>NZ_CP059398.1:4472500-7832041 GCF_022354745.1 Bradyrhizobium sp. I71
CCGAATAGCCGGGCATTCCTTCGTGCCGTTCGTCGCAACAGGTGCACCTGAAGCGGAACATGAATTTCACTGTTTCGTGACGCGATCGAGAAGCGCGATATCAGCGTACCCGCTCCGATTGGTCAAACAGAGCCGCCATCAGGCTCCCATCGAGTTGTGATCATTCAGCCATGATCTGCCGCTAGCAGGGATGCGCGGAGTTCATGCGTAGTTCATTTCGTGGCCCCTAGTTTTCGGCCGCCAAAACCAGCCATCCCCTTCAGGAGGAGACCCACATGCCAGCATTGCTTCGTCCCGCCCTCACCGCGCTGAGCGTTGCGTGCCTTCTGTCTGCGGCTTCGTTCGCCTCCTCCGGCGCTGCTTTCGCGCAGGCCAAGCAGCAGGCAGCGCCCACTCAGCCGACCGCGCCGGCGCAGCAGCAGGCGCCTGCGTTGAAGCAGATCGCGCTGACCGACAAGCAGCTCGACGGCGTGCTCGCTGCGCAGAAGGACATGGACGCGATCACGGAGAAGCTTCCGGAGAACACCGCGCCCGACCAGAAGGTGATCGCGCAACTCGAAGAGGTCGCCAAGAAGCATGGCTTTGCCAGCTATGACGACTACAACAACGTCGTGGACAATATCAGCCTCGTGATCGGCGGCTTCGATCCCGCGACCAAGAAGTATGTCGGACCCGAAGCCGTCATCAAGGCGCAGATCGCAGAGATCCAGGCCGACAAGAAGATGCCGGCCAAAGACAAGAAAGAAGCCCTCGACGAGCTCAACGAGGCGCTGAAGACGCCGGCCCCGCCAATCGAGAACAAGGGCAACATCGATCTCGTCGGCAAGTACTACGACAAGCTGGTCGCTGCGCTCGGTGACGAGGACAATTGATCACGGAATGCCGTCATGTCCCGGCTTAACCAGGCCGGCGATGATATCCGCACTCAACACAAAAGCCCCGGAGACATCTCCGGGGCTTTCGTCGTTTCGTCGCTTGCAGTGCGATGCGGCTACGTCCTTGTCCGCATCCGCATCATGAATGTGTCGAAGCTGAGCTCGGCCACCTGCATCCAGGCGAGCGACTCGCTGCGGAAGGCGGTGAGGCTCGCATACATCTTGGCGAAATGCGGGTTGCTCTTGGCGAGATCGGCGTAGATCTCGTTGGCTGCACCGTAGCAGGCTTCGAGCACCTCCTGCGGGAAGGGCTTGAGGATCGCGCCGGCAGCGAGCAGCCGCTTGAGGGCGGGTGGATTGACCGAGTCGTACTTGCCGGTCACCCAAGTGAAGGTATCGAGCGATGCCGTCGAGATCGCCGCCTGATAGTGTTTCGGCAGCGCGTTCCATTTCTCCAGATTCATGATGTTGTGGCCTTGTCCGGTGCCTTCCCACCAGCCCGGATAGTAATAGTACTTCGCCACCTTCACGAAGCCGAGCTTCTCGTCGTCATAGGGCCCGACCCACTCCGCCGCGTCGATCGTCCCCTTCTCCAGCGCCGGATAGATGTCGCCCGCCGCGATCTGCTGCGGCACGCCACCGAGCTTCGAGACGATGGTGCCGGCGAAGCCGCCGACGCGGAATTTCAGGCCCTTGAGATCATCGACGGTCTTGATCTCCTTGCGAAACCAGCCGCCCATCTGCGCGCCGGTCGAGCCTGTGGGAACGCCGATGGCATTGTGCTCCTTCAAGAGACCGTTGAGCATGTCCTGACCGCCGTTCCACAACAGCCAGGAGATGTGCTGGCGCGTGTTGAGACCGAACGGCAGCGACGTGCCGAAGGTGAACGCAGGGTTCTTGCCCCAATAGTAATAGAGCGCAGTGTTGCCCATCTCGACGGTGCCGTTCGAGACCGCGTCGAGCACCTGCAGGCCCGGCACGATCTCACCGGCAGCAAAGGGCTGGATCTGAAAGCGGTTGTCGGTGATCTCGGCGACGCGTTTGCAGAAATATTCGCAGCCGCCATAGAGCGTGTCGAGTGACTTCGGCCAGCTCGCCGCCAGCCGCCATTTCACCTCGGGCATCGACTGCGCGACAGCCGGCGAACCAACGGCACTTGCGGCCAGGCCCAATCCGCCTGCCGTCAGGAATTTACGACGTTCCATGCGTTTCCCTCCTGTGTTGTCGAGTCCTCGACGAGGGATCGCGGTCTTGGCGCCGCTTTCGTCTTCGCCGGTGGCCGACGTTTCCTTATTGTCCGAAATTCAGCATTCCCGGATCGCAGTCAGCATGACCAAAGGGGAACCGCAAATCAAGCGCACTTTGGTTGAGGCGCCGGCAGGCCGGTCAATGCTGCGCTGCGAACGCGGCTTCCATGGCCTTGCGCGTTTTCACCGTTTCGTTGCCCGGGTCGAATTCGACATCGCTCCAGCGCACCACCGCGCCATGGGCGACGTCATGTTTCAGCTTCACGCGATGTGCTAGTCCGATGGGCAGGGCGCCGGCCCTCAGGCTCGCGGCCGCCGGTACCAGCTTGCCCCACACCGTATAGCCACCTTCGCCATCGAGCATCTCGCCGGCGCGCAGATTGCGCTTGGCCACCGCTGCGACGTCGCCGCGGAAGCCGATGGCCTGCCCGGTCGGTTCGCCCCGCAGCGCGGCCGACAGCACCGAGATGTTCAGCTCGAGCCCGATCAGATGATAGGGCTTGTACATCGCGGCGAAGCGTCCGCTGGCGTCGGTCTTCAGGCCATATTGCCTGAAGCAGTCGGCGGCATAATCGTTCGGCGCCTCCAGCACGACATAGACGCCCCAACGCAGATCGCGAAATACCGGCCGGCCATCGCGCTCGAGCGAGGAGACGACCTCGACGACACCGGACCGCTCCAGCACGCCGCCGCGCGAGCGCGGCCGCATGATGTGCGGCAGGTCGTCGACGCCGCAGGGCGGAAACAGCAGGCCGTCCGCAGGCACGTCGAGGCCGCAGGCGTTCGCAATCGCGGCCATCTCGATCGCCGATTTGGTGCCGTCGAGAAAGGAGTTGAACATCTGCGGATTCATGCCGGCCGATTGCGCCTCGCCCGCAGTCAGGCCGTAATGCTGCCAGACGCCGTCGGGCGTCACGTCGTGATAGGCCGGCAAATATTTCGTGCCTTTGCCGGCAGCGACGACGCGGAAGCCGGTGGCCCGCGCCCAATCCACCATCTCCGCGGTCAGCGCCGGCTGGTCGCCATAGGCGAGCGAATAGACCACGCCGGCCTTGCGCGCTTCCTCGGCGAGCAGGGGGCCTGCCAGAACATCGGCCTCGACATTCACCATCACGATATGCTTGCCGGCCGCGATCGCGGCGCGCGCATGCTTGATGCCGACCGCAGGATTGCCGGTCGCCTCCACCACCACGTCGATCGCGCCGCCGGCAATGGCGCGCGCGCCGTCGTCGGTGAACATGGTTGCGGCGATCCGCTCGGCGCTCCAGCCGACGGTGCGGCAGGCCTCACGCGCGCGGTCACGGTCGATGTCGACGATGATGGGCACCTCCAGCCCAGGCGTGTGCGGCACCTGCGCCAAAAACATCGAGCCGAATTTGCCCGCGCCGATCAGCGCGACGCGGACCGGCTTGCCGGCGGACGCGCGGGCCTGGAGGAGGCGGAAGAGGTTCATGGGGAATGTCCACTATGACTATCGTGTCCCGGACGCGGTGCAGCGTGTAACGCTGCTCCGCAGAGCCGGGACCCAGAGAAAAACCATCCGTGCGTATGGGCCCCGGCTCAGCAGCGCATCACTGATGTGCTGCGCTGCGTCCGGGGCACGAGAGCATCCTACTCCGCCGCCTGCCGCGGTGCACGGGCGAGCCGCTTCAGTGCGTCGTCGTCCACCGGCTTGATCGGCGTGAAGTCGCGGTGCGCGATGTAGTCCGGCCGGGTCGGTGTGCGGATGTAGTTCGAGACCGCGTTCAGCGTCAGGTACACGATCTTTCGCGGGTAGGGCGTGATGTTGCCGGCAGATCCATGCACGAGATTGCCGTGGAACATCAGCATGCCCCCGGGCTTGCCGGTCGGTGCGACTATGCCGCCCTGCTTGACGAGGCGCGTGACCGTGTCCTCGTCCAGCGTCCACAACGGATAGGATGTGGTGGCGAGGTCGTGTGAAGCTTCGAGATCCCCAGCGTTCTGGCTGCGCGGCACCAGCATCAGGGGGCCGTTGATTGGCATCACCTCGTCGAGGAAGATCGCGATGTTCATCGCGCGCGGCTCCGGCATCCCGTCGTCGCGCTTCCAGGTGCCATAATCCTGGTGCCACTGCCAGACGTCGCCCGTGAAGGCCGATTTCGCGTTGATCTTGAACTGGTGCATGTAGACTGGTTCGCCGAACACCTGCTCGACCGGCTCGATCATGCGCGGATGCGCGCCGAGGAGTCCGAAGGCCTCGTTGTAGAGGTGTGCGGCAAAGGCCGTGCGCGGCGCGCCGCTCTTCTCGCGCCAGACCTCCGGCCGGTTGGCGTCGTAGATGCCGACCGCCTCGCGCGCGAGCAGATCGACCTCCTCCTGGCTGAACAACTCGGGCAAAAACAGCCAGCCCTCGCGGTGGAAGAACTCCAGTTGCTCCTGAGACAGTTTCATGGGTCGTCCTCCTGTTTTGATTTGTTCTCTTTCTCGTCATGGCCGGGCTTGACCCGGCCATCCACGTCTTTGCGGCTCGTCAAGAAACGTGGATGCCCGGCACAAGGCCGGGCATGACGGCGCCTGCCGCTACGCCGCCGCCTCGTTCGTCGCCCTCAATCTCTCCTCGGTCATCCGTCCTGCCGTCTGCGCATGCGCCAGCGCCGCGCGTTCGGCTCCGTTCGCGTCGCCGGCGAGAATGCGTGCGGCGATGTCGGCATGTTCGGCCCAGGCGCTGTCGCGATAATCGAGCTCGGACAGCACCGTCGCCATCGAGCGCCGCATATGCGGCCATTGCGGTGCGATCGTCTCCTCGATCACGGGATTGCCGGCGAGCTGATAGATCGCGCGGTGGAAGTCGACATCGAGCGCGATGAGCTCGGCCAGCGTCGTGTTGTGGTCGCTGCGGCGTCCGGCGGCAAGCGCCGCGTCGAGCCGTGCGCGTCCGGCCGCGTCGTGTCCCGCGCGTATCGCAGCTAACCGGGCCGCCAGCGCATCGATCGCGCCGCGCACCTCGTAGAGCTGGCGGATGCGCGCAGGATCGAGCTGGGTGACCTCGAAGCCGCGCTTGCCGCTCTCGGCGACGAGACCCTGCCGGTGCAGCAGATGCAGCGCGTGCGACACCGGCTGGCGCGACACGCCGAGCTTGTCGGCGAGTTCGTTCTGGCGGATGCGCTGGCCGGGCTCGAGCGTGCGGTCGGAGATCGCCTCCAGGATGCGCGCATAGACCTGGTCGATCAGGTTCGGGAGCGGGTCGAGGGGGATCACGCCGGCAGCTCCGAAATAGGAATACGGAATTCCGAGTTCGATGCTACGTGCTCCCGGGGCAGGCCGTCAAGCGGTATCGGAGGGTGGTGCAATGCCCTCGCGTGGCATCGGCTAAGTCATTGATATCGCTAGCTCCGCCTACTGTGCATGGGGTTGTTTTCGCGATATTGCGTTCCGGCCTCAGCCCTCCAGCACCTCCACCTCCAGCGCGGCGATCCGCTCCGCATCAGCCAAGGCCTCGATCCCGGCAATGCGGTCATTCTTGAATGTCACGCGCACCGCGATGCGCAGCTGCCCACCGAGGATGACGGCCACGCCGATCTCGCCGTCGACCAACGCCGTCCGCGCCGCCTGGGCACGGCCCTTGTAGAGCTGCGCGACCGCATCCGCGCCGCGGATCTCAGCCAGCGTGCCGAGCCGTACCGCGGCCTCGTCAGCGCGGAAGACGACGTCGGGATCGAGCACGGCCAGCAACCCCTCGAAATTGCCCTCGCGCGACGCCTTGAGGAAGGCATCGACGATGGTGCGCTGACGCGACAGGTCCGTCTCGGGGACCGGCGCCCCCTGCACGCGCCGCCGCGCCCGGCTGGCGAGTTGCCGCGATGCCTCGACCGAGCGGCCGACGATCGGCGCGATCTCCTCGAAGGGCACCGCAAACATGTCGTGCAGCACGAAGGCGAGCCGCTCAGCAGGCTGCAGCGTTTCCAGCACGACGAGCAGCGCCGCGCCGACGGAGTCGGCCATCTCAGCCTCGCGCAGCGGCGTCTCGTCGGCCGGCTCCGGCACATGCGGGCCCATCGGTTCTTCCTTGCGCGATTTGCGCGCGCGCAGCATGTCGAGGCAGATGCGCGCGACCACGGTGGTCAGCCAGCCGCGCAAATTCGCGATATCGGAGATGTCGTAGCGGCTGACCCGCAGCCAGGCCTCCTGCACGGCATCGTCGACCTCGGCGCGGGAGCCCAGCATCCGGTAGGCGATCGCGCGCAAATGGTCCCTGCTGGCCTCGAACTGTTCAGTGAGAAAATTTTGTTCGGTCATCGGTCACATTCCCTCGTCGCGATCCGTCATGCCCATGACGAAGCCAATCCGGCCGTTGTGACCGGAACCTTCGAAATTCGAGCGATGGAGACGAAAAAGATGCACGCCCGCATGAATCACCCCGTCATAGTCCTCCCCGAGGCCATGAATGTCCTTCAGTCCCTCGGCAAGCTGGCCAAGCAGGGCCTGCCGGAAAAGCTTCTGGAACTGGTGCACCTGCGCGCCAGCCAGATCAACGGTTGCAGCGTCTGTGTCGACATGCATCCCAAGATCGCCCGCAAGCTGGGTGAGACCGACGAGCGCCTGTTCGCCGTGTCCGCCTGGCGCGATGCGCCCTATTTCACCGAGGCGGAGCGCGCCGCGTTGGCGTTGACCGAGGCCGTCACCCGTCTCGCCGATCGCGAGGATCCGGTGCCGGATGCGGTCTGGAGCGAGGCCGACAAGCATTTCGACGAACGCGAGCTCGCGACGCTGATCCTGTCGATCGCGACCATCAATGTCTGGAACCGGCTGAACGCAGCGATCAAGATGCCGGTGGGCGTGTGGAAAGCGTGAGGTCTTGTTCTTCGCCTCTCCCCGCTTGCGGGAGAGGCGAACAGCACTGCTACTCCGCCAAGAACCGGTTCACCACCTCGCCGAACTCCAGCGGCGCCTGCTCGAACATCCAATGGCCGGCGTTCGGAATCACCGCCGTCTCAGCTCCCGCGATGTGCGCGGCCAGCACGCGCCACAACACCGAGAGGCTGCCGGTGGTCGCGCCGCCGCCGATCAGCAGCGTCGGCGTCCTGATCGCCTGCGCGTCCTTGAGCGTGTAGGGCTGGCGCTGCTCGTTGATCTGGCCGAGGAAGGTGAGCGCGTTGTCGCGCAGTTGCTGCTTGGCCGCAGCAGGCACGCGCCGCCAGGAGCCGTCGCCCTCGATGCCTTCGTAGAAATTCTGCAGCGCGCCCTCGATATCGCCGGCGCGGATCATCTCGACCGATCGCACGGTGCGGGCCGCCAGCGGCGGATGCGCGGGCGTGCCTTCCGGCACCGGCAGGGATGCGTCGAGATCGCCGCCGGGCTCGGCGAGCACCAGCTTGCGCAACAGATCAGGCCTCGCCTGCGCGACGCGAAAGGCGATATGCCCGCCGCGCGAATGACCCATGAGATCGACCGGCGCAGGCTCAACCTGCTCGATGAAAGCGATCACGTCGGCAACATGCTGCGCCATCCTGTAGTCGTCACCGACCGCATCCCAATGCTCGGGGAAGAAATGCCGCAGGCTCACCGAGATCACGCGATGATTCTTCGACAGCGGGCCGAGCACCGAATACCAGGTACGGAAATCCCCGAGCGTGCCATGCACGCAGACCAGCGGATGGCCGCTTCCGACTTCCAGATAGGCCATGTCGTAGCCGTTGACGCGAATTGTCTGCATGGGTCAGCTCGCCAGGAAATCCAGCACTACTTCGGAATATCTCTGCGGCGCCTGCTCGAACATCGGATGCGTCGTGTTCGGGATGATCGCCGTCTTGGAATAGGGCACATGCGCGGCCAGCGCGTGCAGCACTTTCGGCAACAGTCCCTTGGTCCGCGCGCCCAGGATGAACAGGGTCGGCATCTTGATGGACTCCGCATCCGCCTTCGAGAACGGCGGGCGGTTGTCGCGGACCTGGCCGATCAGCGTCATGGCGTTGTCGCGCAGGTTCTGCTTCACCATCGCCGGCAATCGCGGCCAGGTGCCGGGCCCCTCCAATGTGTCGACGAAGACGGCGAGGCCGCCATCGACATCGCCGGCTGCGATCTTCTCTGCGGAAGCGGTGAAGCGCGCCAGCAGGGGAGAGGGGCCGCCGACGTAATCCGGATCGAGGCTCGCATCGAGCTCGCCGCCAGGCTCGGCCAGGATCAGCCGCCGCAGCAGATCCGGCCGCCGCTGCGCCACGCGGAAGCAGATATGGCCGCCGCGGGAATGTCCCATCAGATCGACCGGTCCGAGATCGAGCGCGTCGATGAAAGCGATGACGTCGTTGACATGCTGGGCGATCGAATAGGTGTCACCAAGCCCGTCCCAGCGGTTCGGGAAGAAGTGCCGCAGGCTGACGGCGATCACCCGATGTCGCTGCGACAGCGGGCCGAGCACGCAGCCCCAGACGCGGAAGTCGTTCAGCGAGCCGTGTACGCAGACCAGCGGCGGACGGCCTCTGTCTTCGCCCACGTCGAGATAGGGCATGTCGTATCCGTTGACGTGGAGGCTTTGCATTCAGGGCTCGCGCGGGGTTGGAACTCCTGTGCAAGATTCCCGGAAACCGGGTGGATCGCAACTATTTCCAAGCCTAGATTCGGGCCGAGATCACATTGGGGGCATGCGACAAGGAACGCAGCCAGGAACCAAGCCATGACCGACCAGCATTTTGCCCTGTTCGACACCCGGATCGGCCTGTGCGCCATCGCCTGGGGCCCGCGCGGCATCAACGGCACCCAATTGCCGATGGGCGGCGAGCAGAAGATCCGCACCCGCATCCAGCAGCGCCATGCCGATGCCAGCGAAACCGAGCCGACTGCCGAGGTGCAGCAGGCGATCGACCGCATCACAAAACTGCTCGCGGGCGAGCCGGATGATCTCGCCGACATCCCGCTCGACCTCGACGATGTGCCCGAATTCAACCGCGGCGTCTACGACATTGCCCGCACCATCCCGCCCGGCAAGACCATCACCTATGGCGACATCGCCAGGCAGCTCGGCGGCGTCCAGCTGTCGCGCGACGTCGGCCAGGCGCTTGGCCGCAACCCGTGCCCGATCGTGGTGCCCTGCCATCGCGTGCTGGCGGCCGGCAACAAGCCCGGCGGCTTCTCGGCCAACGGCGGCGTGGTGACCAAGCTGAAGATGCTCGAGATCGAAGGCGCGCTGGTGAACCACACGCCGAGTTTGTTTGATTGAGACGGCTTATGCCGGCGAGATCCCGTCCTAAATCTTCGCCGCCACCTTCGGCCAGTATTTGTCGCGCAGATGTCGCTTCACCAGCTTGCCGGTCGGCGTGCGCGGCAGCTCGGGCTCGAAGTCGATCGAGCGCGGGCACTTGATGGCGGAGAGGCGGGTCTTGCAGTAGGCGATCAGGTCCGCCTCCAGCGCCTTGCCGGCGCGGCTCATGTCGTGCGGTTGCACCACCGCTTTGACTTCCTCTCCCATCTCTTCGTTCGGGACGCCGAACACGGCAACGTCGGCGACCTCAGGATGCGTGATCAGCACGTCCTCGGTCTCCTGCGGGTAGATGTTCACCCCGCCCGAGATGATCATGTAGGACTTGCGGTCGGTGAGATAGAGGAAGCCGTCCTTGTCGAGATAGCCGACATCGCCGAGCGTCGACCAGCCCTTGGCGTTGTAGGCCTTCTTCGTCTTCTCGGGGTCGTTGTGATAGGTGAACGCGGGCGCGTCGGCGAAGTAGACCGTGCCGATCTCGCCCACCGGCTGCTCCTCGTCGTTCTCGTCCAGAATCTTGATCTTGCCGACCACGGCGCGGCCAACACTGCCGCGATGCTCCAGCCATTGTTGCGAGTTGCAGACCGTGACGCCGTTGCCTTCCGAGCCCGCGTAGTACTCGATCAGGATCGGCCCCCACCATTCGATCATCTTGGCCTTGACGTCGACCGGGCAGGGCGCTGCGGCGTGGATCGCGCCCTTCAGCGTCGAAACGTCGTACTTCGTGCGCACTTCTTCCGGCAGCTTCAACATGCGCACGAACATGGTCGGCACGAGCTGCGATTGGGTGACCTTGTACTTCTCGACCAGCTTCAAAAATTCCTCGGCATCGAAGTGCTCCATGATGATGGAGGTGCCGCCGAGCATGATCGCCATCATGTTGAAGCGCAGGGGCGCCGCGTGATAGAGCGGCGCCGGCGAGAGATAGATGCTCTCGGCGTTCATGCCGCACATGTCGGCGCAGAGCACGCGGAGGAAGGCGTTCGGCACGTCGATCCTGTTGCCCTCGAAGGCCTTCTTGATGCCCTTGGGCCGCCCGGTAGTTCCCGACGAATACAGCATGTCGTAGCCGGCGACCTCGTCGGCGATCGGCGTGGTCGGCTGCGCAGCGGCTTCCTTGTCGTAGGAGCGGAAGCCGGGCAGCGGCTCGTCCATCATGTAGAAGATCGGCTCGTCTGCCGTGCCCCTGATCAGGCCCTTGATCTGGTCGGCGCATTTCGGCGTGGTGATGACGACCTTGGCGCCGCAATCCCCAATGATGTAGTCGATCTCGTCCTGCTTCAGATAGCGGCTGATGGCTGTGTAGTAGAGCCCGCTGCGCTGTGCCGCCCAGCAGATCTCCATGAAGGCGAGGCGGTTCTCCATCAGAAGCGCGATGTGGTCGCCGGCCTTCAGCCCGAGCGATCGGAAGAGATGTGCACCCTGGTTCGAGAGCTCGTCGAGCTCGCGATAGGTGATCGCCTTGCCGGTGCCGGCCATCTGGTAGGCGATCTTGTCGGGCGTGGTGCGGGCGTGGATAGACGGATGGGTCATGGCGTTTCCTCAAAACACAAATGGCGAGGAGCGAGTGGCGAATAGGGAAGAAGGAAAACCGTTCTTCGCCTATTCACCATTCGCTACTCGCCACTCACGACTCGCTTTTGTTTTTACAGTCGCTCGACGATCGTCACGTTGGCCATGCCGCCGCCTTCGCACATGGTCTGCAGGCCATAGCGCTTGCCGCGCTGGTGCAGGGCGTGGACCAGCGTGGTCATCAGCTTGGTGCCGGAGCCGCCGAGGGGGTGACCCAGCGCGATCGCGCCGCCGTTGACGTTGAGGCGCTCCGGATCGGCGCCTGTGGTCTTCAGCCACGCGGTCGGCACCGAGGCGAAGGCCTCGTTGACCTCGAACAGGTCGATGTCGCCGATCTTCATGCCGGCCTTCTCAAGCGCGCGCTTGGTGGCGTGCAGCGGCGCGTCCAGCATGATGACGGGATCGCCGCCCGTCATGGTCATGTGGTGGACGCGCGCGAGCGGTTTGACGCCGAGTTGCTTCAGGCCGCGCTCGTTCACCACCATGACGCCGGAAGCGCCGTCGCAGATCTGGCTGGCGCTGGCGGCGGAGAGCCTGCCGTTCTCGGCGATCAGCTTGACGCCCTTGATGCCGTCGAGGCTGACGTCGAAGCGGATGCCTTCGTCGATGTGGTGGGTGTCCTTGCTGCCGTCGGCGCGGGTGATATCGAGCGGCACGATCTCCTTCTTGAAGTGACCGGCCTGCGTCGCCGCGATCGCGCGCTGGTGGCTGTTGTAGGAATACTCGTCGAGCTCATCCTTGGAGAGGCCGTACTTCTCCGCCATCATCTCCGCGCCGGTGAACTGGCTGAACACGATGTTCGGATACTTCTTCTCGATGCCCGGGCTCTTGTAGTTGCCAAAGCCGTTCTTGGCCGGAAGCTGCGAGGACAGGCCCATCGGAACCCGCGTCATCGATTCCACGCCGGCCGCGATCACGACGTCCATCGCACCCGACATCACGGCTTGCGCGGCGAAGTGCAGCGCCTGCTGCGAGGAGCCGCACTGGCGGTCGATCGAGGTGCCCGGCACGCTTTCAGGAAGCTTCGAAGCCATGACTGCGTTGCGCGCGACGTTGTTGGACTGCTCGCCGACCTGCATCACGCAGCCCATGATCACGTCCTCGACCAGGGCGGGATCGACCTTGGTGCGATCGACCAGCTCGTCCAGCACCTTCGCGGCGAGATCGGCCGGATGCCAGCCCGCGAGACGGCCCCCCTTGCGCCCGCCCGCGGTGCGCGCAGCGGCGACGATATAAGCCTCGGCCATGTCGGCCTCTCCCTGAATTTTTGACTGGGTTGGTTGTCGGGTCGGATTTAAGGGACCGGAGATCGTTTAGTCAATCGATCAATTAACTCTTGTGATGAGGCGCTGCTTGAGCTTATCTGCGCCCCGCTTCAAGCGGCGAAAACAGGGATCTCCGTGGCCACCAGCGTACCGAACAGGCTCCCCGGCGGGAAAAATTCCACGGCAGAGAAATTGCTGGTGGCCGCGAGCGAGCTGATGATCGAACGCTCCTCGATCGAGATCTCGCTCTCCGATATCGCGCAGAAGTCCGGCGCCAACGCCGCGCTGGTCAAATATCACTTCGGCAACAAGGACGGCCTGCTGCTGGCGCTGCTTGCACGGGATGCGGCGACCGAGATGTCCAACCTCGAGTATCTGCTGGCGCAGCCGATCACGTCGACGGCGAAGCTGAAGCTGCACATCGCCGGCATCATCCGCGCCTATCACCGGTTCCCCTACATGAATCGGCTGATTCACTATCTGCTGCACGAGACCAGTGCGGGCTCCGCGGATGAAGTCTCGAAATTCTTCGTTGCGCCGCTGCTGGATTTCCACCGCCGCCTGCTCGCCGAAGGCGTCAGCCGCGGCGAATTCCGGCAGACCGATCCGGTGTTGTTCTACACCAGCCTGATCGGTGCCTGCGATCATCTGTTCTTCGGCCGGCATGCGATGTCCCGCGCGACCGGCGTCGGCCCGGTCACCGATGATGTCTGCCGGCAATACATCAAGCACATGGAAACGCTGATCTGCGGCGGCATCCTCACGCAAGCCGAGGAAGCTGTCGCGGCCGGATAATCGGCCGAGCTCTTAGTCTAGAGAAGAAACGCCCAAGGAAAAGGTAGAGGAAAGGTACAAGCGATGCAGTTGAAAGACGTAGCCGTTCTCATCACCGGCGGTGGCTCGGGCCTTGGTGCCGCGACCGCCCGCGCCATGGCTGCCAAGGGCGCCAAGATCGGCGTGATCGACCAGAGCAAGGAAAACGCCGAGAAGGTCGCTGCCGAAGTGAAGGGCGTCGCGCTGCATGCCGACGTCACCAGTGAGGAGCAGATCAAGGCCGCGATCGCCAAGGCGGAAGCTGCGCACGGCGTCGCCCGCGTGCTGATGAACTGCGCCGGCATCGGCGGCTCGCAGCGTATCGTCGGCCGCGACGGCGTCTACCCGCTGGAAAAGTTCGCGCGCATCATCAACGTCAATTTGATCGGTACCTTCAACTGCCTGCGTCTGTTCGCCGAACGCCTCGTCACTGCGGAGCCTATCGGCGAAGAGCGGGGCGTCATCATCAACACCGCTTCGGTGGCGGCTTACGAAGGCCAGATCGGCCAGATCGCCTATTCGGCCTCGAAGGGTGGCGTCGTCGGCCTCACGCTTCCGGCCGCGCGCGATCTCGCCAGCCAGAAGATCCGCGTCAACACCATCGCGCCCGGCCTGTTCTTCACGCCGCTGCTGATGGGCTTGAACGAAGAGGCGCGCAAGAGCCTGGGCGCCCAGGTGCCGCACCCCTCGCGTCTCGGCGACGCCAATGAATACGGCATGCTCGCGGTGCACATCGTCGAGAACCCGATGCTCAACGGCGAGACCATCCGCCTCGACGGCGCCATCCGCATGGCGCCGCGGTAAGCTCTTTTTTCCCTCTCCCCTCTTGTCCGCCGAAGCCTTCAGGCGAAGGTGGATGTGGGAGAAGGTGGCGCGAAGCGCCGGATGAGGGGTTCTCTCCGCGGAGACAGACCCCTCACCCAAGCGAGCTCTCGTCGAGCGGCGTACATGCCCTCTCCCGCAAGGGGAGAGGGCGCAGCAAACGGCACCATCGTTGCGGATGGAGGAAAGTCGCCCATGTCCCAACCGCTGCTGATCGAGCATGACGACGGCGTCGACCGGGTGACGCTCAATCGTCCCGAACACCTCAATGCGCTCGATCCGGCCTTGATCGACGCGCTCAACACTTACTTCCAGGGCCTGCAGCGCAACCGCGATACGCGCGTCGTCGTGCTGAAGGGCGCCGGCAACAATTTCTGCGCGGGTCTCGATCTCAAGCACGCGATGCAGCGCCGCGCCGGGCAGCAGGAGCCGCCCGGCGTCACGGAGTCGCTGGATTCGCAGCGGCGTATCGCCGACATCGTGATGCTGATGCGGCGTTGTCCGCAGCCGATCCTGGCGCTGGTGCAGGGCGCGGCGGCCGGCGGCGGCTTTGCGCTGGCGCTCGCCTCCGATATCCGCATCGCGACGCGGTCGACGCGGATGAACTGCGCCTTCATCAAGCTCGGCCTCGGCGGCTGCGACATCGGCACCAGCTATTTTCTGCCGCGGCTGGTCGGCGTCTCTGTGGCATCCGAACTGATCCTCACCGGACGCTTCATCGGCGCGGAGCGAGCGCTCGCGGTCGGGCTCGTCTCGGAAATCGTCGAGGAGGACGGTCTGGATGATGCGGCTGCGCCTTATGTCGAGGCGATGATGACGGCCTCGCCCGTGGGGCTGAGGTTGTCAAAGGAATGTCTCAACATCAGCGTCGATGCCGGATCGCTGGAAGCTGCGATCGCGATGGAGGATCGCAACCAGGTCCTGTGCAGCCGCTCGGAAGAGTTCTCGGAAGGCATCAGGGCCTTCCTTGAGAAGCGAAAGCCTGTCTATATCAAGCGCTGAACGACGAAGATCCGCAAAGGACAATAATTCCGGGAGACGCAAAAATGAGTGGAAGCGCGGCGGCGGTGATGACGAAGCCCGCCTTTCGCAAGGTCCAGTGGCTCGAGCGCGACATCGACGTGGAGCGCCGCGGCGACGGCACGGTGGTGCTGAAGTCGCGCATTCCGCTGCAGCCTTACGAGAAGCACATCCCGGCCTCGCTGGCGAAATGGGCGAAGGAAGCACCCGAGCGCACCTGGCTGGCGCAGCGCGGCGGGCCCAACCGCGAATGGCGCAAGGTGTCTTACGGCGAAGCCAAGCGCACCGTGGATGCGCTGACGCAAGGCTTGCTCAATCTCAAGCTCGAGGGACGTCCGGTCACGATCCTCTCCGGAAATTCGATCGAGCACGCGCTGATGACGCAGGCCGCGATGCAGGCGCGCGCTCCAGCGGCTCCGGTCTCGCCGGCCTACTCGCTGATGAGCCACGATCACGTCAAGCTGAAATATCTGTTCGACCTGATCAAGCCGGCCGTGGTGATGGTGCAGGACGGCCCGACGTTCGAGAAGGCGCTGAAGGCGCTCGATCTCGCCGGCGTCACCGTGGTTCACGTCGCGCGGCCTTGTGAGGGCATCACAAGCGTCAGCTTTGCTGAGTTGGCGACCACGCCGGTGACGAAGGACGTCGAGGATTCGATCGCAAGAATTACGCCGCAGACCGTCGGCAAGCTGCTGTTCACGTCGGGCTCGACCGGCATGCCCAAGGCCGTCATCAACACGCAGGAGATGATGTGCGCCAATGCGGCGATGATGATGCAGGTTCGTCCGCGCGACCCGAGCGGGCCGATCTCGACCATGCTGGACTGGATGCCCTGGAACCACACCATGGGCGGCAATGCCGCATTTCACCCGATCCTGGTTGACGGCGGCACACTCTATATCGACGACGGCCGGCCGATGCCGGGCCAATTCGACGAGACGCTACGCAATTTGCGCGAGATCTCGCCAACCTATTACGCCAACGTGCCGGCCGGCTATGCCGCGCTGGCCGCCGCCATGGAGAAGGACGATGCGCTCTGCCGCTCCTTCTTCAAGAATCTCTCGATCATGGCCTATGGCGGCGCGCGGCTGCCGGACGATCTCTATGATCGCATGCAGGCGCTTGCGGTGAAGACCACCGGCGAGCGCATCGTGTTCTACACCGGCTGGGGCTCGACCGAGACCGCGCCGACCTCAACCGGCACTTACTGGGATACCGAGCGCGTCGGCCTGATCGGCCTGCCGTTCCCCGGCGTCGAATTGAAGATGGTGCCGTGCGGCTCGAAATACGAATTGCGCCTGCGCGGCGTCAACGTCACGCCGGGCTATTTCGGCCAGTCGGATCTCACGAAGAAGATGTTCGACGAGGAAGGATTCTACTGCATCGGCGATGCCGGCATCTTCGTCGACGACACCGATCCGGTGCAAGGCATCATCTTCGCCGGCCGCGTGGTGGAGGACTTCAAGCTCACCACCGGCACTTTCGTGCATGTCGGCTCGCTCCGCACCGACGCGATCGCCGCTGCGACCCCTGTGGTGCACGACGCGCTGGTCGCGGGACAGGATCGCGCCTTCATCGGCTTGCTGGCCTGGCCCAATTTGCATGCCTGCCGCCAGCTCGTCGGCAATCCCGATTTGAGCTTTGCCGATGCCGTGAAGCACCCCGAGGTGATCGCCTGCTTCAGGCGCGGCCTGGAAGCCCACAACCGGGAATGCGAGGGCGCCAGCAGCCGCATGATTGCGCGCGCCATGCTGATGGTCGAGCCGCCCTCAATCGACGGCAATGAGCTCACCGACAAGGGTTACATCAACCAGCGCGCCGGCCTCGAGCGCCGCGCCGCGCTGGTGGAGCGGCTCTATGCCGACAGACTGGACGAGGATGTGATCGTGCTGCGATGAGTGCGAGTGAATTCGTCATTCCGGGGCGCGCGTTAGCGCGAACCCGGAATCCAGAGATGACCAGATCGAGATTCCGGGTTCGATGCTGACGCATCGCCCCGGAATGACAGAATTAAAAAGGTGACTCACCATGAACTTCGATTTCTCCGACGACCAAAAGCAGCTCCGCGACCAGGCGCGCAAGTTCCTCGCGGAAAAATGCCCGCCCAAGGCGGTGCGCGTCGTGCTCGACGGCAAGGCGCCTTACGACAAGGAGCTCTGGAAGGGCCTTGCCGAGATGGGCTTTCTCGGCGTCGCGATTCCCGAGGAGTTCGGCGGTGCGGGCGCCGGCCATCTCGAGCTCTGCGTGATCGCGGAGGAAATGGGCCGGGCCAACGCGCCGGTGCCGTTCTCCTCGACGGTCTACCTCGCCGCCGAGGCGCTGCTGATCGCCGGCAGCGATGCGCAGAAGAAGAAATGGCTGCCTGCAATCGCCGCGGGCGAGGCGATCGGCACGCTGGCGCTGTTCGAGGGCAAGGGCAACCCATCGCCGAAGAACGTCAAGCTTACCGCCGTGAACGGCGTGCTCAACGGCGTCAAGAAGCCGGTGGCCGACGGCGCCATCGCCGATTTCGCGGTGGTTGCCGCGCGCACGGGATCGAGCGGACGCGAGAATGACATCTCGCTGTTCCTGGTCGATCTGAAGGCCGGCGGCGTCGAGGTGAAAAGCCTCACCAATCTCGATCCGACCCGCGGGCAGGCCGAGATCAGCTTCAGGGATTGCAAGGCGGAGCCGCTCGGCGCCGCGGGCGAAGGCTGGAGCATCCTCACCCAGGTGCTCGATCGTGCCGCGGTGCTGTGCGCGTTCGAGCAGGTCGGTGGTGCCGACCGCGCGCTGGAGATGGGCCGGGATTACGCGCTCGACCGCATCGCCTTCGGTCGCCAGATCGGTTCGTTCCAGGCGGTCAAGCACATGCTCGCCGACATGTACGTCTCGGCGACCCTGGCGCGCTCCAACAGCTATTACGGCGCCTGGGCGCTCTCGACCAACGCAGCCGAACTGCCGGAGGCCGCGGCCGCCGCGCGCATCAGCGCGACGCAAGCGTTCCAGCATTGCGCCAAGAACAACATCCAGGTTCACGGCGGCATGGGCTTCACCTGGGAGTTCGACTGCCACATGTACTACCGCCGCGCCAACGCGATGGCGCTGGGGCTCGGCAGCCTCACCTATTGGGAAGATCAGTTGATCGACCGCATGCGTAAGAAGAACGCGGCGTAAGCGCCGATTTGTAGGATGGGTAGAGCGAAGCGAAACCCATCGCCACGCGAAGATTGAAAGAGATGGGTTTCGCTGCGCTCTACCCATCCTACGAGATGAATGCGCGGCTGAGGGCTGAACCATGAACTTCGACGACACCCCGCAGGAAGCCGAATTTCGCGCCACAGCGCGCGCCTGGATCAGCGCGAATGCGCCAAAACAGTACGAGGAAGAGCTGCGCAAATCCTCGCTTGGCCGCACGCAGCTCAAGAACGCCGACATCCTGCAGGTCGCAAAAGCCTGGCAGAAGAAGAAGGCCGATGCCGGCTGGGCCTGCCTGCACTGGCCGAAGGAGTATGGCGGCCGGGGCGCCTCGCCGATCGAGCGCGTGATCTGGCAGCAGGAGGAAGGGCCATTCGGCCAGCTGTCCCGCATGTTCATCATCGGCCACGGCATGTGCGGGCCGACCATGATGGCGTTCGCGCGCGAGGAGCATAAGCGCAAATATCTGCCGCCGCTCGCCTCCGGAGAGAACGTCTGGTGCCAGCTGTTCTCCGAGCCGGCCGGCGGCTCCGACGTGGCAGGCTTGCGTACGCGCGCGGAGAAGGACGGTGACGACTGGATCGTCAACGGACAGAAGATCTGGACCTCGGGCGCGCATTATTCCGACTACGGCATCTTGCTCACCCGCACCGATCCGACCGTGCCCAAGCACAAGGGTCTCACCATGTTCTTCCTGGACATGAAGAGCCCTGGCGTCGAGGTCAGGCCGATCAAGCAGGCGAGCGGGGCGTCCGACTTCAACGAGGTCTATTTCACCAATGTCCGCATCCCCGACCATCAGCGCCTCGGCGAGGTCGGTGACGGCTGGAACGTCTCGCTGACCACGCTGATGAACGAGCGCAGCGCGATCGGTGCGGCCGTCTCGACCGGCTTCCCTGAATTGTTCGAGTACTGCTCCAGCCTGATGCTCGACGACGGTCCGGCGATCGAGGATCGCGCGGTGCGCTCGAAGCTGGCGAACTGGGCGGTGAAGGCGAGCGGCCTGAAATACACCAGCATGCGCGCGATCTCGGCGCTGTCCAAGGGCGAGCGGCCGGGGCCGGAAAACTCCATCGGCAAGCTGGTGGCGGGCTCGATGATCCAGGACGTCGCGACCTACGCACTCGATCTGCAAGGAGCCGCGGGCGTGGTCAGCGGCGAGGATGCCGAGCTGTCCGGCCGTTTCCAGGCCATGCTGCTGCGCGCGCCGGGCACCCGCGTCGAAGGCGGCACTGACGAGATCATGCGCAACATCATCGCCGAGCGGGTGCTGGGCCTGCCCGGCGACATCCGTGTCGACAAGGACGTGCCATTCAACAAGATCCCGACGAAGGGAAGAAATTAGCCGTCATTCCGGGGCGGCTCGAAGAGCCGAACCCGGAATCTCGAAGTGAATATGCAAGCTCTAGATTCCGGGTTCGCGCGTTGCGCGCCCCGGAATGACAATGAAAGGGGAGCGCCATGAATTTCGACGACACGCCACAGGAAGCCGCATTCCGCGAGACCGCGCGCAAATGGATCGAGGCCAATGCGCCGAAGGAGCTGCATGGCGAGCTGTCAAAATCCTCGCTCGGCCGCATCCGGCTCGCGCACCACGACATCGTCGATGTCGGCAAGGCCTGGCAGAAGAAGAAGTTCGAAGGCAATTGGGCCTGCCTGCACTGGCCGAAGGAATATGGCGGCCGCGGTGCGACCCCGATCGAGAAGGTGATCTGGCAGCAGGAGGAGGGCGTCTACGGCAAGCTGACGCAGCCGTTCCAGATCGGCGAAGGCATGTGCGGTCCGACCGTGATGGCCTTCGGCGGCGAAGACGCCAAGCGCCGGTATTTGCCGAAACTGGCCTCGGGCGAGGAGATCTGGTGCCAGCTGTTCTCCGAGCCATCGGCCGGCTCGGACGTTGCGGGCTTGCGCACGCGCGCCGAGAAGAAGGGCGACAACTGGGTCGTCAACGGCCAGAAGATCTGGACCTCGGGCGCGCATTATTCCGACTACGGTCTCCTGATCGCGCGAACCGATCCGAACGTGCCCAAGCACAAGGGCCTCACCATGTTCTTCCTGGACATGAAGAGCCCCGGCGTCGAGGTGCGACCGATCAAGCAGGCCAATGGCATGCAGGAGTTCAACGAGGTCTATTTCACCGACGTCGTGATCCCCGACGGCCAGCGACTCGGCGCGGTCGGCGAGGGCTGGAGCGTGTCGCTGACCACGCTGATGAACGAGCGCATGTCGATCGGTGCGCGGCTTGCGACCGGCGTGCCTGAGATGTTCGAGTTCTGCTCCGACCTGATGCTGGAGGATGGACTCGCCATCGACGATCCCGCCGTGCGCTCGAAGCTCGCGAGCTGGGCGGCGAAATCGAATGGGCTGAAATACACCAGCTACCGCACGATCTCGGCGCTCTCGAAGGGCGAGCGGCCGGGCCCGGAAAATTCCATCGGCAAGCTCGTCTCGGGCATGATGCTCCAGGACATCGCGACCTACGCCATGGACCTCCAGGGCGCGGCCGGTGTTCTCACCGGCAACGACGAGGAGACGGTGCAGGGTCAGTTCCAGCAGATGCTGCTGTCCTCGCCCTCGATGCGCATCGCCGGCGGCACCGACGAGATCCTGCGCAACATCATTGCCGAGCGCGTGCTGGGATTGCCCGGCGACATTCGCGTGGACAAGGACGTGCCGTATAACAAGATCCCGACCAAGGGGCGGTGATTTTTCTCGTGTCCCGGACGCGGTGCGGCGCGAAGTGTCGCTCCGCAGAGCCGGGACCCAGGAGCCACAATGGGCCCCGGCTCTGCGCCGCATCACTTCGTGCTGCGTCGCGTCCGGGGCACGAAAGCGAGACGAGCCATGGACGCTACAGTCAAACAGAACGACCGCATCGGCATGCTCGAGGAACTCCTCAACGAGCGCTACTCCGTCCGCGCGTTTCTTCCCAAGGACGTCGATCGCGCGACCATCGAGCATGTGCTGACCACCGCGCAGCGCACCGCGTCCTGGTGCAACAGCCAGCCCTGGCAGGTCATCATCGCCAGCGGCGAGGCCAAGGAGCGCTTTCGCAAGGCGATCTATGCGGAGGCCTCAAAGGGCCTTGGCGATGATTACGATTTCACGCCGCCGCGCGAATATGTCGGGGTCTATCTGGAGCGCCGCCGCGAAAGCGGCTTCCAGCTCTACAACACGCTCGGCATCGCGCGCGGCGACAAGATGGCCTATGCCAGGCAGGCGCTCGAGAACTACAATTTCTTCGGCGCGCCACATGTTGCGATCATTCACACCAACGAGCCGCTCGGCATCTACGGTGCGATCGACTGCGGCGCCTATGTCAGCAATTTCATGCTGGCCGCGCAGGCGCTCGGGCTCGGCACCATACCGCAGGCGGCGCTCGCACGGCATTCCGGGCTGATCCGCCGGCATTTCAATCTGCCCGACGACCGCCGCGTCGTCTGCGGCATTTCGTTCGGCTACGCCGACCATGCGCACAGGGTCAACAGCTACCGCACCTCGCGCGCGAGCGTGGCCGATACCGTGACCTTTGTTGACGAGTGATCGAGCGCGGTGAACCCGGCGCCGCCCGCATCGGACGCGCGCGAAGACGGCCGTGGAAACGGCCGTCTTCGTTTCGTCCGGGTCCGATTAGCGTCGGCTATCAGCCGCCGCTGCCGCCGATCACGGCTCGCACCGTCTCGTCGGGCCCGAAATCCTCGGCGCCGTCGACATAGAGCAGCGCGGCGAGCTTCGAGCGGGCGCGGTTCACGCGGCTCTTGATCGTGCCGACCGCGCAGCCGCAGATCGAGGCCGCGTCTTCGTAAGAGAAGCCGGACGCACCGACCAGGATCAACGCTTCACGCTGATCCTGCGGAAGCTTGTCGAGCGCCGTGCGGAACTCCTCGAACTCGAGATGCGCGTTCTGCGAAGGCTGTGTCTTCAGCGTCTTGGCGTAGTTGCCCTCGGCATCCTCGACCTCGCGCCGCCGCTTGCGATAGTCGGAGCGGAACAGGTTGCGCAGAATCGTGAACAGCCAGGCCGGCAGGTTGGAGCCGGGCTGGAACGAGTCGATGTTGGCGAGCGCACGCAGCAGCGTCTCCTGGACCAGGTCGTCGGCCCGGTCCGCATTGCCGCTGAGCGAGATGGCGAAGGCGCGCAGACTGGGCACGGCCGCCAGGATGTCGTTACGAAGGGAGTCCGTGAGAGGCATTAATCCCTCCCATTGTTGTTGTCGTTGGATCCACCCTCATTCTCCACGTGGGGAGTCGCTCCCGGCGCATCAAGCTTCTTGATCAGTTCTGCGAACCGATCCGGAACCCCCTGCCGTACGACATCGTCGTACATGGCCCGCAATTGATGCCCGATCCGGGATTGGATCTCCGGAGTGAGGCCTCCCTTGCCGGGGGTCGTGCTTCTGCTGGCTTGAGACTTGAGATCTTTCATGACCTGTTCCACGTTTCCCCGAGTTAAGTGACTGCAAATTCGAGAGGTTTTCTCAACCGGGAGCCGTTCCCTGGATAGGCACAATTCCAGGTCCGCGAAAAAGTTCCCAGCTCTACGGAACTTTTCTTGAGCTGATGCGTAGTCAGCCCAGCAGGGGAACCCGGGCCCCCCGCGTGTCTCCTGACCTCAAGGCTGGCCCGAAGACGAATGGAGTGGGGATGTCCCGTTCACAGCTTGTTGCGGAACACTTGCCGTTGTTGCGCCGGTACGCGCGCGCCCTGACCGGCAGCCAGGCCTCCGGTGACGCCTATGTCGCAGCCATGTTGGAAGCCATGCTGGGAGATCCGTCGGTGCTCGATGAGAGCCATGGGCCTCGGGCCGGCCTGTTTCGGCTGTTCACGCAGATCTGGAATTCGGTCTCGGTCAACGAAGACGCCGAGGTGACGACCCTGCCGATGCCGCCGGAGCGGCGGCTGTCGAACATCACGCCGCTGCCGCGTCAGGCCTTCCTGCTGCTTTCGCTCGAAGGCTTCTCGGAAGAGGAAGTCGCCTTCGTCCTCGGCACCGACGTCGCGGAGACGCGGCGCCTTGCAGACGCTGCCGGACGCGAGATGGCGGCCGAGATTGCCACCGACGTGCTGATCATCGAGGACGAGACCTTCATCGCCATGGACCTCGAAAGCCTGGTGAAGAATCTCGGCCACAACGTCGTCGGCGTCGCGCGCACCCATGCCGATGCAGTGGCGCTGGCCAAGAACAAGCGGCCCGGCCTGATCCTCGCCGACATCCAGCTCGCCGACGGCTCGTCGGGCCTCGATGCCGTCAACGAACTGCTGCGCACCTTCGAGGTGCCCGTCGTGTTCATCACCGCCTATCCGGAGCGCTTCCTCACCGGCGAGCGTCCCGAGCCGGCATTCCTGATCTCAAAGCCGTTCCAGCCGGCAATGGTATCGGCGGTGGCGAGCCAGGCGCTGTTCTTCCAGCGCAATTCTCGCAATCGCGCGCCGAAGGCGCCGGCGGCGTAATGACGCCCTGGTAGCCCGGCAATTGGCGAAGTGATCCGATCCGGCGTGCCGCAAGGCACGCCGGATTTTTCATGTCCGCTGCCATGCTTGACGGCCGTGGAATTCACCGCCCATACCTCATGCAGAGGCTGCGCCCGCGGCCGCACCAACCGGAGATGTCCCCATGGACCAGCCGCTGCTCGACCGCCTCGCCATCCGCGACCTCGTCGAGAACTGGGCGGTGTGGCGCGACGCCGGCGACTGGGAGCGCTTTGCCACGGTCTGGCATGACGAGGGCTGGATGTCCGCCACCTGGTTTCAGGGGCCGGCGCGGGATTTCATGCGCGTCAGCCAGGAGGGATTCGCCAAAGGCGTGCGCATCCTGCATTTCCTCGGCGGCACCAGCATCGATCTTGCCGGCGAGCGAGCCATCGCGCAGACCAAGATGACGATCTCGCAGCGCGCCCTGGTGCACGACGTGCTCTGCGACGTCGTTTGCACCGGGCGCTTCTACGACTTCATGGAGAAGCGGCATGACCAATCCGGTATTGGCAAATGGGGCATCGTCCGCCGCCAGCCGATCTACGAGAAGGACCGGATCGATCCGGTCGATCCCGCCGCGACGCTGCGCCTCGACCAGGAGGCGCTCGCCGCGCTGCCCGAAGGCTATCGCCACCTCGCCTACATGCAGGAGCTGATCGGCTACAAGGTCAAGCGCGACATGCCGGGCCTCACCGGTCCGGAAGTCGAGAAGCTCTACGGCGAAGGGCGGCAATGGCTCGCGGCGAAGGCGAAGTAGACCCCAGACAAAAGTAAGGCGCGACTGGCATCACCACAGTCGCGCCCTACGTCGCCGGCTTATGGGGCAGGGGGGAATAGCCGGCTGCTGAGACGACTCCCGACCGTCGGAGTCGTTCCACGGCTTGCGAAATATTTCGCCGACCTGCGGCATTTTTCGCACACGGTTAAGTGATCGTAACGGCCGAGAACCGCCGATCCTGTGGCGGCGTTGTTCCCGTGATCGCCATGGGGCGAGGGATCGACAGCCATGTCACAGATTCAAAAGGTATTTTTAGGCGCTATTGCGACCGTCGCGACACTCGGTGCCGTGCAATTGGCCTCCGGCCATGACTTGGCCGGTCGCTGGCAGGCGGTCGCCGACACCTCCAGCCGCAGCTCGAACTTCGCCCCCAGCCACAATGTCAATCGCACCGCAAAGGCGGACCGGCTCGCCGAGATCAAGCCGGCGCCGGCTCCGACCCGCACGGTGTCGATGCGGCTGAACGACCTCGCCGATACGTCGGTGCTGCTGCGGGTCCCCGCGGTGGTCGAGACCGGCAACGCCAAGCCCCCGGTGCTGCTCCAGAACCAGCAGAAGGTTCGCACCAGGCCGACGATCGCCTGTGAGCCGATGGTCAGCTCCCTGACCGAGGTCGCGAAGCTGCTTCAGCCCGGCCGTTGCGTGACCTGATCCGCGTCTCCCGCGAGGGGTACCCTCCGGGCGGATGCTTCACATCCTCTTGATCCGCCGTTGCCTCGCGCTATATCCGGGTTCCTCCTTTTGTTTTGACCGGGTAAGCGCATGACGACGTCAGACACGGCTGTGCATACGCAGCCTTTCCAGGCCGAAGTTTCCGAACTGCTGCACCTGATGGTGCATTCCGTTTATTCGGAAACCGATATCTTCCTCCGCGAACTCATCTCCAATGCCTCCGATGCCTGCGACAAGCTGCGCTACGAGGCCATCGCAAGTCCCACCCTGCTGGGCGAGGGCGACGCGCTCAAGATCCGCATCATCCCGAACAAGACGGCCAAGACGCTTACGATCGCCGACAACGGCATCGGCATGGAGCGGCAGGAGCTGATCGATCATCTCGGCACCATCGCCCGCTCCGGTACCAAGGCGTTCGTGTCCAAGCTGAAGGAGGCCAAGGACGGCCTCGGCCTGATCGGACAGTTCGGCGTCGGCTTCTATTCAGCCTTCATGGTCGCCGAGAAGATCGTCGTGATCAGCCGCCGCGCCGGCGAGAGCGACGTCTGGACCTGGACGTCGTCCGGTGGCTCCGGCTTCGAGATCGCCCGGGCCAGCGAGGAGGAAGCGGCGCGCGTGACACGCGGCACCGAAATCGTCCTGCACCTGAAGGACGACGCCAAGAAGTATCTCGAGACCTACGAGATCGAGCGCATCGTCACAGCCTATTCCGACAACATCCTGTTCCCCATCGAGCTCGTGCCCGAAGAGGGCGAGCCGCGCCAGATCAATTCGGCCAGCGCGCTGTGGCAGCGCGCGAAATCCGAGCTGACGGCAGACGACTACAAGAAGGCCTATCAGCAGATCGCTTCCGCCTTCGACGATCCCGCGATGACGCTGCACTACCGCGCCGAGGGCCGCTACTCCTACGCCGTGCTGCTGTTCGCGCCCTCGACCAAGCCGTTCGACCTGTTCGAGCCCAACCGCAAGGGGCGCGTGAAGCTCTATGTCCGGCGCGTCTTCATCACCGACGATGCCGATCTGTTGCCGGGCTATCTGCGCTTCATCCGCGGCGTCGTCGACAGCGAGGATCTCCCGCTCAACATTTCGCGCGAGATGCTTCAGAACAATCCGCAGCTCGCGCAGATCCGCAAAGCCGTGGCGACCCGGGTTGTGTCCGAGCTCGAAAGTCTTGCCGACAAGGACCCCGAGAATTTTGCCAAGATCTGGGACGCGTTCGGCGCGGTGCTGAAGGAAGGCATCTACGAGGATTTCGAGCGGCGCGAAAAGCTGCTTTCGATGTCGCGCTTCACCACCACGTCGGGCGAGAAGCGGTCGCTGAAGCAGGTCATCGCCGATTTCAAGCCGAACCAGACCGAGATCTACTATCTCGTCGGCGACAGCATCGAGCGGCTGAAGTCCAATCCCCGGCTGGAAGCCGCAACTGCACGCGGCATCGAGGTGCTGCTGCTGTCCGATCCGGTCGATGCCTTCTGGACCTCGATGCCGTCGGAGTTCGACGGCAAGCCGCTGAAGTCGCTGAGCCAGGGCGATCTCAATCTCGACCTGATTCCACGTGTCGACGAGGCGGACGAGGCGAAGAAGGACGAGCCGGCCGCGGATGAAGCGGCCACCATCGCCGTGATCAAGGCCGCGCTCGGCGAGCGCGTCAGCGACGTCAAGGCCTCGACCCGGCTCACCAGCTCGGCCTCGTGCCTCGTCGCCGACAGCCAGGGGCCCAGCCGCGAGCTCGAGCGCATCCTGTCGCAGCAGAACCGCGGCATGAAGACCAAGCCGATCCTCGAGATCAATTTGCGCCATCCGCTGGTCACCGCGGTCACCAAGGAGCAAGCTGGCTCGAAGGTCGTCGACGATCTCAGCCTGCTGCTGCTCGAACAGGCGCAGATCCTGGACGGCGAATTGCCGGAAGACCCGGCGGCGTTCGCGGCAAGGCTGAATCGGCTCGTGCTGCAGGGGCTCGGCGCTTAGCGCCGCAGCCCCGCCCTACTCACCTTGCCGTCAACTATCTGCAGGAACAGTCGCGTCCGCCGGGATGTTATGCCATATGGAACCGCTGGCTCCCGATCCGCCGGCGGCCACTGACTCGAGGATGCGTCCATGCGCTTGCCGTTCTTGACCCTCACCGCGATTGCCACGCTGTTCGTCGCGGCAGATGCCAGCGCCCAGACCTATGATCCGCGCTATCCGGTGTGCATGCACGTCTATACACCCGGCGGCGGCTTCGGCGGTGGCGGCGGAGACTATTTCGACTGCTCTTTCACCTCGCTGCCGCAGTGCCGCGCGACCGCGTCGGGGCGCTCGGCGAGCTGCGATCTCAACCCGTATTACGCCTTCGACGAACCCCCGCCGCCGCGCCGGCGCCCCAAGAAACAGCATTAGCGGTCTGCGATGCGGTCTCCTCGGACATTCTCGTCGCGTGGTTCGCTCGGCCTGACCATGGCCGTCGGCGTCTTGCTCGCCGCCGCGCCGTCGCATGGGCAAACCTTCGATCCCCGCTATCCCGTCTGCATGCACGTCTATTCCGGTGCGAATGGCGGTGGCGGGGAGTGGTACGATTGCTCCTTCACCTCGCTGCCGCAGTGCCGCGCGACCGCCTCGGGCCGCGCTGCGACCTGTGACCTCAATCCGTATTATCCGTTCACCGCGCCGCCGCGCCCGCGCCACAGGCGAAGCGGTTAGCGCTGGGGGGATCGCCGGCCGCCAATCCGATGGAGCATGCGGGATGATTTGCCGCGTGTTCCTCGAGATCGCGGTGCCATGTTGACCGCCGCGTTGATTGCGGTGGCCAGTTGCCAGCTCATCTTGTCCGTCGTCCAGTCGCTTGCATGCAGCCTGGTATCATCGCCGGGGTCGACCATCCGGTCGAAAGAGATCTTGGCGACTTCGTGCCAGCCCTGCATCAGCTCGAAGCGGCGGAAGACGTTGACGCCCTTGGCACGCGCGATATCGCTGATCGCCGCCACCATGGCGCTCGCCTTTTCGATCCTGGCCGGTGTCAGCAGCGCCGGCACATATTGCAGGTCCATCAGGATCACGTCCATCCGTCCGGTCGCCAGCAACTGATCGACGCCGTTAGAGATGGCTTCCGTGGTGTCTTTGAAGGAAGGTGGGTTCTTGTCTGCAGATTGCCAAACTGCATTTGTGCCGACCTGCCAGATTACGAGATCCGGATTCTGGTCGAACACATCATGCTTGAATCGCCTGCGTTCTTGGGGAGCCTCTTCGCCGCCGACGCCTCGGTTGACCACATCAATCGTGGCTTTCGGGAATAGTATCCGGAGGTTCGCCAGCAGCCGTTGCGGATAGGGTGCAATACCCCCTTCACCCGCCGTCGTCGACGAGCCGATCGCAACCACCTTGACCTGTCCGCCCTTCAGCCGGTTGGCGAAAATGGTGAGCGGCTGCTCGAAAGGCGTTGCGTTGACAGGAATTTGCGAGGCGTCGAGGGCCACGATTAGCCTCCCTGTCGTAGTCAGGACAATGCGAGGTAGAGCCAGGAATATCCTGTTTGGCGGAGGCCGCCTAGCGCCTCCCGCTACTCCTTCCTCACGCCCGATAGCTCGACCACTTTCTGGCAGCGATCGGTTTCCGCCAACGGGATCGCGCCGAGGTCGGCGATGCGGGCCTTGGCCCCGGCGTCGAGGGAGAGGGAAAGCTTCCCGCTCGGCTTCGTTACTTTGCTATCGCAAGAATGGCGCCGGGCTGCACGCCAACCCGCCGGCCTGGTAAAGGATCGCTAGAGTTAATCGCGCACTAACGGAGTTTTACCTTGTCTCTTAACACCTGGGCAGTGCGCGCGGGCTAAGCTGCCGGACACAAGCAGACGGCCCGAAAGAGTGAACAATATGACCACCGGCGTCATCGAGCAGCCGAAAACCGTACACGCACCGTCGGCCTCGAAGATCTGGCTGAAGGCAATCGAGCTCACTGCGCGGATCGAGGCATTGCCCGGGCGTCTGTTCGCGGACGTCATCGACGATTGGGCGCAACGCCAGCCCGGCCGCGTCGCGCTGGTCGCGGCTGACACAAGTCTGGACTATCAAGGCCTGTCGAAGCGCATCAATCGCTACGCGCGCTGGGCGCGCTCGGTCGGGGTCGCCAAGGGCGATACCGTGGCCCTCATCATGCCGAACGGTATCGACTATCTCGCGGCCTGGCTCGGCATCAGCCGCGTCGGAGGCGTGGTGGCGCTGATCAATGCAAAGCTGGTGGGACAGTCGCTTGCGTATTGCATCGACGTCGCAAGGCCGGCGCACATCATCGTCGCGCACGAGCTGACGGAGATGCTGGACCGTGCAACGCCGCATCTGAAGGCGCAGCCCAAGGTCTGGACCCACGGCGATGCCCGCAGCCAGCGTGCGATCGACGTCGCTCTTGCCGTCCTCGACGACGGCCCGCTCTCGTCGGACGAACATGGCGACGTCACGATCGATGACCGCGCGCTGCTGATCTACACCTCGGGCACCACGGGCCTGCCGAAAGCGGCCAGCATCAGCCACCGCCGTATCCTCAACTGGGGCTTCTGGTTCGCCGGTCTCACCGGCGCGACTCCACAGGACCGGCTCTACGATTGTCTGCCGTTGTTCCACTCGGTCGGCGGCATCGTCGCACCGTGCAGCATGCTGGCTGCCGGCGGTTCGGTCGCCATTGCGGAAAAATTCTCGGCCTCGCATTTCTGGTCCGACGTCGTCCGGCATGACTGCACGTTGTTCCAGTATATCGGCGAACTCTGCCGCTATCTGCTGAAGGCGGCGCCGTCGGAATACGAGACCAGGCACCGCCTGCGGCTCGTCTGCGGCAACGGTCTGCGCGGCGACATCTGGGAAGATTTCCAGGCGCGCTTTTCCATTCCGCGCATCCTCGAATTCTACGCGGCGACTGAAGGCAATTTTTCGCTGTTCAATGTCGAGGGGCAGCCGGGCGCGATCGGGCGCATTCCGCCGCTGCTGGCACATCGCTTTCCCGCCAGTCTCGTCAAGCTCGACCCCGGCAGCGGCGTGCCGCAGCGCAATGACGAGGGCTTTTGCATCGCCTGTGTCCGCGGCGAGGCCGGCGAAGCCATCGGCCGCATCGGCACCGCGGACGAGGGCGGCGGCCGCTTCGAAGGCTACACCGATGCGGGCGAGACCGAGAAGAAGATCCTGCGCGACGTCTTTGCCAGAGGCGATGCCTGGTTCCGCACCGGCGATCTGATGCGGATCGACGACAAGGGCTTTTTCCATTTCGTCGACCGCATCGGCGACACCTTCCGCTGGAAGGGCGAGAACGTCGCGACCTCGGAGGTGAACGACGCCGTGCGCGATTTCGCCGGCGTGGTTGACGCCAGCACCTACGGCGTCGCCATCCCCGGCGCCGACGGCCGCGCCGGCATGAGCGCGATCGTCGTGAACGAGGGCTTTCACATCTCCGCGCTGCCTGCGCATCTCGCGCAGCGCCTGCCGGCTTACGCCCGGCCGGTCTTCATCCGCATCTCGCGCGAGCTCGATGCGACCGAGACGTTCAAGCAGAAGAAGGGCGATCTCGCGCGCGCGGGATTTGATCCGGCCGCGATCTCCGATCCGCTGTTCATGCTCGATCCGAAATCCGGCGCCTATGTCGCGCTCGATTCCAGCACATTTTCCGGGATCGCAGAGGGCACGATCCGGCTGTAACGGCAACAAAATCCGCCAGATGGGTCCAATTTTATCTGAATTGTCCAAGAGGCCATTTACTTCTGTCGGGTAAGCAGAGGGTCATTGGGAGGCGGTCATCAAGAGCCGCCGCAACACGAATGATAACGAAAAGCGAGCCAGCCATGTCGGTAAGGTCAAAGGTCATTGAAGCGATCCAGCAGATCGCCAGAGAGCAGCACGTCGCGCTTCCCGCACTCTCGGACGATCTGTCCCTGCACGAGACGGGTTTCGACTCGCTCGCCTTCGCCATTCTTGTGGCGCGCCTCGAGGACGAGACCGGCGTCGACCCATTCACCATTTCCGAGGACGCAGCGTTCCCCGCCACGGTGGGCGATTTCGTGCGGGCCTACGAAAATGTCCCCGCGTGAGATCTTTGCGCTTCGCGACCATCTCGGCGCGGAGCTGAAGGGCCGCACGATCTCCGATGCGCATGATGTCGTGTCGCTGACCGACATCCTGTCGCACACGGTTCTCGGCGGCCGTCTGCGCGAGCTGTCCGGCCGCGCGGTGTTGCTGAAACTGTCAGACCAGCTCCGGTCAGGCCTTGCCATGATCGAGCTCGACGGCATCGCCCGCCGCATGCTGCTGTGTCCGCCGGATCTCAACCCGGCGCATCTTGACTCGTTGATCGCTGATGCCGGCATCGATGCCGTCGTCACCGACGAGCCCGATCGCTGGGCCGGCACCGGCGTTCCGCTGGTCGTCACCGCGCATTTGCCGCTGCAAGCCACCGCGCCGGCCACGAGCGAGCGTGCGACCGAATGGTTGATGTTGACTTCGGGCACCTCGGGCGTGCCAAAGATCGCTGGCCATACGCTGGAGGCGCTGACCGGGGCGATCGTTGCCGAAGGTCCAGCGCGCGGTCCGGCGCCGGTATGGGCGACGTTCTACGACATTCGCCGCTACGGCGGCCTGCAGATCTTCCTCCGCGCCATCCTGTCCGGCGGCTCGATGGTGCTGTCCGATCCGCATGAAGCGCTCGGCGATCACATCGCGCGGTTGAATGCGCGCGGCGTCTCGCACATCTCGGGCACGCCCTCGCACTGGCGCAAGCTCCTGATGAGCGGTGCGGCCGCGCAATTCGCCCCGGCTTACGTCCGTCTCTCCGGCGAGATCGCCGACCAGGCCGTGCTCGACGGCTTGAAGGCGGCGTTCCCCAATGCTTCCGTCGGCCACGCCTATGCCTCGACCGAGGCCGGCGTCGGCTTCGCCGTGAATGACGGGCTGGAAGGTTTTCCGGCCGATTATCTCGGCAACCGCAACGGCGTCGAGATGAAGGTCGTCGACGGCTCGCTGCGGATTCGCTCGGCACGTACGGCGCATGCCTATGTCGGCCGCGACGCGGCGGCGCTTGCCGATGCCGACGGCTTCGTCGACAGCGGCGACATCGTCGAGCTGCGCGGCAACCGTTATTACTTCGTCGGCCGTCGCGGCGGCATCATCAATATCGGCGGGCTGAAGGTCCACCCCGAGGAGATCGAGGCGGTGATCAATCGCCATCCCGACGTGCGGATGTCGCGCGCCAAGTCGCGCCGCAGCCCGATCACCGGCGGCATCGTCGTCGCCGACGTGATCCTCGCCGACGGCACCGATGCGGCGCGCGCGAAGGAGATTCGCGACCAGATCCTGGATCAGTGCCGCGCCCAGCTCGCGTCCCACAAGGTGCCGGCGGTGATCCGTTTCGTCGAGGCGCTCGACGTCACCCCGGCCGGCAAACTGGCGCGCACCGATGCATAACGTTCTCGTCACCGGCGGCAGCCGCGGTATAGGTCTTGCCATTGCAACGCGCCTCGTCGGAGGTGGCTTCAACGTGATCTCGGCGGCCCGGCGCGAGAGCGACGAGCTCAAGGCGGCGATTGCCCGGTCCGAGGGACGGCTGCATTTCCGCGCCTGCGATCTTGCGGTGATCGATGCGATCCCGGCCTTCGCAAAACTCGTTCGCGACGAATTCGGCCCGATCTACGGCCTCGTCAACAATGCCGGCCTCGGCACCGAAGGCCTGCTCGCCACCATGCACAATTCCGAGATCGCGGCCCTGGTGCAGCTCAACGTGCTGTCGCCGATCGTCCTCACCAAATATGTCGCGCGGCAGATGATGGCCGATGGCGCCGGCCGCATCGTCAACATCTCCTCGATCATCGCGACCACCGGTTACAACGGCCTGTCCGTCTACGGCGCGACCAAGGCCGCCGCCACCGGCTTCACCCGCTCGCTCGCGCGCGAGGTCGGCAAGCTCGGCATCACCGTGAACGCGGTCGCACCGGGCTTCATCGACACCGAGCTCACGCACAACCTCTCGGACGAGGGCCGCAGGCGCATCGCCGGCCGCAGTGCGCTGCGTCGCCTGCCGCAGACGGACGATGTCGCGCGCATGGTGGAGTATCTGCTGGGGGAGGGCGGCCGCAATATCACCGGGACGGTGTTCACTGTGGACGCGGGGAATACGGCATAAGCGGAACTCTGCCGTCTTGATTGCATTGATCCGGCACAATGACATTCAGCCGGATTTGGTCGTAAGATGCCCCGCAATCAGTTGGGTTACGTCAATCGATCTGCCCTAGTCGACAGGGAGCAGTCCATGACGACGTCAAACATGACCGCTTCAAATCGGGGCCGCGCGGAGCAATCCCCTGCGAAACCGGACGATGTCCACTGCCCGCCGATGACACATCAGAATTCCGGCAGTCACGGGCATGAAATGTACCCGCAGCAATTCGTCCGCCTGGTCGGCTGTCATGATGCGTCTCTCGATGCCTTGCGCAAGCGTCAGGATGAGAGGCTGCACTAAGCCGCTCACGTCCGCGGCTTCGGCGGATCCTTCGGAAGGTCAATTCGCTCGTGTGAGAATTCCGGCGGGCCTTCGGTCAGCCGGCGGATGCGGCGCTCGCGTTCGTCCGCCGGCAATGCGGGATCGAGCAGCGTCTCGATCTCGTGGACTGCGATCTCTTCGATCTTGGTGGCGTCCGATTCGAGCGGGTGCACCGGCGTGAGGACCGGGGATGCGGTCTTCAGGCCCAGCTCGATCAGCTTACAGATCGCATCCGAGCGGGTCAGCTGATGAGATTCGGCCCAGGCGTCGACGGCCGCCGTCAGTCTTTCGGGCATCTTCACGGCGCTGATCGGGTCGATGCCCGTGCGCCGCCTGACCGGAGAGGTGGAGTCCTTTTTGCCGAAGTCGGGCACCTCGATCATCCCATGCAACCCTTGGAGCCGACCGACGATAGCCGTTCTCCCCGGGGCGTCGTTTGATGCCGATCAATGACGCCGCCGCGGCATTGCAGCGGGGCCGTATCTTGTTGTCCGGATCGGTTTCGGCCAATGATTGAATTTGGGGGCGCCGTTCGGCGAACCCGGATCGATCCTGCCACGTATTTGCTTCGTACTCCAACCATCCGGCAACCCCGATGACCTCAGGCGAATCCTTCTATGGCGGCATTCCCGTCTTCCGAGGCTTCACCAGCCTGATGGACCCGGCGCTGTATTCGCCGCTGCCGGAGGACTGGAGCATCGGCATTGCCGATATCGTCGATTCGACCAGGGCGATCGCGGCGCAGCGCTACAAGGCGGTCAACATGGCCGGTGCCGCCGTGATCGCGGCGGTGACGAACGTGTTGGGAGGACGCGAATTCCCCTTCGTGTTCGGCGGCGACGGCGCCGGCTTCGCGGTCGCGCCCCATGATCTGGAACTGGCCCGCGAGGCGCTGGCTGCAACCGCGACCTGGGTGCGGGAGGATCTCGATCTGAGGATGCGCGTCGCGCTGGTGCCGGTCAGCGCCATCCGTGCACGGGGCCTTGACGTGCGCGTCGCCCGTTTCGGTCCGTCGCCGAACCTGTCCTACGCGATGTTCTCCGGCGGCGGGCTCGCCTGGGCCGATGCCGCGATGAAGCGCGGCGAATTTGCGGTCGCCGAGGCGCCCGTCGGCACGCAGCCCGATCTGTCCGGCCTGTCCTGCCGGTTCGAGGTGATGCCGGCCTCGCGCGGGCTGATCCTCTCCGTGCTGGTGATGCCGGTACGCGACGCCGATCCGCGTGCCTTCCGCAAGGCGATCGAGGACGTCATTCATCTGGTTGAGCGCAGCCCGGATGGCGCCCGTCCGGTGCCGCCGCAGGGGCCGCCGCTGAAATGGCCGCCGCAGGGGGTGGATTATGAAGCCCGCACCAGGCGCGGAGGTCCGCTGCTCATGCGCCGCGCGGGTGTGCTGGCCTATACGCTGTTCGCCTATCTGATCATGCGCTTTGATCTCAAGGTCGGCGGCTTCGTGCCGAACGTCTACAGGCGCCAGGTGGTCGAGAACTCCGATTTCAGGAAATATGACGACGGCCTGCGCATGATCCTCGACTGCACGCCGGAGCTCGAGCGCGCCCTCAGCGATCGTCTCGCCGCGGCCGCGCGCGCCGGCATCGTGCGTTACGGTCTCCACCGGCAGGACGCCGCCATGATGACCTGCTTCGCGCCCTCGGCGCTGCGCAGCGACCACGTCCACTTCATCGATGGGGCGCGGGGCGGTTATGCCTCGGCCGCGACGGCGCTGAAGGCGATGACGGCTGCCGCAGCCTAAAGCATGATCCGGAAGAGTGCGCGGCGGATTTCCGAAAAGATCATGCTTAAGCAACAACCTGAAGCGCGATGACGATTCATCCTGATCGCATCGCGCTTTAGCGCTCCGTGCGCGTCCAGGTCTCGCCGCCGCAGAGCGCGCCGACGCAGCCTTCGACCCGCAGAGAATCCGCCGATATCAAGCTGATGCTGCTGGCATAGGTGCTGCCGTCGTCGGCATTGTAGATCTGGCCCGACCATTTGTTCGGACCTGCGGGCTGCATGCCGCTGAACAAGGGCAAGCCGATCATCGGGCGTCTGGCGAGCGCGGGATTGGGATTCTTGCTGTCGGTGGCGGGCTGACCGGTCGAGGTGTCGTAGGGCTGGCCCAGCCAGACGATGTGGCCGCAGATGCCGCCGCCGCATTTGCTGATCTTGACGCGCGCATCACCGGCCTGCGTGAGCCATGTCCCGTCGGCGTTCTGCGCACGAGCGACAGATGCTCCAAGCAGCGGAGCGAGGAGGACGATGAGAGCTGCGAATCTGGAAATCATGGAGAGGGCCCCCGAAAATGGAGCGCCTCCATAGCAGCCCGGCAGGATTGTGCAACGCCGGCCGGAATCACATTCCTGCGTTCATTTCGTGCTCACCTGCCTGCGCTCACTTGCCCCATCGCACGAAGGCGACCGAGGCCGCGGTCGAAAGCCCGAACACCACCATGGCGCCGCCGACCAGCGCGAACAGGGTCCAGGCCGGAGCTTGCGCAATTATGAGCCCGACGCCGCCGATCGCGACGATCAGGAGCCGCGCCGTCGAGGCGAGCACGGGCCCGCCGACACGCGCTGCGCCCTGTGACGAGAAGTACAACGATACGCCCATGCCGAAGAACACGAAGGCCGGACCTGCCCAGTGGAAATAGCTGTACGCGGCGGCGGTGACGCCGGGATCCCGCGTGAAGAGCCCGACCCACAGCGACGGAGCGAGCGCGACGGCGAGGCCGATCAGGCCGACCGTGAGTCCGGAGGCCGCAGCCGCGGTCCAGGCCACACGCCGCGCGCGCTTCACATGTCCGGCGCCGATCGCCATGCCGACCATCGGCACCGAGGCGATGCCGAAGGCGAAGGTGATCGGGATCAGCAAAAATTCCAGCCGCGATCCGATGCCATAGCCTGCCAGCATCTCGGTGCCGAAGGTCGCGAGAATCTTCGTGAAGATCAGGATGGTGAGCACGGTCTGGAGCGGCGACAAACAGGCCACCGCGCCGACCTTGAGGATGTCCAGGAACATCGCGCGCTCGAAATGAAACGCCCGGAGATCGAGCGGCAGCCGGCTGCGCCCGGACAACAGATACCAGAGGAGGTAGATCGCCGCGCAGCTGAACGCGATCAGCTGACCGCTCGCGACACCCGGCATGCCGAATTGCGGCACTCCGAACAGGCCGAGCCCGAGCGTGCCGCCGAGCGCGATCTGCAGCACGCTCGCCCCGATCAGCGTCATCGAAGGCAGGCGCATGTCGCCGGTGCCGCGGATCACCGAGGCCAGCGTGTTGACGAGCCAGATCGCGACCGCGCCGGAGAACAGCACCTGCGAATAGCCGCTGGCTTCCTCGAGCACCTGCTCGCGTCCGCCGAGCAGCGCGAAGAAGGAGCGGCCGAAGACGAGCATCGTCACCGTGAAGAACAGCCCGCCGCAGAGGCCGATGATGGCGGCATGCAGCGCCAGCGTCGCGGCGCGGTCGCGATTCCCTGCACCGAGCGCGCGGCTGATCGCGGAGGAGACGCCGCCGCCCATTGCGCCTGCGCTCATCATCTGCGTCAGCATCGCGAACGGAAACACCAGTGCGATCGCGGCGAGCGGAATGGTGCCGAGCCGGCCGATATAGGAGGTCTCGGCAATGGCAACCAGCGTGCTGCCGACCATCGCGATCATGTTGGGAATCGCGAGCCGCAATAGCGTCGGCAGGATCGGCGCGGTCAGGAGGCTGGCAATGGGGGAGGCGACCGGCGCAACCGGCGGGACGGCGTCTGCTGGGGCGTCGATCGTCATGTTCACCGGGCGGAATGTTAAATGATGACCGACATATTATAGGACCTGCGGCAGACGGCGCAGCCCTCGCTCACGCAGGGCTCACCACGGCAGGCCGCATAGGTCGATCGTGCCCAGCGTCGGCGCGCGCACGATGTCGAAGACATACGGCGCCATGCAGTCGAAGCGGATCCGCCCCTCCGGCTGCTCGCAATAGACCTCGCCCTTGAAGGGCTGCCATTTACGGGCCTCGTAGAACGCGAAATTGTGCGGCTCGCAGAACAGCAGCGCGAAGCGGACTGCCTCGTTGGCCCTGATGGTGTGCACGGCCGCGTCGATCGCCATGGTCGCGTAGCCGCGGCCACGGCGGTCCTCGCGGGTGGAGACCCCGCCGATGCCGCCGATGTGGACCTTCTGTCCGTTCCAGCTGACGGTCCGGAAGTAGATGCCGACGTGGCAGACGAGACCGTCCTCGGGCGTCTCGATCAGCACGCGGAGGTCCGCATTGGCCCATTTGACGTGAGCCCAGGGCGGCTTCTCCGCCGCATCGTGGTCCCAGACCGCGCTGAGCAGCGGCTTTGCGATCGGCCACGAGGCGTCGCCGTTCAGAATGTCGATCTCAATGCTCATGGTCCTGTCTTTCGCAAACGTTCGTGCGTGGGGCATTCGTTCTGCCATAAGCGCCTCAAAGGCAATGATATTTTGCATCGAGCCACCAGGACCGCGGAGATCTTCTCGTGCTGCGACGATTTTATGCAATCGAGCCAAGCGTCCCCGTCACGCGTTTTCGAAATTCTGAGGTATTTAACGGCCACGGAACCTTCTATAAGGGGTGACCGTTAGAACTCGTTCCCCACCAGTTGCGGACAAGAACCCATGACCTTTACGCTGCCCCCACTCCCTTACGCCTATGACGCCCTCGGCCAGTATATGTCGAAGGAGACGCTGGAATATCATCACGACAAGCATCATCAGGCCTACGTCACCAACGGCAACAACGCGCTCAAGGGAACCGAATGGGAAGGCAAGTCCCTTGAAGAGATCGTCAAGGGCTCGTTCGGCAAGAACCCCGCGGTGTTCAACAATGCCGGCCAGCACTACAACCACATCCACTTCTGGAGCTGGATGAAGCCAAATGGCGGCGGCACCAAGCTGCCGGGCAAGCTCGAGAAGAAGATCAACGAGGACCTCGGCGGCTTCGAGAAGTTCAAGACCGACTTCCAGGCGGCCGGCGTCGGCCAGTTCGGCTCCGGCTGGTGCTGGCTCCAGGTCAAGAACGGCAAGCTCGAAATCTCCAAGACCCCGAATGGCGAGAATCCGCTGGTGCACGGCGCCACCCCGATCCTCGGCTGCGACGTCTGGGAGCACTCCTACTACATCGACTATCGCAACCGTCGCCCCGACTATCTCAAGGCGTTCGTCGAGAACCTCGTGAACTGGGAATACGTGGAGTCCCTCTTCGAGAAGGCGTGAGCTCTCACCTCGTCATTCCGGGATGGTGCGTCAGCACCAGACCCGGAATCTCGAGATAGCTCGCGCTTTGCGCGCCCCGGAATGACGGAAGTCAAAAAAGGCGGTCGTATCAGCGGCCGCCTTTTTGCTGTGCGGAATTGCCCTGCACGGTGCGCGTACCGGCCTGTGATCGTTCCGTTTGCATCGCCCGGCCGGCGCTTCTAATCAGAACGGGCATCCCCTCGATCCGACCCGAGCCCGTTGTCAGAACCTTCCCCGAAAGACCCGGCGCCTGCCGAGGACGCAGACTCCGAGCCGCGGCCGGGGCGTGTGCGCAAGCCGATCGGCTGGTCGACCATCATCATCGCAGTTCTGGTCGCGGTGAGCGCAGCGCTGGTCTGGCGGCGTGACGGCACCGACGGCGTTCTCGACATCCTGACCCACGATCTCTCGTTGTTCTCAGGCATCCTGCCGCGCGTGCTCGCGGGCTGCCTGCTCGGGGCCTTCATCTCGGAAATCCTGCCGCACGAAAAGGTCTCGCGCTCGCTGGGGCCGAAATCCGGCCTGATGGGGCTTCTGATCGGCACCGCCTTCGGCGCGATCCTGCCGGGCGGGCCCTTCACCGCCTATCCGGTCGCGAGCGCGCTGCTCGCGGTCGGCGCCGATTTCGGCGCCACCATCGCCATGGTCGTGAGCTGGACCCTGATCGGCTACGGCCGGGCGGTCGCCTGGGAGATCCCGATCATGGGGACCGATTTCACGCTGTGGCGGATCGTCATCTCGCTGCCGCTGCCGGTGCTGGCGGGTGCCCTCGGCCGCTTCGTCTATGTCAGGCTCTATCCGAAGCCGCTCGCGAAGGACGACGAGAATTGAGCGCGGCGCTTCTGATCGACATCCTGCTGTGGGGCTCGGTGCTGGGCGTCGGCCTGATCGCGTTCCGCCGCGGCCCTCCCGTGTTCAAGGCCTCGCTCCGCGAAGGCTCGATGGACTTCATCAACATCGTGCCGCGGATCGCGCTGGGTGTGATCGGCTCCGGGTACATCGCCGCCATCATCCCGCAGGAGGTGATCACCGGCTGGCTGGGCCCGGACAGCGGCTGGCTCGGGGTCGCAACTGCCGTGGTCGCCGGCGCGGCCACGCCCGGTGGTCCCGTGGTCGGCTTCTCCATCGGCACCGTGGCGCTGAAGTCCGGCGGCGGGATGCCACAGGTGGTCGCCTATGTCGTCGCCTGGGCGCTGTTCGCCTTTCAGCGCGTGATTTTGTGGGAAATCCCGTTCATGCCGGCCCGTTTCGTCTGGTTCCGCTGTGCCGTGTCCGTGCCATTCCCGTTCGTGGCCGCCGCGATCGCGATGGTGATCGGCAAGCCCTGAGCCCGGCGTGGACAGAGGTGATGTTATAATATAACGTTCTCGGCATGGTTCCCGCCGCATCCCGCGCCCAGCATAATGACCATGTCCAGGGCCACGCCCTTGGCCACGGGCATTCGCATGGGCACGACCACAGCCATGCTCATGTTCATGATGCGACGTCTCCGCATCCGGCCCAGGCGGCGCGCTGGTCGATCCTGCGCATGACCGTGGCAGGCCGCCTCGCGGCTGCGGCCGCCGTTTGTGCCGTGCTCTGGGGCATCGTTTTTCTGGCGATGAGGTGAGGATGGCGGCGCTGCATTTCCACAACGTCACGCTGGGTTATGACCGTCATCCGGCGGTGCACCATCTCAGCGGCGAGGTCGCCCCGGGTGCGCTTGTCGCGGTGATCGGCCCGAACGGCGCCGGCAAGTCGACCCTGCTGCGTGGTATCGTCGGCATCCTCAAGCCACTCGCGGGCAGCATCCATCTCGGTGGCCTCGATGCCCGCGACATCGCCTATCTGCCGCAGAGCGTGGAGATCGACCGCAGCTTCCCGATCTCGGTGTTCGACTTCGTCGGCACCGGGCTGTGGCGCGCCACCGGTCTGTTCGGTGGCATCGGCAAGGCCGCCCGCGAGAAAATCCTCGGCGCGATCGCGTCCGTCGGCCTCAATGGATTCGAGAACCGCCCGATCGGCACGCTCTCGGGCGGCCAGATGCAGCGCGTGCTGTTCGCGCGCGTGCTGCTCCAGGATGCGAGCCTGATCGTGCTCGACGAGCCCTTCAACGCCATCGACACCAAGACCACGGCCGATCTGCTCGCGCTGGTGAAACAATGGCACGGCGAAGGCCGCACCGTACTTGCCGCACTGCACGACATGGAGATGGTACGCAACCATTTCAGCGACACGCTGGTGCTGGCGCGCGGCCCCGTGGCATGGGGCCCGACCGCGGAGGTGCTGACGCCGGAAAACCTGATCGTCGCGATGCGGATGTGCGAGGCCTTCGACGACAGCGCCGCGGCCTGCGCGGCCGATGATGTCAGCTCGCGGGCGGCTTGATATCCGATGATCCATGACGTGCTGATCGGTCCGTTCACCGAATTCGAGTTCATGCGGCGGGCGCTCGCCGCCGTGATCGCGCTGGCGCTGGCGGGCGCGCCGATCGGCGTATTCCTGATGCTGCGACGGATGAGCCTCGTCGGCGATGCCATGGCACACGCGATCCTGCCCGGCGCGGCCGTCGGATTCCTGCTCTCGGGCCTCAGTCTGTTCGCGATGACGGCCGGCGGCCTGATCGCCGGCTTTGCCGTCGCGATCCTGGCCGGCGTGGTCGCGCGCTCGACCGGGCTGAAGGAGGACGCGTCGCTTGCGACTTTCTATCTGGCCTCGCTTGCGCTCGGCGTCACCATCGTCTCGATCAAGGGCACGAATATCGACCTGCTGCACGTGCTGTTCGGCAACATCCTCGCAATGGACGATCAGACGCTGCTGGTGGTCGCCTTCAACGCCACCGTGACGCTTCTGGTGCTCGCGGTGATCTATCGCCCGCTGGTGATTGAGAGCGTCGATCCCTTGTTCTTGCGCACCGTGAGCCGCGCCGGCGGCCCCGCGCATCTCGCCTTCCTCGCGCTCGTCGTCATCAACCTCGTCAACGGCTTTCAGGCGCTCGGCACGCTGCTTGCGGTCGGACTCATGATCCTGCCCGCGGGCACTGCCCGGTTCTGGTCGCGCGACCTGACCACGATGATCTGCATCGCCGTCGTTGCCGCCGCGGTCTCGGGCTATGCGGGGCTCGTGCTGTCGTTCCAGACCCGTGTGCCGTCAGGCCCGGCCATCATCCTCGTGGCGACGATGCTCTACATCGTCTCCGTCCTGTTCGGCCGCGTCGGCGGCATCGTCCGGCAACTGTTTCCCGGCCGGCACCTGGAAGCATGACGATGCGGCTCATCCTACTATGTGCGCTGTTGCTGATCGCCGCGCCGCTGCATGCCGCGGAGAGGCTCAACGTCGTCGCGAGCTTCTCGATCCTCGGCGATTTCGTCCGCAACGTCGGTGGTGACCGCATCAATCTGACGACGCTGGTCGGCGCCGACAGCGACGTCCATGTCTACACGCCGGCCCCGGCCGACGCGAAGCGGGTCGCGGATGCAAGGCTCGTCATCGTCAATGGACTCGGCCTCGAGGGCTGGCTGCCGCGTCTCGTCCAATCCTCCGGCAGCAAGGCAACGGTCGTCGTTGCCAGTGCCGGCATCGCGCCTCTGAAGCTTGGCTCAGCCGCGGATCCCCACGCCTGGCAGTCTGTCCCGAACGCCAGGATCTATGTGACCGATATCGCCAATGCGCTGGCCGCCGCTGTCCCGGCTGAGGCGGACTTCTTCCGTACCCAGGCCAAGGCCTATCTGGAAAAGCTCGAAACGCTGGACCGCGATATCCGCGACGCCGTGGCGAAGATCCCGCCGGACCGACGCAAGGTGATCTCCACCCACGACGCTTTCGGCTATTTTTCCGCCGAGTACGGTATCCGGTTCATCGCCCCCCTGGGCGTCTCAACGGAAACCGAACCCAGCGCGCGCGACATCGCGGCCATCATCAGCCAGATCAAGGCCCAGAAAATTCCGGCCGTGTTCCTGGAAAATATCAGCGACGACCGCCTGATCCGCCGGATCGCGGCCGAGAGCGGCGCCAAGGTCGGCGGGACCCTGATTTCGGACGGTTTGACCGGCGAAAAGGGGCTCGCACCCACTTACATTGACATGGTCAGGCACAATATAAAGGCCCTGACCAGCGCGCTTGACCATTAGGGCAGGGGCCACCCCGCCTCGCGTCGCGCGACAAGCCCGAAGTCCGGAGTTGTTATGTCTGAAGCGACCTCCCAGAAGATTCCCGTGACTGTCCTGACCGGCTATCTCGGTGCCGGCAAGACCACGCTCCTGAACCGCATCCTGTCCGAAAACCACGGCAAGAAGTACGCCGTCATCGTCAACGAATTCGGCGAAATCGGCATCGACAACGACCTCATCATCGGCGCCGATGAGGAAGTGTTCGAGATGAACAATGGTTGCATCTGCTGCACCGTGCGCGGCGACCTCGTCCGCATCATGGACGGACTGATGAAGCGCAAGGGCAAGTTCGACGCCATCATCGTCGAGACCACGGGGCTCGCCGATCCGGCGCCGGTCGCCCAGACATTCTTCGTCGACGAGGACGTGCAGAAGAACGCGCGGCTCGACGCGGTGGTCACGGTTGCCGATGCCAAATGGCTGTCCGACCGTTTGAAGGATGCACCCGAGGCCAAGAACCAGATCGCCTTTGCCGACGTGATCGTCCTGAACAAGACCGACCTCGTCTCCAAGGGCGAGCTCGCCGAGGTCGAGGCCCGCATTCGCGGCATCAACCCCTATGCGAAGCTTCACCGCACCGAACGCTGCTCGGTCGCCCTGGCCGACGTGCTCGACCGCGGCGCGTTCGACCTCGACCGCATCCTCGACATCGAGCCGGACTTCCTGGAGGCCGACGACCACGACCACGATCATCACCATCACGGTCATGACCATCACCACCATGATCATGGCCACGGCCTGAAGCACTATCACGACGAGGAAATGCAGTCGCTCTCGCTCAAGACCGACAAGCCGCTCGATCCGAACGTGTTCATGCCCTGGCTCGAGAACCTGGTGCAGGTCGAGGGCGGCAAGATCCTGCGCTCGAAGGGCATCCTCGCCTTCCACGACGACGACGATCGCTACGTCTTCCAAGGCGTCCACATGATGCTGGAGGGCAATCACCAGCGGAAGTGGAAGGAGGGGGAGCCGCGCGAGAGCCGCCTCGTCTTCATCGGCCGCGAATTGCCGGAAGAGGCCATCCGCAAGGGTTTCGAGAGCTGCATCGTCTCGTGATGAAAGAGTTCACGCCGCCTCCCGATTCCACCTCGATCGTCTCCGTCACCGACCGCGTCAAGCCTGTTACGCTCGGCATGGCCGTGACCTCGGTGCATTTCCTCGGCCCCCGCGCTGCCTTCGTCGGTGGCGAGGAAAACGTTGCGTTCGTCGATGACAAAGGCGAGATCGCCACGGTTGCCGTGCACAGCGGCGGCATTCTCTCGACCGCTTCCGACGGCAAGCGCCTCGTGATGGGCGGCGACGACGGCAAGGTCGTCTCGCTCGATGCCAAGGGCGAGGTGACGCTGCTCGCCACCGACCCGAAGCGGCGCTGGATCGATGCGGTGGCGCTGCACGCCGACGGCGCCTTCGCCTGGTCGGCCGGCAAGACGGCCACCGTCAAGAGCGGCAAGGCCGAGGAGAAGTCGCTCGAGGTGCCCTCGACCGTCGGCGGCCTGGCCTTCGCGCCGAAGGGCCTGCGGCTCGCGATCGCGCATTACAACGGCGTGACGCTGTGGTTTCCGAACATGGCGGGATCAGCCGAATTCCTGCCCTGGGCCGGTTCGCATCATGGCGTCAGCTTCAGCCCTGACAACAAATTCCTGGTCACCGCGATGCACGAGCCTGCGCTGCATGGCTGGCGGCTGGCCGACAACAGGCATATGCGCATGACCGGCTACCCCGGCCGGGTCCGCTCGATGTCCTGGAGCGCGGGCGGCAAGGGTTTGGCGACCTCGGGGGCCGACACCGTCATCATATGGCCGTTCGGCAGCAAGGACGGCCCGATGGGCAAGGAGCCCGCGATGCTCGCCCCGCTGCAGGCGCGCGTGTCGGTCGTCGCCTGCCATCCGAAGAACGACATCCTCGCCGCCGGTTACAGCGACGGCACCGTGCTGATGGTGCGCCTGGAGGATGGCGCGGAGATCCTGGTACGGCGTAACGGCACTCCGCCCGTCGCCGCAATCGCCTGGAACGCCAAGGGCTCGCTGCTGGCCTTCGCCGATGAAAATGGGGACGGCGGCCTGCTGGAGCTTTAATCTGTCATCGTTCCGGCCGTATAGGGGGCCATGCGGTTTCTGACGACCTTCCAGCTTGCCGACTTCGGCGACACACTGATCAGCCTGTTCACGGCCTTCGTGCTGGGGACGCTGATCGGCGCCGAGCGGCAGTACCGCCAGCGCACGGCGGGCCTGCGCACCAACGTGCTGGTTGCCGTCGGCGCCGCCGCCTTCGTCGATCTCGCGATGCAGCTGGACGGCGCCGACGGCGCGGTGCGGGTGATCGCCTATGTTGTCTCGGGCATCGGCTTCCTGGGCGCCGGCGTCATCATGAAGCAGGGCATGGACGTGCGCGGGCTCAACACCGCGGCGACGCTATGGGCGTCGGCCGCAGTCGGCTCCTGCGCCGGTGCCGACATGATCGCGCAGGCGGCCGCGTTGACGGTCTTCGTCATCGCCGGCAACACCATGCTGCGCCCGCTGGTCAATGCCATCAACCGCATCCCGCTGAACGAGAAGGCGCTGGAGGCGAGCTACTATTTCAAGCTCGCGGTTGCGGCCGACGCTCTTCCTGATATGCGCGACCGGCTTGTCGAGAAGCTTGAGGCCGCGAAATATTCGGTGGCCGATATCGACGTGGCCGAAATCGGTGAGGACGTTCTCGAGATCGCCGCACGGCTGGTTGCGACCGCGGTCGATCCGAACGAGCTGAACGCGGTGGCGACAGATCTCCAGCATTTGCCGGGCGTGCGCCACGCCACCTGGGAGGTGAGCACGACCGATTGAGCGCGCGGCGTTTTGGCGCGCAAGGGACGGGTTCCCGCTTCTTCGGCTCTGGAACCGGCGGGCCTCGGTTTCGTTGATTCCGCGGACAAAGGCGGTGATCGATATGCCCGGCCAGGATGAGAAGCGCAGACTGAAGCTCGATCTGACAATTGCCGGCGCGTTGTTCGCAGCAGGCGTCGTGGTGTCAGTGATATCCCTCGCACAAATCCGCGCCGAAAGCCGGATGGAGCTGGCCCAGGCGACGCCACCGCTCCAGGGCACCCCGTCCGACGATCAGAACAGGACGCCCGCGGAGTCCAAGCCCGGCGGCGACCGGCCGACCACGCCGGCCCCCGAGCCCGCACGCCCCGATCCGCAGACGCAAGGCGCGGCGACCCAGCCGGCTCTGCCGCCGGCTCCGCCGGAAAAGATCGCGCCGCCGATCGAGAAGAAGTAGGCCGCTTCCACACAAATGGTATCATCACCCGCGAAGGCGGGTGATCCAGTATTCCAGAGACGGTTGTGACAGAGCCGAGAAGCCGCGGCGTACTGGATGCCCCGCCTTCGCGTGGCATGACAGTTGTGGGCGAGGCGGGACGCGTCGCCCCTTCACCGCACCAGAACGTTACGGAACTGCCAGGGATCGCTGGTGTCGATGTCTTCCGGAAACAGTCCAGGACGATCCGTCAGCGGCGTCCAGTCGGTGTAGAATCCCTTGACGGGGCCGAGATAGGGCATCTGGATCTCCAGCAGGCGATCGAAATCCATCTCGTCGGCTTCGACGATGCCTTCGTTCGGGTTCTCCAGCGCCCACACCATTCCGCCGAGCACGGCGGAGGTCACCTGCAGGCCGGTGGCGTTCTGATAGGGCGCGAGCTTGCGGGTCTCTTCGATCGAGAGCTGCGAGCCGAACCAGTAGGCGTTCTTGTCATGGCCGAACAGCAGCACGCCGAGTTCGTCGATGCCATCGACGATCTCGTTCTCGTCGAGGATGTGGTGCTTTTCCTGCATCTTCCCGGCGCGGCCGAACATTTCATGCAGCGACAGCACGGCATCGTCAGCCGGATGGTAGGCGTAGTGGCAGGTCGGCCGATAGACCGCCGTGCCCGATGCGTCACGCACGGTGAAGTAATCGGCGATCGAGATCGACTCGTTGTGGGTGACGAGGAAGCCGTATTGCGCGCCGCGGGTCGGGCACCAGGTGCGCACGCGCGTGTTGGCGCCGGGCTGCATCAGATAGATGGCGGCGCCGCAGCCGGCTTCATGGCCATGTGCATTCTCGGGCATCCATTTCTCATGGGTGCCCCAACCAAGCTCGGACGGCTGCATGCCTTCCGACAGGAAGCCTTCCACCGACCAGGTGTTGACGAAGACATCGGGCTCCTTCGGCGTCTTGGAACGCTGGGTGTCGCGCTCGGCGATGTGGATGCCCTTGATGCCGGCCTGTCGCATCAGATCCGCCCATTCGGCCTTGGTTTTCGGCATGGGAGCATTGAGCTTCAGATCGGCGGCGACATTGAGCAGCGCCTGCTTGACGAAAAAGGAGACCATGCCGGGGTTGGCGCCGCAGCAGGAGACGGCCGTCGTCGAGCCCGCCGGGCGCGCCTTCTTGGCGGCCAGGGTGGTTTCGCGCAGGGCGTAGTTGGAGCGCGCTTCGGGCCCCTTCGAAAGATCGAAATAGAAGCCGAGCCAGGGCTCGTTGACGGTGTCGATGTAGAGAGCGCCGAGCTCGTTGCAGAGCTCCATGATATCGGTCGAGCCGGTATCGACCGACAGATTGACGCAAAAGCCCTGGCCGCCGCCCTCGGTGAGCAGCGGGGTCAGCACCTCGCGATAATTGTCCTTGGTCAGGCCCTTCTGGATGAACCTGACATTGTGCTTCTCGCAAAGCGCCTTGCGACCCTCGTCCTTGGGATCGAGCACGGTGATGCGCGACTTGTCGTAGTCGAGGTGCCGCTCGATCAACGGCAATGTGCCTTTGCCGATGGAGCCGAAGCCGACCATGACGATGGGACCGGTGATCTTCGCGTAGATCTGCGAGGCGGGGCTCATGGGACGGTTTCTCCGGAAAGTGCTGGCAGACACAAGGGTGGGGTGGTTCAGGCGCTGCGGCGCTTGTCAGACGCTGCGCCGCTTGGCGGTGACTTCGATCTCGACCTTCATCTCGGGCTTGGCGAGGGCGGTGACGACCAGCAACGTCGCCGCCGGCCTGATGTCACCGAGAACCTCGCCGCAGACGGCGAAGTGGGCGTCGATGTAGCTTGCGTCGGTGACGTAGTAGGTCGCACGAACGATATCGGCCATCTCGAATCCGCCCTCCTTCAGGGCGGCTTCGATGGTCTTGAAGCAGTTGCGTGACTGGCTCGTGACATCGGCCGGCATCGTCATCGTCGTGTAGTCATAGCCGGTCGTTCCCGCGACGAAGGCAAAATCGCCGTCGATCACGGCGCGGCTGTAGCCGACGGTCTTCTCGAGCGGGGAGCCGGTGGAGATCAGGCGACGGGACATGGTCATGGGCCTCGACGGATGCGGTGTTTCGCGGGGTTAAAGGGCGTTTCTCGCGCCTGCGCAACCCCAAAGGAAGCCTGCACGGGCGCGTTTGGGCGCTGCCGCTCGGTACGGCTGCGCTCTTCGCTATGAAGGCGATCTCTCAGGCCGCGTGCGCCTGGAGGGCGCGAACCGCCCTCCGTTTGGGCAGGGCCGCGCCGGTCGGGACGATCATCCCTTCGGCGCCATCGAGCGCGCCATCGGTGAATTCGACCGCCAGCAGGCGATCGCGCTCGAACGGGCCGGGCAGCGAGAGCTCGCCGGTCTTCTCCGCCGAGAAGCCGAAGCGGGCGTAATAGGGCGCGTCGCCGAGCAGGATCACGGCGGCATGCCCGCGCGCCCGGGCGGCGGCCAGCGCTTGATGCATCAGCGTGGCGCCAATCCCGAGCTCGCGGCAGGCAGGGTCCACCGCCAGCGGTCCGAGGACCAGAGCGGGCCTGCCTCCGGCGCTGACGTGCCACAGCCGCACGGTTCCCACGAGCTTGCCCTCGCGCACGGCGGCCAGCGCGAGGCCGGCGGCAGGTGCGCGCCCGTCGCGCAGGCGCTGGCAGGTGCGGCCGTGGCGGGTCTCGCCGAAGCAGGCATCGAGCAGCGCTTCACGCGTCGCGACGTCGGCAGCACGCTCGTTGCGGATCGCGAACGGAGCGGCTTTCGAAGAGAGGGCGATCTGTGGCTTCCGAGGAGCAGTCATGGCACGTCAGTCCTCGCTCGAATCCGTGCGCCAGGGGCACGCGGATTCGCGCGTCGTCAGAATGGCAATGTCAGGAAGGGAGCCGGCGGACCGGCTCCCGGGTTCGTCAGGCCTCAGACAGGGAGGCGGATCAGATGTGGCAAGTCAGATGTGATACGTCTTCAGCGGCGGAATGCCGTTGAACGCCACCGACGAGTAGGTCGACGTATAGGCCCCTGTGCCTTCGATCAGCACCTTGTCGCCGATCTCGAGCGTGACGGGAAGCGGATACGGGCTCTTCTCGTACAGCACGTCGGCGCTGTCGCAGGTCGGCCCTGCGAGCACGCACGGCGTCATGTCCGCGCCGTCGTGACGGGTGCGGATGGCGTAGCGGATCGACTCGTCCATGGTCTCGGCGAGACCGCCGAACTTGCCGATGTCCAGGTAGACCCAGCGGACCTCGTCCTCGTCGCTCTTCTTCGAGATGAGCACGACCTCGGATTCGATGATGCCGGCGTTGCCCACCATGCCGCGGCCCGGCTCGATGATGGTCTCCGGGATCTGGTTGCCGAAGTGCTTGCGCAGCGCGCGGAAGATCGAGCGGCCGTAGGTCACGACCGGCGGCACGTCCTTCAGGTACCTGGTCGGGAAGCCGCCGCCCATGTTGACCATGGACAGGTTGATGCCGCGCTCGGCGCAGTCGCGGAACACCTGCGAGGCCATCGCCAGCGCGCGGTCCCACGCCTTCACCTTGCGCTGCTGCGAGCCGACATGGAACGAGATGCCGCACGGCTCCAGCCCCTGGCGCTTGGCGAGATCGAGCACCTCGACGGCCATCTCCGGGTCGCAGCCGAACTTGCGCGACAGCGGCCACTCGGCGCCGGCGCAGTCATAGAGGATGCGGCAGAACACCTTCGCGCCGGGGGCGGCACGGGCGACCTTCTCGACCTCAGCGGCGCAGTCCACGGCGAACAGCCGGATGCCGAGCGCGAAGGCGCGCGCGATGTCGCGCTCCTTCTTGATCGTGTTGCCGAAGGAGATGCGGTCGGGCGTCGCACCCGCGGCCAGCGCCATCTCGATCTCGGCGACGGTCGCGGTGTCGAAGCAGGAGCCCATGGAGGCGAGCAGGGCCAGCACTTCCGGCGCCGGGTTCGCCTTGACGGCGTAGAACACGCGGCTGTCGGGCAGCGCCTTGGCAAAGCTCTGGTAATTGTCGCGCACGACCTCGAGGTCGACGACGAGGCACGGCTCGGTGTCGAGGCCATCCTTGCGGCGATTGCGCAGGAATTCCTGGATACGTTCGGTCATGGCACTCTCCCAAACGGCCCAGCGACGGGCCCGTTCAAAACATGACGTCGGATAAGAGTGCTCTGGCCGGATCGCGCGATGGAGGCGCGACGAAGCCACAAGACTCAAACCAGACTGTGCTGCCGTGGATTGGTTGGGAGTGTTCCCGCCCGCACACCTGGCAATGAAGGACAAGCCTTTTCAGTAGCCCGCGCCGGCGTTGGACTGCCGGTAGAGACCAAAAAAGCCCGATCCGTCGTTGCTTTAAGTCGCGTCCCCCGTTGAGAGCGGGGTGCGCCGGTTCGCCTCCGGCTGCCAGTCACGGTTGCAAAGAGTAAAGTCACCTTCGACATGGCACCTCTTTGAGAGAGATGCTGGGCGCTCCGGGTTTGCTCCGTCGTCTGACCTTTGGTCTTCCGACTTCTGCACTTCCGAAGAGCCCCTCGGCTTCTTCACCCCTTGGCGGCTGTCCGGCCTCTTGTCCGGATACCTACCGACTGACACACGACCACAGGCACGTGCGAAATTGGGCAAATCCGCACATAAGCGTTTTGACTCTGCTTCGCAAGAATTTTTTTAGGCTGGCAACCGAATTGCCTAACATCTGCTTGCGCAGTGTTGCGCGAGCGACGCGGAAGATGAACGCGCGTTAAGCTTCGTCGTGCAGCGCGCGTGTCTGTCGCGCGTGAGCGTCAGCCGCGCTTCGTGAACGGCTCGACGCGCTGCGCTCCGCGGATGAACGCGGTCATCACGAGCACGCCGAGTGCGAACAGCACGGCCTGGAGGATGTGGGCGCCCTGGTCGCCGAGCCCGAACAGGATCGCGAGCGCCCAGCCGCCGGCAAAGGCCGCGCCGAACACCTCGGCGCCGATCAGGATGGCGGCGCTGATGACGGTGATGACGCTCGGCCAGGCGATCTGACGGGAAGATGAGGAAGGCGCGTTCATGAGCTCAGGGTCCGTGGCTTCGAAGGGGCGCAATCTCCCCGAAAAGGCGGCCGGGAGCAAGGGCAAATGGCCCAAAAAAGCCCCATCGCGTGCTATAGCTGGCCGCAACAATCGAGCCACGAATTCGGGACTTGTGATGTCAGAAACCCGCCAAACTACGGACGCCGAGACCAACCCGCTGCTGAAGGCCTGGACGACGCCGTTTGCGACCCCGCCCTTCGACGAGATCAAGCCGGAGCACTTCCTTCCGGCGTTCGAGCAGGCCTTCGCCGACCACGCCGCCGAGATCGCGGCGATCATCAACGATCCGGCGGCGCCCGACTTCGCCAACACCATCACGGCGCTGGAGCGCTCGGGCAAGCTGCTGAGCAAGGTCGCGGCGGTCTTCTACGACCTCGTCTCGGCGCATTCCAACCCGGCCATCCTGGAGATCGACAAGGAGGTCTCCTTGCGGATGGCGCGGCACTGGAATCCGATCATGATGAACGCCGTGCTGTTCGGCCGCATCGCCCAGCTGCACGAGAACCGCGCCGATCTTGGGCTCACGCCCGAGCAGCTTCGCCTGCTCGAGCGCACCTACACCCGCTTCCACCGCTCCGGCGCCGGTCTCTCGGAGGAGGCCAAGGCGCGGATGGCCGAGATCAACGAGAGGCTGGCTCAGCTCGGCACCGGCTTCAGCCACCATCTGCTCGGGGACGAGCAGGAGTGGTTCATGGAGTTGGCGGAGGCCGACCGCCAGGGCCTGCCGGAGAGCTTCGTCGCCAGCGCCAAGGCTGCGGCAGAAGAGCGCGGCATGGAAGGCAAGGCCATCGTCACGCTGTCGCGTTCCTCGGTCGAGCAGTTCCTGAAGAGCTCGGCCCGGCGTGACCTCCGCGAGAAGGTCTACAAGGCCTTCATCGCGCGTGGCGACAACGGCAACGCCAACGACAACAACGCGACCATCGTCGAGGTCCTGAAGCTGCGCGAGGAGAGCGCCAGGCTCCTGGGCTACCCGACCTATGCCGCCTACCGGCTCGAGGACTCCATGGCCAAGACGCCGGATGCGGTGCGGAGCCTGTTGGAGCGGGTGTGGAAGCCGGCGCGGGCACGCGCGCTCGCGGACCGCGACGAGATGCAGGCGCTGATCACGGAAGAGGGCGGCAATTTCAAGCTCGCACCCTGGGACTGGCGCTTCTACGCCGAGAAGCTGCGCCTTCAGCGCGCCAATTTCGACGACGCCGCGATCAAGCCTTATCTTGCGCTCGACAACATGATCGCCGCCGCATTCGACTGCGCCACGCGCCTGTTCGGCGTCACCTTCGAGGAGCGCAAGGATGTTCCGGTCTGGCACCCGGACGTCCGGGTCTGGGAGATGAAGGGCAGGGACGGCAAGCACAAGGCGCTGTTCTATGGCGACTACTTCGCCCGGCCCTCGAAGCGCTCCGGCGCCTGGATGACCTCGCTGCGCGACCAGCAGAAGCTCGACGGCGATGTCGCGCCGCTCGTTCTCAACATCTGTAATTTCGCCAAGGGGGCCGGCGGCGAGCCTTCGCTGCTGTCGCCCGACGATGCCCGCACCCTGTTCCACGAGTTCGGCCACGGCCTGCACGGCATGCTCTCCAACGTGACCTACCCCTCGCTGTCGGGCACGTCCGTGTTCACCGACTTCGTCGAGCTGCCGTCGCAGCTCTACGAGCACTGGCAGGAGCGGCCCGAGGTGCTGCAGAAGTTCGCCCGCCATTACCAGACCGGCGAGCCGCTGCCGGACGAGCTGCTGCAACGGTTCCTTGCCGCGCGAAAATTCAATCAGGGCTTTGCCACGGTCGAGTTCGTGTCCTCGGCGCTGGTCGACCTCGAATTCCACACCCAGCCGGCCGCCGCCGCGCAGGATGTCCGCGCCTTCGAGAGACGCGAGCTGGACAAGATCGGCATGCCCGAGGAGATCGCGCTGCGGCACCGGCCCACGCAGTTCGGCCACATCTTCACCGGCGATCATTATGCCGCGGGCTATTACAGCTACATGTGGTCGGAGGTGATGGACGCCGATGCCTTCGGCGCCTTCGAGGAGGCCGGGGACATCTTCGATCCTGCCGTGGCCAAACGCCTGCACGACGACATCTATTCGAGCGGCGGATCGGTCGATCCCGAAGCTGCCTACGAGGCCTTCCGCGGCCGCCCGCCCGAGCCCGATGCGCTGCTCCGCCGTCGCGGCCTGCTCGACGACGCAAAGGCGGCCTGATGGAGATGCGCACCCTGTTCGGATGGTTGCTCGCCGCCGGCCTGTCGCTTGCGGCGGGAGCGGCGCAGGCGCATCCGCATGTCTGGATCACCGCGACCAGCGAGCTGCTCTACGCGGCGGACGGCAGCATCACCGGCGTGCGCCATGCCTGGACCTTCGACGACATGTTCTCGGCCTATGCGGTGCAGGGGCTCGAGAGCAAGACCAAGGGCGCCTATACGCGCGAGGAGCTGACGCCGCTGGCGCAGACCAATGTCGAGTCGCTGAAGGAATACGCCTACTTCACCTTCGCGCGAGCCGACGGCAAGAAGGAGAGATTCCAGGAGCCGGTCGACTACTTCCTCGACTACAAGGACACGGTGCTGACCCTGCACTTCACGCTGCCGCTGAAGAACCCGGTCAAGCCCAGGCAGCTGGTGCTCGAAGTGTTCGACCGCTCCTTCTTCATCGACTTCCAGATGGCCAAGGACAATCCGGTCAGGCTGGTCGGCGCGCCCGCGGGCTGCCAGATGAAGCTGGAGCGACCGAACGACGGCACCGCGAGCGCGCAGAAGCTGAACGAGCAGACCTTCCTGAACGGCGAGAACTCGAATTTCGGCATGATGTTCGCCAACAAGATCACGGTGGATTGCCCTTGAAGCCGCAACTCTCTCCGCTCGCGCGCGGGCTGCTCGCCTGCACCGCCGTTCTGCTGGTCGTGGCCGTGGCCGATGCCGCGCTCCATGATCTGCTTGCGCAAAATCCGTTCGGCGCGCCGCGACCGGCGCAGGCGGCCGAGCCTGAAGCCGGCGGCATCATCGGCTGGCTGCTGGCAAAGCAGTCGGAATTCTATCGGCAGATGTCGGCGACCATCCGGGCCGCGAAGTCGGACGGATCGGCGGTGTGGACGCTGCTCTTCATCTCGTTTGCCTATGGCATCTTTCACGCCGCAGGTCCCGGCCACGGCAAGGCGGTGATCGCCTCATACCTGGTCGCCAACCGCGAGACCGCGCGGCGCGGCATTGCGCTGTCCTTCGCCTCGGCCCTGATGCAGTCGCTGGTGGCGATCCTCATCGTCGGCATTTCGGCCTGGATCCTGAATGCGACCGCAAAGACCATGTGCAGGGCGGAAGGGGTGATCGAGATCGCGAGCTACGCCCTGATCGCGCTGTTCGGCCTGCGCCTGGTCTGGGTCAAGGGCGGCACTTTCATCCGCGCGCTTCAGGCCGCCCAGCCGGTGCCGGCGATTGCGGGCGTGCCGCACCATCATGATCACGATCATCACCATCACCGTGATGCCCATGCTCATCATGACCACGATCACGGGCATGATCATCACCATGGCCACAGCCACGCTCACCATGACCACGGCCATGGTCACGTCCATGACGAGCATTGCGGCCATTCCCACGGCCCCACCCCCAGCGAACTCGCTGGCCCCGGCGGCTGGCGGCGCGGGCTCGCTGCGATCCTGACCGTCGGCATCCGCCCGTGCTCGGGTGCGATCCTGGTCCTGGTGTTCGCACTGGCCCAGGGCCTGTTCTGGGCCGGCGTCGCCGCAACCTTCCTGATGGGTCTCGGCACCGCGATCACGGTCGCGGCCATCGCGGTCATCGCCGTCTCCGCCAAGGACATCGCCGCCCGCCTCAGCGCCGGGCGCGACGGCGGCGGCGCTCTCTTCATGCGCGGCATCGAATTCGGCGCCGCCGGCCTCGTGCTGCTGTTCGGAGTCGGCCTGCTGTTCGGCTACATTGCGGCTGAACGCACGACGTGCTTCTAGCCACACTCGTGCCCCGGACGCGGCGCAGCGTCCCTTCGACGGTGCGCTGCAGAGCCGGGGCCCACCTCTCCGCACGCACGCTCGGTAGCGTCCTCTGGGTCCCGGCTCTGCGGAGCAGCGCAAGGGCGCTGCACCGCGTCCGGGACACGGTCTCACAACTTCACACCGGCAGGAACCGCTTCAAGGCCGGCATGAAGAAGATCCCGAGATTGATCGCAAAGCCGATGCTCCAGAGGATCGAGCGCAGGGTCGGGCGGTTGCCGAGATAGGTCAGCACATAGGCGAGGCGCACGATCAGGAACAGCGCCGCGAGCTCGTCGATCAGGCGCTGCGGCGAGTCCCGGTATTCGGCAAGCAGCACCGCGAAGGCGAAGAACGGAAAGGTCTCGATGCCGTTCTGGTGCGCCCCGAGTGCGCGCTGCGAGAGGGCGTCCTCATAAAAAGCGGGATCGCGCGGCCGGGAATTGTCGAAGCGGCGAAACCTGATCCATTTGATCGAGGCGATCGTTAAGAGATAAAGCAGCAGCGCTCCGAATACGCACCATTCCGCGAGCGTCATCTTTCCTCCCCCTCTCGGGTGCGACCCTAGCGAACCCCGGCTCATCTTGACAAGTTCGGACCAACGCGCGACCCACAGAGCCATGACCAGTGTCGTCCCCATCGAGACCACGAGACCGGCCACCCGATCCGCCTTGCCGCGCGTTGGCGTGCTCCTGGTCAATCTCGGAACGCCTGACACCGCCGATGCGCCGGGCGTACGGGTCTACCTCAAGGAGTTCCTCAGTGACGCCCGCGTCATCGAGGACCAGGGCCTGGTCTGGAAGCTGGTGCTGAACGGGATCATCCTGCGCAGCCGTCCCCGCACCAAGGCGTTGGACTACCAGAAGATCTGGAACACCGAGCGGAACGAGTCGCCGCTGAAGACCATCACGCGCTCGCAAAGCGACAAGCTCGCAGCCGCCTTGTCGGGCCGCGACCACGTCGTCGTCGATTGGGCGATGCGCTACGGCAATCCCTCGATCAAAGCGGGCATCGACGCGCTGATCGCGAAGGGGTGCGAGCGCATTCTCGCCGTGCCGCTCTATCCGCAATATTCCGCCTCGACCTCGGCGACCGTATGCGACGAAGTGTTCCGCGTGCTGGCCCGCCTGCGTAACCAGCCGACGCTGCGGGTGACGCCGCCCTACTATGAAGATACGGCCTATATCGAGGCGCTCGCGACCTCGATCGAAGCGCATCTGGCGACGCTGTCCTTCAAGCCGGAGCTGATCGTGGCGTCCTTCCACGGCATGCCGAAATCCTACGTCGAGAAGGGCGATCCCTACCAGCAGCACTGCATTGCCACGACGCAGGCGCTGCGCCGCCGGCTCGGCATCGACGAGAGGAAGCTGTTGCTGACCTTCCAGTCGCGCTTCGGCAATGACGAGTGGCTCCAGCCCTACACCGACAAGACCATGGAGCGGCTCGCCAAGGAAGGCGTGCGCCGCATCGCGGTGGTGACGCCGGGCTTTTCCGCCGACTGCCTGGAGACGCTGGAGGAGATCGCGCAGGAGAACGCCGAGATCTTCAAGCACAATGGCGGCGAGCAGTTTTCCGCGATCCCGTGTCTCAACGATAGCGAACCCGGCATGGACGTGATCCGCACCCTGGTGCTGCGCGAGCTTCAGGGCTGGATCTGATGGGCGCCCCATGAACCGCCGTGAGTGCCTGGCGCTTCTCGGGATGATCGTGGCGCTGCCGGCCCCGGTGCTGGGGCAGCCGCACGCGACGCGGCGGCTCGGCGTGCTCTCGGTCACGGCCGCCGCCGACGCGATCGGGCAGGCCCGCAGCACGATCCTGGTCGAGGCGCTCGCCGGCCTCGGCTGGAAGGAGCGCGACAACCTCAAGATCGACTGGCGCAGCGGCGGCGGCGACCGCGCCCGCATCGCGCAGCTTGCGGACGAGCTGATCGCGCTCAAGCCCGACATCATGCTCGCGGTCGGCACGCCCTCGGTGGAGGAGCTGCGCCGGCGCACCACGACGATCCCGATCGTGTTCGCCGTCGTCACCGATCCCGTCAGCCAGGGCTTTGTCGAAAATCTCGCGCATCCCGGCGGCAACATCACCGGCTTCACCGATTATGACGGTCCGCTCGCCGGCAAGTGGCTGGAGATGCTGACCCAGGTCAGGCCGCCCGTCCCCCGCGTGCTCGTCGTCTACAATCCCGCCACCGCGCCGTTCGCGCCCCTGATGCTGCGCACCATCGAGGATGCCGCACGGACGCTGCACGTGACGGTTGAGCCCGCGCCGGTCCATGACGCCGCCTCGATCGGGGCGCTGGCTTCGCGGAAGGACGGCGCCATCCTGGTCCTGCCGGACTTCTTCACCATGGCCAACCGCGCGCAACTGCTCTCGGCGATCGCACAGGCGCGCGTGCCCGCGGTATTCTGGAGCCGGACCTTCGTCGACGAGGGCGGGCTGATGTCCTACAGCACCGACAGCGCCGAGCAGCTCCGGCGTGCGGCGGGCTACATCGACCGCATCCTCAGGGGTACGCAGGCGGCCGACCTCCCGGTCCAGAACCCCACCAAGTTCGAACTGACGATCAACCTAAAGGCGGCCAAAGAGCTTGGCGTGACGCTTTCCGAAGGCCTCCTGGCAATCGCGAACAACGTCATCGAATGACGCCGCCCGCCGCGGACGGCATCGCCGGATGAGTTGATGTCTGCCGGTGGGTGGGCGCCGCTCGCTTTCAAGAGCCTGTCGCAAATACATATCGCGAGCATTCCCTCTCCGCGCCACTTGTGCAGAATCGCACCGATATCGACGTTACGCGCGACCGCTGAACCGGTAGGATCGTGATGCCGACCAATGACAGCGCCGGAAAGGGCTTTTTCCCGGCTTGGAGGAGATATGAGCGGTTTCGACATTTTCGCTATTGTTCTGGTGTTGCTCGTCATCGTCACGCTGGTGGCCGGCGTGAAGACGGTACCGCAGGGCTATGACTGGACCATCGAGCGGTTCGGCAAATACACGCAGACGCTGAGCCCCGGCCTCAATCTGATCGTGCCCTATTTCGATCGCGTCGGGCGCAAGATCAACATGATGGAGCAGGTGATCGACATTCCAGAGCAGGAGGTGATCACCAAGGACAACGCCACCGTGACGGTGGACGGCGTCGCCTTCTACCAGGTGTTCGATGCCGCAAAGGCGAGCTACGAGGTCGCCAATCTCAACCAGGGGATCACGGTCCTCACCATGACCAACATCCGGTCGGTGATGGGCTCGATGGACCTCGACCAGGTGCTGTCGCATCGCGACGAGATCAACGAGCGCCTCTTGCGCGTCGTCGACGCCGCGGTCTCGCCCTGGGGCCTGAAGGTCAACCGCATCGAGATCAAGGACATCGTGCCGCCCGCCGATCTCGTCGAAGCCATGGGCCGGCAGATGAAGGCCGAGCGCGTCAAGCGTGCCGATATTCTGGCCGCCGAAGGCCAGCGCCAGTCCGAGATCCTGCGCGCCGAAGGCGCCAAGCAGGGCCAGATCCTCCAGGCGGAAGGCCGCAAGGAAGCGGCGTTCCGCGACGCCGAGGCACGCGAGCGTTCGGCGGAGGCCGAGGCGAAGGCCACCCAGATGGTGAGCGAAGCGATTTCCAAGGGCGACGTCGCCGCATTGAACTATTTCATCGCCGACAAATATATCAAGGCGTTCGGGCAGCTGGCGGACTCGCCGAACCAGAAGGTCATCATGCTTCCGGTCGAAGCGATGAGCATGCTGGGCTCGCTCGCCGGCATCGGCGAGATCGCCAAGGCGACGTTCGGCGAAGGCGCGGTGTCCGCGGCCGCCCGCCGTGGCTCGGTGCCGCCGTCCCGTCCGACGCCGCCGTCCGTGCCGCCGCAGTGACGGCATCACCCACAGAGGCCGTATCATGACCGATATGTTCGTATCGCTCGGCACCTGGAACTGGCTGATCTTCGGCTTCGTCCTGATGGCGCTGGAGGTGCTGGCGCCGGGCATCTTCCTGTTCTGGCTCGGACTGGCTGCGCTGCTGGTCGGGCTGATCTCGTTCGCGGTCGGCATGTCCTGGCAGATCCAGCTCGTGATGTTCGCGATCTTCGCCGCCGCCGCGGTGCCGGTGTGGCGCCGCCTCGCCAGGCCGAAGCCGGACGCGAGCGGCAGCCCGTTCCTCAACAAGCGCAGCGAGGCGCTGCTGGGGCGCGAGTTCACGCTGGAGAAGCCGATCATCGACGGCTCGGGCACCATGCGCATCGGCGACACGGTGTGGCGCGTCGCCGGCCCGGATACGCCGGCGGGCACGCGGGTCAAGGTGGTGCAGGTGGATGGTGCCAATCTGACGGTCGCGGCGGCGTAATCGCTCTCACCCTCCCCTTGCGGGCAGGGCAATCGCATATGGATTTCACGGGGATTGTCCGCTGGCTTGCTCCGCCTCTCCCGCTTGCGGGAGAGGCCGACGCGCTCGCAGAGCGCGGCGGGTGAGGGTTCTCGCCACGCAGGGACGTCCTCAGTTAATCTCAATAATCCCAGCGCGGAGACACCCTCTCCCCAACCCTCCCCCGCAAGCGGGGGAGGGAGCCTAGTGCCGATGCCGCCGCACCGTGCGCACCATATGCGATTGCCCTGCCTGGAGGGGGAGGGTAAGAGAAGCGCTACCTCTTCCAACGCTCCGCAAACCTGTGCAGCGGCATGAACGTCTCGCACAAGTCCCGTCCCAGCGCCGTCAGCCCATAACCTCCGCCTTCGCCAAGCTCGACGAACCCCGCCTCGCGCAATTCGGTCAGCCGCGCCTGCAGCACCGTGGGCGAGGCCTCGTCGCAGGCGCTGCGCAGTGCGCGCGAGGTGAGGGGCTGTTCGCGCAACTCCCACAATATCCGCAAGGTCCAGCGCCGGCCGAGCAGGTCGAGCAACGCCATGATCGGCCGCCCGGTGCGCGAGCCGCGGACGCTGCGTGTCTTCGAGCCGGCCTGTTTCGCCATCGTCGCCTCTTGCGTCGTGCTACGAATAATGTAGCGTATTGCTACTATAAATGTAGCACAGGAGCCGGCCCATGTCCGAAGCCGCACCGCGCATCGCCCCGCTCGCGCCACCTTATCCCCCGGAGATCCAGGCGCAGTTCGACCGCATCATGCGCGGCGCGCCGCCGCTGGTGCTGTTCCGGGTGATGGCAGGCCACAGCCGCGCCTGGGACAAGTTTCGCGTCGCCGGCCTGCTCGATCCCGGCCCGCTCTCCTTGCGCCAGCGCGAGATCGTCATCGACCGCACCTGCGCACTGAACGGATGCGAATACGAATGGGGCGTGCATGTCGCGATATTTGCCGGGGCGGCAAGGCTCACCGAAGACGAAGTGCGTGCGACAGTGCAGGGCGACGCAGCATCAACATGCTGGTCACTGGGCGAGCAGGCGCTGATCGCAGCCGTCGATGCGCTGCATTACCGCGCGACGTTGAGCGACGAGGAATTCGTCGCACTCTCGGCGCACTACGACGAGGCACAGATCCTGGAGATCATGCTCCTGTGCGGCTTCTACCGCACTGTGTCGTATCTGGCGAACGGGCTGCGACTGCCCCTGGAGGAGAACGCGGCGCGGTTTCCCGCTGCGCTCTAACCGCCGTCGTTGCGAGCGCAGCGAAGCAATCCAGAGTCTTTCCGCGGAGGCAGTCTGGATTGCTTCGCTGCGCTCGCAATGACGAGTGGAGAGAGGGGTGCGCCACACCCTCGCTGTCATTCCGGGGCACGCGAAGCGTGAACCCGGAATCTCGAGATTCCGGGTTCGATGCTTTGCATCGCCCCGGAATGACTCCGTGGAGACCGCGCGCCCTACGCCACCCCCGCGCGCAGCAGGTCGTGCAGATGCACGATGCCGACCACCTTGCCCGCCTCCGTCACCAGCAGCGTCGTGATCTTGCGCTTGTTCAGCACCTCGATCATCTCGGTCGCGAGCATCGAGGGCGGCACGGACTTGGGCTGCTTTGTCATGATCTCATCGACCGTCACCGTCAAAAGGTCGGGCCGCATGTGGCGGCGCAGATCGCCGTCGGTGATGATGCCGACGGCCTCGCCCGCAGCGTTGACGATGCAGACGCAGCCGAGCCCCTTGGCCGACATCTCGACCACCGCCTCCGACATCTTGGTGCCTTCAGGCTTGACCGGAATCTCCGCGCCGGTGCGCATGTAGTCGCGAACGAATTTCAGCATCGCGCCCAGCTTGCCGCCGGGGTGGAAATGCGCGAATTCCAGCGCCGTGAAGCCGCGACCTTCGAGCAGCGCGATCGCGATGGCGTCGCCGATCGCGGCCTGCATCAGGGTCGAAGTGGTTGGCGCCAGATTGTGCGGGCAGGCCTCGCGCGCCTTCGGCAGCTCAATGACGAGGTCGGCGGCCTGGCCGAGCGAGGACGCGGCGTTCGACGTCACCGCGATCATGGGAATCGCAAAGCGCGCCGAATAGTTCACGAGGTTCTTCATCTCCGGCTGCTCGCCGGACCAGGACAGCGCCATGATGACGTCGTCGGTGGTGATCATGCCGAGGTCGCCATGGCCGGCTTCGGCGGCGTGCACGAAGAAGGCGGGCGTGCCGGTCGAGGCCAGCGTCGCCGCGATCTTGCGGCCCATATGTCCGGACTTGCCGAGCCCGGTGACGATGACGCGGCCTTTGGCGTTGCGGATCAGGTCGACGGCCTTCGCGAAGGTCGCGCCCAGTGGGCCGCGCAGGGCTGCGGCGAGCGCGTTGATGCCGCCGCTCTCGGTCTCCAGCGTGCGGAGCGCGGATTCGACGCTGTCGGGGATGGGGCCGGATGATGCGGTCATCAGCGGTTTCGAGCTCGGCATGGGCTGGTCCAGGGAGGAGGGGGCGTTCGCCCGTTGGCGCCTGCTTAGCACGCCCCGACCAGCGAGGCGACGAGCGCCCCAACACCCTCAACCGGTCATTAACCATAATTGTTTTAACTCCATTAACGATGGTTCCTGCCAGCCGGTGGGGATGGTCGTGAAAGTGTTTGATTTCGTTGGGGTTATTCCATCGTGGTGCCGTCTCCAGGCAATGGCCGGAGCAAACGCGCGCATTTCCTGCGCGCGGCTTTGCCGTGCCTCGCGCTGACGGCCCTCGGAAGCGCCCCGGCATCCGCCCAGAGCCTTACGCCCGACCTGTTCAATCCCAACCGCGGCGGTTTTGCCTCGCCCGACACGCTGCCGACGCGCCGCACCGCGGGCGTGCCGCAGGCGCCATCGGATTCATTGCCGGCGCTGCCGGATCCCAATGCCGATCCGCGCAAGGCCCGTGAGACGCCGGCGACCTCGCGCATCGGTCAGGTCCCGACCTACGGCCTGCCCGCCGCCACCGGCGCGAGCAGCTCCGGCTACGATTCGCTCAACCGCAAGCGGCAGCAGCCAAAGCTTTATCCCGGCCAGCCGAAGCCGAAGCGCGCGGCCGGTCCGGGCTCGAAGGTCCCGCCGGCAACACCGGAGCGCACGCTCACTCCGCCGCGTATCGCGTCGCCGCCCTCCGAGACTGCGCACAAGGTCCCGGTGCCGCCGGCGATGGCGGGCAACGTGCCTGGCCAGCCGCTGCGCCGCCGCCTCAGGGCCGATGAGGATCCGTTCGGAGCCGTCGGCGATTATGCCGGCAGTTTCCTCATCAAGGGCGGGCTCGAGCTCTCCGCCGGCTACGACACCAATCCGACGCGCCTCAACAAGCCTGTCGGTTCGCCGGCCTATGTGATCGCGCCCGATCTGCTCGTGGTGTCCGATTGGGAGCGCCATGCGCTGGTCGCCGATCTGCGCGGCTCGTTCTCGGGCTACACCAACGACATGCCGGCGACGATCAACGGCTTCGCCTCGCCGTCGCCGGTCGAGGCCAACCGTCCCGATTTCACCGGCCATGTCGATGGCCGGCTCGACGTCACCCGCGACTTCAAGCTTCTCTCGCAGCTGCGCCTGCGGCTCGCCACCGACAATCCCGGCAGCCCGAACGTGCAGGCCGGCCTGCAGAAATACCCGGTCTATGCCGCCTATGGCACCACCATCGGCTTCGACCAGACCTTCAACCGCTTCCAGGTCGCCGCCGGCGCCACGATCGATCGCACGGCATACACGGATTCGAAACTCACCGACGGCTCGGTCTTCCCCAACACCGACCGCGACTTCAACCAGTATGGCGGCGTCGGGCGCTTCTCCTATGATCTCAAGCCCGGCCTGAAGCCGTTCGTCGAAATCGAGGGCGACACCCGCGTGCACGACCAGGCCGCCGACCGCAACGGCTACTTCCGCGACTCGAACGGCGGCTATGCCAAGGTCGGCTCGTCCTTCGAGTTCTCGCGCATCCTCACCGGCGAGATCTCGGTCGGTTATTCCGCGCGCAACTATACCGACCCGCGTCTCAGCCAGCTCGCCGGCTTCCTCACCACGGGCTCCCTGATCTGGAACGCCAGCGGCCTCACCACGGTGAAATTCTTCACCGACACGCAGATCAACGAGACCACGATCCCCGGCTCCTCCGGCGTGCTGGTGCGCACCTACGCCGCCGAAGTCGACCACGACTTCCGCCGCTGGCTCACGGCGGTCGGCAAGTTCACCTACGGCACCTACGACTACCAGGGCCAGAATCGCAACGACAAGACCTACTCGCTCGAAGGCAACCTGATCTACAAGCTCAACCGCAACATCTGGATCAAGGGCACGCTGCGCCACGACATCCTGGATTCGAATCAGGCCGGGTCGAGCTCGCAGGGGACGGTGATGCTGGTCGGGGTGAGGCTGCAGAATTGAGGCGGCGGATCGCGTTCGAGTGGATGCGGGTTAGTTGATGGCGCTCTCACCATCACTCCGTCGTCATGCCCGCGAAAGCGGGCATCCAGTACGCTGCAGTGGATGTGGTGAGTGCGCGCTCTCGAACGCGGGCTTCTGGAATACTGGATCGTCCGCCTTCGCGGACGATGACAGCATCGTTTGAAGCCGGCAGCCGAGCGAGCCGCAGCTACCGCGGCAGGTCCGTCTTCCCCATCAGGAACGTATCGATCGACCGGGCGCACAGTCGTCCCTCGCGGATCGCCCAGACCACCAGCGACTGGCCGCGCCGCATGTCGCCGGCGGTGAACACGTTCGGGCGCGAGGTCTGGTAGTCCAGCGTGTTGGCCTTGACGTTGCCGCGCGGGTCGAGGTCGACCGCGAGCAGCTTGAGCAGGCCTTCGTGCACCGGGTGGACGAAGCCCATTGCGAGCAGGACGAGGTCGGCATCGAGCTCGAACTCGGTGCCGGGAAGCGGCTTGAACTTGTCGTCGACGCGCACGCAGTGCAGCTTCTTGACTTGGCCGTTCTCGCCCGAGAACTTCTGGGTCAGCACCGCGTATTCACGGATCGCGCCTTCGGCCTGGCTGGAGGACGTCCGCATCTTCAGCGGCCAGTTCGGCCAGGTCAGGCCCTTGTTCTCGCGCTCGGGCGGCGCGGGCATGATCTCGAGCTGGGTCACCGAGAGCGCGCCCTGGCGCAGCGAGGTGCCGATGCAGTCGGAGCCAGTGTCGCCGCCGCCGATGACCACGACATGCTTGCCGCCGGCCAGGATCTCCTGGACGCCGCCGAGCGGCTCCTCGGAGACGCGGCGGTTCTGCTGCGGCAGGAAGTCCATGGCGTAGTGGATGCCTGACAGCTCGCGGCCGGGGATCGACAGGTCGCGCGGGGCTTCGGCGCCGCCGGTCAACGCCACCGCGTCGTACTCGTTGAGCATCTCGCGCGGATCGACATTGCCCTCGGCGCCGACATGGCTGTTGTAGTGGAAGGTGACGCCTTCGGCTTCCATCTGCGCCACGCGGCGGTCGATGACGCTCTTCTCCATCTTGAAGTCGGGGATGCCGTAGCGCAGCAGGCCGCCAGCCTTGGCGTACTTCTCGTAGAGGTGGACGTCGTGGCCGGCGCGCGCCAGCTGCTGCGCACAGGCCATGCCGGCCGGACCCGAGCCGATCACCGCGACCTTCTTGCCGGTCTTCTCCGCGGCGACTTCAGGCCTCAGCCAGCCATTGTCCCAGGCGCGGTCGACGATCGCGCATTCGATGGTCTTGATGGTGACGGGGTTGTCGTCGATGTTGAGCGTGCAGGACGCCTCGCACGGCGCAGGACAGATGCGCCCCGTGAACTCCGGGAAATTGTTGGTCGAATGCAGATTGCGCGAGGCCTCTTCCCAGTTGCCCTGATAGACGAGGTCGTTCCAGTCCGGGATCTGGTTGTTGACCGGGCAGCCGGGCGTGCCGGGCGCCACCGAGCCGGTGCCGTGGCAATAGGGAATGCCGCAGTTCATGCAGCGCGCGGCCTGGTCGCGCACTTCCTTCTCGGACAGCGGAACGACGAATTCCTTGTAATGCTTCACGCGCTCGGCGACCGGAGTGTACTTGCGGTCGTGCCGTTCGATTTCCAGAAAACCCGTGATCTTGCCCATTAAACCCGAAGTCCCTGCCGCTTAAATTCGTTTGTTCTCTCACTCCTCATCCTGAGGAGCGGCGCTCTTTCGCGCCGCGTCTCGAAGGATGGAGGCCCACATGGTGACCTCATGGTTCGAGACGCGCTTCGCGCTCCTCACCATGAGGGCTTTTATTACGCCCCGATCGCGATTTTCGGCTCGGCGTCCGCGTTGGCGGCCATCTCGCGCAGCGCGCGCCGGTACTCGACCGGCATCACCTTGCGGAACTTGGGCAGCCATTCCTTCCAATTGGCAAGGATGTCGGCGGCACGCTTGGAGCCGGTCGCCTTGGCATGGCGCGAGATCAGCACGTGCAGGCGCTCGACGTCGGAGGCGAGCAGGTTCTTGAACACGTCGACCCGGCCGTGCGCCTCGAGGTCGCTGGAGTGGTGATAGGTGCCGGCGTTGATCAGCTCTTCCGACAGCACCGGCTCGAGCTCGACCATCGCCATGTTGCACAGCCGGTCGAAATCGCCGGTCTCGTCCAGCACGTACGCAATGCCGCCGGACATGCCGGCCGCGAAGTTGCGCCCGGTCTTGCCGAGCACGACGACGATACCGCCGGTCATGTATTCGCAGCAATGATCGCCCGCGCCTTCGACCACCGCCACGGCGCCGGAATTGCGCACGGCAAAACGTTCGCCGGCGATGCCGCGGAAGTAGCATTCGCCCTCGATCGCGCCGTACATCACGGTGTTGCCGACGATGATGCTCTCTTCCGGCACGATCGCGGAGTTCTTCGGCGGCTTGACGATGATCTTGCCGCCCGAGAGGCCCTTGCCGACATAATCGTTGCCTTCACCCTCGAGCTCGAAGGTGACGCCGTGGGCGAGCCACGCGCCGAAGGCCTGCCCGGCGGTGCCCTTGAGGCTGACATGGATCGTGTCGTGCGGCAGGCCGGCATGGCCGTAGATCTTGGCCACCGCGCCCGACAGCATGGCGCCGGCGGAGCGGTTGGTGCTGTTGATCGCCGCCTCGATCTTCACCGGCGCGCCGCGGTCGAGCGCGGGCTGCGCCCGCTCGATCAGCATGCGGTCGAGCACCGCCTCCAGATGATGGTTCTGGCGCTCGGAGTGATAGATCTTCTGGCCCTTCTCTTCCTTCTGCTTGACGAAGAGCTTGGAGAAATCGAGGCCCTTGGCCTTCCAGTGCGCGACCAGCTTGGTCTGGTCGAGCAGCTGCACCTGGCCGACCATCTCGTTGAAGGTGCGGAAGCCGAGGCTTGCCATGATCTCGCGGACTTCCTCGGCAACGAAGAAGAAGTAGTTGATCACGTGCTCGGGCTGGCCGGTGAAGCGCTTGCGCAGGACGGGATCCTGCGTCGCGACGCCGACCGGGCAGGTGTTGAGATGGCACTTGCGCATCATGATGCAGCCGGCCGCGATCAACGGCGCAGTGGCAAAGCCGAACTCGTCGGCACCCAGCAGCGCGCCGATCACGACGTCACGGCCGGTGCGGAAGCCACCGTCGACCTGGACCACGATGCGGCTGCGCAGCCGCTCGCGCACCAAGGTCTGATGGGTCTCGGCGAGGCCGATCTCCCAGGGCGAGCCGGCGTGCTTGATCGAGGTCAGCGGCGAAGCGCCGGTGCCGCCCTCGAAGCCCGCGATGGTGACATGGTCGGCGCGCGCCTTGGCAACGCCCGCGGCCACCGTGCCGACGCCGATCTCGGAGACGAGCTTGACCGAGACGTCGCCCGTCGGGTTGACGTTCTTGAGGTCGTAGATCAGCTGCGCCAGGTCCTCGATCGAGTAGATGTCGTGGTGCGGCGGCGGCGAGATCAGGCCGACGCCCGGCGTCGAGTGCCGGACCCTGGCGATGGTGGCGTCGACCTTGTGGCCGGGCAACTGGCCGCCCTCGCCGGGCTTGGCGCCTTGCGCCATCTTGATCTGCATCATGTCGGAGTTGACGAGATACTCCGTGGTGACGCCGAAGCGGCCGGAGGCGACCTGCTTGATCGCCGAGCGCATGGAATCGCCGTTCGGCATCGGCTTGAAGCGGTCGGCTTCCTCGCCGCCTTCACCGGTGTTCGACTTGCCGCCGATCCGGTTCATGGCGATCGCGAGCGTGGTGTGCGCCTCGCGCGAGATCGAGCCGAAGCTCATCGCGCCCGTGGCGAAGCGCTTGACGATGTCCTTGGCCGGCTCGACCTGGTCGAGCGGCACAGGCTTGCGCTTCTCCTCCTCCGCGTTCTTGATCCGGAACAGGCCGCGCAGCGTCAGCAGCCGCTCCGACTGCTCGTTGAGGATCTTGGCGAAGGCGCGGTAGCGCTCCTGCGAATTGCCGCGCGCGGCGTGCTGCAACAGCGACACCGACTCGGCGGTCCAGGCATGGTCCTCGCCGCGGCTGCGATAGGCGTATTCGCCGCCGACATCGAGCGCGCTCTTGTAGACGAGCGCCTCGCCGAACGCGTCGGCATGACGGCGCACGGCTTCTTCCGCGATTTCGGCCAGACCCACGCCCTCGACGCGGGTATGCGTGCCGGCGAAGAACTTGCCGACGAAGTCGGCCTTGAGACCGACCGCGTCGAAGATCTGCGCGCCGCAATAGGACTGGTAGGTCGAGATGCCCATCTTGGACATCACCTTGAGCAGGCCCTTGCCGATCGACTTGATGTAGCGCTTGACGATCTCATAGTCGTCGAGCGAGCCGGGCAGGCGGTCCTTCATCGCGATGATGGTCTCGAACGCCAGATACGGATTGATCGCTTCGGCGCCGTAGCCCGCGAGGCAGGCGAAATGATGCACCTCGCGCGGCTCGCCGGATTCGACGACGAGGCCGACCGAGGTGCGCAGGCCGGTGCGGATCAGGTGATGATGCACGGCGGCGCAGGCCAGCAGCGAGGGGATCGGCACGCGGTCGGTGCCGACCATGCGGTCGGACAGGATGATGATGTTGACGCCCTCGCGCACGGCGCTTTCCGCGCGCGCGCAGAGCTCGTCGAGCACCTGGTCCATGCCGGCCGCGCCGAGGCCGGCGTGGAAGGTGGTGTCCAGCGTGCGCGACTTGAAATGCGACTCGGCCACTTCCGAGATCGAGCGGATCTTTTCCAGATCCGCATCGGTCAGGATCGGCTGGCGCACTTCGAGGCGCTTGGTCGTGGCCATGCCCTGGAGGTCGAACAGGTTCGGCCGCGGTCCGATGATCGAGACGAGGCTCATCACCAGCTCCTCGCGGATCGGGTCGATCGGCGGGTTGGTGACCTGCGCGAAGTTCTGCTTGAAATAGGTGAACAGCGGCTTGGCCTTGTCCGACAGTGCCGAGATCGGCGTGTCGTTGCCCATCGAGCCCGCGGCTTCCTCGCCGGTGGCGGCCATCGGCGTCATCAGGATGGTGATGTCTTCCTGGCTGTAGCCGAACGCCTGCTGGCGATCGAGCAGCGACAGGTTCGAGCGCACGCCGGTGGTCGCAACCTTCGGCAGCTCCTCCAGCACGATCTGGGTCCGCTCCAGCCACTCCTTGTAGGGATGGCTCCTGGCGAGTTCGGCCTTGATCTCGTCGTCGGGGATCAGGCGGCCCTGCTCAAGGTCGACCAGCAGCATCTTGCCGGGCTGCAAGCGCCACTTGGTGATGATCTGGTCCTCGGGGATCGTCAGCACGCCCATCTCGGACGCCATCACGATGCGGTCGTCCTTGGTGACGAGATAGCGCGCGGGCCTGAGGCCGTTGCGGTCGAGCGTGGCGCCGATCTGGCGGCCATCGGTGAAGGCGATCGCGGCGGGGCCGTCCCACGGCTCCATCAGCGCGGCATGATATTCGTAGAAGGCGCGGCGCTTCTCATCCATCAAGGGATTGCCGGCCCACGCCTCCGGAATCATCATCATCACCGCGTGCGGCAGCGAGTAGCCGCCCTGCACCAGGAATTCGAGCGCGTTGTCGAAGCAGGCGGTGTCGGACTGGCCCTCATAGGAGATCGGCCAGAGCCGGTTGATGTCCTTGCCGTACAGCTCGGAGCTCACCGAGGCCTGCCGCGCTGCCATCCAGTTGACGTTGCCGCGCAACGTGTTGATCTCGCCGTTATGCGCGATCATGCGGTAGGGATGCGCCAGCGACCAGGCCGGGAAGGTGTTGGTCGAGAAGCGCTGGTGAACGAGGGCGAGCGCGCTCTCGAAATCCTGCTCGTGCAGGTCGGGATAGTACTTGCCGAGCTGGTCGGCGAGGAACATGCCCTTGTAGATCACGGTGCGGCAGGACATCGAGCAGGGATAATAGCCCGCAAGGCCGCGGTCGCGGCGCTGGTAGATCGCCTGCGAGATCGACTTGCGCAGGATGTAGAGGCGGCGCTCGAACTCGTCCTCGGTCTTGGCGGTGCCGTTGCGGCCGATGAACACCTGCATGCAGGCGGGCTCGGTCGGCTTCACGGTGACGCCGAGCGAGGAATTGTCGGTCGGCACGTCGCGCCAGCCGAGCAGGGTCAGGCCCTCTTCCCTGATCTGGTCGGCGATGATGCTCTTGATGACGTTGCGCCAGGCGGTGTCGCGCGGCAGGAACAGCGCGCCGATGGCGTATTCGCCGGGACCCGGCAGCGCAAAGCCGAGCTCCTTGGCCTTGCGGCTGAAGAAGGCGTGCGGAATCTGCACCAGGATGCCGGCGCCGTCGCCGGCGCGGGGGTCGGCACCGACGGCGCCGCGATGCTCGAGATTGCAGAGGATGCTCAGCGCGTCCGAGACGATCTCGTGCGACTTCTTGCCCTTGATGTTGGCGATGAAGCCGACACCGCAGGAATCCTTCTCCAGGCTCGGATCGTAGAGGCCCTCGGCTTCGGGACGCGAATTGTGTTCCTGAATCGGGTCGGTCGTTTTCGAGGCGACCGTCGCCGACAGCTCTTCTGCCACGATGTTTGCGCGCTCGAATTGCGACCCGTTCATTGCTCTGTCCTCTCCATGCGGCAAGCTGCCTCACCGCCAACTTCGGCGCACCTTGGGTGTCCCGCGGCACCCGCTCCTGGGCCACCGCTCGTCCGCTGCGAGCCGCATTTTCTTAAATTCAGGCCTAGGCGCTCTTCGTCCCCGAGAACGGCTTTGCCTGGTACCTTGCCGACGCTCGAGAGCACCGGTTTTCGCTGCAATCCCTGTGCCGGAACCGCACGCAAAATTGAGACAGTCTTCCTGTCCTAAACATCACCTTGCCAAATTTTTGTCTAGCACACAAGCGCGCGGAAGTCCCGATTCCCGATATGTCAATCAATCGCTTTCCAAAAGTTGCGCGGCCCCGGTTTTGAAGCAAACGCGCCCTGATCCGGCCCCGCGCGCGCCGGAATCCCCAATGAAGCTTCGGATCAACCCTTCGGAAGGCGCGCCACGCCGCGAGAAGCGAAAGAGGGCGGCCATCGGGGGGCCTGACAGGAGCGTCTCGACCATGAAGTTTTTCACAGGATGTGTGGCCGCCGCCGCGCTGGCGTTGGCTGCAAGTGCGGGCCACGCCCAGGTTCCCGCCAGCGGTATCGCGAGAGGAGCCGTCGTCACGGTGTCGGATTTCGACGGACCCTACGCGCCGGAGGCCGTCCCGCCGCCGCCGCGTTACGGTTACGGCTATGGCTACGAGGAACGCGGTCCGGCGCCGGTATTGTTGCCGTCAACCGAGGTTTACGCGGTGCTGCGCGAAAACGGCTTCTTGCCGCTCGGCATCCCGCGCCTGCGCGGCAGTGTCTACACCATCGCGGTGGTCGACCGCCGCGGCGACGACGGCCGGCTCATGATCGACGCCCGCGACGGGCGGATCATCCGCTTCATGCCCGCCGCTGACGCCTACGGCATGGCGCCCGCCTATGACGAACGCGCGGTCGCGCCTTACGGACCGCAAAGCGCGCTGCCGCCGCCGACCGTGATCCGCAGCGGCCCGCCGCGCCCGCCGGCTCCGATCCCGCATGTGGCAAGCCGCGCCGTGCCGCTGCCCAAGGCCGCCCCGCGGCGCGCCGAGACGCCGGTCGCTGCCGCGAAGCCGGCTGAACCCGCACCGCAGCAGGCGCAGGCCACGCAGGCCCAGCCTTCGCAGCAAGCGGCCGCCGCGCAGGCCAAGCCCGCCGATGCAGCCGCGCCAACCGTCGGCCAGGCCAAGCCTGCCCCGACCATCCTGCCGACGCAGGAGATGCCGGCCGCGCAGGGGCTGGATTAGCACCGAGAGTTCGGCGCGACGCGCCACCCAAGACTCACGGTTGGGAGAGAGCTGGAGGAAACGAAAGGCGCCTGAGATGCTCAGGCGCCTTTTGCATCAAAGCGATCGCCGCTCAGCTTCTCGGATACCCCGCCGCGTCCAGGATCAGATTCGCGACCTCCTTCGGATGCGATACCAGCGAGAGGTGGCCGGCATCGAGCTCGATCGTGGTGGCGTTCATGCGCTTGGCGAGGAAGCGCTCGAAATCGGGGTTGATGGTGTAGTCGTTCTTCGACACCGCGTACCAGCTCGGCTTGGCGTGCCACGCCGCTTCCGTGGTGCGGCCGGCGAAGATCGAGGCCGCCGTCGGCCATTGCACCGCATAGAGCTCCCTGGCCTGCTTCGGCTTCACGCCATTGGCGAAGTATTTCAGGAAGGCCTCTTCCGAGAGCTTGGTGTAGCCGTCGCGCTCGACGATGCCGGCGCGCGCGGGCCCGGTCGGAAATTGCTTCGACAGAGCCACGAAATCCTCGTTCGCATCGGGCGCGCGGGCGGCGACATAGACGAGCCCGGTGACCTTCGGGTCAGCGCCGATCTGGCTGATCACAGTGCCGCCCCAGGAATGCGCGACCAGCACGGTCGGCCCTTCCTGCTCGGCCAGCGCACGCCTGGTCGCCTCGACGGAGTCCGCGAGCGACGACAGCGGATTCTGCACGGCGGTCACATGCAAGCCTGCAGCCTGGAGGATCGGGATCACCTCCGACCAGCTCGACCCGTCAGCCCAGGCGCCGTGCACCAGCACGACGTTCTTCGCCTTGACCGTCGCAGGTGTCTGCGCGTGAGCAAGGCCGAGGGGAGCCGCCAGAAGGCTCGCGGCGACGAAAAGGCTGCGCCAGAGTGACATGATCTTCTCCATCTTGTTTGAGTTCGATGCCCAAGGGACGGAGGGAGCGATGGCGGCGTTACGCGGCTTCACCGCTCTGTGATGCAATGCATGACGAAAAAGCGCCCCGGGGCACCGGGGCGCTTTCGCAACCTGGAAGTCGCTTGGCTCAGGCGGCTTGCGCGGCCGAGTTCTCGATCACCTGCGCCTTGGCGCCGGCGTTGATCGCGATCTGGCGCGGCTTCTTCGCCTCGGGAATCTCGCGTACGAGGTCGACGTGAAGCAGCCCGTTCTCGAGCGAAGCGTCCTTCACCTGCACGAAGTCGGCAAGCTGGAAGGCGCGCTCGAAGGCGCGCGCGGCGATGCCGCGGTAGAGCACTTCGGACTTCGAGTTCTCGTTGGCGACTTTCTCGCCCTTGATCGTCAGCGTGTTTTCCTTCGCGACGATGGAGAGCTCATCCTTGGCGAAGCCCGAGACCGCAACGGTGATGCGGTAGGCGTTCTCGCCGGTACGCTCGATGTTGTAGGGGGGATAGCCGGGGCTGCCGTCCGAACTGGCCTGGTCGAGCAGGCTGAAGAGGCGGTCGAAGCCGACGGTGGAACGATAGAAGGGGGTGAGATCGTAGCTACGCATGGTCAAGTCCTCCATTGAGCGACTGTTAGGTAACCCGCCCGCCATCGGGCCGGGCTTTCGTCTGTGTGCAGCCTGATGTTCCGGTTCCGAAACACTGGTAGCGGCCTGCACGAAAATGATATGGGTGGAACGAGACGGCGTTCAAGAGGGCGGCATTTGCGCCTTTTCGGCGCTTTAGCCCCTTGATTGCAGTACTTCCCGCCTATGACGCTGGTCTCGATCCCGTCCAATCCGGTTCCCGAAAACGTCGTCAGCGGCACCATCAGGACCCCCGATGGCGCCGAGTTGCGCTTTGCGCGCTGGGCGCCGCCGGCGGGTCGCAAGGGCACCGTCTGCGTCTTCACCGGCCGCAGCGAGCAGATCGAGAAATATTTCGAGACCGTGCGCGACCTGCGCGACCGCGGCTTTGCGGTGGCGATGATCGACTGGCGTGGGCAGGGCCATTCCTCGCGCCGCCTGCGCGATCCGCGCAAGGGCTATGTGCGCGACTTCTCCGATTTCGAGATCGACGTCGAGACCTTCGTGCAGCAGGTGGTGCTGCCGGATTGCCCGCCGCCCTTCTTCGCGCTCGCCCATTCCATGGGCGGCACGGTGATGCTGCGGGTGGCGCATGCCGGCAAGCGCTGGTTCGACCGCATGGTGCTGTCGGCCCCGATGATCGACCTGCCGGGGCGCACCACCTCGTTCCCGGTGCGTGCGCTGCTCAAGACGATGCGCCTGCTCGGGCAGGGCGGCCGCTACGTTCCCGGCGGCAGCGACCGCCTCACCGGGCTCGATCCCTTCATCAACAATCCCCTGACCAGCGATCCCGTGCGCTATGCGCGCAATGCCGCGATCCTGGAGGAGGATCCGACGCTCGGACTGGCGTCACCGACGGTCGCCTGGGCCGATACCGCCTTCCGCGCGATGCACACCTTCAAGCGCGTGAACTACCCCTCCCGGATCCGCCAGCCGATCCTGATGCTGGCGGCCTCCAATGACACCGTGGTCTCGACCGCGGCGATCGAGGAGTTTGCCTATCACCTGCGCGCCGGCTCCCATCTCGTGATCGCCGGCTCCAAGCACGAGATCCTGCAGGAGCAGGACCGCTACCGCTCCCAGTTCTGGGCGGCCTTCGACGCCTTCGTCCCGGGCACGCCGCTGTTCAAGTGAGCGCTTGAGCGAGGGATCGTGCCACGAACTCGTCATGCCCGGGCTTGTCCCGGGCAATCCACGTTCTTGGTGCCGCAGCAAAGGTCGTGGATGGCCGGGACAAGCCCGGCCGTGACGACGAGATAATTCACAGCGTCTTCAAATACTCGATCAGGTCGTAGCGCTCTTGCTCCTTGAGCGGGCGGCCGATGGTGCCGTCCTTGCCGGGGCCTGGCGTGCCGTCGAACGAATGGCCGAGATTGCTGTTGCCGAACAGGTCAGTGCCATCAGACGCTCGCGTCGAGAAGCGCGTCTGCCCGGTCTTGCAGCTCTCGCCGTCAGTGACTGCGAAGCCGACCTGCTTCGGATCATAGTCGCGGCCGCCACCCATGCAGAACGATTTGGGGCGCTCGGCCGCGGGGCTCAGCATCCAATAGAGCGAGGGTACCGATCCGTTGTGCAGGTAAGGCGCGGTGGCCCAAACACCGTTGAGCGGGCGCGCGCGATACCAGGGCCCTGGCTCGTTCTTGTCGGCCGGCTGCGGACCGGGATTCGGGCAGTTCTTGCGCTTGCCCCACCAGGCATCCTGAACCTTCGGGTCGATCTTCGCATCGTCCATCGCCTTGCGGCTGACGATGTCGACGAGCACCATCAGGCCAAGCGAGTACGGCATGTCGGTCGACGAAATATCCGGCAGATTGCAGTTCCACCAGGCGTTGAGATTCTGCGCGGGGTCGAGCTTGAGGAAGCCCGGCACCTGAACCGTTCGCGTCGCCAGCACGCCCGCCTGAGCGGGGTCGGTGCCCATGCCTTTGACGCTCTTCTGAACCTCGTTGAGGAATTTGTCGTTGCCGATGGTCTCCCAGCGTGGCGAGGACCAGATGCTCTGGGCCGGAAACTCGGCGTCGAACGCCTTGTCGTCGACCGGACCGAGATGGCATTCGGCGCAGAGCTCCGCATAGAGCTTACGGCCGCGCTTGACGCGCTCGTCATCGATCTTCCAGGCAGCATCGCCAAAGATGTCCGACGGCCATTTCGGCGATGTCAGTCCGGACAGCTGCTTCTTCGGATGGGGCGGCGACCCCTTCAGCAGATCCTCGATCCAGTTCAAATTCTTGATGTCCATCGAGGAGCGAAACAGCCTGTCCTTGGGGGTATTGTCGGACAGATTGAGCAGCGCGGTCACGCCCAGCGCTTCGCCGGCATTGCGGATCAGCGGCTGTTCGATCGAAGCGTCATATTGCGCGTATTTGAGCCAGGGCACGGTCCAGATCGGCGGGAAGCTGACCGGCGCGTCCTGGGCATGCAGGTTCTTTTCGAAGCCGCTGAGGCCGCTGATCGCCATGTCCTGGGCGAAGACCTGATTGCCGATGCGGTTGAGCGCGTCGAGACGACCATATCCCTCCTCGGTGTTCTCTTGCGGCTCTTCCCGCTTTGTCTTCGGGTTGAGCCTCGTCTTGCCGGCGATGGTTTTCGCGTAGGTCTTCTCCCAGTCGATCAGGAATGTGCTGATCGTGCGCAGCTTCTGCTTCAGTGCATCGCGATCCTCAGCGCTGGCGGAGGTGCCGAGCACACGATCGGCGAAGCGTGTGAAGCGACCTGGCACGAGCAGCGTGTAGGCGATCGACAGACCGGTCGTGACCTCGAGCTTCCTCAGGTCGGTCATGGCCGGACCGCCGTCGAAGCGGATGGCGATACCTTTGTATTGGATCTGGCCGGTGTGGCAGGCGGCGCAGGTCAGGCCGATCCGGTCCTCGCCGATCTGGCCGGTCGCGGGATCGGCGACGCCGGTCATGCGCGCAAAGCCGACGGGCAGGCCGTCGACATTTTCAGCCTGGGCCCCCCAATTGACTGGCGGATCCCAAAGCCGCGCCGGTACCGGCTTGGTCTTGTCGTAGACGTTGGCGTAGCCGAACCGGCGTAGCGTGGCATCGTCGGTGTTGATCGTCTGCGGGCTCGGGATGAAGCCGAAGCGCTGCAGATGGTCGCTGTCATGCAGCATCCCGGGCTTTGCGAAGAAATGTAGCCGCGGCTGCTCGAGCGCCATGAACCAGCGATAGGGCACCGGGAAGGTCGCGGTGCCCTGGCTGGCGTGATGAAACCAGTGCCGGTCCTCCAGCGCCCAGTTCTGCTCGAGCCAGTATGCAGCCTTGGGCTCGACGAGCTTCGGCAATGGCGGCGCCACGAGGTCGCCGAGGATGCCGGGAAGCATCGGCTGGAATTGATCGGGAAAGCGTAGCGCGACGACGCCAAAGACGAGGAGCGCGGCGACGAGGCCGCCGGCGGCGCGAAAGATGAGCGACGGCGGTTTGACCGGCTGGGCGACAACCCTCTGGGTGATCCTGTCCGGGAATTTGCGCTCGTTGAACAATGTCCTCACCTCGGCCACGCTGAGATAGCGGTCGTCACCCAGACCCTTGCCCATGATCCTGAGCAGAATCGGCCATTCGAACTTCATCAGGATCCGGTAGTACCATCGCGATTGATTGCCGGCGCGCTTGAGATTGTCGTTCATGAAGGTCTGGATTTGCGAGGCGTTGAGCCCGGTCTCGGTGCCGCCATCGGGATCGGCATAGGTGCTGCCGAAACTGGCGAGCCGCGCGATCTCGTCCTCGTTGACGCGACCGTCGACGCCGAGGATGCGCGAGCCGGCACCGAGCTTGTCGAGCGGGCCGCCGCGCAGCGTGTTGAGCTGCGCGCCCCAGAAGATGCTTTGCAGGATGTGACAGGCGCCATTGGCGATCAGCGCGACGCCACGGACCTGGATGCGGGCCGAGACCTTCTTCAGCCCCGTCTCGCCGCTCGCATTCGCGATGGTCTGCGACAGCGTGTTGAGCGGGACGGTCCCGCCGTCGACGAAACCTTCGCCGACAAGGCCGCGCAGGAACGGGCAGGGATTGTTCGGCGAGACCGGAATCGAGGGATCGAAGGGCGGCTTCGAAGCGGGGTGATGCATGGCCCAAATCCTGAAAGCAGCGAATCGCAAAAAAAAGCAGGCGAGCTGTTAGAGCGCGGAAAGTCCTAACAAAACGACAGCAGGATATACTACTTCAGCGTGCAACGAAGTGTGGCTGAATTCACTGTCCTGTCAATAAAAGCCGGTGCCGGACGGCACTGGCGCGGGCAGTTTCTCAGGATTCGGCGGCGCGTTTGAGGTCGCTCTGAACCAGGGTCAGCTTGCCGAGCGGCACGCCGGCCTTCAGCAGCCCCTCGCGATAATGGGCGATGTCCTCGGGCCGCTTCCAGTGGAAGTTGCGCAAGTGACGATCGACATTGAGGGTCGGGTAGTTGCCCATGAGCACGACGGCGGCCTCGCTCGCCTCGTCGGTCCGGCCCAGTTGCGCCAGCGCCGCGGCGCGGATCGCCAGCGCCTGCATGTGGTTCGGATTGATGTAGAGCTGCTCGCGGGCCCAGGACAGGGTCGCGTCATATTGGCGCAACAGATAATGGCTGAACGCGTTCAGCGCGGCCCATTGGTAGCGTGGGTCGCTGTTGTCGCGTTGCGCGGCCATCGAGAACAGCTCGATCGCCTCGCGGTGCTCGCCGATGACGAAATGGCAGATGCCGAGCACGCCGCGCGCGCCATTGTCGTAGGGGTTGAGCGCGACCGCGCGCTTGGCGGCGTCCAGCGCCGCCTCGTAGTGCCCCTCCATCGCATGCGCCCAGGACAGGATCGAGAACGCAAAGGATGAGCGCGGATCGAGCCGGACACTGGTTTCGGCGAGGTTCATCGCCTCGGCCCACATCTCGCGCGTGCCCTTGACCCAGCCGAACTGGATGCTCTGGATCTGGATCGTGGCCAGATAGGCATGCGCGATCGACAGTTTGGGATCGAGCCGGATGGCCTCGCGGAACAGGTCGACGGCGACTGTCAGATCCTCCTTGGTCTGCCGGTAGTAGTGCGACAGCCCCTTGAGGAAACGATCCCAGGCGGAGACGTCGGTCGAGAGCCGTGCCGGCGCCGAGGCCTCGGCACGGACGATCTCGGTGGCGATCGCAGCGGACAGGCTGGTCGTGATCTCGTCCTGCATCGCGAAGAGGTCGCCGATGTCGCGGTCGTAGCGGCCGGTCCAGAGCTGCTCGCCGGTCTCCGGCGCGATCAGCTCGGCGGTGACGCGGATCTTGGCACCGGCGCGCCGTACCGAGCCCTGGATCAGATAGGTGGCATCGATCTCGCGCGCGATCAGGCGGGTGCTCGTGTTCTTGCCCTTGAAGGCGAAGGTCGAGTTGCGGCTCAGCACCCGATAGAAGGATTGCAGCGACAGCGCATGGATCAGGTCCTCGGTGAGGCCGTCGGAGAAATATTCGTCCTGGGCGTCGCTGAGATTGGCGAAGGGCAGCACGCCGACGATCGCGGTGCGGTACTGCTGCGACAGCGCCGAAGCCTCCCGGAGCTCGGGGGCAAGCGCCGGCGCGCCGTCGGGCGTCCAGGTCCAGACCTCGATCGCATCCTTGATGTTCTTGAAGCGATGATTGCCGGCATCGATCAGCGGCACCGAGAGATGCTTGCTCGCCTCCCGGTAGGCCTTGGCCGAGATCGCGAAGCCGCCGGGGCTCGCCACGGATTCCAGGCGGACGGCGATGTTGACGTCGTCACCGAAGACCTCGTCCTCGTCGGCGATGACGTCGCCCATGTGGATGCCGATCCGGAACTGCATGGCGCGGTCGGCCGGCAGGTGGCGGTTGCGCTCCGCCATCAGCGTCTGCATCGCGATCGCAGCCTCGGTGGCGCCGACGATCGAGGGAAACTCGAGCAGGAAGCCGTCGCCGGTGTTCTTCACGACGCGGCCGCCGTGATTGAGGATGATGGGATGGATCGCCGCGCGATGGGCCTTGAAGGCGGCATGCGTGCCGGCCTCGTCGCTGCCCATCATGCGCGAATAGCCGGCGACATCGGCGCAGACGATGGCGGCCAGACGTCTTTCCATATCCGCGAAGCTCCAAGGGAGAGGGGACCGGCCACGGCGTGGCAGTCGCCTCGAGTCCCGCATTTCGAGAACCCTCCCTTTATAAAGCAGATGAGGCCGAGCGGAAGCCTGATCCGCATTGCAAATTCGAGGCAAATCCTAAGCGATTCCGGCGGTGGACGGGGGCGGGCGAACCGACTAAGCGCAATCAGCACGCCCGGACGGGCGCCGGGGGACCTTGCATGCTGGGCATTCACGAGATCGGGCTTTTCATCCTGTCGGGCGTGCTGCTGAACATCACGCCGGGGCCGGATTCGGTCTATGTGATCGGCCGTAGCATGCAAATGGGCTGGCGGGGCGGCGCCGCTGCCGCCTTGGGCATCAGTTGCGGCTGCCTTGTCCATGTCGCGGGCGCGGCGATCGGGCTTTCGGCCCTGCTGATGGCCTCGTCGACCGCCTTCTCGATCCTGAAGCTGGTCGGCGCGGCCTATCTCGTCGTGACCGGGCTCCAGATGCTGTTGTCGCGCCCGGTGCCGGTGCCGGCGTCGGCGATCGACGAGCCGGTGCGGAGCTCATTGCGGCGGGTCTTCCTCCAGGGCGTCTTCACCAACGCGCTCAATCCCAAGGTCGCGCTGTTCTTCCTCGCCTTCCTGCCGCAATTCGTCGCAGCCGACGCGCCGCACAAGCCGCTCGCCTTCCTGATGCTCGGCCTGATCTTCATCTCGACGGGGACGCTGTGGTGCCTCGTGCTGGCGGCGTTCGCGGCCAAGGCCGCGCACCGGCTGCGGCAGTCCGGGGGCGCCGTCGCCTGGGTCAATCGCGCGCTCGGCGGTCTCTTCATCTATCTCGGCATCCGCGTCGCCATGCTGGAGACGCGGTAGCGTCCCTCAGGCGAATTCCTTCACCAGCGCGCTGCCGGCAAGATAGAGGCCGAGCAAAATCATCGCGATCAGGAACCAGCGGCGAAACGCTTCCGCGGGCATCCGCGCCCGCACCGATTGGCCGATGAACATGCCGGCAAAAGCCATGGCGAGGCCCACGGCGCCGGGCACGACATTCGCGGGCGTCAACAATCCGACCGCGGTCAGGTTGAAGGCGAGCGCCAGCGTCGCCGTCGTGAAGAACACGCCGAGCGCCTGCACCAGCTCGTCCTTTTCCATGCCGATCGCCTGCATGAACGGCATCGAGGGGATCACCTGCACGCCGGTCGAGGCCGAGATCACGCCGGTGACGATTCCGACCACGCCGCCGACCCACTTCTCGTTCCCGCGTGAAACGCGGAACTGGAATTTGTTCAGGCCGATCACGGCGTAGATGACGAGGAGCACGCCGAGCACGATCGTGCCGTAGCGCGCATGCGGCCCGGTCAGCGCGCCGGCATTGAGCCAGCATCCGACCACGGTGCCGATCATCAGCGGCCACAGCCGCCTCAGGATGTCGCGCAGATAAGGGCCGACGAAGGTCTGCCAGATGTTGGTGATGATGGCGGGCACGATGACGATGGCGATGGCCCGACTCGGGGCCATGCTCACCGCGAGCAGGCCCATGGACACCGTCGGCAGGCCGAGCCCGACCACGCCCTTGACGAATCCGGCGAGCAGGAAGACGGCGGCGATCACGATGAGAAGCGGGTCGATCATGTCGGCACATTGACCGAAGCCGCGATCCGGCACAATCTGGAGGTTACGGAGAAAGCCTTCGTCTGGAGCGAAGGCTGGGAGACACGGCATGCGCTTCGACCTCGTCGACCTCCAGCTCTTCATCGCGGTTGCCGACCAGCGCAGCATCACGGGCGGTGCCGAGCGCTCGCACCTGGCGCTGGCTTCCGCCAGCGCGCGCATCAAGGGGCTCGAGGATGCGCTCGGCGTCGCGCTGCTCAAGCGCGGACGTCGCGGCGTCGAGCTGACCGCGGCCGGCGAGAGCCTGCTCGATCACGCAAGGCTGGTCATCCACCAGATCGACGCCATGCGCGGCGATCTTGCCGGCTTCGCCAGCGGTTTGCGCGCCAGCGTGCACTTGCTCGCCAACACCTCGGGGCTCTCGGAGCATCTGCCCAAGGCGCTCGCCGGCTTCCTGCGCGCGCATCGCGACGTCGCCGTCGACATCGAGGAGCGCGAGAGCACCGACATCGCGGCGGCGATCACGACGGGCGCCGCCGATCTCGGTTTCGCCGCCGAGCATGCGCTGCCCGACCATATCGAGCGCTTCGTCTTCAGCGAGGACCGCCTGACGCTGGTGACCTCCCGCCGTGGCCCGTTCGCCGGCCGGCGCCAGATCGACTTTCAGGAGGCCGGGACCTGCGACTTCGTCGGCCTGACCAGCGCCACCGCGCTGCAGATGCACATCTCCAAGCACGCCGCGCGGCTCGGCCTGCGCCCGCATTTCCGCGCGCGCCTGCGCGATTTCGACGCGATCTGCCAGATGGTCGCCGCCGATGTCGGCGTTGCGCTCGTGCCCGAAGCCGCTGCGCGGCGCTGCGCCAGAACCATGCCGCTCGCCATGGTCCGCCTGCGCGATGCCTGGGCCAACCGGCGGCTCGTGATCTGCGCACGCAGCTTCAAGGCGTTGCCGCGGCCGGCCAAGATGCTGGTGGAGCATTTGAGGGCAGAGGCGGTGTGAGGCAATTTAACGCCGCCGCACTCGTGGTGCGCATCTCTCCCGATTGCTACGGGTTCAAGAGCCTCAAGGCCTCTTCGTGAACCCGCGCGTCGCCGGCCGCGATGATGCGGCCGCCGCCCTGGGCCGGCTTGCCTTCCCAGGTGGTGACGACGCCGCCGGCGCCGGTCACGATCGGGATCAGCGCCGCGATGTCGTAGGGCTTCAGTTCGGTCTCGATCACGAGATCGACATGACCTGCGGCGAGCATGCAGTAGGAATAGCAGTCGCCGCCATAGCGCGACAGCCGCGCGCCCTGCTCGATGCGGCCGAAGATGGCGCGGTCGCTCTCGTTCATCAGCAGCGGACTGGTGGTGTAGGTCGTGGCTTCCGACAGCGAAGCGCAGCGGCGGACCTGGAGCCGGCGCTCGCCGGAGGGCCCTTTATAGTTGGCCGAGCCGTTGTCGCCGGAGAAGCGCTCGCCGATGAAGGGCTGGTGCATCATGCCGTAGACCGGCGCGCCCTTGTGCAGCAGCGCGATCAGTGTACCCCAGATCGGAAAGCCGCCGATGAAGGATTTGGTGCCGTCGATGGGGTCGAGCACCCAGACATAGTCGGCATTGTCCTGCTCATTGCCGAATTCCTCGCCGACGATGCCGTGCTGAGGGAAATTGGCCCTGATCAGCCGCCGCATCACTGCCTCCGCGGCGCGGTCGGCCTCCGTCACGGGGTCGAAATCCTTGGTCTTGCTCTTGTCGTCGATCGACAGCGAGGTGCGGAAGAACGGCAGGATGGTTTCGCCGGAGGCGGTGGCGAGCCGTCCGATGAAGGCGGAGAAGTCGATCACCGTCACGGGAATCCTCGAAGCGAAAGTTGGATGAAGCTGGCCTCCTGCCTAGCTCAATTCCTCCCCCGCGTGCAGCGCTGTCTTGATTTGCTCCCTGGTATTTTGGATGCCGCGGCGCGCTGCCCCATCCCAGTCAGCTGCTGGCCAAATATCGATCATTGAGTTGAAAACTTCGTTCCGAAGTTGCCTCGTTGGTATGCAAATGACTATCAACCCATTGAATTTCCTTATCAAAGAAACTGAATCTGGGTTTCTCTGGAAGCAACTGAGCCATGTGTGAATTGCATGGGAAATGGCTCAAAAGGCCTTGCACTTTGTGCGGCGCGGTCGCATATTGTTGCGGTGCGGTAGCGCTTGGCGTTACCGCTGCCCTCCTTGGGCGTTTCCTCCCTAGACTTGGGCCGCTTCTTCATCAGAAGCGGCCCTTTTTTCTTTGCGCCTCTTTTTTGCTTCGACGTGCGTAGCGAAGCGAGCGCGCTTTCGCCTCCAATCGCAGACAACATGATCGTGCGAAGAAACGCCGGCCTATTCCGCCGCGGCCTGGAACGGGCCGAGATCGGCGAACGGAATCGTGGTGGCCAGCACGTCGGCGAGAACGCCGAAGTCGGAGGCCACTTGCGCAAACCGTGCGCTCCGCTCCCGCCGCCGCTCGTCCATGTAGATCGCGCGGTTGAGCTCGAGCTGTACCGCGTGCAGGCCGCTTGCGGGATTGCCGTAATGCTCGGTGATGAAGCCGCCGGCATAGGGCTTGTTGCGGCCGATCGAATAGCCGAGGCCGGTCATGGTCTCCTCGACGCGATCTGAAAGCAGCGGCGTGCAGCTCGTGCCGTAGCGGTCGCCGATCACGACGTCGGGCCGTCGCGGCTCGTCCCTGCTGACACCGACCGAGGGCATCGAGTGGCAGTCGACCAGCACCACGGTGCCGAACATCTGGTGCACCTTGTTGATCAGCCGGCGCAGCGCGCGGTGGTAGGGCTTGTACAGCGTCTCGATCCGCCCGAGCGCATCGTCGACCAGGATGCGGTCGCGGTAGATCTCCTGGCCGTCGCCGACCACGCGCGGAATGGTGCCGAGGCCGCCGGCGACGCGCATCGAGCGGGTATTGGCAAAGCTCGGCAGCCGTCCGCTGAACATGCGGGGGTCGAGCTCATACGGCTCGCGATTGACGTCGACATAGGAGCGGGGAAAGTTGACCCGCACCGTCGGGAAGCCACGGTCGCTCAGATGGCCGATCAGTTCGTCCATGAACGAGTCTTCCGACCGCCGCAGCGTCGGCAGGTCGATCCGCGATGCCGCCAGGAATTCGTCCGGATAGGTCGAGCCCGAATGGGGCGAGTTGAAGATGACAGGCGCGCGCCATTCGGCGGGCTCGAAGATCTCGAAGGCTGGCGACATGTCGCCGTCAAACCGGGTCATCTTCTCAAGCTTCGTCCCTACTCAGGCTTCGCCCCCTTGGCGCCGCACGATCCGGAAAAGCTCCGGACCCCATGATTCGGCCGGTCGAACGGCTCTTATGTGTCGTCATTGTCCGGAATCGCAACCATTCTGCCAAGCGAAAAGATGTGATGAACGCTGGAACATGTCTTAACCGTGCGGGCATCGTGGCGGGGACCAGCCGGTCCGGCTCGATTGATTCGGAGCCCGTTCCGGTTCACAAGAGCCGGCAGCGCAGCCGGCCCAAGGTAAAGATTTTCACCCCAAATTTACCCTCTGTCGGGCTTAGTGACCTCTGCTGATATCCTCTGGGGATTCGACGTTTCCTGCCATGGCAAAAATCCTGCTCGCCGAAGACGACAACGACATGCGCCGTTTCCTGGTCAAGGCGCTGGAAAACGCCGGTTTCCAGGTCTCGTCCCATGACAACGGCATGGCCGCCTATCAGCGGCTGCGGGAAGAGCCGTTCGAGATGCTGCTCACCGACATCGTGATGCCGGAGATGGACGGCATCGAGCTCGCCCGCCGCGCCTCGGAACTCGATCCCGACATCAAGATCATGTTCATCACCGGCTTTGCCGCGGTCGCCCTGAACTCGGATTCGGACGCCCCCAAGAACGCCAAGGTGCTGTCCAAGCCCGTGCATCTGCGCGAATTGGTCAGCGAAGTGAACAAGATGCTGGCGGCCTAAATCGGCCCCGTTCCGTCCTTGCGCCGGGTCCCCTGAGCCGTTATAGGGACCCCACCGATGAAATGACCTCTAGGGCACGTAGCTCAGCGGGAGAGCACTACCTTGACATGGTAGGGGTCACAGGTTCGATCCCTGTCGTGCCCACCACGCTTCGCCTTCGGCTTCGCGTGGCACAGCCTCGAAAATTGCGGCGAAGCGTGTCCGGCGTAGCTCGAAGAGCGTAAACGGACTGAGGCGTCTTGCTCGGTTTCTCTGGAACGGCGCCCAGCCCGAATCGAACTCCGTGTCATCCGCAGTCTGTCCCCATGCCGCCGTCCCGGATTGCGCTTCCGCCTTCGCTCTTCGAGTTCCGGCGGACAAGTCGCTCCATTCGGGCTACGCTCGCTTCAAGAGCGGAGCCGCCCATGACCGCATCCGTCATCGAGCAAGCAAAAATCCAGGCGCAGGTGTTGGTGCCGCTGGTCAAGGCGCTCCAGGCCGAACTCGGCGAAGCCCGCGCCAATACGCTGGTGCGCAAGGCGCTTGGCGACCTCTATCGCGGCTTCGGCGAGGAATTCTGGAAGGCGAAGAACGAGAGCGACCTTGGCAGGGCCGTGTCCTCGGCCTTCAAAACCTACGCCCGCGACGATGCGCTCGCCTATGACGTCATCGAGCAGACGCATGACGCATTCGCATTCGACGTGAAGCGGTGCGCCTATGCCGAGTTTTACAAGGCCCTGGGTGAGCCGGAGCTCGGCTTCCTTCTGATCTGCACTGCGGACTTTGCGACCGCGGAAGGGTTTGGTCCCGACATCAAACTCACGCGTACGCAGACGATCATGCAAGGCGCCTCTCATTGCGACTTCCGCTACAAGCGCGATGCGGGCGGATCACGATGAAGGGAATGCGAGCGATGCGGACGACGATCTGTCTCGCGATGGCGATGCTGGCGCTGATCGCGTCGGGCGCCGACGCCGCCGTCGACTGGCAAGCCGAACTCCAGCGCTGCCGGAGCTTGCGCGAAAACGTGGCGCCGCTGCTTCAGGCCGGCGAGGGGATATCCGCCGTCGGCCGATCCAGCAAGTCCGTCCGTCGCTGCATCTGGATCCAGCGGATGGCGGTGCGGAAGAAAATTCCGGGCGCGGAAGCGTGGTAGTTAGCCCGCCCGTCGGGACTTGTTCTTTTGTCCAAGCAGCACATCCTTGAGCCCGGTCGGATAGAGGCTCGGTCCGCCCCCGACGTCGAGGTCGGCGAGGTCGAACCAGCGCGCAATGATCTGCTCCCCGTTATCCTCACGGAAATCGATGCGGTCCTGGCCGCTGAACGCGCCGTCTGGAAACGCGACCGCTGCGATGAACATCACCTCGTGACCGGTCGCTCCTTCGTGCACGAAGATATTCTCCATCATTTGCGGCTCGCTTGTGATGGTGATGTCGATGCCGAGTTCTTCGTTGAATTCGCGCACCAGGGCAGTCCGCCAGCTCTCGCCGAACTCGATCTCGCCGCCGAGCGGTCGCACACCCTTGATCCGTCCTGCGTCGTCACGCACCTCGGCCGCCAGCAGCCGCCCGTCCCGCCAGTGCAGGCCGAGTGCGACGACGCGGATGTGGGAATGAGGGCGCCATGTGGTCATGGGGATCGTTAGTCCGCTTGCTGTCTCAGCGCAACGCGTGTGCTGATTTCACTCCGTCATTGCGAGCGCAGCGAAGCAATCCAGAATCTTTCCGCGGTGGCGGTCTGGATTGCTTCGTCGCAAGAGCTCCTCGCAATGACGACATTGGCGGTTACTGCGCAAATCGCTGTCATCCGACCAGATATTTCTTCACCGCCGCCTCGTCCCATTCGATCCCGTTGCCGGGCTCTTCGCCCGGCAGCGCAAAGCCGTCCTTGATCTTCAGCCGCGTCGCCAGCACCGCGTCGGCCCAGTCGACATATTCCAGCCAGTGCGCGGTCGGCGTCACGCAGAGCAGATGGGCGCTCACTTCCGAGAACAGGTGCGTCGACATCTCGATGCCGGCGGCGTGCGCCAGCGCGGCGGCGCGGAGCCAGCCGGTGACGCCGCCGATGCGCTGCACGTCGGGCATCACGTAGTCGCAGGCTTCCGCCGAGAGTGCCGCCTGCATCGAGAAGGCGCTGTCGAAATTCTCGCCGATCTGGACCGGGGTATGCAGCGCGTCGGCAATGCGGGCGCAGCCGGCATAATCGTCATGGCGGCTCGGCTCCTCGATCCAGCTCAAGCCCTCGTCGTCGAGCATCTCGCCGCGGCGGATCGCCTCGGTCACCGTCAGGGCCTGGTTGTAGTCGCACATCAGCGTGATCTCGTCGCCGACCGCCTTGCGCACCGCGCGGACGACGGCGAGGTCCTCCCGTGCGTCGGGCCGGCCGACGCGGATCTTCGCCGCCCGAAAGCCCTCGGCCAGCAGCCTGTGGGCTTCCTCGACCGCGGCGCCGGCGGGCATGATGCCGAGCCCCTTCGAATTGTAGGCCCTGACCGGTTTCGGCGCGCCACCGAGCAGGCGGGCCAGCGGCAGGCCACGTGTGCGGGCCAGCGCGTCCCAGGCGGCCATGTCGATGCCGGATTGGGCCAGCCGTTGCAGACCGGCGAGGCCAAGCAGCGTGAAGCGCTGGCTCAGCTTGCGCTCGATCTCGACCGGCAGCAGCTCGTCGCCGGCGAGCAGGTCTGACATTTCCGTGACCATCGCCGTCAGCGGCTTCAAGGCCGAGGGCGTGATCGAGAACAGATAGGCGTGCCCCACCGCGCCCTGGTCAGTCTCGCAATCGATCAGCAGCAGTGGCGCTTTGGCGATTGCTCCGGTCGAGGTCTGGAGCGGCAGGTTCATCGGCACGATCACGGGGCGCGCGTGGAAGCGTTTGATGCGAATGGTCTCGGTCATGGGCTTCTCCCGGCGGGGCGGATGCAGACGCGGCCGATCTTAAACATCCGTGATGAAACGAAAAGGCGCTTGGCCCGACCACCATAAAATGGGGTTGCGCGGGCCCGCAATTGTTGGCTCTGTGCTGCCGCATTCCTTGCTGCAAATCCCGACGGGTTTGCGACAAAATCGCACACAGCGGAGCCACAGAGTGAAACAAGAGGTCGCCGAAGATCAGCGCAAGAGCGGCATTCTCACGGGCGCCGTGATCGCCTTCCTGCTGCTCGCCCTGCCGCTCGCGGTGTGGCTGGACCTGACCGAGCTCAGCAAGACGGCGCTGCGCCGGCAGGCCATCGATCTCAACTCGGTGATCACGAGCGTGCGCAGCTACTACGCGTCCAACGTGGTCGGGCGGGTGCTCGCCAATCCCAACGGCACGACCAGGGTGGTGCACAATTACGAATCCATCCCCGGCGCGATCCCGATTCCGGCAACGCTGTCGCTCGAGCTCGGCCGGGTGATCGGCGCGCAGCAGGAGAACATCACCTACCGCTTCGTCTCGGACTTCCCGTTCCAGAACCGTGCCCCGCACCAGCTCGACAAGTTCGAGAAGGACGCGCTCGATGCACTGCGGAAGGACCCCGAGCAGAAGATCGTGGAGACCGAGACCTCGCTGTTCAACGACAAGGTCCGCCTGGTCGCCCCCGTCACCATGGGGCCGGCCTGCGTGAGCTGCCACAACAGCCACCCCGAAAGCCCCAAGAAGGACTGGAAGGTGGGGGATGTCCGCGGCATCCAGGAGGTGATCATCGCCCAGCCGATCGCCGCCAACATCTTCTCGTTCAAGTTCCTGCTGGCCTATTTCGTGATCGCCGCCGGCAGCGGCCTGTCGTTCCTCTCGCTGCAGCGCCGCCAGGCGCGCCGCATCAAGGGCATGAACAAGGAGCTCGAATCCGCCAACGACTTCCTCGCCTCGCTCTCGATGAAGATCTCGCGCTACATTCCACCCCAGGTCTACAAGAGCATCTTCTCCGGGCAGAAGGACGTCACCATCCACACCGAGCGCAAGAAGCTCACCATCTTCTTCTCCGACATCCAGAATTTCACTGCGACCGCCGAGCGGCTGCAGCCGGAGCAGCTGACGCAGCTCCTCAACGAATATTTCACGGAAATGTCGACGATCGCCCACGAATATGGCGGCACCATCGACAAGTTCATCGGCGACGCCATGCTGATCTTCTTCGGCGACCCCGAGACCAGGGGCGACCGCGCCGATGCGCAGGCCTGCCTGCAGATGGCCTGGCGCATGCAGCAGCGCCTCGCCGAGCTCAATGCGAAATGGCGCGCCTCCGGCATCGAGCAGCCGTTCCGCTCCCGCATGGGCATCAATTCCGGCTACTGCAATGTCGGCAATTTCGGCAGCGCGGACCGCATGGACTACACCATCATCGGTGCGGAGGCGAACCTCGCCGCGCGCCTGCAATCGATCGCCGAGCCCGGCGGCATCGTGCTGAGCTACGAGACCTTTGCACTCGTCAGCGATATCGTCCGGGCCCATGCGCTGCCGGCGATCACCATGAAGGGCATCAGCCGGGAGGTCATTCCCTATTCGGTGGACGCGCTGAACGACACTGCTGCGGAGAACAGCGGTATCATCACCGAGCGCGCCCCGGGCCTCGAACTCTATCTCGACCCCGCCGTGGTGAAGTCAGGCGACGCCGCACGCGTGCGCTCGCTGCTGGAAAACGCGCTGGCCTCGCTCAAGCCGGCGTGAGGGGGGCGGCCGCGCGTAGCGTTCGTTTCGATCGCGAGAGTCCCCGTGCGGCACCCCTCTCCCTAACCCTCCCCCGCAAGGGCAGGGCAATCGCATATGGATTTCACGGGGATTGTCCGCTGGCTTGCTCCGCCTCTCCCGCTTGCGGGAGAGGCCGACGCGCTCGCAGAGCGCGGCGGGTGAGGGCTCTCGCCACGCAGGGACGTCCTCAGTTAATCTCAATAATCCCAGCGCGGAGACACCCTCTCCCCAACCCTCCCCCGCAAGCGGGGGAGGGAGCCTAGTGCCGATGCCGCCGCACCGTGCGCACCACATGCGATAGCCCTGCCTTGCGGGGAAGGGCGGGGGAGAGGGGTGGCCCAGCAAATGGTAGGAGCCGTCGTCGCGCTGCTGTTCGCAACGGCGCGCTGACGTGAAGCTCACCTTGCCGCGCCTTCCATGAATGCCGTCTCGATCACCTCGCCGAACGGCTGCCACGAGCGTCCGTCGAACTGGACCAGCCGCATCTGCCTGATCGGCAGGTAGTTGCTGGGCGAAGTATTCATCCGGATGTTGGGCAGCGCAACGGAGGGGGGATAACCCCTGAGCGAAGCCGCCTGGCGCATGATGTTCTCGCGCGAGAAGTCGTCGCCGCATTGCTTCAGCACCTGCGTCAGCGCCTCGGCCGCGGCGTAGCCATAGAGTGCGGCGCTGTTGTTGGTGCTTTCGACCTGATGGTATTTGTCCATGAAGGCGAACCAGTCCTTCATGGCGGGATCGTCCTTCCAGGCGGGATCGCTCGGATCCTTCAGAAAAGCCGCCGAGATCACGCCGGCGGAGTTCTCGAGGCCCGCGGGCGCCATCGCATTGGCGATCGAGGCGGAGGCATCGTTGACGATGAAGACCGGGTGCCAGTTGAAGGACGCCGCCAGCTTGATCACCTTGGACGCCGTCGACGGCACGCCGAGAAAGACGAAGATGTCGGCGCCCGCGCGCTTGAGGATCGAGACGTGCCCGTCGAGATGCTCATCGGCAATGTCGAAGGCGATGTCGACGAGGACGTGACGGTTGAGATCGCCGAGGCCTTCCTGGATGCCCTTGTAGAGCATGCGCCCGAACTGGTCGTTCTGCCAGAGCACCACGATCTTCTTCTTCGGGTAGTAGGCCTGGATGTAGTTGGCGTAGATGCGCCCTTCGGACCTGAACGACGGCTGCCAACCCATGGTCCAGGGAAACGCCTTAGCCTGGCTCAGCTCCTCGTCGCCGGAGGCGACGAAGAGCTGCGGGATCTTCTTCTCGTTCAGGTACCTGCGCGTGGCGAGATTGCCGGGTGTGCCGAACGAGCCGAACATCAGGTGCACATCCTCGGTCTCGACCAGATTGCGCGTCAGCTCCAGCGCAGTCGCCGGATCGGAATTGTCGTCGCGCGTGATGAAGCGGATCTTGCGGCCGTTGATCCCGCCACGCGCGTTGATCATGTTGAAATAGGCGGCCTCCGCCTGGCCGATGGCACCGAACTCCGAGAGCGGGCCCGAATACGGCATGACATTGCCGATGCGGATTTCCTCGTTGCTTGCCGGTTGCTCGGCACGTTGCTGGGACATCGCGCCGAGCGAGGCGAAGGCGGCGATCAACACGAGCAGCAGTCCGCCGGTGACGCGCATGTTCGACACCTTGTCGTTGGCCCCCGCACCAGGGCAGCTCGGTCTAGGTCAAGCGTTTGTCAATCGTGTGGCTGGGTGGCGCGCTTCGACGCGGTGCAGTTGTTGGCGCGAAGGAAAGCGGCAGTCGTGCTGACGCGCCGACGAGCGAGAGAGCGCGCCGTGTGGCACCCCTCTCCCTAGCCCTCCCCCGCAAGGGGGGAGGGAACGCACTTACGTTGTGGCGAATGGGCTCGATTCATCAAGCGTGCCGGCGATGAGCCCACAGCGCAGCCGCGCGCGCCGCTGCGCTCCCTCCCCCCTTGCGGGGGAGGGCGGGGGAGAGGGGGGTGGCCCAGCAAACGGTCGGAGTAATAAGCGCGCTGCCGCAACCCTTCGCTACGGCAGCCCGCGCGCCTCGAGCTGACGCACCAGCAGCAGCGTCGGCTCGGCGAGGCTCTCGCCGGAGCCGTCGAGGCCGAAGGCGCTCGCGATACCTTCGCGGCTCCGCAGCAGCGTGCTGCGCGGGCAGTGGCCGGCGCCGCAGAGCGTTTTCTTCAGGGTTTCGCCCTGCGCCACGAGGCCGGAGGAATCGTCCACGGCCCAGGCCAGCACGATCGGCACATCGACATTGAGGATGCCGGGGAAGACCGATCGGCTGTCGTACTGGGTGGCGTCTGCGCCGAGATAGGCCTTCTCGCTGTCGCTCGCCTCCTTGCCGACGCGGTAGATCCCGGACACCAGCACGACGCCGGCGACGTCGGCGCCGTCGGTCTGCAGCTCAGGATGGGCCAGCAGGGTGGCGACATGGAAGGCGCCGGCGCCGTAGCCGACTGCGACGATTTCGCGGGCATCACCGTTGAACAGGTCGATATTGCCGTGAACCCAGGACAGCGCCGCCGCCACGTCGGACGCGCCGGCGGGCCAGGTCGCCGATGGCGCCAGGCGATAGTTGACGCGGACCCCGATCATGTCGTTGCGTGCGGCAAAGCACATGGCCTGGTCCTGGATCTGTCGCGACAGCTCCGGCGCCGCGCGGTCGCCGGTAAAGCTGTCACCCGCCACGAACAGCAGCACAGGCCGCGGCGTATCCGCCTTGATCGCGCTGGTCGCGACATCGAGCACATTGGCCTCGCTCTCGCCATAACGCAGACCGCGCGAGAAGGTGACCTGCTCGCACAGCCGGGCGGTGCCGCCGGCGGTGGTGTCGCTGTCGGTGAGGCCCGCCTGGACGAGCCCGGTGGGCGGCGACAGCCGCGCCGGCAAAACTCCGTGTGCGGAGGCCGCGGTCATGGTCAAAAGCAGGAAAAATGCCAGGTAATTCTTCATGGTGATGCTGGCCTCGCGGGCGCGATATTGGCTTGCCGATTTGGCCTGTCTTTTCAATTCGCCTCATTAGTTGGCTGATGTTGAGGCGAATTCACGGCGCTTGCGCTCGGCAGGCGGCCGGCGTGGCGCGGGCCTCAGTTTGGCAAGAATCCGCGATTGGACTGCAAGTTCGCGGGCCGCGCGACGATTGCGCGGTGCGGCCACTTTGTCCCGGTGCGTCAAGCCGTTGCCCGGCGCCACTTACCCTGCACCGGAAATGGCGTCCTACTGTGCATGGGGTTGTTTTCGCATTTTTTGTTGGGCCGGCCTGTCAGGCCCGCTTCATCGTCCGGAAGGTGATGGAGTAGCGGCGCGCCTCGACCGGCGGAATGCTGTGCTCCCATTGCGACCGCGCCTCGCCGTCCATCATGTAGAGCGAGCGCGGCAGGGCCTCGAGCGTGTGGCGTTCCCATCTGTCCCCGTTGCGGCGGCGGAAGCGGAATTTGCAGGGCGAGCCGAGCGACAGGCCCAGGATCTCCCTGAAGTGCGGCTTGTCGCGGTGCCAGCCGATGCCGACGCCGACCTCATATTCGGTGCACAGCACCTGCCGAACGCTGCCCTCCGGCAGCCGCGCCCATGCCTCGACCTGCCGCGTCGTGGGCAGCAGCCAGTCCGGGATCGGCTCCGCCTCCGCCAGACGCTGCAGCGAATAGTCATAGCGATAGCCGAACGAGGCCACCCGGCGGTTGCCCTCGAAGGCGCCGAACTGGAAGCGCTGGAGCGGCAATGCTGCGATGCGGTCGATCAAGTCCTGCTCGACCGCGGCATCGATGAAGTCGTCCGTATAGCGAAGCCCCGCAGGGCCCGCTTCCGGTTCGGCGAACAAACCAAGCTGCGTCATGCCTCGCATTTCCGTGATGGAACCTAATGGCGGCTGATGCGACTTATCTATGACGCGGGAAGAAACGTGCGAGGCTGTCATGGCAGAGAAGCATACCGCCGATCCGGTAGAGATCATGCGGGCGACCGGTCATCCTGAGCTTGAATATGCCGCGGGCTGGACCATCGCTGGTCTCGTCACCATCGGCACCATCGTCGCCGCCTGGGTGTTCGCGATCTAGGCCACAGGGAATTGGAGCTCGAAGGCGACGCCGCCGCCGGTCGGCTTGAGCCTGATCGAGCCGCCATGGCTCGCCATCACCGCCCGCGCGATCGCCAGCCCCATACCAGTGCCGCCCTGGTCGCGACGGGTGGTGAAGAACGCATCGAAAATCCGGTCGCGGTTGGGCGCCGAGATCAACTCGCCGTCGTTGCTCACGGTCAGCCGCAGGGTGGTGCGCTCGTCGGCGGCCTCCAGCCTGATGGTCCTCGCCTTGTGCCGCACCGCGTTGTCGGCGAGATGCGACAGCACGATCAGCGCCTTCTCGCCGGACATGCCGATCGCCCGGTCGAGGCTGCCGCTGGCTTCGATCGAGCTTGCCGGAAACCTGCTCCTGAGGTCAGCGATCACGGGCGCGAGCTCCGTGCGCTCGTTCTGCGGCAGGCTTTCGGCGCGGGCGAGCTCGCGCAGCCGCTGCGCCATCGCCTCCAGCCGCTGGGTGTCGGACAGGATGTTAGCGATGAATGTCGTCTGCTCGGCCGGCGTCAGGCCCTCGGCCTTGCCTTGAAGTGAATCCTGCAACAGCTCGGCCGCGCCTTTGATCGAGGTCAGCGGCGATTTCAGCTCGTGGGTGAGGTGCGCCGAGAACGTCGCGATGTAGTCCGAGCGGCGCGCCAGCTGCTCGGCCATGCCGAGGAAGCTGTGCGAGAGCTGGGCGAACTCCCGTGTGCCGTAGTGCCGGAGCGGTCGGAACGCCTCGCGGTCACCGCGGCCGATTCTCGCGGCGCGATCGATCAGCTCGCGCATCGGCAGCGTGATGGTGCGCGAGAACACGAGCCCGATCGCGATCGTGCCGATGAGCACGGCCAGCCCCGCCAGCACGAACTTGGCGCGCTCCTGGTAGAGGTGGTCGAAGATGTTGCTCGGCGTCCGCGTGGCGTAGATCACCCCCGCGACGCGATTGTCGACGATGACCGGCATCGCCGAGAACACGTGCACGCCGAGGCCGCGGCTGAAGGAATAGATCGGCGGCGGCGGCTTGTCCGGCACGCGGTTGCGCAAGGTGGCGCGGTATTGCCCGTGCAGCGCGTCCGCGACCTCCTCGATATGGGCGAGCGACTGCCCGACCTCCTGCCGCCCGGCGATCACCACGCCTTGCGGATCGAGGATGCGAAAGCCCGCCAGCGTCACCTTCTGCGTCTCGCGAATGATCGGCGTGAGTCTTGCGCCGATCTCGACATAGGCGGGCTGCGCCGGCCGGGGTGCAGCCTGGGCATCCGGCCGCCGCCGCAGCAGGTCGTTCGCGGTGAGGTCGAGCCCGGGGCGGATCGGCGTGACCTGGTCGCCGGGATCGGGCAGCACGCCCGGTGGCACCTCGGCGCCCAGCGTGAGGCCGCTGTCGAGCCTTGCTGCCACCTCCTGCGCATAGATCGTCGCCAGCACGCGGCTCTGCGCGATCAGCTCGGCCTGGGTCTGTCGGATGAGCTGGTTGTCGTAGAGGCGAAAGAAGAACAGGCCGACCAGCGGCAGGATGGCGACGGTGGCCAGCACCGTGAAGATGACCAGCCCCAGCGACGGCCGCCATTTGTCTGGCGCCGTGCTCATGCCTCTTTCTCGCAGCGCCCGAGCTTGAAGCCGACGCCGTGGATTGTCTCGATGACGTTGTCGCAAGCCAGCGCCGCGAGCTTGGCGCGGATGTTGCGGATGTGGCTGTCGATGGTGCGGTCGGAGACCTGGATGTTGAGCTGATAGGCGGCCCGCATCAGCTGCTCGCGGTTGAACACCGAAGTCGGCCGCGTCAGGAAGGCGCGCAGAATGCCGAACTCGATCGCGGTCAGTTTCAGCGGTGTCCCTGCAAATGAAGCCACGTGCTGTTCGGGATCGATCAGGAGACTGCCCTGCGACAGCGCGGTGGCAACCGCCTTGGCCTCGCCATTGCGCGGGCTGAGGCGGCGCAGGATGACATTGACCCGCGCCACCAGCTCGCGCGGGCTGAACGGCTTGGTCACGTAGTCGTCGCCGCCGATCTCGAGGCCGAGGATGCGGTCGATCTCCTCGTCGCGCGCCGACAGGAACAGGATTGGCACGTCGGACGTCTTGCGGATCTCGCGGCAGACGTCGAGGCCGTCGAACTCGGGCATGCCGATGTCGAGCACGATCAGGTCGGGCCTGTCGGCGGCAAAGCGGCTGAGCGCCTCCTTGCCGTCGCGCGCCTCGATCACGTCCATGCCGGCCTTCTTCAGGGCGACGCGGATGACCTCGCGGATGTGGCCCTCGTCGTCGACGATGAGAATGCGATGCGCCAAGAAATTCTCCGCTGTCTCGTCAGCCCGCCAACCGGCTGCCGGACCTGGTTTCCGCCTGGGCGTCCAGCCTGCGCTGGAGCCGCCAGCTTCGGAAGCCCCAACTCCGCCAGGCCAGGTCCTGGCGCTGCTGTTCTACAAGCCTGTCTCGCTGTGACACAAGGCAGCCTTCGCTGGCGCCGGGCCGCAGCGCGATCGCCCTGTCGATGGCGGGCAGCGCTTGCGGCCCGAGCGTCAGGAGATAGTTGATGTCGATCTGCACGCCTTTGCCCGATGCCTCCCGGCTGTGGGTGACATTGTAGTCGGCAATGAAGGCGTCGAAGTTCACGAGCGAGCAGCCGTACAGCACGATCGCCAACGCGATCAAGTTGGCGCCGACCAGCCATTGGTTGGACCGGTTGAGGGCGATGCGGGTCACGATCAGGACCAGTCCGAGCGCGACCAGCCCCATCCAGATGAAGGCCGCGATACGCCAGTAAGTCAGCATGTAGATGTCGACATAGAGATCGAGGCGGAGGATGGAGGAGGCGACCAGAAGCACGTTCTGCCCGACCCAGAGATAGACCAGCGGCCGGATCACCTTCGATTTCTCGGCCGGTCCGCCCGGTCGCATCGCGACCAGGACGAAGGCGGCGGCGAGCAGCGCGGTTGCGATCAGCGGGTAGGCGCCGCGATGGGCGTAGGACGCATAGGTCACATTGTCGGGCAGCGCGACGTGGCCCCAGAGATAGATGCCGTCGAGAATCGACTGTGCCGCGAACAGCAGATTGAACAGGATCAGCGAACGCAGGATGGTGGAGGGGCCCAGAAACTCCGGCGACACGAAGGGCGGCAGCGGCTCCGCGACGTCCGTTTCGGTAGCGGCGGCAACCTTCTTGCGCCGCCAGCGCACATGGATGAACGGCCAGACCAGCGCCAGCATCAAGGTCCAGAACAGCACGCGCCGGACGCTGACATATTCGAAGATGACTTTCGGATTGAGCAGTGACACCCATTGCTCGATCACCGGATTGGCGGCGGCGAACAGCGCCACGAACACGGTGCTCAGCGCCACCGGCATCAGCCAGAGCGCGATGCCGCGGGTGAACGCCGACATGTTGCAGACCTGAAGCGCGTCGGGGAAGAATCTGAAGGGACCGAACAGGACAAGGTTTCGCAGCGCGCGGGCGCGGTCTCCGAGGCCCGTCGTCTCCGGATTGGTTGCGAGCAGCAAGGCGATGGTCAGCGCTGCGACGAGGATCAGCAACGAAAGCGTGTTGAGCTCTTCTATGGCCGGCACGAGACCGAGTGCAACGATCGCGCCGCCGGTCACTGCGCGGCGAAAGTCCAGTGCCGCACGGTTGGCAAGCAGCGAGGCGCAGGCAATCGCGACGGCCAGGATCACCAGCGACAGTCCGATCCGCCGGCCGTAGAGCAGAAAGTCGGCAAGTGCGGCGAGCAGCAGTGCCATTGCGAGCTTGGCCGACAGCGCCGAAGGCCTGATCGGTTGAATGTCCGTCGTCTGCGTCGAAGCCAGGCTCGTCATGTCCAGAAGATTCTCCGTGAAGTACGATAGCGTGCAGTCTGCACGGCGCTTGCGCAGAAACCGGGATGGACGTCAGCACGGTTTCAGGAGTCTTTTGCAGTTTTCGTGCAGGCGCGCTTTTCCCCCTCGCGCAGTGGCAGTCGCCTTGATAGGTGCGATGCGTTCATCACCTTGGGCTTGACGCATCATGCAGTTCCTCAATCGCCTCGGCCTCAGCCTGCTCTGGCCTGCCGCGCTTCTCGCGGCGTTCGCGGCCGCGAACAAGAACGATCCCTACCTGCTCGTGCTGCGCGGCGCTGGAAACATCGCGCTTGTCGTCGCAAGCATCCTGATCGTTGTCGTCCTGCTGCGCAGGGGACGCTGGTGCAGCATCGCGGGCAAGCTGCTCGTCATGCTCTGGTGCCTGCCGCCGCTGCTGATGGCGGTGGCGCATCTCAGCTTCGTGCTGCGAAAGCACGATGTGCTCAGCGCAGACGTGACCGAGGCGCGTCGGCTCGGGCCTCATTTCATGGTCGGCTATTCTTCGTTTCCGGAGGTTGCGCGTCTCGCCGAGCAGGGATTGATCGGCGGCGTCTACGTCACCCGGCACAACATCCGGGGACGGACGATCGAAGCGCTGCGGGCCGAGATCGCGGCGCTTCAGGACAAGCGGCGCGCCGCAGGCCTGCCGCCGCTGGTCGTCGCGGCCGACCAGGAGGGCGGCATCGTCGGGCATCTCGCGCCACCGCTGACCAAGGTGCCGGCGCTGGCGACGCTCGCCGGGCTCGCTCCCGACGAGCAGCAGGCCAAAGCGGAAGAGTTCGGCCGCATTCACGGCCGAGAGCTCGCGGGGCTCGGCGTCAACCTCAATCTCGCGCCGGTGCTCGACCTGAAGCCGCCGGTTCGCCGCAATCGCCTCGATTTTCACACGCTGATCGGCCAGCGCGCGATCGCGGCCGATCCCGCGGTCGTCAGCACGATCGCGAGCGCCTATGTCCGGGGGCTGGAAGAGTCAGGCGTCGGTGCCACGCTCAAGCATTTCCCCGGAATCGGGCGCGTGCGCGATGACACGCATCATTTCAGCGCCAGTCTCGATACGCCGGTGAAGGAATTGGAGGCAACCGACTGGCTGCCGTTCCGCGAGGTGATGTCGCACTCGCGGAGCGCCTTGATGGTCGGCCATGTCACGCTCACCGCCGTCGATCCCGACCGCGCCGCATCGCATTCGAAGCGCGTGGTCGAGGGAATCATTCGTGGGAAGTGGGGTTACCAGGGCGTGGTGATGACGGACGATCTCGTCATGGGCGCGATCTATCAGAACGATGTCTGCAAGGCCGTGGTCGAGGCGATCAATGCCGGCGTCGACATGCTGCTGGTCGCCTATGACGGCGCGCAATTCTATCGGGTGTTTTCCTGCGCTCTGGATGCATCGCGGCGGGGCAGGCTCGACGCGGCGATGCTGCGCGCGAGCGCGGCGCGGCTGGAACAGCGCTTGCCGGCCGCGGAGGCCGGAGCCGCCACACTTGATGGAAGCACGCTTGGGATAGTTATGCCTGCTGCCCCGCGCGCGATGGCGCGGGGCAGTTGAACTCGGGCGTCTGCGCGTTGCGTAGCGAGGTCTATTCGGCCTGCTCCAGCGCCGCGGGCATCTTCGCCACCGACATCAGCGAGCGCGCCACCTGGTTGAGCAGGAGATCGGCGTTCTCCTCTTCCGCGAGCGACTTCGAGAGCAGCGCGACGATGGCGCTGTGCCGGAGCTGCTGCGCAAGGTTGCGCGCGGTGGTGTAGCCGGACATCTCGTAATGCTCGACGCGTTGGGCCGCCGAGATCAGCGCGAGGTCGGCGGCTGCGTCCTCCTTCTCTTCGCCTTCCTTCATGACTTCCTGGCCTTCCTCGATCAGGCCCATCATGCCCTTGCAGGGCTTGGCCCGCGGGTTCTCGCCGAGCAGCTCGAAGCATTCGTTGATGCGCTCGACCTGGTTCTCTGTTTCGGCCAGATGCTGCTCGAACAGCTCGCGCAGCTGGTCGAAGCGCGCGGCCTGGGCCATCTTGGGAAGCGCCTTGGTCAACTGCTTCTCGGCATGGAGGATGTCGCGCAGCTCGTGAAGCAGAAGGTCGGTGAGGCCCGCCTCGTCGACGGGCGACGAGCTCTCCGCGACGATCGACGGGGCCGCGCCGGGATCAGAAGACTGAAGCGCAGGCGATTCCGTGAAAACCCAGTCCTCGCCTTCGTTCCAGGGGCCGCGGGTGTCGATCTCGCCATGATCACCGCTGCCGGTGGAATCGTTGAAATACTGGTTCACGAGGCCCGGCGTCGGAGCAATCCTGCCGATGCTGAAGGCCGGCTTGGACAGGCTTTCGAGCGCTCGCGCGAACGCCTTCATATGCGTGATCTCTCGCGTCATCAGGAACTGCAGCGCGTCCTTGCTGCCGGCATCGTCGCAGAAATTGATCAATCGTTCGTAGACGATCTTTGCCCGAGCTTCGGCGGCGATGTTGCTGCGGAGATCGACGTCGAGTTCGCCGGTGATCTTGAGATAGTCGGCAGTCCAGGGATTGCCTTGCGAGTTGAACAGATTGACGCCGCCGCCGCCGGCAATCGCAATCAGCGGATCGGCTTCGGCCGCCTGGCGGTCGTTCTTCGAAGGCGCGAGGTGCATCCGGGCAAGGCAACCGACGACTTCGAGATGGCTGAGCTCTTCCGTGCCGATGTCCATCAGCAGGTCCTTGCGGTCGGGGTCCTCGCAATTCAGCCCTTGAATCGAGTACTGCATCGCCGCCGCAAGTTCGCCGTTGGCGCCGCCGAACTGTTCGAGGAGCATATTGCCGAAGCGCGGATCGGGTTCGTCGACGCGCACGGTGAACATCAGCTTCTTGACGTGGTGATACATGGGACGGCTCGCGCTATGAGGGAAACTACGGCGACAACGGGCCCTTGGAATGATCGTTCCTAGTCATCTCAAAATTCGGATTTCGCTCCAAATCGGTTGGCGGAGCGAAGAGGCCACGGTCCAGCCCTGAAGACCTTCACCAGGACCGTGCGGGGGACGATCATGAGAGCAGCCGGCTGGGAACCGCATCGAGGATGCGAATGCCGAGCGGCTTTTGTGGGGGTCCAAGGCGGCCTGAGCCCGGCGCGGCGGCAGAATCGCGACGGTTCAATGGGTCTCCGCCGCTCCCCGCGGCTGTGGACGACCTCGCATGAGGTCGATGGGCCGGCGGTTCATCACGCATTGTGCTTCGATTGCAGGTGCGTTATGGCTCTCGCGCTTTCCAGAGGCGGAGACGAGCTTTGTCGAAACAATCCCTGCGCGAGGAGGCCGAACGCCTGATCCGCGAATCGATGGAAAAGAAGACCATCGTCGTCAAGCAGGGCACGACCCGCATCGAGGCGGTCTGCGGCAAATGCGGCGCCCCGAACCGGGTCCAGGCGGAAAAGGGCCAAGCCCGCGTCAAGTTCGCCTGCAAGCAGTGTGGGCACAAGCAAGAGACGTTGTAGCAGGGCCCCCTGATCTCACCGTGCTGCCGTGCTCCGGCTCCTCATGCTGAGGAGCCGCGCTCTTCGCGCGGCGTCTCGAAGGATCGTGGGCCGAGCCGCATCAGCGGGGCCTGCATGGTTCCGAGAAGCGCGTTTCCGCGCTCCGAACCACAGTCAGTCTCCTTCCACGAACTTCTTGAACGCATCGGCATAGTCCGGGTGCCAGCGCGACAACGGCGGGCGATTCTCGACGATGTCGCCCATGGCCCAGAGCATGCGTTTCTCGTCGAGGGCCCGGGGCACGTCGTTGTCCGGGCAGAGGATGTAGAAATCGCCGGCTTCCAGCTGCGCAAGCATGAAATCGACCGTCTGCTCCGGCGTCCAGGCGCCGGCCGGTTTCTCGGTGCGTCCCTTCGCGGTCAGGCCGGTGAAGACGAAGCCCGGGATCAACAGATGCGCCGTGATGTGGCAGCCCTTCGTGTTGCGCAGCTCGTGTTGGAGCGCCTCCGTGAACGCCTTCACGCCGGCTTTCGAGACATTGTAGGCGGGGTCGCCCGGCGGCGTGGTGATACCCTGCTTGGAACCGGTGTTGATGATCAGGCCCGGGTTGCCGCGCGCGATCATGCCAGGCGCGAAGATTCGCGAGCCGTTGATGATGCCCCACATGTTGACGCCGATGATGCGCTGCCAATGGTCGGGCTCGCCGAACAGTGTGCTTCCCGGCTGGATGCCGGCATTGTTCATGAGGATGTCGGTGCCACCAAACCGTTCGCGCACCGCGCGTTCCAGTTCCGTCACGCTCTCGACGTTGCTGACATCGACGGCGGAGGTCATCACGTTTGCGGCAGCTGTGACGGATGACAGTTTTGTTGCAGTCTCAGCCAACCGTGCCTCGTCGACATCCGCGACACATACCTTCATCCCAGCGCGCGCGAAGGCGATGGCAGCGGCAAATCCGATGCCGGATGCGCCGCCTGTGATCACGGCAACATTGTCTTTGACGATGGCGGGATGTGGCATGGATCGTCTCCGTGGAGGGCCTCGGTCGAGCTATAACATGGCGGCAGTCCGACCCTGCACAAGTCGGCATGGGAGGTCTTCGTTCGGCGCTGCCTTTACGCCCAACCGGCCCGGCTGTATCCTCGATCGAACGATCCCGCCCAGATCGAACCAATCAATCACCTGACAGGGAGTGCAGCCATGGCTGTGTCGCAGGCTATTCCGATCACGCGCCATCCGTTTGCAAATGGATCTTACAAGCAGATGCTGATCGACGGGAAGTGGGTCGATGCAGCCTCAGGCAAGCGCTTCGAAACCCGCAATCCCGCCACAGGCGAGCTGCTCGCGACCGTCGCCGAAGGCGACAAGGAAGACATCGATCGTGCGGTTGCCGCCGCTCGCCGCGCCTTCGAAGGCCCCTGGAGCAAGGTCAAGCCGTTCGAGCGGCAGAACCTGCTCTTGAAGCTCGCCGACCTCGTCGAGAAGAATTTCGACGAATTGTCGCAGCTCGACACGCTCGACATGGGCGCGCCGCTCAGCCGCACCCGCGCCTATCGCCTGCGCGCCGTCGGCATGCTGCGTTACTATGCTGGCCAGACCACCGCGATCCACGGCGAGACCATCGAGAACTCGCTGCCTGGCGAAATCTTCTCCTACACGCTGAAGGAGCCGATCGGCGTCGTCGGCGCCATCATTCCCTGGAACGGGCCGCTGACGGCGACGATCTGGAAGATCGGCCCTGCGATCGCGACCGGCTGCACGGTGGTGCTCAAGCCGGCGGAAGAGGCGCCGCTGACCTCGCTGCGCATCGCCGAGCTGGCGATGGAAGCGGGCGTGCCGCCCGGCGTCATCAACGTCGTTCCCGGCTATGGCGAGACTGCGGGCGCCGCGCTTGCCTCGCATCACGACGTCGACAAGGTCGCCTTCACCGGCTCGCATGTCACGGGCCAGTCGATCATCCGTGCCTCCGCCGGCAACCTCAAGCGCGTCTCGCTCGAGCTCGGCGGCAAGTCGCCGGACATCGTGTTCGCGGATGCCGATCTCGACGCGGCCGTGCCGGGCGCGGCGATGGCGGTGTTCGCCAATTCGGGGCAGATCTGCAGCGCCGGTACGCGCCTGTTCGTCGAGCAGTCGATCTATGACGAATTCGTCGGCCGCGTCGCCGAGTTCGGCAAGAAGCTGCAGGTCGGCAACGGCCTCGATCCGAACGTGCAGATCGGACCGCTCGTATCCGAGCAGCAGCTCGCGCGCGTCACCGGCTATCTCGACATCGGCCAGAAGGAAGGCGCAAAGGCGCTCGCCGGCGGCGGCCGCGTCACGGAAGGCGCGCTGTCGAAGGGCTTCTTCGTCTCGCCGACGGTGTTCGCGGGCGTTGAGGACAACATGCGCATCGCGCAGGAGGAGATTTTTGGTCCCGTCATCTCCGCGATCGCGTTCAAGGACATGGATGAGCTGGTCAAGCGCGCCAACAACACCACGTTCGGCCTCGGCTCCGGCCTGTGGACGCGCGATGTCAGCAAGGCCCATGCGGTGGCGAAGCGCCTGCGCGCAGGCTCGGTGTGGGTCAACTGCTACCAGGCGATGGACCCGGCCGTGCCGTTCGGCGGCTACAAGATGAGCGGCTACGGCCGCGAGTCCGGCAAGCAGCACGTCGAGGAATATCTCAACGTGAAGGCGGTCTGGATCAAGACGGCGTAAGGTCTGTTCCTCGTCGCGTTCCGCGAGGGGGAATATCTGCTTCTCGTGGGGCGGTGCCTTTCCGGGTGGCCGCCCCACGCTATATGATCAGCATCCTTCCAAAGAAAATCGGGGCCAGCATGAAATTTCCGGCGTTGTTCAAACCGTTGCAGGTCGGTCCGTACAAGCTCGCGCATCGCGTCGCGATGGCGCCGCTCACGCGCATGCGAGCCGAGCGCGAGAGTTTTGCGCCGCGGCCGCTCAATGCCGAATATTACGGCCAGCGCGCGACGCAAGGCGGCCTGATCGTCGCCGAGGCCTCGCCGGTGCTCTCGCACGGCCGCGGCAATCCGGCAACGCCCGGCATCTATTCGGAGGCGCAGATCGCGGGCTGGCGCAAGGTGACGGATGCCGTGCACGCCAAGGGCGGCATCATCTTCCTCCAGCTCTGGCATGTCGGCCGCGTCTCGCATTCTTCCTTCCACGGCGGTGCGCTGCCGGTGTCGGCCTCGGCGATTCCGATCAAGGCCGAGGGCATGAAGGCGATGACGGCCGACGGCAAGATTGCGGACTACGAGACGCCGCGCGCGCTGGAGACCGAGGAGGTCAAGGACATCGTCGAGGCGTTCCGGCAGGGTGCCAAAAACGCGCTCGCCGCGGGCTTCGACGGCGTCGAGATCCACGGTGCCAACGGCTATCTGCTCGAGCAGTTCCTGCAGTCGCGCAGCAACCAGCGCACCGATCAGTATGGCGGCTCGATCGAGAACCGTGCGCGTCTTCTGCTCGAGGTCACGCAGGCCGCGATCGATGTCTGGGGCGCGAACCGCGTCGCCGTGCGGTTGTCGCCGCACGGCATCGCCAATGATTCCGGCGAGCCCGATCCGATGCCGCTCTACACCCATGTCGTGAAGGCGCTCGATAAGCTTGGTCTGGCGTACCTGCATTTCATCGAGCCGCGCTCCAGCGGCGCCGGCCGCGCCGACGTCCACTGGGAGAACGTGCCCTCGGCAATGGTGCTGTTCCGCCCGCTCTACAACGGCGTGCTGATGACCGCGGGTGGCTTCACCGGCGAGACCGCGAACGCGGCGATCGCCGACGGCCATGCGGATATCATCGCGTTCGGCCGCATCTTCATCTCCAACCCGGATCTGCCGCGCCGGCTTCAGCACGACTATCCGATCACGCCGTACAACCGTGCGACGTTCTACAGCGGCGAGGAGAAGGGATATACGGACTATCCTGTGTATGACGAGCTGACGCCGGCGTGACGCTGCCGTAGCCCGGATGAGTGAAGCGATATCCGGGTCTTTCGCCGAACGATGGTTTTCCCGGATGTCGCTTCGCTCGTCCGGGGTACGGGTTTCTGTTGCAGCTTCGACCGCAACCACAAATTCCGTCATTGCGAGCGCAGCGAAGCAATCCAGAGTTTTTCCGCAGAGGCAGTCTGGATTGCTTCGCTACGCTCGCAATGACGACGGAGAAAAACAATGGCCAAAGCCGCAGCCGCCGCAGGTATAGCCACCGGCCAGTGTCTCTGCGGCAAGATCACCTTCGAGATCGACGTGCCCGCGCGCTGGGCCTGGCACGATCACTCCGCCGCCAGCCGCCGCGCCCATGGCGCGGCCTACACCACCTATGTTGGAAGCTGGAAGAAGCGCTTTCGTATCACGTCCGGCAAGAGCGCGCTCACGCGTTACGAGGACAAGGCCACGAAGACCACGCGCAGCTTCTGCTCGCATTGCGGCACGCCGATCGCCTATGAGAGTCCGCGCGGTCCGCACATGGTCAACATCCCCCGCGCGCTGTTCAAGGAGCGCACCGGCCGCCAGCCGCTCTATCACATCGCCATCGAGGAGCTGCAGGAATGGGCCTATACCGGCGAGCCGCTGGTGCCGCTGAAGGGCTTTCCGGGCGTGGTGTGGCAACGATCGAAAAGGAAGAAGCGCGCGGGCGGCGAGGATCCGTTCGAGCTCGGCCGGGAGGAGATGTAGCGCGGGCTGCGTACCGAGCTCTCGTGCCCCCGGACGCAGCGCAGCACCACTTCGGTGATGCGCTGCTGAGCCGGGGCCCATGCGTCAGCGAGATTGGTGCCAGTTATGGGTCCCGGCTCTGCGTCGCAACGCTGCGCGCTGCGTCGCGTCCGGGACACGAGAGTGGAGCGCCCGCGCAACGCAGCCATGACCACGCTTCCTTGCGCATCTCCCAGAACTTCGGCCATCATGCGACGTCCTTGCGGCAACGCCCGCTCCTGGAGGAAACATGAAGAACAAGATCACCGGCCGCTCCGCCTTTCTCGCGTTGCTCAAGGACGAGGGCGTCACGCATCTGTTCGGCAATCCCGGCACCACCGAGTTGCCGATCATGCACGCGCTGAAGGATCATCCCGATCTCACCTATGTGATGGCGATGCAGGAAAGCCTCGTGGTCGCGATCGCCGATGGCTACAGCCGCGCCTCGGGCAAGCTGGTCGCGTGCAATGTGCACGTTGCGCCCGGCCTCGGCAACGCCATGGGTTCGCTCTACAACGCCCAGTTCACGGGCACGCCGATGATCCTCACGGCCGGCCAGCAGGAGCAGGGTCATGGCCTGATGGAGCCGGTGCTCTATGGCCCGTTGGTGCGGATGGCCGAGCCGCTGGTGAAATGGGCGGTCGAGGTGACGCGGCTGGAGGACCTGCCGCGCATCGTCCGCCGCGCCGCGAAGGTGGCGACCACGCCGCCGACCGGACCGGTGTTCATCTCGCTGCCCGGCGACATCCTCAACAGCGAGGCCGGCATCGATCTCGGCCGGTCCACCCGCATCGATGCGCGGACAAGACCGTCGGATGAAGCGTTAAAGGCTTTCGCGGCCCGCCTGCTCAAGGCCGAACGTCCCGTGATCGTCACCATGGACGAGGTGGTCAAGAGTGACGCGCTGAAGGAAGCGGCAGAGCTCGCAGAGCTGTTGGGCGCTGCCGCCTATCAATCCTCCACGCCCTATGGCGCGCATTTCCTCTCCGAAAGCCCGAGCTTCGTCGGCACGCTCGCGCGCGTGCAGAAGGTCGCGCGCGACACGCTTGCGCCTTACGATCTCCTGATTGCGCTTGGCGGCGATCCCTTGCGGATGTCGGTTCACAGCGAGGTCGATGCGCTGCCGGATGGTCTCGGCATCGTGCAGGTCGGCCTCGTGGATTGGGAGATCGCCAAGAATTACGGCGCCGAGATCGCGCTGAAGGCGGATTTGAAGGAAACGCTGTGTGCGCTGATCCCGATGCTGAAGGAGATGGGTGGCTCTGCGCTGGCGCAACGTGCAAGACAGCGTCTCGCCGAGATTGCGCCGAAGAACTGGACTGCGCGCCGCGCCTCGCTGGTGGAGCAGATCGGCAAGAGCGAGGGCCGCAGCCCGATCGATCCGGATTATCTGGTCCTGCAAATGGTCGAGGCCATGCCTGACAATGCCATCCTGGTCGATGAAGGCCTCACCTCCAGCCGCCAGATCGCGGCGCTGCGGCCGCATCGCGATCGCTACGGCTACCATGGCCTTGCTTCCGGTGGCATCGGCTGGGGCTTGCCGGCGTCGGTCGGCGCCAGCATCGCCAATCCGGACCGGCCCGTGGTGTGCTTCTCGGGCGATGGCAGCGCGATGTACTCGATTCAGTCGCTGTGGACGGCGGCGCACCACAAGCTGCCGCTCAACGTCGTCATCGCCAACAATGGTGGCTACCGGATCATCAAGCAGCGCCTGCTCGCCTTCCATGGCGACGACAATTACGTCGGCATGGATTTCGTCGATCCGCCGGTGGATTTCGCCGGCGTCGCCAAGGCACTGGGCTGCGAGGCGATCAAGGTCAGCGATCCCAGCGAGCTGAAGGCGACGCTGGCATCGGCGTTCAATCGGCCGGGGACGAAGCTGATCGAGGTGATGGTGGACGGGAAGGTGTAGGACGCCGCGGCGCACTCCGCTGTGCTCCCTCCCCCCTTGCGGGGGAGGGCGGGGGAGAGGGGTAGCCAAGGAGGCGGTCTTGCCGTCGTCGAGAACACGTCGTGATCTACCGAGAGAGTGTGCCGTGTGGCACCCCTCTCCCTAACCCTCCCCCGCCAGGGGGGAGGGAACGCAGCGTGCTTGTGGATGCTGTTCGGCAGATCACGCGAAGGAGGTGTCGCGTTGGCAACTACCCCTTCCTCCCCACCCGATACCCCGCCGCCGGATGCTTCGCATCGAGCCTTGCCCGGCCCTGGCCGAACAGTTTCTCTCGCAACGTGCCCTTCGCGTATTCCGGCTTGTACCGTCCGCGCCGGGTCAGCTCCGGCACCAGCATGTCGGCGATGTCCTCGAAATCGCCGGGCGAGATCGCGAACGCGACGTTGAGCCCGTCGACGTCGGTTGCTTCGAACCATTGCTCGATCTTGTCCGCGACCATCTCCGGCGTGCCGACCACGACCGGCCCGGCGCCGCCGACGCCGACATGCTCGATGACATCGCGCACGGTCCAGACGCGATCGGGATCGGCGCGGGTGACGTTGTCCATGGCGCTGCGGCCGGCGTCGTTCTGGACGTGGCGGACCTGCTGATCGAGATCGTAGCCGGAGAAGTCGACGCCGGTCCATCCCGACATCAGGGCGAGCGCGCCCTCGGGGCTGATGTGGCGGCGGTAGTCGGCGTATTTCTCCTTCGCCTCGGCTTCGGTCCGCCCGAGGATGATCGTCATCATCGAGAACATCAGGATCTCGGCTGGGTTGCGGCCGAGCGCGGCGGCCTCCTGCCGGATCGCGGAGACGCGCGGCGCGATCACCTTGGCCGACGGTCCCGACATGAATACGCATTCGGCATGCTTTGCCGCGAACTGCCGCCCGCGCGGCGAGGTGCCGGCCTGGTACAGCACCGGCGTGCGCTGCGGCGACGGTTCGCTGAGGTGAATGGTGTTGTTGATGCGGAAGTTCGCGCCTTCATGATTGACGCGATGGACCTTTGCAGGATCGGTGAAGATGCCGCGCGTCCGGTCTCGCAGCACGGCGTCGTCCTCCCAGCTCCCTTCCCAGAGCTTGTAGACCACCTCCATATATTCGTCGGCGATGTCGTAGCGGTCGTCGTGCCCGGTCTGCTTGTCCTTGCCGGCGCCGCGCGCGGCGCTGTCGAGATAGCCGGTGACGACGTTCCAGCCGATCCGCCCCTCGGTGAGGTGATCGAGCGTCGACATCCGCCGCGCGAACGGGTAGGGCGGCTCGAAAGACAGATTGCTGGTGACGCCGAAACCGAGATTTTGCGTCACCGCGGCCATCGCCGACAGCAGCAGCAGCGGCTCGTTCGAAGGCGTCTGCGCCGCATTGCGCAAGGCTGCGTCAGGGCTGTTGCCATAGACGTCGTAGACCCCAAGCACGTCCGCCAGGAACAGCCCGTCGAAGCGGCCCCGTTCCAGGGTTCGGGCGAGATCGATCCAGTAGGGCAGGCGGTTATAATCGGCCGTGCGGTCGCGCGGATGGGTCCACAGGCCTGGTGACTGGTGTGCGACGCAATTCATCGCAAAGGCGTTGAGCCTGATCTCTTTGGCCATGCTGGTCCCCTCGGCGCCCTGTACTGAGCGCTCTTCGAATGATAGATGTGCGCCCCAACTTGGCGAAGTTCTTGCATATGTCTTGATATTGGCAAGGTCAAATCAGCGGTGTGGCCGCGCCTGGCAAGCCAATCTCAAGTGAGCAGGAACGAAATCCCAAGAGAACCACAAGAGAAACTCCAAGAAACTTCCCAAGCCCCCTGCCACTTTCGATGGCCTACGTAGCCCGCTACGTTCGCCCGCGTCGAAAACCTTGAAAACGAAAGCAATGACCAGAGCCGACGCTATCGCCCGCGCCCGGGACGACTTCAAATCCGGCGCGTTCCTCGCTGAACTCGACCGCCGCGTCGCGTATCGGACCGAAAGCCAGAATCCGTCGCGCGGTGCCGAGCTGCGCGCCTATCTGGAGCAGGAGATGCAGCCGGCTTTCGCGGCGCTCGATTTTTCCAGCCGCATCGTCGAATCTCCGAGCGGCAAGGCGCCCTTCCTGTTGGCCGAACATCACGAGAGCACGTCGGCGCCGACCGTGCTGATCTACGGCCATGGCGATGTCGTCGATGGCATGGAGGGCGAGTGGCGCGAGGGGCGCGATCCCTGGCGCACGTCGGTTGCGGGTACACGACTGTACGGCCGCGGCACCGCCGACAACAAGGGCCAGCACAGCATCAATATGGCGGCACTGCGCGCGGTGCGTGACGCTCGCGGCGGCAAACTCGGCTTCAACGCGAAATTCATCGTCGAGATGGGCGAGGAGATCGGCTCGCCGGATCTCGGCAAGGTCTGCGATCTCAATCGCGACGCGCTCAAGGCCGACCTGTTCGTGGCCTCCGACGGGCCGCGCCTGTCCGCCGATCGGCCGACGCTCTTTCTCGGCTGCCGTGGCGGCATCCGCATTCATCTCGACGTGAATCTGCGCGACGGCGGCCACCATTCCGGCAACTGGGGCGGCGTGCTCGCCAATCCCGCGACCATCCTGGTCAACGCGATCTCGACCTTGGTCGACGGCCACGGCCATCTCCTGCTCGATGCCTTGAAGCCGCCGCGGCTCACCAACCAGATCCGCAGCTACCTCGCCGACGTGCAGGTGGTGCCGACCGCGGACGAGCCGGCGCTCGCGGAGAACTGGGGCGAGGAGGGCCTGTCGGCGGCCGAACGGCTCTATGCCTGGAACACGCTCGAAGTGCTGGCGATGTCGTCAGGCAATATCGAGAAGCCGGCGAACGCCATTCCTGGTCACGCCAATGCTGTGCTGCAACTGCGCTTCGTGGTCGGGACGAAGGTCGAGGGCCTGATCGAGGCAATCCGCGCGCATCTCGTTGCAAAAGGTTTTCCCATGGTCGAGGTGCGGGCGGCACAGAGCTTTGCTGCATCGCGCACCGATTTCGACAGCCCCTGGATCAAATGGGCGGCGGATTCGGTCAGGGAGACCACAGGCAAGGCGCCGGCCGTGCTGCCGAACTTCGGCGGCTCGCTGCCGAACGACGTGTTTTCCGAGATCCTGGGCCTGCCGACGATTTGGGTCCCGCACTCCTATCCCGGCTGCTCCCAGCATGCGCCCAATGAGCACATCCTGCTGCCCTTGACCGAAGAGGCCTTGACGGTGATGGCCGGGCTGTTCTGGGATCTCGGGGAATTGCCAGGACCACTGACTGGTCCGTTAACCTGAGGCATCGGTCCAGCCGAAAGTCACATTCTAATCCGGCCCGATTTGTGCTTGCATCCGGCCGCATCATCCTGAAAGGGGAAGAAGAAAGTGAAACATTTCCGTAGCATCGGGCTCGCGCTCGCCGCGACCTTCGTCGTCAGCCAGGCCGGGGCCCAGGAGCTGACCGGCACGCTGAAGAACATCAAGGACACCGGGGCGATCACGCTCGGCTTCCGCGATTCCTCGATTCCGTTCTCCTATCTGGACGACAACCAGAAGCCCGTCGGGTTCGCGATGGACATCTGCTACAAGATCGTCGACGCCGTGAAGAAGGAGCTCAAGCTCGACAAGCTCGAGGTCAAGCTCAACCCGGTGACGTCGGCGACGCGTATCCCGCTGATGGCCAACGGCACCATCGACCTCGAATGCGGCTCGACCACCAACAATGCCGAGCGCCAGAAGCAGGTCGCCTTCACCAACACGCACTACCTGACCGCCAGCCGCTACGTCTTCAAGAAGTCGAGCGGCCTGAAGTCGATCGACGATCTCAAGGGCAAGACCGTCGTCTCGACCGCCGGCACCACCAACATCAAGCAGCTCACGGAAGCCAACGTCGCGAAGGGCCTCGGCGCCAACATCATTCCGGCCAAGGACCACGCCGAAGCCTTCCTCATGGTCGAGACCGACCGCGCGGTCGCCTTCGTCATGGACGACATCCTGCTGGCGAGCCTCGTCGCCGGCTCGAAGAACCCGGACGACTACGTCATCTCTAAGGATGCGTTCTCCAAGCCCGAGCCCTACGGCATCATGCTGCGCAAGGACGACCCAGCCTTCAAGAAGGCGGTCGATGCGGCGACGGCGGCGCTCTATACGTCCGGCGAAGCCCAGAAGATCTACGACAAGTGGTTCACCCAGAAGATCCCGCCGAAGGGCCTGAACCTCAACACGCCGATCTCGGCCGAGCTGAAGAACGAGTTCGCCAAGCCTACGGATTCGCCGAACCCGGACGACTACAAGTAAGATAAAACCTCGATCTTTCGATCGGGATCATGTCCGGCCACTCTTGACACCAGGGTGGCCGGACATTTGCATAGGCGCTCAGGACATCCATGACTGGCGCGTTCGCGCGGGGGACACGTGAACTACAACTGGAACTGGGGAATCTTTTTCCAGCCGAACCCGATGGGGACCGGCACCTATCTCGACATGCTGCTGTCGGGCCTGGTGCTGACCCTCAAGACCGCGGCGCTGGCCTGGGTCATCGCGCTGATCACCGGCTCGATCGTCGGCGTGATGCGCACGCTGCCGTCGAAGGGGGCGAACTGGTTCGGCTTTGCCTATGTCGAGTTCTTCCGCAACATGCCGCTGCTCGTGCAGCTCTTCCTGTGGTACTTCGTGCTGCCGGAGCTGCTGCCGAAAGCTGCCGGCACCTGGCTGAAGCAGCTCCCGAACGCGCCGTTCTGGACGGCCGCGATCGGTATCGGCTTCTTCATGTCGGCCCGCGTCGCCGTGCAATTGCAGGCCGGCATCGGTTCGCTGCCGCGCGGGCAGAAGATGGCGGCAACCGCGCTGGGCCTGACCACGGTGCAGGCCTATCGCTACGTGCTGCTGCCGATGGCGTTCCGCATCATCCTGCCGCCGCTGACCTCTGAATTCCTCAACACCATCAAGAACACGGCGGTCGCGATCACCATCGGCCTGCTCGAGCTGACCGGACAGGCGCGCTCGATGCAGGAATTCTCGTTCCAGGTGTTCGAGGCCTTCACCGCCGCGACCATCCTCTACCTCCTCGTCAACGCCGTCGTCGTGACCGGAATGCGCCTCCTCGAGCGCTGGGTCGCGATCCCCGGCTACATCACGGGGAAATAAGCGATGTTCGGCAATCTCGATTTCGACGTCATCCGCCGCGCGCTGCCCTATCTGTTCTTGGAGGGCATGACCTTCACGCTGACGTTGACGGGGCTCGCGGCCCTTGGCGGTCTCGTCTTCGGCACGGCACTCGCGCTGATGCGGCTCTCCGGCTTCAAGGTCCTCGGCCGCATCGCCGGACTTTATGTCGACTTCATGCGCTCGCTGCCGCTGGTGCTGGTCATCTTCTGGTTCTACTTCCTGGTGCCCTATATCGGGCAGTGGGTGACCGGCGCCTCGCGGCCGATCAGCGTCGGCGCCTTCGCCTCCTCGCTCATCACCTTCATCATGTTCGAAGCGGCGTACTTCTCCGAGATCATGCGCGCCGGCATCCAGTCGATCTCGCGCGGACAGCCGGCCGCGGCGAGCGCGCTGGGGCTGACCTACGCGCAGAGCATGCGTTACGTCGTGCTGCCGCAGGCCTTCCGCAACATGCTTCCGGTTCTGATCACGCAGACCATCGTGCTGTTCCAGGACACCTCGCTGGTCTACGTCCTGTCGATCACGGACTTCCTGGGAGCGGCCAGCAAGGTGGCGCAGCGCGACGGGCGCCTCGTCGAAATGTATCTGTTCGCAGCAGTCGTCTACTTCACCATCTCCTGTATCGCGTCCTATGGCGTCCGCCGCCTCCAGGCGCGCATCGCCATCATTCGCTAGAGCGTGTCGGTCATGATCGAAATCAGCCACGTCAACAAATGGTACAGCCCGAGCTTCCAGGTGCTGACCGACTGCACCACCAACGTCACCAAGGGCGAGGTGGTCGTGGTCTGCGGCCCCTCCGGCTCGGGCAAGTCGACGCTGATCAAATGCGTCAATGCGCTGGAGCCGTTCCAGAGCGGCGACATCCTTGTCGACGGCATCAAGGTCAACGATCCCAAGACCAACCTCCCGAAGCTGCGTTCGCGGGTCGGCATGGTGTTCCAGCACTTCGAGCTGTTTCCTCACCTGAAGATCATCGACAATCTCTGCCTCGCGCAGGAGAAGGTGCTCGACCGGTCGCGCGACAAGGCGAAGGCGAAAGGCATGCAGCTGCTGGAGCGCGTCGGCCTCAAGGAACAGGCGCAAAAGTATCCCGCGAACCTGTCCGGCGGCCAACAGCAGCGCGTTGCGATCGCCCGTGCGCTCGCCATGGATCCGATCGTCATGCTGTTCGATGAGCCGACTTCCGCGCTCGATCCGGAAATGGTCAGCGAGGTGCTCGACGTCATGGTGGATCTCGCTCATGAGGGCATGACCATGATGGTTGTCACCCATGAGATGGGTTTTGCCCGCAAGGTCGCCAACCGTGTGATCTTCATGGACCGCGGCGAGATCGTCGAGGACGCGGCGAAGGAAGACTTCTTCGGCAAGCCGCGCAGCGACCGCGCGCAGAAGTTCTTGTCGAAGATCCTGTCGCACTGACCACATCCGCCATTCCGGAGCGCTGCGAAGCATCGACCCCGGAATCTCGAGATTCCGGGCTCATTCGCTGCGCGAATGCCCCGGAATGACGGATCGAGGGTTTATCGGACTTGCCAAATCTCCTATAGGGATGGGCGAATTCCCTTCCTCTCCAGGAGACCTGCCTTGGACCCGATCGCCTATGTCAACGGCTCATTCGTCCCGCTCTCGGAGGCCAAGATCTCGGTGCTCGATCGCGGCTTCCTGTTCGCCGACGGCATCTACGAGGTCTCGGCCGTGCTGGACGGCAAGCTGGTTGACAATGCCTCGCATCTGGCCCGGCTGGAGCGTTCGGTCGGGGAAATCAAGCTGAAGCTGCCGGAGACGATCGAGCGCATCACCGAGCTCCAGAAGGAGCTGATCGCGCGCAACAAGCTCCAGAACGGTCTCGTCTATCTCCAGGTCACGCGCGGCGCCGACAAGGGGCGCGACTTCCCGTTTCCCAAGGGGGACGTCAAATCGAGCCTGGTGATGTTCACGTCCGAAAAGGACATCATCAACGCGGCGGCGGCGAAGACCGGCATCAATGTCATCACGGTGCCTGACATCCGCTGGGAACGCCGCGACATCAAGAGCGTGGCGCTGCTGGCGCAGGTGCTGGCGAAGCAGGCCGCGGCAGAAGCCGGCGCGGGCGAGGCCTGGATGCTGCAGGATGGCTACGTCACCGAGGGCGGCTCGTCGTCGGCGTTCATCCTGACCAAGGATGATGTCATCGTCACGCGCAAGAATTCCAACGCGATCCTGCCGGGCTGCACGCGCAAGGCCGTGATCGCGCTTGCCGAGGAGCGCCAGCTCCGCGTCGAGGAACGGTCCTTCACGGTCGCCGAGGCGCTCGCTGCCAAGGAGGCGTTCATCACCAGCGCGTCCTCGTTCGTGCAGCCGGTGGTCGCCATCGACGGCAAGACAATCGGCGACGGCAAGCCCGGTCCGATCGCAATGCGCCTTCGCGAGATCTATGTGGAGTTCGCCAGGGCGACGGCGGTTTAAGCCACGCTCTACGAAGAGCGAGGAGTGCGATACTGCAAAAGCGAACTCAGGTGTCATCGCCCGGCTTGACCGGGCGACCCAGTACGCCGAGGCATTCGTGGTTTCATTGACAGGCCGCGGCGTACTGGATGCCCCGCTTTCGCGTGGCATGACAGCGGACTTGGTGAGCGAGCGCCGCCCTCACGCCACCGAAGCCTTCACCTTCACCGGATGCACTGCGCGGAACGAGATCGCGAGCCTGTTCCAGGCGTTGATGGCGCCGATCAGCATGGTCAGGTTCACCGTCTCCTCATCGGAGAACTGCGCGCGGACCTGTTCGTAGACGTCGTCCGGCGCATGCGTCTGCGAGATCAGCGTCACCGCCTCGGTCCACGCCAGCGCGGCGCGCTCGCGTTCGGTATAGAGCGGGGATTCGCGCCAAGCATTGAGCAGGTAGATGCGCTGCTCGGTCTCGCCGCGCTTGCGCGCGTCCTCGCTGTGCATGTTGATGCAGAAGGCGCAGCCGTTGATCTGCGACGCCCGGATCTTGATCAGCTCGATCAGCGATTTCTCGATGCCGGTCGACTGGATCTGCTCCTCCAGCGCCATCAGCGCTTTCATCGTATCGGGCGCGGCCTGGAAGTAGTTCATGCGAGGCTTCATGATCGTCTCCTTGCTTCTTGGGTTGAGGTCAGTGGGCGCCACCGGCCGAGGTCTGGCCAGGCTTCTTCAGGAAGAGGACGGCGAGCAACGCCACGATCAGCGCCATGCCGAGCAGATAGAAGGTGTCGCTGAAGGCGAGGATATAGGCCTGCTTCTGCACGATGCGGCCGATCGCGACATAGGCGCGATGCGCGGCATCTGCTTGGTCGAGGACGCCGTGATTGACGAAATACTGGGTGAGTTGCTCCAGCCGCGTGCGCGTCGCCTGCTCGAATATCGAGACCGACTGCATCAGCACGTTGGAGTGATACTGCTCGCGCTTGGTCAGAACGGTCTGCAGGATCGCAATTCCGACGGCGCCGCCGAGGTTGCGCATCATGTTGAACAGGCCCGACGCCGAGCCTGCGTTCTCGGCTTCGATGCCGGCGGTTGCCACCGCCGACAGCGGCGCCATGACCAGTGCCTGCCCGATCGCGCGAACGATGTTGGGCCACAGCAGCTGGTCGGCGGCGTAGTCGCTGGTCATGTAGATGTTCATGAAGTTGGAGGCCGCAAACAGCACGAAGCCGACGCCGATCACGATGCGCGCATCGAGCTTCTGCATCAGTCGCGGCACCAGCGGGATCAACACCAGTTGCGGCAGTCCGGTCCAGGCCAGCACCATGCCGATCTGCTCGGCATTGTAGCCCTGGATGCGTGACAGATACTGCGGCAGGATGAACACCGAGCCGTAGAGCGCGATGCCCAGCAGGAAGTTCGCGAGCATGCCGAAGCCGAAATTGCGGCGTACCAGCAGGCGCAGGTTCAAGAGCGGCTTCTTCACCGTGAGCTCGATGATCAGGAAGGCGGTCAGCGCCACCGCCGCGATCACCGACAGCTTGACGATGAAGGGTGAGCCGAACCAGTCGTCCTTGTTGCCCTCCTCGAGCACGGTCTGCAGCGCCGATAGGCCGATTGCCATCGTGACGATGCCGGCCCAGTCGCCCTCCGCTAGCTGCGACAGTTTCATCGGCTTGGCCTCGAGCGCGTACCAGAGCATGCCGACCATGACCGCGCCCGGCACGAGATTGACGTAGAAGATGTACTGCCAGCCGAAATTCTCGGTGAGATAGCCGCCGATGGTCGGGCCGATCGCCGGTGCGAACGTCGCCGACAGCGCGAACAGCGCGAGGCCCACCGGCTGCTTTCCGCGCGGCAGCAGGGTGATGATCAACGTGAAGGCCATCGGGATCAGCACGCCGCCGGTGAAGCCCTGGATGGCGCGCAGCACGATCATCTGCGATAGGTCATGCGCCAGTGCGCAGGCCGCGGACAGGACCAGGAACAGGATCGCGTTGGTGAGCAGATAGATGCGGATCGAGAACACCTGCGCCAGCCAGCCGGACAGCGGGATCACTACGATCTCGGCGATCAGATAGGAGGTCGAGATCCAGCCGCCGTCGTCGATACCGGCGCCGATCGCGCCCTGGATGTCGGCGAGCGAAGCGTTGACGATCTGGATGTTCAGCACCGCCATGAAGGCGCCAAGCGTCGCGCCGATCACCGCGATCCAGGTTTTGGCCGGCACCGACGGGGCGGCGGGTGCGGGATTGCTGGCGGCGGATGCGGCGTTGAGGGCGGGTTGAAGCGTGCTCATGGAAGCCTCGTCTCGGCTACGGAGACAGGATGCGGATGATTTCGACGATCGAGGACGTTCCGGAACGATCTTCCGACAGGGTGTGAATCTGCCGACGCCGGGTCAGCCGCCGTTCGGTCGGAGCATGTTGTCGGCGAGACGCCTGGCCGTCTCGCGCTCGGCCAGCACGGTCGCCTTGGTGTCGATGGTCGGCACCGCGGACATGCCGGGGCGAAGCAGGCCGGTGAGGCTGTGGTCGTCGAGCACGATCTTCACCGGAACGCGCTGCACGATCTTGGTGAAGTTGCCCGTGGCGTTGTCGGGCGGCAGCAATGCGAATTCCAGCCCGCTCGCCGGCGACAGGCTGTCGACATGGCCGTGCAGCGCCCGATTGCGGAAGCTGTCGACGTACAGCTCGACCGGCTGGCCGGGCCGCACATGTGTGAGCTGGGTCTCCTTGAAGTTGGCAACGACATAGACCGCATCGAGCGGCACCACAGCCATCAATTGCGTGCCGGCTTGCACGTATTGGCCGACGCGCAAGCTGCGGGCGCCGATCGTGCCATCCACCGGCGCTGTGATCTCGGTATAGGACAGGTTCAGCGTTGCCTGCTGCGCGACCGCACGGGCACGTTCGAGCTGGGCTGCGGCCTGGGCCCGCTGGCTTGTGAGCACGTCGATCTTGCGCTGTGCAGCCACAAGGCCGAACTTCGCGTGCTGCAATTGCGCGCTGCTGGCGCGCAGCGCCGCGTCGGTCTGCTGCGCGCGCTGGATGGTGCCGGAGCCCGACTTCATGAGGTCGTCGTAGCGGGCGCGCTCCTCTTGTGCGAATTTCAGATTGGCGTCCGCGGCAGCGACGTCAGCCGTGCTCTGCTCGATGATCGGCTGTTGCAGCTCGAGCTGGGCATCGATGTTGCGCACGGAGGCCTCGGCAGCCGCGACGTCGGCGCGGGCTTGATCGAGCGCTGCCCTGAAATCGCGGTCGTCGATCTTGGCCAGCAGCTGGCCTGCCTTGACCTTCTCGTTGTCGCCGACCAGCACCTTGGCGATGTAGCCGGACACCTTCGGCGCGACGATCGTGGAATCGGCCTTCACATAGGCGTCGTCAGTGGATTCGAGGTACCGGCCGGTCTTCAGATAGTCGTAGCCATAGTCGCCGGCCACCGCGATGCCGAGGATCAGCGCCAGGCCGATGGCCGCCCGATTGATTGTCTGCCGAGACAGCCGCAGGCCGATTTTTGCAGTTGTTCCAGAGACATAAGAAGCGTTCGACATGACATCCTCGGAAATTCCCGGCCGCCTGTTCGAAGGGCGCGCGCATTGACGTGGAGAAGATGCGTTGTCCCGGCAGTTGTGATAATCCCGGAATTATTTGAAGCATTATCCAGTAGTCGCGGATAATCGGAGCCTTGGCCATGGATCGCTTCACCAGCCTCACCGCCTTCGTCCACGTGGTCGAAAACGGTGGGTTTTCCGCGGCCGCCCGCCGCCTCAACATGTCGACGACCATGGTGAGCAACCACGTCCAGGCGCTGGAGGACCGGCTCGGGGTGCGGCTACTCAACCGCACCACGCGGAAGGTGAGCCTCACGGAGATCGGCAAGGCTTATTACGATCGCTCAACCCAGATTCTCGCAGATCTCGAACAGGCCGACGACATCGCGAGCGAATTGCAGTCGGTGCCCCGCGGCACGCTGCGCATTCACGTCGCCACGCACATGGTGCCCCTTGTCGCGCCGATCGTGGCGAAGCTGCTGTCGACCCATGCGGAACTCAGGATCGATCTGCGCATGGGCGAGGCCGATGTCGATCTCATCGAGGAGGGCTACGACGTTGCCCTCCGCATGACCCCGCCGCCGGATTCGAGCCTGATCGTGCGGAGACTTGCCACCTGGCGTCACGTGCTCTGCTGCTCGCACGACTATCTCGAGAAGCACGGCCGGGTGCAGAAGCTCGACGAGCTCACCGGGCACAATTGCGGCCGGCACTTGAACTATCCGTTTGGCGACGAATGGCGCTTCCTTGACCGCAAAGGCACTCCGGCCTCCGTTCGCATCTCGGGCAGCTTCGTCACCAATAGCGGGGAAGCGCTGCGGAAGGTCGCACTGGAGGGCGCCGCTGTCTGCCTGATGGCGGGGTTTCTCATTCAGGACGATCTCGAGACCGGCCGCCTCGTGCGCCTCTTGCCGGAATATCGGACGGTCGAGCTGTCCATGAACGCGGTCTATCCGCATCGCCATCATCTGTCGGCGAAGGTCAGGACCTTCATCGACCTGCTCGCGCACCACAGCGCCGAGCAGCAGAAGCTGATCAACCCCTATTCATGAGCGATGCGGCGGCGGCAACCGGCCAAATACGCTGTCGAGTGCCATGCCGATCACAAGCAGGCGGCGATCGCTGCCCGCAGGGCCGTCGAGTTCGAGCCCGATCGGCAGTCCGCTGCTGGCGCCGAGTGCGATTGGGATCTGGATGCCGGGAATGCCGGCATTGCTGCCGGGATCGGTGTTCTGGATGAACAGCGCGAAATTCTCCAGGCTGCTGGAGTCCGGGTTGGAGGGGATGGCGACGCGCGGCGTGGTCGGAAAGGCGATGGCGTCGAGCTTGTTTCCGGAGAACGTGTTGCCGTAGAGCGCCTGAAGCGCAGGCCGCGCGGTCTTGACCGCGTCGTCGTAGATCGGCTTGGCGTCGACAAGCGTGTCGTCGGGACCGGGCAGCTTTCGCGGGATCACGAGGCCCTCATAGGTACCCTTGACGTCGGCGCTGGAGATCTCCTGCGCCAGCGCTTCGACGCTGAGGCCGGTGCCGGTGTGGGCGAGATAGGCGACCAGATCGTCATAGGCCTCGTAGAGCGCGACTGGAAAGCTGACCTGGCCATTGAGCTCCGCCAGTCGGGGCATCTCGATCTCGACCACGACCATGCCCTGGGCTTTCATCTGCGCGACCGCCCTATGGAAGGCGGCCTCGGTGTCGCCGTCGAGATTGGCCAGCATCGCCTTGGCAATGCCGATGCGGACCAGCCTGAGATCCGCAGGCAGGACCGGATCGCCACCGGCAATGACGCGGTCGAGCAGCGCGACGTCGGCCATGGTTGCGGCCATCGGACCCGCGGTATCGCGGGTGTGCGAGATCGGCGCGATGCCCTCTTGCGGATAGCGCCCGACGGTTGGCCGCAGCGAGGCGCACCCGTTCAAGGCGGCGGGCACGCGCACCGATCCGCCGGTGTCGGTGCCGAGCCCGCCCGCGACGATCCGCGCGCCGATCGCGGCGCCCGTCCCGGACGAGGAGCCGCCGGCGATCCGCGCGCGATCATAGGCATTGCGCACGCCGAACTCGGCGCCGGTCTTGAACGCGGTGTTGTAGCCGGAGATGCCGAAGGCCAGCTCGTGCATGCTCGTCTTGCCGATGATGATCGCTCCCGCGGCGCGCAGCTTTGCCACAACGGGTGCATCGGCCTTTGGAATATAGTCCTTCAGCGCCGGGGTGCCGGCGCTACAGGGCAGCCCGGCCACCTCGATATTGTCCTTGATCACGACGGGCACGCCGCCGAGCGGCTTGCTCCTGTCGCCCTTGGCGTCGAACGCCGCGGCGGCCTCCAGGGCACCGGCCTCGTCCAGCGTGACGAAGGCATTCAGGTCGGCGTTGGCTTTGGCGCGGGCAAGAGCTTCCCGGGTGAGCGCGGTGCTCGTGACCTCCCCCGCGCTGAGGCCGTCCGTTGCCTCGGTCAGTGTCAGCTGGTCGAAATTCATGATGCGTCACCCGATCGCGGGAGCGCCATCAGGGCGTCCCTCCAGGTTCAGAGGCTGAAGCCTCGCCGGCGCCGCGTCAACCGGCGGCGCGCATCCTTGCCGGCGACGGCGTGGGGAGTTCGGCGAGCAGCCGCTCGATTTCGGACTTCACCTTCGCGATCGCGGCGTCCTTGACCGGCCCATACCCCCGGATCTCCATGGGCGCCCTTGCAATCGCGACGAGATCCGGAAGACGCGCCGTGTCGAGCCCGCCGAGCATCCGCTCGATCAGGCCTTGATACCAGGCGATCAGCTCCCGCTCGGCTCGCCGTTCCGCGGTGTAGCCGAATGGATCGAACCGCGTCCCGCGCAGCCCCTTCAGGCGTGCGAGCACGGTCAGAGGCACCTGGATCCACTGGCCGAAGGCCCGTTTGCGCGGACGTCCGCGTGCGTCGCGCTGCGACGGCAGGACCGGCGGGGCGAGGTGATACTGGATGCTGAAGCCGTCCTCGAATTCGCGCTTCAGCTCGTCGAGGAAGCCGCTTTGCATATGCAGCCGCGCCACCTCGTACTCGTCCTTGTAGGCCATCAGCTTGAACAGGGTGCGCGCGACGGCCTCGGTCAGTGCCTCGCTGTTCAGGTCGGCCTCGGCGTCGCGGACTCCTGCGACGATCGCCCGGTATCGCGCGGCATAGGCCGCGTTCTGATAGGCCGTGAGGAAATCGAAGCGCCGAGCGATGAGCTGGTCGAGGGTCTCGGCTTTGGGCGCATCGTCCCCGTTCGGCACAAAATCCGGATCGGCCGCGGCAATCCGGCCCCAGGCGAAGGCCTGCTTGTTGCGTTCGATCGCGACGCCGTTGAGCTCGATCGCGCGCAATAGGGCTTGCAGTGAGACCGGTACCAGTCCGCGTTGCCAGGCAAAGCCGAGCATGATGACGTTGGCATAGACGGCATCGCCGAGCAGCCGTTCGGCCAGAGCATTGGCATTGATCGCGCCGAGATTGCTCTCGCCGATCACGTGGCCGATCGCGCGCAGGCGGGCTGGCGAGGCGAGATCGGCGTCGCGGAAGCGGACGACGTCGCCGGTCGGCATCTCCGCGGTGTTGAGCGCAGCGCCCGTGCCTTTCCGGTAGGTTCCGGACGCCTTCGGCGATGAGCTGACGACGAGATCGCAGCCGATCAGCGCGTCGGCCGCCCCCTGGTCGATGCGGACCTGATGCAACGCATCCGGGCTCGCGGCGAGGCGGATGTAGCTCAGCACGGGACCGAATTTCTGCGCGAAGCCGGTGAAGTCCAGTACCGAGACGCCGCGGCGTTCGAGATGCGCAGCCATGCCGATCAGCGCGCCAACCGTGATCACGCCGGTGCCGCCGACGCCGGTCACCAGCAGATCGTAGGGTCGCTCGAGCGTTGCTGGCGTGGGCAGGGGTAGCGTGGCTGCGCGGCCGACCGCGTCGATCTGGCTCGCGCTTTTCTTCCGGCGCGTCGCGCCTTCGACCGTGACGAAACTCGGGCAGAAGCCGTTGAGGCAGGAGAAATCCTTGTTGCAGGCCGACAGGTTGATCTGACGCTTGCGGCCGAACGCCGTCTCCTTCGGCTCGACGCTGAGGCAGTTGGATTCGACCGAGCAGTCGCCGCAGCCTTCGCAGACGAGGTCGTTGATGTAGGCGAAGCGTTTGGGGTCGGCCATCTGCCCGCGCTTGCGGCGGCGTCGCTTCTCGGTGGCGCAGGTCTGCTGATAGATCAGGACGGACACGCCGGAGACGTCGCGCAGCTCGCGCTGCACGGCATCCATCTCCTCGCGCCCATGGATGGTGACACCGGTCGGCAGGCCGGCAGGCGAGAACTGTGCGGGATCATCCGACACCAGCGCGATACGCGCCACGCCCTCGGCGCGGACGCTGTGGGCGATGGCCTGCACGCTGACCGGGCCGTCGACCGGCTGGCCGCCAGTCATCGCCACGGCATCGTTGAACAGGATCTTGTAGGTGATGTTGGCCCTGGCTGCGATCGCCTGCCGGATCGCCATCGAGCCGGAGTGATAATAGGTGCCTTCACCGAGATTCTGGAACACGTGCTTGTTGCCGGTGAATCTTGACGATGCCGCCCAGTTCACGCCCTCGCCGCCCATCTGGATCAGCGAGGAGGTCTCGCGGTCCATCCAGCTCGCCATGAAATGGCAGCCGATGCCGGCCAACGCCTTCGATCCCTCCGGCACTTTTGTCGACGTGTTGTGCGGGCATCCCGAGCAGAAATACGGCGTTCGCGTTGCGCCGCTGACGTTGATGGTGCGCGCCGCTTCCGGCATCAGGGCGGCTGCACGTGCGGCGAGGTTGAGGCCCGGAAACATCGGGTCGAGCCGGCGCGCGAGCACAGAAGCGAGCGCCCGCGGCGACAATTCGCCGATCCAGGAGATCAGCCTTGCCCCTCGCTCGTCGTGCTTGCCGACCATGCGTTCGGGCTTGCTACCGGGATAGTCGTAAAAATATTCCTTGAACTGGCTCTCGATGATGCCGCGCTTCTCCTCGACCACGAGGATCTCGCGCTTGCCCTTCACGAAGTCCATCGCATCATGCAGCGCCAGCGGCCAGACCATGCCGACCTTGTAGACGTCGATGCCGATGCTGCGGCAGGCCGCTTCGTCGAGGCCCATCAGCCGCAACGCCTCCATCAGATCGAGATGCGCCTTGCCCGTGGTGACGATGCCGTAGGTGGCGTTTGGAATGTCGTAGATGTGGCGGTCGATCGGGTTGGCCTTGGCGAAGGCGTAGACCGCGTGCTTCTTCGCCTCCAGCCGCTCCTCGATCTGCGGGCCCGGCAGGTCGGGCCAACGATAGTGCAGGCCGCCGGGAGGCGGCGTGAAGTCGGGCGTGAGAAAAGCGCGCGGCGGGCGCAGCGCGACGGAGGCGCCTGATTCCACGATCTCCGAGATCGCCTTGAAGCCGACCCACATGCCGGAGAAACGGCTCAGCGCATAGCCATATTCGCCGAACGCCAGATATTCGCCGACGCTTGCCGGATGCAGCGTCGGCATGAACCAGCTCATGAAGGCGACGTCGGACTGGTGCGGCATCGAAGAGGAGACGCAGCCATGGTCGTCGCCGGCGACCACCAGAACGCCGCCATGCGGCGAGGAGCCATAGGCGTTGCCGTGCTTGAGCGCATCGCCGGATCGATCGATGCCGGGGCCCTTGCCGTACCAGAGCCCGAACACGCCATCGACTTCGCGGTCGGCTTGCGTTTCGACCTGCTGCGAGCCCAGCACCGCTGTCGCCGCGAGGTCTTCGTTGACGGCCGGAAGAAATTCGATGCGGTCCCGGTTGAGCCGTTCCTGGATGCGCCACAGTTCGAGGTCAACGCCGCCGAGCGGCGAGCCGCGATAGCCGGAGATGAAGCCGGCGGTGTTGAGCCCGGCCATACGGTCCCGACGCGCCTGATCGAGTGCGATGCGGACGATGGCCTGCGTGCCTGTGAGGAAGACGCGGCCCTCCTGGCGCTCGTAGCGGTCGGAGAGCTCGTAAGTGTCGAGTGACGAAATGGCGTCCATGGCGGACCTCGTGCGGCATCCTGCCGGATGATGGAAGGTTATGCCCGGACGACTGGTAGGTCTTACCTATCTATCCCGTATGGATCGATAATCTGGTAGAATTTTGCATCCGACGCCCGAATCTGGTAGAAAATGTCGCCTGGAGAGGCGCGCATGATCGAAGAGCAGGACACCCGGATTCTCGCCTATCTCCAGAGGGACGGCCGTGCCACCAACCAGCAGCTGGCCGATGAGGTCGGCATGTCCACCTCCGCCTGCTGGCGCCGGGTGCGGGCACTGGAGGACAGCGGCGTCATTCGCGGCTATGCGGCGCTGGTCGCGCGCGAGCAGGCGGGATTTGCGATGTCGGCCATCCTCCACGTCTCGCTGGAGCGGCATGACGCGAAGTTCGTCGACGAGTTCGTGGCCAGGGTCACGACGCGCCGCGAGGTGCTGGAGTGCTTTGCGACCACGGGCGACGCCGACTATCATCTGCGCGTCGTCGTGCAGGACATGGCGGCCTACAATCGCTTCCTCGACGAGTTCATGTTCCGCATCCCCGGCATCCGCTACGTCCGCAGCAATGTCGTGCTGAAGGAGATCAAGACGGGTGTGGCGTTGCCGTTCTGACCTGCGGGAAGCGCCGCAGGGGAGGTCAGCCTACCGCTCCTCCCGCACGAACCTGTTCCGCAACGTCCCGACGCCCGTGATCTCGACCTCCACGACGTCGCCGTGCTTGATATCCGGCGAAGCGCCGTCGGTGCCCATCCAGATCACGTCGCCGGGCCATAGCGTGAAATACCTGGTCAGCTCGACCAGGAAAGGCACCACGCCGAAGATCATGTCGGCGGTCGCGAAGCGGTTGGTCTCCTTGCCGTTGACGCGGACGATCGTTTCCATCTTTTCGAGATCGGCTTCGGTCTCGATCCACGGCCCCATCGGCTTGAACGTGTCGGCGTTCTTGGAGCGCCACAGGCTGCGATCCGCCTTCTGCCAGCTGCGCTCGCTGACGTCGTTGCCGATGGTGTAGCCGAACACGCAATCCATCGCGTTCTGCTCGGTGAGATGCTTCACCTTCTTGCCGATGACGACGACGAGTTCGCCCTCATAATGGATCTTGTCCGTCGCGAAGGAGGGGATCACGACCTCCTCGTCATGCGCGATCAGCGCGTTCTGCGCGCGATAGCCGATCTCGGGCCTGTCCGGGACGGCCGGCACTTCGCCGCGCTTGTCGGCGGCTTCCTTGAGGTGCTTCAGATAGTTCAAGCCGACGCAATAAAAGGTGCGCGGGATCAGCGGCAGTTCGATCTTGACCTCGGACAACGGCAGCATCCGCGAGGTGCGCTGCCATCCGGCGAAGGGATCGCCATCGACCGCGATCACCCGGTCGCCTTCAACGATCCCCCAGGACGTCGTGCCCGAGGCGGTGAATTTCAGCCAGCGCATGTCATGTCCCCGTTATTCCGCAGCCTCGCGCGGCCGCACCTTCCAGGCGCCGGCAGCAGGCCGCTCGAGCCCGAGATTTTCGCGCAGCGTCCTGCCGCGATAGTCCTTCTGGAACAGGCCGCGACGCTGCAATTCTGGTACGATATGCTTGACGAAATCGGCGTAGGAGCCGGGCACGTAGGTTGCGGCGATGACGAAGCCATCGCAACCGCGCTCCACGAACATTTCCTCCAGCTTGTCCGCGATCTCCTTGGGACCGCCGACCATCGCGTCCTGCACTTGCCCGCGGCCGGAGAAGGTGACGAAGTCGCGCGCGCTCGGGTTGCTCTTGCCTGACGCCTTCATCACGCCGTCGCGGATGCCCAATATGCCCTGCATGCTCTTCAGTTCCTCCGTCGTCAGCGGCTCGTCGAGATCCTTGGAGGCGAAATCGTAGTTGAGTGCTTCGGCGAGCAGCGACAGCGCGTCGATCTGGAGCGGCAGCTTGTCGATCAGCGCCATCCTGTCTTCGGCCTCAGCCTTGGTTGCGGCGCAGACCGGCGTGGTCAGATTGCACAGGAACATCTGGTCAGGGTCGCGGCCGGCCGTCGCCGCCTCGTTGCGCACGGAGGCATAGCCGTCCTTGGCGGCAGCGAGATTGCGCGCGGCGGTGAAGATCACCTCGCCCCAGCGTCCTGCGAAGCGCTGGCCACGGCCCGATGCGCCGGCCTGGATGATCACGGGATGGCCTTGTTGCGAACGCGGAACAGTGAACGGCCCGCGCGACCTGAAGGCCGGTCCCTTGTGGTCGAGCCGCTTCACCCTGGTCGGATCGGCGAAGCGACCGCTTTGCTTGTCCATGATCAGCGCGCCGTCTTCCCAGGTGTCCCAATGGCCGAGCACGACCTCCATGAACTCGTCGGCACGGTCGTAGCGGGAATCATGCTCAGGGTGGGAGTCGCGTCCCATGTTGAGCGCCTCGCCGTCGTTGAGCGAGGTGACGACGTTCCAGCCGGCGCGTCCGCCCGACATCAGGTCGAGCGTTGCGAAGCGGCGCGCGACATCGAAGGGCTCGTAGTAGGTGGTCGAGCAGGTCGCGCCAAGGCCGAGCTTCTCGGTGACCATGCCCATCGTGGTCAGCACGATCAGCGGATCCATCTTCACGCAGCGGATGCCGTATTCGACGGTGTGGGCGTGGTCGTTGCCGTAGCGGTCCGGCATCGCCAGGCGGTCGTCGAAGAAGGCCATGTGGAACTTGCCGGCCTCCAGAATCCTGGCGATCTCCTGATAATAGTCCGCCGACATCGAATCGCTGCGCGAGTCAGGATGCCGCCAGGAACTCGGCAGGTTCGTGCAGTTCTGCGCCTGGAGGAAGCCGACCAATACCATCTGCCGATTCATGCTGCTGTTCTCCTGATGCCGTCAGGCCAGATCGAGCACGGTGTCGAGCCTGTACTCACGCGCCGAAGCGCGCGATTTTTTCCATGCGGCATCCTCGATCTCGATGCCGTCGCGACGGCATCGGCCTCTGCCTCGGATGCTCCGGCGGCGCGGAGCAGGGCGGCGCTGATGCGTGCGAGGCGATCGGCCCTGACGATCGGCATGGCGTTCCCTCGGCTTGGTGCCCGTAACGGGCTGCTTGTTGGGTGCCATCGTCTCAAAGCGCAGGAGCGATATCAATCTCCCGTAAACCATCGCAGGGCTGCAAATTCGTAGAGAGAACGCGCCTTTGCCCGATGATTCGGCCCGCGCGGCGGCGTTTCCCGCAGTTTTGCGTTGCTCGTTCGCTGCTCGTTCACTTTGATCGACGGTTTGCAGTGCGCAATAACGACCACTTAGGCGATCGCCGCTGATAAAGTCACCGGGATAAAGAGGCAGAGATGCCCCGGGAGCTGAGATCGTGCCGACGACACTCGCGCGCACCTTTGCGGCGTTGAGCGCCATCAATGAAGCGATCCTTTACGCGAGATCGCCGGACGAGCTGTACCAGAAGGTCTGCAACGCCGGATTTTCGAGCGGGGATTTTCTGGCCGTTGCCGTGTTCCTGGTGGAGCCGGACGGCCGGCGGCTGCGCTATGCGGCCGGCTGTGGCGATGACATTCCGCGGCTCCGCTCGATTGTGATCACGACGGAAGCCGGCACGCCTGAAGGATCCGGCGTCGGCGGCGAGGCGTTTCGCGATCAGAAGCTGTGCATCAGCAACGACTATCTGAACGATCCGCGCTCGCTGGCGTGGCGCGAGGGCGCCGCCAAGGCTCACATCGGCGCGGCCGCAGCGCTGCCGCTGCTCTGCAACGGCAAGAGCGTCGGCGTATTGTACGTGACGCGCAGCGAAGCCAATTCGCTGAGCGAGCAGATGGTGTCGCTGTTCGAGCGCATGTCGGCGAACATTTCCTATGCGCTGGACAATTTCGCGCGCGAGACCGCGCGGCAGGCAAGTGAGCGGGCGACGCGGCGGCTCAACCGCATGTTCGGGGCCATCAGCGCCACCAACGAAGCCATCCTGCGCGCCAAGACCGAGCAGGAGCTGTACCAGCTCGTGTGCGATGCCTCGGTCCACAGCGGCAAGTCGCTGGCGACCATCGTCCTGCTTCGCGAACCGGATTCGCACTGGATGATTCCGGTCGCGGCAACCGGACAGAACCTCGAACTGGTCACCCAGGCGCGCTATTCGATCGATCCGGAAAATCCCTATGGCAAGGGCATCTCCGGTGAGGTGTTCCGGACGCAGAAAGCCATCGTCGAGGACGATCTCGCGAGCCGCACCAGGGGCTCGCCGTGGGAGCAGGCCAACGTCAACACCGGTGTTGCCGCCTGCGTCGTCGCGCCGCTGATCAGATACGGCGAGAGCGTCGGCGTGCTGCTGTTCTTCATCAGCCGCTCCTGGGCCAAGGACGAGGAGATCGTCGCGCTGCTGCTGCGCATGGCGGAGAACGTCTCGTTCGCAATCGAGAATTTCGGCCGCGAGGCCGAGAAAGCCAGAATCGCCGGGGAAGAAGAGTGCCTGGCGCGAATGTATGCGGCGCTCAGCGCCACCAACGAGGCGATCCTGCGTGCGCGGTCGCGGTCCGAGCTGTTCGACCTCGTCTGCGAGGCGACCGCGAAGGGAGCCAAGTTCACCTCGGCCACCATCGCGCTGGTCGATCGTCGGGCTGAGCTGCTGCGCGTCGTCGCCTGCTACGGACCGAATGCGGATCAGGTTCGCAACTTCACGTTCTCCACCTCCGACCGGGTGCCCGAAGGGCGCGGGCTGACGGGCACGGCGTTCCGCACCCGGCAGCCAGCCGTCAGCAACGAGGTGCTCGCCGATGATCGCATCGCGCCCTGGCAGGCCAGCGCCCGCCGCAACGGCATCGCATCCTCCGCGGCGTTGCCGCTGTTCAACGGCGACCGGTTGGAAGGCGTCTTTCTGTTCAACTCTCCGGAGCGTGGCACCTTCACGCCGGAGCTCGTCGAGCTGCTGCGCAAACTTCAGGCCAATGTCGCCTTCGCCCTCGAAAGTTTCGACCGTGCCGACGAGAAGGCGCGAGCGGACAAGCAGCGCAATCGTCTGAGCGGCATGTTCGAGGCGCTGAGCGCGACCAACGAAGCCATCATTCGCGCCAAGACGCGCGAGGAGCTGTTCGAGGCGGCCTGCCAGGCGGCTGTGCTCGGCGATCTCTTTGCCTCGGCGACTATCGGCATCATCGATGAAGAGCGCGAGCTCGTTCAAGTCGTTGCGGTCAAGGGGCGCCTGAAGGAGCGCATGGCTGGACGTACCTGCAACATTTCCGCCGGCCATCCCGAGGGTCAGGGCATCATCGGCACCTCACTCCGAACCCGCCGGCCCAGTATCATGAACGACTATCTGAACGAGCCGCGGTCGGCATACTGGCGCACAAAGGCTATCGAGGATGGAACGCGTGCTGCGGCGAGCTTCCCGCTTCTGAGGGCGGGCGACAAGCCGGTCGGCATTCTGCTCTTCCTCGCGCTGGAAGAGGATACGTTCACCCCCGATCTGGTCGAGCTGCTCGAGCGCCTGGCGGAGAACGTCTCCTTTGCCCTCGACAATTTCGATCGCGCCGAGGAGAAGGTCCGCACCGAGGCGCAGAAGGAGCGTCTGACGCGCATGCTCGCGGCTCTGAGCGCAACCAACGAGGCGATCATGCGGGCAAAGTCGCGTGCCGAGCTGTTCGAACTCGTCTGCCTTGCGGCATCGAACGGTGCCAAGTTCACCTCGACCACGATTGCGCTGGCCAGGGCCGGCACGGACCAGCTCGAGATCGTAGCCGCCGCCGGCCCGTCCGCCGACACCACGCGCAACGTCCATCTCTCCATCGATCCCGAGCGGCCCGAAGGGCGCGGCATGAGCGGCACGGCGTTCCGGACGCGGCAGCCCTGCATCAGCAACGACTATCTCAACGACGATCGCGTCCGTGTCTTCCACGCCATCGTGCGCGGGGACGGCGCGAAGTCGGGCGCGGCGTTTCCGCTCATCGCGCACGATCAGGCCGTCGGTGTCATGATCTACATGTCGACCGAACCGGCCAGCTTCACGCCCGAATTCGTCGAGCTGTTGCAGCGCCTCGCCGACAACGTCTCCTTCGCCATGGAGAATTTCGATCGCGCCGACGAGAAGAAACAGGCAGACGAGCGGATCGAGTATCTCGCCTCGCATGACAGCCTGACGGACCTGCCGAACCGCGAGACCTTCAACGAGCTGCTGCACGCGGCCATCGACACCGCGCAGCGCCGCGATCACCGCTTTGCGGTGCTGTTCATCGATCTCGACCGATTCAAGGTCATCAACGATTCGCTGGGTCACGAGGCCGGCGACCTGCTCCTGCTCGAAGTCGCGAACCGGTTGCGCGGCGCGCTGCGGGCCAGCGACGTGGTGGCGCGACTCGGCGGCGACGAGTTCGTGGTGATCCTCGATCAGTGCGGCGAGATCGACGACGTCCAGCGCATCGCGACGGGGCTGCTCGCGGCGCTCGCCGAGCCGATGGAGTTGGCTGGCCACGAGTGCCACACGACGGCCTCCATCGGCATCGCGATGTATCCGGCCAACGGCTCCGACGCGCAGACGCTGACAAAGAACGCCGACATGGCGATGTACCTCGCCAAGGAAGACGGCAAGAACGGCTACCGCTTCTTCTCCAACGAAGTGAAGACGCAGTCGATCGAACGGCTGTCGCTCGAGAGCGCACTACGCCGCGCGCTGGAGCGCGAGCAGTTCTCGCTGAACTACCAGCCCAAGGTGGACATGGGGACCGGCCAGATCACGGGGGTCGAAGCGCTGCTGCGCTGGGCTCATCCCGATCTCGGCAGTGTCTCGCCGGCGCAATTCATTCCGCTTGCGGAGGAAACCGGGCTGATCGTGCCGATCGGCCGCTGGGTGCTGAATGAGGCCTGCGCGCAAGCCATGGCCTGGCAGCGTCGCGGCCTGTTGCCGCTGTCGATGGCGGTCAACCTGTCGCCACGCCAGTTTGTCGACGAGCATCTGTTGCAGGACGTCGACGAAGCGCTGGCCGCCAGCGGCATGTCGCCTGTGCTGCTCCAGTTGGAGGTCACCGAGAGCATGATGATGCGCAATGTCGGTCGTGCGCTCAAAGTCCTCGACTCCATCCAGAGCCGCGGCATCCGCCTCGCCATCGACGATTTCGGCACCGGCTATTCGTCGATGTCGCTGATGAAGCACTTTCCGATCGACACCATCAAGATCGACCGCTCCTTCGTGCGCGACCTGCCGCACGATTCGGAGGACCAGGCGATCGCACAGGCGATCATCAGCATGGGCAAGGCACTCGGCATGACCGTCGTCGCCGAAGGCGTCGAGAATGCCGAGCAGGAGGCGTTCCTGCGGACCCATGGCTGCGACGAGATGCAGGGCTTCCTCATCTCCAAGCCGCTGCCGGCGCGGCAGATCGCGGAGTTGCTGCGGCCGATGGTGCTGCCCGTCGCGCCGCCGCTCCAGCCGGAGCGGGATTCCGTCGCCGAGGAGGCCGCGGCGCTACGGTTGAAAGGCGCTGTCGTCTGACGGCTGCGGGTGCAGCTCACGGGACTCGTCAGCCTCGCGTTCCGCCTTGCGCGGAAAATCGTCCGGCCATGGCAGTGAGGTCTGATCCTCGAACAGGGCGAGAAGCAGGCACGCTCCGTCGGCAAAGGTCGATCCGTCGCCGAGGCCGAGCGTGCGCGACCACGCACCTGGCATCGGCTGGTGCGCGTCGCGCACCGCGATCGCGGGTCCCCACCACCAGGCCGGCGCCGGCGACCGTTCGTCCTCGGGCACGGCGAGCCAGCGGGCGAATTCGTTCACCACGCGCTCGAATTGCAGGCTTGCGGCCTGATGCATTCGCTCCGTGCTCCTTGTCGCGCCTGAAAGCAGGCCGATGCGCGCACGCGGTCGTGGTCTTGAAGCTTTGAAGAACGGCGCGTCGCGCAGCCACGTATGCCGCTCCATCGGCGGCCATACCACAAGCACCCGGCGGCCGGAAAAGCGGCCGGCGCGGATTTTCATAGTCTCTTCATTCCCTTTAGCGGCTTAAGGTGCCCGCCGGCAAGCTGCAATACGGTCGCCTAGCGCGACCTGAACGGGTGCGCCCTCTGGTGCCAGGCCCAGGCCGTGCGGATGACCGTGGGCAGATCGGAGTGGCGCGGCACGAAGTTCAGCACCTTCCTCGCGGCAGAAGGATCCGCGACCAGATAAGTGGGGTCGCCGGCGCGGCGCGGCTTGACGCTGTGCGGCACCTCGCGCCCGGCCTCCTGCCTGATCGCGTCGAGGATCTCGCGTACGGAGAAGCCGGAACCGGTGCCGAGATTGAAGCTGCCGCCGGCATGCCCTTGTTCCAGAAGCTTCAGTGCCGCGACGTGCGCGGCCGCAAGGTCCGTGACGTGGATGTAGTCGCGAATGGCGGTGCCGTCCGGCGTGTCGTAATCGTCGCCGAACAGCGCGAAGTCGACATGGCCCTGCAGGGCCATCATCGCACGAGGAATGAGATGGGTTTCGTTGTCGCGCAGCTCGCCGATCCCGCCGGCCGGATCGGCGCCGCTGGCATTGAAATAGCGCAGGCAGAACGCACCGAAGCCATAGGCGGTGCGGTAGTCGGCGAGCATGCGCTCGATCATCAGCTTCGATGCGCCGTACGGATTGATCGGCGCGCAGGGGAAGTCTTCCGGCAGCGCCTTGGAATCGGCGTTGCCGTAGACGGCGCCGGTCGAGGAGAACACGATGCGATGGCAGCCCGCGTTGCGCATGGCCTGCAACAGCGACAACGTGCCCTGGACGTTGTTGATGTAGTATTTCTGCGGGTCGGTCATGGACTCCCCGACGAGGCTCGCCGCCGCGAAATGCATCACCGCCGTGACCTTGTGGTCGGCGAAGGCGCGCGCCAGCGCCGCGCCATCGAGCAGATCGCCCGTCACCAGCGGGCCGGAGACGAAGCTGCGATGACCTGTCGAGAGATTGTCATAAACGACGGGCTGATAGCCGGCGGCGGTCAATGCGCGGCACGCATGCGAGCCAATATAGCCCGCACCCCCGGTGACGAGGACGGTCGGTCGGTCGGTCATGTCGTCTTCTGCTCTTCTTCTAGCGGATGGGGCGGTTGCGGCTGAGGAGAAGATAGAGCGCGCGGGGGTTGGTGGTCAAATAGCGCCACAGCAGACGGCGTGGCTCGAGCAAGGTGCGCCAGGCCCATTCGAGTCCGAACTTCTGCATCCATTGCGGCGCGCGGGCACGGCTGCCTGACAGGAAATTGAACAGTCCGCCGGAGGTCTTGATGACGCCAACATTGGTGAGATGCGGCGTGAAATCTCTCACGAATGCCTGCTCATTGGGCACGCCGAGGGCGACCCACAAATAGTCCGGTGCAAGGGCATTGATCTCCTCGACCTTGGCACGCAGCGCCTCGCCTCGCAGATAGCCGTGGCTGCGTCCGACGATTTTGAGCCTGGGATACAGCTTCTGGACGTTCTCGACCGCGGCGGCGTTCTCGGCCTCGCTTGCGCCGAACATGTAGAACGTGCGGCCGAGCACTTCAGCCTTCCGCGCGACGATATGGAACAGGTCCGTGGTCGCAACGCGCTCCGGCAGCGGGAACCAGGATTGCAGCTTCGAGGCTGCGACCAGAGGCTGGCCGTCGGCATTGATCAGGTCGGCGGCGCGGAACAGCCGCTCGGTCTGCGGCTCGGTCGAGCAGCGGGCCAGCACCTCGCCATTGGCCGAGGTCAAGTACAGCGGGCGGCCGATGCGACTGTCAGGATCGGTCGCCTCGATCATGAAATCGGCGGTGGCTTCCAGGTCGAGCGCGGCCATACGAAGCCCGCCCACGGTGATTCTCGGCACCTCGGCAGTCGCTGCCCGTCCGTCGAGGTTGACGCGGCGCTCAAGCATATTGTCTGCCTCGATGGCGCGTATGGATTGCAGGGGTGAGTTCGTCGAGCACGACGCCGACGAGCTTGCGCTCGGAGGGGCCGAGCGCGGCCAGGATCTCTTCCAGGCTGTCGTTGACGTCGAGGCTGGTCGGCAGCACGGCCACCAGCGAGTCGGTGTCGTCGAGCAGCTTGCGGCCGCCGGCCGAGAGCGGCATCGCCGGGCCGTCGAGGATCACGAGATCATAGCCGCCGGCGGAACGGGCCTGCGCAATCGCCTTGCGGATCGCGGCGGAAGCCTTGTCGGCATCGCCCTCCGCGGCGGGCAGCACCGAGATGCCGTTGACCGTCTTGATCTCGCGTGCGTCCTTGCTGCCGATCGAGAGCCATCCGAGCCTGCTCGGTTCGCTTCTGCTGGGGCGGCTGACCTTGTTCGAGAGCGAGCGTGCCTGATGGTCGGCATCGATCATCAGCACGCGGGCGCCGTCGCGGGCGGCGGCCAGCGCGAAATTCAGCGTGGTCACGCTACGTCCGGTGGTCTCGCCGGCACCGACAAGCGCGATGACCGGCATCGCCTTGCCGCCGGCGCGCCGGACGACCGCCGCGCGCATGTCACGCCAAGCGTTGAGCAGTGTCGTCAGGGGAAAGCCGGGGCGGAGCGTTGGCCAACCCAGCCGCGTGAGGTCGACGCCGCCGCCCGTAGCGAGGATGGCGCCGAGCGTGTGGATGACGTCGGCCTCCTGGAAGCGTGCGATCAGCGGCTTCTCGATTACGGGCTTTTCGACCATCGAAGGCTGGAGCGGGGGCGCGGCAAGTTCCGGCAGAATCTGTTCAACTTCCGGAATTCGCGAGGCCGGTTGGGGCAGCGAAGCCTCCGGCGGGGGGGCGCGCTGCGGAGCTCTCATTGCATCTGCATCCGGCGCCGGCGCGCGCTGTGAACGGGCAGGCGCCGGCGCTGGTGCGATCGCGCCGGTGAATAGCAACTCGACCGCGACGAACCAGCTCGAGGCCGCGATCGCGCCGAAGATGAAGCCGATCATGGCGAACAAGCTCATCGCTGGCGGGAACGAGCGCCGCTGCGGCACCGTCGCCTCGCCGATGACGCGGGCCGCCGACGTGTTCAGGCTCTCCTGCTCCTCGGTCTCGCGGGAGCGCTTGAGAAAGGACTGATAGACGTCGCGGCTGGCATCGGCTTCGCGCTCGAGCTCGCGCAGGCGCACGGCGGCCTGGCTGAGCTGGACACTCTGCCGCTTCTGGGCTTCCAGCGCCCGGTTGAGCGAGGCTTCGAAATCGCGGGCACGCGTCAAATCGTTCTTGGCGGACTGGGCGAAGCGGTCGATCTCTTCGTTGATGGTACGCTTGAGGTCCTCGACCTGCTTCTCGGTCTGGCGCAGCGCCGGATGGCGCGGCCCGAGCTCGCCGGCCTGCTCCGCATATTTCTTGCGGGCGTCGGCATATTGCGCGCGCAGATTCGCGATCGTCGGCGATTGCAGCGCCTCGGGGATCGCACCTGCATCCGTGGCCGTGCGCCGGCTCGCCTCGATCTGGTCGAGCCGTGCCTGCGCATCCATCGTCGCCGCACGGGCCGCGGAAAGCCGCTGGTTGCTGGCGGAGAGTTGCTGGTCGCTGATCAGCGCATCCTGGGTGCCGACGAAATTGTTCTGGGCCTTGTAGGTGGCAAGCGCAGTCTCGGCGTTGCGCAGCCGGTCGCGCAGCTCCTTCAGGCGGCTGGAGAGATCGTTGGTCGCGCGTCGTGCGGCCGACGCCTGCGAGTTGCGGGATTCGGCGAGGTAGGCATTGGTCAGCGTGTTGGCCAGCATCGCCGCTTTCACGGGATCCGTCGACCAGACCTCGATGTCGACGATGAAGCTCTTCTCGGTCTTGCGGACGGTGATGTGCTTGTTCAATGCGTCGAGCGCAGCAAGCTGAACTTCATTCTTCTCCGCGGCGGACGGCGCGCGGGGTTGCAGGCCGATCAGGCCGTGCAGCGACGACATCAGGCTCCTGCCGTCGCCGCCTCCGAATTCCGGATCCTTGTCGAGACCTGCCTGCTGAATCACCTGGAGCAGTACGCTGTTCGAGGTGATCAGGCGCGCCTGGCTCTCCACCACCATGGACATGCCGGAGATGTCCTGGGCGCGGGGCGTGAGTTCGCGGTCAACGAGTTGGAGCTCGCGCGGGTCGACATAGAGCTGAGCGGTGGCGGTGTAGCGGGGCGTCACGCTCTTGCCGGCGACGACTGCGAGCGTCGCGCCGAGCAGGGCGGCCGCGGCGATCGCGACCTTTCGCCGCCAGAGCAAATTGACGAGCTCGAGCACGTTGAAGCCGGCCTGAGGCTTCCGTTGCGGGGCCTCCGGTCCGGCTCGATCGATCGGCTGGCTATAGTCAAGCATGATCCCCAGCTTTCATTCCAACTGCCGCGGGCTGAGGGGTTACTCTTCGCTTTACGCCACGCACCCGGCATATGGGTGCCCAATCAACGCAACAGGGAAAATTAACCATACTCGCTGAGGGACTATTCACGGAAATGGCAAACAAAGCGTTTAAGCGCATGCCACCCCTACGCGCGCCCTCGCGACGCTCGCGATACCGGGATCTCCCAGGGATTAACGATTCGTTACCGCGCGCAGGGTGGCCGCGAGCCGCCGCTCGTCCAGCGATGGGCCGGGCACGAATCATGGCCGTCAGCGCTTCCGCAGGATGACATGATAGTCGCCGCGACGGACGTCGGTGCCGCGCGGCAGCACGGCGTTCAGCACCGCGGCGCCGGCGTCGACCAGGGCCGCAAACAACGGCTTGCGCCGGCGCATCTCGGGGTAGCGCGGGCTTTCCACCTCGCGACGATAGATCATCTCGAGGCCGTTGGCGGTCGCGAAAGCCTCGAGCCGGGGCAGCGTCACCAGCGGATGGAAGAACGTCGGGAACGGCGGCTCGCCGGGCAGGCCGGCGTCCTTGATGCCGCGGATGTGCCGGTAGAACCAGACGTGAAACCAGTGCGGCGAATACTTGGTGACGACTCCGGAGAGCGAGCGCGGATTGGGCGCGCCGATCAGGATCATCCCGCCGCGCTTGAGCGCGTCACGGAAATTCAGGAGCGCCGCGTCGACGTTCGGCAGATGCTCGATGACGTTGTAGCAGATCACGAGGTCGAAGGTCTCGCGCCCGAAGCGGTAGGTCTGGACGTCGCCGAGGATCGCCTCGTCGGCGTAGGTGTTGTTGCGGACCTGGTCCTCGTCGATGTCGACGACGGTGACCTTGCTGCGGCTCAGCAACTCCGGAGGCAGGACGCTGCACGAGCCGCCGCCGGCCTCATAGATGGCGAGCCGGTCCTGCGGCAGCTCGCGGCACAGCACGTCGTGGACGGCGAGCAGGCTGTCGCGGGCCTCGCCGGGGACGAGATCATGGAGCGCCTGGGTGGGCGTCATGGCCGCGGAGACATTGATTGCCGTGGCTGTCGCGAAGTCGATCGTGGCTGGCTTGTTCATGATTTTCTGACCGCGCTTGTTCTATTCAAATTTACAGGAAAAGACTCGCTCGCCCGAAGAGCAAATCCGATGCCGCGCCGTCTCACTGATCGCAGTGCTTACGGTCGGGTTAATGCGTATAGGCGTTAACTACGGCATTGTTCATGTCGAGACGTCGACGGCGCACTGGACCGCGAATTGCACTAACACGCGTGCGAGGTTTTGCGGCAGAAACACGCGAAGGCGGTTAAGTGCATGGTGTCGTGCCAGGATGACTGGACATCACCGGGATGGCGTGGCGGATGCGCTGCGCGCCGATCGGTCATTTTGGCACGCATCTGTCCCGCTGCGACGTGCCATCGCGGCACGAGGCCGATCCGCGCGATCGAAGCAGGGCTTTCTCAACATATCTCGGCCATCTAGGACGTCATGACATTGATCCCGACAGACCTGTCCGCCACGCGCATCTCGGACGTCGTGCGCGATCCCAACCGGGAGATCGTGGCGAGCTCCCGTGTCATCGATCTGTCGGTCGGCATTGTCGTCTGCATTCCCTGCTTCCGGCGCCCGCAGCATCTGCGGCTGACCCTGGACTCGCTGGCGAGCCAGCGTACTCCCCGCTCCTTTGCCGTCGTCATGGTCGAGAACGACGCTGCGCGGCGCGAAAGCGCGCCGGTCGCCGCCGAGTATCTCGCCGGTGGCCGGCTCCAGGGCGTCTGCCTCGTCGAGAAGCGGCAGGGGAACTGCCAGGCGATCAACGCCGCATTCGAGACGGCGCAGGGGCTGTTTCCCGCCGCAACCCGTTTCCTGATGATCGACGACGACGAGATCGCTTCGCCGGACTGGCTCGAACTGATGGTCCGCACTGCGGAGGCGACCGGTGCCGACGTGGTCGGTGGGCCGGTGCTGCCGGTCTTCGACGACGACAGCAAGCCCTGGCTTTCGCGTCATCCCGCCTTCTGTCCCGCCTACGATTACAGCGGAGCGGTGCCGCTGATCTATGGGTGCGGCAATTGTCTGATCACGCGTGCCACCTTCGAACGGTTCGATCGTCCCGCGTTCGACTTGCGCTTCAATTTTCTCGGCGGCGGCGATTGTGATTTCTTCGTGCGGTGCCGTGACGCCGGCATGCTATTCCACTGGACGGCGGAGGCCGTCATCACCGAGACGGTGCCGCACAACCGCACCAGCCTCGGCTGGATCGCAAAGCGCGGCCTGCGCATCGGTGCGATCAACTATCGTGTGCAGTACAAGGCCGCCCAGACCACGGCGGCGCGTGCGCGGGTCTTCGCGCAGATGCTTGGGCGGGTGCCGCTGTCGCTGCTCCGCGCCGCAGCCTTGCTGAGCTCGTCGAAGGCGGTCGTCGCGATGCATCCCGTGATGGTTGCGCTTGGCGCGGCACTGGCGGCCTTCGGGCTCGAGCCGAGGCCCTACGAGGCCTCGAAGATCGTGTCCTGATGCCGCGGCGGCGGACTAGATGCCGAAACGGGCGAGGGCGACCCTGATCGCGGCGCGTGGCAGCGATCTGAGCGACAGCCGGCCGATCATTGCGAGATAGGCGATGGCTTCGCGATATCTGCCGAAGCGAACCGCTTGCATCGCCGAATAGGTGACGAGATGAATCTCGGCAGCCTGGCGCAGTCCGCTCGCCGTGCCCTCGGGGAGTCGCGCCAGGATCAGCCCGTCGTCGAAGACCCGCGCGACCGCAGGCAGGAAATCCTGCGGGGTTCGCACCGCCGCGTTCATCGTGTTGGACGTATGCAGGCGATAGTCGAGCAGAAGCTTCGGCGCGAATGCGAACTCGCCGATCGCTGCAAGGCGGCACCAGCAATGCCAGTCCTCGCAATATCTGAGCGAGACGTCGAAGCCGCCGACGGCGCGGAAAGCGTCCGCACGTGTGAGCACAATGCCACCGTTGACGATGAAGTTCCCGGCCGTGAGCTGCACCAGCACGTCGCCGGACGGCTTGCGGCGTCCCTTCAACAGGTCGCGCCGGCCGATCTGCCGTCCTTCGCCATCGATCGTATTGTAGTCGCCGTAGACGAGAATCGCGCGCGGAGCACCGCGCGCCGCCGACAGCAGCGCCGCGACCGCACCGGGCCGCAGGCGGTCGTCGGCATCCAGGAACAGAAGCCACTCGCCGCTCGCATGCCGGGCGCCGAGGTTGCGTGCCGCCGACACGCCGGCAGCGTCGTTGTGCAACAGGCGCAGCCGCGGATCGCGCACGGCGCGGACGATCGCCACGGTGTCGTCGGTCGAGCCGTCGTCCACGACGATCACCTCGCCGACATCGCCTTGCATCAGCGCGCTCGCGAGGGTTTCGCCGAGATAGGCTGCCGCGTTCTTGGCGGGAATGATGACGGACACCGCGACCGAGTTCGCCGGCAGCAGGCTGCGCAGGCCTGCCGGCGCGCGCGGCGCAACCGGAAGTTCGAGAACGTCGTCGGCGGTGATCAAGCGGCGGCTCGCCTTTTAATGGACTGTTAACCAGGGCGCCTCTGCCGCGCTTGCCAACGCCAGCGTAGGCAACCTCGGCCGTTGCGGATGATATCCCCATTACGGTCGAAGCGTTGCCGCGAAGGTCTGCGCGGCGCCGGTTTCGTGTATTAGCGTTAAGCCGGTGCCATCGCGCCGGTGCCAAATCCGGAAGAGTGCGGCCGCAGCCCGGCGGCACCAGTGTCCGCCATCGTCGCGATGCTGGTTGACGGAAGGTTAACGGGGATGAGCTAGAACCTGGAGCTTCCCCGGCTCCACCACCTGACCATGGATTGCAGCTTGGATCGCAGCGCCGCTGACATCACCGACGTCGAGACCCGGTCGTTCGACCACGTCCTGCGCGATGGGCTCGCGAGGCTGAATGCCGCGCACGCGGCACGCTGCCTCGTCGCCGTCGCGGCGCTGCTGCTGGTGCTGGTCACGCTCGATCCGTTCCCGGACCTGCGCAATCCCGACCTCGTCACCGTCGTCGGCGGACGCATGGCACTGACCTACATCTCCTTCGGCCTCCTGGCTGCGGTCGCGGTTCTGCTCGCCGCCGCCACCGACGCTCCGTCGCTGAGGACCCTGGTGACGCCGTTGCACCTCTGCCTCGTCGGCTGGCTGCTGATCAACATCGCCTTCTCCGAGAACCGCGGCGTTTCGCTCCAGCGGTTCGTGCTCGCGGCCAGCGTGACCTCGCTCGCCGTCTTGCTGCCGTTGCTGCCGCCGACGCAGCGCAGCTTCAACCTTTGCCTGGGTATCGCCGCGCTCGTGCTGCTCGCGCTCTGCTATCTCGGCGTCTTCCTCGCGCCGCAATACTCGATCCACACGGCCCTCGACATCACCGAGCCGCAACTTGCTGGCGACTGGCGCGGCAGCTTTGCCCACAAGAACATCGCGTCGCCCGTGATGACCATCCTGGTCTATGTCGGCATCTACCTGTCCGCCGTGGGCTCGTTCGTGATGGGGCCGGCGGTCGCAGCGCTGGCCGGCATCTTCCTGATCTTCACCGGCGGCAAGACGTCCTCGGTGCTGTGCCTTGCGATCTACGCTCTCGCCTCGCTGGTCTATGTCACGCCGGGCCTGTGGCTGAAGCGGATCATCTGTTTCGCTCCGCTGATCCTGATGAACCTGTTGACCGTCGGCAGCGTCATGAGCCCGGCGCTCGGGGCGATGACCCGGCTGCTTCCGCTCGATCCGACCTTCACCGGCCGTTCCGCGATCTGGGAGTTCGCGCTCGCAGCCGTCGCGGAGAAGCCGATCATCGGTCACGGCTATGCGGCGTTCTGGGACGACGTGACCGCGCGGCAGACCGCGCAAGGCGCCGAATGGGCGACAACCGCGGCGCACAGCCACAACAGCTATCTCGACCTCGCGGTCACCATCGGTCTGCCGGGGCTGATGCTCGTGATCCTCGCCTTCGTGGTCGCACCGCTCGGCAACTTCCAGACGGCCCAGGCCCACAGCCGCAGCGGCGCACTGGCCAAGCTGTTCCTGACCGTGTGGTTGTTCGGCCTGTATTACGGAGCCACCGAGACCTTCCTGCTCGAACGGCAGAATCCGATCTGGTTCATGTTCGCCCTTGCCGTGGCCGGCCTGCACTTCCTGGCAAGGTTCCAATGCGTCGAGCAGATAGAGTCGAAACGCTGACAGCTTGTCGCAGCCAAGCCGCCGGTGACACCGGCTTAACGATAAGCGGCGAGGTTGCTTGTGGTCTGCAGCAAAACATAATCTATCGGGAAACATTCAGTAGTCGTATGTCCAGCGGAATGACGTTTCTCAGCGTCGAGCAACTAGACGGCCAGGTGTCCAGCACGTCGGGAATCGCAATCGATTTCGCGCGTGACTGGCGGCACGTGTCCTCACGCCTGAGCACCGGGCACCGCACCGCGTTCCAGCATGTCTACTGGCTCGACGCCTGGTACGAGGCGTTTCACGACGTCTCCCCGCTGATCGCCGTGATCTTCGATGTCGCCACTGGCAAGGACATCGCGATCGTGCCGATGATCAGCCATATCAGGCGTGGCATCCGCATCGTCGAGTTCGCAGACCTCGGGGTCTCCGACAACAATGCGCCGATCCTGGCGCTCGATGCTACGTTGGATGCAGAAGCGACGGATGCGATCAACGAGGCGCTGATCGACGCTTTGCGCGCGTTGCCCGATCGTTTCGATCTGCTCCGCCTGAGGAAGATGCCGGCGCAGGTCGGAGGCAAGCCCAATCCGCTGGTGTCGCTCGGGCGGATCGGATCCTCCTCGCTCAACGGCAATCTCGTGCTGATGGGCGATGACTATCGCGACTACCAGGCCTCGATCAAGCGCCTACAGATGCCGCGCTGCTGGCGCGTCTTCAGCCGCCATGCCGGCGCGCGCTTCGAGATCGCCGCGGACGTCGGGCGCGCGCATGAACTGCTGGACGTAACGGATGTGCAGCAGCAGGCGCGCATGCAAAAGCTCGGCTCGCCGTTCGTCCTCAACGACGAGACCCATGCGCGATTCTATCGCGAGGTCGTTCGCCAGGGCGTCGCGGAAGGTTACGCCATTGTCTCGGCGCTGGTGTGCGACGAGGGTGTCGTTGCCACCGCGCTCGGCGTCAAGCATGGCGCGACCTATCTCCTGCTGCGCATCAGTCACGCCAGCGACGCATGGTCGAGCTGTTCGCCGGGTCTGCTCGTCACCGAGCGCACCATGGCCACGCTGCATGCGCAAGGCATCCGCCGCTTCGATCTCAGTATCGGCAACCAGGATTACAAGCGGCGCTTCGGCGCCGAGAAGGTGCCGTTGACCGATGTCAGCGTGGCGCTGTCCTGGCGCGGCCTACCCTATGCCTGGCGCGACCACGCCGCGCAGGGCCTGCGCCGCTATCCGAAACTCGCCTCCCTCGCGGCGCGAGCGATGGGCAAGGGAATCCGATAAAAAGTGCTGCAGGGTGCAGCGTTCGCGCCGGCCGAGCAGGCTCTACGATCCCGTGCAACTGGCGCAGCGAAGCCGGCCGCGCGAGGCGCGGAATAGGCTGCGACAATACCAGCGACGCGCGAGTGCCTGTGCGGGCTTGCGGATCATCTGCGCGATCAACAAGAGTTCGAAGGCCATTCGTATCGTTCTTCGTCGAAGATCCCGAAGCATGATCCGGAAAGCTGAGCAGCGGCGTTCCGAACGGATCTTGCTCCAGCAATAGAGCCAAAGCGCAAAGACGATTCGTCCTGATCTCATCGCGCTCGAGCTGCAGATGGGGCGGCATTCCCGCATGAGAATGCCGCCCAGGTCGTACCAGCCATGCAAAGCCGAACCGTGCAGCTCAGTCGTGCAGCTCAGTCGTGCAGCTTCTTGGCGGTCTCCGCGATCTGGCGGCCCTGATAGCGTGCGCCGGCGAGCTCGTTGGCGCTGGGCTGGCGGCTGCCGTCGCCGCCGGTGATGGTGGTGGCACCATAGGGCGCCCCGCCCGTGACCTCGTCGAGCTTCATCTGGCCGGCGAAGCCGTAGTTCATGCCGACCACCACCATGCCGAAATGCAGCAGGTTGGTGATGATCGAGAATAGCGTGGTCTCCTGGCCGCCGTGCTGGGTCGCGGTGGAGGTGAAGGCGCCGCCGACCTTGCCGTGCAGCGCGCCCTTGGCCCAGAGCCCGCCGGCCTGGTCGAGGAAGTTCGCCATCTGCGAGGCCATTCGGCCGAAGCGGGTGCCGGTGCCGACGATGATCGCGTCGTAATTCGCGAGATCCTCGATTCTAGCGACCGGCGCGGCCTGGTCGAGCTTGTAGTGCGAGGCCTTCGCGACCTCGGTCGGCACCAGTTCCGGCACGCGCTTGATGTCGACGGTGGCGCCGGCTTCGCGCGCGCCTTCGGCGACGGCATTGGCCATGGCTTCGATATGGCCATAGGCGGAGTAATAGAGGACGAGAACTTTGGTCATGGTGGTCTCCGTTGGGTGGGGGTGATGGGTGGGGGTGACGGCTGGTTATTGGGGACGTGATGCCCGGGGCTTGTCCCGGGCATCCACGCTCTGTTCGATGGCGGATTTGCGGAGATGGCCGGGACAGGCCCGGCCATGACGAGGAGATAGTTACGCCGCGTCGACGAGCACGAGCTCGGAGTCTTCGAGCGCCGTGATCTTCAGCTTGGCCTCGTCGCGGATCGCGGCGCCGTCGCGGGCGTTGACGCGGACGCCGTTGATCTCGACGGAACCCGCCGCGGGCACGAGGTAGAGGTGCCGCGACTGCTGCGGCTCGTACTCGGCGCTCTCGCCGGCCTTCAGCGTGGTGGCGAGCACCCGCGCATCGGCGCGGATCGGCAGTGCGTCCGCATCGTCCTCGAAGCCGCTCGCGATGGTGACGAGCTTGCCGGAGCGGTCCGCCTTCGGGAACGGTTTTGAGCCCCAGGTCGGCTGGCCGCCCCGCGCGGTCGGCTCGATCCAGATCTGGAAGATCCGCGTCCTGGTCGGCTCGAGATTGTATTCGGAGTGGCGGATGCCGCTGCCGGCGCTCATCACCTGCACGTCGCCCGCTTCAGTCCGGCCCTCGTTGCCGAGGCTGTCCTGATGGGTGATTGCACCCTCGCGCACATAGGTGATGATTTCCATGTTGGCGTGGGGATGGGCGGGAAAGCCGGTGTTCGGTGCGATCTCGTCGTCATTCCACACCCGCAAGGCGCCATGGCCCATGTTGTTCGGGTCATAGTGGCTCGCGAAGGAGAAATGATGCTTGGCCTTGAGCCAGCCATGGTCGGCGCCGCCGAGCTTTGCGAAAGGTCTGAGTTCGATCATCTGCATAATTTCCTTTACTTGAGCAGGTTGCGCCTTGATCAGGCGCCGAACCCGCCGTCGACATTGAGCACCGTGCCGGTGACGAAGGAGGCCTCCGGGCTTGCGAGGAAGAGGATTCCGGCTGCGACTTCCTCGGGACGGCCGAAGCGCTGGAGCGCGTGCTGCTTGCGCTGGGTCTCGGCGAACTCGCCGCCGTCCTTCGGATTCATGTCGGTGTCGATCGAGCCGGGCTGCACCACGTTGACGGTGATGCCGCGCGGTCCGAGGTCGCGCGCCGCGCCCTTGGTGTAACCGACCACGGCCGCCTTGGTCGCGACGTAGTCGGCAAGGCCCGGGAACGAGGCGCGGTCGGCCAGCATCGAGCCGACGGTGACGATGCGGCCGCCCTCGTCCATCAATTGCGAAGCGGCCCGGATCGCCGCGATCACGCCGTGCACGTTGATGGCATCCTGGCGGGCAAACGCGTCTGGGTCGGCTTTGGGATCGTCGATCGCGCCGCCGGCGGCAACGCCGGCGTTGTTGACGAGGATATCGAGATGGCCGAACTCCTTGGCGACATCGTTGACGAGCTGCGTCACGTCCTTCGCGGAAGCCTGGTCCGCCTTGAAGGCGCGCGCCCTGACGCCCTTCGCCTTCAATTCAGCGACGACGGCCTCGGCCTTCTCGGGCGAAGCGACGTAGCTGATGGCGACATCCGCGCCTTCATCGGCGAGAGCGCGGGCAGAGGCCGCGCCGATGCCGCGCGAGCCGCCGGTGACGAGGGCAACCTTCCCTGAAAGCTTCTTGGTCATTGGGTCTCTCCAGTCCCGAATTTCTGATGACCCTTGGATAAGCCTCCGTCTGTGGTATAGAAATAGAAACTGTTGAAACACATTGTTTCGCTAAATATCCCGATTGGATCAGCCGCATGGCAAAACTTCCCGATTTCGAGGCCCTCGCGATTTTCGCGAAAGTCGTGGAATTACGATCGTTTGCGGGGGCTGCGAGCGAGCTGGCGATGTCCAAGGCGACGGTGTCGAAGGCGGTGACCCGGCTGGAGGAGCGGCTCGGCGCGCGGCTGTTCAACCGCACCTCGCGCCGGCTCGCGCTGACCGATGCCGGGCATAAGCTGGCGGAGCGCGCGACGCGCCTGCTCGTCGATGGCGAAGCCGCAGAGAACGAGGCGCTGGCGCAATCGGTCGCGCCGCGCGGGCTGGTGCGGCTCGCCGTCCCCATGACGTTCGGCATCAAGGCCGTGGCGCCGCTGCTGCCGGAGTTCTTCGAAGCCTATCCGGAAGTCTCGGTCGATCTGCACTTGAGCGATGCGACCATCGATCTGATCGGCGAGGGCTTCGACATGGCGGTGCGGATCGCGCGGCTGCCGGACTCATCGCTGATCGCGCGGCGGCTCTTCACCATGCCGCGCTACACCGTCGCTGCGCCGTCATATCTGAAACGCCACGGCAGGCCGACGCATCCGATGCATCTCGCCCAGCACAAGTGCTTCAGCTACGCCTATCTCTCGACGCCGAACGTCTGGCACTACACCAATTCGGCCGGCGAGCAGGCCAGCGTACGCCCGGGAGGGCAGCTTCGCGTCAACAACGGCGAAGCCGTGATGCCGGCACTGATCGCCGGCCTCGGCATCGCCGAGCTGCCTGAATTCATCGTCGGCGAAGCCATTTCCTCCGGCGAGGTCGAAGTCATCCTGAAGGACTGGACGCAGGCCGAAGGCGCCGTGCACCTGGTGACGCCGCCCGGCGGCCCGCGTCCCGCGCGCGTCGAGGCGCTCGGCGATTTCCTGGCGGCAAAGCTGCCGGGCACCTGCAAGCGGCGGACGCGCGGAAAGGCGAAGGCGTCGTAGAACGAGCACTTTCAACGACCTCGTCATTGCGAGCGCAGCGAAGCAATCCAGAGTCGTTCCGTGGAGGGATTCTGGATTGCTTCGTCGCAAGAGCTCCTCGCAACGACGGTGCTGAACTACGATACCTCCACGCCGTCGATCGCGACGATGCGCAAGCTCGGCTTCAGCGTTTCTTCCAGCTGCGACTTCAATTCGTGAACGCGAGGGTCGTTCGAACGCTTCGCGCACACCGCATATTGATGGACGGATTGCGCCAGCGCGCGCCGCGCTTCCGGTGTTCGCGTCAGCTCGGGCTTTGAAAGCCGCAGGACGATCGCGGCGAGATTCACCAGCATCTCGTCCAACGCGAGGTCGATGGTTCCAACATTTCGCATCGCTCACTCCCTCGGGAGGGCAACAGCCGGTCCCCGGGAGGCGTTCCCGGGTCCCCCGTATATGGTTAGCGCTTCGTAAACATCTCGCTTCTTGCCCATCGCAGCGCCAGGCTGGAGCGAAACGAATGTTCATGACCGGACGCAATATCAGGATGCGCAGTCCCTGACGCAGTTCATCGCGGCCGGCAGCGCGCGTCTGATCGCGGCAGTTCAGAAGATCGGCAAGGTGGAGTAGTCCTAGAATCCGGTGCGCAGCACGCCTCGCACCGTGTGCCGGTCATATCCCGGCGCAAACGCGCCCTCGTAGGACGCCTTGAACGAGGTCGCAGTCGTGAGATCCCACCGGATCTCCGCGCCGGTGAGCGCGACCGTGCGCGCGCGTTCGACGCCGGTGATCGCGAAGGGAATGCCGGGGGCCCCCTCCAGGGCCGCCGTGGTGGACGCCGCGCTGCCGGTAAATTCGTGGCGGACGGCGAGGGTCGCGCCGAATTGTGCCGTCTGGCCGTTCGGCATCATCACTTGGTGATGGGTGCGCAGGCCTGCCGTGCCATAGGCAACGTCGAAGCTGCCGGCCTGCACCAGCTGGTTTACGCCCGGCGCCCCCGCTTCGGATAGACTGCCTTGCCGTGTCGAGTACCAGTCGGCCTTGGCGAACGGCTCCGCCGTGAACCCCCATCCGGTCGCAAAGGGGCGTGCGATGCCGAGCGAGGCGGCAAAGGTGTTCGCCCGTGAGGAGGCGGTCGCAGTTTCGCCGAGGAACGCGATCGAGCGAGAGGATTCGAGCGCCGCGAAGGAATAGCTGATGGCGGATGCGAGATTGAAGCCGCCCCTCTCGCCGCGCGCATAGAAGCCCACATGGCCGGCATTGGCGTCGATCCGGTCGGCACGGCCGGCCATCCGCAGCTGGCCGGTCGATGCGCCGATCGCAACGCCTGCCGCGAAGCCAGGCATGTGCCAGAGATCGGCGCCGAGCGCTGCGCCGGCAACGGTCGTGTTCGTTCCGAAGGCAATGCCGCTCGCCGCCACCTTGTCCCAATTGCCGTAGCCGCCGAACCAGACGCTCAGCGCCGGCGTGGGGCGCCGGCCAGCGAGAGCCTTGCCGATCGGATCCGCCGGCTCCGGGGCGTAGGCGGTGGCCGACATGCGCAGGGTTTCGCCGCGCGACTGCGTGCCAGCATTCCACATGAAGGTCTGGAACATGTCGGCCTGATCGGCGACGAAGCGGCGTCCATCGGCGTGAACTTGACCGGCAAGATCATCGAGGCCGGCCTTGATGCCGGACTCATTGAGTGCGGCGAGCGTGTTGATCGCCGTGGTCAGCGTCCCCGATGCGCCGCCGAGCTGTGCCTGGTCCAGCGCGCCGGCCACCACGGCCTGGTTCGGCGACAGGCCCGACAGCGTGCCGAAGCCACCAATCTGCTGAAGGATGAAATAGACGTTGTTGACGTCGTAGCTGAGCTGGCCCGAAACCAGCGGGCTGCCCGAGCTCGTGAGGCTGGCGAAACTGCCGCTGACGCCGCCCGTCGCGGTCAGGATCGTATACTGGGTGTTGGCGATGAAGCCGGCGCCGAGCGGCACGATCTGCACGGTGCCGCCATTGAGCGTGGCGGTCCCGGTTGCTGCGATCCTGTCGGACTGGCCGGCGGCATTGATCTCGACCTGGAAGGTCGATCCGGCGTTGAAGGCGACGTTGCCATTGACGTTGAGCGTGCCGATCGAATTGCCGGGTGCGACCGCGCCGCCACTGCTGACGATGAGCCCACCCACCGTGCCGGTGCCGCCGAGATAGCCGCCGTTGACGGCGACCACGGACGGCAGCGTGCCGTTCACGAGGAGGCCGCCGGCGTCCACCGTAGTCGTGCCGCTGAAGGCGGTGGTGCCGGTCAGCGTCCAGACCGAGGAGCCGGTTTTCGTCACCTGCTCGAATCCGTCATATTGGAGAGCCGCGCCGATATTGCTGAGGTCGAACGAGGCGCTGCCGCTGCCGCCGAAATTCAGCGTGTCGGTGCCGGTCCCGCCGCGTACCGTCCCGGTGATCGTCGAGCCTGGGGCGAGGGTGAGCGAATCATCGCCGCCGGACAGGTCGATCGCCCCGCTGCCGCCGCCCGAGATGGTTCCGGAATTGAGGATGGTGTCGGCGCCGGAAGAGCCCTGGATGGCGATCAAGAGGCCGCCGGAAATCGTGCCGGCATTGATGAGAGTGTTGCCGCCGGCAAGGAACTGCAAGCCGGTATGGCCACCGCCGATCGATCCGCCCTCATAGACGGTGACGACATTGGCATTCGACGTCCCGATTATTCGGAGCCCCGTCGTGTTCGCTCCGGTGCCGACCGCCGTCCCGCGGATGTTGATGAGATTGTTGTTCGAATTGTCGATGACGATCGCCGCCTCGGCGTTGCCCGTACCCTCCGCGATCCCGCCGGCCGCGATCGTCACAGTGTTGCTGTTCGATCCGTTGGAGAGCAGAACGGTTCCGCTGTAGGTCGAGACCGTCGCTTGATTGTTGACGGTTGCATGCGAAGCGCTGGTGCCGTCGAACGTGATTGCCGGAATTCCGGCCCCCGGCGTGAGCGAGGTCGTAGTCCCGTCGCCGACGTTGACCGTGACGTTGCTGCCGCCAGTGGCGTTGATGTGATCGGTGTTGCCGACGCCGGTGCAGGTCGCCACGTCGCCTGAATTGAGCGCGCCGATCGTGCCGGTGCCGGCCACGGTGCAGGCGGCGAGAGCCGGAGCAGGCATCAGGGCGATCGGCGGAGCGAGCATGAGCGGCGTCAGCACCGTCGTGACAAGCAGCCTGTTGCGCAGCATCGTGACCATGGCCTCTCGTGCACGGGCTGGTATTGCGGTCGGCATCGACAATTCCCTCATTGCAGCAATTGATTGCTAGCGGGGGCGTCGCTTCCGTTCTTGGCGATATGCGAAACGGTCTATGGTCATAGGCGCAAGGGACCGATTTGGTCCGGCTGTGTTGCGGCACTACAACGGACAGTGACGCCGGCGCTCGATGCGTTGCCGCCGCATGTGGACAAAAGCGAAAATCCGGATGGCTTGAGACGCAGCTGGATTTGAAGTCCGCGGCGCGGCTTGGCCGGCGCGATATCAGTTTCTCGATGTTCGAGCCTGCAGACGCGCGTTGATGGCAGCCTACGGCCAATCGTCCGCGCCGCGGCTTGGCTCGAACAGCGGCTGATGCGGGCGGCGTCATCGCTCCGCGATCCGCTGCGCGGAAGCGGGTTCCAAGCACCTTTTTCACGTTTTTTTGTTGAAGCAGAACCTTCCTGCGCCTCATTGATTGAGGAGCTTTTGAATGAGCCTGGAAGGATATGAACATGCGAACAGAGCGGATCGCGCTAGGTGTGGCGCTTGCAGTCGGCGTCCTGGCACAGAACGCTGCGTCCGCGCAGGAATATCGCGGCACGATGGAACAGCAGATGGCCTGCACGCCGGATGTTTGGCGGCTGTGCAGCGACCAGATTCCGGATGTGAACCGCATCGTGGCGTGCCTGCAGCAAAACACGGCGCAGCTCTCCGGCGGTTGCCGTGCCGTGTTCCTGTCCAACAATCAGGTGCAATCGCCTCAGCCGGTGCCGCGCAACCGCGTCGCGCCCCCGCCGCGCTACAACACAGCGCCGCCACCCGCTGCGGCACCAGCACCGGGGCCCTACGATGACGACGACTAGAGCGGAATGGCTTCAGGTTGAATCGATCGCCGCGGGCCGTTCACCTCTCCCGCAAGGGGAGAGGAGTGCACCTCCGTCGTTGTAGCAATCAAGCTTCGTCCGATCGCGCTTTAGCTCGCCCTAGGGTCGGTGTTCGCAGACGTCGACCCATTCAGCCGCAGTCAGCTCGGCCATCCGCTCGGGCGTGATGCGCACGGCGCTGTGGGTCGAGCCCGCCGCTGGCACCACCACGTCGAACGCCTTCAGCGAGACGTCGCAATAGATCGGCAGCGGCGATTTCAGACCGAAGGGACAGACGCCGCCAACCTCGTGCCCGGTGATCTCGGCGACTTCCTCCAGACCCAGCATCTTCGGCTTGCCGCCGAACTGCGCCTTCACCTTCTTGTTGTCCATGCGTGAAGTGCCGGCGGCGACGATCAGGATCACGCGCTCGCCGATCCGCAACGACAGCGTCTTGGCGATCCGTCCCGGCTCGACACCATAGGCCTCGGCCGCCAGCGCCACGGTCGCGGAGCTGATTGGGGATTCGATGACGGAGATATCGGGGGCTTTTTCGGCGAAGAAGGCGCGAACGGATTCCAGGCTCATTCCGGGCAGCTCATTCCAATCTCACGGGCGGGCGGCGACCCTAAGCGATTGTCGGTAGCTCGGAGAGCGAGCGGACGCGGTAGTCCGGCGCAAAGCCAAGCTCGTCCATCTGGGTACGGATCGCCTTGAACATGGTGAGCGGTGCCACGAGTTCGTTTTCGACGCAAGCCAGCGCCATGGCTTCGGGCGTGACGCGTTCGATCCAGGCAACGTTCAATCCGAAGGATTTCGCACCAGCCACGTCCCAGGGATTGGAGGAGACGAACAGAACCTCGTTCGGCGCGGTGCCAAGGACCTCGCCGATCAGCTCATAGGCGTCCGGGCTCGGCTTGAAGATCTTCTTCGCGTCGACGCTGATGGTGGCATCGAGCAGGGCATCGAGGCCCGAATTGCGCACGAGCGCATTGAGCATGTCCGGGCTGCCGTTGGAAAGGATGGCGAGCTTGCGCGGCTTCAGCGCCGTGAGCGCTGCTGTCGCGTCCGGATAGAGATCGAGCTGCAGGTATTTCTCGATCACACGCTCGAACACGTCGTTCTCGTAAGCGAGGCCCAGCATTCGGAGCGTGTAGGCGAGCGAGTCGCGGGTGACGGCGGCAAAATCCTGGTAGCGCCGCATCAGCGAGCGCAGCCAGGTGTATTCGAGCTGCTTGATGCGCCAGACCTGCGTGATGATCTCGCCATAGCCCGGAAACGCATCCTCGGTGATGTCGGCGACCGATTGGATGTCGTACAGCGTTCCGTAGGCGTCGAATACGACGGCTTTCATGCTCAATTGGCCGTCCTCCGGGATCGTTGCGCGCGCAGGGGACTATACCCGGCGCTGCGATATCGATCCAAGGTCCGGCCGATCAGTTTACCGTGCCTTGGTGTTCCAGCTCGCCCGCTCGGCGAAGACCCGGCTGACCTCCGCCATATGCTCCGTGCCCCAGGAGCACAGCGGTACGAGGGCCTGGGCCAGACTGCGGCCCAGGGGCGTGAGGCTGTAGTCCACACGCGGCGGCACCTCCTTGTAGTCGGTCCGCTTGATCAGACCGTCGGCCTCCAGCTCCTTGAGCTGTTGGATCAGCACCTTGTCGCTGACGTCGCGCACGGCTCGCCGGAGCTCGCCGTAGCGGGTCGGTCCGTCCTGGGCGAGGAAATACAGGATCAGCGGTTTCCATTTGCCCGAGATGACCCGCAAGGTCGCATCCAAGCCGCAAGTGAAGCCGGGCAGATTCGGAGTGCAACGCTGGACGTCTGCTTGAGCCTGCGCCGGCGGGGAGAGGAGGTCTGAACGATCTGACGACATTTTTTGGGTACTTACCAAAAGGTGCATACTTGTCGATAGGTGGGTACGCCGCCAGCTCAGTGCAACCCTAGTGAAGGAGCACATCATGAGCAGACTACAAGGCAAGACGGCGGTGGTGACAGGCGGCGGAACCGGCATCGGGCTCGGAGCCGCCAAGCGGTTCGTTGATGAGGGCGCGTTCGTCTATATCTTCGGGCGGCGGCAGGAGCCGCTCGACGCCGCCCTCGCGCAGCTGGGGTCCTCGGCGCGCGCCGTAAGAGGCTCGGTCACGGATCTGTCCGACCTCGACCGGCTATACGCGACAGTCAAAGCCGAACGTGGCGGGCTCGACATCCTGTTCGCCAATGCCGGGACCGGACTGTTTGCGCCGCTCGGCGAGATCACGCCCGAGCACTACGATCACATCTTCGACGTCAATGTGAAGGGGCTGGTGTTCACGGTGCAGAAGGCCCTGCCGCTGATGCGAAAGGGATCGTCGATCATCCTGACCGGTTCGAGCACGGGCGTGATGGGCACGCCGCAATTCAGCATCTACAGTGCGACCAAGGCGGCGATCCGCAACCTTGCGCGCAGCTGGGCGCTGGACCTGCGCGGCACCGGCATCCGCGTCAATGTGCTGTCGCCGGGGCCGACCAAGACGGAGCTGGCGCTCGAGATCGTGGGCGAGGAAGCATTTGACGCGCTCGGCAGCTCGACCCCCATCGGGCGCGTGGGCGACCCGAGCGAGACCGGGGCCGTGGCCGCATTCCTGGCGTCCTCGGACAGCAGCTTCATGACCGGCGGTGAGGTCTTCGTCGATGGAGGCCTTGCGCAGGTCTGACATCTTGCGCGCTTCGATCGCATGATCGAACGCCGCAACAATGGAGGTATGCTCCCTCCCCCGCTTGCGGGCAGGGCTATCGCATTTGAATTTTGCAGAGGTCGTCATGCCCGGGCTTGTCCCGGGCATCCACGTTCTTGTGCCGCGTGGAAAGGCGTGGATGGCCGGGACAAGCCCGGCCACGACGCTGTGGAGACAGCCGGTGCCCATAGCGACATCTCATATGCGATAGCCCTGCGCTTGCGGGGGAGGGTGTCACCACGGCGGGACGATCCCCTGGAGGAAAGAACCCTCCTCCGCGCCTTCGGCGCGACCTCCCCCGCAAGCGGGGGAGGTGCACTGAGCCCGCGGCCGCTTGATTCAACTTAAGCCCACTCCGCCTTAGATCCCCAACAGCCTGCGCGCGTTCGCCTTCAAGACCTTCGGCCGGATCTCGTCGCGGATCTCGATCTTGGCGAAGTCGGACAGCCAGCGGTCCGGCGTGATCACCGGCCAGTCCGAGCCGAACAGCATCTTGTCCTGCAGAATCGAGTTGATGTAGCGCACCAGGATCGGCGGAAAGTATTTCGGCGACCAGCCCGAGAGGTCGATATAGACGTTCGGCTTGTGGGTCGCGACCGACAGCGCCTCCTCCTGCCAGGGGAAGGAGGGATGGGCGAGGATGATCTTGAGGTCGGGGAAATCGGCCGCGACGTCGTCCATGTACATCGGGTTGGAATATTTCAGCCGCATGCCCATGCCGCCGGGCATGCCGGAGCCGACGCCGGTCTGGCCGGTGTGGAACAGCGCGATCGCGCCGCCATTGTTGATCTCTTCGTAGAGCGGATAGGCCATGCGGTCGTTGGCGTAGAAGCCCTGCATGGTCGGGTGGAATTTGAAGCCGCGCACGCCGTATTCCTCGATCAGCTTGCGCGCCTCGCGGGCGCCGAGCTTGCCCTTGTGCGGGTCGATCGAGACGAAGGGGATGAGGACGTCGAGATGCTCGGAGGCGACCTCCAGCATCTCGTAATTGTTGTAGCGGCGGAAGCCCGTCTCGCGCTCGGCATCGACAGGGAAGATCACCGCGGCGATGTTCTTGGAGCGGTAATAGGCCGCGGTCTCCGGCACGGTCGGTGGATGCTTGTTCGGCGACTTGAAGTACTCGGCCATCTGCGCCTGGAAATCATCATAGCCATCGTCTGGGTGGCAGCCGCAGGGCTCCTCGGCATGAGTGTGGATGTCGATGGCGACGACATCGTCAATGTTCGGCAGCTTCAGCTTCGGCATTGGTTTCCTCCCGACCGGTTGCCAAATTGATTATATGATATAACGAATTTGGCAAGACATTGCGGGAGCTTGTCGGTCGGGTAGATCGGGCCGATCCGGCCGCTTCTACTGTGCATGGGGTTGTTTTCGCGAATTTGGTGGCCCGAACCGGGGCAGTGAACATTGACATCACCTCCCGCCATGCCTTAAGAACCGCCCCGTCCCGGGCGGTCGGTCCGCCAGCGGGAAAAATCTCATTTTGCCACATTCGCGCGTGCCGAAACGGTAGTGCCGAACACGGCCTTTCGAACGTTCAGGATTCTGCCATGAAGGTCCGTAACTCGCTGAAATCGCTGCGCGGTCGCCATCGCGCCAACCGCCTGGTCCGCCGCAAGGGCCGGGTTTATGTGATCAACAAGGTGCAGCGCCGTTTCAAGGCGCGGCAGGGCTGATCTCGCCCGGCCGGACGCCTTCGCGCGCCCCGCAAGACCACGGCTCACACGAGTTTGACGCCGCCTTTGCTTTGCAAGGGCGGCTTTGCGCGTTTAGACTTTCACCATGGCAGTGAGATTCCCTTTCGCCCGCACCCTATGCCTGGCCCTTGCGCTTGCAGCCGCCGGTCTGGCTCCAGCCGTGGCGCAGCAGGTTGAGCCGCCCGGCAAGCAGAAGAAGCTACCCGAAGCGCCGGCCAAGCTGCCCAAGGTCGATCGCGGCAAGAATCTCGATTTCCTGTTCGGCGCGCTGAAGGCCGCTCCCGACGAGGCCAGCGCCAAGCATGTCGAGGCGAGGATCTGGGCGATCTGGCTCCAGACCCCGAGCGACACCGCCGCGCTTCTGATGTCACGCGCCAAGACCGCGGTCGATGCGAAGAAGATCGATGTCGCGATCAAGCTGCTGGATTCGGTCATCAAGCTCAGGCCCGATTACATCGAGGCCTGGAATCGGCGGGCGACGCTCTATTACATGCAGAACGACTATGGCCGCTCTCTCGCGGATATCCAGCAAGTGCTGGTCCGGGAGCCGCGCCATTTCGGCGCGCTCGCCGGCCTCGGCATGATCATGCAGGAGGTCGGCGACGAGAAGCGCGCGCTGGACGCTTACCGCAAGGCGCTCGCCGTCAATCCACACCTCGAAAAGATCCCCGATCAGGTCAAGGCACTGACCGAGAAGGTCGAAGGTCGCGACATCTAGGGCACGATCCGTAGAGGGGGTGCAGCGGTTTTCCGAAGAAGATCGTGCTCAAGACAATCGGGACAAGTTGATCAACTGCCGAGCGGTCGCGGCGTGTCCGGATTAACCACGATCCGAAGCGGGCCGTCGCGAGGGCTATTGCGGGACCTGCTGCAGGCCTACCTGCAGGGCAGGGAGCACAGCCATGAAGCGTTTGGGAGTCGCAGCCATATTGCTGCTCGCGTCGGGGGCGGTGAGCTTTGCCGACGGATTGTTCTGGGTGGTCGGCAACCGCGCCACTGGAAAATGCAATATCGTGACCAGCAATCCCGTGATCATCGGCGATATCTGGTTCGGCGACGGTCCCTACAAGTCCAGGGCCGATGCCAGGCTTGCCCGTTCGACGATCCGCGTCTGTCCCCCGGTCACGCCCGAGGAGGAGAAAGAGGAAGACGGTACGGACTAGCCTGCGCTCAATGCAGGACGCTGCTGCCGCGCTCGACGAGGCCGCGGGCGGCGGCTGCGGCGTAAGCCTTTGCGAGCTCGGTCTCGAGATGCTCGTTGATCAGGAGCAGAGCCCGCACGGCACCGCGCAAGTCACCATTGCAGCTCGCGACAATTTCGTCGATTGCAGTGTCGTTCGATCTGAAGCTCATTGAAAATTCTCCGGTCAAACCAGGACAAATCCTGCCGGTCTTTCCCGCATCGCCCGAGGCTGCGAGGAGGATCGGCACCTACCCGCGCCTAGATGGCGGAACCGACCATGGCGATTATATGGAAGCGGCGATGACGGCTGCATGAAGCTGGTCCGGGGCTTGCGTGCTCTCCTGGAATATCGTTGATATTATTGAGTTTTCTCGTTCCGCAATTATGCACATATCCACAGCCCCGGGATTTTCAGTGGAAGCGCGGAAAGCCGGCGGCGAAACTGCCGTGCGATCAGACCCGTAGCTGCCCTGTGCCCAGGATCACTCGGAATTTCTCCATGATCGTGATGTCAGTCGTGACGGCGCTGGTCCTGCTGGCACTGGTCACGCAGGCGGGAATCGTCGCCGTGCAACGCGCCTTTCCGCCTCAGGGCCGGATGGTCGAGGTCGACGGCGCGAGGCTTCACGTCGTCGATATCGGTCCCCGCGATTCGGGTCTTCCGATCGTGATGCTGCACGGCGCGAGCTCCAATCTTGAAGCGATGCGGCGGCCGCTCGGCGACATCCTCGCCGGGGACCGCCGCGTGATTCTGATCGATCGTCCCGGCCATGGCTGGAGCACGCGCGGGCGGCGGCAAGATTCGACGCCGCAAATCCAGGCGCGGATGATCGATGAGGCGCTTCATAGGCTCGGGATCGATCGCGCGGTTTTCGTGGTGCATTCCTGGAGCGGCGCCCTCGGCGCGCGGATCGCGCTCGATCATCCGCAGCGCGTTGCCGGTCTCATCATGCTCGCGCCCGTCACTCATCCCTGGCGCGGCGGTGTCGGCCGCTACAACGAGATCATCGCAACGCCCGTGATCGGCCCGCTGCTCGCCTACACGATCACGCTGCCGCTGGGCTATGTCCTCGCTGAATCCGGCGCACGCAACGTCTTCCTGCCGCAAACCATGCCGGATGGCTTCGTCAAGGACTCCGCGACGCCGCTATTGCTGCGTCCACGCGAGTTCATCGCCAATGCCTATGATCTGGTGACTCTGAAAGAGTCGGTCGCCGCGCAAGTCGCGCGCTATGGCGAGATAAGGGCGCCGGTCACGATCGTCGCCGGTGAGCCCGACAAGACGGTGAAAACCAGCATCCACGCGCGCCCGTTCGCCGCAGCGGTGCCCAATGCGAAGCTGATCGTGCTGCCCGACCTCGGCCACATGGTGCAGAACGCCGTGCCGGATCTCGTGAAGGCGGAGATCGAGACGATGATCGGCAGGATCGTCCCGGCGCAGGCGGCCGCCGACTAAGGCGCTCTCGAGCTAAGTGGATATCAGTTCGCGTGAAGAAAACGCGTCAGCTCTGGCGGCCGCCTTTTGCGCGCCTACTGCTTGATTTTCCCGTCCTTGTCGTATTGGGCGAGGAACGCCCAGAGATTGTTGATCTCGGTCTCGTTCTTGATGCCGGCGAACGCCATCTTGGTGCCGGGAATCTTGGCCTTGGGGTCCTTGATATATTCCTTGAACGTGGCCTCATCCCAGGTGATGCCGGAATTCTTGTTCGCGTCCGAATAATTGTAGTCCGGCGCGGTTCCCGACTTGCGGCCGTTGAGGCCGTTGAGTTCGGGGCCGACCTTGTTCTTGGCGCCTTCGCCGATCGCGTGGCAGGCCAGGCATTTGTTGAACGACGTCTTGCCGGCCGCGACATCCTGCGCCATCGCGGCGGGTGCGGTGGCAATCACGGTGAGGATCGTCAGTGCGCCAAAAGTCAGTTTTGTCATCGGGTGCTCTTCGTCTCTTCCCTGGTGGGTCTGGTCAGTCTCTTGCCTGATCGACAATCGCCGGCCCGCCGCTTTTGGCAGGCCTGCTCGGCTTGGACAAGCCATCAAACCATGACAGGTTTCACGATTTCCTACTTGTCCCAGAGCGAACTCGCGGAACATCATCGATCCGACTTTCGGATGGCCTACCCAAACAGGCGCGGACGTGATTGATTTGCCGCGATAAATTTGATCGTGGGCTATGAGCCGGAAGGATATGTCATGACCATCATGATGCCTGCGAGCGACCAGGCGGTGCTCGCGCGCCGCGCGGACATCATTGCTGCGTTGCGCGCAATCGTCCCCGGTGAGGGCGTGATCGACAGCGCAGCCGAGATGCGGGCGTATGAATCCGACGGGCTGACCGCCTACCGCCAGCCGCCGATGGTCGTGGTGCTGCCCGATACGACCGAGCAGGTCTCGCTCGTCCTGAAATATTGTGCTGCGCAAGGCATCAAGGTGGTGCCGCGCGGCTCCGGCACTTCGCTGTCCGGCGGCGCGCTGCCGCTCGAAGACGGCGTGCTGCTGGGGCTCGGCAAGTTCAAGCGCATTCGCGAGATCGATTTCGACAACCGCGTCGTCGTCACCGAGCCCGGCGTCACCAACCTTGCGATCAGCCAGGCGGTCGCGCATGCCGGCTTCTATTACGCGCCCGATCCGTCCTCGCAGATCGCCTGCTCGATCGGCGGCAATGTCGCCGAGAATTCCGGCGGCGTTCATTGCCTGAAATACGGCATGACCACCAACAACGTGCTCGGTTGCGAGATCGTGCTGATGAGCGGCGAAATATTGCGCATCGGCGGCAAGTCTGCGGAGAACGCGGGCTACGATCTGATGGGCGTCATCACCGGGTCGGAAGGCCTGCTCGGTGTCATCACCGAGATCACGGTGCGCATCCTGCAGAAGCCGGAGACGGCGCGCGCGCTGATGGTCGGCTTTGCAGAGGTCGAGGCGGCCGGCGAATGCGTCGCGCGCATCATCGGTGCCGGCATCATTCCGGGCGGCATGGAGATGATGGACAAGCCGGCGATCCACGCCGCCGAGGCCTTCGTCCATGCCGGCTATCCGCTCGACGTCGAGGCGCTTCTCATCATCGAGCTCGACGGTCCAAAAATCGAGGTCGACGAGCTGATCACGCGCGTCGAGACGATCGCCAATGCCTGCGGCTCGACCACGTGCCAGATCTCGACCTCGGAGGCCGAGCGCAACCTGTTCTGGGCCGGCCGCAAGGCCGCGTTTCCTGCCGTCGGCCGCATCTCGCCGGACTATCTCTGCATGGACGGCACCATCCCGCGCGGCGCGCTGCCGAAGGCGCTGGCGCGCATCCGCGAGCTCTCGGAAAAATACCAGCTCGGCTGCGCCAACGTGTTCCACGCCGGCGACGGCAACCTGCATCCGCTGATCCTCTACGATGCCAACAAGCCCGGCGAGATCGAGCGCGCCGAAGCCTTCGGCGCCGACATCCTGCGCGCCTGCGTCGAGTTCGGCGGCGTGCTCACCGGCGAGCACGGCGTCGGCATCGAGAAGCGCGACCTGATGCCGGAGATGTTTTCCGAGATCGACCTCAACCAGCAGCAGCGGCTGAAATGCGCCTTCGATGCGCAGGGCCTGCTCAATCCCGGAAAGGTGTTTCCGACCCTGCACCGCTGCGCCGAGCTCGGCCGCATGCATGTGCATGCGGGCAAGGTGGCGTTTCCGGACATCCCGCGGTTCTGACGGCCGTGCTGACGTTGCACCCTCTCCCCTTGTGAAGGGGAGAAGGAAGAAAGCGACCCTCACAGCAGCCCGTATTGAGCCCGTTCGCGTTTTGCCAGCAGCGGCAGCGCTTCGCCGGCGATCCAGGTCTTGAAATGGGCGCTCTCCTGGTGCGCCTTGAATGCCGCCTCGTCGCGGAACAGTTCGTAGAACAGGAACTGGGCCGGATTGTCCTTGGCGCGCGAGATCAGGAACAGCTTGACGCCGTCCTCGCGCTGCGCCTCCGGCAGGAAGCGGTCGAGGATCGCGGCGACCTTGTCGGCCTCGTCCGGCCTTGCCTCCCATTGCGCGACGACGAGCAGGCCGCCGCCGTCGACGGCCTCGCTGAGGGATTTCTGCGTGGCATAGTGATTCATGATGTCTGTCTCCATCGGTTGGCCTCGAGCGCGATCGGTGCAGACTTGTAGCGATAGCCTGGCGGCTTTGGTTCGCCGGTGATCGAAGTGTCGGTGTCGTGAATGCTTCGATGGAGATTGAATCGCGGCTGGGCCCGTGGTGGATCCCGATCGCGGCGGCAATGGTCGCCGGCGTCACCCTGCATTTGATTTTGGCGGCGAATTTCGCTACCGCCTTTGCCCGTGGATACGCTCAAGGTCAGAGACGCCAAAGACGTTGAAGAGGTGGTGCGCGCGGCGATTGCCAATGAGCAGCCGCTCGAGATCATCGGCCATGGCTCCAAGCGCAGCATCGGCCACGCCATGGCGACCAACGCCGTGCTCGACGTCTCCGCGCTGAATGCCGTAACCTCCTACGAGCCCAACGAGCTGATCGTCACGCTCCAGGCCGGGGCGCCGCTCGCCGACGTGCTGTCGCTGATCGATGCCAAGAACCAGCAATTCGCCTTCGAGCCGATGAACACCGCCCCGCTGCTGGGCACCCCCGCGCTCGGGACGATCGGCGGGATGATCGCGGCCGGGCTCGCCGGTCCGCGGCGCATCCGGGCAGGCGGAGCGCGTGATCATCTGTTGGGGGCGCACGCCGTCTCGGGCTTTGGCGACAGCTTCAAGACCGGCGGCAAGGTGGTGAAGAACGTCACCGGCTACGACCTCTGCAAGCTGCTCGCCGGTTCCTGGGGCACGCTGTCGGTGATGACGGAGGTCACGCTCAAGGTAATGCCGAAGCCGGAAGCCGAGCGGACGCTGCTGCTGCACGGGCTCGAAGATGCCGCCGCCAACAAGGCCATGACCGCGGCGCTGGGCTCGCCCTTCGACGTGTCCGGAGCCGCGCATCTGCCGCAATCGGCATTCCGGGCCAGGACCGAAGGGATTGGCGACGTCGCAGGCCAGGGGGAGGCGCTGACCGCGCTGCGGGTCGAGGGCATCACCGCCTCCGCCGCGCACCGCGCCGGATCGCTACGCGAATTGCTGGCGTCGTTCGGAACCGCGACGCTGGTCGAGGATGGGGCATCTGCGGCGCTATGGGCCGCGATCCGCGATGTGCTGCCGTTTGCGGCAAGCGGCGCGCTCGGCGCCTGGCCGGTGTGGCGGATCGTCTGTCCGCCGGCCTCGGGCGCGGCACTCGGCACCCAATTGGCACGCGAGACGGGGGGCGATGTGATCTACGACTGGGGCGGCGGGCTGATCTGGGCGGCAGTGCCACCGAAGCCGGACGCGCATGCCCCGGCCGTGCGCGAGCGCACGAACGCGGTCGGTGGGCACGCCACGCTGATCCGGGCGGCCGAGGATGTCAGGCGCGCGATCGACGTGTTCCAGCCGCAGGCGCCCGGGATCGCCGCGCTCAGCGAGCGGGTGCGTGCCAGCTTCGATCCGAAGGCCATTCTCAACCGGGGACGGCTGACGCGGGGAGCTGCGTCATGAAGACCGAATTCTCGCTCGCGCAACTCGCCGACCCCGATATCGCGGAAGCCGACAAGATCCTGCGTGCCTGCGTCCATTGCGGCTTCTGCACCGCAACCTGTCCGACCTATGTGCTGCTCGGCGACGAGCTCGATAGCCCGCGCGGCCGCATCTACCTGATCAAGGAGATGCTGGAGAAGGACCAGGCGCCGACGGCCGAGGTGGTCAAGCATATCGACCGCTGCCTGTCGTGCCTTGCCTGCATGACGACCTGCCCCTCGGGCGTGAACTACATGCACCTCGTCGACCAGGCCCGGGTTCGGATCGAGCAGCGTTATCAGCGGCCGCTGGCCGAGCGGCTGCTGCGCCAGGTGCTGGCCTTCGTCCTGCCGGACCCGCAGCGCTTCCGCATCAGCATGTGGCTGGCGCGGCTGGCGCGTCCGCTGAGCGTCCTGTTGCCGACGCCCCGGCCTTCGGCGACGCCCGGATTGGTCCAGCGCATCAAGGCGATGCTGGCGCTGGCACCGAACCAATTGCCGCCGGCCGGGCCCGCCGCGGGCAGCGTATTCGCGGCGCTCGGCAAGAAGCGCGGGCGTGTGGCGCTCCTCCAGGGCTGCGCCCAGCAGGTGCTGGCGCCGCGCATCAACCAGGCCGCCATCAGCCTCCTCACCCGCCACGGCATCGAGGTGGTCCTGGTCCGGGACGAGCAGTGCTGCGGTGCGCTGACCCATCACCTTGGCAACGACCGGGATGCGCTGGCGCGAGCTCGCGCCAACGTCGCGGCGTGGCGCAAGGAAGCGGCCGGCGAGAGGCTCGACGCCATCCTGGTGACGACCTCCGGCTGCGGCACGGTCATCAAGGACTATGGCTATCTCCTGCGCGAGGACTCCGCGTTCGCGGCCGATGCGGCGAAGGTGTCGGCGCTCGCCAAGGACATCACCGAATACGTCGCCGGCCTCGAACTCGCGACAACTGCGAGACAGGACGACATCGTCGTCGCCTATCACTCCGCGTGTTCGTTGCAGCACGGGCAGAAAATCACGGGCCTTCCGAAAGAATTGCTTTCCAAGAATGGATTCGTGGTGAAAGATGTGCCCGAGAGCCATTTGTGTTGCGGCTCGGCGGGGACCTACAACATTCTCCAGCCCGAGCTTGCGGGCCGGTTGCGCGACCGCAAGGTCGCCAACATCGCAAGCGTCAAGCCGGACATGATTGCCGCGGGCAATATCGGCTGCATGGTGCAGATTGCCAGTGGCACGTCAGTTCCGGTCGTACACACGATTGAGCTTCTCGATTGGGCTACGGGCGGGTCGCGGCCGACATCGAATGCACAAGCTTGAGCTTTCAGGGGCTCGAGCTTTCGTCCGAAGGTGACGGCAGAACGACGCCCGATCGACCATTGTTCGGCGGCAACAGGAGGACCACGATGGCGAAAGCGAAGAAGAAGAAAAGCAAGAAGGCCAAGAAAGCGAAGAAGGCCGTAGCAGCGAGGAAGACCGCAAGGAAGTCGGCCAAGAAGTCCGCAAAGAAGTCTGCCAAGAAGACTGCAAAGAAAGCTGCGAAGAAGTCTGCCAGGAAGGCAGCCCCGAAGAAAGCCGCCAAGAAGGCTGCGGCGAAGTCGGCCAAGAAGGCCGCACCCAAGAAGGCCGCGAAGAAAGCGGCACCGAAGAAGGCGAAGGCAGCTCCTGCTCCGAAACCGTCGGCACCGGTGGAAGCTCCGGCTCCCGAGCCTGCCTCCGAGACAAGCTGGGCGATGCCTTCGTCTTCTGCGGAACCCGCGCCGGCCGAGGGACAGGGGTAAGCCCGGCCGCTCCCTGGCTCTTGAAGCGATCTGCAATCAGGAAGGCCGCGGCGCCGGGCGCTGCGGCCTTTTTGCATCGTCGCAAGCTGATTCAGTCTCAGCTTTGCCGCGCCTGTCTGATTCGTGGCCTGGGCGTCACCCCAGCCGAAGACCCCCGGACTTACACGGGCCTCCTGTGCACTTTGGAATGAGAAAAATGTGATCGGGAAGCCACACAGGCGAACAACCTTTCGTGAAATGGTCAAAACGCCTAAAAAGTCGGCAGATGCCCGCGCTTTTTGCTTCACGGTTCCTATCCGCCGATCCAGATTGTCGCAGTGATGTAATTTGCAATCAGGTCGAGCACCCCGGGGGGCTTCCGGGATCCGACTGGGGTCTAAGAATTGGTGATGGGGATCGAAATGAAAAAAGCGGTTTTGTTGGCAACGGCGCTGGCAATGGTCACGGGCTCGGCTTTCGCGGCAGACTTGCGAGTGAAGGCGCTGAAGGCCCCGCCGCCCCCGGCCTTCGATCCGTGGGATGTCGCTTTCGGCGCCGGCATCATGAGCGATTACATCTTCCGCGGTATTACCCAGTCGAACCACAACCCGTCGGTGACGGCCTATTTCGAGCCGCGCTACAACGTCAACAAGGACCTCCAGCTCTATATCGGTACGGCCGCCGCGAGCATCTCGTTCCCGAACCGCGCCGCGGCAGAAGTCGACATCTACGGCGGTATCCGCCCGACTTTCGGCATGTTCGCCTTCGATTTCGGTGTCTGGGGCTACCTCTATCCGGGCGGAAGCTGCTTCGGCTCGCAGGGCACCCTCGCGCAGGGCAATTGCGGTACCGACCTGGATAATTCCCAGGGCGCGATCGGCCTTCCGATCAACGGCAACTTTGCCAAGAAGGACGCAAGCTTCTTCGAAGCCTATGCCAAGCTGAACGTCGCCATCAACGACCAGTGGACGGTCGGCTTCAACGAGTACTATTCGCCGAACTTCCTGAACCTCGGCGCCTGGGGCAACTACGCCTCGGTCACGGCCAAGTGGACTGCGCCGAGCACGACCTTCGGCGCCAGTGGCGTCGGCATGTATGTGTCGGGTGAGTTCGGCCGCCAGTGGCTCGGCACATCCGACATCTTCTATGGCATCGCAGGCGATCCGGTCTACGCGAACGGCATCAAGGAGCCGAGCTACAACACCTGGAACGTCGGTGTCGGCTTCACCTACAAGGTGCTCACGCTCGATCTGCGCTACTATGACACCGATCTGTCGAAGGGTGACTGCAACGCCTTCACCAGTGACTTCTCCGCCACCAACTCGAGCCCCGGCTTCGTCACCCCGATCAACGGTGGTGCGAACGCAGCCACGGCTTTCGGCTCCAACTGGTGTAGCGCTGCTGGCGTCGCCAAGCTCTCTGTCGACCTGACGGCGATGACCAATCTGAAGTAAGTTTCTTCCGGAGACGACTTCACCAAGTCATTCGGCAAGGGCGGCAGAGCGATCTGCCGCCCTTTGCTTTTGGGCTCGGGTCTCTCCACAAGCGCCATACCCGGGCTTGACCCGCGCCGTCCACGTCTTCGGCACTGTCGCGCAATGAGCTCATGGATGGCCGGGACAAGCCCGGCCATGGCGACGCAGAAAGCGGCGGTAACAGGCCGCTCGCGCGTTAACGCGCCGCGCTCGGCTCCGCTGCCGCCCGTTCGCCGCCGAGGACGTGGATCGCACCGTCCTTCACCAGCGCGACCTTGCGCGTGTGGAAGGCGTCGAGCGTCGAGCGGTGGCCGATCGAGACGATGGTGGCCTGCGGCAGCTTCTCCGTCAGCAGGCGGTAAAGCCGGGCCTCGGAGGGTTCGTCCAGCGACGCCGTGGCCTCGTCCAGGAACAGATAGTCCGGTACATGCAACAGCGCGCGCGCAAGCCCCAGGCGCTGCTGCTCGCCGAGCGACAGCATCCGGTTCCAGTGGCCGTCCTCCTCCAGCCGCTCGGCAAGGTCGGGCAACCCGACGGCGATCAGAGCGTCGCGGACTTGCGCGGCGTCAAACGCGCCGGGCGATGCCGGATAGACAACGGCATCGCGCAACATGCCGACCGGAAAATAGGGCCGCTGCGGCAGCATCATCAGCTTTGCCTTCTCGGGGATGACAACCGTGCCGGTACCGAACGGCCAAATGCCGGCGATGGCCCGGAACAGCGTGGACTTGCCGGAGCCCGAAGGTCCGGTCACCAACACGCGCTCCGACGTCTCGATGGTGAAGGCCTTGGCGGCAACCAGCGGCGTGCCGTTGGGCAGGTTCACGCAGAGCTGCTCGAGGTCGATATGGCGGCCGCCGCCGGCGACCTCCAGCGTAATGGCAGGCTCATGTGCCGGCAGGTTCGCGGCTGAATCGACGGACATCTCGAAGCCATCGAGGCGCGCAACGATCGAGCGCCACTCCGCCAGTGACCGGTAAGCCGTGACGAAGAACGACAGCGCGCCCTGTACGCTGGAGAAGGCGGATGCGGTCTGCATCATGTCGCCGAGCTGAATCTTCTTGGCGAAGAAGGCCGGCGCCACCAGCACGTACGGAAAGATCACTGCGGCCTGCTGATAGCTGGCCGTGAACGCGGTGAGGCGTTTGGTCCGGCTCATGATGGCGTACCAGTTGGCGATTACGAAGCCGAAGCGATCGAGCAGGCGGGCCCGTTCGGCGCCTTCACCCCTGAGCAGCGCGATCTGCTCGGAATTCTCGCGGACGCGGACGAGATTGAAGCGGAAGTCGGCCTCGTAGCGCTGCTGCTCGAAATTGAGGTTGACCAGCGGCGCACCGATCCAGTGCGTCAGCGCGGTGCCGAAGATCGCGTAGATCAGCGCGCCCCAGCACAGATAGCCGGGGATCATGAGATCGGTGCCGAACAGGCGTAGCGGCGCGGCGTTGGATAGGCCCCAAAGGATGATGACGAATGAGAACAGCGTCACGATCGACGAGAGCAGGCCGAGCCCGATGGTCAGGGTCTGCTCGACGAAACTCTTGACGTCCTCGGTGATGCGCTGGTCCGGGTTATCGGCCGCATCGCCCTTGAGCTGCATGCGGTAGTGCGTGGCGCTCTGAAGCCATTCGCCAAGATAATGCCGGGTGAGCCATTGCCGCCAGCGAATCTGGAGCCACTGGTTCAGGTAAAGCTTGTAGACAGCCAGCGCGATATAGGTGAACGCGAGCGCGACGAAGATCCAGATCTCCCTGACGAAGGTGTCCCAGTCGCTGGTCTGGAGCGCGCTGTAGAACCGGTTCTGCCACTGGTTGACGAGCACGTCGATCGCGACCAGTGCCAGCTCCATCGCGACCACGGCGGCGAGCAGGCCGCGGCCGGCCCATTTGTCCTCCGATCGGAAATAAGGGATGGCGATTCGCCAGACGATCGCGAGCGTGGCGCTGATGTTCTTCACAGAGCAGGGTCTCCTCGGGAGATGTGCATAACAGCCCAGAGCCAAAGACTTGAGGCGATGGCAGAAACGGGCGCGCTTAGACTAAAGTCGCAAGATCTGCAATTTGCGTTGGATTGTCGCAGCTCGCAACCCTAGCATGGGCTTCGATGGCCCGGGGCAGGGTGCGTCTGGATTTCGCGAGCTTGTGAGCGGACGGGAACCGCCTGCATTCGCGAGGAATTGGCGTCCAGCTCGGGGTTTTCACTTTCAGCGTCAAGCAGGACGGCTCTCCACGCGGGCCGCCTGTCGCAACATGCGTGGGGAGAAAGTCCATGTGGAATCAAATCTATGATCCGCTCAACAGCCCGGTGCTGTCGACCATCGCGGCGGCGGTGCCCGTCGTCACGCTGCTGGTCCTGATCGCGAGCGGCCGCGTCCAGGCGCATATCGCGGCCGTTATCGCGGTGATCGTGACCAACCTGATCACGATCTTCGTCTTCACCATGCCCGCGAACATGTCGATCCGCGCCTCGGTGCTGGGCATCGTCACCGGGTTCTTCCCCATCGGCTGGATCGTCCTCAACGTCATCTTCCTCTACCAGGTGACGGTGAGCACCGGCCGCTTCGAATTGCTCAAGCGCGCCATCGGCGGGGTCACCGAGGACCGGCGGTTGCAATTGCTGCTGATCGCGTTCTCGTTCGGCGCGTTCTTCGAGGGCGCCTCCGGCTTCGGCACGCCGGTCGCGATCACCGGCGCCGTGCTGATCGGGCTCGGCTTCTCGCCGCTCGCAGCCTCCGGCCTGTCGCTGATCGCCAACACCGCCCCGGTCGCCTATGGCGCGCTGGGCACGCCGATCCAGGGCCTCGCCTCCGTCACCGGGCTCGATCCCTACATCCTGGGCGCGATGGTCGGCCGGCAATTGCCGTTCTTCTCGTTGATCGTGCCGTTCTGGGTGGTGTGGGCGTTCGCCGGATGGAAAGGCATGAAGGACGTCTGGCCGGCGATCCTCGTCACCGGCTTATCGTTTGCCGTCCCGCAATTCGTGATTTCGAACTACATCAATCCCTGGATCGTCGACATCGGCGCCTCACTGATCTCGATGGGTGCCCTGATCCTGTTCCTCAAGGTCTGGCAACCGAAGCAGCTCTGGCTCTCGCCGGCGCTGCGGGGCCACGATGAATCGGCCTCGACGATGGCGGCAGCAAAGCCGCTCGACAAGACGCCGCTGACGCAGACCGAGCTCTTCAATGCGCTTCTTCCCTGGATCATCGTCTGCATCGTGATGCTGATCTGGGGCAACGGCGCCTTCAAGGGCTGGGCAAACTCGATCTTCGTCTGGAACTATCCCGTGCCCGAGCTGCACCAGATGATCAACAAGATGCCGCCGGTCGCGCCAGGGCCGACGAAAGAGGCTGCGGTGTTCAGCTTCACATACCTGTCGTTCACCGGCACGGGCATGCTGATCGCGGCGATCATCTCCGGTGTCCTGATGGGCGTCGGTCCCGGCCGGCTCGTGGCCGAGTATGGCCGCACCATACGTCTGTGCGCGATCTCGCTGATCACGATCTCGGCCATGCTCGCGATCGGCACCTTGACGCGTCTGTCCGGCGTCGACGCAACGCTGGGTCTCGCCTTTGCCGCGACCGGTGTGTTGTATCCCTTCTTCGGCACGCTGCTCGGCTGGCTCGGCGTGGCGCTGACGGGATCGGATACGTCGTCCAATATCCTGTTCGGCAACCTCCAGAAGATCACCTCCGAGCAACTCGGCCTGTCGCCGATCCTGATGAGCGCGGCGAACTCCTCCGGCGGCGTGATGGGCAAGATGATCGACGCCCAGTCGATCGTGGTCGCCTCCACAGCGACCAACTGGTACGGGCATGAGGGCACCATCCTGCGCTTCGTATTCTGGCACTCGATCGTGCTGGCGTGCCTCGTCGGCGTGCTCGTGACGTTGCAGGCCTATGTCTGGCCGTTCACGGCGATGGTCCTGAAATAGTCGCCTGCGCCTCGCTTGAGACAAATCCCCGCGAGGTTCGCCCCCGCGGGGATTTTTTGCATCCGGGCGAACCTTCTCATTGGCATCGCCATCTTATAGAAGGTGCCGCAAATCGGGTCGGTCGAGAGGTCTCATGGTTTCGCTCAAGCGATTGGTGTGTGCGGCAGTTGCAATGCTCGCGATGTCCACGCTCGCGCGTGCCGAGGACGGTTTCCCGTTCGGCACCGAGATGACGCTGGAAGCATTGCCGCAAGCAGGCTCGAAGCGGATTCCGAACATCGAGATCGGCGACCATGGCGAAGTCGTGCTGGAGCTCTGGTGCAAGGGCGGCAAGGGCCAGTTCTCGGTTGCCGGCAACACCGTGATCTTCCTTCCCGGCCAGATCCAGGACCGTTCCTGTCCGCCGGCGAAGGCGCAGGCCGACGACGAACTCGTGGCCGCGCTCGGCAGCGTCGAAACCTGGAGGCGCCAGGGCGACGTGCTGACGCTGATTGGCCCCAAGCCGCTGCACTTTCGCGTCAACGGGAACTGAGGCACGCTCTCGTGTCCCGGACAAGGCGCGTCGCCTAAGCGATGCGACGCAGAGCCGGGACCCAGTTGTCTCTCCGCGATTCCGCTTGCGGCCTCTGGGCCCCGGCTCGCAGCGCTTCGCCATAGCGCGTCGAAGACGCGCGTCAACGCGCTTATGGCGTCCGGGGCATGATCGTTCGGCGTGCTATTTCCACTCCGATTTGTCGGCGTCCCAGCGCTGGCCCTTCAGCTCCTTGGCAAGCGCCTCGATCGAGCCGTTGTCGTCAGGCAGATCGCCTTCTTCGTCCAGGCTCGCGTCGTCGGACAGATTGAGCTTGGCACCGCTGCTCTCGTCGGCGGTCGTGGTCGCGGGGCTGCCGATCCAGAGCATGAGCTTGTCGGTGGTGCCTGGCTTGTCCGGCGACACGAGCCCTGCGACCTCGATCGTGTCGGTGAGATCGAGCGCCGGAAGATCCTGGTTCGGCCGCTTGAACACCAGCTTGAGCTTGCCGGTCGCGGGGTTGAAGTTCTGCGAGACCGGCTTTGCCGCGAGTGTCCTGCTCAGCACGCTCGCCACCGCAGTCGCGAGCTTGCCCTTGTTGATCTTGTCGCCCTCGCGCCAGTCCGCGGCGGGGAAGCGGATGGTGCGGTCCATCTCGGTCATGCCCGCGGTCCAGCCTGCGGCCGTGACGCCGGGCATCGCCTTGAATTTCGACAGCAGCGCGCCGGCGCGCTCGGGATCGACCGACATGTTGATGGTCTGCTCGCCTGCGCGCAGTGCGTCGCAGCCGACGGTGAGGCTGGCCAGCGTCACCTCGACCTCCTGGCCCTTCAGGCTCTTCAGGAAGTCGGTCGCCGCGTCGAGCTTGACCTTGACTGCGATCGCTTCCGGCGAGACGTCGGTGAAATCCTTCGGCTGCGGCGTGATGCCGTCGTCGGAGGTCTGGTTGTCCAGAAATTCCCTTTCGCTGAGATCGGAATTGTCGGGCGAGGTGACCTCGGTCACCGCCTGGCCGACCGCGATCTGGCCGCGGAACTCGAACGTGTCGCCGGACTGTTTGCGCGTCAGCTTGACGCTGACCGGCGACTTCTCACTGATGCTCTGCGTCGTTCCCGTCAGCGTCTGGCCGGCGACCTGGAGATTGACGACGAAGCGGTCCTTGCGGTCGGAGTTTTTCGCGATCGGGTAGCAGACGTCGAGCACCGCCGCGGTGACCGTCTTGCCCTGGCGCGTCTCCTTCAGGATCACGTCGGCATTGCCGTCCATCAGCCCGTCGATCGAGGTGAAATAGCGCGTCTCGATGCCGCCCGGCGCCGTCGCCTTCGGCGACAGCTTCATCTGGGCGGAGGCGAACTCGGGCGAGACGGCGAGCAGAGCCGCCAGAAGGGCAGTCGAACAAACCGGAAGCGCGCGCATCGACGAAGACCTCGGGCAACGGGCATGATCCGGAAAAGTGTGAAGCGGTTTTCCGAGAGGATCATGCCCAAACAGTTAGAATCGGCGCCACCGTAGTGGTTTTTGGCTGCCGGTTGAATTGGAAAGCGGAGAGGCAGGGTCGGCAAAAAAGAAGGCCGCCCGGAGGCGGCCTTCGCAATACTGCAATGGAACGGAGCCTAGAAGCCGCCCATGCCGCCGCCGGCCGGCATGGCCGGCGCAGCTTCCTTCTTCGGCAGCTCGGCGACCATGGCTTCGGTGGTCACCAGCAGGCCCGCCACGGAGGAGGCGTCCTGGAGCGCGGTGCGCACCACCTTGGCGGGATCGATGATGCCCTTCTCGACCATGTCGACATAGTCCTCGGTCTGGGCGTCGAAGCCGAAGGTCTCGGACTTGTTCTCCAGGATCTTGCCGACGACGATCGAGCCTTCCACGCCCGCGTTCTCGGAGATCTGGCGGATCGGGGCTTCCAGTGCCTTCAGCACGATGTTGATGCCGGCCTGGACGTCGTCATTGGCGTTGGTGAGACGGCCCACCGCCTTCTTGGCGCGGAGCAGCGCGACGCCGCCGCCGGGGACGATGCCTTCCTGCACCGCAGCGCGGGTGGCATTGAGCGCATCCTCGACGCGGTCCTTCTTCTCCTTGACCTCGATCTCGGTGGCGCCGCCGACGCGGATCACCGCGACGCCGCCGGCGAGCTTGGCGAGGCGCTCCTGGAGCTTCTCGCGGTCGTAGTCCGAGGTGGTCTCCTCGATCTGGGCCTTGATCTGGCCGACGCGCGCCTCGATGTCGGGTTTCTTGCCGGCGCCCTTGACGATCGTGGTGTTCTCCTTGTCGATCACCACCTTGCCCGCGCGTCCAAGCATCTTCACCGTGACGTTCTCGAGCTTGATGCCGAGTTCCTCGGAGATGAGCTGGCCGCCGGTGAGGATCGCGATGTCCTCCAGCATGGCCTTGCGCCGGTCACCGAAGCCCGGCGCCTTGACGGCCGCGACCTTGAGGCCGCCACGCAGGCGGTTGACGACCAGGGTCGCCAGCGCCTCGCCCTCGACGTCCTCGGCGATGATGACGAGCGGCTTGCCCGACTGCACCACGGCTTCCAGCACCGGCAGCATGGCCTGCAGGCCCGAGAGCTTCTTCTCGTGCAGGAGGATGTAGGCATCCTCGAGCTCGGCGGTCATCTTCTCGGCGTTGGTGACGAAGTAGGGGCTGAGATAGCCGCGGTCGAACTTCATGCCTTCGACGATGTCGACCTCGGTGTCGAGCGACTTGTTCTCCTCGACGGTGATAACGCCCTCGTTGCCGACCTTCTGCATCGCCTGGGCGATCATCTTGCCGATGGCGGCGTCACCGTTGGCCGAGATGGTGCCGACCTGGGCGACCTCGGAGGAGGCGGCGACCGGCTTGGCGCGCTTCTCGATGTCTTTGACCACGGCCGCAACCGCGGTGTCGATGCCGCGCTTGAGGTCCATCGGGTTCATGCCGGCGGCAACCGCCTTGGCGCCTTCGCGCACGATGGCCTGGGCCAGCACGGTCGCGGTGGTGGTGCCGTCGCCGGCGGTGTCGTTGGTCTTCGAGGCGACCTCGCGCAGCATCTGGGCGCCCATGTTCTCGAACTTGTCCTCGAGCTCGATCTCCTTGGCGACGGTGACGCCGTCCTTGGTGATGCGGGGCGCGCCGAACGACTTCTCGATGACGACGTTGCGGCCCTTCGGGCCGAGCGTCACCTTGACGGCGTTGGCGAGAATGTCGACGCCGCGCAGCATGCGGTCGCGCGCGTCTCCGGAAAACTTGACGTCTTTGGCAGCCATGTCTGCAATCCCTCGTGTTTCGTGATGTGTCTTGTTCGCGCTGTTTGCTGCCGCGCTCTCTCCGTCCTACCGGGCTTGTCCGGCCTGCACGGCCGTAGCCGCTTCGGCGGGGCAAGCCCGGGCATGTCGATGGAGCATTCAGCGGCCGTTCAGGCAGATGGCCTTAGGCCAGCACGCCCATGATGTCCGACTCCTTCATGATCAGGAGCTCTTCGTTGTCGATCTTGACCTCGGTGCCCGACCACTTGCCGAACAGCACGCGGTCGCCGACCTTGAGGTCGATCGGGATCAGCTTGCCGGTCTCATCGCGGCCGCCGGGCCCGACGGCGACGACCTCGCCCTGCGACGGCTTTTCCTTGGCGGTGTCGGGAATGATGATGCCGCCCTTGGTCTTTTCCTCGGCGTCGATACGTTTGACCACGACACGGTCATGCAGCGGACGAAATTTGGATTTAGCCATGACGTTTCCCTTTGGAGGCTCGCTTCGGAAGGAGTGGAAGTCGGTGGGGCGGCGCGACCGTCCACCCTCTCCCCGAGAGACCGAACGGCGCGCTTAGCAATCGGGCTTTCCGAGTGCTAATAGTGCGCCCGGAAATATGGCTTGGCCGCGATCCTGTCAAGCAAAGGTGGTTAAGCGATTGTTGAGGCGGATATAGGATGGTGGCATTGGAAACTCGTTCGGAGCGCCGGCGTACAGAAGGACGTCATTGCTCCGGCAGCGGTTTTACGCTTGGCTGCGGGAGGGGTGCGGCCGTCGTCTTGTTCGGGGGAATGCCATGATCAGTTCAGCTCACGCGCGCACGGTTGCCAATCTGGCGGCAGCCTCTTGTCTGGCGCTGTTGCTGGGCGCCTGCGGCGGCGGCATGAGCCTGCCGTCCTTCTCGTCGTCGTCTCCGCCGCCCGAAGCCGAGCCCGGCACAGCGCCGGAAATGCCCGCCACCATCCGCGCGGACGAGATCGTCGGCCGCTGGGGTCTCGCTTCGTTCCAGAACCCGGCCGACCGCGCCCGCACCGAGGCAGCCGCCCGGGCGCAGTGCAAGAACCCCTACGTGATCACCGCGGGCTCCTCCGGCGGCGTGATCATGCATCTGGCCGACCAGGCGACGCCGCAGGAGCTGCGCCTGAAGGGCTCGCCGAGCGGCAAGAACTACATCGGACCGGCGGGGCCGACCCCTGGGGAGCAGGATCGCGAGATCATCTCCTTCGACGGCCGCGTCCTGATCACCCGCTTCATCGACAAGGACGCCGCCACCCGCTACGGCAACATGGTCTACGTCCGCTGCGCGCCGCGGGCTTAAAGGCGATCGTGCGACTTCCCCTCTCCCCCTGTGGGAGAGGGTGGCTCGCCGCGTAGCGGCGAGACGGGTGAGGGGTCTCTCTCCCCACGTCTAACTCTCATTGGAATGCGCGGAGAGATACCCCTCATCCGGCGCTTCGCGCCACCTTCTCCCACAAGGGGAGAAGGGGCAGTCTCTTGTTAGGCGATAGAAATCAAAAAAACGCCGGCCCTGGGCCGGCGTTTTATTTTCTGTCGGTCTTGTCCGCTCAGTCGAACAGCGCGTCGATGTCGTCCTGCGAGGCATGGCCGACGTCGCCGGCGAGCTTCGGGCCGTTGAGGAGCTTCTCGTCGTCGCTGCGGTTGTCGACATGCGCGGGCACATGGGCCTTGATGGCGTCGACGCCGCCCCAGATGTCCATCATCGCGTTGATGTGCTGCTCGATGAACTTCATCGTGGTCATGACCTTGCTGATGCGCTGGCCGGTCAGGTCCTGGAAGTTGCAGGCTTCGAAGATCGAGATGACGCGTTCCTGGATGTCGTCGGCCAGCCGCTTCTGCTGATCGGCCGAGTCCACCTTGGACATTGCGCTGGCGGCCTGGTCGATCGATTCAGCGGCTTCGAGGATCTGCTGGGTCGCCTGCTCGGTGCCGCCGACCACCGCGCCGAGCTCGCCATTGACCTTGGCCATCTCGCCGCCGTCGAAGCTCTTGCCGTGCAGCGTCGCGATCTCGCGCTTGGTGCGATCGATGGCATCGTGGATGAGGTCGAGCTCGACCTTCAGCTTCTCGCACTGCTCGATCTGTGCCCGGTAGGTATCGAGCATGGTGCGCGCTTCGGCCAGCTCGTGGGCCGTCGAGGCGTCGATCGCCGCCATGGCTGCGCTGCCGGACAGCGGGGCGGCGCCCTTCGCCATCTGTGCGCGGATCGCGCGCAACTCGGCCATGATCTCGTTATGCATCGGGGGGGCCTCTTCAACTACATCTGGAATGGGCATCTCGCCACCGACGATATCCTCGACACGAAAACGTTTGCGGTGAACAGCCATCAGGAAACTCCCCCCACCTCATTCACGCGTCTTTGTAGGCACAAGCGATTTAACACGAAGTTCACAGCGGGAACTGCCAGTCGGCCGCGGGCGACGCTGCGCGAAGAAGCGATTAACCATGGACGCGCGGCGTTCATGGAAAATAAACGCTGATCGCCGAATTGCGCCGCCACTCGCGACGTGGTGAATCCAAACGGCCGATGCGTTTACCAAACGAAACGGCTTTTGCTCTCTATTGACCACGTCGCGGCGCCGATCAGCCAGGCAGCTTCCGCGACGCATGTGATCTAGACGAAACAGTACAGAGTACGTCGATGTTCAAGAAAATGTCTGTCGCGCTGCTCGGCAGCGCTTGCACCTTCATGGCCGGCACCAGCGGCGCCGGCGCCTTCGACAACAGCGTGCCGAACGATCCGCCCGCAGTGCTCTACGCGCCGCAGGTGCCTCCGGCGCCGGTGCGCGTCGCTTCCAATTCGAACCTGGGGGGCGGCTTCATCGAGTTCCTGTTCGGCGACGGTCCCGGCCGCGGTCCGGCTTACGCGCCACAGCAGCCGGTGTATCAGCAGCAGCCGGCCTACTACGATCAGCGCCGTCTGCCGCCGATGGGCGAGCCGCAGATGCAAGGCGCAGCTTTCCAGCAGGAGGCGATCGATCCTCGGCAGCGTCCGTTCGATCCGAGATTCGAGAAACAGCTCGTTGACTATAACGGCAAGGAAAGTCCCGGCACGATCGTTGTCGATACGCCGAACAAGTTCCTCTATCTCGTCGAGGGCAACGGCAGGGCGATGCGCTACGGCATCGGCGTCGGCCGGCCCGGCTTCACCTGGTCCGGCGTGAAATCGATCACCGCCAAGCGCGAATGGCCAGACTGGACGCCGCCGGCGGAAATGCTCGCGCGCCGTCCCGATCTGCCCCGGCACATGGAAGGCGGTCCGGAAAATCCTCTTGGTGCCCGCGCGATGTATCTCGGCTCGACGCTCTACCGCATTCACGGCTCCAACGAGCCCTGGACCATCGGTACCAACGTCTCCTCCGGTTGCATCCGAATGCGCAACGAGGATGTCATCGACCTCTACGGCCGCGTCAATGTCGGCACCAGGGTCGTAGTGATGTGATGCTCGCTTTACCCTCTCCCCTTGTGGGAGAGGGTGGCTTCGCTGAAAGCGAAGCCGGGTGAGGGGTCTCTGTCCGCACGAACAGCGTTGCAATTTGGAGAGATACCCCTCATCCGGCGCTTCGCGCCACCTTCTCCCACAAGGGGAGAAGGAAGAGGTTCTGAGCAAGGGTTGGAAAATGAAAACGGCCGCCTCTTGGGCGGCCGTCCTTGCTTGCGCGGCTACCAGACGGCCTTACGCGTAATCGCTGCCGCCGTCGTCGCCGCCGAAATCGCTGTCGTCGGCCATGTCCATGTTGTCGTCGCTATTGTCGTCGTAGTTCTGATCGTTGTTGTCGCGATCGTTCGAGGCCTGGTCGACGAAGCCCTGGCGGGAATCCTGGTTCGAGCCGATGTCGTTGAGGCCGGCATCGCGCGACAGCGATCCGCCCGACTGGTCGCCGCCGCCCCAGGGGCTGCGGTCGCCCGCGGCATTGGTATCGCCGAAAGCCTGCTGATGCGAGCCACCCATCATGCCACGGATGCTGGAGAGCAGCAGCGAGCCGCCGACAACGCCGGCCGCGGCCGCCGCCGCCGTGCCGAGGAAGGAGCCGCCGCCACCACCGCCCACGGGCGGGGCACCATAACCTTGTCCCGGCCCTTGCACTGGCCCTTGGCCGTAAGCCTGTCCATAAGGCGGCTGGCCGTAGCCTGGCTGCGTCTGCTGCGTCGCTTGGCCGGTGTTCCAGACCGGTCGCTGCTCACGCGGCGGCACGTTCGGAACCGAGCCACGCGAGGGGCTGCCGCCGAACAGCGAGTCGCGCATGGTGTCGAGGAAGCCGCCGGACTGGGCGGGTTCGGGCGCTTGGGCGGCCTCCAGCTCCTGGATGCGATGATGGGCGCGCTTCAGTGCTTCGTCCTGCAACAGCGTGGTCTGCACCAGCGCATAGACGGCGCCGGGCGCCTTGCGCAGACCGTCGGAGATCGCGGCGGTCGCATCGGGATCGCGCGGTGCATTTTCCAGCTTTGAAAGCCGGTCGAAAAGGTCGTCGACGAGCTGGCGTTCCTGCGGCGTCATGATCTGTCTCCTTTGCGCAAAATCAAGCGCGCAGGAGATGTAGGGTTCCATTGTGGCCCCAACAGTGCCGGCCGGATTAAATTTCCGTATGCGACAAGCTGCCTCCTGGCCCACGTCTCGCCGGGGTCATCCCAGTGTCACGTTGCTGTCCGTCAGCAGGCGCGCAAAGGCGTCGCTGGCGAGATAAGCGTGCTCGCGCTCGCGGACATCGGTCATCGGGTCGAGGCCGGCGAGGACGTCATCGACGAAGCCGGGATGGCACATCACGAGGCCGCCGTCGGGAAGGCCTTCCAGGAACTGCCGCATCAGCGCGCCGAAATCGGCGTCGCGCGTAAAATCATAGGCGCCGGCGAAGCCGGGGTTGAAGCTGAGGCCGGCGCTGCCGGCGCGGCGGCGGAATTGCGCGCTGAGACTGTCGAGCACCATGGCTTTTGGTGAGGCCAGCCGTTGCCTGAGCGGCAGATCGCGGCCGCCCTGACGCACCCAGGCGGCCGGCGCAGTCTCAACGACCGCATCGACGAAGCCGTCGCGCACCTGCGGGTAGAGCTGCACATGCTGGTGGCCGTCGACGAAGTCGGGGGCGCGCCCGAACGCTTCCATGAACGCTGCCAGCTGTGCCTTGACTTCGTTGCGGAAGAATTCCCGGTCGAGCCGCCGCAGAACGCCCGCACGCAGCAGCTTGGGAAACGGCATGAACATGTCGCCGTCGAGCGGTCGGAAATGCATGGTGAGCGGCCGGAACGGCGCCGACAGCGTCACGTGCAATCCGATCGTGCAGCGCGGGTTCGTCTTTGCGGCGGACTGAAGCGCCTCGATCTCGCTGCGCGCGATCGCCGGACCCACCATCATCACCGAGGTGGCGTTGAGGCGGCCGCGTTCGATCAGGTCGCGGATGGCCCGGTTGACGGCCGGGCTGATGCCGTAATCGTCGGCGCAGAGCCAGATTCGCCGCGGGCTCGCGGCCGCGCTCATTCGGCCGCCGTCCTGTTCGGGGCGTCCTGGCTTGAAGGGTCCTCGGCCTTGCCGGCCTCGAAGTGCTTCTCGCTGTGCTCGGCGACGAAGTAGATCGGGCGCGCCTTCAGCTCGGACAGGATCTTGCCGATATATTCGCCGACGATGCCGATCATGATGAGCTGCACGCCGCCGATCGTCATCAGGCCGATCACGAGCGAGGGATAGCCGGGCACCTGCTTGCCGGTCGTGAACACCTCCCAGAGGATCGACAGCCCGAACAGGAAGGCACCTCCGGCGAGGATGACGCCGAGCAGGCTGGCGAAGCGCAGCGGTGCCACCGAGAACGAGGTCAGGCCCTCGATCGAGAGGCCGAGCAGGCTTGCGGCGTTGAAGGTGGTGACGCCATGGGCGCGCGCCGCAGGCTCGTAGTCGACGCGGATCTGGCGAAAGCCGATCCAGCTGGCGAGGCCTTTGAAGAAACGGTTGCGTTCCGGCAACTGCCTGAGCGCGGTGACCGCGCGCGGCGAGAGCAGGCGGAAGTCGCCGGCGTCCTCGGGAATCTTCTGGCGTGCGCCCCAATTGATCAGCGCGTAGAAGCCGTGCACCGCGACCCGGCGCAAGAAGGGCTCGTTGTCGCGATGCGCCTTGGCGGTGTAGACGACGTCATAGCCGTCATCGATCCAGTGCCGCACCAGCTGTTCGATCAGCGCCGGCGGATGCTGGCCGTCCCCGTCCATGAACAGGACGGCGCCGAGCCGGGCATGGTCGAGGCCCGCCATCAGCGCGGCCTCCTTGCCGAAATTGCGCGACAGCGACACCACCTGGACGTCGATCGCGTCGGCCGGCAGCGACCGCGCGATCGACAGCGTCGCGTCCTTGCTGCCGTCGTCGACGTAGACCACCTCGCAAGTCAGCCGATAGCGCTGCCGCAGCGTCTTTGCGAGATCGCAGATGCGCTGATGCAGGGCAGCGAGCCCCGCCGCCTCGTTGTAGACGGGGACGACTATCGACAGCCCCTTCGCGGCGGCGCTCGCTGCGGTGGTCGTCATGCCTGATACGTCAGAGCCCAGCGTCATCGATCAAGGTTCCAGAGGCGTTTAGATGTTCTCAACAGCATATGGTAGCTGCCGCTTGCTGTCGCTATGCTGAACGAACCCGAGGCTCACTGCCCGAGGAACGCCTCGAGCTTGGCGAACAGCGGGTTCTCTCGATCGAACACGTAGTCCAGCGAGACCACCGAGACGGTCTCGGCGCCATGCTCGCGCAGGAAGCTCGCCAGTGCATAGAGCTGACCCGGCGGGCAGTGCAGCGTCAGCATGCCTGACGAAGTCGGACCGCCGAACGGCGCCTCGACTCCGTACCGGCTATGGGCCTCGCCGAGCAGGGCAGCGTCGCATTGCCGGAAGCGGGTGCGGACTTCGCGGTACTTGTTGGCCCGCGCCCGCGCTGCGATGTGATCGAGGATGACACGCGCCGTCTCTCGCGCCTGCGGCGACCAGTCGGCCCCTTTGGATGCCACCAGATTGGCCTGGCTGCGCAGGATTGTACCGTCGTCGAGCACCCGCAAGCCGTTGGCGGCGAGCGTTGCGCCCGTGGTGGTGATGTCGACGATCAGCTCGGCGCTGCCGGCCGCCGGCGCGCCTTCGGTCGCGCCTGCGCTTTCGACGATGCGGTAATCGGTGATGCCGTGGGCCTGGAAGAAGCCGCGGGTGAGGTTGACGAACTTGGTCGCGACCCGCATCCGCATGTGATGCTGCTCGCGGAAGCCGGTGGTGACATCGTCGAGGTCCGCCATGGTGCGGACGTCGATCCAGGCCTGCGGCACCGCGACGACGACGTCGGCATAGCCGAAGCCGAGCCCTTCGATCAGCGACACGCGCTTGTCGGCATCGGCGATGTTCTCGCGCACCAGGTCCTCGCCGGTGACGCCGAGATGCGCAAAGCCGCGGGCGAGTTGCGAGGCGATCTCGCTCGCCGAGAGATAGGCGACCTCGACATTGTCGAGACCTGCGATCGTGCCGCGGTAGTCGCGGGCACCGCCGGCCTTCGACAGCTTGAGTCCGGCGCGGGCGAAGAAGGCCTCGGTATTCTCCTGAAGGCGGCCCTTGGAGGGAACGGCCAGAACGAATGGCGCGCTCATGACCTAAGCTCCCACCTTGCGGCCGATCTTCGTCAGCGCATCCACCCAGACCGAGAAGCCGACCGCGGGAATAGGTTCAGCCGAGCCCAGCTGGGTCATCAGTCCATCATAGCGGCCGCCGGCGACCAGCGGCTCGGCGCCGTTGCCCCGGTGATGCAGCTCGAATTCGAAGCCGGTGTAATAGTCGAGGCCGCGTCCGAACGCGGTCGAAAAGCGCGTCTGCTTCACCTCGATGCCGCGCGCCGCCATGAAGCCGACGCGGCTCTCGAACTGATCGATCGCCGGGGCGAGATCGAGCTTCGCGTCGGTCGTGAGTGCGCGCAGCTCGGCGATGGCGTCGTCGGGATTGCCTGATATCGACAGGAAGCGCTTGAGCACGGCGATCGCCTCGCGCGGCAGCGCGCCGCCCTTCAGCGTCGATTGCTCGAGGAAGCGATCGGCGATCTCGGCCGTGGTGCGCCCGCCGACATTGGTGGTGCCGGCGATCGACATCAGATCGGTCACGAAGGCGAGTGCCGCCTTGCGATCGGAGCCGGCGAGGGCGGCCAGCACGCCCTCGTATTCGCTGCGCGTCGCGGTGCTGGCGGCTGCCAGCCGCTCCAGATCCTGCTCCAGGCTGATCTTGCGGTTGAAATCCTTGACCAGGCGGCGGCGCCAGACCGGATAGAGGTTGAGTGCATCCAGCAGGGCATTGAACAGCGCGACGTCGCCGGTGCGGATCTCGACATCGCGGACGCCGAAGGCGGCGGTCGCCTCCAGCGCCAGGGCCAACATCTCGGCGTCGGCCGCGGCGCGGTCCTGGCGGCCGAACGATTCGATGCCGGCTTGCAGGAATTCGCTGGCCTGGCCGCTACGGTAGCGAAACACCGGGCCGAGATAGCTGAACCCGGCCGGCTGGCCGGCGCGGGTCGAGGCGAGATAGTCGCGCGCGACGGGGATCGTCAGGTCCGGGCGCAGGCAGAGCTCCTCGCCGGAGAGGTCCGTGGTGAGGTACAGGCTCTTGCGGATGTCCTCGCCCGAGAGATCCAGGAACGGCTCGGCCGGTTGCAGGATGGCGGGCTCGGCCCTGATGTAACCGGCCTGTGCGAACGACAAGAGCAGCGTATCCGCCCAGGCGGAGCCGGCAGCATTTGAGGTGGCAGTCGCGGTCATCTCAGGGTCCATCGGCCCGGTGGAACCGGGCAGGGCTGGAAAGGAATGGGAGTTGGCGCAGCCCTTAGCATGGCCGGAAAGCGGTTTCGACCTCCAAAGGATCAATCGCTTAACGAGTTTGGCGCGACGGCCGGCCCCGTCGGCCGGGTGTAGAAAGTGGCACCGATTAGGTAATTTGATACCGAATTCCGATGGATCACGTTTCGTCGCGGGATGCGCCGGACGAGCGCGTTCGGCTTCATTCGGTTGGGCCGGGGCCTGGGGCTGATTCCACGAATGATGCCTCGGTCACGGCAAAGGTCGCCCCTGGCGTCGCGGATCCCGCTGCTTCCGCGAGTTGCTCCGCCAGGTCGAGGACCCTTCCCCTTCTGCCGGGGTCCGTGAGGCGGAGAAACGCCCTGATGACTCGCAGCGCCTCGCATGGTCCCGCCTCGGGCACAAGGTCGTCATTCATCACCATGTCTTCCATCGCGATCGCCACCTGGACGGCGCCGGCATCGTCGAAACTGTTGGATGCGCGCTCGCGCAATGAAGTCCTGGCGGCCAGGGTCCGGCAGGCACGTCGAAGGTCTCGTCGACAACGATGTCCAGATGCAGCAGCAGGCCGGCGTCACAATGAGAAACTACGGACGGCTGGCAAGTCGTCGCATACTCATTTTGGGTATGGCCGATGATCCGTTCGCCGTAACCATCGTTTACAAGATGAATGTTGGTTTTCGATTCATGCGCAATGCTTCAGATATCATCCGGACGGTCTCGCGGCACACGCTAGCCTATATGCTGTTCTCGATGAGCGAGTTGTTCCGGCACTACGACGAATTCGATCCGCTGGACCTTCTGATCATTCATGCGGTCCTGAACGCCAATGTCATCCACGTGATGAACGATCCGGCGTTGGACGAGAAATTCTCCAGCATTCATGCCGTCGAGCCGGATGTGATCAAGCAGGGAGTCTCTCGTGCCGCACTCTCCCGCTTCCTCAGCCTGCCACTGGAGACGGTTCGCCGTCGCGTGACGGGACTGAAGAGGCGGAAGATTCTCGCCGAGACGAAGGCCGGACTCATCGTGACCGAGCAGAACGCATTCAGGTTTGGAAACAACCACGAACTGCAGAAGACGAACATGCTGTTGCTCACGAAGCTGCTTCGCGATCTCAGGCGTGCCGGCATCAGCGGGCCGGATGATCTGCGCGCCTCCAGGGGCGCGACGTCCGCAAAGAGGGCAAAGTAAGCGACACGATATGGATCAAGGCCATCTCGATACTGCACGCGACGGAGCGCGAGAGCTGGCGACGGACCGCTTGATGTCCTTCCAGGAGCTCAAGCCATCGTCGGCCCTCGAGCTCAGGGCATATGACATCGACCATTTCGGCGAGACCGAGAGATATGCCGGCGCATCCAGCATGCCGTTGTCGGCCGGGGCGACGGCAATCATGCGGGCTCGGCTCAGCCTGCCGACCCTGACCCTCTCTCTGGTGAAGACCTTCCCGAGGATCGTTCGCGGCTATCAATTGACGGATGCCGCCGCCGTCGTGGTGCCGATGGATCAGGTGACCTCGGCCCGCATCAACGGGCAATCAATGGGCCGTTCCATCGTCGTTCTGACGGGCAGCTCCGATTGCCTGGTCTATGAGCCGGAGGGCCGGCTGATGGCTGTCGTGTATCTCAGTCCGCCGCAGCGCGAACCCTGGGCGCAACTGGGTGACGGCTATTGCCTGGTGAACCCGCCGTCGGACGTTCTTGCCTCGCTGCGCCGCCTGATCTCCGTCACGCTGGAAATCGCGGCACATGATCCGGACTTCCTGAACGAGCCGATGTCGCTGACCGCCGTCGAGCAGTCCCTGCTCAGCACGATGGACGCTGCGCTGCGCACCAGCGCGAGCGGCGGACCTGCGTCGTCCGCCACGGATGGCTATCGGCGGATCGTCGCGGACATGGAAAGATTGATCCGACAAGACCTGACGGTCTGGCCCAGGACGCCCGAACTGGCCGCGCAGGTGGGCGTGTCCGTCCGAACTCTCCAGAGCGCGACGCAAGCCATTTGCGGCATGAGCCCGCATCGCTACAGCCGGGTCCTGCGGCTCTGGTCGGTGCGCAAGCAACTGCGCATCGGTCCCGGGCAGCGCAGTGTGAAGGCCTGCGCAATTGCGCACGGCTTCTGGCATCTGAGCGAGTTCGCGGCGAGTTACAGGGCGGCCTTCGGGGAGCTGCCGTCCGAGACCCTGCGCCGCGCGATGCGGGAAACGATCTAACCGCGTCCACCGCCCCAGTCGCCCAGCACCGCCTGCACCAGCGCAAGGGCCGCCACCGCGGCGGTGTCGGCTCGCATGATCCGCGGGCCGAGGGCCAGCCGCAGGATCTTGGGCTGCCGCAGCAGCAGTGCCCGTTCCTCCTCGGCGAAGCCGCCTTCGGGGCCGATCAGCACGTCAATACCTCCGCCGGCCTCACGGGTGTTTTGCAGGCTCTGAACGGGGTCCTGGACCTCCGCCGCCTCATCGCAGAAGATCAGCAACCGGCCCGCGGCGCGCTGGCTCAAGAAGCGCTCCAGCGGCACCGGCTCGGCAACGGCGGCGATGCTGAGGATGCCGCATTGCTCGGCCGCCTCGACCACATTGGCGCGCATCCGCTCGGTATTGACCCGGGAGGCCTGGGTGAACCGTGTCAGGACCGGCTGCAGGGCGGCGGCGCCCATCTCGATCGCCTTCTGCACCATGTAATCCAGCCGGGCATGCTTGAGCGGCGCGAAGACGTAAGTGAGGTCGGGCAGCCGGTCCTGGGGCCGGGTCTGCTGGAGGATCACGAGGCCCTCCGGCCGCTTGCGGCCTTCGATGGCCGCCTGCCATTCGCCGTCGCGGCCGTTGAAGGCCAGGACTTCGGCCCCGGCGGCAAGGCGCAGCACGTTGCCGAGGTAATTGCTCTGGTCGCGGTCGAGCGGCACCCTGGCGTCCTGGACGAGGGCGGCATCGACGAACAGCCGTGGAGCGCGAAAATCGTGGGAGGGCATCGTCAGAGGTCCGATTTGCCGCCGTTCTTAACCGAAACCAGTAGTTTTGGGGGTAAATATCGCCGAATTGGTGCGTCCCAGCGCCGCGCTCTTGCCCTATTCCACGGGTTGTTAAGGGCCGGCGGGAATCGTAGAAAAGCGAACATGCTGGTCGCGCTTCAATTGGGAAGACGCCGCCCCCGTAAGCTCCTGCCGGAGAGACTGCCTTCATGATCCGTCGTCTGATGGTTCCGATCACTGCCGCCATGGTCGCCATGGGTGCCGCGGGCGCTCATGCGCAAAGCGCCTTCCCGGCGCCGCTGCCCGGCCAGGCTGCCACCAGCTCCCCCTTTCCGCCCGTGAACGGCGCGGCGCCCGTCGCCTCGGTCGGCACGACGCCGCAATCGTCGTTTCCGGTGAACGGCGCCGCCCCGGTCGGTGGTGCCGGCGCCTTCAGCGCGGCTCCGCCGACGCAAGCCGGTCCCGGCGAGGACTGCATGAAGGCGTTCATGCCCCTGCGCGAAGAAGCCGAGAAGCGCGGCAAGCTGATCAAGGCGGCGAGCGACCGTCACGCGCCGCCGGACGAGGCCTGCAAGCTGATTCGCAATTTCAGCCAGTCCGAGACCAAGATGATCAAGTACATCGAGGCCCACGCCGCCAAATGCGGAATCCCGCCGCAGGTCGGCGCGCAGATGAAGGACGGTCACAAGAACACAGAGGCGATGGCGGCGAAGGTCTGCAACGTCGCGCTGCAGATGCAGCAGCAACAGGCGCGTCCGGCCGGCCCGTCCCTGAGCGAGGTGCTGGGTTCGGGCTCGGCGCCCGAGGTCAACGCCGGCAAGAAGGGCGGCAGCACCTTCGATACGCTCAACGGCAACGTCCTGACCCGATGAGCGAGACATCCGCCCGCGTTGCCGATTCTACCGGCAACTGGGTCGATACGCTCGCGCCGCATTGGGCGCGGCCTTACCTGCGCCTGTCCCGCTTCGACCGTCCGATCGGCTCCTGGCTTCTCCTGATGCCATGCTGGTGGTCGGCGGCGCTCGCCGCCGGCATGGCGCATGACGTCCGCGGCCTGCCGCTTACCATCGTGCTGTTCTTCATCGGCGCCTTCGTGATGCGCGGGGCGGGCTGCACGTGGAATGACATCACCGACCGCGATCTCGACGACAAGGTCGAGCGCACGCGCTCGCGGCCGTTGCCGTCAGGGCAGGTGACCACGAAGCAGGCGCTGGCCTTCATGGTCGCGCAGGCGCTGATCGGCCTCCTCGTGCTGCTGCAGTTCAACCGCTTCGCGATTGCGACCGGCATCGCCTCGCTGCTGATCGTCGCGATCTATCCCTTCATGAAGCGCATCACCTGGTGGCCGCAGATCGTGCTCGGGCTTGCCTTCTCATGGGGCGCCTTGATGGGATTTGCCGTCACGTTCGGACACATCGACGTCACCGCACTCGTGCTCTATGCCGGCGCGATCTCCTGGGTGATCGGCTATGACACGATCTATGCGCATCAGGACGCCGAGGACGACGCGCTGATCGGCATCAAGTCGACCGCGCGCCTGTTCGGCGCGCACACGCACCAGGCGCTGATCCTGTTCTACGGGCTCGCGGTGATGTTGATCGGCATCGCGCTGGCCTCCGCCGATGTGCGCTGGCCGGCCTGGCTCGGGCTCGTGGCCTTCGCCGCGCATCTCGCATGGCAGATCGCACGCCTGCGGATCGACGACGGTGCGCTGTGCCTGCGCCTGTTCAAGTCGAACAGGGATGCGGGGCTGTTGCTGTTTGCGGGATTGCTGGTCGATGCGGTGATGCGGGCAGCGTAGCTGTCGTACGGTGGGCAAAGGCGCACTTGCGCCGTGCCCACCATCTCTCAATGATTGATGAAAAAGGTGGGCACGCTTCGCTTTGCCCACCCTGCGGCACCGTGATTGCCGCTCAATCCCTTGCGATGATCTCGCGTTCTTCCCGATGAACCGGGAGCTCGCGCGCCATGCCGGTGCGCCGGCGCATCAGGAATTTCGGGCGGCGGGCGCGGATCGCGTTGGCGCGGCGACGGCGCGGCGCTGGCTTGCGGGCGCCTTCGTCGAGCTGCGGCAGCGCGAAGAGCTCGCTCCAGATCGCCCAGGCTTGCGCGATCTCGTCGGCATCGGCGCCGACCAGCAGCGGAATGGACAGCGAGGGATCGCGATGCACGAGGACGAGCGTCTGCGCTTCGTCATTGCCGCGCAAGGCGACGCCGGTGAAGTCGGCAACGCGCACGTTGATCGCCATCTGCATGCCGCGGACGGCACGGCGCAGCACGACACGCTCGCGATGAAGCTCGATCTGCCTGACATGTCCGTCGGCGCGCGGGTCATGCGCATCGAAGCGGACCGGAAGGGAAAGGGGGTCGAGCCGCAAGGAGCGGCTCGACCCGGCGGGAGCGATCCCGCATGTTGCTGTTTGACGCCTCACGGCTTTAGTTCTCCCCGCCGGGATTATGTTCCCGGTCGATGCGAGGACCTTAGCGCGTGCCTTTCCGAAACCGCTTAAAAAGCCTGGTTAACCCACCGTCACCGCTACTCATGATTGACAAGACCTTGGCGCGCATGATTGACGAGACGTTGCGCCGAAGTTGCGAATCTGAGCTTTTGGCGGGCTGAAAATGCTTGAAGTCCGCGCTATCAGGGCACATCTGTGAGTTCCGGCCCCGAACCCCGCCCCAACAGGATTTCGTTCGTGAACTCTTCACCAAGCTCGACGCTTTCGACCCAAACATCGTCGCAGGCCAATCGCGACCTGTTCGATCAGTCCGCGCTCTCCGATCTCGCGCAGCGGCTGGTCGAGGCGGCCAGGCGTGCCGGCGCGGATGCGGCCGATGCGGTCGCGGTGCGCGGCGTCTCGCAGGGCGTCGAGGTCCGCGACGGCCGTGTCGAGGAGTCCGAGCGGTCCGAGGGCGACGATGTCGGCCTGCGCGTGCTGGTCGGCCAGCGCCAGGCAGTGGTCTCGACCAACGACGTCAGCGGCGATGCCGTGACCAAGCTCGCCGAGCGTGCGGTCGCGATGGCGCGTGTTGCGCCCGACGACAAATATGTCGGCCTCGCCGATCCCGCGCTGCTCGCGCGCGATTTCCCCGATCTCGACCTGCTCGATCCCGATGTGCCGGCGACCGCCGAGCTCGAGCGCCGCGCGCTCGCCGCCGAAGCTGCGGCGCTCGGCGTGAAGGGTGTGACCAAGTCCGGCGGCGCCTCGGCTTCCGCCGGCATCGGCGGCATGGTGCTCGTGACCTCGACCGGCTTCCACGGCTCTTACCTGCGCTCCAGCCAGGGCATTTCCGCCACCGCCATATCCGGCGAAGGCACCGGCATGGAGCGCGACTACGACTTCACCACGGCGCCGCACGGCGCCGATCTGTTGTCGCCGGAGACGGTCGGCCGTTCCGCCGGCGAGCGCACCGTGGCGCGCTACAATCCGCGCAAGGTCGAGACCTGCAAGGTGCCGGTCGTGTTTGATCCGCGCGTTGCCGGCTCCCTGGTCGGCCACCTCGTCGGCGCCATCAACGGCGCCTCGATCGCGCGCAAGACCAGCTTCCTGAAGGACAGGCTCGGCCAGCAGCTGTTTGCGAACAACATCCGCATCATCGACGATCCCTTGCGCAAGCGCGGCCTGCGCTCGCAGACCTTCGATGCCGAAGGCGTCGCGGCGAAGAGGATCGCGCTGGTCGACGAGGGCGTGCTGACGACCTGGCTGCTCGATTGCGCCACCGCGCGCGAACTCGGCCTCACCACGACCGGCCATGCCCATCGCGGCGTTTCCTCCTCTCCCTCGCCCGGGCCGTACAATCTGCATCTCGAGGCCGGCACGCCGACGCCGGCCGAATTGATCTCCGATATCAAGCAAGGGTTCTATGTCACCGATTTGATCGGCTCCGGCGTCAACGGCGTCACCGGCGATTACAGCCGCGGCGCCTCCGGTTTCTGGATCGAGAACGGCGAAATCACCTATCCCGTCAGCGAAGTGACGATCGCCGGGCATCTGTTCGAGATCTTCAAGTCGATGCAGCCCGCGAACAATCTCGAGTTCCGCTACGGCATCAATGCGCCGACGGTGCGCATCGAGGGTTTGACGCTTGGCGGACGCTGATCGAGCAGAGGCGACTTGGCTCACCTCTCCCGTAGGGAGAGGTCGGATCGCATCGCAAGATGCGATCCGGGTGAGGGGTTACTCTCTCTCGTGGGACCTGCGCCCCCTCACCCGATTTGCTGCGCAAATCGACCTCTCCCCGATGGGGAGAGGTGGTCCTCGCATGCGGCCCGGTTGACCCGATGACGCCTGTTCTCGACGAAACCATCCTGGCCCGCGACGCGGCGCTGCTGAAGGACACGGTGCGAGAAGCGGGCGCGCTCGCGCAGTCGATGTTTCGCACCGAGCTGAGGAAGTGGACCAAGGGCGCGTCCTCCCCGGTGTCGGAGGCCGACATCGCCGTCAACGATCTCCTCGAAGCGCGTCTGCGCGCTGCGACACCCGACTATGGCTGGCTGTCGGAGGAAAGCGCCGACGATGCGGCACGGCTGTCGCGGCGGCTGACATGGATCGTCGATCCCATCGACGGCACGCGCAATTATCTGGGCGGTCATGACGAGTGGTGCGTCAGCGTGGCGCTGGTGGAGGACGCCTCGCCCGTTCTCGCCGCGGTGTTTGCACCAGCGAGCGACGAGTTCTTCTTCGCGGTGCGTGGCCAGGGCACGACGCTCAATGACAAGCCGGTGCGGGCGACGTCCGGATCCGAGCTCGACTTCGCCCGCGTCGCCGGCCCGAAGCCCCTGGTCGAGCGGCTGAAGCCGTCTCTCGGCGAGATCAAGCTGCATCGGCGAATCGGCTCGCTGGCGCTGCGGCTGTGCCGGGTGGCCCATGGCGCGCTGGATGCGGCTTTTGCGGGGGGCAACAGCCATGATTGGGACCTTGCGGCGGCCGATTTGATCGTGCAGGAAGCGGATGGTAGGATGAGCGACCTCTCCGGAGAACCCATCCTCTATAACCGCCGGGAAGTGGCGCACGGAGTGCTGGTGGCAGCGGGACGCGATCGTCATGCGGGCATTGTCGCGCATTTTCGCAACCGTCCCTTGGCCTGAAGCGCTTCGTCGTGCTTGTCGGACACTGCTTTGCCGGGCAGCCCGTTAGGAACAGAACTCATGCCAGATAGTGCCCCGCAACAACTGCTCCACCTCGTCATCGGCGGCGAGCTCGTCGATCTCGAGCACAACATCTTCAAGAATCTGGATGACGTCGACATCGTCGGCCTCTATCCGAACTATGCCGCCGCCCACGCCGCCTGGCGGGCCAAGGCGCAGAGCACGGTCGACAACGCACAGATGCGCTATTTCATCGTCCATCTCCACCGGCTGCTCGACCCGAATCAAGAACCGGCGCGTTGAAAAGACTGCTTCGCAATACGCTGCGAAGCAGCTGGTTTCAGCGTGCCGTCGGGGTCCTGGCGGCCGAATATCTGCGTCTGGTCTGGCGGACCAACAAATTCACGTTCGATCCCCCGGACGTCTATGAACGCGTCGAGCCGCAGCTCCCCGCCATCTTCGCGTTCTGGCACGGCCAGCATTTCCTCACGCCCTTCATCAAGAATCAGGACAAGGCCTCCTATCGGGCCAAGGTCCTGATCTCCCGGCACCGCGATGGCGAGTTCAATGCGATCGCGGCCGAACGGCTCAGCATCGGCACCATCCGCGGCTCCGGCGACCATGGCGGGGCGTTCCATCGCAAGGGAGGTGTGGGCGCCTTCAAGGAAATGGTGCGGACGCTCCAGGCCGGTTGTAATGTCGCATTGACCGCCGATGTCCCCAAGCGCTCGCGCGTGGCGGGGCTCGGCATCATCATGCTGGCACGGGAATCGGGGCGGCCGATCATGCCTTTCGCGATGGCGACCAGCCGCTTCGTCCGGCTCAAGAACTGGGACCGCACCACCATCAATTTGCCGTTCGGGCGCGGCGCACTGGTCGGCATCAAGGAAATCCACGTTCCTGCGGATGCCGATGCCGCCACGATGGAAGCATTACGGCAGGAGCTGGAAGACACGTTGAACGAAGCGACCCGCCGCGCCTACGCCCAACTCGGCCGTCCGGGACCGGAAGATGCCTAAGTCGCTGCCCATTGCGCTGCCGATCACGCTGCGGATGTATCGGCGCCTGGCCTCCGGCCTGGTGCCGCTTGCGCCTGCACTGATCAAGCGGCGGCTGAAGCAGGGTAAGGAGGATCCCGCCCGCGTCGGCGAGCGGCGGGGGCTGTCCCGCGACGTGCGGCCGCATGGCCCGCTGGTCTGGATCCACGGCGCCAGCGTCGGCGAAGTGCTGGCCGCGGCGGCGCTGATCGGGCGCCTGCGCGATCTCAATCTGCGCATCCTGCTCACCTCGGGCACCGTCACCTCGGCGGCGGTGGTGGCAAAGCGCTTTCCGCCTGACGTCATTCATCAGTACGTACCGTACGACTCTCCGCGCTATGTCGCGCGCTTCCTTGATCACTGGAAGCCGTCGCTGGCGCTGTTCATCGAATCCGACCTGTGGCCGAACCTGATCCTCGCCGGCGCGGCGCGCCGGGTGCCGATGGTGCTGATCAACGGGCGGATGTCGCCGCGTTCCTTCCCGCGCTGGCGGCGCATGCACGGCACCATCTCGGCGCTGCTGTCGCGGTTCGACATTTGTCTTGCGCAGTCGAAGACTGATGCCGAGCGCTTTTCCGCGCTCGGTGGCCGCGACGTCGTCACCACGGGCAATCTGAAGCTGGACGTGCCGGCGCCGCCGGCCGATGCCGCAAAGCTCGAACGGCTGATGGCGATGACGCGCGGGCGTCCGATCATCGTGGCGGCCTCGACCCATCCGGGCGAGGACGAGATGCTGATCGCGGCGCATCGCAGCCTCTCCGGTTTCTTCCCGCAGCTTCTCACCGTGATCGTGCCGCGGCACCCGGATCGCGGCTCCGCAATCGCGGGCCTGGTCACGTCCTCCGGCCTGAAGCCCGGCTTGCGCTCGCGCGAGGAGCTGCCGACGGCCACGACCGACGTTTATGTTGCCGACACCATGGGTGAGCTCGGCCTGTTCTATCGTCTCTCGCCGATCGTGTTCATGGGCGGATCGCTGATCCACCATGGCGGCCAGAATCCGATCGAGGCGATCAAGCTCGGCGCGGCGATCGTCCACGGTCCGCACGTCTTCAACTTCGCCGACGTCTATGAAGCGCTCGACGGCAGCGGCGGGGCGCGCCAGGCCGATACGCAGGAGGCGCTGGTCAAGCAACTCGGCCTGCTCCTGGCCGAGCCGATGGTGCGCGACAAGATGCAACGCGCAGGTTCAGGCGTGGTCGAGCAGCTCGGCGGTGCGCTCGATCGTACCATGACCGCGCTCGAGCCGTATCTGCTGCAGTTGCGCATCGAGATGGGGGCCGCGAATGCGTGAGCCGGCCTTCTGGTACCGGCCACATTCCCCGCTATCGCATGTCCTCTTTCCGCTGGGTGCGCTCTACGGCGCCGTCACCGCATGGCGCATGCAGCGCGACGGCGTGGACGCCGGCATTCCCGTGATCTGCGTCGGCAACTACCATGTCGGCGGCGCCGGCAAGACGCCGACCGTGCTGGCGCTGACGAAGCTGCTTCGCGAGCTCGGCGAGACGCCGGTCGTGCTCAGCCGCGGCTATGGCGGGCACATGAAGGGCCCGGTGATGGTCGACCGCGCCCGTCATACCGCGGCCGACGTCGGCGACGAGCCCCTGATGATGGCACGCGACGTCCCGGTCGCAGTCGCGCGCGACCGGCTCGACGGCGTCGCACTGGCGAAATCGCAGGGCGCCACCGTGATCGTGATGGATGACGGTTTCCAGAACCCGCGCCTTCTGAAGGACGCGTCGCTGATCGTGATCGACAGCGAGCGCGGCCTCGGCAACGGCCAGGTGTTTCCCGCGGGCCCCCTGCGCGCGCCGCTGCAGGCGCAGCTCGCGCGCACCGACGCGCTGGTGCTGATCGGCGATGGCCGTGCCGCCAACGATGTCGCGGCCGAGCTTGCCAAGCGCGACAAGCCGGAGCTGCGCGCACGCCTGAAGCCGGTTGCGGCCTCGCTCGCGCAGCTGACCGGCAAGCGGGTCTTCGCGTTCGCCGGCATCGGCGACCCCGAGCGCTTCTTTCGCACTCTGCACGCCAGCGGCATCGCGGTCGCGCGCACGCGCGCCTTCGCCGACCACCACGCGTTTTCGCAGGACGAGATCGCAGCGCTCGCAGCGGACGCGCGGCGCGAGCAGCTCACGCTGGTGACGACAGAGAAAGACCTTGCACGCCTGCGCGGCCGCGCGGACGTGCCCGACGGCATCGTGCCATTCGCCGTTGAGCTCGAGTTCGACGAGCCGGCAAAGCTGAGGCAATTGATCAGCGATCATCTCTACAGGGCGCGCGAGCGGCGGTTCAGCGCGCGGTGATCTCGTGCACTAGGCAAGCGTCTCTGCCATAGCTCATGCAGCGACGTGTCGCGGGTGACGAATTCTCTTCCGCGCTCTTGGCCGTTGATGTAGCCTTTCACGAGAGCCGTCACCAGGACGTGCCGAACTCCCGGCAATCATAGACGGCGTTTATGCCCACGGCGGGCGCGATCTTATTATTTCAGATGCGACGGCCGCAACGACCAGTTCGGAGCGGCAGGGAGAGTCATTGCCAAAAGCAGAGGAGAACATGCCATGCATTTTTGCCTCACCGGCCAATACACACCACGCGCTCTCAACGCCATCTTGGAAAACCCGGCAACCAATCGCCAGGAGGCCGCCAGGAAGCTCATTGAAGCGGCCGGTGGAAAGCTGATTTCAATGTACAGCGTTGCGGCCGACGGCCCTGGCGTCCTGGTCATTTTCGATGTGCCTGATCCCAGTGCGGCTCCGGCCATTTCCGGCCTGACCGTCACGGCGGGCACCCTGCAGGACGTGAAACTGGTCCGGTTGTTCACGCAGGACGAGATCAAGCAGGTCCGTCAGAACGCGGCGAAGCTGCGTTCTTCGTATACCCCGCCTGGAAGCTGATATCCGGATCTGACGCGCAGCCGCCGCAGCCGAACGACGCGGCGGCTGTGCTCATGTCGAAGCCAGAACCATGTCTGCAACGAGGCGAGGGAGCCTGCTCACCACGCCCCGACGGCCATTAATGCGACGATGGTCACGCACGACATGCAGGCCACGATGACAGTGTAGCATTCGGGTGTATTCATTGCTGTCTCCCAAACTGTTGCCAATTGCTTGGTCACTGCTACGCGGGAGTGATCGCCGGTCTTGCGGCCGCTTCAGTTCGGCATGTCCTGACCGGTCTTGCGGCGTGCGTCCGTTCTCTCATCGTCGTCCTGCTTCGCAGGATGATGATCCGCTTCGCGAGTTTCAGAGCGTTCAGCTGCGATCAGAAGCTGCTTGCGCATCTCGGCGAGACGGGCGCGGCAATATTCACGATAGAGCAGGTCCAGTATGGCGGGCATGATCACCCCCATCGTTTGACTTTCAATCTACAGATATTCCACCGCGAATTTTCGCCATGATCGTAGCCTGTCAGATGGCTCTTCGGTATGAGCCCGTTCACAGACTGTGCAAATTCCGAAGCTCGATGGCTGTTTAATTGATCTGATCGTCTGTGCGAAAAGGAACAGCGCTGATTACCTAACATGCACTTTAGCAGCGATCTGTTTCGCCAAGACTTCGTCAAACAACTCAAGGGCGCCGAACGGCAACGAAGAATCCAACCACAGCGCGAAATGACTCGCCGCGGAGTGCACGCAACTGTTCGATGCAACTCGGAGCGGCACGGAGATCACGGCTGCGAGACCGCCGGATCAGGCACGCGAACATCGTCGGGACGCGAAGCACTCATCCCCGTGCTTCGCCACAAGCTGCACCACGTGCGCCGCTGCGTCTGCGTCTTCTCGGTCCTGCAGGTCATTCAGGCGGCATTCATCGCAAAACTTCTATCGGTTCGGACGATCGGGAGAATGCGATGAAATTGCCGTCCGCGACTGTCGCCGCCAGCCTTGTGTGTCTGATCATTGCGCCTGCGTTTGCTGCGCAAACGACGCCGTCCGCTGCTCCCAGCACGGTGCCGGTTCCTGCCACCAAGCGGGTCACGTGCCTGGCTACGACGCAAAGCCTGAAGGGACAGGACAGGCGCGACCAGCTGCAGCTCTGCATGGCGCAGGCGCGGGTCGATTGTCTGAAACAGGCGATCGATCAGAAAATCGTCGCAGAGGCCCGGAAGGATTTCATCAAGACCTGCGCAGGCTCGTCGGATGGCACGGAGCAGCGATAGCCGCGCGCCACGGGCCTTACGGCTGCGGCTTGAGCGCGCCGGGGAAATGCCGCTGCAGCACCGCGACGGGTGTGGCGTAGGCCTCCTGCAGATCCACGCTCCAGTACTTCAACTCGTCGAGCGGGATCCGCGTGTCGGTGATCGCGCAGCGCACGAAGGTCCCCGGCGAGATCACGCGGAAATCGCCGTCGAGATACTGCACCTGCGCTTCGCCATGGCCCGAGGGGCCGAACTTGTTCAGCACGGTCGAAAGTCTCCGTGGAAGGCCCCTCCCAGAAAACCCTGGGGGGCACGATGTGTTGGCTTGGATGTAGCATAGATAGGGTGGCTTGTCCGCCCGTCAAACCCACCGGTTCGTGATGTTTTACCGCCGTTTCTGCGTGATAAGGCCCCGAGCGAAGGATCGCTGGTTCCGCCATCTTCTCCGGCAGGCTCCGATGCGCTTTCGACTGACCGCCCTGTTCCTGGCGCTGCTGGTATCGGCCGCGCATGCCGCACCGGCGCCGCAGGCGGTCGACATTCCGCTCGCGTCCGGGGTCCTCCATGCGCAGCTCTACAAGCCCGAGGGCGCAGGCCCGTTTCCGACCGTGATCGCGCTGCATGGCTGCGGCGGCCTCGGCGGCCATTCCGATCCCGTGTTGCCGCGCTATCGAGACTGGGCCGAGCGCCTGCTCAAGGCGGGCAATGCCGTGCTGCTGCCTGACAGCTACGGCTCGCGCGAGCTCGGGCCGCAATGCCGCGTCAGGGAGATGCATCTCAAGGCGCGGCGCGAGCGGGTCGCCGATATCGCGGCCTCACGCGCCTGGCTGATGAAGCAGGCCTGGGTGGCGCACGACCGCGTCAGCCTGATCGGCTGGGCCAACGGCGCGAGCGCGCTGCTCTGGGCCGTGCGCCCGCAGAGCGCAGCGCGCGATCTCGGTCCGGATTTCCGCGCCGCGATCGCGTTCTATCCGGATTGCCGGATCTCGGCGGGTTTGGGGTGGAGCACGCGGGTACCGACGCTGGTGCTGATCGGCGCCGACGACGACGTGTCGTCGCCGCCGGCCTGCCGCCAGATGGTGGACGGCGCGCGCGGCCGCAGCGCGCTGGCGCGCATCGTGGTCTATCCCGGCGCCGATCACGATTTCGACCGCGCCAACATGCCGCTGCACGCAGCTGCCGGCAGCAGCGAGGCCGGCGCGCCCGAGCGCGGCCATTTCGGCATGGACGCCGAGGCGCGTGCGGAATCGCAGAACGACGTCGCGCGGTGGCTGGCGCGGTGAGCGGTGATGAAGCTCCAGTAGCCCGGATGAACGAAGCGACATCCGGGAAGACTGTCCCCGCATACCGCTTCGCTCATGCGGGCTACAAATCCCCAAGCGGGGCCGCCCGAGGAACAACGTAGGCGGGCAGCCCCGCATCGACCACCGCCCTGCAGGGAGTATGGCCGACCGGGAATCTACGGCCCCATGCTGCGCCGGTTTCGGCTGTGACCGTGCCATCATTCGACCACGATGGCGGTTAAACGGGTCTCACATGCGCAACCGCATCGTCCTCTTCGCCTCCGCCCTGATCGTCTTCACCGTGGCGATCTTCCTGTTCGAAGCCCGCGCCGGCGCGCCAATGCTGGCGCCGGAACATTGCGGCTTCTGGACCACGATCGACGCGGGACTGTCCTGCCGGTAAGACGCGCTGCATCGACGTCGTCATTGCGAGCGCAGCGAAGCAATCCAGAGTCCCTCCGCGGAAAGATACTGGATTGCTTCGTCGCAAGAGCTCCTCGCAATGACGAGGATGTGGAGTGATTGTCCGACCCGTTCGCTGTCATCGCACGGCTTGCCGCCTTCGCTAAAGCTTCGGCGGCCGAGCACCCTTAGAGCCCCGGCGTAGCCTTGGCGGAGCCGGGACCGGGCGATCCAGTACGCCGAGATGGCTGTGATTCACTGAGAAGCCGCGGCGTACTGGATTCCCCGCTCCAGTGCGCATTTGCGCACAAGGCGGGGAATGACAGCGAGGGTGGAGCGCCGTCCTCGCGCCTTTAGAACAAGCTGCCCTGATCCACCGGCTTGGCCATGCGTTTCGGAGCGGGCTTGGCGTCCTGCGTGGCCGGCTTGGCTTGCGCTGCCGTGCGCCTTGGCGCGGGCGCCGGGCGATCCGCATCCGCCGTCGCGCCGACGCGGCCATCGGCGAATTCGATCTCGACGCGTGCGCCGGGGCCGATCGCGTCCGCCGCATGCAGGGGGTGACCGGCCTCGTCGCGCACCAGCGCAAAGCCGCGCGCGAGCACGCTGCGATAGGACAGCGCGGAAAGCAGCTTGCCGCTGTTCTCGACCCGGGTGTCGAGCCGGTGCAGCAGCGTCGCAAGCGCGCGTTGCGCGCGTTCGGCGAGACGATGCGTGCGCTCGCGCTGGCGCGCAATCGCGTTGCGCTGCGCCTGCGCATTCGAAAGTCTCGAGGCGCGCAGGCGCACTTCAAGTCCGGCAAAGCGGTCGCGCCGTTGCCGCAGCAGCGAGCGCGCGGAGAGGCCGAGCCGCTCGCCGCACACGGTGAGCCGGTGATCGGCCTGCGATATCTGGCCGTGCAGCACCCGCAGCGTCAGCTTTGAGCTGGCGGCGGTGAACCGGCGGAAATGCGCATGCGTGTTGGCCTTGAGGCAGCGGGGCAGGGCGCTGCCTGCCGAATCCAGCCGCTGCCGCGGGATCGCGAGCAGATCGCCGGCCGCCGGCAGCGCGCGCGCGGCGGCGCGCAGCTCGCTGCGGCGGCTCTCCTGGGCGCGCTGCCAATAGGCGCGGGTGCGGCGGCCGAGATCGGCGACCTCGACGAACAATTCGCCGCGCACCGGCACCGCCATCTCGGCCGCCGCCGTCGGGGTCGGCGCGCGCTTGTCGGCGACGAAATCGATCAGCGTGATGTCGGTCTCGTGCCCGACCGCGGAGATCAGCGGGATCATGCTTTCTGCCGCCGCGCGCACCACGATCTCCTCGTTGAAGGACCAGAGATCCTCCAGCGAGCCGCCGCCGCGTGCGACGATCAGCACGTCGGGCCGCGGAATCCTGCCGCCCGCAGGGATCGCGTTGAAGCCGCGGATCGCGGCCGCGACCTGCTCGGCCGAGCCGTCGCCCTGCACCTTGACCGGCCACACCAGCACGCGGCGGGGGAAGCGGTCCTCCAGCCGGTGCAGGATGTCGCGGATCACGGCGCCGGTCGGCGAGGTCACGACGCCGATCACCTCCGGCAGCCAAGGCAGCAGTTGCTTGCGCGCCTCGTCGAACAGCCCTTCGGCCGCGAGCTTCTTCTTGCGCTCCTCCATCAGCGCCATCAGCGCGCCGATGCCGGCGGGCTCCAGCGCCTCGATCACGATCTGGTATTTCGAGGAGCCCGGATAGGTCGTGAGCTTGCCGGTGGCGATCACCTCGAGCCCCTCCTGGGGCTTGAAGCGCATGCGGCCGTGCACGCCCTTCCAGATCACCGCCTCGATCTTCGCGCTCTCGTCCTTGAGCGCGAAATAGCAGTGGCCGGAGGAATGGGCCCCGCGAAAGCCCGAGATCTCGCCGCGGACCCGGACATGGCCAAAGGCATCCTCGACCGTCCGCTTCAGGGACTGCGAGAGCTCGGAAACGGTGAATTCGGGGGCGTTGAGCAGTGGTTCCGCGGGCGGCATCGGCGAACGATTCGGCATGTTGGGGTCGAGCCCGACGTTAAGGATTTTCGCAAGCCAGCGCCAATCGATTCGGCGAGCCGTGGAACCGCGCCCGCGGAGGGCTGCTTGACTCGCGCTTTATTTCATATATGAAAGTTAAAAATCATATATGAATTAAGAGGAGGAGGCGGACCCGATGACCGTGGCCGATCCCAACGATCCCCGTCGGCGCATGTTTGCGCAGTACCGGCTCAAGCCGGATAGCGGGGTCAATCCGCCCTATTCCCCGGCCTACCCGGTGGAGTGGGGCTGCACCTTGCGGACCGTCGAGATCATGACCCGTGTCGCGCCGGGCAAAGTCTCGGCACTGCTGGCCGACACGCCGTTCGAGATCGCCGGCGATCGCGTCGCCTTCCGCTTCATGCGTTCGCCCGGCCACTCCCTGGCCGTGCACACGGGCGAGATGTTCGACCTGATGATCTCCGTGCCTGTCCGGTACAAGGGGCTGTTCACCGAGACGCATATCTTCATGTATTGCAGCGATCCCATGGGGATCTGCGCCGGACGCGAAGTGTTCGGCTACACCAAGAAGGACGCCCATTACGCCTTCGACGAGCATCCGGACGGCTCGATCACCGGGTGGGTCCGGCGCCGCGGAATTCCACTCGCCGATTTCGCCTTCACACCGGATGCATCCGCACCCGTCGTCCGCATCGTTGATGGCGACGAGCTGCCGGCCGGCGAAATCCATGTGCGTCGTTTGCCGCATCCTGAGCGCCTCGGCATCGCCTATGCGGACATCGCCTATCGCCGCACGCCGTTGAAATACTCCAAGCCCGTGCCGGGCCGTGCCGCGATGACGCTGCACGCCAGCGAGTACGATCCGATTGCCGAGCTCGAGCCGGAAATCCTCGGCGCGCATTTCATGGTGTCGGAGGTCTATGGCGGCGGATTCGAGGTCGAGGACCGGCGGCTCATCGAGCGGCTCATTCCCTGACGACAAGATCAGCCTGCGCGCGATGTACGTGCGGGCGGCGAATACCGGGAAGAAACACGCACGAGGCAAAGGAGGGATTCGACATGGAAGGACGATTTCGGGTGAGCCGCCGCCGGCTGCTGGCCGGCGCCGGCGGATTTGCTTTGGGCATGACGGGACTCGGTGCGCGGGCGCAGGAGGCAAAGCCGCTCCGCATCGGCGTGTTGACGGACATGTCCAGCCTCTATGCCGATGTCACCGGCCCGGGCTCGCTGCTGGCGGCAAAAATGGCGGTCGAGGATTTCCAGGCCTCGGCTCCCAGGATGACCCGGCCGATCGAGATCATCAGCGGCGACCACATGAACAAGGCCGATCTCGGCGCCAACATCGCGCGCGAGTGGATCGATCGGCAGAGTGTCGACGTGATCGTCGATGCGCCGAATTCGGCCGTCGCACTCGCGGTCCGCAACGTCGTGCAGCAGAACAACAAGACTCTGCTGGTCTCCGGCGCCTCTTCGTCGGACCTGACCGGCAAGTCCTGTTCGCCCAATCTCGTGCACTGGACCTACGATACCTACGCGCTCTCGTCGGGTGTCGCGCGCGCTGTCGTCGAGAGCGGTGGCAAGAGCTGGTTCCTGCTCACTGCCGACTACGCCTTCGGCCATGCCATGGAAGGCGACATCAAGAACGTCGTGCAGAAATTCGGCGGCAAGGTTCTCGGCGGTGTGCGCACGCCGATCAACACGCAGGACTTCTCCTCCTTCCTGTTGCAGGCCCAGTCTTCGAAGGCGGAGATCATCGCGTTGATCAATGCCGGCGGCGACACCATCAACTCCATCAAGCAGGCGGTCGAATTCGGCATTCCGCAAGGTGGTCAGCGCGTCGTTGCGACGGTGCTGTATCTCAGCGACGTCCACTCGCTCGGCCTCAAGATCGCGCAGGGCCTGCAGTTCACCGAATCCTTCTACTGGGACCTGAACGACGATACCCGCGCCTGGACCAGGCGCTTCGCGCCGCGCAATGGCGGCCGCTATCCGACCGCGCTGCATGCGGGCGCCTATGCCACGACGCTGCACTACCTCAAGGCCGTCGATGCGCTCGGCGCCTCCAGCGACGGCAAGGCGGTCGTCGAACAGATGAAGAAGCTGCCGACCGATGATCCGCTGTTCGGCAAGGGCAGCGTGCGCGCCGACGGTCGCAAGCTGCACAACATGTATCTGTTCGAGGTGAAGACCCCCGGAGATTCCAAATATCCCTGGGACTATTACAAGCTGGTCAAGACCATTGCGCCGTCCGAGGCGTGGCGGCCTCTGGCAGATGGCGGCTGCGAGTTCCTGAAGTCGTGACCGAGAGTGACCGGCCGCGCGTCGCGCTCGTCACCGGCGGCGGGGGCGATATCGGACGCGCCATTGCGCTGAGGCTGGCGCGGATGAGCGATGCGGTCGCGATCGTCGATCGCGACGAAGCGGCTGCACGTGCCACTGCGCAGCTGGTCGAGGAGGGCGGGGCAAGGGCGCTCGCCGTCCGTGCGGATGTCTCGCTCGCGCAGGATACGATCGCCTTCGTCGAGGCGGCCGAAACGCGCCTGGGGCCGATCGGCATCTTTGCCAACAATGCAGGCATCGAGGGCGTCGTCGCGCCTCTTCACGAATACCCGGACGAAACATTCGATCAATTGCTGCAGGTGAACGTGAGGGGCGTTTTTCTCGGCCTCAAGCACGTGATCGCAAGGATGATGCAGCGTGGGACGGGCGCAATCATCAACACCGCATCGACCTCTGCGATCCGGGGGCGTGCAGGGCTCGCCGGCTATGTCGCCTCCAAGCACGCCGTGCTCGGGCTGACACGCACGGCGGCGCTCGATGTCGCGGGGACGAGGATCAGGGTCAACGCCGTTCTGCCCGGACCGGTCGAGTCGCGCATGATCCGGGAACTGGAAGGCCAGGCGCGTGACAGCGCCATTGCGTTGCGCCGAAACGTTGCGACCGCGCATGGGCGGCCGCGGGATGTCGCGAACGTCGTTGCGTTTCTCGCCTCCGACGAGGCTGCGCACGTGAACGGTGCCGCGTGGGTCGTGGACGGCGGGATGACGCTGGCGTAAGGCGTGTACTCATTGAAACAATGTCTCTCGCTCAGGCTTTGCCGAGATCAGGCTTGAGATAGCCTCGGCACTCTCAGACGGCTTCAGATTACCTACATCGAGGGTGAGTGCGGGCTGAGGCATCGATACCATGCAGGCGTCGAACTGCGAGCGGAGTGCGCGCAGTAGCGACAGATCCCGCATCTTGCCGAAGGCGGCACGATCCTCATCAACCAGGCGTCGCTCTTGCTCGGCCTGTTCCAAGTGAAGTGCTACGAAGATGACCTCGCCGCCATTCCGCTCCACTATTTCTTGTACCCGGACCGGAAAGTCTTCAGCCACCGTTGGCTCGGGGGCGAATGTGAATATCAACGATCGCTTCTGCTTGGCAGCTTCCTCGAACACGGCCATCCAGAACTGCTCACGTAAACGCGAGAATGCCTCCGTGCCAAACGGAAATACCGCGCCAACTGCGTCGACGACGAGGTGATTGTGAAACAGCGCAATCCCTGTCCGGGAGGCAAGATGGCGCGCGATAGTCAGTTTTCCCGAGGCGACTTGCCCATAGATGAAAATAAGCTGCATCGGATCATAATATCACAGGGACGCCCTCGAAGGCTTTCTCCTGGAATCGCCAAGTCTAGGCATTGCGGCGGCTACAATGTCGCCTGTTGGCCCCGTAGCCGACATCAGGACGCAGGGATTGGCCCTTTCGGGAACTTCAAGCTTGGTGCAGACTTCAGGCCATATTTCGAAGAATTGGATAGGGTGCTGCCGATGCCAATTTTCCTCGATCGACACGATCTGTCGGGGCTGACTGCCGCCGATATCGCCGAGGCGCATCGCAAAGATTTGGAAGTGCAAGATCGATACGGCGTTCGCTTTCTAACGTACTGGTTTGATGAATCGCGCGGGACGGGCTTCTGTCTCATTGACGCACCGGATATCCGAACGGCGATGAGGGTTCATGACGAAGCTCACGGCGACGTAGCGAAAGATGTCATCGAAGTGGACCTCTCGGCGGTCCAGGCGTTTCTGGGGAGGGTGTCCGACCCGGTCCCTAACGGCGCGGCGGACGATGTCAAATTCGATTCGGCGCTGCGAGCTATCATGTTCACCGACATCGTTGGCTCTACCAGCATGACGGAGCGTCTTGGCGACGCCCGTTCAGTGGAGATGGTTCGGGCTCATGACGCGCTGGTGCGCCGGGCCTTGAAGGACGAGGGCGGGCATGTGGTGAAGCACACCGGCGATGGTATCATGGCGTCCTTTGCCGCCGCCTCTGCCTCCGTGCAATGCGCCCGCGCCATCCAGCGCGCATTTGAAGCCTTCAATCTGGCAAGCAAGGAGAAGCTTCAGGTGCGAATTGGCATCGATGTCGGCGAGCCGATTGCTGACAGCAACGACCTTTTCGGTGCGACCGTTCAACTGGCCGCTCGTTTGTGTCAGTTGGCCGACCCCGATGCCATTCTGGTGTCAAAGGCTGTACAGGATTGCATCCGAGATCGCGTGCAAGTGTCAAGCTTGGGTGCCTACCATCTCAAAGGCTTTCAGCAGCCCATTGATGCATACGGAATCGAATGGCGTTAACTGTCGCGACTACTGGCGACGTCTGCGTTTGGCCCTTGTGCGACCTTGGAAGGCTGCTGCTTCTCCGCCACCGTTGGGGCTGAGTGGACCTCAGGCGCCGAGCCGCTTATGAGCACACGTCCTAGCGGGTTGGCTTCGGCTGGAAGGGATTGCTGCGGATCGTTCACCTCTCCCGCTTGCGGCGGGGCAGGGGGACTTAACCTATTGAATATTGTTTCTTTGAGGATCCACCCTCTCTCCAGCCCTTGTCCGCAAGAGGGAGGAGGGCGTGCACCTCCGTCGTTGCAGCAATGGAGCCTGATCCCAACATACGTCAGGAAACGCCGCCGATCTTCTCGGAGACGATCCTGGCCGCGCTGCGCAGCTCGGCGGCAATGGTGCTGGCCTCCGTTGCGGGGATTTGATCCTGCCTCACCAGCGGAACGGTCATCGCGGCCACAGCACGGCCGGAAGCTTCGATGATCGGACAGCTATAGGCGAGGATGCGCGTATAGCCGTCGTCATTGGAGAAGTTTCCCCCCTCCGCCGAAATGCGGTCGAGCGCCGCAAGCGCCTTCCTGGTGCTGATCCGATCATTTGTCGCGATGACCTGCGCAAGCTCTTCGCGCCGGCCCTCGAGCTGGAAGGCCGCCAGCACCTTCGCCGATGCGTATTGCTGGGTGAGCGGAAACACCGCGCCGACCTTGACCGACCAGCCCATCAGCCATTCCGGCTCGATCCGGGCAATCACCATGAACTGCTCGCCGTGCAGCACCGTCAGGTGACAGGACAATTGCACGCGCGAGGCCAGCTGCTCCATGACCGGCAGCGCCGCCTTCAGCAGCCGCTCGGTCGGCGGGAATTGCGAGGCGATCCGGAACAGCTTCAGCGTCAAGGTGTATTCGCCGGTCGCCGGGTCGCGCGCGACATAGCCGCGGCGCTCCAGCGCCACCAGCATCCGGAAGATCTCGCTGACGGAGCGCCCGACGCGTTCGGCGAGCTGCTTCTGGCTCAGGCCGCGTGAGGCGCCTGCCAGCGCCTCCAGAAGGTCCAGCCCTTTTTCGAGGGCGGGAGCGCCCGGCTGCGGCTTTTCAGTCATCCCTAGGCCTTGTTGGATCAGCGCTTCGCGAGCACACGGGGGAAAATGCAATTCCCGTGTAGCCGATTGCTCGCACGGCGAAAAGTCGATCGCCGGCAAGCGCCTGGCCGAGCTCGATGGCATCATCCACCAGCCGCTGCGTCCGAAGATCATGGCCGCCTTCGACGCGCTGCCCGGCGGCATCAGGTTACGGTGACGGCGCAGTCCAGTGCACTAGTCGGGAGCAATTAGTGCTCAGACTTTGGAATTTTGTGCACTGTCACCGTAATTGCCTTGAACCAAGGCAGACATTTCGAGCGCTGTTGGGCGCGTCGAAGCGTGCTTAGCGCGTCGATGTCGGCCTTGCCTGTTCGGCTGGTATGTGCCGCGGTTCGGACTCGGAGCCTCAACGGGACCGGGAACAATGTCCAGGCGATCTGATTGGAACGTTGATACGTCCAATCCGGGATAGACCAGCGAGCTTCCTGGGAGGCGTCTTTATGAGGAAGGAGCCACCAATGGATGACGAACGAAAATCATCAAAGGCGGGTGAACAGGCCGCTGAAGGCTTGCGTGAAGCGACTTCGAGGGATGAAGCGAAAAACGAGAGCAAGATGGGACACGATCTAGCGAAGGGGCCTGATCGTTTCGAAGAGCGCGCCAAAAGCTCGGACGGAAAAAGTGCAGAAGAGAAACAAAAAGGGTGAAGCGGTAGACCCCTTTGCTGCGGGCTCGGTGCAACCTCTCCCGCGTGCGGGAGAGGTCGCGCAAGGCGCGGGTGAGGGCTTTCTCCTCTAGGTGGCTCTCCCATTGCGGAAACACCCTCTCCCCAGCCCTCTCCCGCACGCGGGAAAGGGAATGCACCTCCGTCGTTGCAGCTCGTATAATGGGTTGAGCCCTTGCGAAACCCATCGCCTCTCTATCCCGTTCACCGTAATCGCGGCCGTCATCCGATTGTAAGTGACGACGAATCGCGGAGGGCGCCCCGGCGGCCAGGACGCTTCGAGTGATCGGTTTCGCCAGGGCTCAACCCATGCAACGGGCTCGGGTCCATTCAACGCAATCGACTGGGGTCGAGCTCGGCGGCTGCAGGCTGCGCCCGCATTCTGACAACGCGACAAACCCCGAAGCATTCTCGATGGAAAAGAGCGCTCAACGAGTTAACGATGCGCGGACCAAAGGATCACGAGCGCGGAAGCCGAAGCGTGAATGTCGTGCCGGACTTCTGGTCCGAAGTGACATCGATCTCGCCGCCATGGGCTTCGACGATCAGTCTCGCAATGTAGAGCCCCAGCCCGAGGTGTGTCCCATGCTCGGCGGAGACCTTAACCTCCTGGCCGCGCATCCAAGACTGAAAAATGATCTTCTGGTTCTCGGGAGGAATTGGGGGGCCGAAGTTATGCACGGTCACGACGACCCCCTCGGGGTCTAGTCCGGATATCGCGACGGTGACCGCACCCGATGCCTCGCTGTATTGAATCGCGTTGCCCATCAGGTTGGAGAGCACCTGTCCCATTCGTGCCGCGTCCCAAAGGCCCGTCGGGTCACCTTGATGGGTGACTTCGATAATCTGGCCTGCGTTGATGCCCCGCAACTCATCAGCGATTTGGTGACAGAGCCTCGCCATGTCCATTTTGGCTTTTTCGACGGGGATACCAGTGCCGAAAGACGAGCGTGTGAGATCCAGCAGGTCATCAAGGATGCGCGTGGCCCTGTCCGTCGTCAGGACCATCTCAGCCACCACTTTTGCCTGCTTCGGATCAGATGTTCCCGATCGTGCCATCCACCGCGCGGCCATGGAAGCAGCGCCTATGGGGTTACGCAGGTCGTGCCCAAGGACTCCGAGGAACAGGTTCCGCGAGTTGTTGATGGTCTTGGTGTAATGCGCCACCGACTCCGTCACGGCCTGGTCGATTGCTTCGTTGAACCGCGTAAGGTCCTCAACATCTGTGCTGGCAAGGCTTTCCTGCTTGGCCACCCATTGCTTCACGACGCTTGCACGTAGTGCCCGATATTCCGAAACCATCTGGTCGATGTCGAAACCATCGGCGAGGCGAAGTGCGGAATGAATTTCCGCCGCGCTTTGGCTAAAGGGTCCGTCTTCGACGGTCAAACCGTGCGACTTGTCCACTCGCTCGCGCGCGGTTTGCGGCGACTCCAGGTCCTCGGCGATGAACTTGAGAATGTCGGCAATATGGTCTTCGAGAGCAAGCTTCGACATCCCGTCGCTGGCCGGCGAACGGGTCCGCGCGAAGTCTGTCCATTCCTTGATGATTGCAGGTTGGTTGTGGCGAATGAAGTCGGCCAGGCGTTCCTGACCTTGGCTGACCCATTTTCCTGAATCACTCAATGTGGTCCCCAGTCCTCGATGCTTGCAGGAAACCTAGCACATCGCCGTTCAAAACGGCACGGCATCATGGGCCGATAAGGGACAAGGCGCATGTTATTCTCTTCTTGCAACGAGTTCTCCGTCAGAGCCGCCGGAGCGCCTGGAACCCGTAGAATGGGTTGAGCCCCTCGCGGAACCCATCGCCTCCCTATCCCCGTTCACCGTCATCGCGGCCGTCATCCGACTGATCGCCGGCCCAAGCGGCCGGGTCATTGCCGAGCCTGACGTGGCGATGAAACGAGGAGGGCCCCCAGTCACGCACTCGGTTGACGAGGCGGTGCTTGGCCGGATTGATATGAACATAGTCGACATGCCGCGCGAAATCGACGTCGTCGCGAATGGTATGCTCCCAATATCTGCGTTGCCAGATGCCCCGTTCACCTTTGGCCGAACGGCTTTGGGATATCCTCTCGTTGCGCGCCAGACCGCGCGAAAAGGCGGATTTGATCAACTGCCAGCGCATTGCAAAATCGGCATCACCGTTCGGCAACGTCCACACGGTGTGAAGGTGGTCAGGCAGAACCACGATGGCATCGATCGTGAATGGATGACGCTGATGCGTTTCGCGAAACGCCTCGACATGATCCGTCAGCAACGCGAGCCTCCGCTCCGCCAGATTGACGGTGAAGAAGAAACACCCACCCGGAGCGAAGTTGCGGCGGTACACGGTCATGACGCGATCTTATCACGCAACAAGTGCGATGGGTTTCGCAAGGGGATTGCGGTGACAGTGCACAAAACTTCAACCGGTGCTCTGAGAGTTATGTGCACTGTCACCGTAATTCTACATTGGTGGCAAGTCGCAGCGCATCCGCCAAGTGACCGCAGCGACCGATTGGTCCGTCAAATGGCAGGATGCCGATCCAGAAATCTTGAACTACTTTTGGCTCGCGCAGGAAAAAGGCGACTGCGAGCGGAAGAGCTTTGCCAGTTGGGCCAAGCGCAGAGTTGAGCCGGAGGAGCTTCAAGCAAGGCTAACACTGCCCAAGGAGGAAAGGTACCGGCTCAGCACCGACTGGAGCTGGAAGCGTGACAGTGGGACAGGGTAGCGCTACTACTTGAACAAATCGAGCTGCCTTGTGTCGGGGGGCCTCCTTGAGGGACGCGGCGGCGGCGTTAGCGTTTTGGTCGCCTCTTGAATAAGCCGCACGAACACCTGCGTATCAAGAAAATAATTCGGATAGGCCTTCCGAACCGCGTCCAGAGAATCGACTGAGACAAGCACGGCCTCCGCGCCTGGGACGTCCTTCAGCTTGCGTTCAACTTCCAGATATTTTTGATTTGCCAATGTCGATTCGGCGAACTTGAAGGTGGTGACCTGGACGGACATCAAGGCTGGATTCATCTCTAGAAGGAAGTAGTGATCGTCTCCTCTGTTGTGCCGCGGGCTCGACAATAGCTTCATCGCGTGCCCGTAGGCCTGCAACCGCTTCGCTAAATCGAGCCGACGCACATAATCGCGCATTTCGCGGACGAGCTCACGATAGGCGCTCGGCGTTCCCGGAACAGGCGGCGTGCCTTCCCGCAATGCAAAGGCGCTGCTGGCCAACGCAAAGAATCGCAGCCAATCTTTCTCACCTTGGCTGGACTTGAGCGCCTGCTGCTGGAGCGTGCCGACGGTCTCGACTGCCGTCGCCCACGCGTGCTGCAACTGAGATCGAATCTGGATTTCGATCTTTAGCGTGTTGTAGTCGGCCTTGCGATCCGAGAAGTATTTATAAACGAGATGAACGCCCCGATAACCAGAGGGCTTCGGCGAAGCGACATAATCGTCGTTCACTGCCAGCGTGTGCTTTAGATCGCTGGAAGCATAAGCTTCGCAAAGCTGCCTCACAGCCTTGCTCGATCTCATGATAGCGCGACATCCCCCGATATCCTGCATCTGCGAAAGCGTCATCGTCGGGAAGCGATCCAGCTTGTGCTCAATCGAGGACAGACGTTTGATGCGTTGTGCTGTGATTATCCCGCTATCGATTTGTCTTCCTCTCCTCCTCAAGCCGACGTGGAAGGTGTTCAGAGGGAAGTTGTGGGCCGAGCGCCAGTTGTTCACAATGTCCAGAGCTTCAAGATACTTCGAAAAGTCACTTTCGGACCCCAAATCCCAGGTCGCCACCAATGCACCGGCATCATTGACGCGACGTTTCGAGTGTTCAGGTCGTGCCCACGCCATGACGTAACGGCCCCGTGCGTTGTGAGGGTGAGATTATCGCTGCTCGCTCGCTCTGGCAGAACCGCAAGGGACATATCCCCAGCTTCCAAATTGCTCAACTCGAGCGCATCAGGCGAGGCTGGCCTTGCCCAGGACGAGCGTGCACCGATTGGAGCTAGATACAAAACACCTCGTGCCCGCCAAAGATAAGGTTACGTTCAATCCCAACGAGTTTATGAAGATCGCGCTTGAGGAAAGCGAGACGGACGGCGAAGCCTAGAAGAGCGCTGCGCGCGTATCGCAGATGGGGGCGGCTTGCGCTTAGCCGCAGCGCCCGATGCTGCAGGCCTATCTTTAGCTCAATCCCAGCAGCATGGCCGTGCGCCGACCGCGCCGAAAGCGACGCTTGGAAGCACCCGAAAAAGCCGTTTCCCGATACTAGGCCGGCATTGGCGGCGTCTGTCATTGAGCTCATGGACCTTTTCCCGGCGTGGCGCATCCCACAAGGGGAGAAGGAAGAAGGGCTTCGCCGCGCCCGGGAATGGCGGAGAGTTCAGGGCGATCCCCCTTGAGCCCCAACCCGATTCATGCGACCTCCGCCCAGCAAAACCCTCAATTCCTGAGCCCTCGATGCACATTCTCCTGCTCGGTTCCGGCGGCCGCGAACATGCCCTGGCGTGGAAGATCGCAGCCTCCCCCCTCGTGACCAAGTTCTGGTGCGCGCCCGGCAATGCCGGCATCGCGAAGGAGGCGGAATGCGTCGCGCTTGATGTCGCCGACCACGCCGCGGTGATCGATTTTTGCAAGACGAACAAGGTCGCGCTCGTGGTGGTCGGGCCGGAAACGCCGCTGGCGGCCGGCATCGTCGATGATCTCACCGCTGCCGGCATCAAGGCGTTCGGGCCGAGCAAGGTCGCGGCCCAGCTCGAAAGCTCCAAGGGGTTCACCAAGGCGCTCTGCACCGAATTCGGCATTCCGACCGGTGCCTATGAGCGATTCACCAACGCCGATGACGCGCGCGCCTATGTCCAGAGCCAGGGCGCGCCGATCGTGGTGAAGGCCGACGGGCTTGCCGCCGGCAAGGGCGTCGTGGTCGCCAAGACGGTGCGCGAGGCCGAGGACGCCATCGCCATGATGTTCGAGGGCGCCTTTGGCGAGGCCGGCGCCGAGGTCGTGATCGAGGAGTTTCTGCCCGGCCGCGAGATCAGCTTCTTCGCGCTGTGCGACGGCGAGACCGCGATTCCGCTCGCTTCGGCGCAGGACCACAAGCGCGTGTTCGACCACGACGTCGGCCCGAACACCGGCGGCATGGGCGCCTATTCGCCGACCCCGCTGGTGACGCCTGCGATCCACGACGCGATCATGGCGAAGATCATCCTGCCGACGGTATCAGGCATGAAGCAGCGCGGCACGCCGTTCCGCGGCATTCTCTATGCCGGCATCATGCTGACGACGCAGGGCCCAAAACTGTTCGAGTTCAACGTGCGCTTCGGCGATCCCGAGTGCCAGGTCCTGATGCTGCGCATGATGAGCGACATCGTGCCGGCCTTCCTTGCGGCCTGCGATGGGCAGCTGAAGAATTTCGATCTGCGCTGGCATCCGGATTCCGCGCTCACCGTGGTGATGGCGGCGAAGGGCTATCCCGGCGACTACCAGAAGGGCACGCGCATCGAGGGGTTGGAGGAGGCCGCCAGGGTCGAGACGGTCGAGATCTTCCACGCCGGCACGGTCGCGAAGGACGGCGCGATCCTCGCCAATGGCGGCCGCGTGCTCAATGTCTGCGCGCTCGGCAAGACGGTGACCGAGGCGCAGAAGCGCGCCTACCAGGCCGTCGACCGGATCGACTGGCCCGAGGGCTTCTGCCGCCGCGACATCGGCTGGCAGGCGGTGGAAGCGGAGAAGACCGGGAACTGACAGCAATCGGCTCGTCATTCCGGACGGGCCGCAAAGCGCATCAATTGCGGGATTCGAGGTTCTGGTGTCACCGCGCCGCCACATCGATATTCCAGAATGTGCAATCAGCTGTTGGGGTTAGTAGCCCCCCAGATAATACCGCTACTGTGCATGGGGTTGTTTTCGACATTTTTGGTGTGTCGGGGCGGCTTCGGGACTGACCAGACAAGGATGCAGGAAGATGTCCGACCTCGCCGACCTCTATCCGGGTTTTGCCGCCGAATGGATCGATACCGCCTTCGGCCGCGTCTTCGCCCGCGTCGGCGGCAAGGGCCCGCCGCTGCTGCTGCTGCACGGCTTCTCCGAGACGCATGTGATGTGGCACCAGGTGGCGCCCGAGCTTGCCGACCATTTCACGCTGATCATCGCCGATCTGCCGGGCTACGGCTGGTCGGACATGCCCGCGAGCGATGCGCTGCACATGCCCTACAGCAAGCGCGCGATGGCGAAAGCCATGGTCGAGGCGATGGAGCGTCTCGGCCATGTGCATTTCGCGCTCGCCGGCCACGACCGCGGCGGCCGCGTCTCCTACCGCCTCGCGCTCGACCATCCCGGCCGGCTGTCGCGTCTGGCCGTGCTCGATATCCTGCCGACCTATAATTACTGGGAGCGGATGAACCGCGCCTATGCCCTGAAGATCTATCACTGGACCTTCCTGGCGCAGCCTTATCCGCTGCCGGAGACGCTGATTTCGAGCAATGGCGAGTTCTTCCTGCGCTTCAAGATGGCGAGCCAGACCAAGTCGAAGACGCTGGACGCCATCGACCCGCGCGCGCTCGAACATTACCTCGCCCCGTTCCGCGATCCCGCCCGCGTGCATGCGATGTGCGAGGACTACCGCGCCGGCGCCTATTTCGACTACGACCTCGACAAGGCGGATTTCGAGGCCGGCAAGAAGATCACGATCCCGATGCTGGCGCTGTGGGGCAGTGCCGGCATCGCCCAGGCCGCCGCGACGCCGCTGGACACGTGGAAGCAATGGGCGACCAATCTGGACGGCATGCCGGTCGATTCCGGGCACTTCCTGACCGAGGAGAATCCTGACGCGACCGCGAAGGCGCTGCGCGAGTTCTTCTCCGCGGGTTAACGCCGCTCCCGGAAGAACTCCTTGAGCAGCCGCGCCGCCTCGCTCTCGCCGACGCCGGAGTAGACGTCCGGCGCGTGGTGGCAGGTCGGGGAGGCAAAGAAGCGCACGCCCGATTCCACCGCGCCGCCCTTGGGATCGGCGGCGCCGTAATAGAGCCGCCTGATCCTTGCAAAGGAGATCGCGCCCGCACACATGGTGCAGGGCTCCAGCGTCACGTAGAGGTCGCAGTCGACGAGGCGCTCGCTGCCGATCTTCGCGGCGGCCTCGCGCAGCGCGATGATCTCGGCATGGGCGGTCGGATCATGGTCGGTCAGCGTCCGGTTGGCGGCGGTGGCGATGACCTCGTAATTGCGGACCACCACGCATCCGATCGGAACTTCGCCCGATTTTCCGGCATTTTCGGCCGTCAGAAGCGCCAAATCCATGAAAGAAGGGGCTTTCATGCCTCGTATCATCGCCAGAAACCTGCTACTAGCTCCGCCTTCAGCAAGAGTGGATACCGATTTTGCCTGAGCATGCGGCTCGCAGCGAGCGCGCACAATGCTCATCGCGCTACCCCCTAGGTGAGATTATTCATGCCTCGCGACAGCGACAAAGACAACGATTCCCGCGGCCGGCGAGGCCCGGCAAGGGGAGGCCCGCCGAAGGGCCGGTCCGGCAAGCCGCGTGGCCCCGAGAAGAAGTTCGCCAAGCGCGGCCCTGAGGGCAGGAGCGATCCCCGCCCGCCCCGCGGCGACCGCGACAGCCGTCCACCTCGCGCCGACCGCGGGGATCGTCCGTTCCGCCGCCGCGAGGAGGGCGATGCCCCGCGCCGCGATTTCAGTGATCGTCCCCGCGTCAAGCGCGAGGATCGCAGCAGTGAAGGCCGTGGCGAGCGCAGCTTCAAGCCGCGCGGCGACCGCCCGTTTTCCGACCGCTCCTCGCGCGACGGCGAGAAGCGGCCATTCAAGCCGCGCGGTGATCGCCCGTCCTATGGCCGCGACGATTCCCGTCCGGCAGGTCGCTCCGCTGAGAGGAAGTTCGGCGAGAAGCGGCCCTACGCGCCGCGTGGCGATCGCCCGGAGCGCAAGTTCGAGGGCGAGCGGAAGTTTTCGCGAGGCGGACCGGATCGCAGCGACCGCCCGCGCGATCGCGGCGAGCGCAGCGATTCAAAGCCCTGGCAGAAGCGCGACGCGGCTTCCCGCGGCGATCGGCCGCCGCGCAAGGATTTCGGCGGCCGCGACCGCAGCCAGGAGAAGCCGTGGCAGAAGCGCGACGACCGGCAAGGCGGCGAGGACCGTCCGCGTTTCTCGCGTTCGCGCGACGATCGCGCGCCGGGCGATCGTCCGTTCCGCGAGCGGCCCAAATTTGATCGGCCGAAATCTGATCGGCCCAGGTCTGATCGTCCCAAGTTCGATCGGCCGCGCGAGGATCGCCAGAAATTCGATCGGCCTCGTCGTGATGCCGAGGGCGAGCGCGGTGGGCGCGGCGGCGATCGCCCGAAATTCAGTCGGCCACGCGAGCGCTCCGAGGGCCGCTCCGACTGGCACGAGCATCCGCGCAGCGAAGGCCGTTTCGGCGATCGTCCGCGCCGCGAAAACGAGGATGAGAGCAGGATTTTCGAGAAGCGCCCCGCCTTCGGCGGCCGCGGCGCCTATCGTCAGCGCGATCGCGATTTCGAGGGGCGGCCGCGTCGCGAAGACGCGCCGAAGCCGAAGAAGGCCGGCGAGCGCATCGCAAAGGTGCTGGCGCGCGCCGGCCTTGCCTCGCGCCGCGACGCCGAGGAGATGGTCACGCAGGGCCGCGTCACCGTCAACGGCCGCGTGATCAACTCGCCGGCGCTCGATGTCACGCAGAACGACGCCGTCGCCGTCGACGGCAAGCCGTTGCCGCCGCGCGAGCGCACGCGGCTGTTCCTCTATCACAAGCCACGCGGCCTGATGACGACGCATGACGACCCCGAGGGACGTCCGACCGTGTTCGACAACCTGCCCGAAGGCCTGCCGCGCCTGATCAGCGTCGGCCGGCTCGACTTCAACACCGAGGGCCTGTTGCTGCTCACCAATGACGGCGGGCTCGCGCGCACGCTCGAGCTGCCCGACACCGGCTGGCTGCGCCGCTACCGCGTCCGCGCCCATGGCGACGTCACCCAGGCGCAGCTCGACGAGCTCAAGAACGGCATCGAGATCGAGGGCGTCAAGTACGGCCCGATCGAGGCGACGCTGGAGCGCGACCAGGGCGCCAATGTCTGGCTGGTGTTCGCAATCCGCGAAGGCAAGAACCGCGAGGTGCGCAATGTCTGCGCCCATCTCGGGCTCGAGGTGAACCGACTGATCCGGGTCTCCTACGGCCCGTTCCAGCTCGGCGAGGTCCCCGAGGGCCAGGTCGAGGAGGTCCGCTCGCGCGTGCTGCGCGAGCAGCTCGGCGACAAGGTGATCGAGAAATCGGGCGCGCAGTTCGATGTGCCGCAGAAATCGTCTGCGGCCGATGATGATGCGCCCCGCGAGAACAAGCCCGCCAGCAAGCGCGCCGTGATCAACGACCGCAAGGGCCGCCGCGTGCTGGTGCAGCGCACCGGCAGCGAGGAGGCGCGCGAGCGCAACGAGATGGACGCGGCCGGCCATGGCCCGCCACGCCGTCCCAAGCGCGGCTATCACGGCAAGCGCGACCTGACGCCGCGGGACGGCGAGTAAGGCCGATGGCCGAGATGATGCCGACGCTCCGCCACAGGTCGTCATGGCCGGGCTTGACCCGGCCATCTACGCCTTGCTTGCTTTCCGGCTTGAAGAACGTGGATGCCCGGGACAAGCCCGGGCATGACGGAGTCATGTAGATGCGCGTCGTCGGCGGTCGCTTGAAGGGGCGTAATCTGGCCTCGCCGTCCTCGCGCGACATCCGCCCCACGGCGGACCGCCTGCGCGAGTCCGTGTTCAACATCCTCGTGCATGCCTATGAGGATCCGATCCAGGACGCGCGCGTGCTCGATCTCTTCGCCGGCACCGGGGCGCTCGGCATCGAGGCGGCCTCGCGCGGCGCCAAGTTTACGCTGTTCGTCGACAACGGTGCCGAGGCGCGTGCGCTGCTCCGTAACAATGTCGAGGCGCTCGGCCTCGGCGGCGTCACCAAGGTCTATCGCCGCGATGCCACCGATCTCGGCCCTGCGCATCCCGTCGAGCCGTTCTCGCTGGTGTTCCTCGATCCGCCCTATGGCAAGGGATTTGCGGAGAAGGCGCTCGCGAGCCTGCGCGACGGCGGCTGGCTCACGCCGGGCGCGCTGCTGGTGGTGGAGGAGGCGAAGGCCGCGCAGTTCGTGACGCCGGAAGGATACGAGGAGCTGGAGCGGCGCGCGTATGACGATACCGAGTTCGTGTTTCTGCGGAAGCCATAGGATGGGTAGAGCGTAGCGAAACCCATCGTCTCGCCGCGTGGGTGGAATTGATGGGTTTCGCTACGCTCGACCCATCCTACAAGGCCGGGGCTACCTCCGCCCGAACAGCTTCTCCACGTCGCTCAGCTTCAGCTCGACATAGGTCGGCCGGCCGTGATTGCACTGGCCGGAGTTCGGCGTCTCCTCCATCTCGCGGAGCAGCGCGTTCATCTCCTCCGGTCTGAGCCTGCGGCCGGCGCGCACCGAGCCGTGGCAGGCCATGGTGGCGGCGACGTGCATCAGGCGGCGCTCCAACGGCAGCGCCTCGTCCCACTCGGCCATGTGCTCGGAGAGGTCGCGCAAGAGTCCGCCCGCATTGGTCTTGCCGAGCAGCGACGGCGTCTCGCGCACCGCGACCGCGCCAGGGCCGAAGGATTCGATGGCGAGGCCGAACGAGGCTAGTTCCTCGCTGCGCTCGAGCAGGCGCTCGACGGTCGCCTCGTCCATCTCGACGATCTCGGGGATCAGGAGGATCTGCCGCTGCACGCCGTTGGCAGCCAGCGAGGCCTTCAGCCGCTCGTAGACGATGCGCTCATGCGCGGCGTGCTGGTCGACGATGATCAGGCCGTCGCGGGTCTGCGAGACGATGTAGGTCTCGTGGATCTGCGTGCGCGCTGCGCCGAGCGGGCGATCGACGAGGTCGCCGGTTGGCTGCGATTCGAATCGCACGTCCGCGCTGGGCGCGCCGACATCGAATGCAGCCTGCACGCGCTCGGCGAAGGCGGGGGCGGCGGCGCCTTCGAAGGACGGCCAGGGCGCGACCGCGGCTGGCGAGGCCCGCCAGTCCCAGCTAGCGGGGCGCGGCGTGAAGGCAGGCCGGAACGAGGACAATGCGCTCTCGCCGCTGTTGGCGGCGGTGCGCCGGCCCTCGCGCGCGAGGGCTTCCTTCAGCCCGTGCACGATCAGTGCGCGCACAAGGCCGGCGTTGCGGAAGCGCACCTCGGTCTTGGCCGGATGCACGTTGGCATCGACCTCGCGCGGGTCGAGCGTGACGAACAGCGCCAGCACCGGGTGGCGATCGCGCGGCAGGTAGTCGGAATAGGCCGCGCGCACAGCGCCGAGAATGAGCTTGTCGCGGACCGGCCGGCCGTTCACGAAGAGATATTGCCCGAGCGCGTTGGCCTTGGTCAGCGCCGGCGCCGCCGCATAGCCGTCGACGACCACACCTTCGCGCTCGGCATGAACCTCGATGGCGTGGCTGCGGAATTCGGCCCCCAGAATATCGCCGAGCCGGGTCAGCCGTCCGGCGGCGCCGGGCAGGGCGGCGGACCAGGTCACCGGCGCGCGCTCCTCGCCCGCGAGCGTGAAGGCAATGTCGGGCCGGGCCATGGCGAGGCGCCGCACCACCTCGCGGATGGCTTCCGCCTCGGTGCGGTCGGTCTTCAAAAACTTCAGCCGCGCCGGCGTCGCATAGAAGAGGTCGCCAACCTCGACGCGGGTGCCGTGGGCCAGCGCCGCCGGCATGATCTCGGACTTCTCGCCGCCCTCGACCGTGAGAGCCCAGGCATGCGGTTCGCCGGCATGTCGCGTGGTGATGGACAGCCGCGCCACCGAACCGATCGAGGGCAGGGCCTCGCCGCGGAACCCGAGGGTGCGGATCTGGAGCAGGTCCTCGTCGTCAAGCTTGGAGGTGGCGTGGCGCTCGACCGCGAGCGAGAGGTCCTTTGCGGTCATGCCGCTGCCGTCGTCGGTAATGCCGATCCGCCGCCGCCCGCCGCCATCAGTGAAAACGTCGATCCGGCTCGCGCCGGCATCAATGGCGTTCTCGACCAGCTCCTTGACCACGCTCGCCGGACGTTCGACCACCTCGCCGGCGGCGATGCGGTTGACGACCTGTTCTGGCAATTGGCGGACGGGCATGAATTCGATCGGGCTCGGTCTTGGATTCGCTGATGGTCTATTCTAGGCCGTGTTGCGTCAAAAGCATGCGTTGGGCAACAGCCGCGTGACGGGCTGGGGAAGAAGGCCCCCTATCACATTGAAGACATTGGACGTTCGGGACAGTGCCGCGGTGTCGATGCGCCGGCTTTCGGCCGTGGTTGTGATTGTGAGGCGCCGGGCAGCGGTGTAGCATCGTGAAAAAACGGCAACAGGACGGGAGGACGCCATGTGCCATCTCTTCGCGCATCAGCCCCAACGCGACTACGAATCCCAGACACGGTCTTTGCGGATCGGTGGGCACTGCACGTCGATCCGTCTGGAAATGGCGTTCTGGGACACGCTGGAGGAGATCGCGGCCAAGGAGAGCATGAGCCTCGGCAAGTTCCTGACCACGCTCTACAACGAGGTGCTCGACCATCATGGCGAGGTCAACAATTTTGCCTCGCTGCTGCGCTGCTCCTGTCTGATCTACCGATCTCGAAGCGTTGCGCCGGTCCGGGAGTTCAAGGCAATTGTTGCGCCCATTCTCGACGCGGCCGAATAGTCCCTACAGCGAGAGCCACACCCGCATTCTCGATGTCGCTCCAGCCTGATGCGCAATCGCGCACCAGGCCGGGACGACACCTTGGCGTGTGAGCAGGCAATCTCTCCTCAATATCGCCCTGGCAATGCCAGGTGAGATCAAATCTCCTTCTTCTGCATCGCACCGGCGATGTAGTCCGCCTGCCGGATCGCGAGCGCGACGATGGTCAGCGTCGGGTTGCAGGCCGCGCCGCTGGTGAACTGGCTGCCATCGGAGACGAACAGGTTCTTGATGTCGTGGCTCTGCCCGAACTTGTTGACGACGCCGTCCCGGGGCTTCTCACTCATCCTGTTGGTGCCGAGATTGTGCGTGCTCGGATAGGGCGGCGTCGGATAGGTCACGGTGGCGCCGACGGCGTCGTAGACCGCGGCGCCCTGCTTGTAGGCATGCGCGCGCATCGCGACATCGTTGGGATGATCGTCGAAATGCACGCTCGCGACCGGCTGACCGAACTTGTCCTTCACGACCGGATCGAGCGTGATGCGGTTGGTCTCCTGCGGCATGTCCTCGCCGACCAGCCACATGCCGGCCATGCGCGGGTAGCCGTCGAGCGCGGACGTGAACGAGCGTCCCCAGGCGCCGGGGTTGAGGAACGCCGCCATGAACGGCAAGCCGATCGACAGCGTCTCCATCTCGTAGCCGCCGACGAAGCCGCGCTTGGGGTTGTTGGCGGCCTCGTCGCGGATGATGCCGGCCATGGTGGTGCCGCGATACATGTGCACCGACTTCTCGAACACCGCGTAGACGCTGCCGGTCATGTGACGCATGTAGTTGCGGCCGACCTGACCGCTGGAGTTGGCGAGGCCATCGGGGAACATGGGCGAGGCGCTGTTGAGCAGCAGCCGCGGGCTCTCGATGGAGTTGCCGGCCACCGCAACGATGCGCGCCCTCTGACGCTGCATCGCGCCTTGCTCGTCGGCGTAGACGACACCGGTGACCTTGCCGCTTGCGTCATGCTCGATCTTTACCACCATGCTGCCGGGACGGACCTCGAGATTGCCGGTTGCCTCGCCCTTGGGGATCTCGGTGTAGAGCGTCGACCATTTGGCGCCGGATTTGCAGCCCTGGAAGCAGAACCCGATCTGCTGGCACGAGCCCCGTCCGTCGCGCGGCTGACTGTTGATCGCCATGTTGCCGGTGTGCACGGTCTTGTAGCCGAGCTTCTTCGCGCCGGCCTCCAGCACCTTGAAGTTATTGTTGCCGGGCAGGCCGGGAATGCCGTTGGTGCGAGTCACGCCCATCTTGTTCTCGGCCTTGGCGTACCACGCCTCCATCTCGGCGAGCGTGACCGGCCAGTCCAGCAGGTTCGCGCCGGGAATGTTGCCGTAGGTGCTCTTCACCCTGAACTCGTGCTCGTCGAAGCGCAGCGAGGCGCCGGCCCAATGTACGGTCGAGCCGCCGACCGCCTTGACGATCCAGGCGGGAAGGCCCGAAAAATCCTTGGCGACGCGCCATGTGCCCGACGTGGTGCGCGCATCGGTCCAGGCGAGCTGGGAGAAGCTCTCCCATTCGTCGTTGATGAAGTCGTGGTTCTCGATGCGGGGACCTGCCTCGAGAATGACGACCTTGACGCCTTTCTGCGCGAGCTCGTTGCCCAGCGTGCCGCCGCCGGCGCCGGAGCCGACGATCACCACGACGCCGGAGTCGTTCAGATCGAATTTTGCCATATGCGTTCTCCTGAACCGTTGGGGTGGCGATCTAAGCCTTCGGCAGCCAGTCGATGTCGGCAAAGCCGCGGTTGATGTAGCCGCCGAGCTCGGCGGAGGAGCCCTCATATCCGAACCGCGGCCATACCTCTTTCTGGTTGTAGAGCGAGACGACGAGATCGCCGCGCACCTTCTGGAAAAAGTCGCTTTGCTCGATCTCCTTCAGGAGCACCACGCGGTCGGCTTCCCAGGCCACTTCGACATAAGGCACCTTGTGGCGGTCGCGCGCGTTCTGATCGAGCCGCGCAATGCCGTCGCTGATCAGCGATTTGACGGCGGGATCCTTCGCCGCCTTGCCGTCCCAGGGCTTGACCGCGGTGATGTAGTAGCTGTCGCCGAGCACGTCGTGCGGATAGATGTCGCGCGCGACCTTCAGCAGCGTCTTCATCGTCGCGGGCGAGAGCGCGCTCGTCTCCTCGGCCCAGGCGTCATCGATGCTGACACCGACGCTGGTCGCAACGGCCGCGACCGGCACGGCGGTTGCCGCGCCCTTGAGAAAGACGCGGCGGCTGTGCTTGCTTCGACGATCGATTTCTCTCATGGCATGTCCTCCGTAGATTTTTGATTTTGGTTTGATCAGTTGAAGCGGCCGCCCCGCTGGATCACTTCGATCTTGTAGCCATCGGGATCACTGACGAAGAAGAAGCGCGCCAATGTTCGGCCGTCATGCTTGAAATCGCGCAAGGGGCCTGGTGCGAGCTTTTCGCGTTCGAAGCGGGCATGCTCGGCATCGATGTCTTCGACCACCACGGCGAGATGGCCGTAGCCGTCGCCGAGCTGGTACGGCTCCTTGCGATCGAAATTCACCGTCAGCTCGACCTCGAAAGGCGAGGAGGGGTGACGCAGATAGATCAGGGCGAAATCCGCGAACTTCAAATGGTCGGTGACCTCCAGGCCGAAGGCACGCTTGTAGAAGTCGAGCGAGCGCGCCTCCTCCAGCACGCGGATCATGGAATGGACTGGCTTTGCCATTCAGTTCAGCTCCTTGAGGTAAGTGATGATGGCGGCGCGTGTCTCGGGCCTGGCCTGCCGATAGGCCATGATCACACCAGGAATGACGGCTTGCGGATTGGCCAGCCACGCGTCCAGCCGGGCCTCGTCCCAGGTGAAGTCAGCTTTGGCGAGACCGTCTGAATAATGAAAGCCTTCGACCTTGCCGGCAGCGCGGCCCACGATCCGGACCAGCGGCGGACCTTGCCGCATCGGATCCGACAGATTTGTGGTATGGCACGCCGCGCATTGCTGCCTGAACAGCGTCGCGCCATCCGGCGGCTTTGCCGCCGGCAGCGGCATCTGCGCGTCGGCGCCTCGCACCATCAGCACCATCGCGGTGCACAATCCCAGCACGATCGCGCGCATCGCCAAGAGCTTGCTCATCCACGTCAAATCCAGCGTGTGCAAACTCTAATCGGCGTCAGAGATGAGGTGGTAGTAGCGGGCTGTTTCGCGGCGAACGGAGATGTCTTGGGCCGTGTGATGTTCCGCGGCGCCTTATATGCGGAGCACAATTCCGCGAAACCGCCGTCAAATCCCTAAACGATCACCACACCATCGGGATTGCATGACGATCACGCCGCTCGAACTCTCTACGCGATGACATGGCCGGTGCAGATGAGCGGTGTGGGGAGCCGCCGAGCCGTTCCTCGCGAAGGAATCCAGGAGAAATGGATGAAGTTGGTCAAGACCTCGATGATCGCATGCGCTCTATCGGCTCTCGCTGCCACGCCCGTTCTCGCGCAAGGCGCGCCACCTGCCAAGACAGGCGGCACCGTGCAGAGCAAACCGATGCAGGGCAGCACCATGGGCAGCGGCGACGAAGAAATGAGTCCGCAGGCGGGCGCGGCGGGTGAGAAGACCGGCATGAAGTCGACCAAAGGCACAAGGGGCACGGTCGGTACCACGGGCAGCGCTACGCACAAGGGAGTGGCCGACGATGCCGCGACGGGCGGCGCAGCCCCGTCCAAACGTTACTAGTCTCGCCGGGCGAATCGGCATAGCTCCGGTCGCCTCGCGGCCGGAGCTCTTTGCCGCGCCAGTTAGTCGTCGAAGCTCCGGCCGCGTCCTGCCTTGACGTCACTGCGGCGCTTCTTGCCCTCGAGCCGGCGCTGCTTGGAGGCGAAGGTCGGCCGCGTCGCGCGCCGCGGCGTCGGCCTGATCATCGCCTCGCGCAGCATCTCCGTGAGACGGTCGATGGCATCCTGGCGGTTGCGCTCCTGGGTGCGGAAGCGCTGCGCCTGGATCACGATGACGCCGTCCTTGGTCATGCGCTGGCCGGCAAGGCGCGCAAGCCGCAGGGCCGCGTCCTCCGGCAAGGTCAGCTTGCGCGTGTCGAAGCGCAGCTGTGCCGAGGTCGCGACCTTGTTGACGTTCTGCCCGCCCGGGCCGGAGGCGCGGACAAAGCCAATCTCGATGTCGTCCTCGTCGATGACGAGATCGCGGGATATCCGCAGCATGTGGGCACCATCCGTGGTGTCCGGACATATCGCGGACGTCCAGGTTCGGCAATGGTGCTCACGCAAACGCAAATGGCCGGGACGAGCCCGGCCATTCAGGGAGCGTGTGGAGAACAGATCAGTTCGACTTCGGCGTCGCAGCCGCCGGTTGCGCCGCAGCCTGCGGGGCGCGGCCGACGACGACGGTGAGGAGGCCCTGGCCCCACAACCGCTTGGCGGCCGTCTTGGCGTCGTCCAGCGTCACGGCGTCGACGATGGCGTTGCGCTTCTCGATATAGTCGATCGGCAGCTTGTCCTGCTGATATTGCAGCAGCGCCTGTGCCAGCTTGGAGGAGGTGTCGAGCGCCAGCATCTGCGAACCCTTGAGGTAGGACTTGGCCTCATCGAGCTCCTTCTGCGTCGGGCCCTCCTCGGCCATGCGGCGCACCTCCTTCTCGATGGCGTCGATGGTGTCGCCGGCGCGGTCGGCGCGCGTGCCGGTGTTGCCGATGAAGATCGCCGAATGCTCCATCCAGAGCAGCGATTCGAACACCGAATAGGCCAGCCCGCGCTTCTCGCGCACTTCGCGATAGAGCCGGGAGGACAGGCCGCCGCCGCCGAGGATGTGGTTGACGACATAGGCCGCCATGAAGTTCGGATCGCTGCGTTTCACCCCGGGGCCGCCGAAGGTGATCACGGTCTGCGGCACGTCGAGTGTCACGAAGGTGCGTTGCGGCGGCTTTGCAGCCTCGACATCGGGGACCGGCGTCAGATTGGCCTTGGCAGGCAGGCTGCCGAATGTGTGGTCGAGCAGCTTGCCCAGGGTCGCCGGATCGACGTCGCCGACGACCGCGATCTTCAGCCCATCCTTGGCGAGGACACGGCCGACATAATCCCTCATGTCGCCGACCGTGATGGTCGGCACGCTGTCGAGGTTGCCGTTGGTCTGCCGGCCGTAAGGATGCTCGCCAAAGGCGACTTCCAGGAATTTGCGGCTCGCCAGCGAGGTCGGATTGGTGGTCTCGCGGCGCAGGCCCGAGATGACCTGCGAGCGGATACGTTCGACGTCGGCGGTGTTGAATTGCGGCGAGGTCAGCGCGCCCCTGAGCAGGTCGAAGGCCTCGTCCTTGTTGTCGCGCAGCATGCGCAGGCTGCCGCGAAACGTATCGCGGGTGGCGTTGAACGAGAGCTCGATGGCGCGGCGGTCGAGCCGTTCATGGAACGACTTGGAATCGAGATCGCCGGAGCCTTCGTCGAGGAGATCACCGACCAGATTGGCGACGCCCGGCTTGTCCTTGGGATCCTGGGACGAACCGCCGGCGAAGGAATATTCCATCGCGATCAGCGGCACAGTCGCGTCCTGCACGAACCAGGCTTCGATGCCGCCGGGCGAGATCAGGCGCTGGATTTTTGCGGCGGCATGTGACGGCGAGACGGCGGCGAGCGCGAGCGCCGCGCCGGCGGCAAGGGAGAATGCAACGCGTCGAAGGAAGGGATAGGTCACGAACGCTTCTCCTCGCGCTTGGCGGTAGCGGTGTCCTTGATCAGATAGCCCGTCACCGAGCGCTTCTTCTCAAGCCATTTCTGCGCGACGGCGCGAACCTGCTCGGCGGTGACGGCGCGGATGCGGTCGGGCCAGCTCCTGATGTCCTCGATCGACAGGCCCGTGGTCAGCGCGCCGCCGTACCAGCGCGCCAGCACCGCCTGGTTGTCCTGGGCATAGATCGCCTCGGCGATGAGCTGGGTCTTCACGCGTTCCAGATCCTCGGCGCGGATCGGGTTCTGCGCAACGCTGGCAATGACACCATCGACCGCCTGCTCCACTTCTGCGAAGCTGACGCCGGGTTTCGGCGCGGCCGAGATCGCGAACTGGGTCGGGTCGAGCGAGATGCTCGAATAGCTGGCGTTGGCGGACACCGCGAGCGGCTTGTCGACGACGAGCGCGCGGTAGAGATAGGAATTGCTGCCGCTGCCCATCAGCTGCGCCAGCACGTCGAGGGCCGCGCTTTCGCCGGCTGCCGCCGTGGTCGCGGAGGGCACCAGATAATAGCGCCGCATGCTCGGCTGCTCGACGCGCGGGTCGGCCAGCGTGACGGTGCGCGGTGCGGCGGGCTCCGGCTCCTGCGGACGGACGCGGCGTGCCGGGATCGCGGGCTGTGCCGGGATGGAGCCGAAATTGCGTTCGACCAGCGGGCGGATTTCGGCGGCGTCGACGTCACCGGCGATCACCAGGATCGCGTTGTTCGGCGCATAAAAGCGGCGATAGAAGGCAAGCGCATCCTCGCGATCGAGCTTTTCGATCTCCTGATGCCAGCCGATCACCGGACGCCCGTAGGGATGGTTGAGATAGAGCGCGGCCATGATCTGCTCGTTCAGCCGCGCATCCGGATTGTTGGCGACGCGCATGTTGTACTCTTCGAGCACGACGTCGCGCTCGGGCAGCACGTTCTCGTCCTTGAGGACGAGGCCCGTCATGCGGTCGGCCTCGAACTCCATCATGGTCGGCAACTGCTCTTTCGGCACACGCTGGTAGTAATTGGTGTAGTCGACCGAGGTCGAGGCGTTCTCGTTGCCGCCGATGCGAAGCACGGTCTGGGAGAATTCTCCGGCCGGATGCTTCGAGGTGCCCTTGAACATCAGGTGCTCGAGGAAGTGCGCGAGCCCGGATTTGCCGGGGGTCTCGTCCGCCGAGCCGACCTTGTACCAGATCATCTCGGTGACGACGGGCGTGCGGTGATCCGGGATCACCACGACCTGCATGCCGTTGCTGAGCGTGAAGCTGGCGGGCGGAGCCGATGTTACCGTGGTCTGGGCGAGGGACGTGCCGGCTGAGAGGACACTCGTCGAAAGCAGCGCGGCAAGGAGGCAGGCAGCCGATCGGTAAGAGGACATCATGATCCTTTTGAAAGGCCGAGCCCGGATGTCCGGCTCGGAGGCACGGCATGCTACACCGTGCGGCTGAGGCTTCGCGTCACGAAGCAGAGAACGCATCTCGTAGGCAAGTTACTGATAGGCAATTTACGGCTGCGCCGGGCGCGCAGGGAGGCGCCGGCTTCGCTTTTGTCAGGATGTCGCAGTGGACAGGAACGCTATTGTTCCTTGTCCTTGCCGGACATGATGTCGTAGTACATCCGCCGCGACTTGTCCGGCCCGGCGCCATAGGCGTAGTTCGGCGACGGCGTCTGGTAGCCCGGCGGCGGCTCGACCAGCGACTGGCGCGGCGGCTCCGACGTGAACTCCTTGGACTCGGAGCTGCTGCCACCCTTCATCATGTTCCACAGGCCGCCGGTGAAGCCGAGCTCGGCGGGGCTCAGCGAGGGGTTGCCGTTGGTGCCCGGCTGAATCGGATCGTTACTCGTGCGGGGCGCTGCGGCGACCTGGCCGGCCTTCATCTCGGCAGGCGTCAGCGGCTGGGCGGCCTGCCAGTTCTCCGTTGCCTTGGTGGCCTTCTTGCGCGCGGCGATGGCTTCCTTGCGGCGCTTTTCTTCGGGGTCCTTGGGCCAGTTCGGCGCAGCCTTGGCTTCGGTCGCAGGCGGCGGCAGATCGAGCTTGGGCGGCACGACCAGCGGCGAGCGCTCGCGGTATTCGATGCCCTTCTTTTCCATGCTCTTGGCGCCGATGCCGGACATCAGATTGTCGATGAGCCTCTCTTCGAAGGTCATATCGTCTTCCTCGTCGTCGTCACCGGCGCGGGCCGCGCCGGTCGACATGACGAGACCGATGCCAAGTGCGACAGCGGACAATTTCAATGCCCGCCAGAGCCCCCACCGGGGGTCTCGCACCATCGAATCGCTGGTTATCGCGCTGCGCATTGCTTTACCTGTTCCATATTGTGGCAGATTGCCGCGCGCACGCGGCGCTCATCCTCGCAAAGGCCGGGTTCCACCGCCGGTCCGTATCGGCCGGGATCAGGGCGCTTTTGCGGCGGGTACCCCCAGGAAGGAATCATACAATAGCGCCGCCACCCCAGCAACGATGGCCACGTCCGCGAGGTTAAACACATACCAATTATAGGTTTTTCCGGCGATCTCGATGTGGAGCAGGGCGAAATCCACCACAGCGCCATAGGCTAGGCGGTCGATGCCGTTACCGATGGCGCCGCCGATGATCAGGCCGAGCGCGATCGTCGCAAGCATGGTGTGCGAGCGGGCCATCCAGATCGCCAGCGCGACCACCGCGATACCTTTGACGGCCATCAGCGCGAGCTGCGCTGCCTGGCTGTCGTTCTGGAGCCAGCCGAAGCTGATTCCGATGTTCCAGGCCAGCACCAGGTCGAAGAATGGCGTCACCCGCACCGCGCCGCGACGGGCGAGGTCGAACACGTTCAAGAGCCAGAGCTTCGAGGCCTGGTCGGCCACCAGCGTGACCAGGGCTGAGAGGATGCCGGCGCGGAGCGGGGTCATGGTCGGGGATCAGACGCCCACCCCCAGCGCCTTCCATTCGCGCAGCGCCTTCGCATCGCGCGGGGTGACGTCGGGGTATTCAGGGTCTTCGCCGACCATCGGCGAAATCTTCCAGGAGCGGGCGCATTTGGTGCCGACCGCCTTCTCCACCACGACCGCAACGCCGGGCACGGCATCGAGACGGAACGCCGAAGCCGGCGCCTCGCCCTCCCGCACCTCGTAGTTCGAGGTGATGCAGATCTCGGCGAGATCGGTGTCGAACAGCGTCATCAGCATGTCGCGGTCGGCGACATAGATCACCGGCGACGCCTCGAGCGAGGAGCCGATGTTCTTGGCGGCGCGTTCGAGCTCGAGCGCCCCGGTGACGACGCGGCGGACGTTGCGGATCGTCTCCCATTTTGCGGCGAGCCTGTCGTCGCGCAGGTCTTCCAGGTCGGTCGGGAACAGCGTCAGATGCACGGACGGCTCGGCGTCGGGCCGGTACATGCGCCAGGCCTCCTCCGCGGTGAAGCTGAGGATCGGCGCCAGCCATTTCAGGATCGAGGCGCACAACAGGTCGATGGTCGTCAGCGCCGCCTTGCGCGCCAGCGAAGAGGGCGGATCGCAGTAAAGGGTGTCCTTGCGGATGTCGAAGTAGAACGCGGAGAGCTCGCTGTTCAGGAAGGCGGACAGGATCGCGACCACGGTCTTGTAGTCGAACTCCCGATAGGCCTTGCCGATCGCGCCGGCGCGCACCGCGAGCTCGTGCAGCATCAGGCGCTCCAGCTCGGGCATCTCGGCGGGCGCGACTGCGTCGGCCGGCTTGTAGTGATGCAGCGTGCCCAGCATCCAGCGCACGGTGTTGCGCAGCTTGCGATAGGTCTCGACCGTGTTCTTCAGGATCTCGGGGCCGATGCGCTGGTCGTCAGTGTAGTCGCTGGATGCGACCCAGAGCCTCAGGATGTCGGCGCCGGATTCCTTGATGACGGCCTGCGGCTCGATGGTGTTGCCGAGCGACTTCGACATCTTGCGGCCGTCCTCGGCCTGGGTGAAGCCGTGGGTCAGCACGATGTCGTAGGGCGCGCGTCCGCGCGTGCCGCAGCTTTCCAGCAGCGAGGAGTGGAACCAGCCGCGGTGCTGGTCCGAGCCTTCCAGATACATCACCGTGTCGGTGCCGCCGTCGACCTTGCGCTTGATGCCTGATAGCCCCGGGAAATGCACGGGGTCTTCGAGCACGAAGGCGTGGGTCGAGCCTGAATCGAACCAGACGTCGAGGATGTCGTCGACCTTCTGCCAGTCTTCGTTCGCGCGCGCCCCGAGGAAACGCTCGCGCGCGCCCTTCGCGTACCATGCGTCGGCGCCTTCTTTCTCGAACGCTTCACCGATGCGCGCATTGACGGCTTCGTCCTGGAGGATCTCGGCGGAGCCGTCACCCTTCTCGCGCACGAACACGGCGATCGGCACGCCCCAGGCGCGCTGGCGCGAGATCACCCAGTCCGGCCGCGCCTCGATCATGCCGTTGATACGGTTCTCGCCCGATGGCGGCACCCATTGTGTCACCGAGATCGCGTGCAGCGCGCGGGCGCGCAGCGTGTCGCCGCTCTTCGCGTTGCCGGCCATCGCGATGTCCGTAGCCCCGGCTTTGCCCGGGGCGTCCACAATCGGCTTGTCCATCGCGATGAACCATTGCGGCGTATTGCGGAAGATCACCGGCTTCTTGGAGCGCCAGGAGTGCGGATATTGATGCTTCAGCCGGCCGCGCGCGAGCAGCATGCCTTTTTCCACGAGCGCCTTGATCACGGCCTCGTTGGCATCGCCCTTCTCGCCCTTGTCGTTGATGACGCGCTTGCCGACAAAACCCGGGGCATGATCGGTGTAGGCGCCGTTCTCGTCGACGGTGTAGGGGATCGCGGTGTTGATGCCGCGCGCATCGAGATCGCGCGCCTGCGCCATCCAGACATCGAAGTCCTCGCGGCCATGGCCGGGCGCCGTGTGCACGAAGCCGGTGCCAGTGTCGTCGGTGACATGGTCGCCGGGCAGCAGCGGCACGACGAAGTCATAGCCGCCGCCAAGGCCCTTCAGCGGATGGGAACATTCGATCGCGTCCATGGTGTCGCCGGGGACCTCGCGGACCTTCTCATATGCCGTCACGCGCGCCTGCTTGAAGACTTCTTCCGCGAGCGCGTCGGCAAGGATGAGGAGGTCGCCGGTCTTGGCCCAATTGTCGGCGGGCGCGTCCGTCACCTTGTAGAGACCGTAGGCGATCTTCGGCGAGAACGAGATGGCGCGGTTGCCGGGCAGCGTCCAGGGCGTGGTGGTCCAGATCACGACGCTTGCGGAGGCGAGCGCACCGTGCGCGGGCGAGGTCACCGGGAATTTCACCCACACCGTATCGGAGGTGTGGTCCTCGTACTCCACTTCGGCTTCGGCCAGCGCGGTCTTCTCGACCACGCTCCACATCACCGGCTTGGAGCCGCGATAGAGCGTGCCGTTGGCGGCGAACTTCATCAGCTCGCGTGCGATCTGCGCTTCGGCGGGATAGCTCATGGTGGCGTAGGGATGGTCCCAGTCGCCGATCACCCCCAGGCGCTTGAACTCCTCGCGCTGGATGCCGAGCCAGTGCGTGGCATAGGCGCGGCACTCCTTCCGGAAATCGATCATTGCGGCGCTGTCGCGGAAGTCGGGCTTCTGCTTGCCCTTCTTGCGGTAGTGCTCCTCCTCGACCTTCCACTCGATCGGCAGGCCGTGGCAGTCCCAGCCCGGCACGTAGTTGGAATCGAAGCCGAGCATCTGCTGGCTCTTGGTGACGAGATCCTTCAGGATCTTGTTCAGCGCAGTGCCGATATGGATGTTGCCGTTGGCGTAGGGCGGGCCGTCATGCAGCACGAATTTGGCGCGGCCCTTGGCGCCCTCGCGCAGCTTCTCGTAGAGGCCGATCTCGTACCAGCGCTTGAGGATCTCCGGCTCACGCTGCGGCAGGCCGGCCCGCATCGGGAATTCGGTCTGCGGCAGGAACAGGGTTTTCGAATAGTCTTTGGCTTCAGACTTTTGGGACTTCTGCGGCTTTTCGGACATGAGGCTGACTGGCTCGGAAGGGCGCGGGAACGGATCGCGATGCGGAATCGCGGGAGTGAAACGACAAAATCCCGGTCTTGCGCCGAGCCAAAGGCTCAGGCGGAAGCCGGGCCGCTAATCCCTATGATGCGCCGCGCAAACATGGGCACTCCATAGCAGGGGGCCAAGGGAAGCGCAAAGGTTCGGGTGGCCCGGTTTCGGGCTCAATCGATCACGCCCAGCCTCGGAAACGCGTCCGGGGCGCCGGCCAGGATGGCGCGGGCGCGGGCGGAATCGTCGTCCATCTGGCGGATCAGGGCCTCAAGGCTGTCGAATTTCAGCTCTTCGCGGATGAAGCCGATGAAGGCGCAGTCGAGGAGCTGCCCGTAGAGGTCGCCCTTGAAGTCGAACAGGAAGATCTCCAGGAGCGGGGCGCCATTGTCGAAGGTCGGACGGCGGCCGAAGCTGGCCACGCCGTCGAGCCGCTCGGTACCGCGGCCGACCCGCACCGCGTAGATGCCGTGCTTGAGCCCGCAATTGGCGTCCAGGCGAATGTTGGCGGTGGGATAGCCGAGGTCGCGGCCGCGTTTTTCGCCATGGATGACCTCGCCGGTAATGAACCAGGGCGCGCCCAGCATGGTGGTCGCGTCGTCGAGCTGGCCCTCGGCGAGGGCGATCCGGATCGCGCTGGAGGAGACGGGCCGCTCGTCGATATCGACATGCGGTTGCACGTCGACCTCGATGCCGAGCCGGGGCGCCTCGTTGACGAGAAGGCTCGGCGAGCCGACCCGCCCCTTGCCGAAATGGAAGTCGTAACCGACCGCGATGCCGCTGACGCCGAGGCGCCCGATCAGGTCATGGTGAATGAAATCTTGCGCGGTGGTTCCGGCACGCGCCTTGTCGAAGGTCATGACCACGGCGCCGGCCAGCCCGGTGCCGGCCAACAGCCGCAGCTTGGCCCGCTCGTCCGTCAGGCGGAATTGCGGGGTGTTGGGGCTGAAAAATCGCCGCGGATGCGGCTCGAAGGTCAATGCCAGCGCAGGGCGGCCATGCGTCCGGCCCATCTCCAGCGCTGCCGCGATCACCGCGCGATGGCCAAGATGAACGCCGTCGAAATTGCCCATGGCGACCACGGCGCCCCTCGGAATCGCGGAATCCGGCGTTGTGTCGCGGATAACGGTAAAAGGCGGAGCCATCAGGGGAATTTCTCGAACCGGGCAGGACCGGCCCGGACCGTGGCTCGACCGGCCTGAGGGAGTCAAGCGGGGGAGCGCAGAGATTGAACACGATTTCAGTCCTTTGGCGATGTCCGCAATTAACGCGCTGTTTAACGCCTTGATGCTAGTCCTTGAGGCGTGGAACTGCCGGGCTCCGGCCTGGCAGGTCCGGATCCTAATATTCCTGGGTTTGCGTTGGGGGAGTCGAGATGGCGGTTGATTTGTCGATGCCGGTTCTGGTGGTGGATGACTACAGCACCATGATCCGTATCATCCGGAATCTGCTGAAGCAGCTTGGCTTCGAGAACATCGATGATGCCAGCGACGGTTCGGCAGCGCTGAACAAGATGCGTGGCAAGAAGTACGGGCTCGTGATCTCCGACTGGAACATGGAGCCGATGACGGGTTACGACCTCCTGCGCGAAGTCCGCGCGGATCCGAACCTCGCCACTACGCCCTTCATCATGATCACGGCAGAATCCAAGACCGAGAACGTGATCGCGGCCAAAAAGGCCGGCGTGAACAACTACATCGTCAAGCCGTTCAATGCGGCGACGCTGAAGACCAAGATCGAGGCGGTCTTCCCGGACATGGCGAGCGCGTAAGCGCGCCTCGTCTGACAACATTCATTTGTTGAGATCATCATGCCCGGGCTCGTCCCGGGCATCCGCGTTTGCAAAGAGACGTGGATGGCCCCGGGTCAAGCCCGGCCATGACGGCGTCGGACACTTAGGCAATCGGTCTAAGCCCGAAGTGCCTGCGCGGTCATCCGCGCCGTCACCACTTCAATTCGCGCATCAGCGCCTTCGGCGGGTGGCCGAACAATTCCACGACCGATGTCGGGTCGAGCTGGTCAAGACCTTCGAACTCCTCGGCATGGATGCCGCGGGTCACGAACAGGCAGTCGATGCCGAATTCGCGCGCGCCGGTCAGGTCGGTGCGGACGGAATCCCCGATCGCCAGCACCTTCTTGCGGTCGATCTGGTAGCCCTGGCGTTCCCCGGCGAGTGACATGGCGCGCTCGTAGATCGGCCGGTGCGGTTTGCCATAGAAGATCACGTCGCCGCCGAGCTCGCGGTAGAGCTCCGCGATCGCCCCGGCGCAATAGATCAGCCGGTCGCCGCGTTCCACCACGATGTCGGGATTGGCGCAGACCAGCGTCAGCTTGCGCTCGCGTGCCTTCAGCATCATGCCGCGATAGTCTTCCGCCGTCTCGGTCTCGTCGTCATAGAGGCCGGTGCAGACGATGTAGTCGGCTTCCTCCAGCGGCGCGGTCACGGCATCGAGGCCGCGGTAGATCGAATTGTCGCGCTCGGGGCCAAGCCAGAACATCTTGCGGCCGGGATGCTCGGCGACATAGAGCCTGGTCAGGTCGCCTGAAGATACGATCGCGTCATAGGTCTCATCGGGGACACCGAGCTTGCGCAATTGCCGCTGTACGGAGTCGGCCGGGCGCGGCGCGTTGGTGATCAGGATCACCGTACCGCCGCGGCTGCGATAGGTGTGCAGCGCCTCGCAGGCTTCGGGGAAGGATTCCAGTCCGTTATGGACCACGCCCCAGATGTCGCTGAGCACGACGTCCACACCGCCCACGAGCTCGCGCAGGCCTTCGGCAAAATGTAGCGTAGTCATGATCTGCGCGGCCGATCAGATGCGGCGCGCGAGCGCCGCGTTGCCGGTGATGCGTTGTGGCGGAGGCGCAGAAGACGTCGCGCCTGAGCTGGGTGTGCCGGAGGCATGAGGTCCCTGAATGTCTTTCGTCTGGTTCGGCGGTGCCCCGGCGGTAGCAGATGGCCCCTCCGGCCGCAATGGCCGCGGCGGCGCGAACAGGAACCCCTGTCCGAAGCGCACATCGTAGTCGAGCAGGTCGACCACCGCGCGCTCGCCCTCGATCCGCTCGGCGATCAGGTCGATGCCGAAGCGGCCGAGCAGGTCGGAGAGATCGGATGGGTGGATGTCCGAGGTCGAGGCCTGCCTGGGATCGAGCAGCAGTGTGGCCGGCACCTTGATAAAGCGCACCCCGCGATCGGCCAGTTCGCGCGGCTCGATGCGCAGATCCGTGACATGGTCGATCGAGAAACGGAAGCCGCGCTGGGCGAGCGCCGCGAGATTCTCGGTCTCGGCGGGGCCGAGATTGCGGAACGTCGACTGCTTGAACTCCAGCACCAGGGAGGGCGCCAGCGCCCGGTTGGCTTCGAGGAAGTCGAGGCATTGCGCGAAGGTGGTGGAATTGCCGAGCGTGGAGGCTGCGAGGTTGCAGAACACGCCGACGTCCTTGTTGCGCACCATCAGGCGCCGCAGCACCTGCACGCAGCGCAGCATTACCATGTTGTCGATGCGCCCGATCAAGCCGGAGGCTTCCGCGATGCTGATGAACTCCTCGGCGACGATCAGCTGGTCGCGCTCGTCGCGCAGGCGCGTCACCGCCTCGTAGAACCGCACCTTGCGCTGCGGCAGCGTCACCATCGGCTGCAGGAATATGTCGACGCGGTTCTCGTCGATTGCATTGCGCAGCGTCGCGAGCAACTGGGTCTGGCTGCGTCCGTTGCCGGTCTGAACCGGGTTGGCGGGCTGAGCCTGGACCGCCGGTGCCGGCCGGGGCGGCGCGGGCAGCGGGGAAGCGGCGACCGGCTTCTCCTCGAAGGAGGCAGCCAAATCGATCGGCGTCTCCGGCTCGAGCCTCATGACCGGGGCGGGGGCCGGCGCGTGGCCGGCCAGCAGATCCTCATGGGCCGACACGGTGGTGGCAAGCTGCCTGACCAATCCGCCGAGTTCGTTGATCTCGCCGATCACCGACTGGACGCGGTCGGAGTTGGCCGAATTGGACGAGGCGATGCGGCCCTCGATCGCGGCAAGCCGGCGGCCGAACTCGGCCACCTGTCGGGCGAGGTCGGCGGTGCCCCGCGAGAGGTCGGCGATCTGCCCGCCGACGTCGCTGCGGTCGCGCAGCCGCATCGACACCGCGTTGTAGAGGATCAGGAACGTCAGCGCGGTCAGCGCGACGATGGCCGATTCCGTTCCGCTGATGCCGGCGACCGAATACAGCACGAGCCCGAGCGAGGCCGCGACCAGGACCATGCAGATGGCGATGAAGATCGTCGAAATGCGAATCATGCCGCGCGTTATGCCTCAAGAGCTGACTGCTTCACCGGGAAAACACGGGTCGCGCTCCAACCCGTCACGGCTCATGCTCCCCCAAGCAATGCATGACCCTAACATCATTGTTGATTCGAGGGGATAGTGACTGTCCGGCAGCCTGCATCAGGCCCGCCGCCGGCTCCCGTCCGGAAATCAAGGCGTTCTCAGCGCAAAATAACGCTGCTCTCAAGGCCAGCGGGCCGCATGCGCCCTATCGTCCCGGCGTTTTCAACCCCAGGAGATTTGCCCATGTCGACATCCGCAGCCCTCAAGCAGCCCACATCCCAGCCTGACCTTGGCGCCGTCAAGCAGCGCCAGCACGGCGCCTGGTCGTCGGGCGACTATGCCGTTGTCGGCACCACCTTGCAGATCGTCGGCGAACAGCTCTGTGAGGCAATCGACTTGCGCGCCGGCAGCAAGGTGCTCGACGTCGCCGCCGGCAACGGCAATGCGACGCTGGCTGCGGCGCGGCGCTGGTGTGACGTCACATCCACCGACTACGTGCCGGCATTGCTCAAGCGCGGGCAGGAGCGCGCGGCGGCCGAACATCTCAATGTCGAGTTCCGCGAGGCGGATGCCGAAGCGTTGCCGTTTGCCGATGCCACCTTCGACGTCGTGCTCTCGACCTTCGGCGTGATGTTCACGCCGGATCAGGACAAGGCCGCCTCCGAGCTCGCGCGGGTCTGCAGATCCGGCGGCAAAATCGGCCTCGCCAACTGGACGCCGGAAGGTTTCATCGGCCAGCTGTTCAAGACCATCGGCAGGCATTTGCCGCCGCCGGCGGGGGTGAAGTCACCTGCGCTGTGGGGCACGGCAGCGCGGCTGGAAGAGATGTTCGGAAGCCAGGCTTCCGAGATTGCCGCCGAGCCGCGCATGTTCGTGTTCCGCTATCGCTCGCCGGACCACTGGCTCGACATCTTCAAGACCTTCTACGGGCCTACGCTGAAGGCGTTTGCCGCGCTCGACGAGAGCGGCCAGGCTGCGCTGAAGCGCGACCTCCTGGCGCTGCTCGGGGAGTTCAACCACGCCGACGACGGCACGATCGTGGTGCACAGCGAATATCTGGAAGCCGTGATCACCAAGCGCTGATGGCCCAAGATGCGGTCGGGCCGGCTCCGGCCTGACCGCCACCGATCAAAATGGCGCGGTGGCGCCGACCGTGTCGGCCGAGACGGCTTCGCGGGTGCCGAGCGGTTTCGGCCGCCCGGTGGTCGTGTCGCGCAGCGTCTGCCGCTCGATCTCCGAGTTCAGCTCGGCGCCGAACATGATGACGATCGCCGACATCCACATCCACATCATCAGGCCGATCGCAGCGCCCAGAGAGCCGTAGGTCGCGTTGTAATTGGCGAATTCCGAGAGATACCAGGAGAGCAGGGCAGAACCGGCGATCCAGAGGATCGCGGCCGTCACGGCGCCGAGGCTCAGCCATTGCCAGCGCGGCGCGTCACGGCTGGGAGCGAAGCGGTAGAGGATGGCGAGTGCGACGAGCAGGATCAGGAACAGCAGCGGCCATCGCGCCAGCGCCACGATCAGCTTGCTTTCAGGCGCCAGGCCGAGATGATTGAGCGCAAGCGGGAAGGCGACGACGGCCCCCACCATCAACAGCAGCGCCACGATGCCGCCGACGGTAAAGGCCAGCGAGACCAAGTTCAGCCGGATGAAGCTGCGCTTCTCGCGTTCCTCGTAGGCGACGTTGAGGGCGTCGAAGATCGCCTTGACACCGGCATTGGCACTCCAGATCGCAAGCAGCAGGCCGAACAGGAACGTGACACCCAGCGTGGCGGTGCCGTTCGACACCACGCGCGCGACCTGGTCCTCGACGATCTGGAACGAGCCCTCGGGCAGCATGGTCGCAAGCGTATGGAGGTTGGCGCTGATCGTCGCCGGGTTGGCGAACAGGCCATAAGAGGAGACGAGCGCCGTGACTGCGGGGAAGATGGCGAGCAGCCCGAAGAAGACGACGCCGCCCGCCGTCGCGAGCAGGCGATCCTCGTCGATGCGCTGATAGGTCCGCCAGAAGATATCCTTCCAACCCGCCCAGGGGATCGTGAGCGGGCTCTTCGCATGGCGGCCCCTGCCGGGCTGCGTCGCCGCGCCGGCCGGGTGCGTTTCCGGCGAATTCGCTTCGCCTTTGCGGTGGTCTTGCGGGGGCCCCGACCGGATCAGGCCCGAGTCCTGAAAGTAGCGTTCCGCCGTCAGCACGAAGACGGTCGTCGCCGCCACCAGCAGCCAGGAGTCGATCTGCTCGGAGCGCCGCGCCGGCATCACGCATCCAGACTGTGCCTGTGGCGCCGCCGGCGGGCGGCCGTGAGCCCGACCAAGCCGACGGCTGCGAGCATCAGGCCGAGTTGCACGGGGCGGTTGGCGCGGACCGGCCAAATCTTGCCGCCATAAGGCTTGCCGTCATGAGCCTTGCTGCCATGACCACGTTCACCCGGCGCAAGCGGCACGAGGGGAATCGTCGTTGCGACCTCCTTCACCGCCTGCTTGACCGTTCCACGTGGGATCCGCGGCGTCGCGATCGCCACGCGCAGGCGGCTCGCAAGCGGCACGACCGGCTTGGCCTTGCGTTTCATCTCGGCCATGGCCACCCCGGCGCAGACCGCAGCCAGCACCAGCAGCACTGCGCCGACGGCACCAAGACCCCAGAATTGGCCGTAAGTGATCGCGAGCCAGCGGTACAGGGCGATCAGTCCGACGAAAAATGCCGCGACAACGAACAGGCCCGCGACCGCGAACAGTCCGCCGGCCACCGCGTAGGATGTCATCCTGCCGGTTGCGCGGCCGGTCTGGTCGCGCAAATAGGATTGGGCGGCGCGTTTGACGTGATTGAGCTTGAGCGCCATGCCGGCGCGTAGCAATTCGCCCGATGGCGCGAGCATACGGACATCCTCCGAGAGCGAGAAAATTCCTCGGGGGATGAACGTGGCGGTATTTGACTTGTTCCGACGGAGCGGGATCCGTCGTGCTGAATCAGCCGAGATCGGCGGCTGCGATCCAGAACACCTCGCCCTCGGAATCCTCGGTGTCCAGCCAGAGCAGCGGCAGCTCCGGAAAGGCTTCGTCGACCGGCTCGCGGCCGCGGCCGATCTCGCAGATCAACCCGCCATCCGGCGTCAGGTGATCGGGCGCATCGCGCAGGATGCGGCGCACCACATCGAGGCCGTCGGCGCCGCCGTCGAAGGCGAGCTTGGGCTCGGCCCGGCATTCCGGCGGAAGCGCGGCCATGCCTTCGGCATCGACGTAAGGCGGGTTGGTGATGATCAGATCGTATCTGTTGTCGCCGAGCGGGGCGAACAGGTCGCCGCGATACAGGCTGATGCGGTCCTCCAGCCCGAACTCGCCGACGTTCCGTGCGGCGACTTCGAGCGCGCCCTTGGAGATGTCGACGGCATCAACAATGGCATTCGGGAAATGATGCGCGGCGAGGATGGCGAGGCACCCCGACCCCGTGCAGAGATCGAGCACGCGCCCGACGGTGGTGGGATCGTCGATCAGCGAGCCGGCCTCGCCGTCGCCGCCGAAATGCGAATCCAGGAGCTCGCCGATGAAGGAGCGCGGAACAATGACGCGCTCGTCGACATAGAAGGGCAGGCCGCGCATGTAGATCTTGTTGACGAGATAGGCGGCCGGTTTGCGCGTGGTCACGCGTTGGTGGATCAGATCGAGGACGGTCTTGCCTTCCGCGGCCGTGACGCGCGCGTTGGCGAAGCTCTCGAGCTGTTCGGGATGCAGATGCAGCGCCTCGCAGACCAGAAAGGCGGCTTCGGCGACCGGATCGGTCGTGCCGTGGGCAAAAGCGAGCTTGGCTTCATTGAAGCGGCTCACCGCATAGCGGACGAAATCGAGCAGCGTGAGGAGCTCGCCGCGTCCGACTTTCGCGAGCTTTGGCGCGGCGCGGCTGCGCGCAGTCTTCTTGGTTGCTCTTGCCATCAGGATTTGGTCCAGCGCGCGGCGGCTTCGTCGTCGCGGGCGTGGGCCTCGACCCAGCCCGTGCCGGTGGCGCTCTCTTCCTTCTTCCAGAACGGCGCACTGGTCTTGAGATAGTCCATCAGGAACTCGGCCGCCTGGAACGCGGCCTGTCGGTGCTGCGAGGCGGTCAGCACCAGCACGATGTTCTGGCCCGGCATGAAGCGGCCGACGCGGTGAATCACCGTGACGCCGTTCAGCGGCCACCGCGAGGTCGCCTCGTCGACATGGCGCCCGATCTCTTCTTCTGCCATGCCCGGATAATGTTCGAGCGTCAGCGCGGCGACCTTGGCACTGTCCTCGTCGGCGCGGCAGATGCCGGAGAAGCTCACGACCGCGCCGATGTCAGTGTGGCTGTTCGTCAGGAGCGCGATCTCGCGCGCGATGTCGAAATCGCCCTCCTGGATGCGGATGGTGACGGGGCAGGTCATGAGCCTAGCCGCCGGTCATCGGCGGGAAGAACGCGATCTCACGGGCGCCCGCGATCGCGGCGTCTGATTTGACGTGGGCGTGGTCGATCGCTGTGCGGATCACCTTTGGCTTCTCGAATGCATACGCATAAGCCTCGCCCTGGCCGGACAGCCAGGCGATCAGTTCCTCGACGGTGCGCACGTTCGGGGGCGGCTCGATCGTCTCCTCGGCCTTGCCGACGCGCTCGCGCACCCAGGCGAAATACTTCACCTTCATCCCTCGTCCTCCTTGATGAGGTGATGGATTCCCGCACGGAAATAGTCGTAGCCGGTGTAGATGGTGAGGATCGCCGAGGCCCACAGCAGCGCCAGCCCGATCATCGAGACGATGGGCAGCACCTCGTCGCCAGCCGGGCCGGCGAGCAGGAAGCCGATCGCAACCAGCTGGACCGTGGTCTTCCACTTCGCAAGCTTGGTCACGGGCACGCTGACGCGGAGCGCAGCGAGGTATTCGCGGAGGCCCGAGACCAGGATCTCGCGGCACAGGATCACGATGGCGGCCCACAGCGACCAGCCGTGGATGATGCCGTCGGCGGCGAGCATCAGCAGGCAGGAGGCGACCAGCAGCTTGTCGGCGATCGGATCGAGCATCCGGCCGAATGCCGATTGCTGATTCCAGATCCGCGCGTAATAGCCGTCGAGGTAGTCGGTGACCGCAGCCGCAATGAAGATGGCGACCGCGACCCAGCGCAGCCACAGCGGCTGATCCAGGATGGACTGCGCGTAAATGCATCCGACCACGACCGGAATCGCGGCGATCCGGCCATAGGTCAGGATGTTCGGGAGGGACATCGCGCGCCTCGTCGTCCCTCGTGTCGTGGCGATGTTCATCCGTCCTACCAATACCGCTCGGGCCTGAAGGTCAACCGTTCCGCTTCCCAGATGGGTGCGGGATACGACGACCATATGACCAAGGCTCCCTTTGGGTCCCCCTTTAGTTCATCCCGGCTGGGGATGGAAATACTCGAAAATCCTGCGGGCGCTCTCGGCGCTCACCCCCGGAACCTTGCCGAGATCGGCGATCGAGGCCCGCTCGATCTCCTTCAGGGTCCCGAAATGATGTAGCAAGGCACGTTTGCGGGACGGGCCGATGCCCGGAATCTCCTGCAAGCCGGCCTCGCGGATGTCCTTCTTGCGCAGCTTGCGGTGCGAACCGATGACGAAGCGGTGAGCCTCGTCGCGCAGGCGCTGAATGAAATAGAGCACGGGATCGCGCGGTTCGAGCTTGATGGCCTCGCGTTCCGGCATGAACAGGGTCTCGCGGCCGGCATCCCGGTCCGGTCCCTTGGCGACCGACATCAGCGACACCTGCGTCAGGCCGAGATTTGCAAAGATCTCGCGGACGGCGTTGAGCTGCCCGCGGCCGCCGTCGATGATCACGAGGTCGGGCCATTGCGGGAAGTCGTCGTCCTTTGCCTTGGCTGCACCCTCCTCGGGCGGATTGATCAGGCGCTTGAAGCGGCGCTCCAGCACTTCGCGCATCATGGCGTAATCGTCGCCGGGCGTCAGTCCTTCCGACTTGATGTTGAACTTGCGGTACTGGTTCTTCACGAAGCCGTCGGGCCCCGCGACGATCATGGCGCCGACCGCATTGGTGCCCTGGATGTGGCTGTTGTCGTAGACCTCGATGCGCTTGGGCGGGTGCGGCAGGTTCAACGTCGCGGCCATGGCGTCCAGCAGGCGGCCTTGCGTCGCGGTGTCCGCGAGCTTGCGGCCGAGCGCCTCGCGCGCATTGGTCAGCGCGTGGGTGACGAGCTCCTTCTTCTCGCCGCGCTTGGGCGCCGTGACCTCGACCTTGTGGCCGGCCTTGATCGACAGCGCATTGGCGAGCAGCTCGCTCTCCTCGATCTCGTGCGACAGCAGGATGTTCCTCGGCGGCGGCTTGTCGTCGTAGAACTGGGCGAGGAACGAGCCGAGCACTTCTTCCGGCGTAAAGGTCTTTTCCGCGCGTGGGAAATAGGCGCGGTTGCCCCAGTTCTGGCCGGTGCGGAAGAAGAAGACCTCGACGCAGGAGAAGCCACCCTCCTGGTGGATGGCGAACACGTCGGCTTCTTCCACCGTGCGCGGATTGATGCCCTGCTGCGACTGGATCGCCGAGAGCGCAGCAAGGCGGTCGCGGTAGAGCGCGGCGCGCTCGAATTCGAGCTCGTTGGCCGCCTTCTCCATCTCCCCGGCAAGCTCCTGCTTCACCGCATGGCTTTTGCCGGAGAGGAAGTCGGTCGCCTCGCGCACCAGCGTCGTATAGCCGGGAAAATCGATCTCGCGGGTGCAGGGGCCGGCGCAGCGGCGGATCTGGTAGAGCAGGCAGGGCCGGGTGCGGCTCTCGAAGAAGGAATCGGTGCAGGAGCGGATCAGGAATGCGCGCTGCAGCGCCGTGATGGTTCGATTGACCGCGCCCGCGGAGGCGAACGGGCCGAAATAGCGCCCGGGCCGGGTCTGCGCGCCGCGATGTTTCAGGATCTGCGGCGCCCAATGATCGCCGGTGATCAGGATATAGGGAAACGACTTGTCGTCGCGCAGCTGCACATTGAAGCGCGGCCGCAGCTGCTTGATGAGGTTCGCCTCGAGCAGCAGCGCCTCGGTCTCGGTGTTGGTCGAGACGATCTCCACGGTGACGGTGGCGGCGATCATGCGCAGGATGCGGGCCGGCAGCGGCGCACTCTGGCGCGCATAGCTGGACAGGCGCTTTTTGACGTTCTTGGCCTTGCCGACATAGAGCACGTCGGAATTCGCATTGAGCATGCGATAGACGCCGGGCGAGGTGGGGGCGAGCCGAACCGCGCGTTCGATCGCCTCGTGGCCGGTCGCGAGCGGGCCTTCGCCGACGGCGCCACTCTCCTCCAGGATATCAGGCAGCCGCGCATCGTCCTCGTCGTCGCCGCTTGCGCTGGCGGGATCGAGGTCCGGCGGCGCCGTCTCCTGTTGGATCTCCTGGGGCGGGCCATCCGGTGCCATGCCGCGCCGGGATTTGCGCGCGCGTGCGTCGTCCGGATTGTCGGTGGAATCGTGAACCATGAGGACGAATTTAGGCGCTGGGGGTGTCGATTTGAAGTTCCGGCCCTGCCGCACGCACAGGTCCCGGTAACGCTTCCTTAAGTCTGTTAACAGCGCAGTAACCCGACTTAACAGCCCTTTAACTTAAAACTCTCGATAAATCCTACGCGAAAAGTTCTTGGTTCCGTAACCATGCAGGGCCGGCGCGGCGCCGCAGGCATCGCGCAGGTTGCGACAGTTGCGTTGGAGTGAGTGATGAAGGGGCTCGTTGTGGGCGCGGCCGCGTTGGTTGCGGCCGGCTGGACGGCTTCGGCAGAAGCCGCCGATCTCAGTTATGGGCAACGTGCGCCCTATACCGTCAACCAGCCGCTCAATGCCTATAGCTGGGCAGGTCCCTATCTCGGCGGCAACATCGGCTATGAATGGGGCTCGGTGGACAACAACCCCTCGAAGCCGTCGGGCTTCGTCGGCGGTGTGCAAGCCGGCTACAATTTCCAGAACGGCCCGTGGGTGTTCGGTGTCGAGGGCGACATCCAGGCTGCCGGCGCCGACGACACCTTCGCGCCGTGGAAATTCTCCAATCCGTGGTTCGGCACCCTGCGCGGCCGCGCGGGATACGCGTTCAGCAACGTGCTGTTCTACGGCACCGCCGGTCTTGCGTTCGGCGAGCTGCGTGGGCAGACCTTCGGCTGGACGGAATCGCACACCACGGCGGGCTGGACCATCGGTGCCGGCGCGGAAGTGGGCCTCGCGCCGAACTGGAGCGTCAAGCTCGAATATCTCTACATCGATCTGTCCACGAGTCAGTTCGCGATTACGGGCGTGTCCAACGGCTATAGCGCCAGCGTTGTCCGCGCAGGCGTGAACTATCACTTCTGACGTCTCAAGAAGAAAATACCGGACCAGCCTCCCGGCCGCTCGCGGTCGGGATTTTTTTGCGCTAGGCTCGCTAGGCGAGGATCACCAAATTGACCGCCTTCGGGCCTTTCCCCTTCTTGTCCGGTTCGACTTCGAAAGTGATACGCTGTCCTTCGGCAAGGTCCTTCAGTCCCGCCCGCTCCACAGCGGTGATGTGAACGAAGACATCGCGACCGCCGTCGTCAGGCTTGATGAAGCCGTAGCCGCGCTCGCCGTTGAAGAACTTGACCGTTCCCGTCATGGCCATCGGGAAACTCCCCCTCATTGCTCCTCCGCCGCGACGCAGACTCACGTCACGACATGACCGGGCCTTACGGAGCCCGGGAGCTGGCCATCCTTGGACGGACCTCATCGGTCCGGCCGGATCTTTCTTAGGCCTTCACTCCGCCGCAACCATTCGCGGAAGCGGAACGTAAAGCCAGTCACGGAAACAGCATAATACGGTTCGTTGCAGATTGACTACCGGTCCTGCATATTTTTCCCAAGAATGCCGGAGTGTTACGGCTTGGCTTTAAGGCTTGGGCACCTCCAATCGGAATCTGGCAGCTCCGCCCTGGCCGAGCGGCATTTCCAGTTCGGGCAGAATGGTCTTGAGCTCGCCGTGCAGCGTATAGGGCGGATTGACGATCAAGAGCCCGGTGGAAGTGAGGGCGGCTCTGTCGGCCTGCGGCGCGACGCTGAATTCGAGGCGCAGGCATTTCCCGGGGGGCTTTGCTGCAGCTGCGAGCCGCACGACCGTCTGGGCCAGCGTATCGGTGGCGCGCCGGTTCTTGGCCGGGTACCAAATTACATAGATACCGGTTGGCCATTTCGCGAAAGCCGCCGAGAAGGCTTCGCCGAGCCGCTCGAACTCGTCCTTGGCCTCGAAGGGCGGGTCGATCAGCACGAGGCCGCGCCGCTCCTTCGGCGGCACGAAGGCCGGCAGTGCCACCCAGCCGTCGAGATCGACCACGCGGGCCTGCTCGTCGCGGCGCAGCACGTCGATCAGCGCTTTCCGCGCCTTCGGCTCGAGCTCGCATGCGACGAGCCGGTCCTGCGGCCTGAGCAGGCCGCGCGCGATCAACGGCGAGCCCGGATAGGCCTTGAGCTCGCCCTTCGGATTGAAGGCGCGGACGATGTCGAGATAGGGCTTGGTCAGCGCCGCGGTCTCGTTCGACAGGCGCGCCTGCAGCAGCCGCGCAATGCCGGTCAGCCATTCGCCGCCCCGGCGCGCCTCGTCGCTGTCGAGATCGTAGAGGCCGGCGCCGGCATGGGTGTCGATGACGCGGAACGCCGCCGGCTTGTCCTGCAGATAAGTGAGGATGCGCGCCAGCACGATGTGCTTGATGACATCGGCGAAGCTGCCGGCGTGGAAGGCGTGGCGGTAGTTCATGGCGGAGAGTTACGACATCGCGCGACGCTGCGCATCATAGTTCGCGCGATGCGCGCCTCGAAACGACGATCGGAGCAGCCGGCCTCAACCGCCCCTGATCGGCGGCATCGTCACCTGGTCGCGGCGGCAGGCGCGGCGCTCGATCTCGTCGCAGGCGCGGAATTGCAGGTCCTTGCTGAGGCAGATGCGGACCTCGGACAGCCGTGTCCGGTTGCAGGTGACCGAGATGCTGGCATTGCTGAGGCCCGGATTGGCCTTGATGAAGGCCTCCTCGACTTCCGCCGGCGCCACGGTCTTGGCCTGCGACAGATCGAGATAGTCGGCCGGGATCTTGATCGTGGCGCGCGCTTTCCGGATCGTCTCGAAATAGCTGCGGCCCTCGAGCCCGGAGCAGGTGCCATGCTTGTCCCACTCGTTGAAGATCAGGCCCGGCGCCGGCATCAAATCGAGCATCGATGACACGATGTTGCGGTTCAGCCGCGGCGCCGGGCGCTGGCAATATTCCGGGAAGCCGTTCTCATATTGCGGCCACAGCCCATGCACGACGAAAGCGTAGGGCCGTCCGCCGCACTGGATCTGGGAGCGGCCGCCGCGCTCGGCCGCCTCTTCGCAGAACGAGGGCGACCACGACAGCGCGAGCACATAGAAGTCGAACTCGCCCGGCGCGTTCTGCCGCTTGTCCTGGGCTTTCGCGCCGCCGGCGAGCGTTGCCAGCCCGGCGGCGAGGGTCAGCGAGATCATCAGACGGGACAACGAACGCAATCTGGGATGAAACATGGCAACGCCCCTCAACTAGACTGTGCGCGCAGCCTAGCAGGCAAAGAGAACATTTCAAGAACAAAATTCGAGGCCGCCGTCATCTGACGGATGATCAACCGAATCAGGCGTTCTTCGGATCAGGGCTTGGCGGCGCGGCAGGCCGGATTGTAGGCCCAGTTGCGGTCGAGCCCGACCACGCACCACTCGACACCGTCGCCGTAGCCGGCAAAGCCGCCATCCTCCATGATCGAGAAGTGCACCTTGCGCACCTTGCCGTCATTGAGCATGGCCTCGCCGGTGCAAAAGCGGCGCGGAATGTTGTCGGACTGCCAGGGCCTGAAGGCGACCTCGCGAACGGCGGAGAAGCTGGTGATCTTCAACGAGGAATTCCAGAACGAGCTCTCTTTTTCCCAGAACTGGGTGGCGATCGTCGGCAGGGCCTTGTCGCAATCGACGACGGCGCCGTCGTAGCGCGGTCCGCTCAGCCAGAAATTCAGCTCGAGTGGATTGGCGGCCCTGGCCTCGCCGAGCGACAGCGCCCCGAAAATGAGGCCGAGCAGGGCGGCAAAGCGAAGCGATTTCGGGGAGGGGGCGCGCATGGTCAATCCAGACAGCTCAAGTCTTGCGAAGTTCAGACGGTGCCGCGAAGGCCGGGGGAGGTCAAGTGCAGCGCGGCAACACTTGGCCAGGAGTTGACCGGGACGTCGCGGCCAACCGGGCTTCTGTTCTTTTCACTTCCATCCCGGCACCGTAGACTGGCGCCAGCCAATTGGAGTGACGGGAATGCGAATCATTGCGGCCGCTGGCCTTCTTGCCCTGGGTCTGATGGCGAGCCAGTCGGCGCGGGCCGACATCCTTCCGGTGCCGCCGTTCAAGGGTAACGACACCGGCGGGATCATCGCCTATTCGATGGCGACCCAGGTCGACGCGCGTCAAGTCGCGGTCGATCACTGCGCACGCTACGGCAAGGTCGCCAAATTCCTCGCGGTGCAGGGCTATGACGGCGGCTACATCTCGTTCGCCTGCCGCTGGGTGCCCTATGGTGCCGCCGAGCAGCCGATCCGCACGCTGTACTGAGGCGCTGTCGAAGGTCGGCACTCTCAGCCGGGAGTCTCCCACATGACGCGCAAACTCGCTTTGCTCGGCGCGGCCATTTGTCTCGTGTTGTCGGCAGGTACCGCGAGCGCCGACGATTTGCCGGTACGAAAGGCTGGTCTTTGGGAAATGAAGCTGGTCACGACCGGCTCGCCCATGCCCGAGATGACCATGCAGCACTGCACCGACGAGACCGTCGACAAGGAGATGAGCAACAACGTCTCCCCGATGGCCAAGCAGATCTGCGCCAGGCAGGAGATCAAGAAGACTGCGACCGGCTATGTCAGCGATTCCGAGTGCAACGTCGCGGGTGTCAGCACGACGTCGCATGCCGAGATCACGGGCGATTTCAACTCGGCCTACACGGTGAAGACCACCTCGCACGCGCAAGGCGGCGTCGCCGGCGCGGCCGGCCGCGATAGCACCATGACACTGCAAGCCAAGTGGCTGGGCGCCTGCAAGCCGGACCAGAAGCCCGGCGACATCGTGATGCCCGGCGGCTTCAAGATGAACGTGCGCGACATGGACAAGCTGAAGGCGCTGCTGCCGAAGTAGGTTTGTCTTCCTCCCCTCTCCCCTTGTGGGAGAGGGTGGCTCGCCGCGTTAGCGGCGAGACGGGTGAGGGGTTTCTCTCCGCGAATTCAAATGAGACTTGCACGCGCGGAGAGATACCCCTCATCCGGCGCTTCGCGCCACCTTCTCCCACAAGGGGAGAAGGTGAAGAGCAGCCTACACCGGAATCCGCACGCTCGCCCTCAATCCCCCCATCGGGCTGTCGCCGAGCGTGATGTCGCCGCCATGCGAGCGGGCGATGTCGCGGGCGATGGCAAGGCCGAGGCCGGTGCCGCCTTCGTCCTGGTTGCGGGCGTTGTCGAGCCGCAGGAACGGCTTGAACACTTCTTCGCGCAAGTGAGCGGGAATGCCCGGGCCGTCGTCGTCGACCGTGACGGTCAAATAACGGTGATCGCGCTGGCCGGTGATCGCGATGTTCCTGCCGTAGCGTGCCGCGTTGGTGATGAGGTTGGCGAGGCAGCGCTTGAACGAGGCCGGCTTCACCGTCACCACGGGCAGGCCGTGGAATGCGACGGTCGCGTTGTGGCCGTGGCGTTCGGCATCGCTGCGCAGCTCTTCGAGGGCCTGGGCCATGTCGGTCGGCTGCGACTGCTCGCCGGAATCGCCGCGGGCGAAGGCGAGGTAATCCTCCAGCATCATCGACATCTCGTCGACGTCCTTGCGCATGCCCTCGAGCTCCGGACTGTCGCCGATCAGCGCCAGCTCGAGCTTGAAGCGGGTCAGGATGGTACGCAGATCGTGGCTGACGCCCGCGAGCATCGCGGTGCGCTGCTCCATGGTGCGCTCGATGCGCGACTTCATTTCGAGGAAGGCGACTGCCGCGCGCCGCACCTCGCGCGCGCCCCTCGGGCGGAAGTTCGGTGCCTCGCGGCCCTTGCCGAAGCTCTCGGCGGCATCGGCAAGGCGCAGGATTGGCTTGATCTGGTTGCGCAGGAACAGCACCGCGACGATCAAGAGGATCGAGGACGTCCCGACCATCCAGAACAGGAAGATCTCCGAGTTCGAGGCGTAGGCGGCGCTGCGCTGCGCGAACACGCGCATCACGGCGTCGTCGAGCTGGATGCGGATCTCGACGAGGTTGGAGCGGCCGACCGTGTCGATCCAGAACGAGCGCCCGATCTGGCGGCCGAGCTGCACCGACAGCGTCTGGTCGAGCAGCGAGAAGAACGGTTTTGGTCCCGGCGGCGGCATGTCGCCGGCGGGCAGGAAATCGACCACGAGGCCGAGGCGCTGCTGGGCGATGCGGCGGATCTGGTCACGGTCCTTGTCCTGCGGATAACCCTTGTAGACGTCGATCAGCGCGGCGATGTCCTGCACCACCGCAGCCGACAACCTGCGCGTCACCGTGTTCCAGTGCCGTTCCATGAACACGAAGGCGACGACCGATTGCAGCACCACCATCGGCACGATCATGATGAGGAGCGCGCGGGCGTAGAGGCCGGTCGGCATCCAGCCCTTGAACGCGTTGCCCATCCAGCCATTGGCGGCGGAGACGCGGCCGGCAGCGCTTCGCAGCAGCGTCAGGCCGGTATCGATCGTGCTCATCGGTCGCGCTTCACTGCTTGGGTCTCAAGGCGAGGCCACCAGCCGGTAGCCGATGCCGCGCACCGCCTGAAGGAACAGCGGATTGGCGGGGTCGGTCTCGATCTTGCGCCTGAGGCGGTTGATCTGCACGTCGACGGCGCGCTCGTTGACGCTGCCGTTGCCGGTCAGCGCGCTGCGCGGCACGGTCTCTCCCGGTGTTTCCGAGAGAATCCGCAGCATCTCGCGCTCGCGGTCGGTGAGGTGGATGACCTCCTCCCCCTGGCGCAATTCGCCGCGCTCGAGATGGTAGACGTAGGGACCGAAGGCAATTTTCTCCACGATCGCGACCTGTGGCGGCGGGGCGGCGCGCTTGAGGATGTTGTTGATGCGCAGCGCGAGCTCGCGCGGCTCGAACGGCTTTGCCACGTAATCGTCGGCGCCGATCTGCAAGCCCTCGATGCGGGATTCCGGTTCGTGGCGCGCCGTCAGCATCACGATCGGCACCGAGGAGGAGGTCCGGATGAAGCGGGCGAGATCGAAGCCGGTTTCGCCCGGCATCATGACGTCGAGGATCAGGAGGTCGAAATGCAGGCCCAGCAGTTTCGAGCGTGCATCGCCGGCGCTCGCCGCGGTGGTGACGCGGTAGCCCTCACTGGCGAGAAAGCGCGAGAGCAGATCGCGGATGCGGCGGTCGTCGTCGACCAGCAGCAGATGCGGGGCGTCGTCGGCGGGTTGCACCGGCGGGCGGGCGAGCGTGGCAGCGAGCGGCACGGTCACTCCTTGTCGTGGTTGACGGAAGCGAAGATCGTCTCGAGCACCTTGTCCGGGTCGTCTCGGTCGATCATCGCGCGCAGGAAGCGCTTCACGGTCTCGGCGTCCTGCGGAGCCATCTCCGCGAGCGCCCTGTTGATCCGCGTGGTCTGCAGTCCGGCGAGCTTCTGCACCAGCGCCTCGCCCTTCGGCGTCGCGTAGAGCAGGCGCTGGCGGCGATCATTGTCGCCGGTCTTCTGCACGATGTAGCCCTCGTCCAGCAGCTGCTTGAGCACGCGGCCAAGCGACTGCTTGGTGATGCGCAGGACGTCGAGGAGGTCGGCGACCTTGAGGCCGGGATAGCGGTAGACGAAATGCAGGACGCGGTGGTGGGCCCGGCCGAAGCCGAACGCCTCCAGCTCCTGGTCGGGATCGCCGACGAAGTCGCGGTAGGCGAAGAACAGCAGCTCGATGATATCCCAGCGCAAATTGCCTCCACCGTCTGCGGCCGGCCTGGGCTCGGCGGCGTCGTGAGAGGAAGTCACGAAATTTATGTCAGGCATATTGACGTATCTTGGGTTCAATGTTACAAAACGATCGACCCGCACGAAATTTTAGATCGCTTCGCGTCGGGTAGCATCGGAGCAAGGCGCCGGAGAGAGCCGGACAGGCGACGACGGCCGGATCAGATCTACCGTGCGATTGTCGAGCGGCATTTCGGCAAAACATACTGGACTTCCGCCTTCCGCAAAAGCATGTCCTCGGCGACATGCTGTCCACGGAAACCGGCCGTAAAAAGGCTGGCGGTGGTCCGGCAGAAACCAATCAAAGCCAGCCGGGCCCCGGAAGCGGGCAGGCGGGCGCCAGAACAGCGCCGCCACCGGCAGCGGGAGGCAAGGACATGAGCATGAAATTCGACATCCAGCCCGCATCCAATCCAACCCCTGAGAAGGACCGCGTCGCCAAGCTGGTGGACCCCGGCTTCGGACGGGTCTTCACCGATCACATGGCGATCGTCCGCTACAGCCAGGCCAAGGGCGGCTGGTACGAGGCGCGGATCGAGGCGCGCGCCAACTTCCAGCTCGATCCGGCCGGCGCGGTCCTGCACTACGCCCAGGAAATCTTCGAGGGGCTCAAGGCCTACAAGCGCGACGACGGCGGGGTGAACCTGTTCCGCCCCGACGCCAATGCGCGGCGCTTCAGGGACTCGGCCGACCGCATGGCAATGGCCAAGCTGCCAGAAGACGTCTTCATCGAGGCGGTCGAGCAGGTCGTGCGCATCGACCGGGCCTGGATTCCGGGCGGCGAGGGCAGCCTTTACCTGCGCCCCTTCATGATCGCGAGCGAGAACTTCCTCGGCGTCAAGCCGTCGTCCGATTACATTTTTGCGGTGATCGCTTCGCCGGTCGGCTCCTACTTCAAGGGCGGGCCTGCGCCGGTCTCGATCTGGGTGTCCGAGAATTATACCCGCGCCGCGGTCGGCGGCACCGGCGCCGTCAAATGCGGCGGCAACTATGCCGCGAGCCTGCGCGCCCAGGCCGAAGCGATCCAGCACGGCTGCGATCAGGTCGTCTTCCTCGACTCGGTCGAGCGCCGTTACATTGAGGAGCTCGGCGGCATGAACGTGTTCTTCGTGTTCGACGACGGCTCGCTCTCGACGCCGCCGCTCGGCACCATTCTGCCGGGCATCACCCGCGACTCCATCATCACGCTCGCCCGCGATGCCGGCAAGACCGTGCGCGAGGAGCCGTACTCGATCGAGCAGTGGCGCAAGGACGCAGCCTCGGGCCGCCTGAAGGAAGCCTTCGCCTGCGGCACCGCCGCTGTGATCTCCCCGATCGGCAAAGTGCGCTCGGTGAGCGGCGACTTCGAGATCTCGGGTGGCGGCGCCGGCCCTGTCGCCATGGGCCTGCGCAAGCAGCTCGTCGACATCCAGTACGGCCGCACCAACGATCCACACAACTGGATCCGCAAGGTGTTTTGACCGGCGGTGAGAAGTTTTCCCTCTCTCACAAGGAGAGGGGAAACACGCAATGTTCGTGGTTTATTGCGCACTGAACGTGCCGTTGCCGACATGCGACAAAGGACACATCGCGACATCAGGACCTTGTAGTCATGGCAACCAAGCTCTCGCAGCCCATCAAATGGGTCGTTCTCGCCGCAATCACCGGCGTCTCCGTCTTCGGCATCCTGACCATCGGCCCCACGCACGAAGTGGTCGCGCAAGATCGCTCGCCCATCGTGACCGTGCAGACCGCCGATCCCGAGATGAATGCGGCTATCGAGCGGGGTCGCGCTACGCTCCCGGCCTTCTGGGCCTCCTACGCATCGCCGAAGCCGTCGGAGACCGGGCACGCCTTGAAGGTGCGCTTCTCGACCCGCAAGGGCGGCGAGCACATCTGGGTTGGCGAGGTGAAGAAGCAGCCTGACGGGACCTTTACCGGGCTCTTGGCAAACGAGCCGCGCGATCTACCGGGCAAGCACGCCGGCGACAAAGTCTCGTTTGGCGAAGCCGACGTCTCGGACTGGATGTTCACGCGCAACGGCAAGATCGTCGGTGGTGAAACCATCAAGCCGACCCTGAAGTCGCTGCCGAAGGCGGATGCGGATGCCATCCGGGCACGAATGGAGCAGCCGTAAGGCTGGCCGTCATTCCGGGGCGCCCCAAGGGCGAACTATGGTGCGCAATTGCGCACCTGAGAATCTCGAGATTCCGGGTTCTCGCTTCGCGAGCCCCGGAATGACGTCGCCCTCTAACACCCCGTTGCCGCATTCCCCGTCGGCTGGTAAACGCCGCGCATGGCCGAGAAACCCAAAAAACCCCAGAAACTGAAGGCGCGCCTGCCGCGCGGGCTCGAGGATCGTGATCCCGCTGCGATCCGGGCGACGCGCGAGATGGTCGAGAAGATCCGCGCCGTCTACGAGCTCTACGGTTTCGAGCCGGTGGAGACGCCGGCGATGGAATACACCGACGCGCTCGGCAAATTCCTGCCCGACCAGGACCGCCCGAACGAGGGCGTGTTCTCGTTCCAGGACGACGACGAGCAGTGGATCAGCCTGCGCTACGATCTGACCGCGCCGCTCGCCCGCTATGTCGGCGAGCGCTACGGCACCGACGCGCTGGTCCTGCCCTACCGCAGCTACCGCGTCGGCTATGTCTTCCGCAACGAGAAGCCCGGCCCCGGCCGCTTCCGCCAGTTCATGCAGTTCGACGCCGACACGGTCGGCTCGGCGACGCCGGCCGCGGACGCCGAGATCTGCATGATGGCGGCCGACACGATGGAGGCGCTCGGCATTGCGCGCGGCCAGTACGTCGTGAAGGTCAACAACCGCAAGGTGCTCGACGGAGTCCTGGAAGCCATCGGGCTCGCCGGTGACGAGAACGCAGGCCGCAGGCTGACCGTGCTGCGCGCGATCGACAAGCTCGACAAGTTCTCCGCCGACGAAGTGCGCAAGCTGCTGGGTCCCGGACGATGGGACGGCGGTGAAGAAGGCAAGGGCGACTTCACCAAGGGCGCCAACCTGAGCGCGGCGGAAGCTGACGTTGTTCTCGCCATCACCAAGCCGCGCGACGATTGGAAAGAGGCCATCGCCGCGGCGGAAACTTACCTTGCCAAGAGCCAAGTCGGTCAGGCCGGCGTCAGCGAACTGGACGAGATCGCCAGGCTGGTGACGGCGTCGGGTTATGGCGCGGATCGCATCAAGATCGATCCCTCCGTCGTGCGCGGGCTCGAATACTACACCGGCCCGGTCTACGAGGTGGAGCTCCTGCTCGACACCAAGGACGAGAAGGGCCGCCCGGTGCGGTTCGGCTCGGTTGGCGGCGGCGGGCGCTACGACGGATTGGTCTCGCGCTTCCGCGGCGAGCCGGTGCCCGCGACCGGTTTCTCGATCGGCGTGTCGCGCTTGCAGGCCGCGCTGACGCTGCTCGGCAAGCTCGACACGCGGCCCGAATTCGGTCCCGTCGTCGTCACCGTGTTCGATCGCGACCGTGTCGCCGACTACCAGAAAATGGTGGCAAGCCTGCGCACCGCCGGCATCCGCGCCGAGCTCTATCTCGGCAATCCCAAGAACATGGGCAACCAGCTCAAATACGCTGATCGCCGCAATTCACCTTGCGTGATCATCCAAGGATCGGATGAAAAGGCGCGCGGCGAGGTGCAGGTCAAGGACCTGATCGAGGGCGCGAAGGCCGCCGCCGCGATCGCCTCCAACCAGGAATGGCGCGAGACCCGGCCGGCGCAGTTCTCCTGCAGCGAAGCCGATCTGGTTTCAAAGGTGCGTGAGGTCCTCGCGCGCCATGACGTAAAGTGGGGATAGCCATTCCGGCGGGCGTCATGCCCGGGCTTGTCCCGGGCATCCACGTCCTGTTTGATGCGCACCTTCATGAAGGACCGGGGCGTGCCCGGTCATCGCGACAGCAGCAGGGAGACAACGATGCCTGAGATCACCATCAGCATGGCCGAAGGCCGCACCGACGAGCAGAAGGCCGGCATGATGCGCGACATCACCCAGGCGCTGGTGAAGAATCTCGGCGTCGATGCCGATGCCGTCGTCATCCAGATCAACGAAGCCCCGCTCCGCCACAAGATGAAGGGTGGCAAGACGTTTGTTGAGCGCGCGGCGGCGGCGAAGAAGTGACGCGTTAGCGTCATTCCGGGGCGCGCGAAACGCGAACCCGGATCTCGTGCCGCAAACTTCTGGATTCCGGGTTCGGCGCTACGCGCCGCCCCGGAATGACGAGCAAGCACCATGGACGCACGCGATTTCATCACGATCGGCATGAGCGCCGAGCGCACGCTGGTGGTCCCGGCCGAGCGCACGGTCGGGCATTTCGTGCCTGGCATGCCGTTTGTTTATGCGACCCCGATGATGATCCTCGAGATGGAGATGACGGCGGGCGATGCGATCCGCTCGGCGCTTCAGCCGGGCTGGGTCACGGTAGGGACCGAGGTCGACATCCGCCATCTGGCCGCGGCGCTGGTCGGCGCGACGGTGCGGACCACGGCGAAGGTGGTTGCGGTCGAGCGCCGCGTCATCCGCTTCGAGGTCGAGGCCTTCGAGGGCACGCGCAAGCTCGGGGAGGGCCGCCATGCCCGCGGTCTCGTCAATGTCGAGACGTTCAACAAGCGGCTGGGGGCTGGCACGGTGCCGTAGGTGGGCAAAGCGACCTGTCCGCCGAAGCTCAAGGAGCGAAGGCGGAAGCGTGCCCACCGACTTTCGCGGTTCGGTAAAGATGGTCGGCGCGGCGCTTTGCGCCTTTGCCCGCTCTACGGCACCTGTTACTTCGCCAGCTCCTTCGATCGCTGCGTCGCCGCGGCGATCGCGCGGATCATGAGATCGCGCAGGCCGGGCTCGCCCATCAGCACGCCGAGCGCCGCGGCCGTGGTGCCGCCGGGCGAGGTGACGTTCTGGCGCAGCGTGGCCGAGGGAAGCTCCGACCGGTGCAGCAGTTCGCCGGAGCCGGCGACGGTCTCGCGGGCGAGCTTCGTCGCCAGCGCTTCGGGCAGGCCCGCTTCCACACCGGCGCGCGCGAGCTCCTCGGCGAGCAGGAACACATAGGCCGGCCCCGAGCCCGACACCGCGGTGACCGCGTCCATCAGGCCTTCGTCCTCGACCCATTCCACCGCGCCGGTGGCGCGCAGCAACGCATCGGCCACGGCACGCTGGGCGGCGCTGACGTCCTGGGCTGCGACCGCAACGGTGATGCCGCGGCCGATCGCAGCCGGCGTGTTCGGCATCGCGCGCACCACGGCGCCGCCGCAGACTTCGGCAAGCGAGGCGATCGTGGTGCCCGCCATGATCGAGACCACCGAGGTCCGGTCCGAGACGAACGGCTTCAGCTTGGCGCCGGCCTCGCGGAACATCTGCGGCTTCACCGCGACGACCAGCGTCTCGACCGGGCCGGCGGTCTTCACATCGGGATTGAGCACGACGCCCTTGGCGGCGAGTGCGGAGATCTCGGGCGCAATGTGCGGATCGATCACCGCGACGCGGCGCGGATCGAGCCCGCCTGCCAGCCATCCCGTCAGCATCGCGCCACCCATCTTGCCGGCGCCGGCGAGCAGGATGGTGCCGGTGATGTTTTGGAGGGTGTTGTTCGCCATCGCTGCTGCCACAAACTCAGGCGTCATCCCCGCGAAGGCGGGGATCCATAACCACAGGCGGTTCTAGTGGATCGAGGTGTTGGCAACAAGCCGCGTGCCACAAGTGGCCATCACGCGGTATGGATCCCGGATCGGCGCGCGCTTTGGGCGCGCTTGTCCGGGATGACGTAGGGAGGGAGCTGCGGCTCCCCATGCATTGCGAGCTCTATGCCTCGCCCACCGTGTCGAACATGGCCGCGTCCATGGCTTGCGCGGTGGTCTTGCCCGCCCACACCACGAACTGGAACGCCGGGAAGTAGCGCTCGCAGGCGTGGATGGCGCCGGCGAGCATGGCTTCGCACTGCGCGGTCGAGGCGATGAGGCCGCCCGGCAGCACCAGGGCCTGGCGGTGCATCACCATGCCGGTGTTGGTCCAGAGGTCGAAATGGCCGACCCACAGCTGCTCGTTCACCGCTGCGACGAGCCGCTGCACCTCGCTCCGCCGCGGCAATGGAATCTTCATGTCGAAGGCGCAGGCCAGATGCAGCGCTTCGATCTCGCCCATCCAGGTGAAGGAGAGCTGGTAGTCGGTCCATTGTCCCTTGGAGACAATCGTGAGTTCGTCTTCGCCGGAGCGTTCGAACGGCCAGTTGTTGCTGGCAGCGATGTCCTCGACCACCGCGAGCGGATGGCTTCTGGAATCGATGGTGCCTTCGAGCAGGGACATGCCGTCTCGACCTCTTGCCTTCTTGTTGTCTTTGATACGCACGCGGTTGGGCCCGGCGCGCGCTCCCTAAACGTCGCTGCGGCGATCCCTGGGGTCGCTCTCGCGAGCCCCTCGGATCAGCGCGGGCCTGTCGCGGATCAAGTGATGTGATTTGCGGAATCTGCGCAACGGGGTCGCGAGTCCGTCCACAAGCCAGGACTCGTTCGTCCACAGCTCATCTCCGCCACAATTCTTAACGTTGGAGGTCCCAATTCCGGATCGAGGAGAACAAACCGGAATCGGATTCCCTGGGAGCGCCGCCAATCGTGAGTTCCGGCGCGGGCCGGCGCCAGGAGGACCTCGACCCCGGCATGGGACCATGCGCTTTGCCCATGCCGAACGCGCTTGCCGCGACTGCGCGAGGGCGGCATATTTCCGGTCAGGCCGTTCATCCCGGACGGCCGATGTTCTCAGGGCGGGGTGAAAGTCCCCACCGGCGGTAAGGGCCGACAGGCCTAAGCCCGCGAGCGCCTTCCCCCAGGTTTCCTGAAAAGGATCTTGCCGAAGGGAAGGGTCAGCAGATTCGGTGCAACTCCGAAGCCGACGGTTAAAGTCCGGATGAAAGAGAACGGTCGGTGGCAGACGCATCGCAAGGTGCGGCTGTTTGTCGTTCCGTGTGCCCTGATTCTGGTCCTTAACTGAGGAAAGCCATGAATCAGATGTTGCAAGATCCCCAAAACGAAACGTCCCAGACGACCCAGCCGCCGGTTCCCGTGGACCCGCCGGCAATCGAGCATCCGCGTTTTGCCAAGCCGCAGCGGGTGGCCTTCGTGCAGGCCTGCTGGCACCGCGACGTGGTCGAGGAGGCCCGCATCGCGTTCATCAACGAGGCCGAGGCGCGCCACCTCACCCATGTCGACGTGTTCGAGGTGCCGGGCTCGTTCGAGATCCCGCTGCACGCGCAGGTCCTCGCCAAGACGCGGCGCTACACCGCGATCGTTGCGGCCGGCCTCGTCGTCGACGGCGGCATCTACCGGCACGAATTCGTCGCCGACACCGTGATCAAGGCGCTGATGGACGTGCAGCTCCGTACCGAGGTGCCCGTGTTCTCGGCCGTGTTGACGCCGCAGCAATTCCACGAGACCGAGGTGCACTACGACTTCTTCCGCAAGCATTTTGCCATCAAGGGCGTGGAAGTCGCGGCAGCCTGTGCGGAGACGTTGCACGGCCTCGAACGTCTGCGCGGCCAGGTCGCGGCGGGGATCGTGGGGTAGGCTGTATCTCCCTCTCCCCGCTTGCGGGGAGAGGGTTGGGGTGAGGGGGAGTCTCCGCGGGGACGGTGACAGCTGGACTCGCGGAGAGTCCCCCTCACCCGGAATTTGCTGTCGCAAATTCCGGCCTCTCCCCGCAGGCGGGGAGAGGCGAAGAAAATCAGTCGAACAGGCTCGACACCGACTCTTCCGCGGCGGTGCGCGCGATCGCGTCCGAGATCAGGCTCGCGATCGGCAGCGTGCGGATGTTCGGCGCCTTGCTCACCGCCTCGGTCGGCAGGATCGAGTCGGTAATCACGAGCTCCTTCAGCCTGGAGTTCGTGATGCGGGCGGCCGCGCCGCCGGAGAGCACGCCATGGGTGATGTAGGCGTAGACGTCCTTGGCGCCCTTGGCGATCAGCGCGTCGGCCGCGTTCACCAGCGTGCCGCCGGAGTCGACGATGTCGTCGACCAGGATGCAGCTGTAGCCGGAGACGTCGCCGATCACGTTCATGACCTCGGACTCGCCGGGACGCTCGCGGCGCTTGTCGACGATCGCGAGCGGGGTGTTGATGCGCTTGGCGAGGCCGCGGGCGCGGGCCACGCCGCCGACGTCGGGCGAGACCACCATCACCTTGCCGAGGTCGAAACGTTCGCGGATGTCGCGCACCATCAGGGGGGCAGCGAACAGATTGTCGGTCGGGATGTCGAAGAAGCCCTGGATCTGGCCGGCATGCAGGTCGAGCGTCATGACGCGGTCGACGCCGGCATGGGTGATCAGATTGGCGACGAGCTTGGCCGAGATCGGCGTGCGCGAGCCGGAGCGGCGGTCCTGCCTAGCATAGCCGAAATAGGGGATCACTGCAGTGATGCGGCGCGCCGAAGAGCGGCGCAGCGCGTCGGTGATGATCAGCAGCTCCATCAGATTGTCGTTCGCCGGAAACGAGGTCGACTGAATGATGAAGGCATCCGAACCGCGGATGTTCTCCTGGACCTCGACGAAGATCTCCATGTCGGCGAAGCGCCGCACCACCGCCTTGGTCAGCGGCATGTGGAGCCCTTGCGCGATGGCCTGTGCGAGAGCCGGATTGGAGTTGCCGGCGACGAGCTTGATGGAGCCGTTCTTGCCCGACATGGACGCTTCCTCCCGCGCTTTGCTGGATACGACGTTCAACATCAGAAAATACCCACTGGAAGCACGGTTACGACGGGCGAGGAAATATCAGGCCGGAGGCTGCAATGGCAACCCGGGATGCTACGTTTTCCCTTTGAAAATCCAGAGTCGGGTCAACGGCTTGGCCGCGACTTGAGGCCGTGGTTTAGCTGAGGTTATTGCTCGGCATAGCCGAGGGCCGAGGCCGGCATGTCCGACCGCGGAGCGTCCCTGATGACGCTCGCCACCGCCGGTCCGCGCAAAGCCGGAGCCGCGCCCGGTGCATCCGGCGCTCCGTTGATCATGTTGGAAAGTCCGCTGAATCCGGCCTGGGCGATCTTCCGCAACACGAGGTCGTCGGCGGCCGCCCAAGCATCACGTGTCGCATCGCGGCCGCCCTTGGCCGAGGTCGGTTCCTCGCCGGAGAGGCGCAGTGCCCGCTGCTGGTTGGCGTCGTAGACGTCCCAGACCCAGGCGATCACCGTCTTGCCGCGCACCACCTGGGCGGAGAGGTAGCTGCGCACGCGGTAGGCAGCCGTGCCCTCGCGGGAGACCACGGACAGGCTGCGCAGCTTGGATTCGCTGTCGAGCACCCCGACCATGCGGTCGAACACCTGCGGCGGCGGTCCGTCGATGGATTCGAACGCCACCGTGGCGCCGCCGCCACCGCTCGGCGCCATCGCATAGGAATTGCCCGGCGCGTTGCCGCCGGCACAGCCGCCAAGCGCAGTCGCAGCCGCCAGCAGCATGATCGCCAGCACGCGCGACCCCGCGCGGCGCAGAAAAGATGACGCTTCCCTCATTCTGGAGGGCAGCGATATCGTTAAAATCGATTAACGTCTAGGGCGGCAGCGCCACAAGCTGCTGTGTTACGTTCCGGGTATCGCCCCGGAATGACACGGGGTTGCCGTTGTGTTCACGCGTCCAGCGTTCAGCCTTCAAAGCGATGGTCGGGAAAACGGTGCGTGTCCCGGACGCGCTGGGGCACCATAAGCGCGTCCACGCGCGTCTTCGACGCGCTATGGTGCCGCTGCGCTGAGCCGGGGCACGAGATCTCACCCTTCCAGCGCGATGGCGTGAACGTGCCGGCCGTAGTCGGGCTCCTTGCGATGCACCGAGCGGCGATAGCTGAAGAAACGTTCGTCGGCATAGGTGTCGAGGCCGAGATCGTCGATCATCAGGATGCCCGCCATGTCCAGCCGCTTGCGGATGAAGCCGGCGAGATCGAACATCGCGTGGCCCTCGCGCACGGACGGGATGAAGAACATCGCGTTCTCGGCGTCAGCCTCGATGAAGCGCGTCACGAACTCGTTGCCGACCTCGTAGCTCTCCTGCCGGATCAGGGGGCCGATCGCGGCGATGATGCCGCCGCGCGTTGCGCCGAGATCCTCCATTGCCGAGATCGTCGCTTCCAGCACGCCGGCGAGTGCGCCCTTCCAGCCGGCATGCGCACCGCCGATCACGCGCGCATTGGGATCGACGAACAGCACCGGGCCGCAATCGGCAGTGGAGACGCCGAGCGCAATGCCTGGCGTCCTGGTCACCAGCGCGTCGCCCCTGGGCCGCGGCCCGTTCGGCCACGGCGCATCAGCCACGAGCACGTCGGGCGAATGGATCTGGTGCAGGCTGAGGAAGCGCTCGGGCGCGACGCCGACATGCTCGGCCATGCGGCGGCGGTTCTCGGCGACGAGGGCCTGGTCGTCATGGGAGCCGAGCCCGCCGTTCAGCGCGGAATAGATGCCGCCGGAGACGCCGCCTTCGCGGGTGAAGAAGGCATGGCGCAGGCCGGGCACGGCGGACAGCAGCGACGAAGCAAGCGTCATGAGGTCTCTCCGGCCTGTTCGAAATCGCTGAGGCCGGCAAGGCCCGTCAGCCGCGGCTCGGAGATGCCGAGCACCTTGAACATCGAGCCCATGCCGCCGCGCCCGGTATCGGTCAGGCGCTTGAGCGCGACCGAAATGTCGGTGGCGACTTCGGGTGTCGCCTTCTGCATCAAGGCGGCGGCGCGGGTGTCGATGCCGATGCGCTTGAGGAAGTCGCCTTGCGTCACCGGGCCGTGCACGCGGGCGCCGACATCCTCGGCCGCGCGCGCCAGCGCCTGGAAGTCGACATGTGCGGTGACGTCGGCCTGGCCCGGGGCTTTCAAGGGATCGGCGAAGCTGTGGCGCACGATGGCCTGGAAGGTGTCGCCGGCATCGCTGCGCAGATGGCCGTAGTCGATGATCAGCGCCGCGCCGTCCTGGTCGCGCACGCGCGTGGCGAGCTTCATGATCTCGCCGTCGGGCCGCCACTCGAAGACCGCCCCGATGGGCGCCGCGCGCACCAGAGGCGGCAGCAGCACCTCGAAGCGCGGTGTCGGCTCCGGCGCCGCGCCGAACTGAAGCTTGCCGTTGGGGTCGATCTCGATCACACGCTCGTGCCAGCCGTTCTCGAGCCTGACCATCTGGCGGATAGGCAGCACGTCGAAATATTCATTGGCGAGGATGATGCTGGGGCCGTCCGGTACGTCGTCGATGCTGTCGTGCCAGGCGATGTTGCGCACGTTCGCCAGCGTCGCACTCTGCCGTTCGCGCAGGACGGGATTGACCTCGACCAGGTGGATGTTGAGCGCCTGGTAGAGCGGCGGCAGCACGCGCAATGCGCGTAGCGCATCCGCCATCATGGTGCCGCGGCCGGGGCCGAGCTCGATCAGTCGCAAGAATTGCGGCGAGCCCATGTGCTTCCAGACCGAGGCGGTCCACAGTCCCAGGAGCTCGCCGAACATCTGGCTGATCTCGGGGGCGGTGGTGAAGTCGCCCTCGCGCCCGAGCGGATCGCGCGAGACGTAATAGCCGTAGCGCGGATGCATCAGGCACAATTCCATGTACCGCCAGACCGGCATCGGGCCTGAGGATTTGATCAGCGCCTTGATCTCGTTGAGGAGCGGCGAGTCGGTCACGGCTGTCTTCTCGAAATGAACTAACGAATGGCCTGGAGGGGCTTCGGCGCCCCCCGCCTGACAGCCCATACAATAAGTAACGCACCGACGATAAGCATCGGGATCGACAACAGCATGCCCATGGTTAACCCGCCCCAGAGGAAACCGAGCTGCGCGTCCGGCTCGCGGAAATGCTCGCCGGCGATGCGGGTCAGGCCGTAGATCAGGATGAAGGCGCCGAGGATCATGCCGGGGCGCTTCAGCGCGCCGAAGCGGATCATGATCGCGAGCACCGTGAACAGCAGGATGCCCTCCATGCCCGCTTCGTAAAGCTGGCTCGGATGGCGCGGCAGCTGCGTCGGATCGTTGGGGAAGACCATCGCCCAGGGCAGGCTCGCATCCGTGGCGCGGCCCCACAATTCGCCGTTGATGAAGTTGGCGATTCGTCCGAGCAGCAGCCCGACCGGGGCGACGGCGGTGGTGATGTCGCCGAGCGACAGGATCGAGATGCGGTTGCAATAGGCGAACCACATCACCGCGACGACGCAGCCGAGGAAGCCGCCATGGAACGACATGCCGCCTTCCCACAATTTGAAGATCGCGGCGGGATGATCGATGAAGAAGGGCAGATTGTAGAACAGCACGTAGCCGGTGCGGCCGCCGAGGATGATGCCGAGCGTGACCCACAGGATGAAGTCGTCGATCTGAACCAGCGAGATCGGCGCCGGTCCGCCCCACAGGCGCTGGTTCTTCAGGAGCGAGCGCGCATAGAGCCAACCGAATACGATGCCGCAGATATAGGCCAGCGCATACCAGCGGATCGCGAACGGACCGATCTCGATCGCGATCGGCTTGAAGGCGGGAAAGTCGATCAGCAGAAAGGGCATCGCGCCTTCTATGTCTGGACGAGATTGCGGCGACGGAGCACCAGCAGCGGACGCCGCGTGATTCTTCTTATGCAGGCACGTTGAATACGATTGCAAGGAAACCGGTTCATGACAAGGATACCGGCGATCGGCCCTTGAACCGTTCGATGCGGATTGCCATTGTCTTTTCGAGAGTTCGCGCAAAGTTTATCGGAGGCCGAGATGACCCAGACCAGCAACCGGTTGTTCGACGAGATCGGCCGCCTGATGAACGACGCCGCCGGTGCCGCCCAGGGCGTCAAGCGCGAGTTCGACACCGTGATGCGCACCCAGGCGGAAAAATTCCTGCGCGACATGGACCTCGTCAAGCGCGAGGAGTTCGAGGCGGTCAAGGACATGGCGCGCCTCGCGCGCGAGGAGAACGAGGCGCTGAAGGCCCGCATCGCGGCGCTGGAGGCCAAGCTCGGCGGGTAAGTTTCCCTCGGCGTCCTTCCGGGGCGATGCGGCAGCATCGAACCGGGAATCCCGAGATTCCCAGGTGCGCAATTGCGCACCCTAGTTCGGTCGCTGGTGCGACCGCCCCGGAATGACGGCAGCCGGTACCTCTTCCCGCCAGCCCATTCTCCTTGTCATTTCCGCATCTTCCGGGTAAAAGCCCGCCACGTTCGCGGCCCCCGCACCCCTGGAGGCTTGCTGCGGATGATGCCATGGGCCGCGCTGCGGCCCATTAACTTTTGCAAAAACAAGGACTTAACGATATGGCGACGACCGTCAAGGAATTGAAGGCGACCGCACGTCCGAAGAGCGGCAAGGGGGCCGCCCGGGCTGAGCGTCGCGCCGGCAGAGTGCCCGGAGTGATCTACGGCAACAACCAGCCCCCGCTGACGATCTCGATCGAAGATCGTGAACTGCGCCAGCGCATCCTCGCCGGCCGGTTCCTGACCACGCTGGTCGACATCGACCTCGAGGGCAAGAAGCACCGCGTGATTCCGCGCGACTACCACCTCGATCCGGTCAAGGACTTCCCGATCCATGTCGACTTCATGCGGCTCGGCGAAGGCGCCACCATCCGCATCAGCGTTCCCCTGCACGTGGTGAAGGCTGAAACCTCCCCGGGCGTGAAGCGCGGCGGCACCGTCAACATCGTCGCCCACGCGATCGAACTCGAATGCGGCGTCGAGAGCATTCCGCAATACATCGAGGCCGATGTCGGCTCGCTCGAAATCGGTCACTCGCTGCATCTGTCGGACGTCAAGCTGCCGGCCGGCGTGAAGGCGCTGACCCGCGAGGACGCGACCCTCGTCACCATCGTGCCGCCGTCCGGCTACGCCGAAGAGCAGAAGGCCGCGGCTGCGGCGGCTGCCGGTGGCGCGGCTCCGGGCGCTGCGGCGGCTCCGGCGGCTGGTGCGGCTGCTCCGGCTGCTGCTGCTCCGGCGGCGGCTGCCAAGGCTCCCGCCGGCGGCGACAAGAAGAAGTAATCTCTCAAGGCTGGCGCGCGGTCCTTGATCGCGCGCCGAGCGAGGGGCGCGCCGCGTCATGCGACTCTTTGTTGGGCTCGGCAATCCCGGCGCGAAATACGCACGTAACCGGCACAATATCGGCTTCATGGCCGTCGACGAGATCGCGCGGCGTCACGGTTTCGCACCATGGCGCCGCCGCTTTCAGGGCGAGACCTCGGAAGGCGCGCTCGGGTCTGAGCGCGTGATCCTGCTCAAGCCCACGACCTACATGAACGAGTCCGGCCGCAGCGTTCAGGAGGCGGCAGGCTTCTTCAAGATCGCCGAAGGCGACGTCACCGTGTTCCATGACGAGCTCGAGCTGCCGCCGGGCAAGGTTCGGGTGAAGATCGGCGGCGGCATCGCCGGCCACAACGGCCTGCGCTCGATCTCGGCGCATATCGGCAACGACTACCGCCGGGTGCGGCTCGGCATCGGTCATCCCGGCGTCAAGGAACTGGTGCACGGCCACGTGCTGTCGGACTTCGCCAAGGCCGACAACGAATGGGTGGCGACGCTCTGCGACGCCGTCGCCGAGCACGCCGCGCTGCTTGCCAAGGGCACGGATGCGACCTTCGCCAACAGGGTGCATCTGGCCATGCAGGCGAAGGGATTTTTGACCAAGGACGACAACGGCAAGGAATAGGGTCGCCGTTTTCTCCGTCATGCCCGGGCAGAAGCGCGAAGCGCGTCTTCGCGCTAGATGTTCCGGGCATCCACGTTCTTCGTTCCGCGCGTTAAGGCGTGGATGGCCGGGACGAAGCCCGGCCATGACGAATACGGATAGAGGATACCATGGGATTCAAATGCGGGATCGTCGGATTGCCCAATGTCGGCAAGTCGACCTTGTTCAATGCGCTGACCGAGACGGCCGCGGCGCAGGCCGCGAACTATCCGTTCTGCACCATCGAGCCGAATGTCGGCGAGGTCGCCGTGCCCGATCCGCGGCTGGAGAAGCTCGCCGTTATCGCCAAGTCCGGCCAGATCATCCCGACGCGGCTGACCTTCGTCGACATCGCGGGCCTCGTGCGCGGCGCCTCCAAGGGCGAAGGCCTCGGCAACCAGTTCCTCGCCAATATCCGCGAGGTCGATGCCATCGCGCATGTGGTGCGCTGCTTTGAGGATTCCGACATCACCCATGTCGAGGGCAAGATCGCCCCGCTCGCCGATATCGAGACCATCGAGACCGAGCTGATGCTCGCCGATCTCGACAGTCTCGAGAAGCGCGTCGACAATCTCACCAAGAAAGCCAAGGGCAACGACAAGGACGCCAAGGAGCAGCTCGATCTCGTCAACCGCACCCTGGTGCTGCTGCGCGAGGGCAAGCCCGCGCGCCTCGTCGACCGCAAGCCCGAGGAGGAGCGCGCCTTCTCCATGCTCGGCCTGCTGTCGTCCAAGCCGGTGCTCTATGTCTGCAACGTCGAGGAAGGCTCGGCCGCGACCGGCAATTCGTTCTCGAAGGCCGTGCAGGAGCAGGCCGCCAAGGAAGGCGCGGTTGCCGTCGTCATCTCGGCGAAAATCGAATCCGAGATCGCGACCATTTCCCGTGAGGAGCGTGCGGAGTTCCTGGAGACGCTGGGGCTGGAGGAAGCCGGCCTCGACCGCCTGATCCGCGCCGGCTACACGCTGCTCGACCTCATCACCTACTTCACCATCGGCCCGAAGGAAGCGCGCGCCTGGACCATCCATCGCGGCACCAAGGCGCCGGCCGCGGCCGGCGTGATCCATACCGACTTCGAGAAAGGTTTCATCCGCGCCGAGACCATCGCGTATGAGGACTATATCGCGTTCGGCGGCGAAGCCGGCGCGCGCGATGCCGGCAAGCTCCGCCTCGAAGGCAAGGAATACGTCGTCGCCGACGGCGACGTGATGCATTTCAGGTTCAATACGTAAGCTTGGATCTCGTGCCCCGGACGCAGCGCGCTTGCGGTGCGCTGCAGAGCCGGGGCCCAGGAGTCCCAAATGCGGAGGCATGGGTCCCGGCTCTGCGTCGCGTCATTTCATGCCGCGCCGCGTCCGGGACACGAGAAGCTCACCGTATCCCGCCGCCCTGGTCGCGGATCGCGCCGAGATGCTCGTTGATGCGGAAGACGATCAGGATCAGCTCCGCGACGATGCGCGAGAACACGATGCCGACCACGACGCTGGCGATCGAGGACAGTAGCACCAGGAAGCCGCCGAACGGGCTGATCGCCATCGCAGCCAGGCCAGAGAAAATGCCGGAGAGGCCGAACAGGCAGATCAGCGCGATCACCAGCCAATAGAAGGTCTTGATGATCGTCGGCGTGATGAAGCGGTCCCATTGAAACAGGTCGCTGAATGAAAACATCGCTCTCCCCAGGGGCAAATCAGGCCTCGGCCGTCGGTAGATCCGACTCAGGACCAACGCCGACACCCCATATGTAGCACGAGCCATGCGGGCCGGCGGGTTGAGATTGCCGCAAAGTGCGGCCACAATCTGTCATTTCCGCCAACCAATCCCAAGATGACCCTGACCTTCGAAGATTTCCCGCCCGGCCGGTTCGGAACGTTCGGCCCGCGCCGTGTCACCCGCGACGAGATATTGGCCTTTGCCGCCGAGTTCGATCCGCAGCCGATGCACCTCGACGAGGAGGCGGCGGCGAAAAGCATGCTGCGCGGCCTGTCCGGCTCGGGCTGGCACCTGTGCTCGCTGATGATGCGGATGATGGCCGACGGCTTCATCACCCGCGCCGCATCGCTCGGCTCGCCCGGCGTGGATGAGGTGCGCTGGCTGTCGCCACTTCGACCCGGCGACGATCTCATGCTCGACGTCGACGTCGTGGAGGCGCGCACCTCGAAGAGCCGACCGGAGCTCGGCATCGTCAAGTTCAAATGCACCATGCGCAACGCGGCGGGGCAGGCCCTCGCCGAGATGACCTCGCCGATCCTGATCAAGCGGCGCGAGGGAGCGGTCTGATGCGGTTCTTCGAAGACATCGCGATCGGACAGCGCCGCGAGATCGGCAGCTATACGTTCACGGCCGAGGCCATCAAGACGTTCGCCGCAAAGTTCGATCCGCAGCGTTTTCACCTCGACGAGGAGGAAGGCAAGCACTCGCTGTTCGGCGGGCTCGCCGCCTCCGGCTGGCATGTCGGCTCGGCCTGCATGAGCCTGCTTGTCGCCGACGGCCAGCGTCTGGCGCGGGAAGCAGCAGCGCGCGGCGAGGAGGTCGCGGTGTGGGGCCCGTCGCCGGGCTTTCGCGACCTGCGCTGGATCAGGCCCGTGCTCGCCGGCGACACCGTTGCTTTCGTCAACGTCGTCGTCGACAAGCGCACCTCGGCCTCGCGCCCCGGCTGGGGCATTCTGACGGCCCGGACCACCGGCACCAACCAGCGCGGCGAGGAAGTCTATTCCATCACCGCCAGCGCGTTCGTGCCGACGCGTGCGAACAGCGCTTAGACTCGTTCCAGAATGAAGGTGCAAATGAGTGCGCGAGTGTTGCCCGCGCGCTATGGACGCGATTCCGGGCGGCTGCCATAAGCCTGCGCAACATGGTTACCGCGAGCAGTTTGGCGGAACCAGTGAGTTGCTAACTAATTATGAACCTGTCGCTGTCTATTTGAAACGAATTGGCAGAGGACAGGGGACGAGGACCATGGCAGACCGCGGCGCACTCAAATTCGTTGGATTCATCTTCGCGACCGCGACGCTCGCCGTGATGCTGGTCGCCGGCATGGTGGTGAAGGGCTATGCCGATGGCGGCTACACCCTCGACGCCTCGACCGTGGAGGCCGCCCGATAAGGGGGCGTTGATTTCTGAAGCATGATCCGGAAAAGCGCGCAGCGGTTTCAGGAACGATCTGCTTAAACGACAATCCGGACCGCGATGACGCTTCATCCGAATCGCATCGCGCTTTAGGGGGCGACGTCCGGCCCTCTGTCAGCGGCTGTAGACGAACGCCAGCACCGCGATCGCGACCGCCAGCAATCCGACAAAGCGCAGCATGATCGTGCCGAGCTGATTCGGCGCGGGCTGCAGCGATATAGGGTCCGTGTTGTCGGGCCGAATGCTTTCCATGACGTGTCCCCAAGGCTCGGCCAAAACGGCCACGAGCGCTTGGCGTTTGTCGCGGGGACGGGGCGGAGGGTTCAAAGGCGGGGCTGTGTTGGGCCGCGCGAGTGCGTGACCGCGTGTTCACTGCCGCGCTGCCATGTCCTTCAGTCATCCCCTCCACGGTCATGCCCCGGCTTGACCGGGGCATCCAGTACGCCGCGGCCTCTCGGCTCCTGCCTCACCGTCTCGGAGTACCGGATCGCCCGATCAAGTCGGGCGATGACACCTTCGTTGGGGAGATCGCACCCCCCAACAAAAACCGCCGCGCCCCTTCCGGAACGCGGCGGCCGGTGATGCCGTGCTTTGCGATCAGCTGTTGCGCAGGCCGTCGGCGGCGCGCTTCCACTGCGCGACGTTGTCGGCGATCATGCGGGTCGACTTCATCGCGGCCTGGCTGAGCTGGGCGTAGCCGGAGATCTCGCGCTGGACGCGCTGGCCTTCGGCGTGGAGCAGGTCGCGCAGGCTCTCGAGCTCGGAGATCAGGTTCTCGATCTCGGCGAGCGACGTGCCGGCGACGCGCTGGATCAGCGAGTTGACGTTGTTGACGGTGGCTTCCGCGCTCGGGTCGAGCGGCGGCGCGTCGGTCGTGGTCGCGGCCGGGCGGCGCAGATAGGCGATGTCGTTGCGGACGAAATCGCGGATGCCGGCTTCGACCTCGGTCACGGCGGCGAGGTTGGTGTCGACCGTTTCGGTCTCGGTGGCTTCGATCTTTTCGGGACGGGTGGCGTTCATCGTTGTTCCCCTGTTCGCGTTGAGCGCAGCGCGAGTGTCCCCCGCACGACGACGTCTGTGAGGCTGCCTCATCAAGGCGTCCGAATTTGGCCGCAAATGGGCCGAGATGCGGCAAGGGGGGACGATTCAGGGGTTTTGCCGTGGCGCATGGTTAGGAGAGTATGAACGCCGTTGCGGCGACGACAACCCTATCCCCTCATGATGAGGAGCGCGCTCTTCGCGCGCGTCTCGAACCATGCAGGCCCGGCTGCGGCAGAGGGGCCTCGATCCTTCGAGACGCGCTCCTTCGGAGCGCCCTCAGGATGAGAGGAGAAGGTGGAGCTGGGACTACCAGCTCTTCTTGAACCCTGCCGTCACGCTCTTGTTGATCGCGCCCTGCGAGGTCTCGCCGACCGAGCCGGAGACAGTGACGTTGTCGAACAGCTTCTGCTCGGCGCCGATTCTGCGCAGCCATTTGTCGTCGGTGGTCGACAGCGTCTGGCCGGCGGTGATGCTGGTGCCGGTGTCGGTGAGGGTGACCTTGGCGGTCTGGTCGGTCTCGTAATTGCGCGTGACGTGTCCGCCGATGCCGGGGACTGCGGTGGTGCCCTGCTGGTTGACGCTGTAGCCGTTCTGCAGCGTCAGCGACGTGTCGCCCGACAGCGGCACCGACTTGGTCAGCGATGCCCCGATCTTGCTGTGCTCGGCGCCGGGATCGACCCGGGCTTCCACGGCGGTCTTGTCCCAGAGCGAGCCCGCGCCCGGCGCGGTCGCCGCCGCCCAGGCGCTGCCGGAGGATTGCGGCAGGCTGCCGCCATTGGTGGCCTTCTGCGCCAGCAGCTCGGACATCGTCCGCGGCTCGCTCGTCACCGTCATGTCGGCGCCGATCCGCGTATCCCAGAACGAGAACACGGACTGCTTCACGGTCACTGCCGAGGAGCCGTTTGCATTGGGGTTCGAGGACCAGTCCAGGCCGTCCCTGGCTGCGGCCTGGGCGCGCTTCTTGGCAGCCATGGGGTCGATACCGGTCCCGGCATCGACCGCGAGCTGGCTCCAGTCGAGCTTGTCGACGTCGATGCCCTTGAGCACGTCGGGGTCGTTGACGTCGGGGGCCTCGGCGGCCTCGGTCTCGGCCTCCTCGTCGGGCACTGCTGCGACCGGTGGAATGATCTGCGCCTGTAACGTCAGCACCGAGCCCAGAATGAATGCGGCCGCCAGCACCGGCAGCCTGGTCCAGCCAAACCCTGTCGAGAATTCCATCGTCCTGCCCGCGAACCCCAGCGCATGCTTGCCGATAATATACATCGGCGTTCAGCCATGCGCCATTCCGCTCACAGGATGCTGATCCATCGTTGCGGAATTGTGGCGGTTCTCCAAAGGGGACGCGAACCAACGGGCCGCGCGAACTGCGCGCGCCCGACGACGAGCTTTTGATGCGACGGCATCCGGCGGGGCTGGAGGCCAGGACGTCGCGGTAGCCTTGTCGTCGGTCCCGACAAGCGGGGCCCGTTGGCGTCCCCCCCTAAAGCGCGATGATCATCATCGCGCTTTAGGTTGTTGTTTGCGCATGATCTTTTCGGAAAACCGCTTCGCACTTTTCCGGATCATGCGTTAGCCGACGCTGGTCATCTTCGGCAGATGAATGGCGCGGCCGAGTGCCTGCTCGACCAGATCGAAGGTGTCGATCAGCACGCGCATGCTGACGAGCTTGCCCGCCCTGAACTGGGCGAACTGCGCCACGCGCAAGCTGATCGGCTTGTTGGAATCCAGTGCGGTCAGTGAATAGCGCAGCATCGAGGCGGCGGAATCGACGCCGAGCATGATGCTCTCGCGGTCGAAGCGGCGAACGTGGAAATTGTCGGCGAGCTGGCGGATGACGTCGAGCACGGCCTCCTTGCCCTGGCGCGCGCCGAGGAACGGAAACATGTCGATCGGGCCGTAGAGCGCCCACTCGACGTCCTCGTCGATGAGCGCTTCGATGTCCTCGAAATGCCGGTCGTTGATCGCGCGGTGCAACGCGCGCGAGAAACGCCAGAGGCTGTGCTCTGTCATTTTGGGCAGTCCTGAAGCTGGCTTGCGAAAAACGGAAAACAACCCCACGCACGGTCTGGTGCCGGGGCTCAACTCGTTTGTATACAAATAAAATAAGCGGTTTCGGCCAAAACGCAATTCACATTTTTGCAATGCACCATTGAACGGAATTTGTAAGATTTACAACAGAACCCCGTAATCTTCCGGGTCTGTACGCAAGCCCGACGCGGGTTCCAGGGCGAGGGGAGAGAAGCATCAATCGCCCCGCGCCCCCGTGATCAGCGGCCCGATCTCCCGCTCCAGCACCTGCTGCACCAGGTCGTAGGAATCGATGATTTCGCGGATCTCCGCCACCAGCCCGCCGCGGAAGGTGTAGAACACCGCCATGTCGAACTGCACGATGCGGTCGTTGCTGCGCTTCCTGTAATAGGCGTGCATGTAGGTCGCGACCGCCTCGCCTTCGGCGAGGATGTGCGGCGCCTTGTAGCGGATTTCCGAATAGCGCGACCAGACCGTCTGCCAGAGCTCGCGCAGCTCGGCCTTGCCGTGGCGCGGCACCATGTGCGGCAGCACGTCGACGGGCGCGTGGGTGAGGAAGTCGACGTCGTCGGTGCAGCAGGACAGCGCCGTCTCGATATCGCCGCGCGCGAAGGCCTCGAGCAGATGCACGATGCGTTGGCGATTCAGCTTCTCGACCGTCATCCTGCCCGTCCTCCTCTGGCCCGTGGCGTCACGCAGCGCCGACGCGTGGTGTCGCGCACCGACAATCCGCAAAGTCACAGGGACGTTGCAGACATTATGACGCGCGAGCGCCATGCCTGGTTCATGGCGTGCAATTGGGGGTTGAATTGCGGTATGCGGGAATTCCCGCCCATCCGGTTGCATGGCGCGCATGGCGCGCATGGCGCAATGCGCGCGGAGCAGGAGGCGCATAAGCGCCGTCTCGAAGGACGTGGTGCGCGCTCAGGCGCCGCCAGAGTCATGTGAGATGGCGCTGCCGCAGGTGGGGGAGAGGCGACGTCCGCGGCCGCACCGCCTGACCCATCTCACATCACCCCCCGGATATCCCGCCTAACGTCATCCCCGTCTCAACAGGGAGACTTCCCGGCCTTGTTCAGGACCGTCTATGAGCCAGAATTCTTCGAGGCCCATCTGTCGCTCTCCGACAAGATCACGGCCTGGCGCACCCAGCCCGTCGCCTCGCTCCAGCTCGTGACGATCTTGCTGCTGCTGTCGGTGATGACGGCGAGCATGGGGGGAGGAGAGCAAATCTCTCCTCGTCATTCCGGGGCGCTGCGAAGCAGCGAGCCCGGAATCCATAGCCACAACCAGCGCGGTTGCGCCTACCTCTTCTTCCACCCACCCCGTCGCCCCGGCATTCCGCCCGTCGACTTCGGCGCCGGTCCGAACTCCGGGCCCGACTGCCTTGAATCCGTCGGCTGGATGATGCGGCTGGTGCTGCCGAACGGCTTCGACGGCAGCGCGCGGTTTTCGCGGTAAGGCAGGGACTCCGGGCCGTGCATTTCGTCGAGATGCGGCTTGTGCACCTTCGAGCCGCTGCCGCCGCCGCTCGCCTTCAGTGCCGAGCTGACGGTTTTCTTCTTCATGGCGCTCACCGGCAAGTTCGCGGCGTCGCCGTACTTCTTCGCTCCGGCATAGGCGCCGGCCTTGCCCTGCACGGTGCGCTGCTTCGCGGTGGGGTCGTCGACCACCGCGAGCTCTGTCGCGCGCAGGCGCTTGACTTCGTCGCGCAGGCGCGCGGCCTCCTCGAAGTTCAGGTCGGCGGCGGCCTCGCGCATGCGGGTTTCGAGATCGGCGAGTACGGCTTCGAAATTGTGGCCGATCGAGATGACGTCGTCGGTCATGTCGTGGCCGCCGACCTCGACCAGCACGTGGTCGCGCTCGTAGACCGAGTTGAGGATGTCGCCGATCTGCTTCTTCACGCTCTCCGGCGTGATGCCGTTGGCGGTGTTGTACTCGACCTGCTTCTCGCGGCGGCGGTTGGTCTCGGCGATGGCGCGCTCCATCGAGCCGGTCATCTGGTCGGCATAGAGGATCACCTTGCCGTCGACGTTGCGCGCGGCGCGGCCGATGGTCTGGATCAGCGAGGTCTCGCTGCGCAAAAAGCCTTCCTTGTCGGCGTCGAGAATCGCGACCAGGGCGCATTCGGGAATGTCGAGACCTTCGCGCAGCAGGTTGATGCCGACCAGCGCGTCGAACGCGCCGAGGCGCAGGTCGCGGATGATCTCGATGCGCTCGATGGTGTCGATGTCTGAGTGCATGTAGCGGACGCGGATGCCCTGCTCGTGCAGATATTCGGTGAGGTCCTCCGCCATGCGCTTGGTGAGCACCGTGATCAGCGAGCGATAGCCGGCCTGCGCGGTGGCGCGCACCTCGCCGACAAGATCGTCTACCTGCGTACGCGCCGGGCGGATGTCGACGGGCGGATCGATCAGGCCAGTCGGGCGGATCACCTGCTCGACGAACACGCCGCCGCTCTCGTTCAGCTCCCAGCTGCCGGGCGTAGCGGAGACGGCGACGGTCTGCGGCCGCATCATGTCCCACTCCTCGAAGCGCAAGGGGCGGTTGTCCATGCAGGAGGGCAGGCGGAAGCCGTATTCGGCCAGCGTCGCCTTGCGGCGGAAGTCGCCGCGGAACATGGCGCCGATCTGCGGGATGGTGACGTGGCTCTCGTCAGCGAAGATCAGCGCATTGTCGGGGACGTATTCGAACAGCGTCGGCGGCGGCTCGCCGGGACGGCGTCCCGTGAGATAGCGCGAATAGTTCTCGATGCCGGCGCAGCTTCCGGTCGCTTCCATCATCTCGAGGTCGAAGGTGGTACGCTGCTCCAGCCGCTGCGCCTCGAGCAGGCGCCCCTGGTCGTGCAGCTGGTCGAGCCGCTGCTTCAGCTCGAACTTGATCGACTTGATCGCCTGCACCAGCGTCGGGCGCGGCGTCACATAGTGCGAATTGGCGTACATCTTGATGAATTCGAGCTCGTCCTGCTTGTGGCCGGTGAGCGGGTCGAACTCCTCGATGGTCTCGATGGTGTCGCCGAACAGGTTCACGCGCCAGGCGCGGTCTTCATAGTGCGCCGGGAAGATGTCGATGACGTCGCCGCGGACACGGAAGGTGCCGCGGGTGAAATCGGCCTGGGTGCGCTTGTATTGCAGCGCGACGAGGTCGGCGATGAGCTGGCGCTGGTCGATGCGCTCGCCCTTCTTCAGCGCGAACGTCATCGCGGTGTAGGTCTCGACCGAACCGATACCGTAGATGCAGGACACCGAGGCGACGATGATGACGTCGTCGCGCTCGAGCAGCGCGCGCGTCGCCGAGTGGCGCATGCGGTCGATCTGCTCGTTGATGGAGGAATCCTTCTCGATATAGGTGTCGGTGCGGGGGACGTAGGCCTCCGGCTGGTAATAGTCGTAGTACGAGACGAAGTACTCGACCGCGTTGTCCGGGAAGAAGTTCCTGAACTCGCCGTAGAGCTGGGCGGCCAGCGTCTTGTTCGGCGCCAGGATCAGGGCCGGGCGCTGCGTCGCCTCGATCACCTTGGCCATGGTGTAGGTCTTGCCCGAGCCGGTGACGCCGAGCAGCACCTGCGAGCGGTCGTTGCGGTTGATGCCCTCGACCAGCTCGGCGATCGCGGTCGGCTGGTCGCCCTTGGGCTCGTAGGACGACTTGATCTCGAAGCGCACGCCGCCTTCGGACTTCTCCGGGCGCGGCGGCCGGTGCGGCGTCCACACCTTCGTGGAGCCGTCGCCCTTGCGGAACTCCGGCCGGCCCTCGCGGATCAGCGCTTCCAGCGCATCCGCGGTCGCCTTGACGCCGAGCGCCTCCATCTTGCTGCGCGGCGGCCGCGCCAGCGCCTCGGCATCGTCCTCCTCGGTGGGAAGCCCGAGCTGGCGGGCCAGTTCCGGATCGAGCGTCGGGATCGTGGCCGCGGTGCCGTAATTGGCCTGCGGCGCCTCTTCCAATCCGGCCTGACGTGCCCCCGGCGGCTGCGGATTGGGCCGCAGCGGCATCGGCCGCGCAGTGTCCTGCGGAAATTCCTTCGGCGTCGAGGCCCGCGCGCGATGCGCAGCGGCCTCGCCTCCGGCGCGGCGGTCGCGCGAATTGTCCGGCGGCGGTTGCAGCCCGGTGCCGGATCCAAGGCCGGCATCGCCGCGATTGATCGCGGGATTGAGCAGCTCGGCCAGCGCCGGCCCGATCGGCTGCACATCGGGGCGATGCGCCTTCGAGTTCGGGGCCTTGGTCTTGGGGGATTTGCCGGACTTTTCGGAGGATGCAGGTTTCTTCGCCATCAGCCGAATATGGGACGAGTCCGCCCCGCGATAAAGGGCGAATGCCCGTCGCGATGCGGGCTGCTGACAGCAGGTTGGCAGCAGGCCGGAACCTTCAGGCCGCCGGCAGCGGCCCGCCGTCGTCTTCGTCCGGGACATGCGGCTCGAGGATGTCGAGATGGATGCCGCCGCAATCGCTGCAGCGCATGGTCCAGTACTCGCATCCGGCGCGGCCGGCGATCACGCGGAGCACCGCGAGATCGCCGTCGCATTCCGGGCAGTTGGACAGCACCACGCGGGTGTAGATCCGCGGCCGCGCTGCGTCGGTTTCGATGATGGACATGACCGGTGTTCCCCCCTGCGCGCTTTTTCTCTGGTCCGCCCGCGGACCCGCTGGCCTATTCGTCGTCGCCTTCGGCCCGCCGGCGGAAGCGATCGATGTGGTGCTTGGCATCGGCGATCGCCGCATCGGGATCGGGCCAGGCGAAGCCGACTTCCATGGCAGGAAACAGCACGCCGTCGATGGCTACCGGGCTGAAATCGGCCCGGCGGATCCGCGCGTGCCACAGCCCCTTGCCAGCTTCGAAGGATTCGATGTCAAAGCCGTCGTAAAGGGTCGTCATGAGTGTAGGTCCCACTTTTTTTTCGGAGGGTCAGGGGACCACGATTGCGAGTTTCAGAATGTGAAGCGGTTCACAAGCGACGCGGCTTTTTTTGCTCAAGCTTGTCGAAAAGGCTTCAGTTCCGCGCGCTGGCGCGGCCGATCCGGCGGGGGCGGGCGGCGGGTTCCGAGGCCGCGCGCATGATCCAGCGGCGGAAGGCGGCAAAGTCGCGCTGCTCGGTCTGAAAGCTGCGATAGAGCAGGTACCAGCGCATGCCCTTGGGCACCGAGAGGTCGAAGGGCGCCACCAGCCGGCCGGCAGCGAGATCGTCGTCGATATAGGGGCGGATGCCCATGGCGATGCCGAGCCCGTCGGCAGCTGCCTGCAGCGCCTGGCCGTAAAACTGGAACTCGGGTCCACGCGCGTTGATCCGCGCAACGCCCGCGGCCTTCAGCCAGATCGGCCAGTCCTCAGCGGAGTGCGCGACGCGGATCAGGCTCGGACCCTTCAGGTCGGCCGGGCGCTTCAGCCCGCCCGCGAGGCGGGGCACGCAGACCGGCGTGAGGTCGCCGGCAAACAGCGGCTCGGCGACGAGGCCGGGCCAGTCGCCGGTGCCGAGCTTGATGCCGCAGCTCCAGTCCTCGCCGAACGGAACCGACGCGCCGCCGGTGGTGAAGCGCACCTCGATGTCGGGCTCCTCGCTGCGAAACTCCGACAGGCGCGGGATCAGCCAGCGCATCGCAAAGGTGTGGCCGACACCGATGGTGAGCACGCGCACGCTCGAGGGCGCCGTCACCTGCGCGGTGAGGCTCGCCAGCGCATCGAAGATCGGGGTCAGCCCGCTCTGATAGGCGCGGCCGGCCTGCGTCAGCACCAGGCGGTTGGCCTTGCGCTCGAACAACGCGACGCCGAGCCGCTCTTCGAGCAGATGCACCATGCGGCTGACGGCGGCCGCCGACACGCTCAGCTCCAGCCCGGCCGCAGCAAAGCTGCCGGTCCGCGCCGCCGCCTCGAACGCCTTGATGCCGTTGAGAAACAGCAACCGCCGCAAATGCCCGACCCTCAGGAAAGCTGATGCCAGGGCAAGATAACTCAGTTTGCGCGAGGCGAGCAAGCGAGGCACTAGAATGAGCACAATTCCTGCTGATTTGTTGGAGCGCGGGTGCGGCCTCTTCGCCTCTCCCCGCCTGCGGGGAGAGGCCGGAATCCAAGCAGAGCTTGGATTCCGGGTGAGGGGGACTCTCCGCGAGTCCAACTGCCACTTCCCTTGCGGAGGCTCCCCCTCACCCCAACCCTCTCCCCGCTTGCGGGGCGAGGGGGAATGAGCAGCTCACGTCCCTTACATGCACCACGGAGATTTTGCTCGTGACGCCCATCATGATCGCTGCCCTTGGATTGCTGATGGTCGCCACCGCGTTCCTGTCGGGGCTGTTCGGCATGGCGGGCGGGCTGGTCCTGATCGGCGTGCTGCTGGCCCTGATGCCGTTGCCGACCGCGATGGTGCTGCATGCGATCACGCAGATGGCCTCCAACGGCTGGCGCGCTTTCTTGTGGCGGGCGCATATCCGCTGGCGGCCGGTCGCGAACTATATGGTTGGCGCTGCCGTCGCGCTCGCAGCCTGGTCGCTTACCCGCTACGTGCCGGACAAGCCGGTGGCACTGCTGATGCTGGGCGCCACGCCGTTTATGGCGCGGCTCCTGCCGACGACCATCAAGCCCGATCCCGCCCGTCTCTGGCAGGGCACCGTCTATGGCACCATCTGCATGGGCCTGATGCTGATGACCGGCGTCTCCGGCCCGCTGCTCGACACCTTCTTCCTCGGCGGCGATTTCGGCCGGCGCGAGAAGGTCGCCACCAAGGCGATGTGCCAGCTCGTCGGCCATTTCACCAAGCTCCTCTATTTCGGCGGCATCATCGACCAGGCGGCGAGCCTCGATCCCGTGCTCGCCGGCGTTGCGATTGTCGCCTCGATGCTCGGCACCACGCTGGCGCGGCGCATCCTCGAAGCCATGACCGACCAGCAATTCCTGGCATGGTCGAACAAGCTGATCACCACCATTGCCTGCTACTACATCGCCTATGGCGGCTGGCTCCTGGTTCGTACCCCGGTGCTGGCCGCCTTCGACAAGGGAGGTTTGCAATGAGCTGCAACGCCGATCCGCTGGTGCTGGACTTCGTCGAATGGGTCGCGCGCGAGCCGCGCGCCTATGCCGAGGTGATCGCGACCTGGAAAACCTCCTGCCCGCGCCTCACCATCTGGGAAGATGCCGCGGATCGCGGCTACGTCGCCCGCGAGACGATAGCCGGCGTGGGGCTGGTCATCGCGGTGACGGAGGACGGCGAGAGATTGCTGCGCACGAACGGACGGTGATCCGCAGATCTGTCTCCACATGTTCATTGCGAGCGCCAGCGAACCAATCCAGAATGCTTCCGCGGCGACAGTCTGGATTGCTTCGTCGCAGGAGCTCCTCGCAATGACGGAGCATGAGGAGGCTGCCAGCCCATGTCACTCAAACTCTACGAACTCGTTGGCACCGACACGTCGCGTCCGTTCAGCCCGTATTGCTGGCGCACCCGGATGGCGCTGGCGCACAAGGGGCTGGCGGCGGAATCGCTGCCCTGGCGCTTCACCGAGAAGAGCACGCTTCAGCCGCACGGCTCGGAGAAGGTGCCGGTGCTGTTGCACGACGACGAGCCCGTGGTCGATTCCTGGACCATCGCGAATTATCTGGAAGACAAGTTTCCCGATCGTTCGTCGTTGTTCGGCGGCGAGGGCGGCCGCGCCATGGCGCGCATGATCAATGCCTTCGGCGACATCGCCATCGTCGGCGGCATCTTTCCGCTGATCGTCGCCGACATCCCGAACAACCTCGCCGAGGTCGACGCCGTCTATTTCCGCAAGTCGCGCGAGGCGCGCTTCGGCGGCAAGAGTCTGGAAGAGGTGATGGCGAGCCGCGACACCGGCGTGGTCGCGTTCCGCAAGTCGCTGGAGGTGATGCGGCAGGCCCTGAAGAAACAGCCCTATCTCGGCGGAAACGCGCCGAACTACGCCGACTACATCGTGTTCGGCGGTTTTCAGTGGGCGCGGGTGGTCAGTCCGTTCAAGCTGCTGGAGGCGGACGATCCGGTCTATGCTTGGCGCGAAAGACTGCTCGACGCGTTCGACGGCATGGCGCGGACATCGCCGGGGTTTGCGCTGTAGGGCTCGCTGCCTCCATACTGTTGTCTTGGGGAACGCCGGGATGACACGGAGAGTGCGGATACGTTCTCGCGTCTAACCAGCAGCCTCTGCCGCAGCCTTCCGCAAGCACTCCCGGCACAGACAATCCTCGCCCTCGAGCGGCATCGGCAGTTTTGCCGTCTCCTCCGCGCACCAGCACGTGCCCGAGAGGTCGCAGCCGAACTCGGTGCCGCAGCGGGAGCAGGCGAGGCGGCGCGGTTCCTGCAACGCGGATTCTTTCGGATTTGTCATGATCTACGCCGAAGCTTCGCCGTCATTTTCATGTCGGGTTCATCTGTCGCTGCGGTATATTACGCGCCGCGCACGTATCAGGAAAGCGGCTCCAACGCGCGAAGGACAGATCGATGGCCCGCGATGCGCAAGCTGCCCTCGTCGCGCTCAACCGCTTTGGCTTCGGCGCCCGCGGCGGCGCGTCGGGCGATCTCATCAACGCAAGCTCCGACCCGCGCGGCTTCGTGAAGGCCGAGCTTGCGCGTCCCAACGGCGTGCTGCTGGAAGTGTCGGGACTGCAATCGACGCCGCAACTCGGGCAGGCGGTGTTTGCCTATCAGGACCAGGTCAAGCAGGCGCGCGAGGCGGCGAAGGCCGCCGCGCCCGCTGAGACGCCGCCGGCCGCGCCGACCGAACGGAACGCCGGGCTCCGCCGCAATCCATCGCTGAACGCGGCGGCGACGGAGATCGCCGGCCAGATGGGGGAGGCGAAGCCTGCGGACAATGCGGCAAAGCCGGACGCCATGCAGCCCAACGCGGCGGCACCGCCGGCCGCAAAGCCCGCGCCGCAGCCGCTCAACGTGATCCAGAAGACCTTTCGCGCCGAAGCGCTGGCGCGGTTGCAGCGCGCGACGCTGGCCGAGTGCGGCTTCACCGAGCGCCTCGTCGCGTTCTGGTCCAACCATTTCTGCATCTCCGCCAGCAAGGGCGAGCTGACACGGATCTGGGCAGGTGCGTTCGAGCGCGAGGCGATCAGGCCGCACGTGCTCGGGCGCTTCGCCGACATGCTGAGGGCGGTCGAGCAGCATCCCGCGATGCTGTTCTTTCTCGACAACCAGCAATCGCTCGGGCCGGATTCGCGCGCCGGGCAGAACCGCAAGCGCGGGCTGAACGAAAATCTCGCGCGCGAGATCATGGAGCTGCATACGCTCGGCGTCGGCGGCGGCTACACGCAAGGCGACGTCACCTCGCTCGCGCGCATCATCACTGGCTGGACCTTCGCCGGCCGGCAGGGGCAGCTGGGGTCGCCCGGCTCCTTCGTCTTCAACGTCAATGCGCATCAGCCCGGGCCGCAAGTCCTGCTCGGCAAGAGCTACGAGGCCACCGGGCTGGCACAGGGCGAAGCCGCGCTCGCCGACCTCGCTCGGCATCCGTCGACCGCGAATTTCATCGCCACCAAATTCGTCCGTCACTTCGTCGCAGATGATCCGCCGCCGGCGCTCGTTGCGCGCCTGCGCGACGTCTTCGTCAAGTCCGACGGCGATCTCAAGGCGCTTGCCATGGCGCTGGTCGATTCCGACGAGGCGTGGAGGGCGCCGCTGACCAAGATGCGCTCGCCTTACGATTTCCTGGTCGCGAGCGGCCGGCTGCTCGCGCGTGTGCCGGAGGATCCGAGCCGCTATCTCAACGGCCTCAACCTGCTTGGTCAGCCGCTATGGTCGCCGCCGGGCCCCAACGGCTTTCCCGACACCAATGCCGCCTGGGCCGCGCCTGAAGGCATCAAGCTCAGGCTGGACATCGCGGCGCAGATCGGCGCGCAGCTCGGCAACAACATCGATCCGATCGACCTCCTGGAGTTCGCAGCCGCCGATGCAGCCTCGATCGAGACGCGGCGAACCATCGAGCGCGCGGAGTCGCGACAGCAGGCGCTGGCGCTGCTGTTGATGTCGCCGGAAATGCAGCGGAGATGAAGATGATCGACTGCGTCGAAAACCGACTCCTCACCTCGCGCCGCGGCCTGCTGCTCGGCGGCGCCTCCTTCGCGGCCTGGGCCTACCTGCCGAAATTCGCCCGCGCCGCCGGTGGGCGCGATCCGCGATTGATCGTGGTGATCCTGCGCGGCGCGCTCGACGGTCTCTCGACGGTCGGGCCGATCGGCGACCCCGACTATGCCGGCCTGCACGGATCGATCGCGCTCACCGCCGATGGTGCGCATCCCGCGGTCATGCTCGATTCCTTCTTCGCGCTGCATCCGGCGATGCCGGAATTTGCGCGCATGTATCGCGACAGGCATGCGGCAGTTGTTCACGCGGTGGCGACGCCCTACCGCGACCGCTCGCATTTCGACGGCCAGGACGTGCTCGAAAGCGGCTTTGCCGGCCCGGGACGCGTGCAGTCCGGCTGGCTCAACCGCGCGCTGGAAGCGCTGCCGCGCGGCGAACGCGTGTCGAGCGGTCTCGCCGTCGGGCCGACCACGCCGCTGGTGCTGCGTGGCAACGCGCCCACTGTCGGCTGGGCGCCGGTGGCGCTGCCGCAGGCGGACGACGACACCGCGATGCGCCTCATGGAGCTCTACCGTCACCGCGATCCCGCACTGGCCTCGGCGTTGTCGCAAGGCCTCCAGCTCGACAAGGTCGCAGCCGGCGCAGATATGAAGGCGAAGGGCGGCAACGCCGTCGCGCAGATGCGGCAGGTCGCGCGCGGCGCGGCGAAGCTGATGGCGGCCGATGACGGCCCGCGCATCGCCGCGCTCGCCTTCGACGGCTGGGACACGCATGCCAATGAAGGCGGCCCTGTGGGTCGTCTCGCCTTCCTGCTCGGCGGCCTCGACGGCGCGCTCGCCGAGTTCGAAAGCGGCCTGGGGGATCGCTGGCGCGAGACCGTCGTCATCGTCGCCACCGAGTTCGGCCGCACCGCGCGCATCAACGGCACCGACGGCACCGATCACGGCACGGGAACGATCGCGCTGCTCGCAGGCGGCGCGGTCAAGGGCGGCCGCGTCATCGCCGACTGGCCTGGCCTCAAGCTCGCCAACCTCCACGAGGCCCGCGACCTCAAGCCGACGACGGACCTGCGCTCCGTGATCAAGGGCGTGCTGCAGGACCGGTTCGGCCTGTCCGATCGCGTGCTGGCGGAGACGGTGTTTCCGGATAGCGCAAGCGCACGGCCGATGAAGGGGCTGGTGGCTTAGGCCGTCATTCCGGGGCGCACGGAGCACGAACCCGGAATCCGTTCATCGACTTGTTCCGTGGCGAAATGGATTCCGGGCCAGCGCCTTGCGGCGCATCCCGGAATGACGACATGATGGGCCGAGCATCAGGAGAGACCACCCAATGTACATCGCCATGAACCGCTTCCGCGTCGCCAAGGGCTCCGAGGCTGCTTTCGAGCAGGTCTGGCTTTCGCGCGACACCCATCTCGACAAGGTGCCGGGCTTCGTCGAATTCCATCTGCTGAGGGGCCCCGAGCTCGAGGACCACACGCTCTACGCCTCCCACACCGTGTGGGCGAACCACGCCGCGTTCGAGGCCTGGACCAAGTCGGAGGCGTTTCGCGCGGCGCATCACAAGGCGGGTGACAACAAGCCGCTTTATCTCGGCCATCCCCAGTTCGAGGGCTTCGAGGTGGTGCAGACGGTCGGGCGCGGCGCGAAGTAGCGCGCCGCAGAGCTCAGCCCAGAGTGATCTTGTCGATCTCCGCCATCTCATCCTCGCTGAGTTTCCAGGCGATCGCCTTCACGTTCTCCTCGATCTGCTCGACGCGCGTGGCGCCTGCGATCACGCTCGACACCTGCGGGCGCGCGGCGAGCCAGGAGAAGGCGAGCTCCAGCATCGAACGGCCGCGCGACTTGGCGAAGGCCTGGAGCTTCTCGACCATGTCCTCGTTGCGCGGCGTGACGTAGCGGTCGCGCAGCGCCGGCGCCTTGGCGAAACGGGTGTCGGCGGGTGCCGCCGCGCCGCGCTGGTACTTGCCCGTGAGCAGGCCGCTCGCGAGCGGGAAGAACGGCAGCAGGCCGAGCCTGTACTCTTGCGCAGCCGGCAGCAGGTCCTTCTCGATGTCGCGAACCAGCAGGGAGTATTCGTCCTGGCAGGAGACGAAGCGGCTGACATTCATCGCGCGCGCGGTGAACTCGGCTTCCGCGATCCGCCAGGCCGGGAAGTTGGAGTTGCCGATGTAGCGCACCTTGCCTTGCCGGATGAGATCGTCGAGCGCACGCAACGTCTCTTCCATCGGCGTCAGCGGATCGTAATCGTGCTGCTGGTAGAGGTCGATGTAGTCGGTCTTGAGCCGCCTCAGGCTCGCCTCGACCGCATCCATGATGTAGCGGCGCGAGGCGCCCTGCCTGGTGCCGTCGGTCGCCATCGGCTTGGCATATTTGGTGGCGAGCACGATGTCCTTGCGGCGGTCGCCGAGCACGGTGCCGAGCACCGTCTCCGAGCCGCCCATCCCGGCATAGATGTCGGCGGTGTCGAACAGCGTGATGCCGAGATCGAGTGCGCGATGGATCACCTTGCGCGAGGTCTCCAGATCCGTGCGCTGGCCGAAATTGTTGCAGCCGAGCCCGACCGCAGACACGCGAAGGCCGGAGGCGCCGAGATTGCGAATTTCCATGGGAGATCCTGTCAGATGAGCAGCGGCACATTGTGACCACCGTGCGCCGCATCAGCAAGCTGATGCCTGCGCTGCTGCCATGCAGACAATCCCGGACAAAAAAATGCGGCCCCTGTCAGACGCGGCGACTGACGGGGGCCGCTTTGGGGCGCTTGATCGGTGACGGGGGCCTGACCAGACGCAGGCGCAGCGTAGTCTTGCTGTGTTACGCGCGGGTGACAGGCGGAGTTATCCACAGGACTCCAGGGCGCAGCACTCAGAAGATCTTGCGATAGACGATGAAGCCGGACCGCTCCGCGACCTTGTCATACAGGCGCTGCGCCGTGAGATTGGTCTCGTGCGTCTGCCAGTACACGCGCGGCGATCCCGCGAGCTTTGCCCGCTCATAGACGCCATGGATCAGCGCCGAGGCGACGCCCTTGCCGCGCGCGGATTCGAGCGTGAACAGGTCCTGCAAATAGCAGGACGGCTCGATCGCGGTGGTGCTGCGATGAAACAGATAATGCGTCAGCCCAAGCAGGCGGCCGTCGTCCTCGGCCACCAGCGCATGCATCGGCTCATAGGCATCGAAGAAGCGCTGCCACGTCATCTTCGTAATCTCGGGCGCCAGGGCGGTCGAGCCCGAGCGGCCGTAGAAGGCGTTGTAGCCGTCCCACAGCGGCAGCCATTGATCGTAATCCTGCCTGGTGACGGCGCGAATGGTGAGGGACATGAGAGAATTCCGGGATCGATGAAGCGTCCTTCATACGTGATGAAGGGTGCGCCGATCAATTGCGCCGTCACCTGGGCAAGATGGCATTGGGTGAATCGGAGCAGGCTCAGAACTGCCCCGAGCGCCATCGGAGCTTTGATTTCAACATGCTCTACTCCGCGATGCGCAGGTAGCGGGTCAGCTTGCGGTTTGCGGGGTCGCGCAGCGAGCGGTAGTAGTCGGCACGTGATGGCTCGTCGGTGTGGCGCACGAGGTCGGTCACCGGGGTGTAGCTCAGCATGCGTCCACCGTCGGGCAGCGCGGTGCAGACGAAGCGCAGCACCTCGCCGTTGCTCAATTTGATGTTGATCGGCGTGGCATCGCCGCCCCGCACCATCTCCATGCGTCGTGCGATGAAGGTGCCGAGCTCCTCCTCCGGCAGCTCGAACGCGCCGGTGTCGCGGCCGTGATACATCAGCGCGATGAAGGGCGGCTTGCTTTCGGCGATCACGTCCGGCACCGCAAAGTAATCGCGGAACGCGCGGTTGATGAATTCGGCCCGGGTCTCGGCATCGAGCAGCACGATGCCGATATCGACCTGGTCGAGCGCGGCCGACAGCCGCGCGGCCGTGGCGTGGCTCCGGCGCTCGGCCGCGACCGTGCCGAGCAGCCGCTCGCGCATCAGGCCGGTGATGCCGGCGGTGCCGACAGCCGTGACGGTCAGGAGACCGAGCCGGACCAGATCGGCGGCGCCATAGCCGGAAACGCCGTGGCGGTTGAGGAAGAACAGCGCCGCGCCGATCACTGCGACAACGGCGGTGGTCATGGCGGAGGCGAGACCCGCGAGGGCGCCGGCGAGAGCCACGATGCAGACCAACAGCGGCGCGGGCGAGGGGGTGGGGAAAAGGCGATCGAACAGCATTGCCAGCAGCAGGGCCGCTGCCGTCAGCGCCGGACCTGAAATCGCGCGCCATCCGAACCGCATGGACCAGTCTCGCTCCTCACGAACGAGGTCAGGCCGCAACACTGACTGATTGTTGCGTGACTGCGATGCGGTTTCGTGCGGCGTGCTTAAGGCGCGCTTGCGTGCAAGCCTCAAGCTTTCGGATGATTTTAGACCATGTGCGCGTGCTTGACGCGTTGTTGCAGTGCGGGCGCATTCAGCGTCGACGTCCCCACGCCCTTGCGCGTGCCGACGATGATCAACAGCGATGCCGCGACCAGGATGGCCGCGGTCAGGGTGATTGCAACGACTACCACAGGTGATTTCATCGACGTCCTGTCGCGATGCCGGTCGGCGCGGGCCGCACGGCGCCCTGAAGGCAGGTCCAGGATGAAACGGGAATCAGACCGGCAGGCCCATCGCCATGGTCGCCTTGGTCGACAGCACCGTCAGGGTGACGATCAGGCACAGCGAGAGCGCGGCGACGGCGAGCGAGGCCGCGACCGCATGGGTGAGCCGGGAAGACGCGACGGTAGCGGATGGGCTCTGAAAGCCTGCCGTGCCGGACGCCCGCATCATGGTCTAAATCCTTCAACACGCGAGCGAATCACCCGCGACTCTCCGGAATTTCCCAGTTTCAACCGGCAATATTGCGGCGGCCATCGCGCCAAAAATGGCGAGATTGCGGCAAAGGGGGCCCTTGTGCCCGCTATTCGCCCGGGCATGGCGCCGTCAGGCGCCCGCCGCGATGCTGGCGGGGTCGTCGATGTCGGCCGGGCGCCAGTCCATGGTCACGAAGCCGGGCGCGGCTTCGACGCGCTCGAGCCAGTCCCGGATCGCCGGGAAGGTGGAAAGATCGAAATCGCAGCGGTCGGCGAGGTGGGTATAGCCATACAGCGCGATGTCGGCGACCGTGAGCTGGCGCGCGGCGAAGTAGGCGTTGGTCTTGAGATGGTTCTCCATCACCTGGAGCGCGCCATAGCCGCGCTCCATCCAGTCCTCCAGCGAATGGGTCTGGAGATCGCGGCCACCCTTGACCAGCGACAGCCAGAAATAGGCAGCGCCGATATTCGGCTCGAGCGCGTGCTGCTCGAAGAACATCCATTGCAGCGCCTCGGCGCGATCGATGCGGTTTTCCGGCGCCAGCGGCGTGCCGACGGCGACGTACCAGAGGATGGCATTGGACTCGGCGAGATAGCGGCCCTCGCCGACCTCGAGCAGCGGCACCTGTCCCGACGGGTTCTTGCCGAGAAAGTCCGGCGTGCGGCTCTCGCCGCGCAGGATGTCCACCTCCACCGCTTCATAAGGCAGGTTGAGCAGCGCCAGCGCAAGGCGGACCTTGTAGCTGTTGCCCGAGCGTTGCATCGAATAGAGCTTGTACATTCTGCAGTTCGAATCCGAGGACGTGAAGACGCGGCGATCGTTGCCCCGCGAGGCGGCTAAACAATGATGCCGATGCGAATCCGCCGCAAGAGCCGGCCAATAGAAAAACTTGAAAACCCTGCCGCACTGCAATGTTGCGGAAGATCATTTCCGCGCGACGATGCAACTCCGTTCACGCTTGCGTCAACGCGGGGAGGCATTGCCCTCCGAGATCGTCAAGCAGGTGTGCATCGTATCGACGATCGGAGACGGATTGATGCCTCCGCATCGAGATGGCCGGGACCAGCCTAGGCCTGACGGCAATGTTTCTTTCACGACGGCCCATCCGCAAAATTGCTCCGAGGACAGGCCTTGCCGGATATGAGGAATTTGGCCGGCAAAGTTACGGAACATTGCGGTCGGGGCGCTCCGAAACGCCGGAAATCGGCAATCTTTTTCGAGATCGGGCCGAAGTTTCTTGCGGCGCAGCGGCACACGTTTTAGGGTGGCTCATTCCCACAATTGGAGTCGTGAGGCGAAAGGCTTCACGACGCTCGCCAGGAGATGATGATGTCCTTCCTTGCCGCTGCGCTCGACCGTGTGAAGCCGTCCGCGACCATCGCGGTCACGGATAAAGCACGCGCGCTGAAAGCGGCTGGCCGCAACGTCATCGGCCTCGGCGCCGGCGAGCCCGACTTCGACACGCCCGCCAACATCAAGCTGGCGGCGATCCACGCCATCGAGGCCGGCAAGACCAAGTACACCGCGGTGGACGGCATTCCCGAGCTGAAGGAAGCCATCATCGCCAAGTTTCAGCGCGAGAACGGCGTCGCCTACAAGCCGAACCAGATCATCGTCGGCACCGGCGGCAAGCAGGTGCTCTACAACGCGCTGATGGCGACCATCAATCCGGGCGACGAGGTGATCATTCCCGCGCCCTATTGGGTCAGCTATCCCGAGATGGTCGCGCTCGCCGGCGGCGAGCCGGTGCCGGTGGTCTGCACCGCGGCGACCGGCTTCAAGCTCCAGGCAGAGGCGCTCGAGCGCGCGATCACGCCGAAGACCAAATGGGTCATCCTGTGCTCGCCATCGAACCCGACGGGAGCCGCCTACACGCGTTCGGAACTGAAAGCACTCACCGACGTGCTGGTGAAGCATCCCCATGTCTGGGTGATGACCGACGACATGTACGAGCATCTCGTCTACGACGACTTCCAGTTCACCACCGTCGCGCAGGTCGAGCCCGGCCTCTACGACCGCACGCTCACCGTGAACGGCGTCTCCAAGGCCTATTGCATGACCGGCTGGCGTATCGGCTATGCTGGCGGTCCGGCGCATCTCATCAAGGCGATGGCGACGATCCAGTCGCAATCGACCTCGAACCCGTGCTCGATCGCGCAGTGGGCCTCGGTCGAGGCGCTCAACGGTCCGCAGGAGTTCATTCCCGCCAACAACAAGGTCTTCAAGGAGCGCCGTGACCTCGTCGTCTCCATGCTCAACCAGGCGAGCGGCATCGAGTGCCCGCGCCCCGAAGGCGCGTTCTACGTCTATCCGTCCTGCGCCGGCACCATCGGCAAGAGGGCGCCGTCGGGCAATGTGATCTCCAACGACGAGCAGTTCGTCACAGAGCTCCTGGAGACCGAAGGCGTCGCCGTGGTGCAGGGCTCGGCCTTCGGCCTGGGACCTGCGTTCCGCATCTCCTACGCGACCAAGACCTCGGACCTCGAAGACGCCTGCAAGCGCATCCAGCGCTTCTGCGGCAATCTGCGCTGAGGCTCTGCCGCGAGAAGACATCGAAAAGGCCCGCCTCTGGCGGGCCTTTTTAGTTGTTTGCACGCTTATCCTCGTGCGCGATCTGGCACCACCACGGCTGTTGTGGCATAGACCGTCACGCAACACGGGTGGGGCGCTCTCTCTGCTCGCATCATATCATCGCCGGAGACATTCATGCGCCGTTCATTCCTCCTCGCAGGGCTCGCCGCCGCCAGCCTCCTTGCCTCCGTCGCGACCGGTGGCGCGCAGCAGCGGATGACGCGGATCGGCGTGCTCGAGTGCCGCGGCGGCGCCAGTGTCGGCTTCATCGTGGGATCGGTAACCCATCTCGGCTGTGTGCTGCGCGCCGACGGCTTGCCCGACGACCGCTACGTCGCGACCATCCAAAAGGTCGGCCTCGACATCGGCATCACCCAGGAGACGGCCTTGGCCTGGGGTGTGTTCGCACCGGTCGACCGGCTCGGCCCCGGCGACCTCTCCGGCAATTACGTGGGCGCGCAGGGCAGCGCCTCGGTCGGTGTCGGACTTGGCGGCAACGTTCTGGTCGGCGGCTCCAACAACTCGATCTCGCTCCAGCCGCTCAGCGTGCAGGGCCAGGTCGGCCTCAACGTCGCCGCCGGACTCGAAAGCCTGGAACTGCGTCCGGGGCGGTAAGCTGCAACGCCGGCATTGCATTCACCTCTCCCGCTGGGGGAGAGGTGGAACGCCGCCGATAGGCCGATTGGATCCCAAAAGGCACTATAAAACTAGATCCAACTGACGACGCACCGCAGCGACTTTTGATGCTTGCCAAATCTCGGGGAGGGGCAGAGCATCGGCGCTTGCCGACCCAATCACGGGCCGAGCTCCACACCAAGGAGGCGGCGAATGGGACAAGACGTCAGAAGTCCCCGAGGTCCACGGTGCATCGCGCTGGTGGGCCCTTTCCAAAGCGGTAAAACCACACTTCTTGAAGCAATCCTGGCGCGAACGGGCGCGATCCCGCGCGCCGGCAGCGTCGATGCCGGAACTTCCGTCGGTGACGCCACGCCGGAGGCCCGTCATCACAAGATGACCGTCGGACTGACTGCCGCGACCACGAGTTTCATGGGCGACAGCTACACTTTCCTCGATTGTCCCGGTTCCGTCGAGTTTGCCCACGACATGCGCGCCGCGCTTCCCGCGGTCGACGCCGCGATCGTGGTCTGTGAGGCCGACGAGAAGAAGCTGCCGCAGCTCCAGATCATCCTGCGCGAGCTGGAGGAGTTGAAGGTCCCGCGTTTCCTGTTCCTGAACAAGATCGATCGCGCCAACGAGCGCATCCGCGAGACGCTCGCCATGCTGCAGCCCGCCTCGCGCGTGCCGCTGGTGCTGCGCCAGATCCCGATCTGGAAGGACGAGTTGATCGAGGGCTTCGTCGATCTCGCGCTGGAACGCGCCTTCATCTATCGCGAGCACAAGGCCTCCGAGGTGATCACGCTCGAAGGCGGCGATCTCGATCGCGAGAAGGAAGCCCGCTTCTCGATGCTGGAGAAGCTTGCCGATCACGACGATGCGCTGATGGAGCAACTGCTCGAGGACATCCAGCCGCCGCGCGATGCCGTGTTCGACGATCTCGCCCGCGAATTGCGCGAAGGCTTGATCTGCCCGGTGCTGCTGGGCTCGGCTGCGCGCGAAAACGGCGTGCTGCGCCTGATGAAGGCGCTGCGCCACGAGGCGCCCGGCATCGCGGAGACGGCGAAGCGTCTCGGCGTTCCCGAGACCAAGGACGGGCTCGGCTACGTCTTCAAGACACTGCATTCGCAGCATGGCGGCAAGCTGTCGCTGACGCGCCTGCTTGCCGGCCATCTCGACGACGGAGCGACGATGCAATCCGCCTCCGGGGGCTTGGGGCGCATCTCCGGTATCCTCGCCGTCAACGGCGCCTACGACACCAAGCGTGCCTCGGCCGAAGCCGGCGACACGGTGGCGCTGGCCAAGCTCGATGCGATCAAGACTGGCGACACGGTGTCGAACGGCAAGACGCCGCCCGCGGCCTTGATCACGATCGAGCCGACGCCGCCGGTGCTCGCGATTTCGATCGCGGCCGTCGATCGCAAGGACGACGTCAAGCTCGGCCAGGCGATGACGCGGCTGCATGAGGAGGATCCGTCACTCGTCGTCGTGCAGAACGCCAAGACCCATGACACCGTGCTGTGGGGGCAGGGCGAGATGCACCTGCGCGTGGCCGGCGAGCGGCTGCGCGATCGCTTCGGCGTCAAGGTCACCTCGCAACCGCCCGGGATCGGCTACCAGGAAACCATCCGCAAGCCGATCACCCAGCGCGGGCGGCACAAGAAGCAGTCCGGCGGCCACGGTCAGTTCGGCGACGTCGTGCTCGACATCAGACCGCTGCCGCGCGGCGACGGCTTCAGGTTCGGCGAGAAGGTCGTGGGCGGCGCGGTGCCGCGCAACTACATCCCGGCGGTGGAAGAAGGCGTGGTCGACGGATTGGCGCGCGGCCCGCTCGGCTTCCCCGTCACCGACGTTGAAGTGACGCTGACCGACGGCTCCTATCACAGCGTCGATTCCTCCGATCTCGCCTTCCGTACGGCCGCGCGGATCGGGCTCAACGAAGGCCTGCCGCAATGCCAGCCGGTCTTGCTGGAGCCGATCCACATGGTCGAGATCGTCTGCCCGACCGACGCCACTGCCAAGATCAACGCGATCCTGTCGGCGCGGCGCGGCCAGATTCTCGGCTTCGATACCCGCGAGGGCTGGAGCGGCTGGGACTGCGTCCGCGCCATGATGCCCGAAGCCGAAATCGGGGAGCTGATCGTCGAGCTGCGCTCGGCCACCGCCGGCGCCGGCAGCTTCACCCGCCAGTTCGACCACATGGCCGAGGTCACCGGCCGCGCCGCCGACCAGATCATCGCCGCGCATCAGCACGCGGCGTGAATCTGCCTCTCGCGCGGTGACAGAGGGACAGTAAGGGAGGCGCCGCTCTCTCACGCCCTCTTCCCGTTCTTACGGGGCGAGGGCGGGGTGGGGGCTGCCTCCGCGAGCTCGGCGTCCCATTCAGGCCGGCGCCCAAACCACCGTCATTGCGAGCGAAGCGAAGCAATCCAGGCTGTTTCTGCGGAAATAGCCTGGATCGCTTCGTCGCAAGAGCTCCTCGCAATGACGGAGGAGACAGACGGGCAGCCACTTGCGCTCGCCGCGGGATGATGTATTTTATATCATTGTATATGTTCCAGATATCATTTATGCGTTCTGGTAAGTGAGGCCAAGGTGATCACGTCATTCCAGATGCGGGCAGCCCGCGCGCTGCTCGGCATTGACCAGAAAACCTTGGCCGAGCTCGCCGGCGTTTCGCTGCCGACCATCCAGCGGATGGAGGCCAGCACCGGCAATGTTCGTGGCGTGGTCGAAACCCTGATCAAGGTGGTCGAGGCGTTCGACCGGGCCGGCGTCGAGCTGATCGGCGAGCAGGCCCGCAGCGACGGCGGCGGGCGTGGCGTTCGCCTGAAGGAGCCGGGGCAGCCGCGCCGCGTCGGAGCATGATCGCGCGTTGATCGTGCCCGGGATCAGGATGGGCTAGCGCATCGTCGCCCTCGGCAACGAAGGGGCGCACGGTGCTTTGGAGCATTGTGGGCATGAGCATTACGACCGATCAGGCAAGCCGGCTGCACCAGCTGCGTCAGCCGACCTTTGCCGAACTGTATTTGCCGAAACTCGTCACCGTCTGGCGCGAAGGCTACGGCATCGCGGATTTCCGTGCCGACGTCTTCGCCGGCCTGACCGTTGCGATCGTCGCGCTGCCGCTGTCGATGGCGATCGCGATCGCCTCGGGCGTGACGCCGGACCGCGGTCTCTATACCGCCGTCGTCGGCGGCTTCATCGCCTCCCTGCTCGGCGGCAGCCGGTTCCAGATTGGCGGACCTGCCGGCGCGTTCATCGTCCTGGTCGCAGCGACCGCGGAGCGTCAGGGCGTCGATGGCGTCATCCTCGCCACCATGATGGCGGGCCTGTTCCTGATCGCCGCAGGGCTGTTGCGGGTCGGCACCTACATCAAGTTCATCCCCTATCCAGTGACGGTCGGCTTCACCGCCGGCATCGCCGTGATCATCTTCGCCAGCCAGCTCCGCGATCTCTCAGGCATCACGCTCGCAGGGAAAGAGCCCAGCGAGTTCGTGCCGAAGCTTGTCGCGCTCGCCGGCGGCCTCGACACCGTGAATCCGTCCGCCGTTGCCGTCGCCATCGTCAGCATCGCCATCATCGCCGGCTTGCGCCGCTGGCGGCCGTCTTGGCCCGGCATTCTGATCGCTGTCATCTTCGCGGCTGTCGCCACGTCGTTGCTGTCGCTGCCGGTCGAGACCATCGGCTCGCGCTTCGGCGGTATTCCGCGCGAATTGCCCTCGCCGGCGCTGCCCGCGTTCTCGCTGGAGAAGGCAAGAGCGGTGCTGCCGGATGCGATCGCGTTCGCGCTGCTGGCTGCCATCGAATCGCTGCTGTCGGCGGTGGTCGCGGACGGCATGACCGGCCGCCGTCACCGCTCCAATTGCGAGCTGGTGGCGCAGGGAGCGGCCAATGTCGGCTCGGCGCTGTTCGGCGGCATCTGCGTCACCGGCCTGATCGCACGCACCGCCACCAACATCCGCGCCGGCGCGCGCGGACCGCTCGCGGGCATGCTGCATTCGGTGTTCCTGCTGCTGTTCATGCTGATCGCGGCGCCGCTGGCGAGCTACATTCCGCTGGCCGCGCTCGCTTCCGTGCTGGTCGTGGTGGCCTGGACCATGGCGGAGAAGCACGAATTCGCCACGCTCGTGCGCTCGTCATGGGGCGATGCCGTCGTGCTGCTCGCGACCTTCCTGCTCACGATCTTCCGCGATCTCACCGAAGGCATCCTGGTCGGCTTCGCGCTCGGCGCGGTGCTGTTCATCCACCGCATGGCGGAGATGACGGGCATCGAGGAACGCACGCCGCTGGCGGCGGCCGATCGCCCCGACGACGGCAATGGCGATCGCGTTCCCTACGATTCCGCCCTCGCGGTCGACCGCGACGTGCTGGTCTATCGCATCACCGGTGCGTTCTTCTTCGGCGCGGCCTCGGCGATCGGCAGCGTGCTCGACGGGATCGCCGACAAACGCAAGGCCTTCGTGGTCGATTTCGCCGCGGTGCCGTTCCTGGATTCGACCGCGGCCAACGTGCTCGGCCGCGTCGCCGCCAAGGCGCACCGCCAGGGCATCAGGCTGTTCATCACGGGAGCCTCGCCCACGGTCCGCCGCGCGCTGCTCACCCATGGCGTGACGCCGCCGCGCGCGCGCTATCGCACGAGCCTCGAGCGCGCCATCGCCGACATCAAGTGCTCTGCGGCCGAGGAGGCTGCTGCGAGCTGACGGCGCTGTTCTTAAAGCCGGCCGATTTGATCGACCGGTGCAGCGGCCTCGCGGCCGGCATCCGCATCTTGACAGGGCCTGCGGGACGCGAAATGGATCGCCTCCCACACTTCCCGAGGGACGGATGACCCTGACCAAGGCTCCTGCAGCCTGTCTGATCGGATGGCCGGCCGCGCATTCGCGCTCGCCGCTGATCCATCACTACTGGCTGCGCACGCTCGGCATCGAAGGCGGCTACGTCATCGAGGCGGTGCCGCCCGAGAATCTGCGCGATTTCGTGCTGCGGCTGTCGCTCCGCGGCTTCGCCGGGGCAAACGTCACCATCCCGCACAAGGAAAGCGTGCTGGCGCTGTCGACGCCTGACGCCCGCGCAAAGGCGGTCGGCGCCGCGAACACGCTGTGGTTTGCCGACGGCGAGCTGCGTTCGACCAACACCGATGTCGAAGGTTTCATCAACAATCTCGACGCCAGCGCGCCCGGCTGGGGCGCGGCCGAGGAGGCGCTGGTGCTGGGCGCCGGCGGCTCCGCGCGCGCGGTCGTGTTCGGCCTGCTGGAACGCGGCATCAAATGCGTGCATGTCGCCAATCGCACCGTCGCGCGGGCCGAGGCGCTGGCAAGGCAGTTCGGGCCGAACGTGCGTCCGCTGCCGTGGGACGCGATCAACGACGTGCTGCCGCGCGTGAAACTTCTCGTGAACACGACCTCGCTCGGCATGCACGGCCAGCCTTCGCTCGATGTTGATGTCGCGCGCCTGCCGCAAACGGCGGTCGTTGCCGACCTCGTCTATGTTCCCCTGGTGACGCCGCTGCTGGCCGCTGCAAGGGCGCGCGGCCTGAAGACCGCCGACGGGCTCGGCATGCTGCTGCATCAGGCGGTGCGCGGCTTCGAGCTGTGGTTCGGCCGCCGGCCCGAAGTCACGGCCGAGCTGCGCGCATTGGTCGAGGCCGATCTCACAAAGACTTGAGAGAATAGCGCGCGGTCTTCCGGAGTTCTCTATCCGGTGGGGGCAATCGGAGACCGTCATGTCTGTACAACGTGCAACTTTCACACGTCCGCTGATCGCCGTCGCGATGGTGGCCGTCTCAACTTACTGCGCCTTCGCCCAGAGGGCGCCGGTGCCGACGCGCGTGCGCGGCACGATCGAGAGCGTCAATGGCGACACCATGCAGGTCAAGTCGCGCAGCGGTGAAGATGTCAAGCTTCACATCGCATCCGACGTGAACGTGTCGGGGATCACCAGGATTTCACTCGCCGACATCAAGCCGGGTTCGTTCATCGGTGCGACCACCGTGCCGGGACCGGACGGCAGCCAGAACGCGGTCGAGGTCCACGTGTTTCCGGAGAGCATGCGCGGCACCGGCGAGGGCTCCCGGCCCTGGGACCTCAAGCCGAACTCCAGCATGACCAATGCGACGGTGGCCGAAAGCGTCGTCGGCAATGACGGTCACACGCTGCTAGTCAAGTACAAGGATGGCGAGAAGAAGGTGTTCGTCGCCGACAACACGCCGGTGGTGACCTTCGTGCCGAGCGACAAATCCGAGTTGAAGCCGGGTGCCAAGGTCATCGCCTTCATGAAGCAATTGCCCGACGGCTCGTTCGAGACGAGCCGCGTCAGCGTCGGCCGCGACGGCCTGACGCCGCCGATGTGAGGCGGGGAGGGACGCTTCCGTAGCGTCGTAGGGCGGGCAAAGGCGCCTTTGCGCCGTGTCCCCATCTGCTTTACGTCGCGCGAAAGGTGGTGGGCACGCTTCGCTTTGCCCACCCTTGTATTAGCCCGATTGGTTATATTGAGCCGTTCCGTGAGGAATGGCCCAGCCCGGGTGGCCGCCCGAGCTGGGTCGCCGTTCGATCGGATCGGTACCCACCGAAGCCTTGAGGGCTGTCAGACGTAGCAAGATCGCGATCGGCACTTCATCGGGACCCGAATGGTTGAACGAACTTTAGGTTCGCATAACAAGGGAGGGATCGACGAAGATGGCCAAGCATACCACGATCTGTGCCGGGATCGATACCGGCAAACGGAAGCTCGATGTGGCGATCGAGGGCAGCCGCGAGCAGTTGCAGGTGACGAACACGGCGGAAGGCCATGAGGCTTTGCTGACGTGGCTGCGACAGCATCGCATCAAACGCGTCGGCATCGAGGCGAGCGGCGGTTACGAACAGGCTGTCGTCGCCGAACTGCGACGCAAGGGGTTTGTGGTTGTGGTGTTTCAGCCGGCTCAGGTCCGAGCCTATGCCGCATTCCACTTGCAACGGGCCAAGAACGATAAGATCGATGCCGCTCTTATCGCAACCTGCACCGCCGCGGTGCGGAAGATCCATACCGCTCCCGATCCCCGGTTGCTGCCGTTCGCCGAGCAGCTGACCATGATCGATCAGATCGGTGAGGATATTGCACGCCTCAAAAACAGGATCGAAAGCTGCCGCAATGCGGCGATCAACAAGCTCTGGCAAGAGGATATCGCTCGCCTGGAGCAGCGCGTGAGGGTCGCACTCAAGGCTCTGGTCGCCTCGATCCGCAAGCATCCCGACCTTGCCAAGAGACTTGCCCTGATCAACAGCGTTGACGGCATCGGGCTGCCGACCGCCGTGGCCATCCTGGTGCGTCTGCCTGAGATCGGCCAGATCACGCGGGAGCAAGCTGTCGCTCTCGCCGGCCTTGCGCCCTATGACGACGACAGCGGCGACCGGTCAGGCGTTCGGCATATCGAGGGCGGACGAAAGCGGCTGCGCCGCGCCCTTTATACGGCTTCACTGGCCGCATCGTTTCGATGGAACCCGCAGCTCATCAAGCTCTATCAACGGCTGACTGCGGCTGGAAAGGAACACAAGCAGGCGCTCGTTGCCTGTGCCAGAAAGATGCTCATCTTCGCCAACACAGTGGTGGCTCGCGGCACGCCGTGGTGCGGCGAACCTCCGGTAGGATCATTCCCTGCTTCTTAGTTCGACCGAGACGCGCTTCTTCGTCCCGACCTACGGCTCCTCATGACGTCGCGCGTAGCGTCCGTCAAGGATGGCCGTCGCTCGCCCCAACATCACCCGATCTGCCGCCAGGCCACGCCTTGACGGACGCGAGCACGGCGTCATCATGGCAGACGCAGGCGATCCGGACGGCGCAAAACACGGCCGCTATTTAATGGTTGCTACGGCACCGTCTCCGCGCTCACATCGCAATGATATGATCGTCGATCTCGTCGATCCGGTTGACGCCGCACAGGCCCATGGTCGTGAGCAGCTCCTTCTGGATGATGTCGATCGCCTTGGCGACGCCGGCCTGGCCGCCGGCACCCAGCCCATAGGCATAGGCGCGGCCGATCATGCAGGATTTTGCGCCGAGCGCGAGCGCGCGCATCACGTCCTGGCCGGAGCGGATGCCGCCGTCGAACATGATCTCCATCTTGTCACCGACGGTGTCGACGATTTCGGGCAGGACCTCGATCGAGGACGGTGCACCGTCGAGCTGGCGGCCGCCATGGTTGGAGACCACGATCGCCTGCGCGCCGGTCTTTGCGGCGAGTTCGGCGTCCTCTACGTCGAGAATGCCCTTCAGGACCAGCTTGCCCGGCCAGATCGAGCGGATCCAGTCGATGTCGTTCCAGTTCAGCGAGGTGTCGAACTGCGAGTTGATCCAGGTCGACAGCGAGGTGATGTCGTCACTGACCTTCAGATGACCCGCGAGATTGCCGAAGGTGCGGCGCTTGCCCTGGAGCACGCCCGACACCCAGGCCGGCTTGGTGGCGAAATCGATCAGCTTCGACAGCGACCATTCGGGCGGCACCGTCATGCCGTTCTTGATGTCCTGGTGGCGCTGTCCGATCACCTGGAGGTCGACGGTCAGCACCAGCGCCGAGCATTTGGCCGCGATCGCGCGCTCGATCAGCGCCTTGATGAAGCCGCGGTCCTTCATCACGTAGAGCTGGAACCAGAACGGCTTCTCGACATTGGCGGCGATGTCCTCGATCGAGCAGATCGACATGGTCGATTGCGTGAACGGGATGCCGGCGGCCTGCGCGGCGCGGCAGGCGTGGATCTCGCCGTCGCCGTGCTGCATGCCGAGCAGGCCGACGGGCGCGAGCATCAGCGGCATGGTCGAGGGTTCGCCCAGGATCGTGGTCGAGGTGTCGCGCTTGGAGACGTCGACCAGGATGCGCTGGCGGAACTTGATCGCCTGCATGTCCTCGCGGTTGGCGCGCAGCGTTTCCTCCGCATAGGAGCCGCGGTCGCAATAATCGAAGAACGCCTTCGGCACGCGGCGCTGATGCAGCGCGCGAAGATCATCGATACAGGTGATGTGCTTCATGTCTTTTCCCCGGCCCGTCTAGCTTGGAAGTCTTGCATCGGAAGATTTCGGGGTCATCTAGCATGGTTGGATGCATAGCCAAATCGTTTGCAGGACGTTTTGCAGGAGGGCGCGATGACGAGGCCGCACGCTGGACCTTCGCCGGAGGAGATCAAGGAGAAGCACGATCTCGAGGAGGCGCTGGAAGAGGGATTGGAAGAGACCTTTCCGGGCTCGGATCCGGTCAATGTCACCCAGCCGGCGCCGAGCCGCGAGGATGGCCATGTGAAGCGCACGCGGTAGGGGCGGGTTCCGCCTCGGCGCCGCGTTCCGGCCGGAAATATAGTGTTAACAAGATCTTACTGAGCCGGTGCCACGCCCGGTTCCGTAATGATTCATCATATTTCTTGAAGCCAAGTTAGCCGCGATAGCATTATAAGACCCCAGCAAATCAGGGATGCGGGGCCCTTTCGGGCATCCCGTGGTTGTAGAGGGGATCCCCTGGTTGTTGCCTTTGGGGGACGATATGAGCCGCAAATATTTCGGGACGGACGGGATTCGGGGCCGCGCCAACGGACTGATCACGCCGGAGCTCGCGCTCAAGGTCGGCCAGGCCGCAGGCCTTGCGTTTCAGCGCGGTGACCACCGCCACAGGGTCGTGATCGGCAAGGACACCCGCCTGTCCGGCTACATGATCGAATACGCGATGGTCGCAGGCTTCACCTCGGTCGGCATGGATGTGCTGCTGGTCGGCCCGATGCCGACGCCGGCGGTCGCGATGCTGACCAAGTCGATGCGCGCCGATCTCGGCGTGATGATCTCGGCCTCGCACAATCTGTTCGAGGACAACGGCATCAAGCTGTTCGGCCCGCAGGGCTTCAAGCTTTCCGACGACGTCGAGAAGCAGATCGAGCAGCTGCTCGACGAATCTCTCGACAGGAGGCTGGCGCAAAGTGCGAGCCTGGGCCGCGCCCGCCGCATCGACGGTGTGCACGACCGCTACATCGAATTCGCCAAGCGCACGCTGCCGCGCGACCTGTCGCTCGATGGCCTGCGCGTCGTGATCGATTGCGCCAACGGTGCCGCCTACAAGGTGGTGCCGGAAGCGCTGTGGGAGCTGGGCGCCGACGTGGTGGCGATCGGCGTCGAGCCCGACGGCTTCAACATCAACAAGGAATGCGGCTCGACCTCGCCCGAAGCGCTGTCGAAGAAAGTGCGCGAGATGCGCGCCGATATCGGCATCGCGCTGGACGGCGACGCCGATCGCGTCATCCTGGTCGACGAGCGCGGCCACATCGTCGACGGCGACCAGCTGCTCGCGGTGATCGCGCAGAGCTGGAAGGAGGACGGACGCCTGTCGCGCCCGGGCATCGTCGCCACCGTGATGTCCAATCTCGGCCTAGAGCGCTTCCTGAAAGGGCAGGGGCTCGATCTCGTGCGTACGCCGGTCGGCGATCGCTACGTGCTCGAGCAGATGCTGAACGGCGGCTACAATCTCGGCGGCGAGCAGTCCGGTCATATCATCCTCTCCGACTACGCCACCACCGGCGACGGTTTCGTGGCTGCCTTGCAGGTGCTGGCCGTGGTGCAGAAGCTGCGCCGGCCGGTCTCGGAAGTCTGCCACCGATTCGACCCGCTGCCGCAGATCCTCAAGAACGTCCGTCACAAGGGCGGCAAGCCGCTCGACGATTCCGACGTCAAGTCGGCGATCTCCGACGGCGAGATGCGCCTCAACGGCCACGGCCGCCTGCTGATCCGTTCTTCCGGCACCGAGCCCGTGATCCGCGTCATGGGCGAGGGCGAGGACCGCATCCTGGTCGAGGACGTCGTCGACACCATCGTCCTGGCGCTCGGCCAGGCCGCGGCTTGATGTTTTTCTTACCCTCCCCTGGAGGGTAAGCGACGAGAACACCCACGCATCCCAGCCATCGACGATTGACGGTGGTTCGACCGCCGCTTGCATCGTAACTAGCGGATGCGGCGGTTCGCCGCGCCCGCCGGGACCGCTCCATTGAACAAGCCTGTCGTCGTCTCCGAGGAAACGCTGACCGAGCCCGTCGTCGTCAGCGACGTGTCGCCCGCCGCCGCCAAGGCGGCAGGGCCGGCTTACATCGTGCTCGCCGGCATCAGCTTCTCGCACTTCCTCAACGACACCATGCAGTCGCTGATCGCCTCGGTCTATCCGATCCTGAAGGACACCTACGCGCTCGACTTCGCGCAGATCGGCATGATCACCCTGGCCTTCCAGTTCACGGCCTCGCTGCTACAGCCGGTGGTCGGGCACTACACCGACAAGAAGGCACAGCCCTATTCGCTGGCGATCGGCATGGCCTCGACCTTCTTCGGCCTGCTGCTGCTCAGCGCCGCGCATCAATATCTCGTCATCCTCGTCGCTGCCGCCCTGGTCGGCCTCGGCTCGGCGGTGTTTCACCCCGAGTCGGCGCGCATCGCGCGGCTCGCGTCCGGCGGCCGCTACGGTTTTGCGCAGTCGGTGTTCCAACTCGGCGGCAGTTTCGGCACCTCGATGGGGCCGGTGCTCGCCGCGCTGATCGTGGTGCCGTTCGGTCAGGGCAGCATCGCCTGGTTCTCCTCGATCGCGTTCCTCGCGATTCTCATCCTCTGGCGTATCGGCAATTGGTATGCGCCGCAGATCAAGGCGAAGAAGACGGCCACGATTCAGGCCCATCCCGACGCGCCGAGCTCGCGCCGCGTCGCAGTGGCGCTGGCCGTGCTGGTCGCGCTGCTGTTCTCGAAGCAGCTCTACGTCTCGAGCCTGTCGAGCTACTACATCTTCTACCTGATCGATCGTTTCGGCGTGTCGACGCAGGCAGCCCAGATCTACCTCTTCATCTTCCTCGCCGCGAACGCCGTGGGTGCGTTTCTCGGTGGTCCCCTGGGCGACCGCTTCGGCCGCAAGATCGTGATCTGGATCTCGATCCTGGGCGCGCTGCCGTTCACGCTGGCGCTGCCTTATGCCGGCCTCTACGCCAGCGCCGTGCTCAGCGTCGCCATCGGCCTGATCATCTCCTCGACGACCTCGTCGATCATCGTGTTCGCGCAGGAGCTGGTGCCGCACCGCTTCGGCATGATCTCCGGCGTGTTCTTCGGCGTCGCGTTCGGCATCGGCGGTCTCGGGGCCGCCGTGCTGGGCAAGCTCGCCGACCACACCTCGATCGAGTTCGTCTACCAGGTCTGCGCCTATCTGCCGGCGATCGGGCTGCTCGCGGTGTTCCTGCCCAAGCTGCCGCGGCACGCGCGTTAACGCATTACTATTCGCTGCATTGCAGCTTCATACATCGTTAGCAAATGCGGCCCGCCCCGCGCTGCATTTTTGCAACGCTGCCGTCGCACCGGCGTGTGCGGTGAGAAAAAATCAACCTTAAAAATTAGGGTTAAGTGGCGCTTAAACATTTGCTGCCATCGTCCGGGTCGTGAGTTTCCAGAACGTGGGGCGCCCGTCTTTGCCTCACCGGCCAAAAGGACGAAGCAATGCGTAGCGTTAAGTCTCTCCTTGCCGCGGGTGCGGCAACCCTGATCTCGTCGATGGCGTTCGCCGCCGATATGCCGATCGCGGCGCCCCCTCCCATGTACGCGCCGCCCGCCCCGCCCGCCGATTTCGGCGGCTGGTATCTGCGCGGCGACATCGGCATGACCAACCAGCGCGCCAAGAGCATCGACGCCGCCTTGCCGGCTGGGTATCAGAAGACGACGGAGGGATTCGGCTTCGACTCGTCGCCGCTGTTCGGTCTCGGCGTCGGCTATCGCTTCAACAACTGGTTTCGTGCGGACGTGATCGGCCAGTACCGCGGCAAGGCCACCCTGCACGGTGCTGACAACGTCATCGGGCCGGGCTTCGTCGGCTCCAACAATTACAGCGGCAGCAAGTCCGAGTGGGTCGTCATGGCCAACGCCTACGTCGACCTCGGCACCTGGTGGTGCATTACGCCGTTCATCGGTGCCGGTGTCGGCGGCTCCTACAACAAGATCAGCGGCTTCCGCGACGACGGCGTCTCGTACAGCCCGGGGCTCAACAACAGCGTCGCTTACTTCGCCGATAGCGGCAAGTGGAACTTCGCCTGGGCCGCTCACGCCGGTCTCGCCTACAAGGTCAACCCCGGCTTCACGGTCGAACTGGCCTACAGCTACATGGACCTCGGCGACGCCGCGCCCGGCAACTACCGCCTGTTCGACAACAGTGCCTCCGGCCCGACCTCGATCAAGATCAAGGACATCACCTCGCACGACATCAAGCTCGGCGTGCGCTGGGATCTCAGCAGTCCGCCGGCCTACATGCCGCCGCCGCTCGTCACCAAGGGCTGATCGTCAGCCTCATCGCTTAACGTCTCTTAACGGCGCGGGATCATCCCGCGCCGTTTTGCTTTGCGTATTTTTCACGGCTTGCACTGACGAAATTGCCTACCGCAACCATTGGTTAAGGTTAACGAGCCATGATCACGGGCGAAAGTTCGAGTCGATGGAGCGTTGCGATGCGTGGGCTTTTGTTGGGGGCGGCGATGTTGGGGACGGTGTCTGCCGCGCACGCGGCCGACATGCCGGATCTGCCCGTCCTGCGCGGCGGCTACACCGAGGGCCTGTCGAAGACGACCCGCAACTGGGATGGCGCCTATATCGGCGGCAACGCCGGCTACACGACCGACGCGACTGATTTCAGCCAGAGCGTGGTCGGCCTGACCAACTACATCTTCCGCGACAGCGTCCTGCAGCAACCGACCGCGAACTGGTCGCTCCTGAACAAGGCCAACACGCAAGGCGTCAATTTCGGCGGCTTCGTCGGCCGCAATTGGCAATGGTACGATGCCATTCTCGGTCTTGAAGGCACCTACAGCTACTTCGACAATCTCTACACGCAGACCAGCGGTTACAACTCGCTCGTCATCACCAACCCGCCCGGGGATAACCCGCCCGAGGGCACGACCAACAATTACAACGTGACCTTGACCGGCACGGCCGCGGCGAAGGTCAAGGACATGATTTCGCTCCGTGGCCGCGTGGGCTGGGATGGCGGCGATTTCATGCCGTATGCCTTCTTTGGCGCCGCGGTTGGCCGAATGGACGTCTCCCGCACGGTGACGAGCGACGTGACGCTCACGCAGGTCGTATCGACAACGGTCGGCGGCGTTACGACGACCACGAGCAATACGTATGCTGTTCCGGTGCAATCGCAGACTCAGAGCCAGCACAGGACCAACACTTTCGCTGTGGGTTGGACCGCGGGCCTCGGGCTCGAATATTGCATTTGGGACGGGTTGTTCGCGCGCGTGGAATACGAGTATGTGAGATTCTCGCCCGTCATGAACACGCAGGTCACGCTGAACAACGCGCGCGTCGGGCTGGGCTACAAGTTCTGAGCCGCCCGCTTCCTGTTGACAGATTCCCTCTGTCCTGATGCTCTGTCGCCCGAAGACGGGGCGGCAGCGATGAAGATCTACGGCGACGGCAATTCCGGAAACTGCCTGAAGGTGAAGTGGGTCTGCGACAAGCTCGCAGTGCCCTACCAGTGGATCGAGATCGACACGCGCAAGGGCGAGACGCGTACGCCGCAATTCCTCAGGATGAACGGCGCCGGCCAGGTGCCGACCGTCGAATTCGACGACGGCCGCACGCTCGCACAGTCCAACGCCATCATCCGCTATCTCGCCCGCGACAGTACGCTCATTCCGCGCGACGCCTTTGCAGCGGCCAAGATGGACGAATGGCTGTTCTGGGAGCAGTACAGCCACGAGCCCTATATCGCGGTGTGCCGCTTCCTCTTGGTCTACCTGGGCAAGGACGCATCCGAGCTCGATCCCGAGAAGGTCAAGCGCGGCTATGCGGCGCTCGACCGCATGGAGCAGCATCTCTCCGGCAGCCGCTTCTTCGCCGGCGATGAGGTTTCGCTCGCCGACGTGTCGCTGCTCGCCTATACGCGCCTCGCGCATGAAGGCGGCTTCGATCTCGGCCGCCATGCGTCCGTCCGCCGCTGGATCGGCGAAGTCGAAGCGTTTCTCGGCCTTGCGCCGGCGCGCTGAGTCCGGAGTTGTCTGACATGAATGCCGAAGCCGTCTCCATCCGTCCCGCGCGCCGCGAGGACGTCGCCGCGATCGTGGCGATGCTCGCCGACGATCATCTCGGCCGCGCGCGCGAGCGCGTGGAGGATCCGTTGCCCGCCTCCTATTACGACGCATTCGCGCGGGTCGAGCGCGATCCGAATCTCACGCTCGTCGTTGCCGAGAGCGCGGGCAGGGTGGTCGGCTGCCTGCAACTCGCGATCCTGCCGGGCCTGAGTTCCCAAGGCGGCGTGCGCGGCCTGCTCGAGGACGTCCGCGTTGCTTCCGATTGTCGCAGCCGCGGCATCGGCGAGCAATTGGTGCAATGGGCGGTCGCGGAAGCGAAGGCGCGCAATTGCAATCTCGTCGAACTGCTGACGCATCAGACGCGCGTCGACGCGCAGCGCTTCTACAAGCGGCTCGGATTTGCCGCGAGTCATGTGGGCATGACTGTCCGCTTTTGAGGCAGCTTCCCGCGAGCCTTGCACGATCAGCAAATTCGGATCGCGCATTCGTTCATCTTAATGGGCGGTAAACTACCCGTCCGTCGTTCACGTTGAATCGGGAACGAACAGTGCTACGGCAGCTTCTGGCACCGGGCTCGGTCGGTTCGGGGATTTCGATGACAAGCTATTCAATGATCAAGGTCGGCAACGACTACGTCGTGCAGGCCCATGACAAATGCATTTTGAAGGTCGGCAGCCGGCGCAGGGCCGCGCAATTGATCAGCGATGCCACGGACTTGCTGAATGCGCTCGCCGTCGTTCAATCCCCGGAGATCGCACCCGAGGCGCCATCACTCGCACGTGAGGCCCCGGAACTTCCTTGACTGGTCTTCCCGATTCCCGTATCAGCCGCGGCGGGACACCTCCCCCCAACGGGAGGCTTACTATCTGGAAGGGTAGATCATGACTGTAGCGAAGCCCGCTTCGCGGCCCGCCGTGCCGCATTTCTCCTCCGGTCCCTGCGCCAAGCGCCCCGGCTGGAACGCCCAAAATCTCAAGGACGCAGCGCTCGGCCGCTCGCATCGCGCGAAGATCGGCAAGACCAAGCTCAAGCTCGCGATCGACCTGACGCGCGAAGTGCTCGAGGTCCCCGCCGATTACCGGATCGGCATCGTGCCGGCGTCCGATACCGGCGCGGTCGAGATGGCACTGTGGTCGCTGCTCGGTGCGCGCCCCGTCACCACGCTCGCCTGGGAATCCTTCGGCGAGGGCTGGGTCAGCGACATCGTCAAGGAATTGAAGCTCAAGGACGTCACCAAGCTGAATGCGGCTTACGGTGAGATTCCCGATCTGTCGAAGGTCGATCCCAAGAGCGACGTCGTCTTCACCTGGAACGGCACCACTTCAGGCGTGCGCGTGCCGAACGCCGACTGGATCAGCGCGACCCGCGAGGGCCTGACCATCTGCGACGCGACGTCCGCCGCATTCGCGCAAGCTCTTGACTGGCCGAAGCTCGACGTCGTCACCTTCTCCTGGCAGAAGGCGCTCGGCGGTGAAGCCGCGCACGGCATGCTGATCCTGTCGCCCCGCGCGGTGGAGCGGCTCGAGACCTACAAGCCGGCCTGGCCGCTGCCGAAGATCTTCCGCATGACCAAGGGCGGCAAGATCAACGAAGGCATCTTCGTCGGCGAGACCATCAACACGCCCTCGATGCTCTGCGTCGAGGACTATCTCGACGCGCTGAACTGGGCCAAGTCGATCGGCGGCCTCAAGGCGCTGATCGCGCGTGCCGATGCCAACACCAAGGTGCTCGCCGACTGGAAGGCGAAGACGCCCTGGATCGACTTCCTCGCCAAGGACGCTTCGATCCGCTCCAACACGTCGGTGTGCCTCAAGTTCACTGATCCCGCGATCACTTCGCTTTCGGCGGACGCGCAGGCCGACTTCTGCAAGAAGCTGGTCGCGCTGGTCGAGAAGGAAGGCGCTGGCTTCGACTTCGCCTATTACCGCGATGCGCCGGCCGGCCTGCGCATCTGGTGCGGCGCCACCGTCGAGGCCAGGGACGTCGAGCTGCTGACGCAGTGGATCGACTGGGCCTTCGCCGAGACCAAGGCCGCTCTGCCCAAGGCGGCGTGATTGCTTTCTTCGCCTCTCCCCGTTCTTACGGGGAGAGGCCGGGTCGCGCAGCGATCCGGGTGAGGGGCTCTCTCCACGAGCACCTCGCCTGTGGCTGCCCCTCACCCCAACCCTCTCGCCGTAAGAACGGGGAGAGGGAGAGCAAAGTGCTTCTGCGCAATTCCTCATTCCGGCCCTCGGGGCCCATCCTCCCTCAGGGACGGTGAAGGACACATCACCATGACCAAACCCAAAGTTCTCATTTCCGACGCGCTCTCGCCCGCCGCCGTACAGATCTTCAAGGATCGCGGCGTCGAGGTCGACTTCCAGCCCAACCTCGGCAAGGACAAGGACAAGCTCGCCGAGATCATCGGCAATTACGACGGCCTTGCGATCCGCTCGGCGACCAAGGCAACCGCCAAGATCCTGGAGAAGGCGGCGAAGCTGAAGGTGATCGGCCGCGCCGGCATCGGCGTCGACAATGTCGAGATTCCCGCCGCCACGGCCAAGGGCATCATCGTGATGAACACGCCGTTCGGCAACTCGATCACGACCGCCGAGCACGCCATCACGCTGATGCTGGCGCTGGCCCGCGAGATCCCGCAGGCCGACGCCTCGACCCAGGCCGGCAAGTGGGAGAAGAACCGATTCATGGGCGTCGAGATCACCGGCAAGGTGCTCGGTGTCGTCGGTTGCGGCAATATCGGCTCGATCGTCGCCGACCGTGCGCTCGGCCTGCGCATGAAGGTGATCGCGTTCGACCCGTTCCTGTCGCCGGAGCGCGCCAAGGACATCGGCGTCGAGAAGGTCGAGCTCGACGACCTGCTCAAGCGCTCCGATTTCATCACGCTGCACACCCCGCTCACCGACAAGACCAGGAACATCATCGACGCGGCTGCGATCGCCAGGATGAAGAAGGGCGTGCGCCTGATCAACTGCGCCCGCGGCGGCCTCGTCGACGAGCAGGCGGTGGTCGATGCGCTCAACTCCAAGCACATCGCGGGCGCCGCCTTCGACGTGTTCGTCGAGGAGCCCGCGACCAAGAACGTGCTGTTCGGCCATCCCAACGTGATCTGCACGCCGCATCTCGGCGCATCCACCACCGAAGCGCAGGAGAACGTCGCGCTCCAGGTCGCCGAGCAGATGTCGGATTACCTGCTCACCGGCGCGATCTCGAACGCCGTCAACTTCCCCTCGATCACGGCCGAAGAAGCGCCGAAGCTGAAGCCGTTCATCGCGCTTGCCGAGAAGCTCGGCTCCTTCGCCGGCCAGCTCACCGAGACCGGCATTCTCAAGGTCGAGATCACCTATGAGGGCCACGTCGCCGAGATGAAGATCAAGGCGATCACCTCCGCCGTGCTGTCCGGTCTGCTGCGGCCGATGCTGGGCGAGGTCAACGTCGTCTCCGCGCCGGTCGTCGCCAAGGAGCGCGGCATGGTGGTGGACGAGATCGTGCGCGCCGCCCAGAGCGACTATGAGAGCCTGATCACCGTGGCGGTCACCACCGAGCGGCAGGAGCGGTCGGTCTCGGGCACCGTCTATGCCGACGGCAAGCCGCGCCTCGTCGACATCAAGGGCATCCGTGTCGATGCCGAGTTCGGCAAGTCCATGATCTACGTCACCAACGAGGACAAGCCGGGCTTCATCGGCAAGTTCGCGAGCCTTCTGGGCGACGCCAAGATCAACATCGCCACCTTCCATCTCGGCCGCGTCGCGCCCGGCAGCGATGCCATTGCGCTGGTCGAGGTCGACGGCGCGGTGCCGGCGGACCTGCTCGCCAAGGTGCAGGCCCTGCCGCAGGTCAAGCAGGCCAAGGCGCTGACGTTCTGAACTCTCACCGTCGTCATGGCCGAGCTTGCCCCGGCCATCCACGCCTTCCCACGCATGTCCAAGATCGTGGATGCCCGGGACAAGCCCGGGCATGACGTGTGGATAGAGTGACGCTCACATTGATATTCCGACCCGCGGAACAACGCCGCCTCCGTCACCGGGGGCGGCATTTTTATTTTCCCGCGATCTGCTGACTTTGTGTACCAATGGCGCCCAGAACGCCTCGTAACTACGCTCCGTTCAAATCGTTCGACAAGGGAGAAACACATGCGTGAAGCCGTCATCGTTTCCTATGCGCGCACGGGCCTGGCAAAATCCGGCCGCGGCGGGTTCAACATCACGCCGCCGATGTCGCTCGCGGCCCACGCCATCCAGCACGCGGTCGATCGCGCCGGCGTCGAGAAGGACTATGTCGAGGACTGCTATCTCGGCAATTGCGCCCATGGCGCACCGAACATCGGCCGCCAGGCCGCGCTGCTCGCCGGCCTGCCGAAGACCACCGCCGGCGTCTCGGTGAACCGCTTCTGCTCCTCGGGACTGCAGACCATCGCGATGGCCGCCAACTCGATCCGCTCGGATGGCGCCGACTGCATCGTTGCCGGCGGCGTCGAGAGCATCTCGATCCCCGGCGGCGCCACGCCGAAGGAATCGGTCGACCCGGAGCTGCTCAAGGTCGCGCCCGACATCTTCATGGCCATGATCGACACCGCCGACATCGTCGCCGAGCGCTACAAGCTCAGCCGCGAATATCAGGACGAGTTCTCGCTGGAGTCGCAGCGCCGCATGGCTTCGGCGCAGCAGGCCGGCAAGTTCAAGGACGAGATCGTCCCGATGAAGACCCGGATGAAGGTCGTCGACAAGCAGACCAAGGCCGAGAGCATCGTCGACTACGTCGTCGACCGCGACGAGTGCAACCGGCCCGAGACCACGCTGGAAGGTCTCGCCAAGCTCGAGCCGGTGAAGGGTCCCGGCAAGTTCGTCACCGCCGGCAATGCCAGCCAGCTCTCCGACGGCGCCGCCGCCGTGGTGCTGATGGAAGCCAAGGATGCGGAGAAGCGCGGGCTGAAGCCGCTCGGCCGCTTCGTCGCCTGGGCGACCGCCGGCTGCGAGCCCGACGAGATGGGCATCGGCCCGGTGTTCGCGATTCCGAAGCTGCTCAAGCGCACCGGCCTCAAGATCGACGACATCGATCTGTGGGAGCTCAACGAGGCCTTCGCCAGCCAGTGCCTGTACTGCCGCGACCAGCTCGGCATCGATCCCGCCAAGTACAATGTCAACGGCGGCTCGATCGCGATCGGCCATCCCTTCGGCATGACCGGCGCCCGTCTCACCGGCCACCTCTTGCAGGAAGGCGCGCGCCGCAAGGCCAAGTGGGGCGTGGTGACGATGTGCATCGGCGGCGGCCAGGGCGGCGCCGGCCTGTTCGAGATCTACAGCTGAGACCAGGCGACAGGAATGTGAAAGGGCACGGCGCAAGCCGTGCCCTTTTTGTCATTCGGGCATCAGGCGGAGACGCGAAGTCTGGGCGTTGTCGGCGTCGGCGGACCCAAGCAGCGCGCCACTGTCTCGAACAGCCAGGCGACACCGGCATCCGCCATCGCGGCTTGTGAGGCGACGACGCGCACCGGGTCGGGCGTCCACGGAAACGGCACGGGGCGGATCACGAGGTCGAAACGCGCGGCATGGCGTTCGACCAGATGGCGCGGCAAGGTCGCAATGAAATCGCTCTCGGCGAGCTGCGCCAGCGCCAACATGAAGTTGGGCACGGTCAGCGCCACGCGCCGGGAATGGCCTCGTTCGGCAAGCCTGACGTCGACGATCCCGAGCGCATCACCGGTCGCCGAGACCAGCATGTGCCGTGCTGCCAGATAGGTCGCGAGCGTGACCTTGCGGGCCATCGTGTGGCCCTTGCGCATGGCGACGACGAAGTCCTCCTCGAACAGCAGCCGTTCGGCGTAACGTGACGGCAGCGGACCGACCGGCAGCACGGCGAGGTCGAGCCGGTGCGAATCAAGCTCGGAGAGCGTGTCCTGCCAGACCTGGCTCGACGCCTTGCCATGGCGTTGCGGCATCAGCTGCAGCAGCCGGATGTCGATCCCCGGGCCTTCCCGGGCCAGGGTCTCGAGGAGAGAAGCGAGAAACACCGCGGCCAACGCATCTGGTGTGCCGATCGTGAACGATCGCCTCGCCGTTCGCGCGTCAAAGGGCTCGGCGGCCGACACGATCGCATCGAGGCGCGACAGGAGTTCGGCGACGGGACCTGCAAGCGCGAGCGCACGCTCCGTCGGCTTCACGCCGCTCGGCGTCTTCAGGAACAACGGATCGTGGAAGATGCGCCGCAGCCGGGCCAATCCGTGGCTCACCGCTGAGGGCGTGAGCTTGAGCTTGTCCGCCGCGCGCGAGACCTGGCGCTCCTCCAGCACGGTGCTGAACACGACGAGGAGGCTGACGTCGATCCGGGCAAGCTGAGCAGGATTCAGCATGGTCCTGAGATCTTATCACTGGCTTCATCTCGGTCAAAGCGGCATGCAGCATCTTGTGCAACCGCATGAGCCGTCAACACCGGAGCCCTCGGATGAAGAACGATCAAGATCTGCATCGCGCAGCCGCGCCCGCGGCGGTGTCCAGGCGTCACACGCTCGCAGGAATGGCATGCATGCCGCTCGTCGTCGCCGAGGCGGCCACGGCCGACGACGTGATCGCGAAACTGATCGACCATACCCAGCAAGCGAACGCGGCGTTGATGCGCGGCGACGCCGGCACCTACCGGCGGATGGTCTCCCTCACCGACGACTTCGTGCTGATGTCGCCGTTCGGCGGGGTCCCGTCAAAGGCCGCGGAGTACACGCCCGAAAGGTGGGAGCGGATGGGCCGGTTCTTCAGGAACGGAACGCACAGGCAGGAGGTCGTGCAGACCTATGGCTCGCAGGACATGGTCGTCCTGGCCCTGATCGAGCGAGACAGCGTCGAGGTCGGAGGGCTGCCGGCCCAGGAGTGGGCCTTGCGCGTGACGCTCGTCTACCGGCGGGTGGGCACCGAGTGGCGCCTGGCGCATCGCCACGCCGACCCGCTGGCCAATGGCATCAGCCTGCAGCAGGCGGCGGCGCTGGGGCGCGGTCTGCCCGCAAGCCAGTGAGCGCCTCAAGCCCCCGCCAGAGCTGGCGCGAACACCACCTCGATCAACGTGCCGTGGCCCGCGCTCTTGATGTTGAAGCGGGCGCGGTTGGCTTCGACCAGCGCCTTGGTCAGTGACAGGCTCAGCGCCGAGCTGTCCGCGGCATCGCCGGGCGGCGGGGTGCGGAACGGCTCCATGGCGGCGGCGACCTCGCGCTCGGTGAGGCCGTGGCCGGTGTCGCGGATACGCAAGGCGATCTCGCCGTGGTCGGTCAGCGCGGTCGAGACGATGACCTGGCCGCCGGCGCTGGCGAGCCGGATCGAGTTCGAGATCAGGTTCATGGTGATCTGCCGCATCGCGCGCGCATCCACGTTTACCTGCGGCAGCGCATGGGCGAGCGAGGTGCGGATGATGATGCGCTCGCGGTTGGCCTGCGGCTGCATCACCGCGACGCAGGCCTCGACGAGGTCGTTGAGGTTGAGGTTGTCGAAGGTGAGGTCGAGCTTGCCGGTCTCGATCCGCGACAGCTCCAGCAGGTCGTCGATGATGGCGATGACGCGCTCGCCCGAGGCGCGGATGTCCTTCATGTATTCGCCATAGCGCTCGTTGCCGAGCGCGCCGAAGCGTTCGGAAATCATCACCTCGGCAAAGCCGATGATGGCGTTGAGCGGCGTGCGGATCTCGTGGCTGATCCGCGCCAGCATGTCGGCCTTGGCATTGGCCGCGCCGTCGACGAGGCGGCGGGCCTGCGTCAGCTCGCTCTCGCCCTTCTTGCTCTGCGAGAGGTCGCGGAACACGGCGAAGAAGTTCGGGCCGTCGGGGCGCGTGCGGCCCATGATCATCGCGAGCGGAATGACGCCGCCCTTCTTCTCGCGTCCCAGCACCTCGCGGCCGTGGTCGAGCAGGCTCGCAATGTCCTGGCTCTTAAGGCTTTCGAGATAATCGGCGACGATCTGCTGGCTTTCCGGCGCGAACAGCGTCGAGAGGTTCTGCTCGAGCAGCGCTTCGCCGTCATAGCCGAACAGCGCCTCGGCACTGCGGTTGCAGGCGTGGATGTTGCCCTCGGCATCGAACATGACGATGCCCTCGGCCGTGGTGTCGAGGATGGCGGCGAGATCCTCGGCCTCGGCTTCGCCGGCCGCGGACTCGGATTCGTAGGTGTAGGACGCCGAGACGACGGACCCGGTGACGACGGATTCGGCGATCACGGTCTCTGCGATGACAGGCGCCGCGGCGACCGGTGTCGCCTGCGGCCGCGCGCAGATCAGCGCGTGCGCGCTCTCGCCGTCCCAGTCGATCGTGTGCAGATGCGCGTCGGTCGTCGCAAGCGGCGCTTCGCCGTTCGCGACCGTCGCGCTGATCGTGACGGGCGTGCCGCCTTGCGAGGTGCTGCTCGCTGACGACACGCCAGGCTCGACATAGAGAGCGTCCAGCCCGCCGGCATTCTCCAGCGCGTTGAGGCTGGCATAGCCCATGCGTGCGAGGAAGGCGGGGTTGGCGTAGAGCAGGCGGTCGAGCCGGTAGATCAGGATTCCCGTCGGCAACAGATCGAGCAGCGTGCGGTCGCGCGCGCTGGCGCCGCGCGCCGGGGCTGCGGGCTCGGTCAGCCATTCGGCCGCGGTGTGCGGCGCCTCGGGCTCCGGCGGCTCGGCTGCGATCTCCGCCGCCGGCTCGGCCGCATCGGCCGCGATCGTCTCGCGATCGCGTTCGAGCCGTTCGGACAATTGCCGCGCGAGCTCGTTGAACGCGCTGTTTTCGACCGGCGTCAGCGTCGGCGGTCGCGTGTCGCCGGCCGGTCGGAACGGCACGACATTGGGGGGCGTTTCCACGGGCGTTTCCAGATCGGTTGGGTGTGAATTCGCGTCGGCTGTGGCGGCTGCCGGTTCAGGCTCGGGTGTCGGCTCGGGCTCGGGCGGCTCGATCGGCGGAGGCGCTGCCGTTGCTTCCGGCTCGGCTGCGGGCTCTGCTTCGAGCTTGGCTTCGGGCTCAACTTCGGGCTCAATTTCGGGCTTGGCCTTCGGCTCCGGAGCGGGCTCGGCGGCGTCAGCGGCGAGGTCCTGCTGCGCCGGCGGCGCGACGAGCAGTTCGAAGCGGCGCAGCGCCTCGAGCCGGTTCAGGCCGTCGAGATCGCGGCAGACGCCAAATCCCCTGAAGCCCGCGAAATTGCGCTCGCGGTCGTAGACCGGCAGGCCCGCGAGCTCGACCGCAAGACGCTCGCCGCCGTCGGCCGGCCAGTTCACGGTGATGCCGGCCCAGGTGTCGTGGCTTGCAAGCGCCTGCGCGACGCGCCCGTCCGGATCGAGCGAGAATGTTTCGGCGATCTCGCGCCAGGGGCGGCCGAAGCCGGCGGCCGTGCGCGCGCCGATCAGGCGGATGAATTCATTGGAGAGAAGCACAAAGCGACCCTCTGCATCCATCTGCCAGAGGAAGCGCAGCGGATGCTGACGCGGTGCGGGCGGCTCCTGCTGGCCCGAGGACTCTTGGCCCGACTCCGGCTCGACCATGCCTGGAGTGATCGGCACAACCTGCGGCGACACAATGGCCTCTGCCGGGTTTTCAACCGGAGTCTTGGGCGCGGCGTCGGCCGCCGCGGGGACGATCGGCTCTTCAATGGTCTGGACCGGTGCGACGTCCGGTATCGCCTCGCAGGCGGGCTGCCCGGGCGTGTGTGCAGTCTCGGCTGGCGCAGCTGTTTCGACCGGATCGGTGAAGGCGTCGAACAGCGCGAACGCGTTCGGCGGCGCGTTCGAAGGCGCAGGCTCCTCCGGCCCTGCGGCTGCAGGCTCGACAGGGAGGACCTCGGGCGCGGGCGGAGCCGGCTGGCCGCGTGCGATATTGGGCGCCACTTCAGGCGCGGCCTCGTGCGCCGCTGCTGTCCGGGCCGCAGGCTCGATCAGCGCGACAAGCCCGACATCGGCCCCCGTGCCGACCCGTTGCAGCACCATCTGGCCGATGCCGATCGGCGTCGCGGCGCGGCCGGTTGCCAGCGCATCGCTGCGTGCCCGGTCGAGGCCGGCCTCAAAGAGATCGCGGAAGCCGAGCAGGGAGCGGGCGGCCTCGCTGGCGCCGACGAACAATCCGTCCGGCGCGAACGCGGCCATCGGCACCTTGGCGCCCGCGACCAGGCGAGACAGCCGCTCGACCAGCGGCATCGGGCGCGACGTGGGATCCATGGCGGTGACCAGCACGGCATGGCCGCCATCGGCGAAGTCGAGCCGCGCGCAGGCGCAGGTCATCAGCGTGCCGAGCCGGGCGCCGAAGCCGCGCAGCCGTTCGAGCCGCACGGTGCCGTTCGCCGGCAATTGGCCCGCGAGCCGGGCGACCTGGCGGCGATGGCTGTCCGCCGGGCCGAACACCTTGTCCGCGAGGCCAGCGCTGTTCGCCGCGCCGAACAGGTTTGCGCCGACCGGATTGGCCCACAGCACGCGCGCGCCGTCGACCGACCACAGCCAGGTGGCCAGCGGCGAGGTCGCATGCACGGCCAGCCGCGGATCGCCCACACCTCGCAACTGGAAATCCGAACGCTTCATAAGGCCGGCTGTCGCTCACGCATCAGGTGGCGGCTGCCGGAATGGCAGCCTTAAGAAAGAGTTATCGCCCGAGAGGCGCGGGCAGGTCCACGGCCGCCAGCCCGAAACGGCGCCCCAAGCGGCGATAACCTTAATGGTGCCGACCCCGCAAGCCGAAGCGCCGTTGCATCCAAGGGATTCGAAGAGCAGCGGGTCAGGCCGGCCTGACGAGTGAGATTCGCTGAGAGCTCCGACGAAGGTGCGCTCCCTCCCCCCGCTTGCGGGGGAGGGTTGGGGAGAGGGTGTCTCGACAGCGAAGACTCCCCCAGAGAAAAGAGCCCTCACCCGGATCGCTTGTGCGATCCGACCTCTCCCGCAAGCAAGCGGAAGAGGTGAAGAGCCACCTGCCCAACACACCCGACTACCTCAACCCCCGGTTCCCCCGACCCGGAACCTCACCCTGACCTAGATTAAATTTCGCAGCGCACCCTTGTGGCGCGTTGCGATGCACAATGTTGACATGATAGGCAGTCATAGTGCTGGGCGCTGGGCGAGCCATCTCATTCGTTCCGCGTTTCCAGTCTTTCGTACCCGCTGAAGGTGAGGGCCCGCGATCGGGGCCGGCGGGCGCGCCAGAAGGCTCACTCGATTTTTCCATTAGCGTGAGGGACAACCATGACAGGTGCGACTGATCCGTTTTCTGCCTCGATCATTCCGTTCGAGGTTCCCGAGCAGATGCGTGCGTTCGCCGAAAAGGGCGTGTCGCAGGCCCGCGAGAACTACGCCAAGTTCAAGGACGCCGCCGAGACCCACAACGGCACCGTCGAAGCCGTCTTCACCTGCGCCTCCAAGGGCGCGAGCGAATACACCGCCAAGCTGGTCGAGTTCATGAAGGCCAACACCAGCGCCCAGCTCGACTTCGCCCAGCAGCTGTTCGGCCTGAAGTCGCCGGCCGAAGCGCTGGAGCTGTGGACCGGCCACACCCGCAAGCAGTTCGAGACCCTGCAGTCGCAGGCCAAGGAGCTGGTCGAGCTCTCCCAGCGCGTCGCCGCCGAGACCGCCGAGCCGATCAAGGCCAGTGCCTCGAAGTACTATCCGTCCGCCGCCTGAGCGGTGAGGCAGGATTAAACCAACGAAACCCGGGCCGAAATGCCCGGGTTTTTCTTTGCCGCTTCCGCGCTCGTCCCGCTGAAGCCCTGAAGGCGGATGCGGGAGACTCCGGCGCCAGGCGATGCGAAGCCTCGCGGGGCGAGGGTGACGGCTCTCTCCGCCCTGGAATGCCCCGTAAGCCGGCAGAGACGGCGCTCGAGCGGTGCTCGGCGTCCAGTTCGCCGGCACGGAGAGGAGCAAGGTCCAGCGGGTGAAGGCGGCTTAAGCGAATACCCTCCCGATAAGCCGTCGTCTCGGGAGGTCGTCTCTCGGAGCGGATCGGCCCGCTCTGACCATGGTCAAGTCGGTGGAGTGACCATGTTCATGAAAGAACCCCCGACTCCCTGCGGCCTCTTCTCACTTCCGGGCGCGGCAGGGGCAAGCGAGCCAGCCGCTTCCCCTGTCCGGCTTTCCAGCGGCGGCTCGCTTGAAGTTTCCAGTTTCGCAGGGCCAGGCGGGTGCCTGGTTCGCTGCGAGCACATCGAGCACAATTTAGCACGATACAGCACAGTAGCACATTGAGTATAGGGCACGTCTCCCTAAGGCTCTGAAAAGGCTTCCTTTTTCGGGAGTCGCTCGAAATGTTTGACTAAACTCGATACCTTGAGTTACGCTGGCTCGTGAATTTTCGATTATATGAAATGCAATCGACTGCAACTCACCTCCAACCAGTAAACATCTAAGTCATTGATTTTATTGATATTTACTGTAAGTTTGCCTTCAAGCACCGGGGTCCAAACTCGATGCCGAGGGAACCTCACTTAGGGGCCGGTCTCCACCCCGGTCCCGCTTCCCTCCTCAATCTGAAAGTCTTTCGAATGGCCATCCCGTCCACAGTTGCCGCAGGCAAGGCTATCGTCGCGAAGCAGCTCGCCCAGCGCGAAGCATTGTGGCCGGGGGCGGACCCCTGGCTCTGGCATCGCAAAGCCAACAAGGGCTTTGCCACGATCCCAAAGACAATGCCTCTCATCCTCAGGATCATGGACGACCTGAGCAACGGAAAACCGCTTTCTTCGACTTATCTCGCCCTCTGGTGCGACACGTGGGACAACTCGATGGTGAATCTATCGAAACCCCATGAGATGGCCCATGCTGCTGGGTTTACCGGCCAGCGCGCTGTCTACACTTGGCGAACGCGCATGCTGCTGCTCAAGGAGCTGAACTTCATAGACATTAAGCCCGGCAAATCGGGTGACATCAGCCACGTGTTGATTTGGAATCCGCACCACATCATTCGGATGCATCAACAAAAGAAGACGCCAGGACTCACAGAAGCGGCATTCAACGCTCTGCTAGAGCGAGCATTGGATATCGGCGCCAAGGATATTGTGGAGCCCTTTCCAGTAATTGCCGCTCCACCCCCACCGCCGACACCTCCGACGAGCGCGACGGCCTCAACCGAAGCTAAAGAACCGTCTACTTGAGAGAGCAAGACCTGTTGATGTCAAAAGCACCGAAGCGCCTCGCCTCACAACAACGGATAGCTGAATTTGCGAAACGGAGAGGTGGCGCTAGCTATCACGATGCGGCCGGGGTTGCGGAAGAACGTCTTTGGCGACTCAAAGAAGACTATGCGAACGCGCCGGCGTCGTACCGCAAGTACCTTCTCGTCGGGATATGCACCTGCCTCGAAAGCCACATCAAGTACTTTTATGCAGCCGCGGCGGAAGCATTTGACGATTTCCCGGACATGCTACGAGCGCTCTATAAAGACATTCAGGTGGACACCGACACTTTAGTATCAGCGACCAGCAAAACGTTCGGTCTGGCGGATATCGTCGCTGCAAACATTTCCGTCTCGACGCTGGCGGCCTATCGAGAAAGGGCAAGCCACTTCTTTTCAGTGCTTCTTGGCAAGCCGCATGATTTCCCTTGGGACTTTGTGAATATTGGAACAAACGGCGACACCGTCCTGAACAAGGAGTATGCAGCGAAGCTTGACCGCCTAGAGCGCGTCTTCGATGCGCGTCACAAATTTATTCATGAAACAGACGTTCTTGGTTTGCCTGATGAGAACGAAGACGATCCTCTTGAGTGCGTCGAAGACGCGCTGTGGCTGACGTCACAATTCGAGAAGCAATATGGCGACGTCCTATTGAGTCCCAAGTATGCCTCGGTGAAGGACGATGAGGGCATGGAAGAAGCCGTTCAACGAGTATCCGGCGACATCGAGAACGCATTCGACCACATCAAAGCACAATGCGACGACCGCCAGCACGAATCTCTCGATAAGCTGAAGGCAGCCTTTGTTGAGTATCTTTGGGCTCGCTGCGATTTCGTAGCCAGCGTTTTCATTGTGCAGCGGAGCGAATGGGCGAAAGCCCAATTTCTAGACTTGGCCCCCGAATACAAGACGATGCTAGCCGATCTTGCGCTTAAGCAAAGATACGCGCTGTCCAAGTACCCCATCGACGAACAGGAAGCCGACTTGTTGGAGGCAAAGGGAGAGAGCGAAGGCTGATGCTTTTTTTGGTCCTCCATAGCGACGAGGTTGACGCTCCCAATAGGGCGCGGAGCAACCGAGGCCAGCCAAAGCCTCATCTTGGGCCTGTGAATATAAGGGGAACGAGCCCTATGATCCTTGACGGGAACTTGGGAGCGCCCCTATACACTTGGGATAGCGAGTCTATACGGAGAGTACCTATGGCTGACCCAAGGAAGGTGCTGGCCGAGCGCAAGGCCCAGATTCTTGAGCAAGCCCAGCGCCAGGCTGCCGAGATTGATAAGGATTTGGAACAGCTTGAGCGGCTGACGGCGAAATACAACTTGCAGGTCGTCGAAGCGACGACGTCGCCCGCGGTTGCGGCGCCGGCGGCGACTGCACCACAGCGGCAGGCGCTTCCTTGGGAACGCCCCATCGATCCGAGCGTGAGCATCACAAAGGCCTCAATTTCTATTGCCGAAGGAATGATCCAGAGCGCGGGCCGGCCTGTCCCCCTCGGCACCATCTTCAATGAGCTCGACAAGAAGGGCATCACCTTCAAGTCCAAGGAACCGCGCTCCACCTTGAGCGCCGTCCTGGGTCAGAGCGGCCGCTTGGTTTCCATTAAGGGCGTCGGATGGTGGATCAAGGACAAGCCGCTGCCGGCAGAGCGCGACATCTTCAAGGAGGGCGCATGATCGACGAAGAGAAGCTTTCCGGGGACGTGGTCCACCTCGGAAAGTGAAACGGCTCAGGCGCTTGCAACACCTGAGCCGCTCAGTAGGACCGCAAAACTATCTCCTGGCCGGAGAAAGCTCGATATGCGGCACTTGCACCGAATAGATTCGCATGTCGGCCAAGCCTTTTCAAGGCCGGGAGTCCTCGAAAACACCCTATGGTGAAAGGACTTCACAGATGCATTCTAACAACCACCACCCCTGCAACTTCCAGAAAGCCTGCAACGTCCTCTGGGCGGTGCGGGTGATGGGCTGGTCGCAGACTACCGCGGCCATTGCTATCGGCCTGAACGTCGGCACCGTAAACCATATCGTTCACGGGCGCCGCTTCGCGAAGGCCTACCCGGTGCCCATCGTCTAACTCTTCGGGAGCGACATCGACGGGTCGGCGGGCACCCCCTGCCGGCCCGGCTCCGCGCGAGCCGGTTTTGCCGGCACACATTTGCTAAGGCAAAGCCGAGCAGGTCAGAATGACACTCTAGATGTGGCGTTTCTTGCTGAGATTTCAAGCTGGTACAGTTGGGTGGGCTCGAACCACCGACCTCCTGTTCCACAGACAGGCGCTCTAACCAACTGAGCTACAACTGCATCCTGGCGAGCCGCGCCTTGGGACGCCCTTCGAGAGGGCCGGTGCCGAGGGGGCTGGACGGGGCGGAAACTAGGTGCAACGGCCCGGTTTGGCAAGGCCGCAATGGGGCGAAAAACCTTGCGGAAATCACCGGCGGTGCGACGAAATCGGATTTGATGGCAGGCATCGGAGCGGTGCATCGGCATTGACGCGGCGCATGATCGTCGAGTCCGCCGCCTCACTGAGTGTGATCAGGCTTTCCTCTTCCCTTTCACTTTGCAGCAGCTCAGCTTCGATGCCGGCCAGCGTCTCCTGCCTCTCCGCTGCCGAGAGCGCGAAGGCGTTCGGCAACGCATCAACAGCCGCGACCAGCCTCGCCTCCAAGGTCGTAGGATCAAACCAATAATTACGGTGACAGCACTGTCACCGTAATTAACGTTTAGCTCTGTGCGCGGTCACCGTAGCTCCTCGGTTCGCAATGCGCTATCGGTAGCGAGCCACGGATGTTCATGGACAAGCAAGCTAGGCGAAAAACATCGTGAGTTTCTTCGAGCGTCTCAAGACAGAAGCATCCGTTGAGTGGCGGGCTTATACCGAGCATCCCTTCACGAACGGATTGGCAGACGGCTCGCTCCCCGAAGCGGCGTTTCGTCACTACCTCGTTCAGGACTATTTGTTCCTCATCGAGTTTGCGCGCGCCTACGCGCTCGCGGTCTACAAGTCGCCCAGACTTGCCGACATGCGTGAAGCCGCGGCCGGCCTTTCGGCCATCCTTGATGTCGAGATGAATCTGCACGTGAAGCTCTGTGCCGAATGGGGTCTATCCCCGAGCGACCTTGAACAAGCCCCTCCGGCGGCCGAGATGCTGGCCTATACGCGCTACGTGTTAGATGCGGGAATGCGCGGCGATCTGCTGGCGCTCAAGGTGGCGCTTGCGCCTTGCGTGATCGGGTACGCGGAAATCGCAACGCGGCTCGCTTCGCGCCCCGATGCCGACGCGGCGAGCAACGCCTATCGCGTCTGGATCGCCGAGTACGCCGGCGTGGCGTACCAGGAGGTCGCTGCCAAGGCTCTAGCGCATATGGAGCAGCTCGCCGATCTCTACGCCACGCCGGCCCGCGAGGCCGAGCTGATTGCGATCTTCAAGGAAGCCACCCGCCTCGAGGCAGACTTCTGGGAGATGGCCTGGCGCGCGGGCCAACGTGTTGAATAGCGGGGTCGGCAATCGTCAGGCGCCCCTACTTCCTCCCGCCACCATCAACACCACCACCGCAATAAGTCTCCATGCGCTCTCCTAGACGCTTATATCCAAGCCGCGCGAGCGAATTGTGGGCCTGCGTTCGGCTGGACAAATTCGCCGTTTGGAGTAGCCTTTTCAGACACAGCAACATGTTAGCGGAGGTTCTCCGTGGAACATCGCGGCGTAAGCTTCTCGATCGTTGAAATGAGCTACCCGGCTGGTTGGAAGTGGACTGTCGGAAAGGGCCGAACAGTGTCGGTCGGTGTCTGTGCGACGAGGCTCGACGCGATCCGCCAGGCTCAGACCTTCATCGACGCGATCATGGACTGGGCTGCCTAGGCTAAAGTCAAAATGCTCGCCTTCGATTGGTCATGCCGAGCACCGTAAACCCAGCAGCCGAGTTTGTGTCGGCGCGGCGCTACGTCCCTCCCGCCACCACCCACAGCACCACTGGCAACGTCGTCGCCGCCAGCAGCGTCCCCAGCGCCTTCGCACCCGACAACCGGGTTCACCAGCCGCTGATACTTGTAGGAGTTCGCGCCAGTAGGCATCGCCGCGAACAGCACGACGGCGCCGGCAGCTAGCGGCGGCAGGTCGAGCAGTTTTGCCAGCCCGAACGCGGCCACCAGCATCGCCCGCAGCTTGAGCGCGCATGTCACGAGGATGCCGAGCTTCTCGCCCGCTTCAAGCGCGATGAAGATCCAATCTCATCGTGCGCAGGAAATCATGGCTTTGACCTGCGCGGTGTCCGCAAACTCGATCAGCTCGACGATCTTGCCATCCTGAATTTTGAACAGATCGAGGATCTCGGTCCGCGTAGTTTGCCCCGTGGGACCGTATCGAACGTCTACGCGGGAATGGATGGCGACACGATCCCCGTCGACCAACTCAGCCAGGATCTCGCGTCCTTCGAAGCGGAAGTCTTCAATCAATTGACTAAAGATACCACGAAGGTTCGGGTGTCCGTGCACGCTCCCCGTCAATCCGAGCGCGTTCTTGTCGCCCTTCAAGCTGAACAGACCGTCGGGATGAAAAGCTGCCACCAAACCCTCGGCGTCATCGTTGTCGCGTGCGGCGTAAGCGCTCCTGACCAGCGCGAGCATGTCTTCGCGTTGTCCCATGTTACCCTCCCTGCAACACGTATCAGGGCAGCCTAGCGACCTTTGCGTGCAAAGGCAAAAGCATAAGACCCATGGTGCAGGTGCTCAGCGCACCACGAAACAGGATCGTTCGTTTTCGTTCCCCGGCTTTGGCAGAAAACGGCGGCCAGCACCGGCGAACCTTTTGATGACCCTGCGTGTTTGTAGCCGAGGCAGGACGAACAACGCTGAGGAGCTGAGCTATGAACGGAATTATCTATCTGGTCGGACTTGTCGTCGTGATTGGTGTGGTGCTCTCGTTCCTGGGCCTGCGCTGATTGGCAATTCGGGCGAGGCCGAGCGGCGTCGACCGTAAAGCCTCACCTCACCGCGCCACCACTCACACCACCACCGGCAACGTCACCGCTGCCATCAGCGTCCCCAGCGCCACCGCGCCCGACACCGGGTTCACTAGCCGCTGATATTGCACCGCGAAGATGTAGGCGTTCGCGCCCGTCGGCATCGCCGCGAACAGCACGACGACACCGGCGGCAATCGGTGGCAGGTCGAGCAATCTTGCCAGCACGAATGCGGCTGCCGGTATTGCCGCGAGCTTGAGCGCGCACCTGGATCGCGTCGATAGGGCACTCCCGTGAACAGTACGCGAAGTCTCGCAGGCCAACATCCCGATTGTCGGAGTGCGTTGAAGGCACCTGAAGATATGTCTATCTTCCGCTTGGTTGGATGCCTCGGAGGCTGGTCGTTTGACAAACGAAATGATCGAAAAGGCAGCGTGGCTGGCGCGGGTCGACTGTCTCGCTACAAATGTGTTCGGCGATCCTGCAAAGGCGTATCGCTGGCTGCGTAAGCCCAAGCAAGCGCTCGGTGGTGAAACGCCGTTGGCTTACCTCGCAACGGAGGAGGGCGCGCGCGTGGTCGAGGAGATGCTGCACCAAATCGATCACGGCATCGTCACGTGAGGATCTGGATCTTCCGGGGTCGGCTGAGCGCACGCCTCATCCTTCGAGACGACCGCTTTCAGCGGTCTCCTCAGGATAAGGCGAAGCAGCATCAGGGCTCGCCGAAACTGCTGTTGCGCATTTCGTCCTCATCCTGAGGGCCCGCCAAAGGCGGGCGTCTCGAAGGATGCGCTGGAGCGCATGCGACCTCCACGAATCCCTACGACCCCAACCCAATAATCCTGCGCGCCATCCGCACATTGGCATAGTCGATCATCTTGCCGTCCAGCGTCACCGCGCCCTGACCCTGCGCCTCGGCTTGCTCCATCGCCTCGACGACCCGCCGCGCCTGGGCCAGCTCCTCGGCCGATGGCGTGAAGGCGCGCAGCGTCGGTTCGATCTGGTCAGGATGGATGACCTGCTTGCCGTCGAACCCCATCGCCGCGGCCTTTTGCGCGCTGGCCTCAGTCAGCCTGGCATCGCGGAACGCGCCGCAGGGGCCGTCGATGGCGCGCAGGCCGAAGGCGCGCGCGGCCACCAGCAGGCGCATCATGGGATAGGCGAACAGGTCGAGCGGCGCGGAGGCGTAGCCGCTCTGCGCCGATCCCACGTGGCGGTAGCCGTCCGGCGAGATGCCGACGTCGGAGGTGCGGGCGCCGAGCGAGGCCGCGAGATCGCCGACGCCGAGATGCAGCGCGGCCACGCTTTGGTGTCCGGCGGCGAGCGCGTCGACATTGACGAGGCCGAGCGCGGTCTCGATCAGAAGTTCGAGCGTAACAGGTGCGGCGCGATCCGGCGCGGCCGCGCGCAAGCGATCGGCGATGGCGACGATGTCGCTTGCGCGCTCCGCCTTTGGCACGATCACCGCATCCAGCCGCGGCAGGGTCGCCAGCGTGCGGATCTCTTCTGCGATGAACGGGCTGTCGACGGCATTGAGCCTGACTGCGACGCGCTTGCTGCCCCAATCGAGCGATGACAGCGACCGCACCGCTTCCTCCAGCGCAACAGCCTTCTCGGCAGGCGGCACGGCGTCCTCGAGATCCATGAATACCGCGTCCGCCACTGAAGCCGCGGCCTTGGCGACGAGACGGGAGCGATGCGCGGGAACGGCCAGATAGGCCCGGCTCGGTCGCAGCGAGACCATCGTCACGTCTCCTTGGCCAGCCCGAGTTCACGGAGGATGGACTCATTGTGCTCGCCGACATCGGGCACCGGGTCCATCCGCGGGCTCACGCCTGGAATGGTGAGCGCCGGCAGGAAGCTCATCACCGGGCCTCTCGGCGATCCCACGCTCTGCACCCGCGAGCGTGCATGAAGCTGCTCATGCTGCAGGAAGGCCTCGACCGAGTTCAGATGCGCGTTGGCGATCGCGGCTTCGTCCAGCAGCCGCAGCACCTCTTCGCTGGTCATGGAGGCAAAGCGCTGCTCGATATGCGCCTGCAGGTCGTCGCGGTTCTGCATGCGCAGCGGATTGGTGCGGAAGCGCAGGTCGTCGGCAAAGCCGGCATCGCCAAGCACGATGCGGCACAGCGACCGCCATTCCCGGTCGTTCTGGATGCCGAAGAAGATGGTGTTGCCGTCGCCCACGCGAAACGGTCCGTAAGGTGCGATCGTCGCATGCTTCGCGCCGGTGCGCGGCAGCGGCCGGCCCGTGCTCTCAGTGTAGAACGCGGGATAGCTCATCCAGTCCGTGATGGAATCGAACAGCGAGGCCTGGAAGGCCGTGCCCTTGCCGGTCCGCTCGCGGGCGTACAGCGCCATCAGCACGCCGTTGAGGATGTACATGCCGGTGGCGATGTCGACCACCGAGAGCCCGACCTTGGCGGGCTCCGCCTCGGTGCCGTTGATGGCGAGGACGCCGGCCTCGCACTGCACCAGGAGATCGTAGGCCTTCTTGTTGCCGTAGGGGCCGCCGGTGCCATAGCCCGACACGTCGCACGCGATGAGGCGCGGAAATCTTCGCACCAGCGATGCCGCATCGAGGCCGAGCCGCTCCGCCGCGCCGGGCGCGAGGTTCTGGATGAACACATCGGCGCGCGGCAGCAGGGCGTCGAGCACCTTGCGGCCGCCCTCGCTCTTGAGGTCGATGGCGAGGCTCTCCTTGGAACGGTTGGTCCAGACGAACTGGCTCGACATGCCGTTCATGACGTGATCGTAGTCCCGGCAGAAATCGCCCGCGCCCGGCCGCTCGATCTTGATGACCCGCGCGCCCCAGTCCGCCAGGTGGCGGCTGGCCAGCGGCGCCGCGATCGCCTGCTCGAGCGAGACCACCGTCACGCCCGCCAGCGGCAATTCCGCCTCATTCCCCTCCATGCGATCGCCTCCACTCCCGCCAACGCTTTTGACCGGCGCAGGAGACAGGCCGACCACCCCACGCGCATCTTTTTGACGATGCCATCATGCCCCTGTTTTGCCCGACAAGTCAAATTCGACTTCGTTAAATCCTAAGGAGAAAAATAACGAGGGATTGCCGTCACTTGGCTACTGTGCATGGGGTTGTTTTCGCGGTTTTTGTGTTCAGCGCTTCCCCACCCACAACTGTCATCCCCGCGCAGGCGGGGATCCAGTACGGCGCGGCCCCTCTGGGAACAGCAGGCGTCTCTGGAATACTGGATCCCCGCCCCAGTGCGCACTTGCGCACAAGGCGGGGATGACAGCGGAGAAGACGGCAGGCTGACCGCCCTGTTGCCGAGACCGCACACGTTGCGGCTTTCGCATCTGCCCTCGTTGCCAACGCACCGCCGTTCACCCACTATTCCCAAGGACACATCACGTGGGGACATCAATGCCGGCATTTCGCTTCAAGAAATCATTGGCCGCTGCAAGCCTCTCGCTTGCCCTCGCCGTCCTGGCCCTGCCGCGCGCCGGCTTCGCCTACACCCAGGAGGAGCAGCAGGCCTGCTCGCCGGATGCGATGCGGCTGTGCAGCGAGTTCGTTCCGAACGTCGATGCCATCACCGCCTGCATGATCAAGAAGAAGGCGCAGCTCTCGCCGCAATGCCGGGTGTTCTTCCGCTCCGGCCCCGAGCCGGGCGAGGTCCGCGCCGGCAAGCCGACCAACATCGCGCCCAAGGCTGCGAAGAAGACCACCAAGCCGGCGCCGAAGGTGGCCAGAAAGAAATCCAGCGAAGGCTGAGCGCGGACGTCGGCTTGGCGACAGCCACTGGACTCCTTTTGTTCACGCGCCGTCGCGCGAGGCTTGCGGCCATGACAGCCCCCGGGGACGGAAAAGAGGCGCCCGCAGGTTTGCGCGGCAAGGTTGCGTTGTCCCGCTTGTTGCTCAAATAACGCACAAATGCCCGGGCGAGCGGTGTTTCGCTTGGGTCCGCGTCTCCGTTCGGCGATGCAGTGTGACTCAAAAGCCAACACGCCTTGTTATTTCGTGGCCGTAACGCAACCCCTGATAAATTTTTCTTTCCCGAATCAGCGCGCTGATTCATTTTCGCGGCCTGGGGTCAATCTGGAGGCCGAAGGTATGAACGTTATTGTTTTTGCATCGCGTAAGGGCGGCTCGGGCAAGAGTACCCTGGCTGCACATCTCGCCGCGCAGATCAAGGCGAGCAAGCAGGTCATGCTCGTGGATGCGGATCCGCAGGGCTCGCTCACGCTGTGGCACAAGCTGCGTGGCACCAACGAACCGCCGATCAAGGCTGCCGTGAACTCCGTCAGCGGCATCGTCTCCGCTGCCAAGCGTGACGGCTATGAATGGGTGTTGATCGACACGCCGCCGAACCTGTCGGCCGTCGTCGACGACGCGATCAAGAACGCAACCATGGTGGTGATCCCCGCCCGTCCGGGCGTGTTCGACGTCAACGCGGTGCAGGAAACCATCCAGATGTGCCGCGCCGCGCGCAAGCCCTACGCGGTCGTGCTCAACGGTGCGCCGGCCAAGCGCGACGAATCCGAAAGCCCGATCGTCACCATCGCCCGCGAAGCGCTGGCCAAATTCCGTGCTCCGGTGTGGGGCGGCCAGATCACCAATCGTTCGGACCTGCTGATGGCGCTGAGCCACGGCGAGGGTGCGCGCGAGTATCAGGCCGAGAGCCGTGCAGCCCAGGAGATCGCAAGGCTGTGGGCGGCGATCGAGCGTTCGGTCAAGGCTATTCGCGGCACGGCGTCGGCTTCCGGCGCAATGCACAAGCAGGCAGCTTAATTTTCATTGTTCATTCCCCGGACGACAAACGCGCGGACGAGCCGCGCGTTTTGCGTTTTTGCACCGGTGAAGACGAGTTACGCCACCATCAGCATGTAGAACACGATGACCGGCGACAGGGTCAGGATCACCGACCAGATGCCGGCGGCCCAGAGAATGTCCTCGGTGGTAAAGCCCTGCTGTCCGGCGTCGTAATGCGACGCCATTTCATTCTGACTATTCACAAACGCCTCCGCGATTTCTTCGCTTATGGGCGTCAGTGGTAGCGGGGATGTTTTAAGATCCGGATCGCAGCTGCCCCTGCTTTTTGAACACAGGTGCTACCGCGGGTTAACCATCCCGCGCGCGCGTCCGTCAGCCGACCAGCCAGAGGCGAAACAGCAGCACCGGCATCAGGCCGAGCATCACCGCCCAGAACCCGAACGACGACACCACCAGAATTCCCTGCAAGAGATCGGCCGGCGCGAATTGTCGCGCGGCCGTCGGCCGGATGCGATGCCCCATGGTCATTCCCCCTCTGTAGGTCCCGGAGGATAGGCGCGATTGCGTAAACGAGCCGTGGATGCGCGATGCGGCGGGAGCGAAGGCGATTGAGGAGCGGTTAACCACGGGGCGGTGCTCTTACCCTCCCCTGGAGGGCAGGGCTATCGCATATGAGACGTGGCTATGGGTACCGACTGTTTCCACAGCGTCATGGCCGGGCTTGTCCCGGCCATCCACGCCTTTCCACGCAGCACAAAGAACGTGGATGCCCGGGACAAGCCCGGGCATGACGACCTCTGCAATATTCAAATGCGATTGCCCTGCTTGGAGGGGGAGGGTCGATCGCGCGTAGCGCGAGCGGGGTGGGGTGATCTCTCAGCTCGAGCAGTGTTCGATGTGGAGAGACCGTCACCCCACCCCACTCCAGGGGAGGGTAAGCGAAGCCGCTACGCCGCGACCTTCGTCCGTCGCTCGATCTCGCGATCGATCGCCGCTGCGAGCTCGCTGCTCACTTCGACCATCGGCAGGCGCACTTCGGGGCTGTCGATCAGGCCGCTGCGCCACAGCCAGTACTTCGCCGGCGCGGGGCTCGGCTCGGAGAACAATAGCCGCGTCAGCTCGGCGACCTCGTTCCAGCGCGCCAGCGCAGCATCATGATTGCCGCGCTTCAGCTCGGCATGGACGGCTGCAAAGGTCGCGGTCTCGACATGCGCCGACAGCACGATGCCGCCGTCGGCGCCGTCGCTGAGCGCCTCGAAATAGTTGGCATCCTCGCCGGTGAGCACGCGGAATGCCTTCGGACGGTCGCGCAGCAGCGCGATCGACTGCTCGCGGCTCGCACCGCAATCCTTCAGCCCGACGATGTTCCTGTGCTCGGCAAGCCGCAGCAGCGTCTGGTTGGTGATGTTCACGGCGGTGCGATAGGGGATGTTGTAGAGCACAATCGGCCATGCCGCGTGATCGGCGAGCGCCTCGAAATGCGCCAGCAGGCCGCGCTGCGACGGCCGCACGTAATAGGGGCTCGCGATCAGGTAACCGTCGATCGGCCAGTCCGCGGTTTCGTCGAGGCGCTCCTTCAGCCGCGCGGTGTCGGCGCCCGAGAGCCCGAGGCAGATCGGCATGGTGAGGCCGCCGGCCGCTATCTCGTCGCGCACCACGGCGACGAGACGTTCGAGCTCGGCCTCGCGCAGCGTCATGCCTTCACCGGAGGTCGCCCCCAGGATAAAGCCGTCGACGGCTCCCGCGCCGTAGTGCCGCGTCAGCCGCCGCAGCGATCTCTCGTCGAGCGCGCCGCCCTGAAACGGCGTCACCAGCGGCAGCCACAGCCCGTGCAAGTGATCTTCAAGTCCGGTCATGTTCCATCTCCTTCTCGGGAAACCTGAGACGGAGGGCACATGAAAAAACCCCGTCCAGGCGGCGGGGTTTTCGGGATTTGCAGCGATGACGAAGTCAGCTAGTGCGCGCAGAAATCCGAGGTCCCCGAATGGGGGCCTTTTTTCGAATTGGCTGCGCACGACTTCGTGATCATCTGCAAATGATGCGGGGTATGCCTGGAACTGTCAATACACGCGGAGGGCGAAAGCTCTTGCAGACGAAAAAAAGCCGGACCCGAAGGCCCGGCTTAGGTATTGGCCACGTGAGGCCGACACAATCACCTTCCAAGAGGGATTACTGAACTCCCGCGCCACTGGAGGAGGGGGACAAATGCGCAACGCGAAGGCTCAGCGTGCAAACATTATGGGCTTGGCCAGTGTCATGCAGCAACAGCCGAGGCCGCATGTCAGTCATGCGGAAATCAGGACGGCCAGCGCTGCGCCTTGCTCACCACGAAGTCGCGGAACACCTGCACGCGCGCGACCGTCTTCAACTCCTCGGGATAGACGAAGTAGGTGTCGAGCTGGATCGAATCCGACTCGCCGAACAGCTGCACGAGTTTGTTCTGTTCCTCGACGAGATAGTCCGGCAGCGCGGCGATGCCGAGGCCTTGCTGACAGGCGCGCACGAGACCGAGGATGTTGTTGACCTTGAAATAGGCTTCGCGCGGGCCGGAGCCGTTGCGCCCGGCTTCGATCAGCCAATTGCGGTTCTGAAGATGCGGCGCGAAGCTGCCGTCGCTGAGCGTGATGATGCGGTGGGAGTCGAGCTCCTCCAGCGTGCGCGGCGTGCCGAAGCGCTTGATGTATTCCGGCGAGCAATAGGCGTGGAAGCCCATCGCGAACAGCTTGCGCTGGATCAGGTCCGGCTGCGTCGGCTTGCGGGTGCGGATCGCGACGTCGGCCTCGCGCATCGACAGATCGAGCTCCTCGTCGGTGACGATCAGCGAGATGCGGATCTCCGGATAGAGCGCGGTGAACTCGCCGAGCCGCGGGATCAGCCAGTTGATGCCGACGCCGGGCGTGGTGGTGATCTTGAGATCACCGCTCGGCCGCTCGCGGCTGTCGGTCAGCTTGGCGCGCGCCGCCTGCAACTGCATGAACACGTCATGCGCGGTGCGGAAGAGCAGGTCGCCCTGCTCGGTGAGGATCAGGCCGCGGGCGTGGCGGTGGAACAGCGAGACCGAAAGCTCCTGCTCCAGCGCCGAGACCTGGCGCGAGACCGCCGATTGCGACAGGCCGAGCTGCTCGCCCGCATGCGTGAAGCTGCCCGCTTCCGCCGCCGCGTGAAACACCTTCAGCTTGTCCCAATCCATATCCGTAAATCCGTCGCGTGTTCGAGGCATGATGTTATTCCGCTGCCGCGCGCTCGCTGGCGCGAAGGGCCAAGAAACGTTCGGCTTCGAGTGCGGCCATGCAGCCGAGGCCTGCGGCCGTCACGGCCTGGCGAAAGGTCTCGTCGGCGACGTCGCCGGCGGCGAACAGGCCGGGCACCGAGGTGGCGGTCGAGTTCGGGGCGACCTCGACATAGCCCGACGGTTTCAGCTTGACCTGGTCCTTGACGAGCTCCGTCGCCGGCGCGTGGCCGATGGCGATGAAGACGCCGTCTGCCTTCACGTCCGTGAGCGCGCCGGTCTTGACGTTCTTGAGCCGGACATGGGTGACCTTGTTCGGATTCTCGGTGCCGCAGATCTCGTCCACGGCCGAGTCCCAGATCACCTTGATCTTCGGGTGGTTGAACAGGCGCTCCTGCAGGATGCGCTCGGCGCGGAAGTGATCGCGACGATGCACGATGGTGACCTGCGAGGCATGGTTGGTGAGGTACAGGGCCTCCTCGACCGCGGTGTTGCCGCCGCCGACCACGATCACGTCCTTGCCCCGGTAGAAGAAGCCGTCGCAGGTGGCGCAGGCCGACACGCCGCCGCCCTGGAACTTGGCTTCGGACGGCAGCCCGAGCCAGCGCGCTTGCGCGCCTGTGGCGAGGATCACGGTGTCGGCGAGATAGACATCGCCGCTGTCGCAGGTGAGGCGGAACGGCCGCTGCGCCGTCTCCAGCTTGGTGACCAGGTCGGTGACGATCCTGGTGCCGACATGGACCGCCTGCTTCTCCATCTGCTCCATGAGCCAGGGGCCCTGGATCACGTCGGCGAAGCCCGGATAATTCTCGACGTCGGTGGTGATGGTGAGCTGGCCGCCGGGCTGGATGCCCTGGATCAGGATCGGCTCGAGCATCGCCCGCGCGGCATAGATTGCCGCCGTGTAGCCAGCAGGGCCGGAGCCGACAATGACGACCTTTGCATGAACAGGAGCGGACATTTCGACGGACGCCTTTCACGGGGGATCTGCAGCGCGGGCGCGGAAGGTGCCGGGAGGCCTCGCGGAGGCGCTGAAATATCAGAGCTAATCTAAGCCTTCTGGTGAGCTATGCAAGAATTGCATTCCCTCTCGGCGGATTTTTCCAACAGGGAACAAAAGTCGATTGCGTTGCACGCGCAATAAAATTGCGCTGCCCGTGCCGACTGGGCTATGAGGATTTCGACAAACCATCCAATACCGCTGCAAAGGGCAGGAGTTCCAATCACGTGTCGCGGAACCTAGACGAGATCGACCTGAAGATTCTCACCGAGATTCAGGCCGACGGTCGAATCACGAATGTCGAGCTGGCCAAGCGCGTCGGCATCTCGCCGCCCCCCTGCCTGCGCCGTGTCCGGGCGCTGGAGGAGGAGGGCTACATCCACGGCTATCGGGGCCTGCTCGATGCCCGCAAACTCGGCTTCGACGTCACCGTGTTCGCGGCCGTGCACCTGTCCAGCCAGGCCGAGGCGGATTTGCGCGCTTTCGAGGATTTCGTCCGCGCCGAGCCCCTGGTGCGGGAATGCTGGATGCTGTCGGGCGAGGTCGATTTCATCCTGAAATGCGTCGCGCCCGACATGGCGACCTTCCAGGATTTCGTCACGCACCTGACTGCCGCGCCACATGTCCGCAACGTGCGGACCTCGCTGGTGCTGCACAATTCGAAGTACGAGGCGGCCGTGCCGCTGGATGTGAAGGGAAGAAGGTAGGGGCCGGCGTAGCGGCGCTGTCAGTCCCGTCATCCTGAGGTGTGAGGCATGGGATGCAACGCGTCCCATGGCGAGCCTCGAAGGATGCACGGCCGAGATGCAGCAGCAGCCGGGCCGTCGCCCTTCGAGGCTCGCCGAAGAGGCGAGCACCTCAGGGTGACGGTGATGGAGTGATGCTCGCTGCTCCTGCTACGCTCGCAATGACGCGGTGAGAGCGCGCGCTCCACTCGCGCAAGCGCTCACCCCGAAACAAGAAGGCCGCGCAGATCGCGCGGCCTTCTTCAAACGTCACATGCAGCGGCAAATCCTTACCGCCACTCCACCTTGGTGATCTCATACGCCTTGGCGCCGCCGGGTGCATTGACTTCGACGGTCGATCCCTTCTTCTTGCCAATCAACGCGCGCGCGAGCGGCGAGGTGATGGAGATGCGGCCCTTCTTGGCGTCGGCCTCGACCTCGCCGACGATCTGCCACACCGTCTTCTTCTCGGTGTCCTCGTCGACCAGCGTCACGGTGGCGCCGAACTTGATGGTGTCGCCGGAGAGCTTGGAAATGTCGATGATGTCGGCGCGCGCGAGCTTGTCCTCGAGCTCGGCGATGCGGCCTTCATTGTGGGACTGCTCTTCCTTCGCGGCATGATATTCCGCGTTTTCCGACAGGTCTCCGTGCGAGCGCGCCTCCGCGATATGCTCGATGATCCGCGGACGATCCACGGACTGGCGCTGCTTCAATTCTTCCCCGAGCGCGACAAAGCCGGCCTGGGTCATCGGAACCTTTTCCATCGTCTCTCTCGTCCTTCGATCGTGCGCCCCAAACGCGGATGGGCGCCGCAACCTTGATTCGTCAGTGTTTCCGGAGCCCAACGCAGGGACTGCCGGACGTTGACAGATATGGGCTTTTAGCGCCGGAACAGAACCACCACCTGGCCGGACAGTTCCTCCGGCCATTGTGGCTTCATCGCCAATCACTTAGCCGCGGCTTCGCCGGAGCTAGCGATCAGGTTTCCGAAAAGTAGCTCTGCAGGGTACGAACCTCAAGGTCCCCGCCCAAATAGGCGCGGATGCCCTGCGCGGCCGCCACGGCCCCGGAAAGAGTGGTGTAATACGGCACTTTATGCAAGAGGGCCGCGCGCCGCAGCGAACGGCTGTCGGCCAGGGCCTGCGGGCCTTCGGTGGTGTTGAAGACGAGCTGGACGTCCCCGTTGGTGATGGCGTCGACGATGTGCGGCCGCCCCTCCAGCACCTTGTTTACCTTTTCGGTCGGGATGCCCTGGTCGGTCAGGAAGCGCTGGGTGCCCGAGGTCGCCAGCACCTTGAAGCCGAGCGAGTGCAATTCGCGAACGGCCTCGGCGATGCGCGTCTTGTCGCTTTCGCGCACCGACACGAACACCGTGCCCTTGCGCGGCACCCGCGTGCCGCCGCCGAGCTGGCTCTTGGCGAAGGCCACCGCAAACGAACGGTCGATGCCCATGACCTCGCCGGTCGAGCGCATCTCGGGACCGAGCACCGTGTCGACGCCGGGGAAGCGCGCGAACGGGAAGACCGATTCCTTGACGCCGACGTGCTTGAGCCTGGCCTTCTTCAGCTTGAAATCGGCGAGCTTCTCGCCCGCCATGATGCGCGCGGCGATCTTGGCGACCGGCGTGCCGACCACCTTGGCGACGAACGGCACCGTGCGCGAAGCGCGCGGATTGACCTCGAGCACGTAGATATCGCCGTCCTTGATGGCATATTGCACGTTCATCAGGCCGATGACGTCGAGGCCGAGCGCGAGCTCGCGGGTCTGCCGCTCCAGCTCCTCGATCATCTTCGCATCGAGCGAGTGCGGCGGCAGCGAGCAGGCGCTGTCGCCGGAATGGATGCCGGCTTCCTCGATGTGCTCCATGATACCGACGATGAACGTGTCCTTGCCGTCGCAGAGGCAGTCGACGTCGATCTCGGTCGCGTCCGACAGATAGCGGTCGAACAGCAGCGGGTTCTTGCCGAGCACGGTGTTGATCTGCCCGGTCTTGTCGTTCGGGTAGCGCGCCTTGACGTCGGCCGGCACCAGCTCCGGCAACGTGCCGAGCAGGTAGTCGTTGAGCTGGTTCTCCTCGCGGATGATCTGCATGGCGCGGCCGCCGAGCACGTAGGACGGGCGGACCACCAGCGGCAGGCCGAGGTCGGCGGAGACGAGCCTCGCCTGTTCGACCGAATAGGCGATGCCGTTCTTCGGCTGCTTGAGACGAAGCTTGTCGAGCACGCGCTTGAAGCGGTCGCGGTCCTCCGCAAGGTCGATGGCGTCCGGCGAGGTGCCGAGGATCGGCACTTCGGCAGCCTCCAGCGCGCGCGCCAGCTTCAGCGGCGTCTGGCCGCCGAACTGCACGATCACGCCGTGCAGCGTGCCCTTGCTGCGCTCCTTCGCGATGATCTCCAGCACGTCCTCGGCGGTGAGCGGCTCGAAATAGAGCCGGTCGGCGGTGTCGTAGTCGGTCGACACCGTCTCCGGATTGCAGTTGACCATGATGGATTCGTAGCCGGCGTCATGCAGCGCGAAGCAGGCGTGACAACAGCAATAGTCGAACTCGATGCCCTGGCCGATGCGGTTTGGACCGCCACCGAGAATGATGACCTTCTTCTTGTCGGACGGCGTGCTTTCGTCCGCCGGCGCGCCTGCAAACGGCGCCTCATAGGTCGAATACATGTAGGCGGTGGGGGAGGCGAATTCGGCCGCGCAGGTGTCGATGCGCTTGTAGACGGGGCGAATGCCGAGCGCGTGCCGCTTCGCCGTCACCTCCGCTTCCGTCGTCTCGGCGAGCACGGCGAGGCGTGCATCGGAGAAGCCCATGGCCTTGAGCGTACGCATGCCGAAGGCGTTGCCCGGCAGGCCGTTCTTCCTGACCTTCTCCTCCATGTCGACGATGCCGCGCATCTCGCCGAGGAACCAGGGATCGATCTTGCAGGACTTGAAGATGTCCTCGTTCGACCAGCCGAGCCGCATGGCCTGGGCGACCTGGAGCAGCCGGTTCGGCGTCGGCGTGCCGAGCGCGGCGCGGATCGCGTTCTTGTCGTCGTCGCGGCCGAGGCCCTCGATCTCGATCTCGTCGAGGCCGGTCAACCCGGTCTCAAGCCCGCGCAGTGCCTTTTGCAGGCTTTCCTGGAAGGTGCGCCCGATCGCCATGACTTCGCCGACCGACTTCATCGACGTGGTCAGCGTGGTCGAGGCGCCCGGGAATTTCTCGAAGGCGAAGCGCGGCACCTTGGTGACGACGTAGTCGATGGTCGGCTCGAACGAGGCCGGCGTGGCACCGCCGGTGATGTCGTTGGCGATCTCGTCCAGGGTGTAGCCGACGGCGAGCTTGGCGGCGACCTTGGCGATCGGAAAACCGGTGGCCTTAGAGGCCAGCGCGGAGGAGCGCGACACGCGCGGATTCATCTCGATGACGACCATGCGGCCGTCCTCGGGATTGACGCCGAACTGCACGTTGGAGCCGCCGGTCTCGACGCCGATCTCGCGCAGCACCGCCAGCGAGGCGTCGCGCATGATCTGGTATTCCTTGTCGGTCAGCGTCAACGCCGGCGCCACCGTGATGGAATCGCCGGTGTGGACGCCCATCGGATCGAGGTTCTCGATCGAGCAGACGATGATGCAATTGTCGTTCTTGTCGCGCACGACCTCCATCTCGTACTCTTTCCAGCCGAGCACGGATTCTTCGATCAGCACTTCGTTGGTGGGAGACGCATCGAGACCGCGTTCGATGATGTCGAGGAACTCTTCCTTGTTGTAGGCGATGCCGCCGCCGGTGCCGCCCATGGTGAAGGAGGGGCGGATGATCGCGGGCAGGCCGATCTCGGACAGCGCCATCATCGCCTGTCCGAGCGCATATTCCTGATAGCGCTTGCGCCGGTCGCCTTCGCCGAGAGTCCATTGCCGGTCGAGCTCTTCGAGCGCCGCGCCCGACAGCTTCTCGCGTTCGGCCTGGTGTTTGTCGCGGAACGACTTCTTCAGCTCGGACGCGTTGGCGAGCCGCGACTTCGGCGTCTGCAGCCCGATCTTCTCCATGGCGTTGCGGAACAGCTGGCGGTCTTCGGCCTTGTCGATCGCGTCGGCGGTGGCGCCGATCATCTCGACGTCGAACTTCTCCAGTGTGCCCTGGCGGCGCAGCGACAGCGCGCAGTTCAGCGCGGTCTGTCCGCCCATGGTCGGCAGCAGCGCGAAGCCGCCGGGAATGACGTGACGTTCCTTCTCGATGATCTTGGCGACGATCTCGGGCGTGATCGGCTCGATATAGGTCGCATCGGCCAATTCCGGATCGGTCATGATGGTGGCCGGGTTGGAATTGACGAGGACGATGCGGTAGCCCTCTTCCTTCAGCGTCTTCACCGCCTGCGTGCCCGAATAGTCGAACTCGCAGGCCTGGCCGATCACGATGGGACCGGCGCCGATGATCAGGATGGTGGTGATGTCTGTACGTTTGGGCATCAACTCTCGCCGAAGTGGAATTTGGGCACAAAAAAAGGGCGCGCTGCTGCGCGTCCCTTTGGCCGAGAGCGCGGTGGTCTCCCTCGCGCGCGGGTGGGTCTTAGACCAGTTTTAGGGGCGGCGAAACCCCGAAAAATGCCCATCAACCGGCAATTTTGACGGGTTTTGGCCGGGCCTGCCAGCCACGGGCGAGGTGCACCAGCAGCGAGGCCGCAACGCTCGTTCCGCCGATCCAGCCGAGGTCGGTCGATGAGAGGGTCGCCAGCACCGCGCCGCCCAGCGCTCCGCCGATGGCGAAGCCGAGATACATCGACGAGGCGTTGAGCGAGAGCGCAATCATCGACGCCTGCGGCTCGATCCGGATGATGCTGGCGAGCTGGGCCGGATAGAACGCCCATCCCGAGAGGCCCCAGAGGAAGATCGCGCCCAGCACCGCGTAATGCGCCTGTCCCGGCATCAGCTTCAGGACCAGCGAATGCAGGATCAGGGCACCCGCCATGCCGGCGAGCCCGAGGCCTGCGGTGGCGAGCGTGCCGAGCCGATCGGCGAGGACGCCGCCAAGCATGTTTCCGATCGCGGCCGCTCCGCCGAACACCAGCAGAGCGAGGCTGATTTGCGAGGCATCGAAGCCGAGCCCGCGCAGCGGGACCGCGAAATAGGTGAACACGGTGAAGCCGCCCAGGGCCCACAACATGGTGATCAGGAGCGCGACCAGAACGTGGCTGTGGCGCGCCACCGCCAGCCGTTCGCTCAGCGAAGCCGTATTGCGGGGCAAGCCTTTGGGCAGGCCGAGCAGCAGGCCGGCGAGCGCGACCGCGCCGATCAAGGCGACCATGGCAAAGGTCGCGCGCCAACCGAGCAGGCTGCCGACGAGATTGCCGAGGGGAACGCCGATCACGGTCGCGACCGTCATCCCCGAGGTGACCAGCGCCACGGCGCGGCCGCGGCGCTCAGGCGCGGCGACCGCCACGGACACAGCCATTGCCGTCGGCATGCACAGCCCCGAGCCCAATGCCATCAGCATCCGCGAGGCCAGCAGCAGGACGTAGCTGGATGCGACCATCGCCGCGAGGTTGCCGGCGATGAAGGTCGCCAGCGCCAGGGCCAGCACGGTGCGGCGGTCGATGTTGTTCAGCGCCACCGCGAGGATTGGCGAGCCCACGGCATAGGTGAGGGCGTAGGCGGTGACCAATTGACCCGCGGCCGAGACCGAAATCGAAAGGTCGGTGGCGATTGCCGGCAAAAGCCCCGCAATGACAAAGCCTTCAGTGCCGATCGCAAAGGCTGCGAGGGCCAGCCAGAACACGCTCATTGGGAAAGTCCCATGTTCAACGTTTATTGAACTATTCGGTATCGCGGTTCAGGAGTCAATTGGTTCAAGAACTATTGAACATAATGGCTGCTTCGCTATGATCGGGAGATGAGCCGTGCACCTCTTCATCCGACCCGGGAGCAGATCGAGCTGCCGATGGTGCTGGATTGCCTGAGCGATCCGATCCGGCTCGCCATCGTCTACCAGCTCGCCCAGCAAGAACGTGTCAGCAGCGAGCTCTGCTGTGGCGATTTCAGCGGGCTGGGCGGCAAGTCCAACCTCGCCTATCACTTCGCCAAGCTGCGCGAATGCGGGCTGATGCAGACGCGCGTGGCGGGAACCAACCGGTTCATGCGCCTGCGCCGCGAGGATCTGGACGCGCGTTTCCCGGGCCTGCTTGACGCCGTGATCAGCTCCGCAGCCAGGGATGCGGACCGGCTGCAATTGCTGCCCGGATGCGATGTGATCAAGGCGGATTGAGGTTTGGGCGGGCAGTCGTCTTCGCTTTCGCTCCGCTCCAGCTACGCCGGACACGCTTCGCCCTTGCGTGGCTGCGCCACGCGTAACCCCGCAGGGGCGAAGCGTGGAGACCCGGCCTGGATTTGAACCAGGATGAAGAGCGATGCACCGCCCCCGCGTAGACACTTCCGCCACCGGGCCATCAGGATTATTCCCGATCGGCGTGCGACAAGCTACCACGGCTGTTTCTTATGCTTAACGAACCAGAGGCGGCCGGGCGATGAAGGTCATGCGCCAGCGATTGTGGCCGATATTGCCGTGGGCGCGCTGGACCGCGAATCCGGCCGCCTTCAGCTTGGCGGTGATCTCGTCCTCGCTGTAGCGCTGGAGCCCGATGCGCGAGCGCAGCTGGCGATAATCCGACAGCGCGGTGCTGATCAGCCCGATCAGCGCGTCCTTCAGGAAGCCATGGCGCAGGGCGAAGCCGAGCAGCGCCATCACGTCCCTGCCCATGCCGACATTGGGCTGGAGAATGTCGCCGAGCACCAGCTTGCCGGAGGGCTTCAGGATGCGGCGGATGTTGAGGAGGGCGGCATCGAGCTCCTCCGGCGTCATGTATTGCGCGACCGAGTTCATCACCACGAGGTCGATCGACTGGTCCTGCATCTTGCGGATGTCATCGAGCGAGCGGACGTGGATCTTGGTGTTCGGGGCAAACCGCGCGATCAGCCGCCCACGCACGCCCGGCGCGGGCTCGGCCAGGATCAGCTTGCCGCAGGCGGCCGCCACCTCGCTCGCCGACAGCGCTTCCCCACAGGCATAGTCCAGCACCGTCGCATCCGGCGAGGGGATGTAGCCGATGATGTCCCGCGCAATGATCTGGAAGTGCAGGTCGCGATGCAGCTTGCTGACATAGATCGTATGCGTCGAGTCGTAATAATCGATCCAATCGTCCATGCTATTCGAAGATCCCGGCCAAGCGGTTCCGATGGAGGAACCGGCGCTGCCCGCCTTGCGTTAGGGGTGCGACGGCGCGCCGTCAATGTCCGCGTCCTAACAGGAAGGTTTCCCGTGAGCAAAACCAGCAAGGTCTCGCCCGATCTCGATACCCCCACTGATCTGTCGTCCGAAGGGGTCAAGAAGGTCTCGGAGGCGCTCAACGTGCTTCTGGCCGACGCGTTCGCGCTTTACCTCAAAACCAAGAATTTCCACTGGCACATCAGCGGGCGGCATTTCCGGGACTACCATCTGCTGCTCGACGAGCAGTCCGACCAGATCTTCGCCACCACCGACCAGCTCGCCGAGCGCGTCCGCAAGATCGGCGGTACCACGCTGAAGTCGATCGGCCAGGTCGCAAAGCTCCAGACCATCAAGGACAACAACGAGGACTACGTCCCGCCGCGCGAGATGCTGCGCGAGCTGATGCAGGACAACAAGCACGTCGCCGCCGCGATGCGCAAGGCGCACGAGGTCTGCGACGAGGCCGGTGACGTCGCCAGCGCCAGCATCCTCGAAAACTTCATCGATGAGACCGAGCGCCGCACCTGGTTCCTGTTCGAGGCGACCCGGCAGGAAGGTGCGAACGAAGCGTAAGGCCCGGCTGCCATAGTTCTTGTAGTATGGGCAAAGCGAAGCGTGCCCACCACTGCTCGTTCATCGCGCGGTGGTGGCACGGCGCGTAAGAGCGCCTTTGCCCACCCTACGCACCTTTGCTCTTGGCTAGCGCCACAACCGCATCAACGCGCCATCCGTCCCCGTCACGGGATCGGCCGGCGGCAGGGCGACTTGTGGAATCGTCGTCAGCGCCCTGGCGTGGTTCTCGGGCGTCGCCCGCGTGATCTCCATCCTCGCGCCCGGCGGATAAGCGCCGATCACGCAGAAATCATCGCTAGCCTGGATGCACTGATGCCCGGTGCCGGCCGGCAGGATCGCGACGTCGCCGGCCTTGATCTGAAGCTCCTGGCCATGATCGCCGCCGAAACGGACGCTTGCACTGCCGCGCGCGACGCCGAGCACTTCGTGCACCGTCGCGTGATAATGCAGATAGTCGTAGACGCCGTTGCGCCACGTCCCGCCCCAGCCGTTGCCTTCGAACAGGTCTTCGATGGTCTCCTCGGGTCGCTCGGGGTCGAGCGTCACCGCGCCCTGGTAGACCAGGAACGGCAGGATGTTGTTCGGCACGAGCCCGTCATCCTCGAACACGATGGCGAGCGGCTCGGCATTGGCGCGGACGACGGACATGGGGGCTCCCACTGGCAACGGACCGGAATCAAGAGGGCGCAGGGCCTCTTGTTCCTCACGACACGCCATACGCCGGCTTGACCGAGATCAAGGCGCTGGCAGCCAATGGCGGGCACGCAGATCGAAGCGAAGGAGGGGGAACGCCATGTACGCATCCGACGTTGCGCAGCGTCATTTCTCGGCGGCCGTCAACGAGGCGGAGACGGCCGGCCTCGGGCACGAAGCCGTCTGCCGGGCGTTGCTCGGTCTGGTGATTTCGAAATATCTGGAGACGAGGTCGGTCGCCGACATCCAGGCGGAGCTGCGCTTCATCGCCGAGAACTGCGATCCCGACACGGACTTCATGTTCATGCGTCCGTGACGGAGCCCCACCCCGGCGGACTCATCCGCCGGGAGGTCTTGTGGCCTTACGCGCTCTTTCTCTGCCGCATCAGGTCGGCGAAGCGCTTGAAAAGATAGTGCGAGTCGCGCGGGCCTGGTGAGGCCTCCGGGTGGTACTGCACCGAGAACACCGGCTTGCCGTCGAGCTGGATGCCGCAATTTGAGCCGTCGAACAGCGAGATGTGGGTCTGCGTCGCGCCCTTCGGCAGCGTCGTCTCGTCGACGGCAAAACCGTGGTTCATCGAGGTGATCTCGACCTTGCCGGTGGTCTCGTCCTTGACGGGATGATTGGCGCCGTGATGGCCCTGGTGCATCTTCTTCGTCTTGGCGCCGACGGCGAGGCCCAGCATCTGGTGGCCGAGGCAAATCCCGAAGGTCGGCGTGCCCGACTTGATCACGTCCCGGATCACAGGCACGGCATATTTGCCGGTCGCGGCCGGATCGCCCGGACCATTGGACAGGAATACGCCGTCCGGCTTCATCGCCAGAATGTCCTCGGCTGAGGTCGTTGCCGGCACCACCGTCACCTTGCAGCCGACGCCGGCGAGCAGGCGCAGGATGTTGCGCTTGATGCCGTAGTCGATGGCGACGACGTTGAATTCCGGATTCTCCTGGCGGCCAAAGCCTTTGTCCCACAGCCACGGCGTCTCGTCCCAGCTGAAGCGCTGGCCGGAGGTGACCAGCGGCACGAGATCCATGCCCTCGAGGCCCGGCCATTCCCGCGCTTCTTCCTTCAGGCCATGCAGGTCGAACTCGCCGGTCCTGGAATGCGCGATCACGGCGTTGGGCATGCCCTTGGAGCGGATCAAGGCGGTCAGCGCGCGGGTGTCGATGCCGGAGAGACCGATGATGCCGCGCGCCTTCAGCCAGCCGTCGAGATGCCTGGTGGCGCGGTAGTTCGAGGGATCGGTGATCGCGGTGCGCAGGATCACGCCGCGCGCGCCCGGCGTCGCCGCCATGTTCACCGTCTCGATGTCGTCCTCGTTGGTGCCGACATTGCCGATATGCGGGAAGGTGAAGGTGATGAGCTGTCCGGCATAGGAAGGATCGGTGAGGATCTCTTCATAGCCGGTCATCGCGGTGTTGAAGCAGACTTCACCAACGGCGTGGCCTTCGGCGCCGAGACCGAAGCCCTCGAGCACCGTGCCGTCGGCAAGCACGAGGAGCGCGGTCGGTTTGTGGTCCGGCCAAGCGGGATCGTTGTCATGTTGTGTCATGAGCCCGCTTCATAGTCCCCGCAGGCGCCGCCGTCAAAGCGGAGAAGGGCTGATTCACATGCGTTTTTGCATATTTGACAGCCCGTCTCGGGCACTTAAGCTCGGCCGCACAATTTCCGGCAATTTCCTGGGCTTGCGAGGCAATAATGGACCAGACCACCCCGATTCTGCTGGTTCCGGGGCTGGCCTCCTCGGCCCGGATCTACGCCCCGGTGATCCCGCCGCTATGGCGGTTTGGCCCCGTGATGATCGCCAACCACATCCGCGACGACAGCCTCGCGGCGATCGCCCGCCGCATCCTCGCCGAGGCGCCGCCGCGCTTCGCCCTCGCCGGCCATTCCATGGGCGGCTACATCGCCTTCGAGATCATGCGCCAGGCGGGCGAGCGCGTGACCAGGCTCGCGCTGATCAACACGCAGGCGCGGCCCGACACGCCGGAGGCGACGGCGCGCCGACACGCCCAGATGGAGCGCGCCAAGCGCGGCGAGCTTCGCGCCGTCCGCGAGGAGAGTTTTCCGGAGCTCGTGCATCCGTCGCGGCGCGATGATGCAGATATTCTCGCGCTCGTGCATGCACAGGACGAGGACGTTGGCGTCGAAGGCTATCTGCGGCAGCAGACCGCGATCATCGCGCGGGTGGATTCGCGCCCGACGCTGGCGACGATCGCATGCCCGACTCTGGTGCTGACGGGCGATACCGACAACACCATCCCGAACGCCTTCTCCAAGGAGATAGCCGAAGGCATCGCCGGCGCCAGGCTCGTGATCATCGATCGCTGCGGGCACCTGCCGCAAGCCGAACAGCCGCAAGCGACAGTGCGGGCGCTCGCCGAATGGCTCGGAACCGAGGTTGTCTCAGGGGCGCGAACGGCCTAGATCAGGCGTCGGATATTCGAAGGGATCACGATCATGCTGCGCGACGACATCAACAATGCGGTCAAGGAGGCCATGAAGGCCAAGGACGAGCGCAAGCTGTCCACGCTGCGCATGGTCAACTCGACCATCAAGAATGCCGACATCGATGCCCGCGGCAGCGGCAAGCCGCCGCTGTCGGACGCCGACATCCTCGCCGTGCTGCAGAAGATGATCAAGCAGCGCCAGGAGGCGGTCGAGCTCTACGACAAGGGCGGTCGCGCCGAACTCGCCGCGCAGGAGCGCGAGGAGATCGCGGTGATCTCGGCCTACCTGCCGAAGCAGATGTCGGAGGATGACGTAAAGAAGGCGATCGCGGACGCGATCGCCGAGACCGGCGCCGCCGGCATGAAGGACATGGGCAAGGTGATCGCCGTGCTGCGCGCGAAATACGCCGGCCAGATGGATTTCGGCAAGGCCAGCGGCTTGGTGAAGGCGGCGCTGTCGGGCTGACCTGTCATTCCGGGGCGACGCGAAGCGTCGAGCCCGGAATCTATTGGGCCGCCAACCCCATTGCGAAATGGATTCCGGGCTTGCGCCCTGCGCGCCCCGGAATGACAACAAGAACAAGGGAGGCCGCCATGACCGCCATCGAGCCGTTTCGCATCGCCATCAGCGACGACATCCTGTCCGATCTCAAGTCACGCCTCGTCCGCACGCGCTGGCCGGATGCCGAGCTGGTCGACGACTGGAGCCAGGGCGCGCCGCTGCAATGGATCCGGGAGATCTGCGCCTATTGGGCCGACGATTACGACTGGCGCGACCGCGAGGCAAAACTCAATCGCTTCGAGCAGTTCACCACCGAGATCGACGGGCTCGACATTCACTTCATCCATGTGCGCTCGAAGGAGCGGTCCGCGCTGCCGCTGATCATCACCCACGGCTGGCCGGGCTCGATCGTCGAGTTCCAGAAGGTGATCGCGCCGCTCACCGATCCCGCCGCGCATGGCGGCAATCCTGCCGATGCCTTCCACGTGGTCTGTCCGTCGCTGCCGGGCTTCGGCTTCTCGGCCAAGCCGAAGACCACCGGCTGGGGCGTCGACCGCATCGCCGCGGCCTGGGCAAAGCTGATGGACCGGCTCGGCTATGCGCGCTACGGCGCGCAAGGCGGCGATTGGGGTTCGGCGGTGACGACCTCGCTCGGCGCACAGGATGCCGAGCATTGCGCCGGCATCCACATCACGCTCGCCTTCAATGCGGCGCCCAAGGTCGAGGGCGAGCCGACGGCGGAGGAGAAGCGCGCTCTCGCCGGCCTCAAGCACTATGTCGATCTCGACTCCGGCTACTCCAAGCAGCAATCGACGCGCCCGCAGACGCTCGGCTATGGCCTCACGGATTCACCGAGCGGGCAGGCGGCCTGGATCCTGGAAAAATTCTGGGCCTGGACCGACTGCAACGGGCACCCTGAGAACATCTTCAGCAAGGACGAGCTGCTCGACAACGTCATGCTGTATTGGACGACGCAGACGGCGACCTCCTCGGCGCGGCTCTACTGGGAGAGTTTTGGCAAGCGCCGCACCACGCCCGTGGTGAAGGTGCCGACGGGCGTCGCGGTGTTTCCCAAGGAGATCATCACGCCGGTGCGGCGCTGGATGGAGCCGAACTTCCTGGACATCACCCACTGGAGCGAGATGGAGAAGGGCGGCCATTTCGCCGCCTTCGAGCAGCCGGATCTGTTCGTGCGCGATGTCAGGAAGTTCTTCGCGACGGTGCGATAGCTCCCACTGTCATTCCGGGGCGCCCGCAGGGCGAACCCGGAATCCATCGAGCCGCGGAAATGCCGCGCAATGGATTCCGGGTTCGATGCTTCGCATCGCCCCGGAATGACTGAGAGATAAGATCTCCCCACCGTCATGCCCGGGCTTGTCCCGGGCATCCACGGCCTTAGACTGGTCCCAAGAAGAACGTGGATGGCCGGAACAAGTCCGGCCATGACGACGAGAGCGCGGAAACGACCAAGCCATGCTGACCGAAGCCGCAACCTACGACGAGCTCTACCGCAATTTCCGCTGGGACATCCCCGCGCGCTTCAATATTGCGGAAGCGTGCTGCGATCGCCATGCCGACGGCACCGGTCGCCTCGCGCTGATCTATGTCGACGAGAACGGCGGAACGAGTCGCACCTCCTTCGACGAGATCGCCGAGATGTCGCGCCGCTTCGCCAATGTGCTGAAGGCGGACGGGCTTTCCCGTGGCGACCGCGTCGCGGTGTTTCTGTCGCAGTCCCGGGAATTGCCGATCGCACATATGGCGGCGTTCCGCTCTGGCATGATCTCGATCCCGTTGTTCGCGCTGTTCGGCGAGGACGCGCTGGAATTCCGCCTGTCGAATTCGGAGGCGAAAGCCATCGTCACCGACGAGGGTGGCTGGGAGAAGCTCGCAAAAATTCGCGATCGTCTGCCCGACCTGAAGACGATCTATGTGGTCGGCGGGCGCGCGCCGGCGAGAACGACGTCGTTCTGGGATGCGGTCAAGGCCGCATCGGCCGACTTCGCGCGGATCGACACCTCGTGCGATGATCCCGCGCTGATCATCTACACCTCGGGCACGACAGGGAATCCCAAGGGCGCGCTGCATGCGCACCGCGTCGTGCTCGGTCATCTGCCGAACGTGGAGATGTGTCACGACTTCCTGCCGCGCCCCGGCGATCTCATGTGGACGCCGGCGGATTGGGCCTGGATCGGCGGGCTCATCAATGGCCTGTTCGCGTTCTGGTATCACGGCATTCCCCTCGTCGGTCACCGCGCACGCAAGTTCGAGCCGCAGGCGGCGATGCAGATGATGGCCGATCTTTCCGTGCGCAACGTCTTCCTGCCGCCGACCGCGCTGAAGCTGATGCGGCAGGCCGGCGTGAAGCACTCCGGCGTCAAGCTGCGCAGCATCTTTACGGGCGGCGAGTCGCTCGGCGGCGAATTGCTCGGCTGGGTGCGCGAGACGTTCGGCATCGACGCGCATGAAGTGTTCGGCCAGACCGAGTGCAATCTCGTGATCGGCAGCAACTCGAACCTATTTCCGATCCGCCCCGGTTCGATGGGCAAGGCGACGCCGGGCTTCGACGTCCGCATCGTCGACGACAGGGGCGAGGAATTGCCGCGCGGGCAGCGCGGCATCATCGGCGTGCGCCAGCCATGCCCCGTCACCATGCTCGAATACTGGCGCAATCCGGAGGCGACGGCGAAGAAATATGCCGGCGAGTTCCTGCTGACCGGCGATCTCGGCGTGCAGGACGAGGACGGCTATTTCTGGTACGTCAGCCGTGAGGACGACGTCATCACCACCGCCGGCTATCGCGTCGGCCCCTCCGAGATCGAGCACACGCTGATGAAGCATCCGTCGGTGGCGATGGCCGCCGTCGTCGGCATCCCCGATCCGATCCGCACCGAATCGATCAAGGCCTGGATCGTGCTGCGGCCCGGCTTTGCCGGCAGCGATGCGCTCGCGCGCGAGATCCAGGAGTTCGTCAAGGTGCAGCTCGCAGCCCACGAATATCCGCGTTTCGTCGAGTTTGCCGAGACGCTGCCGATGACGGCGACCGGCAAGGTGCTGCGGCGCGAGCTGCGGGCGAGAGGCTAGCGTCCTGCAATGGCAAAGGCGCCTCAAGCCGCGGGACTCCACCGCGCCTCACTGACGAAGCTGCACGATCTGGATGCGGCGCTCGAGCTCATGTATTACGGCTGGCGCGGGATGACGCTGGAGGCCGACGCATATCTTGCGAAGCAGGGCCTGTCGCGTCCGCACCATCGTATCCTCTACGTGGTGGCGCGCCGGCCTGACATCGCGATCGGCGCGCTGATCGAGATCCTCGGCATTTCCAAGCAAGCCCTCAACCGGCCGCTCAATCTGCTGGTGGAGCGGAAGCTCCTGACGTCGAAGCGTTCGCCCGAGCAGCACCGCTCGAAATTGCTGCGCCTGACGGAAGCGGGGCGGCGCATCGAGCAGCGGGCCTCCGACCACGAGCGCAAGGTGCTGCGCGAGGCGTTCGATCGGGTCGGGGCATCGGGTGCGGCCGGGTGGATCGGCGTGATGGAGGCGATCGCCGACAACAACTGACGGAATTCTCAAGTCAACATGGTTGACATGAGGCGCGGGCTTTGCCACTTTCCCGGCCAGGGAGGATCCGTGTCATGAGCGGACAGGCAATGAGCCGCGCGACTGCCGAAGGCTTTGTCGCGGCGTGGTGCGCGAATTGGTGCAGGGTCGACATCGACGCGGTCGTCGCGCATTTCGCCGACGATGCGCAGATGCGCAGCCCTCTCGCTCTCACACTGACGGGTTCTCCTGTCGTCACCGGCGCCGAGAACATCCGCGCCTACTGGCGGAAGGCCTATGGCCACGTCGAAAGCGCCGACCTGAAGATCCTGAGCTGGAGCTGGGACGAGGCGATCGCGCGCCTAACGGTGTGGTGGCAGCTGGGCGACACGCGCGCCAGCGAATTCATGGATTTCGACGATGCCGGCCGCGTCGTGCGCAGCGAAGCCTTCTATGGAAAATGACGATGCACGTTTCTGATTTCGTCCTGCTTCTCAACATGCTCTGGTTCGTCGGCGCCTTCATCCAGTTCAGCATCGCGCAAGCGAACACGTTGAAGATCCTGCTGCCGCGGGAAGAGCGCAGCAATCCGATCGCGCCGACCCTGGCGGCCAGCGTGGCGTTCCTGGGCGGGATGAATCTGCCGATCGGGCTCCTGTCGCTCTATCTTCTGGCCGCCCGTCCATCGTTCTTTCAGCCGAGCGAAGCGCAGCTCGCGCTGTTCCTGTTCTTCGCCGCCTGCCATTTCAGCCAGTTCGCCTATAACGTTCCGGTGCTGATGCGCGGAGGCCGCGTCGGGGTGGCCTACTGGCCCGTGTTGAAGGGCCCGATGCTCCGGATCTTCGTCATCGACGCGGTCCTGTTCGCGGCAAATCTCGGCGTGGCGCTCCAGCTCGCGATCGGCTCCTGATCTACCGCGACGGCTCCGAGAGGGCCGCCCGCAGCATCGCAGCAAGATCCTTGCGCCGGAACGGCTTGGTCAGAATGCGGGCGTCGCCGATCTGGTCGGGCGTCCTGACGGGACTCTGGCTGTAGCCGGAGGTGAAGAGAACCTTGAGACCAGGCCGCAGGCCGGTTGCCTGCCTCGCCAGCTCCGGTCCGAACATGCCGCCGGGCATCACGACATCAGTGAACAGCAACTGGATGTCTCCGGGCTGGCGCAACACATCCAGCGCCGCCGGCCCGTTCGATGTCGCGATGACGCGATAGCCGAGCGACTTCAGCTCGTTCTCGACATAGGCTCGCACCATGTCGTCGTCCTCAACGACGAGAATCGTCTCGTGTCCGTCCGGTGCGGTGACCTGCTCTGCCGGCAGCGGTTCCTCATTCGGCGGCGTCGCGAGGCGGGGAAAGAACAGCCTGACGACGCTGCCTTGACCCGGTTCGGATTGCATTTGCACAAGTCCGCCGGATTGTCGCGCAAACCCGTAGACCATGCTGAGGCCGAGGCCGGTCCCTTTGCCGACCTCCTTGGTGGTGAAGAACGGTTCGAACGCGCGTCCCAACACCTCGCTGCTCATGCCGGTCCCCGTATCCTTCACGGCCAGCATCACGTAGTCGCCCGGCCGCGGCTCGCCGTTGACGTCGAGGTCGGATTCACCGAGCGAGATGTTTCGTACCTCGACCATCAGCTTGCCGCCGTCGGGCATCGCATCGCGCGCGTTGAGCACGAGGTTGAGCACGGCCGTCGCCAATTGGCTGGGATCGACGCTGGCGAGCCATAGATCCGGCGCGAGCGTGAAGCTGCAGTCGATGTGCTCGCCCAGGGTCCGCCGCAGAAGCTGCTTCATGCCGGTCACCTGCTCGGCGATGTCGATCTCTCGCGGTCGCAGCGGCTGCTTGCGTGCGAAGGCGAGCAGGCTCCGCGTCAGGTCGGAGCCGCGCTCGGCGGCGGTCGCAATGTCGTCGGCGATCCGCTGCAATCCCTTGTTGCCCGCAAGCCTGTCGGCGAGGTGCTCCGAGTTGCCGAGAATGACGGTCAGGAGATTGTTGAAATCGTGCGCCACGCCGCCGGTGAGCTGGCCCATGGCTTCCATCTTCTGGGACTGGCTGAGCTTGTGGCTGAGATCCGCGATGGCGGCGCGCTGCTGCTCGAGCGATTCGGCCGTGCTGTTGAGCAGGGTCATCAATCCGCCGAGTTCGCCGCCCGGGTGGGGCTCCGGAATGCGCGCGCTGAGATCGCCGCGCCCGAGACTCTTGGCCATGGCGGCGAGCCGTCCGACCTGGCGCCCGACGCTCACGGTCGCAAGGATCCAGACACCGGCGAGCAACAGCAGCGAAGCCACCGCAAGGATTGCCATGTCCTCCAGCAGCCGGCGATTGGCCGCCGCCACCAGTCCGTCCTTGGATCGTCCGACCAGGACATAGAGGCCGGCCTTGCGGATCGAAGGTGAACGGGCAACGGCCCAGATCTGTGTGCGGCCCTCGCGGTCGCTCACCTCGCGAAACGGCTCGCGATCGGGCGCTGCCGCAAAGCGGAACAGGTCGGAACCTGCAATGGATCCGCCGACGGGCTCGCTCCAGCCGCCGCCCTTGGGGGCGACCAGCACTGCACCCTTGGCGTCGATCAGCAGGATGTCCTTCTCGGCGAGTAGCCGCTTGTCGTGAAATTCTGCGAACTTGTTGAGGTTGAATGAGGCGAGCAGCACGAATTTCAGCGCACCCGCCTCCGATCGCACGGGATAGGCGATCTGCAGCACCGATAGCCCGGTGAGCCGGCCGAACACCGGCTCGACTGCGACGACGCCATGAAGACCCTTCACCTGCTTGAAATAGCCGCGGTCATTCAGGTCGAGCGTGCGGTTGGTCCGCAGCGAGTCGCAGAACAGACTGCCGTCGGGATCGATGGTCAGGATGCCCGTGAACTGCGGGTATTCTTCGCGGACATCAGACAGGAATGCCGAGCATGCCGCCTTGTCGCGCGTGTCGAGATCGCGGGCACGGGCGAGCCCATAGTGAAGTTGGGCGGTGCCCTTGATCTTCTCGTCCAAATCGCCCGCGATGTCGTCGGCGGATGCGACCAGATTGGCCAGCGCCGCGTCGATCTCACTGGCACGGTTCTGCACAAAACGGAGCCCGACCAGGATCGCCGGCACCAGCATGGCCGCGATGACGAGAATCAGTAACCGGGTACGCAGGCTCATCGGTGGGCGATCGGCTCTCAGGCGAGGGTGCTCGGAGGTACAATTTGAGGCACGATCATCTGCCCCGTCCATAGTCATCGCCGCGAATATCGCACGAAAGGCCAAGATTTCGCATTGCGATCATCGTCTCGTCGCCGCTCTCTTCGCGCCGGCCGGCATCAAGTTGCGCGTCCGCGCGGCGGCGCTAATATCGCGGCAAGCGCGCAACGAAAAATCGCGCCGGTTTACGGAGGAAGCTGATGTCCATCTCGGGCAAGGTCGATCCGGTGGTGCGTCCCGTGGCGGGGACCGACATCGCCGAGGCGCTGGTCGAAGGCCTGCGCGACTTCCAGGCGCTGCCTCTTTACGGTGTCTGCTTCGGCGCGCTCTACGCCGCCGGCGGCATCGCCATCATGCTCTGCCTCACCGCCTTCGGCATGGTCTATCTGGTCTATCCCCTTGCCGCGGGTTTTGCGCTGATCGGACCGTTCGTGGCAATTGGCCTCTACGAAATCAGCCGCCGCCGCGAGCGCGGCGAGCCGGTCTCATTCGGTGCGATCTGGTCGGCGATCCGTTCGCGCAGCGAGATCGGCTGGATGGCCTTCGTGACGCTGTTCGTGTTCGTGGTCTGGATGTACCAGGTGCGGCTCCTGATCGCGCTGCTGCTCGGCCTCAATGCCTCGTTCTCGAGCTTGCAGGAGTTCATGACGGTGGTGCTGACGACCAACGAGGGCCTGCTGTTCCTCGGCATCGGCAACGCGGTCGGTGCCGTGCTGTCGCTGATCCTGTTCTCGCTGACCGTGGTGTCGTTCCCGCTGCTGCTCGATCGCGACGTCGATTTCGTCACGGCCATGGTGACGAGCGTACGTGCCGTCGTCGCGAGCCCGCTGCCGATGATCTCGTGGGCCGCGCTGATCGTGATGCTGCTGATCGTCTCGGCGCTGCCCTACTTTCTCGGGCTGATCGTGACGCTGCCGGTGCTTGGGCATGCGACCTGGCATCTCTACCGGCGGCTGGTGGCGCCGGTCGCCTGAGAGGGAGCCGGTTGCAACGGTCAGGCGCTCACGCGCTTGCGGAATTTCGCCCGGCGCGCCTTGTCCCTGCCAAGCAGAGCGCAGCGGGCGCGTCCTCCATCAGGGAACCTCGTCGGTCCAGACCTTGAAATTGACCAGAGTATTCGGACCGAAGGTCTGGGTGATCGGGACGTCTGCGGCATCGCGTCCCTGCGCGATCAGCACGCGGCCGATTCGCGGTGTGTTGTTGCGGGGATCGAACATGCGCCAGCTTCCTCCGATGAACGCCTCGAACCAGGCAGCGAAGTCTCCTGGAGGCCATGGCTGCGGTGTGCCGATGTCACTGAGATAGCCGGTGCAGTAACGCGCCGGGATGTTCATGCAGCGGCAGAGCGTGATGGCGAGATGGGCATAGTCGCGGCAAACGCCCTTGCCTTCCTCGTAGGCTTCGCGTGCCGTCTTGGTTGCGCGCGCGTGCTCATAGCCGAATGTGATGTGGCGATGAACGAAATCGCAGATCGCCTGGACCCGCGCCCAGCCCGGCGGCGTCTTCTCGAACAACTTCCATGCGATATCCGTCAGGTGATCGGTGTCGCAATAGCGACTGCCCAGCAGATAGACGAGCGTGTCGGTCGGCAGCGCTTCGACGGCATGCTGAAACGCGTCTGGGAACGCGGGGTCGGGCAAGCCGCTGTCGCGAATGACGCCGTCGGCGGCAAGGCGGAAGGCGCCCGGCGGAGCCACGATGCGGCTGCACCAATTGCCGAAGAGGTCGCGATAGGGACTAATGGTCACCGGGGGGCTGGTGGTGAGCAAGTCGGGCACGATGACATCGGAGGCGCGCGTGAAATGCGTGCCCAACACCATGATCATAGGCGTCGGCTGCGGGAACTCGTACAGCATCTCGAACCCGACGCGGAGCTTCATGCGGTACGTTCCCTTGGCTGCGCCTTTAACATGGCTACGAAGCGGTCGGGCACAAGACTTCGCCGGCATTGTTTCGCTCGGGCGATGCATCTGGCGCACAAAGGCGCGTGCGGGCGAGAAATCGATAGCTAATTGCCGTGAATGCGCGCACGGTGCAGCAACGTTCGAATGGCTGTCGCTTCTGCTAACACGCAGCTCCTCGACCGTGCGCGGGCGACCTGAGATGGCTCAGTCCCCGCACCGGTGGAGCGAGCACATCGCGACGCCGTAGGGGCGGTCGTTTTGTGCATTGCTCGTTTCGGCGGGGCCGCCTGCTGCATTGCCTGAAACGTCACCGCGGTTCGATTTGAGGTCGAACGCCAACCGAAAGCACCAGATGCAAATTCTCTCTCCACGGCAGGTCAAGACGGACGAAGCGCTCCGGCTCGGAGTTGAGTCCGGTTGGTACGCGATCAAGGTCAGCGGGACCTTTGTCTCGGGCCCGCACGAGTCGGAAGCGGATTGCCGTCGCAAGATCGACGAGATTCACCCGCCGCTGACCAAGAAGCGATGAGCAGGCGGAGTCCGGCCGCTACGGTATCTTGATCCCCATCGCCTTCAATGCTTCCAGCATCTTGACTGGCGGCGACATCTTGATCTGCGGCGCCTTGCCCGTCTCCAGCAGGCTCTTCAGCCCCGACAGGATCGCGGGCCAACCGGTGCGGCCGCCTGAGAGGATGTCTTCGCTGAGTTGACGATCATGACGCTGGCTCAGGGTGAGGCGGACGGCCTCGCCGGCGGGCTCGATCTCGTAGGTGACGAGCGTGGTGCCGAGTTTCTCGACGAGGCCGGGCCAGTTGACGTTCCAGGTCACCGTCAGCCTCTTGGGCGGATCGTATTCGAAGACTTTGCCCGAGATGTGCTCCGATCCGTCCGGCGCGCGCACGATGAACGTGCCGCCGAGCCTGGGCTCCATCTCCACCGCGAACCCGGAAAAGTACTCCCGGCTGAACTCTGCCGACGTCAGGGCCTGCCACACCTTCTCCGGCGTCGAGGCGATGTAGATTGTGTAGACGGTGAGCGGCTTGAACTGGTCGAGATCCATCGCGCATCAATCCTTTGTTGAGCAGGCCTATTCCTCGCGCTTCTCCAATTGACGTTTCAATTCGCCGAGCGCAGCGAGCTTGCCGCGTTCGAATTTCTTGATCCAGCGTTCGCCGATCTGATGGATGGGCACGGGGTTGAGGTAGTGCAGCTTCTCGCGGCCATGTCTGATGGTCGTGACCAGATTGGCCTTCTCCAGAATGACAAGGTGCTTGGCAACGGCCTGACGCGTCATCGCGAAGCCCTCGCAGAGTTCGTTCAGTGTCTGGCCGTTCCTGGCGTGAAGCCTGTCCAGCAGCGACCGTCGCGACCCATCGGCGAGCGCTCTGAAGACTTCATCCATGGTTGCGCATGATAGGCAACCGAATAGTTGCATGTCAAGATGCCGTTCTTGGCGCGCCTGATCGGCTGCGAGCAAGCTTCCGTTCCCGCCTCCGCCATGCATTAATGCGCGCAAACCGCAGCGAGTCCTCCCATGATGTCCATGCAAGCCTATCTCGCCTTCGTCGCCGCCTGTATTGCGCTGGCGCTGCTGCCGGGGCCGATCGTCACGCTCGTCATCGCCAACGGCCTGCGCCACGGCACGCGCGCGGCGCTCACCAACGTTGCCGGCGCGCAAGCGGGCCTTGCCATCGTGATCGGCATCGTCGCGGTCGGCCTGACCTCGCTGATGGCAACCATGGGCTATTGGTTCGACTGGGTGCGCTTTGCCGGCGCCGCCTATCTGATCTGGCTCGGCATCAGGCTGATCTGGGCGCCGGTCGAGGGCGTCGATCTCGAGGCGCCGCCACCGCCGCCGCGCGGCGGCTTCTTCCTGCAGGGATTCCTGGTGCTGCTGTCGAACCCCAAGGTGCTGGTGTTCTTCGGCGCCTTCATTCCGCAGTTCATGGACATGAACCAGCCGCACTTTCCGCAAGTCGCGCTGCTGGGCGCCACCTTCATGGTGACGGCGGTGATGACCGATGCGCTCTACGCCATCGCCGCCGGGCGCGCCCGAAAATTCTTCTCGGCGCGCCGCACGCGGATGATGTCGCGCGTCTCCGGCGGCTTCATGATCGGCGGCGGCATCTGGCTGGCGCTGACACGGGCGAAGTGAGCATCACGCCATTCCGTCCTCGCGCAGCGTTGCTGCGATCTCGCGCAGGATCCGCGCCAGCCGCTCGGCCCATTGCTGCTGGCCGGTTTCGTCGGTGATCAGGTCTTGGCGGATTTCGAGGCCGGTGTTGATCAGCCCGCGCGCCTCGCCGTGGACGGGGATGGTGTAGTCGGTGGCGTCGCTCACCGCATAAGGCTGGTTGTCGCCGACGACGAGGCCGCTCTCGCCCCGCAGGTGCTGCAGCATCAGCCGCGGCAGCACGGTGTCGCGGTGATAGAGCGTGCCGATGTGCCAGGGCCGCGGATCGCCGTGATAGACGGGCGTGAAGCTGTGCAACGCCACCAGCACCGTCGGCTTGCCCGCCCGCCCGCGCGCATCGATCGCCGCGCCGATCCGGCCGTGATAGGGATCGAAGATCTCGCGCCGGCGCATCTCCTTGGCGGCAGCCGATAGATTTTCATTGCCGGGGATCACGGTCGCCTCGGAGATCACAGGGATCGAGCTCGCGGCGCCCGGCGGGCGATTGCAGTCGATCACGAGGCGTGAATAGCGCTGCGCGATCAGATGCGCATCCAGCATGTGCGCGAGCCGCTCGGCGACACCGGCGATGCCGACGTCCCAGGCGATGTGCCTGACAAGCTCGCTTTCCGCGAGGCCGAGATCGCCGAGCGCGCGCGGCAGCACCCGTCCGTAATGATCCGCGGTGAGCAGGAAGGGAGATGCGCCTGCCGCATTCACCTCATGCACGGGCGGAATGTCGCCCTCGCCGAGCAGTTGGTCGGTCGCCTCGGCTGTGTCGAAAGCCATCCTGATTTGCCTATGGAAGAACAACGTGTGTAAACGGATTAACGGTATCGCGCCGTCGTCGCAACGTTGGAACACCATGAGCTCCGATCGCCTCTTCGTCTACGGCACCCTGATGCGCGGCTTCGACCATCCGATGGCGCGGCTGCTCGCGGGCCACGCGGAGTTTCTGGGCGAGGCGACCTGCCGCGGCCGGCTCGTCCTGGTGAAGCACTATCCGGGATTGCTGCTCTCCGACGCGCCGACGGACATCGTCCATGGCGAGCTCTTCCGCCTGCGCGTGCCCGACGAGCTCCTGCGCGAGCTCGACATGTACGAAGCCTGCGGCGAGGGGTTTCCAGAGCCGACCGAATATCTGCGCCAGTTGGTCGATGTGACGCGCGCCGGCGGCGCCACCGAGAAGGCCTGGACCTACGTCTACAACTGGCCCGTCACCGGTCTGCCGCACATCGAGTCGGGCCGCTTCCTCGAGCATTAGTATGTTGCGCATGATCTTGTCGGCGAACCGCTGCACGCTTTGCGGCCAACGCGGCCTTGGGGTCCGGATCTTGCTCTAGGCCGACAGCACTTCCTTCACCATGCGCACGTCGACCTCGCGCTCGACATAGGTCCACTCCTCGGTCTGCCTGAGCATTGCCACCAGCTCCTCGAACAGTGCGGCGTCCGCGGGAGCGAATTCGAACCAGGTGAGAAAGTCGAAGGGCCCGCCGAGGTCGCGGCAGTGATAGAGCTGGCGCGCAATCGCCGGCAGGAAACGCAGGCTGCTCGCGATGTGATGCGACTTGTCCTCGAAGATCCTGCGGCGCTCTTCCTGCGTCAGCTCCCACCAGGCCTGCGACTTGCGGATCGGAATCAGCGCAGCGCTGGTTGCCTCGATGCGGCCGAGGCCGGCCTGCACGGCGACGAGCTGCTGCTTCTCGGACCGCTCGGTGTAGCGCAGGCTGCTCGCAACGCCGACCAGCCGCCAGGCATTGCGCGAGGGCACCAGCGGCAGCGACACGGCCTCGCTGTCGGTGACCGACAGCGCCGGCACGAAGGGCAGGGGCTCGCCCGTCACTGGCGAAATCGAGGTGATGCGCCAGCCCCCGCTGTGGCCGCCTCGAAACGTCCTGAACATGAGGCTATGGAAGCGTGGAACCAGGGCGGATTCAAGCTTTTCCAGTCATTCCGGGGCGATGCGTAGCATCGAACCCGGAATCTCGAGATTCTCAGGTGCGCAATTGCGCACCGTAGTTCGCCCTGCGGGCGCCCCGGAATGACCGGAAGGAAGGCAGGCTGTGAACAGCGCGTATAAGCCCGACAAACCTGACTTCTGGCCAGCCCGCACCTATATCCCTGATCTTTCGCCCGACTCACCCGGTTTCGCGCTAGACACAGCCCATGCGCTTCACGCCCCAGTTTCTCGACGAGCTTCGTGCCCGGCTTTCGGTCTCCGAAGTCGTGGGCAAGCGCGTCAAGCTGAAGAAGGCGGGGCGGGAGTGGAAGGGGCTGTCGCCGTTCCAGCAGGAGAAGACGCCGTCCTTCTACGTCAACGACCAGAAGGGTTTTTATCACGACTTCTCCTCCGGCAAGCACGGCGACATCATCACCTTCGTGATGGAGACCGACGGCCTGCCGTTCGCCGAGGCCGTCGAGCGGCTCGCCAACATGGCGGGCCTGCCGCTGCCGGCGGTGACTCCTGATGCGGCGCGGCACGAGCAGCGGCGCAAGTCGCTGCATGACGTCATGGATCTCGCGGCGAAGTTTTTCGCGGAGACGCTGGCCTCGCGGCTCGGCGCCAAGGCGCGCGGCTACCTTGCCGACCGCGCCATCTCGCCGGCGACGCAATTGCAGTTCCGCCTCGGCTATGCCCCGCCCGATCGCTTCGCGCTGAAGGAGCATCTCGGCAAGCTCGGCATCTCCGTCGACGACATGGTCGAGACCGGCCTGTTGATCGGCGGTGACGACATCCCCGTGCCGTACGACCGCTTCCGCGATCGCGTGATGTTTCCGATCACGGATCTGCGCGGCCGCGTCATCGCATTCGGCGGACGCGCGCTGGAGAAGGACGTTCCGGCAAAATACCTGAACTCGCCGGAGACGCCGCTCTTCCACAAGGGCGACAATCTCTACAATCACCAGACCGCGCGCAAAGCCACGCATGACGGCAGCGCTCTGATCGTGGTCGAAGGCTATGTCGACGTCATCGCCATGGTCACCGCGGGCTTTGCGGGTGCGGTGGCGCCGCTCGGCACCGCGCTGACCGAAAGCCAGCTCGCGCTGCTCTGGAAGATGGCGGACGAGCCGATCCTCTGCTTCGATGGCGACCGCGCCGGACAGAAGGCGGCTTATCGTGCCGCCGACCTCGCGCTGCCGTTCCTCAGCCCCGGCAAGAGCCTGCGCTTCGCGCTGCTGCCGGAAGGCCAGGACCCCGACGATCTCGTGCGCTCCGGCGGGCGCGGCGCGATCGAGGAGGTGATCGGAGCTGCCCGTCCGCTCGCCGACATGATCTGGTCGCGCGAGCTCGAAGGCGGCAATTTCGCCACGCCCGAGCGCCGCGCTGCGCTGGAAGCGCGCATCAAGGAGCTCACGAACGGCATCCGTGACGAGGTGGTGCGGCGCTATTATCGCGACGAGTTCGTCGAGCGGCTGCAGCGCACCTTCGCGCCCGAAGGTGGGCGCGGCTTTGGCGGCCGGGGCAATTTCCGCTCCGGCGGCGGCCGGCCGTTCCAGCCGCGGGCAGGGGGAAGCGCGAATCGATTCGGCGGCCAGGGGTTTGGCGGCCAAGGATTTAGCGGCGGTCGCCGCGGCGCCCCCGGCCCGACCCCGCTCCCGTCCGGTCCCTACCAGGCGGCGAGCCCCCAGCTGGCGGCAAGCCCGATCATGAAGGGCCAGCGCAGCGCCATGTCCCGCCGGGAAGCCCTGATCCTGCAATGTCTGATCAACCACCCCTGGCTGCTGCATGAGCACCTCGAGGAGGTCGCCGCCCTGGAACTGGCCCATCCCGAGGCCCATAAGCTCCGGGCCGGCATCATCGCCGCCTTCGCCAACGACCACCACCACTTGCCGGAACCCGGCGAGCTGGCCGAAAAGATGCGCAGCGATCTCGAACGGGGCGGATTTTCCCAAGCTCTTCAAAGGGTTGAGAACGGCATCACGACCCAGGCGGTGTGGGGTGCCCGCGAAGGCGCGGCGCGGGATGACGTTCTTGCGACCTGGCACCAGCTCGTTGTCTTGCATCGGCAATGGCATTCACTACTTAGGGAGCTGAAGGACGCCGAGCTGGCCTTGGGGGAGGACCCCAGCGAGGCCAATTTGGCGTGGCTGCGTGACGTCAAGGCCCGGATGGCCGAGGTCGACGGCACCGAGGCCCTGATTGAGGGTTTTGGCGAATTGTCGGGCCGGCTTCAGAAGAGTGTGTGAAAGAATCATGCGGACGGCCGGGGCCGGAACCGCTAAAAGACTCGCCAAATCCAAGGTTTGGCGGCAGAAACAGGGTTAATCGAGGCTTAACGGTCTTGTAGCACTTTGGCCCAGAGGCGGCCGCAGGCAGAACAGACGCGTCAGGAATGAATCCGCGCAATCGCTGTGGCACTACACCTGCATCCGCCGCGACAAAGAGGCTGACGAAGCGTTAGGCAATTCCGGCGAGAGAAAGTTGGGGGTGGCGAGAGGTTTGTGCGCCGCCCTTTCCGTGTCGAGAGCTGCCGAAGCGAGAGCGTCGAGCAACAGGTTCAAGTGAATTCAGGCAGGCGCGGCGGGCGTCTCGCATGAAGCGCGTTTAGGAGCAATGGATGGCCACCAAGGCAAAGACGCTGCAGGCGAAGGACAAGGAAAAGGACGACAAGGCAGCGGACGCGCCGGAGAAGGACTCCCAGGACGCGCCCTCGCCCTTGCTCGACCTGTCCGACGCCGCCGTGAAGAAGATGATCAAGCAGGCCAAGAAGCGCGGCTTCGTGACCTTCGATCAGCTCAACGAAGTCTTGCCGTCCGACCAGACCTCGCCCGAACAGATCGAGGACATCATGTCGATGCTCTCGGACATGGGCATCAACGTCACCGAAGCCGACGACACCGAAGGCGAGGAGGAGAAGGACGAGGCCGACGACGAGACCGATAACGAACTCGTCGAGGTCACCCAGAAGGCCGTCACCGAGGTCAAGAAGAGCGAGCCGGGCGAGCGCACCGACGATCCGGTGCGCATGTATCTGCGCGAGATGGGCACGGTCGAGCTGCTCTCCCGCGAAGGCGAAATCGCGATCGCCAAGCGCATCGAGGCCGGCCGCGAGGCGATGATCGCAGGGCTGTGCGAAAGCCCGCTGACCTTCCAGGCCATCATCATCTGGCGCGACGAGCTCAACGAAGGCAAGATCTTCCTGCGCGACATCATCGATCTCGAAGCGACCTATGCCGGCCCGGACGCCAAGGGCGGCATGAACACCGCGATGATCGCAGGTCCGAGCGGCGAGGCCGGTGAAGCTTCGGCCGAGGGCGGCGAGGCCGCGGCCGTCTCCACCGCTGCGCCCGCGCATGTGGCGCCGCCTGCGGCGCCGCCGGCGCCGACCCCGTTCCGTGCCGCGCCTGCCGCCGCTGGCGCCGAGGCGAGCGAGGAGAAGGATCCGGGCGAGGCCGCCGCCGAAGCCGACATGGACGACGACGAGTTCGAGAACCAGATGTCGCTCGCGGCGATCGAGGCCGAGCTCAAGCCGAAGGTGGTCGAGATCTTCGACAAGATCGCCGACAGCTACAAGAAGCTGCGCAAGCTTCAGGAGCAGGACATCCAGAACCAGCTCCAGAACGAGTCGCTCTCGCCGCACCAGGAGCGCAAGTACAAGAAGCTGAAGGACGAGATCATCGTCGAGGTGAAGTCGCTGCGCCTCAACCAGGCCCGCATCGACTCGCTCGTCGAGCAGCTCTACGACATCAACAAGCGCCTCGTCTCGCATGAGGGCCGCCTGATGCGCCTTGCCGACAGCCACGGCGTCGCGCGCGAGGACTTCTTGCGCAACTACACCGGCTCGGAGCTCGATCCGCGCTGGCTCAACCGCGTCTCGAAACTTTCCGCAAAAGGCTGGAAGAATTTCGTCCACCACGAGAAGGACCGCATCAAGGACCTTCGCCACGAGGTGCATCAGCTAGCTGCCCTCACCGGCCTCGAGATCGTCGAGTTCCGCAAGATCGTGCACTCCGTGCAGAAGGGCGAGCGCGAGGCCCGTCAGGCCAAGAAGGAGATGGTGGAAGCCAACCTCCGTCTCGTGATCTCGATCGCCAAGAAGTACACCAACCGCGGCCTGCAGTTCCTCGACCTGATCCAGGAAGGCAACATCGGCCTGATGAAGGCGGTCGACAAGTTCGAGTACCGCCGCGGCTACAAGTTCTCGACCTACGCGACGTGGTGGATCCGGCAGGCGATCACCCGCTCGATCGCCGACCAGGCCCGCACCATCCGCATCCCCGTGCACATGATCGAGACGATCAACAAGATCGTGCGCACGTCCCGCCAGATGCTCAACGAGATCGGCCGCGAGCCGACCCCGGAAGAGCTCGCCGAGAAGCTCGGCATGCCCCTGGAGAAGGTCCGCAAGGTCCTCAAGATCGCCAAGGAGCCGCTGTCGCTGGAGACGCCCGTCGGTGACGAGGAGGATTCGCATCTCGGCGATTTCATCGAGGACAAGAACGCGATCCTGCCCATCGACGCCGCGATCCAGTCCAACCTGCGCGAGACCACGACGCGCGTGCTGGCGTCCTTGACGCCGCGCGAAGAACGCGTCCTGCGCATGCGCTTCGGCATCGGCATGAACACCGACCACACGCTGGAAGAAGTGGGACAGCAGTTCTCGGTGACGCGCGAACGCATCCGCCAGATCGAAGCGAAGGCGCTGCGCAAGCTGAAGCATCCGTCGAGGAGCCGGAAGCTGCGGTCGTTCCTGGACAACTAATTCGGATCGTTATGCCCGGGCCTGACCCGGGCAATCTATTCAAACGCAAACGGCGGGCTGAAGGCCCGCCGTTTTTCTATTGTTCGTTCCGCGATGCGCGCTATAGTTGCGACAAATGATTGTGGCAGCTTGCCGGAGGAACGATGGCGGAGTGGTTCGAAGACTATGCCGATGAGGAAGACGAACTACAGATCGACGAATACGACATTACGGCTACTCCAAATGATTTCAATGTCTCTACGCTTTTCAATTTCATAGAGTCGGGCGCGGTTCGAATACCCGGATTTCAGCGCAACTTTGTTTGGGATCAGGTGCGGGCATCCAAGCTCATCGAGTCGCTCATACTTGGCATCCCCGTCCCTCAGCTCTTCTTGTACGAGCAGGCTCGTAATCGTTTCCTGGTCATTGATGGTCAGCAACGGTTGATGTCCATCTATTATTTCATCAAGCGAAAGTTTCCTCGAAAAGATAAGCGCGTTGAAATCCGGGCGATCTTTGACAAGGAAGGAAGAATTCCAGACGAAGTTTTGCACAATGATGAATACTTCGACGACTTTAAGCTGAAGCTTTCGGAGAAGCTTCCTAATCAAACCAACAAGTTTCACGGTCTAAACTATTCGACTCTAGGCGAGTACAAGACGCAATTTGATCTGCGCCCCATACGCAACATTATTGTAAAGCAGAATAGTCCAGTTGATGATGACTCGTCGATGTACGAGGTATTCAATCGTTTGAATACAGGAGGCATCAATCTTCGTCCGCAGGAAATTCGGACGAGCATGTATCATTCGAAATTCTACGACATGCTCTACCGAGTAAACACAGATGAGCGTTGGCGTAAGATTCTAAATTCTCCCGAGCCCGATTTGCATATGAAGGATATCGAGATCCTTTTACGAGGGCTCGCGATGCTTATCAGTGGAGATGAATATGCTCCATCAATGGTTCGCTTTCTAAATCAATTCTCTCGTATGACTGAGGGGCATGATGATAAGCAGAACGACTACCTCTACAAACTATTCACTTCTTTCCTTGATGCGTCGGATGAGTTGCCAAGAGATGCATTTATCAATCCGAAAAACAATCGATTCAACATCGCGCTTTTCGAAGCGGTCTTCACGGCGACTTGCGATGCAGCCTTCAAAAAGAGGCGAGTGACAAAAGGTGAAATTGATCCCGACGAGATCTCGGCACTCGAGCGTGATAAGCAGTTTGTCGCTGCTTCCCTAGAGGGCACGACGCGTACTACTAATGTTGCGACCCGTCTCAAGCGGGCGCGATCGCTGATTAGTACATTGTAGGTAGCCAACTAGATGGGCACGATCGTCGATAAGCTTTATGGAGAATACGCTGCTATCGTTGGAATGATGGATCAATACAATGCGGTCTCCTTCAGAAATACGCTGAACGAGAATTTTCGTAAGACCCTGCTCCTATGCGCAGCAAGCCATTTTGAGTTTCGAATCACGACCGATGTAATTTCGTTCTGTGCCGAAGTTGCTGGCGGGAATACGATGATTCCTAGTTTGGTCAAGAATAAAGCTGTTAGTCGGCAGTATCACACGTGGTTTGATTGGAATTCAAGCAATGCAAACATGTTCTTCAACATGTTTGGAGAAGATTTTAAGGCGCATATGGCCAAATTCCTGCGTGAGGATCGGAATCTGACCAAGTCAATTGCCGACTTCATTGAAATCGGTCGAGAGCGCAACAGGCTCGTTCACCAAGACTACGGAAGCTTTTTCCTTGAGAAGACCGCTGAGGAGATATTTGGTTTGTACGTCTCCGGCATGATCTTTGTTGATTTTGTCCCAAAGGCGCTGCGTGACTTTTCAGCGAAGTTACGTTCCGATGGTGGGCTACCTGAAAACGCCAAGATGGATTCTGGCGCCGCGTAATGCCGGCTAATCTCACCGTCTGGTACAACACTCGCTGCCTCGTCTGCGCCGCCGGTATCGACTGGCAATGCAACAAGCTGCTGGCGCTGGTGCGTGCGGGTATGGTCGAGTTCAAGGACATCAACGAGCAGCCGGACGCGCTGGCGCACTTTGGCGCCTCGCTGGACGACATCAGGCGGCGGCTGCATGCGACCCGATGAGGCAGGGCGGCTCATCGTTGGCGCGGATGTCGCGATTGTGCTGTGGCGACTGACGCCAGGGGGTGGCTTGCAGCGCTGCTCAGCAATCGCGTACCGCTGCCGTTCACACGATTCTTCTATGACCGGTTTGCCGATCTGCTGCTTGCCTGGACCAAGCGGAGCGGACGGTGGTGAGTGCCTGCCAGTGCCCGCCTACTTCTTCTTCGCCCCGACCCGCTCGAGCCGCTTGATCTCCAGCGGCGGGCGGCCGCTCTTTTCGGCGATTACGCGGTCCTGCTCCATGATGAAGCCGCGCGCGGGTTCGTCGCCGTCGAGGCCGCCGAGCAGTTCGGCGGGCACGCGGCGATTGGAGCGTTGGGAATCGTCTTCATAGACGACGTTGAAGAAGGCGAATTCGCCTTTGGGATTGGTTCCGGGTTTCTTGGCCATGGCGGCTTGTCGTCGATCATCGCGCCACAGTCAAATAACTTCGCCACCGCCGTAACCGAACGCGGCAGGCTTGACGCGGCTGTGAAGGGACCTGATGCGGAGAGGGAGCCAGGGATCTTCTGCGACCCTTCGGGGAGACTTTCGCCTCCAATAAACGGCGGGCCCGAAGCCCGCCGTTTATCTTGGTCTCACCGTCGCCCGGGGCTGGCAGGGCGACAACTTAAAATAGAAGATTATAGAAGGCGCGCTGCGATGGCAAGGCAAATCGTGGTGGTGTCGATGTCGCAGCGAGCGCATCAGATATGCGTTTGTTCCGATGTGCGACGTGGGCATACATCGAGACATGGTTTGGGCTGCCAAATCATTTGTTCATCTCGCTTGCTGTTGCGACCCTGCGAGAGCAACGCGCTCTGTAGGAACGTGCGTTGGCCTGCACGTATTCCCGCTTGCGTGCTCTGTGATCGCAAAGCAAGGCCGGTGCCATCCTCCCGGCGCGTATCTCAATGCGTGTGTGTGCGCTGCGTCAATTCCTGCAGGGCGAGTCGCGACCCGTGGCCGCCACCCTTGTCGGTGTCCTCCTTGCGCCCCTGCGCCATGATCGCGCTGCCCATCGCGGCCGAGCCGAAGGTGATGAGGAAGGAGGCGAGCAGCAGGAGAAGCGCCACGCCGGGCGCACGGTCGGCGAAGATCAGCTCGCGCAGATGTCCGGGATTGAGCCAGAGCAGGCCGCCGACCAGCAGCGCGGCCGCGCAGGCGCCGATCGCGAGGTTGATGGCGAGCAGGCGGAACAGCGGGATGCGGAGGAGGGCGCGGGTTGATTGAGGCTGGTGGTCGGCCATGGATGATCGCTTCATGCTGGCTTTGATGCAGTGACTGACGGTTGCTCAGGCATCGGCATTGTAGCGCCAACTCTCGCCCCGGAATGACGAGCAGTGGTCTTGGCGATACTATCCACCTCACGCCGCCGGCGCGATCCGACTGCCCGACTCCTGCGCCGCTTGCTGCCGCTCCATCATGGTCTGCCACAGCGTTGCGATGCTCACCTGCGTCTGCGGCGCGATCAGGCAGTGCCCCTCATTGTCGAAGCCGCAGAACCGAACCGATGGGTCCTTCTTCACTTCGGTCAGCGCCTGGTTGATCATCTCAAGGCACGTCATCACCTGGCCGATGTCCTGCAGGCGCGTGTGATGCAGGATGTCCATCAGGCGGAACGTCATCACCGCGGGACGGCCGAAGCTGATGCCGGGGCGGCCGAGCTCGAACAGCACGTTCACCGCAGGAAGCACGCCGCGGATGTGCTCGAGCACGCCGGCCATCTCTTCCACGCTGCAGGCGACGAGATGGGCCGCCTGTGGCGGCGGCGCGGCCTCCGGTGTCCGTGGCGCCAGCCCGAGTGTGGCGATCACCTCCTGCTCGATCCATTGCCGCACCGGGGCGGGGGCATTGCGGATCTGCTCGGCGGTCAAGGTGATTCCGGTCATGTGCGGTTCTCCTGTTTGCCTCAATCTAGAAAGCACGGCGTGAGATGGTTTGATGCGGATCAAGCCTTGCGCTTCAAGGTCCTGCGCTTTGACGCTCGCTGTGTTCCCGGGCATGATCGCCAGCTGCTTCGCGCAAGGAATCTGGGGAACTGCTGCACATGCTGAGACCGCTTCTCGCCGCCGCCGTCGTCGTCTGTCTGACCGGCGGGTCGGCGCAGGCCGCCCGTTGCGGCGGCGATTTCGACAGTTTCGTCGCCAGCATGGCGCAGGAAGCCCAGGCCGCCGGCGTCTCGACGGGCGTGACCAATGCGGCGCTCGGCGGCGTGACCCAGGACGCTGCCGTGCTCGCCTTCGACCGGCGCCAGCGCTACACCTTCAAGAAGAGCTTCGAGCAGTACGTCTCGACCCGTGTCGGCCCCGGCCGCATCAATGGCGGCCGCGCGATGCTCCAGCGTCACGCTGCGCTGCTCTCCCGCATCGAGCAGCAGTTCGGCGTGCCCCGCCATATCCTGGTCGCGATCTGGGGGCTGGAGAGCGATTTCGGCAAGGGCGACACCGGAAAGCTGCCGGTGGTCCGCACGCTGGCGACGCTCGCGCATGATTGCCGCCGCACCGACCTGTTCCAGGGCGAACTGCTCGCCGCGCTCAAGATCGTGCAGCGCGGCGACCTGCCGCTGCGCGACCTCATCGGCGCCTATGCCGGCGAGATCGGCCAGACCCAGTTCCTGCCGTCGTCCTACATCAAGTACGGCGTCGATTTCGACGGCGACGGCCACGTCGATCTCCGCCACAGCGTCCCCGATGTGCTCGCCTCGACCGCGAACCTCCTGCACACCAACGGCTTCAAGATGGGCCAGCCCTATGATGAAGGCACGCCGAATTTCGAGGCGATGCGGGAGTGGAACAGGGCGGTGGTCTATCGCAAGACGATCGGGTATTTCGCCGATCGGCTGGCGGGGCAGTGAGGGAAGCACTTCGAGAAGCAACGCGCACTCACGCACCACACGCGGTGCCATCGCCCGGCTTGACCGGGCGATCCAGTACGCCGAGGCAGTCGTGGTTCACTCGATGAGCCGCGGCGTACTGGATTCCCCGCCTGCGCGGGGAATGTCAGCGGAACTCGCCGCGTCGCCATCACGTCCCTGACTTACGTCCCCTTCGCCATCTTCTCCAGCCGCCGCTGCAGCGGCGCCCAGTACGTTCCCGGGCGGAAGCGCTGCAACAGGTCCATGAAGCGGGCGTCGTTGCCGATCAGGATGCGCGGCTCGTTGTTCTCGATGCCCCTGATGATGCGCAGCGCGGCATCCTTCGGCGTGGTCTTCGCTGCGTTCTCGAACCGCTCGATCGATTGCGCGCGGCGGGCATTGTCGGTGACGCCGACCCCGGTGCGCGCGTTGCGCGCGATCGCGGTGGCGACGCCGCCGGGATGGACCACCGACAGCTTCACCGGGCTTCCTGCCGCCGAAAGCTCATGCCGCAGGCTCTCGGAGAAGCCGCGCACCGCGAACTTTGCCGCCGCATAGGCCGCTTGCCCCGGCGGCGCGATGATGCCGAAGATCGAGGAGAGATTGACGATGTGCGCCTCTGCCAGCGTCTTCAGATGCGGCAGGAAAGCGCGCGTGCCGTGCACCACGCCCCAGAAATTGATGTCGAACAACCAGTTCATCTGCGCCTGGTCGATCTCCTCGAACGAGCCCATGAGCGCCACGCCGGCATTGTTGACGACGATGCCGAGGGCGGGATGCGCGGTGGTCGCCTCGCTCGCGAACCGCACGATGTCGGCGGGCTCGCCGACGTCGATGCGATGCACGCTGACCTTCCGCGTTGTTCCGATCTCCGCGGCGAGCGCCTTCAATCCGGCCTCGTCGCGATCGGCCAGCGCGAGATCGCAGCCGCGCTGCGCCAGCTCGAGGGCCAGCGCCCTGCCGATGCCGCTCGCCGCTCCCGTGATGGCGGCCGCCCCCCGAATCGTCGTCATGAACTCCCCCGTCAAGTCCCCGATCGTGGAACTATGAGTTACTTTTTTTTGAAATGAAACCGAACCGTTGCCGGCCTCGGTTTTTAACATGCGTCATGGAGGCATGCATTGGGAGCCGCCGATGGGACAAGCAGAGCCGTTTCGCGCGACAGCGCTGATCGTTGAAGACGACGCCATGCAGCGGGAGATGCTTTGCGTTCTCCTGGAAGAAAGCGGCTACCAGGTCATCCAGTGCGAAAGCGCGGAGGCCGCCGAGCGCGTCCTCGACAAGAGCGCCGGCGCGCTCTGTCTGATGCTGACCGACGTCCAGCTTGCCGGCCGCATGGACGGCGTCGAGCTCGCGCATGTCGCCAAGCACCGCAATCCGAACCTCGACGTCGTCGTCACCTCCGGCCGCCCCTTGAAGCAGCCCTTGCCCGATGGCGCCAAGTTCTGGGCCAAACCCTGGGCGCCGCTCGACGTGCTGCGCGAGGCGGAGATCGCTCAGCTGTCCTGACGGCTCCCCCCGCGGGCTCGCTTTCTCGCCGCGAGCCGCGGTGGTAAGGTCCGCTCATGACCTTGTCCTTCCTGCTCACCTCGCTCATCGTCGTCGCATCGCCCGGCACCGGCGTGCTCTACACGCTCGCCTCGGCGCTGACCCGCGGCTCGCGGGCCAGCATGGCGGCCGCCTTCGGCTGCACGCTCGGCATCGTGCCGCACATGGTGGCGGCGATGCTCGGCCTTGCCGCCGTGCTCCACACCAGCGCGCTCGCCTTCGCCGTGCTGAAATGGTGCGGCGTCGCCTATCTGCTCTATATGTCCTGGCAGGCGCTGCGCGAGACGGGGACGCTCGCGGTTGACGGCGAGATCAAGGAGCGGTCGAGCGGCCGCGTCATCGTCACCGGCTTCCTGATCAACATCCTCAATCCGAAACTGTCGATCTTCTTCCTCGCCTTCCTGCCGCAGTTCATTGCGGCGGACGAGGCCCATGTGCTGGCGCGCATGCTGGAATTGAGCGGCGCCTTCATGGCGATGACGTTCGCGGTGTTCGTCCTCTACGGCCTGTGCGCCGCCTCGGTGCGCGAGCGCGTCATCTCCCGCCCCCGCGTCATGGCCTGGCTGCGGCGGAGCTTCGCCGCGGGATTTGCCGCGCTCGGCGCCAGGCTCGCGTTTTCGGAGCGGTAGGTTCTTCTTCACGTCTCGAAAGGTGGTCATGCCCGGGCTTCTCCCCGGGCAAAGCGCCTCGAACATCCACCTAATAAAAAAGCGGGCCTTGCGCCCGCCGCCTTCAAACCCGCCCGATCCGACCCGACGCCCGGGCGGAGCGAGACTCCACCCGGGCAAAGAAACAGAAGCCTCGTTACTTCTTCTTCGCCTTCTTGGCCTTTTTCGCCTTCTTCTTCGCCGCCTTCTTCGCTTTCTTAGCCATAGTATCCTCTCAAGGGTTAATGGTGGAACGCGACACGAGGGATGCTCGGCGGAGGGCCAGCCTCGCAACATCCTCGATGACAAACTCAGCAGATTCGGAGCCGGCTGCCCCGCGCTGTCATATCTCCGTCATTGCGTTATCCACAGCTCAGATGCATTTTCGGGTGATTTTTGGCCGCGAATCCGCCTCACAGGGCTTCCGCGGCGCAGCCCGCTCCTCCGCGGCAAGGCTTGATTAACGATGCCGCAATCCGTTCGCGGATTCATCAATCCAAAACCAATGCCCGAGTTTACGCGATTGCGGTGAGACTCCATTAAGCGCGCCGGGCGCATGGTCCTCCGCAAGAACCCGGGGGCGGTGATGGACGGAGTTTTGCCAAACGGAGAGGGCGGGCTGCTGCGCGTCCTGCGGCCGTCATGCTGAGCGTGCCGACACTTTGGACGGTGTTCATCGTCAACTTTCTCGCGCTCGGGCTAATCTGGGCCTATGTAGCGCGTTCCTATCCGAAATTCATGGCGGCGCGGTTCTGGATGGGATCCGCTTTCGTCGGCTCGGCCGGCGCGACGACCGCGCTGCTGCGCCTGTTCATCGACTCTGCCGTGCCAACCGTGGCCGGCGCCGTCGGCATCATCATGGCCTGCTGCCTCGCCGCCATGGGCATCCAGCGCTTCTACGACCGGCCGGTGTCGTGGCGTCTGATGGCGGCAACGACGATGCTGAGCCTCGCCGGCATCGTGGTGTTCCTGTTCGTCGTCGATCACATGCTGCTGCGCATGGCGAGCTACACGCTCGGCCAGGCCGTGCCGCTGGTGCTGGCGTTACCTTTGTTGCTGTCGCCGCCTGAAGGTCGCGCCAGCCCCGGGGCGCGGCTGTCCGCTATCGTCATTATCGCCGTCATCGGGATGTTCGCGGTGCGAACGGCGGGCAACCTGTTCGGCTACGACTTCTCGGCGCAGGGCGCCGGTCAGGTCCATGGCTTCCTGGTTCTGGTGCTGCTGTTCCTGTCGATGACGCTCAATTTCGGTTTCCTGCTGATGGCGATCGATCGCTTGCGCAACGAGGTTGCCGACCTCGCGCTGCTCGACGATCTCACCGGCGTCGCGAACCGGCGGCACCTGCTGCAGCGTCTGACCGAGGAATGTGCCCGCTCGGAGCGCTCTGGCGCGCCGTTTGCGCTATTGCTGATCGATCTCGACGGCTTCAAGACCATCAACGACACCCATGGCCATGCCGCCGGCGATGCCTGCCTGAAGCACTTCACCCTGATGGCGCAGACGCGCCTCCGGCCCGGCGACATGCTCGCCCGCACCGGCGGCGACGAGTTCTGCGTCGTGCTGCCGTCCTCGTCCTTGCGCGAGGCGGCCGCGATCGCCCGCCGCGTGATCGAGGTCTGCCGTCAGGATGCCGCCACCTGCACCGGCAGCGACATTCCGATCGCGATCTCGATCGGGGTCGCGCAGTGGGACCGCGACATCGGGAAATTCCCGGATCGCCTGATGGCCAATGCCGACCATGCCCTCTATGCCGCCAAGAAGAACGGCAAGAACGATTTCGCGATCCATGATCCCGCCCCGCCGCTTTCGCCGGAGACGGTCGAGGCGTTGAGGAAATTCGCGTAAAGCCTGTCAAGGCGCGACGCGATCAGGATGAATCGCCATCGCGCTTCGGCTTGTTTGTTTGAGCATGATCTTTGGCGGAAAACCGCTGCACACTTGTTCGCATCATGCTGTAGGCTTGGGCCGCATTGGACCTCGCATGATGATGTTTCGCCTGCCCGCGGCCGTTTTCGCCGCTCTCCTTCTGATCGCTCCTGCCGCCGCCACCGATGCCGAGCTCGCAAAGCTCGCGCGCGCCTCCGGCACGCCCGACATTCCCGGCTTGAAGATCGTCTGGCTGGCGCCGTGGGGCGATGTCCGCAACGCAAAGCCCTGGCGCAACATCATCGTGCACCAGACCGAGGGACCGGCGGGCTCGGCGCGCGGCGGCGCGCAAGCGCAGGCGAAGCACCCGACACGGCGCGGCGTTACGGTCTGGGTCGAGACCGACGGCACGGTCTATTGGGCGGTCGCCGAGAATCTGGTGCCGACCCATGGCGACGGCGCCAACCGCAACGACAACAAATACATCGACAACCGCTCGACCTACCGCCAGGTGGTGCGCGACAATTCGATCGGCGTGGAGTTCGCCGGCAATTATCCCGACGTGACGGCGGGCCCGACCGAAGCCCAGGTCGCGGCGTGGAAGATCCTCGTGAAGGTGCTGCGCGCGCGTTACGACATCCCGCTCGACCGCGTCTATGCGCACAACTGGATCGACTACAAGGACGCCCGCTATTGCGAAGGCTGCTCGCTCGCGACGATGGCAAGGGAGTGGGGGGAGTAGGTCTCAGCCGTCATTCCGGGACGCGCCTCTTGGCGCGAGCCCGGAATCCATTGATCCGCCAACTCTGCGACCCAGGGATTCCGGGCTCGCGCTCCGCGCGCCCCGGAATGACAGCGGAGCTTGCACCGCCTGCGCCATCCAGCCGAACAAGCGCGTCACACAAACAAAAGCGCGTCACACAAACAAAAAAGCCGGCGTTGCCGCCGGCTTTTTCTCTCTTTCGATCCGCCAATCCGTCTCCGCGGCGAGAGCCCGCTTAATGCGCGGCTTCCAGTGCGGCCTGTTCCTGCCTTGCGATCGTGCCCTTGACCGCGGACTGCACCTTCTCGAAGGCGCGGACCTCGATCTGGCGGACGCGCTCGCGCGAGACGCCGAATTCGGCGGCAAGGTCCTCCAGCGTCATCGGCTCATCGGCGAGGCGGCGGGCCTCGAAGATGCGGCGTTCGCGCGGGTTCAGCACGCCCATGGCGCCGTTCAGCGCGTCACGGCGGTGATCATATTCCTCGTGCTCCGCCATCATGGCTTCCTGGTTGGGCGTGTTGTCGACCAGCCAGTCCTGCCATTCGCCGGCTTCGCCGTCGTCGCGGATCGGAGCGTTGAGCGACGCGTCGCCACCGAGGCGGCGGTTCATGTCGATCACGTCCTGATCGGTGACGCCGAGGCGCTTGGCAATCATCTTCACCTGGTCGGGGCGGAGATCGCCCTCGTCCAGCGCGTTGATCTTGCTCTTCGCCTTGCGCAGGTTGAAGAACAGCTTCTTCTGGTTCGCGGTGGTGCCCATCTTCACGAGCGACCAGGAACGCAGGATGTACTCTTGAATCGACGCCTTGATCCACCACATGGCGTAGGTGGCGAGACGGAACCCCTTCTCGGGTTCGAAACGCTTCACCGCCTGCATCAGGCCGACATTGCCTTCCGAGACGACCTCGGAGATCGGCAGGCCGTAGCCGCGATAGCCCATGGCGATCTTGGCCACGAGGCGGAGGTGGCTGGTGACGAGTTGGTGCGCCGCGTCGCGATCGTCATGCTCGCGCCAACGCTTGGCGAGCATGTATTCCTGCTGGGGCTCCAGCATCGGAAACTTGCGGATCTCGGCGAGGTAGCGAGAAAGGCCGGATTCTCCATTGAGGACCGGCAAAGCAGCGGTACGGGCCATAGTGCGCCCTCCAAAAAGGTTCAGGCCCCCGATAGCGGCGGGCCAGGCAGACGACCGCTGTGTTAAAGCCGGTCGTAGCTGCGATGTTCCGCGTTGGTCATTTCAACGCAGACGCAATATACCTCATCGGGGGTCGAAAAGGGAAGGATTGCTGACGTCACGTCCCCGTGTGGCAGCTATAACTTTTTGTAATGTAAAGGCTTTCTGAAGCGGCCTGCGTCATAGCGCCGCTTTGAGGGCGCGTTCGAGGAGAAGCAAATCCTCCGGCAGAGGCGCCTCCCAGTGGAGTAATTCTCCTGTCCTCGGGTGCTCCAATACCAGCAGGTAAGCATGTAGGGCCTGCCTCCCCAGCGTCGCCAAAGCGGCCTGCGCCTCAGGGCCGAGCTGGTTGGCCTTGGTCTTGAAATGCGGGCCATAGACGGCATCCCCCATCAGGGGGTGGCCGATATGAGCGAGGTGGACGCGGATCTGATGGGTGCGGCCGGTCTCGAGCTCGCAGGCGAGCAGGGCGGCGACCGGCTTTCCATCGCGCCCGGCAAAGCTCTCCAGGATCTCCCAATGCGTCACCGCCTCGCGGCCGCCCTGGCGCACCGCCATCTTCTCGCGCGCATGCGGGTGGCGATCGATCGGCGCGTCCACCGTGCCGCGATGCCGGTTCGGCACCCCCCAGGCAAAGGCCATGTAGCCGCGCCGCATCTCGCCGGTGCGGCCGTGATCGGCGAATTGGGCCGATAGCGAGGCATGCGCCAGGTCGTTCTTGGCGACCACCATCAGCCCGGTCGTGTCCTTGTCGAGCCGGTGCACGATGCCGGGCCGGCGCACCCCGCCGATGCCCGACAGCGAGGCGCCGCAATGGGCGATCAGCGCGTTCACCAGGGTGCCGGTCTCGTGGCCTGCCGCCGGATGCACGACCAGCCCTTTCGGCTTGTTGATGACGATGATGTCGTCGTCCTCGAACACGATATCGAGGGCGATCTCCTCCCCCTTGGGCTCGGCGGGCGCCGCCTCCGGCACGTCGATTATGATCGTATCGCCGGGATTGACGTGATAAGCGGGGTCGCGGACCGCGGAGGCCTTCAGGTGCACTGCGCCCGCCAGGATCAGGGCCTTCAGCCTCGATCGCGACAGCTCCGGCCGGCGCGCCGCCAGCACGCGGTCGAGCCGGGCCGAGCCCTCGTCGCCGGCGACCACGACCTCCAACCTTTGCGCAGACCCAGAGCTTTCCATGACGACGTCTGATACCGCTGTTCCCGAACCGACCCCCGAGCAGGCCGCGCTGTTCGCGCGGGTGCGGCGGATGATGCTGATCGCGGGGTTGACCACGGCGCTGGCGATCTGCGCCGTGCTGATCGCGGTGGGCTACCGCCTTTTCAAGTCCGAGGGAAGGGCGCCCGAACCGGTGGGCGACGTCATCGCCACCCTGCCGAAGGGCGCCAGGATCGTCTCGACCGGCGTCGCCGGCGACCGCCTCGTGGTCACGCTGGACGTCGGCGGCATCACCGAGATCCGCACCTTCGACGCCCACACCCTGAAGCCGGCCGGAAAGCTGAAATTTGCCAACGAGCCGTAAAAGGCCCGTCGGGGTCCTTGCGGCGGACAAATTTCGAGGTTATTGGCTAGCCCTCACGCTCCCTTCGTCTAGCGGTTAGGACGCGGCCCTCTCAAGGCTGAAACAGGGGTTCGATTCCCCTAGGGAGCGCCAAGATATCAAGGGCTCGGTTGGAAACCTACTTGAGGGAAGAGAACCAGCTATCGATGTCCTTGCGAACCTGATCTTTGGCAAAGCCATATCGCTGTTGAAGCCGACCTTCGAGCTGCTCGCGTTTGCCGTTGATTGCGGTGAGATCGTCGTCGGTAAGTTTGCCCCATTGCTCCTTCACCTTGCCTCGGAGCTCCTTCCAGTTTCCTTCGATTTGATTCCAGTCCATGGTGTGTCTCCAAATTCCAGATTGAATACGCTGCCGCGTCATCGCGGTCACTGAACCGCAGCGTTAATCGTGTTTTCGAGCGACGGCCGCTCGAGAGCGCGTTCAGTGGCGCGGGCCTGCGCCAGAGCTTGCCACGCCCAAATGGCGTTAAAGGTGCCCTTAGTAGGGGGCGTAGTATTGGCGGCGATACGGGTAGGGACCGCCGTAGTAACCTGGTGCGTAGCCCGGCGCGTAACCCGGACCGTAGTAGCCGGGGCCGTAGGCCCCATAGGCGGCGGCTCCCGCTGCGGCACCAAGAACTCCAAGACCAATGGCCGCCCCGGGAGCAGGCCGATAGCCGCGACTGCGGTAATGGCGTCGATAGCCGACCTCCGTCACTTCGGACGAGGACGTCCCTTCTGTCAGAAGAGGCGCGCTCGGCGAGATCGGAGCTGCCCCTGAAGGAAGTACCGAGCCGAGCATCGCGGCGCCGAAGAGCGCGGCGGCAGTCGCGCATGTCCTAGTCTGCCTATTCATCGCTGTACCTCTCGAACTTGAAGCATCTCAAGCGGCAAGTGGCTTGCGTGTCACTGGCCGGCTTGATGATTGCCTTTGTTGCAGCTGCTGACGAAGAGCCTCAACGCAGAGTGCTCTGAAGGTCACGTGGCAGGTCTAAAGTCTCGTGCTTCTAGCGAAGCAATAGACCCGCGCCGCGACTTGATCGATCACTTGGCGCAAGTCTTGTCGGCTTTCAAAGCCGCTTCTGCGGAAGTCCTTGTCGTGTGCGCGACGCCGACAACCTTCATCTTGCTGTCGGTCGCAGGCTGGCTCTCGACGATCTGACATCTCATGGTCGCGCTATCCTGAGCCAGGTAAAACGATGAGGGCGATTGCCCAACGGTCTTGCCCGTCTCGGCCGCGAATAACGGCGAAGCGAGCGCAAGGACTGCGACCGTCGCCAATAGGGTGCTTTTCATGGAATCCACCAATTCTAGTTCGTCCGGAACCGGACAATGAACGAATAGAAGCGGCGGGCAGGCGTTCCCGCTATGGCGGATATGTTTTTTGCGCACCGATTGATGTGGATCAATGACGATTGCGAATGCCTGTTGGCAGCCGAACTATATGACCACTTAATATCAGGCCGCCGAGATTTTAGGTTGCCCTCCTCACGGGCAGGGATGCCTTAGGCCGTCGTAGCCGAGATAGGTGCCGGAATACGGGTCATAGGACCTGAAGCGTTGCGCGCAATAGCCGTCTGCGTCGCCACCAATATAGGGTGGCGGAGCGACATAGGCCGGCCCGTAATAGCCGGGAGCGTAGCCGTAATAGCCGTAGGGCTGCGTTGCGCCAACAATTGCCCCGCCGATCAGCGCGCCAGCGATGCCTGCACCAATTCCAATGCCTACACCGCCACGATAACCACCGCGCCAGCCGCGGCGATATTGCACGGTCTCTACCGATGGCGCCACCGCGCCGCGTAGCATCAGCGCGGAGGTTGCCGGTGCCGCTGTGACCGGCGCGACGACCCACGGTGTGGTGGCGACGATGAGCGCAAGAAGCACAGTCTTGGACGTCTTGTTCATGACAGCATCTCTAAGTTCTGGCAGAGCGGCTGCCTTCAGCGCAGCCGGCCATCTTCGGGAAGGGACGCGTCACAATGATCCAGGAAAGCCTACGTGAATTGATCCAGCGCAACGTGAGCGTGCATCGATTGGACAGACTTAACTTGCTCTTCGGAGACATTCGCGAAGCAGCGCCCTACGCATGAGCGAGCGCTGATCTCCTCCTTTCATCCGCGGTGGCGCATGCGTGTCGCTGCCACGACAGAACAAGGGGCTTCCATGCTTTCACTCATCATCGGGATCTTGATCATTTGCGTCGTCGGGGCAATTTGTTTCTGGCTCATCGACAAGTTTGTCAATGAATCCCGTTTGGCGGGTCTTCTCAAATTGTTGGTGGGGCTGGTCTGCCTGGCCGCGATCCTTCAACGGCTGTTGCCGCTGGCGGGAATCAATTGGCTATAGCCGACCGGCAATTCGCCGCCGATGTGTTGCGTGAAAGGATGCGGCGCTCACGCAGCAGATCGAACCGGCGCGTGAGGCGCGTCAGGAATGCGAAGCTCAACGGCGATCGCCAAAGATCCCGTCGGCCTAAGACGTGACAAGAACTTCTACGGACATCCCGGCGAAGGCGCCGGTGCTTCCGACGAAGTTGCCGGACACAGGGGTCGTCTGCCGGATATCGCGCGCCACCGCGACCGGGATCAGATTGAACCCGCCGAGGCTGCGATTAGTTGGGTCGAACGCGATCCAGCCGGCTCCCGGTACGAACACCTCCGCCCACGCATGGGTTGAACCCGCGCCGCTCGATCCGACGCTCTGTTGTCCTGGATTGTGAAGGTAGCCGGAGACGACTCTGGCTCCGAACCCGAGCATGCGTGCTGCTTCGGTGAAGAGCACCGCGAAATCCCGGCATGACCCCCAGCCGCGATTCAGGGTTTCTACCGGCGTCTGGGTGCCCTCGTCCTCACGGCTCTGATACCGGACAGCTTCGGAAACGCCGACGCTGAGGTCCTTGAGCAGCGACAGCGTGTCCGTCCGACTTCCTCGAACGAACATTCTTGCCCAACTTCGCAGGACCCCAGCCGTGTCCGAGAACTGGGGGAGAGCGAGGGCGCCGAGATCGGTCCAATCGTCATCGGAATAGCGGAATGGATAGGATATCGCCGAAGCCGCGATATCGAACACCGGCCATGCAACCGCGTCGAGCTGAAGCTCTGCGACACTGGCGATCACCAGGTTCGACGCTGTCATCTGAAACGTGGCCGTCGCGATTGCATTGCCAAACACATCGTGGGCCCAGGTCAAGGCCGCAGGCGGCGTCACCGTGATGTTGCTTGAAATCAAACGAAGCTCGCGGCTTTCGCGCGGACGAAGCATCATGCGGTGCGGCAACAGGCGCACGTGTTCGTTGAATCGATAGGTCGTGGTGTGAAGAATCTTCAGCGTGATCAACGAAAGCTCCGATCGAGCCTCTGGCCGAGCCCCTTGTCCGGCGGTCCCCTTCGGGAAGTGTGGCCGAGTTGACGAGCCCATGCAAATGTCGATCCAAGTCCTGTCATGAGCGCGGCCTGATCGAGGCTTAGACGGACCTCCGTCATCCCGTTGATTTAGATCATGACGGCAGGCTCCAAGTCCCGGAGACTTGAGATCAAGCCATCGATCGTGATGCCGAGCTCTTCAAGCGGCCTCCGCGGGGCAGGTAAGGGCGGTCGGAAGAGTATTGGACAGATGAGTCGCATCCACAAAGAGACCCACCTCGTTGCGCGCATCGGCTGGCTGCGAGCGGCCGTGCTCGGCGCCAATGATGGGATCATATCGACCGCAAGTCTTATCCTGGGAGTGGCGTCGGCTGCCGTCTCCCGAAGCGATGTTCTCTTGACCGGGATTGCCGGGCTGGTTGCCGGAGCCATGTCCATGGCGGCTGGCGAATATGTTTCAGTCAGTTCGCAGTCCGATACGGAGCATGCCGACCTCGCGCGTGAGAAGCGCGAACTGGCAGGCGACCCGGTGTTCGAGCGAGAAGAGCTCGCTCAGATCTACGTCGCGCGAGGCCTCGAGGCCGGTCTCGCCCGCGAGGTTTCGAAGCAATTGATGGCAAAGGACGCCCTGAGCGCGCACGCGCGGGACGAACTTGGCATTTCGGAGATCAGCACCGCTCGTCCGGTGCAGGCAGCGTTGGCATCGGCTGCGACCTTCTCCGCCGGAGCGGCAGCGCCGCTTGCGCTTGTCCTGGTCTCGCCATCCAATGTGTTGATCCCGGTCGTCGCTGCAGGATCGCTGCTCTTCCTGTCGCTGCTCGGCGCAATCGGCGCCAAGGCAGGAGGCGCCGGCCTGTTGAAGCCAACCATACGAGTGACATTTTGGGGGGCCTGCGCGATGGGACTGACGGCCGGAATTGGCGCAGTTGTTGGCAGGGTTGTGTGAGCGCTGGTCGCGCTTGCGACGCCACGTCGTGCAGTGTCTCGGCCTTCCTGGCACATGCGCCCTCGTAGTTTCCTTCCGTGCTGGCCATTTGGACCGGAGAGGTGGTCGATGGACGCAGCCGACGCGGGGGACGGGGTCTATCGGCAGGCTGTCACGCCGGTCTCGGCTGCATGACGGCACTTGAGGCCACTCGCTTTCTCTTTCTCTTGGCCCAATGTCCTTCCAGCCGGCGTGCTTGTCCCATTGAAGATCGGCTCACCCCTTAGGCGGCGAGAGCCTGGGCGTTGAGCGAGCGGCTCTCGAGATTGGCTGCGATGTGGCGCTTGATCGTCGCAAGATGCAGGCGGTGCTCGGCTCGCTCGGCAGAAATGACGCCGTCGCCGAATCTGGATGCGCCAGCCGCGGCGTCAGCATGGCACGTGGCAATATGATCGACGTCAGCCGTGCACGGGCGTTTCCCTCGCGACGATGTTGGGGGCCCGACGTGAGGTCGGACGTTGGGCCGGAATCTGGAGTTATGTGTCGTGCGCGCATCAGTACCCTTCGGAATCTGCACCTGAGACGCTCGGCACATTGCCCGGTCGGCCGGCCTGCTAGTGCTTGGCGAAGACATCGATCGCATGAAGCGCGCAGGGCGCGAGGGCGTTGGGATTCATGGCAAAGTTGCGCGCGGGCGTCAGGCGAGGTTCGAAACTGGGCATCGGCTTGTTGAGCGGCACCGCGTTGTCCTCGGTGGTTTTTGTCCTTGCGCTCGAGCCATCCAGTCCGGCGCTCGCGGCGGGCGGCGCCGGCGCTGAAGGAAGCGGAAGCTTCCTCGGGACCGGGACCGGCGGCGACGGCGGATCAGGCGCCACCGGATATAGCGGCGAAACGGGCAATGCCGGTCAGAGTGGCACCGGTGATTTCGGCGGCGGCGGTGGTGGCGGTGGTGCCGCCGGCGGCGGCGCGGGCGGGGCTGGTGGACTCGACGGCAGCGGTTCGGCCTCCGGCGGCGCCGGAGGCATCGGTGGCACGAATGGTGCCACCGACATTACGTCCGTGTCAGCGGGATCAACGATCAGTGGCGGCGCGGGCGGCCAGGGGCAGGCCGGGGTCGCAACGTCCTCCGGGCTTGGCGGTGGCGGCGGCGGAGGCGGCGGAAGCGGCGGCTATGGCGTTGTCGAAACCACGTTTCTCACGCTCACCAATTACGGGACGATCTCCGGAGGTTCCGGTGGTGCCGGCGGGCCTGCCGATCTTGCGCGGGGTGGTTACGCCGGTGACGGCGGTGTCGGTGCCATTTTCACCGCCGGCGGTGTTCTCAACAATTTCGGCACCATTTACGGCGGCAGCGCCGGCGATACCAGCGGCTTTGATCCTTCCCAGGCCGGGGCCGCCGTCGTCGGAAGCAATCTCACGATCCTGAATGCGGGAACGATCTCCGGCGGCAATGGCGGCGGTCGCGCGGCGATTGACTTTCTCAGCGGCTCGAACGTTCTGCAACTGCTGTCCGGCTCCTTCATCAACGGCAATGTCAAGATCGAAGCCGGCGCCAGCCTGACCATCGACCAGGCAAGCGCCGGCGTCGACGCAACCTTCGGTATTCCTTTCACCACGGCCCTTGTCGGCTCCGGAACCCTCTCGATCGACGCCGGCGCGCGGACGCTGACGCTGAACGGTTCGAACGGTGGTTTCACCGGCACCACGAATCTGGTCAGCGGAACGACGGTCATCAACAATGCCAGCGGGCTGGGCACTGGCACGATAGAGTTTACCGGCGGGACCGCCGGTTCGACGCTGGCGGCACAATTCAGCGGCACGTTCGGTAACGACATCAATATCGCAGTTGGTAATTCAGCCACGATCGGTGCCGCCGCGGGCAACACGCTGACACTCGGCGGCGGCTTCACCTACGGTGGCGGCACGGGAACGACGCTTACCTTCGGCTCGGCGACGGCGACCGGCACCGTGCTGTTCGCGCCAAGCAGCCTGACTTTGAATTCTGGCGGCGCCCTTGCCATCGATGGTGGGGCCCTGTTGGTTGGCAATTCAAACGGAGCCGACCTTCTCGGCGGTCTCAGCGGCACTGTCGTGGAGAGCGGTGCTTCGCTCGAGCTCCAGGGCGGCCTGTCGATCGGCAATTCGCCATTGACGCTCAAAGGCGACGGCGTCGCGAACGGCGGGGCGCTGCGCAACATGTCCGGCAACAACAGTTTCGCCGGCGCCATTACGCTGGGATCCGACGCGCGCATCGATTCCGATGCCGGCCGGTTGTCGCTGACCGGGGCGATCACCGGCGCCGGCCAGACCCTGACGTTCGGCGGCGCCGGCGCGATTCTCGTCAGCAACACGATCGCGATCGGCGCCGGCGGCCTGACCTATGACGGGACCGGCGCGCTCACGCTCTCAGGCGCCAACACCTATACGGGCGGCACCATCATCTCGAGCGGCACGTTGCAGCTCGGCAATGGCGGGACGACGGGATCGCTCGTCGGCGATGTCGTCGACAACGGCGTGCTCGCGATTGATCGCTCCGATACCCTGACGCTCGCCGGCGCGATTTCTGGTAGCGGCACGTTTCGGCAGGATGGGAGCGGCGCCACCGTTCTGACCGGCACCAACACCTATACCGGCGGTACCATCATCTCGAGCGGCACGTTGCAGCTCGGCAATGGCGGCGCGACGGGATCGCTGGTCGGTAATGTCGTTGACAACGGCGTGCTCGCGATTGATCGCTCCGATACCCTGACGCTCGCCGGCGCGATTTCTGGTAGCGGCACATTTCGGCAGGATGGGAGCGGCACGACCGTCCTGACCGGCACCAACACCTATAGCGGCGGCACCATCATTGCGGACGGCACGTTGCGGCTCGGCAATGGTGGAACGACGGGATCGCTCGTCGGCGATGTCGTCGACAACGGCGTGTTCGCGATCGATCGCTCCGATATTTTGACGCTTCCCGGCGTGATTTCCGGCAGCGGTGCGTTCCGGCAGAACGGGACTGGAACGACCATCCTCTCCGGCATCAATACCTATACCGGCGCGACGACGGTCGATGGCGGCACGCTCGCGGTGAATGGCTCGATCGCGTCGTCCAGCCTGCTGACCGTCAATTCAGGAGGGACTGTCGGCGGCACCGGCACCTTGTCGTCGACAGTCATCGCCGGTGGCGGCACGCTGGCGCCCGGCAATTCCATCGGCACGATTTCGGTGAGCGGCAGCCTGACCTTCGACACGGGCGCGAGCTATGCTGTCGAGGTTTCGCCGAACGCCGCGGACCGCACCAATATCACCGGAACGGCCACGCTTGCCGGCACGGTGAACGCGGTATTCGCCCCCGGCAGCTATATGGCGCGCAACTATACGATCCTGTCCGCGGCCGGTGGGCTCGGCGGCACCACCTTCGATCTGCTTACGACAAGCGGTCTACCAGTCAATTTCACGGCCAGCCTGAGCTATGGCACGACCGATGTGTTGCTGAGCCTCAAGGCGGCGCTGGGCGCACGGCAGGAGCTTGCGACCAATCCGTCGAACGTCGCCAATGCCATCAACGGTTTCTTCAATGGTGGAGGCACGCTGCCCCCCGGTTTTGTCACGGTGTTTGGGCTGTCCGGCGCTCCGCTCGCCGGCGCGCTCGGCCAGCTCTCCGGCGAAACCGCCAGCGGATCGCAGCAGACGACCTTCAACGCGATGTCTCAATTCATGGGCGCGATGACCGATCCGTTCGTGCTCGGTCGGAGCGACGGCGTACCGGCGTCGACCGGCGCTGCGCAGTTCGCCGATGCGGCCGCGGCCGCAGCCTACGCCTCCACCGGCGGCAAAAGCTCCACCTCCGAGCGGGATGCCTATGCTGCGATCTTTCGCAAGGCGCCGGTGACGGCAGGTCCCCTCACGCAAGGCTGGAGCGTGTGGGCTGCGGGCTATGGCGGTACGCAGACCACCGACGGCAACGCCACGACGGGATCGAACACCGCGACCAGCCGCCTGTTCGGCACGGCCGTCGGTGCCGACTACCGGTTCTCGCCGAACACCGTCGCGGGCTTCGCACTCGCCGGCGGCGGCACCAATTTCAGCGTCGCCAATGGCGGCACCGGGCGGTCCGATCTGTTCCAGGCCGGCGCGTTCGTGCGGCACACCATGGGTGCGGCCTATCTCTCCGCAGCGCTGGCCTATGGCTGGCAGGATGTCACCACGAGCCGCACCGTCACCATCGCCGGGATAGATCAGTTGCAGGCGCGCTTCAACGCCAATGCGTATTCGGGCCGCGTCGAGGGCGGCTATCGCGTCGCGATGCCGTGGATGGGCCTGACGCCCTATGCGGCCAGCCAGTTCGTCACCTTCGATCTGCCGGCCTACGCCGAGCAGGCGCTGTCGGGCGCCAATACCTTTGCATTGAGCTACGGCGCCAAGAGTGTCACGGCCTCGCGGTCGGAGCTCGGCTTGCGCGCCGATAGGTCGTTCGCGCTTGTTGATGCGGTTCTGACGCTGCGGGGACGCGCGGCGTGGGCGCACGACTTCAATCCGGAGCGCTCGATCGCGGCGACCTTCCAGGCGCTGCCGGGCGCGTCGTTCGTGGTGAGCGGTGCGACGCAGGCGCACGACGCGGCGCTCACCACCGCATCCGCCGAGGTGAAATGGCTCAACGGCGTTTCGCTGGTGGCGACCTTCGAGGGTGAGTTCTCCAACGTCACCCGCAGCTACGCCGGCAAGGGTGCCTTTCGGTATGCGTGGTGACGCTCGCAAACAATGAGCGGGCAACGAGCAAACTCATCGGGAACGGCCCTCCGCCGCAAGGCGGGCGTCTCCACTTGGCTCGCCTTTGTTGCAGTTTGATCCATCGCGGTCGCCAGCGATTCCGCCTGGTTTTTGCCATGCGCCTCTCGCTCGCCGCGACCTTCGAGGGTGAGTTCTCCGATGTCGCGCGCTCCGGCAACGGCATGGCGCGTTACCGGTGGCGAGAGCGGCGCGGGCCGGGTTTCAAGCAGAAATGCCGCGCGCTGCCGGTTCGAGATCGTTGATAGCGTCCTTCGCTGCTGCGGCCGTGGTCGGGCGGCTGACGAGAGGCGGCACGCCCTCCTGCGCCGGCAGGCTGATGACCGCGTGCAATCCCTTCGGCCCGTTTTTCAGGACGATGTCTCCGCCGTGGTGGCGGACAATGGTCCGGGCGATGGAAAGACCGAGGCCCACGCCTCCTGTTTCGCGATTTCGCGAATTCTCAATCCGGAAGAATGGCGCAAAAACCTGCTCGCGGGCGCTGTCGGGAATGCCGGGTCCATCATCCGAGACGGTGATCTCGATGTTGTCTGCACCTCGCTCCAGGGTAACGCGCGCCCGCTCGCCATAACGGATAGCGTTCTCAATCAGGTTACGGCACGCGCGGCGGAGTGCGTCTGGCCGGCAGCTGTAGCCGATCTTCTGTCCGTTCGAGAAAGACACGTCATGACCGAGTTCGGCGAGATCGTCGCAGAGACTTTCCACGAGAGCCGTGAGATCCAGGGTTCGCGTAGTCTCCGCGGTCGCATCTTCGCGGGCGAATGCGAGGGTCGCCTCTGTCATCGTCTGTATTTCGGCAATGGTGGACAGCATCTTCTCGCGGACCTCCTCGTCGCGGACGAATTCCGCACGCAAACGGAGCGAGGTCAGAGGTGTGCGCAGGTCATGACCGATGGCGGCCAGCATTTTGGTGCGGTCGTCGACGAAACGATGCAGGCGCGCCTGCATGCGATTGAATGCCTCGGCGGTGCGTCGGATGTCGTCGGGGCCGGTTTCCGGCAGCGGCACGACCTCCTGGCCACGGCCGAGCGCCTCGGCCGCTACGGCGAGGCGGCGCAAGGGCTGCGCAATGCCGCGTGCGGCAAACACGGCGATAATGGACAACGACAACGCTGAAAGGCCGAGCGCCAGGGTGGATTTGGAGGTCCAGAAGCCGTCTTGTGCGGGTTTGGCAAAGGCAGTGTTCAGCCACGCCCCATTCGCCAACTGAACGGCCAGCCCCATGCCGGTGGTGTCATCGAGATAAAGGAACTTCGCCGGCCGGGAGAGTGGCCAGGCTTCCGGTTTCAGGTCGACCCACTGGGAGGAGGTGGCGCCGCTGCTCTTGGCTGTGTTTCGGGTGAAGTCCGGTCTCACCTCGGCGGGCACGTTGTGACCGGGAAAGGAGACGCGCGGCAATGGCTGCGCCAGGCGCTCCCATGCCTCCTCTCGCCACTCCGAAGCATCCTTCAGGCCGTTGGTCGATATCCAATATCTCGCCGAGCTCGTGTTGCTGGCATTGAGGATGTCGGTCTGCAGCGATTGAGGCGTCGCTTCCAGGACCCGGGCCAGCGAGGCACACCTGCTGAGTATCTCGCCCTTGGCGGCCTTCCGGATCGACTGCCCGTGCTCGTCCCAGGAAATGAAGAATACGATGGCCTGCGACAGCACGAGAGACAGCAGCGTGAAGCAGATGAAACGGGCCGCAAGGCTGCGCGTCCACAAGCTCGTCATGGTTGCCCGATCTCCGCGACGAGGCTGTATCCGCCACCCCAGTGAGTCTTGATCAAGGCTGGTACTTTCGGGTCGGCCTCGATCTTCTTCCGCAAGCGGCTGACCTGATTGTCGATGCTCCGGTCGAACGGATCAGCATCTCGGCCGACCGTCAGGTCAAGGAGCTGGTTGCGGCTGAGTACCAGGCCCGGATGATCGAGAAATGCGCACAGGAGACGAAACTCGGCCGTGCTGAGCGGCACGGCAACGCCGTCGTTTCCCAGCAATTCGCGCCGGTTGACGTCAAAGGTCCATCGGTCGAAGCGTACGATCTTGCTCGCCAGCCGACCTCTTTGCGGCGGCAGGCTTTGCACTCGCCGAAGCACCGCCTTGATGCGGGCGAGCAGCTCGCGGGGATTGAACGGCTTGGACAGATAGTCGTCGGCGCCTACTTCCAGACCGACGATGCGATCGGTCTCCTCCGCCATGGCAGTCAAAAGGATAACGGGAAGCTCGGTGGTGCTGCGCAGATGGCGGCAGAGGGACAATCCGTCCTCGCCCGGCATCATGATGTCGAGAACGATCAGGTCCGGAGCACTTCGTTCGAGCAAGCGACGCAGTGCGATAGCGCTCTCTGCGAGGCTGATGCGGTAGCCATGTTGCATCAAGTATTTGCCGACGAGGTCGCGGATGTCACGATGGTCGTCCACGACGGCGATGTGCGGTGCCGAGTCCATCCGATTGCTCCGTTCCGCATCAAAATGAATTCCAGTAGCCAGCCCATCAAGAATGTACCGGCCACGTACGATCGGCTGAAATCACATCCTTGCGGGATGGCATCCCTGAAAGGAACGTGGCGTCAAATCGCGATCGCGAGGGGGCCGGGTGGTTCCGGGGAACTGCCCTCATCTGCAACGATTTCCAAGCGTGGCCGAAACATCTTGGCCACAAGCTGTCGCAAAACTTTGTCCCGGCAGCCCGTTTCTGTCGCAAATTGTCGCAAGCTCGCATGTCGATCGGAATCTGATGCGATCTCGAAAAGCCGCACTGAAGGCAACGTGGTCGATGAAGGGCAGATGAGAGGAGCCGGCAGGTAGAGAGGCCAAGTTGTCGCGAACTATGCGATGCAGCATGCCTGAGACAGATCGCGACAATTCCCGGTAGCCGTCGGCAAAGTTCTGCGACAACCGGATTCCATCGTGCGCATGTTCAACCGAGCAGGAGCGCTGCATGTGCGCGATGGACGCCGTTTCTCACGAAGCAGTTCCGGCAATCCCGAAAGGCTCGACGGTCGGGAACGATGATGGCGACGCCACGAGGGGACGGCTTCTTCGCAAGGCCGCATTTCGGATCACCTGCCTGCTCGTTCTCGTGCTGCGAAACACTTCGTCTTCGGCCGCGCTCGTTGATTTGACGCAGGGTGCGAGCCGCATGGCCATTTCGCGCCTCGTGGCGGACAGCGACCGTTTTCCTCCCGAGCCGCATGTCAGGTTCCCAGGCGGAGCGCCCACAAGAGCCGTTCTCTCGGTCCGAAAAGACGTGTGCACCCATGATCGTATTCCTGCGGAGCGAACGACACGAGCGCCGTGATGGCGAAAATCAGTATAGTGCGCTGCTCACGCCGTCGTGCCGTCGATCGACCGCCGGATTACCTGCTGCACCTCCCCATTCGACAGGAACAGATCGTGGTTGACGATGCCCCAGCCTTCCGCTGAGGCATCGATCACGCGCACGCCGAGCCGCGCGATGGCGGCTTTCTCGGCGGCGCCGACCCTGGTCATTCCACCTGCGATCTGTCCCGACAGCGCCAGTGCGCGGTCGTTCGTCGCGGCGATCACGGTGATCTTGCCCGCCAGCGGACCGATGCGCTGGACCGCGGACGAGAACACGTCCATGTCGATGTCGGGGGCGGCAAACACCACCGCGCCGATCTTGCTCGTGACCGTCTCGCCGTATCGCGCATGGAGTTGGCGCAGGCTTTCGAGCGTCAGCATGGTTCCCATGCTGTGCGCAACGATGTGCACGCGGCCCGTCCCCGGCGCCGACACCAGCGCAGAGAGCACGCGCTCGAAATCGTCGCGCGACCACATCGCGCTGTCGCGGTCATAGGCGTAGTCGAACAGCCCGGCCTTGGAGGGCCAGGCGAATACCATGGTGCGGCCGCGGAACTTGATCGCATCGGAGAGATAGGCGCCATCCAGCACCGCCGTCTCGAACGTCTGCTTGAAGCCGTGCACATAGATCAGCACGTCGCCTCCGCCGGCCTGCGCGGCGAGGTCGCCGGCGTCGGCCGGAACCGGTTCGATCCGATCAAGACGCCAACCGCCAAGCCCGACCGAGGCGAGCGACAGGCGGCTCTCGTCGGGCGCCACCAGCTTGGCCCGCGCGACCGTCATGCTGGTCGCGCGCTCCGGACCGAACCACGGTTTGGCGCGAGCCCCATTCACGGGCTTGCGCGTGGTGGCGACAAGCAAGGTGGGATCGGCGGAGAGGGACGATGCGTCAAAGCGCGCGCCGGCCGCGCCCAGGCCGGCGCATCCACCGAGCGCAAGGGCACTCCCGGCCGACACCAGTCCGCCGAGGAGGACGCGGCGCGAAACGGCATGACGGGAATCGCGTTGCAGAAGATATCGGACGATCACACGGAACCTTCGGGAACTTTGCCCACCGTAAGCCGCCCCGTCCAACTCCCTGAATGACAATGCAGGCGAGAAGACGGCGGAGCCGCTTCGCGGTCTGTCGCATGATCACGGTGCCAGCGTTCGCCGTCCGGAACTTGCGGCGACCGGTCAATCTGACCGCGTCGCTCTCATACTCATTCGAAGTGGGTTTGCTTCAACGGCGCAGATAACGCCAGCCGACGACGACGCCGCTCACCGAGACGATGGTGCCAAGGATCGACAACAGCCAGACCACGATGTCCCAGATCGGGCGATGCATCAGCAGCAAGCGGAAATCGAAACTGTGCAGCGCGTTGAACAGCCAGCGATATGTGCGACGGCTGCTGTCCACGCGGCCAATGATGTCGCCCGTGACAGGGCTGATGTGAAACCATGTTTTCGCGTCATCATCAAACACAGCGCGCAGCACCGGCAACTCGCGGTCGTGATGATGCGCATACCAATAGGAATCGTAGTCGTCGAGGACGAGCCGTTCCGCGAGGCGCGCTTGCGGCAGCAATTTCGCTGCGGCCGTCCAAAGCCGATCCTGCGGGAGTGTCGCGATTCGACCCGACGTCACATCCAGCAGCCTCTGCGTGCCGTCACGCGATGCGGCGATCATCATCGGGCCGCCATCGAGCCAGACGAAGCGCGCTTCGACCGCGGCGGATTGCGGCGTCGGCAGCCTAGTCGCGATGGTCGGCGCATCATGGCCGGCGTAGCGTTGCAGCGTCTCCCGCGTGGTGTTGCGGCCTGCAAAAAGTTCGCCGGGATTGAGTGAAAGCCAACCGGAGAACATCCAGGTCAGCACGAAGACGCCCGCGATCAGGCCAGTGACGTGGTGCCACGCCATCCAGCCGCGATAGGGCGTGATCCTGCCGCTCGCATAGCGCCGCTTCAGCCGTACGCGCAGGATGCCGATCCAGACGCCGGTGACACCAACGATGAGGCAGATGCCGGAGATCCAAAGCACCACCAGCCGCCACAACGGCCCGTCCTTGCGCAATACGGTCGGATAGATCCAATGCGGGATCGAGCCGAGCCAGTTCCAGACGCGCTCGGTGTGGTTGGTGTCGAGCACGATCTCGCCGGAGCGCGAGGAGACATAGAGCTTGGTGCCGGCATCATCGCCGAGCCCGATGAGGTAGAGCGGTCGCAGCGGATCGTAACGGGCGGTGACGCTCCATTGGTCGCGATCGACGATGTCTTCCAGTTGCGGCGATCTGCTCGCGGGATGACGTTGCGCGACCGCGAGGGCCTGCCGTTCGGAAACGCCGGTCACGACGCGGCCATCGGCCGCGGAGATCGCCTGCCGTTTTCCGTCCCAGCCGGTGATCCGATACACCGGCTCGTCGGCCAGCATGGAAAGCCGGAGATCGCGCGGATAACGGGTGGCGCCCGCCGCCTTCATCGCGTCGTCGGGCGACAGCACCACCTTCTCCCATTGAATGTCGGGAAGCGCTGCCAGCCTTTCGTTGTCGGAAAGGCCGGGAGAAGCGACGTACATCATTACCACGCCGGACATGAACCACATGGCGAAGAACAGGCAGGTGACGATGCCGACCCAGCGGTGGCCGACATAGAGCCACCGCCGGAGTGTGCGTTTCAGGGCGCGTGCCACGCTCAGAACGTCACGTTGACTGCGACTTGCACCGTGCGCGGCGTGCCGAGCAGCCACTGGGTGGTACCGCCCGACGTGGTGTAGACTTCATCGAACAGATTGTAGACGCGGAACGACACGGTGGTATTGAGATCGGGCTTCCACTGCACACCGGCATTGACGATGTTGTAGGCTGGGCGCGTCATCGTGTTGGCATTGTCCGCGTAGGTCTTGCCGACGATCTGCACGCCCGCATTGGCTGACCAGTTCGGTGCAAAAGCCCAGGTCGCCCAGATGTTGGAGACGGTCTGCGGCACGTTGACCGGTACGTTGCCGGCATAGTTTACGGCTACGCCGCCAACCGATTGCACGAAGTCGTCATACTTCGCGCGCAGGAACGCGATGTTGGCATCGATTCGCCAGCCATAGTCGAGCAGGAATCCGACCGATGCTTCGACGCCGCGCGATGATTGCTGGCCGACCTGGACGGTCAGCGAAGGAATGTTGGGATCGCGCGCCAGCAGATTATTTTTCACGATCTCGTAGCCGGCCAGAGTCCATTCACCGCGGCCGCCCCAGAACGATTGCTTGACGCCAATCTCGATCTGTCGGCCGGTAGCCAGATCGAAATTCTTGTTTGCGGAGGACAGTGAGATCAGCCCTCCGACCGGATCGACCGCAGTGGCATACTGGCCATAGAATGCGAGGTCCTTGATGGGTGCATAGACCGCGCCGGCGCGCCAGGTTGTTGAGGAGAACGATTTTTCGAAGCTGTTTGTGGGCGTGGCGTAGTCAGTCCGAGTGATTGTCGGTTCATCCTGTCGGATACCGGCAATCAACGACAGTTGCTCGGTGACCGACAGCCTGTTCTCGGCGAACAACGCGTATTGGTTGGTCACGCTGCCGAAACCGGGAACTGTCGGGTTCGGGCTGCTAAATACCCCTGGAACGAAGCTGTAAGGGTTGACCGACGACGAGCCGCCATAGGGAGAGTTGTTGGTATGGGTAAAATTGATGCTGTTGACGTCAAAGCCTGCCAGGAACTCGTTGGCCATGCCGAAGACATGTCCACGAAATTTCGCATCCATGCGATTGCCGACCTGCTGCTGGTCGTGAAAAATCTCGATATAGCTGCTTCGGTTGATGAGGCCGGTGGCAGGATTATAGGCGTAGCTTTCGACGTCCTTCCAGTGCCGCTTGGAGTTCAGATAGTACAGCGTGTTCTGGATCGAGATGCCATCGGCGACCTGCCATTCGGTCTTCGCCTGGTTCCAGCTATCCTGGTATCGGATGTGGCTGTCGCTGACGTTGTAGTTCTTGAACCGGAGAGATTCATTGAGCATGCCGTTGATCAGCGGCGTGCCGAAGTAGCGTGAGGGATTTCGGTCACCGTAGTCCGTAGACAGCGTCCAGGTAACGTCTTCGTTCTGCCTGATCTGGACCACGGCGTGAAGCGCGACGTTCGAGGTGTTGTCACGATCAACCCATCCGTCCGACATGTTGCCGGTGGCGGTGATCCGATAGGCGACGTCCTTGCTAACTGGACCACCGCTATCCACGGCGATTCGCCGCGTCATGTTGCTGTCCAGCGAGACCTCCGCCTGGTTGCGAGGAACCCACAGCGGCAGTTTCGAAACGATGTTGATGGCGCCGCCGACCGCGCCCGCGCCATACATCACCGACGCAGGGCCGCGCAGCACTTCGATGCGCTCGGTCGACCATGTGTCGAACGGAAAGGTCACCGTCCCGGCGCCGATATAGAGCTGCGTGCCGTCGTACAGCGTCATGACGGAACCAAGGCCCGTAAAGCCGCGGGTGTTGAACGAGACCCCGCCATTGCCAGGTGCCGGGCTCGCCGTGAAGCCGGTCGCATTTTGCGTCACAGCGTCCAGGATGTTCTGCTGGCCGCGTTCGGCGATGGTCTCGGCTGAAATCACCTCCACACTGGCCGGCGTCTGCAGCCGCGTCAGGCCGAGGCGGCTGCCGGCCGTGCTTGCACCGGTCAGGTTGAGCGTCGGTGCGGCGAGCACGGGACCTGCCGGGTTAACCGCCGGAGCGCGCGCGTCGGCCGATATGGTTGGTTGCTGGCGTGAGCGCGCGGCGCGTGTTGCATCGCTGCTGTGGCGGGTGCTGCGAGCGTTCGGCGGCCTTGCCGGCGATTGCACCACCACAGGGTCGAGTGTTTGGCCTAGCCTTTCGGACTGTGCCCAGCCATCGGTCGACAAAACGAAGCAGGAGAATGCAACTGAAAGGAACAACACACGGCGATGCCGTGGCGCGAAAATCGTCTGGGAGGTCATCAACAGGACTCGCGATAACGTGGCACGTCACCGCGAACGCAGCTTGTCGCCGCCTCAAAAGAAAGGCAGCTCCACACTCACCAGGACACCCCGCCCAATGTGCTCGCGTGTGACCACGACTGACGGCAGGTCTCCTGGCTCGCGGGTCGTTGCCTGTCGCCGCCTTCCCAAGCCGGTGGGCTCAGTGGCGTTTGGCGAAGGCTCACCGCTTACAGTTGCGGGGGCAGCCACGGCATTGGGGGATCCCCGCACCGCATTCCCTATTGATCTCCCGAAGGAGAACCGTCGCAGTCACCCTAGGTTTTTTTGCAAAGCGCTGTCAACTGGCTGTCTCGCGATGCAGGTCAGCGCGTTGCACGGTGACAGGCCGACGCGCGCATCGCTCGATGGTCGTCGGGCAAAACAGCCCGGGTCCCTGTCAATCCCTTCCCGCGAAAATATTCCACTTTACCGAAATTCGGATTTGTCGTATGTCTCGCCCATCCCAACCCACCTAAGGGGCGGTCGTACGTCGTTTCGAGCGCGGGCTGGGAGTTGCGGTGGACGCGGGCGGCGTTAAAGGCGGAGCTTGCGCGTGCAGGGCGAGATGAACCTCGTGAGCATGTCGCTTCCTGCGAAGACGAACGGCGCTCATTGTCTTGCGAAGCCTCTTGGCGGCGCAGGATCGCCTGCGTACGGCGAAACCGTGTGGTCCTGGCCGTCGTTGCTACGGTCAAGCCTCGGCGAACGCGTCACTCGCGTCAACCGGCGCGGGTAGCGTGCATTTCGCGGAGGTGACGGAGGCCAGAAGGAATTCGGCTCCGGGGAGAGCGCGGCATAGGCCGTCAAACCATCGCGCAGGGAAGGCCTGGTTTCGGCTGCCCTGTGTCTCCCCTGTGCAATTGCGTGTGCATTCGTTCAGCGCAGGGGTCTTATGGGTGCCAGCCGGTGCCCGGCCTTCCCTGCGCCCTTTCCTTGAAAGGGTGCGAAGCGAAGCACAGCTCGGGCAAATCATGCCGCGAGGATGCGAGCGCGTGTCGATTGGACCGACGAATTGACGCAACGGCGTTGTCGCGCTCCGGTCCCAATAATTCTCGACATTGATCGGCCTCACATGAAAGCATGCAGGATCGGCATCAGTGGTGGTGGTCGTGTCCGCCAAAATCTGCATCTATGCGCGCCGGCACGGTGCGCGATGCGGCCGGTCTTTCGCCTCCGAAGCGGCCGCCGGGCCTTTGGAGGTTTTGGCAATAGCTTTCGGAGTGACGATATGAGCGGTTTGGTGATCAGCGGCGGCCGGGTGGTGGATCCCGCGAGCGGGATGGATGCCGTTGGTGACGTGGCGGTGGTGGGTGGCAGGATCGCCGCTGTCGGCACGGGCCTCGGCGGCGCCGAGCGGGTGATCGACGCGACCGGGCTCGTGGTGGCGCCCGGCTTCATCGACCTGCACGCGCATGGCCAGTCGGTCCCGGCCGACCGCATGCAGGCGTTCGACGGCGTCACGACGACGCTGGATCTCGAGGCCGGCGTGCTGCCGGTCGCATCCTGGTACGAGCGCCAGGCGCGGAAAGGCCGCGTGCTGAACTACGGCGCCGCCACCAACTGGGCCTTTGCCCGCATCGGCGCGATGACGGGCTCCAATGCCGAGAGCTCGCTGGAGGCGTTCGGCAATGCCATGCGCGATCGGCGCTGGATGGACAACGTCGCGACCGATGCGGAGGTATCGGGCATTCTCGAGCGCCTCACCCGCGGCCTGAACGAGGGCGGCATCGGTGTCGGCATCCTGAACGCCTATGCGCCGGGCGCCGGCGTGCAGGAGCTGACGGCGGTCTGCCAGCTGGCTGCGGCCAAGGACGTGCCGACCTTCACCCACGTCGCCTTCATGTCGCGCATCGACCCCGAGAGCGCGGCGGAAGCCTATATCCGCCTGATCGGCTATGCCGGCGCCACCGGCGCGCACATGCACATCTGCCATTTCAACTCGTCGAGCAAGACCGACGTCGAGCGCTGCCGCCTGCTGATCGAGAAGGCGCAGGCGCAGGGTCTGCCGATCACGGTCGAGGCCTATCCTTACGGCACCGGCTCCACCGTGCTGGCCGCCGCCTTCTTCAGTGATCCCGAGTTCGTCGAGCGCAACGGCACCGGCTACGATTCCGTGCAGCGCGTCACCGACGGCTATCGCTTCCACGATCGCGAGGAACTGCTCAAGGCGCAGGCCGAGGAGCCGTCATCGCTGGTGCTCTGGCACATCCTCGACACCGAGAACAATGCACATCACCGCGACCTGCTCGACATGTCGGTGCTGTATCCCGGCGGCGCCATCGCCTCCGATGCGATGCCGTGGACGCTGTCCGACGGCACCACCTATACCGGCGATGCCTGGCCGCTGCCGGATGATGCCACCTCGCATCCGCGCTCGGCCGGCTGCTTCACGAAATTCATCCGCGAATGGGTGCGCGAGCGCAAGACCGTGTCGCTGCTGGAAGGCGTGCGCAAATGCGCGCTGATCCCGGCGGAGATCCTGTCGCAGAGCACGCCCGCGATGCGCGCCAAGGGCCGGCTCGCGAAAGACGCGGATGCCGACATCGTCGTGTTCGACTACGAGAAGCTCTCGGATCGGGCGACTTTCACCGCGATGAACCGTCCCTCGGAGGGCGTGCGGCATCTCGTGGTCAGTGGCCAGGTGCTGATTTCCGACGGCGTGCTGGACGTGGCGGCGCGGCCCGGCAAGCCGGTGCGCCGCCCCGTGGTCGAGGGCTGATCCATGCCGGTCCCCATTCTCCTGGTGACGGGCTTTTTGGGGGCGGGCAAGACCACGGTCGTCAACCATCTGCTGGCGCATGCGGAGGGGCGGCGCATCGCCGCCGTGGTCAACGATTTCGGCGCGATCAACATCGATGCGGAGCTGATCGCGGGCGCCAGCGACGGCGTGGTCAGCCTTGCCAATGGCTGTATCTGCTGCTCGCTCGAGGGCGATCTGCTGCGCACGCTCTCGACGCTGCTGCGGCGTGACTCCAGGCCCGACTATATCGTCATCGAGACCAGCGGCGTGGCCGATCCCGCCGACATCGTCCGCAATCTGATGGATCCGGTGATCCTGCGCGAGGTGCGGCTGGAGACGGTGCTCTGCGTGATGGACGCGACGGCCCCGCCCGCCGCCCTCGACGACGCGCTCCAGCGTTCGCAGTTGCGCGTCGCCGATATCGTGGCGCTCAGCAAGCTGGATCTGGCCGACGCTGGCGCGGGAGCGCGCATGCGCGCGGCCATCCGCGCGCTGCGTGTTCCCGCCGTCGTGGTCGATGCGCAGCATGGCGAGATTCCTGCCGCGTTGCTGTTTCCCGCGGACGTCGATCGCCCGCCCGCGCCGCGTGAAGTGGGCCCGCGGCGACCGGCAGAGGAGCGCTTCGAGACGCTGAGCTGGACCTCGGACAAGCCGGTCTCGCTGCCCCGCTTGCAGCAGGCCATCAACCGCTTGGCGCCGAAGCTGGCGCGCGCCAAGGGACTGTTCGAGAGCATCGAGCAGCCCGGTCGCATGATGGTCTTCCAGTTCGCCGGCGGCCGCGCTACGCTCGCACCGGGCGAAGCGCCCGCAGCGGGCGCGGCACGGACGCGGATCGTCTTCATCGCCGAGCTTGGCGTGCTCTCGAAGGCGGAGCTCGACGGCATCATGGAAGCGTGCGTTGCGGGCGAGTAGCGCGTCCGCCCCGATCGCACGCGTATCGGCTCAAATCGTGCGCCCCTTTAATCCTCGACCGGCAGCGCGTCCCCGTGCGCATACCAATCCGCACGGGAGGTCCAGTGCACATGCCGGTCGGGTGTCGCGTCCAGCTTCTCGTCGAACGCGCCGGCATGGATGATCGCCTCGCGCCCGCTGCGCGTGAGGTGCGGCATCGGGCTGCCGCAGATCCTGCAGAATGCGGTGGCAAAGCTCCGCGCGTTGGCAGGTCGAAGCGCATGACGGATGCTTCACCGCGCAGCCATCGCAGCGCTTGCGCCTTCACGATTCTCAAGAGGGGACCGCCCCGATCGTGCGGGGCCATCCAGAACGACGATCCCAGCGGTGGTTGCGCTGGGATCGTCTGGAGGTTTCATGGAGGGCATCGAGCACTGCACCTCCATGGCGACATGATAGCGCAAGGCCGCTCCAGATGCGACTGGAACCCGTCAAAGCATCAGCAGAACGCCAGCGCGTTGACCGCCCGCGTGGTCGCAATCTCGTTCTCATTGCCGACGAACTGGCAGACGACGGATTCGAGCTCGCCTGGCTGCTTGCGGCGTGCGACCGCCAGCAGCCGCATCAACTCTGCCTCGTCCTTGGAGAGGCGCCGGCAGGATGGCGGCATGAAGCACAGCTCGCACGGCCGGCGGCTGCGCAGGACTCTGACGAGTGCGGCAGCCCGTGCGACCAGCAGCGGGCTGTCGGCAACGCCGGGTGCCTCGTCCGCGAAGCGATAGGCCGCTTCCCAGCAATCGGACGCGCCGGTGGCGTAGGCCGCTCCGATGAACCGGCACAGCGACAGCGCGATGCGGCAGAAGTCATCGTAGCCTTCGACGCTTCGTGGCGCCGCAAGCGCAGCCTGAAGCGGACAGAGCTGCGACCGGCCGGCGTCCGGGACTGCAAGGGAATCGCATGCGTCCTGCATCGTGAATATTCCCGTTCAGTGCAGCGTGGGGCTACCGACCAGCCAGGTCTTCATCGCCATCATCCGGTCTTGGTCGAAAGACCGCACGTGCCGGTCGGGCAGGATGAGACCGGCCATGCGGAAGATCGTTGCAAGCCCCTGGACCGGCGCAAGCGCCCAATCGGCGCCGACGGGCGGGAGCCAGCACTCGAACTGCTCGCGGGCGACCTCGATCCGTTCCTGCTGCGCAGCGGCGATGGCACGCAGAAGTCCGTGCTCGCTGTCCGACATGCGTGGACAAGTCGGGCAATGCACTTCGATGGCCGTATGAGCCGTGCAGGCGAAGATCTCGATGATGGACTCCAGCGAGGGCACGGCGTCGCCCACGCGGAAGTGGTCGTACACCTCCTTGATGTCGGCCGCGGTCGGAACCGCGCCTCCGCGGCGTGCTTTCGCCCTGAAACCCCAGATGAAGAGCCGCTCCGCTGCGCTCAGCGCAGGAAGATCGAGCGGCCTGGTATGTGTCGATTGATGCATTGAGCCTCTGGCCTTTGGCTGCGCGCGCGGCAGAGCTGGCGCGGATGATCTGCGCCGATCGTTCCGCCAGAGACCCTTCCAAGTCAACGCTCGGAGAGGCGATGTCGAGGTGTTCTAGATTGGAAGCACTCGTATCTCGGAAGGAGCGTGCAGGCAGATCTTCTGCGGAATTGCGGGGCAAAACATCTCCGGCGTCACCGACGCGGCCGCAGAGACCGGGCCAGGCTGCCTCGCCTCGAAGCTGCAATCGAGCGGCCGGCTGACGAAGAAGCTGCGCAGGACAACGTCAGCACCCTCGCTGCGGGCGTGCGGGCCGCCTAGCGCGCGACTTTGCGAAAGTGCGCCGCGATGTCGGCGCGTGTTGTGACCCAGACCCGGCCCTCCAGCCGCGCCAGCTCGGCCAGAATGGTCTTCACGGCGCGGAAGCGCGCCGGGCGGCCGCAAATGCGCAGATGGAATCCGACCGACAGCATCGCGGAGCGGCCACGCTCTGCCTCCTCGACCAGCGTGGTGAGTGCGGCGCTGACATAGTTTGAAAAATCCTCCGGCTGCACAAAGCCATTCGGGTGGAAGAACTTCATGTCGTTGGTGTCGAAGCCATAGGGCAGGACCAGCATCGCTCCCTGCGGCGACGGGCTCCAATAGGGCAAATCGTCGTCGAGTGCGTTGGAATCGTATGCGAAGCCGAGCCCCATCAGGATATCGCGCGTCCATGCGCTCTGACTGCCGCGCGACATGAAGCCGACCGGCGTGAGACCGGTCGCGCGGGCGATAACGTCGCGCGTCTTCTCAATGTCACGGCGTTCCGTCTCGGCATGCCCATAGAGCGCGTGCGGCAGCCAGCGCCAGCCATGCACCGCCGGTTCGTGGCCGGCCTCGACCACGGCGCGGGCAAGGTCCGGCACACGCTCGACGGCGCGGCCGCACATCATGAAGGTGGAACGGATTCCGGCCTCGGTGAAGGCGTCGAGGAATCGCCACAGGCCTGCGCGCATGCCATAGTCGAACACCTGTTCCTGCACGAGATCGCGCAGGCCCGGCGGCGATGTCGAGGCGACTTCGCCGTAATGCTCCGTCTCCGCATCGCCTTGCTCGATCGCGAGCTCGGCGCCCTCCTCGAAATTCACCACCAGCGACACCGCGACGCGGGCGCCGTTGGGCCAGACGATATCGGGCCGGGCCCGGCCATATCCGCGAAGATCGCGTTCGATCGGCATGATCAGCGGCTCCCGATCTGGCGGCTGACGCCGCCGAAGATCTCGGCGCAGACGAGGCCGGCGAGGGTCAGCAGCACGATCACGCCGGAGACCGCGGCGACGCGCACGTCGAGGCTGCCTTCGAGGATCGCCCAGAGCTTGATCGGCAGGACCTCGGTGCGCGCATCGGCGAGAAACAGCGACACCGGAACATTGTCGAAGGAGGTGAGGAACGCGACGAAGCAGCTCGCGACGATGCCGCGGCGGATCAGCGGCAGCGTGACGCGCCGGAAGGTGTACCAGCGGCTGGCACCCAGGCTGAGCGAGCAGGTGATCAGCACCGGATTGAGCTGCTGCACCGAGGCGCCGACCATCCGGATGACGAAAGGCACGCAGATGATGGTGTGGCCGAGCACCAGCGTCGCCGCCGACAGGCGGATGCCGAGCAGGTTGAAAACCAGCAGCAGCGACAGGCCGAGGGCCATCGCCGGCAGGACCATCGGTGACATGAACAAGGCGTCAAGGACGCGTGCGATCTTCAACCGGCTTCGTGCCAGTCCGAGTGCCGCCGCGCCGCCCAGGACTGCGGAGAGGACTGTCGCCGCCGCTGCGACCTTGAGACTCGTCAACGCGGGCTCGACGATTTCCTGCGATTGCAGCAGCTCGGCATACCAGCGCAGTGACCAGCTCGGCGGCGGGAATTTCAGCGTGATGCCGCCGGTGAAGGAAATGATCAGCACGACCAGCGTCGGTGCCAGCAGCAGCAGCATCCCGAAGCCGGTGATGGCACCCATGATGCCGGAATAGACGCGATCAATGAGGCTACGCTGCATCGACGCCTCGCACATAGCGGCGCGACAGCGCGCCGACGGCAAAGACGATGCCGGTCACGGCCAGCGTGAAAATCAGCGACAGTGCCGCCGAGAACGGCCAGTCCTGCACACCGACCGCCTGTTGGTAAATATAGGATGGCATCAGGATAATGCGCCCGCCACCGACCAGCGTCTGGGTGATGAAGGCGGTCGCAGCGGCAGCGAAGACGAGCAGCCAGCCGGCGATGGCGCCCGGCAGCGTCAGCGGCAGGATGATGGTGATGAAGATGCGGGCGCGGCTTGCGCCCAAACCTTCAGCCGCACGCGTCAGATTGCCGTCGAGCCGCAGCAGGCTGTTGATGACAGGCAACGCCATCAGAGGGAGCTGGATCTGGGTCAGCGCCAGAACCATGCCCTCCCAGGTGTAGAGCAAGCGAGCCGGGGCCTGCCACAGCCCGAGCGACAGCATCGTCGTGTTGACGATGCCGTCGCGGCCGAGGAGAACGATCCAGGCGAAGGTGCGCACCACCGTGCTGGTCAGGAGCGGCAGCATGATCAGGAACGTGATCAAGGTACGCATGAGCTGGCCGCTCGCGGCGTAAGCAAGTGCGAGGGGGTAGGCGAGGATCAGCGTCGCCAGTGCGACCTCCGTCCCCAGCCAAAGCGTGTCCGTCAGCACCTTGATGCTGAACGGGTCCGAGAAGAAGCGCAGATATTGCGCCAGCGACAGTTCTGCGAACTGTGGTGTGCGGAACAGGCTGATCGCGACAAGCGCAATCAGTGGCAGCACGAAGGCGGCCAGGAACAACGCCGCCAGTGGGATCGCCGGCAGCATTTGTCGTGATGCAGTCGTGCTTGCCGGCGTCATTTAGATCTTCACCTCCTTGCTGAAGCGGGTAATCCATTCGCCGCGCAGCGGCTGGAACTTGGTCCAGTCGAGCAGCACATTGTTGGCAATGAGGTCGTCGAGGCTCTTGGCGACGGTGAGATTGGCGCCGGTCAGCGCCACCTTGCCGTTGGTCGGCATCATCATCCAGGGCGCCGCCTCGAGGCCTTTCTGCGTTTCGACCGACATCACCGTGTCGAGATAGTCCAGCACCGCCTTCGGATCCTGGTTGTTCTTGACGATCTGAGCGCTGGTGCGGATCACGACTGCGCCGGATTTCGGCTTGGCAAAGGCGATGTCGACGCCCTTGGCGGCGAGCAGCGCCACGTTGTTCCAGAAATTGAAGGCGATATCGATCTCACCCTGCTGGAACAGCGCAGCCAGCGCGCCGGGCGACGCCGCGATCGCACCGACGTTGGGCAGCAGCTTCTTCATGGCCTCGAAGCCCGGCTCGATATTGGTCTCGGAACCGCCATTGAGCTTCGCGATCTCGACCATGAAGGCGGTGCCGAGGCTCGACCCCAGACCGGTGATGCCGACGCGGCCCTTGTATTCCGGTCTCCAGAGATCCTCCCACGAGGTCGGCGGCGTCGTGATCTTCTTCGGATTGTAGGCGATGCCGATCAATTGCGCTGTGATGACAGGGGCGTAGCCGTCGGGATGGCGGAATACGCTGGGGATGTCGGCATATGACTTCGACTGCTCGACCGGAAATTTCTCCAGCACGCCGCTCGCGATCGCCGGGATCAGCGGCCCCTCGTCGAACAGCACGACGTCGAAGGGGGGCGTGTTGCGCGATGCCTGGATCTTGCCGATCTGGTCGACGCCGAGCAGGGGCGTAAAGGTGACACCGCCGTCGCTAGACTTCTTGAAGGCCGGCCCGACCACCGCGCGGAAGGCTTCGTCGAAACTGCCGGGATAGGTCGTCGCCACGATCGAGGGGGCCGCGCGTGATGATGTCGGCCATCCGAGACCAGCTGCCGCAAGCGCGGCCGAACCTGTGGTGAGCAGCGATCTCCGGGATAGGCTCATGTCAAACACTCCTTTGCTGATGCTTGGAAACGTCGTCGATTGGCGTGCTGAAAATGCTGACGCGCGAGACATCGGAGATCGCGAGCCAGGCCGTCTCCCCGGCCTGCGCTTTCGCGAGGCCAGCGGCGCGGGCCTGGCTGACCTTCACGGCTTCGCCGCTCGCGGTGACGCCCTCAGTGACGCTGACGGCGCCGAGCGGCACGGTGGCGCGGATCGTGACGGGGATGGCGCCGGGCCGTTCGGCGCCGAACGTGATGTTTTCAGGCCGGACCGAGATCGTCACCGGCGTGCCGCGCCTGCGCTGAGCCGAACGGCCGAGATCGATCTCGGGCCCGGCATCCAGCTGCACGCGATCGGCGTCGGTGACGGTGCCGCGCAGGAGATTGGTGTGGCCGATGAAGCTCGAGATGAACAGGCTCGCCGGGCGGTCGTAGAGCGCGTCCGGGCTGTCGATCTGCTCGATGCGTCCCTTGTTCAGTACGACGATGCGGTCGGCCATCGACAGCGCCTCCTCCTGGTCGTGCGTGACGATGATGGAGGTGACGCCAAAGGTCTTCAGCAGGCTCTTGATCTCGATCTGCATGTCGAGGCGCAGATTCTTGTCGAGCGCCGAGAACGGTTCGTCGAGCAGGACAAGGCCCGGATCGATCGCAAGCGCCCGTGCCAGCGCGACGCGCTGCTGCTGTCCGCCGGAGAGCTCTCCGGGCAGCCTTCGCGCGAACGATGCCATCTGGGCGAGGCCGAGCATCTGTTCGACCTTCGCCGCCACCACGTCCTTCGCCGTCTTGCGCGCCCGCAGGCCGTAGGCGACGTTTTCGAACACGGTCAGATGCGGAAACAGCGCATAGTTCTGAAACACCATGCCGATGCGGCGGCGATTGGCCGGAATATGCTCGACCCGCGCGCCGTCGAAGCGCACCTCGCCCCGGGACGGGCGCAGGAAGCCCGCGATGATCTGCAGCATCGTGGTCTTGCCGCAGCCGGACGGACCGAGGAGGGCGATCAACTCACCGGCTGCAACGGTGAGATCGATGTCGTCCAGCGCAACGGTCGCGCCGAAGGCGTGGCCGATGCCTTTCAAATCCAGCGAGAGTCCGCGTACATCGCTCAACGCCAGCTCCATCCTTCGCGTTGTCCTGCGCGAGGGGAGTTAGCAATCGCCGTGCCAGCGGGCCTCGTTCGCTAAGGCCTTGCCAGCGTTGCGATAGTTTTTAGGCGCCAAATATTGGCGCCAATTTATTGACTATATTGTAAACAGTATTGTCACCGGTTTGTATAAAAAATGGGCTCCGGCAGCACTCCAGAATCCTGTAAAAGCGACGCATGAAGCGAACCCGTCCCCTCAAGCGCAAGCCGAAGCGCTCCGAGCCGAAACTCAGGGAGCCGGAGGCCTTGGATCCGCGCAGCATCGACGACGATCCGGTGGTCCAGGGCATCCTGACCGCGATCAGCCAGAAGCGGCTCAAGCCGGGCGCCAAGCTCGGCGAGGACAAGCTCGCCGCGGCCTTCGGTACCACGCGGATTCACATCCGCCAGGCGTTGTCCCATCTCGCCTCGCGCAAGGTGGTGATGCAGATCCCCAACCGCGGCGCCTTCGTGTACCGGCCGAGCTGGGCGGAGGCGCAGGACATCTTTGCCGCGCGCCGGATCATCGAGACCGCAGCGGTCAGCGCCGCGGTGGACCGTCTGGACAAAGCCGGCAAGGCGGAGCTGAAGGCGCATATGGAGCGCGAGGCGCGTCACGATCGCAATGACCGCTGGGCCTCGTTGTCGTTGACGGCCGAGTTCCACATCCTGGTCGCCAAGCTCGCCGGCAACCGCGTGTTGCTGGAAATGTCGCGCGAGCTGATGCTGCGAACGTCGCTGGCGATTGCGACCTTCGAGCAGCCGGGAGAGCCGGATTGCTCGCCCGATGCCCATCCCGACATCGGCGCGTTGATCCTCGCCCGCGACAAGGCCGGCGCGGTCCATGCCATGCGTCATCACATCGAGGAGATGGAGCAGCGGATCCGGCCGAAGGAAGGCGAGGACGAGGTCGACGAGCTCACCGCGATCTTCCAGGAGATCGGCGCGCGGGCGCGGGCTGGCGGCTAGCATGGCCGGCCGCCGTATCCTCCTGATCAATCCGAACAGCCTCGAGGCGACCACCGCGATGATGGTGGCGATTGCCAAGTCTGCAGCCGCGGATGGCTTCGACATTGCCGGTACCACGGCAACGCGTGCGCCCACGATGATCGTCTCGGGGGATGAACTGGAGGCAGCAGCGCCGGAGGTCGAGGAGATCGCGCGTGCCCGCAGCGGCGAGTGCGACGGCATGATCGTCGCGGCATTCGGCGATCCCGGTCTTGCCGGGATCAAGGCGACGACGAAATTTCCCGCCGTCGGCATCGGCGAGTCCTCGATGCTGGAGGCCGCGGAGAACGGCCGACGCTTCGGCGTGGCGACCACGACGCCGCTGCTGAAGGCGAAGATCGATGCGCTGCCGGACGCGCTGGGATTGCGATCGCACTACACCGGCACACGCTTTACCGAAGGCGATCCGCATGTGTTGATGCGTGATCCATCGCTGTTGCGCATCGCTCTGGCCGGCGCGGTCGAGGCTTGCATTGCGCAGGACGGCGCGGAGGCGGTGATCATCGGCGGCGGTCCGCTCGGTGAAGCAGCAGGCGCGCTTCAGCCGATTTTCACCGTGCCCGTCATCGCGCCGATCCCGTCAGCCGTGCGGCGGATCATTCGCCTCGTCGGGGCGTAACGTCTGGTTTTTCCGCGCCGCGGCATCGGCCGTGCTGCGGAAAACTGTTTTCCTTGACATGAACTCTGCCGTGCTCGACGTGTAACGCGGTCGCGTGACGGCACGTTGCGTCTCTCGCGACAAGAAAAAGCAGCACGGGAAAGACGCCATGAGTGCAGGCCTCGACGAAAAGGACTATCTCGCCGCCTTGCGCGGGTTGTGGGACAAGGCCTGGCCGAAGGGCATGCCGCGCTCGCCGAATTATCTGCACGGTGAAGTTCCCCTGACGGAATATCTGCGCGCCTGGGCGAAGCGGAGTCCGGAGCGTCCAGCGGTGATCTTCTACGGTCACGTCACCACCTACGCTGACCTCGACCGGCAGAGCGACCGCTTTGCGGCGTTGTTGCTGGCCAAAGGCGTGCGCAAGGGCGACCGCGTCGCCGTCTTCCTGCCGAACTGCCCGCAATTCCACATCGTGTTTTTCGGTATCCTGAAGCTCGGCGCGGTCCACGTTCCCGTCAGCCCGCTGTCGCGCGCGTTCGAGCTGTCCTACGAGCTGAACGATACCCAGGCCGAAGTGATCGTCGCGTTGGACCAGCTCATGCCGGTCGTCGGGCAGGTCAGGGGCGAGGTGCGGCTGCGCGAGATCATCGTCACCAGCTTTGCCGATGTCGTGCCGCCAACGCCGGCATTTCCGGCGCCGGACTCGATCCGCGCGCCGCGCGTCGCGATCCCGGGCGCGACCGATCTGCTGCCGGCGCTCGCTGCGCTGCCGACACCTGTGCCGCTGCCGCCGCCCGGCCTCGATGACGTCGCAGCTCTCAACTACACGGGCGGCACGACCGGCATGCCCAAGGGCTGCGTGCATACCCATCGCGACATGGTCTACACGGCCGCCGCCAATTACGGCATCTCGGTCCTGTCGGACGAGAGCAGCGTGTTCCTGTCGTTCTTCCCGGAATTCTGGATCGCGGGCGAGAATTTCGGTTTGATCTTCCCGCTGTTCTCCGGCGCGACGCTGGTCCTGCTCGCGCGCTGGGATGCCGTGGGCGCGATGGCCGCGATCGACAAGTACAAGGTCACGATCATCGCGATGCCGGTCGACGGTGCGGTCGAGCTGATGGACCATCCGCGCTGGAGCGAGTTCGACCTGTCGTCCTTGAAGCAGGTGCGCGTGGTCTCCTTCGTCAAGAAGCTCAACGCCGACTATCGCAAGCGCTGGAAGGATCTCACCGGTACGATCCTGATGGAGGCGGCCTGGGGCATGACGGAGACCCATACCTCCAACACCTTCACGGCCGGCTTCCAGGACGACGATTTCGACCTCAACAACCAGCCGATCTTCGTCGGGCTGCCGGTCCCCGGTGCCGAGTTCAAGATCACCGATTTCGAGACCGGTGCGCTGTTGCCGCTGGGTGCGGAAGGCGAGATCCGCGTACGTACGCCGTCGCTGCTCAAGAGCTACTGGAACAAGCCTGAGGCGACCGCGGAGTCCCTGATCGATGGCTGGTTGCGCACCGGCGACATCGGCACCATCGACAAGGATGGTTTCCTGCACTTCCTCGGCCGCCGCAAGGAGATGCTGAAGGTCAAGGGCATGAGCGTGTTTCCGCCGGAGATCGAGGCACTGCTCGGGCAGCATCCGAAGGTGCTGGGCTCGGGCGTGGTCGGCCGCGACGATCCCGACAAGGGGCAGGTGCCGGTTGCCTTTGTCCAGCTCAAGCCGGAGGCGGCCGGCACCGTCTCTGCGGAAGACCTGCGCAGCTGGTGTGCCGAGCGCATGGCCGTCTACAAGGTTCCCGAGATCCGCATCATCGAAGCCCTGCCGCTGACGGCCACGGGCAAAGTGAAGAAGCAGGACCTCAATCCAAGCCTGCCTGCTGCTGTCTGAGTGAGAGAGATCATGTCGTTCAAGAAGCTCCTGATCGCCAATCGCGGCGAGATTGCCATTCGCATCGCGCGCGCGGCAGCCGATGCCGGCATCGCGACGGTCGCGATCCATCCTGCGGACGATGCGCTGTCGCTGCATGTGCGCGTTGCGGACGAGGCGGTCGAAATCCCCGGCCGGGGCGCGCGGGCCTATCTCGACATCGACGCTGTGGTGAAGGCGGCCAAGGCGGTGGGCTGTGATGCCGTGCATCCCGGCTATGGCTTTCTCAGCGAGAACGCGGCCTTCGCAAGGGCCTGCTCCGACGCAGGGATCACTTTCGTCGGCCCCAAGGCGACAGCGCTCGAACTGTTTGGCGACAAGGTCGCGGCGCGGCAACTGGCCAAGCGCTGCGGCGTACCGATCATCGCCGGCACCAGCGGCCCGTCGAGCCTCGAGGAGATCACGGCCTTTTTCGCGTCGCTCGGCAGCAACGCGGCGATCGTGATCAAGGCGATGGCCGGCGGCGGCGGTCGCGGCATGCGCGTGGTGGAGAACGCGCCCGATCTCGCGGAAGCCTATGCGCGCTGCCAGTCCGAGGCCAGGGCGGCGTTCGGCTTCGACGGCGTCTATGCCGAGCGGCTGATCCGGCAAGCCCGCCACATCGAGGTGCAGATCATCGGCGACAGTCACGGCGCTATTTCCCATCTCTGGGAACGCGAATGCACCATCCAGCGCCGTCACCAGAAGCTGATCGAGGTGGCGCCGAGCCCCTCGCTGAGCGACGCCTTGCGCGGCCGCATCATCGAAGCGGCGAAGCAGCTTGCGGCGGCGGCTTCTTACGACAATCTCGGCACCTTCGAGTTCCTGGTCGACGGCACCGCCGAGGACAGCTTTGCCTTCATCGAGGCGAACCCGCGGCTCCAGGTCGAGCACACCGTGACCGAAGAGGTGCTCGGGCTCGACCTCGTCCGCGCCCAGCTCGCGGTCGCTGCGGGCAGCACGCTGGCCGCGCTCGGCTTTGCGCAGGGATCGATCCCGAAGCCGCGCGGCTATGCCATGCAGCTTCGCGTCAACATGGAGACGCTGGACGAGACGGGGGCGACCCATCCGACTGGCGGTGTGCTTGCCGTATTCGAACCACCGTCGGGCCCAGGTGTGCGCGTCGATAGTTTTGGCTATGCCGGCTACAAGACCAGCGCCGCCTTCGATTCGCTGCTGGCCAAGGTCATCGTCCATACCCCGGGCGAGGCCTGGCATGACGTGGTCGCGAAAGCCTCGCGGGCCCTGCGCGAATTCCGGATCGACGGCGTCGTCACCAACATCGCTTTCCTCCAGGCGGTGCTCGCGCATCCCGATTTCAGGATCAACCGCCTCGCGACCGATTTCATCGACCGCAACATCGGCAAGCTCGTCGGGGCGGCCGAAGGCGCGGCAAAGCCGCTCTACTTCGCGGCGAGCGAGCGAAGCGGCGCGCACTCCGCGGAGTCCCACGTCACGCAAGCCGTGCCTGAAGGTGCGGTGATGGTGGCGGCGCCCCTGCAAGGAACCATCGTCACCATCCAGGTGAAGGAAGGCGAGATCGTGCGCCCCGGCCAGCAGCTCGCCGTGATCGAGTCCATGAAGATGGAGCATCTGGTCATGGCCGAGCAGGGCGGCCGGGTCACGAAGCTCCTTGCCGGTGACGGGGCCACGCTGATGCATGGCGAGCCGATCCTGTATCTCGAGCCGCTTGATGTTGCGGCTGACAGCACGGCGGCGGAAGCCGATGTCGATCTCGACCACATCCGTCCCGATCTCGCCGAGCTGATCGCGCGCCAGGCCAATACGCTCGACGAGAACCGTCCGGCCTCGGTCGAGCGCCGCCGCAACACCAACCAGCGCACCGCGCGCGAGAACGTTGCCCAGCTCGTCGACGACGGCTCGTTCATGGAGTACGGCAGCCTTGCGATTGCGGCACAGCGCCGCCGGCGCAAGCTGGACGACCTCATCAAGAACACGCCGGCCGACGGCCTGGTCATGGGCGTCGCCACCGTGAATGCCGGGAAGTTCGGCCCCGAGGGCGGTCGCTGCATCGTCGTGGCCTATGATTACACCGTGCTCGCGGGCACGCAGGGCCACATGAACCACAAGAAGATCGACCGCATGCTGACGCTGGCGGAAGACTGGCGCGTGCCGCTGGTGTTCTATGCCGAAGGCGGTGGCGGCCGGCCCGGCGATACCGACCGGCTCGGCATGACCGGGCTCGACGGTCCGTCCTTCGTGCAGTTCGCGAGGCTCTCGGGCCTCGTGCCGGTGGTTGGCGTGGTCTCCGGCTATTGCTTCGCCGGAAATGCCGCGATGCTCGGCTGCTGCGACGTCATCATCGCTACCAAGAACGCCTCGATCGGCATGGGCGGTCCGGCCATGATCGAGGGCGGCGGGCTCGGCGTCTATCACCCGGCCGAGGTCGGCCCGGTCTCGTTCCAGGCGCCGAACGGCGTCATCGACGTCCTGGTCGAGGACGAGGAGGAAGCGACGTCCGTCGCGCAGAAATACCTGTCCTATTTCCAGGGCGCGGTTACGGCTTGGGAAGCGGCCGACCAGCGCCTGCTCCGCCGCGCCATCCCCGAGAACCGGCTGCGCGTCTACGATATCCGCAGCGTGATCGACCTCGTCGCCGACAAGGACTCCGTGCTGGAGCTGCGCCGCGACTACGGCGTCGGCATGATCACCGCGCTGATCCGCATCGAGGGCAAGCCGTTCGGCCTGATCGCCAACAATCCGCGCCATCTCGGCGGCGCGATCGATGCCGATGCCGGCGACAAGGCCGCGCGCTTCCTCCAGCTCTGCGACGCCTTCGATCTGCCGATCGTCTCGCTCTGTGACACGCCCGGCTTCATGGTCGGCCCGGAGGCCGAGAAGACCGCGATCGTCCGCCACGTCTCGCGCATGTTCGTCACGGGCGCGAGCCTCACCGTGCCGCTGTTCGGCATCGTGCTGCGCAAGGGCTATGGGCTCGGGGCGCAGTCCATGATCGGCGGTGGCTTCCACGCCTCGTTCTTCACCGCGGCCTGGCCGACCGGCGAGTTCGGCGGCATGGGGCTCGAGGGCTATGTCCGCCTCGGCTTCCGCAAGGAGATGGAGGCGATCGCCGATCCCGAGGAGCGCGAGACCTACTACCGCAACAAGGTCGCCGAGCTCTATGCCAACGGCAAGGCGGTCTCGATCGCCTCCGTGTTCGAAATCGACAACGTCATCGACCCCGCCGAGACGCGGCGCTGGATCATGGCCGGTCTGCGGTCAGTGCCGAAGCCGCCAGCGCGAACGGCAAAGAAGCGGCCGTGCATCGACACGTGGTGAGGGCGGTGCAGCAAATCGGCTCTGCCTGAGCATCCAGGCATTCTGCTTCGACACCGTCATGCCCGGGCTTGTCCCGGGCATCCACGTTCTTTCGCAGTCGCGGCAATACGTGGATGGCCGGGACGAAGCCCGGCCACGACGGCGTCGAGGCAGTGTGCCTCCTCCATTCCCGTTCCCGGTTCCCGATTGACATCCCGCCCCGTGGTGCCAGACTTTGCACAATAATACAGGGTGGAGACGTCCGCGATGGCCAGCCTTTCGGCCTCGAACCATGTCGCCCGTGTCTTGTCCGTCGCCAATCACGTGGCCGACGTCGATGCCTCGTCGCGGATCGCCAGTTCCTGGCGACGCTGCCTGGTCAGTCACAAGCTCGATCCGGCCCGCCAGGGTCCGCCGCAGACGCTGACCGAAGCCGAAATCCGGCACGCCGCCGAGCCGATGGAGCAGATGATCAGGCTCGCAATGCCCGAGCTCGACGATCTCGCCCGTGTGCTGCGCGATGCCGGTTACTGCGTCAATCTCGCGGATGCGAACGCGACCATGCTGTTCAGCCGCCTGCCGGGCGAAGCCGATGCCAAGATGTTTCTGGACTGGAAGATCTACACCGGCTCGAACTTCGCCGAGACCTTCGAGGGCACCAATGGGCTGGGGACCGCGCTCGCGGAGGAAAAGCCGATCCTGGTGCATCGCGATGAGCATTTTCGCGCGCAGTGGCACATGTTCTCCTGTGCCGTGGCGCCGCTGTTCGACCAGGCCGGACGTCTCGCAGGTGCGGTGAACATCACTTCCTGCCGGGAGGATCTCGAACGTACCGCGCACCAGCTTGCGCTGGCTGTGACCATGGAGGCGACGCGGCGGATGGAGGGCGCGATCTTCCGTGGCCATTTCCACAACGCCTGGATCGCCACCGTGCCCGGCGACGGCGGCAGCGGCCTCATCGCCTATGACGACGACCGTCGCATCATCGGCGCCTGCCGTTCCGCGCGTGCACTGCTGGGCCTCACCGACGGCATGATCGCCTCCGGCATTGATCTGTCGCGCTACATCGAGTTCGACCATCAGGCCGAAGGTGGCGCGGAGGATGTCGTTCGGCTGCGCCGGGCCGACGGCAGCGCCCTGGGCCAGGGCCATGTCGCGCCGCCGCTGCGCAGGAGGGCGCGTCCGCTCGCGCCGCGCCGCGATGCGCCAGTCGATCGCTTCGATGCGCTGCATCGGCTCGCCGGCCGCGATCCCGGCCTGATCAAGAGCGTGAACCGGCTCAGGCGCATCGGGGATCACAATCTGCCGGTGCTGCTGCATGGCGAGACCGGTGTCGGCAAGGACGTGTTCGCGCGCGCCATTCACGCTGCCAGCAACCGGGCGCGTCACAACTATGTCGCGCTGAATTGCGCGGCGATGCCGGAGAGTCTGATCGACGCCGAACTGTTCGGTTACGAGGCCGGCGCCTTCACCGGCGCCCGGCGCGACGGTTCGAAGGGCCTGATCGTGCAGGCCGATCGCGGCACGCTGTTCCTCGACGAGATCGGCGACATGCCGATCGGCTTGCAGACGCGCCTGCTGCGCGTTCTGGAAAACCGCGAGGTCTGGCCGCTGGGCGCGCTCAAGCCTGTCGCCGTCGACATCCGCCTGATCAGCGCCACACATCGCGACCTCGGCCGCATGGCGGAGCAGGGCGCCTTCCGCGCCGATCTCTATTTCCGCCTGCGCGGCATCGAGGTGCGGCTGCCGGCGCTGCGCGAGCGCGCCGACCGCGCCGATGTCATTCGCCAGATCGCGCGCGAGGAGGCGCCGAATTGTCGCCTGTCGGACGAGGCCTGGTCGCAGCTCGCGGCCTATCCGTTCCCCGGCAACATGCGCCAGCTCCGCCACGTGCTGCGGCTCGCAGGCTGCACCGCGGAAGACGGTGTCATCACGGATGCCGATCTCGATCTGCCGCCGTTCGGTGGACGGGCGGCGGAGGCCGATCTCGCGGCCGCCGAACGCGGGACGATCATAGGCGCCCTGCGCGCGCATGGTGGCCGCGTCGCCGAAGCGGCTCGCGCCCTGAAGCTCAGCCGCGCGACGCTGTATCGGAAGATCAAGCAATTGAAGATCGAGTCCGTCTGATCCTTGGCCCGGCGCGACGTCCCACTTCCGCCGAAACAGGCTCGGAACGTGGGCGGCGCTAGGAACGCCCTGCGCCGGATGGGCCGCCGCGAACGGGCATTGCCGCAAATTGCGAGAGAGGAGGAGGCTCGATGGAGGAGATCGAAGTCTTTCTGGCTGTCGTCGAAGCCGGCAGCCAGACCGCGGCTGCGCGGCGGTTGGGGCGCTCGCTCCAGTCGGTCAACCGGGCGCTGTCTGCGCTGGAACGTAACGTCGGGGTCGAGCTGGTGCGGCGGACCACGCGGCAGTCGGTGGCGACGGAGGCGGGGCTTGCGTTCTATTGTCGCGTCAAGCCAGCCTTTGCCGAAATCAGTGAAGCGCGCCTCGAGGCGGCAAACCGGCGCGTCGAGCCCTCCGGACTGCTCAGGGTCGCTGCGCCAATCCTGTTCGGGGCCACCCATGTCGTGCCGGCCATTGCCGAGTTCATGGCGCGCTTTCCGCAGATCGAGGCCGACGTCAACATGTCCGACCGGCCCGTCGACGTCGTCGGTGACGGCTTCGATCTCGCCGTCCGGATCAGGGAATTGCCGGACTCCTCGCTCAAGACTCGGCGGCTGGGAGAGTTGCGCACGGTTGTCTACGGCGCGCCCGATTATTTCAAGCGCCACGGCCGCCCGCGTCAGCCCAGTGATCTCGCCGATCATCAATGCATCCTGCGCAGGACGGCCCAGGGCGAAGCCGATGCATGGCGGTTTCGGATCGACGGCCGCTTGACCACCGTGCAGGTGAATGGCCGCTTTCGCACCGACAGCACGACGGCGGCGCATGCTGCCGCTCGTCATGGCATCGGCGTCGGATATGGTCCGTTCTGGCAGATCCGCGATCTCGTCGACCAGGAGACTCTCGAGATCGTGCTCGAGGATTTCGAGGCACCGCGAACGCCCGTGCGTGCAGTGTTTCCACCCAGCGCGATACCGCCGGCCAAGACGCATCTCTTCGTCGATCTCCTGGCGGAGAGGCTGAAGCTCGAGCGGCTTTGAGCGACGTCCGGGAACTCATTCTACCGGCTGGCGGGAATGTCTATCTCGTGCCCCGCCCGTTGTCCCGGCGCAGGGGCCATCGCAGCTTGAAGCGCAAGGGCACTTTCGCCCCGCGAGAAGGACTGCGCCATGACTCCCAATCGACGGACACTCCTCCATGCGGGCGTCGGCGTCACCGCGACGCTGGCCTCCGCTACTTTTGCCGGACAGTCGTCCGGCGCGCACGATTCGCAATCGCCCGAGCCCTTGCTCGCGAACGACGCAGAATCTCGCGCGGCAGCTGCGCAGGATTTCGGCCACATCGTGGATAGACGGCCTCGGGCCGTCTGCAAGCCTGCGACAAGCGGCGAGGTCGCTGACATCATGCGCTGGGCAAAAGACCAGGGGCTGAAGGTTGCGGCGCGTGGGCAGGGTCACGCAACCTACGGCCGGGCCATGGCCGAAGACGGCATCGTGATGGATCTTGGCATGCTGGCCACGATCCATCGGGTCGAGCCGGATCGTGTCGTGGTCGATGCCGGTGCGACCTGGCACAAGGTGGTGGACGCGACTTTGGCCAAAGGGCTCGTTCCGCTGGTCTTGACCAACTACCTCGAATTGTCCGTCGGCGGCACGCTTGCCGTCGGGGGCATCGGGGGATCCTCATCCCGGCACGGTCTCCAGACCGATCAGGTCCTGGAACTCGACGTCGTCACCGGCGAAGGCGTGGAACTCACCTGTTCGCCCACCTCGCATTCCGAGCTCTTCGATGCGGTTCGAGCCGGCCTTGCGCAATGCGCGATCATCGTGAGAGCGACGCTCCGCTTGATGCGCGCACCCGGGCGGGTTCGCCGATTTCAGCTGTCCTATCCCGATCTTGCCTCGCTCACGGCAGATCAGCGGCGCGTTCTGGAAGAGGCGCGCTTCGATCAGTTGCAGGGGGCTGTCGTGCCCGACGGCACCGGTGGCTGGCGCTATCAACTGGAGGCGGGTGTCTTCTACGACGGCAAGATGCCTCCTGACGACGGGGCCTTGCTCGCGGGCCTGGCGGACAAGCGCGAGACCGTCTCCGATCTGACTTTCGGCGAGGACGCGAACGCATTCGCCAAGCTCGAGAAGATCCTGCGGGCGAATGGCCAATGGCTCAATCCGCATCCCTGGCTCCTGACCTATCTGCCGGGCAGCAACGCAGTGAAGATCGCGAGCGATGTCATTGCCGAGCTGAACAGCGATGATCTGGGCCCGTTCGGGCGCATCACCTACTATCCGATGTTCACCGACGGATGCCGCACGCCCCTGCTTCGGCTTCCTGACGAACGCGTTGTGTTTCCGTTCAATCTCATCCGTATCCCGGCGTCGGCGGACAGAGTGAATGCGGAGCGGCTGGTCATGCGAAACCGCGAGCTCTATGAGCGCATTCGCAGCGCAGGTGGGGTGTTGTATCCAGTGAGCGCGTTGCCGATGTCGTCCAGCGATTGGGCGGATCATTTCGGTGTGCGATGGTCGCTCTTGCGCGAAGCCAAGGGGAGGCATGACCCCGGCAGCCATCTCACTCCGGGCTATGAGCTGTTCTAGATCGCCTGATCCGGCATCGGCCACGGCATCGTCAGGAGAAATCCGTCCAGCTCAGATGCCGCGCGTCGAGGTCGCCGATCGTCACGCCCTCGCGCATCTCCCGCGGCGTATGGAAGTTGCTGCGCAAGTACACGAGCGGCGTCGCCATGGCCGAATGCGAGACGTCACGCACCTCGCCCACGAAGATCGAATGCGTGCTGGTCTCGAACTCCTGCGCCAGCACGCAGTCGAACGCGGCGACCGCGTCCGTCAGCACCGGCGCGCCGGTTACCCCACGCCTCCACTGCCCGAAGGCGAAACGGTCGTCGCCGTTGACGCCCTTCTGGCCGCTGAAGGTGAGCGCGAGGAGCGCATGATCCTCGTGCAGGAAGTTGATCGCAAACGCGCCTTCCTCGCGGATGCGCCCGTGGGCGCTGGCGTTGCGGTTGACGCAGACGATCAGCGAGGGCGGCGTGTCCGACAGCGAGCAGGCCGAGGTCACTGTCAGGCCCGTGCGCTTGCCGTGCTCGGCGCCCACCGTCACCAAAGCGACGGCACCGGCGCATTGGCGCATCGCCTGCTTGAAGTCCTTGGCATCGACCGTCACGCAGAAATCTCCGAAATGAATGCGGGTGCGGCACGATCGCGCCGCACCCGCAGGCGGTCAAGCCGCCTTCTTCGCCGAGCCGAGATGCGCAAGACGCGGCATCACCTCGTTCTTGAGCAACGAGAGCGAGTGGTGCCAGGCTTCCGGCTTGTGCTTGTAGTCGAAGCCGAACACGCAGAGCACGCCGAAGCCGCCGACCTCGTCGTAGATCTTCTCGATCTTCTCGGCGACCGTCGCGGGCGAACCGACGATCCAGTTCCGCTTGGCACAATACTCGACCGTGACATCGCTGTCGGGCACGTCGGGCGCGTGCTTCAGATAGTCCTTGAAGCCGAAATGGCCGAGCAGCGGCAGGAAGTACTCACCCATCATCCGGCCCATCATGTCGCCGGTCGAGAGCTTCCAGGCCTCTTCATCGGTGTCGGCAACGAACACCTCGCGCACCAGCCGCCAGTCCTGCCGGTTCGGCTTGCGCCCGGTCTTGGCGGCCCCGATCTCGACCGAGTCCCAGTGGCTGCCGACATAGGCTGGGTTGAGGTTGAGGCTCATCGGGATGAAGCCGCGCTCGCCGGCGAGCTTCAGCGTGTCCGAGTTCTTCGACAGGCCAGCGACGCCGATCGGCGGATGCGGCGCCTGCAGCGGCTTGATGTGCGGCTTGAGGAAATCGAACATCGTGTCCGGCTTGGAGACCGTCCAGAACTTGCCTTTGTAGGTCCAGGGCGCGGGATCGCTCCACATCTTCAGGATGATCTCCAGCGCCTCGCGGGTCATGTCGCGGTTCTGCCCGCTCATGCCGTCGACGTTGAACATCGCCCAGTCGCTCGGGAGTCCCGAAGCCGCGACGCCGAAATTGAGCCGGCCCTCGGAGAGATGGTCCAGCATGGCGACGCGGTTGGCGAGCTCGGCCGGGTGGTGATAGGGCAGCAGGAAGCCGCCCGGTCCGATGCGAAGTTTTTTGGTCTGCATCAGCGCCTGCGCGATCAGCAGGTCCGGCGTGGGATTGGGTTCCCAGGGCGCGGTGTGATGCTCGCCGATCCAGGCTTCCTGATAGCCGAGCTCGTCGAGCCAGCGCAGGACCTGCAGATCCCAATCGTGTCCTTCCTTCAACCCGCACTCCGGCGGATGCGAAGGCATCGTGAAATAGCCGATCTCCATGGGTTTCCTCATCTGATGTTGACGCGTCTTGTCGCGCGTTGACGGCGTTGAACGACCAGCCTTCAGCAAGCGGTGTGCCAGCGCGGCGGAGCCCCAAATCGAAGAGAAAGCGCTGGTTTGCCCGCGCAATAGCCGGTATCTCGACGGGAGCCTGCAAGACATCGTCTCATTTGTCGCGAGACGGCGTCTCAGCCGCGAGACGAGGACGAGACCTGACATGACCGAACCCGCTTATGTCGCGGTGGACTGGGGCACCAGCAGCTTCCGGCTCTGGCTGATCGATGGCGCCGGCCAGGTGCTGGCCGAGCGCCGCAGCGGCGAGGGCATGCTGGCCGCGGCGAAGGCCGGGTTCCCGGCGGTGCTGCGATCGCATCTCGCGGCGGTCGAGGCACCGGATCATCTGCCGGTGCTCGTTTGCGGCATGGCCGGTGCCCGCACCGGCTGGGTCGAGGCCGGCTATGTCGACACGCCGGCTCCGCTCTCTGCCGTTCTGAAGCAGGCCGTGCGTGTGCCAGGCGAGGCGCGCGATATCCGGATCCTGCCGGGCATCGCGCAGCGCGACCCGAAGGCGCCGGACGTCATGCGTGGCGAGGAGACGCAACTGCTCGGCGCACTCGGCCTCGATGCTGCGGGAGAGACGCTGGTCTGCATGCCCGGCACGCATTCGAAATGGGTTCGCGTGAAGGACGGCACGGTCGCGCATTTCTCGACCTTCATGACCGGCGAGCTGTTCAGTGCTGTCTCGCGCGAGACGATCCTGTCGCTCGCGGTCGCCGGCGCAGACGACGCCGAGGATGTCGCAAGCTTCAGGGCGGCAGTGAAGGCCGCGTACGAGGCGCCGGCCTTCGCGGCCAATCTCCTGTTCGGCGCGCGATCGCGGCAGCTTCTCTTCGGCGGCACGCCGGCCGCGGCGCGCGAGACGCTATCGGGCACGTTGATCGGTGTCGAACTGGCGGCAGGGCTCTCCGGCACCGTGCCGCAAGCGGGTGTCGTGCTGATTGCTTCGGGACGGCTCGCGGTGTTGTACCGGCTGGCTTTCGAGGCGCTGTCGGTGACCGCAAGGCCGGTCGATGCGGATCAAGCCGTCCGCCGCGGTTTGTCGATGGCGGCTGCCGCGATCTGGACGAAACAGAAGGATTCTTGAGATGAGCGTTGCCTTTCCGCCGATGAAGCGGCCGCTGGTCGCGATCCTGCGCGGCGTCAAGCCCGAGGAGACCGAGGCCATTGTCGGCGTGCTGATCGAAGCCGGCATGACCGCGATCGAGATTCCCTTGAACTCGCCCGATCCGTTCCGCTCCATCGCGATGGCGGTGAAGCAGGCGCCGGCCGGCGTGCTGATCGGCGCCGGCACGGTGCTGACCGCGGCAGATGTCGATCGTCTCGACGAAGTCGGCGGCAAGCTCATGGTCTCGCCCAATGTCGATGCCGAGGTGCTCGCGCGCGCGCATCAGCACGGCATGGTGACGATGCCCGGCGTGTTTTCGCCGACCGAGGCGCTGCTTGCCGCGCGCGCGGGTGCGTCGAGCCTGAAATTCTTCCCGGCGAGCGTGCTCGGCGCCTCCGGCATCGCCGCGATCAGGGCCGTGCTGCCGGCCGGCGTGATGATCGCCGCCGTCGGCGGCGTCTCGGACCAGAACTTTGCGGAGTACATCAAGGGCGGCGTGACGGCGTTCGGGCTCGGCTCCAGCCTCTACAAGCCCGGCATGACGGCGGCGGATGTCGCAGCTCGCGCGAGGGTGACAATCGCGGCCTACGATCGGGCGATTGCGAAAAGTTGAGCCGGAACAGACAAGCTATGATCGTGTCATAGCTTATTGTCGATTGCGGTGTCGCAACCGATGTTTGCGCATCGTACAGATGCGACTGGCTGAAGCAGGAGACCGACATGGCGATCAACAACGTAGCCGATCTTTTCGTGGCAACGCTCGAGCAAGCGGGCGTCAAGCGCATCTACGGCATCGTCGGCGACAGTCTGAATGCGCTGACCGAAGCGCTGCGCCGTCGCGGCACCATCGAGTGGATCCACGTCCGGCACGAGGAGGTTGCAGCGTTTGCAGCGGCCGGCGAAGCGGAGATGACCGGGAGCCTCGCAGTCTGCGCCGGCTCCTGCGGCCCGGGCAACCTGCATCTGATCAACGGGTTGTTCGATGCTCACCGCAGCCGCGTTCCGGTGCTGGCGATTGCGGCGCAGATCCCCACCGCCGAGATCGGCGGCGGCTACTTCCAGGAGACCCATCCGCAGAACCTGTTCCGCGAATGCAGTCATTATTGCGAGCTTGTCTCGGATTCGAGCCAGCTTCCCTACGTGCTGGAGAACGCGATTCGCGCCGCCGTCGGCCTGCGCGGCGTTGCCGTCGTTGCCATGCCCGGCGACGTCGCCTTCCGTAGTCCTCCGAAGCGTGAGCTGTCGACGGCGCGCGGCCTTGCCTTGTCGGCGCCGAAGGTCGTGCCGCAGGCCGATGAGCTGAAGGCGCTGGCGGACCTCCTGAACGCCGCCGAGCGCATCACCCTGTTCTGCGGCCGAGGCTGCGCCGGCGCGCATGCGCCGCTGATGCAGCTGGCGGAAGCTCTGAAGAGCCCGATCGTGCATGCGCTCGGCGGCAAGGAGCATGTCGAGTACGACAACCCTTACGACGTCGGCATGACCGGATTCATCGGCTTCTCCTCGGGCTATGCCGCCATGCACGCCTGCGACGCGCTGGTGATGCTCGGCACCGATTTTCCCTACAAGCAGTTCTTCCCGACCAATTGCCAGATCGCGCAGATCGACATCCGCCCGGAAAATCTCGGCCGGCGTTGCAAGATCGATCTCGGCCTCGTCGGCGACGTCAAGCTCACCATCGAGGCCCTGCTGCCGCTGCTCGAGACCAAGACGCAGCGCAAGCATCTCGACGATGCTGTCGCGCACTACAAGAAGGCTCGCGAAGGGCTCGATTCGCTCGCCAGGGGCACGCCGGGAAGCAAGCCGATCCATCCGCAATATCTCGCCAAGGTCATCAGCGACCATGCGTCCGAGGATGCCGTATTCACCGCCGATGTCGGCACGCCGACCGTGTGGGCCGCGCGCTATCTCGACATGAACGGCCGCCGCCGGCTGATCGGCTCCTTCGTGCACGGCTCGATGGCCAATGCGATGCCGCAGGCGATCGGCGCGCAGGCCGCGCAGCGCGGCCGCCAGGTCATCTCGCTCTCCGGCGACGGCGGCTTCACCATGCTGATGGGCGACCTCATCACGCTGACGCAGATGAAGCTGCCGGTGAAGGTCGTCGTGTTCAACAACGGCGTGCTGGGCTTCGTCGCGCTGGAAATGAAGGCGGCGGGCTTCGTCGACACCGGTGTCGATCTGGAGAACCCCGATTTCGCCGCGATGGCGCGCGCGATGGGTATCTTCGCGAAACGCGTCGAGGATCCCGGCGAGCTCCCGGGCGCGATGAAGGAGATGCTGGCGCACAATGGGCCGGCGTTGCTCGACGTCGTCACCGCCAAGCAAGAGCTGTCGATGCCGCCGACCATCACGGCCGAGCAGGTCAAGGGTTTCAGCCTCTGGGTCCTGCGCGCGGTGATGAACGGCCGCGGCGACGAGGTGCTGGACCTCGCCAAGACCAATCTCTTGCCGCGCTGATTTCGGCCGAGGCGGTTCGGTTCACCTCTCCCAACGGGCGAGGTGAACCACGGACTGCGCGGGCCTCAACCCCGCTTCACCGATGGCACGGGCATCTGCTCATGGCGACGCTGGAAGCGCTGCCAGTGCAGCGCGATGCCGACCAGCAGCGCCGGCACAAAGCCGAGCGCGATCAGGAAATGCGGCAGCGCCTTCGCTGAGACGAAGGCAATCGCAATGTCCGAGATCAGCCACAGCGCTGCGAATATGACCGCAAAGTCCGTGCGCGGGCAGCGCAGGTAATAGAGCACGGCGGTGATGACGATGGCGGGACCGATGGCGACCGCGATCATGATCGCCGTCAGCTCCTTCGGCGTCAGCGCGTCGAGCACCATCGATGCCAGCAGCCAGAGCGCGGCGAACATGGCGACGATGTCGAGTGGATGCCGCAATCCAATACCTCTCGCGGGGACGCGCTATCGTTGTGGGCGGAACTTCAGCCGTCAAGTCAAAATGCGCTTATTCCTCATCACTTCCCGGCGTCGGGCGCAGCATGAAGTGACCGAAAGCGGTGGCGATCGGCTTGGTGGCATCGTCCTGCCAGGCCCGCGCCTCGAAGGCAACGATGCGCCGGCCCTGCTTCACGATCGAGACGTCGGCAAACGTGTCGAGGGCACGGCCGGAGCGCAGATAGTTAACGGTGAGGCCGATCGGCTTGGGCGGCGCGGCAGCGCCGAGCTCGCGCGCCACGCCGACGATCGCGGTGGTCTCCAGGAAGGCACCGGTCATGCCGCCATGGATCGCGGGCAGGATCGGATTGCCGATGATCTTCGGCGAGAACGGCATCGTCAGCGTGCCGTCGTCGTTGACGCGAATGCCGAGGCAGCGCGCGAACGGGCTGTTCGCGAACGGACCGCTTGGATCCTCCGGCGCCTCCAGCGTCGGAATGCTGCGCGAATCCATCCTGCGGTCGGCGAGCATGTTGGTGCGGTTGGCGCCGATCATGAAGCAGGCCGTCGCGGTCGCGACCGGATCGTCCTCGGATTCCTGATAGGCGGTGGAGCGTACAAAGGCGATCGAGCGTGTGGTGCGGTAGCAGACCGAATGCGCCTTGATGTCGAGGCCCGGCGTCGCCGGCTTCTGGTAGTCGATGCGCAGGTCCAGGGTTGCGATCGCGCGCGTGCCGTCGAGCGCGAGTTGCACGGCCATGCCGCAGCTCTCGTCCAGCATCGCCGTGACGACGCCGCCGTGCAGCACGCCGGTCTCGGTGTCGCCGACGAAGACGGGCCGGTAGGGCAGGCTGGACCAGGCCTCGGCGGGCGCGAAGCGGTCGAGCTGGAGCCCGCTGATGTGGCCGTAATCGGAGCGGCGGCCCTTGATGGCTTCGGCGAGTTCCTCGAACGGGAGCGTGACAGGTACAGTGGACATGGCGATGTTCTAAACCAGTGCCGCGCGCCGCGCAAAACCCCGGGACGCCTGCCGGGGGCGGTTTGGCCTCGACAGGGCGTGCCAAAGCAACGATGGTGGGCGCTTCGTTCGTCCAATGCCCGCAAGGAGCGCCCATGACCGACCCCGAGACACCCGGCACCAATCAGGGGCCCGTCACGATTTCCACCTCGAGCTCGGAGCGGGCGCCGATCATCTATTTCGACGGCGCATCCTGCTTCGGTCACCACAACGGCGCGATCCAGATCGAGCTCGCCGCAAACCTCCTGATGCCGGTCGGCGCCGCCGTCAGGGTCGACGTGGTCCAGACCGCGCACCTGCGTTGCAGCGTGGCCGCGGCGCTGGCGCTGCGCGAAGCGCTCGACAAGGCACTGGCGATGTACCAGCAGGGCCAGCAGCAGCCGCGCCCGGAGGAAATTCCGACAGTAAAGAACTGAGGCAGGAGCGCGATCGCATGTCGGTGCGATCGCGCACCCGTCAGCTCACATGCACCTTCGGCTTCCTGCCGCCGTTCCACTTGCCGTCGAGCGCGCGCTCGATCTGGGCGGCGAGTTGCAGCAAGAGGCCGTCATTGGCCTGCTTGGCGATGGCCTGGATGCCGAGCGGCAGGCCGTGGTCCTGGGTTGCCATCGGCATCGAAATCGCCGGCATGCCGCAGAGATTGGCGAGCGGCGTGAAGGCGAAGTTGCGCCAGAGATTGCCGAACCAGTCGAGCACGTCGGGATTGTCGGAGATGGTGAGGTATTCCTTGGTGCCGACCTTCGGCGTCGGCAGCGCCGTGATCGGCGTCAGGATCACGTCCCACTGCTCGAAGAAGGCGCCGAAGCCGCGCGAGGTCGTGTTGAACACGCCCTGCATCTTCGCCCGCTCGGCGAAGCTCGTGTGCCGGCCGGCTTCCCAGATGCGAATGTTCATGGGTTCGATCAGATCTTCCGGCGGCTTTTCCAGCCCGCGCGCAGCGAGCATATTGGAGATCACTACCGCGAAATTCGAGATGTAGCAGGTGGTCTGCGCCGCGAACGCGGCACGGAAATCGATCTCCGGCAGCGCATAGTCGACATGATGGCCGAGCCCTTCGAGGAAGCGGCCGGCCTTCTCCAGCTCGGCGGCGATCTCCGGCGTCGCGGTGTAATCGCCCCATGTGTGCGAGAGCGCAATGCGGAGCTTGCCGGGATCGCGCTTGATCATCTCGGAATAGGGCTGCGCCGTGGTCCAGAACGGCATGAACTCGCCGGGCGCGGGTCCCCTTGCGTGGTCGACGAAGGCGGCGGTGTCGCGCACCGAGCGCGACTGGCAGCCCTGGATCGAGACGAGGCCGGTGAGATCGGACATGTGCGGGGCGAGCGAGAACACGCCGCGCGAGACCTTCAGCCCGATATTGCCGTTGACGCCGGCGGGAATGCGGATCGAGCCGCCGCCGTCGGTGGCGTGTGCGATCGGCACCACGCCCGCGGCGACCATCGCGGCGCTGCCTGCGGACGAGCCGCAGGTGGTGTAGTCGGTATTCCAGGGATTGCGCGTGACGTAGACGGCGGGATTATCGGCCGAGCTGCACACGCCGAACTCCGGCGTCGTGGTGCGGCCGATCAGGTTGAGGCCGGCCTGGCGGAATTTTCCGGTCAGGAACGTGTCGGCGCTGGCGCGATTGCCGCGCATCAACAGCGAGCCCATCTCCTGGAGCCGGCCCTTCATGGTCGGGCCAAGATCCTTCATCAGGAAGGGCAGGCCGGCGAACGGGCCGGAGAGGTTGGCGCCATCCTTGGCGGGGTCGGCGATCACGTCCTCGAACAGCTCGACCACGCCCGACAGCGCCGGATCGACCTTGGCAACGCCCGCCGCGGCCTGCCGCGCCAATTCCTTCGCCGTCAGCTCGCCCTTGCGGACGCGCCCTGCCAGCGCGACTCCGTCGTGCTGCGCCCATTCATTCCAGCTCATCGGCAAAGTCATGACGTCAAAATCCTCTTGGATAGAGGCTATCTTCCTTTCGCAAGGAACGGTCCGAATCAACCGAGCCGGCGCGAAGGGCAGGGTTGCGTGGGGCGGACAGGTCGCAAGCCCCGGAAGATGCCGGGTCGTATCAATCCGACAGTCGTGCAATCGCTGCAACCGGCCCGCCGCCCGGCGGACCCTGGTGCTCGGCGCCGCCGGACACGTAGACCGCCCCGGTGCCGGCAAGGCCAGCGATCAGGCCGCCGACCGCTGCGCGGGCGTGGCGTGTCGAGCTGATGTCGGTGTCTTCCAGCATGGTGTGGCGAAAGCCGCGCACGCTGCCATCAGGAGAGGCCTCCGCCTTGGCGAAGATGTTGACGAGCTCGCGGCCCTTCGTTGCCGGCGGCGCGATGCGGAGTCCGACGCTTTCCAGCGCCGCGGTCACCGCGGCGGCGTCGATGGCGTCGCTCATCACGGCATGACCGATCTCGAATTCGCTTGCTGATGCCGCCGAGTTGCCGAGCACGATGACGACGTTGTGCATCAGCTCGATGCCTGATGAGGTGGAGGCCACGGACGAGAACAGATCATAGCGCCGCAGCACGTCCTCATCGCGGAGATCGGCTGCAATCTCGCCGAGCGCGACGGCGACGCCCAGCGCGGAGGCGCCGCGCGAATAGGCCATCGAGGCGTAGGCGCTGGTCGTCGCTGTCTTGCAGCCGCGCGCCGCCGCCGCCTCGACGCGATCGCTGGTGAGCAGCGGGCACTTGATCTGCACGAAATGGATGTCGGCGGGATCGCTGATGCCGGCATCCGCCATGGCGGCCTTCACGGCGGTCGCCGTCTCCGTGATCTGCGCCGAGCGGCCGAGCTCCTCGGGCAGGAAATCCCGCGTCTGCGCCATGCCGATGCTCAGCCGCTTGCCGGAGGGGCCTGCCGGAGGGGCGTCGACGGTTCGGCGCGTGAACACCGTGATGTGCGGGCTGAGCACGCCCTCGGTGCCGCCGGACATCACGAAGGCGATGCGCTGCTCGACCTCGTGCGGCGGCAGGTCGAGGTGGGGTGCCAGCGCCGCGCACAGGGCGCTGACGGCGTATTCGCGCGTGAAATCGTTGACGCCGCCATTGCCCTCGGTCTTGCCGAGGACCGCCAGGATCTCGCGCGGGTCGATCGTGCCCGAACCGATCATGGCCATCAGACCGGAGACATCGCCGGGGCCCGTGGTGGCGATTCTGAAGACGCCGACCGATGTTGTACGCATGACTGTCCTTGTGGAGTTCAGGGGCCCGGCGGCGCAAACAGCCGCTGAACGGCGGCTCCTGTCAAGCAGGATGGCGGGTCGGCTATCCTGGTCTGCCGCGACGCAAGAGGGAAGCCGCGCGTCCCCACGAATGTGGCGAGATCGCATCGATCCGACGAAAAAATCCTCTGTCGACGGTTGCGCGCCCCACCTTGATGAATCAACCTCGGTTGGTCCATAAGCGGCGTCCCGCGGCCAGTGGTTTTCGCCCTGCGTCGCGTGCTTTGATAGAGGGAATCTCGCGTGGCAAACATCAACCACAAAATTGCGCAGGAGCTTGGGGTTCGCGCCGAGCAGGTCGAGGCGGCGGTGACGCTGCTCGACGGCGGCGCCACGGTTCCCTTCATCGCCCGCTACCGCAAGGAAGCGACCGGTGCGCTCGACGACGCGCAATTGCGCACCCTGGAGGAGCGTCTGGTTTACCTGCGCGAGCTCGAGGACCGCCGCAAGGCCATCCTCGAATCGGTCCGCGAGCAGGGCAAGCTCGATGCAGCCCTCGAAGCCACGATCATGGCCGCCGACAGCAAGGCTCGCCTCGAGGACATTTATCTCCCGTTCAAGCCGAAGCGCCGCACCAAGGCGGAAGTTGCCAAGGAAGCGGGCCTCGAGCCGCTCGCCAATCAGCTGCTGGTGGAGCCCGGCAACGATCCGAAGGTCGTGGCAGAGGGCTTCGTCAACGCCGAGAAGGGCGTTGCGGATGCCGCCGCCGCGCTCGACGGCGCCCGCGCCATCCTGGTCGAGCGCTTCGACGAGGACGCCGACCTCATCGGCGCATTGCGCGAGGAGATGTGGACCAACGCGCGCATGGCCTCCAAGGTGCGCGACGGCAAGAAGACCGAGGGCGAGAAGTTCGCCGACTATTTCGATTTCTCCGAGCCGCTGACCAAGCTGCCATCGCACCGTATTCTCGCGATGTTCCGTGGCGAGAAGGAAGAGATCCTCGATCTTCAGATCCAGGCCGAGGCGGAGGCGCCGCCGCCGGGCGTGCCGAGCGCCTATGAACTGAAGATCATGAAGCGGTTCGGCATCGCCGACCTCAAGCGACCCGGCGACCGCTGGCTGGTCGACACCGTGCGCTGGGCCTGGCGCACCAAGATCCAGGTGCATCTCAACATCGACCTGCGCATGCGGCTGTGGAATTCGGCCGAGACCGAGGCCGTGCGCGTGTTCGCCTCGAACCTGCGCGACCTCCTGCTGGCCGCCCCAGCAGGCACCCGCGTCACCATGGGGCTCGATCCCGGCTACCGCACCGGCGTCAAGGTCGCGGTCGTCGACGCGACCGGCAAGGTGGTCGACACCACCGCGATCTATCCGCACGAGCCGCAGCGGCAGTGGAACGAGTCGCTGGCGACCCTCGGCAGGCTCGCGCTGAAGCATCGTGTCGAGCTGATCGCGATCGGCAACGGCACCGCCTCGCGCGAGACCGACAAGCTCGCCGCGGATCTCGTCAAGGGCCTGCCCGAATTGAAGATGACGAAGATCGTCGTGTCGGAAGCCGGCGCGTCGGTCTATTCGGCCTCGGCTTTCGCCTCGGAGGAATTGCCCGGCCTCGACGTCACTCTGCGCGGCGCCGTCTCGATCGCGCGGCGGCTCCAGGACCCGCTGGCCGAGCTCGTCAAGATCGAGCCCAAGGCGATCGGCGTCGGCCAGTATCAGCACGACCTCGGCCAGGCCAAGCTCGCAAAATCGCTCGATGCGGTGGTGGAAGACTGCGTGAACGCCGTCGGCGTCGACGTCAACACTGCCTCCGCGCCGCTGCTTGCCCGCGTGTCGGGCGTCGGCGCAGGCCTTGCGCAGAGCATCGTGGCGCATCGCGACGCCAACGGCCCGTTCAAGTCGCGCAAGGCGCTGAAGGACGTGCCGCGGCTCGGGCCCAAGGCGTTCGAGCAGTGCGCGGGCTTCTTGCGCATCCTCGGCGGCGAGGACCCGCTCGACGCCTCCGGCGTGCATCCGGAAGCCTATCCGGTGGTGCGCCGAATTCTTGCGGCGACCAAGAGCGATATCAAGGCGCTGATCGGCAGCAGCGAGATCGTGCGCACCCTCAAGCCGAAGGATTTCGTCGACGAGACCTTTGGCCTGCCGACCGTCACCGACATCCTGCGCGAGCTGGAAAAGCCGGGCCGCGACCCGCGCCCCGCGTTCAAGGCCGCGGTCTTCAAGGAGGGCGTCGAGGAGATCAAGGATCTCAAGAAGGGCATGATCCTCGAGGGCACCGTCACCAACGTCGCCGCCTTCGGCGCCTTCGTCGACATCGGGGTGCATCAGGACGGTCTCGTACACATCTCGGCGATGTCCAAGACCTATATCAAGGATCCGCGCGAGGTGGTGAAGCCGGGCGATATCGTCAAGGTGAAGGTGCTGGACTTCGAGGTCGCCCGCAAGCGCATCTCGCTGACGCTGCGCCTCGACGACGAGGTCGGCGCGAAGAAGGATGCTCCTGGCATGCAGCGCGACAACAGCTCACGCAATCCCGCCCGCATGACCTCGTCGGCTCCGCGCAAGCAGGAGTCTTCCGGCGGCGGTGCGCTTGCGGAGGCGCTGCGACGTGCGGCCGAGAAGAGCGGCGGCAAGCGGGTGTGAGCCGTCGATCTCTCCCCGTCCATTGCGGGGAGAGATCAGATCAAGCTCTATCCACGTCGTGGGGAGAGCGGTGCCTTCCTGACACCTGCGTCAGAATCTGGCGTGTTTGTAAGTTGAAGGTACCGGTGCCTTCCTTTCATCTGACCATCCTCGTGCGGCGCGGTGATCGCCGCACTGCAAGGAGGATGCTTCGATGAACAACAGGCTTCTCAAAGGCTTCACCGCGGTGACGGTCGCCGCCGCGATGGCGCTCGCTTCACCGGTGCTCGCTCGTGGCGGCGGCGGTGGCGGAGGCCATGGCGGTGGTGGCCTCGGCGGTGGCGGCCATGGCGGCTTTGGCGGTGGCGGCCATTTCGGTGGCGGCGGGATGCATGCGGGCGGCTTCGGCGGCGGCATGCGCGCCGGTGGTTTCGGCGGCATGGGCGGCGGACGTTTCGCTCACGTCGGCGGGCCCGCCTTCGGCGGCTCGCGTTTCTCGCATGCGGCGATCGGGCCGCGCTTCGCCGGCGCAGGCTGGCACGGCCACCGCGGCTTCCATCACCATCATTTCCGTCGTTTCGCCGTCTTCGGCGCGCCCTATTTCTACGCCGGCTACAATGACGGCTGCTGGAGCAGGAGCTGGACGCCCTATGGGTGGCAGTGGGTCAATGTGTGCGGAGACTACTGGTAGTCGCATCGCCGTACCGCACCATTGTCGCGATCGCCACCGGGCGGTTCCGCTCAGCCCCGGAACGGGATAGTCTGGTGGCGATCGTCGCGCGGAGCTTGTCATGAGCGGAGGTCACCGTCGCATCCTGGTCGTCGAGGACGATCCGGAAACCGCAGGTCAGCTCGTCGAGGAGCTGACGGTTTCGGGCTATGACGTCGACCTCGCAGCCAATGGCCGCGAAGCCCTGAGCCACGGCGCCGCGCGTGACTATGCCGTGATCACCATCGACCGCATGCTGCCCGATATCGACGGCATCAGCGTGATGCGCCAGTTGCGCGACGATGGCGTCGCCGCGCCGTTCCTGATCATCTCCGCGCTCGGCGAGGTCGACGACCGCGTGCGCGGACTGCGCGCCGGCGGCGACGACTATCTCGTCAAGCCGTTCTCCTTCACCGAATTGCTGGCGCGGCTCGAAGCACTCGGCCGCCGCAGCGAGACCATCGCCAAGGAGACGCTTCTGCGCGTCGGCGATCTTTCGATCGACCTGATCGCACGCAGCGCAAGCCGCCGCGGCCGCAAGATTCCGCTGCTGCCGCGCGAATTCCAGCTACTCGAATATCTCGTCCGCAACGAGGGCCGCGTCGTATCTCGCGCGATGCTGCTTCAGCACGTCTGGGACCTGCATTTCGATCCGTCGACCAATATCATTGACGTCTATGTGGGGCGCGTTCGTCGCAAGGTCGACGATGCCCAGGCCTATCCGCTGATCCATACCATCCGCGGCATCGGATATTGCCTCCGTGCTCCTGGCTAAGACCCTTCGCTCCTCGACCTTCCGCCTCGCGCTGATCGCGATCGCGGCGTTCGGGTTGATCGTCGCGGCGATCATGGCCTATGTCTATTTCGGGACGCTCGCTTACGTAGAGCGCCGGCTCGGCGCGGCCGTCGATCATGACGGCTTCACCGGCATGATCGAGCTCGCGATGGTCGCGGTCGCCATGCTGCTGCTGGTGCTCGCCGGGCTCGCGGCCGTGCTGGTGACGCGGCGCACGGTCGGACGGATCGAACAGATCAACGCCACCAGCCGCGCCATCATGCTCTCCGGCCTAGACCAGCGTATCCCCCTGCGCGGCAGCAACGACGAGTGGGACCGCGTCGCCGAAAACCTCAACCAGATGCTCGACCGCATCGAGACGCTGATGGGCGAGGTCAAGCAGGTCAGCGACAACGTCGCGCATGATCTGCGGACGCCGCTGACGCGCATGCGCGGCCGGCTAGAAAAGGCCTATCACGCCCCGCGCAACAGCGAGACCGATTCCGCGCTGATCGGGGACACCATCGCCGATCTCGATGCCGTGCTCGGCATGTTCGCCTCCATCACCCGGATCTCGGAGATCGAGACCCGCGCCCGCACCGGCGCCTTCCGCGCGCTTGATCTCGCCGAGATCGCCGGAGAGGTCGTCGAGCTCTACGATGCCGCCGCCGAGCAGGTTGCTACAAAGCTCAGCCTTGCCGGAGAGCGCGACGCGGCGATCACGGGCGACCGCGACCTGCTGTTCGACGCCATTGCCAATCTCGTCGACAACGCGATCAAGCACGGCTGTAAGGGCGGGCAGGTGACCGTGACCTGCCGCAGAGCCGATGGCGCTGCGGTGATCACGATCGCCGACGACGGTCCGGGCATTCCCGCCGAGCAGCGCGATCACGTCTTCAAGCGCTTCTACCGGCTCGAACGGAGCCGCTACACGCCGGGCAATGGCCTCGGCCTCAGCCTCGTCGCCGCGGTCGCGCACCTTCATGGCGCCGAGATTGCGCTGCATGACAATGCGCCGGGCCTGACGGTCGAGCTCCGCTTCCCGGCGGCGTCAGTGCCGTGAGGCCTGGCGGTGTCAAAGCTCGATCACGCCGCGACGCGCGGCGTGCGCCACCGCATCGGTGCGGCCGGTGGCATCCAGCTTGTCCAGCAGCGAGCCGACATGGAATTTCACGGTGTGCACGGAGATGCCGAGCTGACGCGCGATCACCTTGTTCGAGGCACCTTCCGCCATCAGCGCCAGCACGTCGAGCTCGCGCTGCGTCAGCGCGATGTCCTCGGGCATGATGCGCGGATCGCGCGCGACGATCGCTGCGGCTGCCTGCTCGCCGGGAACAGCGAGACGAAGCCCGGGGATACTGCCGAGCAGCGCCGTCAGGCGATCGGCGAGGGCGGGGTCGTCGATCTCCAGCGCGAGCACGATCTCGGCCGTCTTGTCCTCGCTCACGCCTCCGGCCTCTCGGCGACCGTGACCCTGAAGCTGGCCGGCTCGCCGCCGCGGCGCACCGCGACATCGACCACCGTGCCGACGCTCGAAGGTCCCAGCGTCTGCGCCAGCGCCCGCACGCCGGACAGCTTCTGGTCGTTGACCGCGACGATCACGTCGCCCTGACGGATGCCGGCCGCGGCCGAGGGGCCGGCCTTGTCGACGTTCATCACCATGGCGCCGATGCCGTCGTCGAGCCGCACCGGCTGGAGCCCGAGGCCGAGATATCCCCGCGCGATGCGGCCGCGCGCCTCCAATTGCGCCGCGACGCGCTCGATCGTGGCCGTCGGGATCACCAGGACGCGCCGCGGTCCGAGCACGGCCATGCCGAAAGCTTCGCCCGATGCATCGAGCGCGAGGCCGCCCTGCTGGCTGCCGCGCAGACGGACGTCGAGCTCGATCCGCGCATCGATGTCGCCGCCGCGCAAGGAGCGCCAGCTCTTGCCGGATGCCGACACCATCCCGAGCGCGGCGCTCGGCGTCTCGCGATGGGTGGCGACCACCACCGACAAGGCGCCCAGCGGCGGGACCGTCGCGGCGAACTTGACCGGCGCGACGGCGGCATCGACGCGCAGCAGCGCGATGTCGGTCGTATGGTCGCGGCCGGCGATCGTGGCGGCCGCGGTGCTTCCGTCGGCAAGGCCGATCTCGACCGCGCCCTCGTCCGCCAGTGCCTCGTCGGCAGTGACGATCAGGCCGGGTTTCCAGGCGAAGCCGGTGGCGCGGGAGCGGTGCGAATGCACGGAGACGACGGACGGCGCCGTGCTCGCCACCATGTCCGCGAGGGCGGACGACAGGGAAGACAGGGGAGTAGGGGCGGTCATGGCAGGCTCCTGTAAGCTGTCCTCAATCTGGGATATCGCGGGCGCGTGCGAAACTGGCCGGGTGGCCAGGACTTTCCTCCGCGCGGCCGACGAACATGTGATTGGGACCCGCTCACGGGAACGTGTAGCAATCGGCCGACATTGCGCCGCATGGCCTCAACCATTTCGAACGAGCCCTGACCGATGACCATCGATCTCACCCGCCGCACCCTGCTGCAACTCGCCGGTGCAACCTCGCTCGCGATGGCGGCTGCAGCCGCGGCGCGCGCCGAGGGCGTTCCTCAAGGCGGCGGGCCGACCTTTGCCAGCCGCACGCCGATGCGGGTCGGCATGGTGACGCTGCGGGTGAAGAATCTCGACAAGGTTGCGGACTACTACCGCGACGTGATCGGGCTTGCCGTGATGGAGCGTTCGGCGACCGCCGCGAAGCTCGGCACGGCCGGCATAGCGCTGCTGGTGCTGGAGGCCCGTCCCGATGCGGAAATCGAGCCGCGCAATGCCGCCGGCCTCTACCACACCGCCTTCCTGATGCCGACCCGAAAAGACCTCGCGCGCTGGCTGGTGCATGCCGCCTCGCATCGCGTGCCGCTGTCGGGTTTTGCCGATCACCTCGTCAGCGAGTCCGTCTATCTCGACGACCCCGAGGGCAACGGCATCGAGGTCTATGCCGACCGCGATCCCTCGCAATGGCAATGGAGCGAGGGCAGCGTCAAGATGGCGACCGACGAGCTCAACATCCCCGACCTGCTGTCGCTGACCAATACACGCGTCGCCGACTATGCCAGGGCGCCGGACGGCTTGCGCGTCGGCCACATGCATCTGCGCGTCGGCGATCTCGCGCAGGCCGAGAGCTTCTATCACGGCACGATCGGCCTTGATCCGACGCGCAAGCGCAGCGGCGCCGCGTTCCTGTCGTCGGGCCGTTATCACCATCACCTCGGCATGAATGTCTGGCAGAGCCAGGGCGCCGGCCGGCGCGACGATGCCACCACGGGCCTTGCATGGTTCTCGCTGGTGACGGCGAAGCAGGACATTCTCGCCGCACAGGAGGAACGCCTGCGCAAGAGCGGTGCGCAGCTCACCGCGCTTGGGAATGGTGTGGAGGCGATCGATCCATGGGGCACGCGGGTGCGGCTGCTCAAGGCCTGATCGAAGGCGGCAGCTTCAGCCTGCTGCGCGTTCGAGGCGGATGTCCTCATCCGCCCATGCGCAGCGGCTGCCTCCGGCACGTTTGGCTGCGTAGAGGGCGCGGTCGACCTGCTCGAGAAGCTGCGCCGTCGCACCGGCGGTTGCAGCGCCGGCGCTGACGAGAATTCCTGCGCTCGCGCCGATGCGGACCGGAATGTCGGTCAGCAGGAACGGGATCGAAAGATCGAGAATGGCCCGGCGCGCCAGGGCGAGTGCTTCCTCGCGGCCGTCCTCGCTGCCGGCAACCGGCTTGAGTATCATGAACTCGTCGCCGCCGAAGCGCGCGGCAAGTCCGGTCCCGCCGATGCAGACCGACAGCCGCTCCGCCACCTGGCGCAACAGATCGTCGCCGACGTGATGGCCGTGGCGGTCGTTGACCGGCTTGAAGCCGTCGAGGTCGATGGCGATAATCGCGAAGTTTCCGCGCGTCTCCGCCAGCGCCTGGAAGAACGCGGCGCGGTTAGGCAGTCCCGTCAGGAAATCATGGGTCGCCTGGCGCGCCAGCCGGTGCTTTGCTTCGAGCCGCTCGACGAAGGCGGCGCTGAGATGTTTGGACGCCTCGCGCAATGTGAGCCAGAAGAACACCAGCATGATTGCGCCGAGCTTGTAGGCGAACTCGGGGCGGAGCAGGCCGGCCAGGATGGTCGGCATCAACAGCACCGCGGCGGTGGTCAGGATGATCCAGGGTCGGATCGCAGCGCGCGAGACCATGCCAACGCAGAAGGACATCGAAAGCCCGAACGCGATCCAGGCGCCGGGTCCGTCGTCGAGCTGGAGCGCGCGGAAAGACAACATGCCGAGCGCAAGGCCGAAGGCGGACGCGCCGGCGCCGTAGAGCCCTTCCCAGCGGATCACGTCGGCATCGGAGAATTGCGCGGCGCGCGACTTGTAGCGGAACAGGGAAGCGATGCGGGCTGCGGCCGTGATGAAGATGAAGACAGAGATTACGGCATAGCCGGTATCGCCGCTCATGAGCGTCAGCGCGGCTGCACCGGTCACCGACGTGACGCCAATGGCGGACACCTGCGGGAGCGACGTGTACAGGAGATCCACGAGTTCGCGCCGGATGCGCGGATCGGGATGCAGGAATCTGGACAACATTGTCAGAGACATGGCCGGCACCATCTCTGCTTGTTCCTAATAAGGGGTAGGGAAGGGACACGAGATGATCGTTGCTGCGCAACGTCCTTAAAAAGTCGTCAATGCACAGGCTTGCTGGCGATTTTGCCTCGTGTTAGCAGCGGTTGAGGGGCGCCATGGCGGCCTGATGTCCCGAATGCACCTGACATGTCCGAATTCCACGGTGTCTTTCCCTATCTCGTCTCGCCCATCGATGCCGACGGCACGGTGCGGACCAACGTGCTCGCAAAGCTCTGCGACGACCTGATCGGCGCCGGCGTGCACGGCCTGACGCCGCTGGGCTCGACCGGCGAATTCGCCTATCTCAACGCCGAGCAACGCACGGCGATCGTGCAGACCACGATCGAGGCTGCGCAGGGCCGCGTGCCGGTCATCGCAGGCGTTGCGTCCACCTCGACGGCGGATGCGGTAGCGCAGGCGAAAGCCTACGAGCGGCTTGGCGCCGCTGGCATCCTGGCGATCCTGGAAGCCTATTTCCCGCTCGCCGATGCCCAGGTCGAATCCTACTTCCGCGCCATCGCCGATGCCGTGGACATCCCCGTCGTCATCTACACCAATCCGCAATTTCAGCGTTCCGATCTCACCCTCGACGTCATTGCGCGCCTCGCCGAACATCCGCGCATCGGCTACATCAAGGATGCTTCGACCAACACCGGCCGGCTGCTCTCGATCATGAACCGCTGCGGTGATGCCTTGCAGGTCTTCTCGGCATCGGCTCATATCCCCGCCGCAGTGATGCTGATCGGCGGCCGCGGCTGGATGGCGGGCCCGGCCTGCATCATCCCGCGCCAGAGCGTCGCGCTGTACGACCTCTGCAAGGCCGGCCGCTGGGACGAGGCCATGGCGCTGCAGCGCCGGCTGTGGCGCATCAACGAAGCCTTCGCCCGCTTCAACCTCGCCGCTTGCATCAAGGCGGGGCTTTCGATCCAGGGCTACGACGTCGGCGACCCCGTCCCGCCGCAGGCGCCGCTCACGGCCGAGGCGCGGAAGGTCGTGGAAATGGCACTGCGCGAGCTGACCTAGCTGTTTGGCGCGCGGCAATATGCCCCGGCACCCGTGCATGAGCCAGAAAAGCCCTTACCTGCCCAACCGGGAAACTTCCGTTCGTTTGCGACGTTGCTGCGTAAGCCGGATCTGTCACCCCATGCATATGCATCCCAAGGCCGTATTCAGCACTGGAGACGGTGGTCACCGATGAATCGTCGCTATGCGATTGCCGCGGCAGCCTTCGCCGCCCTGCTGCTTGCCGTCACCGCCGCAAAAGTCCTGCATGTCCCTGTCCCATGGGCGGCGCCCTCCGCACGCGCGGTCGAGCAGCGCGGTCCGCTGTCCGATGGCGAGAAGGCGACCATCGAAATCTTCGAGCGCGTGTCTCCTTCGGTCGTCCAGGTGGCGGTGAAATCCGCGGCCAATCCTCTCATGGGTGAGGAAGGCCAGGGCGGCTCGTCCGGTACGGGATTCGTCTGGGATCGCGACGGGCATCTCGTGACGAACAATCACGTCGTCGCCAATGGCGGCGAAATCGCCGTGCGCTTTGCCTCGGGAGAGGTGGCCCAGGTCGATCTCGTCGGCACGGCCCCCAATTACGATCTTGCGGTGCTGCGGATCCGCAGCGTGCGTGAGCTTCCGCCGCCGGTGGCTCTCGGCAGTTCGAGCGACCTGAAGGTCGGGCAGTCCGCCTTCGCGATCGGCAATCCCTTCGGACTGGATCAATCGATGACGAGCGGCATTATCAGCGCGCTCAAGCGCAGGCTTCCGACCCATGGCGGCCGGGAGATTGCCAACGTCATCCAGACGGATGCCGCGATCAACCCCGGCAATTCGGGCGGACCGTTGCTGGACTCTGCCGGCCGGCTGATCGGCGTCACGACGGCGATCATATCCCCGTCCGGTTCGAATGCCGGCATTGGCTTCGCGGTGCCTGTGGATGTCGTGAACCGGATTGTGCCCGAGCTCATTCGCAACGGTCGCGTGCCGACACCCGGCATCGGCATCGTGGCCGCCGGCGAGGATGTTTCGACCCGGCTTGGCGTCGAGGGGGTGATCGTGGTGCGGACGGCCCCCGGCAGCCCTGCCGAGCGGGCGGGGATCCGCGGTGTCAATTTTTCGACTGGAGCGGTCGGAGACATCATCACCGCTGTCGAAGGCAAGCCGGTGCGGCGCCTCTCCGACCTGACCGATGCGCTCGAGCAGGCCGGCGCCGGGAAGACCGTCCGCCTCACCGTCAAGCGGGGCTCGGACACCCGTGACGTGAATGTGGGCATCATCGACATCGAGCGTTCCTGACCCGCGATTTGCCCGGCTAAAGGGGGCGCGGCACGCATTGCAGCTGTGCCGCGGCTCGGTTGTCTGGCCCGCAAAATCGGTTAAAACCGCCGCGGTCGTTTTCCGGATTTCGAGGACATAGCGGAATGAACATTCTTCCCGGCAATTTGCGTTTCGGAGCGGGCCAGCCCGTCAAGCGTTTGGAAGACCAGAGGCTGCTCACCGGGAAGGGACAGTTCATCGACGACAAGCCGGAGGACGGCGCGCTGTGGTTGCACGTGCTGCGCTCGCCGCACGCCCACGCGAAGATCGTCTCGATCGACACCGGCGCCGCGGCCGGAATGCCCGGTGTCACCGCAATCTACACCGGCGCCGACCTCGTCAAGGACGACATCGGCAGCATCCCGACGCTCAACATCTTCAAGCGACCCGACGGCAAGCCGATGACCGTGCCGCCGCGCCGGCTGCTGGCCCACGAGATCGTGCGCTACGCTGGCGAGGCCGTGGCCGCAGTGGTGGCTTCATCGCGCGTGGAGGCGCAGAGCGCCGCCGAAGCGATCGTCGTCGAGTACGACGTTCAGCCCGCGGTGGTCGATCCCGTCGAGGCCGTGAAGCCCGGGGCGCCCGTGGTGTGGCCGGAGGCGCCCGACAACATCGTCGGCGCCATGAGCTATGGCGATGCGGCCAAGGTCGACGAGGCCTTCGCCAAGGCCGCGCACACCGTCGAGCTCGATCTCGTCAGCCAGCGCCTCGTGCCTTCCGCGATGGAGCCGCGTTCGACCATTGCCGAGATCGACAAGAAGTCCGGCCGTCTCCTGCTGCATGTGCAGTCGCAGACCCCTGCTTCGACCCGCGACGTGCTGGCGGAAGCCGTGCTGAAGCGTCCGAAGGACAGCGTCCGCGTGCTGGTCGGCGACATCGGCGGCGGCTTCGGCCAGAAGACAAACGTCTATCCGGAGGACGGCATCGTCGCCTATGCCGCGACCAAGCTGAACAAGAAGATCCGCTGGCGCGGCGACCGCACCGACGAATTCGTCGGCGGCACCCACGGCCGCGATCTCACCTCGACGGCGGCTTTCGCGCTTGACGAGAAGGGCAAGGTGCTGGCCTATCGCGTCAAGTCGATCGGCTGCACCGGCGCGTACTCCTCGGGTGCGGCGAACATCATCCCGCTGGTGCTCGGGCCCTTCGTGCAGACCGGCGTCTACGATCTGCCGCTGGTGCATTTCGAGGTGAAGTCGGTGATGACGCACACTGCCCCGGTCGGCGCCTATCGCGGCGCGGGCCGCCCCGAGGCTGTCTTCATCGTCGAGCGTCTGTTCGACGCGGCCGCGCGAAAGATCGGCATGGATCCGCGCGCGATCCGCAAGGCCAATTACATCAAGCCGGCGCAGCTGCCGTACACGAATGCGGCGGGCCAGGTTTACGACTCCGGCGCCTTCGCCCACATGCTCGATCGGGCCGTGAAGCTTGCCGACTGGGACGGCTTTGCCGCGCGCAAGAAGGCGGCGAGGAAGAAGGGCCTGCTCTACGGCCGTGGACTCACCTCTTACATCGAGTGGACCGGCGGCCGCGCGCACACCGAGAAGGTCAGCCTGCACGCGACCTCGCAAGGGCGCGTCGTGCTGCATTCCGGCACCATGGCGATGGGGCAGGGGCTGCAGACCACCTACACCCAGATGATCTCCGACACGCTCGGCGTTCCCATGGACAAGATCGACGTGGTCCAGGGCGACACCGATCTCGCCATGGGCTTCGGTAGCGTCGGCTCGCGCTCGCTGTTCGTCGGCGGCACGGCGGTCGCGGTCTCCTCCAATGATCTGATCCAGAAGGCGCGCGAGAAGGCGGCCAACGTGCTGGAGACCTCGGTCGAGGACATCGAGTATCAGGGTGGCATGCTCACCGTGGTCGGCACCGACCGTCGCATCAGCCTGTTCGATCTCGCCGAGAAGGAAAACGGCGCCAGGCTCAGCGTCGATTCCGAAGGTGAGGTCGATGGTCCGAGCTGGCCGAACGGCACGCATATCTGCGAGGTCGAGATCGACCCCGAGACCGGTGTGTCCAAGGTGGTGCGCTACACCACGGTCGACGATGTCGGCGTCGCCGTGAACCCGATGCTGGTGACGGGGCAGATCCATGGCGGCGTGGCGCAGGGCATCGGCCAGGCGTTGTACGAAGGCGTGTCCTACGATGCCGACGGCCAGCTCCTCACCGCGAGCTACCAGGACTACTGCATCCCGCGCGCCGACGACGTTCCGCCGATCGAGGTGACGCTGGACGGCTCCGCGCCCTGCCGCACCAATCCGCTCGGTGCCAAGGGCTGCGGCGAATCCGGCGCTATCGGCGGGCCGCCCTGCGTCACCAACGGCGTCATGGACGCGCTCGCCGAGCTCGGCATCACCCAGCTGAACACGCCGCTGACGCCGCAGAAGATCTGGCAGGCGATCCGGAACGCGAAGGCGGCGGGTTAGCGTCGAGTTATCGCGCTGGCTGCTGCCACACACTCCGCCGTCGTCCCGGATCTGCGCTGCGCTTGTCCGGGACGACATCGAGCGTGTGGTACGTGTTGTGCCCCTCAAATCCCCAGCATCATCTTCGCGATGATGTCGCGCTGGATCTCCGACGTGCCGCCGAAGATGGTGTAGGCGCGGCCGTTGAGATATTCCGGCATCACCGTCAGCATCTCCTCGGGCGTCGCCGGCTCGTGGTTGAGCTTGTAGAGCGGGCGCATCGGCTCGACGGCGAGCGCGTCGTGGCCGATCACGTCGGCGCCCAGCCGCGTCACGGCCTGGCGGATCTCGCTATTGCGCAGCTTCAGGATCGACGACACCGCGCCGGGATTCTGCCCGGTCTGCAGCGCCGAGAGCACGCGCAGCTCGGTCATTTCCAGCGCGTCGATGTCGACCTCGACTTCGGAGATTCGCGTTGCGATATCCGGGCTGTCGATCGCGCGGCCCGTGAGGTCGGACTCGGCAAGATCGGCGATCGCCTTCAATCCCTCGCGCAGCTTGGCCGACGCAATCCCCGAGCCGCGCTCGAATTCGAGCAGATATTTGCCGTAGGTCCAGCCCTTGCCTTCCTCGCCGACGCGGTTGGCGACCGGCACGCGCACGTCGTCGAAGAACACCTGGTTGACCTCGTGGTCGCCGCCGATGGTGAGGATCGGGCGCGTGGTGATGCCCGGCCTCTTCATGTCGATCAGGATGAAGCTGATGCCGTCCTGCTGTCGCGGGCCGTCGCTGGTGCGCACCAGCGCGAACATGCGGTTGGCGTGGTGGGCATGCGTGGTCCAGATCTTGGTGCCGTTGATGATGTAGTCGTCGCCGTCGCGCACCGCGCGGGTCTTCAGCGAGGCGAGATCGGAGCCGGAGCCCGGCTCGGAATAGCCCTGGCACCAATAGTCCTCGCCCGAGAGGATGCGAGGCAGGTAGAAGTTCTTCTGCTCGGGGCTGCCGAAGCCGATGATGACGGGCCCGACCATCTTCACGCCCATCACGTTGACATTGGGCACGCCGGCGCGCGCGCATTCGGTCTCGAAAATCCAGCGCTGTGCCGGCGTCCAGTCCGGCCCGCCATGTTCGACCGGCCAGCCGGGCGCGCCCCAGCCCTGGCGGTGCAACGCGCGCTGCCAGGCCATGCCGATGTCAGGGTCGGAGAACACCGACGGCGTCAGCGCCGTCGCGCGCTTCATCTCCTCGGTGAGGTTCTTGGCAATGAAGCCGCGCACCTCGTCCTGGAAGGCACGCTCCTCGGCATCGAACGAGAGATCCATGATGCGCTCCTTGTGTCAGGCCGGGACGGCCCTGCGGCTCAGCTCGGCGTGGCGGCCGTAGTGATGGGCGCTGCCGCCGAACAGCGTGTCGAAGGCGACGAGCCGCTTGAAATAGGCGCCGACCTCGAGCTCCTCGGTGACGCCCATGCCGCCATGGAGCTGGATCGACTGCTCGCCGACGAAGCGCGCGCATCTGCCGATTTTTGCTTTCGCGCCCGACGCCGCCCGGGCACGCTCGATCGGCGCAGCATCCACCTTCAATGCGGCCCGCAGCGCCATCGAGCGGGCCTCGTCGACCTGCATCGCCATGTCGGCGAGGCGGTGGCGGATCACCTGGTTGGCGGAAAGCGGCCGGCCGAATTGCTTTCGGATCTTGGTGTATTCCAGCGTCGTGTCCAGCAGCGTCTGCATGATGCCGACGGCTTCCGCACCCAATGCTGCCATGGCGCGGTCGACGGCCCATTCGATCGCCGGTAGAGCATCGCCGCCGTCACCGAGCAGCACGTCTTCCGGCAGATGCACGTCGAACAGCTCGATGTTGCAGGCACGTCCGCCGCCAAGACGCGGATAGTCGCTGATGACGAGGCCCGGCGTCGTCGCCTGCACGAGGAACAGGCCGATCCGCCCCGACGGTCCCCGATGGTCATGGATATGCGCGGAGACGATGATCTGGTCGGCGGCGTGTCCGTCGAGCACGGCGACCTTGCTGCCGGCGAGGCGCCAGCCTTGCGCTGTCTTGTTGGCGCTGGTCGTGACCTTGGCAAGATCGAACCGCGCCGCGCGCTCGGAATGCGCAAAGGCAAGCTTCAGTGATCCGTCCGCCACCTTGGGCAGGCTCGCCTGTTTCTGCTCGATGGTGCCGCATCTCGCGATCAGCGCTGCGCCTAGCACCGCGGTTGCGACATAGGGCTCCGACACCAGCCCGCGACCGAAGGCTTCCATCAAGATGCCGATCTCGACCGCGCCACCGCCGAGTCCGCCGAACTCTTCGGGAAGCGGCAGCGCCAGCCAGCCGAGCTCGGCGAATTGCTTCCACACCGACGGGCTGAAGCCGAGCGGGTCGTTCGCCATCTTGCGGCGGTGATCGGCATCGTAGCTCCCGGCCACGAAGCGGTCCGCGCTTTCGCGCAGCAATCTTTGCTCGTCACTCAGATTGAGGTCCATCGCGTCTACTCCGCGGCCGCCGGCGGCTTGCGCACGGAGGGATGCAGTCCGGAGGGATCGACGATCACGCCGAACTCCTGGAGATTATGGGCGTGGCAGAGCTGGTGCAGTGCGAAAGCCTGGTCGATCGCCGCCGGCTGGCCCATCACGTCGACCGAACGATTCACCGCTTCCTTGGTCAGCTTCAGCGCGAAGGACGGTTTTGCCGCGATCCGGCGCGCCAGTTCGAGCACGCGCGAAGACAATTCCGCGCGCGGCACGACCTGGTTGACCATGCCAAGCTGGTGCGCCTCCTGCGCACTCCAGCTGTCGGCCGTGAACAGGAATTCCTTGGCCTTGCGCGGGCCGAGCTCCCAGGGGTGCACGAACCATTCGACGCCGCAGACGCCCATGGTGACGACGGGGTCGCAGAACTGCGCATCGTCGCTGGCGATGATGAGGTCGCAGGCCCAGGCCAGCATCAGCCCGCCGGCGATGCACTTGCCATGCACCTCGGCGATGACAGGCTTGGCAAGGTTGCGCCAGCGCCGGGTGATCTGGAGATATATTTCCTGCTCGCGGGCGAAGCGGCCATGGGCGCCGGCTTCGGCGAAACCGCCCCAATGTCCGATCGGTGGAAAATCGACGCCTGCGGCATTCTTGCCGCCCGCGCGCAGGTCATGGCCGGACGAGAAGTGCGGCCCATTGCCGGCGAGGATGATCACCTTGACCGCATCGTCCTGCACCGCCGCGTCGAAAGCGGCATTGAGGTCGTAGGTCATTTGCAGGTTCTGCGCATTGCGCGCTTCGGGCCGGTTCATCACGACCCGGATGATCGCCGGATCCGGCCTCTCCACGAGGATGGTCTCGAACGAGGACATGGCGTCTCCTCCGGCGTTTCCGCTTTTGTTTTGCCGGAGTTGACTATGTCGGCCTCGGATAGGCAAGAGGCTTGCGTCAGCCGGCTGGCGTGCAATCGTCCAGCGTAGACATTCCGGCATCATTCGAAGGACCAAACCCGGAATCGCGAGATTCCCAGGTGCGCAATGGCGCACCATGGTTCGCTTCGCCCCCGGCAATGACGCCGGAAAGCTGGCACCGTGGGATCGCTATCTGATATTGAGTCACAGGATTCCACCGGGAGAAATTTGATGCGCAAGATCCTGACCGTGCTGGCCGCCCTGGCCTCGCTGAGCCTGACCAATTGCGGCTACAATGCGATTCAGAGCGAGGACGAGCAGATCAAGGCCGCCTGGTCCGAGGTCGTGAACCAGTATCAGCGCCGCGCCGATCTCGTGCCCAATCTCGTCAACTCGGTGAAGGGTTTTGCCCAGCAGGAGAAGGACGTGCTGCTCGGCGTCACCAACGCCCGGGCCAAGGTCGGCAGCATCCAGGCGACCCCCGAGGTGCTGAACGATCCCGCCGCCTTCCAGAAATTCCAGGCCGCGCAGGGCGAACTCTCCAGCGCGCTGTCGCGACTGCTGGTCGTCACCGAGAACTATCCGCAGCTGAAGTCCGATGCCTTGTTCAAGGACCTGATGTCGCAGCTCGAGGGGACGGAGAACCGCATCACGGTGGCGCGCAACCGCTACATCAAGTCGGTGCAGGACTATAACGTCACCATCCGCTCGTTCCCGAGCAACCTCACCGCCATGATGTTCGGCTACAAGGAGAAGCCGAACTTTACGGTCGAGAACGAGAAGGCGATCTCGACCGCGCCGAAGGTGGACTTCAACCCGGCCCCGGCGCCATCGAAGTAAGCGCGCTCGCCCCGTGTGCATCCCACCCACCACTGTCATTCCCCGCGAAAGCGGGGAATCCAGTACGCCGCGGCTTCTCCATAGTCCGCTGGTGTCTCTGGAATACTGGATCGCCCGGTCGAGCCGGGCGATGACAGCGAGGTTGTGGCGGGCTTATTCGGCCTTCACCGCGCTTGTCCTCGCCATTGCACTCTTCCTCGCCCTTGCGTTCCCCGCCTTCGCCGACGTCGCCGTACCCGAACTCACCGGCCGCGTCGTCGATCAGACCGGCACGCTCTCCAGCAGCGACATCGCCGCGCTGTCGCAGAAGCTGCGTGACTTCGAGAACCGCAAGGGCAGTCAGATCGCCGTCCTGATCGTGCCGACCACGCAGCCGGAGACGATAGAGCAATTCTCGATCCGGGTCGCGGAGGCCTGGAAGATCGGCCGCAAGAAGGTCGACGACGGCGCGATCCTCATCGTTGCCAAAAGCGACCGGCACTTGCGCATCGAGGTCGGCTATGGCCTCGAGGGTGCGCTGACCGACGTCACGTCAAGGCGCATCATCGACGAGGTCATCACGCCGAAATTCCGGACCGGCGATTTTGCCGGCGGCATCTCCGAGGGCGTCGATCGCATGATCCGGGTGATCGACGGCGAGCCGCTGCCGGCGCCCTCGCGCAGCGTCAACTTCGCCCACAATCTGGACGATCTCGCGCCGCTATTCATCGTGACGCTGTTCGCCTCGATCGGGGTTGGCGGGTTCTTCCGGGCCGTGTTCGGACGGCTGCTCGGCTCGCTGGCGGTCGGCGGCATCATCGCGGCGCTGACCTGGCTCATTCTCGGCTCCTTCGCACTCGCCATGGCGCTCGGCGCTCTCGGCGTCGTCATCGGCTTCGTCGCCGACCTGTTTTCGGCGATGGCGCCGGGCACCGGGCGCTCGCGCGGCGGCTCCTGGTCGAGCGGCTCGTCGGGAGGCGGCTGGAGCAGCGGATCGTCGAGTAGCGGCGGCTTCAGCGGCGGCGGGGGCAGTTTCGGCGGCGGCGGCGCCTCGGGGAGCTGGTAGCGATCATGAGCATCAAGCGCATTGCCAGGCATCTCGTGCAGCATCATTGGCGGGCGAAGCAGATCTTCCCGCAAGCCGTGCTCGAGCGCATCGAGCAGGCGATCAAGCGCGGCGAGGCGACTCATTCCGGTCAGGTCCGCTTCGTCGTCGAAGGCGCGCTTGACGGCGCGCCGCTGTTCCGTAACCAGCCGGCGCGCGAGCGGGCACTCGACGTGTTCTCGCATTTGCGCATCTGGGACACCGCGCACAACAACGGCGTCCTGATCTATCTGCTGCTCGCCGACCGCGACGTCGAGATCGTCGCCGATCGCGGCATCGATGCGAAGGTCGGTGCCGAAGGGTGGGAGAGCATCTGCCGCGCAATGGAGGCCGAGTTCAGGTCGGGCCGGTTCGAGCGCGGCGTGATCGGCGGCATCGAGGCGGTGTCGCGCGAGCTGGCGCGGCATTTCCCGCCGCGGGGCCCGCAATCGAACGAGCTGCCGGATGCGCCGGTGGTGATGTGACGGACTGTGATGTGGGCGGCAGGTGCCGCTGCTCCGTCGTAGTGACGATGTGGAGGCGGCGGGCACTTGCTTCATCGCGGTTACCCTGAGATTCGAGCGCGACGAAGGTCGAAGAGCAACGGCCCGGGCATTGCGCCGCCGTTCATTTTCCCCCGGTTACAAATTGTTTCACACCCGCCACGCCGGTTCCATTTTCCCGGCCCAATTCGGCCCCGGATCAATTCCTAAAGTTTCGGTAAGCGGGTCCGAAGGTAAGGATTTCGCAAGCAATGAAAGTTACCAAAAGGTCAATCCAGACTGGAGTATTTGAGCCGTGAGCGAACCAATGCCCGACCAGGCTGCCCAGGATTCCGGTGCTGCCGACGCAGCGCCGCAGGCCCTCGCAGCTGCCGCCGGTATCGACGCCCCCTCGATCGCCCCCGACCACGAGGCGCCGCCCAAGCCGGATCCGGTCAAGGCGGATGCTCCCAAAGTCGAGCCCCCGCGGATCGACGTGCCGAAATTCGAAGCGAAAGCCGAACCCAAGCCCGAGCCAAAGCCGGGCAAGCTGATCGTCATGGCGCCCTCGGACCGGTCCTGGGACCGCGAGGACTTCGCCCCTCATGTGAAGGCGGACGAGCCGCGCGAGACCGGCGGCAAGCGCCGCTTGTCTGCGATGGCCGCGGTGGTGGCGATCGCCGCCTGCGTCGGCGCGATCAGCGGCGCGCTTGCGACCGCCAGCATGATGCGTTTCGCCGCCCCGGCCCAGGCGCCGGTACAGGTCGCCGACACCAGCGCGCTGGATGCTTCGGTCGCCCGGATCGATGCCGACCTTGTCGCGCTGAAGGCCAATGTCGAGCAGAGCTCGAAAACCGGCGTCAGCCAGTTCAACCGGACCAACGACCGCCTCGACAAGCTCGAGAAGGCGCAGGCCGAGCCGCTGGCCAAGATCGCAAAACTATCCGAGACCGTCGACAAGCTCCGCGCCACGCCGCCCGCAGCGACCCCGCAGGCTGCAGCAGCTCCCGCCAGGGAGACCACCGGCTCGATCGCGCCGACCCAGGTTGCGACCGCCGCAGCGGCACCGGCGCCTGCCGCGCCCAAGACCGAGGTCGGGCGTCTGCCCACGATCGAAGGCTGGAGGCTGCGCAATGCCAGTAATGGCGGTGCGCTGATCGAGGGCCGCGACGGGCTCTACGAGGTCTATCCCGGCGATCCCATCCCCGGCGTTGGCCGCGTCGATGCGATCCGTCGTCAGGACGGCCGCTGGGTCGTCGTCACCAGCAGGGGCCTGATCGTGTCGCGCTGAGCGTTCGCTATCGACTTTCGAAAAGGCGCTTCACCACCATGTGAGGCGCCTTTTTACTTGAATAGGCGTCCCCGCGCGGTGTTACCTGAGGCATGAGCCGCGCGTTGCGAATTCTCTTTGCTGTCGCCGCATTGTTGGGCGGCGTCGTTTCGCTATTCGCGGCGGAGAACACTGCGCTGACGCGCGGCACCGCGATCACCGATCCCGATCTCCTGCGCAAGCTCGACCAGAACAATACGTTGACGATCTCGCGTCTGCTCTCGCCGGAGCGGAACGCGGACGTCCCGCTCACGACCGACCTGATGTTCGCGTCGCTGCCGCAGCTGAAAGGGATTCCGCCGGCGATCGATGCGGAATTCGACCGCTACATCGCGCGGTACAAGGCCACATATCCGACCGAGACCATCGGCGTCGGCGAGGGCTTCGACGTGCAATTGTTCGACCTCGCCAACCTGAAATCTCGCGACACGCGGTTCGTGCTGGCCGGGATCGTGAACCGCATGGACCGTGCCTATGTGTCGGATGAGTCCTGCGGCGAGATCCGGCTGATCTACCGTCTCGCGCGTTTCGACGGCAGGCCGGATGGCGGCAAGACCGCAACGCGCTTGCCGATGACGCTCAACCTCGTGATGAAGGCGCGCGATCCGCGCCAGACGGATGCGAACGGCAGGCCGGTCACCTGCGCCGAGGTCGCCCGGCGCTGGCTCGACAACGGCGACTGGCAAGGGTTGATCGGCAGTCGTATTCCCCCTTACGACACCATGCTCGACCGCATCGAGACCAACATCCAGGTCTCGGTGGCGCCGAAATCGGCGCTGCACGATTTCCGCTCCGACTATCTGCTCAAGGTGTTCAAGTACGACGCTGCCACCAAGACGTTCGAGGAATCGGCGCTGGAGAACCAGATCGACCGCGACAGGATCCTCGCCGACGATGTGCTCCGGCGCGACTTCAAGGCCTGGCTGCTCGCTCCCGATCATCTTCGCGAGTTCGATCGCGGCACCGTGCTGATCCCGGAGAAATTCCTCGCCAGGGCCGCGGTGGTGCCGACCCCCGCCGGCCTCGATGCCTCGGCGCTGCAGCCCGAGTTCGGCATGATGCAAGGAGAGGGACAAGCGGAAGGCAAAGGCGATCCCGTCTTCACTGATGGTGACGTGGTCAGCGCGCTGAAGCAGGCGGCGGCACGCGGCGCCGACATGCAGAACGTCCGCTCGGTCGCCGGTTTCCAGCGCCGTCTCAACGACGTCACCTGCGCCGGCTGCCACCAGACCCGCGGCATCGGCGGCTTCCATTTCCCTGGCGTCGACTGGCTCGCGGACAACCCGTCCAATTCCGCCATCGTGCCGGCTTCGCCGCATTTTTTTGGCGACCAGCTCCGCCGCCGCGACATTCTGACCGCGTTCGCCTCCGGCAAACGGCCTGATTTCTCGCGCGGATTTGCCAGCCGGCCGCAGACCCGCGGCAGCCGGGAACTCGCCGGCACCGAATATCAGGACGGCTGGGGCGCGCATTGTTCCCTGCAGGATGCGGGATCGGGAACGCCGGACAGGAGTTTTACGTCATGGAGCTGTGCTAACGGTCTCGCCTGTCAGGCTGCCGCGGCCTCGCGCCGCATCGGCATGTGCTTCATCAAGACGCGTTAAACCAACAAGCGATTTGGATGACCCATGACGGATACCAGCGAGTCCACCAAGGAGCGCAATCGCGAGATCGCGCGCAATGAGGAAGCCAAGCAGGTCACCGGCAGCGTCCGCGTCAGCACCTGGGCTGTCGCGGCGGCCGTCATCATCGGCGGGATCCTGTTCACGCTCGGCTGGCTGTCGCTGCGGTAGCTTCGCTCTCTTTCGTCATGCCCGGGCTTGTCCCGGGCGTCCACGTTCTCGTATCCACGCTCAAGATCGTGGATGGCCGGGACAAGCCCGGCCATGACGGCGCTAAGGCTTTGGCGCTAGCGCTCTCACTTCGCGTAATTCGTCATCCGCTTGCCCGGCAGCAGCTCATAGGCCGGCTTCCAGCCGGGCAACGCGGCCATGCGGCCGAGCCAGGCGTGGATGGCGGGATGGCTCGCCGCGAAATCGAAGCCGTGCTCGTCGCTCGGATAGTGCAGATAGGCCATCATCGAGATGTCGGCGACCGTTGGCCTCGCCCCGATCGCGAAGTCGTTGTGCTGGAGATGCCCGTCGAGGATGCCGAGGAAGTCGTCGAGCCGCCGGCGAAAATGTTTCAGCACCTGCCGATCGCTTTTCTCGGTGAAGGCGCGCATGAAGCGGTAGGTCGCCATGTAGCCGGTGAGCTTGTGGTTGTCCCAGAACAGCCAGCGCAGCAGCTCGAATTTCTCGTCGTCCGATTCGGCGCCGAAACGGCCGTACTGATCGGCAAGCTTGAGCAGGAGAGGCGCCGTCTGCGTCATCTTCGCGCCGTCGATCTCGAGCACGGGAATCTCGCCCATCTCGTTCACGGCGCTGCGCCACTCCGCCGTGCGCGTGACGCCGCCGCCGAAATCGGTCCACACCGGCTCGAACGTCTCGCCGCAGAGCGTCAGCATCAGTGCCAGCTTGTAGCTGTTGCCTGACTCGGGGAAATAGTGGAGGCGGTAGCGGGGCATTGAACGCTCCTTGCCTTCGGGGGCCTGGACAACGATATTACATATGATCCGCATAACAGAACATTTGTTCTGTCATCGGTCAAGAGCTGGATGCTGGGCCGGATGAGCAGGGATTCAAAAGCAGAGTCGGGCGAGCGCGAGCGCCCCCTGATGCAGGCAACGCTGCGCATCATCGGGCGACATGGACTCGACGGCGTGACCCACCGGGCGGTCGCGGCCGAGGCCGGGGTCTCGCTCGGTGCGGTCACGCATCATTTCGGAACCCGTGATGCGCTGATTGAGGCCGCGCTGCAGTTCGCTCTGGCGCGCGAAATCGGCAGGCTGCGTGCGTTGGCTCTCAGCCTTCAGGACAAGGCGTTCGAGGTGGAGGCCTGGATCGACGCGCTGGTCGATTTCTACGTCCGCGAGATCAGCACGGAAGCCGAGACGCATATCGCCTGCTATGAGGCCTTCCTGGCCGCCGCGAGGCAAGAGCACTATCGGCCCGTGGTCGCCGAGTGGTTTGACACGTGGCGGCAGAGTGCGGAGCTTGCGCTGAAAGCTGCGAAGTCACCAAACCCACGCCGCCACGCCGAGTTGTTCGTCTCGGCGCTGATTGGCTTGCTCTTTCGCCAACTCGCCACGCCCAGAGCCGGCTTCCGACGTGAGGCGAAGGCGGAGCTGCTGGACTTGGTGGGCGGCTTGATCGCGCGGAAGTAACGCCGGCGCGCCGGCCTATCCCACCGCCCCCTTCGACCGCAGCTGCTTGATCGCCGCCTCGTCGTACCCCGCGCCGCGCAAGATCTCGTCACTGTGCTCGCCGACGGCGGGCGGCTTGCGCGGCTGCACCTTCCTGGCGCCATCGATCCAGATCGGGCTGCTGATGGTCAGCATGGTGTCGTTCTCGAACGGCACCAGCACCTCGTTGTCGAGCATCTGCTTGTCGTTCGGGATGTCGTCGAGAATGGCAACGACGCCGAACACGAGGCCGTTGCCGTCGAGGATCTGCCGCCATTCGGCGAGATCCCTGGTGGCGAAAGTGTCGTCCAGAATCTTGATCAGCTCGACCGAGCGGGCGTGACGGTCGGCCTTGGTGGCGAAGCGGGGATCATTGATCAAATCCTCGCGTCCGAGGCAGCGGGCCAGCGTCGGAAACTGCTTCTCCTCGCTCAGCAGCGACAGGATCAGCCAGCGGCCGTCCTTGCACTGATAATGGTTGGCGACCGCGTTCAGCGCGCGCTCGCGCGGCCGCCGCTCGCCGAACTTGGAGCCGCAGAGCTTTGCCTGTGCCAGCACGCTCGCCGCCCACACCCCGTTCGCCATCAAATTGGAGGCGACGTGCGAGCCCTTGCCGGTCTTCTCGCGCTGATAGAGCGCGGTGACGATGGCGCCGTAGAACGCCATGGCGCAGGGATGATCGCCCATGCCGGCGACCGAACGCGCCGGGGTGGTGTCGGTGTCGGCGCGCACGAGGTCCATCAGGCCCGACCGCGCCCAATAGGCATTGCTGTCGAAGCCGGGCTTGTTGGCTTCCTCGCCCTTCTCGCCATAGCCGGTGAAGGAGGCGTAGATCAGCCGGTCGTTCAGATGGGCGAGATGGTCGTAGGTGATGCCGAGCTTGGCGCGCACCGGCGGCGGCATGTTGGTGATGAAGACGTCGGCCTCCGCCACCAGCTTGTAGAGCACGGCCTGCGCTTCGCTCTTGGAGAGGTCGAGCGCGATGCTCTTCTTGTTGCGGGCCTCCAGTAGCCAGGCGAAATTGTGTTCTCCGGTCGGATAGCCCGGCAGGTTCGGCAGATTGCGGTAGGGGTCTCCGGTGCCGGGCGGCTCGATCTTGATGATGTCGGCGCCGAAATCCGACAGCACGGTCGCGGCCGCGGGCGCTGCGATGAAGCTCGCGCAGTCCAGAACCTTCAGCCCCGCAAAAATGCCCTTGTCCATCGCGGCGTTGCTCCCTCGCTCTTGTCGTTTCCCGCACGCTGGAATTGGCGCGGGCTCATCATGGGAGCATTAGACCGATGTTTCCGCGGGATGCAACGGCGCCCGGCGCAGGGCCCATTGCGGTGGTCGGCGCGCGTCCGGTAGCCCGAATTCATCCCCGTCACCCTGAGGCGGCCGCTTCTTCAGCGGCCCTCGAAGGGCTGTATCTCGGCCATACATCCTTCGAGGCTCCCGGCGCGATGCGTGGCATCGCGTCACTCGCACCTCAGGATGACGGAACTGCTATCGTGCGTTGATAAGAGGGCTCGGACGCCGTCTCACTCCTCACCCGCAAGCAACGCAGCATTGCCGCCGGCCGCGGCGGTGTTGATCGTCACGGTCTGCTCGGTCGCGAAGCGCGACAAATAGTGCGGGCCGCCGGCCTTCGGGCCGGTTCCGGACAGGCCGTTGCCGCCGAAGGGCTGCACGCCGACCACGGCGCCGATCATGTTGCGGTTAACGTAGATGTTGCCGACCTGGGCGCGGTCGATGATCGCCTCGATCGTGTCGTCGATGCGGGAATGGACGCCGAGGGTGAGCCCGTAGCCGGTGCGCTCGATCGCCTGCAGGACGCGTTCGAGGTTCTCGGCGCGATAGCGCACGACATGGAGGATCGGGCCAAACACCTCCTCGGTGAGCTGGCCGGGCTCCCTGAGCTCGAAGATGTGCGGCGCGACGAAGCAGCCGTCCGGCGCGTGGCCTGCAAAGTGCAGCCGCGCCTCGCGCTTCATCCGCGCGATGTGCGCGTCGAGGCGCTGCTTGGCCTCCTCGTCGATCACCGGACCGACATGGGTTGCGATGTCCGAGGGATCGCCGATCTTCAACTCGCGCGCGGCACCAGCGATCATCTCGATCATGCGGTCGGCGACGTCCTCCTGCACGAACAAGAGCCGCAGCGCCGAGCAGCGTTGGCCGGCTGAACGGAAGGCCGAGGTCACGACGTCGTCGGCGACCTGCTCGGGCAGCGCGGTGGCATCCGCGATCATCGCGTTGATGCCGCCGGTCTCCGCGATCAACGGCACGATCGGCCCGTCCTTGGCGGCGAGAGTCCGGTTGATCAAGCGTGCCACCTCGGTCGAGCCGGTGAAGACCACGCCCGCAATGTCAGCGTGCGCGGTCAGCACGGCCCCGATGCGGCCATCGCCGGTGACGAGGTGCAGCGCGCTCTTGGGGATGCCCGCCTCGTGCAGCAGGGCCACGGCCTCGCGCGCGATGCGCGGCGTCTGCTCGGCGGGCTTTGCGACGACGCTGTTGCCGGCCATCAGCGCGGCCGTCACCTGTCCCAGGAAGATCGCCAGCGGAAAATTCCAGGGCGAGATCGCGACGAACACGCCGCGGCCGCGCATGCTAAGCGTGTTGCTCTCGCCGGTCGGGCCCGGCATGGCAGCCTCGACCCCGAACAGCTTGCGGCCCTGCGCGGCATAGTAGCGGCAGAAGTCGGCGGCCTCGCGCAGCTCCGATAGCGCGTCGTCAAGCGTCTTGCCGCCCTCGGCTTGCAGCAGCGCGATGAAGTGAGCGCCGCGGCTCTCCAGCAGATGCGCGGCCTGCTCCAACGCCGCCGCGCGCGCACCTGCCGGTGTGCGGCTCCAGGCGGCAAAGCCGGCGCCTGCCGCGGCGACCGCCGCATTGGCCTGATCCGGCGAGGCATCGGCGATCGCCTCGAGGCGGGCCGTCTCGGCCCTGACGTCGGTCAGCAACCGTTCGAGCGCGGCACGTTCGCCGAATTCGATGCCGCGCGAATTGCGCCGGTCCGGCGCGAAGAGATCGCAGGGCAATGGGATCTTTGGATGGGCCGCCGCCTGCGGCCGGACGATGGCATCTGCCGGACGCTGCAACAGCGCCGACACCGGCACGCGATAGTCGGCGGCCTGCGCCACGAAGGAGGAGTTGGCGCCGTTCTCCAGGAGCCGCCGCACGAGATAGGCGAGCAGATCACGATGGCTGCCGACCGGCGCGTAGGTGCGGTAGGCGATGTCCGGGTGATCTTTTGCCAGTTGCTCATACAGCGCTTCGCCCATGCCATGCAGGCGCTGGAATTCGAAGCCGCCGCTGCCGGCGGCAAGCTCCAGCACGGTCGCGACCGTCAGCGCGTTGTGGGTGGCGAATTGCGGGAAGATGCGGGGCCGCAAGGCCAGCAGCTTCGCCGCGCAGGCGACGTAGTTCAGATCCGTCATCGCCTTGCGCGTGAACACGGGATAGCCGCCGAGCCCGCGCTCCTGCGCGCGCTTGATCTCGGTGTCCCAATAGGCGCCCTTGACCAGCCGCACCATCAGCTTGCGATCATGTGCGCGGGCAAGCGCATCGACATAGTCGATCACCGCGCCGGCGCGCTTCTGATAGGCCTGGATGGCCAGGCCAAATCCGTCCCAGCCTCCGAGCGAGGGGTCGGCGAGCGTCGCCGCGATCACGTCGAGCGACAGTTCCAGACGGTCGGCCTCTTCGGCGTCGACGGTGAAGTTGAGGTCATGGGCCTTGGCGCGCTGGGCGAGGTCCAGCAGCAGCGGCACCAGTTCGGCCACCACGCGGCCGCGGCTGATCGCCTCGAAGCGCGGATGCAGCGCCGAGAGCTTGACGGAGATGCCGGGCCGGTCGGGCAGGGGATGGTTGCCTGCCGCCTTGCCGATCGTTTCAATGGCGCTGGCATAGGCGTCGAAGTAGCGCTTCGCATCCGCCGCGGTGCGCGCGCCTTCGCCGAGCATGTCGAAGGAATAACGCGTCTTCTGGCTGGAGCGCGGCCGGCCCCGCTCCAGCGCCTGCTCGATGGTCTCGCCCAGCACGAAATGATTGCCCATCAGCCGCATCGCCTGGCGCGTGGCGGTACGCACGGCCGGTGCGCCGAGCCGCTTCACGAGCCGGCCGATGGTGCCGTCGGGCGTCTCGCCGGGCTGGATCACGCGCGCGGAGAGGCCGAGCGCCCAGGCCGAGGCGTTGACCAGGAACGCGGTGGACTTGGTCTCGTGGTGGATGAAGTCGCCTTCGCCGAGCTTGTCCTCGATGAACTGGTCGGCGGTGCGCGCGTCCGGCACGCGCAGCAGCGCCTCGGCCAGCACCATCAGCGCGAGCCCCTCTTTGGTCGAGAGCGCGAACTCCCGCAGCATGTCCTCGACCCCGCCGAGCCGGTCGTCACGCTTGCGGATCGCCTCGACCAGCCGCGTTGCGCTGCGGTCGATCCGCGCCTCCTGCGGCGGGGACAGCTGCGACGCCGGCAAGAGGCGCGCGGCGATCTCGGTGTCATCGGGTGCGTAAGGAGCGGAGAAGGGAGGCGGGGTGTTCGGCATGGCGTGTCCTGTGGCTGAATGACAGGATAAGGCCAACGTTACCGTAGTTCGATAGACAAATAAGCCGAATTGCCTTAGAAAATGAAGACATCTTGCAATTTTGTCAGATATAATATGGAACTTGATCGAATCGACCGCAGAATCCTCTCGATTCTCCAGGAAGATGGGCGCATCGCCAATGTCGAGCTCGCCGAGCGTATCGGGCTGTCGCCAACGTCGATCGGCGAACGGCTGAAGCGCTTGCAGCGCGAGGGCTTTGTCGAAGGCTATGGTGCGCGGCTCAACCCGCACCGGCTCGGACTTGGCCTGTTGGTGTTCGTAGAGGTGCTGCTCGACAAGACCACGCCCGACAATTTCGAGCGCTTTGCGCGCGCGGTGAAGCTCGCGCCTGAGGTACTGGAGTGTCACATGGTTGCCGGCGGCTTCGACTATCTTGTGAAAGCGCGGCTTGCGGACATGGCCGCCTATCGACGCTTTCTCGGCGAGACCCTGCTGTCGATGCCGGGCGTGCGCGAGACGCGGACCTATGCGGTGATGGAGGAGATCAAGCGCGACGCACCGTTGCCGGTAGGCTGACGACATGCCGTCGCGATTGTCATTGCTGTGGCGTGGACGAGCGGTCTTCCAAGGAAAAATAACTATCCCCGTGCAATCGCAACGCCTGTCGTCGACTGCACTGGCCGTCTTTTAAATTTCTTGGCCCGGCTCCCGGATTAGTCCAGGAGGCAGCAAATGCTGGCGGGCTTATACTTTGAGGTTTTCTGCGGAGGTCTTGCCCCGGTTTGCGATCTCTTCGTATTCCACCGTCTGTCCCTCGTTGAGGGTCGACAGACCGGCTTTCTGCACTGCCGAGATATGCACGAACACATCCTTGCCCCCCGACGCAGGCTGGATAAATCCATAACCCTTCGTCGGGTTGAACCACTTGACCGTACCTTTAGCCATCACGACTTCTCCGCGGGTCTTCCTCCGAGATCTCCGAACCGCCAGTCCCCGCCAACCGGCCGGTTCGGTCCTACAGGATACGCGGAATGTGGCAGGCTTGGTAGCTCAAACCACATCGGCATTTCGCTGAATTCCGCTCAACTTCGCGGCGTTTTTGCCGGTTTTGCCCGTTTCGCGGTCAAATGCCCGTACGCGTCCCGCATCCGTCAATACGTCGCAGCCAGATAGTCGACGATCTTGCCGACATCGGCATCGTCGATCGGCGCGCCATAGACCTTGATCATCTTGGTCACCTCGGCTTGCCAGAAGCCTTTCTTGTCCTTCATCGGCGGCTGCGTGGCGATGTAGTCGGACGAGTGGCAGGCGCTGCAATTGCCCTGCACGACCTCGAGATTGGGACCGGGCTTGAAGGCGGCGACCTCGTCGGGAGTCTTGTAATTGACCGGCGCGGCAAGTGCCGAACCCGCCACGGCGGCGAGGGCGAGCATCACGGCGAGGAGAACGGTGCGCTGCATGATCATTCTCCTTCAGGCGACCGTCACGCGGACGGTTTCGACGACGTTGCGCAGATAACCCGCCGGGTTCCAGCGCGGCGTGTCCGGCTGCGTCTCGCCGCCATTGCCGGTGGCGCGCACCTTGAGCTCATGGCTGCCGGCGGCGAGCTTCACCGGCAGCTTCCATTCGCGGAAGGCGTATTTGCCAAGGTCCTTGCCGAGCTTTGCGCGGGTCCAGGTCCTGCCGCCGTCGGTGGAGACCTGGACTTCCTTGATGCCCTTGCCGCCGTCGAAGGCGATGCCGCGCAGGGTCGTCGCTCCCGCTTTCAGCCTGGCGCCATCGGGGACGCTGGTAATGAAGGAGCGGATGGTGAAGCGGTTGATCGGGATGGTCGCCTTCGGCGCGGTGCCCGGCTCGACCGCGTTGTTGGGCGTATCGGGAATGCGATAGGCCGACTTCATCCAGAAGCCGTCATAGACGTTGTCGATGACGGTGATCTCGTTGAGGTGCTTGACCCAGTAGGTGCCGAAATAGCCGGGCACGATCAGGCGCAGCGGGAAGCCGTTGAGGAACGGCAGGTCCTCGCCGTTCATGCCATAGGCCAGCATCACCTCGCCGTCGGTGGCGTGATCGAGATCGAGCGCCTTGACGAAATCGGGCGTCTTGTCGCTGACCGGTCCGTCCATGCCGCCAAACGTCACCTGCTTGGCGCCACTCTGAACGCCGGCCATGTCCAGCACGGACTTCAGCGGCACGCCGCGCCAGCGCGCACAGCCCATCGCGCCGTTGGCGAGCTGGCCGCCGGCGACGCGCGGCTCGAAGTAACCGCGGCTGTTGCCGGAGCACTGCGCGACGGCGACGATCTCCGTCGCCTTCATCTTCCTGATGTCCTTCAGCGAAAGTTTCAGCGGCTTGTCGACCTTGCCCTTGACCTCGAGCGTGAACTTGTCGGGGTCGAGATCGTAAGGAAGGTCGGAGAGGTGATAGCGCACGAAGAACGCGTTATTGGGCGTGATCGGGCCGTCGTTGAACACGGCAAACGGCGTCTCGAGCTGCGGCGGCCGGCTGGTCAGGCCGATCATCGGTCGCTTCTGCGGATATTTCACCAGCGGTCGTTCGCCATTGGCGAAGGGCAGGGTGACGGTGTCGAGCGCCAGCGCCTTGGTGGAGTTCAGTGTCGCCGCAACGGCGGCAAGGCCCGCTCCTTTGAGCAGGTTGCGTCGGTCGAACATTCTGGTCTCCTCCCGGAGCTTTTCGTTGGAGCGCGGTCATCACCGCGATCCTGCGCTCATCTGTCGCAACGATCTGGATGATGTCAATTGGTGCTTTCGCAGCAAGCCCATGCCGCTGTGTTGCAGCGGGCCGGTGTTTACGCGGCGATGAGATTGAGCCCAAGCTGTAGCCGCGACGGTGGTGCACCTCTCCCGCTTGCGGGAGAGGTCGGAACGAAGTGCCGGGTGAGGGCTCTCTCCTCTAGGGGGCTCTCCCGTTGCGGAGACACCCTCTCCCCAACCCTCCCCCGCAAGCGGGGGAGGGAGCGCACCGCCTCCGTGGCTTCGCCTTACGCCGCGACGCGCTCGCTTCGATCGACCAGCGCCGTCAACGTTCTTGCATCCGCCACGACACGCACCGCCATCGGCTCGTCGCGGCCGCGGATTGCGGCCTCCTGCTGCGGCAGGGCGTCGTCGGCGAGGTCCGCGGTGCGGAGGATTTCCTCCGAGACGATCGCCTCGCAGGCCAGGGTCTTGGTCATGTCCTGCAGGCGGGCGGCGACGTTGACGGCATCGCCCAGCGCCGTGAAGACGATGTGATCGCGATAGCCGATGTCGCCAATGATGACCTCGCCGCCGTGGATGCCGATGCCGAAGCGGATCGGCTGGCGAAGATCGTGGCTCAGGAGCTCGTTGAGCTCGTCGATATGCGTGGCGATTCCGCCGGCGGCCTTCAGCGCCTGCCGGCACGCGGTTTGCGGGTCGGCCGACAGCCCGAACAGCGCCAGCATGCCGTCGCCGACGAACTGGTTCGGCAGGCCGCCATTCTCGATGACGGCCTGCGAGACCGCACCGAGGAAGCGGTTGACGATGAAGACCGTGTCGAACGGCAGCCGCTTCTCGGCAAGCTGCGTCGAGCCGCGCATGTCCACGAACAGGCTGACGAGATAGCGCTCCTGGCCGATGCTGGCGGGCGTCGAAGCCTGCGCGTTCGCGGAGACTGTGTGCGGTGTGAAGAGCTGGAAGAAGGAGAGGTCGGAGGTCGGCCGCAGCTGGCAGGCGAGCCTGATCGAGGGATCTGAGGTGCCGACGCGGGTGAGCACGAAGGCCTCGCGCTGCGACGGCTCGGGCAGGGCCTCATGATCGCCGATGATGCGGATGCGGCAGGTCGAGCAGCGCGCGCGGCCGCCGCAGACGCTGGCATGCGGCACGTTGTGGCGCAGGCTCGCTTCCAGCACGGAGAGGCCTTTTGGCACGCGCACCGTCTTGCCGTTGCCGTAGGACAGCGCGATCATGCCGCCGCGCCGCTCGCGCAACGCACGTGCGCCGCGTGCCGCCAGCGCCAGTCCCAGCAGACCGAAATAACCGATGGTGAGGCCGCCCGCGATGCGGTCGAGCATATTGCCTTCAGCGACCGTTCCGACCTGACGGCGGGTGAGGTTCTGGCTACGCCATTCTCCATCTTCGCTCTCGACGGCGACGCTGCGGCCGCCCTGATAGATGCCGAGCAGCGACAGCGTCGGGATCAGCACGGCGGCCGCGAGCAGATAGGGCGCCGCGCGCGTGAAGAACGGCTTCAGGCGAAGCCAGAAGAAGATGCCGATGCAGCCGTGCACCCAGGCAATGAGGAGCAGGATCGTCATCTGCCAAAGCCGGCCCGGCGCTGCGACGAAGAACAGATAGAGCTCCTGCGGATAGAGCTTCTGATGATCGTACAGCGTGTAGCCGAGCCGCACCCCGACCACGTGCCCCATGACCAGGGCGGGGATGCTCAGGCCCAGCACCAGCTGGAGCGGCTCGATCGTCCGCCAGCGGAACTGCCGGCGCTGATACAGGGCGTAGATGCCGAGGCCCATATGGGTGAGTGCAGCCGTGTAGAACACGATCGCGACGGGGAGGAACTGCCAGAATAGGGTATGATAGTAGACCCCGACCTCCATGGCATCCACCGAGATGTTGCCGAGCGCATGGTTGAGGAAATGGCTGACCACATAGGCGAACAGGATGACGCCGCAGATGAGCCGCAGCTGCCGCACGCCGGTGGCGCGGACGAGTTCGGGCATGTGTACGGGAGCGGTGGCCATGATTCGCTTGTATCAGTTCACCAGGGAGAACAGCCAGCGTAGCGTTTAATTCCTGATGTGGACAGGCCGCGGGATCACTTGCGCGGCAAGGAGCCACACACACCGCCGTCGTCCCGGACAAGCGCGCCCGTAGGCGCGTGCAGATCCGGGACCCATAATCCCAGGGAGCGGTTTGGGGCCGGTTAGTAACTACGAGTCATCGGCAAACTCCGTCCTGTTGCCATGGGTCCCGGGGTCTGCGCTTACGCTTGCCAGGGACGACAGCGGCGTTTCGGGGCGCTACCCCCCGCATTGACTCCCCCTCTCAGGTTGGCGAAAAGCGCGGCCGTGACGACAGCCCCTGACATCTCCGTGCCCCTCCGCGGCGCCGCGCGCCGGCCTCTCGTCATGGCCGTGCTGATCATCGCCGCGATGACCGTGCTGCGCATCGTCTACGCCTCCGCGATCGAGCTGCGCACGGACGAGGCCTATTACTGGACCTGGTCAAAGGAAGCGGCGCTCAGCTTTCTCGATCATCCCCCCGGCATCGCCTGGATGATCCGCCTCAGTACCGCGATCTTCGGCGACACCGCGCTCGGCGTCCGCTTCGGCGGCATCGTCGCCATGCTGGTGACGCAGCTGCTGCTCGCCGACATCGTCCGCCGCCTCACCCATGATGCGCGTGCGATCATGTTCGCGGTGCTGATGCCGGAGGCCGCGCTCTATTACGGCCTGCTGATGGCCAAGGTCGCGCCCGATGTCGCGATGATTCCGTGTGCGATGGCGATGGTGTGGTCGCTGGTGCGGCTCGCACAGGGCGGCGACGGCCGCTGGTGGCTCGCGGCGGGCCTGTTCGCAGGCCTCTCGATGCTGTCGAAATTCACAGCGATCATGTTCGCACCGGCGGTTGCCGCCTTTCTGCTGGTGCCGGACTGGCGCTGGCGCTGGTTGCGGAGCCCTTACCCTTACCTCGCCGTGCTGGTTGCGATCGCCGCGTTCTCGCCGGTGCTGATCTGGAATGCGCAGCACGACTGGGCCTCGTTCCGCTTCCAGGGCGTGCGCGCCACCGCCAATTACGGCATCTCGCTGCGGACGATCGGCGATTACATCGGCCTGCAATTCGGCCTGGTCGGCTTCGTCATGCTGCCGGTGGTTCTGACGGGCCTGGTGCTGACGGCGTGGCGCGGCTATCGCACGCGCGAGCCGGTCGCGATCCTGCTGTCGACCGCCGTGCTGGTGCCGTTTCTTTATTTCCTTGCGAAGTCGATGACGCTCCGGGTCGGCGACACCTGGCCGATGTTCATGTGGCCGGTCGGCTTCGCGGCTACCGCGGTGAACCTCGCAACGATGACAAAGGAGGGATGGTCGGCCCGGATGCTGGAATCGTCACTGTTCTGGGTCAGGACCGCAATCGTCTCGGGCATCGCCTTCGTCGTCATCGTGTTTCTCTATTACGTCGCCGCGCCCTGGAATTTCCTCGGCAAGAGCGATCCGATCGGCGCCGAGGCCGGCTACGAGCAGGTCGCCGCGCGCGCGCAGGCCGCGCTCGACGAGACCGGCGCGACCTGGATCGCGACAACGGACTACCGCACCTATGCCATGATGCGCTGGCTGTTCAGGGGCCGCGTGCCCGTGATCGAGATCAACGAGCGCGGCCGCTTCCAGGATTTTCGCGATCCCGGCATGGACAGGATCAGGGGACACGCTGGCGTCTATGTCGGGCGCGCGCCGGACGATCGTTCGTCGCTGTGGCAGAACATCCCGGCCAGGCGCGAGCAGCTCGGCGACGTCGAACGCCGCTGGCGCGGCCTCGTGATGGACACCTATGTGCTTGAAAAGCTCACCGGTTGGACCCCGGAGCTGTCACCGCCGAAGGACTCGCCGCTGTTCCAGTGGAAGGTGCTGGCGGGGGAGTTTGAAGAGCGTTCGCTCGGATAGAGCGGCAGACTCCTCTTTCCCTTCTCCCCTTGTGGGAGAAGGTGGCGCGAAGCGACGGATGAGGGGTATCTATTCACACGGCAAAAGCTGCGTACGCGGAGAGATACCCCTCACCAGCCTCGCCGCTTTGCGAGCCACCCTCTCCCACAAGGGGAGAGGGGACAGCGAGCGCGTGGCGAGAGGCTACTCTTCCCCATCTTTCTTCCGCAGCAAATCCGTCGCGAGGTCCGACAGCTTCGGCGGTGGCAGCGCGGCGAACGGCAATGGCCTCGTCACATCAATCGCCGCCAGCCCCAGCCGCGCCGTCAGCAATCCATTCAGCACGCCCTCGCCCAGCCGCTGCGACAGCTTCGCCGCGATCCCGTGGCCGAGCATCTGCTGCACCAGGCTGTCGCTCGCGGCCATGCCGCCGGTGATCGCGAGATGGGCGATGACGTGACGGAGCAGGCGGATCATGCCGAGCGCGCCAGGGCGGCCGCCATAGAGATAGGCAAGCTGGCGGATCAGGCGCAGCGCGGCGACGAACACGAACAGCACGTCGATCGCCGCGCGGGGCGAGACCGCTGTGACGATCGAGACTTTTTGCGCGGCTGACGACACCAGCCGCCGCGCCTCGGCATCCAGCGGGGACATCAGTTCGCGCTCGGCGAGCCGGATCATGTCGGCGCCGTCGATGATCTCGCCGGCATGGCTCTCCAGCGTGGCGCGGGCACGCGCGAGCTGCGGGTTCTGGTGCGCGATCTTCAGCAGGTCCTGCACGATGACGCGGCTCTCGGCGCGATCGTCACTGGCGAGCACGTCGGCGGCGCGCTGATGCAGCTTCTCGATTGTCGCGAGGCGCGCCAGTCCAAACGCCTCGCGTCCGATCACGACGGCAAGCGCCGACGCAGTGACGAGCGCAAAGGCAAGCCCGACGTAGCCGAGGCTCTCGCTGCGCGCGAACAAATCCTCGATCAGATGGACGACGCCGAGCCCGACCCCGAGCAGCGTCAACCCGGCGAGGCCGGACCAGAACAGCGCGCCCCAGGGAAAGCGGCGCCGCGCGGGAAGTGTGGCCTGAATCGGCACCGGCAGCGTCGATGGATCGCTCTCCGGCGTGATCTGGATGGTGCCGCGACCGAGCCGTCCCGTCTCGTCGGCTTCGGTGACGACGACGCCGGGATCGTCGAGCCGGAACGTCGCCGGCCGCCGCTGCTGGGATCGCTCGGTCATGACAGCTTGTCTCCGATCAGGAACTGCAGGGCACGGTCGAGGCGGATGTGTGGCAGCGCGGGCTCGTCGTTGCCCTCGCGTTCGAGCTTGGGCGGGCGGAAGCGCAGGAAGCGGAAGTCGCTTGTCTCGGCCGCCTCCGTCGAGAGCCCGCGGAATGCATCCGTGTCGTTGAACAGCGGCTCGGGATCGACGGGCAGATCCCCCGGAAAGGTCGCGACTTCCGTGTTGCCGTCGAAGAACTCGCCGCCGGCGCTTTCGCCCGCGGCCGGAGTTCCCAGGATCGACGGCAATTTGTCGCGGCCACGGGACACCTGCGCCTCGCGCGTGGCGCGGACGGCGGCGAGTGCAACGACGTCGATCGCCGCACCGGTATTTTCCGCGCGCGCGACGGCGCCCGCAACGGCGCGGCGCAGCACGGCCTCGAGCCGGTCGTGGCTGGAATGATGCAGATGGTCCGCCTTGGTCGCCGCAAACAGGATGCGGTCGATGCGCGGCCGGAACAGGCTGGAGAGCAAGGTGCTGCGGCCGATGTTGAAGCAGCCGAGAATGCCGGCAAGCGCGGCTTCGAGATCGTGCAGCGCCTCGGGGCCCGAGTTGAATGCGGCGAGTGCATCCGCCAGCACGATCTGGCGATCGAGCCGCGCAAAATGATCGCGGAAGAACGGCCGCACCACGACATCCTTGTAGGCCTCGTAGCGCCGCACCATCATCGCCCAGAGCGAGCCGTCGGGCGCCTGTCCGCCAGCGGGCAGATCGAGCGGCGCGAAGGTCAGCGCGGGGGAGCCTGCGAGGTTGCCGGGCATCAGGAAGCGGCCCGGCGGCAACAGGCTCATCGCGAACCGCTCCTCGCGGCACGCGCGCAGATAGTCGGTGAAGAGCTTTGCGGCCGTCAGCGTCGCCTGCTCGTCCTCGCGCGCCTCGGGCTTGAGCGTTGCGAGATGCGCGTGCCAGTCCGCCGCGAGATGTGCCCGGGGCGTCTCGCGCGACAGCGCCAGGCTTTCCGCCGACCATTGCTCATAGCTTTTCTGGAGCAGCGGCAGATCGAGCAGCCATTCGCCGGGATAGTCGACGATGTCGAGCGTCAACATGCGGTCCGCGCCGTTCGGGCGCTGGTACTCGATCACGAGCCTGAGCTCGCTGATGTCGACGGTGGAGTTCGGCCAGCGCCGTTCCTCGACCAGCGCGCGCAGGTGGTTCTCATAGGCAAAGCGCGGCACGGCGTCGTCCGGCTGTGGCGCCAGATGCGCCCGCGCGATCCGGCCGGAGGCATAGGCTTCGAACACCGGAAACCGGCCGCCGCGCGTCAGTCCGTGGATCAGGGCGGTGATGAATACGGTCTTACCCGCCCGTGACAGCCCGGTGACGCCGAGCCGCACCGTCGGGTTGAAGAAGTGCTCGCCATAGTCGATCAGCGCCCTTGCCGACAGCCGCGCCTCTTCGACCATATCCTGGAAACTGAATGCCATATGAACGTTAGAGGATCCGGGGCGGAAGGAATGTGCGGCCGTTCACAAAAGTGGCAATTGCATAAGGAAAATCAAGCTCCATACTTCCACCGCCTTTGTCGGCCAGTCAGCCGTTTGAACGACGTGCCGATCCCGAAACACCCATACCAGAGGACAATTGCCTCACGTTAGCGGATTGCCCATGACCGTCTTCCAATTGAAAGAGTTCGCATCCAGCTCCGTCCACGCCGCAGCCGACATGGTCGGCTGGCATTACGACCGTGCCGAGCTGATCGCCGATGGTGTCATCCACGCGATCGGCGTCTTCGCCGGTATCGTCGCCGCGACCGTGCTGGTGGTGCTGACGGCGATCTATGCCGATGCGACCGACGTCGTCGGCGTCTCGATCTACGTCGCCGGCCTGCTCTCGATGCTGGTGCTGTCGGCGACCTATAATCTCTGGCCGGTCTCGCCGGCCAAATGGCTGCTGCGCCGGTTCGACCATTCGGCGATCTATCTGCTGATCGCGGCGACCTACACGCCGTTCATCCTGGAGGTGAAGGACAGCGTGTTCGCGCTGGTGCTGCTCGCCGGGGTCTGGTGCGTGGCAATCCTCGGCATCGTGTTGAAGCTTCTCTATCCCGGCCGGTTCGACCGCGTCTCGGTCGGCATCTACCTCGCGATGGGCTGGAGCGGCATGATGCTCTACGACGCCGTGGTCAGGGCATTGCCCGCGCTGGTGCTGGGCTTCATCGTTGCGGGCGGCCTGCTCTACAGCTTCGGCGTGATCTTCCACGCCTGGCGGCGTCTGCGATTCCAGAATGCGATCTGGCACGGCTTTGTCTTGGCCGGCGCGGCATGCCATTATACCGCGGTGCTCGACCTCGTGTTGAGCTGAGCGAGCTTTCCGCGAAGCGGTATAAGAGACGCGGTCCAAGACAAGAGGAGACGTCGCATGCAGGTGACCGGCAAGGTCGTGGTCGTCACGGGCGGCGCAAACGGCATCGGCAAGGCGCTGTGCGAGGCCTTTCATCACGCGGGCGCAGCCAAGGTCGTGGTCGCGGACATGGACGCCGCCAATGCGCGGGCGGTCGCGGCCATGGTTGATGGCGCCGCCTTCAAATGCGACGTTGCTCAGGAAAAGGACATCGCTCACGTCATCGAGGAGACCGAACGTCAGTTCGGGCCGATCGAGCTGTTCTGCTCCAATGCCGGCATCGGCGGCGGTTTCGATCCGATGTCGGAAAATGCCGGCGGCGCCTCGGATGAACCCTGGCAGCGCAGCTGGGCGATCCACGTCATGGCGCACGTCTACGCGGCGCGGCATCTCGTCCCGCGCATGAGGGCGCGTGGCGGCGGCTATTTCCTCAACACGATCTCGGCCGCAGGCTTGCTGTCGCAGGTCGGCAGCCCCGCTTATTCGACGACCAAGCACGCTGCGGTTGGCTTTGCCGAAAATCTCGCGATCTCGCACAAGGCCCACAACATCAAGGTCTCGATCCTCTGCCCCCAGGGCGTCGACACCAACATGCTGCGCTCGATCCCCAAGGGCCCGCAATCCGGCGACGGCGACCTGACGCCGGAGCAGGTCGCGAAAGACGTGCTCGCCGGCCTCGAGCAGGAAACGTTCCTGATCCTGCCGCACCCCCAGGTGCTCGGCTACATGCGCAAGAAGACCGAGAATTACGACCGCTGGATCGGCGGCATGGCCAAGATCCAGGCGAAGATGCGGGAAGAGTTCGGGAAGTGACCGCCACACCTGACGCTGTCGTGCCCCGCGAAGGCGGGGCATCCAGTACGCCGCGGCCTATCGATTGAACAGCGACCGTCCCGGAGTACTGGATCGCCCGGTCAAGCCGGGCGATGACACAGAGAGTGCAGCTACGCCGCACTCCGCCCCTCCTCCTCCCGGCTCTGCCGCAGCGCCCGCGCATAGAGCGTCATGCCCTCGCGCACGATGCGCTGTTCGGCCGGCGTCAACGCCGCCAGCGCACCACGCACCTGCTGCCGCCCGAACGCATGCAGCGCGTCCAGCGTGCGGCGGCCCTTCGCCGTCAGCGACAAGAGCTTGCTGCGTGCATCAAGCTCGTCAGGCGTCTCCCTGAGCTCGCCGCAGTCGATCAGCTTGCGCACCATGCGGCTGACGCTCGATTTCTCCAGACGCAGGAAATCACCGAGCTCGCCTGACGTCATCGGACCGCGGATGCCGATTTCCAGGATGGTGTGGACTGCCGAGGGCGGATAGTCCGATGCCGCCACCGTCGCGTCCATGAAGCCGAGCTCGCGCACCATCAGGCGCGACGCGGCGCGGATGTCGTCGATCAGCGCAAGCTGGTTCACCGCTTGACTCCCGGCATATAGTTGTATCATACAACTATATGGGCGCAACGCCGCGCGCAAGCGTTTTGGAGTGGGCGATGAGCGGAACTTTGCCAACCGGGATGCGGATGAGGGGCAAGGTCTGCCTCGTCACGGGCGGCGGCAGCGGCATCGGCCGCGCCACGGCGCTCAGGATGGCGGCCGAGGGAGCCGACGCGATCTTCGTCGCCGGCCGGCGCGAAGCCGAGATCGCCGCCGCCGCCTCGGCGTGCCGCGAGCTCGGTGCGGAGGCCGTGCCGGTCAAGACCGATATCACTGAGGAGGACGACGTCGCGCGGATGGTGCGCGCGGCGGTCGAGCGCTGCGGCAGGCTCGACGTTGCCTTCAATAACGCCGGATTCCAGGAGCGCCGCGCGCCGCTGGAGGAGCAGGGCACCGAGACCTACGACAGCGTGTTCGACACCAATGTCCGTGCGCTGTTTCTCTGCCTCCGCCACCAATTGCCGGCGATGCTCGCACAAGGCCGCGGCAGCATCGTCGTCAACGCCTCCGTCAGCGGCGTGCGCAATCCCAATCCCGGCTTCTCGCTCTATTCGGCCTCGAAAGCCGCCGCGATCTCGCTGACGCGCTCGGCGGCGATGGAGAACGCCCCGCGCGGCATCCGCATCAACGCCATCGCCCCCGGCCGCGTCGTCACGGACATGATGCTGCGTGCCGGCGTCGGCGACGTCGCAACCGTCAGCGCCGGCCTGCCGCTGCGGCGGATGGGAAGCCCGGAGGAGGTGGCGGAAGCCGTGGTGTGGCTGTCGTCCGACGCGTCATCCTATGTCGTCGGGCATGTGCTGGCGGCGGACGGCGGATTTCTGGCGTCGTAGCTCCGTAGCCCGGATGAGCGAAGCGACATCCGGGACCTTTGGTGCAGCCCCCCGGATATCGCTTCGCTCATCCGGGCTACGGCACCTCAATGCTTCTGCCCGTACAACACCGGCACCGCTGAATCGACGATGACCTCGACGAGGCTCGTGCCTGCATGGGCCATGCCGCGCTTCAGCGCTTCGCCCAGCTCCGCCGCCTTCGTCACCCGGACCGCATGGCAGCCCATGCCCTCGGCGAGCCGGACGAAATCGATTCCCGGCAGCTCCAGCCCGGGCACGTTGCGCACCTGCATCACCTGGCTGAACGAGCGCATCGCGCCGTAGCCGGAATTGTTGATGACGACGACGGTGAGCGGCAGCTTGCGCTGCGCCGCGGTCCACAGCGCCTGGATCGAATACATCGCCGACCCGTCGCCGATCAGGCAGACGGTGCGGCTGCTCGGCTTGCCGAGCGCCATGCCGACGGCGGCGGGCAGGGAGTAGCCGAGCCCGCCGCTCGACATGGTGTAGAAACTGTCCTGGCCGCGCATCGGCATGAACTTCTGCATCGCGGGCCGGTGCGAGGGCACTTCCTCGACCAGTGACGCCCCGTCCGGCATCGCTTGCGACAGCGAGTGCAGCAGGAATTCGACCGGCAGCGGATCGGAGGCTTGCGGGGCCGGCGGCAGCGTCCGGCCCTTCGGCGCCGCGCGCTTGCTCTCCGGCAGCAACTCGAGCAGCATGGTCAGCGCCGGCTTCATCGTCGTGATGATGCTGGTGCCGACCGGCGTCACGGCGGCGGCATCCGGATCATCGGTGATCTGGAAGATCGTCGTCCCGCCATCGAAGATCGCGGCATGGCCCTCGACATGGAAGGTGAATACCGGCGCGCCGATGACGACGACGAGATCGTGCTCCCGCAGTGCATCGGAGAGCTGCGCGGGCGAAGCGTGCAGGAAGCCGGCAAATTGCGGATGCCGCTCGGGGAACGAGCAGCGCGCCGAGAACGGGCTGACCCAGACGCTGGCCTTAGCCTTCTCGGCGACGCGCACCATCAGGTCGACCGCGCCGGCGCGGTCGACGCCGGGGCCGACGACGAGGGCAGGGTGTTTTGCGGAACCGAGCGCTGTGACCAGCGCCTTCATCGCGTCAGGCTCGGGGCCGATCTCCCGGCTGACCTTGCGCGCTTCGATCGGAGCAGCCGCATGCGCCCAGTCGTCGATCGGGATCGACACGAAGGTCGGCCCGCATGGCGGCTGCAACGCGGTGTAATAGGCCCGCGCGATCGCGGCCGGCACGTCCTCGGGCCGGGCCGGCTCGACGCTGTATTTGACGTAAGGCCGCGGGAATTCCGACGCGCGTTCGGCATAGAGGAACGCCTGCAGCGGCAGGATCGAGCGCGCCTGCTGGCCCGCGGTGATCACCAGCGGCGTCTGGTTGCGATGCGCGGTGTAGATATTGCCGAGCGCATTGCCGACGCCGGCGGCCGAATGCAGATTGACGAAGCCGGCATTGCGCGTGGCCTGCGCATAGCCGTCGGCCATGCCGACCGCAGACGCCTCCTGCAGCGCCAGCACATAGTCGATGTCGTCGGGCCAGTCGCTGAGGAACGGCAGCTCGGTCGAGCCGGGATTGCCGAACACTTTTGTGACGCCGAAGGCTCGCAGCAGGTCGAGCGTCGCCTGCTTCACGGTGACGGACTTGCTGCCGGTCTTGCCGTTCTTGGCCATGGTTTCCGGTCCCTTCTTATTCCTCATCCTGAGGAGCGCGTCTTCGCGCGTCTCGAAGGATGAAGGCCCGGCTGGTGGCCTCGCCCTTCGAGACGCGCGCGAAGGGCGCGCTCCTCAGGGTGAGGGTCTAACTTCCTACATCGCTGTTCGCAACGATGCGGACGGAGTTCACCACACCGCCGTGCCCTTCATGGTCGGCTGCCCCTCGGCATTCGCGGTCCACAGCTCCATGCCATCGGCGGTCTCGTTGGCGTTGACGGAGAACTCCGTGCCCTCGAACAGCGGCTGCAGGCCGCGATAGGTGAACTTCTTCGGCGCCTTGCCGCCGTGCAGCTTCGCCGCCATCTCGATGATCAGCGCGGCCTGCAACGGCCCGTGGAAGATCAGGCCCGGATAGCCCTCGACCTTGGTGACGTAGTCGCGGTCGTAATGGATGCGGTGGCCGTTGAATGTCAGCGCGGAGTAGCGGAACAGCAGCACGGGATCCGACACATGGGTCTCTCGGTGCTGCGCCTTCGGCGGCGGGGGTGGCGCCTTCGCCGTCGCAGGCGCGCTGCTCGTCATCTCGCGATAGACGATGTCCTGCCGCTCGCGGATCGCCGTGCCGCGCGGCGAGGAGATGCTGTGCTCGACCGAGACGAAGCACAGCGTGCCGGTCGAGCCTGATTTCACCTGCACGTCGGCGATGCGCGAGGTCCGCGTCGATTCATCGCCAACCTGCAGCGGCTGCAGGAATTCGATCTCGCCGCCGGCCCACATCCGGCGCGGCAGCGGCACCGGCGGCAGGAAGCCGCCGCGGGTCGGGTGGCCGTCGGGCCCGAGCATCGACATCGGAAACACCGGCTGCGCCAGGCACCAATGCACCGTGAACGGCGCGGCGTCGCCTTTCTTGGGTTCGCCGACCTCCTGGAACAGCGTTGCGCGCAGGCCCATCACGAGCTGCGCGGTGACGGTGTCAGTGGCTTCCGTGCTACGGCCGATCCATTGCCGCAAGTGGTCGATATCGAGCTTCTCGGTCATGACGCCTCGCTCTGCTACTTCTTCTGGGGCTTTTCGCCGATCGCCGGCACGGCACCATAGCTGCGGGTCTCGCCGACGATGATCGGCGCCGGAGCGGGATAGCTGACACGGCCGTTCGGCGTGTCGACCTCGATGCGACGCAGATGCGGATGCTTGGCGAGATCGGCCATGGTGTTGACCTCGGCAAAGGCGATGTCGGCGTCAGACAGCCGCTTCAACAGCTCGTCGCGCGTCAGCTTGCCGAAGATATCCGCGACCGTCTTGTCGGTGAAGTCGCGGTTGCGCACGCGCTCGACCATGTTGGCGACGCGCGGATCGGCGGGCAAATCGGGCTGGACAAGCACCTTCGCGCACAGCGTCTTCCACTCGCGCTCGCTCTGGATCGAGATCAAAATGTCCTTGCCGTCCTTGGAGGTGAACACGCCATAGGGCGCGATCGAGGGATGGCGCAGGCCCATGCGCTTGGGCGGGTTTCCGGCTTCGGAGTTGAGCAGGGGGACGGTGCACCAGTCCGCCATCACGTCGAACATGGAGATGCGGATGTCGGCGCCCTTGCCGGTGCGCCCGCGCGCGATCAGCGCTTCCAGGATTGCCGCATGGGCGGTGGCGCCGGTCGCCACATCCACAATCGACATGCCGACGCGCGAGGCGCCGTCGGGATTGCCGGTGATCGAGGCAAGCCCGCTCTCGGCCTGGATCAGCAAGTCGTAGGCCTTGCGATGCGCATAAGGGCCCTCGTCGCCGTAGCCGGTGATCGTGCACGAGATCAGCTTCGGATAGTCCTTCAACAGCCGCTCGCGCGAGAAGCCGAGCTTGTCCATCGAGCCGGGCTTGAGGTTCTGGATCAGTACGTCGGCGCTGGCGATCAGCTTCTCCAGCTCGGCGCAGCCTTCTTTCGTTGCAAGGTCGACCACCACCGACTGCTTGCCGCGGTTGAGCCAGACGAAATAGCTGCTCTGGCCCTTGGCCGCCGCGTCATAGCCGCGGGCGAAATCGCCTTCGGGCCGCTCGATCTTGATCACCTCGGCGCCGGCATCGGCCAGGCGCGAGGAGCAGAACGGCGCCGCGACCGCCTGCTCGACCGCAATCACCCTGATCCCGTCAAGTGCTCCCATGCTGGCCGCCTCAGTACGAGCGGGGCATGCCGAGCACATGCTCGGCGACGAAGGACAGCACGAGGTTGGTCGAGATCGGCGCTACCTGGTAGAGCCGCGTCTCGCGGAACTTGCGCTCGACGTCGTATTCCTCGGCGAAGCCGAAGCCGCCATGGGTCTGGATGCAGGCATTGGCCGCTTCCCAGGATGCATCCGCCGCCAGCATCTTGGCCATGTTGGCCTCGGCGCCGCAGTCGAGGCCGGCCTCGTACTTCCGTGTGGCTTCCTTCACCATCAGCTCGGCCGCCCGCATCGAGGCGTAGGCCTTGGCGATCGGGAACTGGATGCCCTGATTCTGGCCGATCGGCCGGCCGAAAACGCTGCGCTCCTTGGCGTAGTTCGTGGCCTTGGCTATGAACCATTTGGCGTCGCCGACACATTCGGCCGCGATCAGGATGCGCTCGGCATTCATGCCGGAGAGGATGTAGCGAAAGCCCTTGCCTTCCTCGCCGATCAGGTTCTCCGCCGGCACCTTCATGTCGGTGAAGAACACTTCCGTGGTGGCGTGGTTCATCATGGTGCGGATCGGGCGGATCTCGAGACCGTTGTTCTTGGCCTCGCGCATGTCGACGATGAACACCGACAAGCCGTCCGTGCGCTTCTTGACCTGATCCTTCGGCGTGGTGCGCGCCAGCAAAATCATCAGATCGGAATGCTCGGCGCGGCTGGTCCAGATCTTCTGGCCGTTGACGATATAGCTGTCGTTACCGTCCTTGCGCGCGAAGGTCTTCAGCGAGGAGGTGTCGGTGCCGCTGGTCGGCTCGGTGACGCCGAAGGCTTGCAGGCGCAGCTCGCCGCTCGCGACCTTCGGCAGGTACTTCGCCTTCTGCTCGGCATTGCCGTGCCGCAGCACCGTGCCCATCGTGTACATCTGGGCGTGGCAGCCGCCGCCGTTGCAGCCGGCGCGCTGGATCTCCTCGAGGATCGCGGCGGCCGCAGAAAGCTTCAGGCCGGCGCCGCCATATTCCTCGGGGATCAGCACCGAGAGATAGCCGGCCTCGGTCAGCGCATCGACGAACGCCTTGGGATAGGCCATCTCGCGATCGAGCTTGCGCCAGTATTCGCCGGGAAACTGCGCGCACAGCTTGGCGACGGCCTCGCGAATGTCGGCGTGATCTTCGGTGTGGTGTTCTTGACTCATGGCGTTTCCATTCGGTAGCGGCAGTTAAGATAACGCCGGCCAATCCCCTGGCGTTGTGAAAACAACGCCAGCCCCCTATGCTCATTTGCTATAGCGTATGGAGTAGCCTTCCAGGATTGGCAAGCATGGATTTCCGGCAGCTCAGGACCTTCAGTTGCGTGGCGGAGCTCGGCAGCCTCTCCAAGGCCTCCGACACGCTGCGCGTGGCGCAGCCGGCGCTCAGCCGACAGATCAAGCTCCTGGAACACGAGCTGCGCACCGATCTGTTCACCCGCAACGGCCGCGGCATGGTGCTGACCGAGGCCGGCCGGCTTCTGCTCGCGCGCACCTCCGGCATCGTGCGGCAGATCGACCAGATCCGCGACGACATCCAGTCGGCCAAGGGGCCGCCCTCGGGCCAGGTGGTGCTCGGCCTGGTTCCGACCGTGAGCTGCGTGCTGTCGGCGCGCTTTGCGCGGCGCTGCGTCGAAAAATTCCCCGGCATCTCGCTGCGCATCGTCGAGAGCTACAGCGGCCATCTCGTCGAATGGCTGCATCGCGGCGAGATGGATCTCGCCATCCTCTACGGCCGCTCGGCCGATCTGCATCTCAATGTCCAGAGCCTGGGGCGCGACAACATCGTCGCGGTCGGCCCGCGCGGCTGTGGGCTGGCGCGCAAGAAGAGCGTCGACATCGGCTGGCTGCTGCGCCAGCGCCTGGTGCTGCCCTCTCATTCCCACGGTCTCCGCGCGCTGATCGAGCATGCGGCGGCCCAGCGCAAGATCAAGCTCAACGTCCAGCTCGAGGCGGATTCCTTCCGCGTGCTGACCAGCCTCGTCGAGGAGGGCCTCGGCTTCGCGCTGCTGCCGCCCTCGTCGGTCCACGGCGAGGTCGCGGACGGGAGGCTTGAAACCGCGCCCGTATCCAGGCCGATGACGCGCGAGCTCATCTTTGCCTCTCCGATCGATCGCCCGGCCTCGACGGCCTCGCTCGCCATCACCGCCCTCCTGCGTGAGGAAGTCGCCGCCTGCCGCAAGGAAGGCCTGTGGGACATCAAATTGAGTTAGATGCGCTCGTGTCGTAGAACAGTCAGGCGCCGTCTTGCCTTCGCATCTGGCGCGAGCTGTCATGCCGAAATTTTATAGCTGGAAGGTATTCACGCGATCCGCGCTGCGGGAGAGGCAGGCAGCTGCATCCAAATCCTCCGTCATTGCGAGCGCAGCGAAGCAATCCAGGCTGCTTCCGCAGTGGCAGTCTGGATTGCTTCGTCGCTTCGCTCCTCGCAATGACGGCGGAGAGAGCTCAGGCCGGTATCCGCACCGGCAGGGACTCGTATCCCTTGATGAAGCTGGAATAGATCCGCTTCGGCTCGCCGACCACCTCGATCCGGTCGAACCGCTTCAGCATCTCCTCCCAGACGATCCGCAGCTGCAGTTCGGCAAGCCGCATGCCGACGCAGCGGTGGATGCCGAAGCCGAAGGAGAGGTGGGTGCGCGGCCGGGGACGGTCGATGATGAACTCGTTCGGCTTCTCGAACATCTCCTCGTCGCGGTTGCCCGAGACGTACCACATCACGACGCGGTCGCCCTTGCGGATCGGCTTGCCGCCGATCTCGGTGTCCTCTAGCGCGGTGCGCCGCATATGTGCGAGCGGCGTCTGCCAGCGGATCACCTCGGGCACCATGGAATCGATCAGCGCCGGATTGGCGCGGAGCTTGTCGTACTGCTCGGGGTTCTCGTTCAGCGCCAGCACCGAGCCGGTCATGGTGTTGCGCGTGGTGTCGTTGCCGCCGACGATGAGCAGGATGATGTTGCCCATGAGGTTGTCGGGGTCCATGTGGCGCGTGGCCTCGTTGTGTGCCATCAGCGACAGCAGGTCGTTGCGCGGCGCGGAGTTGACGCGCTCGTTCCACAGCTTCGACATGTAGGCGTAGCACTCGTCCATCTCGCGGCGGCGCTCCTCGGCGGAGGCGACGATGCCGCTCTTGGGCAGCGCGGTCGAGACGTCCGACCAGCGCGTCAGCTTGCGCCGCTCTTCCCAGGGGAAGTCGAACAGCGTCGCCAGCATCTGCGTCGTCAGCTCGATCGAGACGCGCTCGACGAAGTTGAAGGTCTCGTTGCGCGGCAGATTGTCCAGCACGGTCTGCGAGCGCTGCCGGATCAATCTCGCCAGCTCGTCCAGATGCTGAGGGGTGAACATCGGCGACACCGTCTTGCGCTGCGCCGAATGCCGGGGCTGGTCCATCGCGATGAAGCTTGGATAGTCGTAGCCTTCCGGCACGTCGCGGATCGAGATGCCGCCGAGCTTCGAATCCGAAGAGAAGATGCCGTGATTGGTGTCGACATGCATGATGTCGTTGTACTTCACCACCGACCAGTACGGCTCGATCGGCGCGTTGGTGCAGTAATGCACCGGCTCTTCCTTGCGCAGCCGCTCGAACCACGGCCACAGCGTGTCGTCCTGGAACAGCCTGGGCGCGCCGGGGTGGAATTGCGAAAGCGGCGTCGCATAGGCCTCCTCGCGCGCCCTGCGCATGCGTTCGGCCTTGTCCACTGTAACCGGCGCTTGGATGTTCATGATGTTAGCTCCAGTGTTGGTTTCTAACCTCTCCCGCTGGCGGGAGAGGCATAGGCCGCCCAGGGCGGCCGTCTCCTTAAGGACGCCGAGGCAAGCCTCGGCTATGGCATGGCGCCGGGTGAGGGCTCTTTCTTCCTGGCGAGCCTTCGTTGTTGAGGCACCCTCTCCCCGACCCTCCCCCGCAAGCGGGGGACGGGGCGCAGCTTCCGTGTGGATCTAGTTCAAGTTCATCTTACTGCGAATTTACGCCGCAATCTTCACCGGCAGCGTCTCGAGACCCTTCACGAAGCTCGAATAGACCCGCCTGGGCTCGCCGACCACATCAATATGGTCGAACCGCTTGAGAATTTCTTCCCAAATAATCTTGAGCTGGAGTTCGGCGAGCCTGAGGCCCACGCAGCGGTGGATGCCGAAGCCGAAGGAGAGATGCGTGCGTGGGCGGGCGCGATCGATGATGAAATCATAGGGCTTTTCGATCACCTCTTCGTCGCGGTTGCCCGAAACGTACCACATTACGACCTTGTCACCCTTCTTGATCTGCTTGCCGCGGAATTCGAAGTCGGAGAGCGCCGTGCGCCGCATATGCGCGAGCGGCGTCTGCCAGCGGATCACCTCGGGCACGAAGCTGTCGAGCAGATCAGGGTTCTCGCGCAGCTTGCGATACTGCTCCGGATGCTGGCTCAGCGCGTAGATCGAGCCCGACATGGTGTTGCGGGTGGTGTCGTTGCCGCCGACGATCAAAAGGATGAGATTGCCGAGGAAGTTCCTGGCGTCCATGTCGCGCGTGGCGGCACTGTGCGCCATCATCGACAACAGATCGCTCTTCGGCGGCTGCTCGATGCGCTCCTTCCAGAGGCGGGAGAAATAGGCCGCGCATTCCGTCAGCTCGGCCATCCGTTCGTCCTCGGTGGCGACGAGGCCGTCGGGGCCGGGAATGGTGGTGGCGATGTCCGACCAGCGCGTCAGCTTGCGGCGGTCTTCCCAGGGGAAGTCGAACAGCACCGCCAGCATCTGCGTCGTCAGCTCGATCGAGACGCGGTCGACCCAGTCGAACACCTCGCCGCGGGGCAGGTTGTCCAGGCACTCGGCCGAGCGCTTGCGGATGTTGATCGCGAGATTGTCCAGATGCGTCGGCGTGAACATCGGCGCCACGGTCTTGCGCTGGGCTGCATGACGCGGCGGGTCCATCGAGATGAAGCTCTCGCGGCGCAAGTCCGGATCGATGTCGCGGATGGTGATGCCGCCGAGCGCGGAGGCCGAGGAGAACACCGCATGGTTGGTCTCGATCTCCATGATGTCGTTGTAGCGCGTCACCGACCAATACGGCCCGAACATCGAGTCCTTGCAGTAGTGCACGGGATCGTCCCGGCGCAGGCGATCGAAATAGGGCCAGAACGCATCCGTCCTGAACAACTCCGGGTCGCCCGGATCGAACTGCTCCAGCGGCAGTGACGTGGCGCGCGCGCGCAGTTCGTCGAGCTTGGTCGCGCTCTCGATGGTCCCATGCATGACCGTTCTCCCTGACATGAACCGCGCGTTCTCGTTGAATTCTGCGCTGCGGTATTTGATTTGCAATTACAGCCGGTTGTCTGCGTCGGGGCAAGGGAGAGTTTTGCCACATCCAACCTTCACGAGAGCGTCGGACGGCCGTCACGCCGCCACGCGATCGTGACCTCCCGCACGCCGCGGGGTGGAGAATCGTGCAAGAAGCCTATCGGAATCGAGGTAAATCGAACCCGCCCAGCTTGGGGATCTACTAACCTCTGATCTACAGTTTGACCGCAACAGATCCGCACCCCGAGGTTGCTGACGTGAACGACATGCAATGGACCCCCATTGGGTCCGAACCCTTACCGCCGCCGCTGCCGCCCACGCGGGTCGATTTCTCCGGCAACCGCTCCGAGTTCCGCAGAATGGTCACCAAGGGTGCCATGCTGGAGCTCGTCACCTTCGGCTTCTACCGGTTCTGGCTGGTCACCGACATTCGCCGCAATCTGTGGGCCAACACTGCGATCGACGGCGATGCGGCCGAATATACCGGGCGGGCCAAGGAGCTTTTGATCGGCTTCCTGGTCGCGCTCGCGATCCTGGTGCCGATCTACCTCGCCTACTTTCTGATCGGCATCGAGTTCGAGCGCTGGCAGGGATTCGCCTCGTTGCCGCTGTTCATCGGCTTCTACGCCTTCGGTCAGTTCGCGATCTTTCGCGCGCGGCGCTACCGGCTGACGCGCACGGTCTGGCGCGGTGTGCGGTTCTGGATGGACGGCTCGGGCTGGGCCTATTCGCTCCGCGCCATGCTGTGGGGCCTCCTGGTGTTCCTGACGCTCGGCCTGGCACTGCCATGGCGCGAGGCCGCGCTCGAGCGCTACAAGATGCAGCACACCCATTACGGCGATCTCTCCGGCGACTTCGAAGGCGACGGCTGGACCTTCTTCAAGCGCGGCTGGTGGCTGTGGCTGCTCAGCCCGGTTGCGCTCGTGATCTTCCCGCTCGCACCGTTCTTCTACGCCGAGTTCAAGGCCCGCGAGTGGCGCTGGTGGCTCGACGGCATCCGCATCGGCGGCGTCAGCCTGTCCTCGAACCTGCCTCATGACGCCTTCTACGGCCTGTACTGGAAGGTGGTCGGCTGGTGGGCGCTGCTCTCGGCCGCATTCGGTGCTTACATGGTCGTCGGTACCTTGCTCGTCGTTCAGCTCACCGGCGTGCCGGTCGATGAGGTATTCGAGCCTGGCGACGGCGCCAAGAGCATCCCGGTGGTGGCAATGATGATCATCGGCTATTTCGCCGTAGCGCTTGCCATCAACATCGTCATGCGCGTCTATCTCCAGCGCGATCTCTGGGCGAAGGTGCTGGAGACCGTCGAGGTGCACGACATCGCGGCCGCGGCGGATGTGCAGGGGCGCGGCGAACTCGCCGGCGCGCTCGGCGAAGGGTTTGCCGATGGACTGGATGTTGCAGGATTCTGAGCCGTGAATGACGTGTCCACCGGGGTCCCGGCAGGGTCCTCAAAGCCGACCATCTTCTTCGACGGCGTCTCTAGCCGCAGGCGTCAGGTGATGCTGACGCTCGCTGATGCGCTCGAAATCGCTGAGGACGGCGAAGCACCCGTTCGCTGGGCCTATGCCGATATCCGCCGCGCCGACGGCCCGGCCGGCGTTTTGCGTCTGGCCTGCACGTCGGCCCCGCCCCTGGCGCGGCTCGAGATCCGCGACGCGGCAGTGGCGGCAGATGTGACCGCGCGATGCCTGCACCTCGACGAGCACCGGACCACACGACGCGGCACTGCAAAGATTGTGGGCTGGTCGGTGGCCGCCGCCGTTTCCATCGTCTGCGTCGTCTTGTTTGGCGTGCCGCTTGCCGCCGATCGTCTCGCACCGCTGGTGCCGAAGCCGGTCGAACGGCGCATCGGCGACGCTGCCGAAGTGCAGGTGAAGACCATCTTCGGCCGCAGCGTCTGTGAAGACCCCGCAGGCAAGGCCGCCTTCACCAAGCTCGTCAACCGCCTGCGCGATGCCGCGGGCCTCGACGACGATTCCATGACCGCGGGCGTGCTGCCGACCTCGGTGCCGAACGCGTTCGCGCTGCCGGGCGGCAAGGTCTACCTGCTCAAGGGGCTGCTCGACAAGGCCGAAAGCCCCGACGAGCTCGCCGGCATCCTCGCGCACGAGCTCGGTCATCTCAAGCATTACGACAACATGCGCGGGCTGATCTACAACGGCGGCACCTCGTTCCTGATCGGCCTCTTGTTCGGCGACGTCACCGGCTCGTCCGCGGTGATCTTCGCCTCGCGCAGCCTGGTCGAAGCCTCCTATTCGCGCGAGGCGGAGACCGCCGCCGATACGTTCGCGATCGAGATCATGCACAAGCTCGGCCGCTCGCCGAAGCCTGCCGCCGAATTGATGTTCCGCATCACCGGCAAGGAGGGCGGTTCCGGTCTCACCACGATCCTCGCCAGCCACCCGCTGACCGAGGACCGTCTCGCCCGCATGACCAGGGAAGATCGCCCGGCCTCCGGCCCGCCGCTGCTGACGGACAAGGAATGGCAGTCGCTGAAGCTGATTTGCGGCAGCGGGAGGGTGTGAGCAGGATGAGTCTTGGTTAAATTGGTGCGAGCCCAGCACGCAAATCACCTCTCCCGCAGGGAGAGGTCGGATCGCATCGACAGATGCGATCCGGGTGAGGGGTTACAGTCTCACCGAAGGCTGCGGCCCCTCACCCGGATTGCTTGCGCAATCCGACCTCTCCCCGCTGGGGAGAGGTGACTCACGGCCAGCCGACCGAACCTGACACCATCATGCTCCTGCCTATCGCGTCCCATAGGCGCGGTCGCCGGCATCGCCGAGGCCGGGCAGGATGAAGCCGTTCTCGTCGAGGCCTTCGTCCACCGCCGCCGTCCAGATCGGCACGTCCGGGTGCAATCCGCGCAGCCGTTCAAGGCCTTCCGGCGCGGCGATCAGGCAGGCGAGGCGGATGTCCCTGGCGCCGCGCTCCTTCAGCCGGTCGATGGCGGCGACGGCGGTGTTGGCGGTGGCGACCACCGGCGTCACCACGATTGCCAGGCGCTCGCTGAGATCGGACGGCGATTTGAAGAAATACTCCACCGCGGCAAAGCTATGCGGCTCGCGATAAAGGCCGATATGCGCGACCCGCGCGGTCGGCACCAGGTCCATCATGCCGTCGACGAAGGTGGTACCGGCGCGCAGCATCGGCACGAAAACGAGCTTCTTGCCGGCGATCTTGGCCGAGTGCATCGTCGCCAGCGGCGTCTCGATCACGGTGTCGGCGAGCGGCAGGTCGCGCGTCACCTCGTAGCACAGCAGCATGCCGATCTCCTTGATCAGCTCCCGAAACGATTTGGTCGAGATGGATTTGTCCCGCACCAGCGTCAGCTTGTGCTGCACCAAGGGATGATCGACGATCGTGACGCCTTGCATGATGGGATGCTCTCTTCTTCCCTTCTCCCCTTGTGGGAGAAGGTGGCGCGAAGCGCCGGATGAGGGGTCTGCTTCCACGAACTCAAGCGAGAGATATGCCCGCGGAGACAACCCCTCACCCGGCTTCGCTGTCGCGAAGCCTCCCTCTCCCGCAAGGGGAGAGGGTTAGAACACGGTACCGTCGCTGATCACCTTGAGCGGCGGCGAACCATCGGGACGGCGCGAAAAGGCAATCGTGCGGCCTGCGGCCCAGGTGCCGCCTTCGAGGATGCTGGCGAGCGGCAATGTCTCGGCCGTGCGGCCGAGCTTGGTGCGAACCAGGTCGGCCAGCCGATCGAGCAGCGCGACCGTCAGCGCGCGCCACTCCACGACCAGCAGCGAATCCACCGCATGCGCGCGCCCGGAATCGGCGGCGTCGCGCAGGCGCAGCACCTCGTGATCGACGAACAGCCCGCCATTGCGGTATTCGGCCAGCCCGGTCAGGCCGTCGATGTCGGTGACCGCGAAGCCGGCGCGCTGGAGCGGCTCGATCAGCGAATAGCTCAGCCATTGCGACAGCTTGTGCAAGGGCACGAGGCCCGTGGTCGCATCATCGGTCCTGATCGCCGGATGACGCCAGCAATCGCCGAGCGGGATGCCGGCGAGTTCGAGCCGTGACGGCCAGATCGGTCCGAGCTGGTTCAGCACCGCGGACAGAATTGCGGGCGCGGCAATGGCGCCGCCATCCGCCTGCGCCGCGATGTGATCGAACAGGCCGCCCGGCCGCGGCGTGTCGTGCAGGCCGAACACGTCCGGCCGCTCGGCGACCTGCTTGCCCAGTCGTCGCAGCAGATCGGTGCGTCCTTCGAGGCCGAGCAGCGGATTGGCGTCGCTCGCCTGAAAGGCGGATGTGAGTGCGGCGGGCGGCAGCATTGCGAGCACATCCGCATCGGCCCTGAATGGTGCACGCGCGTCGCGCGAGAAGAGGCCGCCCGCGAACATGTCGAGGCTCGCGATCGCAAGTCCCTCGGAGCGGCCGATGGCTTCGCCGGTCACGGCGTCGCGGTATCGCCATGCCGCGCCCGCGCCGGCATCGAGCAGCACGCTGACGATCGCAAGATCGAATTCCGCGCGCGCCCGCGCAGCGCGATCCGACCAGGACGCTGGATCGGCGAGCCGCGCCCAGCGGTCGACGCCGCCAAGCACAAAATGCCGCCAGCGCGCGTGGAAGGGGATATCCAGCGTCGGATAGGCCTTGCGCGTGACCGCAAGCACCGCCTCCGCAATGCCATCCATGCGGTCGAGATCGATCGTGAAATGTGAGAGCTTGCCGGCAAGGCCAAGCTCGAGCATTTGGCCCGCCCGAGCGCGCACCGCCTTTGCGGTGAGCAGCGAGCGTGCCTGCAGTTCCAAAGCGTCCGCCATCGCGCGATCAGTATTTTTCCAGCGAACGCCCGACCACGCCGTTCACGTCCTGCTCCGGCGCGATGTCGGTCGAGTAATAGCCGGCGGCCTTCTTCGCGGCGATCTCGACATAGGCGTCGGCCGGGATCAGCTCCGGCGGGATCGGCACGCGCTCGACGATGTCGATGCCCTGCGAGGTCAGCGCGTCGTGTTTCATGTCGCTCATCGACAGGAAGCGGTCGATGCGCTTGAGGCCCAGCCAGTGGATCGTATCCGGCATCAATTGCTGGAAGCGTGCGTCCTGGACGCCGGCGACGCATTCGGTGCGCTCGAAATAGGCGGCGGCCGCGTCGCCATCCTCCTGGCGCTTGCGCGCGTTGTAGACCAGGAATTTCGTGACCTCGCCGAGTGCGCGGCCCTCCTTCCGGTTGTAGACGACGAGCCCGAGCCCACCCTCCTGCGCGCCGCGCGCGGATTCCTCGATGCCGTGGATCAGGTAGGGACGACAGGTGCAGATGTCGGAGCCGAACACGTCGGAGCCGTTGCACTCGTCATGCACGCGGCAGGTGATTTTCGTGCGATGGTCCGGCAGCTTGGTGACGTCGCCGAACAAATAGACGGTGGTGCCGCCGATCGGCGGCAGAAACACCTTCATGTCTGGTCGTGTCACCAGCTCGGGGAACATGCCGGCGGTCTGCTCGAACAGCGTGCGCCGCAGCTCGGTCTCGCCGGTGCCGAAGCGTGCCGCAAGGCCCGGCAGGTACCAGACCGGATCGATCGCGATCTTCACCACGGATACGCTGCCATTGGCGTGCACGACCTCGCCGTCGGCGCGCAGCCGCTTTGCGGCCAGGGCCTCGCGGATCTCCGGCAGGTCGAGCCGCGCCCGCGTCACTGCGATGCTCGGGCGGATGTCGGCGCCTTCGGCGATCTCCTGGTGGAAGTTCTCGGCGACGAGATGTCCCCAGGGATCGAGCGCGACGATCTTGGCGGGATCGCGCCATTGCTCGAACGGTCCGATGGTCGCGGCGGGAAACGTGTTGGTGAGATCGGGCCTGCGAATCGGATCGAGCGCGCCGGCGGAGACGGCGAGCGCGCGGTACATCGCGTAGGACCCGCCATGGCTGCCGATCACGTTGCGATCCCCGGCGCGCGACACCGTGCCGATGATCGGTCCGCGGGCGCGCGCGTCAGTGGCGCCCCAGTGGATCGGAAAGGCGGCCTTCCTGCCCGGCTCCGGATGGGAGGTGAGGCGGATGTGGTCGGTACGGTTGGCACGGCTCATGTCCAGGCTCCCAAAAAGCCAACGGCCCGCCGCTCGGACGGGCCTGGCTCGCTTGCGTTGCCTGCCGAAGAACAGCGGTGGCGCAAGCTCAATCCAACATATTGTAGCGGCCGGCGACGACAGACAAGTTAATCGTGCCGGGCGGGCAGGGCCGTTTGCGACCACATTCCCGTCATTGGCGGGCTTGCAGGGTCGCCTTCCGCGCCGGGTCCTCGCGCGGGCCAAGCGTGCCCGCCCTGCCGGCGTACTCGGCTTAAGGAATTGAAATATTTGTATTTTTCATGTTTTCAAGAGGTTGAGCATCCTTCCGCTCGGCCCGCGCCGAATCCCGGACTAAACGTGTCATCCGTCCGATCGCAGATCGTCCTTGTCTTGGAGACCCCCAATGCCCGCCGCCAGCTACATCGACCCCCGCAACGGACAGCTCTATCCGCTCGACCAGCCGCGCTGGTGCTCGGACGAGCGCACGCCGCTGCTGATCACGCCGGGGGCGGGGATCTCGCGCGAGGACATCGATAGCCGCACGCGCTCGCTCTGGCGCTACCGGGCGGCGCTGCCGGTCGAAATCGTGAACCCGATCACGCTCGGCGAAGGCTGCACGCCGCTGGTGCAGCAGGCCTGGGGGGATCAGCGCCCCTTCTTCAAGCTCGAATGGTTCAACCCGACCGGCAGCTTCAAGGACCGCGGCTCTTCCGTGATGCTGTCTTTCCTGCGGCAGATCGGTGTCGGTGCCATTCTGGAGGACTCGTCGGGCAATGGCGGCTCGTCGATGGCAGGGCTGGGCGCCGCCGGCGGCATGCGTGTGAAGATCCTCGCGCCCGCGTCCACGTCGCCGGCCAAGATCGCGCAGGTGAGGGCCTATGGCGCCGAGGTGCAACTCGTCGAAGGGCCACGCGAGGAGTCGGAAGCCGAGGCCATCCGCCAGTCGAGCCAGACATTCTACGCCAGCCACAATTGGCAGCCTTTCTTTCTCGAAGGCACCAAATCGCTCGCCTACGAGATCTGGGAGGATCTCGGCTTTCGCGCACCCGACAACGTCATCGTTCCCGTGGGCGCCGGCAGCAGCCTGCTCGGCTGCGCCTTCGGCTTCCGCGAGCTTTTGAAGGCCGGGCAGATATCGAAGCTGCCGTGCCTGTTCGCGGCGCAGCCGCTGAATTGCTCGCCGATCGATGCGAGCTTCAAGGCCGGCGTCGATACGCCCGTCGCGCGCGAGGCGCACAAGACCATCGCCGAAGGCACTGCGATCAAGCATCCCTTGCGCCTGCGCGAGATCATCGGCGCCCTGCGCGAGAGCGGTGGCGGCACCGTCGCGCTCACCGAGGACGAGATCGTCGCCGCGCTGCGCCGCCTCGCGCGACAGGGCCTGTTCGCCGAGCCGACCAGCGCCAGCGCGGCGGCGGCACTGGACAAGCTCGCAGCCGCTGGCGCCATCAAGGCGACCGAGACCACGGTCGCGGTCCTCACCGGCACGGGCCTGAAGGCGGCGACCACCGTCGCCGATCTGGTGCAGTAGGGCAGTAGGATGGGTAGAGCGCAGCGAAACCCATCAGCTTCGCCGCCGTCGCAGCAGCTCGATGGGTTTCGCTTTCGCTCTACCCATCCTACGACTTCAGCGTTTGGGTGGGCGCCTCACTCCTTCAGATCATTCACCCGCTTCACCCAGGCGCGCACATCCTTGAGCACGGCGGGCAGCACCGCCTTGACCTCGGCCACGGTCATGCCCGCCTTGATGCGGGGATCGTAGAGTAGGTTGAGGATGTACTGGTCGTAGACGTCGAAATAGCCCATCGAGACGTTGTCGTTGAACATGGTCCACGGCACGCTCGCGGTGTCGTTGATGGGCCCGAGCGATTGCAGGAGCTCCTCATAGGCGCAGTCGAGGAAGACGAAATCGCCGTTGTCGACGGTGAGGATGACATCGGAATGCTCGATCTCGAAATCGTCGTTCTTGCGAAAGCCGGACAGGCATTGCGGGTCGAGCGAGGTGCGGATCTCGCGCGCCTTCTCGGCGCCGTAGAAGCTGGTGAGGGTGCGGTAGAGATCGCGGTCGCGCACCAGCTTGACCCGCACATTCGCCGCTTCGTTGGTGTCTGTCATGGCGATGTCGAGATGCTGCACGCGCTTGGCGATATCGCTCACCACTCTCGCAAGCTGCGTCTTGCGGTCGGCGCGGTCGCTCTCGGCGAACACGCGCACCGGCCCGTCGAACTTGCGGATGCGGTCGACGCGGCCGGCGAGGTGATACTCGGCACCGAATGCCGTCTTCAGGAAGCCTTCGATGATCTCGCCGTCGGTGAAGCTCTTCTTCTCGGCGCGCTGGCGCGAGGAGACCGCGGGCAATTCGCCCGCGGCAGCCATGGAGGCGGTGTCAGGCACCAATATGAACGCGGCGAGCGCCAATAGGGCGAAGCGAAGGGCGGGCGAGGACGGAGTCAATGCGTTCATCGTTGCCCGACGCTGCCGCATTCGCCTCGCGCACACAAGTCCGCAAATTCACGCGCCCTGCGGGTTCCGTCGCGTTCAAGCCCCCGGTCTCGCTTCAGTTGTTCAGCACCACCACGGTGGTGCCGACCGCGACACGGCTGTAGAGGTCGGTGACGTCGTCATTGGTCATGCGGAAGCAGCCCGAGGAGACCGCCTGGCCGATCGTCTCCGGCTCGTTGGAGCCGTGGATGCGGTACAGCGTCGAGCCCAGATACATCGCGCGGGCGCCGAGCGGATTGTCGACGCCGCCCTTCATGTGGCGCGGCAGGTCGGGCCGGCGGGCCAGCATCTGCGACGGCGGCGTCCAGTCCGGCCATTCCCTCTTGGCCGTGATCTTGTGCACCCCGCCCCATCGGAAGCCGTCGCGGCCGACGCCGATGCCGTAGCGCAGGGCCTGGCCGTTGGGGAGAACCAGGTAGAGCCTGCGCTCGCTGGTGTTCACGACGACGGTGCCGGGGGCGTAGTTGCCGTTGTACATGACGGTGGTGCGGGGAACGGGATTTGCGCCGGAACGGAAGAAGTTCGGGCCGCCACCCATGATGTCGCGCGTGTCGAACTCTTCGGCGAACGCGCCACCCGCCGTGGCCGACAGCAGTGCGATGGCGGCGATCGGCGCGGCAAAAAACCGGATCATTGTCTCCCCCAGAAAGAAATCGATTCAATGAATGCCACAGGCCATATTTGCAGGCATTCCGCAAGCCACGGGCCCGTGAGGGATGCCATGCTTGACGATCGGCGTTACCAAATCGGCAACCACAATTTGCCGAAAACCATTAGCCAAACCGGCGCATCGTCGCGCGGGGCAGGGCGGCGATGCCGGCTATTGCTTTGACGGGACGCGCGAACAATGATTGATCGGACGGATATCTGGACATGGCCGGTTGCGGGAGCTTTGGGATGAACGGTGCGGAAAGCCTGGTGCGGACGATGGTTAAGGGTGGGGTGGACGTCTGCTTCACCAACCCCGGTACCTCCGAGATGCATTTTGTCGCAGCGCTCGACCGCGTGCCGGGCATGCGTTGCGTGCTCGGCCTGTTCGAGGGCGTGGCGACGGGCGCTGCCGACGGCTATTTCCGCATGAAGGGAACGCCGGCCTCGACGCTGCTGCATCTCGGCCCCGGCCTCGCCAACGGGCTTGCCAATCTGCACAATGCCAAGAAGGCGAACTCCGGCATCGTCAACATCGTCGGCCAGCACGCCGTCTACCATATCGGATACAATGCGCCGCTGACGTCCGATATCGAGGGCCTGGCCCGGCCGATGTCGTCCTGGGTCCGCACCTCGCCGGACGCCAAATCGGTCGCCGCCGACGGTGCCGCGGCGATTGCCGCCGCCAAGAGCGCGCCGCCGCAGATCGCGACCCTGATCCTGCCCGCCGACACCGCCTGGAACGAGGCCGACGGCATTGCCGAGGTTCCGGCCGAGCAGCAACGCGCGAGCTATTCGCCGCAGGCGGTCGAGCAGGCCGCAAGAATCCTGCACGGCGACGGCGAGGGCACGCTGCTCCTGATGACCGGGAGCGCCCTGAGCGAGCAGGGCCTGGCGCTTGCCGAGCGCATCGCCGGCAAGACCGGCTGCACCGTGATGGGCCCGACCTTCCGTCCCAAGATGGCGCGCGGCCGCGGCCGTTTCTCGATCGACCGCATCCACTATGTCATCGATCAGGCCCTGCCGATGCTGGCAAAGTTCCGTCACATCGTGCTGGTCGAGTCCGACGATCCCGTGGCCTTCTTCGCCTATCCGAACAAGCCGAGCATGCTCAAGCCGCAAGGCTGCGAGGTCCATCGCATGACCTCCTGGGGCGAGAATTCGGTCGCGGCGCTGGAGGCGCTCGCCGGCGCGGTGAAGGCCAGCGCCAGGGACGTCCAGCCGCAGGCTTTGGCCGAACTGGTCAAGCCGACCGGCGCGCTCACCTTCGCCTCGATCGCGCAGGCGATCGCCTGTGCGATCCCCGAGAACGCAATCATGGTCGACGAATCCCTGACCACCGGCCGGGGCTTCTTCCCGCCGACGGCGGCGGCCGCCCCGCACGACTGGCTCCAGAACATGGGCGGCTCGATCGGCTTCTCCACGCCGCTGTCGATTGGCGCCGCGATCGCCTGCCCGGATCGCAAGGTGATCACCATGGTCGGCGACGGCAGCGCGATGTACACGATCCAGTCGCTGTGGACGCAGGCGCGCGAGAACCTCGACATCGTCACCATCGTGTTCGCCAACCGCATCTACCAGATCCTGCGCGGCGAGTTCGACAATGTCGGCGCCGGCGAACCCGGCCAGCGCGCCAACGACATGCTCAGGCTCGACCGTCCGACGCTGGATTTCGTGGCGCTGGCCAAGGGCATGGGAGTGCCAGGCCGCGCCGTCACCAATGCCGACGAGTTCAACAAGGCGCTGGCCGAAGCGGTCGCCGAGCCTGGGCCGCGGCTGATCGAAGTCCAGATGTAGGACGTCACCAGACAAAGCGCCGCGAGCCCGGAGGCACGATGCAGACCGAGCTGAACAAGGTGATCGCGGCGCTCCAGGACTTCTACGCCCACGAGGGTTTCCTGTTCGAGAAGGACGTCGGCGAGCGGGCGGTCACCCACCGCTTCGCCGTGCATCTGGAGAAGCAGTTTCCGGGCTGGTCAGTCGATTGCAACTACGACAGGCTCGGCGAGCGCACGCTGCATCTGCCGCACGGCACCATCATCTCGACCGACGACCATCTCGGCAAGTCGATCTACCCCGATGTCGTCGTGCATCAGCGCGAGATCCCGAACAATCTGCTCGCGATCGAGATCCGCAAGGCAAGCAATCACACGCCGCTCGAGCACGACGAGCACAAGCTGCGGGCGCTGACCGACGTGCATGTCTGGTTTCCCTTTTGGATCGGTCTGCTGCTGGTGCTGGACATGCAAGGCGTCAAGATCTCGGAAGTGTATGTCAGCAGCATCGTGGATCAGCCGCTGTCGCGCTGGTTCGCGGCGCGGCTCGCTGAGGTCGGGCTCGGCGCCGCGCCGTAGCACGCGTACTCACATAAGGTCAGCTTTCGAGGATGAGGCGGAGGTCGCTCCGTCTGGCAGCGTCCCCCCTTGTCGCCCGGAGCCGACATCGATGGCAGCCTCACGCTGCAGCCGTTGTGGATTTATCCGTCCCTGCTTCGTGGCCGTGTTCCCTTGCCCCCGTCGCTTCGATGCACAGTCTGACGGCCTCGCCGATGCTCGTCGCAACGAGGTCAGCTTTAGCGCCTTCGCGCAGCAATTCCAGGGCCGCCGGGTCCATGTCTTTGACCCAGCAGCCCAGGATGATGGTTGCCTTCGGCAATTTCCGTCTCAGACGCCGGACGGAGTACCGCATGTGTGCCGCGGCGCGGGCATCGAGATAGACCAGGCAGACGATCGCAACGCCCGTCGTATCCAGGCGAAAGACGTTCGTCGTGGAAAGCGATGCTGCCGCTTCGACCCGCGCAGCGAGGCCGTGCTCAGTCGAGAGCTGAGCCAGCATGATCGCGGCCGCCTCGTCGATCAGGGTGCGTCCGGCCACGCACAGGACGGGGTGTTCACCCTGCCAATCCGGCGGGAGAGTATCCCTGCGGAGGTAAGGCAAGTGTTCGTTGGCGGTATTCTCCGCAACGCCTTCCACCGCGGACGATGCTTCGGCATCGGTGGTTGAACTGCTCTTCGCCGGCGGCCGGTCGTCCTGATCGGCAAGATCGGCGGCGAATTCGCTGACGGCGTCCCTGATCTTCGTGAGACGTTCCTGGTCGAGCGTATTGCGCTCGGCGTCGGCTTGCGCCAACTGCAAACCCTTCAGGGCGACCTCATCATAGTACGAAGCCAGCGAACGCTCCTTCAAGAACTCTTCGGCCTTTTCGGCCGCTTCCGTGGGATCCCCCGCCAGCATCCGCTGATAGAATATTTCCGGAGGAGAAAGCGCCGGTCGGTCTCCGAACATGACGTCGAGAAACTCCAATCGCTCCACATGCCGCCCGAGGACCACGAGGCAAATCGTAAGGGGGGTCGCGAGGACGAGCCCGATCGGTCCCCAAAGCGCTGTCCAGAACGTTGCCGACGCGACCACGGCGACGGGGGAGAGCCCCGTACTGCGGCCGTAGACCATCGGCTCGACGACGTGGCCCACGAGCGGTTCGACGACGAGAAACAGAGCGAGAGTCCAAAGCAGCATCGACCAGCCGGGATCGATGGCGACCGCCAGCGCCAGCGGGAATGCGGCCGCGATGACGGCGCCCACATAGGGCACGAAGCGAAGCGCAGCCGCAAGGATGCCCCAGAGAATCGCGCTTGGAATTCCGATGAACCAGAGGCCGCTGCCGATCACCACGCCGAATGCGCCGTTCAGGATGAGCTGGGTCAGAAACAGCTTGCTGAGGCGGCTCGCTGCATCGTCCAGCGCAGCGGTCGTACGCTGCAGATCCGACGAGCCTGCCAGCCGGATGAAGCGGTTACGAAGATCCTCGCGTTGAATGAGAATGAAGACGACGAAGATGATGATGATGCCGGTGGTCGCGAGCGGATGAATGAGCGGTGAAATCAAGGTTCGCAGACTTTCCAACGCGCCGGGATCGGGCTGGCGTACTTCGACCGGCACCGGTGGTGCGGAGGGATTCGAGCCCGCGATCATGCCGGGGCTGCGCGCGGATGGGGCGTCTTTCGGTTTATCGAGCTCCTTGCTGAGATCCTTCAGCATGTCGGACGCACGCTCGAGCGTGCCCCTGCCGGCCTTGGTATCCCGAAATGCCTGGATCTTCTCGCTGATCGTCGATTGATATCGGGGCAGGTCACCCGCGAGTTGCGTCAGTTGAGCGGCGAGAAGGCTTCCCATCGCGAAGATCAGCATGAACGCAACGACGACCACGCTGACGACCGCCAAACCCCGCGGGACACGGATGCGCTGCAACATTCCGACCAGCGGCGCCAGCACGAAGCTGAGGAGAATAGCAAGCGCAACGGGTACGAAGATATCCCGGCCGAAATAGAGCATCGAGATGATGATGACGGTCAGAATTGCGGTCGCGACTGCGCTGAGCAGCGCCATCAGTTCTTCGGTGGTGCGTGGTTTGAAGGGCTGTCGCGCTACAGGCCTCATTTGCTGTCCCTGTCCCGTCGTCCGCTGAGCGTGCACCGATGTCAGCTGCAAGGGCGCAGGACGACACTGCAGAGGACGGCCGCTCAGGGCACTCGTCCGCGCGGTCTTCATGGGTGGCGGCCGAACTCCGGTCGCCATCGCGACGCCAACCGCGCCGCGCTGAAAAGGTTCCTGGCTGCGGCAATGAAGTGCGCGATGCACAGTTCTCCGCGGCCGACCGTTCCCGCTTGGACCCCTTGTCCGAAGTTCGCCCGATCTGCGGGTTAAGCAGCCCCAGACCGTCACCAAGAGAACGGTATGATCGAGGGGGGCGCGCGTGGTGCGCGCGCCGCTGCCTCGTCAATAGTAATAGGGTTGCGAGTAGGCGTAGCGCGGGTTGATGCCGCAATAGGCCGATGTGCCGGAGGCGGTGGCGGCACATTGCTGGTAGCTCGCGAACTGGCAGTTGCCGGGGTAACCCCAGTGGCGGCCTTGCAGGCAGTACCTGTCGTTTGCGGCCTGGGCCGGGACCGCCGACACTGAAGCGGCGATCAAGGTCGCGAACGATGCAAGGGTGAGGATGGTGCGACGCATTTCAATCTCCTTCGAGGATGGAACGGCCGTGCTTGGCGTTCCCGCTGGACTGTCTGATGCACGGTCATGCCTATATTGGTGTCCGCGACGCCGGATGCGTTCGAGGGGAGATCATCGTGACCGCAGCCGGTGGCGGGCAATGTGATCTCCACCACAGTTCGCGCGCGGGTTCCGGGCTATTCGACGAACTTGCACGCCTCGATCCCGCGGGACTAGGCTTGCCTTCATTCGGATCAGGCATTTTGGAGGTTCTGATGCAGAATTCATATTTGCTGGCTGCGACGGCCGCGCTGCTGTTCGGGATGCAGACGCCGCTTGCGCTGGCGCAAAGTGCCCCGGCCGCCGGCGGAACCGCTACGCCTCCCGCGACAACCGCTGCGCCTGCCGCGACGACGACAGCGCCAAGCGCAACCACCGACAGTTCCAGCCAGCCGACCGACGCCAGGAAGAGCGCATCGAAGAAGCCTGCGAAGAAGAAGATGACCCGGCAGCAGGAGATCGATCATTCGATCGACACCGGCACCGTGCCGGCGCGCTACCGCAGCTCAGTGCCGAAGCAGTACCAGCAGTATATTCCGTTCGACAAGCGGTAGCGGATCGCAAGCGGCGTGACGCGATCGAACGTCGTGCCGCCGGTGCCATCGAGAGGCGCACTTGGAATACGGCGTTGATGATACGGTCTTGCCAATCCGGTCTTGGTGATGAGGTCATTGGTAATGAGGTCTTGGCCGGAAGGCTTCCGGTCCCACATCGCCGGTGGCGGTCTGCGGGAGCGGTGCTAGAGTAGGCCGAAGCCCCGGGGGGAGCAATGAATGACGAGGTGAAGGACGCCGGCCTTGTGGCGATGATCAGCGGCATCCTGGGAGGAAACAGGCGCGCAGACAGTTTTGCACCGCTCGCCGATGTTCCGCCGACTGTGCCGGCGGATGGATTGGAGCCGGGCGAGACGTCCAGCTCCGATCCGGCACCGGCCACGGCCGGGAACGCGCCCGATGACGCGCCGGCTGCCACGATACCGGTCGAGCCGCCCGCGCAAATCGCAACCACGCGGGACGGCAAGCGCCTGCTGCCGGCGGAGGCGATCGCCGATCTCGTGCTCGGCGAGCTGCGCAAGCTGGAGGATTTCCCGAGCTCTGGCGTTTCGGTCACGGTCTATGGCTTCCGGAACTGGAACGCCATGCTCACCTTCGCGCCGTTCTCGACCACGTTCCAGAATGCAACGCGGTTCCGCCAAGCCATGCCGGACCTTGTCTTCAAGCTGCGCCGTTTCGTCGAACTTGAGATATAGTTCAGTGCAATCGGCGGCGCGCGGCGCCGCCATCCAAAACAGCTCGACAGGATCTTCAATTGAGCGTCGCCTTTACCAAGGAAGAGAGCGCCGAAACCGCGTCCGAGACGCTGTTGCCGGATCGTCCGATCTCGCCGCATCCAAACCTCGTGACCGAAGCAGGCCACAAGGCGTTGCAGACGCAGCTTGCCGAAGCGCGGGAGGCCTATGAAGCCGCGCAACGCGTCGATGACGTCAACGAGAAGCGCCGGCAGTCGGCCGTGCCCTTGCGCGACGTCCGTTATCTCACCGAAAGGCTGCGCACGGCGCAGGTCATGCCCGATCCGACCTCGACCGACGTCGTCGCCTTCGGCAGCACGGTAACGTTCAGCCGCACCGATGGCCGCGTGCAGACCTACCGCATCGTCGGCGAGGACGAAGCCGATCCGAAAGCGGGGTCGATCTCGTTCGTCTCGCCGGTCGCGAGGTCGCTGATGGGAAAGGCGGTCGGAGACGTCGTGGGGGCAGGCGCGCAAGAGATCGAGATCTTGTCGATTGCGTAACGGCGCTCAGGGTGAGGCGAGAATCGCATGAGCAAACGGCACTCGACAGGAGCAATCTCATTCGCCTAAAGCATGATCCGGACCCGAAGGTCCGCGTTAGCGCAAAGCGCGAAGCGGTTCTCCGGAAATATCCTGCGCCAACAGGAAGCTGAGGCGCGAAGTCGACCCGACCTGATGTCCATCGCGCCAGAGCTGTCCGGAACGGAGACCATGATACCTGAAGCACGAAGGAAGCAGAGCCCCGGCAGCCGTGCCGGAATTCGGCCTGCGAGACGTTTCGGTTGTCTTCTGTTGATGCCGATGGTCTCCGCTGTGTCCGCCAGACAGGGCGCGATGGCTGGATGAGGCGGTTTCTGGCGGGAGCGTTGCCGTTTTACGCGCTGGCTGGACTGGCCATGTGCATGTACCTCGTCCTGTACAGGACGAACCTCTTCGACTTGAACGCCATCGTCCAGGGTGCGACCGGTTCAACATGGTTTCTGGTCTTCATGTTCGTCTGCGTGCTCCTGGAGTCGATCTTTCCGTATTTCGGCTATTTTCCCGGGACCGCCCTCATCCTGATGTCGGTGGCGCTCAATCCGAAGTCCGCGGATCTCTCCGTTTTTACCGTGGCGTGGCTGGCGATCATGGTCGGTGCCGTTCTGAGTTACGGACAGGCTCGTTTTTTCAGGCCGCTTTTGCAGCGGGTTGCCTCAAGAGCGGCGCTGCGTCGATGCGAGTCCCTTCTTCACGCCTACGGTCCCTACGCGCGCGTCGCCTTGTTCGTTCATCCCAACGCCTGCTCGATGTATTTCACGGCACTCGGACTTCTCGGCGGAAACCTGACGCGAGAGCTCGCCCATCTTTGCCTGGGTGCTGCAGCCTCCGTGGGCGTGCTGTTCGTCATCGTGACCCGACTCGTGTCGTCCGTAGGTCCCACCGATGACGGGCGATTGCAGGTATTGCTGGCGGCAGCGCTGGTCGCCATCGGCACCCTCGTCGGTCTCTACGCGGCCTGGCGGCCGGCAAGGGCCGCTTGAGGCTTGCTCCGGCATTGCGAGCGGCCCGTCCGCCATAGCTCGACGAGCGACGGCGGAAGCGAAGCAACCCAGGCTTCGCGGTGCGTGCCCCGCCGACGGCCGCATGCCGGCAGGCCACAGAGTCGCGTGCATCGGTTTCGGCCTCGTCGCGCAAGCCTGCGGGCGTGGGCGGCTTGGGGCGGAGTTGACCGGCGACATTGCGCCACTGCGCTTGTGCGGCCTCGGCGTCGGCCTGGGCAAACCCGTGCTCTGACCGGTCGCCGAATCGTCCATTCGAGCCAAATGCAGGCATGGCCCATTCATATCAATGTCGTGTCAACGTCACAGCCGTTGGTTAACGGAGCGTTCGTGCCAGTACCAAGCCAAACAGCCAGGGAGCAAGCATGTCGCACAATCACCACGACGATCATCGCCACGTCGGTCCGTTCAAAAAGATCAAGTTCGGGACCAACGGAGACGACGCCATTCCAGGGTCGAACCACAGCGACATCATCCTTGGCTTCGGCGGCAATGATACCGTCGTCGCCGGCCTCGGCAATGACATCGTCTTCGGCGGCCGCGGCAATGACTGGATCGACGGCGGCAAGGGAAACGATGCGCTGTTCGGCGAAAGCGGCAATGACGCCCTGATCGGCGGCGATGGCAATGACGGCCTGCACGGCGGCCGCGGCCGGGATCTGCTCCTTGGCGGCGCAGGCCGGGATCATCTGAGCGGCGACGACGGCAACGACAAGTTCCTGCTCCGCAAGGGCATGGGCGTGGACACGATCGAGCGGCTTGAAGCGGGCGATCGCATCGACGTTCGCGACTTCAGCATTCCATCCTTTCAGACGATCATCAATTCCGCGCGCCAGGTCGGTCATCACGTGCAGATCGATCTCGGCCATGGCGACACGCTGATCATCGAGCATGCCCGCATTTCCGATCTTCACGCCGAGCAGTTCATTCTTTCCAACGAGGTGACGGGCGCCTCGAGCTCACAGACGCCCTACCTGCTCAGCAGCAATTCGCACGTCTATACCGAGTCGCTGCTGACGACCGGCGACAGCGTGAACGGCTACAAGATGGCCGGCATTCCCGACGGCCTCGGCGCGTTCGACAACGGCGACGGCACCTTCACCGTCCTGATGAACCATGAGCTTCCCGGAGCGGCCGGAATTGCCCGGGCGCATGGCGGCACCGGCTCGTTCGTGTCGGAGTGGGTCATTGACAAGACGACGCTGCAGGTCGTCTCGGGCAAGGACCTCATCCATGACGTCTGGATGTACGAGGGCGGCACCTATGTCGACCACAACGCCGGCAACAGCCCGGTGACGTTCAACCGGTTCTGTTCGGCAGACCTTGCCGATTCCGGCGCGTTCTACAATGCGCAGACGGGTCTCGGCTTCGACGGCAGGCTGTATCTCACCGGTGAAGAGGGGGGTGTCGAGGGACGGGCCTTCGCTCACGTCGTCGGCGGCTCCCAGGACGGTAACAGCTACGAGCTGGCCTGGCTCGGCAACATGGCCTACGAGAACGTGGTCGCCAATGCGCATACCGGGGACAAGACCGTCGTCGCCATGATGGATGACGGCCAGAACGGCCAGGTCTACTTCTATTCCGGCACCAAGCAGGCGACCGGAAATGTCGTCGAAAAGGCCGGTCTGACCGGAGGCCATCTGCTCGGAATTCACGTCGGCGAGTTCGAAGGTTCCGCGAACAATGCGCCGAGCAGCACCAGTGCGCTGGGTACCGACGAGAAGTCCGCCTTCACCATGATCGATCTCGGCGACGTCAGCGGCAAGACCGGCGCGCAAATCGACGCGGACAGCGAGACTGCGGGCGTAACGAGCTTCCTGCGGCCGGAGGACGGCGCATGGGATACACTCAACCCGAACCGCTTCTACTTCGTGTCGACGAATGCGTTCAACGCACCGAGCCAGCTCTGGGCGCTGGACTTCACCGACGCGTCGCACCCCGAGCTCGGCGGCACCATCAAGCTGCTGCTCAACGGCAGCGAAGGTCAGAAGATGCTCGACAACATTGCCGTCGATTCGCACGGCAAGCTCATTCTGTCCGAGGACGTCGGCAACAACGCCCACCTCGGCAAGGTCTGGCAATACGATCCTGCGACCGACTCGCTCACACAGCTTGCCGAGCACGATCCGAGCCGTTTCGTTACGGGAGCTGCGAACTTCCAGACCCAGGACGAAGAGGCATCGGGCGTCATCGACGTCTCGCACATCCTCGGGAGCGCCGGGGAAAACGTCTACCTGATCGACACCCAGTCTCACCTCAACGTGGGAGGGGAGCTCGTCGAAGGCGGCCAGCTGCAACTGATCCACCAATATCTCGTCTGACGCCAGTCGCCCGACGAGGATGTTGCTCAATGCGGAGGTGTCGGCTCCCCGGCCGGCACCTCTGTCATTGTCAAACGGCTGTCATGAATCATCGACAGTTAGGAGCAGTTTTATCGCTTCTTCGGTGAAGGGCGATCGGTTCGGGACAATCACCTCATCGTAAGCCGCGGAGTAATTGCGTGTGATGTTGGCTACGCAAGCAGGCCCTTCCACGGATGCAGGATCGGAACTGCGTGCCGCCGTTCGATCGTGCCGCACGGCCCTTGCGGGCATTGCAGCGTTCAGCGGATTGATCAATATCCTCAGCCTGACCGGCTCCCTCTACATGCTGGAGGTGTATGATCGCGTGCTGCCTGGCCGAAGCGTATCCACGCTGGCGGGCCTGACGATCATTGCGGCCCTGCTGTTCGTCTTTCAGGGTACATTGGAAGTGGTTCGCGGCCGTATGCTGGTTCGCATCGGGAACCAGATCGACTGGCGCATCAGTGACCGCATCTACGATCTGGTGGTTCGCCTTCCGCTGCGCACACGCGGCGGCGGAGACGGGCTGCAGCCGGTTCGCGACGTCGACACCGTTCGATCGGTGATGTCGGGCCCTGGCTTGCCAGCCCTGTTCGATCTGCCTTGGTTGCCGTTCTACCTCGCCATCTGCTTTGCTTTCCATCCGCTGATTGGCGTGACGGCGCTCGGCGGTGCACTCGTGCTGGTGATGTTGACGCTGGTCACCGATCGACTGTCGCGGCAATCCGTCCGAAAAGCGTCGAGCTATGCCGCCGCACGCAATCGCCTTGCGGAAGCCAGTCGTCGCAACGCGGAAGTTCTGATCGCAATGTCGATGTCGTCTCGGTTTCTGGAGCGATGGCGCAAGCTGGGCGATGCTCATCGCAGGCAGCAAAGGATCGCCAACGATATCTCGGGAGGTTTCGGCGTCACGGGACGGATACTGCGCATGATGCTGCAATCGGCCGTGCTCGGAGTCGGGGCCTATCTCGTCATACGACAGGAAGCATCCGGCGGAATCATCATTGCCAGTTCTATCCTGACGGGTCGCGCACTTGCGCCCGTCGACGTCACGATCGGCAACTGGAAGAACTTCATCGCAGCTGCCCAAAGCTGGCAGCGCCTCACCGGGCTCATGTCGGCGTTGCCGGCGTCAGCCGACAAGCTGCCTTTGCGGCCGCCGGAACGGCTCCTCGTCGTGGACAAGTTGTCCGTCCCGGCTCCTGGATCGGAAAAGCTCCTTGTTGCCGATGTCAGCTTTCATCTGAAGGCAGGCAGCGGGCTCGGCATCGTCGGCGCCAGCGGCTCGGGAAAATCCTCGTTGGTGCGCGCCCTGGTCGGCGCATGGCGGCCATCACGCGGCGTTGTCCGGCTCGACGGCGCATCGCTCGAGCAATGGTCGCCTGACGCACTGGGAAATCATATCGGGTACCTGCCTCAGGACGTCGAATTGTTCGAGGGTACCATCGCCGAGAACATCGCACGGTTTGCTCCTGATGCTTCGATGGAGCAGATCCTTGCCGCTGCCAATGCCGCCGGCATCCACCAGCTCATCGTCAGCCTGCCCGATGGGTACAACACCCAGATCGGCGAACAGGGCGCACTATTGTCGGCGGGCCAGAGACAGCGCGTGGCGCTCGCGCGGGCGCTGTATGGAGATCCTTTCCTGGTCGTGCTCGACGAACCAAATTCCAACCTGGATATCGAGGGCGAAGAGGCGCTGACGCGCGCAATTCTCGCCGTTCGGGCCCGAGGCGGTGTCGTCGTCATCGTCGCACATCGCTCCAGCGCGCTGGCTGCCGTGGACTTTGTGATGACGATGTTCCATGGCCGGCAGCAGGCCTTCGGGCCCAAGGAAGAAGTGCAGTCGCTGCTGGCGAGGCGGGAAGCCGGGCCGCCGGCCGCGCCATTCAAGGTCGTTGTCCCTCAATCGGCCGCATCCACATGACCACCGCGATACACGGCGAAGATCGCAGCATGCGTCATCATCTGCTTGCCGGAATCATTCTGGCGGCAGGGTTGACCGGCGGCATCGGCGGCTGGGCCGCGACAACCGAGCTGTCGGGAGCGGTCACCGCCGCTGGATCGGTGGTCGTCGACTCCAATGTCAAGAAAGTCCAGCACCTCACCGGCGGGATCGTCGGCGAGCTGATGGTTCGCGAAGGCGACCATGTCCGCGCCGGTGAGACATTGGTGCGGCTCGACGAAACCGCCCTGCGTGCCGGCCTCGCCATCTATACGAAGGGATTGGACGAGATGCGCGCCCGCAAGGCTCGTCTTGCCAGCGAGCGGGACGGTGCCGACCATCTCGTCGTTCCGCAGGAGCTGCTGGATAACGCTTCTGCGGAATTCGCTGTTGCGCTTGGCAGCGAACGTAAGCTGTTCGAGTTGCGCGCCACCGCGCGTCGCGGCCAGAAGTCCCAGCTTCGCCAGCGAATCGCGCAGCTCGAGGATGAGATCCGCGGCTATGCTGCCTTGCAGCAGGCCAAGGCGGAAGAGATCGAATTGATTCAGCGTGAGCTGACCGGAGTGCGTGGGCTCTGGGAGAAGAATCTCGTCCAGATAAACCGTCTCACCCTCCTGGAGCGCGAAGCCGCGCGGCTCAAGGGCGAGCTGGCGCAGTCGATCGCCTCCACGGCCCAGGTCCGGGGCAAGGTCACCGAAATCGAGCTGCAGATCCTGCAGATCGACCAGGACCTCAGCAGCGAAGTTGCCAAGGAATTGCGCGAGATCGACGGCAAGATTGGCGAATTCGTCGAGCGCAAGGTGACGGCCGAAGATCAACTGAAGCGGGTTGACATACGCGCTCCGCAAGCCGGCGTGGTTCATCAACTCAACGTCCATACGGTGGGCGGCGTGGTAAGCCCGGCCGACCCCGTCATGCTGATCGTGCCGGAAGCCGACCTGTTGATGGTGGAAGCCAAGGTTTCTCCGGCCGACATCGACCAGCTCTACGTCGGTCAATCGGCAAGCCTGCGGTTCTCTGCCTTCAACCAGCGCACCACGCCGGAGATCGAGGGGAAGGTCAGCCGCATCTCCGCCGACGTGATGCCGGATCAACGCACCGGCCAGAACTTCTACACCATCCGTGTCTCGATATTGCCCGAGGAGCTGGCGCGACTCGGCAATGTCAAGCTCGTGCCCGGCATGCCGGCGGAAGTCTTTGCCAAGACCTACGATCGCAGCATCCTGTCGTATTTCACCAAACCCCTCCTGGACCAGGTTGCCCGGGCGTTCCGCGAGCGTTGATGCGGGGCGATGCAAATTGGCCCGCTAGGTCTGCAGGCGAGTGGCCCGTTCAGGCACGATCGACCGCCCGGTGACCCTCTCCCCTGATCATGCCATCCTGCCCCTGTTTTGCCCGACAAGTCAAATTCGAATTCGGAAAAGGCGTAACCCATTGATCCGGCTGGTGCCGCCTACTGTGCATGGGGTTGTTTTTCGACTTTGCAGGAACGCTCTCGGCAAGCGCAAACTGAGCCCGTCAACTGTCCGGGATCGTTCGATACTGCAGGGTGGCAGGAAGATGGATGGTGGGCGCACAAGGGATCGAACCTTGGACCTCTCCCGTGTGAAGGGAACGCTCTCCCGCTGAGCTATGCGCCCGGGACCATCATGCAGGCGGCCGGATTTCGGCCGGCCGTCACATCGGAGCCCGCGATTTAGAAGTGCGGGCCGAAGGTGTCAAGTTTTCAGGCGCCGCGGGCGCGGAAAACCTTCGGCAGGTCACGCGATCCGCAACGGAAGCCGGATTCTGGGCCGGTTACGCGCCCTGCTGGCGGGCGCGGGAGGCATGGGACTGGAGCGCACGGATGCGCTCGGCGAGCGTTCCGCCGCCTTCGGGCAGGCGGGCCGCGGGAGCGCCGCCCGTCTTGGCGTCGTTGGCCGGGCGCGGTGCCGGCTTCGCCGGCTGGCCGGCCTCGGCCGCGAGCAGGGCCTCGATCGGCGAGTTCGGGCCTTCGAGCTGCATCGCGAGTTTTGCGACTTCCGCCGCGATGTCGTTGATGCGCTCGCGCAACAGCGCGTTCTCCATGCGCTCGGTGGCCCAGGAGCTCTCCGCCTGCTGCTGGATCGCGTTGATGTCGCGCTGAAGCTTGGCGCGCTCGTCGCGTGCGGTGCGCAGCTGCTCCTCCAGCGCGGCTTTCTCGGCGCGCAGCGACTCCATTGCAGCCGACGACTTGCCGCCGCTCAAGGCGGCGATCTCGACGCGCAGCTCCTTGATGGTGTGCTCGTTGCTCTCATTGGCCTGGCGCAGCTGGTTGTTCTCATAGTCGCGCTCGGCGAGCAGCTTGCCTTGCGTGGCGAGGCGTCCCTCGAGGTCGGCGACGCGGCCGGACAGCATCTCGGCTTCCTTGACCTGCACGATGAGCTGGCGATCGAGCTCGGTGACGCGCTGGCTCAGATTCTCGACGCGGCCGCGGGCCTCGCTGAGCTGGCGCGAGGCCGTCTCGGATTCGGTCCGTTCCTGCGCCAGGCGCGCCTGCGTGGCGGCAAATTCCTTCTCGGCATCGCCGACGCGGCTCTTCAATTCCTCGATCTGCGCGCGCACCGCGATGAGCTCGACCTGGCGGCTCTCCGCCATCATCGAGCGGTCGGACAGTTCGGAGTTGATCTTGGCGAGCTCGGCCTGCTTGTCGGCCAGCGCAATTTCGGCGGCGCGCAAGGCTTCGGTCTTGGCGTTGAATTCCTCCTCCGTGGCGCGCAGCTGCTCCTTCACCGCCCTCTCGCGCGCCTCCAGCGCGAAGATCGTGGCGTTCTTCTCGCCGAGCTCGATCTTCATGCGGTTGATGGCGTCGCTCTTCTTGCCGAGCTCGGCGAGCTGGCTCGTGGTCTTGTTCTTGAGCTGATCGACGCTCATCTCGAGCCGCCGCGCCGACATGGCGAATTCGGCGCGGAGCTGGTCCTTGTCGGCCTGGATCTCGGCCATCGACAGCGGGGTGGCGGCCTCGAGCCGGCGCGTGGTCAGGCGCACGGCGCGGTTATGCACCAGCGGCACGATCGCGAGCCCGCACAGCATCGAAAGCAGGAAACCGATCGCCAGGTACATGATCGGTTCGACCATGGGCCAGAACTCCCAGAGCTAAGGAAAAATTTACCAACGACAATGCATGCGGGGCCGGCAAAAAGCCAGCCCTGGCCTGTCGTTAACCTTGATCCCTAGGTGGATGGGAGGAAGTGGACCTTAGAACGGGTTCCAGGTCGCCCGCGGGGTGAATTTGAGATAGCCGATATTGGCGCCCAGCCGCAGGCCGAGGCCGGAGCGGATCGGCACCAGCACGATGTTGTTCGCGGTGAGCGCCGTCATGCCGAAGCCGCCGATGATGTAGGCCGAGCCGTCAATGCCGCCGAAGCGCTGGTAGATCGCGTTGGTGGCTGGCAGGTTGTAGACCAGCGTCATGGTGCGGGCGCCGTCGCCGCCCCAGTCGAAGCCGAGCGAGGGGCCCTGCCAGTAGACTCTGAGGTCGCCGGCATTCTTGGTGTAGAGCGTGCCTTCACCGTAGCGCAGGCCGGCGACGAAAGCGCCGGAGCCTTCCTCGCCCAGGATATAGCCGTTGGGCAGGCCCCATTGGCTGACCGCCTTCTCGATGATCGAGGCGAGCCCGCGCGAGACGTTGCCGAAGAATCGGTGGCCGGCCGTGACGAGTTCGTCCGGCCCATAGGTGCTGGGCGTCGGGGTCCGCTGCGGCGGCGGCAGGTCGGGCGGCGGCGCCTGCTGGGCGGAAGCCGGCACGATCCAGCCGACCATCGCGGCAAGCGCGAGCGCAGCAAGGCGTGATGCGAAAGTCATAAAGAACCCCTGGTACCGAATCCGGTCGCTTCCTTAACCTGACGCCAACAGGCACGGCTCTAGGTTGCGCCGGATGTCCCCTCGACTCGGATGTTATCCGCAGCAACTATGACGGCACAACGGCAGGAAGATAGCCCTTTGCGCCCCGGAATTGCCTTGATCGGCCGCCGCGTCTGCCTGTTGGCCGGCATTTGGATCATCTGCTCGGGGGCGCCGGCATGGACCGCCACCACCGAGCGGATCGTCGTCAACCGCTTCACCGGCGTCGCCATCGAGGGCTTCGACCCCGTCGCTTATTTCGTCACGGGCACGGCCGAGCAGGGGAGGGCGGAGTTCGAGGCGAATCTCTGGGGCGCCGTCTGGCGCTTCCGGAACGAGGGCAACCGCGCCTCTTTCCTGGCCCATCCCGAGATCTACGGACCGCAATTCGGCGGCTATGACCCGGCGGACATCGCCCGCGGCGTCACCGTTGCCGGCAATCCCTATTTCTTCGCGATCGTGGCGCAGCGGCTCTATCTGTTCAGCCGGGAAGCCAATCGCGACGCCTTCATCGCCAATCCCGAGCGCTTCCTCTATGAGGTGGGCAAGCGCTGGCCGGCGCTCCAGGAACAGCTCGGTCAGTAGCAGCCTACCGCCTGCGGATCGCCCCAGGCGATGAACTCGGGGACGATGAAGCCGGTGTCGCTGCGCTGGCCGAAGCGGAGCTCACCGCCCTTGCCGTCGGTCACCCTGCCGCCGGCCGCGGTCACGACCGCGCAGCCGGCCCCGACATCCCATTCCGAGGTCGGCCCGAAGCGGGGATAGATGTCGGCGCTGCCTTCCGCGATCCGGCCGAATTTCACGGCTGAACCGATAGTCCTTCGGACGGCATTGGGCCTGTCGTCGATGAACGCCTCGCTCTTGGGATCGCCATGCGAGCGGCTCACCGCCGCGATCCAGGGCTCCCCTCGCGTCGGCAGCTTGCGGGTCTGGATCGGCTCGGCCGCCCCGAGGGTTGCGCCGTTGACCTTCATCCGCTCGGCGCCGCGGCCGACGATGCCGCGCCAGAGCAGGCCGAGCGCGGGCGCGCTGACGATGCCGAGCAGCGGCTCGCCCGATGTCACGAGGGCGAGGTTGACGGTGAACTCGTCGCGGCCGGCGACGAACTCCTTGGTACCGTCGAGCGGATCGATCAGGAAGAAGCTGCCCTGAAACGGCGGGGAGGCGAGCTGGGCCCGCTCTTCCGACAGCGTCGGAACGTCGCCCGCGAGCTGCGCCAGGCCGTCGGCGATGATGCGGTCGGCGGCAAGGTCGGCCTCGGTCACCGGCGAGCCGTCCTGCTTGCCTTCGATCCGCATGGCGGCGCGGTCGACGGCAAGGATCGCCTGGCCCGCCTTCACCACCAGCGCAGTCAGCGGCTCCATCAGGCCGGATGCGGCCGCCCCGTCGATGATCCGCATCACCTGCATGCCTCATTCATCGGCAATTCCGTTCCCCGTCCACTGATTCGCTTTATGGCCTCCCCGAGCCGATCGCAAGCTAGCTGCCGCGGGCTTGCGAATGTTAGAACCCACAGCATCCGTCAAGCATGCGTGATTCGCGGCTCCAGCGCCGTGCAATTCCAGGAACCCTCCAGGACCCCTTTATATGTCTGACGCCTCGTCGCCCGCGCCCGTTACTGCTCCCGATATGCTCGAACTCGCAGCGCTCCTGTGCTCGCGGGTCTGCCACGATCTCATCAGCCCCGTCGGTGCCATCGTCAACGGGCTCGAAGTGCTCGACGACGATCCCAAGCCCGAAGACCGCGAGTTCGCGCTCGATCTGATTCGCAAGAGCGCCAAGACCGCCTCGGCCCGCCTCCAGTTCTGCCGCCTTGCTTTCGGCGCCGCCGGCTCCTCCGGCGCGCAGATCGATCTCGGCGATGCCCAGACCATGGCGCGCGGCCACATCGAGGACGGCAAGTGCGCGATCACCTGGAATTTGCCGCGGCTGCTGCTGCCGAAGAATCGCGTCAAGCTGCTGCTCAACATGCTGGTCGTCGCCCAGCATACGATCCCGCGCGGCGGCATGCTGACGATCGACCCGATCGGCGAGGGCGAGACGATGAGCTTTCGCATCACTGCGACCGGACACAATGCGCGTTTGCCGCAGAACATCGCCGAGCTCCTGAGCGGCGAGCGTGGCCCCGCCGCGGATGCGCATGCGATCCAGCCTTATTATACGCGGCTGCTCGCGCAGGCCTGCGGGCTCACGGTGACGCTCAAGCCGGAAGGCGAAGCCATCATCGTTTCCGCTTCGTAAACATACGCGTCGCGCCCGGCTTCTTAATCGAATCTTTACGAGGCGCCTCGGCTTGTCCGGGGCGCCTTATCTCTTTGTTGGTCCCGTTCTTTTGCACATACTCAACCAATATTAAACGCTTTGCGGTGAAGCTGGTCCCATTCCGAAATGGCGCATCACGCCTCGTGCGCGCCCTTCCTGTATGAAGGCCTGTTTTCATGGATGATCTGTTGCGGGAGTTTTTGACGGAGACCAGCGAGAGCCTGGACACCGTGGACAATCAGCTGGTGAAGTTCGAGCAGGAGCCGAACAACGCCAAGATCCTGGATAACATCTTCCGCCTGGTCCACACCATCAAGGGCACCTGCGGCTTCCTCGGCCTGCCCCGGCTCGAAGCGCTGGCGCATGCCGGCGAGACCTTGATGGGCAAGTTCCGTGACGGCATGCCGGTGACCGGGCAGGCGGTGACGGTGATCCTGTCCTCGATCGACCGCATCAAGGAGATCCTGGCGGGCCTGGAGGCGACCGAAGCCGAGCCGGAGGGCAACGACCGCGACCTCATCGACAAGCTGGAAGCGATGGTCGAGCAGGGCATGGCGGCGATGTCAGCGTCGGCTTCGCCGATCGCGGCAGGCTCGGCGCAACCGATGCCGTCGGCCGGTGCTGCTGCTCCCGTCACTGAGGCTCCGCCGCTGGTGCCGGAAGCCCCGGCTGCCGCTGCGCCTGCGCCCACCAAGGAGCTGACCACGGGCATGCTGATCGAGCAGACGCTGGAGCGTCCGTTGCGTCCGGGCGAAGTCTCGCTCGACGAGCTCGAGCGCGCCTTCCGCGAGACCGCGATCGAAGCGCCGGTGCCCGCGCCCGTTGCCAAATCTGAAGTCAAGGCCGAGCCCGCGCCGGCTGCCGAAGTCCCGGCTCCTGCTGCGAAGGAAGCCGCCAAGGAGAAGGCGCCCAAGGAGAAGGCCGCGCCGAAGAAGTCGATGGCCGACGAGGGCGCCTCCGAGGGCGACCGCATCGCCAACCAGTCGATCCGCGTCAACGTGGATACGCTGGAGCACCTGATGACCATGGTCTCCGAGCTGGTCTTGACCCGCAACCAGCTGCTGGAGATCTCGAGGCGCAACGAGGACACCGAGTTCAAGGTGCCGCTGCAGCGCCTCTCCAACGTCACCGCCGAGCTGCAGGAAGGCGTCATGAAGACGCGCATGCAGCCGATCGGCAATGCCTGGCAGAAGCTGCCCCGCATCGTCCGCGATCTGTCGAGCGAACTCGGCAAGCAGATCGAATTGGAGATGCACGGCGCCGACACCGAGCTCGACCGCCAAGTGCTCGATCTGATCAAGGACCCGCTCACCCACATGGTGCGCAACTCCGCCGATCATGGCCTCGAGACCCCCGCCGAGCGGCTGGCTGCCGGCAAGGGCGAGCAGGGCACCATTCGCCTGTCCGCCTATCACGAGGGCGGCCACATCATCATCTGCATCGCCGACAACGGCCGCGGCCTCAACACCGAGAAGATCAAGGCCAAGGCGATCTCCTCGGGTCTCGTCACCGAGGCCGAGCTCGAGAAGATGAGCGAAGCCCAGATCCACAAGTTCATCTTCGCGCCGGGCTTCTCGACCGCGGCCGCCATCACCTCGGTGTCGGGACGCGGCGTCGGCATGGACGTGGTGCGCACCAATATCGACCAGATCGGCGGCACCATCGACATCAAGAGCGTGGCCGGCGAAGGCTCGAGCGTCACCATCAAGATCCCGCTGACGCTCGCCATCGTCTCGGCGCTGATCGTGGAAGCCGCCGGCGACCGCTTCGCCATCCCGCAGCTCTCGGTGGTCGAGCTGGTGCGTGCCCGCGCCAATTCCGAGCACCGCATCGAGCGCATCAAGGACACCGCGGTCCTTCGGCTGCGCAACAAGCTGCTGCCGCTGATCCACCTGAAGAAGCTGCTCAAGATCGACGACGGCGCGGCCTCCGATCCCGAGAACGGCTTCATCGTGGTGACCCAGGTCGGCAGCCAGACCTTCGGCATCGTGGTCGACGGCGTGTTCCACACCGAGGAGATCGTGGTCAAGCCGATGTCGACCAAGCTGCGCCACATCGACATGTTCTCCGGCAACACCATTCTGGGCGATGGCGCGGTGATCATGATCATCGATCCCAACGGCATTGCGAAGGCGCTCGGCGCCGCCGGCTCCTCGGCTCATGACATGGGCGAGGACGCGGCCGGCCATCACATCGGCTCGGGCGAGCAGACCACCTCGCTGCTGGTGTTCCGCGCCGGCTCGTCCCAGCCCAAGGCGGTCCCGCTCGGGCTCGTCACCCGCCTGGAAGAGCTGCCGGCCGACAAGATCGAGTTCAGCAACGGCCGCTACATGGTGCAGTACCGCGAGCAGCTGATGCCGCTGGTGGCCATGGAAGGCGTCACCATTGCCAGCCAGGGCGTCCAGCCGATCCTGGTGTTCGCCGACGACGGCCGCTCCATGGGCCTCGTCGTCGACGAGATCATCGACATCGTCGAGGAACGGCTCAACATCGAGGTCGGCGGTTCAAGTTCGGGCATCCTGGGCTCGGCCGTGATCAAGGGCCAGGCCACCGAGGTGATCGACGTCGGCCACTTCCTGCCGATGGCGTTCTCCGACTGGTTCACCCGCAAGGAGATGAAGCCGTCGATGCATTCGCAGTCGGTGCTGCTGGTCGACGACTCGGCCTTCTTCCGCAACATGCTGGCTCCGGTGCTCAAGGCCGCCGGCTACCGCGTCCGCACCGCGCCGACCGCGCAGGAGGGCTTAGCTGCGCTCCGCGCCCAGAGCTTCGACGTGGTGCTGACCGACATCGAGATGCCCGACATGAACGGGTTCGAGTTCGCCGAAGTGATCCGGTCCGACAACAACCTCGCCGCGACGCCGATCATCGGCCTGTCGGCGCTGGTGTCGCCGGCGGCGATCGAGCGCGGCCGTCAGGCCGGCTTCCACGACTATGTCGCCAAGTTCGACCGTCCCGGGCTGATCGCGGCGCTGAAGGAGCAGACCGCGGGCGCCGCCGGCGCTTCCGAGCTGAGCCGGGCCGCGGCGTAACCCAGGGGATCAGGAGATAGGCTTATGGCCAGCAACAAGACCCAGTCCAGCGAAGGCGCCATGGTCGAATACGTCACCGCGATGATCGGCGGCCAGCTGTTCGGCCTGCCGATCTCCCGCGTCCAGGACGTGTTCATGCCCGAGCGCGTCACCCGCGTTCCGCTGTCCTCGCGCGAGATCGCAGGCGTGTTGAACCTGCGCGGCCGCATCGTCACCGTGGTCGACATGCGCGCCCGTCTCGGCCTGCCCAAGGCCGAGGACGGCAAGGTGCCGATGGCGGTCGGCGTCGACCTGCGCGGCGAATCCTATGGCCTGCTGATCGACCAGATCGGCGAGGTGCTGCGCCTGCCCGAGGCCGGCATGGAAGAGAACCCCGTCAACCTCGACCCCCGCATGGCCAAGCTCGCCGGCGGCGTCCACCGCCTCGACGGCCAGCTCATGGTCGTCCTCGACGTCGATCGCGTCCTCGAGCTCGCACCCGAGATGATGGCGGCCTGATACGGCGGCATCGTCGCCGACGGACTTGCAATTGGAAGTGCCCCCGCAAAAGGGGAGGAAGCAGAGGTTCACATGCGCACTTGTCTCGTCGTTGATGATTCCAGCGTCATCCGCAAGGTTGCGCGGCGGATCCTGGAGGGCCTCGACTTCCAGATCCTCGAAGCCGAGGACGGTGAGAAGGCGCTGGAGGCCTGCAAGCGCGGCCTGCCCGATGCGGTGCTGCTCGACTGGAACATGCCCGTGATGGACGGCTATGAGTTCCTCGGCCATCTCAGGCGCATGCCCGGCGGCGATCAGCCCAAGGTGGTGTTCTGCACCACCGAGAACGACGTCGCTCATATCGCGCGCGCGCTGCATGCCGGCGCCAACGAGTACATCATGAAGCCGTTCGACAAGGACATCGTGACGGCGAAATTCCAGGAAGTCGGCCTTATCTGAGCGATCGCCCGGAGGCTGAACGGATCCTTCGGCGCCTGCTTTCAACCATACCGTTTCAGTCTGAGTTGGTGAGTAATGAGTGTTGCGTTCGCAGGGAATTCGACCACGACGCCGTCGCGCGAAGCGGGGCCGCTGCGGGTGATGGTCGTCGACGACTCCGTCGTCATCCGCGGTCTGATCTCGCGTTGGATCGGCGCCGAGCACGACATGGAGGTCGCGGCCTCGCTGCGCACGGGGCTCGAGGCGGTCAACCAGATCGAACGCATCAACCCCGACGTTGCCGTGCTCGACATCGAAATGCCCGAACTCGACGGCCTCTCGGCGCTGCCGCAACTGCTGGCGAAGAAGCGCGATCTCGTCATCATCATGGCCTCGACGCTGACCCGCCGCAACGCGGAGATCAGCTTCAAGGCGCTGTCGCTCGGCGCGGCCGACTACATCCCGAAGCCGGAATCGACGCGCGAGGCATCGGCGGCCGACATCTTTCATCACGACCTGATCCAGAAGATCCGCCATCTCGGCGCGCGGCTGCGTCGCAAGGCTGCGGTTGCGAGCCCGCCGCTGGCGCCCGCAAGCCCGGCTCCGGCCGCGCGCGGTCCTGTTGCGCGGCCTGCCGTGCCTGCGCCCACTCCGGCCGTGCATGCCCCGTCGTCAGGACCGCTGTCGACGCGTCCGTTCTCGACCCAGGCGCCGAAGGTGCTGCTGATCGGCTCCTCGACCGGCGGTCCCCAGGCGCTGATGTCGCTCGTCACCGAACTCGGCCCGGTGATCGACCGCTTCCCGGTGCTGATCACCCAGCACATGCCGCCGACCTTCACCACCATCCTTGCCGAGCATCTGGCGCGTTCGAGCCGCCGGCCGGCGAGCGAGGCAGTCGACGGCGAGCCGGTGAAGGCCGGACGGATCTACCTTGCGCCCGGCGGCAAGCATATGCGCGTCGTGCGCAGCGGTGCGGATGCCGCGATCTCGCTCGATGACGGGCCGGCGGTCAATTTCTGCAAACCCGCGGTCGATCCGCTCTTCACCTCGGCCATCGACGTCTGGCATGGCAATATCCTCTCCGTGATCCTGACGGGCATGGGCTCGGACGGCATGCGCGGCGGCAAGGACATCGTCGCCGCCGGCGGCAGCGTCATCGCACAGGACGAAGCCTCGAGCGTGGTCTGGGGCATGCCGGGGGCGGCGGCCAATGCCGGCATCTGCGCGGCGATCCTGCCGCTCAATCAGATCGGCGCCAAGGTCAATCGCCTGTTCGCGGGAGACCGCTCGTGACGCCGACGGATTACGACTACCTGCGCAAGTTCCTGAAGGAGCGCTCCGGCCTCGATCTCTCGGCCGACAAGCAGTACCTGGTCGAGAGCCGGCTGCTGCCGCTCGCCCGCAAGGCAAGCCTTCCCGGCATCCCCGACCTCGTGCTGAAGATCAGGAACGGCGACGGCCGCCTTGCGACCGACGTGGTCGAAGCGATGACCACCAACGAGACTTTCTTCTACCGCGACAAGATTCCGTTCGACCATCTGCGCGAGACCATCCTGCCGGGCCTGATCCAGGCGCGCGCGGCGCGCAAGAGCTTGCGCATCTGGTCGGCGGCCTCGTCGACCGGGCAAGAGCCCTATTCGATCGCGATGTGCGTGAAGGAGATGGGCGCGGCCTTCGCCGGCTGGCGCATCGAGATCGTCGCCACCGACCTGTCGCAGGAGGTGCTGGAGAAATCCAAGGCCGGCGTCTACAGCCAGTTCGAGGTGCAGCGCGGCCTGCCGATCCAGCACCTGATGAAGTACTTCACGCAAGTCGGCGAACTCTGGCAGCTCAATGCCGACATTCGCGCGATGGTGCAGTTCCGCCAGCTCAACCTGCTGCAGGACTTCTCGCATCTCGGCACGTTCGACGTGATCTTCTGCCGCAACGTGCTGATCTATTTCGATCAGGACACCAAGGCGGTGATCTTCGAGCGCATGGCGAAGGCGATGGAGCCCGACGGCACGCTACTGCTTGGCGCTGCCGAGTCCGTCGTCGGCATCACTGACGCGTTCCGCCCCATGACCGACCGTCGCGGTCTCTATCAGCTCAACCCCGCGCGCTCCGGCCGGGCGATGGGCGGATTGATGCCGCCGACATTGAAGGTGGCAGCGGCGAGGTGATTGGCCGAACGGCAGGCGATCTCACCGAGCGTTGTCGTTGCAAATGATCGGCAACAACTGACGGACATCGCTTCGCCTTAAAGCGCGATGGGATTAGGATGAATCGTCATCGCGCTGTTGTTTGAGCATGATCCTTTCGGAAAACCGCTGCGCACTTTTCCGGATCATGCGCGAGGCGCTTCCCACGCGTTTGCGCATTGCAGACTACTCAGCTACCGGCGCAACAGGAGGGGCGTGCCGCGATGCAATGCAATCGCGGCCCTGATCAACCTCTGACGGTTGTGCTATGCTGCCGATCGTCCCGCCGAACCGAGGCGGGATTCCATTCCATCATGAACCATACTGGGGAGGACATACCATGCGAATGTCTTGTGCCTCGTATTTCTTGTTGGCAGCGCTTTCGTTACCCGCCACTGCTCTCGCCGGTGAGCAGGTGCTCGAGTTCAAGCTCGTCACCAAGCCGATGGATGTCAAAGTCACCGAGGTCGCGAACGTCGAAGGCCAGATGGTCATGTCCGGCAAAATGTTTGGCGTTGCCTTCTTCAAGGATGGACGCATTGCCGTGAAAGATTTTGTCAATTCCTCCGACCTGCTCAAGGGCTCAGGACCTATCTTTGGCTACAGCACCTACACCTTCGACGATGGCTCCTCGATCACGGCGCGCTACGCCGGCGCGGTCAAGGACGGCAAAGCGAAGGGCGAATATACGATCTTGTCGGGCACTGGTACGTACGCGAACGCGACGGGCACCGGCGGATTCGAAAGTGTTCAAAGCGGGTTCAAGGGCGCATTCCTGTACGATGGAAGATTCATCGTCAAGACACCCTAGGTCAGCATGTGCGCTCGCGTCCCGTTCCGACGAGGTCGCGAGCGCATCTCACAAGATCGCATGCGGCAGAAACCGCGAGCGGTTGCCGGTGATCGGACTTTCGTCCTCGCGGATCGAGAGGCCGCACGGCTCGTGGTTCACCAGCCAGCTTCCCACCACCGGATAGAAGCTCGAAAAGTTCGGAAGCGGTGACAATGCCTGGCGCACGAAACCTTCGGCGCCGTAGGGACCCGCCTGCTCGTCGAGCGGCATCCCGCCGGACACCAGCGTGACGTTGGCGCCTTCGCGCGACAGCAGCGGCTTGCGGACATAGGACGTTCCGAGCTCCGCGGCGCGCGGATCGTCCTCGAAGAAGGCCGGCAGCAGATTGGGATGGTTCGGAAACATCTCCCAGAGCAGCGGCAGGATGCCCTTGTTGGAGAGCACCGCCTTCCACGGCGGCTCGATCCAGCGCGTGGTTGCATCCTTGAGCTTTGCACCGAACGCGTCCTGGAACATCCACTCCCAGGGATAGAGCTTGAAGGCCAGCGCGATGTCGCCATCGTCGAGATCCACGAAGCCGCCGCCTTCGTCGCGCCAGCCGACTTCTTCGATGTCGAGCAGCCTGGTCGAGAGCCCGGCCTGGCGCGCGGTGTCTTCGAGATAAGCGAGCGTGCCGGCGTCTTCCTCGTTGCCCGTGATGCCGGTGAGATGGACGTGGTGGCCGGCCGCGATCTCCTTCCACGCCGCGATCAGCCGCTCATGGATGGAGTTGAACTGATCGGCGCGCGACGGGATGATGCGCCGCTCGATCGCCTGCTCGAGCCAGGTCCATTGAAACACCGCGGCCTCGAAGATCGAGGTCGGCGTATCCGCGTTGTATTCGAGCAGCTTTGCCGGACCCTTGCCGTCGAACTTCAGGTCGAGCCGGCCGTAAAGGCTGCGGTCGTCGCGCTCCCAGCTCTCGGCGATCAGGCTCCAGAACGCTTCCGGTATCTTCAAGCGCCGCAGGCAGCGCTCGTCGCCGATGACGCGGCCGGCGAGCTCCAGGCACATCGCGTCGATCTCGCCGGTCGGCGTCTCGATGCCGCGCTCGATCTCGTCGAGCGTGAAGCCGTAATAGGCGCTCTCGTCCCAATAGCGTTCGCCGTCGATGGTGTGGAAGACGAAGCCACATTGCTCGGCGGTGTGCCGCCAGTCGTCGCGCTCGGGACAGGCGATGCGCTGCATGGATCAGCCGCCGCCGGAGAAGCCATGGCCGAACGAGCCGAAGCCGCCGCGGCTCACGCTATGGGAGCCCGAATCGGACGACGTTCCCGACGAGGAATGGCTCGAGGAATCGCTGCTAAAGAAACTCGATCGCGACGACCAGCGCGAGCCGCTGCCGCCTGATGAACTGCTGCCGCTGCTGCTGCAGGTCGTCGTCGTCTGGCCCGGTATGGCGCCGGGAGAGGGCTCGCAAGTCTGCCGCGGCATCAGCGTGTAGGCGGTGGTGCCCACCGCGATCGTGCCCATCACGAGGAGGGCGACATGGCCCGAGCGCTTCACCGGCGGCCGCGGCGCTGGCTCGGCCACCGGCCGGCGCTTGCCGAACTCCTTCTTGGTAGGTCTGTCGGCCATGTCAGTAGATCATGCTGGCGGCGTTGAGCAGCCCCGCGGCGAGCGAGGACAGGCCGAGCCAGATCGCCGGGGCAAGCTCGCCGGCGGAGATCCGTTCCGAAAGCTTGGGGACCGGGACCTTGACGAGGAAGAACACGATGACCTGCACGACCAGCGCGATCGTCGCCCAGATCAGGCAGTCCAGCACGTTGGCCGAATGCGCGATGGCGCTCACCAGCGGCGCCACGAAGCCGAGCAGGCTGAGCCCGAGCGCGATCGCCGCCGCCGGCTCGTTGTCGCGGATGAGCTGGAATTCGTTATGGGCCGTGATGCGGGTGTAGACGAACAGATAGGCCACGATCGCGATCAGCCCGGTGCAGAAATAGACCAGGAAGGCGGGCAGGCCGGAGAGTGATTGCAGGATCATCGTTCCCCCATCGTGCAGCGACCATTCGTCGGCAGGGGAAGGGTAGTGGTTCAAACGTTAGGGAGGGATGAAGTCGTATCGACAGCGGCTGTCGCGCCTCTCCCGCAAGCAAGCGGGAGAGGGAGAATACGTGCCCAAAAACAAAAACCCCGCCATTTGCGGCGGGGTCCAGGCTGGGAGGAGCGAGCCCCGAGGCTCGCGACGTAACCCAGGAGATCAGGCGGGAATGCGCTCTTCGTGCTCGTGCGGCTCGCGCAGCACGTAGCCGCGGCCCCACACGGTCTCGATGAAATTGCGGCCCTCGGAGGCGTTGGCGAGCTTCTTGCGGAGCTTGCAGATGAAGACGTCGATGATCTTCAGCTCCGGCTCGTCCATGCCGCCATAGAGATGGTTGAGGAACATTTCCTTGGTGAGGGTCGTGCCCTTGCGGAGCGAGAGGAGCTCCAGCATCTGATATTCCTTGCCGGTCAGATGCACGCGCTGGCCGCCGACTTCCACCGTCTTGGTGTCGAGGTTGACGACGAGGTCGCCGGTCTGGATGACCGACTGGGCATGGCCCTTGGAGCGGCGCACGATCGCGTGGATGCGGGCCACCAGCTCGTCCTTGTGGAAGGGCTTGGTCATGTAGTCGTCGGCGCCGACGCCGAGACCCTTGACCTTGTCCTCGATGCCGGCGAGGCCGGAGAGGATCAGAATCGGTGTCTTGATCTTGGAGACCCGGAGCTGCTTGAGCACGTCGTATCCGGACATGTCGGGCAGATTGAGGTCGAGAAGGATAATGTCGTAATCGTATAATTTACCGAGATCGACGCCTTCTTCCCCCAAATCGGTCGTGTAGACGTTGAAGCTCTCCGACTTCAACATCAGCTCGATCGACTGCGCGACGGCGCTGTCATCTTCAATCAGCAAAACGCGCATGCCAGTTCCCCATAGTCGCCGCTCCTGGGCGTCAGGTCGGCCGCATTCGCGGCACTCAACAAAACGCCTTTGAACAACTGATTCGGATCCTGACGACAGATGGTTAACAAACTCTGATTCTGGAACGCAAGTCCCCACGGTGCAATTTTTGCCGAATCGCCCTAAGGTCTTGCGTATGAAGCAGCTTTCGTTACCCGATTCCGTTCAAGCTCCACTTTAAGAGACGGGTTTAACCGACTCCCGCGACTCAGCCTTCTTCTGAAGGGAAGTCACGCTCAGTCACAAAGACAGTGACGCAATGATTAATGATGCGGGTAAACACGAGGTTAAGCGCCGTTCAGAAATGTGGCGAAACTTAAGGCTTTCACCGTGACGTCCCGGGATCGCCCAGGGCGACCCGGGGATCACAAGAGCGACCCGGGCATCACGAAGGCGATCACCTCATGAAGGCTCTCACATGAAGGCGTGCTCCCAATGAAGGCTCTTGCCGAACAGATCGGCGACATCGACGGCGTCAATATTTACGGCCGCGTGGTCGGGGTCCGCGGCCTGATGGTCGAGGTGGCCGGTCCGATTCACGCCATGTCGGTCGGCGCACGGCTCGTGATCGAGACCGGCGCCAACCGCACCATTCCCTGCGAGGTGATCGGCTTCTCCGGCAACAATGCCGTCGTGATGCCGTTCGCCGGCCTCGACGGCGTGCGCCGCGGCTGCAAGGCGGTCATTGCCAATGCCGCCAATCAGGTGCGGCCGTCCGCAGCCTGGCTCGGCCGCGTCGTCAACGCGCTGGGCGAGCCGATCGACGGCAAGGGGCCGCTGCCGCAGGGCTCTTCGCCGATGCCGTTCCGCAATACGCCGCCGCCGGCGCATTCGCGCAAGCGCGTCGGCGCGCCGCTCGATCTCGGCGTGCGCGCGATGAACACCTTTCTCACCTGCTGCCGCGGCCAGCGCATGGGCATCTTCGCGGGGTCCGGCGTCGGCAAGTCGGTGCTGCTCTCGATGCTCGCGCGCAACGTCGATGCCGCTGTCAGTGTCATCGGGCTGATCGGCGAACGCGGGCGCGAGGTTCAGGAATTCCTGCAGGACGATCTCGGCGAGGAGGGCCTGGCGCGCTCGGTCGTGGTGGTCGCCACCTCCGACGAGCCCGCGCTGATGCGCCGCCAGGCGGCGTATCTGACGCTCGCGATCGCCGAATATTTTCGCGACGAGGACAAGGACGTGCTCTGCCTGATGGACTCGGTGACGCGCTTTGCCATGGCCCAGCGCGAGATCGGCCTGTCCGCCGGCGAGCCGCCGACAGCCAAGGGCTATACGCCGACCGTCTTCACGGAGTTGCCGAAGCTCCTGGAGCGGGCCGGGCCGGGCCTGGGGGAGGGGGCCATCACCGCGATCTTCACGGTGCTGGTCGACGGCGACGACCATAATGAGCCGATCGCGGATGCGGTCCGCGGCATCCTCGACGGCCACATCGTGATGCAGCGCTCGATCGCCGAGCGCGGCCGCTACCCCGCGATCAACATCCTCAAATCCGTCTCTCGCACCATGCCGAAATCGGCGGATCCGCAGTTCTGGCCCGTCATCCAGCGGGCACGCCAGGTGATGGCGACCTATGCCGACATGGAGGAATTGATCCGGCTCGGCGCCTACCGCGCCGGCTCCAGCCCGGAGGTCGACGAGGCGATCCGGCTGCACGAGCCGCTGGAGGCCTTCCTGCGCCAGCGCAAGGACGAGAATGCATCCCTGGCGGACGGCTACCGCCAATTGGCGCAGATCCTCGGCAATTTGGAAACGGAACGCTAACTTTGTCAGGTCATCATCCGTTCCCACAGAGTAGCAGAGCCGGTCTTGGCCTCAATCGGGCCTGGGGGGCGACCGGTGCCGTCCCACGTGCAGCGGGGGGACTTCTGGGGAGTACGAGTCGATGAAGTCACGAGATACGCTTATCCGCCTGAAAAAGTTTCAGGTCGACGAGAAGCGCCGCCGGGTCACCCAGATCGAGACCATGATCGCCGATTTCCAGCGGATGTCGGTCGATCTCGAACGCGAGATCCAGACCGAGCAGGACCGTGCCGGGATCAACGATCCCTCGCACTTCGCCTATCCGACCTACGCCAAGGCCGCGATCCAGCGCCGCGAGAACCTGACCCGTTCAGCCGACGAGCTGAAGGGCCAGCTCGACGAAGCCAAGGCCGCACTGGCCGAGGCCTTCGAAGAGCTGAAGAAGGTCGAGCTCCTCGACGAGCGCGACCAGGCCCGCGAGCGGGCCGAGGAAAACGCCCGTGAGCAGGCCGACCTCGACAGCATCGGCCTGATGCGGGCCCGCATCGGCGCGGTAGCCTGAGCCGGCCGGCAGCCAGACCACGTTGGAATTTGCCAAACCCGGACCCGCAAGGTCCGGGTTTTCGTATGTGCTGTCCACAGCGGGGCACCGCGCCCCTTGGTGGTCGGCTTTGCCGCGCGCTATGGTGGCCGCGATGAATGCTGTGCCAGCGACGGCGGCGTCCACCTCTCCCTTGGGAGAGGTCGGCGCGGAGCGCGGGGTGAGGGGTTCCGGTCTCCCGTCAGCCCCGAGCCCCCTCACCCGGTTTGCTGCGCAAATCGACCTCGTCCCGTCGGGGAGAGGTGAAGGCGATGACGGCGCCGCGCGTTGGGGGGCTGAATGCTGACGCCAGCAGAGCTGGTCGAGTTGATCGAGGCAGTGGCGAAGGGCGATCAGGCCGCATTCGAGCGCCTCTACGCCGCCACGCGCGCGAAACTCTATGGCGTCGTGCTCCGTATCTTGCGCCGACAGGATCTTGCAGAGGAGGTCCTTCAGGAGACCTACGTCAAGATCTGGAACAGCGCCGGCCAGTTCAATTCGGCCTTGTCGTCGCCGATCACGTGGATGGCCTCGATCGCGCGCAACCGTGCGATCGACATCGTGCGCAAGAAGTCGGAAGTCTCCATCGAGGAAGAGCCTCAGGCGATGGAGGTCGCGGCCGAGAGTCCCGATCCGCTGGCGCGCCGCGAGATGACCGAGGAGCTGAAGCGGCTCCTGGAATGTATCGGCCGGCTCGAGCCGGACCGTCAGAGGCTCGTGCTTCTCGCCTATTACAACGGCTGGAGCCGCGAGCAATTGGCGGAGAAATTCGCCGCGCCCGTCAATACGGTGAAGACGTGGCTCCGGCGCAGCATGCTGGATATTCGGGAGTGCCTCGGGCTGTGATGGCCTGATGATGAGGATGGTTCTGGACCGCAATTGATGGCCTACACGGAGGATCATATCGCGCTCGCCGCGGAATACGCGCTCGGTACGCTCGACGCCGATGAGCGTGCGCAGGTCGAGGCCATGATGGCGGAGGACGAGGCGTTCGCCGATATCGTGCAGTCCTGGTCGTATCGACTTGGCGCGCTCAACCAGATGGTCGGCTCGGTCGAGCCGCGTCCGGTCGTGTGGGAGAACATCAAGTCCGAAATCGCGCGCACCACGCTTGCGCAGGAGCCGCCTGCACCTGCCGAAGCTTCGCCGCCGCCTGCGCCCATGCCGGACCTGCCCGCGGAGGAAGCTGCGACGTCGGAATCTTCCGCGGAGAACGGGCCCCCGCAAACATCGCATCCCGCCGCGGAGCAGCCCGGGTCGTCGCGCCCCGAACCCGATGCCATCCCGGACATCGCGCCGCAATTCATTCCGCAGGTCCATGCTCCGGATATCAGTGTTTTGCGCGCACAGCTGGCGCCGGTCGTCGATGGTGACGTAATCCGCCTCGAGGGGCGCGTGAAGCGCTGGCGCAACATTGCATCCGCCGTCGGCGCGCTCGCGGCCGCGCTGCTCGTGACGCTGTCGCTTCAGATATTCCTGCCCGACGCGCTGCCGGGCGGCTTGCGTCCTGCGCCCCGCATCCAGACGGTCGAGGTGAAAACTCCGGCCGCGCCGCTCGCCGCCTCCGCGCAATATGTCGCGCTGCTGCAGGGCCAGGGCGGTGGCCCCGCGTTCATCCTCACCATCGACGGCGCGACACGGAATTTCACGGTGCGGAAAGTCGGCGCGACGCCGGAGCCCGGCAAGAGTTTCGAGCTCTGGCTGATCTCGGACAAGCTGCCGCGCCCGCGCTCGCTCGGCGTCATCGGGGCCAGCGATTTCACCGCCCGTCCGCTGCTCGCCTCCTATGATGCCGAGGTCGTCAACGGCGCCACCTTCGCCGTCACCGTCGAGCAGGCCGGCGGCTCACCCGACGGCCAGCCCACATCGGCGCCGGTGTTTTCCGGCAAGCTGATCGAGACCGTGCCGCCCACGCAGCCGCAGGCGCCCGCGAAGAAGTAATATCGAAGCATCGTGGCCGGATGGAGCTGCGCTCCATTCGGGCTGGAAGGGCGCGCCTTGTCGCCGCGGTCCATCCGGTCGTCGCATTTCGACAAGCCCGGCCAAATCCGCCCCCGATTTTGAACCTCCCCGCAAGCCGCGGCGTCAAATCCCCGGAATTTGAAGTCGGCGATGCCGGAGAGGGCGAGAGAATCAGATGGATGCAGCGAGAACGCCGGGCATCTTCCTTCACCAATATGCGGGGCTGCCGCACGGCCCGGCGTTCGAAGACTGGCGCGAGCGGGCCTTCAGTCGCTGCGGCCTCGACATCGGGCCGAGCCATGGCGACAGCATCGATTGCCGGCTCCAGGTCAGCGTCATCGACAACATCGTGCTCGCCATTCCGGAAGGCGCCTCCGCGCAATATTCCCGTACGCAGAGCCACCTCGCCGACGGCAGCGACGACCTCGTCCTGATCGCGGCGCATGCGGGGCTCGTCCGCGTCGGACAGAATGGGCATACCGTGGAGCTCACGCCTGCCCAGATGGTGCTCGTCGACATGAGCATCACCGGCACCGTCGGCCACACCGACGAAGACCGCTTCACCACCATTCGCATGCCGCGCCGTGCGCTGCTCGACATCAATCCGCGCGCCGAGGACAAGCTCTCGCAGGTGCTGTGCGACGGCGCGGTCGCCGAGACCATCTTCCGCTACCAAACGCTCGCCGCCAACCACGCGCCGCATCTCGATGCGGTAGGCCAGCGCCTGACGGCGCAGCATATGGTCGATCTCGTCGGTCTCCTGCTCGGCACCGATGCGGAGCATGCAAGCCGCGCACGCGGCCGCGGCCAGGCGGCGGCTCGCCTCGATCTGATGCGCGCCGACGTGATGGCCGCACTCGGCCGCAACGATCTCTGTCTGGCCGAGGTCGCGACGCGCTCGGGGCTGAGCCCGCGCCAGGCACAGCGCCTGTTCGAGCAGGCCGGCACGACCTTCACCGAATTCGTGCTGGAGCAGCGCCTGCTCCATGCGCGCAAGCTGCTCGGTGATCCCCGCGCCAGGGCGCGCAAGATCAGTGACATCGCGCATTCGTCCGGCTTCTCCGATCTGTCCTATTTCAATCGCGCCTTTCGCAAGCGCTTCGGGGCGACGCCGTCGGAGCTGCGTGAGGCGTAAGTCGCGATTTCGTGCGGCTGCGCGTGCGCTGCCGCATTTGGTCGACGCCGGCCGTTGAGCTAGTCTGTCCGGGCGGGGAGACCGCAGGATCCTCTGGAAGGTGCGCAGGCGGACATGGCGCGTATCGTCGTGCTCGGTGCCGGATTTGCAGGCCTGTGGGCGGCCATCGGTGCTGCGCGCAAGCGAGACGAGATCGGCGCGAGCGACCGCGACATCGAGATCCGGGTCATCGACCGCAACCCCTATCACAATATCCGCGTGCGCAACTACGAGGCCGATCTCGGCGAGGTCGCGCTGCCGCTGCCGCAACTGCTCGATCCGATCAGTGTCAGCCACGGCCTCGGCGAGGTCGAGGCCATCGATCCGGTACGGCGCGAGATCTCGCTCGTCACCAGCAGCGGCGAGGAGACGCTGGGCTATGATCGCCTCGTGCTGGCGCTCGGCAGCGAGGTGATGCGCCCCGACATTCCCGGCCTTGCCGCGCACGGCTTCGACGTCGACACCTATGCCGCGGCGCTCCGCCTCGAAGAACATCTGGTTTCGCTTGGACGCAGCGCGCCGTCTCCGGGACGTTCAACGGTGGTGGTGGTCGGCGCCGGCTTCACCGGCATCGAGGTCGCAGCCGAGATGCCTGACCGGCTGGCGCGGGCGGGCATCAGCGGCAGCCGCCGCATCATCCTGGTCGATCCCAATCCAGCGGTCGGCGCCACGATCGGCACGCATGCGCGCCCCGTCGTCGAGACGGCCCTGGCTTCGCTCGATGTCGACACGCGGCTCGGTGTGCGTGTCGTGTCGATCGAGGCCGCTGGCATGCGCCTGAACTCGGGCGAGTTCATTGCGGCGCAGACGGTGATCTGGTGTGCGGGCATGCGTGCAAGCCCCTTGGCAGCGAGCTTTCCGGGCGCACGCGATCGCCTCGGGCGCCTTCTGGTCGATCCCTTGATGCGGGTTGCGGATGTCGGCGGCGTGTTCGCGGCCGGCGACGTTGCCTCGAGCGTGATCGACGGGTTGCATCCGACCGTGATGTCCTGTCAGTTCGCCCGTCCCATGGGCCGCTTCGCAGGCCACAACGTGGTGGCCGATCTCGCCGGCCTGCCCATGCTGCCGCTGCGGATCGACTGGTACGTCACCGTGCTCGATCTCGGCGGCTGGGGTGCGCTCTATACGGAGGGGTGGGATCGCGAAGTCCGTACCACCGGCGCGGCCGCAAAGGCGACCAAAGAGACCATTAACCGCAGACGGATCTATCCGCCGCTGACCGGCAGCAAGGACGAGCTGTTCGCTGCCGCAGCGCCGACCGTGCAGGCACCGCCGCCGACTTATGGGGGGCGGTGACAATCTGATTGATGCTGGTTGGAGGACGACGGCTGAGCGTCTCGCGAGCTACCTCCAGACATGAGAAAGCGCCCGTGGGGGGCGGGCGCTTTCTGTAGTCGACTTGGGGTTGGGGTCGTCTACATATCCACGTGGCGACTTTGGGGGGCTGGTAAAGAGCCGCGTGAATTCCTGAAACTCTAGATCTCCTTATCGAACAAGGGATACGTCCGAACTGGTGACAACGACCGGCTTGCCGGCCTTGATGACGCGGGCGGTCTGGGTCAAACCTTCATCCGAACCCGAACGCGCCGAAATGCCGAGGCCTGCCAGCGCGATCCCCGCGACGAGGGCCACGACCACGATTTTCAAGTGGGTCGAGCGATCAGCGCTGTAGATCGAGTGGTTCATGGAAGCCTCCTGCCGCCATCTACCCGAAGTAGTCGCCAGCCCGTTAAGGCAGGTTCATGCTTCCGGTGCCCAACAACCTAGTATTGGCGGGATTCGTTCCCAAGAGGCGGTCACAAGAGCGTGACAGGACGTGAAAGGTCGCGATCGAAAATGATCCTGAATCGTGCAATTATGTAATTATTTCAATGATGTAATGCGCCGATTGGGCGTCCCGGCAGCATTCGGTCGACAAGGCGCCAGGAACTCAAAAACCATTTGCCTGTGGCTGAAAAACACACGGCTTCTTAAGGCAAATCAGATGCTTCCGACCGTTTTCAGCCTCGCCCTGGGGTGGATTTCCGCCTGCGACAGCACGGTCGTCTGAGCTCGGAACCGCTCCACCAGGGACCGGACGAACGGACGAATTGCCGCAGAGGTGACCAGCACCGGTGCTTCGCCCTCGCGGGCGGCGCGCTCGAACGCCTCACGCACAGCGGTCATGAACTCCGACAGTTTCGAGGGCTGCATCGCGAGGCTGCGCTCCTCGCCCTGGCCGATGATGGATTCGGCGAAGGCCTGCTCCCACCGTGCCGACAGCGCGATCAACGGCAGATAGCCGTTGTAGGAGGTGTTCTGCGCGCAGATCTGCCGCGCCAGACGCGCGCGGACGTGCTCGACCATGGTGGCGGGGTTGCGCGAGAAGGCGAGCGAATCGGCGATGCCTTCGAGGATGGTCGAGAGGTCGCGGATCGAGATGCGTTCGGCGAGCAGCAGTTGCAGCACGCGCTGGATGCCGGAGACCGTGACCTGTCCGGGGACGATGTCCTTAACCAGCTCGCTCTGCTCCTTCGGCAGCTCCTTGAGCAGCTTCTGCACCTCGCCATAGGAGAGCAGGTCCGACATGTTGGCCTTGAGCAGCTCGGTGAGGTGGGTCGAGAGCACGGTCGCTGCGTCGACCACGGTGTAGCCCTTGAGAGAGGCTTCTTCCTTGAGGCTGGCATCGACCCAGGTCGCGGGCAGGCCGAAGGTCGGCTCGGTGGTGTGGATGCCGGGCACCTGCACCTGGCCGCCGCCGGGATCCATGACCATGAACTGGTTGGGCCAGATCTTGCCGGTGCCGGCGTCGACCTCCTTGATCTTGATGATGTAGGTGTTGGCCTCGAGCTGGACGTTGTCGAGGATACGCACCGCCGGCATCACGAAACCCATCTCGATCGCGAGCGAACGGCGCAGCGCCTTGATCTGCTCGGTGAGGCGATCGGTGCCGTCGGGACCGTTGACCAGCGGCAGCAGCGCATAGCCGAGCTCGATCTTGAGGTCGTCGATCTTGAGCGCCGCCGAGATCGGCTCTTCGGTCGCAGCGGCCCCCGGCGCGCCGGGCTGACCTGCCGCGGGTGCGGACTTGGCGGCTTCCTCGGCCCTGGCGGTGGCCCGGTTGCGGTTGCGGGCGTTCCAGGCCAGCGCGCCGGCGCCGGTGCCGAGCGCCAGGAACGGGAGGGTCGGAATCCCCGGCAGGGCCGCCAGCACCAGCATCACTGCCGAGGACATCGCCAGTGCCTGCGGATAGCCGGAGAACTGCTTCATCAGCGCCTTGTCGGCGGCGCCGGACACGCCGGCCTTGGAGACGAGCAGGCCGGCCGCCGTCGAGACGATCAGCGCCGGCACCTGGGTGACGAGGCCGTCACCGACGGTCAGGAGCGTGTAGGTGCGGCCGGCGTCGGCGAAGGACATGCCCTGCTGCGCCACGCCGATGATCATGCCGCCGACGACGTTGATGAAGACGATCAGGAGGCCTGCGATGGCATCGCCCCGGACGAACTTGGAGGCACCGTCCATGGCGCCGAAGAAGCCGCTCTCGTCCTCCAGCTCCTTGCGCCGCTCCTTGGCGACCTTCTCGTCGATCAGGCCGGCGGAGAGGTCGGCGTCGATCGCCATCTGCTTGCCGGGCATGGCGTCGAGATGGAAGCGCGCCGCGACTTCCGCGATACGGCCCGAACCCTTGGTGATGACGACGAAGTTGACGATGATCAGGATGGCGAAGACGATGATGCCGATGACGAAATTGCCGCCCATCACGAAGTTGCCGAAGGCCTCGATGACGTGACCGGCGGCGGCCGTGCCCTCGTGCCCGTGCGACAGGATCAGGCGGGTCGAGGCCATGTTGAGCGACAGACGCAGCATGGTCGAGATCAGGAGGATGGTCGGGAAGGCCGAGAATTCGAGTGGCGCCTGGATGAACAGCGACGTCATCAGGATCAGGATCGAGAGCGTGATCGAGATCGCCAGGAACAGGTCCAGCACGATCGCGGGCAAGGGGAGGATCAGCACCACCAGGATGGTGAGGATGCCGAGCGCCAGCGCGATGTCGCCGCGCTTGAGGATGTTGACGATCTCGTTGAGGGAGGGGATGCCGGGCTTCGCGCTGCCTACGCCCTGTCCCGCCGTGACGTCGACCATGGTAGCTGCCTCCCCGCGCGACTGCCGTCCGCGCGCCCCAAACGTCTGCGCGGCGGCCGACGGGCCGCCGTTCCGAAAGTGAGGCACCGCACTGGCGTCCACGGGAGCTCCCGTTCTACGCGGCTGACGACACTCGACTTCACCCGGCAATTCTTGCCGGGTGTATGGTTAGCAAAGGGTTAACGGAGGGTGGGGAGGGGGCGGGACAGGGTAGTTCGGGGCAGCGCGGCGCAGGCGCCGTCGTTCCGGGGCGGCTCGCAGAGCCGAACCCGGAACCTCGAGATTCCGGGTTCGCGCCAAGCGGCGCGCCCCGAATGACAGTGGAAGCTACTTCGCCTTGTCCATCTTCGTCACCGTATACCCGGAAGCCGCCTCCTCGGCCTCGAAGGTCACCTTGTCGCCGACCTTCACCTGCTTGAGCATGGCGGGGTCCTTGACGCGGTAGACCATGGTCATGGGGTCCTCCATGCCGAGGCTTTTGGCCGGTCCGTGCTTGAGCGTGATCTTGCCGGCGCCTTCGTCGATCTTCTTCACCTCGCCGCTGATCGCAGCGCCCTCGGCTGCGAGGGTTCCGGTCGCAAGGCCGACAGCAAGCGCGAGCGAAGCAGTGATACGGATGAGGCGGTTCATGGGAGTCTCCATTGCTTACTTCACGGTGACGTGGCCGACCATGCCGTAGTCGCGATGGTCGGGAATCAGGCAGGAATATTCGAACGTGCCGGCCTTGCTGAATTTCCAGAGGATCTCGGCCGTCTTGTTCGGCGCGAGCCGGGCCCCGTTGGGATCGTCGTGCTCCATGTGCGGGTGCTTCTTCATCTCCACCGCATGCGCGAGATTTTCCTTAGGGGTGGCGAGCAGGAATTCGTGGTCCTCCTTGCCGACGTTGCGCAGCACGAAGCGGATCTGCTCGCCGCGTTTGACCTCGATCCGGGCGGGTGTGTAGTCCATCTCGCTCATCAGGATCTCGATCGTGCGGGCGGGCTTCTTGGGATCGCCGGGTTCGCCGGCGGAAAAATTTCCGTGCCCGTGCTTGTCGTGAGCAAAGGCCGGCGCGGTCGAAAGCGCAGCCAGCGCGAGGCCGAGCCTGATAGTGGTCTTCATCGTGGTCTCCAGTTGTTCATTCATCGAAACGCTCACATCTTCATGTTCTTCATCGGCGGGCTGCCTGGTTTTTGCCGGGCAGGCTCTGCGGCCGGGGCCGTAACCTCGTAGGCGACGGTGCCTTGCGGGAATTTGTACGGCCCGGGATCGCGGTAATCGTCGCGCGCGAGGCCCTCGCGGATCTTCATCACCGTGAACATGCCGCCCATCTCGATCGGCCCGAACTGGCCGGTGCCGGTCATCATCGGCAGCGTGTTGTCTGGCGTCGGCATCTCCATGTTGCCCATCGCCATGCCGGTCGAGCCCATGGCCATGCCGTCGGGCGCGAGCTTGCCGACGGCCTTGGCGAGATCCTTGCGCGACACGCCGATGAGATTGCGCACGTCGTGTCCCATCGCGTTCATGGTGTGATGCGACTTGTGGCAGTGGAACGCCCAATCGCCCGGATTGTCGGCGAGCACGTCGAACACCCTGACAGCGCCGACCGGGACGTCGGTGGTCGTTTCCGGGATCTGTGCGCTCTCCTGGATCCAGCCGCCGTCGGTGCAGGTGACCGCAAAGCTGTGGCCGTGCAGGTGAATCGGATGGTTGGTCATGCTGAGATTGCCGATGCGCACGCGCACCTTGTCGCCGAGCCTGACCGGGAGCGGATCGATGCCGGGAAAGACCCGCGCATTCCAGGTCCACATGTTGAAGTCGGTCATCTCGTTGACATGCGGCAGATAGGTGCCGGGGTCGACGCGATAGGTGCTCATCACGAAGACGAAGTCGCGGTCGACGGGCCGGAAGCTCTGGTCGCGCGGATGCACGACGACCATGCCCATCATGCCCATCGCCATCTGCACCATTTCGTCGGAATGCGGGTGGTACATGAAGGTCCCGCTTTTCTTCATCTCGAATTCGTAGACGAAGGTCTTGCCCGGCTGGATGTGCGGCTGGTTCAATCCGCCGACGCCGTCCATGCCGCTCGGAATGATCATGCCGTGCCAGTGCACGGTGGTGTATTCGGGCAGTCTGTTGGTGACGAAGACGCGGACCTTGTCGCCCTCGACGGCTTCGATGGTCGGGCCCGGCGATTGCCCGTTGTAGCCCCACAAATTCACCTTCATGCCCTCGGCGAATTCGCGCACCACGGGTTCGGCGACGAGATGGAATTCCTTCCAGTCGCCGTTCATGCGGAACGGCAGCGACCAGCCGTTGAGCGTGACCACGGGGCGATAGTCGGGGCCGCTGACCGGATGCAGCGGCGGCTGCATCACCACCTTGTCCATGGTGGGTGCTTCCGGAATCGAAGCGGCCTGGACGCGGCCGCTGATGGCCGACGCGCTGGCAAGCGCGGCGGTCCCCAGGAATCCTCGGCGGGAAAACATGCTGGCCTCCATCTCAGTGGCCGCCGCCGGCAGGCGCTGCCGCGGCGATGGTGGTTGGATTGTCGCCGCCGGCCGCCGGCACGCCGCCGCCGTTGACGGCAGTCTGCAAATCGGCCTGGGCGAGAAAGAAGCGTTGCCTTGCGTCGATCGCGCCGCGCAGCGAAGCCAAACGCTGTCGCGCCTCGGTGAGCAGCGCGAAAATGTCGACCTGCATGCTGGAGAAGCGCAGCTGCATCTCCTCGGTGATGATCTTCCGCAAGGGGATGATCTCGCGCTGGTAATGGCCGGCGATGTCGTAGGTGGAGCGATAGACACGATAGGCATCGCGCGCCTCGGAGCGCACATTCACGGCGCGCTCGGTCAGGCGGTTGAAGGCGAGATTGTAGGTCTCGGCGGCCTGCCGCACCCGCACCTCGCCGCCGTCGAAGATCGGGATCTGGAACTGCACGTCGAAGCCGCGTTCGCGGAACGGCGGCCCTTCCGGATCCTGGGTGCGGCGGGAGATGCCGGCGAGGTCGAGCAGCGTCACGAAGCGCGTCGCCTCGGTGAGGTTCAGGGCCTTCGCCAGCGCGGCCAGCTCCAGCCGTGCGATCTGCAGGTCGATGCGGTGCGCCACCGCGTCGGCCTCGATCGAGGGCAAGGCCTGCGGCCGACGCGGCAGCGGCGGCAGTCGATCAGGGAGACGGAAGTCGAGACCGTCGTCCCACAGCCCCATCAGGCGCGCCAGCCTTTCGCGCGCGCTCGCCGCCGCCTGGCGCGCCGTTGCGAGGTCGGCGGTGGTTTCGGCATAAAACACCTGCTCGCGGGCCTGGTCGAGCTTGTTGAGCGAGCCGGTCTCGCCGAGCTTGACCGCGAGCTGCGCAGTCGATTCCGCCGTCGCCTTCGCGTCGGTCAGCAGCCCCACCATCTCGTTGCCGGCGACGGCGCGGACATAGGCGCGGCGGACGTCGGCGGCGAGCCGCAGCGTCGCCAGCGCCGCGCGCAGCTGCGCTCCGCGGAATCGGTCGCGGGCGATGTCGGAGCGGAACGGCAGGGTGGCGAGTGCGAGAATGTCGCCGACCACCTGGCGCTCGATCTCGCTGGCGCCATTGCCCGATATGCGGGAGATCGCGAAGACGGGATTGGGCGGCAGGCTCTGCTCGACGAGATCGGTCTCGGCCAGCGCTAGCTCGTTATAGGCGGCTTGCAGTCCCTTGTTGTTGAGCAACGCGATCTGCACGGCGGTCTCCGCGCTCAGCGTCCGCGACAGCAGCTGGCGAACGCGCGCCTCGACCGCGTTGGCGCCCTCGGCCGTTCGCACGAAGGCGACGTCCTTGTTGATGGCCTGGCCTGTCAGATCAGAGACATCAGTCATCCCGCTGTCGGGCGAGAACGCGGCGCAGCCGGAAACGCTGAGCGCAATGAGGACGAGCAGGCCCCGCGCAAGATGGCGTGTCATGGCGCGCTCCTACCGGTCTTGCTTCGGCTGCGGCGTCACCGCGTCGTTGCGGCCACGCCATGGCGCCGGCGTCGCAGGGCGCAGGCTGGTATAGGGCGCAATGGTCGAGCGATAGCCGATGCGCGCCACCTTCGCCGCCGGATCGGCGGGATCGGCGCTGGCGATTCGTGTCGTTGCCGGCATGCAGCCGGACAGCGCCAGCGCAGCAAAGGCCAGCAGCAGCCAATTGGTTCGGCACTGTCGTTCACCCACCGCAGATGCGGCGGCGGGCTTCGCCCCGGAAAGCGTAAACATGATTCATCCCTGATCTGGAGACCACAGGTTCGCGCGCGCAAAAGCGCGCTCGGCCCGAAATCGTCGCGTCAGATCAGGCGATGGGGGGGCGGTAGTGCAGGGGCGGCGCCGCGCTGTGCAGGCTGGCCACGAGCTCGGGCGCGCAGGCGGAGACGGGCAGCAGGGGCTTGGCGACGCTGGGCAGGTCGGCGGGCAGCGCGCTCACGCACATCATCGCGCAGCACGGTCCCACTGTTCCCTTGCCGCCGTGATGATGCGGAGCCGGCGCGTCCTGCGCGGCCGTCTGGGGGTGAGCGTGGGTTCCCGCGTGTTCATGCGAGGCATCGCCATGCAGATGGCTCGTCGGCATCTGGTGATGCGCCGGCACGGGGTCTGCGAGGAGTGCGTCGTCAAGGCACGGCGCAGCGCCATCGCCCCAGGCAAGCGCCGCAGCGGGCGCGAGCACGCAGAACAGGTAGGCGAGGGCGATGATCCGCCCCACCCTGATCCGCATCGATCGCGTCAATCGCAGCAACATTCCGCCGGCATGCTCTCCGCGCGGCAAAGGTGCACACGCGGATTGCAAACTAGTAGCAAATTGCGCGATCGCCAAGCTCCTTCTTACCGCAGTGCACAGCGCATGCCCAATATCGCGCCACAATGCTTGACCCTGTGGCGAGCCGCGGGCCATGGTCCGGCCCGTGCACGCGCCAAATCATCCAGGACAGACGCCTCAATCATTCAGCCCTGATTCTCGTCAGGCCTGGACGCGGCTGATCATTGCGCTTCTGATCGGCTCGATCGGCGCCGTCGGCATGTGGGCGGTCGTGGTGGTGATTCCCGTGGTGCAGGCCGAATTCGGCGCCACGCGCGGCGCGGTGTCGCTGGCTTTCACCCTCATGATGTTCGGCTTCGGGCTTGGCGGGGTGATCGCCGGCAAGATCACCGACCGGTTCGGCATCGTACCGGCCATGGCGATCAGCATCGCCTTTCTCGGCGTCGCCAACGTGCTCGCGGGTCTGTCGAGCCATCTCTGGCAGTTCGTGGCGGCCTACTTCCTGATCGGGCTCGGCACCTCGGCGACTTTCGCGCCGCTGATGGCGGAAGCCTCGCACTGGTTCGAGCGCTACCGCGGACTTGCCGTGACCATCGTCGCCAGCGGCAATTATGTCGCGGGCACGATGTGGCCGCCGATCGTGAGCTGGGGCACGCAGGAGATCGGCTGGCGCTACACCCATATCGGCATCGGCATGGTCTGCGTCTGCACGATGACGCTTCTGGTCCTCGTCCTGCGCGCACAGATGGGCCATGACAAGGTTCGCGATCACGCCAATGCGCCGCCGCCGCAAGTCGATCTCAAGCTCTCGACCAACACGCTGACGGTGCTGCTCTCGATCGCGGCCATCGCCTGCTGCGTCGCCATGGCGATGCCGCAGGTGCATATCGTCGCCTATTGCGGCGATCTCGGCTATGGCGTGGCGCGCGGCGCCGAGATGCTGTCCTTGATGATGGCATGCGGTATCGTCAGCCGGATCGGCTCCGGCTATCTCGCCGACAAGATCGGCGGCATCCGCACGCTCCTGGTCGGGTCGCTGGCGCAGGGCTTCGCGCTGGTGTTCTATCTGTTCTTCGACAGCCTGACCTCGCTGTATCTGATCTCGGCGATGTTCGGCCTGTTCCAGGGCGGCATCGTGCCGAGCTACGCCATCATCGTGCGTGAGGCGATGCCGGCGAGCGAGGCGGCGACGCGCGTCGGCATCGTGATCTTTGCGTCCGTGTTCGGCATGTCCTTCGGCGGCTGGGTGTCGGGCGTCATCTTCGATGCGACCGGCTCCTATGCCGCGGCGTTCGCGAACGGCGTGGCGTGGAATGCGCTGAACATCGGCATCGTCGTGCTGCTGCTGATCCGCTCGCGGATGAGCGCGACGAAGACCGGTCCCGGTTTCGCGACATAGGCCGACTTTGCCCCTTCAGCAGCGAACAGCCGGATCTCGCAGTTTCCGTTCGGCTATCGTTTCCGCTTTGCGGCCGGCTTCGCTGGCTTGGCGACGCGCGCCTTGGCCTTGCCGGCCGGCTGCATCCGCAGGCCGTCGACGAATACGTCGAGCATCCGCAGCACCGAGGATTGCCAGCCGGGCTGGTCGTGCATGTAGCACATGCCGACGAGCGTCCGCAGCAGGTCCTCCGGGCTGATATCGCCGCGCATCTGGCCCGCCGCGACCGCGCGGTCGAGCAGCGAGCCGATCGCCTTGGTCAGCCGGTCCATGGAGAAAGCCGCGAGCTCGGATGAGCTCTGGAACGTCAGCGCCAGCGCGGCCGACATGCCTTTCTTGGTGGCGACGAATTCGACGTTGGAGCGCAGCCAGCGACGCAGCGCGTCCACCGGGTCCTTGGCGTATTTCAATTGCTCGGCGAGCTCGCTGAGCTGCTCGACCTCGCGCCGGTACACCGCCTCGAACAGATCCTCGCGCGTCGGGAAATGCCGGTAGAGCGTGCCGATGCCGACGCCGGCGCGCTTTGCGACGGCTTCCAGGCTCGCCTCGGGTCCGCCGGCGTTGAACACGGCCTTCGCGGCCTCGAGCACGCGTTCGCGATTGCGCACGGCATCGGCGCGGGGCTTGCGGGTGTGATCGGCGTGGTCGTCCATGGCGGCAATGTAGATCACGAATTGGTTAGATTGAACCCTCGTCGAACCCAAAAGGGCCGCATCGCGTTGGTGGCGCAAGGGCTTTTGACGAATTCCAAATATTTGCGGGCGACCCTTGTTAAGCGGAGGATGCCTCCGTATCTTCGCTCGAGCGTCGGCCCGCATCGTGTCCGGGCGGCGCGGTATCGACGGCGGCCACGGAGGTGGCGCGCTGCGCGATGACTCATGTCCATATCTGATCGGAGCCTTGTATGAACCACTCCATCAGCCTCACCGTGAACGGTGCGCGGCGCGATTTCGTCCTCGACGATCCACGCGTCACGCTGCTCGATCTCCTGCGTGAGCGCCTCGATCTGACCGGAACCAAGAAGGGATGCGACCGCGGTCAGTGCGGCGCCTGCACCATCCTCGTCGACGGCAAGCGCATCAATTCCTGCCTCGCGCTCGCCATCAGCCACGACGGTGCCGACATCCTCACCATCGAAGGCGTCGCGCGCGGCGACCAGCTGCATCCCGTGCAGGCCGCCTTCATCGCCCATGACGGTTTTCAATGCGGCTTCTGCACGCCCGGCCAGATCATGAGCGCCATCGGCATGATGAGCGAGGCGCAGGCCGGCAACGATCCCGAACGCATCCGCGAATGCATGAGCGGCAATCTCTGCCGCTGCGGCGCCTATGCCGGCATCGTCGATGCGGTGCTGGAGGCGCAAGGACATATGGACGAATCCAATCAGAGGCGCTCCGCATGAAGCCGTTCGATTATGTCAGGCCCGCCACGGTCGCAGAGGCCGTTGCCGCCGCCGCTCTGCCGGGCGCCGTTTACCTCGCTGCCGGCACCAACCTGCTCGATCTGATGAAGGGCGGCGTTAGCCGTCCGGATCGGCTGGTCGACGTCACGCATCTCGATGGCCTCGATCGGATCGAGCGTCTCGCCGACGGCAGTGTGCGTATCGGCGCACTCGTCAGCAACGCAGATCTCGCGCACGATGCGGACTTCGCAAGGTCCTATCCCGCCGTCGCCGAGGCCCTGCTCTCCGGCGCGTCGGCTCAGTTGCGCAACGCCGCAACCGTCGGCGGGAATCTGCTGCAGCGGACACGCTGCGCGTATTTCTACGATACCGCCAGCCGCTGCAACAAGCGCGAGGCCGGCAGCGGCTGCGACGCCCGCGACGGCGAGAACCGCAGCCATGCCGTGCTCGGCTGGAGCGAGGACTGCATCGCCACGCATCCGTCCGACTTCGGCGTGCCGCTGGTCGCGCTCGACGCCGTCGTCGAGATCGAGGGCAGGGCCGGCCGGCGCGAGATCGCGCTGGATCAACTGCATCGCCTGCCCGGCGATACGCCCGAGCGTGACACCGTGCTCGAACCCGGAGACCTCATCGTCGCCGTGCTTCTGCCGCCCGCCGCGCGCGGCTTTGCCGCACACGCGCGCTACCTCAAGGTCCGTGAGCGTACGTCCTATGCTTTCGCCGTGGTATCGGCCGCAGCTGCGCTGCGGATCGAGAACGGCAAGATCGCGGAGGCGCGGCTCGCGCTCGGCGGCGTCGCCGCAAAGCCCTGGCGCGCCCGTGCCGCGGAGGACGTGCTCAGGGACGTTGCGCCCACGGCAGACGCGTTCCAGGAGGCGGCCTGGCGGGCGCTCGCCGACGCAAAACCGTCCGGCGACAATGCCTTCAAGATCGAACTCGCGCGGCGCATCGTCGTGCGCGCGCTGCTACTCGCCGCCGCCGGTACGCCTGCGCGTATCCCCGCGCTGCCGGCCTCTCCCTTTGCCTCGACTTCCGGAGCCATCCATGCCTGAGCTCAACCTGACCAGCGCGCCCGCCCATCTGCGGCACGGCTCGAACATCGGCCAGCCGCTGACCCGCCGTGACGGCATCCTCAAGGTCACGGGGCGGGCGACCTATGCCGCCGACAATCATCCGCCCGGGATGCTGTTCGCGGTGATGGCCGTCTCGAGTGTTGCAAGCGGCCGCGTGGTCTCGCTCGATGTCGCCGCCGCAAAGCGCCATCCCGGCGTCGTCGACGTCATGACGCCCGACCACAAGCCGCAGCTCGCGATCGATCCCGACATCAAGACCAATCCGTTCGTGTTCCGCATGGAGGTGTTGCAGAGCAATGAGGTCCGCTACGCCAACCAGCCGATCGCCGTCGTGATCGCCGAGACGCTGGAGGCCGCGACGGAAGGCGCGGTGCTGCTGGCGCCGCGTTACGAAGCGCTGCCCGCGCTCGTCGGCCTCGATGCCGGCGAGAGCTTCGTGCCGCCGGTCGTCGGTGTCGGCAACCCCGCGGCGCATCACCACGGCGATGTCGAGGAGGGCCTTGCCGCGGCGGAGAAGCAGATCGAGGCGGTCTACGAGACCCCGCCGCAATATCACAACGCGATGGAGCCGCATGCGATCGTCGCGTCGTGGGACGGCGACAATCTGTCGGTCGACATGCCGACCCAGGGCCTGATGCTGTCGCTGGCGCGCATCGCCGAATTGTTCGGCATCGCACACGACAAGATCCACATCCGCAGCCCGTTTCTCGGCGGCGGCTTCGGCTCCAAGGGGCTGATGGCCGGCCCGCAGGTGCTGGGAATCATGGCCGCAAAGCTGGTCGGCAAGCCGGTCAAGCTGGTGCTGCGCCGTGAGCAGATGTACGGCCCGGTCGGCCATCGCGCGCCGACGCGGCAGCGACTGCGCATCGGCGCCGATGCCGAGGGGCGTCTGACCGCGCTCGATCACCATGCGCGGACGGTGTCGAGCACGTTCGACGATTTCTACGAGCCCGCCGCCGATGCCTCGCACACGCTCTACGCGGCGCCGGCGATTCGCACCTCGCATGACGCCGTGCGCGTCAATACCGGCACGCCGCTGTTCATGCGTGCGCCGGGCGAGGCGACCGGCTCGATTGCGCTGGAGAGCGCGATCGACGAGATGGCCTGGGCCTGTGGCATGGATCCGCTGGCCTTCCGCCTGAAGAACTACGCCGAGATCGAGCCGATCACCGGCAAGCCGTTCTCTTCAAAAGCGCTGCGGGCCTGTTATGAGCAGGGCGCGGCGCGCTTCGGCTGGGCGAAGCGTTCGCTCCGGCCGCGGCAGATGCGCGACGATGCCGGCCTCCTGGTCGGCTGGGGCATGGGCACGGCGACCTTCCCGGCGCTGATGTTCCAGGCCGAAGCCCGCGCGGCGATCCGCCGAGACGGCTCCGGCGTGATGGAGATCGGCGCGCACGACATGGGGCAGGGCGCCTGGACGGCGCTCGCCCAGATCGCGGCCGATGGTCTTAGCCTCGAGGTCGACCGCGTGGAGTTCAAGGCGGGGACATCCGACCTGCCGGATGCCGGCATTGCCGGTGGTTCGGCGCACACGGCCACCGCCGGTGCCGCGATCCACAGTGCCGGAGCGGCCGTGATTGCCAGGCTTGCCGATCTTGCCACCAATGACGAACGCTCGCCGCTGTTCGGCGCCGGCAATGCCGGCGTGATCGCGCGCGATGGCAGGCTGATCCGTCGTGACGACGAGAGCCGCGGCGAGAGCTATTCCGAGATCCTCGCGCGCGCCGGCGTCGCCGAGGTCGAGGCGCGCGGCACCGGCGCGCCGAACCCTGCCGCGATGGAGGAATATGCGATGCACGCCCACGGCACGGTGTTCGCGGAAGTGAAGGTCGATCCCGATCTCGGCCAGGTCCGCGTCACCCGCATGGTCGGCGCCTTCGCGGCCGGGCGCATCGTCAATCCGCGCATGGTTCAGAGCCAGCTGTTCGGCGGCATGATCTGGGGCATGTCGTTCGCGCTGCACGAGGAGGCCATCACCGACCGGCGCAGCGGACGGATCATGAACGCCAATCTCGGCGAGTACCACATCCCGGTGAATGCCGACGTGCCGCCACTCGACGTGATCACGGTCGAGGAGCACGATCCGCATGTGAACGCGCTCGGCATCAAGGGCGTCGGCGAGATCGGCATCACCGGCAGCGCCGGCGCGGTCGCCAACGCGGTCTGGCACGCGACCGGCGCGCGCGTGCGCCGCTTTCCGATCCGGATCGAGGAGCTGCTGACGCAGCTTTGAGGCAAAAGGCGGGGCGAGATCTTCTCGCTCCGCCGCAACTCGTCAATGCAGCTTTTTCCGGAGCGCCTTCAGCGCCTCTCGCTGCGTCTCGATGTATTCGGCGATGACCTTGCGCAGCTCGCGCGAATGGAGCTTGTCGGCGTCGCGCTGGACTTCGTCGAGCGCGGCTTCTGCATTGGCGAGCGTGATCTTCATCTGCGAGCCCTGTTACGAAGCGGCCCCGGCGTGCCTGGAACTCCGGGCGATAACCTCAGCACCTTTTGCGCCAGGCTGTTCGGCGATGGTTCGCAATATATAGCGGTGCGGCCCGGGGAAATTGAGATGGCTCAAGCTCCGTAAGAAACCGGTGACTCCGTAGGAGTCCGGATATTCTATCGCCTTCAAAACGTCGGCGGCGTGCAGGCCGAGATCACTTCGCAGGGTTTGCCGCCGACGCAGCGGAAGCGATGCGGCCGGCGGCTCTCGAAATAATAGGCATCGCCGGGATTGAGGATGCGGCGCTCGTCCTCGACGGTGACCTCGAGCTTGCCCGAGATCACGATGCCGCCCTCCTCGCCGTCATGGACGAGATGCACGCGGCCGGTGTCGCTGCCCGGTTCGTAGCGCTCCTTCAGGATCTGCAGGCTGCGGCCGAACAGATTGTCGCCGACCTGCCGGTAGGAGATCGGCTTCTTGCCGACCTCCGTCAGCTCCTCGGCACGGTAGAAGATCTTGCGCCTCGACTCCGGCTCCAGCGCGAAGAACTCGGCGAGTCCCATCGGGATGCCGTCGAGGATGCGCTTGAGCGCCCCGACCGAGGGGTTCATCTGGTTGGATTCGATCAGCGAGATCGTCGAATTGGTGACGCCGGCGCGCTTGGCGAGCTCGCGCTGCGACAGCTTGTGGCGCGCCCGGATGAATCGCAGCCGTCCACCGATGTCGACGCTCATGCCCCCTGGCCCCTGTTGCAGGTGTTGCGGATCGCACAAATATGGACCGGAGGGCCAAGTCGAATCAATGGCTTGCAGGTCACCAGAAAAGGACTTGTTGCGGTTCCGAAACCGTGTCTCAGCTATTGGGTCAGCAAAGGAGCGCGGCCGTGACCCTTCATCAGATTCCGAACACTATCAAGACCGACTCGTTCTGGATGCCGTTCACGGCCAACCGGCAGTTCAAGAAGGCGCCGCGCCTGTTTTCCTCGGCCGAAGGCATGCACTATACCACGGTCGACGGCCGCAAGGTGATCGACGGCTCCGCAGGCCTGTGGTGCGTCAATGCCGGCCACGGCCGCAAGCAGATCGCGGCTGCGGTCGAGCGCCAGCTGATGACGCTGGACTTCGCGCCGTCGTTCCAGATGGGCCATCCGCTGGCGTTCGACTTCGCCGAGCGGCTCGCCGAGATTGCGCCGAAGGGTCTCGACCGCATCTTCTTCACCAATTCCGGCTCCGAGTCGGTCGACACCGCGCTGAAGATCGCGCTCGCCTATCACCGCGCCAACGGCCAGGCGAGCCGCACCCGGCTGATCGGCCGCGAACGCGGCTATCACGGGGTCGGCTTCGGCGGCACTTCGGTCGGCGGCATGGTCGCCAACCGCCGCGCCTTCGCAACCCTGCTGCCGGGCGTCGACCACATCCGCCACACCCACGACCTCACCCGCAACGCCTTCGCCAAGGATCAACCGGAGCACGGCGCCGAGCTCGCCGACGACCTCGAGCGTCTGGTCGCCCTGCACGGCGCGGAGACGATCGCCGCCGTCATCGTCGAGCCGGTGCCCGGTTCGACCGCGGTGCTGCCGCCGCCGAAGGGCTATCTGCAGCGCCTGCGCGAGATCTGCGACAAGCACGGCATTCTCCTGATCTTCGACGAGGTCATCACCGGCTTCGGCCGCCTCGGCACGCCGTTCGCCGCCAATTTCTTCGGCGTCACGCCTGACCTGATGACGACGGCCAAGGGCATCACCAACGGCACCATTCCGTGCGGCGCGGTGTTTGCGCATCGCAAGGTGCACGACGCCATGATGATCGGCCCGGAGAACGTCATGGAGCTGTTCCACGGATATACCTATTCGGCGCACCCGACCGCCTGCGCCGCGGGCATCGCGACGCTCGACATCTACAAGGACGAGGGCCTGCTCACGCGCGGTGCCTCGATTGCCGAATATTGGCGCGATGCGCTGCATTCGCTGAAGGGCCTGCCTAACGTCATCGACATCCGCAATTGCGGCTTGATGGGCGCGGTCGAGCTCTCGCCGCGCGACGGCGCGGTCGGAGCGCGTGGCTACGACGTCATGGTCGACTGCTTCAATCGCGGGCTCTACTTCCGCATGAGCGGGGACTCCTTCGCGCTGTCGCCGCCTCTCATCGTCGAGAAGAGCCACATCGACGATATCGTCTCGATCCTGGGCGACGCCATCAAGCGGGTGGCCTGATAATTGCTCTCGCCGTTGCGAGTTGTTTCCTTGCAGCGGCGAGCGTGATGCCGCGGGAGTTTGACGAAGCGTGAAAGTTCTGATCCTCGGCAGCGGTGTCATCGGTGTCACCTCTGCCTACTACCTCGCTCGTGCCGGCCATGACGTGACGGTCGTCGACCGTCAACCGGAGCCGGCACTGGAGACCTCTTTCGCCAATGCCGGCGAGGTGTCGCCCGGCTATTCCTCGCCCTGGGCCGGTCCCGGCGTGCCGGTGAAGGCGGTCAAGTGGCTCTTGATGAAGCACGGCCCGCTGGTGATCCGGCCGAAGCTCGATCCCGTGATGTGGGTCTGGCTGCTCAAGATGCTGCGCAACTGCACCAGCGAGCGCTACGCCGTCAACAAGAGCCGGATGATTCCGATCGCGGAGTACAGCCGCGATTGCTTGCGCGACCTGCGCCGCGACATCGGCATCCAATATGACGACCGCGCGCAGGGCACGCTGCAGCTGTTCCGCTACCAGGCGCAGCTCGACGGCAGCGGCGAAGACATCGCGGTGCTCAAGCAATACGGCGTGCCCTTCGAGGTGCTGAGCCGAGAGGGCTGCATTGCGGTCGAGCCGGCGCTCGGCGGCGTGAAGGAGAAGTTCGTCGGCGGCCTTCGCCTGCCGCAGGACGAGACCGGCGACTGCCACATGTTCACGCAGTCGCTCGCCAAGCACGCCCAGGCGCTCGGCGTGCGCTTCATGTTCAACACCGGCATCGATCGCATCGTCACCGAGGGCGCCCGCGTCAGCGGCGTCGCGACCAGCGCCGGCCTGTTGCAGGCGGACGCTTACGTGCTCGCGCTCGGCAGCTGGTCGTCGCGGCTCGTCGCGCCGCTCGGCATCTCGCTGCCGGTCTATCCGGTGAAGGGCTATTCGATCACGGTGCCGATCAAGGACGCCTCCGGCGCGCCGGAATCGACCGTGATGGACGAGAGCTACAAGGTCGCGATCACGCGCCTCGGCGATCGCATCCGCGTCGGCGGCACCGCCGAAATCTCGGGCTTCTCGGACAAGCTCTACGATGCGCGCCGCGCCACGCTCGATCATTCCCTGACGGACCTGTTCCCGCGCGGCGGCGATCTCGCCAAGGCGACGTTCTGGAGCGGCCTGCGCCCGATGACGCCGGACGGCCCGCCCGTGATCGGCCCGACGCAATACGCCAATCTCCATCTCAACACCGGCCATGGCACGCTCGGCTGGACCATGTCCTGCGGCTCTGGGCGCGTGCTCGCCGACATGCTGTCGGGCAAGAAGCCGGAGATCGACGTCAGTGCGCTGACGGTGGACAGGTATAATCACCGCTTCGGGTAAGACCCTCTCCCCGCGTCATTGCGAGGAGCGAAGCGACGAAGCAATCCAGACAGTCTCCACGTCTGGACTCTGGATTGCTTCGCTGCGCTCGCAATGACGGGTGTTGAGACGGCTCGCCCTTTATCTATCACCGTCACCCTGAGGTGGCCGCTTCTTCAGCGGCCCTCGAAGGGCGACGGCCCGGCTGCATCCGGGCCGTGCATCCTTCGAGGCTCGCTGCGCGATGCGATTGCATCGCGCCACTCGCGCCTCAGGATGACGGGTTGAGAGTGTGTGCGCGTGGAAGGAGGGAGGCTCACGCTCCCGTCACGCAATTCACCCACAGCACCACGGCCTTCGCATCGTTCGCCGGATTGGAAAACCGGTGCGGCCTTCGGCTCGCGAAGCGAAAACTGTCACCCGTCTTGAGCGACCACGTCTCGCTGTCGACCGTCAGCATCATCTCGCCTTCGAGCACGAGGCCGGCTTCCTCGCCGTCATGGGTGTAGAGCTCGTCGCCGGTGGAGCCGCCGGGCTCCAGATGCACCAGGAACAGGTTGAGCTTGTTGTCGGCGCTGGCCGGGCTCAGCAGCTGTTTTGATACGCCGGTGCGCCAGAGCTTCAGCTCCGGCCGTTGCAGGCCGCGCGTCACCACCTGGTCGGATGCACCGTCGGCGCTCGGGCTCGCGCCGAACAGCGCGGCGATGCCGACGCCGAGCACGTCGGCGAGCGTTGCCAGCACGCGCAGCGATGGCGACGACAGCCCGCGCTCGATCTGGCTGAGAAAGCCGATCGAAAGCTCCGTGCGCGCCGCGACCGTCTCCAGCGAGAATTGCCTGACGCGCCTGAGATCCCGGATGCGGCGGCCGACGGCGACGTCCATCGCGGGCTCGGCCGGTTTGGTCGCGGCTTTGGATTTCACCCGCTTCGCCGGCTTTGCGGCGGCCGGTTTGCGCATTCTTTTGCCACCGCTCACGTCAAACCGCTTCCTTCATGTGCATGAAAACCGCTTGCATCGTCCGTGAAAGTATGACCAAATTTTCATATTGGTGAAAATAGGCTGAAATGGCTTGGCTCGCAACGTCTGATCACGAGCGCCGCCACCGGCCGGGCCCAAAGGGGGATGCGATGAAGCGTTTTGGTCTGGCCGCGATCGCGGCACTCGCAATTGCAACCGTGGTGCCGGCTTCGGCGCAACAGGTGCTGAAGGTCGGCTCGACGCCGACGGGCATTCCCTTCACCTTCCTCGACACCAAGACCAACACCATCCAGGGCATCATGGTCGATCTCATCACCGAGGTCGGCAAGGATGCCGGCTTCAACGTTCAGATCGAGCCGATGCAGTTCTCGGCCCTGATCCCGTCGTTGACCTCGAGCAAGATCGACATCATCGCGGCTGCGATGTTCATCACGCCGCCGCGCAAGGAGGTCGTCGACTTCTCCGACCCGATCTACAGCTACGGCGAAGGCCTCGTGGTGCCGAAGACCGACACCAAGGCCTATGCCACGCAGGAGGATCTGAAGGGCGAGACGGTCGGCGCCCAGGTCGGCACCGCCTTCGTCGACGCGCTGAAAAAATCCGGCCTGTTCGCCGAGGTGAAGGCCTACGACACCATCCCCGACATCCTGCGCGACGTGAACACCGGACGCCTCAAGGCCGGCTACGCCGACTATCCGATCCTCGCCTACAATCTGAAGCAGGGCGGCTTTCCCGAAGTGCGCCTCGTTGACGGCTACAAGCCGGTCACGGTCGGCTCGGTCGGCATCGGCGTGCGCAAGGGCGAGACTGCGCTGCTCGGCAAGATCAACGCCTCGCTCGCGAAGCTGAAGGCCAACGGCATCATCGACAAGATCCTGGATAAATGGGGCCTGAAGGCCCAGGGCTGATAACGGCTCACCGAAGGCTGCCCGATGAAAGGCTTCTGGCACGACGCCGTCGAGTTCTTCCCGATCCTGATGAACGGCGTCGCGCTGACGATCGTCGTCATGATCGGCTCGCTGCTGCTCTCGACGGTGCTCGGCCTGCTCTGGGCGATGATGCGCGTCTCCGGCATCAAGGCGCTGTCGATGCTCAGCGCCAGCCTGATCAACGTGATCCGCGGCATCCCGATCATCGTGCTGTTGTTCTACCTCTACTTCGTGATGCCCGATCTCGGCGTCACGCTGTCGGCCTTGCAGGCCGCGATCCTCGGGCTCGGCATCGCCTATTCGGCCTACCAGGCGGAAAACTTCCGCGCCGGCATCGAGGCGATCGACAAGGGCCAGATCGAGGCGGCGCAGTCGATCGGCATGGGCTGGTGGCTCACCATGCGGCGCGTGGTGCTGCCGCAGGCCGTGCGCATTGTGCTTCCTCCTTACGGCAACGTCATGATTATGATGCTGAAGGACTCGTCGCAGGCCTCGACCATCACGGTCGCCGAGCTCGCGCTGCAAGGCAAGCTGATCGCCTCGTCGACCTTCAAGAACACCAGCGTGTTCACGCTTGTTGCGCTGATGTATCTCACCATGAGCATCCCGCTGATCCTGCTGGTCCGTCACTTCGAGAAGCGGGCCGGCAAGCGATGATCGAGCTGAGCGACGTCCACAAGAGCTTCGGCAAGGTCGAGGTGCTCAAGGGTATCACGGCCTCCGTCCAGAAGGGCGAAGTGGTCTGCATCATCGGTCCGTCCGGCTCCGGCAAGTCCACCATCCTGCGCTGCATCAACGGATTGGAAAGCTACGACCGCGGCGAGATCAGCGTCGAGGGGCTGAGGGTCAACCGCGACGCGCCTTCGATCGTGGACATTCGCACCCAGGTCTCGATGGTGTTCCAGCGCTTCAATCTGTTTCCGCACCGTACGGCGCTGGAGAACGTGGTCGAGGGACCGCTCTATGTGAAGAAAGAGTCGCGTGCGCAGGCGTTCGAGCGCGGCCGCGCGCTGCTCGCCCAGGTCGGGCTCGCCGAGAAGGCCGATGCGCATCCGCCGCAGCTCTCCGGCGGCCAGCAGCAGCGCGTCGCGATCGCGCGGGCGCTCGCGATGCAGCCCAAGGCCATCCTGTTCGACGAGCCGACCTCGGCGCTCGATCCCGAGCTCGTCGGCGACGTGCTCGGCGTCATGCGCAAGCTCGCCGACGACGGCATGACCATGGTCGTCGTCACCCACGAGATGGGCTTTGCCCGCGACGTCGCCGACCGCGTGCTGTTCATCGACGGCGGCGTCATCGTCGAGCAGGGGCCGGCCAAGGCGCTGCTCAACCAACCCCAGCACCCGCGCACGCAGGACTTCCTGCGCCGCGTGCTGCATCCGCTCTGATCGGTCTTCGCCAATGACGCGCCTGCCTTTGCCGCCCTCGCTCTATGCCGACACCGCCGTCGCACCGGTGGCCACGCCGCCGCTCGACGTCGACAAGAGCGTCTCGGTCGCGATCATCGGCGGCGGCTACACCGGCCTGTCCACCGCGTTGCATCTGGCCGAGCAGGGCGTCGAGGCGCTGGTGTTGGAGGCGCAGGAGCCGGGCTGGGGCGCGTCCGGCAACAATGGCGGCCACACCAATCCCGGGCTGAAGCACGATCCCGATCAGATCGAAGCGGATTTCGGCGCGGAGCTCGGTCGCCGCATGATCGAGTTCTCCTACGGCACCACGAATTTTACCCACGACCTGATCCGCCGTTATCAGATTCCTTGCGAGGCGCGGCAGAACGGCACGCTGCGCGCGGCCTATCACGAGGCCAGCGCAGCGGCGATCGAGAAGACCGCGCAGCAATGCATCCGCCGCGGCATGCCGGTTCAATATCTGAACCGCGAGCAGCTCCGCGAGATGACCGGCACCGACCGCTACATCGGCGCCATGCTGGATAGCCGCGGCGGCGATCTGCATCCCCTCAGCTACGCCCGCGGCCTCGCGCGCGCAGCAATCTCCGCCGGCGCAAAGGTCTTTGGCGAGACACCGGCATTGTCGCTGCGCCGCGACGGCACGCGCTGGCGCATCGAGACGCCGCGCGCAGTGGTGCACGCGGAAAAGGTGCTGCTCGCCACCAACGGCTTCACCGACGACCTCTGGCCGGCGCTTCGCCGCACTATCGTGCCCGTGTTCTCCTCGATCGCCGCCACCGCGCCGCTCTCCGACGAGGTCGCCCGCTCGATCATGCCGACGCGTCCCGTGCTCTACGAGAGCGGCCACATCACCGTCTATTACCGCATCGATCAGCAGAACCGTCTCTTGATGGGTGGCCGCGGCCCGATGCGCTGGATCAAGTCGCCGTATGACGTCGCCTATCTCATCCGCTATGCCGAGCGGCTTTGGCCGCAGCTTAAGGGCGCTTCCTGGACCCACGGCTGGAACAGCCGGCTCGCCATCACCGGGGATCATTATCCGCACGTGCACGAGCCTGCGGAAAGCGTGCTGATCTCGCTCGGCTGCAACGGCCGCGGCGTCGCGCTCTCGACCGCGATGGGCGCTCAGCTCGCGCGTCGGCTGATCGGCGGGACGAAGGTGGAGATCGACATGCCGATCACGGCCATCAAGCCGATCCCGATGCACGCGTTCTGGCCGGTCGGCGTGACGACCGCAGTGATTGCGGGCCGCGTGCGGGACCGGCTCGGCATTTGAAGAAAGGCGCCGCCCGGTTGCGGGCGACGCCTTGCAGGCATTGCAGAGCGGGCGTCAGCAGCGGCCCTGTTTCCACAGGCCGGGCGGGCATCCCATGCCGCGCCAGCCAACCTTGCGCCCGTGGTGCCATCCCGGCGGCGTGCCATGGTAATGATGGCCCATTGCGTGGCCATGGCCGCGACCATAACCATGTCCATGTCCACCCTTCGCGGCCGCGGGGCCGGCAAACGTAAGGCCGGCCGCAACGATCAGCGAGGCGGCGAGCGCTAGTTTCTTCATCGTGTCCTCCAATGGGGCGAGCGCATTTGTCCGTTCGGCGAACGAACGGCGCATAGCTAGGTCTCCTGCAAATGTGGAGGAGTCGTGACGCTCGCGGAGATACGCCATCGCGCATCGGCTCAACGCGCGCTGGCGCCGTCGCGCATTGATCCGCGCGTCGTTGTCGCTTGTCTGGCGAACGCTCAGCTTTCCACCACCGCTTCGGCCCACGGCTGGAAGATCTCGACCGCGCCAAAATTCGTGCCGCCTTCGCGCATCACCACGCTCGGGCAGGCGAACTTCATCGGCAGGGATTGCACCAGCGCCTCTTCATAGTCGAAGCGCTCGGCGAGGGCTTTGCGCGCGTCCGCCGGCAGACGCGCATCGCCGATCACGACCGCGCCTTCGCTGGCGTCGATGCGCGGCTGGTGGATGGCGGCCTCCAGGTCCATGCCGAAATCCATCGCAAAGGACACGAGCTGCGTCACCGCCGGCAGGATACGACGGCCGCCGGAGGCACCGACCGCGAGACGCTTGCCGTCCTTGGTCTCGGCGATGACCGGCGTGTAATTGGTGAGGCAGCGCTTGCCGGGGGCGAGCGAGTTGGTGGTAGCAGGCGTCGGGTCGAACCACATGATGCCGTTGTTCATGGGAATGCCGGTGTGCGGCGTCACGTATTTCGAGCCGAAGGTGGAGAGCAGCGTCTGCGTCACCGCGGCCATGTTGCCGTGACGGTCCACCACCGAGAAATGCGTGGTGCAGGCCGGCGCGAGATATTCCGCACCGAGCGAACGCTTGCCGTCGGCATCGCCCATGTCGTCGAGCCGCTGGCGATAGGCCGATTGCAGAGCGAGCGCATATTCGGCATAGGCGGCCGCGTCCGGCGTGCTAGCCGGCTTCAAATTCTGCTGCAGCAGGCGCAACGCATGCGCCATGGTCGGGCCGGCGGTGAGCTCCGGCGTCGCAAACACCTTGCCGCCGCGATAGGGGATCGCGAGCGGATCGCGCAGATGTGCGTGGAAGGCGGCGAGATCCTCGACCGAGAGCGAGCCGCCGTCGGCCTTGATGTCGGAGGCGATGCTCTTGGCGAGGTCGCCCTGGTAGAAGTCACGCGCGCCCGCCGCGGCAAGGTGAGCCAGCGTCGCCTTTAGCTTGTCCTGCGGCAGCCGCGTCTCGGCCTTGATACCCCAGGGCGCATTCGGGGGCAGGCCGTCCTTGAGAAAGGTCTCGGCGCTGGCGGGATACCGGCGCAGATCGGCGGCCGTGCTCGCGATCATCAGCGTCGTCCACCAGTCGACCAGCAGGCCCTCACCGGCGATCGTCGCGGCGGGATCGACCAGATCCTTCCACTTCATCCGGGCGTGGCGGCGATGCGCCTCCTCCATGCCGGCCACGACCCCGGGCACCGCGATCGAGCCTGGCCCGTGGATGTTGCGGTCGTCCTTCACCCGCGGCCAGGGAAACAGGTCGGAAGCCGCGCCCTGTCCCGTGATCGGATAGTCGGAAATGCGCAGGCTCTGCGGCGCGCACATGCCGTAGTCGATCACCTCGTAGCGATCTTCCTTGGCGCGGTAGAGCACCATCGCACCGCCGCCGCCCATGCCGCTCATCCAGGGCTCCAGCACGTTCAGCGCGAAGGTGGTCGCAATGATCGCATCGACGCAGTCGCCGCCCGCCGCCAGCACCTCGGCGCCGACCTCGGCCGCCCGCCGCGACTGCGCGGCGACGATGCCGCCCTTGGATCTGACGGCGGGTTTGCGGATGGCTTGGGTGCGGCTGAACTGGTGATGCATGATGTCGTCTTGTGCTGCGTTGAGATCGAGGCTCCGCAATTGGCGGAGCGCGCGGACCATGGCACATTGCGGAGAACGAGAACATCAAAAGGGAGGAGCGACATGGCTGGTGTGAAACAGGCGCGGGATGGCGCGGTCGGGATCTTGACCCTCGACGAGCCGGCGAGCCTGAACGCAATGACGCCGGACCTGCTCGGCGCGCTCGCCGCCGCCCTCGCCGAGATGACGAAGGACGATGACGTCCGCGCCCTCATCCTGACCGGGGCCGGGCGCGGCTTCTGCTCGGGCCAGAACCTGAAGGCGTCGGAGGCGCTCGGCGAGGATATCGCCGCCGGCGTCATGCGCTTCTACTGGCCGGCCTTCAAGGCCTTGCGCGAGTGCCGCGTGCCCGTCGTGGTCGCCGTCAATGGCGTGGCGGCCGGCGGCGGCTTCAGTCTGGCGATGGCCGGCGACTTGATCGTCGCGGCGCGGTCGGCGAGCTTCATCCAGGTGTTCAGCCGCATCGCGCTGGTGCCCGATCTCGGCTCGACCTGGCTGCTGCCGCGGCTGGTCGGCCGGCAGCGCGCGCTCGAGCTGATGCTGCTGAACGAGCCGCTGACGGCGGAACGCGCCCAGCAGATCGGCCTGGTGCGGCAGGTCGTCGACGATGCCAAGCTGATGGAGGAGGCGCTGACGCTGGCACGCCGTCTGGCTGATGGTCCGACGCGCGCCTTGGTGGCAACGCGCGTGCTGGTCGAGGAGAGCGAGCATGCGACCTACGAGGCGCAGTTCCGCCGCGAGATCGAGCTTCAGGCGACGATCCGCAAAAGCGCGGACGCCATCGAAGGCCGCAATGCCTTCATCGAGAAGCGCAAGGCGAGGTTTACGGGGCGGTGAGGTGGGTACATGTCCCCAGTCTCGTCATGCCCGGGCTTGACCCGGGCATCCACGTCTTCATATCCGCATCCGAAAACGTGGATGGCCGGGTCAAGCCCGGCCATGACGACGATTAGTGAGATTTCTACGGCCGCGTCCTCAGAGCGAGCGGTCCAGCCGGCTGGCCTGATGCTTGGCGCGCCATTTCGGGCCGGGCCCGCGCATGTAGTGCAGCTCGGGGCGATAGGGGTTGCCCGCGACTCGGATCAGCGTCTGCCATTTGGTGGTGACGAAGGTCAGGGGCTGGCGGAGCAGGTTCAGTGACGACAGCAGCATGGCGTCACCTCAATGCGGCTTGCCGAGAATGGCGGTGAACGGGAGATCGAAAATCTCCTCGCCGTCATCGTCGCTGATATGGATGACCCAGTCGCGCCAGTCTTCGGCACCGGGCGTCTGGATCATCGAGTTCATGATCTGGGCGGCGCGGTCGCGCGCCTCGGTCAGATTGGCGACGGCGGCCCCGTAGCGGTCGATCAGCGTGCCCTCGGTGTTGGAGCAGTGAAAATAGACCTGGACCATGAACGCCTCCTAGAAAGCGATTGGGAAGGCATATCGATACCACCCCAGGCATTTGCGAAACATTCGGGTCGAGCCCGGTAAGGGAATCTACGGAGATTGGTCGCTGCGGAAGCCGCTACAGGTTTTATCACAGGCGGGTGATGATCAACTGGACGGCGTTCCGGCGACATGGAACAAGTCTTCCGGGAAAGCCGGGGGCGCCGTGAACGAGTTCACATTCCTGAGCGAACGCCGAAGCTTGCGCGTGTTTGCGGCGGTCGTCGCCGGAGCGCTGCTCGCCTTCGCCCCGGCTTCTTCCGAACCGGTCAGGAAGAGCGGCTATGCGATCGGCACGGACATTTGCGGCAGCGGCGATCTCGCTTTTCCCAGGATCCAGATCGACATGAAGGCGGGATTCTGCGCCGGGCTCGTCGCCAGCGAAGAGGACCATCTCAAATTTCCGCGTTCAATCGTCCAGGTGCCCGGCCGCGACCTGTTCGTCGTGGCCGACATGGGCGGCTGGGGTCATGCCGATGGACGGCTGCTGCTGCTCGACCCGCACGCGCGACAGGACCGGCGTTTCAAGGAGCTGCTGACCGGAATCGAGTATCCGTTCGGCCTCGTCATCGGCCCGGAGAAGAAGCTCTATGCCTCGACCGCGGAGGCGATCTTCCGGTTCGATCCGCTTGCGGACAATCCGCGAAGCACGGTGGAGACCATCATCCGTCACATGCCCGGCCGGCGGATCACGCTGCCGGATGGCACCAGGCTCGGCGAGAGTGCGCACCCGTTCAAGCAGTTCGTGTTCGACAGGACCGGCCGGCTGTTCGTCAATGTCGGCTCGCACAGCGACGACTGCGTCACACCCTCGCCGATCACAAAGCCCTGCGCGGCCGCCGAAGGCGCCTCCGCGCTGGCATCGATCTGGCTGTTCACGCCGCCTCCGGGCGGCGTCTTTCCGGCATTGAAGCCGAACGATCCCGATCCGCCGCACACCGTCTATGCGCGCGGCCTGCGCAATTCGATGGCGCTGGTGCTGCACCCGATGTTTCCGGACGCTGATTACGCCTTCCTGCAGGGCGAGAACGGTCGCGATCTGCCTGACATCTTCAAGCCGAACGAGGAGATCAACGCGGTCGAGCAGGGCCGGCACTATGGCTGGCCCTATTGCTACGACCTGTCGACGCCGAGTCCCGAATTCAGGCGAGTGCTGCAATCGGGGATTTACAAATCGCTCTGCACGGCCAATGCGCTCTACAAGGCGCCGTTCTCGCTGCTGCCGCCGCACGGCGCGCCGCTCGCGATGCTGTACTATCACGGCGGCAAATTCCCGGAACTCGAAGGCAAGCTGCTGGTCGGCCTGCACGGCTATCGCCCGACCGGCAGCCGCCTGCTCGTCTATGACGTCGACGATCACGGCTTTCCCAAACCTGCCCCGGCGCCGGTGCGCTATCACGTGAGTTGCGCCCCCGACCCGACCCGCAGCTTCCAGACCGATGCCGGCGAGGTCGCTGCGGCGCCGTTCGAGGAGTTGATTGCAGGCTGGCACCGCGTCAATGGCGCCCGGCCGCAAGGTGCGCCCGTCGGCATGACGGTCGCCGAGGACGGCGCGATCTGGCTGGTCGAAGACAAGAACAAGACCGTGATTCGGATCGATCGCGCGACGGGCGATGCGCCTCAGCCGCTACCCTGCGACATGCGCAGCCAGGCCATGATCGACCAGCTCGCGGCCTTCGTCGCCAGGGACGCGCAGAACAGCGCCCGTCTCACCACGCTGCGCAAGGGCCTCGTCGAGAAGTATTGTGTCGGCTGCCACTCCGATTTCGGTCTGGCGCCGGGGCAATCGGAGACGGAGAAGGACGGGGCCGTGCTGCGCTTCATGCTGTCGCAGGACGGCTGGATCTATCCGGGCGATCCCGACGCCGGCAAGCTGCGCACGCGCCTGCGCGGCTTGGGCGCGGAGAAGCTGATGCCGCCGGGCGGCGAGAGCCTGCCGAAGACCGAGCCCGGCTACAAACGTCTGCTGGACGCTGCGGATCTGCTCGTCGCGAACATGGTTCCGGGCACGCGGATGCGGATCAAGACGGGTCCACCGCAGCGCAAGTTCTACGGCAGGACCAACAAGGAATGCGGCGAAATACCGGCCGCCAAGGTCGTCGTCGTGACACAAAGGAGCGCTGTAGACAAACCCGGCTTCAGCCGCTTCTTCCGGCCGGCCGATCCCTATCTGAGTGGCGAGTGCACCGACGGCGATGGCTATTACATCCGGCAGGAATTTCTGGTGCCTGTGCGGTAGCGTTCTTCTCGTCATTGCGACCGCGTCCGCCCGGGCCGAGACCAAGCTGTTCGAAAGCGTGCAGGTGACGCCTGCGGGAGAATACACGTTCGGCATCGAAGGGCCCGCCGCCGACATCGACGGCAACCTCTTCGTGGTCAATCTCGGCAAGCCCGGCACCATCGGCAGGCTGCCGGCCGGCCGCGCGGCGTCGGAGCCGTTCACCGTGCTTCCCGAAGGCAGTGTCGGCAACGCCATCCGTTTCGATCGGAACGGCACCATGTTCATTGCCGACTACAAGAAGCACAATATCTTCGCGATCCCGAAGGGTGCGACCAAGCCGGCCGTCTGGTTTCACTCCGAGGAGATGAACCAGCCCAACGACATCACCATCGCCCGCGACGGCACGATCTATGCGAGCGATCCGAACTGGAAGGGCCGCGAAGGATACGTCTGGCGCATCGCGAAGGAAGCCGACGGCACGGTGCAGGGCCGGGTCATGGCTGCGCCGCGCGCGATGGGCACCACCAACGGCATCGATCTCAGTCCGGACGGCAAGACGCTCTATGTCGGCGAATCCAGCAGCGGCCAGATCTGGTCCTATGCGATCAGCGGCAACGAGCTCACCGGCGCAAAACTCGTCAAGTCGTTTCAGCCCGACACCGTCGACGGTCTGCGCACCGACGTTGCCGGCCGTCTCTACGTCGCGCGCATTCTCAAAGGCACGATCGCGCTGGTGAAACCCAGTGGCGCCGTCGAGCGGGAGATCGCGCTGAAGGGCAAGGAGCCGACCAACCTCGCCTTCGGCGGCAGCGACGGCAAGACCGTCTTCGTCACCCAGCGCCAGGGTGGCTACATCGAGTCCTTCCGCACCGACCAGCAGGGGCGCGAGCACTGCCTCCAGCGCGGGCGTTGCTGAGCGTCACGGGCGATCTGCTTCCGGCGCAGAGCCGCGCGATGGGTGCGGCATTCTTCTTGCTTGCATCGGGCGGTCGCAGGCATCAAGACATCTGTGGCACCCCTCAAGAGCATGCGACCACGGAGTGTTTGAGTGAAAGCCGTCCATACCGAACTGCACCGCAGCCACGATCCGCAATTCTTCCTGGTTCGCGGTGTCGTCAAGCGCACCACCGAGCAGCCCGAGCGCGCCGACCGCCTGCTCAAGGGATTGAAGGACGGAAAGCATCAACTGGTCGAGCCGACCAGCTTCGGGCAGGGGCCGCGCGCGCGCATTCACAGTCCGGAATATCTGTCGTTCCTGAGCGAAGCCTGGGACGCCTGGACGGCGCTCGGCGATTCCGGCTCGGAGATGATCGGCAACATCCATCCGGTGCGCCATGCCGCGACCTATCCCACCCACATCGTCGGCAAGCTCGGCTGGCACACCGCCGACACCGCGGCGCCGATCGGGCCGGGCACGTGGGCGGCCGCCTGTGCCGCGACCGATGTGGCAGTCACGGCGGCGCAGATGGTGATGGACGGCGAGGACGCGACCTACGCGCTGTGCCGTCCGCCCGGCCATCACGCCTATCGCGACATGGCCGGCGGCTTCTGTTTTCTCAACAACAGCGCGATTGCCGCCGCGCATCTTCGGCTCAAGCACGAGCGTGTCGTGGTCCTCGACGTCGATGTCCATCACGGCAACGGCACGCAAGGCATCTTCTATGCCCGGCCCGACGTCTACACGATCTCGATCCATGCCGATCCGACCGTCTATTACCCCTTCGTGTGGGGCTATGCGCATGAGCGCGGCGAAGGCCCCGGTCTCGGCACCAATCTCAACATTCCCCTCGCCATCGGCACCGGCGATGACGGCTACATTCAGGCGCTGGACCTCGCGCGCAAGGCGATCGAGTCGTTTGCGCCGGGCGCCCTCGTCATCGCACTCGGTCTCGATGCCTCCGAGCACGATCCACTGAAGGGACTGGCCGTCACCACGCCCGGCTTCCGCCGCATCGGCCAGGCCATCGCGAAGATGGGCCTGCCGACCGTGTTCGTGCAGGAGGGCGGCTATCTCTCGGATATCCTCGGCACGAACCTGACCTCGGTGCTGGCAGGATTCGAAGAAGCGCGATGAGGTCTCTTTCGCCTCTCCCCGCGTCGATCGTTATGCCCGGGACAGGCCTGACCAAGACAGCGGAGAGAGCGCCACTCGCAAATATCTAGAGCGTGATGTGATCAGCCTTGATTGCGACAACGGAAGTGCGCTCCCTCTCCCGCTTGCGGGAGAGGTGAACGAGCCGCATCCGCAATCGGTTCAACCTAAAGCAATTAGATATCGAACATCCCGCTCGCCGCGAGCGCCTTGCGGACGTGCTGCATCTCGGACTCCTCGGCGACCATGTCGAGCATGATCGTGGTCAGGCCTTTCGCCGAAAACTGCTTCAGCCTCGCGCCGATCTCTTCGTAGCTGCCGACGAGATACGGGCAGTCGGCCTGGAAGGTCAGGAACGGCAGCAGCCAGTAGCCGTTGTCCTGAAGCTCTCCGCTTTGCCCCTCATGGAGCCGGCGCCTCCACACGGAGTCGCTGTTCTCCACCGTGAGCGCGAGCAGCTCGCGATCATCTTGATTGTCGCGGAAGCGCGCCTTTGCGGCCTGCCGGGCCTCGTCGCGGTCCGCGCGCGCGAAAATTCCAAAGTTCATGCCTGCTGCGTCGAGCCCGCGATCGAGGTCGGGCGGCAGCATCTGCATCTTGATGCAGCCGGTCTCCTCTGCGACGCACCGGGCCGCCTCGGATTGGCCGGCGATCAGGAACTCCGGCATCAGCTCCGCGGGCAGGTGCGGACGAAGTTGCAGATTGCTGGCGCGGTAGAACCGGCCCGCGAAATTGACAGGTCGCGGGCTTGCCAGCAACTGGCGCATCAGCGTGGCGTATTCGCCGAGCCGAACGTAGCGATCGGCATGCGACTGGTCGTCGCCCAGCCCCTCCAAGTCGCTGACCGCCGTTCCCGTGATCATGTTGAGATAGACCTTACGGCCGTAGAGCTGCGCGAAGGACGAAACGAATTTCGCGGCGGTGAACGGGTGCATGTAGAGCGGATTGACGGCGATCAGCGGCGAGCTCCGCGTCGTCTCTGCCATGATGTGCTGGGCCATCGCCCAGGGCTCGACGAACACGTCATTGCCTTCGAACAGCAGGATGCCTTCGAAGCCGTTGCGGTCGGCGAACCGGGCCACCCGCATCAGCTCGCCGATATAGGCCTTGGGATCGCGGTTGCGTGAAATCGCCGGAAAGACACGCAGCCGCGGCGGCATCATTCAGCCGCTTGCTGGAGCGGCCAGGCATGGCGGCTGATGGGAAGGCCGCCGTCCGCACGGGAGCCGTCGGCGATCGCAAGGCGATGCGAGGGCGATGGCGAGCATAGCGAGAAGCGCCAGCCGTCCGGATCGTCGGCGATGTCGGGCTTGAAGCTGATCTCGATGGCCTCGCGCGACACCTGCATCGCGAAGGCGTCGAGCGGCAAATTGAGTCCAAAGCCTCTCGCCTTCAGATAGGCCTCCTTGAGCGTCCAATAGTCGAAGAAGCGCTCGATGGCCGCGGGCTCGGGCAGTCCGCGCAGCGTTTCGACCTCCTCCGGCGCAAAGAAGCGGAGCGCGGTGGACAGCGGGGCGACGCGCCGGGACACGGTTTCGACGTCGACCCCGACCGCCTCATGCCGCGACACCACGCAGGCAACGCATCCGTCGGCATGCGACAGGCTGAAATGCAGCGCGGTCGAGCTGACCGGCGCTGCGACAAACGGCCGCCCATAGCGGCCCGCGGCAAAGGACCAGTCGGAGGGCGCGACGTTGCGCGCGACCTGCGATAGTGCGAGGCGCAACATGGCGTGTGCGAAGATGTATTGCCGCCGGTGCCGCTCGAACATGAAGCGATCGGCCCGGGCTCGTTCGTCGACCGAGAGCAGACGCCGGCACGCCTCGACCGCGCCCGGCCTGTCAATGGCCTCGATCAGCCCGACAAAGAGTTCAATTCTGTCGTCCGCCATCACTTGGGCCCATGACGTCAGGCGAGGCCAAATCCCCGGTCCTGACGGAAGATTCAACTGAGCAAGAATCACCAGGAGGACCGTTCCTAATGGCCCACCCAGGCGAATTCTTGTCGATTTGCAGGCCGGTTTACAGGCGCAAGCTTGTGCGAGACCCCAACTCGACCAGCGAGCGGCCTACGACCGAATACTAAAGGCCGAAAACTAAAGACCGAAAGTCAAAGACTGAAATCCAAGGTCCGAAAACTGAAGCTCGAACGTTGAAGTCTGAAGATTGCTGCGGCGTCCCGGCCGGCGAATTTTACTTCTTTTTCTTCTTGGTCTTCTTCGACCCACCCAGCATCGAAAGGCTGGCGTCGACGTCCTTCAGCGCGGATTGCAGCTTCTTCTTCTCGTTGGTCAGCAGCTTCTGGAGGGCCTTGCGGTCCTTGTCGCTCAACGAGGTGCCCTTGGTAAATTTGATGAAACCCATAACACTCCCCCGGTTGAAAATAATCGTCCAAATCGAAGCGTGGGAATAATCTTGCGCGGCGACGCCAAATAATCAAGACGCAACTTGATCATTCACAGCCTCGGCGCGTGAATCCGTACTTGTCCGCGACGCAACCCGCTCAGGCTGCCCTGCGTGCGAGTAACCGGCCGAGCGGTGTGTTGGGCTGCGCGACGGCCGCCGTCAGCAGCGCGACGAGATCGTCCATCCACTCGCCGACCGTTCGGCCCTCGAGCAACTCGCGCTTGTAGTTGCATGAGCCGGTGATGCCGGTCGGCCGCTCCTTGAGCATCAGCGACAGCCGGGTCTGGTCGATCGGCAGCACCGGCTGGCCTTCGCGCGCGATGTTGCCGATCGATCCTGTCGCGAGATCCGGCAGATCGAGCGGCTGGCGCAGCGGATTCTGCAGCGTGAAATAGACCTGGAGCAGCGAGGCCGGATCGATCCCCTCCTGCTCCAGATGGTCGGCCAGGATGCTGAACGGCAGCTCCTGCCGCCCATGCGCGTCGAGCACGCTCTGGCGCACCCGCATCAGGGCCTGTGCGAACGACAGCTCCGGCGTGATCGTCGTACGGACGATCACCGTGTTCTCGAACGGGCCGATGATGCGGTCGGTGTCCGGCTGGGCCCGATTGGCCATGGCGGTCGCGACCGCGATGTCGGTGCGGCCCGTCCGCGCCAGCAGCATGCCCTTCAGGCCGGTGAGCAGGCACATGAACAGCGTGCAATTGTGCCGGCCGGCGAACGCCGTGAGCCGGCCGACCAGTTCACGCTCGACGTTGACCGGATGGTGCCCGGTGGAGGCGCCCGGGCGCGCTTCGCCGTCGAAGACCGGGCCCGCTCCGCGCAAATTCTCCGTCCAGTCGGACGCCTGGCGGCGGGCGGCGTCGGTATCACACCACCAGCGCTGCCAGCGTGCGACAGCCGAATAAGCCGCCGGCGGCTTCGGCAGCGGCACCGACGGATATCCGGCGAGCGCCGCATACCGGCTCGACAATTCCTCGAACAGCACGCCGATCGACCAGCCGTCGACAACGGCATGATGCAGCGTCAGCAAGAGCACGTGGTCGTCGTCGTGGAGCCGCAACAACCGGGCGCGCAGCAGCGGCGCGCGCGTGGTGTCGATCGGGGTATGGGTCTCCTGCTCGATCAGGAGATTGATCTTCCTGAGTTCGAGCGCCCTGCGCCGCTTGTTGTTGTGGGGCTGACCGTCGCCGATCGTCTCGACGGTCATGACGGGGCCAAGGGCGCGAGGCGCGACGATGCGGCTTTCGGGCTCCTCGCCGTTCCAGGTGAACGCGGTCCGCAGCGATTCGTGCCGGCGCACGACATCATCGATCGCCTTTGCCAGGGCGGCTGGATCGAGCGGGCCCCGCAGACGGAAGGCGAAGGGCAGGTTGAACAACGGCAACTCCGGCAGATTCCGCTCGATCCGCAGCATCTGGTCCTGCGCGATGGAAAGCGCGGGAGGCCCGCTCGCAGCCAATCGCGGCATGCTTGCGGCAGGCTTGTGCGGCTTTGCCGCCACGGCCTCGTCGACCCGCCGAGCGAGCTCCTCGATCGTCGGTGCCTCGAAGATGGTCTTGATCGGCAGCGACACGCCAAGCGCGCGGGCAATGCGCGCCATCGCCTGGCCAGCCAGCAGCGAATGGCCGCCGAGATCGAAGAAATTGTCGGTCACACCGATGCTCTCGAGCTTCAGCAGGTCGATCCAGATGTCTGAGAGCACCTTTTCGGTGAAGCGCCGCGCCGGCACGACCGCGTCCGGCCCGGACGTCTCCTGCTGGACGGGCGCCAGCAGCGCGGAGCGGTCGATCTTGCCATGGGCGTTGAGCGGCACCTGATCCAGGAACAGGAAGGCCGACGGGATGGCGTGGGCCGACAGCCTGGCTTTGAGGAATTCGCGCAGCTCGCTGGCGCTGCTCCGGCTGCCGGGCTTTGCGACGATATGGGCGATCAGCCTGATATCGCCGCTCGTCTCGCGGCGCGGCTCGACGATGCCGGCGCGCACGCCTGGATGATCGGCAAGCGCGTTCTCGATCTCCTTGAGCTCGATACGATGGCCACGGATCTTGACCTGATGGTCGGCACGGCCGAGGCATTCGATCGTCCCGTCGGCGCGGCGCCTGGCAAGATCGCCCGTCCGGTAGAGCCGGCTGCCTTGCTGGCGCGAGAACGGATCGGGGATGAAGCGCTGCCGGCTTTGCGCGGGATCGTTGACATAGAAGCGGCCGACGCCGGCACCGCCGATGCAGAGCTCGCCGGTCACGCCGATCGGCTGCGGCTGGAGGTTTGCGTCGAGCACGTAGAGCTGGGTGTTCGGCAGCGGCGCGCCGACCGGAACGTTGCCGGTCGCGATCGCCGGAGCCTTGGTCAGGCGATGCAGGGAGACGTCGTCGGAACATTCCGACGCGCCATAGGCATTGATCAGTGGCACTCCTGGACAGCGGGCGAACCAGGCGCGGCAAAGCTCGACGGGCAATGGCTCTCCGGTCGAGATCAGGAGCCGCAATTCAGAGAAGGCACGCAACACCGGCACTTCGTCCAGGCGATCGAGAATGACGCGCAGCAGCGAAGGCACGATCTCGAGCACGGTGATGCCCTCACGCTCGATCTCCCGCGCCAGCAGGATCGGGTCCCGCACGATCGCGTCGCCGCAGACATGCACGCGCGCGCCGACCATCGGCCCGGCGAGGAATTGCCAGACCGAGATGACGAAGCTCTGCGGCGCGGTCTGCGCGATCACGTCGCTGGCGGAGAGGTCGAGCTCGGAGATGAGCGAAGCGAGGTGGTTCGACAGGCCGCGCTGCTCGATCATGACGCCCTTCGGCGCGCCGGAGGAGCCGGACGTATAGACGAGATAGGCGAGGCTGGAGGCGGCCCGCGGTGCGGCGCGAGCCGGCTTGGTCACCCCCGAGGCAATCGCGTCTTCGAGCGCGGCCACCTGCATGCGTTCGACCAGCGGCTCGAGCAGTGCCTCGACCATGGGGAACTGAGCCCGTCCGGTCAGCAGCACGCGGGCACAGCTCGATCCGAGCATGGTCGTGAGCCGGGCCGTCGGCTGGTCGGGATCGAGATTGAGGAAGGCCGCGCCGACGCGCTGCACCGCGATCATCGCGGCGAGCAGGTCGGGCCCGCGCTCCGCGAGCAAGGCGACGACGCTCTCGGCGCCGATACCCTCACGGGCCAGCCAGCGCGCGGCTGCCAGGCTGCGGTGCGCCAGCTCGCGATAGCTCAGGGACGTGCGGCCGTCCGACACCGCAATAGCGTTCGGCGTCTTCCTCGCCTGGCGCTCGAAGCGTTCGCTCAAATTGCCGCGCGTGGTGAAATTGGCCGGCACGCCCCGGCCTTTCGCCAGCAACAGCCGGCGTTCGGCCTCGGTCAGCAGCGGCAGGCGCGAGATGCGCTGTTCCGGATTGGCGATGATGGCCTTGAGCAACGTCCTGAGCTGGGCGGCCATGCCTGCGATCGTCGCGGCGTCGAACAGATCGGTGGCGTATTCGAAGAACCCGCTGAAGCGGCCATCGGCCTCGACCAGTTCGAGCGTAATGTCGAAGCGCGCCACTTTCGGATCGATTTCCAGCCGCCGTGCCGACAGGCCGGGAAAGCGTGCCGCCTCGATCGAGGCGTTCTGGAGGATGAACATGATCCGGAACAGCGGATTGCCGTCGCTGCGGCGCGCGATCTGGAGCGTGCGCAACACCTCCTCGATCGGGAGGTCCTGGTTGCGGTAGGCGTCCAACGTGACCTGTCGCACCCGCCGCAACATCTCGCCGAAGCTCGGATCGCCGCTGAAATCGTTGCGCAGGACCAGGGTGTTGGCGAACAGCCCGATCAGGCGTTCGCTCTCGATCTGGTTGCGGTTGGCGATCAGCGAGCCGGTCGCGACATCCTCATGCGAGGTGTGACGGAACAACAGGCACTGGAAGGCCGCCAGCAGCGTCATGAACGGTGTGACGCCCTGGCTCTGGCTCAGTGCGCGCAGATCGCCCGACAGCGTCTTGGAAAATTCGAGATAGTGGCGCGCGCCGTGACCGCTCCAGACCTCCGGCCTGGGCCGGTCCGTTCGCAGCGGCAGCGTGGTGACGCCGTTGAGCTGGGTCCTCCAATAATCGAGCTGCTCCTTCGCCGCCGGCGTCTGCGCCCAGCTCTGCTGCCAGAGCGCGAAGTCGCGATACTGGAAGGCAGGCGGAGGCAGCGCGGCCGGGTGCTTCCTGCGCGCCGCGGCGTAGTGGACGGCGAGCTCCTCCCAGAACAGCCGCTGCGACCAGCCGTCGGTGACGAGATGATGGACGTTGACCAACAGCGCATGGCTGTTCCCGTCGAACGACAGCAACGTGACCTTCAGCGGCGGCTCGTGAGCCAGGTCGAACGGATATTGCGCGAGCTTGAGCGCCTCGCGCCGGACAACCGCGAGCCGCTTGCCGGCAGGGCAGGGCTTGAGCTTGACGCGCGCGAGTTGCGGCGGCGATGACAGCACAAGCTGCACCGGCTCCGCCCGACGTTCGATGAAGATTGTGCGCAGCGTCTCATGGCGTGTGCACATCGCAGTGAGGCTCGCAGAGAGCGCGGCGACGTCGACCGGGCCGTCGAAGAGCGCAACTTCGACGACATTGTAATTGTAGCGGGTCGGGTCGAGCCGCGAGAGGACGTACATCCGCTGCTGCTGGAACGACAGCGGTGCGTCTGCGCCCGTAGTGTGGCGCCAGGCCGGCAGCGCCGCCTCGCGCCGGCTTGCGGCGGTTTCGATCCGGGCCGCAAGTGCTGCGACCGTGGTGCAATCGAAGATGTCCTCGAACGAGAACTCGACATTGAAGCGTTCGCGCAGGCGCGAGCGCATCTGCGTCACCGCGAGCGAGTCCGCGCCGAGCGCGAAGACGTCCTGGTCGGCGCCGAGCTGCGGCAGCTCCAACAGACCAGCCCAGATTTCGGCGAGCTGGGTCTCCATCGCATTGCGCGGCAGCCGGGTCTCGTCACGGCCGTCCACTGCCGCAATCAGTCCGGCCAGCGCACCGCGTTTGACCTTGCCGCTGGCGCCTTTCGGCAGTGCCGCGACGCTGCGGATCAGGCTCGGTACCTTGTAGGCTGCGAGCCGCTGTCGTGCGAACTGGCGCAACTGATCGGAAGTGGCCTCGGAATTCGGCCGCAGCACCACGACGCCGGCGACGTTCTCGCCGAGCTTCGGGTGCGGCACGGCAAACACGCCGGCCTCCAGCACCGTCGGGTGGCTGAGCAGAACTTCTTCCACTTCCAGCGGCGAGATCTTCTGCCCACCGCGGTTGATGACGTCCTTGATGCGGCCGACGATGAAAAGATAGCCGCCGGCATCGAGATAGCCGAGATCGCCGGTCCGGAACCAGCCATTGCGGAACGCAGCCTGCGTCGCCGCCTCGTCATTATAATAGCCGCGGCTCATGTTGGGCCCGCGCAGCATGATCTCGCCGCGCGCGCCGCTTGCAAGCGTGCGGCCCGTCTCGTCCATGATCGCGATTTCGGGGCCGGCGGCGCGGCCAACCGATCCGATCTTGCGCAGCTCGAACGGATTGGCCGCGATCTGCGAGGCCGCTTCCGTCATCCCGTAGGTCTCCAGCACGGGAACGCCGAACGTCGCCTCCAGCCCTCGAAGAATCGCAGGCGCGAGCGAGGCCGAGGCCGAGCGGATCACGCGCAGCGACGACGGTCGGGCACGGTCCGGGTTCGCTTCCGCCGCCGTCAGCAATGCGCGATGAATGGTCGGCACCGCCGTGTACCAGGTCGGTTGCAGCTCCCGCATCCAGCCGAAGAAGGACGAAGAATCGAAGCCGTCGGTGCAGATCACGCTGGAGCCAGCGGCCAGCGCCGTGAGAAGGCCGGAGATCAAGCCATGGGCATGAAACAGCGGGAGGACGTTGAGCAGGCGATCGCGCGACGTGAGCGACAGCACATGGCCGGCATTGTAAGCGGACAGGCAGACATTGCGATGCGTCAGCGGCACCATCTTCGGCCGCGCCGCCGTGCCTGACGTCAACAGGATGAACGCATCGTCGTCCCCGCGCGAGGGACCACTGGTGCTTGCCGGCCCGACCGGCGGGCCGATGAACGCGCAACCGCCGAGATCGTCTTTCGGCCCCGGCACGAAATCGATCACCGCGATATCGAGCGCCCTGGCGACGTCGCGGCTTGCCGAATTCATGTCGGCCCGGGTCACGAGCGCCGCCAACTTCAGTTCGCTGAAATAGCGTTGCAGCTCGTCCGCCGTCAGATCCGGACTGACGGGGATGCATACGGCGGCCGACGCGACCGCGATCAATGCCAACGCGCTGTCGGCGCCACGCGGCAGTGCAACTGCAATGCGGTCCGCAGGCGCGATGCCGAGCCCGCGTAGCGTGCCGATCAGATCCTGCGTCCGGTCGGCCAAGGCGCGGTAGGTGAGAACCGGCCGGCCAGGGGCGAGGAGTGCGGCCGCCGCCGGCGTCCTGCGCGCGTAGAATTCGAGAAGGCCGCTGATATGCGCGAATATCTTCGTTTCGGCCGTGGCACCGGCTGATCCTTCGTCTGCTCCGGATGCAATGTCCGACAACGCCATTCCCTTTTGATCCGATTGGGCTATTCTTCCAAAAAGTTGGGGAACGCGTCCAGTCTGAGGTGAAGTTTGAGCCCCAAAATCTGTGGTTGAGGGGCCCCAGAGCCCTTCGACGGAGTGATGGTCGGGCAGAATCACCATGCTGGAGAATGAGCCGGGCACGGGGACGGAAGGCGAGCTGAAGCGCTGGCTCGACGGTATCGGCCTCGGTCACTACACCGATCTCTTCGCGCAGCACCGTCTCGATCTCGACGTGATCGGGGACCTGACCGAATCCGACCTGGTCGACCTCGGACTGCCGCTCGGCGATCGCAAGCGGATCCAGCGGGCGATGGCGGCGCTGTTTCAAGCGGAAACGGCGGAGGCGCCAACCGAGGCGGTGCGTCCGCAAGCACGGGCGGAGGTCGGAGCCGAACGGCGCCAGCTCACCACGATGTTCTGCGACATGGTGGATTCCACCTCGCTGTCCGCGCAGTTCGATCCCGAAGACGTCCGCGACATGATTGCGGGCTTCCGCGAAACCTGCGTTCGCGTGGTCAAGCATTACGAGGGCTTTGCCGCCCGTTTCGTCGGCGACGGTATCCTGGTCTATTTCGGCTATCCGACCGCACATGAGGACGATGCCGAGCGCGCGGTGCGCGCCGGGCTCGAGATCGTGCGGGTGCTGTCGACGGCGCACGTGGTCGAGCAGCGCGGTGCGCTCAGCCATTCACCCGCCGTCCGTATCGGGATCGCGACCGGCCTCGTCGTGGTCGGCGACCTCGTCGGCCAGGGCACCGAAGAACGCGACTCCGCGGTCGGCGAAACCGTCAATCTCGCTGCGCGCCTGCAGGCCCTGGCGCCGCCCAATGGCGTGGTGATCTCGGCCTCGACGCAGTCGCTGCTGAAGGGGAAGTTCGACTACCGCAATCTCGGCGTCCATGTCCTGAAGGGTATCCCCGAGAAGGCACAGGCCTGGCACGTGGTGCGCGCCTCGCGGGTGGAGACCCGCTTCGCCGCCGCCAGGGGCTCGCGGTTGACGCCGCTCGTCAACCGCGAGGAGGAGATCGCGCTGTTGATGGGGCGCTGGCAGCAGGCCAAGGACGGCGACGGCCAGGTCGTGGTCAAGTTCGGCGAGCCCGGCATCGGCAAGTCGCGCATCATCCAGGAAATCTTCGAGCGGATATCGGGCGACCGCCATGGACAAGTCTCGCTCCAATGCTCGCCTTACTACACCTCCACGGCGTTCCATCCGTTCGTCGACCAGCTCAAATTCTCCCTCGGCCTCGATCGCGAGGAGTCGTCCGCGCTGTCGCTGGCGAGCCTCGAGACCGCGATCGCCGCCGCTCATGGCGACATCGAGCAGGTCATGCCGCTGTTTGCCGCGCTGCTGTCGATACCGACCGGAGACCGCTATCCGCCGCTCGAACTGTCGCCGCGGCAGCAGAAGGATGCGACCGTCGTGGCGCTGGTCAATCATTTCCTCGGCCTTGCGCGCGAGATGCCGCTGGTGATCGCGTTCGAGGACTTGCACTGGATCGACCCGACGTCCCGCGAGGTGATCGACCTTCTGGTCGACCGGGTGCAGAACCGGCCGATCCTGGTCATCATCACCGCGCGCTCCGAATTCCAGCCGAGCTGGAGCGCGCATTCGCACATCACCACCGTGGTCCTGAACCGCCTGAGCCGGCAATTGCGCACGACGCTGGTCGAGCGCGTTGCGGGACGCGAGCTGCCCAAGGAGGTCGTCGAGGAGATCATCGTCAAGACCGACGGCGTGCCGCTGTTCTTGGAGGAGCTGACCAAGACGGTTCTCGAATCCGACCTCCTGACCGAGCGGCACGGGCGCTATGTGCTGTCCGGGCCGTGGCGGCAGCTAGCAATCCCGGCAACCCTGACCGACTCGCTGATGGCGCGGCTCGACCGGATGGGACCGTTCAAGCGGATCGCGCAGATCGGCGCCACGATAGGTCGCGAGTTCTCCTACGAGACGCTGCGCGCCGTCGCCAACACGCCGGCCGAGCAGATCGTGGCGGCACTCAACCATCTGGAGGACGCGGGGCTGATCATGCGCCGCGGCCACCCACCGGACGCGATCTACTCCTTCAAGCACGTGATGATCCAGAACGCCGCGCATGCGAGCCTGTTGCACAGCGAGCGGCGCAAGCTGCATTCCCGGATCGTCCAGGTGCTTTCCGAAATGTATCCGGAGAAGTCCGAGCGCGAGCCGGAGCTGCTCGCCCATCACCTGACCGAATCCGGCCAGAGCGAGGGCGCCGCCAGCTTTTGGCTCAAGGCCGGCAAGCAGGCGGCGAGGAGCGGCGCCAATCTGGAGGCGATCGGCCATCTGCGCCGCGGCCTCAGCGTCGTGCACGCCAGCGCGGGCATACCGGGGGCCGACGAGATGGAGCTCGAGCTGCGCATCGCACTGGGCAATTCGCTGATTGCCGCCAAGGGCTATGCGGTGCAGGAAGTCGAGGAAAACTACATCCGCGCGCTGGAGCTCGGCCATCAGCTTGATGACGACGAAAAGGTCTTCGCAGCCACTCGCGGACTCTGGGTGTGCCATTTCATCCGCGCCGATCTCACCCGCGCGCACGATCTCAGCGTCGAGCTGTTGAGATTCGCCAAGCGGCAGCGGCTGAGCGAGCGTTCGCAGCCGGCGCAGCAGACCGGGTATCTGATCGAGGCGCACCGTTCGATCGCGATGACCATGCTCTATCGCGGCCGCTTTGCCGCCTCGCAGCATCATTTGCACCGCTGTATCAATCTCTACAGCCCCGATTTGCACTCCGACCTGATGGAGCGGCACGGCACCGATCCCGGCGTCGTCTCGCTGTCCTATCTCGGCTATCTCCTCTGGTTCCTCGGCCGGCCCGACGCGGCGCGCCAGCACAGCGAGCAGGCGATCGCCAATGCCGAGAAGATCCGCCATCCCTTCACGCTCGCCTTCGCGCTCGTGTTCGGCGCCTATCTCTGCCAGCATTTGCGCGACGTCGAGGGTACGCGCGACCACGCCAACCGCGCCATGATCATCGCCAGCGAGCACAATTTCCTGCACTGGAAGCAGCAGGCGACGATCCTGCGTGGCTGGGCGCTGACGCAGCTCGGCGAGGCCGACGAAGGCCTCAGCCAGATGCGCTTCGGCCTCGACGAGTACGAGGCGATGGATTCCTGGCTCGCCGGCTGCTGGTTCCGCTGCCTGCTCGCGGAAGCCTACGCCAAGGTCGGGATGCGCGATGCCGCCTTGCGCGCGCTGGACGGCGCGCTCGCAACCGCGCGGCGGACCGGTGATCATTCCTACCTCGCCGAGGTCTATCGCCTTCAAGGCGAGATCACCCTGTCGGATGGCGATCCCGCCTCGGTGCGGGAGGCCGAGGACCTGTTCGCCCAGTCGCTGGCGACCGCGCGCAAGCAGGGTGCGTTGTCCTGGGAGCTTCGCACCGCCGTCAGCCTCGCGCGCCTGTCGCTGGAAGCCGGCAAGCGCGAGCACGCAAGTCTCCTGCTCGCGCCGGTCGTGGGCAAGTTCAGCGAGGGTTTTTACACACCGGACCTGAAGCAGGCGATGCAGCTCGTGACCGAGCTCGGGACCGACACGCCCGCGCGCGAACAGGCCGATCTGTGACATGCGCGATCTTGCCGCCGCGCGTGCGCGCTACGTGGAGCGGATTGCCAGGCGCGAGCGGATTTCCTCGCCCCGCCTGCTCGAGGCGCTCGCCACTGTTCCGCGCGAGGATTTTCTGCCGAGGGGGCCCTGGCGCATCAAGAGCGAGGGGGCGCGCAGCTACCGGCTGACGCCCGACGCGGATCCCGTTCATCTCTACGACAATGTGCTGGTCGCGATCGACGCCCGCCGCAAGCTCGACACCGGCTTGCCGAGCCTGTGGGCGCATCTCATCGACATTCTCGACGTCAGGGAGAAGGACCGCGTCGTGCAGATCGGCTGCGGACTTGGCTATTTCTCCGCGGTGCTGTCGAAGATGGTCGCTCCAAGGGGCAGCGTACGTGCGGTCGAATGCGACGAGCGGCTCGCGGCCCGAGCGGCGAGCCACCTGCGCGGATATCGCAACGTCACGGTCGTCAACGGCGACGGATGCAAGGACGTCGGCGAGCCCGCCGATGTGATCATCGTGCATGCCGGCTTCCCGCAGCCGCACCCGCTCTGGCTCCAGTCGCTCCGTCCGCGCGGCCGTCTTCTGGTGCCGCTGACGCAGCGGGATCGCGAAGGCGCCGCGCTCAGGATCACGCGCAAGGGCAGGGGGTTTGAAGCTGAGGCGATCCAGCAGATCCGGATCTTTCCCGGCCGGGGCCGCGGCACGACCGCCCTCGACGACCGCGTCGCCGACTGGTGGCAGCGAGCATCAGCCCTGGCACCGCTGCGCTTTCGCAGCCTCGCGCAGGGGCTGCCGGCGGATGGCTAATGCTTCGTTTCATTTTACCCTGATTGCGATCGCAGGTTTCCAACGCCCCACATTGCCGCTATGAGTGCGGCCTGACTGCCATTCGAGCGCGCGCCATGCATTCCGTTGCCCTGCTGACTGCCAGCTACGCCAAGGATATCGAGCGCTTTTCGCTGCTCAGCGAGAGCATCGATACCTGGCTCTCGGGATACACGCGGCATTATGTTCTCGTTAACGATGAGGACGTTCCGCTGTTCGCGCGGTTCGCCTCCGACAGGCGGGTCATCGTTCCGGCCTCGCGCTACCTGCCGAAATGGCTGTTCGCGGTGCCGCCGGCCCTCCAGTTCCTCAGCAACCGGCGTGTCTGGCTCTCGCTGCTGTCGTCACCCGTGCATGGCTGGCACATCCAGCAGATCCTGAAGATCGCCGGGGTCCTCAATGCGCCCGAGCAGCGCGTCTGCATCCTGGATTCGGACAATCTGTTCTTCCGCGAATTCGACGTCGGCCTATATGCCGGCGGTGAGAAGACGCCGCTCTTCGTCACCCGCAGGGCGATCGGCGCGGATCACCCGGTGCATGGCGTGTGGCTCCGCACCATCGATCAGCTTCTGGGTATGAAGGAACGCTCGTTCCCGGCGGACGATTATGTCGGCAACGCGCTGGTCTGGGACAAGGGCACCGCGCGTGCGATGACCGACGCCATCAAGTCGGCGACGGGCCTCAGCTGGGCGCTGGCGCTGTGCCGGAAGAAGAAGTTCTCGGAATATCTGCTGTACGGCAATTTCGTCGCCAATTCGCCTGAGCATCTGGCGGCCCATCGCGTCACGGAAGACAGCATCGCGGTCTCGCACTGGGACGATACGCCGCTCGACCGCCCGGCGATCGAGGCCATGATGCGCACGGCCTCGCCTGAGCAGGTCGCGCTTTGCATCCAGTCCTATTCGTCGACCTCGATCGACGACATCCGCGACGTGTTCCGCCTCTCTTCGCGCGACCGTCGCAGTCCGAGCCTGGCTCCCGACCATATGGGCGAGGCTGCCGCGTTCGAAGTGCCCAAGACGCGCCAGAGCTGAAGTCTGCAAGCTGTTGATCCCGGGTTACCTCTCCCCGATGGGAGAGGTGAAGCCTCAGGCGTCCTTCGTAAACCTGCTGATGACGTCCATGAACGGCTTCGGCTTGAACTCGCCGTCGAGCGGCAGCGGGCGGTTCGGCTGCTTGTCCTTGCGGGCGAAGGTGCCGTTGATCCAGCTGTAGCGGTCCGAGATGCCCCAGGTCAGGATCGAGCGCACCGGGCCGCTGGTCGAGATCGCCGTCAGCAGGTCGTCGACGCGCTTGGCGACGATGGCGTCGCGCTCTGCCGGATTGCCCGCCAGCTTCTGGTCGTCGACGTCGAGCTCGGTGACCAGCACCTCGAGTCCCCAGGAACGCAGCTCGGCCACGAACTCGGCGAGCCCGTGCGTGTCGATTTCGAGCTCGGCGTGCAGATGCGATTGCAGGCCCACGGCGTGGAGCGGAACGCCCTGGTCGAGCAGGTCCATGATGAGGTTGCGATAGGCCGCCCGCTTGGCGATGAACGAGTCCTTTGCCGACTCGATGTCGTATTCGTTGATCGCGAGCTTGACGAAGGGATCCGCCGCAGCTGCCGTGCGGAACGCCAACGGAATCCAGCCTTGACCCAGATGCTGCGTCCAGAACGTGTCACGCCGATCCTTCGGACTGCGGGGATTGTCCGGAATCGGCTCGTTCACGACGTCCCACGACGTCAGCTTGTCCTTGTAGTAGGAGACGACGGTGCCGATGTGATCGCGATACGCGCGCTCGACGCCCTTGGAATCCTTGATCTGCTTGGTCCAGTCCGGAATGTCGTGATACCAGGCGAGCGCGTGGCCGCGCATCGTCAGGTCGTTGTCTCGCGCGAAATCCAGGATCGCGTCGGCGCGTTCGAAGGCGAACGTATGCGCGTCCGGCCGCAGCATCGGCCATTTCAGCTCGAGCACCGGCACCACCTGAGTGCAATAGGTGCTGATGGCCTCGCCAAGCCTGGGATCGGCTTGCAGGTCCCAGAGCGTCGCCGCAGCGCCATAGCCCGGCCGGCGCTGGGCGCGTTTCGATGCCGGTACTGCGGACGCGGATGAGCCCGCCGCGAGGGCCGCGGCGCTGCCGAGGAGAAATTCGCGTCTGTCGAGCCCGGTCACGCGTGACGCTGGATCGCCGCTTCCGCGATCTCGTAATAGTGAAGCGCGCCCTTCTCGAGCGTCAGGTGGTCCAGCACATAGTCGCGCGGCGCGAAGTCCCCCGCACCGACGCGCGACCAGAAGCCGTCCCAGCTGGCGGTGAATCCGCTCGCATCGGTGAAGGTCATGCCACAGCGCCCGTCGAAATAGGGCACCGAGGACACGTCGCCTTCGAACCTCACCTTGTCCGGGAAATATTTCGGATCCTGCCACGGCCCGCCGCGATCCCAGGCAAAGACGGGAACGCCGCTCGACAGCGCCTGCTGGCAGGCGATGCCCTGGCTTTCGTGCTCGCAGAGGAAGACCATGCTGCGGCAACGCGCCAGCGCGGCCTTGTAATCGTCTTCCTTGTAGTGCCCGTAGCGGATCACTTCGACGGTACGTCCGCCTGCCTCGAGATGCCTGCGGATCGGCTCGATCAGCTCTCGCTCGTACCGTCCCTGATCCCAGCGGACCTTGTCGTAGAGCAGCACGTCGACGCTCTTCCGATCCGCCGGCGCGGGTGTCCAGAGATCGGTCTCGATTCCGACCGGCCAGGCGCCGACGTGGGGCCAGTGCGGACGGAACATGTCGGCATACCAGGCGCACGGCACCAGCACGCGCCTCACATCGAGATCCTTCAGGCTCTCCGGCGCATCGATCGGGTGGTCATACATTGCGACGCCGAGCAGGAGCGGGTTCTTCCACTTGAACCAGTCGAGCACGAACGGCCGGCCGATGATGCAGGCCAGTTCCTCGGGGTGCTTTTGGATGTAGCGATAGTCGTTGACGCGGTAGCGGATGCCGAGCCGATCGAGGCCTGCGCACAGATTGAGCAGGACGCGCCGCTGGCCGCTGACGAAGGACTTGCCCAGCAGCAAGCGTCGCAGCAGCGGTCGGAGATGGCGGTCGCCGGGAAACCAGCGGTCGTCCCGTTCTTCGAAAAAGAGGTTGAGGACCATCCCGTCGCGGCCTCCTGCGCCGACATCCGAAGGAACCGCAGGCACGTTGGTGCCGCGACGCGGCAGCGAGGCCGGTTTCACCCGGGTTGGTTCGGCAACGTCCATGTCTGTCACATCAGCGCATCGGAGGAGTCGAGCGACGTTTCGCCATCATTGCTCCTTTTCCGTGATCGCGCCGGCCGCTTCAAGGACAGGGCAAATTTAACGCTAACGCGCGATAACCGCGCGCTTGCTCCATTCGCGGTCCGATTTGCAGGCTTGTCCGGCTATCTTCGCCGATGCCAGCGGCGCAATCCGATTGTCACACCAAAGTCCAACTGCCTTAACGTCTCGTTAATCCTGATGGCCGCCAACGGTCCCGTGCCAGCATGCTGAACCGCCATTTCTCGATCTATCTGGTCGCCTACATCCTGCCTGCGGCGGTAGGCTTCTTCGCTGTCACCGCCTATACGCGGCTCCTGAGCCCGGCGGAATACGGCGTCTATGTCGTCGGCATGAGTCTTGCGGGCATTCTGGGCGCGATCTTCTTCGCCTGGATCAAGCTGTCGGTGTCCCGCTATCAGGCGATGTCGGCGGAGGTCGATTTCCGCGGCACGGCGATGGTCGCCTTCGCTCTCACGGCCGCGGTGCTCTGCGCCACCACTCCGCTGGTCTTCCTGCTCCGCAGCGACGTCAGTGTCGAGCTGCTGCTCGCCAGCATGTTCGTCGCGATCATGGCCAACGCGGTCGACGTCGGCCAGGAGTTCGAGCGCGCCAAATTGCGCCCCTACCGGTTCGCGGCGATCTCGATCGTGCGCAGCGTCTCCAGCGTCGGCTTCGGTCTGCTCGGCATCTGGCTCGGCTGGGGTGGATTGGGGCTGCTCGCCGCGTTTGGTCTGGGGTCGCTCACGGGCATCATCCTGAACCTCGTCGGTGACCGCACCAGGATCGCGCGCTTCCAGCGCAGCCAGTTCATGCAGCTGGCGCGCTACGGCCTGCCGCTGACGCTGGCAGGATTGTCCGTCGCCGTCTATTCGGCCTCCGACCGGCTCATTGTCGCCTATCTGCTCGGCAAGGACGCTGCCGGCATCTTCGGCGTTGCCGCCGATCTGCCGCGCCAGTTCATGGTCATGATCGCATCCAGCGTTGCCGCGGCGACCGTGCCGCTGGTGTTCCGGTCATTGTCCGAGAACAACGGCGAGACGACACGCGAGCGGCTGACCGAAAGCCTCGAGCTGCTGCTCGTCGTCGTTGCACCCGTTGCGGTCTGGCTCGCGCTTGCGGCGGACCAGGTGGCCGGCACGCTGGTCGGCGTCGACTTCCGCGCCGGCGTCTCGGCGCTGCTGCCGATCCTGGTGCTCGCCCGCTCCTTCGGTATCGCCAATCAGTTCTACGTGCAGATCAGCTTTCAGCTCGCCGAGCGGCCCTTCATGCTGTCGGCGCAGTCCTTCCTCACGCTCGTGGTCAGCGTGATCCTGATGTTCGCGCTGATCCCCGGCTATGGCCTCCACGGCGCGGCGCTGGCAACGCTGGCGACCGAGGCGATCGGCTTCCTCGCTGCCGTCGTCCTGATGCATCGGGCCCACCCGGTTCCGTTCGAGTTCAACCGCCTCGCCGGCGTTGCCGTCTCCGCAGCCGTGATGGCGGCCGCGATCCTGATCGCGCGATCGCAAGCGGGCGGCACCGGCCTCGTGCCGCTCGCCATCGTCAGTCTCGCCGGCGGCCTCGCTTATGCGGCTGCGGCCTGGTTGCTGAATGTTGCGAACGTGCGAACGTTGTCGCTGCGTTTCCTGCGAACGTTGAATCGCAAGGCGCTCGGCGCTTAGCGAGCGTGCCGCCCGGCGTCGGCCCGTAAGGCTGCACCAGGGCTTGCCCGGACATTCTGCCGCAGCAATCGACGCCAGCTTCGGACCGGCCTCGGCCGTAGGCCGCCTTTCGCCTGCGCAAACCGTCGTATATGAGAGATTTGTCGCGGGAACATGCCGAATCTCGCCACAGACGGAACGTAAGCCGGCTGCGATTTCTTAATCCAATGATTCCAATCTGACGCGTGATCGACACAGGCGGACTGGCATTTCGACCGAGGATGGCATGAAAAACCGACTGACGACGGCGAAATCCACCGTGGCGATGCGGCGTTGGGGGCCTTCCGGAATCGTGGCCTTGGCGGCAATGGTCGCATTGACGGCGACACCGGCAACCGCGGCCAAGCAGCCGCGCCAGGCGGCCGAGGCCGTGGCGCCGCGTGTGGCCGGCGAGCCGATCATAGCGATCGTGTCGATCAAGAGCCAGCAGGTCACTTTCTACGATGCCGATGGCTGGATCATGCGCGCGCCGGTGTCGACCGGCACCACGGGCCGCGAGACGCCCGCGGGCGTGTTCGCCATCGTCGAGAAGGACAAGGATCACCGCTCGACCATGTATGACGATGCCTGGATGCCGAACATGTTGCGCATCACCTGGAACGGTATCGCGCTGCATGGCGGACCGCTGCCCGGCTATGCCGCCTCGCACGGCTGCGTGCGCATGCCGTTCGGCTTTGCCGAGAATCTGTTCGACAAGACGAATATCGGGATGCGTGTGATCATCTCGCCGCACGACGCGGTCCCGGCCGACTTCTCCCACCCCTCGCTGTTCGTGCCGAAGCCGGACGCCATCGCGGCAGCGCCCGGCCTGGCCGACAAGCTCTCCGCCGAGGCCGAGGAGGCCACGAGGGCCGCCGATGCGGCCAAGAAGGCTGCTTCCGCTGCAGCGAAGGAAGCTGCCTCGCTTCCTGCCGCGCTGCGCAAGCTGGAACAGCAGAAGGCCCGCGCAGATGCCGAGCTCGCCTTCGCCGACAAGACGCTCGCGAACGCCAAAACCGATCAGGCCCGCGCCAAGGCCGAGGAGCTGCAGCAAAAGGCGGCGGCCAAGGCGGCCGACGCGGCGACGCAGCTCGAGGTCGCCAGGGCGGCCGCGCAGCAGAAGCGCGATGCGGTGGCCGCCACCAAGGACGCCGCAAAGGCGGCCGCGACCCGGAAAGCCGACGCCGTCAAGGCGGCGACCGACGCGAAGCTCGCAGGCGAGCCGGTCTCGGTCTACATCAGCCGCGCGACGCAGAAGCTCTACGTGCGGCGGAACACGCACAAGCCGGCGCCCGACGGCGGCGGCGAGGTGTTCGACACCAGCATCGAGGTTCCCGTCACGATCCGCAATCCCGACCAGCCGCTCGGCACGCATATCTTCACGGCGATGGCGAAGACCGATATCGGCCTGCGCTGGAACGTGGTCACGATCGAGAACGGCGACGAGGCGAGGAACGCGCTCGACCGCATCACCATCCCGCAGGACGTGTGGGATCGCATCGGACCGACCGCGTTGCCGCGCTCGTCGATCGTCGTTTCGGATGAGCCCCTGAGCAGCGAGACCAATTACCGCACCGAGTTCGTCGCGGTGCTGAGCAACGAGCCGCAGGGCGGCTTCATCACGCGCAAGCCGACCGCGCCTGCCATGATCGCGAGCGATGACGGCTGGGACAACGGCGGTAACGGCTTCGGCTTCTTCTTCCAGCAGCGTGATCCGTACGTCCAGCCGGCCAATCCGCGCCGGCGCAGCCAATATCAGTATTATCAGCCGGCGCAGCCGATGCAGCGCGGCTTTTGGTAGGGAAGCCGGGCTTGCCTGCGGCGCAAGCTTATGGCCGCGCCGTGATCACCAGGGCCTGGATCTTGGCTTCGACCGGTCCGGACCCATGGTGCGCGCGGATCGCAGCGGCGACAGCGTCCGTCGCGGCCTGAAGATCGCCGCCGCTTCTCGCCTCGATTTCGCCGCGCAGCGGCGTACCCTGGCAATAGGCGAACGCCACGAGGTCGGGCGACGGTGCTCGGCTGGTGGCTGCCAGTGTTTCGATCGAGACGTTGCCGAAACCTGCGCGCTCGAGATCGGCCCGTATGATCGCCTGGTCGAAATAGCCGTGCGGCGTCCGCGCCATGAAGCGGGGCGGATCGTCGGGAAACAGCTTGCCCAGGGCGGTCGTCGCGTCATCGGCGAACACGTTCTCCTCGATGCGGTCCCAGACATTGAAGAGAAACGTGCCGCCCGGCTTCAGGACGCGCTTTGCTTCTGAATAGCCCTTGACGCGGTCCGGAAAGAACATGGCGCCGAACTGGCAGCAGACCACGTCGAACTCGGCGTCGCCGAACGGAAGAGCCAACGCATCCGCCTGGCGCCAGGAGATGCGGTCATCGCCCGCCTGACGCTGCGCCGCGACCGCGAGCATCGGCTCGTTGAGGTCGGTCGCAACGTAGCGGACGCGGCCCGGCAACGCCGCCGCCACGGCGCGCGTCACGGCGCCGGTGCCGGCCGCGATCTCGAGCAGCGCGGAGGGCGAGAGCGCGGCGATGCGTCTTGCGATGTCGTCGGCGTAACCGGCGAAGATCATCGGGACGAGATGCTCATCGTAGAGCTTTGGGATGGGGCCGGCGAAAACCTTGTCAGTGTCGGACATGCTTGCCTCGCTGAAGGTTCGGACGTGAGGCCCGACCTTACCACGGATGCGCCGGCAAGGATGTGAAATAGACCGGCTCAGCACGGCGTTGCGCGCCCTCAGCGAACATCGGCAGAGCCGGTCATCGAGCCTTACGATTTTCCGCCGCCGACCTCGCGGATCGGCCGCGTGCCGTCCCAGTTCATCGCGGCCTGCCGGACCTTCTCGAAGAACGGTCCCTTGGTGCCGCTGATGTCGGAAATCTCGATCACGGTGCCCGGATGGGCCTGCGTGTCGAAATAGGCAAAGCGTCCCTTCTCGCCGCCGATCTGGCCCTCATGGCCGATCCTGTAGCCGAGCCCGATCGCCCTGTCGTAGAGCGCCTGATAGTCGTGGCTCCAGTACGACATGTGCTGGAGCCCTTCGTGCCCGGCGTCCAAAAACTCCTTGTAAAGTGAAGGCGCGTCGTTGCGCTGCTGGATCAACTCGATCTGGAGATCGCCGGAATTGGCCAGTGCGATGCTCATCTCGACGGCGGAATCCTGGCCGCGATGGCGGAACCAATCGGTCTTGACCCGGTCCATGTAGTACCAGGGGCCGACGCCCATCACCTCGATCCAGTGCGTCATCGCGGCGTGAATGTCCCGCACCACATATCCGTTCTGGCGCACCGCGCCGAAGATGCGGCTCATGCCCGCGCTCCCATTCCTGCCTTGTTCACTTCGGAGCTATCGCATTGGCAGCAAGAGGCTGCCGGACAAGCGCGGCCTGCATGGTTCGAGACGCCCGCCTTGGCGGGCTCCTCACCATGAGGGTCTGCAATCTTGCTGTAAAACCCGACCTCATCCTGAGGGCCCGCCGTAGGCGGGCGTCTCGAAGGATGGCCGCGAGCAAGCTCTCCGCCAAGTCTTTCTTCATGTGCGATAGCCCAGCTATTCACTTGACCTCGATGCCTGCATCCTTGGCAACCTGCTTCCAGGCGGCGATGTCGCGGGCATTGATGTCGCGCTGCTCGTCGCCAGGGACGAATTGCGGGGTGATGCCGAGGCCCAGAAGCTTCTGCTTCACTACCTCGTCGCCGAGCGCCTCCTTCAGGGCTGCCGACAGCTTCTGCGCGGTCGGCGGAGCGAGCCCCGCCGGCGCATACATCGCCCAGGACAGGCTGCGATCGAATGCCACGCCCTGTTCCTTGTAGCTGGCGACATCCGGCAGGCTCGGCGAACGTTCGCCGCAGGCGGCGAGCGCCTTGATCGAGCCGTCCTTCACCAGCGGCGTCGCCGTGGCGACGTCGAGCGTCGCGAGCGAGATGTGGCCGCCGAGCAGATCGCCGGCAAGTTTGGCGATGCCGTTGAACGGCACGTGGTCCATCTTGATGCCGGTCTGCTGCATCAGGATCTCCGCGCAGAATTGACCGGTCGAGCCGACGCCCCAGCTGCCGTACTGGATCGGCTCGCCCTTCCTGGCCAGCGCGACCAGGCCCTTGATGTCATTGGCGGCAAAGTTCCTGGTCGCGACCAGCATGATGGAGGAGGTGCCGACGCGGCCGATGGTCGTGAAATCCTTGATCGGATCGTAGGGCAGCTTTGGATAGATCGCGGGGGCAAGCACATGCGTGGTCATGCCGCCGACGGTGATGGTGTAGCCGTCATTCGGAGATGTCGCGACCATCTGCGTGCCAAGCGTGCCGGCGGCGCCGGTGTGGTTCTCGATATAGATGCTCTGTCCGAGCGTCTTGCTCATCCTGTCTGCAAGCAGCCGGCCGACCACGTCGCCGCCGCCGCCGGCCGCATAGGGCAGCAGCATCTTGATCTTGCGGGTGGGGTAGGCGGCAGGGTCCTCGGCGCGCAACGCCAGCGTCGCCGACAGCAATGCGAGAAACGAAAGCGTGGCCGTGCGCAGCATCATGTGGCATCTCCTGAAGAAGAATAGGTTTTGGTTGAATCGATTGCGAGCCACGAGCTCGGATCACCTCTCCCATAGGGAGAGGTCGGGTCGCATCGAAAGATGCGATCCGGGTGAGGGGTTACGGTCTCGCTTCGCATTGCGGCCCCTCACCCGGATTGCTGCGCAATCCGACCTCTCCCCGCTGGGGAGAGGTGAACTCCGGGGCCGCCGATCGAACTCAGCTTCATGGTCTAGTCCTCGAAACGAAATCGATAGGCCTCGCCGTGCCGGATCACGCGTCCCGCGGTCGGTGCGGGGAAATGGCCGGTGAGCAGGTAGCTTGGCGTGTCGGCGAGCTCCTCCAGCAACGCCATTCGCGTTGCGAGTGCCGCAGCCGGATCGACGTCGGCGGCATTCGACAGCCACGGCGCGGCACACTGGATCGGATGATGGATGACGTCGCCGGACATCACCGCGTGTTCGTGACCGCCATTGAGAAGGATCTGCATGTTGCCGGCGGTGTGGCCGGGCGCCGGCGCGAAGCGCAGGGCCGCGTCGCGATCGTCGAACAGACGGTGGTCGGTCTCGACCAATTCGGCGAGGCCGGCCGCGACCACCGGCAGCACGGAATCCGCGAACGAGCCGTGGTTCACCGGGCTCTTCGGCGCAGCATTGTGCGCGGCCTCGAAATGGTGGTACTCGGCCCGCCCCATCAGATAGCGCGCGTTAGGGAAGGTCGGCACCCAGCGCCCGTCCACGAGGCGCGTGTTCCAGCCGACGTGATCGACATGCAGGTGCGTGCACATCACGAAATCGACCTGCTCGGGGACAACGCCCAGCGCCTGCAAGTTTTCGAGATAGGGTTGATTCAGCTCGTTCCATGCCGGCACGCGCGGTCGATGCTTGTGATTGCCGCAGCAGGTGTCGACGATCGCGGTCCAGCGCGGCGTGCGCACCAGGTAGGAATGGTGGCTGAGAATGAAGCGGCCGGTCTCGGGCTCGATATAGCGCTGGTCGAGCCAGCTCCGGTTCTCCGCGATCACATCGTCGGTGACGTTGGCGAACAGCCAGCTCTTGTCGAACGCCAGTGCAGGAATCTCGCTGACGAGATCGACCCGCATGCTGCCGATCCGCAACCCCCGCATGATCAGTTCTTCAGGAGACCGCCGAACGGCACCCAGCGCGTGCCGTCAAAACGGATCAATTGAAGGCTCGTCATCGGCGTGAAGCGCTCGGGCGAATTGCTCACGGCGGTCCCGTTGATCAGCATCGGCAGGCGCACGTCCTTCATAGTGGTCGCCTGCTTCATGACGTTGGCGCGGGTGAGGTCATTGCCTGATGCCTTCAGCACCGTCACCAGCGTCTGCGCGATGGTGTAGCCGTAGACGTTGAGCCAGTCGCTCTTGTTGGCGTCCGGCATGTGCTTGTCCATGAACGCCAGCCACTCCTTGTAGCCGGCATCGTCCTTCAGCGCGGGGTCTGTCGCGTCCTTCAGATACTGGCTGGAGATGACGCCGGTGGAATTGTCCTTGCCGGCCGGCTCCAGCACGCCGCTGATCGAGGCCGAGACGTTCGAGATGATGGTCACGGGCTTCCAGCCGATCTCGCCGATCTTGCGGATCGCCTGCGCCGCGAATTTCGGCGTCGCCGCGACGAGGACGACATCCGCGCCCGCGGTCTTCAATTGCAGGATCTGGGTGTCGACGGTCGGGGCCGAGGTCTCGTAAGCCGCCCGCGCGACGATCGCCTCGCCGCTGCCGAGCCCTTCCTCCAGCGCCTTCAGATAGTCCTTGCCGAGATCGTCGTTCTGGTAGAGCACGCCGACCTTGGCATTGGCGTGGCTCGCCTTGATGTACTTGGCGTAGGCGATCGCCTCGTCGCGATAGGTCGGCTGCCAGCCGACGGTCCACGGAAAATTCTTCGGGTCATCCCACTTGGCTGCGCCGGAGCCGAGGAAGAGCTGCGGCACCTTGCGCTCGTTGAGATATTTGTGCACGGCGCTGTTGGTTGGCGTACCGACGCCGCCGAAGATCAAGAGCACTTCCTCGCTCTCGACCAGCCGCCGGGTCTGCTCCACCGTCTTCGGCGGGCTGTAGGCGTCATCCGCGATGATCATCTGGATGCGTCGCCCGTTCACGCCACCCTCGTCGTTCACCTTGCGGAAATAGGCCTCCGCCGATTTGGCGATCTGCGCGAAGGCCGACACCGGGCCGCTCAGCGGCGCGGTGGTGCCGATCCTGATGGTCTTGTCGTCGGCGCCGGGATCGTATTTCGCGCTTTGGGCCTGGGCGGTGCTTGCTGCGAGCAGCGGCAACAGGATGCAGGCCGCATAAAGCCGACGGCGGGCAAGGCGCGCCATGACGTCATCTCCCAAATTGCTCTCCGCCTCTCGATGGAGCGGAGTTGAAACGCGAGGACAGCACCCGAAAGCGAACTTGCGGGCCGCGACCGTTGCCGCCAGACTTGCGAAACGAACGATCGTTCGTACGGTTGACTAGCGAACGATCGTTCGTTAGTCAAGCCGCATGGCTGTCCACACCTCCAGCGCGGCGGAAGCGGCTGCGCCCACGACCCGCGAGCGCATCCTTTCCGAAGCGCTCAATTTGTTTGCGCAAAGCGGCTATGGCGGCGCCTCGATGCGCGAGCTCGCCCGGCGCGTCGGCATCCGCGAGAGCAGCCTCTACAATCATTTCCCCGGCAAGGCCGCGATCCTGGAGGCGATCGTCGCCGAGCACGGTCCGGCCAGCTCCGCGAGCCGGCTGGAGGAGGCGCGCTACAGGCAGCTCGCGCGGCAGCCCGCCGCGTTCTGCCGGCAGTTCGCGCTCGACCTCGTCGAGCAATGGTCCGATCCGCGCGAGCACCAGTTTCAGAAGGTGATCACCGCCGAGCGCAACCGCGTCCCCGGCATCCGCGCCAAGTTCGCCGATCATTTCTACGCGCGCGAGCAGAGCCTGATGACGGATTATTTCCGCGGCTTTGCGCTCGCCGGTTTGGTTTCCACCCCCGATCCGCGCGAGACCGCGCGGCTGTTCGCCGCCGGGTTGATCTACATCCGTCTCGAACATTACGTGATGGGCGCGGCGCCCTCGCCGCGAGCGAAGGTGATCGAGGCGATCGACCGCTATCTCGCGTTCTTCCTGTCGCTGATTGCGGCAGGCCATGACGACGACAACAAGAAACGAAAGCCCAAGGGAGAAACGCGTGGCAAGGCTGCCCCTGATTGATCCGGAGACGACGAGCGGCGACATCCGCGCCTCGTTCGACCGCATGCCGGTCAAGCTCAACATCTTCCGCATGATGGCCCACGCCGAGGCCAACATGATCCCGGCGATGCGGCTCGGCAATTCGATCCTGCACAAGCAGAAGCTATCGGCCGTCAACCGCGAGCTGCTGATCCTCCAGGCCGCGCAGCTCGAAGGCGGCGCCTATGAATGGCGCCAGCACGTGCCGATCGCGCTCGGCGTCGGCTGCACGCAGGGACAGATCGATGCCGTGGAGCGCGCAGATTACGACGCCGCCGCGTTGAGCGAGGCCGAGCGTGCCTTGCTGAAATTCGGTCGCGAGGTGGTCGAGAACGTCCGCGTGGCGGAAGCGACCTTCGCTGCCGCGCGAAAGCACTTCAGCAACCAGGAGATCGTCGAATCCATCGTCGCGCTCGGCTTCTACATGATGATGGCGCGCCTCACCGAGGCGACCGAAACCGATCTCGACCCCGCAGCCGGCATGAAGGTCTATGACGGCGGCAAGAAACAGGGCAGCTGAGATGGCGGAGACCGAGAGCAAGCCGGACCGTTACGTCCGTCCGCCGAGCGCGGAATCGCTGGGCGAAGCGCCGGGCAGGGGGCGCCTGACAGGGCGCCGCATCCTGATCGTCGGCGGCGGCCAGCGCGTCTTCGACGCCGCCACCGATCCGATCGGCAACGGCCGGGCCATGAGCATTCTATGCGCACGCGAAGGTGCCAAGGTCGCGGTGGCCGACCTCAACCGCAGCTCTGCCGAGCAGACCGTCAAGCGCATCACCGATGAGGGCGGTGAAGCCTTTGCCATCGCCGCCGACGTCACGTCCGAGGCCGACGTTCAGCGCATGATCGCGGAAGCGCACCGCGCCATGGACGGGCTCGACGGCATGGTGCTGAACATCGGCACCTTCGGCAAGGTCGGGCTCGACGCGGTCAGCCCGGACGAGTGGAACAAGATCTACGACGTCAACGTCCGCGGCCCCATGCTATGCTGCCGCGCCGCGTTGCCGAAGTTCGACGATGGTGGCGCCATCGTCTTCATCTCCTCGATCGCCGCGCTGAAGGCCGGCTCGCAGATGGCGGTGTACGATTCCTCCAAGGCCGCGCTCGGCGGCCTCATGCGCAACATCGCCCATCTCGGATCGCGGCGCGGCATCCGCGCCAATCTCGTTTATCCCGGCCTCGTCGACACTCCCAACGGCCGCGAGGCCGGCGCTGGGCGCCCCAACCGCGGCAAGGGCCACATTCCATTCGGCCGCCAGGCAACGGCATGGGAGATCGCCTATGCCGTGCTGTTCTTCCTCTCGGACGAAAGCGTCTACGTCACCGCGCAGACCCTCGCGGTCGATAGCGGCTTGAGCGGGATGTGAAGGCCTAAACGGCCAACCGCACGCACTGACGTCATCCTGAGGTGCTCACCTTGCGATGCATCGCATCGCAAGGTGAGCCTCGAAGGATGGGGATGACGGTCGTCGTGTGGATGCACGACATTGTGCGTGCCTATCGCCCGTGCGATCGCGCGCGACAGATCAGATGATCGAGCGAGATGCGCCCCGGCCCGTGAGCCATGATGCCCAGCGCCATGGCGGCCCAGGTGAGGTGGATGGGCCAGCCATCCGGCACCGTGAGCTCCACGATCAGCGTCATGAACAATAGCCCGAGCGCCGCGAACCGCGTGCCCAGTCCCAGCACCAGCAGGATCGGGAACATGATCTCGCCCGAACCCGACAGGAAGGCCATCACCGTCGGTGCCGGAAAGTGATAGGGCCCGCCCGGCAGATGCAGCATGAATTCGTCGCTGAACAGCGTCACGGCGGTGTCGTTGAGCCTGAGGAAGCCGTCCCATTTGAGCATGCCCGAGCGCCAGAACGGCACCGCCAGCGCGACGCGCAGTACGAGCTGGACGAGCGAGGGCGTCGCAACCGTCTGCACCAGATGATTGGCCTTGTCGATGAGCACTCCGGGCGACGGCAGGCCGCTGTCGGTGGCCATGTGCCGGTCCGTGATCATGATGGGTCTCCGCAAGCGAGCGAGGTGAAAGCGCCGGCTTCGATCAGTCCGGCGATGTTCGCGGCGATGTCGAACTCGCTTGAAGCTTCCAGCGCCGACGCCGCGGCCTCGCCGAGCGGTCGCCCCGACATCAGGCCGTCCGCGAAGACCGCCCCGCCGGGCGGAAGGCGGCGCACGGTGACGTCGAACTCGGGTCGCGTGATCAGGGCATCCTCCGGCGTGGAGGCATCGATGCGCATGATCGGTGCATCGTCGCGGTTGGCGGCAAAGATCGTCACGGCGGCATATCGAAAGCGCAGGCATCGCGTGGCGGGATGCGGAACGAACACCAGATCGGCCAAACGATCGGACGTCACCGCCGACAACCGGGCCGGCGACAGCGGAAGCGCGTCGGCGGCGTGATAGGCATCGAGCCAGGCGCGTTCGATGCGGGCGACGTCGGGGAGCCAGGGCATGGCCTGCGCATGCTCATACCGCACGATGAACTCCGGGAAGTCGCGGCCGTATTCGAACAGCAGCGGCGATGTCGGCGGATTGCCGCGGACATGGGTACGCGCCATGGCGCGGAAGAAGTCGGCGCCGGTGATGCGCTGCACCGCCGGATAGATCGCGGCCAGCGCGTCGATCAGGCTGACCGTGACGTTGTTGCGGTAGACGTCGTAGCGCCGGCCGGCGGCCTTGCCGTTCGGGCCGGTCAAGTCCGCGGGTGTGCTGCGCGCCGGATCCAGCAGCGCCGGCGCGAACGAGGCGGCGAAGGACAGGCCGGCGTCATGCGGCATGGCGGTCTCCTGCCGGCACGGCGGACTGATGACGGTCGAGGATTGCCTGGGCCGCGGCGGCTTCCGCCTGGAGCACCGGCCAGTCCGGTATCCTGCTGTCCCACTCGATCAGCGTCGGCACCGCGCCGCGGCGCCGGATCACGATCTCGTAGAGCTTCCAGACGGCGTCCGCGACCGGACCGTCATGGCTATCGATCAACAGCAGGTCGCCTTCGTCGTCGGCCTGCTCGGCATGGCCCGCGAGATGAAGTTCCCCGACTCGCGACAGCGGAAACTCCGCAAGATACTCGAGCGCCGAGAAGCCCTGGTTGGTTGCGGATACGAACACGTTGTTGACGTCGAGCAGCAGCCCGCAGCCGGTGCGCTCGGCGATGGCGCGGATGAAGTCGGTCTCGCTCATCGAGGACTCGCGAAACGCGACATAGGTCGAGGGGTTTTCCAGCAGCAGCGGGCGGCGGATCGCCTCCTGCACCTGGTCGATGTGATCGCAAACGCAAGCCAGCGTCGCCTCGGTATAGGGCAGGGGCAACAGATCGTTGAAGAAGCTGGTCTCATGCGTCGACCAGGCGAGATGCTCGGAGACCAGCGCCGGCTGGTAGCGTGCGACCAGGCCGCGGAAGCGCGCCAGATGCGCCTTGTCGAGCGGCCGGGGCCCGCCGATCGACATGCAGACGCCATGCAGCGAGAGCGGATGGTCGCGGCGGATCGCCTCCAGCGCACGATGCGGTGGGCCGCCGGCGCCCATGTAGTTCTCGGCGTGGACCTCGAAGAAGCCGCGCCGAGGCCCTGCCGCGAGGATGGCCGGGAGATGCTCGGGCTTGAAGCTCGTCCCGGCGACGCCGCCGATGGGCGTCCCGAAACGGAGCGGCACGGCCGCAGGTCCGGTCGAATTGGTCACCGTGCTCATCGTGCTGCTCCGTTCGTGCGTCCTGGCGATGTCGCGCCGGCCGTTACACCGGCTTGAGCGAACCCTTCTTGCCGTTCGGCAGCTCGATGCTGGTGCAGGTGCCGCCCTGCACGAATTTCCAGGCGTTGCCCTGGAAGTCGACGGTCGAGGTGCCCTGGCAGGTCGTGCCCGGACCCGCTGCGCAATCGTTCTGGCCCTTCAGTGCGACGCCGAAGCACTTCTCCTTCTTGGCGGCGACGGCCGCATCGCCCTCGGCCTTGGTCAGGGGGCTGGCGGCGGCAAGGGTCGCGAGCGCGGTCGACATCGCACCGGCGAGGACGAGGGAGGTGACAGCATGTTTGGCAGACATCGAGTTCTCCTGTTCGAGATGGCGTCGCCTGGCAGGCGACTGCGCATGGTCTCCTTCGCTCCGCTCGCCACCTGCGTTACAGGCAGCTTGCTCACGAATCCGTGAGACCGGTTGGATCGGGCGCACGGGCGGTGCGCTCGAGCGGGGATTAGCGGGCAAGCGTCGGCTCGAAGCCAATGCCCAGCTTCTATCGAGATGGTAGCCGCCGGGCATTGGCTGTGCGCGCTCGCTCCTGCCAGACGTAACGAACGAGCGCCGGCGGCGTAAGACATGTCAGTGACTCGCAACGAGGCGCGAAAGCAGCGATGAAAGTCGATTCCGAACGACGGCTTCGCGCGATCGCAGGGCTGACGGTCAGCATCCGCCTTGCGGTCTCCGCGCTGGTCCTGGCCGCGATCCTGCTGACGGCCGCGCTGTCGAGCCTGTTGTGGTGGCGCACGGCGGAGGCGACCAGCCGGCAGCTCGCCTCGACCATCAACGAGCAGATCGTCGCGGCCGTGCGCAAGGAGGTCTCGGCCATCGTCGACGAGGCGCGCGCCGCCCACACGGCGATCCGCACGCTGTTCCTCCAGAACGTGCTCGACACTCGCGAGGCCGACAAGCGCGAGTTCGTCTTTCTCTCGCAATTGCAGTCGCAGGCGACGATTTCCTGGGTCGCGTTCGGCTGGCCCGATGGCTCCTTCTTCGCCGCGCACAAGCTCGGCGATCGCCGCCTGGAGATGATGGAGATCTCGCGGACCGACCATGCCGGCCAGCGCCGCGTCGATGAATATGAGGTGGTGCCCGGCGACATCGAGTTCGCCAACCGCCGCTTTGAGCCGACCTCGTTTCACGTCGCCGATCAGGCCTGGTTCAAGGCCGGGCTGACCGCGGATGATCCGCAATGGTTCAGGGTGCTGGACCATGCGACTGGCGTGCGGCCGTCGATCGCCTTCGCGGGGCCGATCGACGTCTATCAGGAGCGGCAAGGCGTACTGGCCGTCGTCATCGAATACACCAGGCTCGCGCGCTTCCTGTCGCAGCTCGAGGTCGGGCGCACGGGGACCGCCTTCATCGTCGACGATAGCGGCGAGCTCGTCGCGGCGCCGGACAAGGATGCCGACGAGCTCCATCCGGCGCGCGGCGACACGGCGCTGCTGCCGCTCGCGCGCCTGGCGCTCGGCAAGGCGGGCGAGGCCGGCGGCAGGGAGGCCTGGCGAAGCCGGCTCATGTCGGGCGGCGCCGCCTATGAAGTCGCGCTGACGCCGCTGTCGTTTCCCGGCTGGTCGCTCGCGACCGTGATCCCCGAGGCCGAGTTTCTCGGGCCGGTCGAGACGACGCTGCGGCGCCTGATCCTTGGCCTTGCCATCGGCGCCGTGCTCGCGGCGCTGGCCTCGGCGACGCTGGCGCGCTCCGTCATTGCCGCGCCGCTGTCACGCGTCGTCGGCGAGCTGCGCCATGTCGAGGCCTTCGCGCTGGAGCAGGTCCGCCGCCATCCGTCGCGGCTCAGGGAAATCGCGAGCCTGTCGGGCGCGATCGCCGAGATGGCGGCGGGATTGTCGGCCTTCCGCAAGTTCATCCCGGCGGATCTCGTCCGCGGCTTGTTGCGCCAGGGCGTCGAGGCGAGGCCCGGCGGCAGCGTCCAGGAGCTCAGCGTGATGTTCATCGACATTGCCGGCTTCACCGGGCTGTCCGAGCGGATGGGCGACCGCGTGGTGCCGCTGCTGTCGCGCTATCTCGACATCACCTCGGAAATCATCGTTGCCCATGGCGGGACCATCGACAAGTTCATCGGCGATGCCGTGATGGCGTTCTGGGGCGCGCCGCAGCCGCAAGACGATCACGCCGCGCGATGCTGCCGCGCGGCGCTCGCCTGCCGGAGCGCGATCGAACAGTCGGGCCTTGTCGACGATCTCGGCCAGCCGCTCCAGATCCGCATCGGCATCAATTCCGGCCGCATGCTGGTCGGCAATATCGGCTCGGAGCTGCGGCTGAACTACACCGTGATCGGCGATGCCGTGAACGTCGCCAGCCGGCTCGAAGGCGCCAACAAATCCTACGGGACGCGGATCCTGCTCGGCGCGGCGACCGAACGTCTGGCGCGCGGCGTCGTCATCACGCGCGAGGTCGACAGCATCGCGGTCTACGGACGCGAGGAGGGGATCTCCGTCCACGAGCTGATCGGGATCGCGGGCGAGACGGCCGATGATAGTGACGCGATCGGCTGGATCGCGGATTACGAGCGCGGCCTCGCCGCCTATCGCGCACGCCGGTTTGCTGATGCGCTCGCCGATTTCGAAGCGGTGTTGAAGCAGCGCCGCCACGATCGTCCGGCCGCCTTGATGCGCGACCGCTGCCGGCAGCTCATGTCGGCTGCGCCCGACGCCGCCTGGCGGGCCGTCGCGGCATTGACGTCGAAATGACGGCGTCAGCGAGATAGGGCATGGAGCAGCGCGAGAAGCCCAACGAATAGCAGTATGCCCATGATTAAAGAGAACTTGGATGACGCTTTGTCGTCTTGAGGCGTTTGCAACGGTCGTGCTGCCTCGGCAGGAGGTGCGTCTTGAGCCCTTTGCGACTGTCGCGCTGCCATATCAGAAGCTCCATCCTCCGGAGCTGGTGATTCCACCAAGATGGGTGATGCAAAACGCTCAAGAGGAAGTAACAGATAATCACGTCGACTTGCGATTTCGGCTTCAAACTCCCTTGCTTGACGCGCGTAACTATAGGCCGCGGTGTGCGGATGTGGATTTTCAGCCATCTTTCCTGTTTCGATCAGGTGCCGACCTCCGACGATGGTAACTCGAAACATGTAAAAATGGCCTTCGGGAACGTGGCGCAAGTGGATTTCGGTGAGATCGCTTCTCTCGATAATTTTGAACATGGAAGATCGCCCAAAAGGCAGTGCCAGAAGGACGTCATTTAAATCAAACGTGCAATCTTAGCGTGCAGTGCGCCGAGTGTCATCAATCTGAACCGCATGATCTGGTGATCAGGGCTGAGCAAGAACGGTCCAGCCGATTGGCTAAGCCAGTCCGTCAGGCGCATGATACGTGAGTAGCTCGTGCCCTCTTGCTGTTCCCGGATGACCCAAAGACATGAAAACCACGCTGCTCGAGCCCGAAAACTATACCCGCTCGCCCTGGAAGAATGGCGGCGGCATCTTCACCGACATTGCGGACGCTCATCGGGACGATGCGCCCCGGAAGAATTGGGACAGCCTGCTCTGGCGCTTTGCTTCGACGCCGATCGTGGCGCCCGGTCCCTTCTCCTACATGCCCGGCATCGACCGCTTGCAGATGGTCGTGGGCGGGCGTGGGCTCGTGCTGAAGTCGCCCACGCAGGCATTCGACGAACGTGAACCTTTTACGACCGTGCGCTTCACCGGCGAGCTCGAGATCGTCACCGAGCTCGAGGCCGGTCCGGTCGAGGTCGTGAACCTCATGGCGCGGCGCGGTGCGGCGGAGATCGATCTTCTCGCGCTCAGGGAGCCCGGCGAGCGGCCGCTCGCGGCAGGCACCCATCTCGTCTACGCCGCGCGCGGCGAATGCCGCATCCGTCTCGATGACGAGAATTTTACGATTCCCGACGAGGGCACGTTGAAGGTCGAGCTGACGGAGCCGGCGACGCTCGCGCTCGTCTCGGGCCTCGCGGTGCTGGGATCGATCCGGCTGCTCGCTTAGGCGACCGCTGCACCGGTCGCCTGCTGCGCACAATCCATGCAACTGGCCAGGTTGACGCCGCCGGGCCGGAGCATGATATCTGCTTCGGTAGCAGACCGCAGCTCGAGGGGCAGAATATGACCGCGCCAGACAACCTTGCCCCCACGCCTGCCGACGGCGTCATCGACTGGCTGACCAACGGCACGCGCGACGAGCGCTTCATCGACGACATCTTCGCGCAGATGTGCATCCGCCTCCAGCAGGCCGGCATTCCCGTGAAGCGGGCGACGCTCCACGTGTTGATCAATCACCCGCAATGGCTGGGGGCCCGCATGATGTGGTCCGACGGGAGCCGCGAGGCTGAGATTGCGCTGGTCGACTATGAAGTTCGCGAGCGGCCCGAATATATCGGCAGTGCCGCCCACGAGATCCATGACGGCGCCACCGAGCTGCGCGAGAAGCTCGAGCAGGATCCCTCGCTCGGCCGCAAGCACGCCCTCTATGACGAGATGCGCGCCAAGGGCCTCACCGACTATGTCGCCTGGCCGCTCTACCATACGCTCGGTAAGCGCCACATCGTCACCTTCGCGACCGACCGGCCCGGCGGGTTCGACGACGCGCATATCGCCGGCCTCAAGAAGCTGCTGCCGGTGCTGGCGCTGGTCAGCGAGATCCGCATCAAGAACCGCCTGGCCCGCACGCTGCTGGAGACCTATGTCGGCTCCCATGCCGGCGAGCTGATCCTGGCCGGCGCCACCAGGCGCGGCACCGGCACCACGGTCCGCGCCGCGATCATGATCTGCGATTTGCGCGATTTCACCAAGATCTCCGACAACTGGCCGCGCGACGACGTCATCGACCTGCTCAACGACTATTTCGACGCGATGTCGGAGCCGATCGCGCGGCACGGCGGCGAGATCCTGAAATTCATCGGCGACGGGCTGCTCGCCATCTTCCCGCTCAGCGCGCCCGACGCTTGCGCAAACCTGCTTCGCGCCGTCGCCGAGGCCCGGCAGGCCATGGCCGCGCTGAACGAACGGAACAGCGGCACCGGCCGTGCGCCGCTGAACTACGGCATCGGCGTCCACGTCGGCGACGTCATGTACGGCAATATCGGATCGACCAGCCGGCTCGACTTCACCGTGATCGGCCCGGCCGTCAACATGGCCTCCCGCCTCGAGGCGCTGACCAAGACGATCGGCAAGAAGGTGCTGCTGTCGCGCGCCTTCGCCGAGCTGGTTGAGAAAGAGTTCGCCCTGGAGCATGTCGGCCAGCACGCGGTGCGCGGCTTCAGCGAGCCGATCGATCTGTTCGCGTATCCGGAGTGAGGGCGCGACCTCCGCCCGCGCCTATTTGCGGTTCGTTCCCATCGTGCCGGCGCCCGGTGCGTTCATCTGGCCGCCCTGGCTTTGCCTTTCGTTGTCCCCGGGGCGCTCCGTCTTTGATCTCGCCGGGGCGCTCGAACAAGCGCTTTCATGTTCGCTCCTTTCGCTCGCGATCAGGCGGCCCCGGCCGTCCGGGGGCGGTTCGTGCCGGGGCCGCCATTGCCGGATCATGTGGGATCCGGCGCGGGCCAATGCGCGGGAACGCCTGGTCGTTCCAATCCTGCGGGGCGGCGGTTGCCGCTACGCCGACCAGCGATCCTGCTCTTCCCGGTGCGCGTGCTCGTTCAGCCGGTCGGCGATCTCATTCGCAATCTGCTCCGATTCGGCGTCGGCGACGGGCTCGCCCTTGTGGGTCTTCAACTTGTCCTTGTCGGCTTCGATCGGGAAGTCGTCGGGCTTCAGTTCGTTATCCTTGCCCATGGCGCGCCTCGCTGTGTTCCAGGTCAGGACAACACGCGTGACGGCCAATCGTTGCCACGAAGATGAAGTCCCGATCGACGCGGCAAGGTCATGTACCGCCAATGGCCCGGACGACGGTCCCGCGCCCGCCGCAGGTCCCGCAAGGCGCGCCGCCAATGCGCCCCTTGCCGTGACAGCCCGGGCAGGGAACCGCGCTGCCGGTTCCGCCTATTTCTCGACTGCCCCGGACCAATCCTTGAAGCCGCCGACGTTGTAGACCTTCTCGTAGCCCATATCCTTCAGCACCTTCCCGGCCAGCGCCGATCTGCCGCCGGACGCGCAATAGAGGATGACGGTCTTGGTCTTGTCGAACGCCTTGTCGTGATAGGGCGATTCCGGGTCGGCGCGAAATTCCAGCATCCCGCGCGAGACATGCACGGCGCCCGCGATCTTGCCGCTGGCGGCGACTTCCGGCGCATCGCGAACGTCGACCACCAGCGTGTCGCCGTTCTTGATCATCTCGGCCGCCTGGTCGGAGGTGATCTTCGGGACCGCCGCGTTCGCAGCTTCCAGCATTTGCTTGACACTCGTTGCCATGGTTTCTCTCTCCTGCCGCCCCCGCGGGAGGATAGCACAACGCTTTTCGCTGCGCCTCCAGTCGATCGACGCCGCGCCCGGCAGACCGGCGCTAGCCGGCCCGCCATGTGCCGGGCCGCGCGTCGTGCAGATGCGCAATTGAGGGCGCCTTGGTGAAAGAGATCGCCGCGCAGGACTCGTAGATTGGCTTCGTTGGCGGCTTGGACGACGAATGCCGCCCGCTTCATCGGAAGGCGAGGCAAGCCCCGGTGCAACAGAAGAGGTGATCGGCGACATCAGGCGACAACGAGAGGAGACGTCAATGCCAACCTGCTCTGGAAATCCTCATGGTCGAACCGGGCGCTGCGCCGTCTGCGACGGCCGGTTCGGCCTGGTCAGGTATTACGCGTGGCGCAAGCCTCTCTGCTCGAAGAAGTGCGTCGAACGTTTCGCGACCCGCCGCCGGGATGACCGCGACTGGTTCGGCCGTGTCCCGATTGCCTTCGAAATATCTCCAGAGAACCGTGCGAGGATGCCATGACACTGCAGATGTCACGACGAGGCAAGCAATACATGGAAACGGCGCAGAGCCTGCTGCGCGCTGCGATGAGCATGACCGACGAGGTGGTCGCGACGCGGTTGAAGCTGCTCGCCGATGACTATCAGCGCCGCGCCGAAAAGGCCTCGAGCGTCGACGCCGCCAAACCGGTGGCGCGCTCGGCGGCCAGGCCCGAATACGATTGGTCGAAGGAGCTCGTGTGAGATGATCAGGATCATTGCCGTGCTCTGCAGCCTCTCGTCTCCGACCGACTGTCATGAACAGATCGTCACGACCTCGGACTTCGCCGACGTCACGATGCAGTCATGCCTGATCGGCGCGCCGCAGCTCGCCGAATGGATGGCGCAGCATCCGGCCGAACGTCTGGCCGGGTGGCGCTGCACGATCGGCAAACAGGGCGGCGGCAGAGGAATCTAGGCTGCCAGCCTGGGGGCGCAGTGCAGGGCAATCGCAATGGCATCTCCTCAGGGGGAGGCCGAGCGGCATCGGTGCCCGCTGAAACTGCTGCCGCGCACTCCGTCCTCATCCTGAGGGCCCGCCAATTGCGGGCGTCTCGAAGGATGGCCATAGGGACGTCGCTTCCACATGCGATTGCTCCGCAGGGCGGGCGGCGGGACGGGAGTCAGGTTGCCAACACCGGGTTGTGCGACTAGGTTTTGCGACAAGCTACGCCCGAACGGTCTTTGGCCGCACATTCATGCCGAAATTCCTTCGCATCGGTGTCCATCAGTCGAACGTCTCCGGGTACACGTCGAAGGCGTGGTGTGTCAGGCGCGTTGGCTCGGCGGTCTTCCTGAAGTGGGGCGCCGTGGAGGTGCATGGCGCCGGTGCCGGGCGCAAGGTCTATTGGTCGCGTCTGCCGCAGGAGAAGACGGTTCGTTGCGGCACCGCGCAGCGCGCGCAGGACTACACGAAAGCCGCAATCGCGCGGCGCCGCAATCATCGCTATGAGCCGCTGACCGGACCCATCGCGAACCGGCGCCCCTCGGCCGCACGCAGCGCCGAGCTCAAGCAGGCGCTCGCCACCATCCTGATCGTCGACATCGTCGGCTCCACCGCGAAAGCCGCCAAGCTCGGCGATGTGCGCTGGACCAAGGTGATGGGCCATTACTACGCCGCGGTCCGAAAAGAACTGAAGACGTGCGGCGGCAAGGAGGTCGTGACCACCGGCGACGGCGTGCTCGCGACGTTCAAAAAGCCCGCCGCCGGCATCGCCTGCGCGACCGCGATCCAGAAGGCCATGCGCACGCTCGGCCTCGAGATTCGGGTCGGCCTGCACGCCGGCGAATACACCATCAGCGGTGGCGAAATGGTCGGCCTCGCCTTCCACATCGGCACCCGCGTCGCCGCAAAGGCGCGCGCGGGCGAGGTGCTGGTGTCGAGCGCGGTGAAGGAGCTGATGACGGCGCAGTCCACGATCAACCTGAGGGATCACGGCGTGCACCGGCTCAAGGGCGTGCCGGAGAGGTGGAGGCTGTGGCGGGTGGTGGGGTGAGGGGGGGGGGTCTGGACCTCATGCGCGTTCAATACCGCTGGCCGGTGGGAATGCCGCTGTGCCGCGCGCTGGGCGATGGCTTGTGGGAAGTGCGCACTCGCTGCCCAGCGGCCGGATCGCCCGCGTCCTGTTCAGCGCGCAGCAGGGCCGCATTCTGGTCCTGCACGGGTTCATCAAGAAGACGCAGAGGACCCCGCCGGACGAGCTGCCCTTGCGCGCCGCAGAAACCGTGAGTTCGAGAAATGAAGGAGGCCAAGATGGCCGGCAAGAAGACCGCGGCGAGGAAGAAGAAGGCCGTTCGTTCCACCGCCAAGCTCACCACGCTCGATGACTTCCTCGGCGAAGAAGGCAAGCGCGACGAGTTCGAAGCCATTGCCGTCAAGGAAGTCCTGGCGTGGCAGATCGAGCAGGCGATGAAGGAGAACAACATCTCCCGCAACAATCTGGCCCAGCGCATGAAGACCTCGCGCAGCCAGATCGGCCGCCTGCTCGACCCGAAGGACGGCAACGTCACACTGGCCACGCTGCAGCGGGCAGCGAAGATGGTCGGGCGGTCGTTGAGGTTGGAGTTGGTTTGAGGGCGATCGGGGATATCGCTGGACTTTCAGTGCTGGTGCGCGGTTGTTCGCAGGCCCGGTGAAAGTGGCTGACCATTGAGTGCACTGTCACCGTAACTCCAGATTGCGCCCGTGGTGAAGACTGGCGGCGACGAGATCATGGGTATCACGCTGGACCTGCAGGGATTGGAGTTCGCGCTTCTCGCTGCCGACCATAACGTGACCGGCACGGGCCTCGACAAGGCGCTCTACAGGCCCGCCGCCTTTGTCTTCGACATGGACGGGACCAGACACCGCATCCAGCTCTCGTGGGAGGACGGCTTGCCCCACCAGGACGTCATCATCACGTGGAAGAAGTAGCGGGCCTGTAGGCTGATTGAAATTTTTAGGGAGACACTTCCGTCTCCCTACCAGAGACATATCTGTCTCGGTGCCGGGAGCCGCGGGTGTCCTGGGAAATAGTACACCGCAACTTTGGTACTTCGTGATCCAGCACGCCAAGTACATTGTAGGGGGAGGTCAGATTTGTCTCCCCCCGCGCGGTTTGCGCCACTTGTTGATCGATTTCAGACGGAGCATATCGTTGCCTATGAAACAGCAAACAGACACCGGGACGCCGCCCAACAATGTCGTCGCCCTTCCTCTTCAGCCGAAGAAGAAGAAAATGCGGGCCGAAGACAAGTGGTCGCCGAAAGTCATGAAGCTCGGCTATACGCCACTGCCGAACCTGCTGTTGCGCGCGCAGGCCAAGCTGAAGCTGTCGCCGCTGCAGTTCAATATCACAGCGCAGCTTCTCATGCACTGGTGGGACGCTGACGATTACCCGTTCTTGGCAAAAGAGACCATTGCCACCCGCATAGGCAAAAGCCCCCGGCAGGTCCAACGGGTTCTGACGCAGCTTGAGAAGAAGGGATACCTGAAGCGCGTTGCCCGATACCTCGGCAAGAAGCAACAGACCAGCAACGCCTTCTCGCTCGACGGGCTGGTGACCAAGCTCAAGTCGATCGAGCCGGAGTTCACCAAGGCCGCCGAGCAGGCCCGCCTCAAGCGCAAGAAGCTGGAGGCGGCATCGGCCTAACGCGGTTTAGCTCAAAGGATAGAGCGCCTGTTTTCGATCTAGGGGTCTTCGCAACACCAACCTAGAGACAGGGAGATACGGGTTCAAGTCCCGTAGCCGCGCCCATTGTTTGCAATATGAGTTCCCGAATACGTAAGAGGCCCCTAGGCCATGAATACCCTGTTCGATAACGCCATCCAGTCTATCCAGCTCGGGATCGAGGATTACGAGCACAACGACCCGAAGCGGGCGCTTTCGGCCGTTCGCAATTTCTACGCCGGCACGTTGCTGCTCGCGAAGGAAGTTCTCGTGCGCGCGGCACCGAAAGCCGCCGTCAAGGACGTGCTCGGCACCAAGTTCGTGCCGGTCCCCGACGGCAACGGCGGCGTGACCTTCGAGGCGAATAACAAGACGGTCGATTTCAATGAGCTTGGCGAGCGGTTCAAGGCGTTCGGGTTGAGCATCGACCGCTCGAAGCTCAGCGACCTGAACAGCATTCGCAATGACATGGAGCACTACTACAGCAACGCTTCGAGCAAGAAGGTTCGTGAGGCGATTGCCCGCGCGTTCCCCGTCGTGGTCGACCTCTTCAATTCGCTGAAAGAGCAACCCAACGAACATCTCGGCGATAGCTGGGCCGTCATGCTCGGCGCCAAGGAATTGTATGACCGGGAACTCAAGCAGTGCACTGAGACATTCGACGGCGTCGATTGGAAGTCTGAAAGCTTGTTGCAAGCCGCTCGCCCTTGTCCCAAGTGTGGCTCGCATTTGGTTTACCGACTCGACCAAACTCGCAATGAGTCTGGTTTTGCTGATGCACAGTGCAGACAATGCGGCGAGAAGATTGACGCCATCACGTTGATGGAAACGGCTCTCGAAGCTCATTTCGAGTACGAGAGCCATTTTGCGGTGAAAGACGGTGGCGAAGACCCTCTCGGTATGTGTCCGGAGTGTACGACCAAGACCTATGTAATCTGGGAGGAAGAAAATCAGTGCACCAATTGCTTTCTCTCTCTTGAAAACTGCGACAGGTGCGGTGAGCCGCTCACTCCAAACAATGTGTCAGATGACTCAAGTTCTCTCTGCGGATACTGCAGCAATCTGATGTCGAAGGATGACTGAGGTTAGACGGTCGCGCCCCTTTGCTCGTGCGTCCACCTTTCCTGCCTGCGGCGCTTGCCTCTTCGGATTGTGAACGTGTGGGCCTTGCCTAGCTGGTGTGCTGCGCGACCGCCATTAGGGGTTATCCACACCAACGCTTCCGCAAGAACCGCTTATCGGAGATGAGCTGGTTGCCGGTGCGCGGCTCTTCTTCGCGCGTGCGCGCGTATTTGAATTTGTGGTCGGGAGAGTAAACTTGACGGTCGGCCCCGTCGGGCATTGTGCTGTTACAGACCGCCACAGTCTCCTCGCTTGCATCCTCGATCGTGTTGCCGACATTGAACGCGCCGACGACGGCGAGGGAAGGAGAGATCGGGAAATAGATGTCCGTGCCCATCATAGCAAGGCCGGGCGCAAGCGGGCCTTCGCGCATGGACGGATCTTCCCACATGAGGTAGAACGGCCGGTCAGAAGTGATGAATCCGCCTGAACCCTCGGGTGCGCGCAACAGATGCCAGCCTCGCTTATGCAGGAGCGGTATCGTATGGTCAAGCAACTGAAATTCGAGACTTATGAGCGCGTTGTTGTCGAGTTCGATCTTGAAGTCGCCATCTTCGAGCGCCGCTCCCATTTCCTCATAGGTGACATCATACTCGTCAGGTAACGCGCCCTCGGCTTTGGCTTCGGCAACGCTCGCGTCGTACGTTGCTTGGCTCTGCAGGCGAGCGGCGATATGCATGCGGCCGAGGCCGTCAGCAATGCCTCGAATGTTCTTGCGCATGTCGGGGTTCCGCAGCGCCGCAAGTCCAATGAGCGTGATCAGATGGGACTTGTCGTCTTCGTTCTCGAGATTGCGCGCTTCATTGATACGGACCAGCGCTTCGGCGAGACCGCTCTCAAACTCAGACATCGCGCTTTCGAGCGTGTTGGGGTCCATGCCGTCGAGGTGAATCCGGTTGAAGTAGTTTTGGCACGCCACGTCTTTGACGTTGTTCTTGAAGGAGCGCTGTTCGTCCCGGTCGAACACCGAGACCTGAAAAACCTTGCCCTTCTTGTTGGCGAATTGGCGCAAGTAGCACTGCGGAACATAATGATGTTTTACAGGCCGATTTCGACTTCTTCCCACCACTGCGCTCTCCCGCCCATTTTTCTACGGCATTATGTGCTCATGATGGAAGGTAAGGATAAGGCGCAGGGTGTTTCCATCGGGGCATTCCGCGCCTTACCAGGCATCATCACTCGGGCCGTCTCGTAAGAGAGCGGCTTTTGTGTTTCCGGCCCCGCCGGCGAGGCGCGCTCAACCGATACGACCGGGATATCAAAACTAACATCGGACAGCATACTTCGGCTCCGTAGGCGCATGAGGATGTCAAAAGGCAGTGCATTACTTGGCTTTCTGCTCTGACGAAAAAACAAGCGTGACGAACGTCAGGACCCCTGCGGGTTACAAGAGAAAGCGATGGCGTGAATTTTCAATCGAGATTGCCGCATAGAACTCCCATTGCATGGGAGCAGGCTACGGTACCTTTTCACCGTATCAAGAAGTTACGCCTCAGTTGTTGGTCTGCAGCACGTTGAGCTTGTCGAAGAAGATACGGTTCCGCTTCTTCGCGTCGCCGAGCAGTTTATTGTAATCAATGACCTCATAGTAAGCGGCATAGGTCTTATGGAAGCCGTAGTACCCCTGATTGTCGGGCGTCGGTGTTGCGTCGATTGTTTTCAGAACGCGCTTCAGTGTTGGCGTAATGTCTGAGATGACGTAGCAGAATGCAGGGATCTTCTCATTTGCCACAGAAATGCGGCGGCCTTTCGAGTCTTTGAACTCGCCGGAGCGGATAGAGTCGACAAGTTCAAGCGACTGAATGACGGGGTTGTCGTCCTGGGAATAGTCATCGCGTTCGGGGCGTTTGAATTCCAATATCGTAATGGAATTGATGGGGTGATCGCCTTCACCGTAAACAAGCTTTTGGTCATAAATGAAAAGGTCGGGGCGCTTTTGCGAGTCGCTCTCGGGGTTTTCAAGTGAGCGGAGCTGCTTATCGGAAGCGAGGAACGTGTGATAGGTGAGCCGCTCGTCGATCATCCAAAGATTCTGCTCGTGGTAGGGAATTTCCTCTGAGGTGGAGCGCATCGGGAAGACGAGCTGATGCACCACCTTTTCAAGAGGGTACTTCTTGTCGCCGTCACCCAATGAAATGGCGCGCTCAAGGAACTCAAGAATAATGCGGCGGTGCATGATGTACTGGGCGAGCGCCGAGGTTCCCAGCTCGTTGTATTCTTCCATGAATGCGGAGAGCCGTCGATGGTAGGCCTCGTAATCGTCGACCTTTTCGGCTTCTTTGATGATCCGCGACCCTTCGGCCTTCATCTTTACTTCACGCTGGTACAGCTCGCGGTGAAGCGCCGTTTCCATGTCGGGCTTTGTGGCGTTCGGAGATATCTTGTCGATGAATTCGGGCGTGTACTTCATAAGGATTTTGTACTGCGGCGCGTCTGACTTCACGTAGTTGCGCAGCTTCTCTTCCTTGACCTCGTTGATGCTCTGGATGGCTTCACGAAGGTCTGCCTCGATGTGCTTCAGAGACTCGTCACGTATCTCTGAGCGCTTTATCTCGTCATCGAAGAGCGAGGCTTGGTCCACCTCGCCGTCATCACCAGAGGCAAAATCGAAATCCGTACGGGCTGGGTTTACGTGTTGGGTCAGGTATGGACTCTGCACGATGCCGAGGTAGACGAACGAATTGCCGTCACGGTCGATGAGCCGGGTATTGAGGTTTGGAACGAATGCTTCGAGCTTGTCACTGACCACGCCACGCTGATTGGCTGAATAGACGAGCTTGTGCCGCGATAGCCTCGGGGTCGTGAGCCGGAAGCCGTGCAGCGTGAAAGGCATGCCTTTGATGTGAAACTCATGCGCGGCAGCGGTCGCGCGAAACTCCTTGTCGAACACCTCATTAACCGAATGGACAAGGCCTTGGTCCGTGACGCTCACGCGCGGGCAGTCGTCTTCCAAGAAGATGAGCAGAAAGTGCTCAATGAGCTTCTGGATAATTTGGTCAGTTGTCCGCGGACATGTGCCTTTGTACGGCTCGCGGTAGCCTATGAGCCCTATCGTGGTCCCGGTGCCGCGGCCGGGCGTTGCTTGGGGTAGGCCCTCTTTGTCCATCTCGTAGTCTTCGTCGAATGTAAACGTCCGGCGCTGGGCTTCTTCTCCCTTTTCCTTGAAGGTGCTGTCTATCTCGACCTTGTCGAACGCCTTGAGCCATGTGAACCGGCCAAGGCCCTTGCCGCCGCGGGCGAGCTTGTGGTCTGAGAACGCCGTATTGAACGAGTCGAAGTTCTCGTCGTTCAAGCCGATGCCGTTGTCCGTGATGGTGAAGGACCGGATTGGGGCAAACTCCTCGTCCAGGAGGACAGCGTCCCGCTCGATGGTGATCTTGATGAAGCCGTCCTTGTTCGACCGCTTTACGTCCCGGATGGCCTGAAACGAGTTCATGACCGCTTCGAATAGCGGGATGAGCGGCTTCCACTTCGGGAGTGGGGTCTGCCGGACCTGATTTCTGAGATTGGTCCACAACATTGAAATGGCTCGGCGAATCAGAGGCGGAAAGGATGGTGCGAAATGGACGTAGGTTGAAACAGGGACGTTATACACCCATAAGGGCATAAACTGAAGACCGGGTTGCAATACGGGCGCGCGGCTTGTTGTTTGAAGTCAGCATTAGCCCGTCATCATGCGGCAACCGACGGCGAACGTATTGAGGTCGATCTCCGCGTGGGTCCAATTCTCACGGGAGTCGTCGTGCGCTGTGGTTTTCAGAACCGGCTTCTTGTGGTCGTCAAATACCCACTCGATCTTCTTGGCGTGGATGGTCTTGTTCGCGACATCTCGTATCGAGAGAGGCTTTATGTTGCCGCTCTTGAGGTGGAGCGTTCCGAACTGAGAGCCCAGAGAGCCGTCGTCCAAATCTTCATGGTCGTCCAGGGTGCGGAAAAGCAGGACGAGTTCGATCATGGCGCGGGTAGCCAACTGCTCGGGAATGCCAAACAGGACTTCATCTATCAGCTCCCAACCGCCAGCGAAGCTGTTGCGACGAAATTCGCGCAACGGGGGTTGCGAGTACGCGAACATCATGACCAGTGACAGATTGTCGGTAATGACCTTGGTAATGGGAAATGCGAGCTGGTGAGCCATAGGCTTCATTCTTTCGGTGTTGGAACAACCGAGACCACTATCGTGCCATCAGGATTGGTGGAGGTGACGAAGTCCGCTTTGAAATTGCCGATAGAGACGTTCGCGACGGTCAAGACAACGCGGCTGGTGTGGCGGGTCGCGCCGTCGATGACCGCGCTGAATCCGGGCACGATATCGACATGGATCTCGTGCTTTCCGAGGTCTCTCGGCAAGTTCTTCCGATACGTATTGAGAACGCCGCAAGCTGTGGCGTTGATGGCTTCGTTGCTCAGGGTCTGCCCCGTCGAGACTAACAGGTCTGAGAGCTGCACATCGAGATACGGATCAAATGCGACGAACAGCCGGGCCTGAACAAGCTCGCACGATAAGACGTTCAGATCGGTGGGCGTGAACCAATTGAAGCCCTCGACCTCGTCCAGGGTGAGACAGCGAATGCCGTAATGCTGGGCTTTGGTGCGCGCGGTCTTGTAGAAACCCTTGGAGGAAACGATAACGCCGGAGTGAATGCCGGTGTCGTTGCATTTCGTGTGAAAGGCCTCGATCGCATCGACTCCGACGGGCCTTGACCTATCACGGCATTCAAGGGCGACGACGAGTTCGTGATGGTCGTGGGTTATCGTCAACACGACGTCATGCTCGCGATGTTTCCCCGTCACCTTGTCCGTGAAGAACTTCGGCGAGTCGACCTTGATATCTGTCCCTGCCGCAAGCGCTGACTCGATGATGCGAATCAGCCGTTGCAGGTCCTTGCCATCGTTGGCCATGCCTAGTCCCTACGGAATCGGGTGAGAATATACCGCAAAAGCCCCTTTGCGCGGTCTGACGGGCAAATAGGGGCCAGTTCGCGGCTGTAGCCGGCTTGGTAGACCTTGTGGGACAGGTAGGCCGCAAGCACGGTCTCAACTAGGGCTTTCGCGATCGAGGTAAAACTAGCGACGTCGATTGAAGGTCGCCCCACGCGGACACTATCAAGCGAACTGTCTCTCTGACGCGTCGAGTGACACTGTCCCCGAACGAAAAGTGCACGTATCTGGTGCGGTTTCTGGTGCGGTCGTCGCGCTGAGGGCAACGAAGACCGAGTAAGATGCTGACGTATTTGGTGGGCCCGGCAGGACTCGAACCTGCAACCAGACCGTTATGAGCGGCCGGCTCTAACCATTGAGCTACAGGCCCCGCCGCGAGGCGGCCGCGAGAAGGTGGCCGGCAACGGTGCGCGGTTCGTTTACAGGGCCTGAGGCGGGGGTGCAATCCTCAAGCGTTTTCAAGGCGAAGTGGTCCTCGGTCGCGCCGAACCAGGCGGCCTGTTCGAGCGGAACGCCGCCGCTGCGCGGAACAGGCTGCGCGCCGGACGATTGCTGAATTCGGAATAATCGCATTCTGCCACTGTTTTGCCCGACAAGTCAAACGGCCCTGGCGATCATCCGGCCGGTGTCCATTTGGCGATTCCGTAAGCCGCTGTGATTGCTCAATTCTTCTACTGTGCATGGGGTCGTTTTCGCACTTTTTGTTCTGAGAGGGCCTGTCGGCCCCCTCAAACGTCTTGCTTGCGAGCGCCGGCCGCCGCGGCGCGCCGCTGCTAGTCCACCGAGACCCCGGCGAACTCGACCACCTTGCGCCATTTCTCGGTCTCGTTCGCGACCAGCTTGCCGAACTCGGCCGGCGTCATCGGCTTGGGGATGCCGCCGGTCTCGGCGAGCTTGGCCACCAGCTTCGGGTCCTTCAACGCTTCGCCGACGGCCTTGTTGAGGATCTCGATCACCTCGGGCGGGGTGCCCTTCGGCGCGGAGATGCCGTAGAAGCCGACCGATTCGAATCCCGGCACGGTCTCGGCGATCGCGGGCACGTCGGGCACGCTCGGCCAGCGCTGCGGCGAGGTCACGCCCAGCGCGCGGACGGTGCCGCCCTTCACCTGCTCCATGGCCGAGGGCAGATTGTCGAAGATCAGCTGCACCTTGTTGGAGATGATGTCGGGAAAGGCGATGGCCGAGCCGCGATAGGGCACGTGCACCATGTCGCACTTCGTCATCACCTTGAACAGCTCGGCCGACATGTGCACCGAGGTGCCGTTGCCGGAGGAGGCATAGGAGATCTTGCCGGGGTTGGCCTTGCAATAGTCGATGAACTCCTGAACCGTCTTCGGCGGAAACGCGTTGGAGACGACCAGCATGTTGGTGAGCTGCATGATGCTCGCGACCGGCACGGTGTCGCGCAGGAAGTCGAAGGGCAGCTTCTTGTAGAGCGAGGTCGAGATCGCGTTGTTGGGCGCGACGAACAGCAGCGTGTAGCCGTCCGGCGGCGAGTTGATCGCGGCGGCGGCGGCGATGTTGCCGCCGGAGCCGGTGCGGTTCTCGACGATGACCTGCTGGCCGAGCCGCTCCGACAGCCACTGCGCCATGATCCGCGCCACGATGTCGACCGGGCCGCCGGCGGAAAAGCCGATCAGCCAGTGCACGGGGCGGTCGGGATAGGCGGCGGAGGCGGGAGGGGTGGTGCTGAAAAGACCTAAGAGAACTGCGAGTCCGAACAAACCGTGACGCAAATTTCGCAACATGACACCTCCCATTGCTTTATTGTGGTTGGCTGCATGCTTTCACAAAATCGGGTCGCTGCCTATATCGTCGCAAGTCGGTGTTGACGCAGGTCCGCCAGGAGCGACCATGAGATTCGCGATGATCCTCATCTGTGCGGCGCTGCTCTTGAGTCCCGCCGTCGCGCAAACCGGAGGCACGGCCATTCCGACCACGACGATCAGCCTGACGATCAGCCTTGGCACCGCAACCCCCGGCGGCGGCTTTCCGCTCTACGGCAACGCCTTTGCCGAGGTGATGAACGCGGCCGATCCGCAAATGTCCATCGCACCCCGCAACACCAGGGGCAGCAGCGAGAACATCCCGCTTTTGGAAAAGGGCGAGCTCGATCTCGCGCTGGTCGCGGGCGAGCCGGCTTATGAAGCCTTCGCCGGCATCGGCCGCGCACCCGTGCGGCTGAAGATCCTCACCGCGATCTATTCGAACCCCGGCATGTTCGTGGTGCGCGCGGATAGTCCCTACAGGACGATCCGGGATCTCGTCGGTCAGCCCGTCGCGTTCGGCGCGAAAGGCTCGGGCTTGCCGATCCTGGCGCGCTATGTGCTGGATGGGCTCGGCCTGAAGCAGGACGAGGACTTCAGGGCCGTCTATCTCGACCGCGCCGGCGATGGCCCCGCGATGGTCGAGGACGGCCGCGTCGCCGCGCTGTGGGGCGCCGGCATCGGCTGGCCCGGCTTTGCCGCGGTCGCTTCGAGCCCGGCAGGCGCGCGCTTCATCGCGCCCAGTGCCGAAGAGATCACGCGCATCCGCGCCAGGCATTCGTTCCTGAAGCCGCTGCTGGTGCCGGCGAACAGCTATCCGAATCAGGACGCGCCGATCGCTTCGCTGGGCTCGTGGAGCTTCGTGCTGACGCGCGAGGATCTGCCTGACGACGTCGCCTATCGCTTGGCGAAGACGCTGCACGGTGTCGAGGCGACGTTCTGCAGGAAGCTCGCCCAGGCCTGCGAGACCAATGCGGCGAACACCGTCGCGGCAGCGCCGAGGCCGGAGCTGATCCATCCCGGCGTGATGAAGTATTTTCGCGAGATCGGCGTGGTGAAATAAGCGCGCTGCATCCGCACTTCCCTCCTTCTCCCCTTGTGGGAGAAGGTGGCGCGAAGCGCCGGATGAGGGGTTGTCTCCGCGGATTCAAATGAGAGTTGGTCCCGCGGAGACAACCCCTCACCCGGCTGCGCTTCGCGCAGCCACCCTCTCCCACAAGGGGAGAGGGTGCACCGTCAGCGCGGCCCACTTTCACTTCTTCACCATCGCACAGGCGGGGTCCGGCGGGCCGAACGCCTTGTCGCCGGAGATCGTGGTGAGGATCTTGTAATAGTCCCACGGATATTTGCTCTCCTCCGGCGTCTTCACCTGCACCAGCCAGAGATCGTGCACCATCAGATTGTCCTCGCGCAGTTTGCCGTTGCGCGCGAAGAAATCCTCGATCGGCTTCTCGCGCATCTTCGCCGCGACCTTGAGCGGATCGTCGGTGCCGGTTTCCTTGATGGCGTTGAGATAGTGCATCACGCTGGAATAGACGCCGGCCTGCCACATCGACGGCATCTTGTTCATCTTGGCGAAGTAGCGCTTGGACCATGCGCGGGTCTTGTCGTCCATGTCCCAGTAGAACGACGTGGTCAGGAGCAGGCCTTGCGCCGCCTGCAGGCCGAGGCCGTGGATGTCGGTGATCAGCGCGAGCAGCGCCGCCATCTGCTGGCCGCCCTTGAACACGCCGAACTCGGCGCCGGTCTTGATCTCGTTCATGTTGTTGGGGGGACCGGCGGCAATGCCGATGATCTTGGCCTTGGAAGCCTGGGCCTGCAGCACGAAGGAGGAGAGGTCGGGCGTTGCCAGCGGCGGCCGCACCGAGCCCAGCACCTTGCCGCCATTGGCGGTGACGACGGCGGACGCATCGCGCTCCAGCGAGTGGCCGAAGGCGTAGTCGTCGGTGATGAAGAACCAGCTGTCGCCGCCGCGCTTGACCACCGCATCCGCCGTGCCAACCGCGAGCGCGCGGGTGTCGAACACCCATTGGATCGCGTAAGGCGAGCAGAACTTGCCGTGGAAATCCGCGGTGCCGGTGGAGTGGGTGATGAACAGCCGCTTCTTCTCGTTGGCGATGTTCTGCACCGCGAGCCCGACCGCGGAGACCGGCACGTCGACGATCAGATCGACCTGCTCGATGTCGTACCAGCGCCGCGCGAGCGAGGCGCCGATATCGGCCTTGAGCTGGTGGTCGCCGATCACGACGCTGATCGGCTTGCCGAGCACGGTGCCGCCGAAATCGTCGATCGCCATCTGCGCCGCGGTCACCGAGCCCTGGCCGGTCGGCGCGGAGGCGGGGCCGTTCATGTCGGTGAGCACGCCGATCTTGACGACGTCGTCGGAGACCTGGGCCATTGCGGCACCCGGCAGCAATGCCGTCACCAAGGCAGCCGCGACCGGCAGTCCAAATCTGGTTGGATTCACGCTTGTCCTCCCTGAGCCGGCTCGTTGGCCGGTGTTGCATCCGGGTATGGCCCGGCTGAATTGGTTTCTTTTGCAACTATTCGGGGGCAGGCGTCAACGTCAGGCCGCGAAGCGGATCTGTCCTGCGGGCGAGGGATCGTAGCCGGTCAGTTCCTCGGCGCGCTGGCGCAGCCGCGGCTCGCTCAGGAAGCGGAGCACGGCCTGCATCGCCGGGCGGAAATAGCTGCGCTGCCGCATCGCGAGGTCAAGATTCTCCCAGACCAGCGGCACGAAATCGAGACCGGCCGAGCGCGCCGCAGCGCGCGTCGCGATGCCGCAATCGGCCTGGCCGGCGCGGACCAGTTCGGCAAGATCCGGCCCGGTCAGGGCCGACGTTTCGATCCGGCGCAGATCGCGCGTCGAGGCGCCCGCGCGCTTCAGGAGCACGTCGAGCAGCATCTGCGCGCCCGTGCCCTGTTGCCGCATCGCCATCCGGGCGCCGAGTGCGAGCACGTCGGTCAGGCCGTGCAGCCGCTTGGGATTGCCGTGCGGCAGCACCAGACCCTCTTCGCGGCGCACGAACGCGACCAGCACCACGTCATGCAGGTCCGGCGTGGCCCGCAGGGCTTCGATACTGGCATCGCTGGCGAGATCGTCGGAGGGGGTCAAGGCGTGGAAGTGCACCGCCGCAGCCATCACCTCGTTACGCTGCAGGCGCTCCAGCCCGCGCGCACTGCCCTCGCTCATCGATCCCAGGCCAGAGCCGGATTCACGCAGGCTCCAATCCAATAGTTCGTCCTGGCTGCCGCCGACGACCGGCGGCGGCTCCGCGATCAACATGCCGGCCGGACGTGCCAGTCCCGACAGGACCCAGAGGTCGAGCTCGTGCCGCGGGAAGAGCCATTTCCCCGTCACTTTGGTGCAGGGGATCGCACCGGTGGTGACGAGTTCGTAAAGCTTGCGTTCGCCGAGCCGAAGATATTCGGCGGCTTCGCTGGTCGTCAGGAATTCCATCCTGCATTCCTATGCAAATTATTGCTTCTTTTTGACGCCCGACGCAGGTGGAATTCTGCATTTCAGATTTTTTGTCGGCGGGAACCATGCCCGATCATCTCGCCGCTTTGCAATACATCCCGCACGCGCGATTTCTGCTTTGGTGAACGATCCTGAATCAATCGCTCGCGCGGCGCGCCTCGGCGGCGTTGCCGAAATTTCCCGGCCAGGCCGCGCGAAAACGCGTCACGAGTGCGGCGCAATCGCTCATCATCATGATAACGTCATAGCCAAGGGAACCCCGATCATGGGCCGCCTGTCCGTTGTATTTGCGCTTCTCTGCGGGCTTGCCGTGGGCGTTGCGGCGTCATCCGCGGAGGACCGCGGCATCGTCCTCGCCACGACCACGGCGACGCAGGAGTCCGGCCTGCTCGATCATCTGCTGCCGATCTTCCGCGACAAGGCCGGCATCGAGGTCACCGTGATCGCGCGGCGCGCCGACGAAGTGCTCGACGGGGCGCGACGGGGCGAGGTCGACGTCGTGCTGATGCACGCGCGGCCTCAGGAGGAGAAATTCATCGCCGACGGATTTGGCGTGAAGCGCTACAACGTGATGTACAACGATTATGTGCTGATAGGGCCGAAGAGCGATCCCGCGGGCGTGAAGGGCAAGGACATCGCAACGGCGCTGAAGGCGATCGAAGCCAAGGGCGCGCCGTTCGTGACGCGCGGCGATCGGTCAGGCACCCACGCCGCCGAACTCGCCCTCTGGATCGTCGCCGGCATCGACATCGCCGCCGCCAAGGGCGCCTGGTATCGCGAGGCCGGGCAGGGCATGGCCTCGGCGCTCCACGCAGCGCGCGCCGCAAATGCATATGTGCTGGCGGACCGCGGCAGCTGGATCGCCTTCAAAGATCGCGGCGATCTCGACATCGTCGTCGAGGGCGACAGGCGTCTGCTCAACCAGTACGGCGTGATGCTGGTCAACCCTGCGAAGTTTCCGAACGTGAAGAAAGACCTCGGGCAGACCTTCATCGACTGGCTGACATCGCCGGAGGGGCAGACGGCGATCGCCGGCTACAAGGTCGACGGGCAGCAGCTGTTCTTCCCCAACTCCGACAGGTCGGGCGGTTGAGGCTCGCATCGCCGGCGGTTGCCAAAGCGGGCGATGCATGGTCCATCATGGCGCATGACCCAGCGCCTGCCGCCCTCGCTGACGCCGCTCGACAGCGCCCTCGCCGCGTTGCTGAACGGGCTTGAGCCGCGTGCAGCGGTCGAGCTGCCGCTGGCAGAAGCCGCCGGCTGCATCGCGGCAGGCACGCCGCTGCTCGCGGCCCGTCCGCCCCACGACATCGCCGCCGCGGACGGCTGGGCGCTGCGCGCCAACGATCTCGTCGGCGCGTCCTCTTATTCGCCGCTGCCATTGACAAGCGTGCCCGTGTGGGTCGAGGCCGGCGACGCGATGCCGGCAGGATCCGACTGTGTGCTCGATGCCGATGCCGTGGAGGTGTCGGGGCCGCTGGTGCAGGTGCTGGCGGAGGGCGTGCCCGGACAAGGCGTCCGGCGCGCCGGCAAAGACATCGCGGAAGGCACGCCTGCCGGCGCCGAGGGCCATCCGGTCGGTGCGGCCGATCTCTTGATGGCGCGCGTTGCGGGTCTGGAGAAGCTCGGCGTGCGGCGGCCCCGGCTGCACATCGTCAATGTTCCGGGCGCAACGGCAACGATGCATATGGTCGCCGGGCTCGCGCGGGCGGCGGGACTCGACGTCGAGACGCGTCAAGCTCGGGCACGCGACGAAGCATCGATTGCCTATGTGCTCGATGCGTCCTCTTGCGATCTTCTGCTGATGATCGGCGGCAGCGGCGTCGGCCGCCAGGACGCCGCCATCATGGCCCTGGCCCAGCGCGGCGAGGTGATGGCGCACGGCCTTGCGCTCCAGCCCGGACGCACTGCCGCGGTCGGACGGCTCGGACAGGTTCCCGTCGTCGCCTTGCCCGGCTCGCCCGATCATGCGCTTGCGGCCTGGCTCGCGCTCGTGCTGCCGCTGGTCGATCGTCTGTCGGCGCGTCGGCCGCGCCAACGGGTGACCTTGCCGCTCGCGCGAAAAATCGCATCCGGTGTCGGCATCGCCGAGATCGCTTTGCTGGCCGGGGAACATCGCGCCTGGATGCCGCTTGCCGTGGGCGAATGGCCGCTTCAGGCCATCGCCCGTGCGGACGCGTGGCTAGTCATTCCCGCCAGTCACGAGGGATTTGCGGCAGGTACGGCGGTCGATGCCCATCTGTTGCGGGAGTGATATGGGTCGTGGCATGACGATGATCCCGAAATCACCGGACCGCAGCGCGCTCGAGCAGGAGCAGTTCCTCGAGATCCTCTCGCGCGAGGAGGCCCTGGCGCGCTTCGAGGCGGCCTTGTTCCCGCGCGCGCTTCCGTGCGAGTCGCGCAAGCTCGCCGCCGCGCTCGGTGCGGCACTCGCCGAGGACGTCACCGCGCCGATAGACGTGCCGCCGTTCGACAGGTCCAATGTCGACGGCTTTGCGGTGCGCTCCGCGGATCTTGCGGCGGCCGGCGAGGGCGCGCCCGTGCGCCTCGCGCTGAATGGCGAGACCATTCATTGCGGCACCGCCCCGAGGCTGCAGGTGGCGACCGGCACCGCGACGCCGATTGCCACCGGCGGTCCGCTGCCGCGCGGTGCCGATGCCGTGGTCATGGTCGAGCACACCCAGCCGGCGGGCCTCAATGCGATCGACGTCCGTCGCGCCGTCTCGCCGGGCCAATTCGTCTCGTACGCCGGATCCGACATCGCGCGCGGCGAGGCGCTGCTGCGCGCCGGCACCCTCGTCGGCTCGCGTGAGATCGGCATGCTGGCGGCTTGCGGCATTGCCGAGGCGAGTGTCGTGCGCAAGCCGCGGGTTGCCGTGATCTCCACCGGCGACGAATTGGTTCAGCCCGGCCAGCCGCTCGCGCCTGCCGAAATCTACGATACCAACGGCGCCATCGTCGCGGCCGCGGTCGACGAGAATGGCGGCGAGGCCGTCTTCCTCGGCGCCATTCCCGACGATGAAGCCAGGCTCGAAGCGGCCATGCGCCGCGCGCTCGCGGACTCCGACATGCTGGTGCTGTCGGGCGGTACGTCGAAAGGCGCGGGCGATCTCTCCCATCGCATCATCGGCCGGCTCGGCGCACCCGGCATCATCGCGCATGGTGTTGCGCTCAAGCCCGGCAAGCCACTGTGCCTTGCGGTGTGCGACGGCAAGCCGGTGGTGATCCTGCCTGGCTTTCCGACCTCGGCGATGTTCACCTTCCACGACATGATCGTGCCGGTGCTGCGCAGGATGGCCGGCCTGCCGCCGCGCTCCGATGCCAAGGTCAACGCGACCGTACCGGTGCGCATTGCGTCCGAGCTCGGTCGCACCGAATTCGTCATGGTCTCGCTGGTCGAGGGCAAGAATGGGTTAATCGCCTATCCCTCCGGCAAGGGCTCTGGCGCGATCACGTCCTTCGCGCAGGCCGACGGTTTCTTGCGCATCGACGCGCTCGCCGACCAGATGCCGGCCGGGACCGCAACCGAGGTGACGCTGTTCACGCCGCATGTGCGCGTGCCGGATCTCGTCATCGTCGGCAGCCATTGCACCGGCCTCGATCTCGTCACCGCTGGGCTCGCGCATGCCGGCCTGGCCGTGCGCTCGATCGCCGTCGGCAGCCTCGGTGGACTCGCAGCCGCCAAGCGCGGCGAATGCGATGTCGCGCCGATCCACCTGTTCGACGACAAGAGCGAGAGCTACAACTCGCCCTATCTCGTCGACGGCCTCGAGCTCGTGCCGGGCTGGCGGCGGATGCAGGGCATTGTCTTCCGCAAGGGCGACAGGCGTTTCGAGGGCCTTGATGCGAAGGAGGCGGTGGCCGGCGCGCTCTTTGATCCCGCCTGCATCATGGTCAACCGCAACCAGGGTGCCGGCACCCGCATCCTGATCGACCGGCTGCTCGGCGGCGCGCGCCCGGAAGGCTATTGGAACCAGCCGCGCTCGCACAACGCCGTCGCGGCGGCCGTCGCGCAGCATCGCGCCGACTGGGGCATGACCATTGCGCCGGTCGCCGATGCGGCCGGCCTCGGTTTCATTGCGCTCGCGGAAGAGCATTATGACTTTGCGCTGGTGACGGCGCGCAAATCGCGCCCGGCGGTCCAGGCCTTTCTCGACGCACTCGGCTCGAATGAGGTGCGCGCGGCGCTCGGGCGAGCGGGTTTCCGGCCCGCCTAGACAACAGGCGAGGCGCGGCGTTCGAGCCATGCGCGATGGGGAGGAGATGGCAAGCATGAACTTGGATGGCCGCCGCTACGACCAAGGAATATGAGCCAGGTCACGACTGCATCGACGCCCTTCAATTTCCGCAGGCTTGCTACACTCATCGCGACGGCCGGAACGCTGTTCTGGCTCTACACCTTCTATCACATCGCGAATGTCCCGCAGGGGGACCGCAGCGGCTTTCAATGGCTCGCGGTGTTTCCGCTAGGCATGGTCTTCGGGGCGTTCTTTCTGCCGGCCTGGCTGCTGGTTGCGATCGGCCGTCTGCCGCGATTCACCACTGCCCTCGGTCTCTGCGGCCTGATCGCCTTCGCGATCATCTGGGCGCAGCTTCTCAACGAGTTTCCGAAATCGTAACGCCGCTAGGCCGCGTCGTCCAGCGCGGCCAGCCGCTCGGCCTCGGCGATGTCCTCGACCGTGTTGGCGTTGAAGAACGGATCGAGCGGCTCGGTGGGCCACGTCACGGTCGCCAGCGGATAGCGTGCGGTCCAGCGGTCGATCTTGCGGAGGTCTTCGACGACCAGCGCGTGGCGCAGCTCGTCGCGCAAGGCGACCCGCCACAGGCCGATCACGGGATGCGACTGCTCGCCCGATGCGGCAACGGCGAGCTGCGCGTTCTCGCGCACGCGTGCTTCATGCAGGCGGACAACCAGATCGCGCGGCAGGAACGGGCAGTCGCCGGCGGCGCTGACCACCCATTCGATCTCCGGCCGGTTCGTCGCGGTCCAGTCGAGCGCAGCGAGGATGCCGGCGAGGGGGCCGGGAAAGCCGGGCACGTCGTCGGCGACGACGTGCAGGCCGAAGGCAGCAAAGCGGGCGGGATCGCCGTTCGCGTTGAGGATCAGCCCGCTGCACTGGGGCGAAAGGCGCGCGATCACGCGCTCCAGGATGGTACGCCCGCCAATGGTGCGCATCGGCTTGTCGCCGCCGCCCATGCGCCGTGCGAGGCCGCCGGCGAGCAGCACGACGAGAGTCGATGGAACGCTCGTTGCCGGAATCCTAGTCGTCACCACCTTCACCCTTGCGCTTGTGCCTGGCCGATTCCTCCTCGACGTAAGCGAGGTTCTGGTCGTAGACGATGCGCTCCTCGCCCGCGAGCGCGATGAAGCGCTTTCCGCGGGTGCGTCCCACCAGCGTCAGCCCGACCTGCCTTGCGAGATCGACGCCCCAGGCGGTGAAGCCGGAGCGCGACACCAGAATCGGAATGCCCATGCGGACGGTCTTGATCACCATCTCCGAGGTGAGACGCCCGGTGGTGTAGAGGATCTTGTCGCCAGGCTCGACGCCGTGGCGGTACATCCAGCCAGCAATCTTGTCGACGGCGTTGTGGCGGCCGACGTCCTCGGTGTAGCAGAGTGGTTCTCCCGCCTTGCACAGCACACAGCCGTGGATCGCGCCGGCCTCGAGATAGAGCGAAGGCATGGTGTTGATGGTCTGCGTCATCTGGTAGAGCCAGGAGGTCCGCAGCTCGGCCTTCGGCAGCGCGACACTCTCGACGGCCTCTAGCAGATCACCGAAGGCGGTTCCTTGCGCGCAGCCCGAGGTCTGCGTGCGCTTCTTCAGCTTGGCCTCGAAATTGGTGTGATGTTCGGTGCGCACCACGACCACCTGGAGATCGTCGTCGTATTCGACCTCGGTGACCGCGTCGTTATATTTCAGCATGTTCTGGTTCAGAAGATAGCCGAGCGCCAGATATTCCGGATAGTCGCCGATCGTCATCATGGTGACGATCTCCTGGGCGTTCAGGTAAAGCGTCAGCGGCCGCTCCATCGGCACCTTGATCTCGACCCTGGCGCCGGTCTGGTCGGTCCCGGTCACGCTCTGGGTCAGGCGCGGGTCGTCGGGGTTGGGGATGATCAGGGGCACCGGGGCTTTGTCGATCTTCATCATGGCGGCGAGGTTAGCATGACATTCGGGTCAAGCCGATATATGCATGGCGGGGAATGGACAAAATGCCTCCGTTCGTCATTGCGAGCGCAGCGAAGCAATCCAGGATCTTTCCACGGAGGCGGTCTGGATTGCTTCGCTACGCTCGCAATGACGGGAGAGGCCGGAGGTTCCATCGGCCAGCGAGCCGTTGGCGGAGATCGAACGGTTATGAAAGTCATCGGCCTTGCAGGCTGGAGCGGTGCGGGCAAGACTACGCTGTTGACGCGGCTGATCCCGCATTTCAATGCGCAAGGCCTGCGTGTCTCCGTGATCAAGCATGCGCATCACCAGTTCGACGTCGACGTGCCCGGCAAGGATTCCTGGCGCCATCGCGAGGCCGGCGCGGCGGAGGTGCTGGTCGCTTCCTCGAACCGCTGGGCCCTGATGCACGAGCTGCGCGGGGCGGCGGAGCCGCGGCTGCCGGAGCTGCTCGGCAAGCTCTCCGCCGTCGATCTCGTCGTGGTCGAGGGTTTCAAGCGTGAGCCGCATCGCAAGATCGAGGTGCACCGCGCCGGCAACGGCAAGCCGCTGCTGTTTCCCGATGATCCCGGGATTGCCGGGATTGCGAGCGACGTCGCGATTGACACCAGGCTGCCGACTGTCCATCTCGACGATATCGCGGCTGCCGCGGAACTGTTGCTGGGCGCGGCGATGCCGGTCGAGGAAGCGGTGGCAAAGAGCGCCGCGATACGCTGACGAGGCACCATGGCGCAACTATCGGACGATTGCTTTGCCTTCGGCGGCCCGATGATGTCGGTCGATGAAGCCGTTGGCCTCATCACGACGCGCGTCAACGCGATTGTCGATCTCGAAACCGTGGCGCTGGTCGACGCCGACGGGCGCGTGCTCGCGCGCGATGTGGCCGCACCTTTGCCGCTGCCGCCGTTCACCAACTCCGCCGTCGACGGGTACGCCCTGCGCAATGCCGACCTTCCGGAAAGCGCCGAACGGGCGTTCCCGCTCGACGGTCGCATCCAGGCCGGCGGCGTTGCACAGGCGCCGATCAAGCCCGGTCACACCGCGCGCATCTTCACCGGCGCGCCGATGCCGCCCGATGCGGACACCGTCTTCATGCAGGAGGACGTCCGCATCGATGATTCCGGCAGGATCGTGCTGCCGCCGGGGCTGAAGCGTGGGGCCAATGTCCGTCCCGCAGGCGAGGACATTCCGCAAGGTCACGTCGCGCTGCGCGCCGGCCAACGCTTGCGACCGCAGCATGTCGCCCTTGCCGCCGCGTTCGGCCTGACGGGGCTCGAGGTCGTCAGGCGCATCCGTGTCGCCGTGTTCTCGACCGGGGATGAATTGACGTCGCCCGGCGAACCGCGCACCGCCTCGCAGCTGTTCGATTCCAACCGTTTCATGCTGATGGCGATGCTGCGCCGGCTCGGCTGCGAGGTCAGCGACCTCGGCATTCTGCGCGACGAGCGGACGTCGCTCGCGAACGGCTTGAAGCAGGTCGCAGGTCACCATGACCTGATCCTCACCACCGGCGGTGTCTCGACCGGAGAGGAGGATCACGTCAAGGCGGCGGTCGAGAGCATCGGCTCGCTGGTGCTGTGGCGGATGGCGATCAAGCCCGGCCGTCCCGTGGCGATGGGCATCATCGGCGGCACGCCGCTGATCGGATTGCCCGGCAATCCCGTCGCGAGCTTCGTGACGTTCGTCCATGTGGTGCGACCGACGGTGTTGGCGCTGGCGGGTGGCTTGCCGGAGCCGTTGACGCCCATCCCGCTGCGCGCGGCGTTCACTTACAGGAAGAAGGCCGGCCGGCGCGAATATGTGCGTGCCTCGCTGCGGCGCGCGCAGGACGGTGCGCTCGAGGCGATCAAGTTTCCGCGCGAAGGGGCCGGGCTGCTGTCGTCGCTGGTCGAGACCGATGGCCTCGTCGAACTCGGCGAGGACATCACGAATGTCGAGCCGGGGCAGGACGTCGGCTTCCTGTCCTACGCGGGTCTGCTCTAGGCGCCCTTGCGTTGACGCGATCGACCGGTCCCGCCATGTTGCAGCCATGACCAGAACCATGCTCGATCTCACCGGACTGAAATGCCCGCTGCCCGCCCTGAAGACGCGCAAGGCGCTCAAGCCTTTGCAGCCGGGTGATCAGCTCGAGGTTCACTGCACCGATCCCCTGTCGGTGATTGACATTCCGAACCTGATCCGCGAGACCGGCGACAAGGTCGAGATCACCGAGCGCAACGAGGCGCGCATCGTGTTCCTGGTCGAAAAGAGCGGCGCCCCGTAAAAAGGCGAATATTCGCGGCGGCGACGTTTGACTATGCTGCGCCTGCGGGGGAACGGCCGTAGCTTTCGCTGCGCTGCGAAAGACGCCGACTATCGCGGTGGATGATCTCAAACCCAAGATTCTCAAACCTAAGACATCGGGCATGACTTTCTCAACATCGAGGGCAAGCGCAGCCGCAAATCCCGCGGTGGGACGCGAGCCTGACGTCAAGCTCGGCAAGGCGGCTGCAGGACCGGAGTTCAGCGCGCTGGCGCAGGCCTCCATCCTGATCGTCGACGACGAGCCGGGCATGCGCAATTTCCTGGTGCGCACGCTTGCGCCGCGCTGCAAGCTGGTGGACGAGGCGGCCGATACCGACCAGGCCTCGCGCAAGCTCGATTCCAACCGCTACGACGTCGTCATTCTCGACAACATCATGCCAGGCAAGAATGGCGTCGACTGGCTCGCCGAGCAGCGCGCCGTCGGCTTTTTCGCCGACGCGATCCTGATCACCGCCTATGCCGACCTCGACACCGCGATCCAGGCCCTGCGCGCCGGTGCGGCCGATTTCGTGCTCAAGCCGTTCCGCTCCAACCAGATCCTCAACGCGGTGGCACGATGCCTCGACCGCGTCCGCCTCCAGCGCGAGAATTATGTCCTGCGCTACGCTCTGCGTGCCTCGTCAGACCGCACCTTTCTGCGCGACAATCTGATCGGACAGTCGGTAGCAACGCTGCGCGTGCGTGAGACCATTGCGCGCGTCGCGCGCCTGCCGACCTCGATTCTCCTCACCGGTGAATCCGGCACCGGCAAGGAAGTGGCAGCGCGCTCGATCCACTCGCTGTCCGACCGCGCCGACAAGCCCTTCGTGCCGGTGAATTGCGCGGCGATCCCGCCCGACATGATCGAGGCCGAGCTGTTCGGACACATCAAGGGCGCCTTCACCGGCGCCGATTCGGGCCGCGAGGGCTTGTTCCTGTATGCCCATGGCGGTACGCTGTTCCTCGACGAGATCGGGGAGCTGCCGCTGCCGATGCAGAGCAAGCTGCTCCGCGTGCTCGAAGACCGCCGCGTGCGTCCGGTCGGCTCCGAGCGTGAAGTTCCGGTCGACCTGCGCTTCATCTTCGCGACCAATGCCGAGCTTCAGCAGGAGGTCGAGAAGGGCCGCTTCCGGGCCGATCTGTTCTACCGGCTCAACGTGATGCAGATCCGCCTGCCGCTCCTGAAGGATCGCGGCGACGACGTGCAGGAGCTCGCCACCATCTTCATGAGCAAGCTGTCGGTGCAGCTCGGCATGCCGCCGGTGCCGATCGACGCCTCGGTGCGGGCGGCGCTCGCAAGCTATGATTGGCCGGGCAATGTGCGCGAGCTGCGCAATTTGATCGAGCGCACGCTGATCCTCGGCGCCTTCCCCGACGATTTCGCCGGTCCCCGCAACAACGGTCAGTCGGCGCCAGCCGACAGTCTCGCCGAACTCGAGCGCCGTCACATTCTCGGCGTGCTGAAGGAGGTCAATGGCAACCGCGAGGAGGCGGCTCGGCGTCTCGGCATCTCGCGCAAGACCATCGACCGCAAATGCGCGTTGTGGGATGTCTGATGCTGCCGGCCGCAGCGGCGAGCCCGTGCGGGGACGCTCCGTCCGCTTCCGGCTGCTCGCGATCGCGCTGCTGCCGATGCTGGTCATCCTGCCGCTCCTGCTCGGCGTTGCGATCTATCGCTGGAACGCGAAGTTCGACGCGACCCTGATCTCCAAGGTGAACGGCGATCTCACCATCGCCCACCAATATCTTGCCCGCATCCTGGAAAAGACCGGCGTCCAGATCCGGGCGCTCAGCCTGTCGGCCCGCTTCCACGAGGTGCTGGCGCCGGATGCGCGCGGCTCCCTGCAGGATCTGCTCGACGAGACCCGCAGGGAGATCGGTCTCGATTTCCTGTATCTGACCAACGGTCGCGGCGACGTCCTGGCCTCATCGCCGCCGTTGCAGCATCAACCGAGAAGTGACTGGCCGATCATCGTGTCGGCGCTGTCGGGCCAGGTCCCTGCGACGGGCGTCGACATTTTCGGCAATGACGAGCTCGCCGCAATTTCGCCGGCCCTGGCCGAGCGCGCGCGACTGGACCTCGTGCCGACCCCGAACGCGGTGCCGACCGAGCGCAGCACGGAGACGCGCGGCATGGTCGTGCATGCGGCGAGTCGGGCGATGCTGCCCGACGGTGGCGCCGCTGCGCTGGTCGGCGGCACGCTGCTCAACCAGAATCTGGAATTCATCGACACGATCAACGATCTCGTCTATCGCGCGGCGAGCCTGCCGGAGGGCAGCCAGGGCACCGCGACGCTGTTCCTGGACGACGTGCGGATATCGACCAACGTCCGCCTGTTCGAGGGACGGCGCGCGCTCGGCACGCGCGTGTCGGCGGCGGTGCGCTCCGCCGTGCTGGGCGAGGGGCGCACCTGGCTCGACAGCGCCTTCGTGGTCAACGACTGGTACATCTCCGCCTACGAGCCGCTGGTCGACAGTTACGGCAAGCGGGTCGGCATGCTCTATGTCGGCTTCCTGGAGAAGCCTTTCAGCGAAGCCAAATACCAGACATTGGTCATCATCGTCGCAGCGTTCATCGCGATCACCGCCGCGACCGTGCCGATCTTCCTGCGCTGGGCGACCTCCATCTTCATGCCGCTGGAGCGCGTCACGGCGACGATCGCCGAGGTGGAGCGCGGCAACCTCTCCGCGCGCACCAGCATGCCGGTGTTGGGTGACGAGATCGGCCGCGTCGCGGTTCATCTCGACAGCCTGCTCGACCAGATCCAGGAACGCGACCGGCAGCTCCGGGAGTGGAATGAGGAACTGAACGTCCGCGTACGGGAGCGCACCCGCGACCTCGAGCACGCCAATCTCAAGCTCGAGGCCACCACCAAGCAGCTCATCATGTCCGAGAAGCTGGCTGCGATCGGCGAGATCACCGCCGGCGTTGCCCACGAGATCAACAATCCGATCGCGGTGATGCAGGGCAATCTCGACGTCATCCGCAGCGTGTTCGGCGCCGATGCCGACAAGGCGAAGGTCGAGTTTCGACTGCTCGACGAGCAGATTCACCGCATCAGCCAGATCGTGACCAAGCTGTTGCAGTTTGCAAGGCCGGAGGAATATGCCGGCTATGTCGAGCGCCATGCGCCGGCCAGCGTCATCTCCGACTGTCTGCCGCTGGTGCAGCATCTTCTGAACAAGACCGAGATCGCCGTGGTCAGGGACGACCGCGCCAACCGGCTCGTGCTGATGAACCGCAACGAGCTGCAGCAGGTATTGGTCAATCTCATCGTCAACGCGATCCACGCCATGCCGGACGGCGGAACCCTGACGCTCCGCTCCTTCGATGTCGAGCGCGACGGCCATCGAGGCGTCGCCATCGAGGTCACCGATACCGGCATCGGCATGAACGAAGAGGTGATCGAAAAGATCTTCGATCCCTTCTACACCACGAAGCGGCGGCAAGGCACCGGGCTGGGCCTCTCCATCAGCCAGACGCTGATCGAGCGCCAGGGCGGACAGATCACGGCCGAAAGCCGCGTCGGCTCCGGAAGTACATTCACGGTGTGGCTGCCGGAAGCGACCTGATTGGACATTTTGTCCGAGGCTTCCAGGACATTCTGTCCGGCGTAGCACATTGCGCTGCGGGAAGTCGTTGAATCGTCACGATGCGACTTCTGGCACGCGCGTTGCTCATCTCAGGACAGGGTGTTGAGGGGGGATGAGGGCGCAATAGCCGTCACGGCAACGCTGCTTGCGAGGCGAGGGACAACCCGCGATCGGCTGCTTGCTCGGCGCATATGACGCGATGCGCACCGGATGATTCCGCTTCGGCATGAAATCCGACCAGTCATGCGCGGCTGCCGAGCTCGCGCACGACCGGTCTCAAACCGATGTGCCGGCAAGGCCGAGCCTGGGAGGTAATGCTTATGACGACTGCCGATACTGTTCTTGCACCGGTCGGTGCTTCCGGCTTCCTCGATCGTGAACGCACGATCGCGACGGCCGGCTTCAATCGCTGGCTGGTGCCGCCGGCGGCGCTGTGCATCCATCTCTGTATCGGCATGGCCTACGGCTTCTCGGTGTTCTGGCTGCCGCTGTCGCGTGCGATCGGCGTCACGGCGCCGAAGGCCTGTCCGGACATGTCGCTGTGGCAGGAGCTGTTCACCACGAGCTGCGACTGGAAGGTCGCCAGCCTGGGCTGGATGTACACGCTGTTCTTCGTGCTGCTCGGCGTCTCCGCCGCGATCTGGGGCGGCTGGCTCGAGCGGGTCGGTCCGCGCAAGGCCGGCTTCGTCGCCGCTCTGTGCTGGTGCGGCGGCCTGTTTCTCGGCGCGATCGGCATCTACACCCACCAGCTCTGGCTGATGTGGCTGGGCTCGGGTGTGATCGGCGGCGTCGGTCTTGGCCTCGGCTACATCTCGCCGGTGTCGACGCTGGTGAAATGGTTCCCTGATCGCCGCGGCATGGCGACCGGCATGGCCATCATGGGCTTTGGCGGCGGTGCCATGATCGGCGCGCCGCTGGCGAATCTCCTGATGAACTACTTCAAGAGCCCGACCTCGGTCGGCGTCTGGGAGACGTTCGTTGCGATGGGCGTCATCTACTTCGTGTTCATGATGATCGGCGCGTTCCGCTATCGCATTCCGCCGACCGGCTGGCAGCCCGAGGGCTGGACGGCGCCGGTCAAGGCCAATGCGATGATCTCCAAGAACAACGTCCACCTGAATGACGCGCACAAGACACCGCAGTTCTGGCTGATCTGGTGGGTGCTGTGTCTCAACGTCTCAGCCGGTATCGGCGTGATCGGCATGGCCTCGCCGATGCTTCAGGAGATCTTCGCCGGCAAGTTGATCGGCCTGCCCGACGTCGGCTTCAACCAGCTCGATGCCGGACAGAAGGCGCAGATCGCGGCGATCGCCGCGGGCTTCGCCGGCCTGCTGTCGCTGTTCAACATCGGAGGCCGGTTCTTCTGGGCCTCGCTGTCGGACAAGATCGGACGCAAGAACACCTACTACACGTTCTTCATCCTCGGCATCGTGCTTTACGCGCTGGCGCCGACCTTCGCGGCGATGGGCTCGAAGCTGCTCTTCGTGCTCGGCTTCGGCATCATCCTGTCGATGTATGGCGGCGGCTTCGCCACCGTGCCGGCCTATCTCGCCGACATGTTCGGCACCCAGTTCGTCGGTGCCATCCACGGGCGCCTGCTGACGGCATGGTCGACCGCGGGCATCATCGGCCCGGTCGTGGTGAACTACATCCGCGAGTTCCAGCTCGCGGCCGGCGTTCCCCGCGACCAGCTCTACAACACCACCATGTACATCCTCTGCGCCATGCTGGTCGCAGGCCTGATCTGCAACTACCTGATCAAGCCCGTCGACTCGAAGTGGCATATGAGCGATGCCGACGTCGCCAAGCTCCAGGCCGCCAGCGCCAGCGCCGCCGCCGCCGGACCGCACGGCTCCTACGGCATCGGCTTCGGCGGGCTCGACGCCAAGGCGGCGCTGTTCTGGGCCTTCGTCGGCATTCCGCTCGCCTGGGGTGTCTGGAAGACCCTGGAGAGCGCGGTCAAGATTTTCTGATCGCGCATTCACCGCCGGGAGCGCGCCATGCGCGCTCCCGCTGCTCATCCCGATCGCTTCAAAATGACTTCTGGGGAATTTCGATGGTTCGCAAGCTCATTTGTGTCGCTGCCAATGGAGCGTCGCGCTGCATACTCCGAAACTCGCAATCGATAGGCTTTCGCTATCGCAGCATGGGAAGCGTTTATTGATCTGGACATCAATAAAGGCTTCGCTCTCAGAGTTAGCGCGCGCTGGATGAACGCAAGGTCGTACCCGTCAGCGATCCAGGTTACCCCTGAGCTGCGCTTAACTGCTTCCGAGTGCATGAGAAATCGCTTGGCATCTGGCATGCCAGGAGCTAAAAGTGGAGCCGTTCTAAAAGTCGAGATCGGGACGAATTGATGAGCCATGACGACGTGCACAAGGTCCGCTCCTTCGAGCATCCCGGAGAGGGACGCCGGCGCGCCAAGGCGACCCCGAAGGGACGCCAGGTCGATCCGGCCGCTGCGCATGAAATTGAGTTGCTGCTCGGCGACCGCCCGCGTCGGCGCGACCTGCTGATCGAGTATCTGCACCAGATCCAGGACAGATATCACCAGATCTCGGCCGCGCATCTGGCCGCCCTCGCCGACGAGATGAAGCTCTCCTTCGCCGAGGTGTTCGAGACCGCGACCTTCTACGCCCATTTCGACGTGGTGAAGGAGGGCGAGCAGGATATTGCGCCGCTCACCATCCGCGTCTGCGACTCCCTCACTTGCGCGATGCTCGGCGGTGAGAAGCTGCTGCAAGATCTGCAAAGCAAAGCCGGACCGGGCATCCGCGTCGTGCGCGCGCCCTGTGTCGGCCGCTGCGATACCGCACCCGCTGCCGAGGTCGGTCACAACTTCGTCGATCACGCCACCGTCGCAAATGTGATGGCGGCGGCAAAGGCCGGCGACACTCACGCGCATCTGCCCGAATATGTCGACTACGACGCCTATGTCGCCGGGGGCGGCTACAAGCTGCTGGGCCAGGTGCGCTCGGGCGAGCTGCCGAAGGACGATCTGCTGAAGGCGCTCGACGACGCCTCGCTGCGCGGCCTCGGCGGTGCCGGCTTCCCGACGGGGCGCAAATGGCGCGCGGTGCTGGGAGAGCCCGGCCCGCGGCTGATGGCGATCAACGGCGACGAGGGCGAGCCCGGCACTTTCAAGGACCGCTATTATCTCGAAACCGATCCGCATCGTTTCATCGAGGGTATGCTGATCGGCGCGCATGTGGTGCAGGCCTCCGACGTCTATATCTATCTGCGCGACGAGTATCCGGCCGCGCGCGAGATCCTCCAGCGCGAGATCGCAAAGCTGCCGCCGGGCGGCCCGACCCTGCACATGCGGCGCGGCGCCGGCGCTTACATCTGCGGCGAGGAATCCTCGCTGCTCGAAAGCATCGAGGGCAAGCGCGGCCTGCCCCGGCACAAGCCGCCTTATCCTTTCCAGGTCGGTCTGTTCGGCCTGCCGACCCTGATCAACAACATCGAGACGCTGTGGTGGGTGCGCGACATCGTCGAGAAGGGCGCCGACTGGTGGAAGGGCCATGGCCGTCACGAGCGTCACGGTCTGCGCAGCTTCTCGGTCTCGGGGCGCGTCAAGAATCCCGGCATGAAGCTCGCGCCCGCCGGCATCACCGTGCGCGAGCTGATCGAGGAATATTGCGGCGGCATGGCCGATGGCCATCAGTTCTACGCCTATCTTCCGGGCGGCGCGTCCGGCGGCATTCTGCCTGCGTCGATGGACGACATTCCGCTCGATTTCGGCACGCTGGAGAAATACGGCTGCTTCATCGGATCGGCCGCGATCGTGATCCTGTCGCAAAAGGACAGCGTGCGCGCGGCGGCGCTGAACCTGATGAAGTTCTTCGAGGACGAGAGCTGCGGCCAGTGCACGCCGTGCCGCGTCGGAACCCAGAAGGCGGCGCTGCTGATGCAAAAGCCGGTCTGGAACCGGGCCTTGCTGGACGAATTGAGCCAGGCGATGCGCGATGCCTCGATCTGCGGGCTCGGACAGGCGGCATCGAATCCGCTGTCCTCCGTGATCAGATATTTCCCTGACGAGTTCAAGGAAGCGGCCGAATGACCAAGATTACGTTCGAGCTCGACGGCAAGCAGGTCGAGGCCAATCCCGGCGAAACGATCTGGCAAGTCGCAAAGTGCCAAGGACGAGAGATTCCGCATCTGTGCTATTCGCCGGCACCGGACTATCGCCCCGACGGCAATTGCCGCGCCTGCATGGTCGAGATCGAGGGCGAGCGTGTGCTGGCGGCGTCCTGCAAGCGCACCCCATCGGTCGGCATGAAGGTGAAAACCGAGTCCGCGCGCGCGGTGTCGGCCCAGAAGATGGTGATGGAGCTGCTGGTCGCCGACCAGCCGGCGCGCGAGACCTCGCACGATCCGGATTCGAAGTTCTGGCACTGGGCCGAGACGACGGGCGTCACCGAGAGCCGCTTCCCCGCCGCCGAGCGTTGGGCGACCGACGCCAGCCATCCGGCGATGCGCGTCAATCTCGATGCCTGCATCCAGTGCGGCCTCTGCGTGCGCGCCTGCCGCGAGGTCCAGGTCAACGACGTCATCGGCATGGCCTATCGCAATCACGATTCCAAGATCGTGTTCGACTTCGACGATCCCATGGGCGAGTCCACCTGCGTCGCCTGCGGCGAATGCGTGCAGGCCTGCCCGACCGGCGCCTTGATGCCGGCCGTGATGCTGGACGAGAAGCAGACCCGCGTCACCTATGCCGACAGGAAGGTCGACTCGCTCTGCCCGTTCTGCGGCGTCGGCTGTCAGGTGACCTACGAGGTCAAGGACGAGAAGGTGATCTATGCGGAAGGCCGCGACGGCCCCGCCAATCACAATCGTCTTTGTGTGAAGGGCCGCTTCGGCTTCGACTACATCCACCATCCGCATCGCCTGACCAAGCCGCTGGTGCGGCTGCCGAATGCGAAGAAGGACGCCAACGACCAGGTCGATCCGGCCAATCCGTTCACCCATTTCCGCGAGGCGAGCTGGGAGGAAGCGCTCGACATCGCGGCCAGGGGGCTCGTCAAGATCCGCGACGAGAAGGGCGTGAAGGCGCTGGCCGGCTTCGGTTCGGCCAAGGGTTCGAACGAAGAGGCCTATCTGTTCCAGAAGCTGGTGCGTACCGGCTTCGGTTCGAACAACGTGGATCATTGCACCCGGCTGTGCCACGCCTCGTCCGTGGCGGCGCTGTTCGAAGGCCTGAGCTCGGGCGCGGTGTCGGCACCGTTCTCTGCGGCGATGGACGCCGAGGTCATCATCGTGATCGGCGCCAATCCGACCGTGAACCATCCGGTCGCCGCGACCTTCATCAAGAACGCGGTGAAGCAGAACGGCGCCAAGCTGTTCGTGATGGATCCGCGCCGGCAGTCGCTGTCGCGTCATGCGACCAAGCATCTGCAGTTCAAGCCCGGCTCGGACGTCGCCATGCTGAACGCGATGATCAACACGATCATCACCGAGGGCCTCACCGACGATCAGTACATCGCCGGCTACACCGAGGGGTTCGAGGAGCTCAAGGAGAAGATCAAGGAGTTCACGCCGGAGAAGATGGAGCCGATCTGCGGCGTCCCGGCGCAGACGCTGCGCGAGGTGGCGCGAACCTATGCGCGGGCGAAATCGTCGATCATCTTCTGGGGCATGGGCATCAGCCAGCATGTCCACGGCACCGACAATGCGCGCTGTCTGATTGCGCTGGCGCTGATCACCGGCCAGGTCGGCCGTCCCGGCACGGGCCTGCATCCGCTGCGCGGCCAGAACAACGTGCAAGGAGCCTCCGACGCCGGCCTGATCCCGATGTTCCTGCCGGACTACCAGCCGGTCGGGCGTGACGACATGCGCGGCGCTTTCGAAAAGCTCTGGCAGCAGGATCTCGATCCCGTGCGCGGCCTGACCGTGGTCGAGATCATGAACGCGATCCATGCCGGTGAGATCACGGGCATGTATATCGAGGGTGAGAACCCCGCGATGTCCGATCCCGATCTCCAGCATGCGCGCCAGGCGCTCGCCATGCTCGATCATCTCGTGGTCCAGGACCTCTTCGTCACCGAGACCGCGTTCCACGCCGACGTCATCCTGCCGGCCTCGGCCTTCGCCGAGAAGGAGGGCTCATTCACCAACACCGACCGCCGCGTCCAGCTCGCGCGCCAGGTGATCAAGCCGCCCGGCGATGCGCGGCAGGATCTCTGGATCATCCAGGAGATCGGCAAGCGCATGGGCCTGCCGTGGAATTATGCCGGCGCCGGCGACGTCTTCGCCGAGATGGCGCAGCTGATGCCGTCGCTGAAGAACATCACCTGGGAGCGGCTGCTGCGTGAAGGCGCCGTCACCTATCCGGTCGACGCTCCGGACCAGCCCGGCAACGAGATCATCTTCACGACCGGTTTCCCGACCGCGAGCGGCCGCGGCAAGATCGTGCCGGCCAAGGTGATCCCGCCGGACGAGATTCCCGACGACGAATACCCGATGGTGCTCTCGACCGGCCGCGTGCTGGAGCACTGGCACACCGGCTCGATGACGCGCCGTGCGCAGGTGCTCGACCAGATCGAGCCGGAGGCGGTCGCCTTCATGTCGCCGAAGGACATGCGCAGGAAGCAGCTCGCGCCCGGCGATTTCATTCGCCTGGAGACCCGCCGCGGTGCCGTCGAGGTCAAGGTCCGATCCGACCGCGACGTGCCGGAGAACATGGTGTTCATGCCGTTCTGCTATGCGGAAGCGGCGGCGAACCTGTTGACCAACCCGGCGCTCGATCCGTTCGGCAAGATCCCGGAGTTCAAGTTCTGCGCGGTCAGAGCCGAACGCGCGGAGATGCGCGACGCTGCGGAGTAGGGAAGGTCTCGTCGTTACCGCGCGCACGAGACTTGCCATACAAACCGCTGTCATGCCCGCGAAGGCGGGGCATCCAGTACGCCGCGGCTCATCCATTGAGCCACAACTGTCTCGGAGCACTGGATCGCCCGGTCAAAGCCGGGCGATGACGGTAGTTGTGTGGTGGGCAAATGTGCCCACGTAGTCGCTTCGCTCCTCGCAATCAGGGTGGTAGATTTGGCGCATGTCCAAAGTCACCCCAGCCACGCGCGCGCTCACGGCCGCCGGTGTTGCCTTCACCGTCCATGCCTACGATTATGATCCCGACGCCGAGAGTATCGGCCTCCAGGCGGCTGCCGCGCTCGGCGAGGACCCGGCGCGGGTCCTGAAGACGCTGATGGCGCTGGTGGATGGCAAGCCGGTCTGCGTGATCGTGCCGTCCGACCAGGAGGTCTCGATGAAGAAGCTCGCCGCTGCCGCGGGCGGCAAGTCGGCGCAGATGATGAAGCCGCCCGAGGCGGAGCGCGTTACCGGCTACAAGGTCGGCGGCATCAGCCCGTTCGGCCAGCGCAAGCCGGTGCGCACCATACTCGAGCAGCGCGCGCTCGCGCATGAGCTGGTCTATCTCAATGGTGGCCAGCGCGGCTTGCAGGTGCGGCTGAAGCCGGCCGATGTGCGGGATGTCTTGAAGGCGGTCGTGGCGGATGTGCTGGCGTGACGGAGCGGGATCGTGAGGTGCACGCTGCTCCTGTGGTTTGCGTCGCTGCTCGGCATCGCTCTCCCGGCTGAAGCGCATCAGGTCAACCTCGTCACGGCGCGCGTGGTGCTGACCGCCGATCGCACGGTGAGCGTCGAGATCGGATTGAAGGGCAGCGATGTCGATCGCCTGATCGGCACGAGGATCTATGATACGCGGCAGGACGCGGTCGATCCTGCGGCGGTCGAAGCAGCCAGATCCGCCATCCTCGTCTATATGAGCACGCACCTGAATGTGACAGCCGACGCCAGGGCTTGCTCGGCCGGAAATGCAGCGATCCTGGCGGACGGCGACGGCATCATCTATCGCAACAGCTTTGCCTGCGCCGACGCCCCCGGCGACCTCATCTATCGCTCGACCGTGCTGACCGAGAAAGACCCGGCCGCGCGACAGGTCGTGCTGGTCGCGCAGGGCAGATCGGAGGCGCAGGCCTTGCTCGACGCTGGCAACACGACGGTCACCCTCTCGACCGCGCCGCCGCTGTGGTCGACGATGCAGCGCTATCTCCTCACCGGCATCGAGCACATCTTCCTCGGCTACGATCACGTCGCATTCCTGATTGCCGTGGTGCTGTGGGCAAGACGGCTCATTCCGGTCGTCAAGATCGTGACGGCCTTCACCATCGCCCATTCGATCACCTTGTCGCTGGCCGCGCTTGATGTCCTCGTCATCCCGAGCAGCCTTGTGGAGCCCGCGATCGCGGCCTCGATCGTCTTCGTCGCCGTGGAGAACTTCTTCTCGCGCGATGTCGACAAGCGCTGGCGCATGGCCTTTCTGTTCGGGCTGATCCACGGTTTTGGTTTCGCCGGTGCGCTTCGCGAGATCGGGCTGCCACCCAACGCGGCGGTGCCGGCGTTGGCCGCCTTCAACATCGGTGTCGAGATCGGACAAGTTGCGATCGTCGCAGTCGCGCTGCCGATCCTCCGCGTGGCCGATCGACTGAGTGCTGAGGATCGGTCCGAGCCGGTGAGGGCGGCGGGGCTGGTCTATGCAGTGTCCGCGGTGATCGGCCTGCTCGGCGGCTATTGGCTGCTCGCGCGCGTCCTCGAAGCTTGATCTCGGGCTACGCCGGCCCGCGGCACCGCATGTGGGCCCCATGCACTTGAGTTCGCCCACAAGCTCTGTATAGAAGCGAAGATGAAATAGAATAACGTTCTGTCTGACAGAACGATGGATGGGGAGGGACGGGACGATGGAATCCGAACGCGTCCATCAAGGCGACGGCCAGCCGGTGTCATTTATGCCCGACGCCGTCATCGCGGCTTTCACGGCGATCCCCGACTTGCTGGCACGCGATGCCGCCCTGGCCGCCCGCGGGCGCTGGCTCGACGTCGACTGCCTGCTCGGGCCGAGCACCCAGCCATTTCACGTTGCCATCCGCGCCGGGCAGATCGTGGATATGACGCCGGCTCCTGTCCTGATGCGCTCGTGGCGGTTCGCCTACCGTGCGACGCCGGCTGCGCTTGCCGCCTATTGGCAGAAGATGCCGCCGACGGGCTGGCATGACCTGCTCGCGCTGACCAAGCGCGGACAGGCGACCCTTGAAGGGGATCTGCATCCCTTCATGACGCATCTTCAGTACTTCAAGGATCTCTTGGCGCTGCCCCGACAGAACGGTTTTGGAGGCGCGTCATGAGCGGCTTCGTCGAGCCGATCGTCGGGCGCTACGTGCATGTCGAAATCGGCGGTGAGATCAACCGCATCTACTTCGAGGAAAACGGCAGCGGCATTCCACTGGTCTGCCTCCACACCGCCGGCTCCGATGCACGGCAATGGCGACATCTGCTCGTGGATGACGAGTTCACCAGGCATTTCCGCGTCATCGCCTTCGACATGCCCTGGCACGGCAAGTCCAATCCGCCGGACAGCCAATACGGCACCGAATATCGGCTGACCACCGCGAGCTACACCGCGACCATCCGTGCGTTCTGCAACGCGCTGAAGCTGGAGCGGCCGGTGGTGATGGGCTGCTCGATCGGCGGCCGTATCGTGCTCAATCTCGCCATCGAGCATGCGGGCGAATTCCGCGCCCTGATCGGTCTCGAGGCTGCGGACTTCCAGCAGCCCTGGTACGACACGGCCTGGCTGAACCGGCCTGACGTTCATGGCGGCGAGGTCTGTGCCGCCCTGGTGTCCGGACTGATTGCGCCTGGCGGCCCGGAAGCTTCGCGCAACGAGACGCTGTGGGGCTACAAGCAGGGCGGCCCCGGCATCTTCAAGGGCGATCTCCATTTCTATCGCGTCGATGGCGATCTGCGCGGGCGCACCTGTAACATCGACGCCAACCAGTGTCCGCTCTATCTCCTCACCGGCGAGTACGATTTCTCCTGCACGCCGGAGGACACGCTGCGGACAGCCGCCGGCATTCCCGGCGCCAAGGCGAGCGTGATGGAGCGGCTCGGCCATTTTCCCATGAGTGAAAACCCGGAACAGTTCCGACGCTACATCGCGCCGGTGCTGCAAGACATCCTCAACAAGCAATATTCGTAAACGGGAGGCGTATCTTATGAAGTTGCGTTGGATCATGGCGGCAATTCTGGCCGTACAGGCGAGCACGGCGCTTGCAGCCGACAATGTGATCAGGATCGGCGTGCTCAACGACCAGTCCGGCGTGTTCGCCGACAATGGCGGGCGAGGCTCGGTTGCCGCTGCAAAGCTCGCCGCCGAGGACTTCGGCAACGAATTGCTCGGCAAGAAGATCGAGATCATCTCGGCCGACCATCAGAACAAGCCGGATATCGCATCGGCCACCGCGCGCAAATGGTTCGACAATGAGGGCGTCGACATGATTGCGGACGGCGCGGCCTCTTCGGCCGGCTTTGCCATCCTCGAAGTCGCCAAGCAGAAGAACAGGATCTTCGTCATCTCGGGCCCCGGCTCCTCCGACTTCACCGGGAAGTCGTGCTCGCCGGTCAGCTTCCACTTCAACTACGACACCTACGCGCTGTCGAAGCTCACCAGCGACGCGATCACGCGGGCCGGTGGCAAGACCTGGTACTTCGTGACGGCGGACTATGCCTTCGGCCACGCACTTCAGCGCGACGCGACCAAATTCATCGAGGCCGCCGGCGGCAAGGTGATCGGCTCGGCCGCGCATCCGCTCGGCACCGCCGATTTCGCGTCCTTTCTGTTGCAGGCGCAGGGCTCCAAGGCCGACGTCGTCGGGCTGGCGACGTCCGGCGCGGACGTGCAGACCGCGATCAAGCAGGCGGGCGAGTTCGGCATCGTCGAAGGCGGTCAGAAGCTCGCCGGTCTTCTCGTCTTCATCACGGACGTGAATTCCCTCGGCCTGAAGGTCACCCAGGGCTTGCAGGTGACGACTTCGTTCTACTGGGACCTCAACGAGCAAACCCGGGCCTGGTCGAAGCGCTATGCCGCTCTGATGGACGGCAAGGTCGCGAGCATGGTGCAAGCCGGGGTCTATAGCGGCGTGCATCACTACCTTGCCGCGGTGAAGGCGGCGGGCACGACGGATGCGACGGCCGTTGCCGCCAAGATGCACGAGATGAAAGTCAACGATATGTACAACAAGGACGTTGCGATCCGTCCCGACGGGCGCGTGCTGCATACGATGTATCTGGTTCAAGTGAAGAAGCCGGAGGAGTCCAAGTACAAGTTCGACTATTACCGGATCGTCAGCTCCAAGCCGGGTGAAGAGGTGTTCCGGCCGATGAGCGAGGGCGGCTGTCCGCTGGTGAAGTAACTGCGTCGGCCGGGCGGGCCCGCACCCGCCCGGCCGCAGGATTTTCGAGGGAGAATAACGGAATGTCTGGTTCGATTGGGTTCATCGGTCTCGGGGTCATGGGCGAGCCGATCTGCCGCAACCTCTTGCGCAAGAGCGGACGGCCGGTGCTGGCGTTCGACCTCGCCGCAGAGCCACTGGCGCGGATCGTTGCGGATGGAGGGACCGCGGCAAGGTCGGTCGAAGATGTCGTCGGCGGCACCGAGACGATCTTCCTGTGCCTTCCCAGTGCCAGGCATGTGATGTCGGTCTTCGAAAGCATCCTGCCGGCCATCGGAAGCGGCCAGACCGTGGTCGATCTCGGCACCTCCGATGTCGGCCTGACGCGGTCGTTCGCGAGGCAACTCGCCGACAAGGGTGCGCTCTGGATCGACGCGCCGATCGCGCGCACGCGTCAGGCTGCGCAGGACGGCACGCTCAGCGTCATGGTTGGCGCGACAGTCGAGCAGTTCGTGAAGGTCGAGCCGCTGATCCGGCATTTCGCCACGGATGTCACCCTCTGCGGCGACACCGGGGCCGGGCAGGTCACGAAGATCCTCAACAACATGGTGCTGTTCGAGACCGTCAATGCGCTGGCGGAGGCGGTCGCGATCGCCAAGCACAGCGGCGTCGAGCCGAAGCTGCTGCTGGAGACCCTGTCCAAGGGGTCGGCGGACAGTTTTGCCCTGCGTAACCATGGCATGAAGGCAATCGTCGCCAGGGAGTTTCCGCTGCGCGCCTTCTCGACCGAGTATGCAATGAAGGATCTCTCTTACGCGCTGGAGCTGGGTGCGCAGGCCGGGCTAAATCTGCGCGGCGCGGCGCTGATGCGCACGATCTTCCAGGAGACGATCGACAAGGGCATGGGCGACGCTTATTTTCCCGTCATCGCAAAGCTCATCGATCCCTCCGGATTCCCTGACTAGGAGACCGCATGCCTTCGTCCGGTGTCGCCGCCGTCGACCGCGCCCTGAGCATCCTTGCGGCCTTCGAGGATGCGCCGGAGCCGATGACTCTGGCCGAGCTCGCCCGGCGCACCAAAATGTACAAGAGCACGCTGCTGCGGCTGATGACGTCGCTTCAGGAATTCGGCTATCTCGTGCAGTTCGCCGACGGTCGCTATCACCTCGGCCCGACGCCGTTCCGGCTCGGCGCGGTCTACCAGCGCAGCAACAATCTGCATGATCAGGTGGTGCCGCTGTTGCGGCAGCTCGTGGCCGACGGCACCGAAAGCCCGTCGTATCATGTGCGGCATGACGCCAAGCGCAGGCTGTGCGTCTTTCGTGTCGATTCCGGGCATTCGACGCTCGACCGGGTCGAGGCCGGCATGCTCCTGCCGCTCGACCGCGGCGCAGCCGGCCGCGTTATTCTCGCCTTCGACGGCGAGAAAGGCGAGGGCTACGACGAGATCCGAAAAGACTGCATCGCCGTGTCCTTTGGCGAGCGTGATCCGGATTGCGCCGGACTTGCCTGCCCGGTGTTCGGGCCCGCTGGCAAATGCGTTGGCGCCCTGTCGCTCTCGGGGCCGAAGCTGCGCTTCACGCGGGACAATATCAGGGCGATGACGTCGCTGTTGCTGAAGGCGGCCGTCCGCCTGACGCGCACGCTGGGCGGTCCGACCGAACTGCTTGACGATGCTTTGCGGGCCTCGGCTGAAGACGCGCGTCCCGCGCGCAGGGTGAGGCGGTAGGCGGCCTATTGCTTCTGCAACAATTTCAGCCGGCAGCGCAGCGCTTCCCGGATATGCGCGCGTGCCAGCTTTTCCGCCTTGTCGCCGTCGCGTGCGGCAATGGCCTCGATCATGGCCTGATGCTCGCCGTGACTGGTCGAGGGGCGGCCCGATACGGTGAAGGTGGTCGGGCCGAGCAGGGCGATCCAGTCCTGCAATTCGCGCGAAGCGTTGTCGAGATAGCGGTTGCGCGCGGCGCGGCAGATCGACTCGTGGAAGGCGCGGTTGAGCCGCGCCATCTCCGCGGTGTCGGTTCCGGACGCCTCGACAAAAGCCTGCTCGATGTCTCGGAGCGCCTCGATCTCCGTCGTTGAGGCGTGCTCGGCGGCGAGGCGCGCCGCGGCACCTTCCATGATCTCGCGCATGGCGTAGAGCTCGAGCACCTCGGAAATGTCGAGATTGCGGACGATCAGCCCGCGGCCGCCGGCAGGCTCGACGAAGCCGCGTGCCGCGAGGCGGCCCAGCGCTTCGCGAACCGGAGTGCGGCTGACCTTGAGCCGCTGGGCGACTTCCTCCTCGCGCAGGCGGTCGCCCGCGCGGTAGCTGCCGGCCTGGAGCGCCTCGCACAGAGAGCGGAATACGGCTTCGCCCAGCGCAACGCCGGCGCTGCGCGAAATCGACCCGCCTGTCCTTGCCGGGCGTCTGGCCATTATCCCTCGATGCGCATCCTGCCCATGCAGAGACGCCGCTTGCACGCCCGATGTATATCTTTGTATACAAACGTGCGCAATGGTGGAAGTGGTCGAGCATGCCGCTGACGGACAGAAAATCTCTAGTCTCGGGTGCCATCGGGCAGACGGCATGAGCAGCAAATACGACGTGCTGGTGATCGGCGGCGGCAATGCGGCGCTGTGTGCAGCGATCAGCGCCAGGCGCGGCGGCGCCTCGGTGCTGGTGCTTGAGGGGGCGCCAAAGTTCTATCGCGGCGGCAATACCCGTCACACCCGCAACATGCGTTGCGCCCACGACGCGGCGACCGAAATCCTGACCGGTCCCTATACGGAAGATGAGTTCTGGGAGGACCTGCTGCGCGTCACCGGCGGGCAGACCGACGAGGTGCTGGCGCGCCACATGATCCACGAATCCAAGGACATCCTGAACTGGATCGTGGAGCAGGGTGTGCGCTGGCAGCCTTCGCTCGGCGGCACGCTGAGCCTCGGCCGCACCAACTCCTTCTTTCTCGGCGGGGGCCGCGCGATGCTCAACGCGCTCTATCTCACCGCCGAACGGCTCGGCGTCGAGGTCGAATACGACGCCGAGGTCACCGACCTCGTGATCGAGGACGGCATGTTCCTCGCTGCCTGCCTCAAGCGGCCGATCAAGGGCGAGACCGAGATCCGCGCGACCTCGCTGGTGGCCGCCGCGGGCGGATTCGAGGCCAACATCGAATGGCTGAAGCAATATTGGGGCGAGGCCGCCGACAATTTCCTGATCCGCGGCACGCCCTATAATCGTGGCTCGGTCCTGAAGATGCTGCTCGACAAGGGCGTGCAGGAGGTGGGCGATCCCACCCAGTGCCACGCGGTCGCGATCGACGCCCGTGCGCCGAAATTCGACGGCGGCATCATCACGCGGCACGACTCGGTCGTGTTCGGCATCGTCGTCAACAGGCACGCGCAGCGCTTCTACGACGAGGGCGAGGACATCTGGCCGAAGCGCTATGCGATCTGGGGCCGGCTGGTTGCGGCGCAGCCCGACCAGATCGCCTACATCATCTTCGATTCCACCGTGGTCACCTCTTTCATGCCGACGCTGTTTCCGCCGATCGCCGGACAGACGGTGGCGGAGCTCGCCGGTAAGCTCGAGCTCGATCCGGCCGCGCTGGAGAAGACCATCACCGAGTTCAACGCCGCGGTGCTATCAGGCACCTTCGACCATACCATCCTGGACGACTGCCGTACCGAAGGCATCACGCCGCCGAAGACGCACTGGGCGCGCCGGATCGAGACACCGCCCTATCTCGCCTATCCGGTCCGGCCCGGCATCACCTTCACCTATCTCGGCACGCGCGTGAACAAGGAGGCGCGGATGCTGATGAAGGGCGGCAAGCCGTCAGGCAACATGTTCGCGGCCGGCGAGATCATGGCCGGCAACGTGCTCGGCAAGGGCTATGCCGCCGGCATGGGGATGACCATCGGCAGCGTGTTCGGGCGGATCGCGGGACGGGAAGCGGCAAGACATGCACGGAACTAGGATTTTGGACGAAGCCGACCGTCTGATGACGGTCTGCAATTCCTGTCGCTATTGCGAGGGCTTGTGCGCGGTGTTTCCGGCCATGGAGATGCGCCGCGCCTTCTCCGACGGCGACCTCAACTATCTCGCCAATCTCTGCCATGGCTGCGGCGCCTGCTACGTCGACTGCCAGTTCTCGCCGCCGCACGAGTTCAACGTCAACGTCCCCAAGACGCTCGCGGTCGCGCGCGCGGAATCCTACGCGGCCTATGCCTGGCCGCAGGCGCTGTCCGGTGCGTTCGCGCGCAACGGGCTCGTCATCAGCGTCATCGCCGCGCTCAGCATGGCCGCCTTCATCCTCGGCTTCGCTGCGCTCAACGATCGCAGTGTGCTGTTCGGCGTGCACACCGGGCCAGGCGCCTTCTACAAGCTGATGCCACACAATGCGATGGCCGCCTTGTTCAGCGCCGCATTCCTCTATGCCGTTCTCGCGCTGATCATGTGCGTGCGCGCCTTCTGGCGCGACATCGGCGCACCCATTGGCAACCGTGCCGACGGCGGTTCGATCTTTCAGGCGATCCGCGATGCCGGCGAGCTGCGCTATCTCCATGGCGGCGGCGTCGGCTGCTACAACGAGGACGACAAGCCCACCGACCGGCGCGAATTCTATCACCACCTGACCTTCTACGGCTTCCTGCTGTGCTTCGCCGCGACGTCGGTGGCAACGCTCTATCACTATCTGCTCGGGCGCGAGGCACCATATCCGTGGTGGGACCTGCCCGTGGTGCTGGGCACGCTCGGCGGCATCGGACTGATCATTGGCCCGATCGGCCTGTTCACGGCCAAGATGCGCCGCGATCCGGCATTGCTTGACGAGAGCCGTTACGGCATGGATGTCGGCTTCATCGCCATGCTGTTCCTGACCGGCCTCACGGGAATGTTGCTGCTGGTCATGCGCGAGACCGGCGCGATGGGGCCGCTGCTCGCGCTGCATCTCGGCGCGGTGTTCGCGCTGTTCATCACCATGCCCTACGGCAAGTTCGTGCATGGCATCTATCGCTTTGCCGCGCTGGTGCGCTATGCGCAGGAACGGCGGACCGCAGCGTGATCGCTCCCTCTCCCGCTTGCGGGAGAGGGTCGGGGAGAGGGTCGCTCCGCAGTGGGACAATCCCCAAGAGGAGAAAGCCACCCGCGCCTTCGGCGCGACCTCTCCCGCAAGCGGGAGAGGTGAACGAGCCGGGTTACGCTACGTCGCGCTCGGGCGAGGACGCTTGCTCGCGGGCCATCGTCGTTGCCGTGACATAGTCGGTCTTGCCGGTGCCGAGCAGCGGCACCTTGTCGACCACCATGATCGTGGCAGGCACCGTCAGCTCTGACGCGCCGATCGCCTTGGCCTGGGCCTGCATCGCGCTACGCTCGGCGTTCCTCTGCGTCGTCAGCAAGACGATGCGCTCGCCCTTACGCTGGTCCGGGATCGACACTGCGACGGAGGCCGCCTGCGGCCACAGCGCCGTTGCGATGGCTTCGACCGCCGACAGCGAGACCATTTCGCCTGCGATCTTGGCGAAGCGCTTGGCGCGGCCCTTGATGGTGAGGAAGCCGGCGGCGTCGATCGCCACGATGTCGCCGGTATCGTGCCAGCCCTCGGGAAGCTTTTCGAGCACGCCGGGATTTTCGGCCCGCAAGTAGCCGAGCATCACATTCGGCCCGCGCACGGAGAGGCGGCCGCCTTCCTCGATGCCGGGGACCGGATCGAGGCGGCTTTCCATCAGCGGCGACAGGCGGCCGACGGTGCCGGGACGGTTGGCCATTGGCGTGTTCATCGCCAGCACCGGCGCGGTCTCGGTGACGCCATAGCCTTCGAGGATTCGGATGCCGTAGCGCTCCATGAACACCTGCCGCGTGCGGTCCTTGACCGCCTCGGCGCCGGCGATGACGAGGCGCAGGGTCCGGAAGTCGTAAGGGTGCGCCGAGCGCGCATAGCCGGTGAGAAACGTGTCGGTGCCGAACAGGATCGTGGCGCCGGTCTGATAGATCAGCTCGGGCACGATCCGGTAGTGCAGCGGCGACGGATACATATAGATCGGGATGCCCGCCAGCATCGGCATCATCATTCCGCCGGTCAACCCGAAGGAGTGGAACACCGGCAGCACGTTGAACACCTTGTCGTTGGCGTTGGCGTCGACGCGCGCCAGCGCCTGCGCCGCATTGGCGAGGATGTTGCGGTGGGACAGCACAACGCCCTTCGGCGTGCCTTCCGAGCCCGAGGTGAACAACACGACGGCCGGATCGTTGGCCTGGCGGGACACCCGCGGCGCGGTGCCGGCGAGCAGGCCCTTGATCTTGTCGACGGCACCGATCGAGGCGCGGACGTCCTCGAGATAGACCACGCGCGCCTCGGCCGAAATCGCGGCCATCAGCTTGTCGAGCTTGCCCTTCTCGATGAACGCCTTCGACGTCAGCACGGTCTTGACCTGCGCGGCTTTCATGGCGGCGAGCACGTTGACCGGGCCGGCCGAGAAGTTGAGCATCGCCGGCACCCGGCCGCTGTTCTGCAGCGCCATGAAGACGACGGCGACGCCGGCCGAATTCGGCAGCAGCACGCCGACATTCTCGCCGATTGCGGTGCCGTTCTCCAGCTTGCGGCTCAGGACCTGCGCGCCGAGGATCAGCTTGCGATAGGTCAGCTTGGTGCCGAGCGCGTCCTCGATGATGACCTTGCCGGTGTCGCGGTCGCGATAGGCGTGTCCGAGTGCTTCGAACAGGGTGTGATCGAGCATGGCGTTCTTTACGAGCGCGTCGATCATCACGTCCTGGAGCGCGGCGCCGGCGGCATTGCGGCGCGCCTTGCCCTTGAGCGTTTCGTCGACCGGCAGCTTGACCGGCGGAAGGATGGTGACTGTCACGCGCGGAAACCACGACCGCTTGATCTGGCTGCTGTTGAGATAGCTGAGATAGGAGCGCTGCGCGCCTTCGATGCGAACCGGCACGACCACGGCGTCGGCCTTGTCCGCGATCATCGCGGTGCCGTCATAGACCTTCATCAGTGAGCCGGAGACGGTGATGCGTCCTTCCGGGAAGATCACAACCGGCTCGCCGGCGGCGACGAGCTTGATCAGGTCGCGTGCGGCCAGCGGCTTGGTCGGATCCATGGTGTAGTGCTTGACGACGCGCAGGAACGGCTTGGCCCACCAGGCCCTGGCGATGCCGGTATCCACCGCGAAGCTGGCGTCGATCGGCAGCACGGCGTGCAGCAGCGGGCCGTCGATCAGGCTGACATGATTGGGCGCGATCAGCATGCGCGTGCCCGGAGGCGGCAGGTTTTCGAGCCCGCGGATCTCGGTGCGGAACAGGGCGCGGAATAGAAGCCCGCCGGCATCGCGCACGCCTTCTTTGCCCCACTTGGTCAGGACGAACCACATCGCGCCGAAGCTGGCGACGCCGAGGCCGAAGAAGATCCAGCCGATATGGAGACCGGCGGCCTGCAACAGCGCGACGAACAGCGAGCCCACGACCATGAAGGCTGCCTGCAGCACGTTGCCGGCGGCGATGATCCGGGCGCGCTCGGACGGCGCCGACCAGGCCTGGACCGCGGCGAAGGACGGCACGACGAACAGGCCGCCGCCGAAGGCGAAGGCGACGAAGTCGACCAGCATGCGCAGGCCCGCGAACGAGGTCGCGAAACCGGCCGCGGTGACGTCCTGAGCCTTGGCGGTCACGCCGATGGCCCAGGCGAGATCGAGGCCGGCACATCCCATGATGATGGCGCCGATCGGCACTAGCGCAAGGTTGGGGCGAACGTGGCTGAGGCTTGCGGCGAACAGCGAGCCGATGGCGATGCCGATCGCGAAGATCGCAAGGCACAGCGTCACCACGCCCTCGGTGCCGCCGACGACCTCCTTGATCAGCGCCGGCAGCAGCGACAGCACGATGGCGCCGACCAGCCAGAACCAGGAGACGATCACGGTACCGTCCCACAGGCGGTGATCGGCGTGCAGCGTCCTGAGCAGGCTGACCGTAGAGGTCCAGGGATTGGCGTCGACGGGCAGATCGGGCGCTGAGGGCGTGGTCGCGGGAATGCGGGCGGCGAAGGCCCAGGACAGCAGGGCCAGTACGACAACGGCCGAGGCGACCCAGCCCATATGCGCGGAGCCGGCCACGAACTGGCCGCCGGCGACGGTGCCGAGCAGGATGGCCATGAAGGTGGCGCCTTCGACCAGGGCGTTGCCGGTCGCGAGCTCGCCGAGCTCGAGCTGGTCCGGCAGCATGGCGTATTTCACCGGGCCAAACAGGGCGGCGATGACGCCGAACAGCGCCAGCGCTGCGAACAGCAGCGGCACCGAATGCAGAAAGAAGCCGGCAGCGGCAAAGCCGGCGGCGAAGATCTCGGCGAATTTGAGCCGCCTTGCGACGACGGATTTGACGTATTTGTCGGCGAGCTGGCCGCCGAGCCCCGACAGGATGAAATAGGGGAAGATGAAGACGGCGCCTGCGACCGTCACCAGGGCATCGCCGTGGCCGGTCGCTGCACTGTAAAGCAGGATGATGACGAGTGCGTTCTTGAGCACATTGTCATTGAGCGCCGAGAAGAACTGCGCCCAGAACAGCGGCGCGAAGCGGCGTGACGACATCAATTCCCTGATCATGACCAGTCCTGTTTTGGAAACGCATCTTGGGGGTGTTACGCTGTCGGTGGGGCGTCGGGACCAGAGATAAGCAATGGGCAAATTGCGAGGTGAGGACGATCGTCCCGGCTTGCTTTGCGCCGTCGCTCCTTCCGATCCTGTTGGTCTCCGATTGGCGTCGTTAGGTTCGCAAATGACTTCGGTCGCGGCGTATCAGGCTCCGGCAGGAAGGCCGCAGCTCCACGGATATCGCGCCGGGCGATGAGGAAAAGCTGAACCGCATCGCCGAGGGCCGCGCCATCCGGCGCGCATGTCGGGGCATGGTGAGTCCAACATTGTAACCGGCTCTTGCATTCGAACCGATCGGGGCGTGCCGGCTGCGTCTCAGGTGAGATGGGCGAGGTGCCGAAACGGCGAGAAGCGACCGAGCAGGCTGAACCGGCGCCGCTCGTGGCGGGCTCGGGCGCGGTTCGTCCGCCACATCCGGAAGGTCGCGCGGCGCTCGGCGAGCACGCCGGCAATGTCGCAGGCATTGGCGATGCGATCGATCGGCGCCATCACGACCTTGAGGGCGGCCCGGCCGAGGCCGGTCACGAGAGCCGTGGCGTCATCGACGAAGGTGACGGCGATATCAACAGCGAGGGTTTGCATTTCGCAGGTCTCCGAGTTAAATTGAACAATGTTCATATGAGTAGCTTGAAAATGAACAATGTTCAAGAAGAATCGCTGCGCGACCAGAAAAAAAACCGGCGGCGGCGCCAGATCCTGGAGATCGCCCGCGGCATTATCGCAGCTAAAGGGCTGAGATCGTTGAAGGTTCGGGACGTTGCCGAGGCTGTCGGCTGTTCGGTCGGCAGCGTCTATAACGAGTTCGGCGACTTCGACGGGGTCATCCTGACCGTCAATCGGGAGACGGTTCAGGCGCTCACGGCGCGGCTGCGGGGCGTTCCCGCCGAGGATCCGGTTCGCCAGCTCTATGGGCTTGCCGAGACCTATCTCGATTTCTTTGCAGGACACGCCAATCTGCTGCGCTCCTTGTTCGAGCATCGGATGGAGGACGATCGACCTTATCCGGACGACATCCTTCAGATGGTGATGGATGCCTTTGCGCTGATGCATCCACCCTTGGTGCGGCTATTGCCGGATGCGGATGACGTGAAGATCGCGCTGCTGTCGCGCACGCTGTTTTCCGCGGTGCATGGCATCATCTCGCTCGGCCTCGAGGAGCGCATGGTGGCCGTGCCGCCGCAGATGCTGCGCCAGCAGATCGAACAATTCCTCGACGTGCATCTCAGAGGGCTCGGGATTCTGCCCCAGCGCTGACAGCTGCGAGCCGCGTCAGGCGCGCGCAGCTTCGCGCTGGCGGGTTGCGACGGCGACGGCGCCCGGGCTTCCGCTCTCGACCTGAACGCGGTTGCGTCCCTTTTCCTTGGCGCGATAGCAGGCAGCATCCGCGCGCCGCATCGCATCCTCGAGCGTGATGTTGCGGTCGACGATGCAGGTCACTCCGATGCTGGCGGTCACCACAAAGCAACGATCGTCCCAGGCGAAACTGAGCAGCTCGAGCGATCTGCGCAGACGCTCGGCGATGTCGACGGCATCGAAGGGCGAGCATTGCGGCAGGATCAGGGCGAATTCGTCGCCGCCGAGCCGGGCCACCAGATCATGCGCGTGCCGGCCCTGTTGCAGGAGGCGCGAGACATCGCGGAGCAGACGGTCGCCGGCAAGGTGGCCACAGCTATCGTTGACGCTCTTGAACTGGTCGAGGTCGAGCAGGATCAGGCCGAGCGGACCCGCCGCGGCATTGTCCAGCTCGCTTTGCAGGCGCGCCTCGAAGGCGCGACGGTTCGACAGGCCGGTCAGCCAGTCGTGCGAAGCCTGCCAGGCCAGGCGCTGTGTCTCGGCATGCAGGGCGTTTTCGAACGCCTGTCGTTGCAGCACCAGCCGCCGCGTATGCCAGATCAGAAGCAGGATCAGCGCCGCGGCGGTGACGATGTTGATGCAAGTCAGCGTCACCTTGATGGTGCGGGAGCCTTCGCTGAGGACGGCGGAGAACCGCGTGGCATGCACCGTGAACTGGGTATTGAGCTCCGAGAGCCGCGACGACAGGAATTGCAGGCGGCCGTCTTGAATGGGACCGTTCTCCAGCTCGGAGCGGATCAACTCGCCGAACACGCTCAGCTCCAGCAGCATGGGATCTGTGGCCGCCCATTCGCGGATCGCGTCCTGGAGGAAGCTGACGCGGTTGAAGTAGCGAAACAGCCAGATCAGTCCCGGTACGTCATCGGGATGGTTGCCGCCCTGGAGGAAGCCGATACGGGCGGCCTCGACGTCGACCGGATCGCGTTCGAGCGCCCAGCGCGCGAACTCGTCCCCGATGGGAACGGCGAGCGCGGCCTGGTACTGCGCGAACTGGCTGGCCTCGCCCGAATGCAGGTAGCGATTGAGGAAGTAGACGGCATTCTTCTGCGAGCGCGACCATAGCGCTTCGCCCGCGACATAGGCGCGGACCGAAGACATCACCTCGAGGCTGAATCCCGCGATCGCCGCCTGGAGCACGACGACCATCACGAAAGGCGAGACGAGCTTGATGACGTGAAGGAAGCAGTGTCCCTCCACCGACGTCGCTGTTCTGCGAAACACCTTATTCCCCAAGTCGATCAACGATCCCAACGGAGCGTTGCGCCTGCAACGCCAAGTAGACGGGATGGTTGCTTAACTCGACCTGAATGGTGCGGAGGACTCCGTCGCAGGGTGAAGCCGTCGTGAAGCAGGTGCCCGCAAATCGCTTCAAATGCCGGCGAACCGGGACCGGCGCGGCACCGGCGAGCCAATGCAGCGCATTCGTCGTGCGCGATTCACCCGATCAAGGGGAGATCGGCTAGACCAGCACCGGCTTGCGCACGCGGCCCGCGTCGCCGAACACGCGCAGGTAACGCTCGATCTCAGAGGGAAGGCCGGTCGCCTTCTCCGGATTGTCGGAGAGCTTGACGGCCGGATGACCGTCGACCGACGAGACCTTGCAGACCAGCGAGATCGGATCGAGGTTGAACGAGCCGTCCGGCGTGCAGCCGACGAAGTCGTTGGTGAGGTTGGTGCCCCAGCCGAAGGAGAGCCGCACGCGCCCGGTGAAGTGGTGATAGGTCTCCTCGATCGAGCCGACGTCCATCGCGTCGGAAAAGACGAGCAGCTTGTCCCTGGGGTTGCGGCCCTTCTTGTCCCACCAGGCGATGATCTCCTCGCCGGCCTGGATCGGCGGCGCGCTGTCGGGGCGGAAGCCGGTCCAGTCGGCGACCCATTCCGGCGCATCGCGCAGGAAGGCCTTGGTGCCGAAGGCGTCGGGAAGTGCGATCAGGAGATTGCCGCCATAGGTCTGGCGCCACTGGTCGAGAATGCGGTAGGGCGCCCAGCGCAATTCCTCGTCATCCCTGGCGAGCGCGGCCGCGACCATCGGCAGCTCATGCGCGTTGGTACCGATCGCCTCGAGATCGTTGTCCATCGCGAGCAGCACGTTGGACGTCCCGATGAAGGACGAGCCCAGGCCTTCCTTCACCGCCTCGACGCACCAGCGCTGCCAGAGGAAGCCGTGACGGCGGCGGGTGCCGAAGTCGGACAGGCGCAGATTTTCCAGCTTGCGAAGACGCTCCACCTTGGTCCAGAGCTTGGCCTTGGCGCGGGCATAGAGCACGTCGAGCTCGAAGCGGCCGCGGCCCTTGATCGCCGCACGGGAGCGCAGCTCGTTGAGGATGGCGAGCGCCGGAATCTCCCACATCGTGGTGTGGGTCCAGGGGCCGTGGAAATGCAGCTCGTACTGGCCGTCGACCTTCCGCAGCTCGTATTCGGGCAGGCGGAATTCCGCCAGCCAGCGGATGAAGTCCGCCGAGAACATGTGGGTCTTGCCGTAGAAGGTATTACCGGCAAGCCAGATCAGCTCTTTCTTGCTGAAGCGGATGGTGCGGGCGTGATCAAGCTGGGCGCGCAGCTCGCCCTCGTCGATGATCTCGGCGAGCCGCACATGGCGCGAGCGGTTGATGACCGAGAAGGTCACCTGCTGATTCGGATAGTCTTCCCGAATCATCTGCAACATCAATAGCTTGTAGAAGTCGGTATCCAGCAGGCTGCGGATGATGGGATCCAGCCGCCAGCTGTGATTGTAGGTCCGGCTCGCAATGTCGGTCACTGTCATGGGGGGATTTTAGCGTGGCTCCCCTTGCGCAACCAGTGGGTTTGGCAGGAATCAGGTTTTGCGACGGAGGGCCCGTCGTTCAGGCGGCGGCCGTCGCCGCGACAGTCTCGAGCTGGCTCCTGATCCAGCGATGGGCCGGGTCTTTCTGATAGCGCTGGTGCCAGACCATGAACATCGGCAGCTCGGCCAGCGTTCGCGTGCGGGAGGCCAATGGAATTTGCGTGTGCGCGAAACCGCGCATCACGCCGGGCGCGAGCAGGCTCGGCATACTCGCAAGCATCTGCGAGCCGCGCAGGAAGGACGGCACGCCGGAAAAGCTCGGCACGGAGATCGCGATGTCGCGGTGAAGCCCGTTCGCTGCCAGCCGGCGGTCGAAGTCCAGCCGCTCGTTGTCGGTGTAGACCACGGTGATGTGACGCGCCGCGAGATAGGCGTTGCGGCTGGCAGGCGCAGCACGCGCCTTTGCATCGTAATAGCAGACATAGTGATCCCTCAGCAGCCGCTTCTGCACGATGTCGACGCCGGACGGCGGCAGGGGCGTGACCAGGAGATCGCAGCGATTTTCGCGCAGCATCGCGGGCGAAGGCGATTGCGAGGGGATCACGCGCAGGTTCAGGCTCTTCACCTGCTCGGCGACGTGACCGAAGAACCGCGGCAGCAGCAGGTCGCGCTGGAAGTCGTTGGCGGCGATCGTCAGCGACAGCTGGGCCTGCGCCGGCGCGAAGCTGACGCCGCCGGCAAAGCTGCGCATCTCGTCGATCAACGCGCGCGCCTTCGCGGCGAGGGCCTGGGCGTGCGCCGTGGCGACGATGCCGCGGCCGGATTTGGCGAACAGGGGATCGCCGGCAATCCGCCGCAGCTTGTTCAGCCCGTGGCTGACCGCCGATTGCGTCAGGCCGAGCCGTGTCGCCGCCGCCGTCACCGAACCTTCCTCCAGCACGGCGAGGAACAGCTCGAGAGCGTGGCCGTCGAGGGCCAAATGATCGATTTCCTTCATGGAATTCATTATAATCGATCTATTTATCTTGAGAATAGACCGTTCCATGATCCCCCGACAAGCCGGGCGCCCGGACCCGGGCGCCACAGGGAGAGACAACGCCGATGAATGCCCAGGCGCCAGCCTTGCGGGATCCCCGCCTCAATCGTCCCGAGCCCTTTACGCCGCCGCTCGGCGACGGCGGCTTCTTCCAGCGTGACCGTTCCATCCATCCGCCGGCGCATGCACCGGGGTACAAATCCTCGGTGCTGCGCTCGCCGCGCCAGGCGCTGTTGTCGCTGGAGAACTCGGTCTCGGAGATCACGGGGCCGGTGTTCGGGCACAATGATCTCGGCCCGCTCGACAATGACCTGATCCGCAACTACGCCAAGGACGGCGATCCCGTCGGCGAACGCATCATCGTCCATGGCCGCGTGCTGGACGAGACCGGCCGCGGCGTGGCGAACACGCTGGTCGAGTTCTGGCAGGCCAATGCCGGCGGCCGCTACCGGCACAAGAAGGACACCTATCTGGCGCCGATCGACCCGAATTTCGGTGGCTGCGGCCGCGCGCTGACCGACGAGACCGGTTACTACTATTTCCGCACCGTGAAGCCGGGTCCTTATCCCTGGCGCAACTACGTCAACAGCTGGCGCCCGGCCCACATCCACTTCTCGGTGTTCGGCTCGGGCTTCGCGCAGCGGCTGATCACGCAGATGTACTTCGAGGGCGATCCCTTGATCCCGGTCTGCCCGATCCTGACGACGATTCCGGACAAGGATGCGCTCGACCGCCTCGTCGCGCCGCTCGACCTCAACGCCTCGTCGCCCTTCGACTCGCTCGCCTACCGCTTCGACATCGTCCTGCGCGGCCAGCGCTCCACCTATTTCGAAAATCGTACCGAGGGGAACTGAGCCATGCCGCAGCCGCTCAACTATCTCAAGGAAACCGCCTCGCAGACGGCCGGGCCCTACGTCCATATCGGCTTGATCCCGGCGATGGCCGGTTTCGACATCTTCGAGAAGAACTTCTCCAACGTGCTGGTGACGCCGAACACCGCAGGTGAACGCATCACCCTGGAAGGCAAGGTGCTCGACGGCACCGGCACGCCGCTGCGCGACGTGCTGCTGGAGATCTGGCAGGCCAATGCGGCTGGACGCTACAACCATCCGGCCGATCGCTCGGCGGGCGCGCTGGAGCCGGAGTTTCGCGGCTGGGGCCGCGCCGGTTCCGACTTCGAGAGCGGCCTCGTCACCTTCGAGACCATCAAGCCGGGCGCGATCACCGACAAGGCGGGCCGCAAATGTGCACCGCACATCAATGTCTGGGTCGTCGCGCGCGGCATCAACATCGGCCTCAACACGCGGCTCTATTTCTCGGACGAAGAGGCAGCCAACGCCGCCGATCCGGTGCTCAACCTGATCGAGCAGCCGACCCGTCGCAAGACGCTGATCGCAACGCGCAGCGAGCGTGCCGGCAAGGTCGTGTACTCCTTCACGATCAATTTGCAGGGGCCGGAGGAGACGGTGTTCTTCGACGTCTGAGGTGCCAGCGGCCGTCCCCGGTTCATTCCACCCGGTCGCTCCGATTGATGAATCCGCGCGCGAGGAATTGCGGTGGCTGCCGCACCTCGCGCGATCCCGGCCGGTCGACCGGATCGCGCGCCACTTTCGGTTTCAGGTCTGCCAGGTCGATGAACGCGTCCGCCTGCCGGCGCAGGTCGTCGGCGACCATGGGCGGCTGAGTGGAGAGTGTGGAGACGACCGTCACGCGGACACCGCGGCGTTGCAGGGCCTCGACCAGCGACCGAAAGTCGCCATCCCCCGAGAACAGTACGATCTGATCGACGTGTTCGGCGAGCTCCATCGCACTCACGGCAAGATCGACATTCATGCTGCCCCTCACCTTGCGGCGGCCGGTGGTGGCGTCGACGAACTCCTTGGTGAGCTTGGTGACGACGGTGTATCCGTTGTAGTCGAGCCAATCGATCAGCGGGCGGATCGACGAAAACTCCTGATCCTCGACGATGGTCGTGTAGTAAAAGGCGCGCAGCAGCGTACCCCGGGCTTGAAACTCGCTGATCAACCGCCTGTAATCGATGTCGAAGCCGAGCGCCTTGGAGGTGGCATAGAGATTGGAGCCATCGATAAAGAGCGCGATCTTCCCAAACGAAGACATTATGCACAGATCCCGAGTTCGACACGACGCGATCCGGCCGAAATGGCGCGATGTGTCGGCCGAAAAATACTGAAGGCGCCGATGGCTTGCCGAAAAGGCGGCGCAGACGACCGGACAGGGGGGCCGCCTTGCGCCGAGGTTAGGGAGGTTCCATGCCACCAGCGCCAGGGCGCTGAATACAGTCACGCTAAGGCGCGCGCATTCGCCGCTCAATTGTACGGAGGTAAAGGGCCCCTATCCAAAGGATGGCTCCCCTTATACGAAGGTAAGTGGGGTGCGCCGGCAACCAACGCGACTGCGGCGTGGCCTCCGACCATCAGCACGCGTGGTCTTTCGTCCGATGGTTCAGCCTTCGCGGTCATGCAGCTGCGCACGAAACGCGCGCGGCGATACGCCCGTGGCCGCCGCGTAGATCCGGCTGAAATAGGCGGGATCGTCGAAGCCGAGGGCGTAGGCAATCGTCGAGACCGGCAGGTTGGTGTAGACGAGGTTGCGCCGCGCCTCGCGGATCAGCCGGTTGAGGATCAGATGCGAGGCGGTGTCGCCGGTCGCCGCCCGCGTGATCCGGTTGAGATGGGTCGGCGTGATCGACAGCGCACCAGCGTAGTCCGCGACGCTCCAGCGCTCCAGATGGTGCTGTTCGAGCAGCGCCTCGAAGCGACGGAATAGTCCGCTTTCCGCCGTGCCGTTGCCGCCGCTCTCGCCCGTGAGCGCGCGGGCCACGAGCCCGATCATGGCCGACGACAAGGCCCGCAGCACGTGCGCACGGCCGAAATCGCGGGCGGCGTGTTCGGCGAAGATCTGCTTCATGGTGGCGCGGATCTGCGGCGTGCCGCGCACCACGGCCGATCGCGACAGCGGGCCGCGCAGACCCTCGGCGGCGAGCAGCGCCTCGTCCAGAATCTCCGCCGCGATGGTCAGCACCCAGCCCTGGGTATCAGGCACGAAGCGGAAGCCGTGGACGTGGCCGACAGGCACGTTGACGATCTGCATCGGCCTCAAGGGTATCACGCGTCCGTCGAGCGTCGCCTCGCCGCCGCCGCGCTCGATCAGCAGCACCTGGTGCAGCCGGGCATGGCGATGCACGGCCAGCGTCCAGTCGTGCAGCACCGAGCGCGACGCGATCGTCTCGCAATGCACGACGTCGGGCAGATCGCCGGACTCGCCGAACAGATTGTAAACCCGGATCCCCGGGGCAGGGGCTGAGCTTCTCATGTTCGAATAGTACAAGACAAAGGCAAAACCCTCCATCGGTTTGCAGCGCTGGATCTGCAAAAAAGTGCCGACGGGAGGATGCAAAAATGAAAGTTCAGGTCTGTATCATCGGCGGTGGGCCGTCCGGGTTGTTGCTGTCCCAGCTTCTGCACCTGAAGGGCATCGACACAATCGTGCTGGAGAAATACAGCCGCGATCACGTGCTCGCACGCATCCGTGCCGGCGTGCTCGAGCACGGCTTTGCGAAGCTGATGCGCGAAGCCCAGTGCGGCGAGCGGATGGACCGCGAGGGGGAGATCCACCGCGGGTTCGAGATCGCCCATGACGGTGTGCTCTCCAAGATCGACCTGCACAAGCATTCCGGCGGCAATTCGGTGCTGGTCTACGGCCAGACCGAGTTGACGCGCGACCTCTACGAGGCGCGCGACCGGCTCGGCGGCAAGGTCGTGCACAATGCCGAGGATGTGACGCCGCACGATCTGACGTCGGACCGTCCCTACGTAACGTATCGCTCGAACGACGACATCGTTCGCGTCGATTGCGACTACATCGTCGGCGCCGATGGTTTCCACGGCGTCAGCCGCAGGTCGATCCCGAAGGACGTTCTGCGTGAATATGAGAAGGTCTATCCGTTCGGCTGGTTGGGGGTGCTGTCGCGCACCAAGCCGGTGTCGCCCGAGCTGATCTATGTGAAGCACGAGCGCGGCTTTGCGCTCTGCTCGCTGCGCTCGCAGGTGCTCAGCCGCTATTACATCCAGGTGCCGCTCGCCGACAAGGTGGAGGACTGGAGCGACGATGCGTTCTGGGCCGAGCTGAAGCGCCGCCTGCCGGAGCAGGTCGCCGGCCGCCTGATCACGGGGCCGTCGATCGAGAAGAGCATCGCGCCGTTGCGCAGCTTCGTCGCCGAGCCGATGAGCTATGGCCGGCTGTTCCTCGCAGGCGATGCGGCCCACATCGTGCCGCCGACCGGCGCACGCGGGTTGAACAGTGCCGCTTCCGACATCTACTATCTCTACCACGCCTTGCTCGCGCATTATCAGAGCGGCGACGATTCCGGTCTCAAAGGCTATTCCGCCAAGGCGCTCGCGCGGATCTGGAAGGCACAACGCTTCTCCTGGTGGATGACGATGCTGCTGCACCGATTTCCCGACCGGCTCGAATACGAGGACCGGCTTCAGCAGACGGAGCTGGACTACCTGCTCTCGTCCGAGACGGCGCAGCGCCTGCTCGCGGAGAACTACGTGGGGCTGCCGTTTTAGGGTGATATCGACGTCGCTCTTCTTCCTTCTCCCCCTGTGGGAGAAGGTGGCGCGAAGCGCCGGATGAGGGGTTCTCCCCGATCGCAATGCTTTTCGTGAGGATAGATTCCCCTCTCCCCTTGCGGGAGAGGGGAAGTCGGCGCCTTGGCTGGCTGTATTACTTTCCTTCCAGCGTGTTGACTGACGTCCAATCCGAAGGTGGCGGATTTACGATGAATGCCCGCGCACGCTTGGCGAACCGGGCTGACGCAGGATCGATCTTCGCGACGCCGTCGAACACATCAGCCGCTTTCGCAAACTCCCTTGCCCGCCAGCATGCCAGCCCTTCCGCATACGCCGCGGCGACCTTCGCCTGCTCGTCGCTCGCGGCGTCCTTCTCCGCCAGCGGCTCGAACACCCTGATCGCCTCGCCGCGCCCCTGGACCCTGATCGCATCGAGCTCGCGCCAGGCGAAGGTGTCGCCGGTCTGCGCCATCGTGGTTTCCGATGCCATGATCGCGGTACCGTAATATTTGTTGGCGCCCTCGAGCCGCGAGGCGACGTTCACGGTGTCGCTCATCACGGTGTAATTGAAGCGGCGCCGCGAGCCGATATTGCCGACCACGGCTTCGCCGCTGTTGAGTCCGATGCGATGCGACAGGCCGTGGCCGGCGAAGGCGGGATGGCCGGCATTGAGCTCCGCCAGCTTCTCGTGGCACTTCAGCGCGGCACGAACCGCGTTGCGCGCGTGCGCGGGATCGTCGGCCGGCGCGCCGAACATGGCGACGATGGAATCGCCGATATATTTGTCGACGTAGCCGCCATGGCTTTCGATGATGTCGGTCATGGCGGAGAGATATTCGTTCATCAGCGTGACCAGTTCGACCGGCGTGATGGTCTCCGCGATCGAGGAGAAGCCGCTGAGATCGGAGAAGAACATGGTGACGTTGCGCATCTCGCCGCCGAGCGCTGGCATCTTGCCGGACGCCACCATGGTATCGATGACCTCGGGCGCGAGATAATAAGCGAAGCTCTTGCGGAGGAAGCGCTCGTCGCGATCGGCCAGCACGAATCGGTAGCCGATCATCATCGCCAGCGCGGCGAGGCTTGCCAGGGCCGGTTCGACAAGAGGCAGCGCCAGCGCATGCACGAACGCAGCGACGGCGAAGGCTGCGTAAACGGCGATGACGGCGAGCCAGGCGGTCACCGCGCCGACAGGTGCAAGCATGCAGGCCGCGCAGGCGATGATCGCCGCGAGCGCAATCGTGAGAACGGTCCGCGCGGCAAAGCCGGGCTCGGTCACCGCGTCTTGCTCGATCAGATTTCGGACCGCAGCGGCATGCACGAACACACCCGCGATGTCGCTACGGGCCTGCTGCGCGGTGCCGGCGCGGGCGGGCAGGGCGCATCGTGGCGCGGGCGAGCCGTCATAGCCGCCCGACAATCGCATCGAGGTCAGCTTGCGGTCCTCGAAATTGAGGATGGTGCCGAGCAATACCACCTTCCCGTCGAAGGCGCGGCGGAAGAAATCGCGGTCGCCCTTCTCGGCGCAAGCGCGCAGGTCGGCGAAAGAATAGGTCGGGACGTCGCGGCCCAGGCCGCGAAAGTTGAGCGTCAGCGTGTTGGGCACCGCGCTGGGAATCGTGTAGCCGGACAGCTCCATCGCGCCGGATGGCCCGATCGCGGGCTTCGCGCCGAGTGCCCGCGCGGCGAGTTCGACGGCCATCGTGGGCACCGGCTTGCCATCGATGGAGAAACTCAGCGGCATCCGCCGGATCACGTCGTCGGGGTCGGTATGGACGTTGAGAGCGCGGATGTTGTTCTTCACTGCCAGCTGCTGCGCGCGGTAGGGCCTCTCCGGGTGGTCGTTGCTCAGGATTTCGCCGAGCACCAGCTTGCCGGTGTCGGAGATCTGCCGCAGGGCTATCAGGTAGTCCCGGTCAAAGCCCTTCATGCGCGTGCCGAGCGGCGCGTCGCCAAAGGAAATCTCGGATTGTTCGATCGAGCTCGGAAAGATGACGTCGAATCCGATTACCTTGGCCCCGCCCTCGGCGATGCTCCCGAGCACCCGGCCGATCTCGCGCGTCCAGGTCTGCGTCGGCGATCCCTTGAAAGGCTGGGTGTCATAGGTCTCTCCGTCGATCGCCACCACGACGACGGGCGAGGTGGCGGGATCACGGCGATCGCCAATGATCTTGCCGCGCAGCGCCGTGAGGATGTCGAGGGAGAGAGCTTGCAGCGCCTGAAGCGGCGGTGACGTGAAGACCGCGCCCGCAAGGAGCGCAATCAGGATCGTCGCAACGATGTCCCGCCTGCCGATCCGCCGCATCGCGCCTTCGCGGAGCCGCCTATTCGAGCCGCAGCAGGCGGCCGACGATCGGCGTCGGCGATGACGTGGCGCTGGCGTCGATCTGGAAGGCGTAGCGCTTGGTGCCGAGAATGGCGAGATAGCTGCCGCCCGGGGTCAACGATTTCCCGGCCTTGGCGAAGTCATAGAACTTGCCGCCGACCATGGTTTCGTTCCTGAGCGGCACGGTGATCGTGGGCTCCTTGCCGTCGGTGCGTTCGATCACCAGAGTGCTCCCGCTCCTCGCCTGCACCAGTGGTGCGACACCGTAGAGCGTCGGCAGCTTGGACGGGGTGCTCTTGGCGTCCGGCCCCACGCTGCGGAAGGACGTTGCGGCACTCTGGTTCGCCTGGCGCTCCGACAGTTTTGCCGCATTGGTATCGCAGGGCACCTTCTCCCGCTTGACCTCGCCCAGCTGTACGATGCTCTGCTCTGTGCCGACCAGAACGACGCCCTCGCTGATCGTCTCGCGCTCACACGATCTGAGGTAGCTGAGCGTGATGCTGGCCTTCGGTCCGAGCTTGATGATCTTGCCCGGCGCCACATAGTCCATGAACGCGATGCCGTCGACCTTGCCTTGAACGTCCTCGACGATCGCGGCAGGAGTCTGCGCCAAAGCGGGGGCGGCAAGGCAGAACGCGCCGACCAAGGCGCCGATCAGGCTTTTCATGGGAAGTCTCATCCAATTCGACGATGCTCTATCGGCCCGTCCCGGTTCGATGCTTACAGCAGGGTGCCCGAAGCAAGTGTGACCAAAATCACTCTTAGTTGTTGGTACCACTCTAGCAGGAACAGGTTCAAACCGGCGACTAGAGAAAAAATGGAGCCGCAACAAGCTGTTGGCCAGTTGATCAGGTCACGCGGTCGGGGCGGCCCCGGCCGAACGGCCCTCGGTCGAACCGCTCTCCGCCGCACTCACCGCGACGGAGCGAGAGGGGCCTCGGTCCACTGAAAAGGAGTCGTCCGCTGGCCGGCGGCGATCTCGACCACCTCGTCCCAGCGCGACAGGAAGGCCTCAACGCAGGCTGGATCGAACTGCCGCCCCGCGTTCTCAGCCAGGTAATTGCGCGCCGCCTCGAGCGGCATCGGCTCCTTATACGGCCGCCGCGTCGTCAGGGCATCGAAGACATCGGCAACCGCAACCACGCGCGCGGCGACCGGGATTTCGTCCGCCTTGAGGCCGTTCGGGTAGCCCGCGCCGTCCCAGCGCTCGTGATGTCCTGCGGCAATTTGCGCACCGAGCCGGATCAGCTCGCAGCTGGAATCGGCCAGGATCCGCTCGCCGATCGTCGCATGCGTCCGGATCACGGCCATCTCCTCGTCGGTGAGCTTGCCCGGCTTGAGCAGAATGTTGTCGGGAATGGCGACCTTGCCGACGTCGTGCAGGGGAGCGGCCAGGTAGATGTCGCGGCAGAGCCGGGCCGGCAGGCCGAGCTGGTCGGCGATGATGCGGCTGTATCTGGCGACCCGCAGCGTGTGCTCGCCGGTGTCGTTGTCGCGGTATTCGACCGCGAGCGCGAGCCGCAGGATGATCTCCTCCTCGCGCTCGCCGAGCTTTCGTGTTGCTGCTGCGACGTCGCTGGCCAGATGCGCGGCGCGGTCGTTGAGCTTGCGCACGGCTGCACCAAGCTGAATCAAATTCCGCAGACGCACCGTCATCTCGAGGCTTTGCGGCTGCTTGGGTAGAAAATCGGTTGCACCGGCCTGCAGCGCTTCCATCTTGACGTCATCGGTTTGATGCGAGGTGATCATCGCGATCGGGATGTCGGTGCAGCCGGGAAGCCTGCGAAAGGCGCGGATGAAGCCGATGCCGTCCATATGCGGCATCTCGTAATCGACCAGCACCAGATCGAAGGCGCGCTCCTGCGCGCAGGCCAGCGCCTCCACGGGATCGAGGAAGGTGGTGGCCTCGACCAGACCTTCAGCCTCGATGTGACGTTTCAGGAAGTTGAGGACGGAGCGGCTGTCATCAACCACGAGCGCTTGGGTCAGCATCGGTGGCCGGGGCTCTCTTCGCTGGCAAAGACACGAACTCCAGCCATAGCCCAAGCGAATTTAACGCGAAGCAAACGGCCGCACGGATGCGCACGTCTCGATGTCTCTCGGCAGATTGTGCATGCTTGCACACGGTTGCGCGAATTCCGAGCGAGTGTCACCCGTAGTTGTACGGATGCCCGTGTTAGGAGTTTGCTCACTCGATTCGCGTCAAACGAGTATCGGAATTCTAGCAAAGGCGGGTGCAGCGATGGCGCTCAATCCCATGGAGCCGAAGTGGTCGTTGCGGTTACCCGCCGATTGCAGCATCGCGGCCATTCGCAACGTCTATGAGCTCATTCGCGAGGCGTTCGGCCGCCAGGAGCGGCTCGAGATCGACTGTTCGAGCGTCGACAAGGCCGACGTGACTTCGATCCAGCTTCTGCTGTCGACCGCCAAGACGGGCGAGGCCCAAGGCCGCCCGGTGGTGCTCACGTCATTCTCTCAGTCTCTGCGCAACACCCTTCGCCGCGCCGGCTTCGCCAGCGAGGCGATGATCGATCAGCACTTCCCGCAAAAGAAAGATGGCACCTGATGGCCACGATTCTTACCGTCGACGATTCCCCCAGCATCCGGCAGATGATCAAGGTCGTGCTCGAGCCGGCCGGTCACAACGTGATCGAGGCCGGCGATGGCGCGCAAGGACTCGCCAAGGCCCAGGCCGGCAAGCTCGACCTCGTCATCACCGACCTCAACATGCCCGTCATGAACGGGCTGGAGCTGATCCGCGCACTGCGCAAGCTGCCGAGCGCGATCGGCATGCCCATCGTGTTCCTGACCACCGAATCCAACGAGACGGTGAAGCAGGAGGCCAAGAGCGCCGGCGCCACCGGCTGGATCACCAAGCCCTTCAAGCCCGAGCAGTTGCTCGCCGTGGTCGGCAAGTTGGTGCGCACATGAGCGCAATGGACCCGACCGAGGTCTTTCGTCAGGAAGCCAGTGAGCTCTTTGAAGTTCTCGAAGGGGCCTTGCTCGACCTCGGCCAGCGTCCCGATGACCGCGAACTGGTCGATTCCGCCTTCCGCGCCCTGCATACGATCAAGGGTTCGGGCGCCATGTTCGGCTTCGACAAGGTCGCCTCCTTCACCCACGAATTCGAGACCGCCTTCGACCGTGTCCGCAAGGGCGAGATCAAGCCGACGCAGGAGCTGATCTCGGTCGCGCTCGCCGCCAAGGACTACATCCGCGCGCTGATCGAGGATCCGCAGTCGACCGACGACGTCATCGGCGACGCCATCCTCGACGACCTCAAGCGCTTCGTCTCGTTCGACCAGCCCGCCGCTGCGGTCATGGAGATCGCCGAGGCGCCGCCGCTGGCACCTGGCGGGAGCAAGCAGGCCGGCTGGCACCTCTACCTGGAGTTCGAATCCCACATCCTGCGCAACGGCTCGAATCCGCTCGACCTGTTGGAAGATCTCTGCAAGCTCGGACCTTGCTTCGTCGTGCCCGTCACCGACGGCATCCCGTTCCTCGACGAGATGGAGCCGGAAGACTGCTACCTGAAGTGGGACGTCAAGCTGCACGCGGCCTGCGACAAGGACGCGATCGACGACGTCTTCATGTTCGTCCAGGACGAGTTGAAGCTCACCCTCTCGCCGCTCGAGCATGTCGAAGCGCCCGCGCCTGCACCGCTCTTTCAGCTCCTCGACGAGGAGCCGGCGCCCATGGCCGAGACGCCTGCGCCCCCGGCCGAGCTTCCCGCCGCGCCGGTCGCCGACCAGCCCGTCGCCAAGAGCGAGCCCAAATCTGAACCGAGGCCGGAGCCGAAACCCGAAGCCAAGCGCGAAGAGCGCGGCATCGCCACCGTCCGCGTCCAGGCCGAACGTCTCGACGAGCTGATGGATCGCGTCGGCGAGCTCGTCATCGCCCAGGCGCGGCTGACCCAGCTCGCCGCGTCCGGCTCCGACCTCTCGATCAAGATGATCGCCGAGGAGATCGAGCGCCTTGCCTCGTCATTGCGCGACACCACGATGGGCGCCCGCATGGTGCCGATCGGCTCCTTGTTCGGCCGCTTCCGCCGCCTCGTGCACGATCTGTCGCGCGATCTGTCCAAGCCGGTCGAATTCGTCACCACGGGCGAGGATACCGAGCTCGACAAGACCATGATCGAGTGTCTGGCCGATCCGCTGGTGCACCTCATCCGCAATGCCATCGACCACGGCATCGAAGATAACGCCACGCGCGCTGCCAATGGCAAGACCGAGCAGGGCCGCATCGAGCTCGCCGCCGTCCACTCCGGCGCGCAGGTGCTGGTCACCGTGAAGGACAATGGCGGCGGCCTCAACACCGCGCGCATCCGCGCGAAGGCGGAAGAGCAGGGCCTGATCGCGGCTGGCGCCGTGCTGACCGATCACGAGATCCATCAATTCCTGTTCCACCCCGGCTTCTCGACCGCCCAGACCATCTCGGCGCTGTCGGGCCGCGGCGTCGGCATGGACGTGGTCAAACGTACCATCGAGAACATGCGCGGCTCGATCGATCTGTCGACCAGGCCGGGACAGGGCACCACCGTGACGCTGCGCCTGCCTTTGACGCTCGCGATCATCGAAGGCCTCCTGATCCGCGTCGGCGAAGGTCGCTACATCATTCCGCTGCCGGCGGTCGAGGAGTGCGTCGAGCTGACGGCCGAGGACGAGCGTTCGCGCGGCCGCAACTTCCTCAATGTGCGCGGCAACCTCGTGCCCTTCCTTCGCCTGCGCGAGATCATGTCTTCGACGGGTTCGCCCGACAAGCACCAGAAGACGATCATCATCTCCACGGGCGAGACCCGCGTCGGCCTCGTCGCCGACCAGATCATCGGCAACCACCAGACCGTGATCAAGTCGCTCTCCAAGCTGCACTCCGACGTCACGATCTTCTCCGGCGCGACGATCCTCGGTGACGGCACGGCGGCTCTGATCCTCGACGTCGCGCAGCTGGTCTCGCTGGCGCAGTCGAAGGTCGAGAAGCAGCATATCAGCGAGGCGGCGTGATGAACCAGGATTTGGCGGGCGAGGATCAGTCCGGCGCAATGCAGGTCGTGATGATCGGCCTCGGCGAGGAGAAATTTGCACTCGATGCTGGTCTCGTGCGCGAGATCATAGATCCCGTCCCGGTGACCAAAGTGGCGGGGGCGCGCGCCTTCGTTCCCAGCGTGATCAACGTGCGCGGCAACGTCATTCCGCTCGCCGACCTGCGCATCCGCTTCGGCATGCCGCAGCTCGATGATTCGGCCGATACGCGCATCGTTGTCATCGAGCTCGATCTCGACGGCGAGCCGGTTCTGGTCGGCCTCACGGCCGACAAGGTCTACGAGGTCACGGAGATCGCGCAGACCGACGTGCAGCAGACGCCGCGCGTCGGCATGCACTGGAAGCCGGAGTTCATTCGCTTCATCGCGAAGTGGCGTGAAGAGTTCGTCATCGTTCCCAACATGGAACGCATTCTGAATTGAAATGAGGTCTCGGGGGCGAGACCTGTAGGGGCTGGAAAATGAGATTTACCGTCAAGGCAAAGCTTGCCACCGCGTTCGGCTTGGTCATCGTCCTGTCCGGGCTCGCGGGCGGCGTCGCCTACATGAAGCTCGGCGACATGATGACCACCGCCGACAGCATGGTCCTGCGTGCAAACCGGATGGAGAAGGCGACGCAGATCGAAAAGGATATTCTGCTTCAGCTGCGCGCCGAAAAGAACGCAGTTCTTGGAGCGGAATCTCAAGCCGAGCAGTTTGCCGCTGAGGCAGCGAGGCTTCGCGACGAAGCGACGAAGACCAGGGATGAGGTCTACGCGCTCGCTAGCGAGGCGGGCAGGAAGCTGCTCGACAGCTTTGCAGCCGCATACGCCAAGATGAATACGTACCAGGAAGAGACGCTTCGGCTCGCGAAGACTGACAAGCCCAAGGCCATGGAGCGCTCGATGGGTGACGGCCGCAAGGTCGTCGCGGACGCGATGGAAGCGATGGGCGCCTACGTCGTCAACACGAAGAAGCAGATGGCCGAGCAGGCGGTCCAGTCCAAGGCAGAGGGGCACCAGGCCCAATTCCTGCTGATGACGCTGATCGGCATCTCGCTGGCGGTTGCGATCGGGGCCGCGCTCTGGATCTCCATCTCGATCAGCCGTTCGCTCGGAAGGGCTGTTGGCCTTGCGGGCGCGGTCGCGGAGGGCGATCTCAGCCGGACCATTCCCTCGGCGAGCAACGATGAGATCGGAGATCTCGTCAGGTCGCTGAACGCGATGGTCGAGAAGCTCCGGCAGATCGTCACCGAGGCGATCACGGCGGCGCAGAACGTCTCGGCCGGCAGCCAGGAGCTGTCCGCCAGCGCCGAGCAGCTCTCGCAGGGCGCGACCGAACAGGCCTCCTCGGCCGAGGAAGCCTCCTCCTCCATGGAGGAGATGGCCTCCAACGTGAAGCAGAACGCCGACAACGCCAACCAGACCGAGAAGATTGCGGCGCAATCGGCCAAGGACGCCGAGGCCAGCGGTATCGCCGTCGGTCGTGCCGTCGAGGCGATGCAGACCATCGCCGAGAAGATCACGATCGTGCAGGAGATCGCGCGCCAGACCGACCTGCTCGCGCTCAACGCGGCGGTGGAAGCGGCGCGCGCAGGCGAGCACGGCAAGGGCTTTGCGGTGGTCGCCTCAGAGGTGCGCAAGCTCGCCGAGCGCAGCCAGGCGGCCGCGGCGGACATCGGCACGCTCTCGACCGAGAGCGTCAAGGTCGCGCAAGAGGCGGGCCAAATGCTGTCCAAGCTCGTGCCCGACATCAAGAAGACCGCGGAGCTGGTGCAGGAGATCACCGCGGCCTGCCGCGAGCAGGACGTCGGTTCGGCGCAGATCAACCAGGCGATCCAGCAACTCGACAAGGTCGGCCAGCAGAACGCCAGCGCCTCCGAGCAGGTGTCCTCGACCTCGGAGGAACTCGCTTCGCAGGCCGAGCAACTCCAGTCCACCATCTCGTTCTTCCGGATCGAGCACGCGGCACGCAAGGCGAATGCCGCGGTCGAGCCGATCGACCGCGCCGTCGGTCAGCTCCGGGCCAAGGCTGCGCACATGGCGGCTGTGGATCGCGAGACGAAGAAGCCGGCCGCCGTCCGCAAACCGGCACGCGCGATGAAGGTCGCCGGTGGCGGTGGTGGCTTCGCCTTCGACATGCACGACGGCGAAGACGACCGCGACGCCGAGTTCCAGCGTTGATCACCCGGTCCGGCCGCTATGCCGGACCGCATTCATTTGCCAACCTTCGGATCCTTGGACTGCATCATGGCCGCAACCTCGCAATATCTGACGCTCGGGCTCGCCGGCGAGACGTTCGGCATCAGCATCCGCAATGTCCGTGAGATCCTCGACATGCGGCCGATCTCGCGGCTTCCGCACGCCCCGAACTTCCTGCTCGGCATGATCGACGTGCGCGGCAGCGGCTATCCGATCGTCGACCTCAGGATCAAGCTCGGCCTGCCGAGCGTGCCGGCCACCGAAGCTACCCGTATCATCATCCTCGACGTGCCGATGAAGGACCGCCTGGTCGGCGTCGGCTTCGTCGCCGATTGCGTGTTCGAGGTCACCGACATCGACGAGCAGGCGATCGAGCCCATCCCCGAGATCGGCGGCCAGTGGCAGTCAGACTACGCTGCGGGCATCGGACGCAAGGGCGAGAAGTTCGTCGTCATCTTCGACCTCGCCAAGCTGATGGCGAACGACAGGATCCCGGAAGGGCGCGATGCCGGCGCGGACGCGCCTCGCGCCGCCTAAGTTTGCAAGAGTGAAGCGTGATCACGCGTAAACACCCCAATTCGAACCAACGAGACTGAACATGAGATTCACCGTCAAAGCCAAGCTCGCCAGCGCCTTCGGCATCGTCATCCTGCTGTCGATGATCGCCGGCGGCGTCGCGTATCTGAAGTTGAACGACATGGTCGCGACGGCCGAGCATCTGTCTGCCCGTGCCGGCCGGCTGGCCAAGGTTGGCGAGCTTCAGGAGGCCGTCCTGCTTCAGGTGCGGGCCGAGAAGAACACTATCCTCGCGGCGGAAGCCGACCAGGGCAAGTTCATCGGCCAGATCGCCCAACTGCGCGAACGCGCGATGAAGATAAAGGACGAGGTCTATTCCAGCGCGAGCGAGACCGGCAGGAAAATGATCGATACTTTCGCCGTTGCCTACGCGAACTCCAACGCGGTACAGGATCAGACGCTTGCGCTCGCCAAACAGGACAAGGCCAAGGCGACCGAGCGGTCGATGACCGAGGGCCTGAAGGCCTCCACGCCGGCACTCACGGCGGCGAGCGACTACATCAATTTTGTGAAGAAGCAGATGGCCGGGGAGAGCGAGCAGGCCAAGGTCGATGGAGGCCGCGCCACCCTAATTCTCGTTTCCCTGATCCTCGCGTCGCTTGTCATCGCCATCGCTGCCGCGGTCTGGATCGCTCTGAATATCAGCCGTTCGCTTTCCAGTGCGGTCGGCCTTGCCGATGCGGTGGCGATCGGCGATCTCAGCCAAAAGATCGATTCGTCCAGCAATGATGAAATCGGCGACCTCATCAAGTCGCTGAATGCGATGACGGTCAACCTCAACCAGACTGCGGCCGTCGCCAACGAGATTGCGCAGGGCAACCTCACGGTCGAAGCCAAGCCGCTGTCGGACAAGGATACGCTGGGCCTCGCGCTCGAACGCATGATCGAGAAGCTTCGCCAGATCGTGTCCGAGGCTTTGACGGCAGCGCAGAACGTCTCCGCTGGCAGCCAGGAACTCTCCGCGAGCGCCGAGCAGCTGTCGCAGGGCGCGACCGAGCAGGCCTCCTCCGCCGAGGAAGCCTCGTCCTCGATGGAGGAGATGGCCTCCAACGTGAAGCAGAACGCCGACAACGCCAATCAGACCGAGAAGATCGCCGCGCAGTCGGCCAAGGATGCGGAAGCCTCCGGCGCAGCCGTCGGTCGCGCCGTCAACGCGATGCAGACCATCGCCGAGAAGATCACGATCGTTCAGGAGATCGCGCGCCAGACCGATCTGCTCGCGCTCAATGCGGCGGTCGAAGCCGCGCGCGCGGGCGAGCACGGCAAGGGCTTCGCGGTGGTCGCCTCCGAGGTGCGCAAGCTCGCCGAACGCAGCCAGGCGGCTGCGGCCGAGATCGGCACGCTCTCGACCGACACCGTCAAGGTGGCGCAAGAGGCCGGCACCATGCTGTCCAAGCTCGTTCCCGACATCAAGAAGACTGCTGAGCTCGTCGAAGAGATCACCGCGGCCTGCCGCGAGCAGGACGTTGGTTCGGCGCAGATCAACCAGGCGATCCAGCAGCTCGACAAGGTCGGCCAGCAGAACGCCAGCGCATCCGAGCAGGTGTCCTCGACCTCGGAAGAGCTCGCCTCGCAGGCCGAGCAGCTCCAGTCCACCATCGCCTACTTCCGCATCGAGCAGGGTGGAAAAGGCCACGCCGCCGCGCCGATCGACCGGGCTGTGAATCAGCTGCGCGCCAAGGCGGCCTCCATGGCGGCGGCCGAGCGGCCGGCCAAGAAGCCGCAGGCCAAGCCGGCGCGTGCCGTGAAGGCTGCCGGCGGCGGCGGTTTCGCGTTCGACATGAACGACGGCGAGGACGATCGGGACGCGGATTTCCAGCGCTAGGATTCTGACGGATCGGCCCCCCCATTGGCGGGCCGATCCGTCTTCGGCAATTTTAGTTAAAGTGTAGGATTCAAGATGCTCCGTATGGCCCGTTATGCGATGCAGGTGGCCGTCCCGGGGCGGGGCAGGCGGCCATGATGCCTGCCATGCAGGACACGGCCGTGCATCTTTCGGACCGCCATTTCCGCACCATCGCCGAATTGATCGAGGGCCAGGTCGGCATCAAGCTGCCGCAGGGCAAGCGGCTGATGCTGGAGGGACGGCTGCACAAGCGCGTGCGCGCGCTGAACTTCTCCGACCTCAATGAATATGTCGAGAACCTGTTCGAGGCGGACCATTTCGACACCGAGCTCACTCATCTCATCGATGTGGTGACGACCAACAAGACCGATTTCTTCCGCGAGCCGCAGCACTTCACTTTCTTGCGCGAAGTCGCGATTCCCGCCCTGCTCAAGGCGCGTGGACGGAGAAACGCGAATCTGAAGATCTGGAGCTCGGCGAGCTCGACCGGCATGGAAGCCTACACGACCGCGATGGTGCTGGACGACATGACGCGGAGCGGCTCGCGCTTCCAGTACCGCATCCTCGGGACCGACATCTCGACCGCGGTGCTGCGCCTCGCCAGGACGGCGATCTACAACCGCGACGTGCTCGCCCCCGTGCCGGAGCAATTCGTGAAGCGATATTTTTCGTCGTCGCGGGACAAGTCGCGCGGCGAAGTGCGGATCGTGCCCGAGCTGCGCCGCATGACGCACTTCATGAGGATGAACCTCATGGACAAGTCCTATCCCGTCGATCGTGACGTCGATATCATCTTTTGCCGCAACGTCCTGATCTATTTCGAGCGCGAGACCCAGCGCAAGGTGGTGGAGCAATTGTGCAGCCATCTGCGTCCGGGCGGCTATCTGCTGGTCGGGCATTCGGAATCGATGATTCACAGTGCCGTCCCTGGGCTGAAGCAGGTTCAGCCAACCATTTTCCAGATCTAGCCGGAGCACAACCAGAATGCCGAGGGAGAAAGTTCGCGTGCTGATCGTGGACGATTCGGCGTCGGTCCGCCAAATCCTGCTGACGATCCTGAGTGAAGATCCCGAGATCGAGGTGATGGCGACCGCGTCCGATCCGTTCGTGGCGGCCAAGCGGCTCGAGAAGGAGCTGCCTGACGTCATCATCCTCGACCTCGAAATGCCGCGCATGGACGGCATGACCTTCCTGCGCAAGATCATGGCGCAACGTCCGATACCGGTGATCATCTGCTCCTCGCTGACCGAGGAGGGCTCGAACGTGATGTTCGAGGCGTTCGAGGCGGGTGCAGTCGACATCGTGCCGAAGCCGAAGATCGACACACGGCAGGCGCTGCTCGAATGCTCCACGCGGCTGCGTGAGGCCGTGAAGTCGGCCGCCCGCGCCCGGGTGCGCCCGCGCGCGGAGCGTCGCGCAATCGAGAAGAAGCTGACTGCCGATGCCATCATCCCGCCGCCGGTGCAGGGCAAGGTCCGGCCGACCACGGAACGCATCGTGTGCATCGGTGCCTCGACGGGCGGCACCGAGGCGCTCAATGACGTCCTCGAGGTGCTGCCACTGCACTGTCCGCCCATCGTCATCGTCCAGCACATGCCGGCAGGCTTCACCGCAGCCTTTGCCAGGCGTCTCGACGGCGTCTGCCAGATCCGGGTCAAGGAGGCCGAGGACGGCGAACCGGTGCTGCCGGGTTGTGCCTATATCGCGCCGGGAGCCCGCCACATGCTGCTCCAGCGCATCGGCCTGCGCTACCAGATCGCGATCAAGGATGGGCCGCCGGTGTCCCGGCATCGTCCGTCCGTCGACGTGTTGTTCCGTTCGGCGGCCCAACATGCCGGCGCCAACGCGCTCGGCGTGATCATGACCGGCATGGGCGATGACGGCGCGCGCGGAATGCTGGAGATGCGCAAGCTCGGCGCCTCGACGCGGGCTCAGGATGAAGAGAGTTGCGTGGTGTTCGGCATGCCCAAGGAAGCCATCGCCCATGGCGGCGTCGAGAAGGTCGTATCGCTTAACCATATCCCGCGCGAAATCATGCTCTGGTATCAGACCGGGCACGTTGCGGTGGCAGGTTGAGCGCAATGTCCGTCATTCCCGCCGACACCCTTGCCGAGGCGATCGCCGCGATCGAGGACGTCTCCTCGCGTATCGAGGACGTGTTCGCGCGCGTCGGTCACGAGCTCGGACGCGGACATCTCATCTTCAAGGAGCTGAACCAGGGCCTCGCAACGCTTTCCTCGGAACTCTCCGGCGCAGAGATCGAAGGCGCCGCGACCGCGCTACAGGAGATCGCAGCGCGGCTCAGCGACCTGGCGCAGGCGCTGCCGGCCGAAAGCGCCCTGCTCGAGACGATCGGCAAGAGCACGGCGGAGGCGTCTGCCTTGCTCAAGCCGTTGTTCAAGCACATCCAGATGATCACCATCATCGCCCGCAGCGCGCGGATCGAGGCAGCCGCGCTCGACGGCGATCGCGAGGGCTTTCTCGCCTTCACGCAGGAGGCCTATGATCTCGGCAAGGCCGTGCAGGGCGCGATCGAGGGCTGTGCGCGGGATCAGCAGCGCCTCTCGGAGGCGGTCGCCACCGCATTCGGCCGGCAGAAGGAGTTCGAGAGCCGCTACCGGAATCAACTGGCGGCGGAGAGCGCCGAACTCGGCTCCGCCTATTCCGGATTGCATGATCAGCGCCGCAACAGCAGCCATCTGGCCGACCGCGCAAGTTCCAGCACCAGGAAGATCGCCGAGGCGGTCGGCAGTGCGATCGTTTCCCTGCAGGCGGGCGACAGCACGCGTCAGCGTCTCGAGCACGTCTCCCACGGTCTCGGCCTTGTGTCTGGAGCCGCCCCGAGCCTCGTTCCCGAGCCGATCGCGAGCGATGACGGCGCGCGTGCGACCTGCCAGTTGCAGGCGGCCCAGCTCAGGGACGCCCAGCGCGAGTTCGGCGGCGACATCGGCCAGATCGTTCGCGCGCTGACCGCCATCCTGCACGATGCGGGCAGCGTCGTCGGGCACGGCCGCACGTTGTTTGGCGGCGAGGATGGCGGCTCGTCGTCATTCCTGACACGCATCAAGCAGACGCTGGCGCACGCATCGACGCTGATCGCCACCTGCGAGGGGGCGGGCCGCTCGGTCGACGAGGCGCTCGCGATCGTCGAGGATACGCTGACGAAATTTCGCCAGGCGATCGCCGGGCTGGCCGAGGCGACGATCGACATCACGCTGATCGGAATGAATGCGGGCCTCAAGGCCAGCCATCTCGGCAGCCGCGGCAGCGCTTTCGTCGTCATTGCCAACGAGCTCAAGGCGACCGCCGACCATGTCTCGGTGGGAGCGGGGCGTTTGAGGCCCGTGCTCGACGGCATCGAGCGGTCGGCCGGGGAGCTGAAGGAGCTCCGCGTGCAGGGCGATCCCACGCAGCTCGCCAAGCTCGAACCGCAGATCCTCCAGGCGCTGCGCGAGGTCGAGGCCGGCAATGAACGGCTCGGCAAGCTGATGAGCCGACTCGTCGATGAAGGTGCGGAGTTCGAGGGCCTGATGAACTCGGCGCAAGGCCTGATGACCACGCTCGGCGAAGGCTCCGCGGCATTACCCGCGGTCGCGGCGCGGCTCGAGGCCGCGAGCGCAGCCGCGCAGCAGCCGCGGCCGCAAGCGCAGGACGAAGCGGTGCTCGACCAGCTCTTTGCGCGCTACACGATGGAACGCGAGCGCGACGTGCACCGGGAGTTCCTGCAAGCCCTCGGGCTGGCGTCGATCGCCACGGTGCGCCGGGTCGAGGCAGTCGAGACCGCGGACGACGGCATAGAATTGTTCTGATCCTGCTGCGGGCGCCACCTCCTGCGCCGGCGGAAAATTTGACGGATTGACTTTGCACGGCGTTAACCGTGGCGGAATGCTCACCCCGTCGGTCATTGTCGCGCCTTACGGTTCGTTGCAAATACGCGTGGAATTCACGACGGATGTTTCCATGCTGAAAGAAGGCAAATACGCGGCGTGGTTCAGAACCGCGCAAGCGCAAGGCACCGGTATCGTGCATGTGGCCCAGGGTCGGATTTCCGGCAGTGACAGCTTCTTCACCTATGGCGGCTCCTATCAGTTCCTTGACGACCAGCGATTCACGGCCGTTCTGACCACACGGCGACATGCCGACGGCCCGCCGACCGTATTCGGGTTGGACGAAGTCGAGGTCGAACTCTCCGGCGTGTATACCGGTGCGATGGCGACTTGTTCGGGAACGGCCCGGGAAGCGCCTGACGTGAAGTTCGAGGTGACGCTGATCTATAGTCAGGAAGATCCGCCGGCTGCCGACGTCCGCAGCGGGGTCGTGAAGCTCAAGGCCGATAAGCTGCCCAAGGGGCTCGACGGCCGTTCCCGCACGCGGCGTCCTTTCACGGCTGGCTCGCCCAAGTAAGAGGCAGATCGACGACGATCCGCGCAGCGCCACAAGAAGCTCGCACCTGCCGCCCTGATTAGCGTTGCATTGACATTGTTGTCTCGAAGTCGCGTCGCAGCCGCGCTGAAGCAATGCTGCCTTTAGAAACGAGAGCTAGTATTGCGGCTGGTCAAGCGTGGTGGAAGAACATGCCTCAAATCTGGATGACATACGACGAACTCGGTGCGCTTTGCGGCTGCGGCTCCATGGAGGCCCGGGACCGCGCCATCCATCTGTCACTCGATCGTCGCAAGAGCCGCGATGGGATGACACGCGTCAAACTCGATCTGGCACTGATGGCCGAATTCTTTGCATCCGTTCGCGAGGCGGATTTCGATCTCGATCTCGCCATTGAAGCGCTGCAGAACACCCATCGGCAGATGGCTGGACTCCTGGCTCCTTCCGAGTCCCGCAACAGGCGTGGGGTGGCTTGAGCCGGCACGTGGCCGCCGGCCAAGGCAAAGTCCGAACCAATGCAGTCCGCAAGGATCTGACGCTCCACGGCAGCTTCGCCGGGGGACGTATGCCGCTTTAGGAAGGTGGTCTGGGCAAGAACGCCAAGATCATCTGGGCGAGCATGACGCCCACGGTGCCTCCCGCCGTCTTCTGCAATACGTCGAGGAAGCCCGGGTCGCGGTCGGGTATGAACGCCTGCATCAGCTCCAGCCCCATAGCGACAGCGATGACGAGCGAGCAGGCCAGGCCGAACCGTCCCGGCAGCAGGAAGGAGAGCAGGAAGCCGAGCAGCCCATAGGCACTGAAGCGCTCGATCACGACGACCCAATAGGCCTCGTGATGCCCCATGAGCGCGGGTCTACCCGCCAGCCTCGCCAGGGTGGCATAGACGATCAGCGCAAGACAGATGCTCGCAGCTGCTATGAGGTGGTTCCTGCGCATGACGCCAACATACAAGGTTGGTCGCTCGTCAGGTTCGAAAGCCGAGAATATCGTTAAAGGCGTCTGCCGCCGTCAAGGCGCCACTCGCACAGGCCTGCTTTCAAGGTGATACGTTCGGGCGGTTCGACGTTGTAGGCGCAGCGACGCACTGTGCGGAGTGAGGCGTGCGGCGTGAGGCGAGCGCTGCGCGCCGAAGTCAGGTCTTCTTGCCCGTCTTCGACTTCAACGAAAGGCCAAGCCGTAACGCCATGCGCTTGACTGCATCGGGTGAGCGCCCGAGAATTTTCGCCGCTTGTTCCAGCGACGCTGAAGACTTCGCCAGCTCCATGAGCCGGCGGTCTTCCTTGAACGACCAGGGCCTGCGTGCCATAGCGAAATGATCCTCTCGTCGACACAACGACAAAGCCGCCAAGCGGACCCATATTCGCTCGACGGCTTTGCTTGGGCGGGGCCGGGCCTTGGGGAAGCCCGGTGCGAGAGATGGATAAGGAATGCGTGAAAGTTCGCAACAAACAACGCGGATTAAGCTAACCTCTCAACCTTACCGAGAAGAAATCGGCGTTCGTCGTTCCGTAGTATCACGGGGTTTGCGTTAATCGAGACCGATATGCGCGCCTCGATAGCCGCGATCGAGGATGGTCTGCCGCCGCCATGTCCAGTTGTCGCAGAACCAACGGACAGTCTTCGCAAGCCCGCTCCTGAAATCTTCGCGGGGCCGTGGGCCGACTCGCGCTCGATTTGCCAGGACCCGTGGCGCAGCGGAGATCATGGCCGGGTCGCGCCACGAACTCGATCAGGTCGCGGCGTACATCGGCGCGAGGAAAGATGTCGTCGAGCAGATCGCCGGCCCGCCAATCGGCGGAGCGGTCTCGGCCCGATCTCCATTGGCTCCGTCGGCTGCCGATATTTCTGGCGATCACTGTCGGTCTTCATATCGATCGCAGCGCGGGTCGCCACGCTTTACCAGAGCAATCTCGTCCAGCGGCGGAAAGCACTGCTGCAGGGAATATTGATCCCCGTAGGGAGGTGGCGACCGGAAGCAGATCTTGCTGCCAACGGCGACCTCGTACTGCTTTCCGGCGACCGTATAGCTGCATTGACCGCCTTCCGGCGGGCGTGTCCTATCTTGAGGCAGCTTGTCCTGGGCCGCGGCCTCGACGATCGAGAAGATTGCGATGGAGACGGAAAGACATAAGCGCATCTGGGACGTCCTTCAAACTGCCGCAGGGATCTGCTTCAGAGCAAACATTCGTCCTTTTGAGCCATCGGCGGCCCGTGGTCTTCCGGTTTTGAACGGCTCCTGACCCTCCGCTGAAGGACGTGAGGAGGTAGGACGCGCTACTGCTGGCGAGAAATTCCCATCTCTCTCTGCAATTGTGGCGACAGCCCCATCGCGCCTTCCGTGCGTCCTTGCCCGGTTCCCAAATTTCTCGGGGCCTGGGAGGCAAATGAAGAGGGCGTCGACGACGGATGGAAGGCGTTCGACGTATTGGAGTTGCTACTGCCATACCCGCTACGCGCGGTAGGTGCGTAGGTGCCCTGAGCCTCGGCACTCAGGGATGTTCCGATCAACATGGCTCCAGCCAGGAGGACGCGATGTGCGCTCGTCATGGTTCCAGTCCCGCTACATAAGCCTATAGCATGAACTGGATACCCATGGTTTCCAACCAGACTTTTGGACGGAAGGTGTCTGCGGGGCCGTTAAATTCGCCGTGTTGACCAAATATTCAGCATCAACTGTTGCGACTACTGCCAGATGCAAATCGCTTCAGCGACGCGACGCTGCGGTCGCCCGATCGCATCAGGAATTGGGGGGGCTGGGAGGAGCGCGATGGCCGAACATATGGTTCCCACTTGATGTATTTCGTGCGGCGTCTGTGTGACACGAGGGAACGAGTGCAATAGCCCGCCGCGAACGAAGTCGCCATCATGACGATCAAGAGGAGGGAGCCGAGCATTGAACATGTCCTGACACGTGGACGAGCTTTAACTTTATTTGAGCGGCCTTATCCAACTTGGATAAGGCGGTTTTGCGGAATCGGGGCGACTTGCGATCACTTCGACGTGCTCCCGCCCTGGAACCGGCTCTGTCGGAGGGCAATATCGCGCCTCATTATCAGCACTCCCATGACGTCAAGGCAACGGCACCCGAACTCCCGCTCCAGATCTCGCGTCTATGTCGTCCGTCGTCCAAAGCGGCGGCGTCTTCGCGAGAGCGCTTCGCGGATGCCGTAGCCCGCGGCAAAGCCGATGGCAAAGACTCTCGAGAGCAACGCGAGGGCCAGCATGCGATGTGGAAAGCATTTTGTGTGCCAATCAACGTGGCTTGGGCTGCGCAGCCTTCTTGAGTTGAGCCAGCCGAATTGCGACCGATCGCTCGGAGCGCTCCAGCTTTGCGGCAATCAGTCGCGGCGAATCTCCCGCGGCATCCAGTTTGAGGAGCAACGTTTCCTGGTCTTCAGTCCAACGCGTGCTTTTGTTGCGAGACATCGCAGCCTCGATCATTCTGCTGCAGTTCAGACTACGCCACGTCGAGATCGAGGTTCCTGCATCTCGAGATGACGGCCGCGTCCCGAGATTGAGTCATCGTATCCGCGGCAGTTGCTTCAGGAGCGGAGCGACGAACTCCTTCAAATCCGGCCCTCGAAACATATGTCCTGTAACTCCCGCGGCAGATGCAGCCTCGAGGTCACTCTGCTTGTCGCCGATCATTATGCTGCGGTGGATGTCAACAGAATGTCGCTTTGACAGTTCGTTGATCATGCCTGGCTGTGGCTTTCGGCAAGAACATGTCTGCCGATACTCGGTGACGGTGCCCTCGGGATGATGAGGACAGTAGGCGAACTCGTCAATGCGCGCGCCTACATCCGCCAGTTGAGCCGCCATCCATTCGTGAAGTGCGTGAACCTGGTGTTCTCCATAGAATCCCCGTGCGATCCCTGATTGGTTTGTCACGACGAAGGCAAGGTAGCCGGATTGGTTGACGGCCCGGACGGCTTCCGGTGCGCCCTTGATCCAGCGAATCTTGCTCGGTTCAAAGGCATAGCCATCATCCTCGTTAAGAACGCCGTCACGATCGAAGAATACTGCTGGTCGCATTTCTATTGCTCTATCCGTTGAACCAGCTCGTTCTCCGACCAATCCTGGCGAATCTCAATCGGAAAATCGCTACGGCTTCGGCTAGGTGCAACGGCACGTCCAGAGTTTCGATATTACATCGCTCTCTGCCCGCACGATCGCGTGGTTCCTCGGTGCATGGTTCGTCTTCACGACCCTGTTGACCTCGCTCAGGTCATGCCAGAGCGCGACGTAGTCGAGCCGGCTCGTCGTCTGTTGCGTTCCCGCGCACTGGCTGCATTCCGCGGGAACGCGTACAAAAAGGAGTGAAGGCCACCGGCGGCAGAACCCGATCGTTCTGAGTGAATGCGGCGGCAATCCAAGTCGAACGAGATCGAAGCGAGCAGCGGCCGTTTCGCGTAACTCATGACTGTCATCCTCGTTCAAGTTCCATGCTGAGGGGATGATGAGATGGTTATCGAGCAGAAATTTGGCGAGAGATTGTGTGCATGGCGGATTGCCTTGCGTACAAATGCGACTCTTGCCCTGATTGGATGCAGCGAAGGCGATGACGCAAGAATTCAAAACTAGTATATCTAAGATATGCTACCAGTGAGAGAATCAGCAAGCCGTCGGGAGTTACCGATCATGGGACGGCGTTGGGTGATGTTGTCGCGCTAGTTCGCCACGCTAGAGCCGGAGTCACGCCCTGTGACCGAAGCCGCACCGGCTTGTCACAGCGGGGCTGGTGCAACTTGCGATCGGTTCAATGGCGGGCAGACATCGCCGCAACAATCAATTACCATGCCGCCAAATCGCGCGAGATCCGCGATGTTTCGGTATGAATGCGCATTTCGGTGCCATATTGGTGCTCGTTGCGGCAGTCCTGGGTTGGAGCGGCTGGAGCCGGGCGGCCGACGAAGCCTCGACCATGCGCGTGGTGGCCGAGGAACGGGCCGACGATGTTGCTTCGTCGCCGGATAGCCCAATCTCTCGCGAGGATTGGAAGCAGCGGATCGGGCAGGCGCGCGCGGGCAGAGCAGGCGCGACGGGATTGGCGGCTAAATGCGCCGCTGCGCACGATCGTGCCGGATCCGCCGGAAAAGATAGCTACCGAGCGTTTGCTGAGTGACGATACGTTGCAGCCGGGAGATATCGTCTCGACGACGAAGGGCTACTTGCTCTTTCGCGGTCGCTCCGGCGCCGATGGCCAAGCCGCGGATGTCGTCCCAATTGTCCCGCGTTGGGCTTTGAACAGGATTTGGTGCTCCGCTATGCCCGCGCCGTGCGAGTTCTTGCCGTCAGAGATCGAATGCTTCGGTCAGATCGCTGCTAGATGATCGCCCGACACACTTGATGGGGCGAGCGTCACGAGATCGTCGAATTTGTTCGGCTATGATCGCCCAAACAAACAATGCGAATACGCAGATGCTTCAGAAAGCTTGGGCGGCATTGCCTCTCACTAGAATCAGAGAGCGGGCCTTCGAAGGTGCCTTCTTCAGCGTGGCGCTGATCGCGATGGCGGGCTGGGTCTATTTCATCACGCTGCTGCTGGTGAGAATGATCCTGTGGTTTTTTAGTTGACTGCAAACGGATGATCGATCCGCAGGCAGACTGCTGCCCAAGTTCTCTCGCGCCTGACAACGAAATCAGCAGCGCTCATCATCATGTCGACACAACTGCACGATGAGAATGCTGCGTCTGGGAGAAGGAAACGCTCCGCAAATGGAAAGACTTCCGAATGACGCCAGTCCTGATCCTGATCTTAATCTTCTCCGCCGGTTTCGGAGTTGGCTACGCTGCACGCGCTTGGCAGTCTCGCCGGCGCAAGCTCATGAGACAGCTCTACGCGCCCTATGGTCCCCGGCCGGCTACGCGGCGGGCGTTCTGAGGATATACAACCAGAGGGTAATGGCTTGCCTTAGCCCGACGTGTGTATGAAGTGAGTTGGGGTGAAACGTCTCTGCGACAATCGAGGCAACCATGTCCGGTTAGGTTAAATCGCGGCTACCATTGTCCGTCGGGACGGTGGTAGCTAGCTTGCGCACGGATTTTGCTGATCAATGATTGCCTCTGTGCGCAGTTGAGTTAGGATTGCACTTGATGATCTGGCTCGTTGCTTTGGCCGTACCCGCTGTTGGCATGCCGCTCTTCATTTGGACCTATGCTCGGCGCCTCCGCGCGTTGAACGGGCCGTGGATCTGGGAAGAAGCGCGCCATGACTGAATTGAGAAATAATGCTCCTCGTCGCTATTTCGTCGATAAAGGCGGGCGGCGAGTCCTCATTGGCTTGACGTTTGAAGAGACGTTCGAGTTCGAACGGTTGGATCGGCAGCCGGCCGCGGATCTCCCGGACAGCCAGGTCACCCGCGACGGAAGCGGTCTATGGCACTTCGCTGGCGAGCGCTGGCAAGAGCTCTATTCCAAGCACGAAGGGGCTTGGAAGGCTTGGATGGCGCAAAAGGCGTAAGGAGAGGTCGGGTGGGCTTTAGGCTTTATTAACCATCCCGGACCCATTTTCGGGTCCGTCGCCTCCAACCAGAAAGCGAACATGTTCCAGCTGTTCTTGCGGGCTCGGACCCACAACTTCCTAAAGGATCGCAGTGCGGGAGAGCAGCAATTCCGTGCTCGCTCGCCCGAGCGTGACGCCGAGACGGACCGCTCGCGCATCGGAGCGATCATGACCGCGATAGAGGAGGCCTTGCACGCCGCGGAGCGCGAGCAATCGGGCCTGCATCGCCGGGTTGAGGATGTGTTAGCGCGGGCTGCGGTGACGTTTGGCAATGGTGACGACGAATATCTCGAGCGCGAAGCACTCGATAGTTATCACCAGGATCTATTCGACAAGGAGATCCTAAACGGCCAGCGCCGTCTCAAAGAGCTGGGGACCTCGATCGCCCACTTCAAGTTCTTGAAGGCGGCGATGCTGAGCCGGTTTCCGCAGTTCACGCCGCCCGCCAAAAACAATTAGCGGCCGTTGCGTTCGCTTCGGCCAACGTCATGGCGCACCGGAGCGCCGCGAGCTGGCGTCAGTCAACCAGCTCAATATTCCAGAACGCGATCGGGAAAGGCCGGATGCGCAAAGCGGACGTAGGTCTTGACCCGGCCATAGGCGTAGTTCGGATCTTCGTTCTTGGTGCGCGGATCGAAACCGGACGGATAATAGCGCTCCAGGGTTCGATGCCGGACGTGAACTACGATTGGGCAGCCGCAGCGCGGACCGCAATAGGGATTCGGGCCGCGATTAATGAAGGGCTCGCGGGTCGCGTGGCGCGCCGCAACGGGCTGGACAGCGTAATCGGCGGCAAAGGAAGGCGCGGCGGAGACAGTCAAGCTCGACGCTAACGCAAGAATTCCAAGAAAGGATCGCATTGCTGTATTTTCCCCAATCGGTGCTAACATTAGACGGTCTGGCGTAAACGGGCAAGCTGGCGCTCACGCGTGATCCAACCGCCTTACCGACGCAAGGTCGTGGCCCAGGCCGGGTCGATCGCCTTGACCGCCTGCTCAAGAAATTCCTTACCCTGCTTCGAAGCCCGCCGGTAGGCTTGCAGAACGGCAGCTTTCATTTCCACCCGTCGTGTGAGCATGAGCCGGACGTCGCCGCGCACCAACTCGGCAAGGTCCGGATCGATCAGCGCGTCGGACAGGGTCGCGGTGTCAAGTCGCACCGGCATCAGCCGCGCGTCGTTGGGTGCCGTAAAGTATGTCGTTTTTAGCGCCTCGATCACGCCCGGCCCTCTCGGGTCGTATCGGCTTTCGAGCAAGGCAAGGGCAAGCCACAGGTCGGCATCGTAAGGTGTCGCGGAAAGCGCCTGCTTGACGCGGGAACGGGCATGCAAATTGTCGGCGGACGAAGCGTCTCCCGGCTTGCCGCGTTGGATCGTTTGCAGCGCCGCTATCAGGGCGTGGTTACTTGCCAGATCCGACCTGAACAGCGGAATGGTTTCGAGCCAGTCCGACACGTCGCCGGCAGGGGCCACCATCTTGGCGGGATCGGTGGGGAAGGCCGGGCGCGGCGCGCCGCTCAACTCCGCGGCAGCGGATGCGAGGCCATAGCTGCCTAACGCCAGACCAAGCGCAACCAGGCAGATGCGAGCATTCATGACAGATTTCATCTGGACCGGGCTCTCGTCACAGGGCCAGGAGACTATCGCCCTGGATAGTCAGCAAGGTCAAATTGCCTGTGGCGTAGGCGCCGGTGTCGATGTTCACCCGGTTGGGGCGGATATCCGGCTCCTGGACCGGCGTGTGGCCGTGCACGATGTATTTGCCAAACTGTCTCTCGCTCTGAAGAAACTCCTCACGGATCCAGAGCAGGTCTTGCTCTTGCTGCTGCGCCAGCGGCACGCCGGGCTTGACGCCGGCGTGGACGAAGAAGAAATCGCCGCATATAAAGCGCAGCCGCAGGCTCTCGAAGAAGCGGTGCTGGCGCGGCGGTATCTTCATCGCGAGTTGCTGCACCAGTGCAGTCTGCTCGGCCGCATCCGGGTTGAGCGAGGGTCTCAGGCCGTAGGAGGTCAGCGTCTGGAGGCCGCCGAACTGCTTCCATTGGTCGAGCTGTGAGGGGTCTTTCAGCACGTCGGCGAGAAAGGCCTCGTGGTTACCCTTGAGAAATACCGATTCATGCTTGCGACCGCGCTCGATCAGCAATTCGATGGTCCGGCGGGAGTCCGAACCGCGGTCGATGTAGTCGCCGAGAAACACGTGGATCGGACGTCTCGATCCGATGGTCGTCAGATCCTTGTCGATTACGGTGAACATTTGCTGAAGCAGGTCGGCGCATCCGTGGATGTCGCTGATGGCGTAGACGCGAATCCCCTCCGGCAGTCTCGGCTTCCGCCGCGGCATCTTCGAACGTGGCCATTTGAACATCTGGAGGGACTCTGGCTACCCGCGCAGGAGCTTGATTCGACTAGTCTGACCATACCCACATGAGTAAACAATTGTGGTACGCCATTCGGCGCATTTGATCCTAATTGACGGGCAAATCTACCCGGAATTTCAAAACTTTACGTCTAGCGTCCCCAGCAAAGCAAATTGGGGATGCGGCACATGCGTAAGCTTACTGTACTGGCTGCCACGGCGCTCGTGGCGATGTCGATGGGATTGAAGGGGGCTCAAGCCGGGCTGCTGGGCATGCCGATGGGCCTGCAGGCTGCTCTACAGCGCATCAAGTTCGAGACGCCGACGATGCCGCCCTTTGCCTTCCTACAGTTCTGCGTCCGATATGAGGTCGAGTGCCGCAAGCGGCCGATGTTTCGTGGCGGACCGGTCAAACTGACGGAAGAGCGTTGGGCCGAGCTGAAGCAGGTCAACCAGAGCGTCAACCGCGAGATCATTCCCGAGCACAATGAGCTCGGCCTCGCCGCCGAGAAATGGCTGATCAATCCCGATCGCGGCGATTGCAACGACTACGCCGTCAGCAAGCGGCACGAGCTTCTCAGGCGTGGCTGGCCGGCGCGTGCCCTTCTGCTCAGCGAGGTGGTCGTCAATTCCGGCGAGCATCATCTGGTTCTAGTGGTCCGAACCAATGGTGGCGATTTCGTGCTCGACAACCTGACGCCGCAGATCCGCCCGTGGTCGCGCGCGCCCTATCGCTGGGTCCGGATCCAGACGCCGAGCCATCACCGTCTCTGGGCGACGATCGCAGGTCGTGGCGTATAAGGAGCGCTATTTCAGCTTGCTGGTTCGGCCTACGCTCTGAGAGAGGCCGATTCCGACGATCACTGCGGCGATGACCTGAACCGCAGGCGAAAGCAGGCTCGTGTCACAGAAAGCTTCGGCGAGCATCACAAGGATGCTGGCCGCGGCCGTCGAGGCGAAGTGCCAATCCCGGCCCCTCCGTAACGCGCCGCGAAACAAGAAAACGAAGAGATGGAGGGCCAGCGCCACCAGGACAGCCAATGCCGGCCACCCCCATTCGATCGCGACCGACAGGGCCGTCGTCGGAGCCCCCTGCGGCACGCTGCCAAAATCGCCATAGGCCGGCATTAAAGTGCGGAAAGTCCCGACCCCGTTGCCCAGCCAGGGCGTCGCAGATAGGATTCGCGTCGTAGCCGAAAGCGCTTCGGCATTCGAAGAGCTCGCAAATCCGGCGATCCCGTCGGCGGTGTTGCCCTGTAAATGTGGAAAGACGATCGCAACGGCGATTCCGGCGACGATCAGAAACACGATCGTGGCAGCCGACGGCTGAAGGCCGAGACGACGGAAGGCCGCGACGAAGAACAGCGCGGAGAGCCCCAGGACGAGGGCGGCAATCGCGAAATTCGGCGCAAGGATCCGGGCGGCCGCACCCGCGATGATGATCCCGATCAGAGCCGGACCGAGCCGGATCGCCAGGGCGCCGGGCGAGGAGTTGTCGGCCTCCTTCCGGCTCAGATGTCGTTCGACGGCCATGATGGCGACTGCACAGTTACAAAGCATTGCCAGCGCACTCGTCGCGATGAACAATTCTGACGCCGCGCTGCCGACGGGCGGAATCATTCCCGCAAAGGACTTGGCCTGACCGATCAGAACTTCGGCGGACAAGATCGTCAGGACAGTGGTCACGACAAAGAAGGCTGTCTCTGCCCGTTTGCGATCCCTTGCGATGAATGCCGTCGAGATCATCAGCGCCAGCATTGCCAAATAGAAGACTAGGCTTCGCAACGTGGCGCCGGGATCGACACTGACATGGCCCCATCTCGAAGCCTCGCCCATCGCGGCCGTTGTGATTGACCAGATCGGGTTCACCAGCGAGGTGAACGGCAGCGGCACGATCTGGAGCACCATCCAGGCGATGGGAAAAGCGATTGCGAGTGAAACGCGGCGCAGGAGCGGCCAAACGATGGAGAGGTCGCCGAGCGGAACGGTCGCCGCGGACAGGGTCACGAGGACCGCTGCAATCTGTGCGATTCCTCCTCGTGCTAGCGCGTCGTTGACGGCTGCAAATGCGGGAATAGTGGCGATGAATACGATCAGGAGGCGGAAGGCGATCAGCAAGTTCAAAGGCTTCGGCTAGCGATGCGACGGTTTGAAACGTCACATCTGACGCAATGGTCTTCGACTATTGCATATCCGAGGCACGACGCCAAACCTACCGCTCGCCTGCGCTTGTCAGTCGTATTAGCGCCCGTCAGTGAGGCCGCTTCATCGCGCTCTTCTTGTAGAGCGCCGCGACGGAGGCTGGGCGTGAGGAATTCGGTCGCAGCGGCGCCCGCAAACCTGTCAGCGTCGATCGCGCAAGAAGACCGAACGCGTAGCCGAATTGCGGCGTCATTCCGACCAGCAGTCCGTACCCGCTGGCTTCTAGGACCGTTGCGTCCGAAGCAATGCCGAAACCGAATCCCAGCAGGAAGGCCAGTATCGACAGCGGCAGCAGAATCCAGACGCGGAATGCCCACGCCAGGACGGCACCCACGAGAAACGAAAATATGGCGGCCGACATCATGCTGCATCTCCAGCGCCACCATTTCACCCGGTTCCCTAAGAAACTGTGAAATGAGCAGCCGGGACGTCACGACTTCTCTACTTGGTTAAGCAGTTGGAAGGCAGCGAACGCAGGGCGGCGGCGAGGCCGCGGATCGGCACAACGCCGCGGATCGAGCCGGGTGCTGCAATCTCGATCGACAGTTCGGCCGCTGTTTGCCAGGCGCCGTTCGTCAGCCTGGATTCAAGGCCCGGCAGCAACAGAGCCTCGCCGCCCTGAACAACGGCCGCCTGGACTTCGAACGTCTTCGTATCTGCTTTCACGACGACGGAGCGATGACTGGAGCGCGGTAGCGGCTCCAGCAAGATCAGCACGGCTTGAAGTCCGTCCTGGGTGCAGCGGAGACTTAATCCGGCCAAATTGATGTCCGATTTGGCGATGTCGGCGACGTGCATGACCGAGACGATTTCGGCGTTGCTGCCGGTGTCGCGCGTTTTGACCAATCGCCACCCGTCGCCGAGAATGGTGGTTTGGGTTCTGGCGTTGGCGAGCCTCGATGCCTCCTCGTCGCAGCTTTCAATCTGTCCGGCGCTGGCGCCGGGACGGCAGTTCTGCAACCGCTGCGCGTGGGCCAGCCCAACGGACAGGGTGATCAGTGCCGCGAATGCCAGCACGCCTAAGATGCTGAAATGCATGTTCGAGATCGAGGAAGGATGTTGGTGTCTGTTCACAAGGACCGGCTTGACGCTACGACTAAATTGTTGGCAGTAATTTATCATAAAGTTTTGATGCGCTGCATCGCGCAAATTTATTGCATTGCAACAAAATCTGTGATTTTTGAAGCTAAAAATACAGTTACCTGTTCGTAGCGGGAGGCGATCTTGATTGCTCAAAGTTCGACCAACCTGGAACCGAAGTCGCCGTTCGACAAGAATTCCTCCGAACCCGCCGCCGAGGAGGCTGGCCGTCTGCATACGGTCGATCATAACGCCCAGATTGGTTCTGCGGCGCACAAGCTCAAGATTCCCTATTTTGCGCTCCAGAACGCGCTCGCCTTCGTCGATGCGTGTCTGATCATCTCCGCAAGCCTCGTCGGCGGCGGACTCTATCAGGTCGTGGTGATGGGCGATTTCCGCAACGTCGATCAATTGCTCGGTGCGGGCTTGATCGCTGCATTGCTTTACGTGCTGATCGGCCAGTCAAGCGGCTTCTACGATTTGCGTGCCGCCTTCTCGAAGCGGAAGGATGCCGGGCGCATCTTTGCCCAATGGTCGCTGGTCAGCCTCCTGCTGGCCTTGTTCGCCTTCTTGATGAAGAGCGGCGCGCTCTTCTCCCGCGGATCGATCATCTGCTTCGGCCTGCTGGCGCTGTTCCTGCTGCTGCTGTCGCGGCGGATTGCCAAGCGCCTGGTTGCCTCGGCTGTGACCGAAGGGCAGGCGCAGGGGCGCCGCGCGATCGTCCTTGGGACGCGCAATGAGCTCGCAACCCTCGGCGTCGACGAGCTCCTTGAGCGCTTTGGCTTCACGGAAGTCGATCGTGTTCTGTTCCCGGGTAACAACAGCCGGTTCTCGATGAGCGATGATGAATCCTCGTCGCTCGAGCGCGCGCTGGCGATTGCGCGCGAATGCAGCGCCGACGAGATCGTGCTGGCCTTTCCCTGGAATGACACCCGCAAGCTTGAGCTGGTACGGGACCGGCTAAGGATCTCTCCGCTTTCGGTCCAGCTCCTTCCCGACAGCCGAATTCGTTCGCTCGCCGAGAATCCCTCCTTCCGACTTCGCAGGTCGTTGTCGATCGAAATCCAACGCGGGCCGCTGTCCCGTGCCGAGCAACTGTCGAAGCGCTTGGTCGACATCATGGGGGCCGCCCTCGGCCTCGTCATCCTGGCGCCGCTCATGGTGCTGAGCGCGATCGCGATCAAGCTGGACTCGCCTGGGCCGGTCTTCTTCCGGCAGCGGCGCAACGGGTTCAACGCCAAGCAGTTCTCCATCTTCAAGTTCCGGACGATGAGCGTGATGGAGGACGGCGCGACGGTGGTGCAGGCCAAACGGTTCGACCCACGCGTAACCAGGGTCGGACGGATTCTGCGGCAGTCCAGCATCGACGAGGTGCCGCAGCTGCTCAATGTCCTTTTCGGCGACATGTCCCTGGTTGGGCCCCGGCCGCACGCGCTCGCCCATGACGACCATTATGGCGACTTGCTCTCCGCCTATGCATTCCGGCACCACGTCAAACCGGGCATCACGGGCTGGGCCCAGGTCAACGGATTCCGCGGCGAAACGGCCCGCGTGGAGCAGATGAAGGGACGGGTGGACTGTGATCTTTGGTACATCAACAACTGGAGCCTCACCCTGGACGTGAAGATCTTGATCTTCACGTGCCTGGAATTGGTGCGCCCACGCAACGCGTATTAGTTGATCGTGGGTCAGGCTCATAACTTCGAATTTGGTGTTCTGTAGCTGCGGCGCAACAAGTGCAGCTTACTTACTTGCTGTCATCCAAATGGCGTTGACTCCATTAGACATTTAAACCAATCGTCGGAGGCGTTTATTGTGAATGGGGATTAGTTTTGAAGAGGGGCGCTTTCCGAGGGGCACTGGCTCTGATCGCCATGCTGGGTACAACGGGGTGCTCGCTCATGCCGAGTTCCGGCCCGGAAGATCATGTGATCAAGAGTGAAGTCACCAGGGCTGGACCGGACTATGGACTGGTGAAGCTCACAGCTTCCGTCGTTGATATCCTTAAGGAATATGGGCCGGGCGCACTGGCAGGTTCATTCCCTGATAATCGTCCTCCGGCATCGATCAAGTTCGGCATCGGCGACGTCGTTTCCGTTACCATTTTCGAAGCTGCAGCGGGCGGTCTGTTCATTCCTGCGGAAGCGGGCGTCCGTCCTGGCAATTTCGTCCAGCTGCCGAACCAGAATGTCGATTCCGCGGGTAATATCACCGTTCCTTATGCAGGCGCCGTGAGGGCTGCGGGGCGCACGCCGGGCGAAATCCAGCAGGACATTGTTCGCGCCATCGGCAACCGCGCCATCGAGCCGCAGGTCGTCGTCGCCCTGATCACGCAGAACACGTCGCTGATCAGCGTCCTTGGCGAAGTCAATACGCCGCAGCGCTTACAGGCCAATGCTGCCGGCGAACATGTTCTGGACGTGATCGCGCGCGCCGGCGGCCCGAAGGGCCAAGGCTACGAGACCTGGGTGACGCTCGAGCGGCGCGGCAAGCGGGCCACGGTGCCGTTTGGGGCGCTGGTCTATCAACCCGCCAACAACGTCTGGGTTCACCCGGGCGACACGATCTATGTCTACCGTGAGCCGCAGGTGTTCCTAGCGTTCGGTGCCCAGGGCCAGCAGGGCCAGTTCACCTTCGATATGTGGAAGATCAACATGAGCCAGGCTCTCGCCAAGGCGGGTGGTCTGCTAGATGCGCAGGCCGAACCTGCAGGCGTCTATGTCTACCGCCGCGAGCCGCGGGAGCTGGCGGAACGCCTTGGTGTTGATTGCTCCAAGTTCGTCGGCCCGTTGGTACCAGTCGTCTACAATGTAGACTTGCGTGATCCCGCTGGGTTCTTCTTGACGACCAAATTCGAGATGCGGGATAAGGATGTTCTATTCGCTGCGAATGCGGCGACGGTGGATTCCGCCAAGTGGCTCCAATATGTGCGCCTGGTCATCGCGACCGCCAATGACACAACCGTCGCGGCGAACAACGTGCAGATCCTGAGAATCAACTCACGGCAGTGAAGGACTTCGCGAGAACCCTTCGCCGCGGGTCGGGTCTTGCCTCCCTAGCTTTGCTCTGTATCGCGATAGTCGTCTCACCAATGCCGTTCGGCTCGGTGGGGTCACCGGCCATCGTGGTGTGGGTCGCTGTACTCGGCACAGCCGGCGTGCTCGCCTCCTTCCAGCGGCTGGCGCCGAGGCGAGCCGTCGTCCTTCTCTCTCTCTGGGCCTTTTGCGCTTGCTGGGTGATGGTGCTGCTATTGCAGGTCTGGCCATCCCCCGCGACCGACCGGTTGGTTAATCCGATCTGGGCGGACACGGCCAATCTCCTTTCGACGGCCCTGGATCCGATCCCGTCCGCGCTGAGGTGTCAGCCGCTCCTGTCCCAGGGGCCATTCCTGCTCGCGGTTTTGGCCTTGTCCTGTGCGTTCGTGCTCGGTGCGAGGGAGACTTACGCGCGGTCGATCGCAGTCGCTTTCGCCTTGAGCGGGCTTCTTTATGCGATTTTTGGGATCGTTTCCTATCTGATCGACCCGTCCAAGATCCTGGGTTACGACAAGATTGCCTATCGCGGCGAGCTCACCGCAACCTTCTACAACCGCAATACGGCAGCGATCTATTTCGGATGCTGTGCAGTGGTCTGGTTGGTCTTTCTGTTGGAGAGCGTCCGGCGAAGGAAACCCGGCAGGGTGAATCTGCGAGACTGGCGCGCGGTCTTGTCCAGCGAATTGCTGCCGCCGACGATCGCGGTGCTAATCTGTATCGTCGCCATGTTCATGACGCGATCGAGGGCAGGATCGTTGGCGTCGGTCGTCGGCCTGATCGTTGCGTTTCTGGGATTCTTCTATCGATCCTTTGCCTCCCGCCGCTCAGTCGTCTTTGCCGGAGCTGCGGCCGCAGTCGCTGCGGGCGTCCTGATGCAGTTCCTCGGTGGTGGGGTTGCCGAGCGGGTGAGTATCGAAGGCGTGTCGGACGAGGGGCGCTGGCAGGCCTACCGATCGACCTGGCGGATCATCGAAGGTTCCCCCTGGCTCGGCACGGGCCTTGGCTCTTTTCCATGGGTGTTTCCGGCCTATCGGAGTCCATCAATCTCGAGCTGGGGCGTATGGGATCGCGCGCATAATACGTATCTCGAACTGACTTCCGAGCTGGGGCTTCCGCTCGGGGTCTTGCTCGCTCTCGGCTGGTTCGCGATGTTCGTGTTGCTGGTTCGAGGTATCCTGACACGCCGGAGGCGAAAGGGCGGTCCGGCGGTTGCCCTTGGCGTGCTGGTCGCCACTACCCTGCATACCATGGTCGATTTTCCTCTTCAGATTCCGGCATTCTCGATCGTCGTCTTTGCGATCATGGGGACGGGGCTGTCACAATCGATCCGGTCGCGGCCTAAAAAGGGATCGGACGCACCTAGCGAATGCCTAGCTAACGGACGCGTGATTTCAGAGAATGCGTGAATTCTGCTGAATTAAGCAATTGGCAACAAATCGCCCCAGGGCTGGCCATATTGCATCGCAAAATGTGCTATATTGCCCTGAAAGCTATGGTATAAATTAAGGAAATTAGAGGAGTGCGGAGCTATGGGTAAGCTGGGGGCGTTGAAGTTTGGACGTACTTTTCTTGCGGCCGTTGCAGCGACGGTCTTGATCAGCCAGGGCGCAATGGCTGCCTGTCTGTCGCCCGACAAGCAGATGTCTCCGCAGGCGATTTCCGATTTCCTGAATAATCCCGCCGCGATGTTAAACGATCCGGCGAACGCGAATCCAAATCCGAAGGCGGCCGGCGACAGCTTCACCAGGATCATCGAGAACCTAGTCGCCTCGGATCCACGCACGCTGCCTGCGGTCATCGAGCTCCTCAAGACGGCCAACGTTGCGCAGCAGGGCGCGATAGGTACGGGCCTCGGCAGTGCTGCCAATGATTGCAACGTTCCGGATCCGAAGTTTGCAGCCGATATCGCAGAAGCGCTGGCCAAGGCGACCTCGACGCCTGCCCAGACCAATTTCGCGCTGGCCACCGGGAAGCCGATCGGATCCGTTGCGGCTGGCGGTGCCGGCGGCGGTGTTTCTTCAGGCGGCGTGGGAGGCTCGACCAACCCGACGACGGTTGGGTCCAATGGTGGCACTGCCACGCCCTTCTCGTCCAGCGGGACCCCGACTACCGGGACGAGCTATTTCAGCGGCGGCGTTTCGGGGATCAGCGCCGCGTCGTCCACGACAACTGCATCGAGCAGCGTGAGCCAATAGCCGCCTGATCGATCTCTCGAAGCACCTCGAACGATAGGCCGGCGAAGGTCGGCTTGTTGGTGTTGGGCCTATAAATAGGACGCTTCATGCTTCAGTTTGACCCCAAAGCGCTTCGATCTTCCCCGACTGCGCCGGAGCAGCCGCAACGGGACTCGGCAACGTCGCAGGATTCGCTGCTGGCCCTCAGAGCACTGATCCGTCGGCAGCTGCCATTCATCGTGCTGACTGTCATCGTGTGTGTCGGCCTCGCCATCGCCTACTGCATGACGGCGGAAAAGAAGTACGCCAGCACGGCGGCACTGATCATCGACAGTCGCAAGACCCAAGCCTTGAACCAGCAGTCCTCGTCGTCGCCGCTCGGGGTGGACACGCCGCTGGATTCGGCGACCGTCGACAGCCAAGTCGAAATTCTGAAATCGGAGAAGGTCGGGCTCGCGGTCATCAAGGATCTCGATCTGATCCACAATCCGGAATTCATCAGCAACGAGAAGAGCTGGCTGGGATCAGTCTTGGGTCTGTTTTTCGAAAGCAGCCCGCCCTCCGAGCAGTCCCTGACGCGCATCGTTCTGATGCAGCTCCAGAGAAACCTTTCCGTCAAGCGCAAGGCGCTGAGCTACGTGATCGAAGTTTCCTACAAATCGCGGGATCCTCAGCTATCGGCCCACATCGCCAATGCGATCGCCGAAGCCTATTTCGTTGATGCGCTCGAGGCGAAGTATCAGGCGTCGAAGCGGGCGGCGAGCTGGCTCCAGGACCGCCTGAAGGAGCTACGCGCCCAGGCGTCTGCCGCCGACCGCGCGGTCGCGGACTACAAAGCCAAGAACAACATCGTCGACACCGGCGGCCGACTGCTCACCGAACAGCAACTCGCCGAAACGAACAGTGCTCTGACGATCGCGCGAGCGCAGACGGCAGAAGCGCAGGCGCGCTATGACCGGTTGTCGTCGATCCTCAACGACGAAGACAAGGACGTGAACGATCTGTTCAAGGACATTGCGACCGTCACTGATTCGTTGCGCAACGACGTCATCACGCGGTTGCGGCAGCAATATCTCGACCTCGCGGCCCGCGAGGCGGACTGGTCCAAGCGTTACGGGCCTCAGCATTTGGCGGTGATCAATATCCGCAACCAGATGCGGGAGATCCGGAAGTCGATTACTGACGAGCTCCGTAGGATCGGCGAGTCGTACAAGAGCGACTTGGAGATCGCGCGCGCCCGCGAAGCGTCGGTGCAGGCGAGCCTCAAATCGACCATCGACCAGTCGAACGATACGAGCCAGGCACAAATCGTGTTGCGCGACCTCGACAGCAATGCGCAGAGCGCCCGGGCGCTGGCGGACAACTTCCTCCAGCTCTACATGCTGTCCGTCCAGCAGCAATCATTCCCGATGACGGATGCGCGGCTGATCACGGAAGCGTCGCCGCCGCTGAGGCCCAGCGAACCTAAGACGATGCTGGTCATCCTGGCGGCCATCGTTGGCGGCTCTCTGCTCGGCTTCGCCGTGGGCTGGACCCGGGATGCGCTCGATCAGGTCGTCCGCACCCGCGATGATGCCGAAGCCCTGCTTGGCGTGAGCTGCCTTGCGGTGACGCCGAGGATTGGTGGCGACGATGGGCCAGGGAACAGGGCGGCCCTTGTCGGGCGCATTATGCGGGCCTCCCGCTGGCTGCTCGGTGTCGGAAAGGAGCGTTACGCGCGGGGCGAGGCTGGTGGCCTTACTGCGATATCTCCACCAAACGCGCCCGTAGCGTCGGGTGCCCTCACGGTCGTCGACGACGTGATGCGCTTCGTTCAGGATTCTCCATTCTCCCGTTTCACGGAAGCGGTGCGATCAATCAAGGTCGCGGCCGACATCGCCTTCATGGATCACAAGTCCAGGGTAATCGGCTTCACCTCGGCTTTGCCCAACGAGGGTAAAACGACGATCAGCGCCTCCTTCGCGCAGATACTGGCGCTCGCCGGCAACAAGGTTGTGCTGGTCGACGCCGACATTCGCAATCCATCACTGACCCGGTCGCTCGCTCCCACGGCGACACAGGGCTTGCTCGACGTGGTATTAGGCAAGGTCGACCTTGATGCCGCGATTCTCAAGGATGCAGAGACCCAGCTCTGCTTCCTACCGACCGTCGTTCCGTCGCGGGTCGCCCAATCGTCCGAGTTTCTGGCCTCTTCCGCGATGGCCAAGACCATAGGAGCGCTGCGCGAGAAGTTTGACTGGATTGTCGTCGACCTGTCGCCCTTGACGCCGGTGATTGACGTTCGCTCGACCTCGCGGCTAATCGATGCCTATGTGCTTGTTATTGAGTGGGGACGTACGGACCGCGATGCGATCGTCAATTCACTTAAAGACGCGCCGATGCTGCACGACCAGATCATCGGTACGGTTCTGAACAAGGCCGATGTGAGTGTCCTAAATCGTTACGATTCCTACCGGGGCAACTACTACTACAAGAACTACTACCACCGCTACGGATACGTTGACTGATCCTCGATGAGAATGCTCCTTAGCTGGCTGGCGCTGCTCCCACTCTGGGGGATCGGCGTCATTGCCCTGCTGTGGGCCGGTGAATTTGGTCCTCGCTTCTGGACCTACGCATCACTCGACGGGGTTGCGTCGCGTATCGTCAGGGGCGACGATCTGTCGGTCGAGTTGCTCGAGGACACTCTGCCGTTGCTCGACGCGATTGCGAAGGCGGATCGCTGCTTCCCGAAGGCGATGCACAATGCTGCGATCATTCGGGGGCGAATGGTCCAGATCGCAGTCGACAACTCCGATCCCGAGCAGGTCAGACAATCAGCTGGCGCTGCGAATGCCATGATCAGAAAATCGCTGAGCTGCGCGCCGAGCGATCCGTTTCTTTGGTTCGCGTTGTTCTGGCTGGAAGGAATGCAGCACGGCTTCAGCGACGAACTGGTCGGCTACTTGTCGAAATCCTACGACCTGGGTCCGTATGAAGGCTGGATCGGGCTCCGCCGCAACAAATATGCCTTGATCGTCTATCCCTTGTTGCCGCCGGCGCTGCAGGATAGTGTGGTGAAGGAGTTTGCCGCGCTCGTCAATTCGGGCTTTATCGGCGTCTCAGCAGCGAATCTGATGGGAGCCGGCTGGCCCATTCACGACACGTTGTTGGCCGCGCTGGCCAATGTCAGCCCCAAATACAAAAGGCAGTTGGGCAATGATCTGCGCCGGGCTGGCGTCGAGGTCGATATTCCCGGCCTCACCATGCCGGAACTGCGTCCCTGGCAGGTCGATTGACCGAGCCGCTACGCGCCAAGTGGTCGCTGCTCTTGTTGTCGTTTGCGCATGATCCTTCCGGAAACCCAATTCGCACTTGCCAGATCATGCTTTAGCGATCATTTTTGCACATAACTTTCCACTGGCATCGCTGGAAGGCGTCGCAAACCTGCTGCTCGCGGCAGGTCGAGCGGCTACCGGCGAGCGGCGGCGGGCTGAGACGCGGGGTCGTCGGCCGCGCACACGGAGTTGCGGGGCAGATCGGCGGCACGTCATAGGAGTTCGTGCATACGGGCTGCATCTGGCCCTCGGCACAATTGCAATAGCAGCCCGCGACCGCGCTGGCCGTTTGAAGGATCGTCAATACTGCAGCGGCAAGGATACGGAATTTCATTCGAAACCTCTGGCTTGAGACTGTCACTCTGCCGTGCTCGTCGGTCCGAGCCGGACGCGATAGGCTTCGGTTAGCAGCTTTGTATCGGTGGCCTTGGACAAGTCAATCGGAGTGCGGATCAAGCGGCGCTGCGACATAAAGGTGTAAAGGTCGCTCCAGCGGCTGCGTAGCGCCTCGCCAAAGCGAACGCCGCCCGGCCTTTGATACTCTCGTTGCTGTTGCAGGGCACGTTTCAGCGCATTGCGTTGCGCATCGCTGTCCGTGGGCGATGCCAGCAGTGCGACGGTCTGGTCGGGATGGTTGTAGGCGTAGTCCCATCCCGCGATGAGGGCCCGCAGGAAACGCACCAGCGTCTCCGGCCTTTGCCGCAGGTTGGCTTCGCTCGCGACGTATACGGTGCCCAGCGCATGAACGCCGTAGGCGCGGGGATCGAGGGTGCCATAGTCGATCCCGGCCTTCTCGAGCGCGAGGCTGTCGAGCCCTGAATGGCCGAGCACGACGTCGATGGAGTTGTCCAGCAATCCCTGCAGTCCGGGATCGAGCTGCCGTTCGGCCATGGTTGATCTGGAGACCGAGTTCTTGGCGAGAAACCATTCGAAGATCAGGCCGGTATCCGAATTCGGATCGTAGCCGATCGACTTGCCCGCAAGATCCTGCGCCGAGTGGATGTTCCGATCGCGACGAAAAAAGAGTGTGACGGAACTGTCAACGTAGTTGCCTGCAATGGCTACGAGAGGGGCGCCAGCCGCCCGGGCGAGCAGGAAGTCGTGGGCATTTTGCAAACGAACGATGACAGTCGAGCCGTCGTCGGACCTGCTATCGCGCTCTTGATGGGGCGAAAATCTGATCGAGAGTCCCTGCTGCGCGAAGAAGCCTTCCTTGGACGCGACCAACGCTCCGGCAAGCGAAATGTCTCGCGGTCCGGTAAGCTCCACGACCACGAGACTCGGATCGGCACAGGAGTCGGTCGAGTTCAGGGGATGGAACAAGAGCGCAACCAGGCAAATGATAAACAAAGAAGTATGGTGGAGCATTCGGAGGAACAAGCGATGTACGCGGTGATCATTGCAGATCAGGCCGGTCTAGTTGAAATCCTCGGTGTACGAGAAGCGAAAATCCTTGTCGGCGGAAAATCCCAGCGTCTGCTGACGCTTTCCATAGCCGGCAATCGTTGTCTTAAGGCAAGTGGTCGATTGATAATAGCACGCCTTGAGGCTGATCGGGTAACTGCAGCTGTTAGCGATGATCAACACGTGTTCGGTGATGTTCGGATTGACAATCTGCGGTCTGAGCATCCCGTGGACATCTACGCAGGGTTGTCCCGTGGCCGTCTTGTGCTGATTAGGCGAGGTTCCGAACCGGTTCTTGTCGTCTTTGTCAGGAAATGCGAGTCCCCCGGTGCCGCCGACGACCGGCGGAGCTCCGAGCACCGGGCGTTGCCCGGTTTGGGCCGACGCGGGGCCAGCCTGAACCAAACCCACGAGAACGGCGCTGAGCAGGCCTGCCCTGGCCGCCACGCGAGAACATTGAACTGACTTGAATCTATGCAATTTGAGCCTTCCTTATAACCAGCAAAGTCATGCAATCTGTCAATTTTAAGCCTAAATGCTGCACTGCATTGTAGGGGCAAACGTTATCGGGATTAATCTCCGTGACGGCCAACGGGCAAGAGTGATTAAGAGAAATGAAGCATCAGGAGCGGGGCAGAGCTGATCTCAGAAAGTGGGACCGCTATATCGGAATTCCGGCGGTCGCAGCCCTGTCCCTCGTCACGCCGAAGAGCAGAGTGCCCCAGCGGGTATCGAACATCGGCCTGATCGCCCTCGGTGCAATCGGCGACACGATCCTCTCCGTTGGGCCGGCAGTGCCGGTTCTCAGAAAAGCCTTTCCGGGGGCTTCGATATCTCTGTTCACGTCGCGCGCCAATAGCGGCATAGCACCGCTGCTGCCGCCTTGCGATCAGCTCACTATCCTTCCGATCTCCGATCCGCTGCGTTCGGTGCGGCTGCTGCGTCGTCAGAAGCAGGACATCCTGATCGATTTCACCGCGTGGCCTCGCATCGGCGCGCTGCTGTCACGTCTGTCCGGCGCAAAATTCACCCTCGGATTCGAGACCCGCGGGCAACACCGTCATTTCGCGTTCGATGCCACGGTCAAGCACTCCGATCAGATTCACGAATTCGAAAACTACGCGAATCTGCTCAGCGTCGTGGGAGCGGAGCGTCCCTCCTGGCCGCGCATGCAGCCTTCGGAGGCGGCGCGATGCAAGATCCGCAGCGAGTGGTCCGGTCAATATGTCGTCTTCCATCCCTGGGCATCGGGCTTCAAGAAGGAGATGCGCGAGTGGCCGATCGGTCATTGGCAGGCGTTGGCGCGGGCTCTCGTGCGACGAGACTTCGACGTCGTGTTTACCGGCGGTCCCGCTGATGCCGAGACGTCCAGAGAACTGGTTGCAGGCATCGATGTGCCGCCGGGGCGCGTCATCAGTGTTGCCGGCAAATACTCGATCGACGAAACGGCCGCTCTCCTGGAGGCGAGCGCCTGCGTGGTTAGCGTCAACACGGGAATCATGCATCTGGCCGCCGCGCTCGATTTGCCCACGGTCGCGCTGCATGGCCCGACGAATCCGGTGCGGTGGGGACCGCTCAGCAAGCGCGCGCGCGCGATCAGCCCGAAGGGCGGCAAAACCGCATTCCTCAATCTCGGCTTCGAGTACCCCGAGGATTTCGACTCGTGCATGCACCTGCTCAGCGTCGAGGAGGTTCTCGCCTGTCTGCGCGAGCGGATGGATTTGAGAGAGAGCGCCTGACGCAGACGGTTTCGGGATCGATCACCATCGTGCCCGCTCCGGGCGCGGCGCTCGATGGTTCGCGGCCTGTGGGGCGATTGCCTGACAAGGGCCGCCGGGGTCGGTCCGCGATCGGTTCGGCTAGGCGGACGGCTGATCTTTGACGAGCTTGTGTTCGACCTGGTCACAGATCCCGTGGGCCGACATCAGATGAATCTGCTGAATGACTGGAGTGTCTTCCGTCGGCGCGATCAGGATGTGGTCGCAGAACGCGCGCATGCTCTCGCCCTTGGCGCCGGTGAATCCCACGGTCACGAGGCCCTTCTCGCGCGCAACCTTCAACGCCGCGAGAATGTTGGGAGAGCGTCCGGACGTCGTCAGGCCGACAAACACGTCGCCGCGTTGACCAAGTCCCTGGACCTGGCGCGCGAACACGTCCTCGTAGCCGTAATCGTTTGCGATCGCCGTCAGGGCGGACGTATCCGTCGTCAGCGCGAGCGCAGCCCAGGCCGAGCGTTCGAGCTTGTAGCGTCCGACGATCTCCGCGGCGATGTGCTGGGCGTCGGCCGCACTTCCGCCGTTACCGGCGAGCAGCAACTTGTTGCCCCGCTTCAGCGCGGTTGCGATCTCGTCGGAGATGGCGTGCAGGGTGGCGAGCAGGTCTGGGCTTTGGACCGCTTTGGACATCCCGGCGTACGAGCTTTGAAAGTGGAGAGCAATGCGATCTTGTGACAACGCGCATCATCCGTCGTTGGTTGTTATTCGGACCGGTATCTGCCTGATTTGCCGGCCGCCCGATGATTAACGAAAGCGGCGGCTTCGATCGAACGAGAACGGCGCCATGCGGCCTCTATAGCGCGATCGTTCCAAGCCGGTCAAAGACTCTCTACGACTAAGCAATGATCGAGTTAATGCTGGATTTGTCGTCGTTTGTGAGAGAATAAACACATATGCGCCCTCGTTTGGCGCCGATTGCGACATTTCGATGGATCATTTTCAAGAGCGGGGCGGGTCGGGTGCACCTCGTTCGGATATCTCGGGAATGCAGGCCCAACTCTTGCTTCGTGATGAGCTCGAAGTTGGTCCGGCAGCGTCAGGAAGCCGAATTTTTCGGCGTTTTGTCTTGGATTGCTATAAAAGGAAGCAGTGATGAGCAGGTTGGCCGTGCAATCTCGTGCTAGTCATCGCGACTTGGCGCAGATCCTTGGCGCAGACGAAGTTCCTGTCGCGCCGTCGCCGTCGCCGTTCCGGTCCGTTATCGGCGTTTCATACGAATGTCGTTCTTTCAGTTGAAACGACCACGTAGCTCGTTCGAATGGACCGACACTCCCGCATGACGCAATCGGGTCATGATTTCGTCACGCTGTTTGGTTCTCCGATCGCTCACCGCAAGTAGGATACAGGGTTTCACATGTTCGACTTTGATGCGCTCTCGATCGCCATCCCCCGTCAGACCATCCTGTGCGTTGGCGACCTGATGCTCGATGAATTCGTCTATGGCGAGGTGTCCCGCGTGTCGCCCGAGGCTCCCACACCCGTGCTTGCGGTCCGGCGGAGCCAGATGAACGTCGGCGGTGCGGGCAACGTCGCGCGCAACATCACCTCGCTCGGTGCCAAGTGCATCTTCGTCAGCCTCATCGGCGAGGACGTCACCGGCAGGATCCTGCGGACAGAGCTCGCGCGAGAGAAGCAGATCGAGCAATTGCTGGTCGTCGATCCGGATCGGCCGACGACGCGCAAGGCGCGATACGTCTCGGAGCATTTCTCGACTCACATGCTCCGGGCCGATTGGGAGCTCGCCGCTCCCGCGTCTGAGGAGGTCGAGACGAAGCTAATCGAGGCCGCGGTCTCCGCGCTCCCGCGGGCCGACATCGTGCTGCTCTCGGACTACGCCAAGGGCGTGCTCACGGCACGCGTCGTTCGTCACATCATCGATGAGGCTCGCAAGCTTGGCAAGCGCGTCATCGTGGATCCCAAGAATGCCAATTGGGCGCTCTATCGCGGTGCTACGCTGCTGACCCCGAACCAGAAGGAATTCAGCGAAGCGACTCGCCGGCGCATCCACTCCGGCGACGACATCGCGGAAGCTTCGCTCGAGGCGCTGCGCTCGGCGGATGCCGAAGCGATCCTGGTGACGCGGAGCGAGCACGGCATGACGCTGGCGCATCGCGACGGCAATCTGATCCACGTTCCTGCACAGCCGACCAAGGTGCGCGACGTTTCCGGCGCGGGCGACACGGTTGCGGCCATGCTGGCGGTCGCCCTCGCGGCCAAGGCGGACTTCGAGCAGGCATTGCGTTGCGCGGCGGCTGCGGCCGCCGTTGCCGTCGGAAAGCCGGGCACCGCCACGGTCTCGCTGGACGAGCTCCGGCGAAAGATACTGCCTCCCGCTTCGCTCACCGCGGAGGAGAAGATTGCCGCCAGCACCCCGATGCTCGAAGCCCAGATCGCGGAATGGCGCAAGGAAGGACAGCGGGTCGGCTTCACCAACGGCTGCTTCGACATTCTGCATCCCGGGCATGTCCGGGTGCTGACGCAGGCGCGCGCCGCGTGCGACCGGCTGATCGTGGGCCTCAACAGCGATGCTTCGGTGCGTCGCCTGAAGGGGCCGGAACGTCCGGTCCAGGAGGAGAGGTCGCGCGCCGAGGTGCTCGCCGCGCTCGAGGCGGTTGACCTGGTCGTGCTGTTCGAGGAAGACACGCCGCTCGAGCTCATTACGCGGATCAAGCCGAGCGTTCTGATCAAGGGCGGAGACTACACCCGCGAGCAGGTGGTCGGTCACGACGTGGTGGCGGCTTATGGCGGGGAGGTCGTGCTCGTCGATATCCTCGAGGGCCACAGCACGACGTCGCTGGTCAAGCGCGCCCGCGAGAAGAGGGCCTGAACGCATCGAGCTTGCTGGCGGGGCGGCGCCGATTTGGATATCGAGATGGAGGTATCCACCGCGGTCACGGGCTCGCCGCTGGATCTGCGATGGCGGCCGATCCCTTGCCGCCATTGATCGTCCTCATGGCGTGCAAAGGAATGTAGATTGAGTTCGAAACTGGCGATGCCGGGAGTTGATCGGGTTCGGCCGCACGGCCGGGCAAGTCACTCAGCGCAGTGCAAACGGAAGCGATGATGCACCGAAGGTCTTTCTTGCTGTCGACTGCATCCCTGTTGATGACGGCGACGGGCAGTCCGGTGTTCGGGCAGGGCGCTGCTCCGAGGATGTTCCCGGCCGCCGACTTTGTCGAGAGCGTCGGCGTGTGCGTGCACCTCAGCAACAGGAAGAGCCTGTACGGGAACGCGGCCACCGTCATCCCTCTGCTGAAGGAGATCGGGATCGTTCATGTCCGGGACGATGCGATCTTTGCGAGCTATGTGAATCGCGACTACGACTTCTACAAGCGCGTACGCGCGCTCGTGGCGGCGGGCTGTCGGTTCGACCTGGTTTGCGCAGATCCCGTCAACGGCTTTCTGTTCATGCCGACGCGGCGGCTTCAGGACGTCTACGACTGGTGTGATCAGGGGGTCGAGATCTTCGAGGGGGGCAACGAGTCCGACCTGGCGCGCAAGCCGAACATGAATCCCGCGATTTCGGCCGAGCATCAGCGCGCGTTGTTTGCTGCCGTCAAGGGCAACCCAAAGTTGCGCAACATCGTCGTTGCCTCGCCGAGCTACATCCAGAAGAGCGTGCCGCTGGCCGAGGACATTTCGGACGCCGTCGACTGGGTCAACATCCATCCCTATCCTGGCATGGAGCATCCCGAGACGAAGGGGCCGGGCGCGCTCAGCGGGTTTGTCGCGGCTTCGGAACGATTTGCCGGCAAGAAACCGGTGCTGGTCTCGGAGACAGGCTATCACACGGCTCTTCAGACGACGACCGGACATCTCCCGGTCTCGGAGGAGATCAAGACGCGCTATCTGCCGCGTCTTCTGCTCTGGAATTTCATGAGCGGGGCGAAGCGAAGCTACATTTACGAGCTGATCGACAGCAACAACAACGGTCCGGCCGACAAGGAGTCGCATTTCGGACTGATCGGTTTCGACGGCACGCCGAAACCGTCATTCGGCGCGGTCAAGCAACTTCTCGGCTTGCTCAACCGACCGGCAGGGGGCGGTAAGCCTGCTGCAAAGGTCCAGTTCTCCATAACCGGAAATACCCAGGACGTATGGAGTGTCGCTTTTGCCCGCGGCGACGGCGTTCAGGTCGTTTTCGTGTGGCTCGGCGTCCCCGGCTGGGATCCGAATGCCCGTGCGATGCGGCCGCCGGTGACGCGGGACGTCTCGCTTGCGGTGACCCCGGTGGCGCGCGCGGCGACGGCCTATCAGTTCCAGGATAACGGAACGCTTGCCAAGCGTGCGCTCGAGAAGTCGGCAGGAGGCTTTGCGCTGACCGCCAGTGATCAATTGACCGCCGTGGAGATCAGCCTTTGAGTCGTCGTTTTGCTTCCGGGGCGTGGATAGGCCGATGCTGCTGAAGAACATCGCCTCGATGGGCGGCCTCAACCTGTTCCGGTCAGCTATCCAGTTCCTGATGAATATCGTCCTTGCCGGCTTCGTCTCGCCGAGCGAGTACGGCCTCGTCGTGTTCACCCTGCCGTTCATCACCTTCATCTCGATGTTGACCGATCTTGGCCTGTCAAGCTCGATCGTCCGGCATCCTGACCTGACGCGGCAGCAGGCGGGCGGCGTCGTGACGCTGGTGCTGACGGCGGGTGCCGCCTGCGCGGCCGTTCTGGCGATGGCCTCGTTCTCGATTCAGTCGGCAACGGGGCTTGCGGGCTTGCAGCCGATCATGATGGCCATGTCCGGCATCGTGGTTCTGTCCATCGTCGCCACGCCACCGCGCGCCTTGCTTGAGCGTCAGCTCAACTACCCCCTGATAGCCCGTGTTGAAGGCGCGGCAGTCACGTTCTCGGCGCTGGTGAGCGTCGTTGCAGTCTTCCAGGGAGCCGGCATCTGGGCGCTTGTGCTCTACAACGGCCTCATGCAGGCCCTGCGTATGGTGTTCTTCCTCTATTTCGCACGCGACGCGTTCGTCTTGAACTGGGTGTGGAAGACGCTCGGGCCCATGTTGTCGTTCGGCGGCTGGGTCATGCTTGCCAACATCCTCACCTTCGCGGCGCGCAACGGTCAGAACGTCCTCATCGGAGTCTGGCTCGGGGCTGCCGAAGTCGGCCTGTTCGGGCTGGCCTACCAGTTCATGCTGGTGCCCCTAATGATCATTGCGTGGCCTGCAAGCTCGGTGCTGCTCGCAACGCTCAGCCGCTACCGCAACGAGCCCAGCCATTTCGAGCGCACGGTTTGTGCGACCTGCGCCATTACCGCGGCATTGAGCTTCCCGGCGATGGGGTATTTCGTGTTTGGGTTGCAGTACCCCCTGACCACGTTCATGTCGCCGAAATGGCATTCGATTCCGTCCATCGTATCCTGGCTGGCGCCGCTCGGGGCCGTGCAGGCGATAGCCGCCTATAATGGCGTGATCCTGCTCGCCAAGGGCGAAGCCAAGCTCCAGTTCTGGACCGGGGTGATCGGCAGCGGGCTGACGTTAATCGTCTTTGTGGTATCTCTTCCGTTCGGCCTCATGGCTCTGGTAAAGGCCTATGTGTTGACCGGCTTCTTCATCGCGGCGTGGTTCCTGGGCATTGCGGTGAGGAAGGCCAAGTTGAGGTTTCGGAAGATTCTGATTTCGCTGTGTCCGGGCGTGTCGGCAGCAATCGCCGGCCTTGTGGCCGTCGAACTCGCCAGGCCGCTGCATGTCGATGCGTTGTGGTCGTGGCTGGGTCTGTCGCTTCTCTATGGAGCGGTCGTGCTGGCGACCTTCGTCCTGATGCGCAATCAGCTTCTGCCCTATTGGCGGGAGTTGATCAGCGAGCGGGCCGCCAATACGACCGTCGTATCTGAACAGGGAGTTGCATGATGCGCATCGCGTGCGCGCTCGTCACTTTCAATCGCGTCGAATTGCTCAAGGGGGCGCTGGCGGCCGCATTGGGCCAAAGCCGCGCGCCCGATCGAGTGTTCGTCATCAACAACGCGTCCACCGATGGAACCCGCGCCTATCTCGACGGCCTGAGCGATCCCAGGGTGACGGCGATCCACACCGGGACCAATCTCGGGGGCGCTGGCGGATTCCGTATGGCGATTGATCTCGCAGCCGCCAATGGCTTCGACGCGGTCTGGCTGTTCGACGATGACGGCATGCCCGATGCCGGCGCGCTCGAGGTGCTCGAGGCGGCGCTCGACAAATCCGGCCTCGCTCTGGCCAACTCGCTGGTCGTATCCCAAGCCGATCCGACCCAGCTCGCCTTCGGGCTCATCAAGGAGACGCCCGGGTACCAGGGTCCCTCGATCTTCACGGTGGCCGACGCGGAGGCGGCTGCGATCGGTGGTCTGCTGTTCGACATGGCCAATCCCTTCAATGGGACGCTCGTGCGATGCGCGGCAGCGAACGCGATCGGCCCGATGCGCAATGAGATGTTCCTGTGGGGCGACGAGGTCGAGCTCATGCGCCGCTTCATCCGCCGGGGACATCGAGTCGCGACGGTGGTCGCGGCGCGGCACCGGCATCCGCAACCGAAGACGACGATGGTGCAGACGCGCTTCGGGCCGACGCGCGTTCCGAGCAAGGGGCGCGAGGTGTATTTCTATCGCAACCGCACCTTCAATCTGTGCCGACATCTCGGCGTGAAATATGCCGCCAAGGACATGATCAAGACCGCTCTGCGCAACATGGCGCGCGGCGCCGTTGTAGAAGGTTTCATGACGATCGTCTGGGGACTCGACGGCATGTTCGATCTCTATGTCATGAGGCCGTCGCGTGGCGCCCTGGACGCCGCCTGGCAGGCTGAGTTTCAATCCGCCCTCGTTCATTGCAAGACATCCGTTGAGTCCTAAATGCCAAGAAAATCTCAAGTCTCCCGTTCGCGTGCGAGCGTCACGGCCAAGCGTCGGAAGCTGGCCTATGACTGGTTGATCGTCGGTGCCGGCTTCTCGGGCGCGACCCTTGCCGAGCGCATCGCGACCGAGCTCGGGCAGAAGGTTCTGCTGGCCGATCGCCGGGACCACATCGCCGGCAATGCCTACGACTCGCCGGCAAAGAACGGCATCCTGATCCATCAATACGGACCGCATATCTTTCACACGAACAGTGCGAAGGTATGGGCCTATCTCAGCCGCTTCACCGAGTGGCGCCCCTACTATCATCGCGTGCTCGGCATGGTCGAGGGCAAGCAGGTTCCGATTCCGTTCAACCTGAATTCGATCTATGCGCTGTTTCCGCCCCGCATGGCCGACTCGATGGTGCAGGCGCTCATCGACAATTTCGGCTATGGCAAGAAGGTGCCGATCCTGAAGCTGCGCGAGGCCGGCGCCGGCGACCTGAAATTCCTGGGCGACTACATCTACAATAATGTATTCGACTCCTACACCCGTAAGCAGTGGGGCATGGGTCCGGAGGCCCTCGATCCGGGCGTGACCGCGCGCGTGCCCGTCGCGGTCAGCCGCGACGACCGCTATTTCCAGGACACCTATCAGGCAATGCCGCTGCACGGCTACACCGAGTTGTTCAAGCGGATGCTCAAGCATCCCTTGATCGAGGTGGCGACGCGGACCGAATGGACGGACGTCAAGGACACGGTGCGCGCCGACCGCATCATCTTCACCGGACCGATCGACGAATTCTTCGATTATTCGTTCGGCACGTTGCCCTATCGCAGCATTCGCTTCGAGCAGCGTACGCATGACGTCGAGTTCGTGCAGGAAACGGGAACGCTCAACTATCCCAATGAATTCGATTTTACCCGGACGACCGAACAAAAGCATCTGACCGGTCAAAAGGCCCGCGACACCATCACCATCACCGAATACCCGCAGGCGTACGAGCGCGGCAAGAACGAGCCGTATTACCCAATCCCTATGCCGGAGACCACCGAGGCGCTTCGTCCTTATCAGGAGGAGGCGCGCAAGCTCGATGGCAAGGTGTGGTTCGCCGGGCGGCTGGGCGACTACGCATATTACAACATGGATCAGGCCTGCGCGCGGGCTCTGACGCTGTTCGAAAAGACGATCGCGTTGGCGGTTCGGTCCGGCGGCGCGCCTGAGGCTTGATTCGCCGGACTGTCGCAGCTTCTCAAGCGGATCGGGCGTGCGGGGCGCGCAGCGCCAGCACCTCGCGGTAGAGGTCGAGATACTTCTCGGCCACGCGCGGCGGCCGTGTCTCGTTGAACACCGTGTTGAACGCATCGCGGCCGGGCAGCGCAGCTCGGCCCATGCGGATCGCCTGCTCGACCTTGCTAGCGAGATCGGCGTCGTTGCCCGGTTCGAACAGCCAGGCGGAGTTGTCGGCGCCGATCAGGTCCGGAATGCCGCCGGAGCGAGCTCCGATGACGGGCACGCCGATCGCGTAGGATTCCAGAATGGTTCGCGGTAACGGTTCGGCCCAGATCGAGGGAACGATCAGCGCGTCGAGTTCGCGGAAGAAATCGAATGGGTCGACCCAGCCGACGAACTCGATCGGCAAGCCCGCTGCCTGCTTCTTGAACTCATCGAGCGTATCGGGGGCCTGGCCGGCGATCTTGACGCGCCAGTTGCCCGCACCGATGCGGCGGAACGCATCGATCAGCGTTCCGACGCCCTTCTCGATGTTGATGCGGCCGAGATATCCGAACGTCATCGGCTGGTGGCTGCGGTCGAACGAATCGCGGGCGCGCGCGGCCTGCTCGGGTACGATCGCGCCGTTCCAGATCACGCGCCGCCGCTCCGGGGGCAGGTGAGCGAAGAAGCCATGATCGACGTGAACCTGCAGTGTCGCGGCGCCGACGGCGACGGCCGCGTCGACCCATTTGCTGGTCCAGAGCTTCGAAACATTGACGATGCGGCAGCCGAGATGCCAGTGGCTGCAATTCTCGCCGCGCCGGAACATCGCAGCGTTGCCGCACAAGAGATCGTAGTCCCGGCAGGTGTGAACGATGGGAATTCCGCGCTTGTGCGCGGCGCGCCAGATCAGGGTCGAGATGTCGACCATCGAATGCGAATTCATGATGTCCGGCTTGAAGTCGTCCAGGATGCGGTCGAATTCCGCCTCGATCGCGGTGTTCCATTGCTGGCGCATCTTCTGCCAGAGACGCTCGCCACGCGAATGGCCCGGCCAGTCCTCGAGCCAGAACGTATTGTGATGCGGCATTCGATAGACGGCGACCCCGTTTTGCATCGTCTTCGGCACGCCTTCGCGCTCGATGCACACGGCTGCGACGTCGTGCCCCATCGAGACGAGCTGTTCGGAAAGCAGGGCCACGGATTTCTCGGCGCCGCCGACGATATGGGGCGGATAGAGCGAACTCACATGCAGGATGCGCATTGAGGTGGGGTTCCTATGTCTCGGATTACTGAAGCGCGGATCGATAAAGGTCGAGATAGCGTCGGGTGATATCCTCGGGCGAGACGCGCGAGGCGATCTGGTCCATCGCCTTGGTCTTTTGCAGCAGGCGGCCGGGATCGTCCAGGACGGCCTTCATGCGCTCTGCGAGCGCGCGTGCGTCGCCCGGTGAAAACAGCCATTGCGCCTCGTCGCCGATCTGTTCTGTGATCCCCGCGATGCGCGAGCCGATTACGGGAAGTCCGCGCATCAGCGCTTCCGCAACCGTCCTGCCGAAGGCTTCTGGCCAAACGGCCGGCACCACCAGGCAATCGATCTGGTCGAAGAACACATCGCGCTGGACGAAGCCGGCGAAGTCCACCGGCAGCCCCACGGCGCGCGCCTGATACGGTGCGATGCCGTCGGTGGCGCGGCCCGCCACGATCAGCTTCCAGCCGGTGGCGGGCAGCAACCTGCACGCATCCAGCAGCGTGTCGACGCCCTTGGACGGTTCGATGCGGCCAAGGCAGCCGAACACGATGTCGCTCCCGCTTGCGCGTTGGCGATTGCGGGGGACGGCGGGAGGCTCGATCGGATTGAAGATCACGCGGCGAAGCGCCGAGGGCACGTGCCCAAACAGTCCCGCGTCGAGATGACGTTCCAGAATCTCGGTGCCGACGCCGGTGATCGCATCGACGGAGACCTGGTGCTGATAGTGCGGATGGGAGATCAGCCGGCATTTCAGATGCTGGGCGTTGCACGCCTTGCCATCTCTGAACATCGAGCCCTTGCTGCAGATGCTCTTGTAGTCATGGATGGTGTGAACGACGGTCACGCCGCGCCGCTTGGCGACGGTCCAGATCTGCGGCGGCAGTTCGGATAGCGAATGCGTGTTGACCACGTCCGGCTTGAAGTCGGCGATCGCAGCGTCAAACCTGCGCATCGCTTCGCGGTTGATCTTGGCGGCGAGACGATAGTGGAGCCGGTTCAGCCGGGATTGCTTGTCGCGGTCCAGGATGAAATAGGGCGTGGCAAAGCCGGTTCGGTAGATCGTCACGCCGTTGCGCAGGCCCGGCGGCTCCTCGTGCCGCGAGATGCAGGCGACCGCCACGGAATGGCCGGCAGCGGCCTGCGTCTCCGCGAGGAGCTCGACCATGACCTCTGCGCCACCGATCTGATCCGGATGGTAAAGGGAGCTGATATGAAGAATCCGCATCAATCGTAGTCTATAGGAAATCCGGTCGATTTTGATCTGACACTCTGTAGGCGGACTTTGTGAATAAATGTAGACGTTACAGGTATTTGCTGGCAGTATGATTAAGGCGAAAATGGTCATGCCCGAATTGAGAATGTTGTCCTGAGCCTCTATGACTCGCGTGCTGATCAATATGCCGAGTCAATTCGGAGGTAAGCCATCGGGCGTGGCGCGGATGGCGTTCTGCCTGGTCGAGGCGCTGCTGAAAAATCATGAATTCGACTATATCCTTCGTTCGCCGTGGGATCGCTCAGAGCTGCCGCCTTCGCTGATCGCGTCCAACCTTGAGGTTCTCAAGGTCGAGCGTCCGCGCATCATGGTCCTCGACGTCATCCTGCAGACCGTCATGATGCAGCTTCTGTGCCGACGCATGGGGATCGATCTGCTCGTCAATATCGATCCGTTCGGGGCTCCGGCCGGAGGCAAGGCGCGGGTGATGGTGGTGCACGATCTCTATTTCCGCACGCTGCCGCAGCAGGTGAGCAAGCGCGAGGCGTTCACCACCGACATCATCTATCGCCTGATGGTTGCGGGCCACAGCGAGATCGTCACGGTGTCGGACGCCACGCGGCGCGACCTCGTGCACTACTATCCGTCCAGCGCCGACCGCATTTCGACCATCCATTCCGCGGCCACGCTTGCGCCGCTGTCCGCCGACGCGGTGCCGCCGCCGGTCTCCGGCCGTTACGTTCTGGCGGTCGGCAACGCCACGCTCAACAAGAACTTCAAAGTGCTGGCGCAGGCGATGGCGATGCTGCACGAGAGTTTCCCCGATGTCGCGCTGGTGCATGTCGGCAGCGACGCGGACGAGACGATCGCCGGCACGCTGGCCGCGCTCGGCTCGAAGGTGCGTCTCGAGCGGCTCAAGGGGCTCGACGATGCAACCCTGTCGCGCCTCTATCGCGGGGCGGTGTGTCTGTGCGTTCCCTCGCTCTACGAGGGGTTCTGTCTTCCGGTGCTGGAGGCCCAGGGACTGCATTGTCCCGTGGTCTGCTCCGACCGCTCGGCGACGCCGGAGGTTGCGGGCAGCGGTGCGCTCACGTTTGATCCCAAAGACCCGCGCGCGCTTGCCGAAGCCTTGCGCAGCCTGCTGTCGACGCCGGGCCTGCGGGAGCAGCTGGTGCAGGCCGGCCTCGACAATCTGGCGCGGTTCTCCTGGGACAAGGCGGCGCGTCAGTACGAGGACGTGTTTCGCCGGGCGTTGCGGCGGGCCGACGGCGGAGCCGCGCGTCCGACATGAAGCGGCAAGAGACCACCGAGACTGCGCTGTTCGTGAGTCAGACCGCCGAGAAGGGCGGCGCCGAGCTGTTCATGCTGGATCTCATCACGCATGGGCCGGCGGGCTGGAACGGCGGCTTCTTCGCCGACGGAACGATAGTGCAGGATCTCGCGGCGGCAGGGTGCAAGCCGGTCGTGTTGTCGGGCGGCAGCAGCGTGTTGACGGTGCGGCGCGAGGCGTCTGCGCTCAAGCTGGTCAGCGTTGCCGGCGGCGTCGTCACGCTTGCGCGCGCGCTGGCGCGGGCCGCGAAGGATTACGATGTCGTCTGCGCCAATTCGCAGAAGGCGCTGTTCGTCTCGGCCCTCGCCACGCGGCTGGCGCGGCGGCCGCTGGTCTGGGTGCTTCACGACATCATCACTGACCCCGCATTCAGCCGCAACACACGCCGCGCCGCGGTGCTGTTCGCCAATCTGTTTGCAGCGCGCGTGGTCGCCAATTCGAGGGCAAGCGCCGAGGCTTTCGTCGCGGCGGGCGGCAAGGCCGATCGCGTGCGGATCGTCTATTGCGGCTTCGATCCGGCCGCGCACCCGCAAGGCGACGCGGAGACCGGTGCGGCGTTGCGCCGCCGCTTCGGCCTGAAGGACGGACCGGTGGTGGGGCTGTTCGGGCGCCTGACGCCGTGGAAGGGCCAGCACGTGCTCCTGAAGGCGCTACGCGGCGTGCCGGATGTGCAGGCGCTGATCGTCGGTAGTGCGATGTTCGGCCAGGACGCCTATGAGGTCGAGCTGCGCCAGATGGTGCGGACGGAAGGGCTCGAGGGGCGAGTGTGCTTTGCCGGCTTCCAGAAGGACGTCGCCGCCCTGATGGCCGGCGTCGACATCGTGGTGCACACCTCGACGCATGCCGAACCGTTCGGCCGCGTCGTGGTCGAGGGCATGCTCGCGGGCCGGCCCGTGATCGCAACGAGCGGCGGCGGCGTCAACGAGATCGTCACCGAGGGCGAGGACGGGCTGCTGGTGTCTCCCGATGATCCGGCGGCCCTTGCCGCGGCGATCTCGCGCCTGCTGGCCGATCCGGATCTTGCCGCGCGTTTGGCCGCGGCTGGCCGCATATCCGCCGCACGGCGCTTTCATATCGACAAGACCTGCGGCGATATGCGGGCCGTGCTCGCTGAGGTAAGGTAAACGCAATCAAATCGTGTCCGGGCGGGCGCGCTGCCGGTATAAAACTTGCTCTGGTTTCGTGGCTTCGGAATGCAACTCATGGCAGCACAGAGATCTCAGACCATCGATGGGTTGCGCGGAATTGCCGCGACGGCGGTGATCGTCCAGCACTGCCTCGAATTCACGCCGCTCAACAAGCCGGCCGCGACGATGGCCGAGCCGCTCGCCTATATTTTCGCCAACGACGTCAATTTCGGCCGGTTTGGCGTGATCGTGTTCTTCTTCATCAGCGGCTTCCTGATCCCGAGCAGCATCGAGCGGCAACCGCGCCCCGTTGCGAGCTTCGCGGCAGGACGCTTCTTCCGCCTCTACCCGCTGTACTGGACCTCGATCGCCCTCGCGCTGCTCGTCACCGCCGCGCTTGGCAATAAGATGCCGACGCTGCCGCAGACGGTTGCAAACCTCACGATGTTCCAGATGCTGCTGGGGTTCGAGAACATCCTCTATCCCTACTGGACGCTGCTGATCGAGCACTTCTTCTATTTCCTCTGCGTCGCGCTCTTCCTGGTCGGAGCCCTGCAGTCGGCGAGCCGGATGCGGCTGGTGATGTTTGCCGCCGCCGCCGCGATCATCGTGCTGGCGACCGTCCTCGCGCTCGCGCCCGGAATGCGGTTTGCGCGGGCGCTCGCCGATCTCATGTACACCGCATCGTTCATCTTCGCGATGATCGTCGGGCACAGCGTCCGTCTCGCCCAGGGCAAGGACGGCTTCCGTCTGCCGGCCTCGGGCCCGATCTTGTTCGTCATCGTGATGGTGTTCGTCTGCGTCGCCCGGCAGATGCTCGGCGGCTACGCGCCGGGGCTGTCGCCGGTTTCGGTCTTCATATCCACCATCGGCGCGCTGGCGCTGTTTCTGTTCGCGCTGCGCCTGCGCCTGTTCGGCTCGCGCGCCTTCGTCTACACCGGCCAGATCAGCTACGGCCTATATCTGTTCCACGGCATCGCGCTGTGGGTCGCGGTCGCGCTGATCGGAAAGCCGGCCGACTTGTTCCATTCCACCCTGCTGCTGGTGCTAGTCATGGGCCTCGCCTTCGTCACCTCGGCGATCACCTTCGTGCTGGTCGAGGAGCCGTTCATCGCGCTCGGCAAGGTCGTGCGCCGGCGGCTGTCGCGTGGCGCCGAGGCGATGGTGCCGGTGAAGGTGGTCGCGCAGGACGCGCTGCGTCCGTTCAACGCGCAGCCGGTGTCGTCCGAGCTCGAACGCTGACGGACGGGGCGGTTCAGCCCGTTGCGCGCAACGTCACCGGAAACCACCTCTGCGGCAGATGCTGCTTGAGCTCGAGCGTTCGCCGCTCGATCAGGTGCCACGACAGCGCCGCGAACACGCAGGAGCTGACGCCGGCGAGCGTGATCAGCAGCCCGTCATGCCCTTTCAGCTCGGGGATCAGCGCCATATAGGCCTGGGCGATGGGAAAGCTGTAGAGGTAGATCCCATAGGAATAGTCGCCGCGCGAGACGAAGGCCGGTTTCGGCAGCCGTGCCAGCCCGAAGAAGATGGTGCAATAGGTCAGCGGGATCGGCGCCAGATAGGCGAGATGGTCCAAGGCGAGGCCGACATAGGCCAGCACCATGCAGGCCAGGAACAGCCCGATATTGACCGGGATGTGGTCGCGGTAGTGATAGAGCAGCGTGCCGACGAAGAAATAATAGACGACGACATGCGCGGGATAATGCCCCGTCGTCGGCGCCGAGATGCCGAACAGGAAATGGGCGAAGGCGAGGCTCAGGGTGATCGCGAGCAGCCCGATAGCGAAGAACGAGCGGCTGTAGGCGGTCTTGGTCAGCAGCAGGGCTGCGATGATCACATAGCAGTAGAACTCGGACGGAAGCGTCCAGAGGCTGGCATTGACGACGCCGGCGACGGGGTTCTGCTCGAACACGCCCGGCAGATGATAGGTGACGAGGCCGAGCGCATTGCCGAAATAGCGGAACAGCAGCGGCTCCGAGGAATATTGGTGCAGCGGTAGCGTCGTGAGCATCGGCCCGAGCAGCAGCGCGCAGAAGATCACCTCCACCGCGAGCGCGGGAAAGATGCGCAGGCTCCGGTGCGCCAGGAACGTCGACGTCGCCTGCAGGCGGAGCGCACTGCCGAGAACCAGGAAGCCGCTCAGGGCGAAGAAGGCCGGCACCAGCGACTTCATCAGTGGCAATGTCAGCATCCCGCGATGAACCGCAGCGTCGGTCGGGACGGGAGCCACGGGTGCTGCCGGCGCGCCCGTCGTCACCGCATTGCCCACCGCGCTCACCTCGGCCATGCCCGCGACCCATCGCGCGTGGACGAGGAAAATCGCAACGGCAAGCAGCAGGCGAAGCACGTCGAAGCTCGGCCCCTTGCCGCGATTGCGCGCGAGAACCGAACCGATCGTGTCGTTGGGCTCCAGCATGAGGATTCGGTTGATCACACCGCACTCCGTCTGCAGTTGGTCACTGCGGGAAGGTAAGACGAAGAGTGCGGCAGCTTGAGTGCACTGCGATGGCAGAAGTGCAGCATCGATCGGCGCCGATCACCCGTGCAGTTCCAGCGGAACCGCAGGCGCGGCAGCGGCCTGCGGAACTATTGCGCGCGAGGCTCCACGCGTGCTGCGGATTTCACCGCGCCCGGCATCAGCCATTGCGAGACGATGCGGGCCGAGGGCCGCTCGAACAGCCGGTACGACAGGATTGCGACGATCGCGGCGACGACGATTATGATGCCGACGACCAGCGGCAGCGGCAGCGCCTGTACCGCGCCGATGCGGCGGTACGCCATCGAGACGACGAAGCCGACGAAGGGGTGCAGCAGGTAGAGCGAGTAGGAGGCGTCGCCGACCTCGAGCGGGAGCGCCGACAGCACCGTCTTGCGGATATCCGGGCCGAGCGCGGCGCCCGCGATCACCAGCGCGGCGGGCAGGCCGAGCGTGTAGAACCGGCTCCATCCGTTCAGATAGGTGCCGCTCACGGCCTCGGGCTGTCCGAACGGCAGCCACACGATCAGCACGGCGCCGGCCGCGATCAGCGCGATGCGCACGGGTCCCGGCAGCGACACGCCCCGGCGCAGCGCCACCGCGATGAGGATGCCGCAGGCGAATTCGAGCACGATCGGCTGGCGCCAGAACGCGAACGGCAGCACGTCGATCCCGAGCAGCGCGCCGAGCAGCAGGATGCCGGCGAGGCAGCTCAGCACGCGCGCGGCCGAGCGAAGATACGACGAGGTCAGGCACAGCGCGAACAGCGTGTAGAAGTACATTTCGTAGTTGAGGGTCCAGCCGAGATCGTAGACCGGAAAGGCGAGGCCGTTGCTGCCGGTACCGTCGAGCGGCAGGAACAGCAGCGATGCGATGATCTCGCGGGCCGAGGGGAAGGCATCGGCCTGAGCGAAGCCCAGCGCCTTCTTGGTCGCGACCAGCGCGATGAACAGCGCCGTGGCGGTCCAGTACAGCGGCACCAGCCGCGCGATCCGGTGGGCGTAAAACGCGCGCCGCGGCTGCGCGTCGCTTTCGTACTTCGCGCTCGAATAGAAGATGATGAAGCCGGAGATCACGAAGAACAGGTCGACGCCGACGCCCCAGGGAACGGGCGCCCATGTCGTGAACGACTTGCCGGTCGCCGCGGCGAGCTCGCGCGCCATGCCCTGGCCGTGCCCGATGACGACGAACAGCGCGGCGATGCCGCGCATGATCTGGATTGAGAAGATCGTTCTCGCTGTCGTCACGCTCGCTGTCGTCACACGGCCGCTCTCATGTCGCAAATTCGTCATGCCGAGGTGTCGGCACGATCGTGGCGAGCTCCTTTCCATCATTGATAAGGTCGTTTCGTGGCAGGACCTTCCGCTGCGAGGTCATTCGCCGCAAACAGAGCACGACGGGGTTCTCGACATAGGCATGGAAAGCCGCGGCGCAGGCGATCGCGAGGGCGGTCGTCGCCAGCACCAGCGGCCAATAGAGCAATTGAGGCATCGCGACCTTGGCCAGCACGGCCTTGACCGGAATGAAGACGAAAGGGTGCAGCAAGTAGAGCGCGTAGGACGAATCGCCGAGCCGCGCGAGCAGTTGCGACCAGGCCGAGCGGAAGCTCACCGGCCCCAGCACCGCGGCGGCGACAATCAGGATGGCGCCGGTGCCCCAGATCGCGAGGCGGGGCCAGCCGTAGAAGCCGGGCCCGGTCGAGTGACCCAGCCAGGAGACCGGCACGAGCCAGATCAGCAGGGCGGCAAGGATCATCGCGATGCGTACCGGCGCCGGCAGCACCACCCCGCGCATGAACGCGGTCGCGATCAGCGCGCCGAATGCGAACTCCCAGGTGATCGGCTGGAGCCAGAACCGCAGCGTCACCGCTTCGGGCTGGAAGATGGTGGCCAGCACGACGCCCCCGGCGAGGGCCGCGACCACCATCGCCACGGCCCGCTCGCGCGGCAGGGCGATGAAACAGGCGAACAGCACGTAGAAGAACATCTCGAAATTGAGCGTCCAGCCGAGATCGAGAATCGGGAAGGGGTATTCCGGTCCAAACCCCAGCGAGTCGTGCGGAATGAACAGATACGACGTCACGATGGCGGTGAGATCGGGGAATGCCTTTGCGCCGATGGCTGCGCCAGTGGCGAGCACGAGCAGGCGCAGCGTCAGGGCGGTCCAGTAGAGCGGCACGATCCGTATCAGCCGGCGCCGCATGAATTCCAGCCATCCGCCTGGCGTCGCGAACAGCTTCCGGGACGCGAAGACGATGACGAAACCGGAGATCACGAAGAACAGGTCGACGCCCGCGCCGAGCGGGAGCGTCTTGAACAGGGTGAAGCTGTTGCCATGTGCCTCGGCGTGAAGCCGGACCAGTTCCTCCGCGTGCAGGAAGACGATCAGCGCTGCAGCCACCGCACGAAGCGCCTGCAACGCCTGCAATCGTTCACTGTCCCCCAGCCCTGCGTCAGTCATGATGTTGGTCTCACTTCCAGAGATGGATACAGCTGACGTCGCGATGGACGGCCCCGACTGCCCGCACGTTGCACGGACAGGCTTGCGAACGAGCGAACTGAAGCGGTGCCATGGATGATGCGATCGCTATTGCGGCAGCTTGCGCGGCGCAAACGGGCGCAGCGCGAATTTGGATTGCTTCGCGGACTTCCTTTGAGCCGACTTCGCATAGTGCAGCCAGGCCGCCGCCGTCGTCAGCGCAACGGAGAAGATGAAGAACTGGTTGATGCTGAGCTCTTCGAAACACATGGAGGTAGCTGTAAACGCTGACGTGGCCAGATAGAAAATCGGTACTGTCTGGCGATTGATGAACAAGTAGATGCAGGCGATGACGTAGAGCACGCTCACCGCAAGACCGCTCTGATAGGAGAGCGAGAGATAGCCGTTGTGAACCGAGACGATGCCCGTTGTAGTTTTCTCGCCCATCGCCGCGATGCGGTCGTTGTAGCCAATCCCGAGCGGATTCTCCAAGGCGACCTGGAAGCCCTGGATGTTGGACATCACCCGTTCGAATATGTTCTGATCGGTATGACTGTCCTCGACGAATCTTGTTTGAACGCTGTCGAACAGCGTGTCGAGCCCGGGAGCATTCGGCAGCGACGAAAGGACGACGAGCCCAATCACGGCGAGGGCCGCGCTTCCCACATAGAGCGATAGATTGCCTTGTCGGGCGTAGAGATAGATCAGCGCGATCGTCGGAGCGATCAGGCCCGAGCGATTGAGCGTCACTGCGAATGTCGCAACGAGAAGTGCGTAATAGCCGATGTAGATCATCGGCTGCCGGAACCGAAACGCCAGATAGAGTGCTGACGCGGTGGCCACGGCATAGACATGGCCGGCCTCGTTGCCGTGGATCCACATGCCGCCGAATTTCGTCTTGGCAAAGGCGGCGGCCATCGGCGACGTCGACTCGTCGATCGGAACACCGAGGCCGATGCCCGCAAGGCCTGCCGCACCGCCCGCCTGAAGGAACAAAACGCCGACCGAAGGGATGAGCCCGAGCAGGATGCCGCCGGCAAGCCAGGTCAGGACGCGTTCGTCTTGCGCAGCCTCGACCAGAAAGAATGCGAACACGGATGTCAGGAAGAAGATCAGTGTCATGTAGATGTCGCCCTGCTGCACGCCCGTCTTTCCGAGCAGGGATGCGGCAACGATGACGCAGAGCAAGACAAAATACAGCAGGCCGTCGCGCACCGTTCGGCCTAGCCCGATGACGATAAACAGCACCGGCAGAAACAGGAACATCAGCGCATCGGTCAGCCGCATGAACGGCAGGCCGAACGTCGATGTCATGACATTGAATTGGGAGAAGAAACCGAATGCCAGTGCGACCGCGGGAGATACGACGGCGAACAGATCGACCGATTGGGTCGCGGATTGGCGAATCTCAAGAGGTGTCAATCTGAGGCTGGACGGCATTTCTGTCTCTCAGCAATAGCGAAACGGGCTGCAAACTCACCGCATCTCAATGCAAGACCTCTGAGGCGCCCAACCGTCTTGCTTCGCCAAGTGGCAGTCATCTTAGCAGCGGACTGTGTCAGAAATATTCCAATTTCTCAAGGAAATCAATTAGCTGAAAGCGTCGTTAATGAGCAAGCGCTGCCTGTTCAGCAGTCAACCATGTCGTAAGCGAGGCGACGAAGCGCATAGTTCAAATGTTGAAGTCCTTGTTCGCATCAAATTGCGAAATTCGGCTGTGTCTCGTTGCGACACGTCTCGGTTGTCAGCCATTGTTACTCTTCTTCGTTGGCTGTGTTGCCGCCGGACTCTTCCCACTCAGGAGTTCATGGACTGGAATGGTGTCGTAACGATGACGCGCTCCTTCCAAGTCGCTCGCAAGCGATGGCAATTCGCTGAAAAGAGGTAAGTTCGGCGTCGTCGGGTCCCTAGCGCGTCACCAGATGCGCATGGATTCGTCGTCGTTGTAGTCTTGGTCTTTGCGCTGCTTCGAAGTAAGCCGACTTTGCTGCCTGCGATTATGAATGAAGAGCGCCACAACGAGAGAGAGTATTGAAGCCCACAATATGGCTGCGACAATTCCAAACATCTGACCAAAAATCCCAGCTCGTTCTAAGTCGCTCGTCTTAAATCGCTCGGTCGATGAAGTCATCGGGGAGCTCGGGGCGCTCCTTGTATAGCCATCGGCCATCGAGCGTCTTCTTTCGCCATATTCGGCCGAACACCCAATGTCCTTCCGGGTCCTGCACGGGAATGAAAACGCGCCAACGATGCCACTCCGTCGGACAAGCAGGCGGTTCGCGATCGTAAATCCGCCTCAGCAGATCAAGCACGGCGGAATCTCAAACCGGTGTACTGTCTCGTACCCTTGTCATGTCGCCAGCCAAGCATTGCTTTACGCGAAGAGTGGCGGCCCGAAACCGAAACCGCAATCGTTGCGTGCGTTGCAGCCGCCGAAGCGGCGAGCCTGCGAAACAGCATAAATAAACATCCTCCCCCAGCCTTATCCGAAAGCATGCGCCATCCGCGGCGGCAGGCAAGCGTAGGAAATTACGGAAGAAATTTGGATAAGAGGTATTATATAGCCCTAATTTGTTAGCTCTAGATTTCTATCCCGCCCAGCCCAGGTTAGCCCCCTGTTTGCGCGCTCCGATTGGGCCGTGAACCCAAGGCTCCCCGATACGTCGCTCTATGGTTGTAGATCGTTGGTAGCGAGACAGCGCTCCGTCTGTTCCAACCGATGGGAGGGGAGGATCAGTGATGACGATCATTCTGACCGGCCTTGTCCATCGGAATCGGGGCTAGCAAGGGCTCTGTCTGCCGGTTGCCACCGAGATTCACTCTCGATGATGTAGGAAACCAGCCGACTGGCAGATGTTGCTTAAGTGCCAGCATTCTCTCCTCGATCAGGTGCCACGATAGTGCGGCAAATACGCAGGAGCTGATGCCCGAAAGGAGGATCAGCAGCAGATCGTGTCCCTTCAATTGCGGGAACAGGGCGATGTGGGCCTGAGCAATTGGGAAGCTGTAGAGATATATTCCATAAGAGTAATCGCCGCGCGAAATGAGCTCTGGCTTCGGCAGCCGCACCAATCCGAAGAAGATGGTGCAATAGGTCAATGGGAATGCTGCAAGATAGGCCAAGCTTTCAAAGGAAAGGCCAATGTACGTGGTCTGAGCCCCTCGCTTCATCCAGCAATGGAAAGAGTCCCGGTTGAATATGAGCCCAAGGGGCTCGGTGAAGCAACGGGGCGGGGCGCGGAGCCCTCGGCATAGCGCAGCGTCCCGTCCCGTCCCGTTGCGGCCCAAGAGCGTTGCGTTTGGCGTATTCGGTCGGCGTGAGGTTGCCCAGGGCGCTGTGCGGCCGGGCGTTGTTGTAGTCGTCTTTCCAGGCCGCCAGCACGGCTCGCGCCTGTGCGAGCGAAGTGAACAGCGTCTCATTGAGGAGTTCATCGCGCAGGCGGGCGTTAAAGCTCTCGATGAAGGCATTCTGGGTCGGTTTGCCGGGCGCGATGTAGTGCCACTCGATCTGCCTCTCTTGGCTGAAGCGCAGCACGGCCATTCCGGTCAGCTCAGTGCCGTTGTCGGACAGGCACATCGCTGGCCGGCCGCGCCAGGCAATGATGACATCGAGCTCGCGTGTGACCCGCAGGCCCGGCAGCGAAGTATCGGCGACGAGCGCCAGGCATTCGCGGGTGAAGTCGTCGACCACAGCCAGAATCCGGAACCGTCGGCCATCGGCGAACGCATCCGACAGAAAGTCGAGACTCCAGCGCTGGTTGGCGCCTTGCGGGATCGCCATTGGCGCCCTGGTGCCGAGCGCCCGTTTACGGCCGCCACGCCGGCGGACTTGCAGCCGTTCCTCGCGATACAGACGTCGAAACTTCTTTTGGTTCATGACCAGCCCCTCGCGGCGCATCAGCACCAGCAGACGACGGTAGCCGAACCGGCGGCGGATCGCCGCCAGCTCGCGCAGGCGGGTGCGTACGGCCGCATCATCGGCTCGCCCGCTGCGATAGCGCACCGATGCGCGGTCTACCCCCAAGGCTTTGCACGCCCGCCGTTCGCTCACCTCGAAGGTGGTCCGCAGATGAGCGACGGCCTCTCGCCTCGCGGCGGGCGTCACCATTTTTTTGACGCAACGTCCTTGAGCATGGCGTTGTCGAGCATCGCCTCGGCCAGGAGCTTCTTCAGCTTGGCGTTCTCGTCCTCCAATGCCTTCAGCCGCTTGGCATCGGATACCTCCAGGCCACCGTACTTGGCCTTCCATTTGTAGAACGTTGCGCTCGAGATCCCGTGTTTGCGGCAGACATCAGCCGTCGCCACACCCGCCTCCTGCTCCCGCAAAATCCCGATGATCTGCTCTTCCGTGAACCGACTTGGCTTCATGGTCCATCTCCTCAGAGGTGACGGACTCTACCCATTCTTGGAGGAGTTTGCGGGGCTCAGACCAAAGGAAGGATCCGAAAAATACTCACGCAAGGTGAATTCGGTGAATAGCGGGCCGATGATGAGCGCCGAGAGAGTTATTTCGACGGCCAGGGCAGGAAGAATCCGGAGACCGCGCAAGGCCAGAAAGGTTGGCAGCGTGTTGCGCTCGAGGCTGCCAGCGACAAGGAAGCCGCTCAAGGCAAAGAAAACCGGCAAGATCGAATTGAACAATCCGCGGAAGATTGAATTCGACATTGCGTCGGCGATCCAATCTCCCTGCGTGATCCGGAAGGAGTGCATGAAGACGACGAAGATCGCGAGACAGATGTGGAGATAGTCCCAGCCGGTTGACTGGCCGGCCATGCGGTCGGCAACGCTAACGTACTTCATAAAATCTGCCACAAATTGAAACAAGCAGACACTTACCTAAAGGTGAAGTGACCGCAAGCGGCAATTTTGGTTAATGGCCGCACGAAACGCAGGCATCCCTAACGTGGCAGGATCGGGGGGCTTTGGATACCGTCCGAGGCCTGCGGCGCCCAGCAGTGACGTCGGCCCGTAAGGCCTCAGTCACTGCTCAATTCGTTTCTCTTAATCTTCGCTCGACGGCGGCTTCCTACACCACCACGAACGCCACCTGCTGGTGGCTGCGGACGAAGCCGAGCGGTTTTGCGGTGAGGCCGGTCCTGGCCTTGAACTCGTCGAAGGCCTTGATCTCGTGGTCCTGCCAGCCCGGGTAATTCCAGAATTCGTCGAACACGATCACAGTGCCGCTGCCGATCCGGTCGGTGAGCAGGTCGAGGATGCACTTGGTCGAGGAATAGAGATCGCAATCGACGTGCAGCAGCGAGACCTTGTCCGGATGCCCGGCGAGGAAGTCGGGCAGGGTCTCGTTGAACCAGCCCTTGATCAGCGTGACGTTGGCCGGCACCGGCGGCAGCTCGCCGGCGAAACGTCCCTTCAGATATCCGCTTCGCCAGTCCTCGGGCAGGCCCTCGAATGAATCGAAGCCGTAGACCTGCCTGCCCGGGCATTGCTTGGCGACATGCGTGATCGTGCGCCCGCTGGCGACGCCGAATTCGAGGATGAGGCCGTCGGCCGGCGCGGTCCGCAGCGAATGCGTGAGCAGATCGAGATCAGAATTGAACATTGCAGCCGTGAACAGGCGCTGCTCGTAGTAATCGGCGCTCTGGAGAGCGGCCTTCAGGAAAGCAATCTCGATGACGTCGAAACTGTCACCTCGCTTCTTGTAGAACGGGAGATTCTCCGCCGTTCTCTTGATCAGCTTGTCGGCGATTGACAGGACCTGGGCCTTCATTTCTAAGCCTCCGATTGCTGTGTTCGGTGAACCAAAATGAACGATCTCGTGCAGTGTTTCCCGTAGTTGAGGCGGAAGTCGGTCGGGGCGCGCAATGCCGGTCCCGATCGCGGAAGCGAGCTGTGACGTTCGGCGCCCTCTTGAGGCGGCAAACAGGCATAAACGACAAGTGTTACAACACGTCGGCGCTGGAGGCGGACGGCAGCGGCAAGAGCAATGAGCAGGACGGAAATCGAAATCGGCCGCTAGGGAATACTATTTTGCCGTATGGAACAAGAGCTTCGGCGAAAACCGATTAAGACGAGCGGTTTCACCATTCCGAACGCGGGCGCATTGACAAGTTTTGTCATGTCGCTGTTCTATGCCGCCGCCTTGCGCCTGCGGCGCATCGAATTGGACAGGGTGAATGGACAAAGCTGAATCTTCCGCCGTTCTGGTCACCGGCGCTGCCGGTTTCATCGGCTTCCATGTTGCGCAGATCCTGCTCCAGGCCGGCGTGCCCGTGGTCGGGCTCGACAATCTCAACGATTATTACGATCCGGCGCTGAAAGAGGCGCGGCTGAACGACCTCAAGAACGATCCGAACTTTTCCTTCGTCAAGCTCGACCTTGCCGATCGCGCCGGGATGGCGCGTCTGTTCGAGGAGCATCGCTTCGCGCGGGTGGTCCATCTCGCCGCCCAGGCCGGCGTGCGCTACTCCATCGATAATCCGCGCGCCTATGTCGATTCCAATCTCGAAGGCTTCATGAACGTGCTCGAGGGCTGCCGGCACCATGGCTGCCGGCACCTGCTGTACGCGTCCTCCTCCTCGGTGTACGGCGCCAATACCAAGATGCCGTTCTCGGTCCACGACAATGTCGACCATCCCGTCAGCCTCTATGCGGCGACGAAGAAGGCGAACGAGCTGATGGCCCATGCCTACAGCCATCTTTATCGCCTGCCGGCGACCGGCTTGCGCTTCTTCACGGTCTACGGTCCCTGGGGCCGGCCGGACATGGCGATCTACGCCTTCACCAAGGCGATCGTCGAGGGCCGGCCGATCAAGCTGTTCAACGGCGGCGACATGCGCCGCGACTTCACCTTCGTCGACGACGTCGCCAAGGCGGTCGTCAAGCTGCTCGAGCATCCGCCGCAGGGGCTGCCCAAGGGGGTGTCCAAGCCCGCCGGCGCCGCGCCCGATCCGGGTTCGAGCAGCGCGCCTTGGCGCGTCTACAACATCGGTAACAACCAGCCGGAAGAGCTGAACAAGATCGTGGCGCTTCTGGAGAAGGAATTGGGCAGCATTGCGCAGAAGGAACTGCTGCCGATGCAGGCCGGCGATGTTCCCGCGACCTATGCCGACATCGACGATCTCGCGCGCGAGATCGATTTTCGTCCCTCGACCTCGATCGAGGACGGCATCGCGCGCTTCGTGGCGTGGTACCGGACCTATCACTCCTGAAGGCGGCGGCCCCATGAAGCACGCGATCGCAGCCGCAGCCCTCGTGCTGTGCGCGTCCCCGCAACCCGCCATGGCGGGAGGAACTTGCATCCTGCGTCCGCAGCCGTTCACGCTGAAATCGGAGACCGTGCGCTGGTCGTTCAAGATCAAGCCCGGCGCTGAGTGCATACAGGGATTGCGCTGGTCGACGATCATGATCGACAACATCAAGATCATCGAGCCGCCGAAATCAGGACGGCTGGTGATTCAGGGGCCGGCTTTTCGCTATTTTGCCAGCGCGGATGCGCAGGGAACCGATTCATTCAAGATCGAAATCGCCGGCGCGTCGCTGCATGTCGGCGGAACATCGCTGATCGAGGTCGACATCACTTCACAATAGATTTCACGAGCCGAGAAGAATTTGTCAATCTGTTGCGAAGCAGGTCACATTCTCAACGCCAGTCTCGGGCAACAGTCGCGCAGCTCAATTCCCTCCGTCTTGCGGAACGCTGCCATGCATGCTTCTTCTTCGTCCGACCAGCTCGTCTCCGACGCGTTGAACGTGCAATCTCAACGGCGGGAGATATGGGCGGATCGCGCAGTCGCGCTGCTGTACGGCTCGACGGTGTCGATCGCGATGCTCGGCTGGCTCTATGCACTCGGCATGGCGTTGCGCGGCGGCATCATCTGGGCGCTGTCTTGAGCTCTGCGCGCGCCCGCAACTCGGCGTGCTGACGTGTGCGCCGACGGTGGGCAAAAGCGGCCCGCCGCGCGCGGCCGTCAGCGATAGGTCCGGTTGCTGTTCTGATTGGGATTGGCGGATGCCGCAGGCGGCACGCCCTGTCCGATCGGATTGCTGAACGGATTGTTGCTCGGCTGGGTGGCCACGGGCGTTCGCGACTGGGTCGAGGGATTGCCCTGCGGCCGATTCGCCTTTTGCTGCGCCAAGGCCGGCGCGGCCAGCGCAAGGGTCGCGGCAACGATCACAATGGATTTAACGCGCATGATGTCCTCCAGTGAACGCGCAAAGCGAGCGCTCACCTCATGAGGTAAGACCGGAACCCGCCTTTGGGAAGAGCGCGGGAAGTTCCCGTCCTGCGGCGTCTTGCACCTACGGCTTCTTGCAATCGGTGTAGAACGTGCCGTTGGCGGCGACGATCCGCTCGATGCATTGGCGGGGATCGCGCACCTCGCCTTTGACGCTGAAGTAATAAGACTGCGACTTTAGGATCAGCGCGTAGCCGCCGGGCGGCAGCTCGAGTGCGGGATCCTCGCTGTGCAGCTCGTACATTTCCGACGTGTCCGGGAGCGGCGAGGCACGGAACGGATAGGAGAAGCTGCGGATCACCCAGGCATCGTCGCCGGCATCGGGCTTCTTCGCCGTCGCCTCGGCCGAGAACTCCCGCGCGATCTTGGCGACGACGCGGACCTCGACGCGTTCCGGCACGTTGGTCGCAGCTTCCCGCCGGAACACGATGAACTTGGGGCGCCCGCTCGGCAGGCCGGCCTGTTCGGGAATCTTGAACGCCGCCGAGACCGCGACCCGCGCGTCGGGCGCGCGGCCGGGCAGCAGATGCAGCTCGGAGAGCTCCTTGTCGTCGACCAGCGCATAGACGCCGTAATCGGTTGGCCGCATGGGCTTCGGCTTGTCGGGGACGACGGGCGCGACCGGGACGGCAGGCGCCGCGGGCGGCGGTGCCGCAGCCACCTGCCGCTCGCCGCGCGCAACATATCCGGCGAGCGATGCCAGCCGCTCGCGCTGCTGCACGGCGACCACGACGAGGCCGACGACCAGCAACAGCGCCGCGGTGCGTCCCATCACCGACCAGAGCGCGTGACGCGCCAGCGGAGAGGCGCGGCTGATCTCGATGTCGGCGGGCATCGTCGTCGCCGGCGCGCGCTCCCCCCCCCGCACCTGGCGCCGCGGCGGCTCGGGTGCGGCTAGGGCGGGGGCATCGGCCGGCGGCGGCAGGTCGACCTGCTGGCGCGAAAACTCTTCGACGCCGCGGATGGCCGCTTCCAGCGCCTGCTTCGACCGCCGCACCTCCTTGGCGTCGGCGTGGGTGAATTGCTCCTGGAGCTTGTAGCGGGCCAGATCATAGACGAGCTGGCGCATCTGCTCGGGATGGCTCTTCACCGTCTCCAGCATGCGCGCGATGACCAGCGCGAACTGGACTTCGGTGGAAGCCGGCTCGATCGTGCCTTCATCGGTGGGTTCCAGGTCTCTCAAGCTCATGTCGGTCCAGTTTGCCTCGTCCAGGCCTCAGGCGGCCGAGGTCGTCGTGCACATCGGGATGCAACAATGGCCGGGAATGCATAGAATGTCAGTTTGCCGTCCCTTTTTCAAAGAGGCGGGTGGCGCTTTCAGCTCCGCCCGCGTCAGGAGAGATAATAATGTATGCGAGAACGCGATTCGGCGCCGCCATGCTTGTCGCGGCCGGCCTTGCCGTGGTCCTGGTCCCCGAGCCTGCCTCGGCGATCGACGCCCAGCTGGCGAGGACCTGCAAGGCTCTTACCACCAAGCAATTCCCGCCGCGCGAGCCCGGCAATCCCGCCGCCGGCAGCGCCAAGGGCTCCGGCCGCGACCAGCAGGCCTACTTCAACAAATGCGTCGCCAACAACGGCAAGGTCGATGACGCCGGCAAGTGAGGGCTGACGGCAGGCGCGGGCCCCGTCAGGACTCTTTGGGCGGTGTCGGTTCCGGCACGTTGCCTTCCTTGGCCATGCAGTCCCGGAAATAAGATTGCCGGTCGCCGCTCATCTTGACCGAGCCGGGCCGCTTGTAGGGATAGGCAATGTAAGAGAAGCGCATGCACTTGCGCGCGACCTCCGGGCTCGGTCCCGCCACGGCCGCCGGCAGGCCGCCGGCTACGACAGATGTGAGCAGTGCCATCGCCGCCACTGCCATTCGCGATGTCTTCATAAGAGGATGCCGTTCCCGCATGTTCTGCCTGTCATTACCAATCGCCGGGAATGCGATCCGTCTCGTCGGATCGCTCCCGGTATTCCCATTTGCCGTCGCGCCGCCGGCGCCACACCCTGCCGAGCAGAAAACGGCCCTCGACCGACCGCTTCGGCCAACCCAGCAAGTTCCAATTGTGCCATTGATCGAGAGAGTCGGGGCGCTCGCGCTCGTAAATTTTCGCCAGGACGGAAGTCGTTCTCGTCTTGTATTCCCAGGCAGCTCCGACCCTGCGCCGCCAGACCGATCCGATGACGAGAAATCCCTCGGGGTCCCGGGGGGGCAGCAATAACCGCCATGGATGCCAGACGGAGGGATCCGGCGGCATCCGCCCGTTGAGGCCTCTGAGACGACCAAACACGAAAACACCTTTGCCCAAAGCGATGGCGCTTGCGGTGGCTCCTGCATCTTCGCGCGGATGGATGCGCCCCGCGTCTCAATCGATCGGTATGAAACTGACGTGACAAAAACCCGCTCTGCGGCTCCCGGCCGGACAAAAGGGAACCCGCGTCAACTCCACGAGCGCCATACCGACAATCCGCCTGAAGGTGAAGAGGGGCAGATCAAATTTGAAGTATTATATTACCATAAGCCGCGTTCTTTTGGAATCTTAGGTTAGCTGCCTTTCGCGCATCCACCACGACCCGCGCCATCATCGACCGCTTCGTCCGGCGCGCCGACGGCGCTGCGAAATTTCCGAACGAACGTTTGCGTGATCGAAACAAAAGCTGCGACGATGTGCAGCACGCGCAGAACGCGCATATTGAAGCTTTTGCTCGGCGCATTCGATTTGGGCAATTCGACATCGAACATGCGTTGCTCTCGATCACGTGCGGCCAATTGTTTTTGCACATTGCTCACATCCGCATCGCTCGCACGGAACTGCGCGTGCCACGCTGAATGCGCTGCGCAGCAATGCCGGTGCTGTCCTTAAAAGCGCTTCATTTGGTTGGCTTTCCTCGCGACATCGATCAGCAACCTTCAGCAATGCGAGTGAGCAGCCCTCTCGTGTCAGAAAAGCTTCACACACTTGACGGCATGCGCGGGGTCGCTGCCATTTCCGTGTTGTTCTTGCACCTCGGCAACTGGATCGAGCAACGCTGGTTCTTCACACACGGCTATCTCGCCGTCGACTTCTTCTTCTGTCTGAGCGGATTTGTGATGGCGCACGCCTATGGCCGGCGCCTGATGGAGAGTATGTCGTTCAGGGATTTCCTGGTGCAGCGGGTCATCAGGCTCTACCCGATCATCCTGCTCGGAATGGTCCTCGGCGCGCTCTACTACCTCTTCCTCGCGACCCTCACGAAGAATCCCCTGTTCAGCGCGCCCGATGTCGGCATCGCATTTGCGCTGAACCTGTTTCTCATTCCTTTCTATTTTTGGCCGAGCGCGCTCGGCGGCGGAATCTATCCGCTGAACACGCCGTTCTGGTCCATCTTCTTCGAGATGATCGCGAACCTGACCTGGGCGCGGTTCTTCGTGCGGGTGTCGCCTGGCCTGCTGTTCGGGATCGCGGCCGTTCTGGGACTCTGCCTCTTTCCGCAATACGACCGAATCGACGGCGGCGGCCTCATCGACCAGTTCTGGCTGGGCACGTTGCGCGTCATCGTCGGCTTCAGCGCGGGTCTCCTGGTGCACAACCTCTATGCGGAGAAGCGGCTGGACTGGATCTCCGGCATCAATCCATGGCTGCTGCTCGCCGCGCTGCTGATCCTGTTCTCGGTCCCGAACATCGGAGGCGTCGGATACGACATGATCTGCATCCTCGTGGTCTTTCCGCTGCTTACGCTGCTCGGTGCGCGTGCGGACGGGACCTCCGGACAGGCGCTGCTCGAATGGCTCGGCGCCATATCATATCCGCTCTACGGGATTCACCGCCCGATCTGCCTCGCGCTGGTCTTCGTGATCGCGCCGCGGCTGCATCTGCCGCAGCCGCTGATCGTGATCGTCGCCGCGGTTGGATCGGTGTGCGCGGCGCACATCGCCTACTATTATTTCGACGAGCCAGTCCGTCGCATCCTGCGGAGCAGGGCCGTCGCATTCAAGTCCGGCGCGGCCTCGCTCGCCGCTTCCTGAACAGGCCAAGGCCCGCTTGGCGGCGTGCGGCGCGGCGGGCTTGTTCCCGGACCTCAGCTTAGCGTCCAGTCGTGCTGGACGAAGTGGAAGTCGGCGCTCGTCAGAGCCGAGGGCAGCACGTTCTTGACCAGGATCGAATCCTGGGCATCCAGCTTGATCAGCGTGTCGCGGCCGATCTGCTGCATCACGAGCTGGCTGAAGTCGTGGACCACGGAGTTGTCGAGCACGATCGTGTCGTGGTTCGCGCCGTCTCCGGCATGGAAACCGATGATGGTGTCGTTGCCGGAGTTCGGCTTGAAGATGAAGGTGTCGCCGCCGGCGCTCGCGGCCGTGAGCGTGTCCGATACGCTCTTGGTCGAGGTCAGGGCGACGCCGGCGAGATAGGCCGTCTGGCTGTGCGAGCCGTCGACATTGGTGAACTCGGCGTTGACCATCCGGCCGGCCGCGTCATACACGAAATGGTCCGCGACGTAGCTCTTGCCCGTGACGTTCCAGTCGAACACGTCCTTGGCCTTGCTGGCGTGGACGATCGTTTCGTTGGTGAGCACACCGGCGGTATAGGTCTTGCTGTCGATGAGGTCGGCCGATCCTGGGGCGTATCTCACGACGTCGCTGCTCAGCTGCCCGTTCGCATAGGTCTTCACCTCGGACCAGCCGTTGGCGCGGACGACGCTGTCGGAGACCAGCGCACCCGATGCGTTGTACACGTCGGTGATCTTCGTGCCGTCCGAGCTCAGAGTGTAGGTATAGTCCAGCGAGCCGTCCGCGTGGCTGCGGACAACGGAGGTGAGGACGCCTGCTGCGTTGTAGACGTCGTGCTCGGCGACGTAGGACTTGTTCTGAATGCCGGACAGGTAGATGTCCTTCGACTTGTCGGCATGCACGATCGTGTCCGAAGTGAGAATGCCGGCGCTGTAAATCTTGACCTCGCTGAGGTCGGGTCCTCCCGGCGCAAATTTGATAGTCTCGCCGGTCAGCACGCCCTTTGAATAGATCTTGACGTCGGAGAAGCCGTTCGGGCGGACAATTGTGTCCGAAGCCAAGCTGCCCGCCGCGTCGTAGACGTCCGTCGTTTTCGTGCCGTCAGCGGCGAGTGTGTACGAGTAGCCTAATGTTCCATCAGCGTGCGTGCGCACCGACGAAGTGAGAACTCTCGCCGAGTTGTAGGTGTCGTGCCCTGCTACGTAGTCCTTATTCTGGACGTTGTAATAGTAGACATCCTCCGAATTGTCAGCGTGAACAATGTCGTCCTTAGTCAGCACGCCGTTGGTATAGGTCTTAATCTCGAACGCATCAGCAGAGCCGACGGCGTATTTGATGACCTCGCTGGCGAGTGTTCCGCCCGCGTAGGTACTGACGATCGAGCCCACGGGACCGGATGCGTACTTCACCGTCTGGTTCGTGATAACTCCGTTGGTGTACGTCTTCACGTCTGACGAACCGTCGGCGCGGAAAACCGTCTCGGAGAGAAGAAATCCCGCCGAATTGTACTTGTCGGTCGTCTTTGTCCCATCGGCCGCGAGGCTGTACACATAGTCGAAGGTGCCGTCGCCATGCGTGCGGATGGACGAAGTGAGGACCCCTGACGCGTTGAAAACGTCGTGTTCGGAGACGTAGCTTTGATTCTTGATGTTGTAGAGGTAAATGTCCTTCGAACCGTCGGTATGAAGGATCGTCTCCCGCGTCAGTTCGCCCGCAGTGTAGACTTTAATGTCGGACACATCTTTGGAACCGTCGGAGTAGGTGATCGTTTCGCTCGCGAGTACGCCGCCGACATAAGTGCTCGTTGTGGTGGATGGGAGCGGGGCAGGTGCTGCCGCTATATTCTTGATCACTGGCGTGACCTCGATCACCAGCGGATGGTCCGAAATGCTGACCTGGATGCTGCCAACATTGGCGTAGGTTGCAATCGGATTGCTGCTTACGATGGGGTCGTAGACCTTCACCAGCGAGACGGTCTTGTCGAGGGTGACCGTCACAATCGAAGCCGTCGCTTTCACCTCACTGTGCGCGTTCTGATTCCACAGCACCGGCTCAGCCCAGAGCACGAGATCCACGCTGCCGTTGCTCTTGGCGAACACCATGTCGTGCGACATCGCGGGCGCGCCTGACAACGCGTAAGTGAGGCTGCCCGATGCGCCGCTCGCGTTCTGGCCGCTGTCCCGAAGGATTTGCGTGAGATTATGGATGGCGGTCGCAACGGGCTTCGGAGAGCCATCGGAATGGAACAGACCGAAATAGCTCTCCTTGTTATCCGCGCCGAGATTTGGTTCATCGAGCAACTCGTAGAGATAGGTGTGCGAAACCCCCTTCTGGTAGGCGTCCATGAGCGTGTTCAGCGTGTACTTGGCTTGAACCGCTTCGTTGACGCCGTTGTACCAATAGCTCGTCAGCGTGTTGTAGCCGGCCTCTGTAATGACGGTAGGCTTTCCGGGAGCGCTGATCTGAGCGAAAGACAACAGATAATCGAGACCGTTCGAAACGGGGGTCGTCGACATGACGTAGGCGTGCTCGTTGGCATAATCGGTGTAGCCCGACAAGTTGCCGAGTTGTTGGAATTGGCTGCTGTCGGTCGAGCCGATGGAAACGTTGTAGACCGGAATGTCCTTGAGCAGATTGTCAGCGTTAACCGCAGTGAATATCTGTTTCTGAACTTCTGCGCCGGAGGCTATCGAGATGACCCCGTTGTAGCTTATCTGCCAGATGTTAACCTCGTTTGGCCCTTCGATAGCGGAGATACTTCCCGGATACTGGCTGGCATAGGTATCCAGCGCAGCGATGAACTTACTCACGTCGATGGTCGAGTCACGAGAAGGAGTGGCCACAAAGTCAAACTTGTACCCCTGCGCAGCCAGAACGGAGAAGCTATTCGATGCGAGCGTCGTTGTGTACAGATTGTCGCGGATGTTCTGAATGCCCAGATAGTCTAACGCTGTCGACACCTTGTCGATGTTAACGTAAGGCGAGTTATCGAATGCGATGTGAGTATTCACGCCGATCGAGTCGATGAACGCTGCAGTGGAGGTCGCGGTTCTGGTGACAAACTGCGGTGATGATTGAGAAGACATGACACCCCGGTTGAATGCTTGTTGTTGGGTGTGATGATCCGCGGCTCGCTTTAAAGACGGGTTCTTGATTGACTAAAATTGCGAGCACTGATTTTCTCGATGGTGAGTTCCTGTTCAGTGAACGAGCCGTCGCGCGACTTGATGCGAAGCAACGCTCGTCGCGCTTCGGTTATCGCGCGCGGGAACACCCGTAGAAGCACGGATGTCGGTGCTGTTCATCGATGCGAGCTCGCGCGCAATTGGCGCCATTTGCGGCAATGCCGGTGGAACGCATGCTGAACGTGCTGTCGGACGGTCGCTCGGAGCATCCGGCCGGCCGCAATACATCTTTCACGAGACGACCACCATGCTTCGGAATCTCCGGACCACGCGCGGAGTGTGATTGTCCTTCGCGCTTTCACAGCGCCGTAGGCGCTGTTCAGCGGCCACCTACCGGATGACGGTGTGATCTGCGAGTCTGCGGATCGGTTTCGACCGTTAGGCTTAGAATGGACACAGTGCATACTGCTTATCACGGAGCCGGTACGGCGGCTTGAAGTCTTCACTGGAGCCGGTCGTCGGCGGAAGTGGAGCGACGAGGACAATGCACGGATCGTCGCGGAGATCGTGGCGAATGGCGACTCGGTGTGTTCGGTGGCCCGACGGCATGGATTGTCGCCTCAGCAATTGTTTGGTTGGCGCCGCCAATTGCGAGAAGCGGCAGGCGGTCATTCCGAAGAGGACGAAGTTCAGTTTGTGCCGGCGTTGGTGGACGCCGTGGTGCCGGCGCCCGCTGCTCGCCCGGAGCGCAAAGTGGTGCGCAAGGCAGATAGCGGGATCATCGAGATCGAAGTCAACGGCATCACGATCCGGGCCGGTCGTGGTGCGGACCCAACGATGATCGCGTCGATCGTCCAGGCGCTGAGGCGAGCCGGTGATCGGTCCGTCGGGTGCGGTCCGGGTGATGGGGGCGACCAAGCCGGTAGACTTCCGCAAGGGAATGGAGGGGCTTGCGACCTTGGTGCGCGAGAGCATGGGGGCTGACCATTCTCGGGTGCTGTCTATGTGTTCCGGGCCAAGCGGGCTGACCGGATCAAACTGGTGTTCTGGGACGGAACGGGTCTGTGCCTGTTCGCCAAACGGCTCGAGGATGGGATCTTCCGCTGGCCAAAAATCGAGGACGGCGTAATGCGTCTGTCGGCGGCGCAATTGTCGGCACTGTTGGAAGGGCTCGACTGGCGGCGTGTCCACGAGGTACGGGAGACGCCGGCGCCAACGCAAGCCGGATAGTTGTTGGCAGCGCCGCGGCGAAGTGAATCAGGGGCGTCGAGCGCGTCGCCAGATGACGGCGAATATGCTCTGAATTGGGTGTGAACGAAGCCCTGCCTGACGATCCCGAGACGCTAAAAGCGATGCTGCTCGCCGAGCGATGCGAGAGCGAGCGGCTGCGTCAGATCATCAAGGAATTGCAACGGCATCGGTTTGGCCGGCGGGCAGAGACGTTGCCCGAAGATCAGATGTTGCTGGGCCTGGAAGACGTCGAGCAGGTCGCCGCGTACAGCGAGACAGCGCATGACGTCAGCGCACCCTGAGGCGCGGGGTCGCAAGCGCCGCGGCAACCGTGGTGCCCTGCCGGCGCACCTGCCGCGGATCGAGGTCGTCGTCGATATCGACCATAAGTTCTGCCCCTGTTGCCAGGGCGAGTTGCATCGGATTGGCGAGGAAAGAAGCGAGCGGCTGGACCTGGTCCCGGCGCAGTTCCGGATTCTTGTCACCCGGCGTCCCAAATACGCCTGCCGGGCTTGCGAGGACGGCGTCATGCAGGCGGCGGCCCCGGCCAGGCTGATCGAGGGCGGGTTGCCTACCGAAGCCACGGTCGCCCAGGTCCTGGTCTCCAAATATGCCGATCACCTGCCGCTCTACCGGCAGGCGCAGATTTACGCCCGCCAGGGCATTGAGCTCGATCGTTCGACGTTGGCGGACTGGGTAGGACAGGCAGCCTTCCATCTTCGTCCCCTGCATGAGCGCCTCCTCGGCAAGCTCAGGCAACGGCCAAAGCTGTTCGCCGACGAGACGACGATGCCGGTGCTCGATCCCGGCCGTGGGCGCACCAAGACCGGTCAGCTCTGGGCCTATACGGCGGACGATCGGCCATGGGGCGGCGTCGATCCGCCGGGCGTCGCCTACGTCTATGCCCCCGATCGCAAAGCCGACCGACCAATCGCCCATCTGGCAGGCTTCAAGGGGATCCTCCAGGTTGACGGCTATGCTGGCGTCCCGATGGCACCTCAACCGCCTTGCAAAGCTCGGCTGGCGCACGACGACGTCGCTTCACGACGGCTTGAAACGCGGATATGCCGCGTATATCGCATATGCAGAATGCATCAATTGCATGTCGTGCGTTTGACGAAATGTCGGCGCTGATTGTCACGTGTTGCGGTTAAGATTTATTCGGTTCGCGGGACAGTTTGCCCTAATGTTGAGCGTGCGGCCGAATAAAGAAATGGTCTAGGGTGTTCACAGGAACATCGGGTTTCAGCGGAAAGAACTCTCATGCGCATCGCGATGATCGGCACGGGTTATGTGGGACTGGTTTCCGGAGCCTGCTTTGCGGATTTCGGCCACGACGTCACCTGCGTCGACAAGGACGAGAAGAAGATCGCGGCGCTCCATCGCGGTGAGATCCCGATCTACGAGCCCGGCCTCGACGAGCTGGTCGCGACCAACGTCAAGGCCAAGCGGCTGGACTTCACCACCGATCTCACCAAGCCGGTCGCGGATGCTGATGCCGTGTTCATCGCGGTCGGCACACCCTCGCGCCGCGGCGATGGCCACGCCGACCTGTCCTACGTCTACGCCGCCGCCCGCGAGATCGCGCAGGCGCTCACCGGCTTCACCGTCGTGGTGACCAAGTCGACTGTGCCGGTCGGCACCGGCGACGAGGTCGAGCGCATCATCCGCGAGACGAACCCTGCGGCCGACGTCGTCGTCGCCTCGAACCCCGAGTTCCTGCGCGAGGGCGCGGCGATCCGCGATTTCAAATTCCCCGACCGCATCGTGGTCGGCACCTCGGACGAGCGCGGCCGCAAGGTGATGGGCGATATCTACCGCCCGCTGTCGCTGAACCAGGCGCCGCTGATGTTCACCGAGCGCCGCACCGCCGAGATGATCAAATACGCCGCCAACGCGTTCCTGGCGACCAAGATCACCTTCATCAACGAGATCGCCGATCTCTCGGAAAAAGCCGGCGCCAATGTCCAGGAGGTCGCGCGCGGCATCGGCCTGGACAACCGCATCGGCACAAAATTCCTGCATGCAGGCCCAGGCTTCGGCGGCTCTTGCTTCCCGAAGGACACCAAGGCCTTGATCAAGATCGCGCAGGACCACGACGTATCCTTGCGCATCGTCGAATCCGTGCTGGCGGTCAACGAGAACCGCAAGCGCGCGATGGCGCGGAAAGTGAGCCAGGCGCTCGGCGGTTCGCTGCGCGGCAAGACCATCGCCGTGCTCGGCCTCACCTTCAAGCCCGATACCGACGACATGCGCGACGCGCCGTCGATCCCGCTGGTGACAGGCCTGATCGACATGGGTGCGACCGTCAAGGCGTTCGATCCCGTCGGCATGGAGCAGGCAAAAAGTGAGCTGCCCAGCATCACCTACTGCGAGGACGCTTATTCCTGCGCGGAAGGCGCGGATGGGCTCGTCATCGTCACCGAATGGGTGCAGTTCCGCGCGCTCGATTTCGATCGGTTGAAGCAGACCATGGCGCAGCCCGTCGTCGTCGACTTGCGCAACATCTACCGCCCGGAGGACATGGAAGCCACCGGCTTCACCTACGAGAGTGTCGGGCGGAGGTCCGCTCGGGCGCATTTGGGGGCGCATTTGGGTTCATGATGGGATAAGCTCTCGCACGCTCGTGTCCAAGAGGTGATACACTGAGCTCGGCATCCTCTATGTTCGGCCGACTTTCGGCGATCTCCCTAGCAAAGTGACTGCATCGTGAAGACGACCGAGATCATAGATCGTTTGGTCGAGCTCCATGGAGACTTGGACGGCTTGCGATATGCTTCCTGCGTCGGTGCAAGCTTTCGCAGCCATCACGGATTTTTTGGCGCTTCTTAGATTCTGTTGAATCTCATCGAGCAACTCCTTGATAATCAGTTCTTTAGCTTGCGCATTCATGCTCTGTCTCGTTTGCAAGTGCTTTGAGATATTTGCAGCCTTCCAAAGTTCGAGTCCGCTCGTGACGTCTCATGGTCTTGATCAGAAATAGGAGGCGTCGGAGCTGCTGCGTTCAGAAGCGTCTCGAAGTGCGACAAGTCTTCTCGCGCTTGAATAACCTCGCTGGTGCGAGCATGTTGATCGAAGCCGTGGGATTGGAGTCGAGCCTCGATGTCTAGAGCAGCGGAAGGGTCAAGTTGCCAATCCAAAGCGTTTCTGACGGTAAGATCCTGAAGGTCAGGCGCGATGCCGGCTACGTCGATGCGACGAAGAGTGGTTTGGATTGCGTTCCGACGATAGGCGTTGAGCAGCCTCTGGCGCAATAGCCGGTATCGCTGCATCTCCCAGGACAGTTCAACGATGTCGACAGTTAGCTGCCACTCGATCGCCGCTCAAGGATCAATATCTCGGAAGATCGCAGCCTGGACAGCGTGATAATGATCGATGCCTTCTCCTGGGAGAAGGTGAGGCTTTGGGCACAGCGCCTCGACCTCGTTAGGCATGGTGCCCGCTTGCCTCTGAACCCGGTTGAGTTGCGCTTTCATTGCCGCGGCGTCTCCGGCGGGGGGGCTAACAGGGGGCGGCGTTTTGCGCGCCTTCCGCCACATGCGCGGGGCTCGCTTCCCAAAGTTCCTTTGCAATCGGTAAGGGAGCAATCTGCAGGTTTGCCCACCAAGCTCGCTAGAATCACTGACGCAAGTCGATCTTTAAAGTCTGGGCGTTGTCTGCGGCGACTATCGTGTCGTTGGCAGTGCCAATCACGACACGGACGAATTCCAAGAACTTTGCGGTGTCGACAGTAGCCGCGTTCGCGGCGAACAACACGTCTTTGTCCCGCATGTCAAACTTACTTGCCAGAAAGAACCCACCCGGATCCCGGAAATCGACATTATAGACCACCGGTACCAATGCCCCCACGAACTTGGAGCAGTCGATACCCAACCTTTCTGCAAGTTCGCGTGGTTCGCGCCGGTAGACATAGACGCCGGCCGGCTCAGCCTGGGTGTCAAGCAATCCGCCTGCCTTGGCCATCGCCTGAGCCATATTGATTTTCCACATGTCGAACGTGAACTGCCCTTGTGATCCGGAGGCACCGAAAGCGAGGAAAATCTGCGGTTCGCGGTAGACATAAATGGTGTCTCCTGGATGCACCCAAATATTGTTGGCCGGTTGATAGACCAGTGCGCCGAACGGAACCGTGGCCCGTTTGCCTGCGCGTTCCAGCGTCACCCAAGTCTCGTAGCCTTGGCCCTTTGGACCTCCGGCGCGGGAAATGACGTCAAGGATGCGTTCGCCGGCTGCATTGGAGGCAAGACGACTTGGCGTATTAACTTCGCCGAGCACGCTGACCAATGACGTGTTCTGCGTCGCCAGAGACACCACCACCTGCGGCTCAATGGCCCTATCGGCGAGAGTCTTTACGATGTCCTGCTGAATTTCACTTGGCGTCCGTCCAGCAGCTTTGACGGCTCCTGCATAGGGCACCGAGATGTACCCAGCCGAGTCGATATTCTGGTTTGGCAACGACACAAAATTGCCGGATCGGGTGCCAGCCTCAGCCGGGATGAACAAGCCTCCAGCCGCGGCTTCAAAGATCGTCACAGCCACAACGTCGCCGACCCCGAATTTAATGCTCGGCGCCGGTCGCCGGTCGGGGAATGCCGCAGAGATGGCGCCCGGCCCATATTCCTTCAACAGGTCGAGCACTGTCGGGGTGAGCTTCACGAGCCCGTAGTCCGGTCCGGCTTGCGTGGTATGGCCTTTAACGAGGTGGTCCTCGGGCCCCGAACTGGGCATCATGGAGCACCCCCCCGCGGACAAAATCGTCATCGCGAAGAGTCCAACTGAAAACATGCACCGCATTTGCAGTCGAATTCCCTGAAGTCGTCGCGCGAGCTCGCGTACAAAGATAAAATACGCCTAGCAGCAAAAACTGGACGGCAGGGTTATTTGGCACTTCTGCGTGTTACATTTTGTTGCAGGGGTTGACGACTACAAAGCTTCCTTAGCCAGTGAACCGTCAGGCTAATATCTGCGAACAAGCAATTTCTATTGACGATCATCGTATCGATCGCACCTGGCATCTTCACGCTTGATATCTGAATCGATTCATCGAGCAGAAGAAGCTCTCTTTCAACCAAGCGGCATGCGAAGACCGACTTCAGCGCGCCTACTCCGAGATGGGGTAGCGCGGGTCTGCCGAGATTGACCTGTGACCGCCACACTCAGGTGTAAGCGTCGTTCTCAGGCCACGGCTTTGATGTCGTGACGGCAATAAGCCCACGGAAGCAGCTGATCGATGTCACTGTTTGGATGGCCGTTGACAATCCTGGTGAGGCTATCGGTCAGGTAAGCGAGCGGATCGGCGTCGTTCGGCTTACAGGTTTCGACCAGGGAGGCGATGATGGCCCAATGTTCGGCGCCGCCGTCGGAGCCTGCGAACAGCGCATTTTTACGGTTCAACGTGATCGGACGGATCGAGCGCTCGACGGCGTTATTGTCGAGCTCGATACGGCCATTATCGATGAAGCGCGTCAGGCCATCCCAGCGTGAGAGCGCATAGCGGATGGCGTCTGCCAACTTGCCCTTTTGGCTGATCAACGGGAGCTTTGCGCGGAGCCACAGCTCGAAGGCTTCCGCCAGCGGTCAGCTTTTCTGTTGTCGAACGAGACGACGTTCCTCGGCGCTGCGGCCGCGGATGTCCTTCTCGATGGCATAGAACTCGGCGATATGCTTGAGCGCCTCGCTTGCAATGGGCGCAGGACCGGGGGTGGCCTGCCAGATGAGCGATCGGTCGGTCGGTCTTGCGGTCGGGCGCATAGACATAGGCGCCCGGTCGCGATGGTTAAGGCTTGGTGGCGCGTCATCTGGAACGAGCGCTTGGTACTCAGCTTGAATGACCTTGAGCTTCGGAAAGTCGCGTGCATCGGGCGGATCTTGCGCAAGCTTCGTATAGTCGAGCATGATCTGAGGCGGAAAATCTGCCTTCAGATCATCTGGTAGATATTCTCTCAGATTTCGATAGTATTCTGCACCTTCCTTGAGTCTCGCGAGCGCGACATGCACGATTTGTTCTTCGAGCGTAGTTAGCTCGTAGGCAAGTTTGGCCGGACGGAGATAGACGGCCATTAGCCTTCGACCGTTAGACAACGTGACGCTGCCATCAAACTGGACCATCGCATCTTGCAGAAGCTCAAGAGGCTGTTCCTTCAAGAGAACGCCCAATTCGCTGCAGCGAAAGTCTGTTGCGGTAGAGAGCGGCACGACGGTTCGCTTTGCAGGCATTGTGATTTCAAAGTTTAGGGCCACGAGCCATACCGTTGTCGTGTCCGGCAGCCGCAGTTGTTGGACTCTGATGCGAGCCCAGTCGCGTGGTCCAAATTCAGCTAACCGCTCGAGCGCGGCGATACCGTCGGCAAGCGAGGTTCGCTGATGCGATAGCCCGTCCAGAACCAGACATGTCTCCATAGGCTATCGACTCCTTCGGTTCGCTATACCCACGACTTCGTCTCCCATCATCACCGCGAGCTCGATTGCTGACTCGATCACCGTATTGCCAACCGAAGAACCACGACGTTCGTAGAAGCACCGTCAGACAAAATCGGGTGAATTTAACGATCCAGTTAAACGATTCCAAGGCCAGCTAACGCCGCCCTTTCCACCTGCAGACCGGCGCCAAAGTTGAGCCGAAAGCTTAGCCTGCAGCGAACCAGCGTCACTTCTCTGGCCCACAGCGATGGGCGACGGAGGGCGTACGTGATTTCGTCGAAGTCGCAGGACCCCCTCTCGAACTCAGAGGCTTGAGGGGTCTAAGGGTGAGCCAGATCTGGGGTCGTCTTAACGTTGACCAGTGAGGTTAATGTCATTGCTCTTTTGCCGCTGAAGAAGCCATGCAGTATGGAACTCCCGTGGCGGGGACGAAATGCTTGATGGGACCGAACAAGCGATCTCCAAGAGCGATGGTCCAGTGCGGACCGATGCCAATATTGTCCTTCGGCATCGCCGGCGGAGCCATGGTCGTGTCGATTTTCGCTATCGGTTGGATAAGCTGGAGCCTGATCGCTTGGCTGCTTTTTTGAAAGCGTGGGTTGATTGCATGGATGATTATAGCGATCTTTCTGACCATTTTCTGATGCGTATGTATGAAGGCATCCGGAACGAGGTGAACCTAGACTTATCGCGCGGCACGCAATTGGTCGGCGATGCGGCGCGTCAGCGCGCCGAGCAACTCCGCGCGGAAATTGAGCGGCGGGGCCTGTTCTGTGCACCCATCGTATGGCCAGCATGAAGATGAGAGCGGGCTTCCAAGGACGGTCTGAACGGATCGATCTTACGGGCAGGAGGTCGTTCGGCCGAGAGGTCTGTTGGCCCCGCAACGCTTCTCCATGTTCACATGCGCGTAGACGACGTGCTCGAGCTGCCTGCCCGAGGCCTTCCCCATGTCGCCGAAGCGCTTGATCTGCTCGAAGCTTTCGGCGCTGATGCGGTACTTCTCGATGCCCTGCATCATCTCGCGGTGCATTCGGTCCACCTCAGCCTTGACCGGCTCCGGAGCGGTGTCCCAGACGGCCTTGGCGTCGTTGGAGAACCGCTCGGGCGCGGCGGTCCGCCTGGCTTCTGGCGCAGGGGAACTTGGGCACTGGGTTTGGCCGCAGCAGGATCGACTTGCCGTTCCGGCTTGGCCGCGGCCTACTGCTCTCCACCCGGCACTGGCTTGTCCGCCGCCGGATCCGTGGGCTTGCCATGCTTCGGCGCAAACTTGCCGTCGGTACCGCGCGTGAGATCCGCTCCTTTGTTGGGATCCTTGGCCGGATCACTTTGACCGCCTCGCGGGCCTCGATCTTCGCCGCGGCATCGCGCGTCGACGGCACCTCCTTCGGCGCATCGGTAGGCGTTTCCGCCGGCGCCTCGTTCGAGATCGGTGTCGGGGCGCGGCCTCCTGCTGGGTCGGGGTTTCGATAGGCGCAGCAGCGCCTGCGGCGGAAGCTTCCGTCGTTATGGTCGTTCTCCGTCTGAGGGAATGCGGTCGTTCAGGGTGCTCCACGGAAAGCGAGGTAGACGGAAGTTGGTTCAGAGACTTGAAGGGAGTGGACGGGCTTAGGAACACATCGTGTTGCTAGGAAGTCACGACCGCTTCCGAAGAGCCGGCCGATGGGAACGAGGTGAGCTCTTTCGAATTTCCATCGACTATTCGATGCGAATGCGGGGGACTATTGAGCGACCAAAGCAAAGGGGCTCCGGGCCGATATGAACCTCAAATCCTCCCACTTCGTTTCATCTCTGTGCTCCACCAAGCGGAGACGAAGGGTCGATTTCGGCCACCGGCAAACGACAACCAAGTCGAATGGGCTTTGCTGCCCCCATTTCCTGATGGTTGGTGGGCATCGCCCTGAAGGGAGCGAGCCGTTACCTCCGAGGGAGTGGGCGGCTAAAGCGCCGAAGCGCTGTCATTGCACCGCAATAAACCCGCTGCTACCCTGCACTTTGTGGAGCTTGAACTCGCGGGCGATCTAGGTTTCATTAAAGCGCTTTTTCGATCGATTTTTTTTGCCGGCGGTGCCCGGAAGCTTTTTCTGGAAGTCCTTCAGTTTCGGAGTAATTCATGCAGACCGCAAAATATTGCAGAGAGCAATCAGCAGAGTTTCATCGTTTGTCGCAGGCCGCGCGGGACGGCACCGAAAGCAGGATGCTCAGAGATATGGCCAACAGTTGGCTTCGTTTAGCCAATCAGATGGACCGATATGCGAGCTATGCTAAGCAGACGTCCTAAGTGGTGGAAAGCTGAGCGTTCTCCTGGAGGACCCGGACTACCAGAGAACCCACCTCCTTGAAGGGAGTGGACAGGCGAACCCGAACAAGCGGGCCTGGTACTATCGAGAGCGGCAGCTCGCCGCTAATATTATCTCTCGGAGCGTCAACCGGGAGAGAAAACGTGGGTCACAGAGAAATTGGCGTAGCCGTCATTTTTGATGCCGACGGAGCTCTGCTTCTACAACGACGCGATCTCTTCCCACACATACTTCACCCCGGGAAGATCTCATTGTTCGGCGGGCACCGCGAGCCTGAGGACGCAACATACTTGGCCTGCACGAGACGTGAACTTCGCGAAGAACTGACCTATGACTTCGAACCGGAACAGCTCGAGCACTTCCTGCACCTGGATGGAAGCGATCCGGATATTCCGGGAGGAACGATCAAAGGCGACGTGTTCATCATTAGAGACGTATCACACGCCGACATCATCGTAACAGAAGGCTCTCTTCTGGTTATAAGACCGGAAGACCTCCATGCACATAGATCAGAACTCATGCCGGTCGCCGACTTTGTCTTAGCTCGACTTTGGGGCTGGACAGCACCCACATGAAGCCGAGCGGACAGCAGATGAGCTGCTGCCGGTTTGATGGACACCAAGATTAGGTGTTTCATGAAGCCGGAGGTGAGCGATGCAGAGACGGAAGTTCAGTCGCGAGTTCAAGATTGAGGCGGTCAAGCTGGTCAGGGAACGCGGGGTGTCGGTGGCGCAAGCCGGCCGCGACCTGGGCGTCCATGAGAACGTGCTGCGCAAATGGGTGAAGGAGTTCGGCTCCGACCCTGTGCAGGCTTTCCCCGGCCACGGGCAGATGAAGCCTGAGCAATTGGAAATCGAGCGGCTGCGGCGCGAGGTCGCCAAGCAGAAGGCGGAGCGGGACATCCTAAAAAACTGTCCAGCGTTGTGGCGCGCCTGCGCGGGGTAGAAACAGCCTTGTGCTATCTTCTTGGCTGGGAGGGTAGCGGCCGTCAGCTTATTGGAGGCAGAATCCCCGTTAAAAAACGTGGTCCATGGGTGCATGCGGACTTGGGAGTGGTGACGCTGCTCCGGCGGCGATCCCGATTAGGAAGATGACGATTGGCATAACCCAGACCCTCCTGCCCATCATTAAATGGAGGACCCGCTTATGCCCAAGAGGACGACTGGTGACCGCCCGGAGCTGAAGCCGGTCAATGTCGGCGCGGCCGCCATCGACATCGGATCAAAGATGCACATGGCTGCGGTGAACCCAGCCTGCACTGATATGCCGGTGCGCACGTTCGGCACATTCACAGAAGACCTGCATCATCTGGCAGACTGGTTTAAGGCCTGCGGCGTGACGAGTGTCGCGATGGAATCCACCGGGGTCTATTGGATCCCGGTGTACGAGATTCTGGAGCAGCGCGGGTTTGAGGTCATTCTGGTCAACGCTCGCTACGCAAAGAACGTGCCCGGGCGCAAAAGCGATGTCAGCGATGCGGCATGGTTGCGCCAGCTTCATTCCTATGGCCTGTTACGCGGCAGCTTCAGACCTGATGCCGAGATTGCAACCCTGCGCGCCTATTTGCGCCAGCGGGAGCGGTTGGTGGAATATGCCGCTGCCCATATCCAGCATATGCAGAAGGCCCTGATGGAGATGAACCTGCAGCTCCATCACGTGGTCTCGGATATCACGGGTGCGACTGGCATGCGGATCATCCGAGCTATTGTTGCGGGCGAACGCAATCCCGACGTGTTGGCGACCTACCGGGATGCACGCTGCCATTCTTCCATAGAGACGATCCGCGCCGCACTGGTGGGCAACAACCGACATGAACATGTCTTCGCCCTGACCCAATCGCTGGAACTCTACGACGTCTACCAGGCGAAGATGCTGGACTGCGATCGCAAGCTCGAAGTCTTGATCGCTGCGTTGGGCAACAGAGGGACAAAACCGGGCAGAAAGTTACCCAGGCCACGCGTAAAGACCAAGCAGGTCAACACACCCACGTTCGATGTCAGGACCGCGCTGTATGGTGTGCTCGGCGTCGATCTAACCGAGATCCATGGGTTGGGTCCGTCGCTCGCCTTGAAGCTCATCGGCGAGTGCGGCACAGATCTGAGGGCATGGCCGACCGCCAAGCACTTCACCTCCTGGCTCTGCCTCGCACCGGGCAACAAGATCTCCGGCGGCAAAGTGCTGTCTTCGCGTACGCGACGATCCTCCAGTCGGGCAGCCGCGCTGTTGCGGTTGGCGGCCACAACGGTCGGTCGAAGTGATACAGCGCTGGGAGCATTCTATCGTCGGCTGTCCTCACGGGCAGGTAAGTCGAAGGCCGTAACGGCGACCGCCCGCAAGATTGCGGTTTTATTCTACAACACGCTCCGGTACGGCATGAGCTACAGGGATCCGGGTGCCACCCAATATGAGCAACAATATCGCAGCCGCGTCGTCGCCAACCTTCAGCGGAGGGCCAAATCGCTAGGCTTCCTGTTGCAGGCCATTCCGGGGGACGCCAATCCGGCTGTTTCTTAGGAAGGCCGCTGCCTACTTCGCGAAGGAAGCGACATGAAGTTCGGCTTCATCGCGAAGCACCGGGCGATCTGGCCGGTGGCATGGCTATGCGATGCGTTGGGGGTGTCGCGGTCGGGCTTCCATGCCTGGCTGAACCGCTCTCCCAGCGCCAGATCCCGCAGCGACGAAGAGCTCGGTGGCAAGGTCAAGGCCAGCTTCATGGCCAGCGACCGCACCTATGGTGCGCGCCGGGTGTGGCGTGATCTGCTTGCCGACGGGGTGGACTGTGGCCTGCACCAGATCGAACGACTGATGCGCCTACAGGGCCTGCGGGCACGGCCGCGCCGGCGGCGCTTGCCGAAGGACAGCGGTGATCGGCAGCTGGAGACGATGCCGACGAACCTGCTGGACCGACAGTTTGCGGCCGAACGGCCGAACCAGAAGTGGATCGCTGACTTCACTTATCTCTGGACAGCCGAGGGATGGCTCTATGTGGCGGCGGTGATCGACCTGTTCTCGCGCCGGGTGGTGGGTTGGTCGATGAACGCCGGCATGACGGCTCAGTTGGTGACCGATGCGCTGCTGATGGCCGTCTGGCGGCGGGGTAAGCCGGATGCGCTGTTGCACCACTCGGATCAGGGCAGCCAATACACAAGCGAGCAGTTCCAGAGCCTGATGGCCGACCATGGCATCGTCTGCAGCATGAGCCGTTCCGGCAACGTCTGGGACAATGCGGCGATGGAGAGCTTCTTCTCCTCGCTCAAGACCGAACGCACCGCCAACAAAATCTACAGCACCAGAGACGAGGCGCGAGCCGATGTGTTCGACTACATCGAGAGGTTTTACAACACGACCCGCAGGCACTCGACCATCGGCTATCTCAGCCCGGTTGAGTTCGAGCGCAAGGTGGGATTAGCTTAACCCGGTGTCCATCAAACCGGCAGCAGCTCAATTTCGCACAATATACTGCGGATTGGCTGCAGGCGTTATCTATGAAGCAGCTTACATGGCGTGGCTTGGGTGGGTAGCGCCTCCAAGGCACGCGGGACGACTGATGCAGCGATGAGACCGGTTCGCATCTTAAGTGGCTTTGACATACGCCAAGTTCAGCGGCTCCTTGGGAGACCAAAGGAGCTATCTGGCGGCAGGGATTGAGTCGGTCCGGATGGCTCAGTCCGGAATCCGCCCGCCCGGCCCCAGATTGTGTTTCGGCTCCGAATATTGACCCCTTTCGGCTTCCAACGGACCCCAGTGCGGCGGCAGAATCGAGAATGAGTCGAGACACTTACGATGCATGGGGTGGGGTCAGCCTTGGGCGCCGATTGGGGGTCAAAGGACGCGCCGATTTACAAGAAGGGAATCAGCGCGGAATCAGCGGGGCGATGGCGATGTTGGCGCCAGGAGGCACGGTTGATTCAGAACGGCACAGACGCGCGACGAAATCTCAAAACTAGGAAATGGCGGAGGTAGACGATCGACGATGCGAACTGGCTCCGCTTGAAGGGAGTGGATAAAGCCGACAAGCAGCCGTTCCATTTACAGAGAGCATCGTGGGCCCGAAGGATCGTCGAAGTTGAGATGCGTCAACTCGGGCTGTGCCAATCTCACATAGATCTTCTCTATGTGGGCAAAAACAGTTATTGGCTTTTCAGCCCTTTATGTTGCTGTCCTGAACGTTTCGGCCAAAGCCGAAGTCGTGTCCGCATCCTGCTCGCCAAAGGACCAGGCGCTCCGCAATGCAGGCGCGGGCCACGCGTCCAACGGTCTTCCGATTGGAACGGTTGGCTCGGGGCCGGGGTCGCCTGAAGAGCCCTGGTGTAGCGGAAATTGCGTTCGGGTCTCGCTGTCATTTCGTCGCTCGCAGCGGCTCCGGCCACCAACGCCCCGCCAGTGGCGCTAGTGGCTGCCTTCGATACGAGCGCTGGTCTGCTTTCGCTGAAGGCAGCGAGCGGGAGCAACGGAGCGGACAAGTAAAATCGGACACGCGCCCTTGAAGGTGCTACTGGCAGGGATGAAACATCCCCTCACCATCATGCTGCTCACCCTTTTGTCTTTCACCGCGGCCGCCGCTCAGACGCCGGCTCCTGAGACCAGCGCGAACGGCCTGTCCTCTCGCGATCAGATTAAAGCTGATCGCGCGAAGGAAAAGGCAGACGAAGCGAAAGAAAAGAACGGCCCTCGGGCCTGGGACCGCGATGTCAATGGTAAGCGTCCTTGGGACGGCGCGTCTCAGACCATCGTAGGCGGACCTGCGAAGCCCTGAGGCAGCGAACTGAGGTCTCAACAGCTCAGTCTTCAACCTCAGACACAATTTGCAACGCCTGCAAATGCCAAAACCATGACAGGATTGAAAGCAACAAGGCTGGGCAGCCCGCCAGAATCACTGCCTTCATTGTCAACGTCTGCATGGATTGAAGGAAGAATGGTGCGGCCAACATTGCCATCGCTATCAGGGCGCTCCCAGCGCTCAAATATACGAAGAACAGCGCTCTGATTTTCCGCAGTTCATTGGAAGCTGCTTTTCCCATTGGAAGCTGCCTTTTGAGCTGGTCCCGGCTGTCTGAACAGAACCTCCGCGTTGATAAGTGGAGCCTCTGCCGGGTTAGGCTGCCAAGCGGAGCGGCAGCGGGGTGAAGTAAGCTTGATCCGGTGTGCTGCCGTCAAGGCTCGAATGGGGACGGCGGCGATTGTAGAAGTCGAGATATCGGCCAATCGAGTCGCGCGCCTCGCTGACGGTCTCGTACGCCCGCAGATACACCTCCTCGTACTTGACGCTGCGCCACAGCCGCTCGACGAACACGTTGTCCCGCCAAGCCCCTTTGCCGTCCATGCTGATGGCGATGCCGTGGCCGGCGAGCACGGCGGTGAAGGCCGCACCGGTGAACTGCGAACCCTGGTTGGTATTGAAGACGTCAGGCCGGCCGTGCCGCGCCAAGGCATCCTCCAGGGTCTCGACGCAGAAGGCCGCTTCCATCGTGATCGACAACCGCCACGACAATACTCGTCGGGTAGCCAAATCGAGCACGACAGCGAGGTACACGAAGCCGCGCGCCATCGGGATGTAAGTGATGTCCATCGCCCAGACCTGGTTCGGACGCGTGATCTCCATGCCGCGCAGCAGGTACGGATAGATCTTGTGGCCGGGCTCCGGCTTCGTGGTCCGGGGACGGCGATAGAGCGCTTCTATCCCCATCCGCCGCATCAGGGTTTTGACATGCCGGCGGCCGCTCTTGCACCCATCGGCAGCCAGCAGGCCTCTCAGCATCCGCGAACCGGCGAAAGGAAACTCCAGATGCAGCCGATCGAGACGCCGCATGATCGCGGGATCGGCATCCGACACCGGGCGCGGCAGGTAATAGACACTGCCACGGCTGATCTGCAAGACTTCCGCTTGCTTCGTGATCGACAAATCGTGCTCGCGGTCGATCATCGCTTTGCGCTCAGCAATCCCGCCTTGGTGAGCGCGCCTTCTAAAAAATCGTTCTCCAGCGTCAGTTCGCCGATCTTGGCGTGCAGCGACTTCACGTCGACGGCCGGCGCGGCGGGCGTCACACTTCCAGATCCGAAAACCTCGGAAGCGCTGCCCTCAAGCTGCGATTTCCAGGCCGTGATCTGATTGGGGTGAACATCGAAATGTTCGGCCAGTTCGGCTATCGTCCGATCGCCCTTGACGGCGGCCAGAGCAACCTTCGCCTTGAAGGCCGGTGAGTGGTTCCGGCGGGGTCGTCTGCTCATGGGTTCTCCTGTTCACGGCGACTATCGCCGTTGTCAGGCAGAAATTCCACTTATCGTCCTGGAGCCAGCTCATTTCCCATTGACGTCCTGCGAGCCGGTCTAGCAAGGCTTTCAAAGAAAAGTATCATCGCGGGTCGAGCATTTTGAGGGTTGTCAAGTTGGCGGAATAGAAAGCGGCTAACCTTCGCCCGCAAGTCTGCCACGCCGATCATCGAGGTTGCTTGCGTGCTAGCAGTTTGCGTCTTGTTGGCAATGGTGTCGGCATCCTTTGCGGCCGGTTATCTGACCAGAGATATCGTATCTCGTCGGCGCCGAGCCGAAGCCCGAGTATGGGCCCCTTACACTCAACCCAACCGGCTAAGTGCTCCTCCAGCGAACCGAAATAACAAAGTTCAGCCGCAGGGCGAGCTCGGTCAAATGCTGATGCGCTGGGAGCGAAGAAAGCACGCGCAGATGAAGTCATCACCGAAAAGCTCCCGAGGCGACTAGAAGCTACACGTTTTACTCGCGAACCCGCTATCTTGAGAAATGCACCTATCAAGAGTTCCAGCGTAGGCGCTGTTCAGCGGCCACCTACCGGATGACGGTGTGATCTGCGAGTCTGCGGATCGGTTTCGACCGTTAGGCTTAGAATGGACACAGTGCATACTGCTTATCACGGAGCCGGTACGGCGGCTTGAAGTCTTCACTGGAGCCGGTCGTCGGCGGAAGTGGAGCGACGAGGACAATGCACGGATCGTCGCGGAGATCGTGGCGAATGGCGACTCGGTGTGTTCGGTGGCCCGACGGCATGGATTGTCGCCTCAGCAATTGTTTGGTTGGCGCCGCCAATTGCGAGAAGCGGCAGGCGGTCATTCCGAAGAGGACGAAGTTCAGTTTGTGCCGGCGTTGGTGGACGCCGTGGTGCCGGCGCCCGCTGCTCGCCCGGAGCGCAAAGTGGTGCGCAAGGCAGATAGCGGGATCATCGAGATCGAAGTCAACGGCATCACGATCCGGGCCGGTCGTGGTGCGGACCCAACGATGATCGCGTCGATCGTCCAGGCGCTGAGGCGAGCCGGTGATCGGTCCGTCGGGTGCGGTCCGGGTGATGGGGGCGACCAAGCCGGTAGACTTCCGCAAGGGAATGGAGGGGCTTGCGACCTTGGTGCGCGAGAGCATGGGGGCTGACCATTCTCGGGTGCTGTCTATGTGTTCCGGGCCAAGCGGGCTGACCGGATCAAACTGGTGTTCTGGGACGGAACGGGTCTGTGCCTGTTCGCCAAACGGCTCGAGGATGGGATCTTCCGCTGGCCAAAAATCGAGGACGGCGTAATGCGTCTGTCGGCGGCGCAATTGTCGGCACTGTTGGAAGGGCTCGACTGGCGGCGTGTCCACGAGGTACGGGAGACGCCGGCGCCAACGCAAGCCGGATAGTTGTTGGCAGCGCCGCGGCGAAGTGAATCAGGGGCGTCGAGCGCGTCGCCAGATGACGGCGAATATGCTCTGAATTGGGTGTGAACGAAGCCCTGCCTGACGATCCCGAGACGCTAAAAGCGATGCTGCTCGCCGAGCGATGCGAGAGCGAGCGGCTGCGTCAGATCATCAAGGAATTGCAACGGCATCGGTTTGGCCGGCGGGCAGAGACGTTGCCCGAAGATCAGATGTTGCTGGGCCTGGAAGACGTCGAGCAGGTCGCCGCGTACAGCGAGACAGCGCATGACGTCAGCGCACCCTGAGGCGCGGGGTCGCAAGCGCCGCGGCAACCGTGGTGCCCTGCCGGCGCACCTGCCGCGGATCGAGGTCGTCGTCGATATCGACCATAAGTTCTGCCCCTGTTGCCAGGGCGAGTTGCATCGGATTGGCGAGGAAAGAAGCGAGCGGCTGGACCTGGTCCCGGCGCAGTTCCGGATTCTTGTCACCCGGCGTCCCAAATACGCCTGCCGGGCTTGCGAGGACGGCGTCATGCAGGCGGCGGCCCCGGCCAGGCTGATCGAGGGCGGGTTGCCTACCGAAGCCACGGTCGCCCAGGTCCTGGTCTCCAAATATGCCGATCACCTGCCGCTCTACCGGCAGGCGCAGATTTACGCCCGCCAGGGCATTGAGCTCGATCGTTCGACGTTGGCGGACTGGGTAGGACAGGCAGCCTTCCATCTTCGTCCCCTGCATGAGCGCCTCCTCGGCAAGCTCAGGCAACGGCCAAAGCTGTTCGCCGACGAGACGACGATGCCGGTGCTCGATCCCGGCCGTGGGCGCACCAAGACCGGTCAGCTCTGGGCCTATACGGCGGACGATCGGCCATGGGGCGGCGTCGATCCGCCGGGCGTCGCCTACGTCTATGCCCCCGATCGCAAAGCCGACCGACCAATCGCCCATCTGGCAGGCTTCAAGGGGATCCTCCAGGTTGACGGCTATGCTGGCTAAGGCAGGCTCGCCGACCGTGGCAATGTTCAGCTTGCATTCTGCTGGTCGCACATGCGGCGTAACTTCTACGAACTGGCCACCCCCGGTCCCGCGCCCATTGCGAGCGAGGCGCTTAAGCATATTGCCGAGCTCTATGCCATCGAGAAAGACATCCGCGGCCGCAGCGCGGAGGAGCGTCGTCTTGTTCGACAACAGAAAAGCCGGCCGCTGGCGGAAGCCTTCGAGCGGTGGCTCCGCGCCAAGCTGGCGCTGATCAGTCAAAAGGGCAAGCTGGCCGATGCCGTCCGTTATGCGCTCTCACGCTGGGAGGGGCTGACGTGCTTCATCGATGATGGCCGCATCGAGCTCGACAACAACGCCGTCGAGCGATCCATCCGCCCGATTACGCTGAACCGGAAGAATGCGCTGTTCGCAGGCTCCGACGGCGGCGCCCAGCACTGGGCCATCATCGCCTCTCTGGTCGAAACCTGTAAGCTGAACGACGTCGATCCGCTTGCCTGCTACCGACGCTCTTACCAGGATCGTCAAGGGTCATCCGAATAGCGAGATCGATCAGCTGCTGCCCTGGGCCTATCGCGCGCAATCCCTCAAAGCCGTGGCCTGAGAACGACGCTTACGTTCCAGCGCCCCAATGCCATCATGCTGCGCTGCGCTCAAGAGTTGAGAAACCGCAAGTCAGCGACGGATCGCGGGAATAAGATAAACTTCAGTGGGTGCGGCGGGAGGTCGAAATGACTATTCTCGATACCGGGCTCTCTTTTGTCCGAAGCTGCTCAGACAAGGCTTTGCCCCACACAGAGTCGCAGTGTGGTTGCCGAAGCGAGAGTGAACAAACTATCCTCATCCAGCAAGACGACGATTGCGCCCTTTGCAATGTCACCGGCTGGCTCAAAATGCTTTGCTTCATTCTATTTTTTATACTAGCCGATCGACTGAGCGGCCGCAGCACCACTGATGAGTGACCCCAGCAGGAAAACTCCGGTTCCGTCCGTGTCACCGAAGACGGATGGAGCCCTCATCGCGATGCTCCCGAGCGAAGAGGTGAACCCGCAATTGCAACTGCCTGGGAACGACAACAACATGGATTGGCTCGATCCATTTCCGCCTCAGTGGTGGGCTTCCCCATGAGGTACATAGTTAACCCTATGAGGAATGAAACCTGTCAATCCTCGTATCGATCGCACCGTGGGTCGCCGCGCCTGATGTCGGAAGCGATCTCGTCAAGCGGCGGATTGCAGCGGAGCAGAGAATATCGGTCATTGTATGGGGCCGGTTGTCTTCGACGCGGATTGAGCAGGCGCAATTGTCGGCCTTCTGATCAGGCTCTTCCGGTTCTGATCCTGTGCATGCAAAGCGCGGTGCGAACATCCCAATCAAGGCCGCGGTGACTATTTTCATGCCCCCTTCCATGCTGGTCTAGACCTTAACCGTATAGCCGGTGTTGGAGCTTCGCAATCGCCTGAGCGAAAAGGACCTTGTCCCAGACAAGGGCCTTCAGGCCGACCGAGTTTGTATGCTGTTTAAGTCGACGTTCGGCGCGGTCAGGACGAGCGCCATTGCCATCGCCAGGCCGGCCGTCTGCGGCCGGACGCGATGAACAGAATAGATTTTGGAGGGCGATTGCCACAGGGCAGAGCAGCGAAGATGCTGCGTTTGAGGCCGGATTATCGCAACCTGTCGGAAGCAGATTGTTCCGAAAGGCGGGCGGCATGCCACCAGCGATGTCCAGATCTTCGGTCAAGCCTCTCTCCGGGCGCTACCTTTCGTTGGCTAAACGCGAGGAAATCGCCCTTTTAAAGGTGCAGGGCCATTCCATACGGGAGATTGGGCGCCGCTTGGGACGGGCTGCTTCGACGGTCTCCCCGTGAATTGCGGCGGAACGCGGCCACCCGCGGCGGCGGGTTGGATTATCAGGCAACAACTGCCCAATGGCATGCAGACCGATCTGCCCGCCGGCCCAAGCCGGACCAAGCTTGCGCCCAACGCAGCCTTGCGCACTTATGTGGAGGAGAGACTTGCCGGCAGGGTCGTAGCCCCGAGCGGAGGTTGTATTGCTGGCCCCCGTTCGGTGGAACGGCCGCCGGCATGGCCGGCGAAAGGATCGACGATGGGCCAAAGCATGGAGCCCTGAGCAGCTTGCCCGACGCTTGCCGATCGACTTCCCGGACGACAAGACGATGCGCATCAGCCACGAAGCCATCTATCAGGCTCTCTTCATTCGGGGCCGCGGTGTACTGCGCAGCGAACTGACGGCCTGCTTGCGAACCGGACGCGTGTTGCGCGTGCCCAGGGGGCGCGTACGCAGGCGCGGCAAGGGCTTTGTCTCGCCGGAGATCACGATCAGTGAGCGCCCGGCTGAAGCGGCCGATCGAGCCGTGCCGGGACATTGGGAGGGAGACCTCATCCTCGGTCTTGGCAGTTCGGCGATCGGCACGTTGGTCGAACGCACGACGCGCTTCGCAATGCTATTGCACCTTCCCCGGTTAGCGGGGCATGACGCATCTCCGCGCAAGAAGAACGGACCTGCGCTTGCGGGACACGGGGCGGAAGCCGTGCGTGACGCGCTCTCGCGCACCATCACCAATTTGCCCGAAGAACTACGTCGCACGCTGACTTGGGATCAAGGAGCCGGCTCAGCACGACCGCCTCAAGATCGATGCGGGCATCCAAGTCTACTTCTGCGATCCGCAAAGCCCTTGGCAGCGCGGCACTAACGAGAACACCAACGGGTTGTTGCGGCAATACTTTCCGAAAGGCACAGACCTGAGCATCCACAGCGCCGACGAGATATCCACTGTAGCAGCGGCCCTCAATGCCCGACCCAGAAAGAGAATGGGCTGGAAAACGCCGGCAGAAGCGCTTGACGAATTACTGTCATGAGTGAAAACAATCGGTATTGCGACGACCGTTTGAATCCGCCTCGGCTGCCCCTGTCGCTGTGGTGCACGAGCCCGCCGCGATGGACCGGCCGTCGATCGTGTAGGGCCTGCTCCAGCGCATCGAGCACGAAGCCTGCATGCGCCGTGCGCGCGGCCCGCCAGCCCACGATCCTGCGGGCATAGGCGTCGATGACAAAGGCGGCGTAGACGAAGCCGGTCCAGGTCGCTACATAGGTGAAGTCGGAGAGCCAAAGCACGTTGGGCTTGGCTGCTTTGAACTGACGGTTGACGTGATCCAGCGGGCACGACGCCGCCTTGTCGCTGATCGTGGTCTTGACGGGCTTGCCGCGGATGACCCCTTGCAAACCCATGTCCCGCATCAGCCGCGACACCGCGCAACGGGCCACATCGAAGCCTTCGCGCTTGAGCTGTCGCCAGACCTTGCGCACGCCATAGACGGAGAAGTTCTGATCGAACACGCGCCGAACCTCGATCTTCAGGGCAGCGTCCTGCCTGGCGCGCTCCGACAGCCTGGCGGGATCGCGCCGCCTGGCGACATGGGCGTGGTAGGTCGAGGGGGCGATCGGCAAGACCTTGCAAATTGGCTCGACCCCGTGCGCCCCACGATGATCGTCGATGAAGGCGATCATGGCTTGGACCGGCGGTCGAGCTCCGCCATCGCAAAATAGGCGCTTGCCTTGCGCAGGATCTCGTCGGCCTGCCGAAGCTCACGGTTCTCCCGTTCCAGGGCCCTCAGCTTCTCGGCCATCTCGGTCGGGACGCCGGCCCGCTGCCCGTTGTCGACTTCCGCCTTCTTGACCCAGTCATGCAGCGTCTGCGGCGTGCCGCCGATCTTGGTGGCAATCGAGGTCACCGCCGCCCAGCGCGACGGGTGCTCGCTGGCGTGATCCAGAACCATCCGAACCGCACGGGCCCGGACCTCGCGTGAAAACCTGTTCGTCGTCTTGCTTGTCATGGCTCCATCCTCTCAGGAGTTGGAGCCTCCGGCAAACCCGGGGCGGTTCAGAGCGACGAGAAGTGTGAGATCCTGCTCCGCTTTGTCGCCGGTCGGCGTGCGGATGATTGCTCAGACTTTGATCATCGGTTCGTTGCCAGGTCCTTGAGGAGAAGGCTGTTCCGTAACGCCTCGGCTGCCGACCCTTGCGGCTCTGGGGAATCCCGGGCCCGCGACCTTCGGGCGAAACTGGGAGTTGCGCATCCCGATGCTACTGGGCCGGGCCTGCATGTCAAACCGCTACGTCATCGTTCAATGAGATTTCGTAGTTTCGCAATTCATCTCGCCTCGCTTGCACCGACGCCAAGATTTAAAGGCTGTACTCGCACTGGGGTCCCCATACAGTCGACATCAAGCAACAACGTCTGTGGAGCGGAGCCATGACAACGGCGGCGGTAAACCCGCCGACCAACTGTTGAGGCGCCGATCGATAGAAGCATTTTTTGCTATTGCACCTCCGATGGTCGCTGCAGGCGGGCAACAGATTGAAGCGTTTGGTCCTTCATATGCACGGGACTGCCCTCCCACAGCTCCTTGGCAATCGGTAGCGGAGCAATCTGCAGGTTTGTCCACCAGGCTCGCTCATCGCCGTTTCGATGAAGCGATTGATGGTGCGACCGGCAAAGGGGCACCGTGAATTCGTCGCTGACTTTTCGCCCCAATGTTCGTGGCTGGGCGAACTTGAGATGATGGGCGTCGGCAGGCGTCTTCTGACAAACAAGGCAACCCTGGCTGCGGACAAAAGCAAGGTGCTCCTTGCTTCGGTGTCGCGGAGGGTCCTTTGGAAACGCGAGGCCGGCATGGTCCGGCCCGAGGCGAGCTCGTGGTAGGCCGCCCCCGCTGGATGCCGCCAAGGGCCGGTGGTTGATTGCAGATGGAGCGGCCGGCATGGGAGAGGGCCCTGCGCCGTAATGATCGGTAAGATTGGCGGATCGCTCTAATCTCGTCTGATAGGCGTTCTCCAGAATGCGGGCGCCCGCATCCTGTAGGGTGTTCTTGAGAGGCGGGCATTCTTTGGCCCAGGCAGGCAGCCCCTCAGTGCCTTTTTGATAACCCAGCTCGCCGAGAAGCCGATACGGAAGCTCGGGGGAGTGTTCAGGCGGAAGGACGAGCGGTCGATTTAGGATATCCTGGGAAGGCTCGCCTCGCCCGCCAGGCTGGACGGGCGGCTCGGCCGCGGCCGGGGGGCCCGTGGTGACGTCGGGAGCATCGAGATCGTCTTCGCTAGAGATCCCGACCAACGCAAATAGAGCATAGCGGCGGACATAGGTCAGCGCCGCTCCCATACGGTGTGGTGCTTCGACTTCCTTGCTGGCGCAAACCGGAAGGTCTGAGGAAATCCACTCTCCCGAGGCGTGGGCAAGCAAGGTGGTGAGGTGGATCTGGCCGGTCGTGGGCTCGATGCGTGTGGTCTGAAGGGTCGCAATCTCGTGCTGGCTGAGGGTCTTGCGGACGATGTCTAGACCCGAAGCTAGAGAAGCATTGCGGAAGGCGCGGTCATCCTCCCGAGGAAACGGCGAGCGGATCACCGCTGTCAGGGTCTTCTGAGGGTTTGTGATTTCAGCCTGGGCTCTTGCAAGAGCCGCCGCGATGGCTCCAATGCGCTCACTGGACTGATGCACGGGGCGCCTCCGCGGATTTTGCTTCGACCTTCTTCAAGTCGGCCTGCGCGCTTACGTGCTCATGATCTGCATCTTGCGTGCGGAGATGGGTGGCCGCCAGCTGCGCCCATCCATTGGAGCTCGAAATGTCGATGACCTTGACGGCTTCCAACCTTGGCCGTGGGGTCTCGATATTGAATAGGATGGGTGGCTCCCCGGTCTGCACGCAGCGCCAGAACTTCTTTTCTGCTGTCAGGAGAAGGTGCTGGTACAGCGGGTCCGCATGAACCGTGATCTCCGCCCATTTTCCGCCACCGGTGATGATCGACAGCACAGCCGAGCAGGCCGCGACAACCCACATGTTGTGTTGAAGCTGGGCCATAAATTCGTCTGCGGCGGTTTTTCCGGAGAAATTCCAGGGCAGCATGAACTTGGCTTCGTACAATGCGCCTGTCTGCTGAACGCGACCATCCAAAGTTGCCCCCATCCACTTGTGGACTGGATGCCTGACCTTTCGGTGCACGTCACCGACTGTGTGGCCGCTCGTGCGTTCGTACCAGGTCCGGTTGAGCTCCTGAGTGATGCTGCCAAGTTGGATCATAAAGTCGTTGGTCAGGTCGACGGGCAGGGCTTCGCCGCGCTTCTCGCGCCAGAGTCTGACTAGCTTGTCTTGATCGTCTCCCATGATGATTCGGGCATCGGATCCGCCAATGCAAATGCGGCGATTGGGGTGCAATTTCTTGTGGACTCGCGTATCCATCTGATCCTCCATGTCGAGAGGTATGATAAAAATATATCAGATGATATAAATTAACCCATATGGTAAAAAATGTCAAGAACGATCTCCCACCACTTCTTGCGGCTCAAATTCGCGCAGCCCGAGCCCTTCTGAGGTGGAGTGCGGAAGAATTGGCGCGATCTTCTGCTTTAGGGGCGAATACCGTCCGAAGAGCAGAGATTGCGGAAGGCGCGACCGCCCTGACGGCCGCCAACGACCGCGCCATAAGAAAGGCGCTCGAGGAGGCTGGCGTGGAGTTTATCGACGAGAATGGTGGAGGCGCGGGAGTTCGATTGCGTAAGCCGGTCCGCTAGAACATCGCCATATTTCCTGCCCACTCGCTGGTCTTGTCCGGCGTGGAGCAGACCAAATCACATAGTGTTTGGACAATACGATCGGTTGCAAACAACCCGATCTTTACAAGACAATTGGTTTACGTCTTTTCTGCTTTCGCGTTTCCGAAGGCGCGGTCGCCCTGACGATGAGCTTGATTCCGTCTTCGATTGTTAGCGTCGAATACTTTCCGCCGAAGTGCTCGCGCTCTTTCAGCAGTTGGTGCGCCGCTCGGCGAAGCGCTCCATTTACGATCTTCTCCATGCCTACTGCATACTCAAATTCACGATACTGCGAATCCGCTTCCCCTCGATGTAGATCTACGTCTGGAAGCCCAAGCGCTTGCTTTTCGTCGTCAGCCGCAAGAAAGGACCCGCTTAGGGACTCGAGCTTCCGCTGAGCACTGATCAACCTGAAAACGATTGGCATGATAGGTGCAGCCGATCCGCTTCCAGCTATCGTTCTAAGCACGGCTGCAGCAAGATCGGCCAAATGGCTCATTGCTTGCTGTTTTGCATGTAGGATCTCTATGTCGCGAGCAGCGTTTTCGCTCACAACCCTGAGCCCGGGCGGCCTGCTTTCACTGTTGGTCATGCTAAGCATCACTCCTGATGGGCTTATTAGAAAGTTCGATGGCGTTTCATTGACTGCCAACGTCGCTGAGCTGTTCGCGCGTTGGAAGTTCGAATGACGCTGTTTGGATAGCGACGATCTTGGCGACCCATTCGATTTGAACGTCGTGGATTGCATCAAGATGGCGCGAGGTAAGGTGGAAAAGCCTTTGTTCGGCGGCCGGCGAAATGTGTCTCCACCAAGTTGTTCCGTCGGTGATATGCGAGATGAAGTACTCGTTAGCGCCTTGTCGGCTTAAAACATCGGCAGTCATCGGCTCCAAGCTTCTTTCATTATAGACCAGCAGCCAGCCCCGCATCTTGCCGTGTCTTATTTCCAGTGCGACCGAACCAGCAGGAAGGTGAGCGGCGCCCGCGCGGCAGCGACTAGTCTGCTCGAACATCACTTCATCGCCGTCACCGATAGATCCGACGACAGGAAGCACCCTTGCTGCCCATCCGTAGGCATCTTGCGCATAGCTGAATCCCAGAGCTTCCTTCGGGACGCCGAGGATCAAGCCTATTTCAAACGCGCGTTCTGCATCGAGCCAGGTGTCGCGCTCTTCCAGGCGCCGAATAGTTTCACGGGTCACCCCGATCAATTTGCCGACTTTCTCAAGGGACAGGCCCGCACGACGTCGAAAGAAGCGTATCGAGTTCGGAGGCGGAGCACATTCCAGCCTGCTCTCCTGTGCGCGTCGTCTACTCCTCCCGGCGTTGAGCCGCGTTCCGGAGGAACTGACCAATTCGTGGGAAGAAACGAAACTCGTTCGTGGAGAATGACCTTCTTGAGATGCGGGCGAGACAGAAACAGTGCTGGGCATTCCCTCGTTCCTTGCTGGTAAGGAGGGAATTGTAGACGATAGTCATCAAGGCCGCAACAAAAATGAGATTCATAGTCCGTAGACTCAGAGTCGTCACATTGGCCTTGTTGAGGCATGGAAGATGAAACAGGTATCATCGCAGTAGTCGCGTTGGCGGTGCGGAGAGCGCGCCAAAGGCTGGGATTGTCCCAAGAGACTTTAGCTTTAGAGGCCGGGTTAGACAGGACTTACGTTAGTCAAGTAGAGCGTGGCACTCGCAATTGTACCATCGTTGTCCTAGCTCGCTTGGCTCGTGCGTTGAAGACGACGCCTGATCAGTTGCTCGTTCCTCAAAAGAAAGGCCGTAGTTGATACGCGGTCTTCCTTGATCGCGCAGAACTACGCTTCACCCACCTGCGGCACATCGGTTGCTAACTCGAAGATCTACGACACGCCGGCATGCGCCGGGATCTAGCCTTCCAAATCTTAACGTGATCAGGACGCACGCTGTAGTCCCGTGCTGCTATCAGCATCAACCTGTGTGCAGATCGACGATGCCGAACTAGGCGCAGGCGAGACGGCGACATCGTTGTTGCGGGACCTGAACTCCTTGCAACCCAACTTCGTCGATCCGCCTTCGCGAAGGCCCCGTCAATCAGCCTTAGTTCACGAAGTGTCGATGGTCGGAAGTGCCGCAACGGCCGCTTCAATACGCCAATTGCCATTTGCACCAGGTTGAAATGCCTGATAGGACGCCGCCGCTTGGGAGAGCATCGTCGATACGGCAGGCGAGATGCAGGTTGTTCTCTGGACATCAGCCTTTAATCGCCGTCAGCGCATGCGCGCCGGGCCAAGTAACCGGCTAAAGGCACGATCGCCACGCTGCGACGGAGCTTCCATTTGCCGCCGGGATCTTTATTTCGGCTCGATCGACTTCGGTGCCCGGACGCGCGACATACCCATTCTCGACCTCCTTAATTCTCGGCCTGCTTAATGTCTCGCTGTATGCCCAGAGATTGAGTGCGTTCGCGGCATCGAGCATCATGGCTCCCAAATGCTTAGATCACAAAAGCGTTCCTAAGCCAGCGCGCCCGCGTATCGCATTGTCCCTTCCATAGTATTGACTCAAGTGCCCGCATCAATCTCTTATAAGCCACCATCTGCCTTTCAGCAGGCCAGCTGACTTGGTCCTTAATCAGAATTAACGCAGAAATTTTAAATCGCGCATCAGCGGTTCGGAAATACGCGAATCATAGTATCGTCTGATCCGACGGGCCGCGTAGTCGGAGTAACAATGAGAGTACCAGTCGAAGCGCAGAATAGGGCTGCGCACGTGTTGGCCGCCAAGATCCCAGATCATATCGTTGGATTGTTCGTCGAGCCGGTTCTGCTCGAGGGTGAAGACCCCAAGCTCTATTGGAACATGGTCTCCGCGGCCATCGATGAGCACCAGCCCGCGAGCTTCTTGGATTGGATCGAAATCAACGACCTTGTCACAAAGCTCTGGGAAGAGCGTGTTTATCGACGTGCCACCAACGCCGTTATATGGGCAGGTCAGCGAACTGCAGTGGAGCAGTTTGTGACTGAGATAATCCCGGGTGACGGTCGATTGAAGTCGGTTAATATGGCCGCGCGCGAGGCGAATAATTATTTCAGCGCGAGTAAGCAAGAAAGGGAAGAAGTGCGATCTCAGCTCGCGACCTATAAAATCGGGGAAGCAGAGGTGCTCGCCCGCTCAGCGCAGAACAACAGCGATGCCATCAAAATGCTTGAGGGGATGGTATCGTCACGCGAATGCACGCGCCGAAAGCTGCAAAAGGAAATGAGGCGGCGCCGGTCTTCCCAAGGGGTGAAATCAGAAACATGTGGCGATGCAAATTCGCACCATCCGAGTCCCCACGGGTCTTGCCAAAGGGGCGAAACAACAGGCAACGTGGATTTTGACGTGCATCATCGTGGTGAAGCTGGCGCTTCCAGAAAGCTCACAGCGACTATGAACGAGGAAGTCGATCTTCATCCCATGAGCCAGTCCCGGTCTTGCCGGGGGGTGAAGGCGGAGGTGGATCTGGACGGAGGTCAGCACAATCTGGACCGGTTAGGCTCTTGCCAAGAGGCTAAAGCCAAAATTGTCGGTGAGCGAGACATCCGTAATCATGGCCACTGAAAAGCAGATCAAGGCGAACCGAGAGAATGCTAAACGAAGCACAGGGCCGAAGACCTTGGCCGGGCGTCTCAAGTCAAGCCGCAATGCCTTGCGCCATGGTCTGTCTATTCCTGCGACTGCGGATACGCCGGCAGACTCGCTGGCGTTTGAGTTCATGGAATTTCTGATGCCCGAGGTCGCGAGTCATGCGCAAATGCTCGCGGCGCTCGAAATGGCGCAAGCCCAATGCCAGTTGCAGAGGGTTGCAGCTGTTCGGAGCGGGCTAATCGCAAAGCTGGATCTGCAATCTCCATCTCACGAAGAGGTGCGGCGCCTGGCGGCATTGGAGCGCTATGAACGTCGAGCCTATCGGCAACGCCGTCGAGCGGCCGGTCTACTTCACAGCGCGGAAGCGAGGAGATGATGCAGTTCAAGGGCGAGCGCAAAATTGGCAAAACGAACCCAATTTTATCGCGCCCATAGGCTCTGGCGAAGGATGAGTTGCGTTATCCCAGTCGGAGGCGGGTGAAACAAGCCGAAATGCCTAGAGATCTGTCGCCATGCCCAACGATACCTATTCTCTCCGCAGCGGCTCCCTCACGGCGACCATCAAGGCGCACGGTGCCGAGCTGTGCTCGCTGAAGGCCGACAGCGGCATCGAATTCGTTTGGCAGGCGGGGCCGGAATGGCCGCGCCACGCGCCGCTGCTGTTTCCGATCGTCGGGCGCCTCGCCAACGACGAATTGCGGCACCGGGGCAAGACGTATCGGATGACCCAGCACGGCTTTGCGCGCGATAGCCGCTTCGCGTGGGCGGAGCGCGGCGAGAGCCGTTGCGTGCTGGTGCTCGAAGACAGCGAGACGACGCGCGCGCTCTATCCGTTCACATTCCGCCTGACGGCCACCTATGCGATCGACGCCGCCGGTCTCGATCTCTCGCTCACGATCGCCAACACCGGCAAGGAGACATTGCCAGCTTCGCTCGGTGGCCATCCCGCGTTCAACTGGCCACTGCAGCCCGGCGTGCCCAAAGAGGACTATGCGCTGACCTTCGCGAGGGCGGAGCCATGTCCCGTCCGCCGTCTCGACGGCGGCTTGTTGCGCGCGGCAACGGAGCCGAGTCCGGTCAGCGGCACGGTGCTTCCCCTGTCCGAATCCCTGTTCGTCGATGACGCCATCATCTTCGACCGCATCGACAGCAATTCGGTGCGTTATGCGGCCGTCCCGGGCGCATCCAGCGGGCCTTGGCTGAAAATGTCCTGGCACGGCTTTCGTGAGCTTGGCGTCTGGTCGAAACCGTCAGGTGCTCCCTTTCTCTGCATCGAGCCCTGGCGCGGCTATGCCAGTCCGGCCGGTTTTGACAGCGAGTTCAGCGACAAGCCCGGCCTGATGCATATCCCAGCCGGCGCGGAGGAGCGCTTGTCGTTCCGAATTGAGGTCGCCTCATCCTGAGAGCCTGACTCAAAAAGCGCAGGCGTTTTCAGGGTCTGGCCAAGCGGCGAGTTAGGAGCCTCAGTTGGACGGCGAGCAACTAGGCTAGCTCGGTGGCGGCAGAGCCTTCGAAGTCTTTGGAGAGGCGACGACATCTGCCGAACCATCCAAAGGTACGCTCGACGCCTCGCGGCCGAACCGAAGGAATGAGACCCTCTGACCGCCGTCGAGCACGAGCTTGCGCGGGCTCCGACGTTCCTGGGTCGGCCAAGTCTGAAATTTGAAAATTTGAAATGCGTCAAGTCGACAGGACCCCTGCTACTTCCTCAGGAACCCTTTGCCGTCAGAAGTGTTAGGCCAAGCTATAAAACCTCAAATTGCCAAGAGTTGTTCGCGACGCAAAGCGCAACTGGAGCAACTGTTAGGTGAAAAGGTCGGCGCGGCAAGGTATTCCAACCATTGCGCCTTGCGTCTGCCCCCGACAGACAGGTGGGAGGCACAACATGCACCCTTTCTTGCAAAGGCTGCGCGGGCGATTGCGGGGCTGATCGTCGGGCTTGAGACCGTCAATGCGGGGCAGCTGGACATGCCGATGGAACTGCGGTTGGCAACCCCGCGTCACGTGCGGTTTGAGACGCCGACGCTGCCGCCGATGGGCTACACGATGTTTTGCCTGCGCTATGCCGACGAATGTCGCGCACGGCCGATGTTTCGCGGAGGTCTGGTTCGCCTGACTGGGGAACGCTGGGCAATTCTCAAGCAGATCAATCAAACCGTCAACCGCAGCATTGTTCCGGACGAGCCGGAACTGAGCTTGGGCGTCGAAGCTTGGCTGATCAATCCGGATCGTGGCGATTGCAATGATTACGCAGTGACCAAGCGCCACGAACTGCTCGATCGAGGCTGGCCTTCAGCCGCGCTTCTGCTGAGCGAGGTCGTGACGGGTTGGGGAAAGCATCACCTCGTTCTCGTCGTGCGTACCCGAACCGTCGACCTTGTTCTCGACAATCTGACGCCGGTGATTAAGCCGTGGACGAATGTGCCCTATCGCTGGGTTCGAATTCAGATGCCGAACCAGCTTCGGCTGTGGACCACGATCACCGACCGTGGTGGGGAGTGAGTATCCGGACCGAGGCTTTACAGCAGGTAACTCTTGCTCTGCGTCTCTTCTTGGCAATTGCGGGCCTCAATTTGTCTTCCCGAGAGTGCGCCTTACTCCCTGTCGCCGCGTCGATACCATCCGTCTGAGGCCGTGAGACGGGGCAAATGAGCGCGGCTCAGCCCCCTCAGACGAGTGAGCTGAACCGGGGCTGAAGGCTTCCCGGGCCTTTCTTCATTGCGTAGGGTTTCCCTCTCAGGAGCGCGCCGATCCCTGATCACATTCGATATTTCCCTGTTGTGTCTTCGCCGTTCCGCTGCCGCGAAAGCCAGGATTCGCAGGCACTTTCAGTCCTTTTGCAACGGTCGCGGGCTGCTTACCAAGGCACTGTCCCTACACAATTCCCTGTTATCAGGGAACTGACATCAAGCGCGGCTTCCGCGAACTCGGCGTCTGGTCGAAACCGTCAGGTGCGCCGTTCCTCTGCATCGAGCCGTGGCGCGGCCATGCCAGTCCCGCGGGCTTCGACGGCGAGTTCACCGACAAGCCCGGCCTGATGCACATTGCGCCGGAGGCGCAAGAGCAATTGTCGTTCCGGATCGAGGTCGGATCGTCCTGAGGCCGGAGGGCGGGCTGATCGACGGGCCTCAGACCTCGATCCGCGTGAGATCCTCGCCGAGCACGACCGGCCCCGAATAGTCCTGCCGCACATCGTCAAGCAGCGCCTTCAGCATGGTGTCGTCGGTGCGCGGCCGGTGGTGGGTCAGCGCCAGCTTCCTGACGCTGGCCTTGGCCGCGACCTTGCCGACCGTGTCGCCGCAAGCGATCGTGTATTTCGCAAGCCGGCGGAGGTGCTCGTTGTTGATCTCGGGCGTTGCGAGGAAGCAGCACTGGACGAGCAGGTCGGCTCCCTCGGCCAGTCGCTCGAGCCCGGGGCAGGGGACGGTGTCGCCGGAAATCGCAACGACCTTGCCCTCCGCTTCGAAGCGGTAGCCGAGACACATCCAGCGCTGGAGAAACGCGGGCGACATGCCGAGGCCGTCGCCGTGCGAGACGAGTTCGGCGCTGAGCTTCCAGCGGCCGGTGTCGCGAACGGGGCCCGGCACGATGTCCGTTGCGACGACAGGCTTCCAGCCGCCGAAGCTCGGCTCACCTTGATCGCGCCAGGCGATGTCCTTGTCGTAGACCTGCGTGACCAGCGTATTGACCAGCCGCTCGGTATCCGGCGGTCCATAGATGCGCAGCTCGTCCTTGCGCCCGTGCATCCATGAATTCAGCATCACATCATAGAGGTCGCCGATGTGGTCGAAGTGATGGTGCGTGAGAAAGACGGTGTTGATGGCGCCGAGCGGTACGCCGGCCTTGCTGAGCTGCACCACGACGCCGCGGCCTGCGTCGAACAGGATGTTCTCGTCGCCGAGCCTGATCAGCGTGGTGGTCGCCATGCGGTGCGGGTCCGGGCGCGGGCCACCGGTGCCGAGCAGTATGACCTCCATGACGCGACCTCCAGGTACGCACTTTTGCGACACACAGTAGATGCGGAGCTCGCGGCGGGGCAAGCCGATGGCGCCGACGCGCGCCGAATTCGATCTGGCCGCGGCGCTGGTCGCGACCGGCACCGGCATGGACTACAGCTTGCGCTCCGTGAGCGGCGCCAAGGACCCGCCGGCTCGCCGTCAACGCGATGCGACGCGCTTCCATCTGGCTCCGATGCGCGCCTTGATCTGGCTGATCCGGGCCTCGTGTGCGGCCCAATAGGCGCGGCTGGCGGCCGCGGTGCCCTGACGATAGCGGGCATAGACCGTTGTGGGCTGCACCGGCATCTTCGGGCGGCTCGCCGGTTTTGCCGGAGCCGCAGCAGCGATCGGGGGCGCCGTATCGGGGGCAGCCGCAGCTTCGGTCCCTGCCGGCATCGCGTTCATGGCGAGGAGACGGTTGCGGGCTCGGTTGCAATAGACCTGCGACCGCGCGGTCATCTCTTCTTCGCCATGACCTGCCCGGTACTTCATCAGCGCGCGGCAGAGGTCCCCGCCCGCCAGGCGCCAGGCCCGGCTGAGATAAAGCACTCCGTAATGGATATTGACGTCCAATTCAGCGAGTTCCGCATTGCTTCCGCGGAATCCCAGCATCGCCGCCGTCTCGGGCCGCACCTGCATCACGCCGATTTCGCCAACGCTGCCGATGACCGCCGGGTTATAGCCGCTTTCGACAAAGACGACCGCTTCGGCGATATCGGCCGGCAAATTGGTCTTTGCGGTTTCTCTCTCGATGATCTTCCGGATCATGGCCCGGGATGACGGCGTCTCGCCGGCGCCGAGCTCGGTCCCGGCGCTGGAAATCGTCGACGTCGTGCGCGGCCCGTCGCTATCGCCGTCACTCGCATGTGCGCCGATCGGGGCCGACAACAGCAGCGCGACCGCCACGTGTCTCCACGTCGCGCCCAGACTGAACCGTGCCCGATCCCGCAGCATGGGTTTGTCATAGAGCGCCGGAGTTAACAAACCGGCCATTGGCGCGCGGTCACTGCCGCGCGGGCGCCCTGATCCGTGACGGGACGTCCACCGTCACGCCCCAGGGAACGCCTTCCCCTTCGCGCGTGTTGTGGCCTTGGCGGGAGCGCGGCCGATGCTATGGTGTCCCGCTATTTCCGTGACGACATGACGAGGATATTTCAGTGGCTGATGTTCATCCCGCGGCGGGCAAGCAGGCCTCGCCGGACGCGCTCACCAATATTCCGCGGCTGGTGACGCAATATTTCGCCGGCAAGCCCGACGCATCGGATCCGGCCCAGCGCGTGGCGTTCGGCACCTCGGGCCATCGCGGCACCTCGTTCAAGAACACGTTCAACGAAGGGCACATCCTCGCGACCACGCAGGCCATTTGTGACTACAGGCGAGACAAGGGGCTGACGGGCCCGCTCTTCATCGGCATCGACACCCACGCGCTGGCCGAGCCGGCGCTCGTCAGCGCCATCGAGGTGTTCGCCGCCAATGGCGTCGATGTCATGATCGACAAGGACGGCGGCTACACGCCGACGCCCGTCATCTCGCACGCCATCCTCACCTACAACAAGGGCCGCGCCAGCGGCCTCGCCGACGGCGTCGTCATCACTCCCTCGCACAATCCGCCGGAGGACGGCGGCTACAAATACAATCCGCCGCATGGCGGCCCCGCTGACACCGATGTGACCGGTGTCGTCGAGAAGCACGCCAACGCGTACCTGGCCGACGGCCTCAAGGGCGTGAAGCGCATCGACTATGCCAAGGCGCGCAAGTCCGCGAACGTCCACGCCTGCGACTTCATCACCCCTTACGTCGCCGATCTCGGCAATGTCGTCGATCTCGACCTCGTCAAATCCGCCGGCGTCACCATCGGCATCGATCCGCTCGGCGGTGCCGCCGTGCATTACTGGCATCCGATCATCGAGCGCTACGGCCTGAAGGCCACGGTGGTGAACGAGGCGATCGACCCCACCTTCCGCTTCATGACGGTGGACTGGGACGGCAAGATCCGCATGGACTGCTCCTCGCCCTACGCCATGGCGAGCCTGATCGGGATGCGCGACCGCTTCGACGTCGCGTTTGCCAACGACACCGATGCCGATCGTCACGGCATCGTCACGCGCACCGGCGGCCTGATGAATCCGAACCATTATCTGGCGACCGCGATCTCCTATCTGTTCGCGCACCGCCCGCACTGGGGCAAGGATGCCGCGATCGGCAAGACCGTGGTGTCGAGCTCGATCATTGATCGCGTCGCGAAAAGGCTCGGCCGCAAACTGGTGGAGACGCCGGTCGGCTTCAAATGGTTCGTCGACGGCCTCCTCACCGGCGGCTTCGGCTTCGGCGGCGAGGAGAGTGCAGGCGCCTCGTTCCTGCGTCGCGATGGCACGGTGTGGACCACCGACAAGGACGGCATCATTCTCGGCCTGTTAGCTGCCGAGATCATGGCGAAGACCGGCCGCGATCCCAGCCAGATCTTTGGCGACCTCACCGCAGAGTTCGGCATGTCCCATTACGCGCGCATCGACGTCGCCGCGACCGGGCCGCAGAAGAACATCCTGAAGTCCGTCACGCCCGAGCAACTCGGCCTGAAGGATCTCGCCGGCGATCCGGTTCGCGCGACGCTCAGCAAGGCGCCCGGCAACGGACAGCCGTTCGGCGGCATCAAGGTGGAGACCGACTATGGCTGGTTCGCCGCGCGGCCGTCGGGGACGGAGGACGTCTACAAGATCTACGCCGAAAGCTTCCGCAGCACCGAGCACCTGAAGCGGATTCAGGAAGAGGCGAAGGCGGGGCTGGCGAAGGTGTTCGGGGCGTAGCTGCCCTAAGAGCAGAACAAGATCACATGCGTTCACGATAGGTCGTCATGCCCGGGCTTGTCCCGGGCATCCACGTTCTTCGTACCGCGTGGCAACGCGTGGATGGCCGGGACATGCCCGGCCATGACGCTGTGGAGGCGCTAGTGCCTACGCTCGCAGACCTCATGCGGTGAGGCTGTATACCGGATACTCATTAAAGGTAATTTGGTAAGGTAGTTTCGGTCTTGAGTGGCCCATCCTCCGCTGATATTGTATACATAACGTATTCATAAGCCGTGGGAGCGAGACCGATGACCAAACCCTTCCCCATGAATGCCTGGTACGCCGCCGCCTGGGACGCCGAGGTGAAGCCGGTGCTGCTGCCGCGGACGATCTGCGGCAAGCATGTCGTGATGTACCGCAAGGCTGACGGCTCGGTGGCCGCGCTGGAGGATGCCTGCTGGCATCGCCTTGTCCCGCTGTCCAAGGGCCGGCTCGAAGGCGACACCGTCGTCTGCGGCTATCACGGCCTGAAGTACAATGCGCAGGGGCGCTGCACCTTCATGCCTTCGCAGGAAACCATCAATCCGTCGGCCTGCGTGCGCGCTTATCCCGTGGTCGAGCGTCACCGCTACATCTGGCTCTGGATGGGCGATCCCGCGCTCGCCGATCCCGCGCTGGTGCCGGACATGCACTGGAATCACGATCCGGCCTGGGCGGGCGACGGCAAGACCATCCACGTCAATTGCGACTACCGCCTCGTGCTCGACAATCTCATGGACCTCACCCACGAGACTTTCGTGCACGGCTCCTCCATCGGCAATGACGCGGTCGCCGAGGCTCCGTTCGACGTCACCCATGGCGAGAAGACGGTGACCGTGACGCGCTGGATGCGGAACATCGAGCCGCCGCCGTTCTGGGCCAGGCAGCTTGGCAAGCCCGGCCTCGTCGATCGCTGGCAGATCATCCGCTTCGAGGCCCCCTGCACCATCGCGATCGACGTCGGCGTCGCGCCGGCCGGCAGCGGCGCGCCGGAAGGCGACCGCTCGCAGGGCGTCAACGGCTTCGTGCTCAACACCATCACGCCGGAGACCGAGAAGACCTGCCATTATTTCTGGGCGTTCGTCCGCAACTACCGCCTCGGCGAGCAGCGCATCACCACCGAGATCCGCGAGGGCGTCTCCGGCATCTTTCGCGAGGACGAGCTGATTCTGGAAGCGCAGCAGCGCGCGATGGACGAGAACCCCGATCGCATCTTTTACAATCTCAACATCGACGCTGGCGCGATGTGGTCGCGCAAGCTGATCGACAAGATGATTGCCAGGGAGAATGCGCCGCAACACCTCCAGGCCGCGGAGTAGGCCATGGCCGAGCGTGAAGTCGACCGCTCCGTCTCGCAGACCGTGAAGGCGCAGCTGGCACTGCGCGACCAGATCCTGTCGGGCGCGTTGCGCCCGGGCGAGCGCATCTCCGAGCTTCAGGCGGTGGAGACCACCGGCGCCTCGCGCACCCCGGTGCGCATGGCGCTGGTGCGGCTGGAAGAGGAGGGCCTGCTGGAGGCGATTCCCTCCGGCGGCTTCATGGTGAAGGCGTTTTCGGAGCGCGACATTTCCGACTCCATCGAGCTGCGCGGCACGCTGGAAGGCTTGGCCGCGCGCTTCGCGGCCGAACGCGGTGTTTCCGCGCGCGAGCTGGAGCCGCTGAAGGAATGTCTTGCGGCGATCGACGAGCTTCTGCGGCAGGTGCCGATCTCGGTCGATGCCTTCTCGTCCTATGTCACGCTGAACGCGCGCTTCCACGCCGTGCTCACGGAACTGTCGCGCAGCCCGCCGCTGATCCGCCAGATCGACCGCGCCTCGGCGCTGCCGTTTGCGTCCCCGAGCGGCTTCGTGATGGCGCAGTCGGCGCTGCCGGAGGCGCAGCAGATCCTGATCATCGGGCAGGAGCACCATCGCGTCGTGATCGACGCCATCGAGAACCGCGAAGGCGCGCGCGCCGAGGCCGTCATGCGCGAGCATGCGCGGCTCGCGGTGCGAAACTTGCGGCTCGCGCTGCGCAACCGGACCCATCTCGACCTCTTGCCGGCGCTCGCGCTGATCAAGACCGCAACCGATTGAGGGCAGTCACCATGCGCTTCATCGAAACCTGGATTCCTGCAACGCTCGTCGCGACCCGCGACCTCGCACCCGGCATCCGCGAATTCCTGATCAGGCCGGATCAGCTCGACGTCACGGCCTATCCGGTCGGCAGCCACATCAATGTCAGCGTGACCATCGATGGCCAGCCGGAGACGCGGTCCTATTCGCTGGTCGGCGAGGCCTCGTCGCATGGATTCAGAATTGCGGTGCGCCGCGCCGAGGATTCCCGCGGCGGCTCCCGTTACATGTGGTCCCTGCAGCCGGGCGCGCGGCTCGACATCACGCAGCCCGCCTCGCTGCTCGCCGTGGACTGGACGCGGCAGAACTATTGCCTGATCGCCGGCGGCATCGGCATCACCCCGATCCTCGGCGCGGCGCAGGCGCTGGCGCGCCGCGGGTCGGATGTCATGCTGCACTATGCGGTGCGCTCGCGCCGCGAGGCCGCCTATCTCGACGAGCTCGCCGCAATGCTTGGTGATCGCCTCGTCGTCCATGCGAGCGACGAAGGCAGGCGGCTCGATCTCGACGCGCTGTTCGCCTCATTGCCGCAAGCAACGCTGGCGCTGTTCTGCGGCCCGATGCGGCTGCTGGACGCCACACGCCATGCCTGGATCGGCGCCGGCCATGCGCTCCCCGATCTCCGCTACGAGACCTTCGGCTCCAGCGGCACGCTGCCGACCGAAACGTTTCGCGTGCGATTGAAGGACTCGAACATCGAGCTCGAAATCCCGCGCGAGCGCTCGATGCTGGACGTGCTCAACGCCAGCGGCCATGACGTGATGTTCGACTGCAAGCGCGGCGAATGCGGCCTGTGCGCCATCGACGTGGTCGAGGTCGACGGCGAGATCGACCACCGCGACGTCTTCTTCAGCGACCACCAGAAGCACAGCAACCAGAAGATCTGCGCCTGCGTTTCCCGCGCCCGCGGCACCATCACGGTGGACACGCTGCTGCGCGCGGATGCGGTATGATCGAGCCCGGGGCGAGATTCCGTTAGGAGGCGCAATGGACGGCGCCGCGGTCTCGACCTCTCCCGCTTGCGGGAGAGGTCGGCGCGTCCGGGCGATGCGCAGCATCGTCCCGCGCGCCGGGTGAGGGCTCTGTCCTCTGGGGGAATCCCTCTGCGGAGACAACTCTCTCCCCGGCCCTCCCCCGCAAGCGGGGGAGGGAGCGCACCTTCTTCCTCTCGGGAGTGTGTATGAGCAACGGCCAGTGCCGCTCCACCTCTCCCGCGTGCGGGAGAGGTCGGCGCGAAGCGCCGGGTGAGGGCTCTTTCCTCTTGGGGAGTTTCTCTGCGGCGACCTACGCCGCGTAAGTCGCCCGATACTTCTTCGTATTCAGCAACGCCAGCACGCCATTGGCCGACACCGGCCGGCTGATCAGATACCCCTGCACCTCGTCGCAACTGATCTGGCGCAGACATTCGAGCTGGTCGGCAGTCTCGACACCCTCCGCCACCACGCCGATCCGCAAATCGCGCGCGAGCCCGATCACCGATTTGACGATTGCGGCGCAGTCCGGCTGCACCAGCATGTCGCGGATGAAGGACTGGTCGATCTTGATGCGGCTGAACGGCAGCTTGCGCAGGTAGGTCAGCGAGGAAAAGCCGGTGCCGAAATCGTCCAGCGCCACCGTGACGCCGAGCTCCAGCAGCGCGTTCAGGACCGTCGCGGCCGAACCGTATTTCGACAGCAGCATCGATTCCGTGATCTCGATCTCGAGCCGGTGCGGGGCGATCTTGGCATCGGCGAGCGCCTGTACGATGATCTGGAGGATGCCTGTGTTGTGAAATTGCGCTGCCGAGAAATTGACGGCGACCCTGATGTCTTCCGGCCACTCGGCAACACTTGCGCAGGCGCGGCGGATGACCCATTCGCCGATCTCGTGGATCAGCCCGGTCTCCTCCGCGATCGGGATGAACTCGCTTGGCGGCACCAGCCCGCGCGAAGGATGCTGCCAGCGCAGCAGCGCCTCCAGGCCGGTGATCCGGTTGGTGTCGAGATCGAGGAATGGCTGGAACACCAGGAACAGCTCGTTTCGCGCGATCGCACCTTCGAGGTCTGATTGCAGCGCCTTGCGGTCGCGGGACAGCCTGTCGTCGGCTTGTTCGAAGAAGCACACCGTGCCCGGCCCCGCCTTCTTGGCGCGGTAGAGCGCCGTGTCGGCGTTTTTCATGATGTCGAGCGCGGTGTTTCCGTCGCGTGGCGCCAGCACGATGCCGACGCTGGTCGCGCCGACGATCTGGCGGCCCTCGATCTGGAATGGTTCGGTGAAGGCCGCGACGAAGCGCTCGGCGATTTCGAGCGCATCCTCCGGCCGCGCCAGATTGGCCATGACCAGCGCGAACTCGTCGCCGCCGATGCGCGCGACGTGCTCGGCCGCGCGCGTGCAGCGTTGCAGGCGGCTTGCAACCTGGACCAGGAATTCGTCGCCGGCGGGATGACCCAACTGGTCGTTGACCTCCTTGAAGCGGTCCAGGTCGAGCAGCAGCACCGCGAATTCCTCCCCCGACAACGCCAGCCGTTTGAGAGCCGCATCGAGCGTTTCATTGAAGGCGACGCGGTTGGGCAGATGGGTGAGGGGATCCAGCCGCACCGTGCGCTCGGCTTCGATCTGCCGCATCACGCGCCGCGCGAACGAGAACGAATTGACGAACACGCCGCGCAAGAGGACGCTGCCATAGACCACGACGAGAAAGGCGATCAGCAGGAAGGCCAGGTCGCCGTTCCTGCTGAGGCAGATGGCGATCCCGACGAAGATGGGGGCCGTGAAAGCGATGGCCGCGATCGGGATGGTGGCGAAGGCCAGTGCGCCGCCGGCCAGCATGCCCGAGCACAGGCAGGTGATGACGAGCTGGCCGCCGGTCGAAGCGTCGGCGAAGAAAGCGACCGGGACGATGCCCCAGGCGGCGCCGAGGATGAAGGCATTGCGCACCAGCCGGTGCATGGCACGACGAGAGACGAATTGCGGCTTGGTGATGCGGCGTGACGCGCGCGATTGCAGCCCGAAAGCGATCGCGGCGCCGGCGACGGTGACCGCCCAGATCAGGGCCGGGATCTTGGCCGGCGACTGCCACAGTGCGATGGCGAGAACGATGGCGTTGCAGGCATTGGCGAGCATGATGCCGACCGAATAGCCGAGCACGAGCGACATCTGTTCGGCCCGGATATGCCCGGCCACGACCTCGTCGGTTGCGGGACCGCCAAAGGCCGACAGATCGCCGGCGAACAGCCGTGCGACATAGTTGGTCGTTTGAGTCCGCATGCGATAGCCTAGCAGCACCGGCCGTTGTCCGGCTCGATCAGGAGAATTCGTTGCAAACCTTTGACGAACTATGAATTATCCCCGTTTGCCACGACCAGCGTGACCACATCTGCGTGTTCAATTCACGGTATCGATAACAAAATCGATACAACGCGCGGCGAGGGCGCCGTGCTCGCATCCTGTTGAACTCGTGCGCAAGCGGCTCGGGCGAGGTTCGCTTCACCCTGGCCGCGAAGCCCCGCAGGTCACCGTGAGGGGGCGTCCGGGGTTAAATTGAGCGAGCGCGCGGCCTTACTTGTGTGATGCCGACCCCGGAAATCGCGAGCAACCCGCCGATGATCAGCTTCGGCGTCATGCGTTCGCCAAGGAAGACAACGCTCGAAAGCAAGGCAAATACAGGAAGCAGCAGACCGAAGGGCGCGACGCGAACCATCGAGCAACGGGCGATCAGCCAAAACCAGAGGCCAAACCCAATGATTCCGCCGATGAAGACCGTGTAGGCAAGCGCCAGCCAGCCCCGTTCGCCTGCCGTCACGAGGCTCGCCGCCTGTCCATATTCCAGCAGCAACGACATCAACATGACCTGCGGCACCGTGAGCAGCGACGACCATCCCATCAGCATCAAGGGATCAAAGGGGCCATAGCGTTTCGTCAACACGTTGGATACCGCGAAGGCGAAAGCTGCTCCAACCACAAGCAGCAGCGGAAGCGGGTTGGCGGACTGGCCCGGCTCCGCTGCCAGCACGGTCACGCCGACGAATGCAAGCAGCACTCCGGCACAGGTGGCGAGTGACGGCCTCTCCGCGAGCAGCGGCCAGGCCAGCAGGACGGTGAAGGGCGTGGCGAGTTGGTACGCGACCGCCGACATGCTTCCCGAGCCGAGCCCAAGGCCCACATAGAAGAGCCCGAAATTCAGCCCACCAAGGAAAAGCGAAATGGCCGCGACAGGGCCGAGCTGCCGACGCGTGGGCCTGTCGACGAACGGAACAAGCAGCAGCGTAATGGCCAGAAAGCGCAGTGCGAGGAAGAAGAGCGGTGGAAACTCCGCAACGCCCACTTTGATGGCCACGAACTGATAACCCCAGATCAGGGGAACGGCGACCGCGCAGACGATCTGGATGGCAGACATGGCGCACGTCCCTTTCAAGACCGATCAGTCCAAATATAAGCCCGGCATCAGCGGAAGCGTTGCGGTGTCCTTACCTGACGAAACGGCCGATGAGAGCGTCGACGGCGGCCTGCGATGTCGTCCGTGCCGGTGCCGTCTTGCCGACCACGCGCAGCCCTTCAACGAAACAGATGAGAACCCGGGCGGCCGTTGCTGGCTCGACACCATCGGCCAACCTGCCCGCCGCTTTCGCGCGGGACAGTGCATTGGTCACTTTGGCCTCCATCGCCTTGAAGAAGCCCGCAACGCGTCGACCGACTTCGGCATCCCCGCCAGCCAATTCCATGGCCGTGGCCACCAGGAGGCATCCGCGCCGGCCGTTGCTCCCGCTGGTGCGATCGACGTAGCCGGCCAGGTAGGCCCGCAGGCCGTCGACCGGGTCGTTTCGGGGATCGAATTCGACATCCATCCGCGCCAAGGCATCCGCGATGTAACGATCAAGCGCGCGCAAGAAGAGCGAATGCTTGCCGCCGAAAGCGGCGTAGAGGCTGCCCCGCGACAGCCTGGTCGCACGAAGGAGATCGGGCAGCGCCGTGGCGTGATAGCCGCGCGACCAGAACACATCCATCGCGCGTTCGACAGCGGCGTCCATGTCGAAACTTCGCGGCCGGCCACGGGGCAACGGCGCTGGGGTGTTTTGCCTCATGCGGATATATAGACCGATCGGTCCTTAAATGACAAGCCCCGCACAGGAATCGCCGCGCACCGAGCTCAGGGTGATCTCCAGCCTCCGGTCCGGGCGTCAACACCGCCGTCCGTGCTGATGTGTGCCTCGCGTCAGCGTCCGAGCTGCTTCGGATCGTAGTAGAACCGCTCCTCGACCAGCTTGTCGCCTCGCCAGGTCTGCCACGCGATCTCGTCCAGCGTCCGCGTGACGCCTTCGGCATTGGTGAAGCTGAAGCGCCAGCGGGTTGCGACATGGTCGCCTTCGATCAGGCTCGGTCCGATGCGGACGGCCTTGACCTCCCTGGACGCCGCCAGCACGCCGCGCTCCTTGGCGACGAGCTTGTCGCGCCCGACCGTCGGGGTGGCGTTGTTCTCGTAGGTCACGGCATCGGGCGTGCAGAACTGTTCGATGGCACCGACGAAGTCCCCGGCTTCCAGCCGCTGTGCGAAGGCTTCGACGACATCGCGGCTCGGCATAGCGTGCCTCCCGGAAAAAACCGACTGATAGTCGGTAAATACCGACCGGTGGTCGAAAAGTCAACTGGTTGCCTGCGTTCAATTGGATTAAAGCGAGAGTGAGTTGAATCGATCCGAGCCGAGAACACAGAACGCCTCTTCCGAGCGGGAGAGGCGTTCTCAGACGAGAGTGATGGCGAAACAGGCGGAGCGACGGGCGGCGACTTCGGAGGCGATCCTGACGGCGGCGCGCCGTCTGTTCGGGACGCATGGCTTTGCCGCCACCACCATGGACGAGATCGCCGAGGCAGCTGCCGTCGCCAAGGGCGCGGTCTATCATCACTTCAAGACCAAGGAGGCGGTGTTCGAAGCCGTGTTCGACCAGGTCTCGCGCGATCTCGTTGCCGAGATCGACCGCACCGCACGGGCCGAGAAGGACGTCCTCGCCGCAATGGTCGCCGGCACCCAGCATTACTTTGCGGCGACCGCGAAGGGCCCGACCAGCCAGATCATTTTGCGCGACGGCCCCGCCGTACTCGGCTGGGAACGCTGGCGCGAGATCGACGCCAGGCATTTTGGCGGCAAGCTGCCGCGCGCGATTGCGGCTGCCATGGAGGCCGGCCTGATCGCCCGCCAGCCGGTCGAGCCGCTGGCGCGGCTGCTGCTTGGCGCAGTCACGGAAGCCGCGGTCGCCTGCGCCGGACGCGCTGACATCGCAAGGGCAGGCGCGGAATACGCCCGTGCGTTCAAGTCGCTGGTCGAGGCGCTGCGCGTGCGCGAATGATTGTGCTAAGTGAACGACGGAAACGCCCACACCAACAAGAAGAACAGTAGCGCATGAACGCAAATTCCTCCCTCGCGCCGTCCGATCCCGAATTCGACTACGTCATCGTCGGCGCCGGCTCCGCCGGCTGCGTGCTCGCCAACAGGCTCTCCGCGAGCGGCAAGCACAGCGTGCTGCTGCTCGAGGCCGGCCCGAAGGATTCCAACATCTGGATCCACGTCCCGCTCGGCTACGGCAAGCTGTTCAAGGAGAAGACGGTCAACTGGATGTACCAGACCGAGCCGGAGCCCGAGCTGAAGGGGCGCCAGGTGTTCCAGCCGCGCGGCAAGACGCTGGGCGGCTCGAGCTCGATCAACGGCCTGCTCTATGTCCGCGGCCAGCACGAGGACTATGACCGCTGGCGTCAGCTCGGCAACACCGGCTGGGGTTACGACGACGTGCTGCCGTATTTCAAGAAGGCCGAGAACCAGTCGCGCGGCGCGGATCAGTATCACGGCACGGGCGGTCCGCTGCCGGTGTCCAACATGATCGTGACCGATCCGCTGTCGAAAGCCTTCATCGACGCCGCGGTCGAGACCGGTCTGCCCTACAATCCCGACTTCAACGGCGCCACGCAGGAGGGCGTCGGCCTGTTCCAGACCACGACGCGCAACGGCCGGCGTGCCTCGACGGCGGTGGCCTATCTCGGACCCGCCAAGACGCGCAGCAATCTGAAGATCGAGACGTCCGCGCTCGGCCAGCGTGTCCTGTTCGAAGGGCGCCGCGCGGTCGGCGTCGAATATCGGCAAGGCGCGGCGTTGCGCCGCGTGCGGGCGCGGAAGGAGATCGTGCTGTCGAGCGGCGCCTACAACTCGCCGCAGCTGCTCCAGCTCTCCGGCGTCGGTCCTGCCGATCTCCTGCGAAAGCACGGCATCGATGTGGTGCTGGACGCAGCCGGCGTCGGGCGCGATCTCCAGGACCACATGCAGGTCCGCATCGTGATGCGCTGCTCGCAGAAGATCACGCTGAACGACACCGTCAATCATCCGCTTCGCCGCACCATGGCCGGCGCACGCTACGCGCTGTTCCGCAAGGGCTGGCTGACGATTGCGGCCGGCACGGCGGGCGCGTTCTTCAAGACCAGCCCGCGGCTCGCCTCGCCCGACATCCAGGTCCACTTCCTGCCGTTCTCGACCGACAAGATGGGCGAGAAGCTGCACGATTTCTCCGGCTTCACGGCGTCAGTGTGCCAGCTCCGGCCCGAGAGCCGCGGGACCTTGCGCATCAAGAGCGCCGACCCGACCGTGCCGCCGGAGATCCGCATCAACTACATGTCGACCGAGACCGACCGCACCACCAACGTCGAGGGTCTGAAGATCCTGCGCAAGATCCTGAACGCGCCGGCGCTGAAGCCGTTCGTGGTCAGCGAGTACGATCCCGGGGCGAAGGTATCGACGGACGCGGAGATACTGGATTATTGCCGCGAGCGCGGCAGCACCATCTATCATCCGACCTCGACCTGTCGTATGGGCAACGACGCGCTCGCGGTGGTCGATCAGCGGCTGAAGGTGAGGGGCCTCGAAGGCCTTCGCGTCGTCGACGGCTCGATCATGCCCGATCTCGTCTCGGGGAACACCAACGCGCCGATCATCATGATCGCCGAAAAGGCCTCCGACATGATATTGGAGGATGCGCGCTGAGCGCGCGTCCGGGATGGAGAACGACTTGGCTACACGACTCAGGATCGGCACACGCAAGAGCGCCATGGCGCTGGCACAGACGGAAGAAATCGCGCGCCGCCTGACAGCCGCCGTGCCTGGTCTCGATGTCGAGATCGTCAAGTTCGACACCACGGGCGATCTCGACCAGACCAGCAAGCTCTTGCCGCATGGCGGCAAGGGCGGCGCCTTCGTGGCGCAGATCCGCGCTGCCGTGTTGTCGGGCGAGCTCCAGGCAGCGATGCATTCGCTGAAGGACATGCCGGGGAACGAGGATACGCCCGGCCTCGTCATCGGCGCCACGCTGTCGCGCGATCCGCCGAGCGATGCGCTGGTGCTGCGCGACGGCGTGACCCTGGAGGCGCTGCGCCAGTCTCGCGGCAAGGGCTTCAAGATCGGCACGAACGCGGTGCGCCGAGCGGCCTATGCGCGGCGGTTGTTTCCCGATGTCGAGGTCATCCACTTCCGCGGGGCCGCCGACACGCGCGTGCGCAAGCTCGACAATGGCGAGAAGCAGCGCCTGCCGGATGGCGGCGCGGTCGGGCCTGCCGATGCGCTGATCATGGCGCGTTCCGGCCTCGATCGCGTTGGTCTGGCGAACCGCATCGCCTATGAGTTCACCGCGGCGGAGATGCTGCCGGCGGCGGGGCAGGGCATCGTCGCCGTCGAATGCGCGGCGCAGGACTGGCAGACGCGGCAGATCCTGTCATCGATCGACGATCCCTCCGCGCACGCCTCGGCCGATGCCGAGCGCGAGGTGCTGTGGGTGCTCAACGGCCACTGCAATTCACCGGTCGCGGGGTTCTCGACCATCACGGGCGATCAGATGTCGCTCACCGCCTCCGTGCTCGATCTCTCCGGCAACACCATCATCGAAGCCTCGCGCGCGGGCCCCGCCAACCGCCCCCGTGAGCTCGGGCGTGCCGTGGGATTGGATCTGCTGGCGAAGGGGGCGGCTGAGATCATCGAGCGCAGCCGGCCGCGCTGAGTCCGGCCGAGATCACCATCGGTGGTCACGTCGTTCTGCGCCTGTCTTGCCCGACGTTTCAAACGCGCGGGACGAGCCATGCCAGCCCAAGGTTTTCAATGACTTGTCTACTGTGCATGGGGTTGTTTTCGCGGTTTTTGTTGGAGCGCGATCACATGAGGTTGTCATGCCCGGGCTCGTCCCGGGCATCCACGTTCTTGGTACCGCTTGGTTAGGCGTGGATGGCCGGGACAAGCCCGGCCATGACGATGCGGAGAGTCCGCCCGCCGTTCAACCCCGCACGCGCTTGATCATCTGCTCGACATGGGCGATCGGCGTTTCCGGCTGGATGCCGTGGCCGAGATTGAAGATCAGCCGTCCTTGCGCAAAATTGGCCAGCACATCGTCGACCGCGCGGTCGAGCGCGGCACCGCCTGTGATCAGCACCAGCGGATCGAGATTGCCCTGCACGGCGACCTTGCTTTGCACGCGCTCGCGGATGAAGGCCGGCTCCGCGGTCCAGTCGATGCTGACCGCACTGACGCCGGTTGCCTCGACATAGCCGGGCAGCAGTGCGCCGGCCCCGCGGGGGAAGCCGATGATCTTCGCGTCCGGCACCTTGGCCCTCACGCCCTCCACGATGCGCCGCGTCGGCTCGGTCGACCAGCGCGCGAACTCGGCGGGCGGCAGCACGCCGGCCCAGGTGTCGAAGATCTGTAGCGCGTCGGCACCGGCGGCGAGCTGTGCCAACAGATATTCGATCGAGCTGTCGACCAGCACGTCGATGATCTTCGCAAACGCCTCCGGATGCCGGTAGGCCATCATCCGCGCCGGCGCCTGGTCCGGCGTGCCGTGGCCGGCGACCATGTAGGTCGCAACCGTCCAGGGCGCGCCGCAAAAACCGATCAGCGCGACCTTGGGATCGAGCGCGCCGCGCACGATCTTCAGCGCCTCGAACACCGGCGCGAGCTTGCCCAGGTCGGCGCGCGACGCCAGCGTCGCGACCTTGGCTGGATCGTCCAGCGGCTCGAGCCGCGGGCCCTCGCCGACCTCGAACCGCACCGAGCGTCCGAGCGCATAGGGGATCACCAGAATGTCGGAGAAGATGATCGCCGCATCGAAGCCGAACCTGCGGATCGGTTGCAGCGTCACCTCGGCGGCAAGCTCCGGGTTGAAGCAGAGATCGAGGAAGCCGCCTGCCTTGGCGCGCACCTCGCGATATTCCGGAAGGTAGCGCCCGGCCTGGCGCATCATCCACAGCGGCGGGATGGTCTGGCGCTGGCCGAAGAGCACGTCGATGAAAGGTTTCGTCGGAGACTGGGGCACGAATGATCCTGCAGAAGGTTATGGTTCCTGATACACCCCCAGCCCTCAGCGGAACAGGGGAACCAGCGCGATCGGACCGCGTTGATCAGCCCATGGAGGAGATCATGGCTGAGACATTCAATCCCGCGCCGCACGACAAGCATGCCGAAGACCCGCGCGAGGCGCTCGCTGCCGACCGCAACGCCAAGCTCGACGCCGGGCTGCAGGATACGTTCCCGGCTTCCGATCCCGTGAGCGCCGCGCAGCCGACGCCCTCGAAAGCCGATGCGGATGCCGACCATCCCTCGCTCTGGGACAAGGTTAAGGCCATCTTCAGCTAGCAGCGTCGGGCGCGCCGGATTCCGGCAGGGTCGCTAATGCCTTGTTAGCAATGCGCCGATTGTTGCGTCCGTAGGACTACTGGAAGCGGCTCGAATCGCCGCGCATTCCGGTAGCGGGTTCAGAATTCGATAACAGAAGCGGCAGAGTTTCCGATCAATCGGAGGACCTTGCCGCGTGAGCGCCGTTACCCAACGAGCTGGATGGAGCCGCCTGCCGCTGCGCGCGGCGGCCTTTGTCGTGCTGACCTGCGCGATCATCCTCGGCGGCAGCAGTTGGCGCGAGTGGGCGGCACGCGAGGCGGTGCTCAAGGGCGCCGAAACCGAGATGGCGAACGTCGCACGTTCGCTGACCCAGCATGCCGAGGACAGTCTCGATCTCCTGGACTCCGGCGTGGTCGGCGTGGTCAGCCGTCTGGAGATGGACGGCACTGCACCAGCCACGGTCGCCAAGATTGGAAACGTCCTGGAGGCGCGCAAAAAGGCGTTCACGCGCATCCACGGCCTCGACATCATCGACGATCAGGGCAACTGGCTGACCTCGCCCGGCAAGATCGGCTCGACCCTCAGCGATGATGCGTTCTTCCGATATCACCAGCTCTCGCCGAAGCGCGAGGCCTATGTCGGCAGTCCCGTGAAAAGCCTGCTCGATGGCGAATGGGTCGTCCCCCTGTCACGCCGCTTCAACAAGCCGGACGGCAGCTTCGGCGGCGTGGTGCTCGCGACCATCAGCTCCAGATATCTTTCGCATTTCTACGAGCAGTTCGAGATCGGCCGCAACAGCTCCGTGACGCTGACGCATGGCGACGGCATGATCCTCGCGCGCAATCCAAACAACGAAACGTTCGTCGGACGTAGCGTCGCCGACACGCCTTTTTTTCGCGAGCCGGGCCTGCAGCGGCCGAGCGGCGCCTATCACTTCAAGTCGCCGCTGGACGGTGCCGAACGCGTCAGCTTCTTCAATCGCAGCAGCCGTTTTCCGCTCCTTCTGGTTGCCACGGTCGACAGGGACGAGTTGCTCGCGCCCTGGCGCGCCGCGGCGATCTCCCGCATGCTCTACGTGCTCGCCCTGGTGATGCTGATCGCGGCCATCGGCGGCGTGCTGGTGCGGCAGTTGCACCGGGGCCAGCGCATGGCCGTCGCGCTGGCCGAGAAGGAGGTGCATTTCCGCCTGCTCGCCGAAGGCTCTAGCGACATGGTGACGCGCGTCGGGCTCGACGAGCGGCTGCGCTATGTCTCGCCCTCGTCGGTCCGCGTCGTCGGCTGGCGCCCCAATCAGCTGATCGGCACGCCGGCTCTTGCCGGCATCAATCCGGAGGATCTGCCGGAGGTCCAGGCGATCGTCGACGCCATGAAGCGCGGCGAGAAGGAGGAGGCGCGTTTCACCTACCGCAACGCGCACCGGCAGAACGGCGAAGTCTGGCTCGAATCGACCATGCGGGTGACACGCAAGGGCAACGGCAACGTCGATGGCGTCGTCGCGATCTCGCGCGACATCACCGAGCAGAAGAGGCTGGAGACCAGGCTGGAGACGCTTGCGATCGAGGACAGCCTCACCGGCCTTGCCAATCGTCGCCGCTTCGACGAGCGGTTGAAGGAGGAGTGGGCGCGCGCCTATCGCGACCGCTCCAGCCTCGCTTTGCTGATGATCGACGTCGACCACTTCAAGGCCTACAACGATGAATACGGCCATCCCGCCGGCGATGCCTGCCTGCGTCTGGTCGCAAAGATCATCGCGGCCGAGACGCAGCGCGCCGGTGATCTGGCGGCTCGCTATGGCGGCGAGGAGTTCGCCGTGCTGCTGCCGAACATCGACACCGCCGGCTGCGCCCGGATCGGCGAGCGGATCCGCAGTGCCATTCACGAGGCCGGCCTCGTTCATAGCACCAACCTGCCGGCCGGATGCGTCACCGCTTCGGTCGGCGGCGCGACCTGCCGGCCGGCGCTGGAGCGCACGGCGGGAGTGGCCTCGCTGGTCGAAGCTGCCGACCGGGCGCTCTACGCCGCCAAGGACGCAGGCCGCGACCGCCTGGTGATGTCCGGCGAGGTCATGAACCTGAACTTGCTGCCCAAGGCGTCCGGCCAGTAACACCGATCAATAATGCGGCGGACGCTCGTTGGCGGGCCCCGGCGCATTTGCCTCGGCCTCCTGGAGCCGGTCGTTGAGCTGCGCGATCTGCCGCGTCAGCGAATCGATCTGTTTCCACTGTGCGGTGATGGTCTGGTTCAACGTCTCGATCGTGTCGTCCTGGTAGGCAAGGCGCGTCTCCAGCGTGTCGATGCGCTCGCTCAGCGTCTTGATCTCATTCGTCACGGCCGTGCCCCTTCTCCCGTTCGCGCAAGCCAAGTTCTCGCAAACCGTGGCCGAGCGCCACGCGCTCGTCGAACACGAAGCATTCGCCGCGCCAGCGGCTCTCCGCCTCGGGTACCTCCTCGAGATATTTGAGGATGCCGCCTTTGAGGTGATAGACCTCGGCAAAGCCGCGCGCGAGCAGATGCGCGCTCGCCTTCTCGCAGCGAATGCCGCCGGTGCAGAACATCGCAATCCTGCGGTGTTTGGCCGGATCAAGCTCAATCGCGGCAAAGTCCTTGAACTGGCCAAAGCTCTTGATGCCGGGGTCGACCGCGCCCTCGAACGTCCCCATGGCCACTTCGAAGGCGTTGCGGGTGTCGAGCAGCAGCGTGTCGGGCCTCGCAATCAGCGCATTCCACTCGGTGGCATCGACATAGGTGCCGACCTGGCGGCTCGGATCGGCAGCCTCGTCACCGAGCGTGACGATCTCCTTCTTCAGCCGCACCTTGAGCCGCCCGAACGGCATCGCTTCCGCGGTCGAGAATTTCAATTCGAGATTGTTGAGCCTGCCGCCGAACATGTCGCCGTGTGCGAGTTCGTGGGCGAAGCGATCGATCGCCTCCGGCGCTCCGGCGATCGTGCCGTTGATGCCCTCCTGCGCCAGCAGCACGCTGCCCTTCAGCGCGAGACCAGCGCAGAAGGCGCGCAACGGCTCGCGCAGCTCGCGGTAGTCGGGGAGGGCGACGAATTGATAGAAGGCCGCGACCTTGGTGGCCGAAATCGGATCAGACATGGCGGCTCGTTTAGCAGGCGGCAGCCATCCGGAAAACCCATGGCTGCCGGCGTCGACAACTCCATACGCCCAGCAGATGGCAGCCATTTTCCTGGTATGCCAGCATTGCCCCGCCGGGCCGGAATGTGTCATGTAGACGCGGTTTTCGAGATGGCGCGCCACTCGCGCCGACGGCCAAGAGAGCAAGAAATTCGATGAGAAACTTCCATTTCCCCGGCAGGTCCACGGTCCATGCCACCAACGCGATGGTTGCGACCTCGCATCCGCAAGCCTCGCTCGCGGCGATCGAGGTGCTGCGCGATGGCGGCACCGCGGTGGACGCGGCCGTTGCCGCCTCTGCCCTGCTCGGCGTGATCGAGCCGCAATCGACCGGCATCGGCGGGGACTGTTTTGCGCTGATCCAGCCGCGCGGCGAGGGTAAGATCATCGCCTATAACGGCTCCGGCAGGGCGCCCAAGGCGGCGAACGCCGACTGGTATCTCGAGCGCAAGATCAACTCCGTGCCGCTGACCTCGGCGCATGCGGTCTCGATCCCCGGCGTGATCGATGCCTTCGCGACGGTTCTGCGCGACCACGGCAAGTTCGGTTTCGACCGGCTGCTTCAGCCCGCGATCAAGGCGGCCGAGGAAGGCTACGTCGTTGCGCCCCGCATCGCCTTCGACTGGAAGAACCAGTTCGAGAAGCTGAAGAATGGCACCAACACCGTGCGCTACCTGCTGCCGGGCGGCAAGCCGCCGGTGGCCGGCGACGTCATTCGCCAGGCCGAGCTCGGCAAGACCCTGCGCGCGATCGCCAAGGACGGCCGCGACGCCTTCTACAAGGGGCCGATCGCGGAAGACATGGTCGAGACCCTCAGGGCAATCGGCGGCCTGCACACGCTCGACGATTTCGCCGCGCATACCACAGAGGTAACGACGCCGATCGGCACCATGTACAAGGGCTATGACTTCTGGCAGTGCCCGCCGAACGGCCCGGGCGTCACCGCGCTCCTGATGCTCAACATCCTGTCGCGCTTCGATCTGACCAAGTACGCGCCCGTCAGCGTCGAGCGTTTCCATCTCGAGGCGGAAGCCGCCCGCATCGCCTACATGAACCGCGAGATGCACGTCGCCTCTCCCGAGCACATGAAGATCAACGTCGCCGCGATGCTCGAGAAGGGCTTTGCCGACGAGTACATCAGCAAGATCCGCATGGACGGCATGCTCGACCTGCCGAATGTCGCGCCGCCGATGAACCCCTCGACCATCTACATCACGGTCGTGGACAAGGACCGCAACGTCTGCTCGTTCATCAACTCGATCGCGCATTCCTTTGGTTCCGCCATCGTCTCGAACAAGACCGGCGTCTTGTTCCAGAACCGCGCCGGCGGCTTCCGCATCCAGCCCGGCCATCCCAACTGCATCGAAGGCGGCAAGCGCCCGCTGCATACGATCATGCCGGGCCTGCTCACCAAGGGTGGACGCTCCGTGATGCCGTTCGCCGTGATGGGCGGACAGTATCAGCCGACCGGCCAGACCCATGTCTTGACCAACATCCTCGACTATGGCTGCGACGTGCAGGAGGCGATCGACATGCCGCGCGGCCTGCACTACGAGGGCCAATATCAACTCGAGGACGGCGTGCCGGCTGCGATCGTCGAAGGCTTGAAGAAGCTTGGCCACAAGACCACCAGCGTGGTCGGCCCGCTCGGCGGCGCCCAGGCGATCTGGATCGACTGGGACAAGGGCACGCTCACCGGTGGCTCCGATCCGCGCAAGGACGGCTGCGCCCTCGGCTATTGAGCTCGCGCGGGGTTCCGCGCGGCAGATCAGGAAAAGTTGACGAAGGGCGGGCGCGGCATTTGCCGCGCCGCCCTTTCTCGTTCGGAACTGCACTCATTGCTCCAGGTTAAGGGGCGATGAGCAGTGCAGGCGTGCGCTGCTTTTCAGATCGCGGCGGAGGCCGGCCCATGTCCAACAAATCAAGTTCCAGAACATCATTCGATCGGCGCGCCTTCATGGCCGGCGCTGCCGGAAGTGCGCTGACTCCGATGACGGCGCGTGTGGTTGCGCAGGATGCGACTGCCCCTGTCGCGCAGGATCTCTTGCTTCCCGTCGAGGTCACGCTGCACGTCAACGGCAAGGACAAGCGCCTGAGCATCGATGCGCGCACCACGGTGCTCGATGCGCTGCGTGAACATCTCAAGCTCACCGGCAGCAAGAAGGGTTGCGACCACGGCCAGTGCGGCGCCTGCACGGTGCTGATCGATGATCGCCGCGTGTTGTCGTGCCTGACGCTGGCGCTCGCAGCCGAAGGGCAGGAGATCACGACGATCGAGGGCCTCGCCACCGACGACCGCCTGCATCCCATGCAGCAGGCCTTCGTCGACAACGACGCATTCCAGTGCGGCTACTGCACGCCCGGCCAGATCATGTCCGCCGTGGCCTGCGTGAAGGAGGGACATGCGGGGAGCGAGGCCGACATCCGCGAGTATATGAGCGGCAACATCTGCCGCTGCGCCGCCTATCCCAACATCGTCGCTGCCGTGAAGCAGGCCGCACCCGAGATCATGAAAGGCTAGGCGCATGCGACCGTTTTCGTATCAGAGAGCATCAGACCCCGATATCGCCGTGCGGGTGCTCGGCGCCGCCGCGGCCGCCAACAATCCGCTGACGAAGGCGGTGGCACAGCCGCTTGCCGGCGGCACCACGCTGATCGATCTGATGAAGCTCGACGTGATGCGGCCGACCGCGATCATCGACATCAATCCGCTGGCCCACGCCTGGTCGGCGATCGAGGCAGGCAGCGAGGCCTTGCGGCTCGGCGCGCTCGCAAAGATGTCCGACGTGGCCGGACATGGCGAGATCCAGCGCAGCTATCCGGTGATCGCGGATTCGCTGAAGCTCGCCGCCAGCGCCCAGCTGCGCAACATGGCGACGCTCGGCGGCAACGTGATGCAGCGGACGCGTTGCAACTACTTTCGCGATGTCTCCTATGAGAACTGCAACAAGCGCAATCCCGGCTCCGGCTGTGCCGCGATGGACGGCGTCAATCGCATGCATGCGGTGCTCGGCGTCTCCGACCAGTGCATCGCGACCTATCCCGGAGATTTCGCGCAGGCGCTGATCGCGCTCGATGCCGTGGTCGAGATCACCGGCAAGGCCGGCGCGCGCAGCATGCCCTTCGCGCAGCTTCACAAGGCGCCGGGCAGCACGCCCGACATCGAGACCACGCTTCAGCCCGGGGAGCTGATCTCGGCCTTCTCGATCCAAGGCCGGTGGCCCCGTTCGGTGTATCTCAAGGCGCGTGACCGGCAATCCTACGAATTCGCGCTGTCCTCGGCTGCGATCGCGCTCGACGTGCAGGACGGCACGATCAGGGACGCGCGCGTCGCGCTCGGCGGTGTCGCCACCGTGCCATGGCGGGCGCGCGAGGCGGAGGCGCTATTGAAGGGGCAGAAGTTCGACGAAGCGCTGGCACGGCGTGTGGCCGATGCCGCCTTTGCGGACGCCCGAGGCCGCCGGCACAACAGCTTCAAGATTGCGCTCGGAAGGCGTGTGGTGGCACGCGCGCTCCAGCAGGCCGTAACGATGGAGATCTGACCATGACCGTTGCAGCTCCCGCGCCCAAGGCGAATATGGGGCAGTCCGTGCCGCGCTACGATGCCGCCGCAAAGGTCACGGGGCGTGCGACCTACGCCTCCGACATGCCGCTGGACAATCCGGCCTACGCGTTCCTGGTCACCAGCGCCATCGCCAGGGGGCGCATCGACCGCTTCGAACTCGATGACGCTAGAAGCGTCCGCGGCGTGATCGACATCATTACGCACGAGAACGCCCCGAGGCTGAAGGAACCGAAACTCTTCAGCAATGGCGGCTATGCCGGCACCACGATCCAGCCGCTGACCTCGGCCGAGATCGCGCATGACGGCCAGATCATCGCTGTGGTCATCGCGGAGAGCTATGAGGCCGCGCGCGAGGCCGCCAATCGCGTCAAAGTCAGCTATACGGCGACGGCACCGAGTGCGAGCTTCGAATCGCCGGGAACGACCACGGCAGCCGCAAAGGGACAGAACGGCCAGTTCAAGGAAGATCCCGAGGTCGGCGACTTCGCCAAGGCCTTCGATGCGGCCGAGATCAAGCTCACCGCTTCTTACGACACGCCGACGCAGCACCACAATCCGATGGAGCTGTTTACGACCAGCTGCGTCTGGATGGGCGACAATCTCGTCATCTACGAGGGGAGTCAGTATGTCTATGGCCTGAAGAACGGCGTGGCCGAGCAGCTCGGCATCGACGCCGACAAGGTGCGCGTGGTCAATCCCTATGTCGGCGGCGGTTTTGGTTCGCGCGGCTCGATGACGCCGCGCACCGCCATCATCGCCGGCATTGCCAAGCGCCTGAACCGCCCGGTCAAGCTGGTCCCGACCCGCGACCAGGGCTTTACCATCGCGACCTACCGCGCCGAGACGCGGCACGAGATCAAGCTCGGTGCGAGCCGGGATGGCAAGCTGGTCGCCTTGAGGCATGAGGGAGCCGAAATCTCCTCGCGCCCCGACGCCTATTGTGTCGGCGGCACCAAGACCACGACGCGGCTCTATGCGTGCCCGAATGTCGAAAGCCTGGTGTCGATCGTGCGCGCCGACCGTAACACGCCCGGTTTCATGCGCTCGCCGCCGGAGGTGCCGTATCTGTTCGCGCTGGAAAGCGCGATGGACGAGCTCGCCGTGAAGCTCAACATGGATCCGGTCGAGCTCCGTCGCATCAACGACACCACCACCGAGCCCATTGGCGGCAAGCCCTACACGTCGCGGTCGCTGATGGCGTGCTTCGACGAAGCCGCCAAGGCGTTCGGCTGGTCGCAGCGCTCGCCGCAGGCAAGATCGATGTCGGAAGGCGATTGGCTGGTCGGTTACGGCTGTGCCGCCACCTGCTATCCGACGCAGATGGCGCCGTCCGCCGCGCGCGTGCGCCTCCAGCGCGATGGCCGCACCCGTGTCGAGATCGCCGGCCACGAGATCGGCACCGGCGCCTATACCGTCATCGCCCAGACGGCGGCCGAGCGGCTCGGCGTGCCGCTTGAAAAAGTGGCGGTCTTCATCGGCGACAGCGACCTGCCGCCCGCGCCGGTTGCCGGCGGCTCCAACTCGACCGCCAGCACCTGCTCCGTGGTGATGATGGTGTGCGATCAGATCCGGCAACGCCTGTTCAAGGCGGTGAGGCCGAGCGACAGCCTCGCCGACAAGGCCAAGGAAACTGTCGGCATCAGCCCGGCACCGTCGACCCAGGCGGCGAAGAGCGACCGCCCGCTCGATATCGAGAAGGCATTCGATGCGCTTAGCGTCGGCGTCGTCGAGGAATATGGCGAGTGGAAGCCGGAGGGCGCACCGCCGGACTCGTTCAGGGCCATGCATGCCGGGCAGCCTCGGCTCGTCGGCGGCCATCAGATGAAGGACAAGATCGCCTACGCCTTCGGCGCCGAGTTCGTCGAGGTCCGCGTCAACCGCTTCACGCACGAGATCCGTTGCCCCCGGCTGGTCGGCGCGTTCGCTGCAGGCAGGATCATGAATCCGCGCACCGCGCGCAGCCAGCTGATCGGCGGGCTGATCTGGGGCATGTCCTCGGCGCTGCTGGAGGCCACCGAGATCGACGAGCGCAATGCGCGCTACGTCAACGACAATCTCGCCGACTATCTCGTGCCCGTGAATGCCGATGTGCCCAGCGTCGAGGTCATCATGCTCTCCGAGCAGGACGATCACATCAATCCGGTGGGCGCAAAGGGGCTCGGCGAGCTTGCCAATGTCGGCACCAACGCCGCGATCTGCAACGCGATCTATCACGCCACCGGCCAGCGCATCCGCAAGCTGCCGGTACGGCTGGAAAATATCGAGGTCTGAGGGGTGGAAACGGCGACGTCGTTGGGTTAGACACCTCCCGCCTCAAATGGAAGGTGCCCTATGCAGCGTTTTCAGCGCATGCTCCTCGCTATCGTGTCGGCATTCGCGATCACCGTGATTGGTGGCGTGTCCGATTTCGTTTCCACCACGGCCTCGGCCCAGACCGCAGGAAAGACCATGACCACAGCTTCAGGCTTGCAGATCATCGACTCCACCGTCGGCACCGGTGCCTCGCCGCAGCCCGGTCAGATCTGCGTGATGCACTATACCGGCTGGCTCTATGAGAACGGCCAGAAGGGCAAGAAATTCGACTCCTCGGTCGATCGCAAGGAGCCGTTCGAATTCCCGATCGGCAAGGGCCGCGTCATCGCCGGCTGGGACGAGGGCGTTGCCTCGATGAAGGTCGGCGGCAAGCGCACGCTGATCATCCCGCCGCAGCTCGGCTATGGCGCGCGCGGCGCCGGCGGCGTGATTCCGCCGAACGCGACCCTGATGTTCGACGTGGAATTGCTCGCGGTGAAGTGACGGCGTAGCCGGACGTCGTCATGGCCGGGACAAGCCCGGCCATGACGTAGCGAGCAAGACAAAACAAAAAGACCGGCCTTTCGGCCGGTCTTTTCGCATTCAGATTGCCGGGCCGTCACTCGGCCGCGCGTTTTGCCGCGGCCGCAGCGCGATCCATGGCATCCTTCGCGGCATCCTTGGCGTCGCCCATGGCCTGCTGGCCCTTGCCCTTCACTTCCTGGACCACGCCTTCGCCCTTCATGCGATCGGACCCGGTGGCTTCGCCGATGCCCTGCTTGGCCTTGCCGATCGCCTCGTTCGCGGTGCCCTTGATCTTGTCGGTGGTGCTGCCCATGAAATTCTCCTCTCGGTTTGCTCGCAATGACAACGCCGAGCGGCTACGAGGGTTCCATTTTTAGTATGGCTTGCGGCTGCGGCTTTGGGTTAGTTTGCCGCGCACGAACCAACAGAAGGCAAGTTCCCATGACCGGCCATGACCACTCGCATTCCCACCATGACCACGATCATGATCGCTGGAAGCATGACGGCGTGCGCGTCATTCCGGGCAACCAGCTCGACACCAACGTGCCCTCGACGGCCGGCATGGACCGCGCGGCCGCCATCAATTTCGCACGCGTCGGCGCGCAGAAATTGTGGGCGGGCACGGTCAGCATCAAGCCGGATGCCAAGACCGGCGCGCATCATCACGGCCATCTCGAAAGCGTCATCTATGTGGTGAAGGGGAAGGCGCGGATGCGCTGGGGCGAGAGCCTGCAGTTCACCGCGGAAGCCGGCCCCGGCGACTTCATTTTCGTCCCGCCCTACGTGCCGCACCAGGAGATCAACGCCAGCCCGGACGAGGTGCTGGAATGCGTGCTGGTGCGCAGCGACGGCGAGGCGGTGGCGATCAATCTCGACATCGAGCCGGTGGAGAAGCCCGAGACCGTGCTCTGGATCGACCCGGTGCACCGCGATCCCAACGAGAAGAAGTAAGGCTGCCCGGCGCGCGGGGTTCGGTGCGACAGAACCCCGCAGATCGGGGCCCGAAAAATTAGCCGGAAGCGGTGTCGGATGGCGGCCTGGCCGTCCGTCCTTGGGCAGAACCCCACCCGAGGAGCTTCCGATGCCCAAGATGATCTTCGTCAACCTGCCGGTGACCGACCTCAAGCGCGCGACCGCCTTTTATGAGGCGGTCGGTGCGGTCAAGAACCCGCAATTCAGCGACGAGACCGCGAGCTGCATGGTCTTTTCCGAGACCATTTTCGCCATGCTGCTGACCCACGACAAATTCCGCCAGTTCACACCAAAGCCGATCGCGGATGCCAGGACCTCGAACCAGGTGTTGCTCTGCCTGTCCGCGGACAGTCGCAGCGACGTCGACGATATCGTCGGCAAGGCCGCGGCGGCAGGCGGCGTGGCCGATCCCAGCCCGAAGGACGAATACAGCTTCATGTACGGCCGCAGCTTCGAGGATCCCGACGGCCATATGTGGGGTGTGAACTGGATGGATCTCGCGGCCGCCCCCCTGCAGCCCGAGATGGCGAACGCCTGATCCGAGCCCGGAAGATCTGAAGAGGAGCATTCACGATGTCCAAGCTCGTGCCCTGCATGTGGTTCAACGGCGATGCCGAGGACGCCGCCAAATTCTACGTCTCGCTCGTTCCGAACTCGGAGATCACGCACGTCCAGCGCAACGTTTCGGACGGCCCCTCCGGCAAGGAGGGCTCCGTGCTCGTCGTCGAGTTCACGGTGGCCGGACAGCCGCTGGTCGCGCTCAATGGCGGGATGAAGATGGAATACACCCACGCGATCTCGCTGATGATCCATTGCGACGACCAGGCCCAGGTCGACAGCGTCTGGAACGCGTTCCTCGCCCATGGCGGCAAGGAAGAGCAGTGCGGCTGGCTCCGGGATCGCTGGGGCGTGGCCTGGCAGGTGGTGCCGAAAGTGATGTTCGAGTTCCTGTCGAGCCCGGACAAGGCAGCGGCCGCGCGCGCGATGCAGGCCATGATGAAGATGGTCAAGCTCGACGTGGCCGTCCTGCGTCAGGCCTTCGAGGGCAAGCCGGCGGCGTGAGATACGGAGAAGCCGCGACGTACTGGATGTCCCGCCTTCGCGGGACATGACAGCGGAATTTGGGGCGAGATCTCCGTCCTAATAATTGATCCGCAGCCCGACGCCGCCGTGGATGGTGTTGCCCACCGGCTGCGGGCCGAGCGTGCCGTTGGCGAAGAGATCCACGATCCAGCCCTTCTGCACGCGGAAGCCGAGGCGGCCGCCATATTCGAACCAGCCCTGGTTGCCCATGGTCGGCACCACCGTGCCGTTGCCGGTCACGGTGGCGACGATGCCGCTGTGACTCGCAAACGACTGCACCCAGCCGCCATTGATGTTTGTCTCGATGTTGCTGCCGAAGAGATGCGTCCACTGGCCGCCGATCTTGACGAGGCTGGTGCGGTCGGTGCCATCAGCGATGCTGGCGTCGAATGGATTGAAGGCCACCGTACTGTCGCTATAGCCGGAGACGCGCTGCCAGAGCTGCCAGACCTCGATCGAGGCCGCGACCTCGTCGCGCGGCGAGAGGCGGCTTATCCAGCCGGCGCGACCGTAGACGGCGTAGTTCGAGGCGTTGGTCGAGCTGGTCACGCTCACCGGGCCGAGGCTGGTGTCGTAGCTGCGCGTGTAGCGCGCCTTCTCCCATGGCGTCAGGATCGTGCCGACGTCGAAGAACGGCCGCGACGAGCCCCAATCGGTAAAGTCATAGCGCAACGCGAAAGCGCCGATCGGTGCGCTCGTGATCTTGTAGCCGCCCTCGTCGTAATGCGTGTAGGCGATGCCGGCGAGCAGCGACAGATTGTTGGTCAGCGCCTTGCGGCCGTGGATGCCGGCCGAAAACGAGCCGGCCGAGCCGAATGCGCTGATGCAGTCGCCGCAATTGATCTGCTCGTTGACGCCGAGCAGCACCGTGCCGAGCACCCGGTTGGTGATCATCTGGTTGAAGCGCTGGTTGGCGAGGCCGCCGATCGAATTGCCGCTGGAAGCCGCGCCGGTTGGTGTCGGGCTCGGCGACGGATATGGGCTGGGGGAAGGATACGGGCTCGGCGACGGTGAGGGCGCAGGGCTTGGTGAAGGCGTAGGACTCGGGGAGGGCGCTGGCGAGGGCGTGTAGGTCGGCGACGGATAAGGCGTCGGCTCGCCGCACTCGGACCCGCACTCCGACGCCTGCGCAGCCGCCGGGCGGGCCCCCGAGGCGACAAGCGCAAACGCGGCCAATGCGGTCAGCACGCCGATGAGGATGAGGCGCCGGAAGCGATATTTCGTCATCGTCAGCGCCCGCACAGCATGCCGTCGTCCTGGACGGCGGGCATGATGGTCGGCGAGGCGCCGGCGTACTGGTTGACCGCGCACAGTCCGGCACTCGCGGCGCAATTGGCGGCAAACGTCCAGGGCGGCGTATTGGACTTGGCGATGCTCACCTTGCCGCCGGTCGAGGTGATGATCGCGGTGTCGCCTGGCTGGGTGAGCTGCACGCACTGGGAGCTCTTGGTGCAGACGCTGGCCGCGCCGTCCTGAAGCACGACCACGGAGCGCCCGCGTTGCGAGAGAATGTCGAGCGTGGTGCCGCGCACACCGATGGTCGCAAGCGGCGTCGTGATCTTGTAGGCGGCCTTGTCGGAACGCCCGGTGACGAAGCGGAAGGCGCCGGTGGTCATGCGGATCGCGACGTCGCGATAGCTGCGCTCGTCGTTGAAGACGGTGCGGTCGAGCTTCAGCGTGGCACTCGGGCCGAGCGACAGATTGGTGCTGTCGGCCATCACGAAACGCGCCGCGCTGTCGGCGCCGGTGCGCACGGTCTCGTCGCGCAGCATGCTGTCGCCGACATTGATCGGCGTCGTGGTCGCGGCCACGCGCACGACCTCGTTCTGGATCACGACGGCTTCGCCGACGCGAGTCTGCGCCTGCGCGCTGGAGCCGGCGCACAATGCGGCCGACGAGAGGATGGAGAAAAGCCAAAAACGCAAATTCATTTCGCAACCGATCGATATGTCCCTGATCGTACCGGATCGCGCTCGCTTGCGATGTGGCGAAATTATCACAAGCGGCGCGGGACGTGCGCTATGCTTAGTGACAGTTGCGGCAGAATGCGTTCAATGAAAACGACGATCCTTGTTTTTGTCCGCGGTGACGCAAATTTGCCACGCAAGATATCTCAACAGCAGCCACTCGAGGCGTTCGCAGTTCCAAAACTGTCGCGGAGCGCAGTGATTGCTGTCGCGATTTTCCTGCTTGCTCATCTGGCGCTGCTGATCGGTCTCACCACGCCGGAGAAATTCGTCTTCGACGAGGTGCATTACGTGCCGGCGGCGCGGCAGATGCTGGCGCCCGTGATGTCGCAGCCGATGCTCAATCCGATGCATCCGCCGCTGGCCAAGGAGCTGATCGCGGCATCGATCGCAACCTTCGGCGACAACGCGCTTGGCTGGCGCTACCCCGCGACGTTGTTCGGCGCGTTGGCGATCGTTGCAATCTATCTGTGCGGGCTCGCGCTGTTTTCCGCGCAAGGGCCCGCGATCGCCGCGGCGCTGATTGCGGCGCTCAACCAGATGCTGTACGTGCAGGCTCGCATCGCGATGCTCGACGTTTTTGCACTCGGCTTCGGCCTGCTTGCGACCGCGGCCTTCATGCATGGCTTTCGAGGAGAGCGGCCGCATGCCTTTTTTTCCGCGGCAGGAGCTCTGTTCGGACTTGCTGCGGCCTGCAAATGGAGCGGCCTGTTTCCGCTTGGCGTCTGCATCGGCATCGTTGCGGTGATCCGCCTGATGCAGGGCTGGCATACGCGGTTCGCCGACGCGAGGCCGGAGGACTGGTATCGGCCGGAGCTGTGGCCCGGCTTGAGGCTGCATCATGTCGCGCTCTGCTTCGCCGTCTTGCCGATGGTGACCTACCTTGCCGCTTTCGTCCCGCTCCATGGCGTGTCGCTGCCGGATTTGATCGAGGCGCAGCGGCGGATCTTCGCCGACAACACCACGACGGCCATCGCCGGCCACACCTATATGAGCGCATGGCCGTCCTGGCCATTGCTCGCGCGCCCGGTGTGGTTCCTGTTCGACAAGACGGGAGATGACAACGTCGCTGCGATCGTCTTTCTCGGCAATCCGCTGGTGCTCTGGCCGGCTCTGCTCGCGCTGGTCATCGTGTTGCGGGATTTCATCCTGGCGCGGCGGTGGGATGCATTCCTGATCGCGGCATTCTATTTCGGTCCCTGGCTCGCCTGGGCGTTGCTGCCGCGTACCCTGGGCTTCATCTACTACTACCTGCCGGCCGCGACCGCGGCGTCGCTGGCGCTGGTCTATGTGCTGCGCCGGGAGGGGCTGCCGCGCTGGCTGCTGTGGGCCTATGTCGGCGTCGCTGCGGCCGGCTTTGCGGTCATGCTGCCGATTTCCGCAGCCTTCATCGGCACGTCCATGCGAACCTTCGGCCGCCTGATGCTGTTTCAAAGCTGGATATGACATCGCCGCCTGCCGGGCTGGGGCAGGCGGCGTGTCTCTTGCGCGACGATCGCGTGTTACTTCGCTGCGGTCTTGGTGTCCATGTTCACGACCTGGACGCGGCGGTTGATCGGGTCGGTGCCGTTGGCGGCATCCTTCAGCTTGGTCTCGCCGTAGCCGACGGTGACCAGATCGGTGCCGTTGAGGCCGTAGTTCTGCATCAGGTATTTCTTGATGGTGTCGGCGCGCCGTTCGGAGAGCCCTTGATTGTACTCTTCGCCGCCGGTCGCGTCGGTGTGACCGGCGACCACGAAGGTCGAGCCCTTCAGCGCCGGATCGGACAGCGCCTTGCCGAGCGCCTGCACCGATGCCAGCGACGTCTTGGCGATGTCGGCCGAGTTGTAGTCGAACTGGATCTCCAGATCGATCTTCGGCTTGGTCGCCGCGAGCTCGGCGATCTGCTCGCGCTCGCCGGTCGAGAGCGACCTGGTCGAGCGGTTGCGCACCGTGTTCAGGAAGGTCGCTTCCTTGGCTTGCGCGGTCGTGTCGGCCTGCGGACCGACGGACAGGCCGCGGGTTGCCGGCTTGGGCTTCAGTGCATCGATGATTTTGTCGGTGGAGACATTGCTGTCGCCGGCCAGGGCCAGGCCCGCCGTCATCGACAGGGCTGCGGTAAGAGTAATCGCCTTCAATGCAAAAGACTTATCAAAACGGGTCATTGTCGAATCCTCGCTGCTACGCCTGATGGCGATTTGATACTGCGAGCCTAGGGGAGGTTCAAAAGCCTCGATGTGATCTTCCTCACATTCGAAATTGCCCGCGGCTCTGATCTGGTTCGATCGTCTGCGGCTTGGGGCGGGACTGGGAACCCCGGAAATCCCCGTTCCTGATCGTCGAAAGAGCGTCGGGGGAGCGCCCAAAAGCCGCACGCCGAGAGCGGGCTGATTCGGCAATGCGGCAACGAAATGTCTTCTCCCTGAAAAACTTGCCGTTGAAGAATGGCAGTTGTGGTGGCCGGCATCAGGCCGGCTGCCTTTCCTGGAGGAGAAGATTGATGAAGACCCTGTTGCTCGCGACGGCATTCGTGGCGCTTGCGCTGTCCCCCGCATCCGCCGCCAAGATGGCGTGCACCAGTGCAAATATGGCCAAGCTCGTTGCCGGGATGGGCGGCGAAGACACGCCGGGCAAGATCGCAGCGAGGAAGTCGATGGCCGCGGCCAATTCCGACATGAGCAAGGGCAACATGCGCGGCGCCTGCAAGCATTATATGAGCGCCGAGAAGGCGATGGCGATGAAGTAGGCTCCCGCAATCCCGGACGTGATGGCCGCGCTGGCAGCAGATGGCAGCGCGGCTTTTTCGTGTCCCTGCTTCTTGCCTCGCGGCGAATCCGGCTACATTGCATTCCGCAATGCCCCGCGCCCCGAAACCACTTCCGCTCTCGACCAAACAGGCCCGGCAGATCTGGCTGCGTGCCCAGCGGCTCGACGTGCGCGAGCCGTTCGGGGAGGGCGCGCAGGCCGTCGCCGACGCGACTGCTCATCTCGGCTATGTGCAGATCGACACCATCAACGTCATCGAGCGCTGCCATCACCATATCCTGTTCAGCAGGATCCCGTCCTACCGTCGCGCCGATCTTCGCCAGGCCCACAGCGTCGACAAGAGCGTGTTCGAATACTGGACCCACGCGCTCTCCTACGTGCCGGCCGCCGACTTCCGGTTCTTCCTGCCGGCGATGCGCGAGCACCGGCGCGAGGGACACAGATGGTTCGGCTCGGTGAAGCCGGCCGACACGCGCAAGGTGATGCGACTGCTGCGCGCCGGCCCGCTGACGATCCGCGACATCGAGGACGACGTGCTCGTCGAAAAGGAGCACCTCTGGCAGAGCCGCAAGCCGTCGAAGCGCGCGTTGCAACTCGCCTTCTATACCGGCGCCGTCACCATCAGCGAGCGCCAGGGCATGCTCAAGACCTATGAGCTGATGAACCGTCATTTCGGCTGGGACAAGCTGCCGAGGCCGGCATCGGCAAGGGAGATCACGGCCTATCTGCTCGACCGCGCGCTGCGCGCGCAGGGCGTGGTCAGTCTCGATTCGATCTGCCATCTCGACGCGCCGAGCAAGAAGCCGGTCGCGCGCCTGATCGCCTCGCGCGTCCGCCGCGGCGAGCTCGTGCCTGTTACGCTCGAGGGCGCCGGCAAGCAGGAGCATTGGGCCTCGCCCGCAGCGCTGGAGGCGGGCGGCGAAGGGCCGCCGCCCGATCTCGTCCACATTCTTTCGCCGTTCGATCCCCTGATCATCCAGCGCAAGCGCACCAATCTCATCTTCGGCTACAACCATCTGTTCGAAGCCTACGTGCCGAAGGCCAAGCGCAAGCTCGGCTACTTCGCGCTGCCCGTGCTGGTCGGCGACGAGATCGTCGCCGCGCTCGATCTCAAGACCGACCGGCAGGCGAAGAAGCTCTTGATGCAGAAATGGACCTGGGTCGGGCAGGGGAGGAAGACCGCGGGGCGCAAGGAGCTCAAGCGTGTGATCGAGGAAGAGCTCGATCGCTTCGAACGGTTTCAGCTCACGGAGTGAGCCGTCATCATTCCCCTGTCTAAAGCGCGATGCGATTAGGATGAATCCCTGAGTGCGTGCGAGTCTCGCGGCCCCCAGGACCGGACAGCACGTACGCATACCGGTCCAGCACCTCGGCGGCGGAATAGTCCGAACGTCGCGCGAACTCGTCGCGCAGCCCCAGTCGCGCGGAGACTCTCAGGCGCTCGGTCGTGGCAGTCGTCATCACGGGGTCGAATCCCAGTTCCCGCAGGCCCGCCGCCACGCCATCCATCTCCACCGCCCGGCGCTCGGCATGAAGGACGTCGGAGCGGACGCACATGTCCAGGAACTTGCTGAACGTGGTGGCATCCATCGACGTGCAGATCCCGCGCATGGTTTCATCGCGCACGCCGGCAAGCGTTGCGGCGGTCAGAGCTTCGACCAGCAGCGCCTCCATGCCTTTCGTCACCACGCTCCGCAACATTTTCACGGCCGCTGCGGTCCCGGCTTCGGGACCAGCCACCTCGATGCGGAAGCCGAGTGGTTTGAAGATGTCGGCGAAGCGCTCGGCACCGCTGCCGGACGTGTAGAGCGTGACCGCGGCACCATAGAGATCGACGGAGCCCATCAGGTTCGCGTCCGCGAACAGGCCGCCGCGCGCCTCGACGGCTTCGGCGACACGGTTCTTCGTTCGCGGGGTCGCAGCGTTGATGTCCACCACGAGACAGCCGGGACGGATGATCTTCGAAATGGCCTCACCCGTCTCAGCCGCGACGGCAACGACGACGGCGGAAAAGATCACGTCCGCGTCCGTGAGGTCCTCGAGCCGGTCGGCGAGCGTGACGCCACAATCGGCCGCCACCGCGCGAAAAGCCCGAGAGTAGGGCGGCGCGTTCGTCTTGCCCTGACAGAATGCGACGATCCGTGCTCGGGTCTGGGTCGCGAGATGCTTTGCGAAGCATTGCGCGGCCTCGCCAAATCCAACGAAGGCGATCTTGGGCTGCTGCATGGCTGAGCTGTCTCCTGTATCCGACCGGTCCGATTCCGATGGAGGGCGAGGTCTCCTCGCGCGACTTCCCACCGCCGCCATTGTGCTGAGTTCGACGTCGAAGTCAATGAACCGGTTCATTTGCGGGACGATCGCCGGAAACAATTGTTGAGCAAATTGTTCAATTATATAGCAAACCTCGATGGGACGACCTTGCCAGAAGTCGTGAACCGGTTCATATGATTCTATGCCAGCGCAGATTCGCCGATCGCAAACCGTGAAGGTCAGGGACGTCGCCCGGGAGGCTGGCGTCGCGGTCGGCACGGTATCTCGTGTGCTCAACGATCATCCCACGGTGACCAGAGAGCTGCGCGAGCGCGTCGAAAGGGCCATGGCGCATCTCGGCTATGAGGTCGACGTCACGGCCCAGAGCATGCGCGCGGGCCGGTCGCGGCTCGTCGCCTGCGCCATTCGTGATTTCGACATCCCGCGCTTCGCGCTGTTCATCAAGGAGGCCGAAGCGGTCCTGCGTGAGGCCGGATACACCTTGCTGCTGGCGAGCACGACCAATCGTCCCGAAGTCGAGATCGCCCTGTTGAGTGCTTTCCGCAGGCGCCGGGTGGATGGCGTGATGATGACGCTGAGCGATGAGCAGCATCGCGACGTGCGCGAAGCGCTGTCGGAGGCGCCGATGCCGGTCCTGCTCATCGACCGGGATCGTATCGAGGCACTGGATCGCGTCACAGCCGATCATCGCCAGGGCGCGCGCCTTGCGACGAGCCATCTGCTCGGCCTTGGGCACCGGCGAATTGCCGTGCTTGTCGGCGACACCAAGGCCTTCCCGTCGCGCAGCCGCCTCGAGGGACTTCGTGAGGCCTATGCGGCGGCGGGCGTCGTGCCGGATCCGAGGCTGCTGCGCGACAATGTGCTCTCGAGTGAAGAAGCCTATCGGGCGACGGCGTCGCTGATGAGCCTTGCCGATCCCCCGACGGCGCTCTTCGTCGCGGCGATGGATATGCTCGGCGGTTGCCTGAGAGCGCTGCGAACGATGGGCATCGCGGTCGGGGACGGGATTTCGGTGGTGGCCGGCAGCGATTCGGATCTCGCCGAACTGCATACGCCGCCCATTACGGCGATTGCGTGGGATCTCGCGGCGATGGGCCGCCATGCCGCGACCATGCTGCTGGAGCGTATGCGCGGCGATGAGATCGAGCGCGGCCGTGGTCTCACCGTGCCGACGGAACTGATCATTCGCGGGTCGACGCGGCCTGTTACGAATTGAGCGTGTTTGGCTGGGGCTGAATCCGGTTTCTCGCGACGCGGCTGTCGAGCCAGATGCCGACGACGATACCGGCGAGGTAGGCGACCAGATTCCACAGCGAGAATATGCGACCGAGCAGCAGCGCGCCGGCCGCTGTCAGCCGGAACGCATCGAGCCATGGCGTGTGCACCAGGCGGGAGAATTCCACGATGACCGCAATCGCCACCGCGATGGCCGCAATCTGCGTCCGCGTGAGGCGTGGCAGCACAACCCCGACCAGCAAGAACACCATCGTGGCCCACAAGAGCGAGCCGCCATATTTCACCACGAAGGCCGGAAGCCCGAGCGGAAAGCCGTACCAGCGCAGCGACAACCCGCAGACGATCACCATCGCGGTGAGGCCGGCGCGGATCAGCGATGTCAGGACCGGCGCAACAGGTTGATCCGGCTGCGCCCCGCGCATTGCTCGTTCCATTGACTCTTTGCCCGCGATGCTCAAAACCGCCACTCAGCCCTAGAAAAGCAACAACCCCGGGGGGAAGCCATGAGCCAGACCACCTATGCCGGTTCTGTCGGCGGAGCCAAGAGCGCCAGCAAGAGCGACATCGAGACCTCGACCATCCGCGCCATCTCCTGGCGCCTGATTCCGTTCCTGGTGCTGGCCTACTTCTTCTCCTATCTCGACCGCGTCAATCTCGGCTTTGCCGCGCTGACCATGAATGCGGAGCTGAAGTTCACCCCGCTGATCTTCTCCTGGGGCGCCGGCATCTTCTTCATCGGCTATTTCATCTTCGAGGTGCCGAGCAACCTTGCGCTGGAAAAATTCGGCGCGAGCCGCTGGATCGCCCGCATCATGGTGACCTGGGGCATCATCTCGGCACTGATGGCAATGGTCAGCGGCGTGACGAGCTTCTACGTCCTGCGCTTCCTGCTCGGCGTCGCCGAGGCCGGCTTCTTCCCAGGCATCATCCTCTATCTCACCTACTGGTATCCGGCCCAATATCGCGCCCGCTTCCTCGCGGCCTTCGCCATCGCCGTTCCGGTCTCGACCGTGATCGGCGCGCCGATCTCGGGCCTGCTGCTCGGGCTCGACGGCATGATGGGGCTGAAGGGCTGGCAGTGGCTGTTCATCATCGAGGGCATTCCTTCCGTGCTGCTCGGCATCGTCACCTGGTTCTATCTCACCGACAGACCGGAGAAGGCGGACTGGCTCTCGGCCGAGCAGAAGGCCTGGCTGAAGGCCAAGCTCGACTCGGAGATCGCGGCAAAGCAGGCAGTGAAGCACTTCTCGCTGGGCGAGGCGCTGTCGTCACAGAAGGTGATTGCACTCAGCCTGATCTATTTCGGCTTCGTCGGCGCGCTCTATGGCATGCAGTTCTGGCTGCCGCAGATCGTCAAGGCGTTCGGCCTCACCAACGCGCAGACCGGCTTCGTCACCGCGATCCCGTATTTGTTCGGCACCATCGCCATGGTCCTGTGGGCGCGGCATTCGGATGCGAGCCGCGAGCGCGTCATGCATGTCGGCGCCCCGCTGCTGCTCACAGCCGTTGCCCTCGGCATCTCCTCCTCTCTCACCGATCCCACCCTGACGATGGTGGCGCTGACGGTCGCCGCGATCGGCGTGTTCTGCTGCTTCGGCGTGTTCTGGACGTTGCCGACCGCCTGGCTCTCCGGCACCGCGGCGGCCGGCGCCATCGCCCTGATCAACTCGATCGGCAATCTCGCCGGTTTCGGCGGGCCCTATTTGATCGGCTGGGTCAAGGAAGCCACCGGCCAGACCTCGACCGGTTTGCTCGTCCTCGCCGTGCTGCCCCTGATCGCCGGCTTGCTGGTCTTCGTCGGCGGCCACGACAGCAAGCACGAGTTTGCCGAGCAGGGGCGGTAAGGGCGTCAATTAGTAGGGTTGGCAAAGGCGCGCCCCTTGCGCGCCGTGCCCACCATCTTTCCCTGCGCTGATCGGATTGGTGGGCACGCTCCGCTTTGCCCGCCCTACAATCGCACCTTCGCAACATGGCCCCCCCCCCAACCCTTACCACCGCTTAACGATCACGCTTTCCTGATGACTGACGATTATTGACTTTCGTCAGTGATTAGTCGACATTCCTCAAATCGAGATGCAGGAGTGTCCTTCGATGTTCGTCCGGTCGGTATTATCCAGCTATTCCAAGCTCTTGGCGGGTGTGTCGCTGGCTCTGATGGCCGCAGCCCTGGCCGGGTGCAATGATACTGTCGCCGAGAAGGCCGAGCCGCCGCGGCCGGTTTTGGTTGCGACCGCGCATTATAGTGCCGAGACGCCGGAGCGCAGCTTCGTCGGCACCATCAGGCCGCGGATCGAGAGCGATCTCGGCTTCCGCGTCGCCGGCAAGGTTGCCAAGCGCCTGGTCGAGGTCGGCCAGACCGTCGAAGTCGGCCAGCCATTGGCCACCCTTGACGAGATCGACCTGAAGCTCCAGGCCGAGCAGGCCGTCGCCGAGCAGACTGCCGCGACCGGTGTGCTGGCCCAGGCCGCCGCCGCCGAGCAGCGCGCCAAGGACCTGAAGGCCAAGGGCTGGACCACCGATGCGCAACTGGATTCGAGCCGCGCCGCCGCCGACGAGGCCCGCGCGCGCCTGAACCGGGCCGAGCGCTCGGTCGAACTGACCAAGAATTCCCTTTCCTACGCGACGCTCAACGCCGACGCCCGAGGCGTCGTCACCGCAACGCTGATCGAGCCCGGCCAGGTGGTTGCCGCGGGCCAGGCCTCGATCCGTGTCGCCCGCTTTGCCGAGAAGGAAGCGGTCGTCGCGATCCCTGAGACGCTGGTCGGACGCGCCAAGTCGGGCGTCGCCAGCGTCACTCTTTGGTCCGAGCCGAACAAGAAGTATGCGGCCAAGCTGCGCGAGATCGCGCCGGCGGCCGACCCGGCCACGCGCACCTATCTGGCAAAGTTCTCGCTGCCCGAGGCCGACGACAAGGTCGCGCTCGGCATGACCGCGACGCTGACGCTGTCGGACGCCGCGACCGAGCGCGTCGCGCGGCTGCCGCTGTCGGCACTGTTCAATGAAGGCGGCAAGCCGTCCTTCTACGTCGTCGACGACAACGGTGCGCTCACTTTGAAGCCGGTCACGGTGAAGTCCTACGAGAGCAACGACGTGATCATCACCAGTGGCGTCGAAGAGGGCGCCAAGATCGTCACCCTCGGTGTGCAGAAACTCGATCCGGGCCAGCGGGTGCGGATCGTGTCGTCCCTGTCTTTCTAGGTTTGTTTACGAGTTCGTCCTTGCGAGGAGAGTTTCGGCCTTTGTCCCTAAGCAAAGGCTGAAGCGGCGAAGCGATCCAGAACCTGCCCAGCCCCCTGGATTGCTTCGCTGCCTCGCGATGACGGGGTGATAGAGCGGCTGTCGTATTTGCAACTGGATCTTCTTTGCGGAGAGAGCGATGAAGCGCTTCAACCTTTCGGCCTGGGCCGTCAGTCATCCGACGCTGGTTCTCTTCCTGATGATCGTGCTCGGCGTCGCCGGCTTCTTCTCCTATGAGAAGCTCGGCCGCGCCGAGGATCCTTTCTTCACGGTGAAGGTGGTCAACGTCTCCGTGATGTGGCCGGGCGCGACCGCGCAGGAGATGCAGACCCAGGTCGCCGACCCCATCGAGAAGAAGATCCAGGAGCTGCCCTATTTCGAGAAGGTGCAGACCTATTCCAAGCCCGGCTTCACCGCGCTCCAGGTTACGTTCCGCGACAACACGCCGCCGAAGGACGTGCCTTATCTCTTCTACCTCTTGCGCAAGAAGCTGGTCGACGTGCAGGGCCAGCTGCCGTCCGGCATCCTCGGGCCCGTCGTCAACGACGAGTTCTCCGACGTCGATTCCATCCTGTACATGATGACCGGCGACGGCGCCGACTATGCCCAGCTGAAGAAGGTCTCGGAAGGTTTTCGTCAGCGCCTCCTGAAGGTGCCCGGCGTGACCAAGGTCGACGTCTACGGCAATCAGGACGAGCGCATCTTCGTCGAGTTCTCCCACGCCAAGCTCGCCACCCTCGGCATCACGCCGCAGGCGCTGTTCGATTCGCTCGCCAAGCAGAACAACGTGACGCCGGCCGGCACGGTCGAGACCTCGTCGCAGCGCGTGCCGCTGCGCGTCACCGGCGCACTCGACGGTGCCAAGGCCGTCGCCGAAACGCCGGTCGAGAGCAACGGCCGCGTGTTCCGCCTCGGCGATATCGCCACCGTCACCCATGGCTTTGTCGATCCGCCGAGCTTCGTCGTGCGCCAGGAGGGCAAGCCCGCGATCGGCATCGGCGTCGTCACCGCCAAGGGCGCCAACATTCTCGATCTCGGCAAGGAGGTCGAGAAGGCGACCAACGAGTTCATGAAGGCCGTGCCGCAGGGCATCGACGTCAAGCTGATCGCCGACCAGCCCAAGGTGGTCGAGCACGCCGTCGGCGAGTTCGTGCATTCCTTCATGGAAGCGCTCGTCATCGTGCTGTTCGTCTCGTTCCTGGCACTCGGCTGGCGCACCGGCATCGTGGTCGCCTTGTCGGTGCCGCTGGTGCTCGGCATCGTCTTCATCGTCATGAACACGATGTCGCTCGATCTGCACCGCATCACGCTCGGCGCGCTGATCATCGCGCTCGGCCTGCTCGTCGACGACGCCATCATCGCGGTCGAGATGATGGTGGTGAAGATGGAGCAGGGCTGGGACCGCATGCGCGCGGCGTCCTTTGCCTGGGAATCGACTGCGTTCCCGATGCTCACGGGAACGCTGGTCACGGCTGCCGGCTTCCTCCCCATCGGCTTTGCCAATTCCGCGGTCGGCGAATATGCCGGCAGCATCTTCTGGATCGTGGCGATCGCGCTGGTCGCCTCCTGGTTCGTGGCGGTGATCTTCACGCCCTATATCGGCGTCAAGCTGCTCCCGGACATGAAGGCGCACCACAACCACGATCCGCACGCGGTCTACGAGACCCGCATGTACCGCGGCCTGCGTGCCATCGTGCAATGGTGCGTCAATCACCGCATCACCGTGGTGGTTGCCACCGTCGTCGTCTTCGTCGCCTCGATCGTCGGCTTCGGCCATGTGCAGCAGCAGTTCTTCCCGCTGTCGGAGCGGCCCGAGCTGTTCCTCCAGTTGCGCCTGCCCGAAGGCACCGCCTTCAACGTCACCGAGAAGGCGGTGAAGAAGGCCGAAACGCTGCTGAAGGACGACAAGGACATCGAGACCTATACCTCCTATGTCGGCCAAGGCTCGCCGCGCTTCTGGCTCGGCCTCAATCCGCAGCTTCCGAACGAGGCCTTCGCCGAGATCGTCATCGTCGCCAAGGGCGTCGAGGCGCGCGAGCGCATCAAGGCGAAGATCGAGAACGCAGCTGCCGAAGGCTTCCTGACCGAGGCGCGCGTGCGCGTCGACCGCTTCAACTTCGGTCCACCGGTCGGCTTCCCCGTCCAGTTCCGCGTCATCGGCCCCGACGCCAACAAGGTGCGCGAGATCGCCTACCAGGTCCGCGACGTGATGCGGCAGAACAAGAGCGTCAAGGACGTCCAGCTCGACTGGAACGAGCAATCGCCTTACCTCAAGCTCGTCGTTGACCAGGATCGTGCCCGTGCCATGGGCCTGACCCCGCAGGACGTCTCGCAGGCGCTGGCGATGCTGATCTCGGGTTCGCAGGTCACGACCGTGCGCGACGGCATCGAGAAGGTCGGCGTGGTCGCCCGCGCGATCCCGTCCGAACGCCTCGACCTCGGCGGTGTCGGTGATCTCACCATCACCTCGCGCAATGGCGTTGCCGTGCCGCTGCAGCAGATCGCCAAGATCGAGTATGCCCATGAGGAACCGATCATGTGGCGGCGTAACCGCGACATGGCGATCACCGTGCGCTCCGACGTCGTCGACGGCGTGCAGGCGCCCGACGTCACCAACCAGATCACGCCGAAGCTGAAGGCGATCACGGACCACCTCGAGCCGGCCTACCGGATCGAGGCGGGCGGGGCGTTCGAGGAATCCGCCAAGGGCAACGCCTCGATCTTCATCCTCTTCCCGGTGATGGTCATGGTGATGCTGACGCTGCTGATGATCCAGCTTCAGAGCTTCTCGCGCCTGATCCTGGTGTTCCTGACCGCGCCGCTCGGCATCGTCGGCGCCTCGCTCGGCCTCAACGTCGCCAATGCCCCGTTCGGCTTCGTGGCGCTGCTCGGCCTGATCGCGCTCGCCGGCATGATCATGCGCAACACGGTCATCCTGGTCGACCAGATCGAGACCGACGTCTCGCACGGCCTGCCTCGGCGCGAGGCGATCGTGGAAGCCACCGTCCGCCGCGCCCGGCCCGTGGTGCTGACGGCGCTCGCCGCCATCCTCGCCATGATCCCGCTGTCACGCTCGGCCTTCTGGGGCCCGATGGCGATCACCATCATGGGCGGCCTGTTCGTCGCGACCTTCCTCACGCTCCTGTATCTGCCGGGCCTCTACGCCCTGTGGTTCAGGAAGAGCCTGGATGAGGCAGGTATCCCCGAACAGCCTGCCGCGCCGCAGCATGGGAGCGATGAGCATTCAGCTATTCCGCTTGCTGAAGCGGCTGAATAAGTGAGATGAAGTGCTGGCGGACGAGTCCTGACAAATGACACTGGTTGCGGAACATATCGAAGGCGAGACCCGGGATCGTATTCTCGAGGTGGCTGAGCGGCTGTTCCGCCAAATCGGCTACCAGAAGACCACGGTCGGGGATATCGCCAAGGAGCTCCGGATGAGCCCCGCCAACGTCTATCGCTTCTTCGAATCGAAGAAAGCGATTCATCAGGCGGTGGCCCGCTCGCTCATGGGCGAGGTCGAGCTCGAGGCCCGGCGGATCGTCGCACAGCCCGGTCCGGTCAGGGAGCGCTTCCGCGATCTGCTCACCACCATCCACCGCATGAACACCGAGCGCTATGTCGGCGACAACAAGTTGCACGAGATGGTCGAGATCGCGATGCAGGAGGACTGGCAGGTCTGCGTCAACCATATGGAGTGTATCGCCGGCGTGGTCGGACAGATGATCGCGCAAGGCGTCGCCTCCGGCGAGTTCGAGGCGCCGGACCTGCAGCTGGCCTCGCTGTGCGCCTGCACCGCGATGATGCGGTTCTTCCACCCCCAGATGATCGCCCAGTGTGCCACCAAGCCGGGCCCGACCATCGACCAGATGATCGATTTCGTCATCGCGGGTCTGTCGCCGCGCCACTGACGGGGCGGCGAGTTTCCCTCTATAAGCAGCCGGCCGCCCCCGGGCTGACCGGCTGGAAGCGGCCAGGACGGACCAACAAACTCCGTCATTGCGAGCGCAGCGAAGCAATCCAGACTGTCTCCGGGGAGGGATTCTGGATTGCTTCGCTGCGCTCGCAATGACGAAAAGGAAGCACCCGCGTGACCGACAAAGACCTTTATTTCTATGAGCCCTCCAAGGGCCACGGCCTCAAGCACGATCCCTTCAACGCCATCATCGCGCCGCGGCCGATCGGCTGGATCTCCTCCCGCGATACCAAGGGCCACGTCAACCTCGCGCCCTACAGCTTCTTCAACGCGTTCTGTTACGTGCCGCCGATCATCGGCTTCTCCTCCACCAACTGGAAGGACACGGTCGAGAACATGCAGCAGACCGGCGAGTTCGTCTGGAATCTGGCCACGATGGACCTGGCCAAGCACATGAACGCGACCGCGGCGCATGTCGCGCCGGAGGTCGACGAGTTCAAGCTTGCGGGGCTCACCGCCGTGCCCGGCAAGCTCGTCAACGTGCCGCGGGTGGGCGAGAGCCCCGTCGCCTTCGAGTGCAAGGTGTCCGACATCGTCCGCCTCAAGGGCGCCGACGGCAAGGAGGCCGACGCCTGGCTGACGTTAGGGGAGGTCGTCGCCGTGCACATCGACAAGGCCATGATCAAGGACGGCGTCTACCAGACCGCCGCCGCCCGCCCGATCGTCCGCGCCGGCCGCCGCGGCGACTATTTCGAGATCAAGCCGGAAAACATGTTCGAGATGATCCGGCCGGATTAGGCCGGCGCTTCTCTCTCCACATGTCATTCCGGGGCGACGCGTAGCGTCGAGCCCGGAATCCATTCATCCACCGACGCTGCCGCACGATGGATTCCGGGCTCACGCTTCGCGTGCCCCGGAATGACATTCTACCCCCATTACCCCTCCCGGAACCGCCCCCGCACCCCGGCCGTTATGGTCCGGGGCCGCCCGGCCGCGTCAATGTCGCAGCCGAAGTCTTCACATCCGCCACCCACTTTCCGCTAAAATACCCGCGAAACGCGCCGATCATGAGGTCTGCCATGAGCTTCCGCCGCGACACCATCACGAAGCCGATCTTTTCCTGGGCGCGCGGCGTGCTGCCGGCGATGTCCGAGACCGAGCGCGAGGCCCTGGAGGCGGGTGACGTCTGGTGGGATGCCGATCTCTTCACCGGCAACCCTGATTGGTCGAAGCTGCTGAAGGTGCCGCAGGCGAGGCTGACCGATGAGGAACGGGCCTTCCTGAACGGTCCCGTCGACGAGCTCTGCGCCATGCTCGACGAGTGGAAGATCTTCTGGGAGTGGCGCGACCTGCCGCAGGATGTCTGGCATTTCGTCAAGCGCGAGAAATTCTTCGGCATGATCATCCCGAAGGAGTTCGGCGGCCTCGGCTTCTCGCCTTACGCGCATTCGGAAGTGGTGCGCAAGATCTCGACCCGCTCGATCGCGGCGGCCGTCACCGTGATGGTGCCGAACTCACTCGGCCCGGGCGAGCTCCTGATGCGCTTCGGTACCAGGGAGCAGCAGGAACGCTGGCTGCCACGCCTCGCCGACGGCCGCGACATTCCCTGCTTCGGGCTCACCAGCCCCGAAGCCGGCTCAGATGCCGCCTCGATGGTCGACACCGGCATCATCTGCAAGGGCGAGTTCGAGGGCCGCGAGACCGTCGGCCTCAGGCTCAACTGGCACAAGCGCTACATCACGCTAGGCCCCGTCGCGACGCTGCTGGGCCTTGCCTTCAAGGCTTACGACCCGGATCGTCTGGTCGGCGATCAAGAAGAGCTCGGTATCACCGTGGCGCTGATCCCGACCAACCTGCCCGGCGTCGAGATCGGCCAGCGCCATCTGCCATCGATGCAGGTGTTCCAGAACGGTCCGAATTGGGGACGCGACGTCTTCATCCCGCTCGACTATGTCATCGGCGGCAAGGAGCGGCTGGGCCAGGGCTGGAAGATGCTGATGACGGCGCTGGCCGCCGGCCGTGGCATCTCGCTGCCGTCGCTCTCTGCCGCGGGTGCCGCCTATGCGGCGCGCACCACCGGCGCCTATGCCCGCATCCGCGAGCAGTTCGGCATCTCCATCTCCAAGTTCGAAGGTGTCGAGGAGCCGCTCGCGCGCATCGTTGCGACCGCTTACCAGCTCGACGCGGCACGGCGGCTGACCTGTGCTGCGCTGAATGCCGGCATTCATCCCGCCGTCATTTCCGGCATCATGAAGCTGCATGCGACCGAGCGGATGCGCACCGCCATCGATGACGCCATGGACATCCATGGCGGCAAGGCCGTGATCGACGGGCCGCAAAACTATCTCGGCAATCTGCACCGCGCCGTGCCGGTCGGCATCACGGTCGAGGGCGCCAACATCCTGACCCGCAACCTCATCGTGTTCGGGCAAGGTGCCATCCGCGCGCACCCCTATCTGCTCGACGAGATGAATGCGCTCGCCGATTCAGACCGCGAGCGCGGCCTTACCGCGTTCGACAAGGCGTTCTGGAAGCATGTCGGCCATAGTTTCCGGACCCTGTTCCGCGCCTTGGGCCGCAGCTGGACCTTTGGCGCATTCGCGCCGGCGCCCGATGCGGGCGATGCGACGCCATTCTATCGACAGCTCTCGCGCTACTCCGCGGCCTTTGCGCTCTGCGCCGACATGGCGCTGCTGACGCTCGGCGGCGCGCTCAAGCGCAAGGAGATGCTGTCGGCCCGCTTCGGCGACATCCTGTCCGAGCTCTATCTGCTCTCGGCCGCGCTGAAGCGCTGGCAGGACGAGGGCCGGCAGAAGGAGGATTTTGCTGCGCTGGAATGGTGCATGGCGACGGGCTTTCGGACCATCGAGAACCGGCTCGCCGAGATCCTCGCCAATCTGCCCAACCGCTTCGTCGCGGGCTTCCTCAGGCTCGTGGTCCAGCCGTTCGGTGCGCGCGTGCTCGGACCCTCCGACAGCGTCGTGCACCAATGCGCTGGCATCGCGCTGGAGCCGTCGGCGGCACGCGAGCGCCTCACGCCGGATCTGGCCCGGGTCGATGACGACGGCGGTTTTGCCCGGCTGGAGCGCGCGTTCGAGTTGGTCGCCAGCACGGACGCCATCGCCAGGCGCCTCCGCGCCGCGCAGATCCGCGACTGGAAGGAAGCGGTCGCCAAGGGCGTGATCACGCAGGCTGAGGGCGAGCAGCTCGCCGCAGCCCGCGAAGCCGTCACAAAAGTGATAGAGGTCGACGATTTTGCGCCCGAGGCGCTGTCGCCGATTTACAAGAAAACCGTCAATGTGCATCAGTTCTTCCAGGAACTCGGTGAACAGAGGGCGGCGAGCTGATGGCACGACCGGTTTTCATCGTCGACGGCAGCAGGACGCCGTTCCTGAAGGCGCGTTCTGGGCCCGGTCCGTTCACGCCGGTCGATCTCGCCGTGCAGTGCGGCCGGCCGCTCCTGGCGCGCCAGCCGTTTTCGCCTGACGCTTTCGATCAGCTCATCCTCGGCTGCGTCAACGTGATCGCGGACGAGATGAACCCGGCCCGTGTCGCCGCGCTCCGGCTCGGTATGGGCGAGGACATGGTCGCCTTCACCGTGCAGATCAATTGCGGCTCCGGCATGCAGTCGATCGACACCGCCTACCGCTACATCCGCGAGGGTCATGCCGACATGATCCTCGCCGGCGGCACCGAGGCGCTCAGCCACGCGCCGCTGGTCTGGCCGAATTCCGGCGTACGCTGGTTCGCCGGCCTCGCCACCGCCAAGGGCGTTGCCGCCAAGCTCGCGGCGGCCTTCAAGCTGCGGCCGCGCTATCTCAAGCCGATTATCGGCCTCGAGCGCGGGTTGACCGATCCCATCACCGAGCTGAACATGGGCCAGACCGCGGAAGTGGTCGGCCATCTCTTCGGCATCACGCGCGCGCAGTCCGATGCCTATGCCGCCGAGAGCCATCGCCGCCTTGCGCATGCGCAGGGCGCCGGTTTTCTCAACGGCGAGGTCGAGACCGCGTTCTCCCGCGACGGCAAGTTCTTCGACCATGACGACGGCGTGCGTCCGGATTCGACGGTCGATACGCTGGCAAAGCTCCGGCCGGTGTTCGAGCGCCCCTGGGGACAGGTCACCGCCGGCAATTCTTCGCAGATCACCGACGGTGCCTCCTGGGTGATCCTGGCGTCCGACGCCGCGGTCGCAAAGCACGGGCTGACGCCGAAGGCCGTCATCGTCGACAGCAACTGGGCCGCGCTCGATCCCAGCATCATGGGCCTCGGGCCCGTGATGTCGGCGACGCCGCTGCTCACGCGCAACAATCTCACGATCAAGGATGTCGAGACCTGGGAGCTGAACGAGGCCTTTGCGACGCAGGTGCTCGGCTGCCTCGCCGCCTGGAACGACGACAAATTCTGCCGCGAGATTCTTGGGCTGGACGGCGCGGCCGGCGAGATCGACCGTGACAGGCTCAACGTCGACGGCGGCGCGATTTCGCTCGGCCATCCCGTCGGCACGTCCGGCAACCGCATCGTGCTGCATCTCGTCAACGCCATGAAGCGGCTCGGCACACGGCGTGGCGTTGCCACCGAATGCATCGGCGGCGGGCTCGGCGGCGCCATGCTGATCGAGGCGGTGTGACCATGGATTCGAAGATCTTGACCGCGCTGGGCGACCGCGTCCTGACGCTCGGGCCTCCGCCCGCGGCGGACAGTCCATACAAGCATTTCAAGCTGACGCGTGACGCCGATGGTGTTGCCTGGCTGCTGTTCGATCGCACTGATGCGAGCGCCAACACCCTGTCCTCCGATGTGATGGAGGAGTTCGACGCCGTTCTTGCCGCGATCGAGACCGAGCGTCCGGCCGGCCTCGTGATCCGTTCGGCCAAACCCTCCGGCTTCATCGCCGGAGCCGACGTCAACGAATTCCGCGGCGCCTCTGATCCCGCCATGGTCGAGACGCGCATCCGCGCCGCGCATGCGGTGGTCGACCACCTGGAAGCCTTGAGGCTGCCGACGGTCGCGGTCATCCACGGCTTCTGTCTCGGCGGCGGGCTCGAGGTCGCGCTCGCCTGCCAGGCGCGCATCGCCATCGACGGTGCGCGCTTCGGCTTCCCTGAGGTGATGCTTGGCCTGCACCCCGGCCTCGGTGGCACGGCGCGGTTCACCGCGCTGGTCAATCCGACCCAGTCGATGGCGCTGATGCTGACCGGCCGCACCATCGATGCGCGCCGCGCCAGGGCGCTCGGCCTCGTCGATACCGTGACGCAGGAGCGCCACGTCCACGGCGCGGTGAAGGATGCGCTGTTCGGCCGGCTGAAGCGGGCCAGGCCCGGTCTGCTCGCGCGCGCGGCCAATCTCGGGCCGGTGCGTGGCCTGCTGGCCAGGCGCATGCGCGCGGAGGCGGCGAAGGCCGCATCCCGCGAGCATTATCCCGCGCCTTACGCGCTGATCGATCTCTGGGAGACCCATGGCGGCAGCAAGGCCGCGATGCTGAAGGCGGAGCAGACTTCCTTCGCCAAATTGATGGTGACGCCGACCGCGCAGAATTTGATCCGCGTGTTCTTCCTGCGCGAGCAGATGAAGAAGGCCGCAGGCAGCGGCAATGCGGTCAGGCACGTCCATGTCATCGGCGCCGGCGCGATGGGCGGCGACATCGCCGCCTGGTGTGCGGGGCAGGGGCTGCGCGTCTCGCTCGCCGACATGAAGGCGGAGCCGATCGCGGGTGCGGTGAAGCGCGCAGCCGAGCTCTACGGCAAGATCATCCGCAAGCCGACCGAGGTGCGTGACGCGCTCGATCGCCTCGTCCCCGACATCGACGGGGAGGGCGTCCGCAACGCCGATCTCATCATCGAAGCGGTGCCCGAGAAGCTCGAGCTGAAGCAGAAGGTCTATGCCGGCCTCGAGCCGCGGATGAAGCCGGGTGCGATCCTTGCGACCAACACGTCGAGCATTCCGCTTCAGGACTTGCGCACCACTCTGGCGCGTCCGGAGCGGCTGGTCGGCCTGCATTTCTTCAATCCGGTGTCGCGGTTGCAGTTGGTCGAGGTCGTCAGTCATGACGGCAACGATCCGCAGGTGCTGAAGGACGCGTTCGCCTTTGTCGGCGCGATCGACCGCCTGCCGCTCGCCGTGAAGAGCTCGCCCGGCTTCCTCGTCAACCGCGCGCTGACGCCGTACATGCTGGAAGCGATGGTGATGCTGGACGAGAAGACCGACCAGCGCCTGATCGACGCTGCGGCCGAGCAGTTCGGGATGCCGATGGGGCCGATCGAGCTCGCCGATCAGGTCGGGCTCGACATCTGCCTCGACGTCGGCGACATGCTGCGGACCAAGTTCGGCGATCTGCTGCCGCCGACGCCGGCCTGGCTGCGCGAGAAGGTCGCCAGGGGCGAGCTCGGGCGCAAAACCGGCAAGGGTTTCTACACCTGGAAGGACGGCAAGGCGGAGAAGGCGCCGCTTCCCGAAACCGGCCCGAGGGTCAACGACCAGATGATCGACCGCCTCGTGCTGCCGATGTCCAACGTCTGCATTGCGGCGCTTCGCGAAGGCATCGTCGAAGATGCCGATGCGGTCGATGGCGCCATGATCTTCGGCACCGGCTACGCGCCGTTCCGCGGCGGCCCGCTGAACTATGCGCGCACGCGTGGCGTGGACGACGTGGTGTCGACATTGCGCGCGCTGGCCGAGCGATTCGGCGCGCGCTTTGCGCCTGATCCGGGCTGGGACAGTTTCACGTGAGAGCGATATGAGCGAACAAGCGACGACCGGGCCGAGCGGCGATCTCTGCATCCGCACGCTGGCGATGCCGGCCGACACGAACGCCAACGGCGACATCTTCGGCGGCTGGCTCCTGAGCCAGATGGACGTCGGCGGCGGCGTGTTCGCCTCGAAGGCTGCGAGGTCGCGCACCGTGACGGTCGCGATCGAGGCGATGAATTTTCGCAAAGCGGTCTATGTCGGTGATCTCGTCTCGGTCTACGCCAATCTCGTGCGCGTCGGGCGCACCTCGCTGACGGTGCATCTCGAGGCCTGGGCATTGCGGCGCAAGGAGCTTCATCCGTTCCTCGTCACCGACGGCAATTTCACCTACGTCTCGATTGACGACCACGGCCGTCCGCAGGCGATCCAGCGAAATGATCCGCCGATCGCGACGTAATCGCGCGCGACGCTCTGCCTCATCCTGCGAGACGTGGCAATCGCTGCAAAACGCGGCGCGGGTGAGTCATCCTCGTCGCGGCTTCGCCAAGAACCAGTCATAAAACGGATGAGGTCCCGGCGTACTCAATTGCGTGTCGATTCGGGGTGGAAGCGGCCTCAAATGCCTGGGAACCTTTGGGCATGAGTGTCGTTATTTGCCCGCACTGAGGGATCCACGGACCATGCCGGACAGCTACATCATTGAAGTCAATTCGCAGACCGCAGGCATCGTCGTTCGCTCTCAAGGAGGCTATTGCTTCTTCGCCTCGTCCCACCGCTTCAACCGTCTCGAAGGCCAGCTCTTCCGCAACGCCCGCGAAGCCGAACGCGCCGCGCGCAAGCTGGTTAACGGCGACGTGAAGGAGGCGGCGTAAGCGCCGTCATTCCGGGGCGCGCAAAGCGCGAGGCCGGAATTTTTTGCCGAGCACACATCTGTCCTCCCTTCTCCCTTGTGGGAGAAGGTGGCGCGAAGCGCCGGATGAGGGGTATGCATCCGCGAAATCGCGAGAGGGTTTGCTCGTTGATAGCAACCCCTCACCCGTCTCGCCGCTATCGCGGCGCGCCACCTCTTCCACAAGGGGAGAGGGTTAAGTTAATACGCCATTACAACTTCGTCGCAGCTCGCGACAGCAGCTTCCACTCGTCGCCCTGCTTCTGCCAGTTCATCAGGATGTGAAGGTTGGTCGATACTTTTTTCCCGTCGGCCGTCATCTCCTGCTCGCCCAGCCAGTGGAAACGCACGATCGCTGCGGGGCCGACCACCTTGATGGTGGGGTCCTTGTATTCGATCGACAGGAATTTCGATTTGCCGTCGGTGGCGTTGGCGATGAAGGTCGCCTTGTCCTCGACCTTGCCGCTGGAATGGCTGTAGCTGAGATCGTCCCAGCACAGCGCGGCGAGCGCTTTCGGATCAGCCGCGATCTGGGCAAGGCGGAAGGCCTCGACCTTCTTCGCCACGGCTTCCTCGTCCGCCGAAGCGGCGAGCGCCGGCGTGGCGAACGCAAGCGCGGAGACGGCGAGAGTGGAGAGAGCCAGATCGCGTCGGTTGATCGTCATCGTTTCCTCCTTTTTGATCTTGCACCAAGTGTTGCAGCCGCGCGCGACTTTGTCGAGTGTCGCATTGTCGTCATGTGAATGCGCAATTGCGCGATCGGGGCCGTATTGATACGTCTCGCGCATCGATGCGTCGCGCATTTGGGAAAGTACAGAAATGATCGAGGCCAACTACAATGCGATGGGCAGGGCGTTGTTGTTCGACATCGACGGCACGCTCGCCGACACCGATCCGTTGCACTTGAAGGCTTTCAACCAGGTGCTCGGACCTCGCGGCCATGTCTTCGATCACGCGCGCTTCTCCAGGGAGCTGCAAGGTTTCGCCAATGTCGCGATCGGCGAGCGCTTTCTGCCCGACGAGGCGCCGGAACAGCGGGCCATGATCCTCGATGAGAAGGAGGAGGTCTTCCGCACGCTCGTGACCGGACAGATCGCACCGCTGCCGGGCCTGATGGCGCTGCTCGACCGGGCCGACAGCGCCGGCATCCCCATGGTCGCCGTGACCAATGCGCCGCGCCTCAACGCCGAGCTGCTGCTGTCCGGTCTCGGCATCACCCATCGCTTCAAGGCGCTCGTGATCGGCGCCGAGCTGCCGCACGGCAAGCCGCATCCGCTGCCCTATCAGGAAGGGCTGCGTTTGGTCGGGGCGAGGCCGGAAACCTCGATCGCATTCGAGGATTCCCGCACCGGCGTGCAATCCGCCACGGCGGCCGGAATTCCGACCGTCGGCATCCGGACCAGCCTCAGCCATGCCGACCTGGTTGCATCAGGCGCGGTCACTTCTGCCAGCGCCTTCGACGATCCGGCGCTGCTCGCGCGTCTTGCGAACGCCATGACTTGGTAAGAAATGGCGTGGTGAGGGCCCTTCATCCGTTAACCGTGATCGGCGCGCGCATTGACCGAAGGCGCGAACCGCCGCACCATGCATCACTCTGATTTGAGGCCGTTGCCGTGACCGGACTGACCCATCGCCAAGCCGAAATCCTCAACATCGCGCGCGCTTCGGGCCGCGTCATGGTCGAGGAGCTCGCGCGTCGCTTCGAAGTCTCGGCGCAGACCATCCGCAAGGATCTCAACGACCTCTGCGAGCGGAGATCGCTGACCCGCATCCATGGCGGCGCCATCATCGCCTCCGGCGTCGAAAACCTCGCCTATGAGGCGCGCCGCTTCGTCGCCGCCGACGAGAAGAAGGCGATCGGCGCGGCGGCCGCCTCGCTGATCCCGAACGGCTGCTCGCTGTTCATCAACATCGGCACCACGACGGAGGAGGTCGCGAGCGCGCTGACCTCGCACGAGGACCTGCTCGTCATCACCAACAATCTCAACGTCGCCATGCTGCTCTACCGCCATCCCCGCATCGAGGTGGTGGTCGCGGGGGGCACGGTGCGGCGCGCCGACGGCGCAGTGGTCGGCTCGACCGCGACGCAGCTGATCGGCCAGTTCAAGGTCGACTATGCCATCATCGGCGCGTCCGCGATCGACGAGGAGGGGGCGCTGCTCGACTTCGACTATCGCGAGGTGCAGGTGGCGCAGGCCATCATCGCCAATGCCCGCAGCGTCATGCTGGTCGCCGATTCCACCAAGCTTCGCCGCAGCGCGCCGGTGCGGATCGCCCACATCACCCAGATCCAGACCTTCGTCACCGACCAGGAACTCCCCGAGCGCCTCGCCACCATCTGCCACAGCAAGGGCATCGAAGTGGTCGCGGCGATGCCGAAGGACGCGGACATCGACGATGCGCCGGCCGACGCCCAGGATGCGGTGCCTGAAGCCGCGCCGGTGGTGCGGCTGCGATAGCCCCTAGGCGTCGCCCCACGGATTGTGCAGCGGGACGCCGAAGGCCGTAAAATCCTTCACGTTGCGTGTGACGAGCGTGAGGTTGCTGACGAGCGCGCTGGCTGCAAAGAAGCCGTCCATGACGGACAGTGCAACACCAGTGCGGCGGCTCTGCGCCATCAGGTCGCCCCATCGTTCAGCCACAGCATGGTCGATCGGCAGGATGCGCCCTGCAAATCGCGCTGGCAGATCATGGACGAGCCAAGCTGCTAAGGCCGTGCGCCGCCGGGCGTCGTCCAGCAGAGCGATGCCGCGGCGGAGCTCGGCAATCGAGGCGACGCTGATGAACGCGCGGTCCTCATCGATTGTATCGAGCCACGCCAGGACTTTCGGGGAAGGCGCCGGCCGACGAACCTCCGACAGCACATTGGTGTCGAGGAGCAGGTTCACGGCATCTCGTTGCGCGGTTCATCCCGCATGCGTTCAAGCTCGAGGTCAGTGCCGCGCAACGGCGAAGCCAGCAGGAAGTCGGCGAGCGTGCCTTTGCGTGCGGTCTTCCGTGCCCATTCCTCAGCGGAAACGACCACTGCATTTGGTTTGCCGTGCCGGGTGATGATCTGAGGGCCAGCTTGAGCGCGGTCGACCACCTCGGACAGCCGTGCCTTGGCGTTGGCGAGTGTCCAGATGTCATCAGCCGGAAGCGGATCGGGTGCAGTGTTTCGGTCGACCATGCGCGAGAGAACCAATATGACTATTATGACTATAGTTCTGTGATGCCGACCGATCAAGGGCGGCGCTGCCTCGGGAATTGGCTTCGAAATTGCTGATTTCTTCAGCCCATTGCCCACCAAAAAGTTCTGCTTTCGCTTCCTTTCGCTTCTCTTTCATCTTGCTTTCGCTTTTCGGTGTGATCTAATCAAAAGCGAAAGTAGCCGCTTGACGGAACGAGCGGTCGCCCGGGGGATGCGTCTGTTGGAGCGTATTTTCGATCTCGCCATCATTGGAGGCGGTGTTAACGGCTGCGGCATCGCGCGCGACGCGGTGGGCCGCGGCAACACGGTTTTCCTGTGCGAAATGAACGATCTGGCGAGCGGGACGTCGTCCTGGTCGACCAAGCTGGTGCATGGCGGCCTGCGCTATCTCGAATATTACGAGTTTCGCCTGGTCCGCGAGGCGCTGATCGAGCGCGAGATCCTGTGGGGGATCGCGCCCCATATCATCCGTCCCCTGCGTTTCGTCCTGCCGCACCATGCCGGCCTGCGCCCGGCCTGGCTGCTGCGCTTGGGCCTCTTCCTCTATGACCACATCGGCGGCCGGCATCTGCTGCCCGCCACGCGCTCGGTCGATCTGAGGCGCGACGAGGTCGGCAAGCCGCTGATCCCGAATCGCTATGCCCGCGCATTCGAATATTCCGACTGTTTCGTCGACGACGCCCGCCTCGTCGTGCTCAACGCGCGCGATGCCGCCGACAAGGGCGCCGAGATCCGGACCCGCACCCGCGCCACCGAGATTCGCCAGTCCGGCGGCCTCTGGACGGTCAGCATGGTCAATACGCTGACCGGCGAGCGCTCGCAGGTCCGGGCGCGTGCACTGGTCAATGCCGGCGGTCCCTGGGTCGAGGACGTGCTCGGCCGCGGCGCCGGCGTCAATGCGAAGGCAAAAGTCCGCCTGGTGCAGGGCTCACATATCGTCGTGAAGAAACTCTACGATCACGACCGTGCCTACATGTTCCAGAATGCCGATGGCCGCATCATCTTCGTCATCCCGTACCAGGACGATTTCACGCTGATCGGCACCACAGACCGCGATTATGACGGCGATCCCGCCAAGGTGAAGGCGACGGTCGAGGAGATCCAGTATCTCTGCACCGCGGCGAGCGAATATCTCGCCAAGCCGGTCACGCCGGATGACGTGGTCTGGACCTATTCCGGCGTGCGGCCGCTCTACGACGACGGCGCAAGCGAAGCCAAGGCCGCGACACGCGACTACGTGTTCGAGCTCGACACGCCCGGCGGCGTGCCGCTGCTGTCGATCTATGGCGGCAAGATCACGACCTATCGAAGGCTCGCCGAAGAGGCCCTGGAACGCCTTGCGCCCTATCTTCGCAGCGCGAAAGCGCGCGAGGGCTGGACCGGCAAATGGCCGCTGCCCGGCGGCGACATGGATGTGTCGGACATCGACGGGCTGATCGCCGAGCTCCAGCGCGGCTATCCCTTCCTCAGCCATGAGCATGCAAGGCGGCTCGCGCGCGCCTATGGCACGCGGGCGATGAAGCTGCTCGGCGATGCGAGATCATTGGCCGATCTCGGCCAGGCCTTCGGCGCGACCCTGACCGAGCGCGAGGTCCGCTATCTCATGGCCAATGAATGGGCCGTCACCGCCGAGGACGTGGTCTGGCGCCGTTCCAAGCTCGGCCTGCGACTATCTGCCGACGAGATTGCGACGCTCGACGACTGGATCAGGACCCACGCCGTGCCGCAAAGTCCCCTGCTGGAAGCGGGAGGACGCTCATGACCGTGACACTGGATCACGTGACCCGGACCGTCGAGGGTGTCGAGCACATCCGCGACGTCTCCCTGACGCTCGAGAGCGGTACGCTCAACGTCCTGCTCGGGCCGACGCTGTCGGGCAAGACTTCTATCATGCGGCTGCTCGCCGGTCTCGACAAGCCGACCACGGGCAAGGTGCTGGTCAACGGCAAGGACGTCACCGGCGTCGACGTGCGCCAGCGCTCGGTCGCGATGGTCTATCAGCAGTTCATCAACTACCCCTCGCTCACGGTCTACGAGAACATTGCCTCGCCTCTGCGCGTGCAGGGCAAGCCACGCGACGAGATCGAGGCGCGCGTGGCGGAAGCGGCAAAACTGCTGCGGCTCGAGCCGTTCCTGAAGCGCACCCCCCTGCAACTTTCCGGCGGCCAGCAGCAGCGCACGGCGATCGCACGGGCGCTGGTCAAGGGCGCCGATCTCGTCCTGCTCGACGAGCCGCTCGCCAATCTCGACTACAAGCTGCGCGAGGAGCTGCGCGCCGAATTGCCGCGCATCTTCGAGGCCTCGGGCGCGATCTTCGTCTATGCCACCACCGAGCCGACCGAGGCGCTGCTGCTCGGCGGCAACACGGTGTGCATGTGGGAAGGCCAGGCGCTGCAGATGGGCGAGACCGCCAGCGTCTACCGCCGGCCGCAGACCTTGCGCGTCGCGCAGGTCTTTTCCGATCCGCCGCTCAACCTCGTCGGCATCGAGAAGAAGAATGGCTCCGTGCAATATGCCGGGGGCATCGCGTCACCGGCCTCGGGGCTGTATTCGTCGCTGGCTGACGGCGCCTATCGCGTCGGCTTTCGCGCGCATCAGCTCGCGCTCGCCAATGGCGAGGCCGACCGCCATGCCTTCCATGCCACTGTCACGGTGACCGAGATCACCGGTTCGGAGAGTTTCGTGCATTTGACCCGCGATGGCTCGAACTGGGTGGCGGTGCTGCACGGCGTGCACGAATTCGAGCCGGGCCAGACGCTCGACGCCGTGCTCGACCCGAATGATGTGTTCGTGTTCGATGCGGCTGGCCGCCTCGTCGCGGCACCTGGTTCTTGAGGGAGGTGCGCCATGGCCCGCATTGACCTCGTCGATCTCGCCCATTCCTACGGCGGCAACGACGCCGCCCCGGAGAGCTTTGCGCTCAAGCCCGTCACCATGACGTGGCGGCAGGGCGGCGCCTATGCGCTGCTCGGCCCGAGCGGTTGCGGCAAGACCACGCTTCTCAACGTCATCTCCGGCATCATCACGCCGTCGCGCGGGAAAATCCTGTTCGACGGTAAGGACATCACGCCGCTGTCGACCCAGAAGCGGAATATCGCCCAGGTGTTCCAGTTTCCGGTGATCTACGACACCATGACGGTGGGGCAGAACCTGGCGTTCCCGCTCAAGAACCGCGGCGTGCCGAAGGCCGAGATCGACAAGCGCGTCGCCGAGATCGGCCGTCTGCTCGACCTCGAACCTTATCTGAACCGCAAGGCCACCCGACTCACCGCCGATGCCAAGCAGAAGATCTCGCTCGGCCGCGGCCTCGTCCGCTCGGACGTCGCCGCCGTGCTGTTCGACGAGCCGCTGACGGTGATCGATCCCGAGCTGAAATGGCAGCTCCGCTCCAAGCTGAAAGCGCTGCATCGTGAGCTCGATCTCACGATGATCTACGTCACTCACGACCAGACCGAAGCGTTGACCTTCGCCGACACCGTCGTCGTCATGCACGACGGCCGCGTCGTGCAGAGCGGCACGCCCGCCGAACTGTTCGACAAGCCGGCGCACACCTTCGTCGGCTATTTCATCGGCTCGCCCGGCATGAACATCCTGCCGGCGGAGGTGCGGGGGCGCGAGGCCAAGATCGGCGGCCACGTCATCGCGCTCGATCGCAGCTACGACAGTCTGCCCTCGGCCGCCAAGATCGAGATCGGCGTCCGTCCCGAATTCGTGGAGGTCGTTGCGCCCGCGCCGGGCCTGCTCACCGCCAGGATCGAGCGCATCGACGATCTCGGCCGCATCCGTTTCGCGCGCGTGCGCGTCGGCGACGCGAAGCTGGCCGCGCGAGCACCGGCGGGGTTCACCAGCGCCGACGGCACCGCCGGGCTGAAATTCGATCCGTCGCACGTGCACGTCTATGCCGACAGCCTTCTGGTGGAAGGAGCCGCCTGATGGACAAGACCGTCAACCAAAAAGCCTGGTTCCTGGTGCTGCCGGTGTTCCTGGTCGTCGCCTTCTCGGCGGTGCTGCCGCTGATGACGGTGGTGAACTATTCGATGCAGGACACGTTCGGCAACAACCAGTTCTTCTGGAACGGCGTCGGCTGGTTCAAGGAGCTGCTCGATCCCTCGACCGATCTCGGCGGGCGCTTCCTCGCCTCGCTCGGCCGCAACCTGTTCTTCTCGCTGGTGATCCTCGCGATCGAGGTGCCGCTCGGCATCGTCGTCGCGCTGTCGATGCCGCGCGAGGGCTGGACGGTCGCGGCCTGCCTGATCATCCTCGCGCTGCCGCTGCTGATTCCCTGGAACGTGGTCGGCACGATCTGGCAGATTTTCGGCCGGCCCGACATCGGCCTGCTCGGCTATACCCTCAACGCCATCGGCATCGACTACAACTACGTCGCCAACGAGTTCGATGCCTGGGTCACCGTCATCGTGATGGACGTTTGGCACTGGACCAGCCTCGTCGCGCTGCTGTGCTATGCCGGCCTGAAGTCGATTCCCGAGGCCTATTACCAGGCCGCGCAGATCGACGGCGCCTCGCGCTGGGCCGTATTCAAGGCGATCCAGCTGCCGAAGATGAACCGCGTGCTGCTGATTGCGGTGCTGTTGCGCTTCATGGACAGCTTCATGATCTACACCGAGCCGTTCGTCGTCACCGGCGGCGGGCCGGGCAACTCGACGACCTTCGTGTCGATCGAGCTCGTCAAGATCGCGCTCGGCCAGTTCGATCTCGGCAAGGCCGCCGCGCTGTCGCTGGTCTACAACCTCATCATCCTGATCGTCTGCTGGATCTTCTACACCGTGATGACCAATGCCGGCGTCGAACGCAAAGTCCAGGCTTCGAGCGAGCCGGCGGTGGAGCCCAAGCCTTCGGCCGCGCTCAAGCCAGTGCCCGCACTCAAGCCGAAGGAAGGAGTGGCCTGATGCATTCGATCCCCGGCCGCCGCCTCATCATGGGGCTGTTCCTGGTCTTCCTGCTGCTGCCGATCTACTGGCTCGTCAACATGAGCTTCAAGACCAACAGCGAGATCGTCTCGACGATGACGCTGTGGCCGCACACCCCGACCCTGCAGCACTACAAGCGTATCTTCACGGACGAGAGCTGGTACTCCGGCTACATCAACTCGCTCCAATACGTCATCCTCAACACCATCATCTCGATCTCGGTGGCCTTGCCGGCGGCTTACGCTTTCTCGCGCTACCGCTTCCTCGGCGACAAGCATTTGTTCTTCTGGCTGCTGTCGAACCGCATGGCGCCGGCTGCGGTCTATGCGCTGCCGTTCTTCAACCTCTATTCGGCGATCGGCCTGTTCGATACGCCGTGGGCGGTGGCGCTGGCGCACTGCATCTTCAACGTGCCGCTGGCGGTGTGGATCCTCGAAGGCTTCGTCTCCGGCGTGCCGCGCGAGATCGACGAGACCGCCTTCCTCGACGGCTATTCCTTCCCGCGCTTCTTCATCAAGATCCTGGTACCGCTGATCGCCAGCGGCATCGGCGTCGCCGCCTTCTTCTGCTTCATGTTCTCCTGGGTCGAGCTCCTGCTCGCGCGCACGCTAACCTCGGTGTCGGCCAAGCCGATCGCCGCGATCATGACGCGCACGGTGTCGGCGGCCGGCATGGACTGGGGCCTGCTCGCCGCCGCCGGCGTGCTCACCATCATTCCGGGTGCGCTGGTGATCTGGTTCGTCCGCAACTATATCGCGCGCGGTTTCGCGCTCGGCCGCGTGTAAGGAGGCAGCCATGGAGTCTATCGCATGGATGGCCTGGACGCTGCCGACCGCGATCTTCTTCGTCGCGCTCGCCTGCACGCTGGCCGTGATGACCTGGCTCGCCGCGGCCTATCCCGAGGCCGAGCGCGTCGGCGTGCTGCGCATCCCGACCACGCGCGGCGATCGCCTGTTCATCTCGCTGATCGCCGCCGCCGTCATCCACCTCGCGTGGATCGGTCTCGTCGGCACCGATACCATCGCCACGCTGCCGATCGGAGAGGAGGGTTTCGAGATTTCGAGCCTGTGGCTCGCAAGCGGAATTTCGCTGGTCACGGCCGTGCTCATCTTCCGCACGGTCTGAAACTGGCGAAGGGACGGCCAGATCCGGGACCAACCCGGGCCTGTATAAGAGTTTGTCGCTGCAACGGAGGAATAACATGCGACAGTTTAGGAGAAGGAAAGGTCCATTGACCAAGAATAGCTTTTTGACCATGTCCAGCGCCGCCGCGATCGTTGCGGTGTCGCTTGCGGTCTCGGCGCCGGTCCGCGCCGCCGACGAGGCCGTGATCCAGAAATGGATCGCGGAATTCCAGCCCTCGACGCTGTCGAAGGAAGACCAGAAGAAGGAGCTGGAGTGGTTCGCCAAGGCCGCCGAGCCCTTCAAGGGCATGGAGATCAACGTCGTCTCCGAGACCATCACGACCCACGAATACGAGGCGCAGACGCTGGCGAAAGCGTTCTCCGAACTCACCGGCATCAAGCTCAAGCACGACCTCATCCAGGAAGGTGACGTCGTCGAGAAGCTGCAGACCCAGATGCAGTCCGGCAAGAACGTCTATGACGGCTGGATCAACGATTCCGACCTGATCGGCACCCACTTCCGCTACGGCCAGACCATCGCGCTGTCGGACTACATGACCGGTGAGGGCAAGGACGTCACCGACCCCATGCTCGACGTCAACGACTTCATCGGCAAGTCGTTCGGCACCGGGCCGGACGGCAAGCTCTATCAGCTGCCCGACCAGCAGTTCGCCAACCTCTATTGGTTCCGCTACGACTGGTTCACCAACCCCGACTACAAGGCCAAGTTCAAGGCTAAGTATGGCTACGAGCTCGGCGTGCCCGTGAACTGGTCCGCCTATGAGGACATTGCCGAGTTCTTCACCAACGACGTCAAGGAGATCAACGGCGTCAAGGTCTATGGCCATATGGACTATGGCAAGAAAGACCCCTCGCTCGGCTGGCGCTTCACCGACGCCTGGCTGTCGATGGCCGGCAATGGCGACAAGGGCATTCCGAACGGTCTGCCGGTCGACGAATGGGGCATCCGCATGGAGGGCTGCCGTCCGGTCGGCTCTTCCGTCGAGCGTGGTGGCGACACCAACGGTCCGGCGGCGGTCTACTCGATCACCAAATACCTCGAGTGGATGAAGAAGTACGCGCCGCCGCAGGCCCAGGGCATGACCTTCTCCGAGTCGGGTCCGGTGCCGGCGCAGGGCAACATCGCCCAGCAGATGTTCTGGTACACCGCCTTCACCGCAGACATGGTGAAGCCGGGCATCGCCGTGATGAACGCGGACGGTACGCCGAAATGGCGTATGGCTCCATCGCCGCACGGCTCGTACTGGAAGGAAGGCATGAAGCTCGGCTACCAGGACGCCGGATCGCTGACGCTGTTGAAATCGACCCCGGCGGATCGCCGCAAGGCAGCCTGGCTCTATCTCCAGTTCATCGTCTCCAAGTCGGTGAGCTTGAAGAAGAGCCATGTCGGTCTCACCTTCATCCGTGAGTCCGACATCTGGGACAAGTCGTTCACCGAGCGTGCGCCGAAGCTCGGCGGCCTGATCGAGTTCTACCGCTCGCCCGCGCGCGTGCAGTGGACCCCGACCGGCAACAACGTGCCCGACTACCCGAAGCTCGCACAGCTCTGGTGGCAGAACATCGGCGACGCCTCGTCCGGTGCGAAGACCCCGCAGCAGGCGATGGACGCGCTCGCCGCGGCCCAGGACTCGGTCATGGAGCGCCTGGAGAAGTCCGGCGTGCAGGGTGCCTGCGGTCCGAAGCTCCACAAGAAGGAGAAGCCGGAGTACTGGTTCGCCAAGGCCGAGAAGGACGGCACCATCGCGCCCCAGCGCAAGCTCGCGAACGAGAAGCCGAAGGGCGAGACGGTCGACTACGACACGCTGATCAAGTCGTGGCCGGCAACCCCGCCCAAGCGCGCGGAAGCGAAGTAGACCTCGCGCAGAGCGCATCATCACGAACGAAAGGCCGGGAGCGATCCCGGCCTTTTTTCGTGCGCACTACCCTCACTCGTCGTTGCGGGCGCAGCGAAGCGGCTGCAACCCCGTCACTCCTTCCGCCGCACCAGATCCTCGATCATCGTCTGCACATGCAGGAGCCATGTCCTCCGCCGTTCCTCGTCCGCGAGGTCGATCTGCGTATAGCTCGACAGCGTGTAGAGGTTGGCGCGGTAGAAATAGGTCAGCGACAGGATCGACAGATAAAGGTGGAAGCGGTCGCAGTCCGGCCTGAACTCGCGCCGTTCGATGCCGCTCTGGAGCACGCGATCCAGCATGCCCAGCTGGGTATTGGAGAAGCTGCGGCGGATGTTGTTCTTGACGTGACGGCCCTTGAACAGATTCTCCGTGGCGAGAATGCTCAACAGCTCCGGGTGCGCCCAGTAGTAGTTCCAGTTGAAGGCGACCAGCGCCGCGAGCGCCTGGCGCGGGTTGGAAAAATCGAGATCGAGCGCCTCTTCCGAAGCGACCAGGTCGGCATAGCAATGCTCGATGACCTGGTGAAAGAGCTTCTCCTTGCTCTTGAAATAGTAATAGAGCATCCGGTCGTTGCTCTTGGCGGCCTTGCTGATGCGATCGACTCGCGCGCCGCCATAGCCCTCGCGGGCAAACTCGGCGACGGCCGCGCGCAGAATCGCCTCGCGGGTCTGATCGGGCGCTCGCGTCCGTCGCACCGTTGAGGCCTTTTTCCGCTTGGCCGGCCGCTTGAGACGGGGGCCGGCCAGTGTGCGGGCTGGCAGCTCTGTATTGTTGGCCATCGCCTATCCCAGGGGAATCACAACCAGCAGGATGGGGCCTGCCGCTTTTTTGGCAAGCCCCGCCTTTTCTTCGTCATTGACAACCAACATCGCCTAGTATTCGCTATGTAGTAAGTACTACATACATTCGCTGATCCCAATGAAGGGAGGCTGCTGTGCGCATTTCGGCTGTTGCGAAGTTCGTTGGACTGGCCCTGGCCCTGGCCCTGACCTGCGGCGCGGGGTGGGCGGCCGAGCCGCCGCCGATCAAGATCGGCGAAATATCGAGCTACTCGGCGCTCCCGGTCGGGACCCGCGGCTATCGCCAGGGCTGGGAGCTCGCGCGCGACGAGATCAATGGCAAAGGCGGCGTGCTCGGCCGCAAGCTCGAAATCATCGCCCGTGACGATGCCGGCAAGCCCGACGTGGCCATCACCGCCGCCGGTCAGCTCGTCGATGGCGAGCAGGTCGATCTCCTGACGGGCACGATCCTCTCCCATGTCGGCCTCGCCGTCGCCGATTTCGCCAAGCAGAAGCGGATATTCTTCCTCGCGTCGCAGCCGCTGACCGATGCGCTCATCTGGGAGAAGGGCAGTCGCTATACGTTCAGGCTGCGGCCGAGCACGTATACGCAAGCCTCCATCCTGGCAAAGGAGGCGGCCAAGTTCCCCGCGCGACGCTGGGCGACGATTGCGCCCAACTACGAGTTCGGTCAGGCCGCCGTGGCCAGCTTCAAGCGCGAATTGAAGCGATTGAAGCCCGACGTGGAATTCGTCTCCGAGCAGTGGCCGCCGCTCGGCAAGATCGACGCGGGCGCAGTGGTGCAGGCGATGATGGCGGAGCAGCCCGATGCCATCTTCAACGCGACGTTCGGGGCCGATCTCACGAAATTCGTGCGCGAAGGCACGACCCGCAATGTGTTCGCCAAGCGCGCCGTCGTCAGCATCCTGTCCGGCGAGCCCGAATATCTCGCGCCGCTGAAGGATGAGGCGCCTCCCGGCTGGGTGGTCACCGGGTATCCCTGGAGCGAGATCAAGACCCCGGCTCACGACTCGTTCCTGAAAGCCTATGTTGCGCGTTTCAAGGAGCCTCCGAACATCGGCGCGCTGATCGGCTACGCCAACACGCTGGTGCTGGCAAAGGCGATCGAGACGGCCGGCTCGACCAGGACCGACGATCTGATCAAGGCGATGGAGCATCTCAAGGTCGACACGCCGGTAGGTCCGATCTCCTTCCGGGCGATCGACCACCAATCCACCATGGGAGTCTATGTCGGCAAGCTCGCGGTGCGGGACGGCCAGGGCGTGATGACCGACTGGCGCTATGTCGACGGCGCGGACTATCAGCCCGCCGACGCCGAAGTGTTGGCCAAGCTGAAGAACTAGGAAGGACTAGGAGCTGCCATGAAACTGCTCGCGCCGCGAAACACCTGGTATCCGCTCACATGGTCGCGCAACGTGACGCGTTCCCTCGCGCGACACCGCATTCTCGGCATGGACCTCGTCGTGTACCGGGGCGAGGCCGGCCAGGTCATTGCGCTCGACGACGCCTGTCCGCATCGTTTGGCGCCCTTGTCGATGGGCAAGCTGAAGGGCGACGCCATCGAATGCGGCTATCATGGCATGACCTTCGGCGCCGACGGACGTTGTGTCCGGATTCCCGGCCAGCCCGTGATTCCGCAGAACGCGCGGGTGCCCTCCTATCCGCTCAGGGAAAAGATGGGCCTGGTCTGGATCTGGCCCGGCGATCCCGCGCTGGCCGATCCATCGCTGATCTATGACCTGCCGCAGTTCGGCGAGGCGGGCTGGCATGCCGCGGAGGGCGACGCCCTGCGGATCGAAACCAACTATCTCAATCTCGCCGACAATCTCTGCGACCCCGCCCATGTCAGCTTCGTGCACCTGTCGACGCTCGGCAACTCGGCGAGCGAAGAGATCCCGGTGGAGCACACCTACGGTGATCGTGGCGTGCTGGTATGGCGCTGGATCCGGAATGCGCCGCCGATCCCGCTGTTCGCCAAGTACGGCAATTTCAGCGGCAATGTGGATCGCTGGCATTACTACGACTATGTCGCGCCCTGCATCGCGGTGATCGATTTCGGCAGCGCGGATGCCGGTGCGATTGCCGATCCGGCGGACCGCGGCAAGGGGCTGCGCATCTTCGCCTGCCATTTCATCACGCCGGTCGACGACAATGTCTGTATCGACCACTGGCTGCACGTGCGCAATTTCGCGCTGGACGACGCCGACGTGGATCAGCGCCTGCACGGCGATTTCCGTATCGCCTTCAACGAGGACAAAGAGATACTGGAGCGCATCGAACAGGTTGCGCAGGCGCGTCCCAACGTCAAATGCATCCGGCTCGCCATCGACGCCGCCCCGCAGCGCATGCGACGCATCGTCGAGCGCATGGTGGCCGGCGAAGCCGAGACGCGCGCCTCGGCATAAGGGCGGCGAAGTCATTCCGGGTCGATGCGAAGCATCGAGCCCGGAACCAGGATTTCGACATCCGAGGGGCGCCAAAGCGCGATGCGATCAGGATGAATCGCCATCACGCCTTGGGTTGTTGTTTAAGCATGGTCTCTTCGGAAAACCGCTGCGCACGTTTCCGGATCATGCTTTGGTGACGCCCCGCAACATTGATGGGCGATCTACTCCGCCGGCTCGGCCGCCAGCGTCGGGTAGTCCGTGTATCCCTTGGCGCCGCCGCCGTAGAAGGTGTTCTTGTCCCAGTCGTTCAGAGGCGCGCCCTGCTTCAGCCGTTCGACGAGGTCGGGGTTGGAGATGAACGGCTTGCCGAAGGCGATGAGATCGGCCGCGTTCGCGTCCAGCACCTTGGTCGCGAGCGCGAAATCATAGCCGTTGTTGGCGACGTAGGCGCCGGAGAAGCGCTTGCGCAAGGACGCATAGTCGAACGGCGCGATGTCGCGCGGCCCGCCGGTGGCGCCTTCGACGACGTGGAGATAGACCAGCTTGAGCGCGTTGAGCCCGTCGACGATGTGATCGAACAGCGGCTGCGGATTGCTGTCGGAGATGTCGTTGGCCGGCGTCACCGGCGAGATGCGGATGCCGGTGCGGTCCGCGCCGGCCTCGGCGGCGACCGCCTTGGAGACCTCAAGCATCAGACGCGCGCGGTTCTCGATCGAGCCACCGTAAGCATCCGTGCGCTTGTTGGCGCCGTCTTTCGCGAACTGGTCGAGCAGGTAGCCGTTGGCGCCGTGGATCTCGACGCCGTCGAAGCCGGCCTCGAGCGCATTCTTCGCCGCGCGCTTGAAGTCGTCGATAATCCCCGGGATTTCGGAGAGTTCGAGTGCGCGCGGCTCGGAGACGTCGGCAAAACCGCCATTCACAAAGGTTTTGCCCTTGGCGCGGATCGCACTCGGCGCGACCGGGGCGGCGCCACTCGCCTGAAGGTCGACATGCGAGATGCGGCCGACATGCCAGAGCTGGATGAAGATCTTGCCGCCGCGCGCATGCACGCGGTCGGTGACCTTGCGCCAGCCGGCGACCTGGTCCTTGTTGTAGATGCCGGGCGTGTCCTGGTAGCCCTGGCCCTGCTGCGAGATCTGGCTCGCTTCGGTGATCAGAAGCCCTGCAGAGGCCCTCTGGCCATAGTAATCGGCAGCAAGCGGGCCTGGCACGAACGTGCCGGGCACGGCACGGTTGCGCGTCAGCGGCGCCATCACGAGGCGATTGGCCAGCGTGATGGGGCCGAGCTTGTAGGTCTCGAACAATTTAGTCGAACGGCTCATGGGAAATGCTTCCAGGCGGTGAGAGGTCCCGAACACTTGTGCATCGCGGCATCAGGCGCAAGGGAAGAGCCATACGGAAAGTGCAGGTGAGCTGCGCGGCAGCGCCCGCGTAGCATAATTCATGTGCAATTCCGGCCACGACAGCAGAATCCCGCCGTCGCGGCCGTGCGATCCGGCAAGTCAGTTCGTGCCCATGAAATCGCGCTTGCCGATTTCGACGCCGTTGTGGCGCAGGATGCCGTGGGCGGTCGCGGCGTGGAAATAGAAGTTCGGCAGCGAGAACGAGCTCAGGAATTGCTGTCCCTTCATGGTGATGGATTTGTCCGGGCCGGCCGGGAAGGTAACGTCCCTGGCATCGGCGCCTTCGAACTGCTCGGGCTTGAACGACTTGACGTAGTCGATCGTCTTCGCCAGCCGCTGCTTCAATTCCGCGAAGCTGGTCTCGGTGTCGGGCGTCGTGGGCACTTCGCTGTGAGTGAGCCGGGCGCAGCCCTTGGCGGCGAAATCGCTGACGAGCTGGACCTGCCTCGACAACGGCAACATGTCCGGGAAGAGGCGCGAGCCGAGCAGGACGCCGGGATCGATCTTTTTCGCCGCGCAATGCGCCTCGGCCTTGGTGAGCAGCCCGGTCACGCTGTTCAGCATCTGCAGATAGGCGGGGACGACGGCGTCGTAGAAGGACATGTGATGCTCGCTTCAATGATGGGAAATCTCAGGAGAAAACCTGAGCCACTCACATGGGAGCCTCATGGAAAAATACAATCGCAGAGCGCGGCTTGTGCGATGCGAAAATTCTACTTCGTCACTCTCCGCCGTCATCGCCCGCGCAGGCGGGCGATCCAGTACGCCGAGACGGCAGTGACTGAATCGACAGGCCGCGGCGTACTCGATTCCCCGCCTGCCGCCTTCGCTAAAGCTTCGGCGCCTCCTGGACCTTAACTGCGGCGAAGCCTTGGCGTAGCCCCGTCGCGGGGAATGACTACGGAGAGATTGTCTATCTGACAATCCCCGCCGGCTGCGCCTGCGCCGTGCCGCCACGCATGCGGGCGAGCAACTCCGCCGTCGGCCAGGAATCGGCCGGCAGGCCGAACTTGATCTGCATCGCCTTCACGGCAGTGCGGCTCTGCTGGCCCAGCACGCCGTCGACCTTGCCGACATTGTAGCCGGCGCGCGCAAGCAGCTGCTGCAATTCCTTCAGCTCGTTGAACGGCAGCTGCGCCACCGGCGCGGAGGGCTTGCGCATCGGCGCGGCGCCGGCGATGCGCGAGGCGAGATAGCCCGCGGTGGTCGAATAGATCAGCGAGTTGTTCCATTCGGTGTAGGCCGCGAAATTCGGATAGGCGAGGAAGGCCGGACCAAAGCGGCCCATCGGCAGCAGCACGGACGCCGCAAGATTGTCATTCGGCAGCGGCCGTCCGTCGGGATAGGTGACGCCCAGCTGCGCCCATGTCGAGCGCGGCTCGCGCACCGTGAGATCGGTCTTCTCCCACGGCAGGTTGGCCGGCACCTTGATCTCCTCCAGCCACGGCTCGCCGCGCCGCCACTTCAGTCCGTTTGCGATGTAGTTCGCGGTCGAGCCGATCACGTCGGCTGGCGACCGCAACAGGTCGCGCCGTCCGTCGCCGTCATAGTCGACCGCGTAGTTGACATAGTGCACGGGCAGGAACTGCGTCTGCCCGAGCTCGCCGGCCCAGGAGCCGATCATTTCATCGGGATGCAGATCGCCGCGGTCGATGATCTTCAGCGCGGCGATGGTCTCGCCCACGAACATCTCCGAGCGGCGGCAGTCATAGGCGAGCGACACCAGCGATTTCAGCGTCGGCAGATTGCCCATGTTGGCACCGAAGTCGCTTTCGAGGCCCCAGAATGCGGCGATCACGGCCGGTGGCACGCCATATTCCTTTTCGGCGCGTGCAAAGGCCGCGGCGTATCGCTTGATATGCTGCTGTCCGTTCTGCATGCGATAGGGCGCGGCCATGCGGCCGGCGAATTCGGTGAAGAGCTGGCCGAACACGCGCTGGCCACGGTCGCGGTTGACGATGCCCTGGTCGTAGACGAGATACGGTGAAGCCTCCGCGATCGTGTGCTGCGACACGCCGGCAGCCACCGCCTGTTGCTTCACGTCGGCGAGGAAGCGATCGAAGCTCGCGCCATTGTGACACGAGGCTGCGCGTGGCGAGGGGGCCTTGGGCGCTACGGGCCTGGCGGGAGGTGGAAGCATCTGGGCGGAAGCGGTGGCGGTGCACGCGAAAAGCGTGACGGCCGCGATCAGAAATCGGGTCTGGACCATGGGAGTTCCGGCGGGGAAAGGGCGGGCGTGGATTCGCCCGAAGTTTAGGTGAAGTGACGGCCTCAAGCCATCCTTTCGATGCTCCGCCAGCAGAGGGAATGCGGGTGATACTGCGTCGGCCTAGCCGAACAGCCGCATCAGCAGCGCTTTCCCGACCGGGAGCGCCCTCACTCCCTGAAAGGCGCGAACATACTCGCCGGCATAGAATGCCCTGATCGCGTGCACGCGCGTGTCCATGCCTTCCTCGAACCGCACGGCGAATCCGTCCGCGGTCCGCCGCACCACGATGGCCGCGATCGGGCGGCCGTAGATGCGGCATTCGATCGTGCTGCCCGGCGCCGGCGGATCGGGATCGATCAGGCGCGCGCCCGTGATGGAGATGTCGGCGAGCCGCGCGAGATGCGACCTGCCATCGTGGCGCAGCAGAACGGTCTCATTGCGGCTGAACCGCTCCGCCTTTCGCTTGCGCGGCTGCTCGATGCAGACGAAGCAGACCACGGTGAGGATGACCGCGTTGTAGAGGCTCCAGGCCAGCGCCAGTCCGCCATAGGCGATGTTCTCGCCGCGCAGGTGCAGGATGAAGGCATAGGCGATGGCTGCGAGCGTGATGACGAGCGCGCCGCCATAGAGCCGCAGCAGCGGCCATTCGACGAATCGGCTGTTGCGGTCGCCGCCTTTCGCGGTGACCTTGAACTTGTGTCCTGTCGGCTTCAGCAGGCCGGCCGCCACCGCCTGGAGCACCGCAGGCGCCGCGATGAGCTGCGAGACGTCCGTCATCATCGCGAGCGAGCGGCCGCGCGACAGCCAGGCCATGCTGAGACTATGCCAGACATAGAAAGGCAGAAAGAAGCGCAACAGCTCGGTGAGGTCGGCCTGAACCGCCTTGATGCCGAACAGCAGGAACAACCAGGGCACGACGAGGCCAGCCACCTTCGACGCATACACCGCCGACCAGCTCATGAAGGCGTCGGTCAGCGAGAGCCGGTCGATGAAGGACAGCTTCGAGTCCCGCGACAGCGGTCCGCTGCGACCGCGCACGATCTGCATCAAGCCGAGGCACCAGCGGGCACGCTGGGTGATGTATTCCTTCAGCCCCTCCGGCGCGAGCCCGATGGTCAGGCGCTCGTTGAGATAGATCGTGTTGAGGCCGCATTCCTTGAGACGCAGCGTGACCAGGTAGTCCTCGGTCACCGAATCGGTCGGAAATCCGCCGATCTGCATCAGGCCGGCATAGCGAATGAGGGACGAGGTGCCGCAGCAAAACGCGACGCCCCAGGCGTCCTTGGCCGGCAGCAGGATGTCGAAGAAGAAGCGCTGCTCGTCGGGCCAGACATCGGTCGCGGCAAGGTTGGTCTGGATCGGATCTGGATTGATGAAGTGCTGCGGCGTCTGCACCACGCCGACCGACTCATCGTCCATGAGCGAGATGGTACGCGCAAGGAAATCGGGCCGCGGCACGAAGTCCGCATCGAGAATGGCGACGAATTCCGGCCGCTCCGGCAGCGTGCCGACATGCCTGAGTGCATGGTTGATGTTGCCGGCCTTGGCGTGGAGGTTGTGGTGCCGCGTGAGATAGTGGCAGCCGAGCTCGCCCGAAAGGCGCCGCAGCCAGGGCCGCCGTCCGTCGTCCAGGACCCAGACGCGGTAGTGGCCGTAGGCCATGCCGGTCGCGCCGATGATGGTGCGTTCGAGGATCGACCGTTCCTCGTTGTAGGTGCAGATGAAGACGTCGATCAATGGCGCGCTCGGATCGGTGGCGCGGCCATCGACCCTCGCTGCGCCGGTGCGGTCGAGCGTCCGGCTCAGGAACAGCAGCGATAACGCGACCGCGACGAGCGAGGCCGCTTCCAGCAGCAGGAATGGGTAGCCGACCATGGCATCGAGGGTCAGATGCGGCGGCGGCAGCGTCGACGTGACACGCCAATAGAGATAACGCAGCAGTAGGGCCACCGACACGATGGTCAGGAACGAGCGCGCCATCGTGCTGTCGCGCCTGAGCAGCGGCACGATCGCCATGAAGGCGCCGAGCGCGATCAGGCCGGGCGTCAGCGCTGTCATCACGGCGCGGTCTCGCGCCGTGCAAACACGACGCGACCGGTGCGCCCGACGGTGCAGGCGCGGGCCGCGGCATCGCGCGATGCCACGGTCACGCGATAGGGCTCCTTGCTCAGCGCATCCGGATTGATGGCGAGATTGGCGGGTGCGCCGGCGGCGCCGGTCAGATTGACCACGGTGCCGAAGATCGGCTCGCCGCCGTCATTCGGCTCGAAGGTCGCGCGATCGCCGAGCTGCAGGCGGTTGTAGACGGCCTCGGTGACGTTGGCGGTGATGACGGTTCCGCTGCAATCGAGCACCTTGAGCAGGGGCTGGCCGGCCTGTACGTCCTCGCCGGGCGAGGTCATCATCTCCCAGACGCGCCCCGCGACGGGTGTCGTGATGTTGGCTTCGGACAGATCGGCGAAGCGGACCTCCTCGACGATGATCTCGTTGGCAAGCCAGGCGATGTCGGTGTCGGTGCGGGCGAGATCGGCTTCGAGGTCGCCGGCGCGCTGACGCATCTCCTCTTCGCGCTGCACCGAGCTCGGCCGGTCGTTATAGCTGTCGCCGAGGAACGAGCCGTTCTGCGCCGCGGCGAGCTCGACCCTGGCGGCATCCAGCCGCTTGCGCGCGCCGAGCTCGGTCTGCTGTGACACGGAGAGCTCGCGCGTCAGCCGCGACAGCTCGACGGTCGAGATATTGCCGGATCTGGCCAGCGACGAGGCGCGCTCGACGGCGGCGCTGGCCTCCTCGCGCCGCGCCGCCGCCGCCTCGATCGAGGTCTGGATCTCGGCGATGCGGGCTTCGAGCTGGAGCACGCGTCCGTCACGGAATTGCGCGGCCTGCCGCGCCAAGTCCTTTTGCGCGGCCTGCGCCGAGGCAAGCTTGGCGGCAAGACTCGGCCGCTCGTTCTCCAGGCGCGATTTCTGCCGCCGGAGATCGTCGAGCAGGGTGCGATCGCCGCGCGAGTTGACGACGCGCAGGACGACGGTTCCGGCATCCAGCTCGGTCTGGTCGGTGACGCGCTGGGCGGCCGCGACGCGCCCACCGATGGGCGTGCGCAACGTGACGAGGCGGGAATTCAGCACCGCCTCGACGCTCGAATTCTCCCAGATCGCGCGCAGCGGCAGCCAGCCGAACACGGCGACGATGGCGAGCCCGATGGCGATCTTGGCACCGCGCCGCAGATACGACCAGCGACGTCCGGATTCCGGCGCCGTCTGCCCGTCCGGCGCGTGGCTGGGCTCGTCATTGGCGAACAGCTGCTCGTGCAGCGCCTCCTGCAAGCCTTTCGCATCAGTCTTCTGGTCAGGGGAGGGGGCAGGGACAGGGGCAGGGACTGGGGCAGGTGCGGGATCGACGGAGGCAGCGCGCGAGCGGTCCATCATGATGGTCACCTTGCGGACGGAATGCCGACGAGAGGGGGTCAATGCGCCGGAACTGTGCTGCGTGCCGGGTTGCTATGGCTCAATCCGAAATTGCGCTTTCCAGGTTGCTAAGCGTCCGCGCATGTTTTCGCGCAAATCCCCGTCAAGCTTTAACGAGGGCCGAAAGACTGGCCCTCCGCCAGAGGTGTGCGGCGGGGCGACGCACGAACCTTGCGGTCTCCCGCCGCATTCATACCTCGTGGACGCCGGCCGGAGGTTCGCCCGCGGCCGGTCTCGGGAGACGGCCATGAACTATTTTCGTACCGCAATGCTGCTCGCAGGTCTCACCGCCCTGTTCATGGGCGTGGGCTATCTGATCGGCGGCGCCTCGGGCGCCATGATCGCGCTCGTCATTGCCGCCGCGACCAATCTCTTCACCTACTGGAACTCCGACCGCATGGTGCTGTCGATGTACGGCGCCCATGAGGTCGACCGTTCGACCGCGCCGGAGCTGGTCGGCCTCGTCGCCGAGCTTGCCGGGCGCGCCGGCCTGCCGATGCCGCGCGTGTTCGTGATGGACGAGGTGCAGCCCAACGCGTTCGCGACCGGCCGCAACCCGGAGAACGCCGCAGTTGCCGTCACCACCGGCCTGATGAACCAGCTCAGCCGCGAGGAGCTCGCCGGCGTGATCGCGCACGAGCTCGCGCACATCAAGCACCATGACACACTTCTGATGACCATCACGGCGACCATCGCGGGCGCGATCTCCATGCTGGCCCAGTTCGGCATGTTCTTCGGCGGCAATCGCGAGAACAACAATGGTCTGGGCATCGTCGGCTCGATCCTGATGATGATCCTCGCTCCGCTCGGCGCCATGCTGGTGCAGATGGCGATCAGCCGCACACGCGAATACGCCGCCGACAATCTCGGCGCGCGCATCGTCGGACAGCCGATGTGGCTGGCCTCGGCGCTGGTCAAGATCGAGGGCGCCGCGCATCAGGTGCCGAACTACGAGGCCGAGCGGAATCCCGCGACCGCGCACATGTTCATCATCAATCCGCTGTCGGGCCACGGCGTGGACAATCTGTTCGCGACCCACCCCTCGACCCAGAACCGTGTCGCCGCCCTCCAACAGCTCGCCTCCGAGCTCGGCGGGCAGGCGGCGCCGTCGGTCGGGGCCAACGAGAACTACCCGCGGCGCGGTCCCTGGGGCCGCTCCTCGTCACGTGGTTCTTCCCGCGGTCCTTCTCGCGGTCCCTGGGGCTAGCTAACGGAACCGGTGAGGATTTGCGGCTTTGTGATCTGGCGCACATAGGGTCATCCTGGCCGGTGTTAACACCTCGACGTGACCATTCCTTCGAAAGGGGATGCGTGGCCGGCCCGCTTCCGGCCACCGTCGAAGATGACCAGAGCTGCCGTACTCTTGCTGATCGTTCTTTGCGTGCTCGTCGGCCTGTCCACGCACATGGTCGTCAATTGCGGCGACGAGGACGATCCCGACATCTGCTCGGCCGTGATCGGCTTCTCGCCGCTTCGCGGCTCGCTGATCGCTTTCGCCTATGCGGGGCGCGGGCGGATCGCGCTGCGTCACGGCGACTTCAGGCGGGCGATCGCCGATTTCGACGAGGCCATCCATCTCAATCCCAACCGCGGCTCGCTCTATCGCGACCGGGCGACGGCCCGTCGGCTGAACGGCGATCTGGAGCGCGCCATTGCGGATTATGACGAGGCGATCGCGCATGATCCCAAGCTCGCCGCACCCTATCACCAGCGCGGTCTTGCGCTCGCCGCCATGGGCGATCTCGATCGGGCCATCCTGAGCTTCAACACGGCGGTCCGCCTCGACCCCTCCGACGCGCAGGCCCGTCTCGATCGCGGCCTCGCGTTCCTCGCCCACGGTCAGGCCGACGATGCCCGCGCCGATTTCGAGGCCGCGCTGGCGCTGCCCGCCGGCAAGAACGGGGCCGCGCGAGAGGCAGCGCGCGCCAAGCTCGCCGAGCTCGCCAGCGCCGAGCCGACCCAGGTCTCCGCGCCGCAGCGGTAAGTGGGTTATTTCGCCTTCTTGGCCTTCACCTTCTTCGTCTTGGCCTTCTTCTCGGGCTTGTCCTTCGCCTTCTTTTCCACCTTCACCGCAATCGGCGTGCTGGCGGCCAGGCGCATCGATCGCGCGTAGCTGTCGGCGACGTTGTCGGCGGACATCTGGAGGCGCTTGGCGGCGGCGGTGGCCTGCTCCATGGTGGCCTTGGCCATCATCTTGAAGCGCTCGCCGGTCTCCTTGCCCTTGGCCTTGGCCGCAAGGCCGTTGAAGCGATCCCGCCGCTCCTTGGCGCGGGTCATCAGGCCCGTATGCAGCTGTCTGGCCAGTTGCCGGATCACGACATCCAGGTCTGCGTCCGCCATGTTCTCTCATCCTCTTCGAAAAACGGTATCGATGCGGCGGGACTATGCAGATCGGGCCCCGCCTTGGCAATTCCCGCCGGCGCGTCATCCGCAGCTTCCAGCTTGCGAAGCAAAAAAGCCGCGCAATTGCGCGGCTCTTTGGCTGGCTTGCTTGGGGAGACGCGATGTCTGCCTTACTTCAGCGAGGCCACCGGGCCGTTCGACGCCGCGGGCTCGGGGTCGAAGCCGAACACGCCGACCAGGTACTTGTAATAGTCCGGCATCTTCTCCTTGAGCGCCTCGCGCGACTTCGGGTCGTGGAATTCGCTTTTTCCGGCCAGGAAGATGCTGGCGGTCACCGCAAAGAATTCCATGGGATTCTTCATCGCATAGGCTTCCTTGGGCAACATGTCCTTGGATTTGGCCAGCGCGTAATAGGCGATCACGCCCTTGTTGGCGTAGCCGTCCGGCAGCAGCCGCGCGTGATAGGCATGGAGAAGCTCGTGCAGCAGCACGGCCTCCTTTTCGTAGCGCATCATGTCCGGCCGCAGCATGATCACGCCGAGCCCCGAGTCGACCGCGAGGTCGACGGCGTTCGGATTGGTCCAGCGCTGCTTGTCGTGGTCCCACACCGTCAGCGTCCGCGGCACGCGGCGCTCGACATTGGGAGCGACGCGGCCGTAGCAGGCGGTCGCGGCGCCCTCGTCGAGGCAGGCGAGCTCGCTCGCGATGATCGGCACGGTGCGGAAGAAGCGCAGCACGCGCGGCGACAGGCCGGCCGCTTCGACGGCGTCGATCTGCTGCTTCAGATTGTCGGTGAGCTTGTCGACGTCCTTGCGGTCGGAGTTCTCCGACAGGTCGAACATGTAGCCGCGGTAGCCCTGGAAGCCCGGCGGCAACGACGGCGCTGCGTCGGCATCGAGCGACCCCGCATGAGATGGATTGGCGAAGAGCGCGCCGACGATGGTTACGGTCAGCAGCAACGCAATGCGCATGATGAAGCCCCCTGATGTCGTTTCGCCCGGCAGAATGGGCCGCCGTTGTCTGCGAAACGTGAGTGGGGCGAGACTAAGGCGCCGATGTTGAGGCGTGCTTAATCCCTCGTTGCAGATCGCGCAGGCGGATTAGCGCGGAGTTAACCAAGCGTGGATCGGCGGCCTGCATCGGCGTATCATCGGCTCCGGGTCACGGGCCCAAAGTCCAGATAGCCGGAGGAGGATGCCATGTATGCCGCCATCCGTCAGGCCAAGGCGAAGAGCGGAAGCGCGGAAGAGCTGGCGCGCCGCATCAAGGACGGCGCCGTTCCGATCATCAGCGACGTCGATGGTTTCCGCGCCTACTACGTCGTCTATGCCGGCGACGACACGGTCACCGCGATCTCGATCTTCGACAAGTTCGAGCAGGCCGAGGAGGCGAACCGGCGCGCGATCGCCTGGATCGAGAAGAATCTGGGCCCGCTGCTGGCCGGCGACGCGCGCGCCGTGGCGGGGCCGGTGATCGTGCATACGCTGGCGTGAAGTGCGGCAGTCTCGTGCCCCGGACGCAGCGCAGCGCCTCTTCGGCGGTGCGCTGCAGAGCCGGGGCCCATGGTGCGGCGTGCGTGGCTCGCTGGGTCCCGGCTCTGCGCAGCAGCGCAAGAGCGCTGCAGCGCGTCCGGGACACGAGAGCTAAATGCCCTCACAGCTCCCGCGCATTCGAGAACGCAAAGCTCGACACCCTTCTCGTCGTCTCGTCCAGGATCAGCGTGCGCGTGATCGGGGGCTCGGCGCGCTGGGCGCAGTTTTCGCGCTCGCAGAGGCGGCAGTTGACGCCGATCGGCGTGCCTTCGGTTTTCTCCAGGTCGATGCCGGCGGCATAGGTCAGGCGTGCGGCGTGACGGATCTCGCAGCCGAGGCCGATGGCGAAGCGCGGCTGCGGCAGCGGGTGCGGCGCGACGGGGCGGCGCACCATCTGCGCGATCGAGAAATAGCGCGTGCCGTCGGGCAGCTCGATCACCTGCTTGAGCAGGCGGTCCGGCGTGTCGAAGGTCGAGTGCACGTTCCACAGCGGGCAGGTACCGCCGAATTTCGAGAACGGGAAGGTGCCGGAGGAGAAGCGCTTCGAGACGTTGCCGGCATTGTCGACGCGGAGCAGGAAGAACGGAATGCCGCGCGCGTTCGGCCTCTGCAGGGTGGTGAGGCGGTGGCAGACCTGCTCGAAGCCGGAATTGAAGCGCTGCGCCAGCACGTGGATATCGTAGTTGAGCGCTTCGGCTGCGGCAAGGAAGGCCGGGTACGGCATCATCACCGCCGCTGCGAAGTAATTGGCGAGGGTGATGCGGAACAGGCGGCGCGGCGCGTCGTCCAGCGGGCCGGCGCGGCCGACGATGGTCTCCAGGGCTTGCGCGCATTCGCCGAGGCCGAGCTGAAAGGCGAGCTGGAACGCGCGGCCGGGCGGGTCGACCAGCTCCGAGATCAGGAGCTGGCGGCGATGCCGGTCGAAGCGCCGCAGCGTCTCGCGCATGACGTCGACCGGCATGATGCGGGTCTGGATCGAATGCTTTTCACGCAGGCGCGCGGCGAGCGCCGCATACAGCCCTTCGGCCGGCACGTTCAGCTCATCGCGCAGAGTCTCTGCGGCCTGCTCGAGCTCCGGGAAATAGTTGCGGTTGGCCTCGATCAGCTCGCGCACGCGCTCGACCGGATTGGCCTCATAGCGCGTGCCGACGTCGCGGTCGGCCATTTGCGCGGCGGCCAGCGTCTCGCCTTGGCGCGCCTCGGTATAGGCGGCGTAGAGCCGCTGCAGCGCGTGGGTGACGCCGGGACAGAGCTCGGCGAGGTCGCGTAGCTCCTGCTTGGGCAGGTCGATCTGGCGGAACAAGGGATCGGAGAAGATCTCGTTGAGCTCGGCGAAGAAGCGGTCCTCGTCGGCGGTGGCGAGGTCGCGCAGGTCGAGGTCATAGGTCTCGGCAAGGCGCAGCAGGATTTGCGCGGTCACCGGGCGCTGGTTGCGCTCGATCAGGTTGACATAGCTCGGCGAGATCCCGAGGCCCTCGGCGATCTGGGTCTGCGACAGCCCCAATTGCTGCCGGATCCTCCGGAAACGCGGGCCGACGAAGAGTTTCTTGCCGGAAACGGCGGGCATGTCTCAGATCTCCGGACTCATCAAGGTCAGGTCTTCTGACCTATTGATTTACAAAATTTACAAAATAACATCTATTACATGTTCTGATGTTACATGACATCACCAATCGGAAACAAGCCCTCTATCCGAATTTTCCGTTTTCGCGTTTAGCTCCTGACACGCATCTCGCAATGCACTGTCAAGAATGTCGATGGCCAGCCATCGCCATCGTCAGCGAAAGGATCAGGTCCATGAACTACCAGCCCCGCGGCATCAGCCCCCTCCTGCGTCCGGCCTCCTATCAGAGCGAGGTCGAGGCAGCCCAGGCGCTCCTTGAGACCCAGCCGACATGGAACGGGGTGACGGCCGAGGCCGTCGCGCGCATGCGCCTGCAGAACCGTTTCAAGACCGGTCTCGACGTCGCCCGCTACACCGCGGCCTTGATGCGCGCGGACATGGCCGCCTATGACGGCGACCCCACCAAGTACACCCAGTCGCTCGGCTGCTGGCACGGCTTCATCGCCCAGCAGAAGCTGATCTCGGTCAAGAAGCACTTCGGCAAGACCGATCGCACCTACCTCTATCTCTCGGGCTGGATGATCGCCGCGCTGCGCTCCGAGTTCGGTCCGCTGCCCGACCAGTCGATGCACGAGAAGACCTCGGTGCCGGCGCTGATCGAAGAGCTCTACACCTTCCTGCGCCAGGCGGATTCGCGCGAGCTGAACGACATCTTCCGCGCCCTCGACAAGGCGCGCAAGGAAGGCGACAAGACCCGTGAGAAGGAGCTGATCGAGAAGATCGACAACTTCCAGACTCATGTCGTGCCCGTCATCGCAGACATCGACGCCGGCTTCGGCAATGCCGAGGCGACCTATCTGCTCGCCAGGAAGATGATCGAGGCGGGCGCCTGTGCGCTGCAGATCGAGAACCAGGTCTCGGACGAGAAGCAGTGCGGCCACCAGGACGGCAAGGTCACCGTGCCGCATGAGGTCTTCCTGGCGAAGATCCGTGCCTGCCGCCACGCCTTCCTCGAGCTCGGCGTCGAAGACGGCGTCATCGTGACCCGCACCGACTCGCTCGGTGCCGGCCTGACGCAGCAGATCGCCGTCAGCCACAAGCCCGGCGACATCGGCGACCAGTACAACAGCTTCCTGGATTGCGAGGAAGTCACGGCGGAGAACGCCAGGAACGGCGACGTCATCATCAACCGCAACGGCAAGATGATGCGTCCGAAGCGGCTGCCCTCCAACCTCTACCAGTTCCGTCCGGGCACCGGCGAAGACCGCTGCGTGCTGGACTGCATCACCTCGCTGCAGAACGGCGCCGACCTGCTCTGGATCGAGACGGAGAAGCCGCATATCGAGCAGATCGCGAAGATGGTCGACCGCATCCGCAAGGTGGTTCCGAACGCGAAGCTGGCCTACAACAACTCGCCCTCGTTCAACTGGACCCTCAACTTCCGTTGGCAGGTCTTCGATGCCTGGAAGGAGGCCGGCAAGGACGTCAGCAAGTACAACCGTGCCGAGCTGATGAAGGCGGAGTACGACGACACGCCGCTGGCCAAGGAAGCCGACGAGCGCATCCGCACCTTCCAGGCGGATTCGGCCAAGCGCGCCGGCATCTTCCACCACCTGATCACGTTGCCGACCTATCACACGGCAGCGCTCTCGACCGACAATCTGGCCAGGGAGTATTTCGGCGAGCAGGGCATGCTCGGCTACGTCAAGAACGTCCAGCGCGCCGAGATCCGTCAGGGCATCGCCTGCGTGAAGCATCAGAACATGGCCGGCTCCGACATCGGCGACGACCACAAGGAGTACTTCGCCGGCGAGGCAGCCCTGAAGGCGGGTGGCGCCCACAACACGATGAACCAGTTCGGCTAACGAACCACGCTACTCTCGATAGGAGACTGACAATGACCAAAGGCAGCAATTTCTGGGTGATCGGCGGCGAGTTCGGTTCGATGAACTTCCACAAGCTCGTGGAAGGCTCGGCCCAGGTCAAAGGTCCGTTCAAGTCCCGCAAGGAGGCTGAGGACTGCTGGCGCGAGGTGTCGGAAGAGAGCCGCCACAAGGCCGGCGTCCGCTTCTCGATCGTGGAAGAGCCGCAGCGCGCTCCGGCCGCCTGATCAGCTGCCGACCTGAACCAAGAAGACGTCCAAGGACGGATGGTCCCATCCAGGCTCTGCCTGGGTGGGATCGTCTGCTTTTGGTACAGGTGAAACGGCTGTGGGCGCTGTAAGTATCTGGAATTGTGGGCCTTTGCGGAGGGGATGGTTGCTGATAGGTTAATGCAGGAAAGTCGAGGACGAGGCCGACCATGTCAGAGCCCGAGACCAGCGGGATCCATCCCGGCCAGCCGCGCCCGGTGCGGCTGCGCGATGCACTGCTGCGCGCACGGATCGAGGCCGCCGACCGGACCGGCGTCGTCGTCGATCTCAGGGACGCCGAGGTGGCGCGGCTCGAGATCCTCAATGACGCGCTCGATCCCCTGTTCGCGCAGGTGCCTGATCAGATCGACCTGTTCGACCGCGGCATCAGCCAGGGCGATACGCCGAGACTCTGGATCGACGTCGTCGCCCACATCGTGATGGGGCGCGACAAGCGGATGTACCGCTTCGTCCAGGACACCCGTTTCGGCCGCATCGTCCTCGCCGAATCGCACGACACCGCTGTGATCGTCGAGGCCGTCACCGACTATGTCGCGCGCCGCATGGTCGAGCGCGAGCGTGCGATGGTGGTCCCGCCCGAACCGCAAGCACCTGCCACCGCGCCGCCACGCCGCTCGCGGCTCTGGCCGTTCGTGTTCGGGTTCGTGCTCGGCGCCGCGGCGTTGTTCGGGGTCGCGGTGCTGGCCGCCCTGCGGAGCTGGTGAATTTTTCTCTTTCGTCATTCCGGGGCATGCGAAGCATGAACCCGGAATCTCGAGATTCTCAGGTGCGCAAGGGCGCACCGGAGTTCGGCTCTTCGAGCCGCCCCGGAATGACGGTGAACTAAATCAACCTCGCATGCTTGATCTGCCCGATCTGAAATCCAGCCCCCAGGCTCCGCACCGTCTGCTCGCAGCGCCAGCCGGCATTGTCCTTCTCGATCGTCAGCAGATTATACGCCGCCGCCGGGTAGCGTCCGTGCGCGAGTGCGGAGGCCGAGGGAACGCCGAGCGCGGGAATGTTTCCGTTGGGACCTTCGACCCATATCGTCGAATGAACGTGGTCGTGCCCGTGCAGGATCAGCTCGACGCCATGGCGCTTGAGCAGCGCCAGCAGGGCGGGCGCGTCCGTCATCCGCTTCTGGCGGGCATCGGATTTCAGCGGATGATGCACCAGCAGCACGCGGAAGACGTCCTCCGCCGCGAGCCGTTCGAGCACCTGTTCGAGCGAGGCGAGCTGATCGGGCCCGAGCGTGCCCGTCGCCATCAGCGGCAGGGTCGGTACCGCCGTGGACAGGCTGATCAGCGCAAGCGGTCCGCGCCGGCGCACGGACGGAAAGCCGATGCGGCCGTCGTCGCCGGCAAGATAGGGCGCAAACGTCTCGCCGAAACGATGAAAGGTGGCACGGACATAGGCGTCGTGGTTGCCGGGAATCGCGGTCACGCGCTCAGGCGGGCCGACGCTCTCGAGCCAGGCGAGGGCCGGCGCGAATTCCGCCTCCAGCGCGAGGTTGACGAGATCGCCCGTCACCGCGACGTGGTCGGGCGCCTGCGCCCTCATATCGGCGACGAGTGCGTCGAGAACCTCGCGGCGCTGGTATTTGTGGCGGTTGCGCGTCCAGTTGACATAGCCGAGCGCGCGCTTGCCCGCGAGCTCGATCAGCCGCGGCTTCGGCAAAGGCGGCAGATGCGGGTCGGACAGATGGGCGAGCGTGAAGGGAGCCAGCGTGTTGGGAGTCATGACGCGCGATTGCCTCGCTATTGCTCTACCGTAATGGCAAGGTCGCGCCCGGCGCGCAAGCAGGGCCTGAAACGGGGCGGCAGGGAAGTCTGATGGGAGAAAGTCTGAACCGCGTCCGACGGAAAGCCGAGCCGCTGCTGCGGCGGCTCTTCCACGCCTACTTCCTGCTCGTCCGCGGCATGACGCTCGGCGTCCGCGCCGTGGTGCTGGATGCCGAGGATCGGGTCTTCCTCGTCAGGCACAGCTACGTCAGCGGCTGGTATCTGCCTGGCGGCGGCGTCGACCACGGCGAGACCATGGAGCAGGCGATGCGGCGCGAGCTCAAGGAGGAGGGCGAAATCGATCTCACCGGAGAGGCCATGCTGCACGGCGTCTTCCTCAACAGCCACGTCTCCCGCCGCGACCACGTCGCTGTCTACGTCGTCAGGCAATTCAGGCAGGACCGCCTGCCCGCGCCCAACCGCGAGATCGTCGAATGCGGGTTCTTCGCGATCACCGCGCTGCCCGAGGGCACCACGCCCGGCACGCGGCTGCGGATCGCGGAAGTGCTCGACGACCGGCCCTTGATTGCGACGTGGCGCTGAGGGCGGCCTGTGCTAGTAACCGGCTCGACCGCCGCCACGGAAAACCGGATGAAGATTGCCAAACCCGCTTTCGGTCTGATCTGTCATGCGATCCTCGCGGGCAACATCGGAATCCTGCTGGCGCTGGTCTCGATCATCCTCGCGATCCCGATCGTGATGACCTTCATCGAAACCGGCCTTGTGCCGCGCCTGCCCACCGCCGTGCTGTCGATGGGCCTGATGATCATGGTCCTGCTGTCGGTCTCGTCCGGGCTCGTGCTCGACACGGTCACGCGAGGGCGGCGAGAGATGAAGATGCTGGCCTACCTGTCCCAGCCTGCGTTGAAACGGGACTGAGGTGGGTGCCACGCCCGTAGACCTCCGCATTCGCAGATGCTACTCCGCCGGATGACATGACCGACCTCTCACTGACCATCCTTCCCGAAGCCGCCGGCGACGCTCAGGCGATCGAGCGGCTGCACGAACGTACCTTCGGTCCCGGCCGCTTCGTGCTGAGCGCCTACCGGATTCGCGAGCACGTCGACCATCTGCTCGAACTGTCCTTCACCGCCCGCATCGGCACGCTGCTGGTCGGCTCGGTCAGGCAGTTGCCGATCCTGATCGGCGACACGCCCGCGCTGCTGCTCGGTCCGCTCACCGTCGAGCCGCCGTTCCGCGGCCGCGGCGTCGGCCGTGCGTTGATGGAGCGCGCGCTGAAGGATGCGAAAGCGAAAGGCCACCGGCTCGTGCTGCTGGTCGGCGACGAACCCTATTACAGCCGCGTCGGTTTCAAGCCGGTCCCCAAGGGCCGCGTCACCATGCCGGGCCCTGTCGATGCCGCCCGCATCCTGGTGTTCGAGCTCGTCGACGGCGCCTTCGAGGGCGTGTCGGGCCCGGTCGGCCCCGACTGGAGCAAGGCGCGGGGGTAGCTGCAGCCGCAGCTCCACGCCCGGATGGAGCGTCCGCCGTAGCTCGAAGGGCGAAGGCGGAAAGCGCAATCCAGGGCCAGGCGGACAAGTCCCGGCTCTCGCTCCGCTCGATCCTGGCTACGAGGCTTCGCCAGGGGATCTGACGACACCTATCGTCGCGAGAAGTGCGGCAAGCTCAGCCTGACCTCTCGTGTCGGTTTTGGCAAAGACTCGCCTGAGATGCGTTTTGACCGTATTGGCGGACAGTCCCAGCATGACGGCTGCTTCGGATGTCGTCCCGCCGCAGGACGCTGCAACTGCCACGCGCGCTTCCGCCCTGGTCAAGCCATATGCGTCGGTCAATTGCTGCGAACTCGCCGTTCCTCTTCGAGAGGGATCGATCACGAAGGCGGCGCAGGCCGCGTTGCGGATGAAGGCCCCACCGAGCATCCCGACTTCTTCGCTGCGCAGTCCCACGACGACAATAGTCAGAAGCCGCGTCCCCTCCACCGCGGGAACACTCATCGTTCCGCCGGCTCCGCCGGCCAATGTCGACCGGACAAGGTTTGCGAGGCGTCTCGAATGCGGGGCTGACCAGGTTGCCATCGAAGGCCTGAGCTTGAGCGTCCCTTCCGCTTCCAGCGAACAGGACGTCTGGTTCGCAAAGACGACATGTGCCCTGGGACCCATGACGACGACGCCGTCCGCCAGTTGATCGATCACGTCGAACGCGGCTCTCCTCAATGCGTGATACCCGGTCAGACGAAATCCCAATGTGACGGATCTCCGCAGATGGGGAGCCAGCATTTCGATGTGCTTACGGCCGGCTGCGTCGAATTCGCCGCGGCGCCTGCTGCGGCAGATGTTGAAGGCCACACGGAAGTCGTCCTTCGCTGCCAGCGCAATCATCGCGTTGTGTCCGATGCCTTGCGGCCTGAGGACCTCGTCGTAGAAGACCGATTTCTCGAGCTCGCGCAGCGGCACCACTTCGTCCGACAGGACCACTTGCCCGATCGGCTTGTCCTCCATAGCCTCAGACCAGGCATTCTGCATATGGCGTTCCTGGTAGACTTGACTGCATTGCTGGTTCAAGCGGCCGTTGAAATCGAAGTAGACCTGCTCGGCCGTGACCGATTGTCCGAACAATACCCCGCCTTCGCTTCCTGTGAGGTCGGCGATAGCGGTGAGAACGGCAGGCCAGAGGTCTTGTTGGCCGGCGGCCTCGTATATCAAATCGAGGATGCGTTCCATTATTGCGATCCGGGATGCGCCAGACGAGCCCTTCTACTTCTTCAGAGACGGGAGAGGCTCGCTCGTGCCTGCAATTTGAACATCATGACTGCTCGTCAGCGCCAGCATCAGCATGACGACCAGCAGCGATCCATAGAAGCTGACGACCGCAAGCCGCCATTTGCGCACCACGGGGCGGTCTGACTGGGGGAGATCCTGCGGGGATTTCTGCATGGGATGCTCCGAACCTTCAGAGGGGCCTGACAAAACCGATCCCGGCAGCCATCAGCAGCAGGCCCACGATGCGGTTGAACGTGGCGGTATCGACGCGGTTGAAGATCATCAGCCCGACATAGGCGCCGAGCACGGCGGGGGCTGCATAGAAGAGGAGGCCGAGCGGCATCACCTCTGACGGCCGCAAGACCATCAGCAAGGACAGCGACAGCAGCTGGTTGACCAGGATGAAGGGCTGGATGATTGCGCGGGCGCGGTGCTTGTCGAAACCTTGGACATGGCACCACATCGAAACGAAAGCGGCAGGAAATGCTGCAAGGCCTCCGGTAATGCCGCCCAGCGCGCCAACCGTGATGCGTCCCCACAAGGGATTTTTCCCGGACCGCAGAGTCGGCTTCAGTGCCGTGAAGGCGCCATAGGTGATCAACAAAGCTCCCAACATCGGCAGCAAGGTGGACGCCGAAGTGTTGCAGAGGAGATGAAGGCCGATGGGCAACGTCAAGATGCTGCCGAAGAGGTAGGGAGCGCACCGGCGCATCTCGATCGATTCACGAAGGCGCCAGACGCAGTAGACTTGTTGGGCGATCGAAGCCACCAGGAGAATCCGGACGATCGTGATCGGCTCGCTCAAGCTATGGAAGAGGAAGGCGCCGGCGATCGGCGAGAATGCGAAGCCTGCGATACTCGAAACCAGCGCGGACAGCAGCACGACCCAGCAAGCTGCTTTCGTCGCACTCGACGAGATGGCAAGCGCGACGGCGAAGATTCCCAGACAGGCCGTGGGAATTGCTGGAAATGATCTGACGACGGAGAAAGCGGAAGCTGCCTTTGGATCGACAGGCGGCATGAAAACCTCCGACAGCAAGACTTTGGTGGCAATCGCGGGTATCGATCTCCGATGACCCTACCCGCGCGGCAGAACAATGCGTGTGAACCAATTCACGAGGTCGAGCCGAATATCGGGCTCGGTGCTTGTGATGCTAACGACTGCGAAGCAACGCAGCGTCACCCGACCGGGTGACAAATGGTGGAACACCGGCAATCAAACACGCGCGGTGAATGTCGCGTCACGTTGCTCGAAAATTGTGCGCTTCGGTCGCAAATCTGAAACGTTTAATAGAATTGTGTTTCATCGATATGCAACCAGAACGATAGTCTCCCTTTCCGTCATAGTTTCGCTGCTTAGTTTGGCAAAGCAGAACCCATGTTCGCGCCGACGATGTCTGCGCCACGTTGTTGGCGCCGCAATGTCGAGGATGGAATGCGTCCTTCTCTGGTCAGACTGCTGGCGGCAACGATCGGCTTGGCCGTTGGCATTGCGTTGATTGCAGGAAAGCCGCCGGCCGACGGCCATCACAAGGGCCTTCGCCACGCGCACTTCGTTGCCAACTAGAGCATGATCGAGGTTCTGTATTCCGCTCACGCGGGAGGGATAGCCCCTCCCGCACAATTCATGGCCTGATCAGCGCTAGAACTTGAAGTTCGCGAACGCCCGCACGCCGATGCCCGGCAGCAGCACCTCGTCCTTGGTGTAGGACACCGAGTTGCGGATGTTCTCGTTGAGCAGGTTGTTGCCGAGGAGGCCGACCAGCATCTCGCGCGCGCCGAACGGATTCGGCTTGAGCTTGGTCTTGTAGCTGACCTCGGCCTTCAACAGATTGTAGCCCGCCGTCGGCGTTTCCGCGATCTCGGCCACGTTGTTCTGCGCGAAGGCATGCAACAGGTTGATCCGCATCAGCCAGTTGTCGTCGCGCCAGAACACACCGCCGCCCATGCGCATGGGCGGAATCCGCGGCACGTTGGTGCCGTCGCTGAAGGTGGCGCGGACGAAGTCGAACTGGTTCTCGATGCCCCAGATGCCGCCCTGGAAGGCGCCGACGTCGAGCTGCGACTGGAATTCGCCGCCGCGGAAGTTCGCGTTCCGCTGCGAGTAGACCGCCTGGTTCAGTTCGCCGTCGGGCGCACCGCAGGAGGCGAAGTCGTCGTCGCACATGACCCCGGTGAGGCGGCGATAGATGAAATTATCGAAATGCGTGTAGTAGACGGTCGCCTCGAAGCGGAACGGCCCCGTCGCCCTGCGCACCCCGAGCTCGACCGATTTCGCGGTCTCGATGGTGAGGTTCGGGTTGCCGATGTCGAACGTCGCCGTCGCGTCATGACCGCCGCGGGAAAACAGCTCGGCCGCCTTCGGCGCGCGCTCGACATATTGCGCGGTGATGCTGCCGACCATGTCGCCCGGCAGGTCCTGCAACAGGCCGATGCTGCCGCTCTTCGGCGTGAAGGACGGATTGCGCGCGATCGGCGCCTGCGGCGTGCCGTCGGGCAGGTAGTCCGCCGGGAAGTTCGGCGTCGTGCCGTGCAGCTCGACGTGCTCGATGCGCCCGGCGATCTGCGCTCGCGTGGCCTCCGTGAACTTGAACTCGTTGAAGGCGTAGCCGGCAACGCGCGTGCTGTTGTTCGGGTCCCACAGGCCGTTGAACAGCGTGCCGGGATTGTCCGGGCTCGGCGCGCTCAGTTCCTGATGGCCGACCTGGAAGCCCAGCGCCGTCGTTACCTCGGCGAAGCGCGCGTTGAACGGCATCAGCTGCACCTCGGTGCGGATCTCCTGCTCCTTGTTGGTGAAGGTCTGCCTGATGCCGTCGGTGTTGAGGTCGGCGGGATCGGCAAGACCGATCTCGTTGTGCCGGTAGTCGGTCGCGCCGGCCCAGAAGCGGATCGCGTCGATCGCGGCCGCGTCGGGGTGGTACTCGCCCTTGACGTTGATCTTGGTCTGGTGCGCGTCGATCCGAGTGTTGTGGTCGGCGCCGTCGATGCCGGGGATATGGTAGAGCGAGTCGTTCTGCGTGATCGACGCGCCGATATAGCCGCCCTGGAAGAAGTAGGAGCCGCCGATCGAGGCGCCGTCCGAGCGCGTCGCCGAGTTGGGCTGGCGGCCGTTCACGGGACGCGACTGGTCGGTCAGATAGGGATAGCTCGGGATGTAATAGTCCGAGGTGGTGCGGCCATAGGCGTCGGCATGGAACGCAAAATTGCCTCCGCCGGTATCGAGCAGCACGCCGCTCTCGACGCCGCGATCGACCGAGCTGAACGCGGTGCGCGTCTCGGCGGTGACGCAAGGCGCGGTCGCGGCGCTCGCGAGCGGGGCCTTGGTCGGCAGGCCGTAGCTCTGGAACGATGGCGCGCAGGAGGGCAGCGCATCCGGAATCCGGTTGTTGGTGGCGCTGACCACGCCGCCGATCGAGGTCGAGCCGTAACGCAGTGCCGCCGGCCCGCGCACCACTTCGACCTGGTTGGTCGCGAGCGGATCGATCGGGACGAAATGATCCTCGCCGAGGTCGGAGGCGCCGCCGGCATTGGTGCCGTTCTCGACGATGCCGACGCGGTTGACGTCGAGACCCCTGATGATGGGCCGGCTGGATGCGCCGGGCGCGAAGCTCGATCCGGTGATGCCGGGCTTGGAGAACAGGAGATCGCCGAGCTGGCCGCCGCCCTCGCGGCGGATCTCCTCGTTCGGCACCACGGTGACGGTGGCAAACTGGTTGGTCACGATTGGCAGCACGCCCGGCTGAGGCGCGGCGGGCGCGGGAGCCGCAGGCGTTGCTTCAGCCGTTTGCTCGCGGCTGCGCACCCGCGCGGTCCGCGTGCCGCGGCCTGCGTTGCGGGACGGCACCACCGCTCTGCGCACGATCGGGCTCGGCGCCGTCACGGTGACGGCGGGGATTTCCGTCGATGATCTGTCTTGGGCCGGCTCTTGAGCGAAGGCGGGCGTGGCGGCAGCGCCGAGCAGGAGCAGGCTTGCTCCGCCAAGACGTTGCGCGCGTCGCGATTTGAATGACATGGTCCTGATTCCAGTCAGGCGCCGTCCGGATGATGGTTTGCTGATCGGAGGCGGCCTGCCGTCGCGGCGCGACGGAATTCGACTTCAACTTCTCCCAGGCATTCGCCTGAAAGCGGCGAGGCTGGGCGTGATCAAGCGTTGGAAGTCAGGACGCGGGAGGGGCGCGGGGCTGGAATGCCGTGCCGGCCGATTTCAGATGAACGAATTCGGCATCGAGGGTGCGGTGGAGCAGCTCGATCGCCTGCGGCAGCAGCAGCACGGGCGGCGTGGCCGAGACGACGGTGCCTGCCATCGCAATGATGGCGCAGATCGCACAATTGTCTTCGCCCTGATGCTCGCGGTCGGGGCTGGCCGGCGATTGCTTCTGGACCGCGGCGCGGTCGATCGCGGCAACGCCCTTGAAGCCGTCGGTCTGCTGCAGCGAGGATTGGGCGAGGGGCGCGGCCTGTGCGAACCAGTGGCTGTGGCCGAATGTCAGCGCGAACTGCACCAGCATCGCGAACAACGCGAGCCGGGCGCCGTGCCTGATATTCGACCGGAACCACTTCATCTGGAAACGCCACCCCCACGTCGCGGGGCATCAATTCCCTGATGTCGCGACGTTATAATGTAACATCGCTCGATCGGTCTGCAGATGTCAACGGCGAGCCGGGGCTGCGCATGCAGTCGGCCTGTCCGATGTGTCGTTCGGGCAACTAGCGCCCTTCGCGGACCCAGGTCGCGGCGAACGCGCCGAGCAGCAGCAACAGGCCGACCAGGCCGGAGAAGATCGGCAGCACGCCGACGCCCTTCACCACGCTGGCGTCGCGCATCCGCACGCCCATCCAGCCGTCGCCATGGAAGACGCTGGCTGAGCGCACCGGCAGGATGCGCGGCAGCTCGACGCTGGAGCCATTGGCCACGCGCACGGCGTCGCCGCCCGTTGCCTGCGTCAGCGGCTTCAGCGTATCGACCGTGGAGGTGACTTCCGAAAACTCCTTCGGATTGGTCGGGCCGACATTGATCAGCGCCTTCAGCGTGCCGTCGGTGGCCTGCCACAGGCCGAGCTCGTTCGCCGGCAGGCTGGCGCGCCACTCGCCGGGATCGGCAGCCGCCAGCGTCAAGTCGTGCGACACGCCCGATGGCGAGGTCACGCTCACCGGCTGGACGCTGTCCGCCATGGTCTGGCGCACCACGACGAGGTCCTTGCCCTGCACCTGGAGCCGCAGCGCTTCCTCGTCCAGATCAGGCTGCTTCATCAGCCAGTGCGACATCCGCCTGAGCAGGTCGAGATGCGGTCCGCCGCCCTCATAGCCGCGCGCCCACAGCCAGATGTGGTCGGAGAGCAGCAGCGCGACGCGGCCCTCGCCGAAGCGCGACAGGAACAGAAGCGGCTTGCCGTCGACGCCGGTCATGACAGGCGGGTTCACCGCATTGCGGGTGTCGACGGTGCGGAAGAACCGGCTCCAGCGCGGCGGTTCGCTGGCGGAGCCCTCCAGCCCGCGCGTGACCGGATGGCGTTTGCCGATGTCGGACAGATGCGCATAGAACGGCTTTTCCGTCACGCCGACCGGCTCGGCCGGCAGCACCGAATCCAGCGGCGTGCGCCAGATGCTGGTGTTGGAGGCGTAGTCGGGCCCGGCTGAGACCAGCACCGCGCCGCCCGAGCGGACATAGCGCGCGATGTTGTCGAAATAGGCGATCGGCAGCACGCCTTGGCGGGCGTAGCGGTCGAAGATGATCAGCTGGAATTCGTTGATCTTCTGCTGGAACAGCTCGCGCGTCGGAAACGCGATCAGCGACAATTCGTTGATCGGCGTGCCGTCCTGCTTCTCCGGTGGGCGCAGGATGGTGAAGTGGACGAGGTCGACGCTGGCGTCGGACTTGAGCAGATTGCGCCAGGTGCGCTCGCCCGAATGCGGCTCGCCCGAGACCAGGAGCACGCGCAGCTTGTCGCGCACGCCGTCGATGGCGACGACGGCGCGGTTGTTCACCGGCGTCAATTCGCGTTCGAGCGGCGAGGCCTCGATCTCGACGATGTTCGGACCGGCGTGCTTGATGTCGACGTCGACGCTGGCGCTCTGGCCGCTTCCCAGCGTGCGCTCGTTGATGACCTCGCCGTCCCGGCGGATCGTGACCCTGGCGCGCTCGCCGGAGACGCCCTGGTCGTCGAGGCGGTAGTTGATGGTCTGGGTCTGCCCGACGATGCCGAAGCGCGGTGCCGCCGTGATCGCGATGCGGCGGTCGCGCTCGTCCTTCTGCCCCGTGACCAGCGCGTGCACCGGCGCCTGGAAACCGAGCGCGGCGGCGTTCGCCGGGATGTCGTGGACGCGGCCGTCGGTGATCAGGAACGCGCCGGCGACGCGGTCGACCGGCACGTCCGCCAATGCCGAGGCGAGGGCGCCGAACAGTTTCGTGCCGTCGGTCTCGCCGTCGGCCTGTCCGGCCTCGACGACGCGGACTTCGAGGCCCTTGATCTTCTTCAGGCTGTCGACCAGCGCTTCCTGCGCCTGGGCGGCTTCACGGTTGCGGTTGCCGAAATTCTGGCTCGGACTCTTGTCGACGACGACGGCTGCCACCGAGGTGAGGGGATCGCGGTCCTCGCGGGTGAAGGAGGGATTGGCGAGCGCCAGCAGGACCAGCGCCAGCGCGGCCACGCGCACCGCGGCGCCGCGTGCGCGTGCCAGCAGCAGCACGAGCGCGATGACGACGATCGCGGCGAGCGCGAGCCACAGCACGATCGCGGGAACAAGTGGCGTGAATGCGATGCCGTAGTTCATGGCGTCACTCTCTCGGCATCGTCATGCCCGGGCTTGTCCCGGGCATCCACGTTCTTCATGCCGCGTGGCAAGGCGTGGATGGCCGGGACGTAGGCGAGCGAAGCGACGCCGTCCTTCGGGCGGCTATGCCCGGCCATGACGGCTTCGTTCTTGCGGATGTCGCGATTCAACATTCGCATCATTGCCCCAGCCGTTCGATCAGCGCCGGAGCGTGCACCTGGTCGGCCTTGTAGTTGCCGGTCAGCGTGTACATCACGATATTGGCGCCGGCGCGGTAGGCGAATTCGCGCTGGCGGGCGTCGCCGCCGGTCACCGGCAGCATGGCTTGTCCGTCGGGCCGCACCGCCCAGGCGCCGGCGAGATCGTTCGATGTGATGATGATCGGCGAGACGCCGTCGCCGCCGCGCGCCGGCCGTTGCGCGCTGTCTTCGTCCTCTTCGCGCGGCAGCGTCTCGACCCAGGTCTGGCCGGCGGTGAAGCGGCCGGGGAAATCGCGCAGCAGATAGAAGGTCTTGGTCAGCACGTGCTCGCGCGGCACGGGCTCGAGCTCGGGCACGTCGAGCGAGGAGAGTATCTCGCGCAGCGTCTGCATGCCCGGGGTCTGCGACGCCCCGTTCGCGCCGGGCGGCGCCTCGATCGCGTCGCGGGTGTCGAACAGCACGGTGCCGCCCTGCTTCATGTAGGCGTCGATCTTGTTGATGGCGTCCTGCGGCGGCTTCGGTGCGCCCGGCACGATCGGCCAGTAGATCAGCGGGAAGAAGGCGAGCTCGTCGCGCGCCGGGTCGATGCCGACGGGATCGCCGGCCTCGAGCGCGGTGCGCTGGGCCAGGAACAGCGTCAGCCCGTTCATCCCCGCCTTGACGATGGAATCGACGTCGGCATTGCCCGTCACGACATAGGCGAGTCGCGTCTGCGATACCGCCTTCATCGCGAACTCGTCCGCGGCGCCGTCGGCGCGCGCCGGCGTCGGCGCAAACGACATCAGGCCTGCGAGCGCCAGTGCGAACACGATCATTGCCGGCGCGGCGCGGCGGCGCAGCAGCGCGGCAATCCCGCCGCCGAGCACCGCGACGATGAGGGCGTCGACCAGGAACAGCGCGAGCGCGGTGGACAGCAGCCAGCCGCGCAGATCCCGCGGTTCGGCATTGGTGTAGGTGGCGTGCCGGGCGCGCAGGCTCGCGGTGTTCAGGGCCGCGATGCGGTCGGCGGCAGCAAGCGTGTTCACGGCAAGCGGTCCTTCTGCCGGACCATAGAAGCCCGGCGGATGATCGGGTGTGGCCCGATCGCGATAATCGGCAGGCAGCGGTTTTGCGGTCGCCGGCGGCGGGCCGAACGCGCCGAAACCGTCGAGGATGTGCAGCGGCGCCACCGTCTCGGCGGTCGCCTCGCTGGCAACGCCGGCGCCGGGCTTGGCGGTGTAGCCCGACATGTCGACCACCCGCCGCAGCATTTCGACGAAGGTGCCCGACATCGGCAGGTCCGACCAGCGCATGTCGGCGCTGACGTGGAACAGGCTGACGAGCCCCTTGCCGCGATGCTCGCCGGTCACCAGCGGCGTGCCGTCTTCCAGCGAGGCCCAGCTCTTGGTGGCGAGCACGGCGTCGGGCTCGGCCAGCACCTGGCGACTCACCGTGACGTCCTTGGGGACCACGACGCCGGCAAAGGGGCCGTCGGCCGCGAAGGAGGCCAGATGCTGGGGCTTCTCCCAGGTCAGGCTGCCGCCGAGCGTCCGACCGCCCTTGCGCAGCTTGACCGGCACGAGGTCGTCCTCGGCCTGCGCCAGCCGGGGGCCGGCGAACCGCACCAGCACGCCGCCCTGGTCGACCCAGGCATTGAGGCGCTCGCGGAGTTCGGGGGAGATGGTGCCGACATCGGCGAGGATGATCATCGGCAGCTTCTGGTCCAAAAATTGTGTGATGCCCTGCTGCGGCGAGCCCTTGTCGGCGAGCCGGACGTCGGCGAACGGCGCCAGCGCGCGGGTGAGATAGAAGGTCGGCGCCAGCAGCGGCTGCGCGGTCTCGCTGGTCGAGCCCGAGACGATGCCGATGGCGCGGCGGCGCCAGCGCTTGTCGAGCAGCTGCACCGCGCCGGCCGAGCGCTCGCCGGATATTTCGAGCCGGGTGATGTCGTTGCGCAGCTCGACCGGCAGATCGAACGCGGCTTCGGTCTCCTTGTCCTGCGGGCCGAACGAATAGCGCGCTTCTCCGATCGGCGAGGCCTTCTGGTCGAGTGCGCGCACGGTGCCGACCGCGATGCCGCTGTCGGTGCGCAGCACCTTCACCGTCATCTTCGCCGCGGCGTTCTCGGCCGCGACCAGCGCCAGCGGCGAGGAGGTGCCGCCTTCGAACACGGTCAGGCTGCGATCGCCGATGGTCTTGCCGAGGCCCTGCACGAAGTCTTCGCCGCGGCCGGTGTCGATGCCGTCGGAGAGCCAGGCGATCTCGCAGTCGCCTGTGACTTTGAGGAAACGGTCGACCGCGGCCAGCGTCTCGACGCGATCGATCGAATAGGGCTTCGGCGCGAGTTGCCGCAGCGCCACGCGCGCCGCACCCGCCGGCATCAGCGTGATGTCGCGGTTCGGCTCCGACAGCGGCACCAGAGCGATGGCGCGGCCGTCGTTGTCGGCATTGGCGATCAGCTCGTCGGCGGTCCTGATCCTGACGTCCCAGTGCGATGCGGCGCTCCAGCCGTCGTCGAACATGATCATCAGCGGCGCCCTGCTGCCGGCGGCGCCTGTCTGCGGATTCCAGATCGGGCCGGCGGCGGCGAAGATCACCAGCGCGGCGGCGAGCAGGCGGAGCGCCGTCAGCCACCACGGCGTCCGCGAGGGCGTCTCCTCCCTGGGGGCGATGTCGAACAGTAGGCGCGTCGGCGGAAACTCGATGCGGCGCGGCCGCGGCGGCATCACGCGGAGCAGCCACCACAGCACGGGCAGGCTGACGAGGCCGATCAGGAGCAGCGGTTGGGTGAAGGCGAGCGGCAATCCCATCATGCGGCCGGCCCCACCTTGATCGTCGTGGTGCGGGCGCCCGACTTGCTCACCTGCATGCCGGCATGCAGGAACAGCAGCAGCTCGGCGGCCGAGCGGTCGGTCGCGTGCGTCGTGAACAGCCAGTCCAGCTTGTTGGTCTCGGCGCGGATCTGGTCGCGATGCAGGGCGAGCCGCGCGGTATAGTCCTGCGCCCAGCTCTCGGCGCGACCGGCGGTGATCACGCCAAAGCCTTCGGGCTCGACGAACTCGACGCGGCCGGAATAGGGAAACGACTCCTCGGCGGGATCGACGACCTGCACCATCGTGCCGTGCGCGCCGGAGCTGGAGAGCCCTGCAAGCATCGTCCTGATCTCGGAGATCGGCGACCAGAAATCCGACAGCACGATGATCTCGGCCAGCGCCGCGGGCACGAAGGACGGCGGCAGGCTCAGCCGGTCGGCATCGTCATGCAGCATCGCCTGCGCCATCCTGTCGATGACGCTGCGGCTCGCGGTCGGCGCCATCAGCCCGGGAATGCCGACGCGCTCGCCGCCGGAGACGAGCAGCTCGGCCAGCGCGAAGGCGACGATCAGGGTCCGCTCGAGCTTGGATTCGCGCGCGGTCTTCGAGGCGAACGCCATCGAGGGCGAGCGGTCAGGCCAGATCCAGACCGTGTGCGAGGCTTCCCATTCGAGCTCGCGGACATAGAGATGGTCGTCACGCGCCGAGCGGCGCCAGTCGACATTCTGCGACGGCTCGCCGGAGACGAAGCGGCGGTACTGCCAGAAATTTTCGCCGGCGCCGGCGCGGCGCCTTCCATGCAGGCCGTGGATGACGTTGGCAGCGATGCGGCGGGCCTCGAGCACCAGACGCGGCAGCGAAGCGGCGAGCGTGCGACTTTCGCCATCGGCACGTCGGATCGCCAGTGTTTCCTTCGCTGCGCGCCCGTTCTCCGCTGCCATCAACCGATCCGTGTCTTCAATTGCCGGATCACGTCCGGAATCGTGCGGCCTTCGGCGCGCGCCTGGAACGTCAGCGCCATGCGGTGCTTCAGCACGGGTTCGGCGAGGTCGAGCACGTCGTCGACCGAGGGCGCGAGGCGCCCGTCGATCAGCGCACGTGCGCGTACGGCCAGCATCAGCGATTGGCTGGCGCGCGGGCCGGGTCCCCAGGCGATGAACTTGCCGGCTTCGCCGGCGTCCGGACCCGGGCGGGCCGAGCGTACCAGCGACAGGATCGCCTCCACGACGGAATCGCCGACCGGCAGGCGCCGGATCAGCCGCTGCGCGGTGATCAGCGCATCCGCGGTCATCGAGCCCCTGGCCAGCGTCTCCTCCGCGCCGGTGGTCTCGAACAGGATGCGGCGCTCCGCATCGCGATCGGGATAGTCGACGTCGATCTCCATCAGGAAGCGGTCGAGCTGGGCTTCGGGCAGCGGATAGGTGCCTTCCTGCTCCAGCGGGTTCTGCGTCGCGAGCACGTGGAACGGCTTGGGCAGATCGTGTCGCGCGCCGGCAACGGTGATGTGCTGCTCCTGCATCGCCTGCAAGAGCGCCGACTGGGTGCGCGGGCTGGCGCGGTTGATCTCGTCGGCCATCAGCAGCTGCGCGAACACGGGACCGGCGATGAAGCGGAAGGCGCGCTTGCCCGCGGTGCTCTCGTCCAGCACCTCGGCGCCGAGAATGTCGGACGGCATCAGATCGGGGGTGAACTGGATGCGCTTGGCGTCGAGACCGAGCGTGACGCCGAGCGTCTCCACCAGCTTGGTCTTGGCGAGGCCCGGCACGCCGATCAGGAGCGCATGGCCGCCGGAGAGAATGGTGACCAGCGTGTTCTCGATCACGCGATCCTGGCCGAAGATGACGGAGGCGATCGCTTCCTTTGCGGCGCGAATCTGGCTCGACACCTGCTCGGCCGAACGGACGATCCCGTCCTCGAGTTTCTCGACACTCTCCGCCATTCGCTCGCTCCTTCAGCCTGCCACGCGGCTTGCCTGCATCGTCACGTCACCACGTCACGTCGGGTCATCACGTCACGTCATGGGCCCTATGCTAGACTTGCAGGAAGGCCATGTATTCGTTGAATTAACCTATCCCCACCTTATCGGCTTCGGGGTATGTACGGCATCACGAAGTGGCGACCTCCACACCGGACTATTCCGGATGGAACCGCACACCCGAGTACAACGTAGACCTGCACCAATCGTGCCAATCACAGAGTCAGGGCAAACCATGGCGAACCAAGGGCAGAGCGCCGATCGCGGTCTCGAGGGGCTGACTGCGGCCGCCAAAAGCGCTGCCAATGCCGAAGGCGCCAAAAAGGGTCTGCCTCCGGTGCATCTGTGGAATCCGCCGTTTTGCGGCGATCTCGACATCCGAATCGCGTCCGATGGTACTTGGTTCTACTTGGGAACGCCAATCGGACGTCCTGCCCTGGTCCGCCTGTTTTCGACCATCCTCAAGCGCGAGGGCGACAAGCATTTCCTGGTCACGCCCGTGGAGAAGGTCGGCATCCGCGTCGACGATGCGCCGTTCATGGCGGTCGAGATGCAGAAGGACGGCGAGGGCAGCAATCGCGTGCTGCGCTTCCGCACCAATGTCGATGACTGGGTCACCTGCGATGCCGCGCACCGGCTGCGTTTCGAGCAGGCACCGGATGGCGGGCTGACACCCTACTTGCACGTCCGCGCCGATCTCTGGGCCAAGGTCACAAGGGCGCTCTATTACGATCTGGTTGACATGGGCGAGGAGCGGATGGTCGATGGCCAGCCGATGTTCGGCGTCGAGTCGGCCGGCGAGTTCTTCGCCATGGCCGATGCGGAGCAGGTGAGGGCCGCGCTTTGAATTTGAACAAGCCTATCCTGACGAACGCGCCCGTCGCGATGGGAGCCGAGGATTTCTTCGCCCGTTCGCGGGCGAAGCTAGGCTTCGACGTGCCGCCGGGCCTGTACGATCCGAACATCATCCCGGCCTCGGGCGATCCCGGCACCGACAAGATGCTCGAGATCATCGCGCGCGAGCAGCCGGTGCGGCCGGCGGCGGTCCTGATCGCGGTGGTCGACCATCCCGAGCCCACCATCCTGCTGACGCAGCGCTCGGCCCATCTCAACGACCATGCCGGCCAGATCGCGTTTCCCGGCGGCAAGATCGATGCGACCGATTCCTCCCCGCTGGATGCGGCGCTGCGCGAGGCAGAGGAGGAGGTCGGGCTGTCCAGAGACTTCGTCGAGCCGCTCGGCTATCTCGATCTCTACGGCACCGCCTTCGGCTTCCGCATCCTGCCGACGGTCGCGAGGGTCAGGCCCGGATTTTCGCTCACCATCAACCATTCCGAGGTTGATGATGCGTTCGAGGTGCCGCTATCCTTCCTGATGGATCCGGTGAACCACCAGGTGCACAGCAAGGAATTCCGTGGCATGGCGCGATCCTATTACGCGATGCCGTTCGCGGAACGCTACATCTGGGGTGCGACGGCCGGAATGTTGCGTGTGCTGTATGAGCGGATCTATTCATCATGATCCGGACGATTCTGACCGAGATCGGAATCTTCCTCATCCCCTTTGCCGTCTATGCGCTGTTCCTGGCCGCAACGCGGTCCGGCCTGTTCGCGCGATCCTCCTGGCCGGTCGCGATCGTCGCGCGTCTCGCGCTGGTGGCGATCGTGCTCGTCATCGCGGGCCTGATCGGTCTTGCGCATTTCTCCGGCGCGCCGCCGGATTCGACCTACGTTCCCGCCCATGTCGAGAACGGCAAGCTCGTGCCGGGCACGGAAAAATAGGGGCCGACCGATGAGCGCGGAGCCGCTGCTTGCCCATGCGCCCTGGCTGACCGCAGGCGGGACCGCGCGTGTCCTGCAACTGCTCGCCACCGACGGCGAGGAGGCGCGTGTGGTCGGCGGCGCCGTCCGCAATGCGCTGCTCGGTCTCTTGCCTGGCGACATCGACATCGCGACCACGGCGCTGCCGGACGAGGTGATGCGGCGTGCCGCGTCCGCCGGCATCAAGGGCGTGCCGACCGGCATCGACCACGGCACCGTCACGCTGGTGATCGACGGACACCCCTATGAAGTCACCACGCTGCGCGAGGACACCGAGACCTTCGGCCGCAAGGCCAGGGTCGCGTTCGGCCGCGACTGGGTGAAGGATGCCGAGCGGCGCGACTTCACCATGAACGGCTTGTCGGTCGATGCTGATGGTGTCGTGTACGACTATGTCGGCGGCATCGCCGATGCGAGAGCCCGCCGCGTGCGCTTCATCGGCGATCCCGACCAGCGCATCGCCGAGGACTATTTGCGCATCCTGCGCTTCTTCCGCATCCATGCCGCTTTTGGTGCCGGCGAGCCCGACCGCGACGGCTATCTCGCCTGCATCCGCGGGCGCGCGGGCCTGGCTAGCCTCTCGGCCGAGCGGGTGCGCATGGAGATGCTGAAATTGCTGGTGGCCGGCGGCGCAGCCGCGGCGGTGTTGGCAATGGCCGAGGGCGGATTGCTGCAGGCGCTGATCGGCGTCGTCTATACGGGCCCCCTGGCGACGATGATCGCGATCGAGCGCGAGCTCGGGCTCGCGCCAAGCAGCACGCGACGCCTGGCCGCGCTGTCGGTCGCCGTCACCGAAGACGCCAAGCGCGTTGCCGTGCGCTTGCGTCTCTCCAACGCCGAAACCAAGGCGCTGGATTCGATGGGGCACCGCTGGTGGCGCCTGGCCACCAAGGATGAAGCCGATGCACGGCGGCTGCTCTACCGGCTCGGTGCCGAGCGCTATCACGATCGCGTCTTGCTGGGCTGGGCGAGGAACGGCGGCGACGTCGCCTCGTCGCGCTGGCGGGCGCTCGCCGAGCTGCCGCAGCGCTGGACCGCACCGAAATTTCCGCTCAAGGCCGCCGACTTCATCGCGCGCGGTCTGTCCGAAGGACCCGCGCTCGGACATGTGTTGACGCTCGCCGAGGACGCCTGGCTCGCGGCGGATTTTCCGCTGGAGGAAGCCGCGCTCGCTTCCATCGCCGATCAAGCTGTGGCGCGAATCCGCCGCGATCAGAAAACGTGACCTTCGGTGCCGAGCCCCCGCGGTGATGAATCTTGATTGCTACAACGACGGAGGTGCACTCTCTCTCCCGGCGCTTCGCGCCGACCTCTTCCGCAAGCGGAAGAGAGGTGAAAGGCCCGCGGCGATCGATTCAACTAAAGCCATTCCGCTTTAGGCCGACCGCCTTCCTGCACGCATAACGCTTCGGTCCGACCGGGGCGCCCACGGGTCGCCCGAGGGATCGTCACCGAGGCTCTCTGCAAGAAAGTCGATGAAGAGGCGGAGCCGGCTCGGTACGAAACGCCGATGCGGGTACAGGACATGCACGCCGAGGCTGCCCCAGTCGCAATCCTCCAGGATCGGGACCAGCAGGCCCGCCTCGATGTCCCTGCCGCAGACAAATGACGGAAGCCACGAGACGCCAAGCCCCGCCACCGCCGCCTTGCGCAACGTATCGGCGCTGGTCGAGGCGAGCCGGGCGGTCATCCTGACCTTCCCCTGCATCTCACGCCGGCGCCAGGACCAATCGAGACGAGGTGCGGGCTGCGAGAAGGTCAGCGCGGGCAAGGCCGAGAGCATCTCGGGCGTGTCGGGAACGCCGTGTCGGGCCAGGAAGTCCGCGCTTGCCACGACGTGGAAGTGGGTCGTCGCGAGCTTGCGTCCTATCAGCGCGGTGTCGAGCGACGGCGCGACCCGGATCGCCATGTCGAAGCCTTCCTGCACGAGATCCACCGGGCGGTTCGTCAGGTCGGCGACGACGGCAATGCCGGGATGCCGCGACATGAAATCGACGAGCAGCGGCGCCAGGTGGTCCTGGCCGAGCTCGACCGGCGCCGTCACGCGGAGCGTCCCACGCGACTCCCGGTTCTCAGCCCCCACGGTGCCCTCCGCCTCGTCGACGGCTTCGAGGATCGCGAGCACCTTGTCGAGATAGAGTTGCCCCTCCGGCGTCGGCCGGACCGACCGGGTGGTTCTGTCCAGCAGCCGGGCTCCGGTGCGCTCCTCGAGATGACCGACATGCTTGGCCACCATCGCGGCCGACATCGCGCAGGCGCGCGCCGCCGCGTTGAAGCCGCCGAGCTCAACCACCCGCACGAAAACACGCATGCTGCTCAGCGTATCCATGGCCTATCCCACACTCCCAGTCAGCATCGATCCTACCAGACGGTGAATTCTCGCAAACGTGACGGCGACATAGACCGCTGCGCGAGCCCGATCGGGCGATTGCGAACAAGAGGTACCACATGAGGACATTGCTGCAATTCGACTTCGCGTTCGATGGGCCGTGGGGCGAAGATCTTCAAATCGCCTGCCGCGATCTTGCGGACGACATCGCGGCCCAGCCCGGGCTGATCTGGAAGCTCTGGGTCGAGAACCGCAGTGCGGGCCGCGCGGGGGGCGTCTATCTGTTCGAGACGCCGGAAGCTGCCGCAGCCTATGTGGTCAAGCATCGGCCGCGTCTCGCCGCCTTCGGCGTGACCGACCCGGTGATCTCGTCCTTCAGCCTCAATCTGCCGCTGTCCCGCATGACGCGCGCGCCGCTGTGAGAGGGCAAGCGATGTACACGACCATTGCCGAAGTCGAGATCGAGGATCTCGCGCGCTTTCTTTCCATCTTCGCAACGGACGGCCGCAGCAAGCGGGAGGCGCATGGGAGCCTCGGGGCCGAAGTGCTGTTCGCATCGGATGGCTCGGACAGGGTGATCGTCCTGATCGACTGGCGGGACGAAGCGGCCTGCGACGCCTTTCGATCCGACGCCTCGGTGCCGGCGACGATGGCCAAAGGCGGCGCCAAGGGCCGCCCGCGGTTCACCCCCGTCATCAGGGCGGGCCGGTTCGCCGCATGACGCCGGACGCGGCGGCCGGTTCGGCCGCCGCGTGCCTCGGCGGTTGCCTTGCCGCGGATTCTCCACTAGACGAGGCCGTGCTCGCTTCCATCGCAGATCAGGCTGCGGCTCGAATTAGCCGCGATCAGAAAAATTGACCATCGTCTCAGGCTTCGCTGACATCTCGCTTCTGCAGCTCCTGCTGGTGGCAACGATGGCGTTGTTTGCTTCGATCATCGGTGGTCTTGCCGGCTACGGCACCGGCGCCCTGATGCCGCTGGTGCTGGTGCCGCTGGTCGGCGCCGAGCCCGTGGTGCCGATCATCGCGATCTCCGCGATGTTCACCAATCTCAGCCGCGCCATCGCTTATCTGCGCTACGCCGACCGCCGCCGCGCGCTGATCGTGCTCGCCTGCGCGGCACTGACGACGGCGCTCGGCGCCTACGGCTATACGCGCCTGACCAGTGCGGGCGCGGCGCTCGTGATCGGCACCATGCTGATCCTGAGCGTGCCGCTGCGCCGCGTGCTGCGTCGGCGCAGCGTGCGGATCGGCGACACTGGCCTCGCCGCCGGCTCCGTCGGCTACGGCGTGCTGGTCGGCGGCACCTCGGGCTCCGGCGTGATCCTGCTGTCGCTCCTGATGGCCACGGGGCTCGAAGGCGCCGCCGTGATCGCGACCGATGCGATGATCTCGCTCGGCACCGGCCTCATCAAGATCTCGGTGTTCGGCCTCGCCGGCGCCGTGACGGCGCAGGTGCTCGCCTTCGCACTTTTGATCGGCGGCATCGCAATCCCCGGCGCATTTCTCGCAAAGGCCGTCGTCGAACGGATGCCGGTGCACATCCACGCCGCGATCCTGGACGTCGCGGTCATCACGGGCGGGCTGGTGATGATCTCGGCCGCGGCGAGACAGCTCGTCGCGTAGATGACGCCGGTTCAGTTGGCGTTCGCACCGGACCATCGTACCCGCAGACGTCGGCCCCGAGCACAAGCCGGAAGCCGCCCGGCTTGGCCGTCCTCGGCCGCTTGGTTGGCCTGAAGCGGTTTCCGCCCCGATGGATCGGAACGGAGACGCTTTATCCTTCGAGCGAGCCGGGATGTAATTCGCTGGAGAACGCTCTAGCGCGGATGGAATTGCGGAGACGCCCCCGCGAGTTGACCTTCGTCAATAATCCCGCTCCGATTTGAGCATCATGCGCGTTCTGAGGTGGTAATCTGAATCGCGGGGAACTTGCCATGTTCAAGTTTAAGCGCGTTCCATTTACCCCTGGTGATCTGACCAATCATCAATGGGGCACCGATGACGTCCTCGCGGGTGATCCAACCAAAACTATTCTGATCGGGGATGCTGGCGGCAGCATGTTCGATTCTTCGAGGGGCGGCAACGACACCTTTACGGGACCCTCGTTTGCGGAGGGCGCCCTCATCCACTACACCTTCTACGGTGATGCGGCCGGCGGCATGTTCGATCTTGCTCGTGGCGGCGACGATACCTTCACGTTCGCTTCACCGAGCAACACCGCTTACGGCGACGCGGGCGATGATATGTCCGATCACAGTAAGGGTGGTAACGACATTTTCAGCGGAACCGGCCCCGCTACCAACACTTTCTATGGCGATGCGGGCGGCGACATGTCCGGCCATGCTCGTGGCGGCGACGATACCTTCACGGGCGGCAGCGGTGGCGGCATCAATACTTTCTACGGCGATGCGGGCGGCAGCATGTCCGGCCATGCTCGGGGCGGCAACGACACTTTCACGGGCGGCGCCTTCACCTCCAACGTTTCCTATGGCGATGCGGGCGGCAACATGTCGGGCCACGCTCGGGGCGGTAACGATACCTTCACCGGCGGCGCCTTCTCCTTCAACACTTTCTATGGCGATGCGGGCGGCGACATGTCCGGCTGTGCTCAGGGCGGCGACGATATCTTCGCGGGCACCATCGACTTCCCTGTTCCCTCATCCAACACTTTCTATGGCGATGCGGGCGGCAACATGTCAGGCCACGCTCAGGGCGGGGGCGACGCCTTCACGGGCTCCAGCAAGGCCTCCAACGCTTTTTACGGCGATGCGGGCGGCAGCATGTCCGACCATGCTCAGGGTGGCAACGACAGCTTCACCGGCGGCGTCCTCTCCTCTCACACGTTCTATGGCGATGCGGGGGGCAACATGGCCGGCCATGCTTGGGGCGGCAACGACATTTTCAGCGGAGGCAACGACTCGATCAACACATTCTACGGAGATGCCGGCGGCGACATGTTGGGCCGTGCTCGGGGCGGCGATGACACCTTCACGGGCGGCAACAGCTCCCTTACAGGCTCCACCACCTTCTACGGCGACGCGGGCGGCGACATGTCCGGCCGCGCTCAGGGCGGCAACGACGCCTTCGCAGGCGGCGACAGCTTCGGTCCTGGCTCGACGAGCAACATTCTTCTCGGTGACGCGAAATCCATGTCCGGCTGCGCCGAGGGCGGCGACGATACTCTTGTCGGCGGCAGCAACTTCGGCACTGGCTCGGCGAGCAACATTCTCTTTGGTGATGCGGAATCGATGTCCGGCTGCGCCGAAGGCGGCGACGATATCTTGTTCGCGGGAACCGCGGCCCCCGGCGGGACAGTCAGCAATGCGATGTGGGGTGACGGATTGTTGCTAGGCGACGCTGATGGCGGCCGAGATCTGTTCGTGTTCAAGGACGATGGCCCGGCGACAGTCGGGACCCAGAACACTATCGAAGACTTCAGCCAAAACCAGCATGATCAGATCAAGTTCAGCAATGTGGCGGGCGTGCACTCATTCGACGATCTGGTCATCACCCAATCCGGAACTGACACCCTCGTCACCGCGGGAGCGGATCAAGTGACTCTGCACAACTTCGCAGGTTCGCTCACAGCAAACGACTTCCTATTCGCCTGAAGACGAGATGCATTGGCTTGCTGACGGGCTCACCCGCGGCCCGAAGCCGACGAAGGCTTGGGAAGATACGGACGGCCGAACCCATCGAGCTGGGCCAAGACACTCACGGAGCGCAAGGACGCTCGTGGTGTGTCGCTTAGCCGGTGTTTCTGACCGCTTCAGCCAGAATGGCGTAAAGCTGCTGCCTGCTGAATTCCTTGGGCTGCTGCCTCTCCGTTGTCCTTGACGACACCTTCTGTGTGACCGGACGGGGGCAGGGGGCCGACGACGGCCTCAGCTTCGGGGCCGGCCTTATCTTGGGCCGTGCCGTGGGCGACTTATGGCCGCGCTTCAGGCCAAGACGGGTCAGCATGCCGCAGACCGCGTTGCGACTGCAGCCGAGACGGCGCGCAATCTGCGCCGCGCTCTGTCCTTCGAACCAGAGCCTCTTGAGAAGCGCTATGTCTTTTGCATCCCAGCTCATGAGAGACATTATAGCGCCGACTGCCGGACGCGGGCTAGTCTAGTCTTCGTCGGGCTCGCGCACGACCGCCGGTTCGTCAGCATCACCTTCCTCATCGTCGTCTTCGTCCTCCTCGTCTTCATCGGGATCCCGGGGCGGCATCACGACGCCCATGAGCATGAGTGGTGTCCAGCCGTTCGCTGTGGTGGAAGATGCTTCGGAGGTGTGTTGCTTCATGTCGTTGCTGCTCCTCGAAAAGCACGCGCCGTCGAATATTCCCGCCGGGCGGTGCGCGTATGTCCAGGGCGCGATCGTTGCGGGCGCGAGGATGACATCAGGTCGATTACGCGAGCAACGGCCGCACCCACCACGCAACTGTGACGTTTGGGGCTACTTCAAACCCGAAGCCCATTTTGCTCTATGTCCACCAAGACCTCGCCGGTGGTGACTTCGGGAACCCCAAGATCGAGGTCATGCAGACTCGCCTGAACAAACGCAAGTATCTTGGCGTTCGCTGCGTTGGCGCTTTCGCGGTCATCAAATATCATCACGGCGATACCGACACCGTCGCCCGCGTCCATCACATGGTAGGATCTGAATCCCTGCGATTGCCTCAGGATCTCACCGACGCCGCTCTTGGCGCGACGCGCGGCGTCCGCGACCGAACGAACCCTGATGTACTTGCGAATGACCATATACATGGGGCCACCACGCGCCACACGCCCCTCGCATCAAAGCATATCGTCCCGGTCGGACTAGGGCAACTTTCGATACGGGCGACATCGTCCGGCCGGGCGCCGCGCAACGCGTCCTTTCCAATGAGCCATCCTCGCCCCGCAAGTGGGGGCGAGGTGCCGAGGCTCAGGAGCCCTCGAACTTAAACGATACGTTGAGCTTGGCGCGATAGGCCTCGATCTTCCCCTTGTCATCCAGTTGCATATCGAGCTTGACGACCTCTGCAACTCGAAGATCTCGGAGAGATTTTGCAGCTCGTTCGACCGCATTGGCGGCTGCCTTCTCCCATGAGTCCGTGCTGGTACCGACCAGTTCAATGACCTTGTAGACGCTATCGGGCATGTGGTCCTCCTATTGGGCAGGAGCAGGAAATCTAGCATCGCCATCTCGACGCTGATACGTCTCTGGAGATGACGCCGAAAAGGGTCTGATTGGCTGTCACTTTCCTGCTTGACCCAAGGAGGAACTGGTCGTTGCAGCTCCCAACGGACGCCCACATGGAATCGCCACCCGCTCCGCGCGTGCTGACTGTCGTCGGGAGCCAGCTTCTATTCTCTTTCGAACGAAGATGCTCTGGCCTAGTTTACAACCATCACTGCGCAGTGAACCCCAGGCGTTCAGTGGCTGAGAGATGCGTGCGCTCCCGCCTGATGGAAAGGGAGCGAACATGGCCAGCACGCGTTACTTCTTCACGGTCATGGACGGCAAGCTCATCGTTGATGAAGAAGGAACCCTTTGTTCCTCCTGGGAGGACATGCGTATGCAGGCGATCACCATGGCAGGACATTGCCTGAGAGATCTGGCGCCGAAATATCCCAACGGGCTGGAATGGCAAATGGTCGTCACGAATGAAGCAAGAGAGACCTTGCTTCGCATGCGCTTTTCGCTGAGCGAGCCCGGAGCACGTTCTTAGCCGGGTAGAGAGCGGCAACATGCATTGCCAGGGGTGGAACCTGGCGTTCGATCAAGTTCACCGGAAGCCAGGAGATTGCCTGTTGCAGTGGGCGCAACGTCACTCGAAGCAACCCCTGTCGCAATCGACCATCGCCAAGATTGGCCTCGCTAGTTGGTGAGTGGGGTGCTACACAGCCGGCATCACCGCACGCGTCGTGGCTGTTATCGGTGACTGAGAGCTTTGCGCTCCCGCCTCCACCCGAAAGAAGGCGGTCAGATGTCCAATCAGGTCAAATTCGATATTCGTGAGTGGCTGGTGCCACCGCTGTTGGTGCCGATCTTCCTCGTGTTGCTGATCGCGATCGTGGCCGTTCTATGAGCGGCAGGTCCGTTCAATGGGAGCCGCTTTCAAGCAAGGACTCGAGCCAGGGCGTGAACCGAGACAGGAGGCGGGAATGGCAAATACAGCAGTGATCAGGGATGCCTACGGCGTTCCGGCGATTTTCGTGGGTTCGAAAACCGGTCGGGACGATGCTCCCTTTGTTTTCGTCAGGGTCGGAGGCGAGGAGCGCAGGATGCGCTGGTCCGAATGGGATGCTCTACCGGCCTGGACCGGCGAGCGCCCCGTTTGGGCGAGCGGAACCAAATAGCGATGGAGTGTTCAGCATGAAGATGGCTCGACTAGGCACATGGATCGCGGCGCTTTTGCTGGCATCGGCGCTGGGCACATCCACGCCTGCAGCTCTTGCCGCGGAGCCGAACTGCCGTGCGATCGAAAGCGCCAACGCGCGCCTCTCCTGTTACGATGCGGCTTTTCCTCCAAAAACGGGGCGGCCCGCCAAAACTACCGTCGATTCGTCGTCCGGCTACAAGGACCCGTTTCTCGCCGAAGAAGCCCGAACCGCCGCGAAGCTGAAGAATATTTGCCGCGATTGCTGAGTGGCACCGACCGCGGCGCGCTTCTGAACGTCGCGCTCCAATTCAGAGGGCCAGCTGGATGACGAAAGAAGATGCGAAGGGGAGCCGCGTGCTTCGCCAACGAAAGCGCGCGGTTCATCTGGCCGGTGCGGCACTGGACGACAGGGCCGACGGTTCCGCGAGCTCGAAGGACCAATCGACGAGAAAGCAGCACCTGCTTGATGGGCCCACGGAATTTAGAGAGGTCCGGGTCGATCGTTCAAACGAGACTTCAAGCGACGAGAATTGATTCAATAGCGGCAAACCCGTGCATCTGCAGATGGGTTCCCGCGCGACGCGAAACAAAGCGCTCGCTATCCAGCAGATAAGGGAGCATTGTCTCGCTACCGCCGAGCGGCCCGCAGCATTTACCGGTGGTGTGAACGCGAGTTGCGCTCCCGCTCAACCCCGCAGCGGAGCATCAAACATGTCGGCTCGCCGATCCCCGGAACCAACATCGACATTCGAATACCGCCTGGCGCAAGAGGCACTCAACCTTCGTCAGCAGGCCAAAGGGATGCCCCTTGGCATCCGCCGCACCGAGCTTTTGCGAAAAGCCCGGCAGATCGATGCCGCCGGAGAGGTCAACAAGTGGCTGACCTCGCCGGGACTGCAGCCGCCAGGTTGAGATTTGCAGCATGATCCGGAGACGTGTGCATCGGTTCTGCGAAAGGGATCTTGCTCAAACGATAGCCTGGAGCGCGATGACGATTCATCCTGATCACATCGCTTTTTAGGTCGCGCCATGGCCCGATGTGATGAACCTTGGCGCGCAACGCGGCGACTAACTCTTGTCGGGATTTTACTCTCACCCTCCCGGGGCTGGAAGGACGCCGCCTGCGCTTTATTTCAAGCGGGCGGCGTTTTTGCGTGCGTCGGCAAGCCGCCCGATGCAACGTCTGGAGGCCGGAAGCGATTTTCATACGGCTCTCGCGGAACGCCGCCGGGAGATCGGCTTTAAGCTCCATCACCTTTTCGAATTCCTGGGCTGCTATGGGTGACTGAGAGCTCGTTGCTCCCGCCTGCACGCCGCGGGATGCACATGTGCAACAAGTGCGACCAGATCGACAATGAGATCGAACAGTTCCGCCGATTGATATCGCCGGGAATGGACGCGCTCAGCCTTTCGATGATCCGATGCGCCATCGAATTGCTGGAGGCTGACAGGTCGGCCGTCTATTGCAGCGGTAGTCTGCACCAGTCAGCGCGCCGGAGCTCGCAACCGTCTTAGATCTCGCCGCTTGCCCTGCTGCGAAGCAGGCACGCGCGCTTTCCGGCGCCGAAGGCGCGGATCAGATGGCCGTCGCGTGTGCAGCTTTGATGGATCAGCTGGTGGATCCTGGCTGAACAACGAGGCGCCCACCGTCATGTCGGCGGTAGTCCGATCGCGGGAGTGGTTTCACCACAGCCGCCACTTGTGACCCTAGCGGAGCTGCGACCCTATGCCCGCAGTGAGTGCGACCACTATCAAGACGTGATACTCTCGCGCCCGGCGTCCTCAACATCTGATGAGGATCAAATGAAGCGGCGGAAGTTCATAGCGGCGACTGCTGTGTTGCTCGTTTCGCCTCGGCGTTTGTGGGCGCAGAGGAAGCCTCGTCGCATCGGCTTTCTTGCCATAGGTGATGGGAGCGGGCAGGCCCTTAATCCAGCCGAGCGTGTATTCCTTGATGGGCTTCGACGCTACGGCTGGGCGGATGGAAACCTGATTATCGAATTCCGCTTCTCTCATCCTCCCGATCGATTGCCAGCTTCAGTTGCCGACCTGCTGGCTCTCAATCCCGATGTACTAGTCGCGGCGGGACCTCCAGCCGCCTTAGCCCTGAAATCGGCAACCGCCACCATTCCGATCGTATTCGTGGCCGTGGCTGATCCCGTCCGCCTCGGCCTCGTGCAAAGTCTATCGCGACCGGGTGGCAACATAACGGGTATTACCACCAACGTGCCTGAAGATTTCTTCGGAAAGCGTGTCGAGATCCTTCGCGAGCTCGTGCCCGGCGCCTCGAAAATCGCGATCTTGATCAATCCAAAGAACCCAATGCTCTACCTGGTGGAAGAGACACGCAACATGGCGCGGAGGCTCGGCATAGAGCTGCTGACAGTTGAAGCGGCCACGGCCGAGGAACTCGACAGCGCCTTTGCTTCGGCCTCTGCCCAAAATGCCGATGCGATAATTGATTTCGGTGATCCGCTCACCTATGTCGAGGCTCCGCGAATAATCGCACTCGCCGCGAAACATCGTCTGCCCGCAAACTACTTGTTTCAAGTCTACGCCAATGGCGGATTGTCCGTCTACGGCGCGGATACAGCCGATCTGTTCCGCCGTGCAGGCAGTCTCGTCGACAGGATACTCAAAGGCACCAAGCCTGCCGACCTACCGGTAGAGCAACCGACGAAATTCGAGCTGGTCATCAACATGAAGACCGCCAAGGCGCTCGGCCTCACCGTGCCGCCCTCGCTACTCGTCCGCGCCGATGAGGTGATCGAGTAGAGGCGCCGTGTTGCTGCGGTGCAGGGAGTCCCGTCATGGCCCCCAAGCCGAACCACGAGGCGCCCATCTTCACGTCGGCTGTCAGTGGTGAACCGGACGCGGGGCTGACTTCGCCTCTACTACCGCTTTTGGACCCGAAGCGGACATTGGTCGGCGAGGGCGCCCAAGATTGAAAAAAGGCCGCTGGCAATATGTCCAGCGGCCTCCGCGCTCTTTGTCGCCGGGTGGCGCCCGGACTAGAGATCGATGCTAACAGCAATGTTACGGCCCTGTAGTTCGGCAATCTTCAATCCGTCAGCCATCACCTGCGCGAACTCCGGGTCCTTTGCCACGGCCTCCTGCACTTTGCCGTAGACCTCCCAATTGGCGTAGCGCGTCGCAACCAGCAACTCTCCTGCCCAATGGCCAGTGTGGAAACGGGACAGCCGAAGAAATTCGGCGCCGTGTTTTTCGAAGATTTTCTTCGCCCGCCCGACAACCTTGGTCATTTCCTCGGGCTTGTCGGTTTTGAAGCGAGTGAATTGAACGATCGGCATGGGACTACCTCCTTAGCGATGTAAAATGTCCAAGAGGCATGTATCGAGTGACCTTTGGGAGCGAACCCCAATGCAATCTCGATGAAGGTTTGTCTTCATCGATTGATTTTGGTTCAGGGTTCGCAAGAGACAGTAACGCTGCCGTATCTCGGCACATCGTTACTGGCTAAAACCGGTGGGCCGATATCAAGACCTGAGCTGTTCGGGCGTGTACCCGCGAAGGACCGCGCTCGCGTCGAGCGAGAAGGCAATCTGCTCTCGCGAGCAGAGTACGAAAAGTACCTCAGTGACGTTGGGAGCCGCGAGACTTAAGCCGCGTGACTGACGATACGAGAACGTTGGGCACGACCGCCGATGAGACGATCAAGTAAAGGCATTTTGCTGCACTGCATGAGTCCGAAAATGGCCCATCAGCGAAGTGTCCGCCCACCTCGTCGAGGTCCGGAAAGTGAGGCATGTAACGCTTACCGCGGGTGCGCTATGGTTTGCATGTCGTGTAGAGGGTTCAATGACGTTGCGCGATATATTGCCTGATAATGCTGGTCACGTCGTTGTTGAGGCGCTCCATGTCCTCTTGGCTCGTGGCAATCATCAATCCCGACTGCATTGAGCGCGTGCGCTAACCGCGAGGCATCTTGCGAATAGGAGTTCGCCAGGCAGTTCAATGTAGGCGGAAAAAATTGGTTTGCTCTTACCGAACGGGGATCAAAGCCGCCCTGAGCTACCCGGCGCAGATTCCGCGGCGAACCACCGCCGGGCGATGGCAATCTTCAGCCTCATGGTGAGCACGCTACAGTTTGCGCGGGCCGTGCCCGACGTTGCCGAAGCGCAGCAGATCTTGGATGGCGGTATCGAAGCCGCGCTGCACTTGGCGCGAGCTGCATCATACTGAATCGGAAAGGAAGGTGAGGCTCGGGCCGGACACGCTTGCAGGCTCAGATCAGCGATGTCCGCTTCCGGCCCTCCTGCGACATCGAGCGATGTCCTCTGCTGCACTGCTGTTGGCAGAGAAGCGGAGCGTCGCAGCGGAACGCTCCGTTCCAACGAGGATGCCGTGTCAGGCGCGCCTACTCCTCCTCGTCGTCGTCCTCCTCCTCATCATCATCCTCTTCCACCTGCACGAGCACGGCCAGCGGCAGCGTCTCGCGGAACAGGTCGCCTTCCATGCCCATCCACAGGCACAGCACCTCGTCCGCCTTCACCTCCGCGACGGTCAGCGGCTGGCCGCCGGATTTCAGCATCACCACATCGCCGGCTTTCAATTCCATGGATTGTCCTTTCGGGTTGATCGGCCGTGAGGCTAACAGGCCGTCATGACATGCCGATCACGCCGGCTGCGCGTTCCGGCAAATTCCGCGGGCGCGTCGCGGTAACGGATCGATCGCGCCGTCCGCCCGCCTGGCACAGAGATCGACGCAGGATTTCATCCCATTGGGCGTGGGGTCGTTGCAGTGTTCCTCGCTGAGGCGTCCGGGATCGCCGCCGTTGTAGATCGCCCGCTTGGACTGCGGAAGATTGGCTTCGGAGGCGCAATCGAGATTGTACTTCGTGAGCAGCGTGCCGTCAGGGGATCCTGGTCGAGCGGGTGCGTGCGAAAATGGCGCCGCTCCGCCGCAAGAATGCGCGTGCCTTCCAATAGTCCGCGAGTGGTTCGAGCGTCTTCGAGCCCACCGGTATGAAGGCCGGACTTGCCTGCGCTTCAGCGAGCCGGATTGCCCGTCAAGTGTGGGTCGCGGGCTGTCGGATGTCGGGCGGCGGCAGGTCGTCGATGCGAGCGGAGAAGCTTGCCTGCAGCACCTTTCATGCGATGCTTCTGCGCGGAACGTCGCCTTGAAGTCGCAGGCAGGATCATCTAGCCTTTTGCCGTGCAGCACGGTGTGGTCCAACGTCTTCGTCAACTCGCCAGAACGGCCATGTTCCTGGCGATGGGGGCATTTGTGCTCCAGGTGGCCCTGATTTCGGTCTCGCGGGTGAAGGCGGCAGCTGGCGCCATGCCGATGCCTTCCGTTATGCTGGGCGGTTCCCTGCATTTCCACGATCAGTTGGCAGGCCACGTGCATTCTCACGCGGACGACGACGCGGAAGGTCACGTACATGATGGGCCCGATCATGACGACGAGGGCACTCCAAGCGTGCTTTGGGACATGTTTGGTCCCTCGATCGCCTCACCGCAGGCCATTCACCTGCTGAGTTCCTTCAAAGTGCTCGGCGCTGTCGAATTTCCTTTTGCGCGCGCCATTGTCGGGGTGAGTCCTGAAGCACTCATCCGGCCACCAAGTACCTTCAGCATCGCGTAGTCGGGGCGGCCCTTTGGCCGCCGCCCTTTCGCTTGCCTGAAGGAATTCTCCATGTTCATGAATCAGCGCTGCCCGAGAGGGCGGCTCGCAACCCTTTGGCTGGCCGGGTTTGTCTGCCTGGCGAGCCTGTTCTTTGGTGTCTCAGGCGCTCTTGCCCATGAAGGCCACGATCACGGCGATGCCGACAATCCGGCGATTGTGTCATCAGCCTATCCGAGGGTAGCCGCGCGCTCCGACCTTTATGAGATCGTCGGCATCCTGAAGGACGGCAAGCTTTCCGTCTTCATTGACGATGCCGTTACGAACGAACCGGTTTCGGACGCTACCTTGCAAGTCATGATCGGCGACGCCGCCCCGATCGAGGCTCCGAGCCAGAACGGAGTTCACACCGCCACGATCCCGAATGGCACACCGCAGGAATCGGTTGAAGTCATCTTCTCGATCAGTGCCAGCAAGGGAAATGATCTGCTGGTGGACTCGCTCGTGCCGACGCGTGCCGGCGATGCCCGGCCCCCGGAACAGAAGCACGAGCATGGCTGGTTTTTCCCAAGTCGAACCGCCGTCGCCGCCTCCGCGCTTGCTGTCTTGGGACTCGGCCTTCTCTTCGCTCATTGGTGGCGAGGCGGCCGCAGCACGGCCGCTCCCATTTCCGCCGCGATGGCAGGAGCGTTCGTCATCCTCGCCGCCATCATGCTCGGCGAGGGTCGGACGAACGCAACACAACCAAATCCGCCGGATGCTCCCGCGTTGAGCGACGCCCCGCGGCGCCTGCAAGACGGCACCGTCTTCGCGGCCAAGCCGACGCAGCGGTTGCTCGATGTGCGGACCGCTGCGGCGGAGCCGCAGACAATTCGACCCGCTGCCACGCTGATCGGCCGCGTCATTGCCGACCCGAACCGCAGTAGCATCGTGCAAAGCGTCTACGGGGGCCGCGTCGTTCTGGGCAATGGCGACATACCTCGCATCGGACAGAACGTCCGCAAGGGCGATCTGCTCATCCAGATCGAGCCGCATCTGCCGGTCGCGGACCGCACGACGATCCTCGAGAAGGTCGGCGAGATCGAACAGTTGATGGCAGTCACGGAGAACAAGCTGCGGCGTCTGAGGCCGCTGGCCGAGCGCGGCGCGGTGCCGCAAGGGCAGGTCAACGACCTCGAAAGCGAATTGGAGGGCCTGCGGGCGCGCCGCGAAACCGTCCGAAACTCCCGCACCGGGTTTGAGGAGCTGCGCGCATCGACCGACGGCATCATCACGTCCGCCAAGGTCGTGCCGGGGCAGGTTGTTCAGCCGCAAGACGTCCTGTTTCAGATCGCGGACCCCGGCAGCCTTTGGGTCGAGGCATTGGCATATGACGATCTCGGTTTGAAGCAGCCTGAAGCCGCAACGGCTATGACCCCTAACGGGCAGCAGATTGCGCTGACCTTCGTCGGAACGAGCCGGGCCCTCCGCCAGCATGCATCCGTCGTTCAGTTTGCGATGTCGGAGCCGCCGGCGGGCCTCAACATCGGTCAGCCGCTGAACGTGATGGTCCAGAGCGGCGCACCCGTGGCTGGCCTGATCTTTCCGCGCAACGCGGTCGTTCGGAGCAGCAACGGTGAGAATATCGTCTGGCTGCACACCGCGCCTGAGCGCTTTGAGCCGAAACCCGCTCGCGTGCTGCCGGTCGACGCGGCGCGCGTGATTGTGGCGGCCGGCATCAACGAGGGCGAGCGCATCGTCGTTCGCGGCACCGACCTCATCAACCAGATCCGGTAGAGCGATCATGTTCAAGCTCATCGTCCAGACAAGTTTGCGCAATCGCCTGTTCGTGCTGGCGGTAGCCGCCGTGTTGGTTGGCTACGGCCTGTTTGTCCTGCCGGGCGTGTCCGTCGACGTCCTGCCGGACATCAACCGCCCGACCGTGAACATCCTGACCGAAGCAGAGGGACTGGCGCCCCAGGAGGTCGAACAGTTGGTGACGTTCCCGATCGAGACCTCAATGAACGGCATGCCCGGCGTCATCCGGGTCCGCTCGGTCTCGGGCGTCGGTCTATCGGTCGTCTATGTCGAGTTCGACTGGGGCGTCGACGTCTACCGCGCGCGGCAGTTCGTCTCGGAGCGGCTGGCACTGATCCGCGATCAATTGCCGTCTTCGGTCAATCCCCAGATGGGCCCGGTGACGTCGATCATGGGCGAGATCATGCTGATCGCGCTGATGAGCGATGGCACGGCTTCGCCCATGGAAGTGCGCGAGATCGCCGACTTTGTCGTCAGGCCTCAGCTTCTCGCCATTCCCGGCGTCGCCCAGGTGATACCCATCGGCGGCGACGTCCGCCAGTATCGCGTGACGCCGAACGTTGCGACGATGCAGGCGCTCGGCGTCACCCACGAGCAGATCGAGCAGGCGGTGGCAAAGTTCGGTACCAACAGCGCCGGTGGCTTCATTGACCAGCATGGCCGCGAATATCTGATCCGCAATGTCGGACTCAGCAGGCGCATCGAGGATCTCGGCAACACTGTCGTCGTCACCCGCAGCGAGCAGCCGGTCCTGTTGAAGCAGGTCGCTTCCGTGGATTTTGCAGCGCGCACCAAGCGGGGTGACGCCGGTTACAACGGCAAGCCCGCCGTCATCGTCAGCGTCATGAAGCAGCCGGCAGCCGATACCGTGGCATTGACGCGCAACATCGAAGCCTCGCTCCGGGAGCTGCAACGCACCATGCACGGGGGGATCAACGTCACCAACGTGCAATTCCGTCAGGCCACGTTCATCGAGACGTCGATAGGCAATGTCGAGCGGGTTCTGGCCGAGGCGGCCATCGTCGTCGCCGTGGTCCTGTTCGTCTTCCTGATGAATGGACGCGCAGCGTTCGTTTCGCTGACGGCCATTCCGATATCGATCCTCGTGACAGTCCTGGTGTTCCGCGCCTTCGGCCTCACGATCAACACCATGACACTTGGCGGTCTCGCCATCGCGATCGGCGAACTGGTCGACGATGCCGTGGTGGATGTTGAAAACATCCTGCGGCGCTTGCGGGAGAACGCCGCGTCGAGCACGCCGCGTCCTGTTCTGGAGGTGATCTCCGGGGCAAGCCAGGAGGTTCGTTCCGGCATCGTCTATGCAACCATGATCATCGTTCTCGTCTTCGTGCCGCTGTTCGCCCTTCCGGGTATCGAAGGGCGGCTGTTTACTCCGCTTGGCGTGGCCTATGTGGTCTCGATCCTTGCTTCACTGCTGACATCGATCACCGTAACGCCGGTTCTGTCCTACTATCTGCTTTCGGGACGAGCTCGCTCCGCCGGCCGCGAGGGCCTGATCGTCACCAAGCTGAAGCAGGCCAATCGGCGGGTGCTCGGATGGGCGTTCGAGCAGCGCGGCCTGGTCCTCGGCTCCGTCGCGGCGGCGGTCGTGGTGGCCGGCTACGGCGCGAGCCAGATGCCCCGCAGTTTTCTGCCCCCCTTCAACGAAGGGACGCTGGTCCTGTCGCTGCAGTACAATCCCGGCATTTCGCTCGCGGAATCGAACCGTCTTGGGCTGCTGGCGGAACAATTGCTCGCAAGGGTGCCCGAAGTGAAATCGGTCGGCCGCCGCACCGGCCGCGCGGAGCTCGATGAGCACGCCGAAGGCGTGCACTTCAGCGAGGTCGATGTCGATCTCGTTCCGTCCAGACGGCAGAAGGCGGATATCTATGCGAGCATCCGGGAGGCCCTGTCCGCACTGCCGGCGTCGGTAGCCATCGGACAGCCGATCAGCCACCGCGTGGATCATCTCCAGTCGGGTATTCGTGCCCAGATCGTGCTCAAGATCTTCGGGCAGGACATCGAGATGTTGCGCCGGCTGTCCGAAACGGTGCGCCAACGACTATCGTCGATTCCCGGTCTGGTCGATCTCCAGGTCGAAAAACAGGTGCTCATTCCGCAAGTGCGGGTTCAGGTCGACCATGCTCGCGCCGCACTTCATGGCCTGACGCCGGCCGCGATCACCCAGGCGCTCGACGCGCTGTCCAATGGCCGAAAGGTCTCCCAGATCGTCGATGGCAATCGCCGTTTCGACGTCGTGATGCGTCTGTCGGAGCAAGACCGTTCGACGACGGGACTGCAAAATCTGCTCATCCCGACCGGCCTGGAATTCGTTCCGCTGAGCGCTTTGGCCGAAGTCGTCGAGACAGACGGGCCGAACCAGATTCAGCGGGAGGGGACCCAGCGCAGGATCGTTGTCTATGGCAACGGAGATGGACGTCGCGACATCGCCGATATCGCTGCGGACATTCAGATGGCGGTCCGCGAGCTTGATTTTCCGCAAGGCTACACGACCAACCTCGAAGGCGCCTTTCAGGCCCAGCAGGAGGCATCGTGGCGAATCGGCATTCTGTCGCTGGCGTCGCTGACGATGATCTTCACCGTCCTCTACAGTCGGTACAGATCAACCGCGCTGTCGCTGATCATCATGGGCGGCATACCGCTGGCCCTGATCGGCAGCGTTGCGGCGCTGAAGATATCCGGCCAGCCTCTGTCGGTGGCGTCGATGATCGGCTTCATCACGCTTGCCGGCATCTCGGCGCGAAACGGGATCTTGAAGATCTCCCATTACATCAATCTTGCCATTGATGAAGGCGAGCGTTTCGGGACCGGGCTTGTCCTTCGAGGCAGCATGGAACGCCTGAGCCCCGTTTTGATGACGGCGCTTTGCGCAGGACTGGCGCTTACGCCGCTCTTGATCGGTGCGAGCGAGCCGGGCCGGGAAATCCTGCATCCCGTGGCCGTGACAATCTTCGGCGGCCTGCTCAGTGCCACAATCCTCGACACCGTCGTGACCCCGATTCTGTTTCTGATGTTCGGCAAGCAGCCGCTGGCGCGGCTGGTGGCCGGACATGTCGCAACGTTCACCCCCGCGGAAGCCTACTGATTCGCGCAGAACACCATCGAGGAGCCAACAATGAGAACATACATCTTCCTGGCCATGATGGCTGTGATCCTCGCTACGCCGGACGTTGCCGCGGCGCAGACGAAGGGCAGCAACGGCGGCCCCGTCGTCAAATCGCAAGGGCATCCGATCGAATTTGTCAGCAAGGGGACGGACATAGTCTTTTATGTCGGAGACGACGATGGATCGCCCCTTTCGACGAAGGATATGCGGGGACGCGCAACGATTCAGGATGGTGGCAAGACGGTCACCGTTCCGCTTGCGCCGGCCAATCCCAACATGATGACGGGAAAGCTGCAGGCCGAGCTGTCGCCAAAGGCTATCGTGGTGTTCTCGGCGAGCTTGCACGGTCATTCACTGACTGCGAGATACACTGCGGAATAGTTGGTGCGAAGGCGACCCCGGCGAGGCGCAGCCAGCGGCAGCGTCCCGCGGAACGGATCGTCTTCCATGCCCATCCGGAGGCAGAGCACCTCGTCCGCTCTCACCTGCGCCACCGTCGGCGGTTGGCGGCCGGCCTCCAGTTTCCGCGCCGATCGGTCCGGTCAAATGGGGGCGGCCGTTTGAAAGCGCACCACTGCCGAGATGTCGACGATGACATCATACCCCTGTTTTGCCCGACGGGTCAAAGCGGATTTCGCTAAATCCGCAAGTCATTGATTTTGCAGCAGCCGGCTACTGTGCATGGGGTTGTTTTCGCAGTTTTTGGTTTGCCTGGTTACGCCTGGTCAGGCAGCAGCTCGCCGAGCGAGCGGATGATGCGGTCGGGCTTGACCGTCGAGCCTTCGGGCAGGCCGTCGCCATGCACGTCCATCCAGATCGAGTAGATGCCGAGACGCTGCGGCGTCACGACTTCCCATTCGAGGTTGTCGCCGATCATCCAGGTCTCCTCGGCGGTGACGCCGAGCGCCTGCATGGCGTGCAGATAGGCGCGCTCCTCGGGCTTGCCGAAGCCGTGCTCGCCTTCGATCTGGATGTGGTGGAAGCGGTGCGCCAGCTCGAAGCGCTCGACCTTGGCGCGCTGCATGTCCGCGGCGCCGTTGGTGACCAGCGCGAGCTTGATGCCGAGCGCCTTGAACTGGTCGATCGCCTCGTGCGCACCGGGAAACACGAACATCTCCTCCTCGCGATAGGCGGTGAAGCGGTCGGCGAGGCGAACGGCGAGATCGTCGGGCAGGGCGCGATGGCCGGCCGCCGCAAGCGCGGCAAAGCCGCCCTTGACCGTCAGGTGCCGCGCCTCGGCGAGCTTCATCCGCCACGCCGCTTCCGCGTTCGCCCAGAAGTTTCGCGCGAAAGCCAGCACCGCGGTTGCGACCTCGGCCGGCGGCAGCGGCGCAAGCTCCTCGGCAAACTCGTTCGCGATCGTGTTCCAGGCGATCTCCGGCCGGCCATAGGCCGACAGGATGGTGTCGTCCATGTCGATCAGCATGGCGCGCGGCAGCGGCCTCACGGCGAGCTTCATCGTGGTCATGGCCACTTCACCTCCGGGGGCAGCGACGACAGGATGGAATCCACATTGCCGCCGGTCTTGAGCCCGAAGATGGTGCCGCGGTCGTAGAGCAGGTTGAACTCGACATAGCGGCCGCGCCGGATCAGTTGCTCCTCGCGATCCTCCGCGGTCCAGCTTGTCGCGAAATTGCGCCGCACGATCTCAGGATAGATCTTCAGGAAGGCGCGGCCGACATCCTGGGTGAAGGCGAGGTCGGCGTCCCAGTCGCCGCTGTCGTGCCAGTCGTAGAAGATGCCGCCGATGCCGCGCGCCTCTTTGCGGTGCGGCAGGTAGAAATACTCATCGCACCACCTCTTGTACTTGTCGTAGTCGGCAACGCCGTCCGGCTGCGCACAGGCCTGTTTCATCGCGGCATGGAAGGCGATCGTGTCGGCATCCTCCTGCGTCCGCCTTCGCTCCAGCACCGGCGTGAGGTCGGCGCCGCCGCCGAACCAGGCCTTGGTGGTGACGACGAAGCGGGTGTTCATGTGCACGGCGGGCACGTTCGGATTGCGCATATGCGCGATCAGCGAGATGCCGGAGGCCCAGAACTTCGGGTCTTCCGCGGCACCCGGGATCTGTGCACGAAATTCGGGCGCGAACTCGCCGTGCACGGTCGAGCAGTGCACCCCGACCTTCTCGAACAGGCGGCCATGCATCATCGACATCACCCCGCCGCCGCCGGCCGCGCCGGTATGATCGGTGCGTTCCCAGGGCGTGCGCTTGAAGCGGCCGGCTTCGCCGGGATAGAGGCGTGGCGGTGCGTCGTCCTCCAGCCGCTCGAAGCTCGCGCAGATGTCGTCGCGCAATCGCTCGAACCAGGCGCGGGCGCGGGCCTTGCGGTCGTCTATCGTTGAGGCGTCCATCTGCATTCCCGGTCGCGTCCTATCTGATGCCGAGCGATTTATGCGTCTGCACGCTGAGCCGCCATTGCGGATGGCGCAGGCAGTAGTCGATCGCCTGCGCGGTGTTCCTGATGACCTCGGGCCCATCCATCGGCTGCAGCGAGAAGCGCTCGAAGGCGAGGGCTTCGAAGGCCTCGGGCTCGGCCAGCGCCTGGGGATAGACCAGCTTCAGCTCGTGCCCCTGGCGGAGGACCAGCTCGCTGCCGCCCTTGGGGCTGACGCAGATCCAGTCGAGTCCCATCGGCGCAGGGATCGTGCCGTTGGTCTCGACGCCGATCTCGAAGCCGCGGGCGTGGAGCGCTTCGATCAGCTCGGCATCGACCTGGAGCAGCGGCTCGCCGCCGGTCAGCACCACGTAGCGATTGCCGCCTGAGGCGGTCCATTGCGCGGCAATGGTGTCCGCGAGTTCCACGGCCGAAGCATAACGGCCGCCGAGGGTGCCATCGGTGCCGACGAAATCGGTGTCGCAGAACTTGCAGGTCGCGTCGGCGCGGTCGGCCTCGCGGCCGCTCCAGAGATTGCAGCCGGCAAAACGGCAGAACACGGACGCACGCCCGGCATGGGCGCCTTCGCCTTGCAGGGTCAGGAAGATCTCCTTGACCGCGTAACTCAATCGTCTCTCCTCAACCTGTCAGACTTGCGGGTTCCGGATCTGCCGCAGCGCCTCGCCTGCGGCCATGGCCGCGCTCATCGCCACATTGAGCGACCGCAGCCCCGCCTCGATCGGGATCACCAGCCGCGCATCGGCGGCCTCCACCACCGCGTCGGTGACGCCGGCGCTCTCGCGTCCGAATAGCAGGATGTCCGACCTCTGGTAATGAAAATCGCGGTAGTCGGTCGCAGCCTTGGTGGTGAACAGCAGCAGCCGGTAGCCCTGTGCCGCGCGCCAGTCCTCGAATTTCGACCAGGAGTCGTGGCGGGTCAGCCGGACATGGTCGAGGTAATCCATTCCCGCCCGGCGGAACAAGCGGTCGGAGACGGGGAAGCCCGCAGGTTCGATGATATGGGCGTCCATGCCCAGACAGGCGCAAAGCCTGAGAATCGTGCCGGTGTTCTGAGCGATGTCAGGCTGAAAAAGCGCTATCTGCATGAGCTGTGTCGGGGGTCGATGCGGGCGGGAATGTCTCAATAAAACATCGCCCGCCCGGGAATTCGTGCATGGCACGCTCCCACGCCGTTAGCGGGCTTGCGCTCGCCCGGCAAGGGTGCCAATAGAACGATTCTGGACTGCTGTTTCACCCGTTTAGAGGTGGACAAGCGAAGTTCTGCCGCCGCGGGGGGCCGCGGGCGCCGGCAGCCTTTCCGGGGACCTCTTGGGCGCCCCTCGGAGCGGTTCCACCGGTAGCACAAGAAGAAAGGGTTGGAATCGTGACGACAGCGTCTTCGGCGGACCATCCGACACGCCGTGATTTCTTATTCGTTGCAACGGGGGCAGCTGCAGCAGTAGGGGGCGCGGCTGCGCTCTGGCCCTTCATCTCCCAAATGAATCCTGACGCCTCGACCATCGCCGCCGGTGCGCCGATCGAGGTCGATCTCAGCCCGATCGCCGAGGGCCAGGACATCAAGGTGTTCTGGCGCGGCAAGCCGATCTACATCAGCCACCGCACCAAGAAGCAGATCGAGGAAGCGCGCGCCGTCAACGTGGCGAGCCTGCCCGATCCGCAGACCGACGAGGCCCGGGTCAAGTCCGGTCACGATCAATGGCTGGTCGTGATCGGCATCTGCACCCATCTCGGCTGCATCCCGATCGCTCATGAAGGCAGTTACGACGGGTTCTTCTGCCCCTGCCATGGTTCGGTTTACGATACGTCCGGCCGCATCCGCCAGGGCCCTGCGCCCTCGAACCTGGCCGTGCCGCCGTACCAGTTCGTTTCCGACACCAAAATCCAGATCGGCTGAGCTTCGGACTTTCGTCCGAAGCTTCGCGCCGTCTCGTCGTACTATTTCCTCAGGATCGCATCATGAGCGGACCATCCGACTACCAGCCGAGCAATCCGGCCCTGCAATGGATCGAGCGGCGTCTGCCGATCTTTGGTCTCATCCACTCCTCCTTCGTCGCCTATCCCACCCCTCGCAACCTGAACTACTGGTGGACCTTCGGTGCCATCCTCTCCTTCATGCTGGGGATACAGATCCTGACCGGCGTGATTCTGGCGATGCACTACACGCCGAATGCCGACCTCGCCTTCAAGTCGGTCGAGCTGATCGTCCGCGACGTGAACTACGGCTGGCTGCTGCGCAACATGCACGCGGTCGGTGCCTCGATGTTCTTCGTCGCCGTCTACGTCCATATGTTCCGCGGTCTCTACTACGGCTCGTACAAGGAGCCGCGCGAGGTGCTGTGGATCCTCGGCGTCATCATCTACCTCCTGATGATGGCGACCGGCTTCATGGGCTACGTGCTGCCCTGGGGCCAGATGAGCTTCTGGGGCGCCACCGTCATCACCAATCTGTTCTCGGCCATTCCCTATGTCGGCGAGAGCATCGTGACGCTGCTGTGGGGTGGCTATTCGGTCGGCAACCCGACGCTGAACCGCTTCTTCTCGCTGCACTATCTGCTGCCCTTCGTGATCGCGGGCGTCGTCGTGCTCCACGTCTGGGCGCTGCACGTCGCCGGCCAGAACAATCCTGACGGCGTCGAGCCGAAGACGGAAAAGGACACGGTGCCGTTCACGCCGCATGCCACCATCAAGGACATGTTCGGCGTCGCCTGCTTCCTGCTGCTGTACGCCTGGTTCATCTTCTACATGCCGAACTATCTCGGCGACGCCGACAACTACATTCCGGCGAACCCGGGCGTGACGCCGCCGCACATCGTGCCGGAATGGTATTACCTGCCGTTCTACGCGATCCTGCGCTCGATTCCGGACAAGCTCGCTGGCGTCATCGCGATGTTCGGGGCGATCATCATCCTGTGCTTCCTGCCCTGGCTCGACGGCGCCAAGACCAGGTCGTCGAAGTACCGTCCGCTCGCCAAGCAGTTCTTCTGGATCTTCGTCGCGGTCTGCATCCTGCTCGGCTATCTCGGTGCACAGCCGCCGGAGGGCATCTACGTCATTGCCGGCCGGGTCCTGACGGTCTGCTACTTCGCCTACTTCCTGATCGTGCTGCCGCTGCTCGCGCGCATCGAGAAGCCGCGGCCGGTGCCGAACTCGATCTCGGATGCAGTGCTGGCCAAGACCGGGAGCAGGTCGACGCCGATGGTCTCGACCGCGATCGTGCTGGCGCTCGCCGGTTCGTTGTTCGCGGGCTCGATCGACAGCGCGAAAGCATCTGAAGGCAGCGATACGCCGCCCGGCAACAAATGGTCGTTCTCGGGCCCTTTCGGGACGTTTGACCGCGGGGCGCTGCAGCGTGGCCTGAAGGTCTACAAGGAGGTCTGCTCCAGTTGCCACGGCTTGTCCTACGTCGCCTTCCGCAACCTCGCCGAGGCCGGCGGGCCCGGCTATTCGGTGGCGCAGGCGTCGGCGTTTGCGTCCGAGTACAAGGTCAAGGACGGTCCGAACGATGCGGGTGACATGTTCGAGCGGCCGGGCCGGCCGGCGGACTATTTCCCCTCGCCATTCCCGAACGAGCAGGCTGCGCGTGCGGCGAACGGTGGTGCGGCGCCGCCCGACCTGTCCCTGATTACCAAGGCGCGCTCCTACAAGCGCGGCTTCCCCTGGTTCATCTTCGACGCCTTCACCCAGTATCAGGAGCAGGGGCCTGACTATGTCGCCGCGCTGCTCCAGGGCTATGAGGACAAGGTGCCGGAGGGCGTCACCATCCCGGAGGGCTCCTACTTCAACAGGTACTTCCCGGGCCATGCCATCAAGATGCCGAAGCCGCTCAGCGACGGCCAGGTGACCTATGACGACGGCTCGCCGGCCACGGTCGCCCAGTACGCCAAGGACGTCACCACGTTCCTGATGTGGACGGCCGAGCCGCACATGGAAGCGCGCAAGCGCCTCGGCTTCCAGGTCTTCGTGTTCCTGATCATCTTCGCGGGCCTGATGTATTTCACCAAGAAGAAGGTCTGGGCCGCCTCGCACTGAGCGGTGCAAGACGAACGAGAAAAGAAAGAGCCCCCGTGAGGGGGCTTTTTGTTGAGTGGTCATTCCGGGCCGCGCGATAGCGCGAACCCGGAATCTGGAGATTCAGGGTTCGGTGCTGCGCACCGTCCCGGAATGACGCGAGTGAGGATTGCTTCACGCGTCCGCACCCGCCAAAATACCGCCAACCGCTCCCCAATCACCGGAGGACACCATGGGAACCGCCATCACCTTCAAGCGACCGGACGGCAAGGACGCCTCGGGCTATCTCGCCAATGCGGCGCGCGGCAACGCGCCGGGCGTGGTCGTGATCCAGGAATGGTGGGGGCTGTCGGACCAGATCAAGGGCCTGTGCGACCGCTTTGCGCTGGCCGGCTTCGACGCGCTGGCGCCCGATCTCTACAAGGGGAAGGTCGTGCCCTATCACGACACCGATTCCGCCAACAAGGAGATGAGCTCCCTCGACTTCATGGACGCGACGACGCAGACGGTGCGTGGCGCCGCGCAATATCTTGCGCGCAACGGCGCCAAGGTCGGCCTGACCGGCTTCTGCCTCGGCGGCGCCGTGACCATCATCGGCGCGACCAAGATTCCGGAGCTCGCGGCCGGTGTCGTGTTCTACGGCATTCCGCCCGAGCAGGCGGCCAAGCCCGCCGACGTCAGTATCCCGCTCCAGGCTCACTTCGCCAACAAGGACGATTGGTGCACGCCGGAGCTGGTCAATGGCTTCGAAAAGGCCATGAAGGCCGCCGGCAAGTCGCTGGAGCTGTTCCGCTATGATGCCGAGCACGCCTTCGTCAACGAGCAGCGCCAGGCCGTGCACGACCGCGAAGCCGCCGAGCTCGCCTGGGGCAGGGCGACGGAGTTTTTCCGGAAGCATCTGGGATGATGCGAAAGAAGGCAGCCGGCATGTCGACCTCGTCTTTCTCGCACCGCCTCGTTGGCCGGATCGTGCGAACGAGCGTGGCCGCTGTCGGCCTGCTCCTGGGGGCGGCGACTCACGCAATGGCGCAGCAGGCTTTCGTGACGCTGCACGGCGATCCCAAGAAGGAGGCCTGGTGGCTCATTGCGGATTTCCATCCGTTCACGACCGAGGTTCGCGGCATTCCGGCGAACCAGATCCGCAAGAACTGGTGCAAGGCGACCGAATTCCGCAAGGACCTCATTCCCAGGGACTTGCTCTTCGAGGACGGCACGGATGCGATGGAGGAGAGTAAACTGTCCTTCGCGATCGAAGGCCAGTTCGACGGGACGGCCACCAGACAGGTCGCGTTGGTCGGCGTCTTCCAGGAATGCGCAGGTCCGAAGGGCAGGTTCATCCTGATCCTGGACCAGCCGACCGTTGGGACGCCGAATATCCGCTTTGTGAGCGCGGTGCGCGAGGACCGTCAATTCGGTGCCTTGCAGAAGGGAAAGGACAGCAGCATCGTCGTCTTGACATGCATGCAGTGCGACGACTTTTCGATCCTGAAATGGGATCGGAAGAGGCGCAAGTTCGGCCGTCAGCCTGACCCCGGCGTGCAATAGTCGGCAACTCGGCTCCCAACAAGCGGCTCTTGACGTCGTCCGTCCGCCATGGTGAGTATCCGCCCATGAGCACCGCCGTCCGCCCAGCCCGTCTTTGGTGGCGCACCTCCTGAAGAGGTGGCCGGTGCGATTTTCCTTTCCCAAATCGTCTGAGGTCGCCAGCACAGCGCGGCGGCCTGATCGTTTGTCCTGTGTGGCGTTCCCTCGGCAAGTTTCGTAAGAGGACCCCATGAACAGGACCGTCTTTGCCCTCCCGGCCCGAAGCGACTATGTGACCCGCGCGGGTCTTGCGATCACGCGCGTGGCGGAGCAGTTTACCGGCGGCGCCAACAGGCTCGACGACCTCGTCAACCTACTCGACCGCCGCCGCGGCGTGGTGCTGTCCTCGGGCACGACCGTGCCGGGCCGCTATGAGAGCTTCGATCTCGGCTTCTCCGACCCGCCGCTCAAGCTCGAGACTGTGGGCGTCAATTTCAAGCTGGAAGCGCTGAACGACCGCGGGCAGGTGCTGATCGCCTTCCTCGGCGACGTGCTGCGCGAGCCCTGCGTGGTGATCTCCGAGAAGTCGGCCACGCGCCTTGCCGGCCACATCATCCGCGGCGATGCGCCGGTCGAGGAGGACCAGCGCACGCGGCGCGCCAGCGTGATGTCGCTGGTGCGTGATCTCGTCGCCGCCTTCTACGCCAATGATGACGGGCTGCTCGGCCTGTTCGGCGCCTTCGCCTACGACCTCGTCTTCCAGATCGAGGATCTCGTGCAGAAGCGCCCGCGCGAGGCCGACCAGCGCGACATCGTGCTCTATGTGCCCGATCGCCTGCTGGCCTATGACCGCGCCACCGGGCGCGGCGTGGTGCTCTCGTACGACTTCGCATGGAACGGCAAATCCACCGAGGGCCTGCCGCGCGAGACCGCCGACAGCCCGTACTTGAAGACGCCGCGCCAGGGCTTCGCCGATCACGCGCCTGGCGAATATCAGGCCACCGTCGAGACCGCGCGCGCGGCCTTCGCGCGGGGCGATCTGTTCGAAGCCGTGCCGGGGCAGCTCTTCGCCGAGCCTTGCGACCGCTCGCCGGCCGAAGTGTTCCAGCGGCTCTGCGTCATCAACCCGTCGCCCTATGGCGCGCTGATGAATCTCGGAGAGGGAGAGTTTCTGGTCTCGGCTTCGCCGGAAATGTTCGTGCGCTCGGACGGTCGCCGGGTCGAGACCTGCCCGATCTCGGGCACGATCGCGCGCGGCGCCGACGCGATCGGCGATGCCGAGCAGATCCGCCAGCTGCTGAACTCGGAAAAGGACGAGTTCGAGCTCAACATGTGCACCGACGTCGATCGCAACGACAAGGCGCGCGTCTGCGTGCCGGGCACGATCAAGGTGCTGGCGCGCCGCCAGATCGAGACTTACTCAAAGCTGTTCCACACCGTCGATCATGTCGAGGGCATGCTTCGCCCCGGCTTCGACGCGCTCGACGCTTTCCTCACCCATGCCTGGGCGGTGACCGTTACAGGCGCGCCAAAGCTCTGGGCGATGCAGTTCGTCGAGGATCACGAGCGCTCGCCGCGGCGCTGGTATGCGGGGGCGATCGGCGCGGTGAATTTCGACGGCAGCATCAACACCGGCCTCACCATCCGCACCATCCGCATGAAAGATGGGCTTGCCGAGGTGCGCGTCGGCGCCACCTGCCTGTTCGATTCCGATCCTGCCGCGGAGGACCGCGAGTGCCAAGTCAAGGCTGCGGCGCTGTTCCAGGCGCTGCGCGGCGATCCGCCAAAGCCGCTGTCGACCTTTGCACCCGATGCCACCGGCTCGGGCAAGCAGGTGCTGCTGATCGACCACGACGACAGCTTCGTGCACATGCTCGCCGACTATTTCCGCCAGGTCGGCGCCAGCGTCACCGTGGTGCGCTATGTGCATGCGCTCGACATGCTCAAGCAGAAGATGTGGGATTTGCTGGTGCTGTCGCCGGGCCCCGGCAGGCCCGAAGATTTCGGGATCAAGAAGACCATCGATGCGGCGCTGGAGAACAAGCTGCCGGTATTCGGCGTCTGCCTCGGCGTGCAGGCGATCGGTGAATATTTTGGCGGCGAGCTCGGCCAGCTCACCCATCCCGCCCACGGCCGACCGTCGCGGGTCCAGGTGCGCGGCGGGCGCTTGATGCGCAATTTGCCGAACGAGATCGTCATCGGCCGCTATCACTCGCTCTATGTCGAGCGCGACAGCATGCCGGAGGTGTTGTCTGTCACCGCCAGCACCGAGGACGGCGTCGCCATGGCGCTCGAGCACAAGACCCTGCCGGTGGCGGGCGTGCAATTTCATCCGGAATCGCTGATGTCGCTCGGCGGCGAGGTGGGCTTGCGTATTGTCGAAAATGCCTTCCGGCTGGAAGCGGGGGCGAATTGAGTGCATGCTTCATGCTCGTCATTCCGGGGCGATGCGCAGCATCCAACCCGGAATCTCGAGGTTCTCAGGTGCGCAATTGCGCACCGGAGTTCGGCCCTTCGAGCCGCCCCGGAATGACAACGAAACGAGAAACGAATGACTTTTGACCACGACATCAAGGCGAGCGTCCGCACCATCCCCGACTATCCCAAGCCGGGCATCATGTTCCGCGACATCACGACCCTGCTCGCGGACGCGCGCGCGTTCCGCCGCGCGGTGGACGAACTCGTCAATCCCTGGGCCGGCAACAAGATCGACAAGGTCGCCGGCATGGAGGCGCGCGGCTTCATCATCGGTGGCGCGGTGGCGCACCAGCTTTCGGCCGGCTTCGTGCCGATCCGCAAGAAGGGCAAGCTGCCGCACACCACCGTGCGCATCGCCTATTCCCTGGAATACGGCATCGACGAGATGGAGATGCATGTCGACGCGATCCAGCCAGGTGAACGCGTCATCCTGGTCGACGACCTCATCGCCACCGGCGGCACCGCCGAGGGCGCGGTGAAGCTGCTGCGTCAGATCGGGGCCAACGTCGTCGCCGCCTGCTTCATCATCGACCTGCCCGAGCTCGGCGGCGCCGCCAAGCTGCGCGCCATGGACGTGCCGGTGCGCACGCTGATGACGTTCGAGGGGCATTGAGCGGGACGGGCGGAGGATACGCCCGGATGGATTGCGATCAGGACCGCTGCAGGATCAGGCTGAGCTCGAGTTCCCGGAAGGCGATGTAGTTCCGCCGGGTCCACTGGTGCAGCTCAGTCGAGGCGTCCTTTTCCTGGCGCAGATAGCCGGTGAACGAGAAGCTCAGCCGGTCGATATAGGTCTTGAGGAAGCCGGGCAGCGCGGGCAGGCGGAACAGCCGGCCGCCTTCCATCGCGGGCGGCAACTCGCCGCGCACGACATATTCGTTGTCCACAGTGATCAGGTTCATGCGCGGAATCTGCCCGCGCAGCATCTCATGGGCGCGGGCCGAGGCGCGGTCGGTGTCGGCGACGAACAGGATCTGCGGTGCGACATGGCGGCGCGCCGCCTCCTTCAACAGGCCGATCTCGTCGGTCATCTTGAAGAACTCGTCGAACGCGTGGAAGCCGAGGTCGATCACTTTGGCGACGCCGTCATCGAGGATGACGCGGTCCATCAGCTGCATCTTGCCGTAGGTGTCGATCACGTCCGCGGTTTCCGTGACCTTCGGCAGATAGTCGAGCAGCGACGGCTCCTTCAGGTTGACGTCGAAGGCCGCCACGTTGCCGTTCTTGAGCAGCAGGAATTCGCTGAGGAGCCGCGCCAGCAGGGTCTTGCCGACCTGCGGGCGGGGCGAACAGATGATGTAGACGGGTGTCGCGGGCATCGGCAGCTATATCAGGCCAACTCACCACCCAATCCAGCCGTATCCGCCCGGACTGCGCAACTATTTTTCGCTGTTGCGGGTCGCGGGCTTCGAACCGACGATGTCGGTCAGCCGGATGCGGTCGAACTCGCTCCAGACATTGGCCAGCCAGTGCCGGACATAGCCGCGCAGCACGAAGGAGTAGTTGGCGGCCTCGTCGTTGATGCCCTTGTTGGCGACGAATTTCAGGAACGGGACGGAGGAGACCTCGACCTGCTCATAGGCCATTTCGTTGAGCTTGGGGATGGTCAGCTCGGTCGCGTCCTTGATGCGGTGGAAATAGGAATTGTAGGTCGCCTGGTCCCACTGGAAGAACTGGGTGTCGTTGATGAAGTTCTTCACCAGGAAATATTTCGCGCCGCTCATGAAGCCCGCGGTCTCGGCGATCTCCTCCAGCGAGGCGATCGAGGGGCCCAGGATGTGGAACACGGCAAAGGTGATCTGCCCGGCCTTGGCGGCATCGAGGAAGCCGATGTCGCGCAGCGAGGCGAGGGCCGGCGAGAGCAGGCCGGCGCGGACGTCGATCACGGTCACCGACGGGCTCACCGCATTGAGCGTGTCGAAGATCTTCATCTGGTCCGCCGTCGTCGTCATGTCGACGATCTCGGTGATATCAGGGTGGAAGCGCTTCAGGGTTCCGCGCGGGGACTCCGTGTCGAACGCCCGGGTCGGCACGTTGTTGGCTGAGAAATAATCGAGCAAGGTCCGCGACACCGTGGTCTTGCCGACCCCGCCCTTGTCCGCGCCCACCACAACCACTGCCGGCTTTGCCATTGCTGTCCCCTAACGCGCGCCCCCGATCGCGAGGTCGCAATCGGCCGGGCCCCAGATCGATGTCCCGAGTCTGCTGTTGGGCGCGAACATGGCAGAAACAAGGGAGAATTCAATTCCTTGGGCCGCAGTTGCGGCAATTCCAGTGGTTTTTCCGGATCACCCGGAAAACCGCCGCGTGTAGCGGTAAATCACGCGCTCAATGGCGGCCCCAAGGTCCGATCGCATTGCCCGCCGGAGCTCCTGAGGGGCCTGGAGCCGGCACGGGTGGTGGTCCAGCCGGGTTGCCTGCGTCGTTCCACGGCCCGTGCGGCGGCGGCTGCGCATCCTGCGGGTTGGCTTGTGCCTCGGGTTGTTCCGTCTCGGGGGGATCCGTCTCTTCTGCGGGGTCTGGCAGCGGACCGGGGTCGTGGCCGCCGGCGAACTTGACCAGCGCATCGACCCGGGACTGCACCGAGGGATGGGTCGCGAACAAATCGGCAAAGCCCTCGCGTGGATTGTCGACGCAGAGCTCCATCACCGCCGAGGTCGCGCCAGGCAGCTCGCCGCGGCCTTCGATCTTGCGCAACGCCGAGATCATCGCATCAGGATCTTTCGTCAGCTCGACGGAGCCCGCGTCGGCGAGAAATTCGCGCGACCGCGACAGTGCGAGCTTCACCACCTGGGACAGCAGCCAGGCCACCACGATCAGCACGATCGCGATGATGATCACGATCACCGCGCCGCCGCCGGAGCTCTTGCTGTCGCTCGATGACGAGGACGACCGGGACGAGGAGGACCCCGAGCCCCCGGAGCTCCAGTTGAAGTTCGTGAACAGGCGGAAGAACAACTCTCCGAAGAATCCGACCACGCCGGCAATGATGACGGCGACGACCATGAGCTGCACGTCGCCGTTCTTGATGTGGGTCAGCTCGTGGCCCAGCACCGCCTCGATCTCCTTGTCGTTCAGCGCGGCGAGGAGACCGGTGGTGACGGTGATGGAGTATTGCCGCGGATTGAGGCCGGTCGCGAACGCGTTCAGGGCCGGGCTCTCCATGATCTTCAGCTTCGGCATGGTGATGCCGCGCGAGATGCAGAGGTTTTCCAGCAGATTGTAGAGCCGCGGCTCCTCCTGCCGGGTCACATCGTGGCCGCCGGTCACGGCATCGATCATCGACTGGTGGAAGAAATAGGCGATCACGGTCCAGAGCGCCGCCGCGATCGTCGCGAACGGTGCGGCCTTGAGCAGGTCGGTGAAGGCGCGGCTCAGATAGTAGGCGACCGTGCCATTGCCGTTGATGACGACCTCGGCAACCAGTGCGCCGGCATAGACCAGCACGTAGACCAGCATGAACAGGCCGGCAAGCAGCAGCATCGAACGAAACTTGTTCGAGGCGATGTGCGTGTAGAGACCATACGCGGCCATGACGCGCCTTTGTCAGTGTCCGTCGTTCCGGGGCACGCCGAAGGCGTGAACCCGGAACCTCGAGATTCCCTGGTGCGCAACTGCGCAACATGGTTCGTCGCTTTGCGACCCCTCGGAATGACGGAGAAAAACAATGGACATGTCAGACGATCAGAACTTCACCTGAGGTACGGTCTCGACCTCGGTACGGCTGGCGCCGAGATCGAAGAAGTCCTTCTTGGTGAAGCCGAACATGCCGGCGAACAGGGCGGCGGGCAGCTGCTGGATGCCGGTGTTGTATTCCTGGACCGCGCTGTTGAAGAAACGGCGGCTGGCCGCGATCTTGTTCTCGAGGTCGGAGAGCTCGCTGGCGAGCTGCTGGAAATTGGCGTTGGCCTTGAGGTCGGGATAGGCCTCCGACAGCGCGATCAGCCGGCCGAGCGCGCCGGACAGCTGGTTCTCGGCCGCGGACACCTGGGCCGGTCCCTGCGCCGACATCGCCGAATTGCGCGCCTTGATGACGTCATCGAGCGTGCCGCGCTCGTGCGAGGCGTAGCCCTTCACGGTCTCGACCAGGTTCGGGACCAGGTCGTGACGCTGCTTGAGCTGCACGTCGATATCGGCAAAGGCCTGGCCGACGCGCTGGCTCAGCGCCACCAGGCGGTTATAGGCGCTGAAGGCGAACAGCACGAGGACGACGATGACGCCGAGAACGATCCAGCCGGTCGACATGGAGAACTCCTGAAGAGGGAAGAAGACGAGCGCTTAGGGTAGACCAAATTGGCGCAGGATGAGAGCCCGACGCAGAGGGGAGGTTAGACTTCGTCGGATCGGGAGCCATCCGAGTTCAAGGTGAAAGCCCTTGACAGGGTTAACTTTCGGCAATGACGGCATCACCCCAGCGCCAGCGCCGGGCACGTGCATAGGCGGTCTTGTCGCGGCGGGGCACCTTCGCAAGTTCAACGCCGCCCTGGCTGCAGAGCTTTGCCGTGATCTCGGCCTTGCCGACATCCGGCGGGGCCAGCACGCGCGCCGCGCGCGTATTGGGCTGCGCGCGGGTCAAGGCGACGTAGATGAAGCGCTCGTCCTCGAACGGCACCTCGGCACCCTTGATCTGGCGGTGCGCCTGCGAGCGCGGCAGGCGCTGGCTGAAATGGCACCAATCGGGCGCAATGAGCGGGCACGACCTTTCGTGCGGGCAGGGCGCGGCGACGTAGGCGCCGGCCGCGATCAGCTGCTGGCGCAGTGCGAGAATGCGGGCGTAGCCGGCGGGCGTGCCGGGCTCGATCACGACCAGCGCGTGGCGCGCCTTGGCCCACATGGCCTCGGTGAGCGCGCGCTGCTCGGTCTCACCGAGTTCGCCGATGACGTAGCTGGCGATGACAAGATCGGCTTGCGAGACCTCTGCAAGGTTTCCGCCGGCATCGCCGGGCAAATAGCGGCACTCCGCCAATCGCGAGCTGCCGCGTGCCAGCTCGAGCGCGAGCCGGCTCAGCGTGGCATTGGCGTCGAGCAGCGTGAAATCCTGCAGCGACGGAAACGCCTCCGCGGCCGCCCAGCTCGCGGTGCCCGGGCCCGCGCCGACGTCGAGCAGCGTTTCCGGGGCGAAGTCGGGCGCGATCTCGGCGAGCGCATTCAGGCTCGCAGCCACCGCCGCATAGGTCGCCGGCATGCGCGCCAGCGCGTAGGCGAGGGCATCGGCCTCCGACTTGATCGCGCCGGAGCCGCCGCCGGCGCGATAGGTGGTCGAGATCTTCTGCGACCGCTGTGCCGCGTCGGTGCGGGAGAAGCCTTGCAGCTTGCCGTCGAGGGCGGCTTTGAGTTCAGCGGGGAGGGTGGGGGCGATCATCATCCGCGGTCATGCCCCGCGAAGGCGGGGCATCCAGTACTCCGAAACAGTGCCGTAAACCGAGATGTCACGGCGTACTGGATCATCCGCCTTCGCGGATGATGACGTCAATGGGTGGAGGACGAGAGCAGCCTCACGCCACATTCTGATCGAGAATGTCCACGGCCTCGGCGAGGCTGACCGACACCAGCTGCGAGACGCCGCGCTCGGCCATGGTGACGCCGAACAGGCGGTTCATCCGCGCCATCGTGATCGGGTTGTGCGTGATGATGATGAAGCGCGTGTCGGTCGAGCTGGTCATCTCGTGCAGCAGGTTGCAGTACCGTTCGACGTTGTGGTCGTCGAGCGGCGCGTCGACTTCGTCCAGCACGCAGATCGGCGAGGGGTTGGTGAGGAACACCGCGAAGATCAGCGCCATTGCGGTCAGCGCCTGCTCGCCGCCCGAGAGCAGCGACAGCGTCTGCGGCTTCTTGCCCGGCGGCTTGGCGATGATTTCGAGACCGGCTTCCAGCGGGTCGTCGCTCTCGATCAGATGCAGCGCGGCCTCGCCGCCGCCGAACAGCTCGACGAACAGCCGCTTGAAGTGGTTGTTGACGACCTCGAACGAGGTCAGGAGCCGCTCGCGCGCCTCTTTGTTGAGGCTCTGGATGCCCTGGCGCAGCCGCTTGATGGCTTCGACGAGGTCGTCCCGCTCGGTGACGAGGCCGGTGTGCTGGGTTTCGACCTCGCGCAGCTCCTCCTCGGCGCGCAGGTTGACCGCGCCCAGCCGCTCGCGGTCACGCCGCATCTTTTCGAGGTCTTCCTCGATGTCGTGCAGCGGGGGCAGCTCGGCGCCTGGCTCGATCTCGGCAAGGCCGGCGACCGCCTGCGGCTCGACCTCGAGCATGTCGCGGATCTCGCGCTCGACATCCTCCAGCCGGCGCCGCGCACCCTCCATGCGCTCCTCGGCGCGGGCAGTGGCCTCGCGGGAGCTCGACAGTGCCTCGAGCGTCAGCTTGGCGACGCGATCGGTCTCTGCCATCGCGCTTTCGGCGGTAGCGAGCGCGTCGGCGGCCATGCGGCGGTCGTTCTCGGCGTACTCGATCTCGGTGATCAGCGCGCTGCGCTTCTCCGCGAACACGGCCGGCGCGTTCTCGAGCTCGCTGCGCTCGATCGTGAGCTCGGCGATGCGGGCCTGGATGGTGTCGATGTGGGAAGCCGCGCTCTCCTTGCGGTTCTGCCACTCGGTGCGCTCGGCGAGGATCGCCTGCACGCGGCGGTCGGCGAGCTCGGCTTCGCGTGCCAGCGCCTGCGCCTCGGCGCGGACCTGGGCGGCCATGCGGCGATGGCCTTCGATGTCGCTGCGGACGGCGGCGAGACGCGTTTCGGTGTCCTCGCTCGACGGCAGCTCGGAGATGCCGGCTTCGGCGTATTCGTAGGCGGCCTCGGCTTCGGCGCGGTCGGCGGCGAGACGGCTGTGCGCTTCCGACAATGTCGCCTTGCGCGCGGCGTGGCGGCTGATCTCGCGCTCGGCGGTGGCATGGCGCTCGCGCGCGACATTGAGCTCGCGCTGCGCGGCGCGCCAGGCTTCGCGCGAAGCGCCTTCCGTGCTGGCCGCCATCTGCAGCTCGGACTCGGCGTTCTCCAGCGCCTGCCGCTTGATCTGCGCGTCGATGCGGGCCTGCTCCAGCTCGTTCTCGATATCGACGAGGCGGGCGCGCTCGGCAAGGCGGCGGGCGGCACCGGTCGGGGCGTGAGCCGCGGCGACAAAGCCGTCCCAGCGCCAGACGTCGCCCTCGGGCGAGACCAGCCGCTGGCCGGTCTTGAGCTGCGAGACCAGCTCCGCGCCGCGCTCGCGCGGCACCACGCCGATCTGCGCCAGGCGGCGCGCCAGCTCGGCCGGCGCCTGCACGTGATTGGCGAGCGGCACGACGCCTTCGGGCAGCGCCGGATCGCCTTCGGTGTGTCCGACATTGGTCCAGCGCATCGGCGCCGACGGGTCGATCGGCGCATCGAGATCGTCGCCGAGCGCGGCGCCGATCGCCTTTTCAAAGCCCTTGTCGACGTTGATGCCGTCGATGATCGGCGGCCACAGATTCTTGGTCTCGCCATTGACGATCTTGGAGATCGTGCGCGCCTCGGTCTCGAGCCGCTGCACGCGCTTGTCGGCCTCGACCAGCGGCGAGCGGGAGGAATCCAGCGTCTGGCGCGCAGCCACGTGCGCGGCCTCGCTCGCTTGGGCGGCGGCTTCCGAAGCGGCCAGCGTCTGCTCCGCGGTCTCGACCAGAGCGGTCAGCTCGTCGAGATCGCCGAAGCCGCCGGTCTCCTGCGCAAGCTTCTGCTCTTCGGCCGCCACATTCGCGATTTCCTGGTCGAGCCGGGCGAGCTTGTCGCGGTGCGTGCGGACGTTGGCCTCGAGCTGGTTGCGCTTGGCGGTGAGGTCGGCGAGCGCGGTGGTGAGCTCGGCGAACTTCTGCTCGGTTTCGGTCAGCACCGCCTCGGCTTCGGCGACGCGTTCGTCGACGCCGGAGCGCTTCTCGACGCGCGACTTGATCTCTTCCTTCAGCTCGGCGTCTTCTGCGTCGAGCCGCTGCAGGGCGACGTCGGCGTCCATGGTCTGCTGCTGGGCGCGGGAGATGTCGCCTTCGAACTGCGCGAGGCGCCGCTCGAGCTCGGCGACGCGCTCCTTGGCGCGCTCTTCCTCGCGGTCGAGCTGCTCGCGGGCATTGGTCAGGCGCTGGAGCCCGGCTGCGGCGCGTGCCTCGGCGTCGCGCAGCGCCGGCATTTCGGCGGCGCGGATCGCCTGGATGCGGGCGGCTTCGGCCTGGTGCTGGGTGCGCTCGGCCATCTCGCGCACCGCGAGATCGTGGGTCTGTCCGGACTCGTTGACGTCGGCATGCGCGCCGATCCAGCGCAGATGGTACAGCGTGGCTTCGGCCTTGCGGACCTTGGCGGCGACCTCGCGATAGCGCACCGCCTGGCGGGCCTGCTTCTTCAGGCCTTCCATCTGGCCGGAGAGCTGGCCGATCACGTCCTCGACGCGGGTGAGGTTGGTTTCGGCCGCCTTGAGCCGCAGCTCGGCCTCGTGACGGCGGGCGTGCAGGCCGGCGACGCCGGCGGCGTCTTCCAGCACGCGGCGGCGCTGTTCCGGCTTGGCCTGGATGATCTCGCCGATCTTGCCCTGGTGGACGAGCGCCGGCGAGCGCGCGCCGGTGGCGGCGTCCGCGAACAGGATCTGTACGTCGCGGGCGCGCACGTCGCGGCCGTTGATGCGGTAGACCGAGCCGGCCTCGCGCTCGATGCGGCGGGAGACTTCCAGAAGCTGGCTGTCGTTCATCGCCGCCGGCGCGGTACGATCGGCATTGTCGATCGTCATCGTCACTTCGGCGTGGTTGCGCGCGGGACGGTTGCCGGAGCCGGCGAAGATCACCGCGTCCATGTCGGCGGCGCGCAGCGATTTGTACGAGGTCTCGCCCATCGCCCAGCGCAGCGCTTCGACGAGATTCGACTTGCCGCAACCGTTGGGACCGACCACGCCGGTCAGGCCGGGCTCGATGACGAAGTCCGTGGGCTCAACGAAGGACTTGAAGCCGTGAAGGCGCAGGCGGGTGATTTTCATAAACACGCATCTCTGTTGGCAGGCGCGAATCTCCCTGCCGGGACAATACCATGGAAGGCAATGTCGCTGTCTGGGTGAGTCGCGCGAGGCGGCTCATGCGGCTGGACAATGGCCGCGGTGCGCCGCGAGGGCAACCAGCGAAAGCCGCTTTTCCCAAGGGATTTGTGTCGGGAAGAATGCGGCTTGAGATGCGCGAATCAGGATTGTCGCGTGCGAATCAGCTCTTGAGCAGCGGATTGATCTTCTTGGCGAATTCCTCGAACGAGGCCTCGCCCTTGATCTTCTCGCCGTTGATGAAGAAGGTCGGCGTCGAATCGACCTTCAGCACGTCGCTGGCATATTTCTGGTCAGCGGCGATCTTGTCGAGCAGCGCCTGGTCCTTCAGGCAGGCCTCGACCTGCTGCTGGGTGAGACCGGCCTGCTTGCCGATCCGCGTCAAGGTCTCTGTGGTGTTCTTCAGCACCCAGTCGTTCTGCTGGCGGAACAGCATGTCGGTGACCGCGAAATATTTCTGCGCGTCGCCATTGGCGATGCAGCGCGACAGCATCGATCCGGCGGCAGCTTTGATGTCGAGCGGAAACTCGCGGAAGATATAACGCACCTTGCCTGTGTCGATGTATTCCTTCTTGATCTTCGGGAACACCTGCTCGTTGAAGGCGGCGCAGTGCGGGCAGGTCATCGAGGCGTATTCGGTGATAGTGACGGCGGCATCGTTCGGCCCGAGCGCCATGTCGGGCAGGGACACGGGCTTGGCGACATCGGCGGCGGACTGCGCCATGGCTTCAGGGATCATGGCCTCGGAGACGAACCGCAGCGGCGGGAGCCCGGTGAGCGCGGCAAGCCCGGTCAGCGACAGCATCGTGGTGAAGGCGCGGCGGGTGATGATCAAGGTCGGCTCCCGGGATTGGTAAGGTTCGTCCGAGGTTCCCGCCCGGACGGCCTGTCGCTAGCTTGAAACGTCGATTGAGGCAATGGCGGGCCGCACGGACGGGTCCAGTTTGGCGGCGGAATGAGGCTCAATTTCGCTTGATGGCGGCCCCGAGCCGGGCCAGTGCCGACTTGAGCTCGTCATCTTCAATGCCGCCCAGGCTCTCCGCCACCTTGGCGACGCTCTTGGGGTCCGGAGGGCCGGGCCGCACCCGGCGCTGGGCGCGCGACAGAGGAGCCTGGCGGAAGGCGAGCTTGCCGACCGCATTCCAGCCGAAGAAGCGGTTGACCCGCTCCAGGATGACATCGGCGGAGTGCTGGATCTCCAGCGCCATCGGTCCCTCGACCCGCAGCACCAGGGTGGCCGGCTCCTGCGGCTGGCCCTCCACCGGGCGCGGCCATTGCATCTTGAGCGGCTCGGCGTGGGCCGCGATCTCCGGCCCCGCGATCTGCGCCCACCGGGTCACCAGCTCGCGCGCGGCAAAACCCTGCTTGGCATAGGCCTCGGCGAAGACGTCGTCGAGCAGGATGCCGAGCGGCTTGGCGCTGATGGGACCGGGCTTGGGAGGGAATTTGGACATGGGACCAAACTAGGCTGCCGCGCGGGGCCGGATGGCCTTGAGGTCGCGGTCGATCTCGCGCCGTCGCTGCATCAGGTCGTAATCCATCTGGAGCCCCAGGAAAAAGCCCTCCGACAGACCGAAATAGCGGGCGAGCCGCAGGTCGGTGTCCGCGGTGATGTCGCGTTTGCCGAGGACGATCTCGTTGATCCGCCGCGGCGGCACGCGAACGGCGCGCGCTAGCGCGTTCTGGCTGAGATCCATCGGTTTCAGGAACTCCTCCAGCAGGATCTCGCCCGGATGGGGATTGCGGAGCAGCCCGTTCCTAGGCGTGGTAGTCGACGATTTCGACATCTCTCGGTCCTCCGGCATCCCAGACAAAACAGATGCGCCACTGATCGTTGATCCGGATCGAGTGCTGTCCTTGGCGGTCGGCTTTCAGGGCTTCGAGCCGGTTGCCCGGGGGAACCCTGAGATCGGCCAGCACCCGCGCTTGATTCAGCAAGCGCAGTTTGCGCAAGGCTGCGTTTTGAATGTCAGGCGGCAATTTTCGACTTCGCCGCCCGGACCAGATCGACTCCGTCTCGGAGTTGGCGAAGCTCTGGATCATGATTGTGTATAACGCAAGGCGTTATAGTCCGCAATGGTCTGGTCTCGCTGGCCACAGGCGGAATCCTCCTCTAGAAAAGGCGAATGTCCTCCCCGACCGCGCGCAAGAAGGAACGGAGCGCGACGGCGAGCTCGCCGGCTCGCCCTGCATTGCTGCTCGCCTGGTACGACCGCCACCGTCGTCGCCTGCCCTGGCGCGCGGCCCCCGGTGAGACATCGGACCCCTATCGCGTCTGGCTGTCGGAGATCATGCTCCAGCAGACCACAGTGAAGGCGGTCGGCCCCTATTTCGAAAAATTCGTCGCGCGCTGGCCGGATGTCGCGGCGCTGGGGCGGGCTTCCCAGGACGACGTGTTGCGGATGTGGGCGGGGCTCGGCTATTACTCGCGCGCGCGAAACCTCCATGCTTGCGCGGTCGCGGTGACGCGCGAGCATGACGGCGTCTTTCCCGATACGGAGGAGGGCTTGCGCGCGCTGCCGGGGATCGGGCCCTACACGGCGGCGGCGATCGCTGCGATCGCCTTCGACCGCCGCACCATGCCGGTCGACGGCAATATCGAGCGGGTGGTGTCGCGCCTGTTCGCGGTCGAGGAGGAGCTGCCGCAGGCCAAGCCGCTGATCCAGCAGCTGGCCGCGACGCTGCTGGTGGATTCTCGCGCCGGCGACGAGACGTCTCGCGCGGGGGACAGCGCGCAGGCGCTGATGGATCTTGGCGCCTCGATCTGCACGCCGAAGAAGCCGGCCTGTGCGCTGTGCCCGCTGAGCGAGGATTGCATCGCGCGTGCGCAGGGCACGCAGGAGACCTTTCCGCGCAAGGCGCCGAAGAAGAGCGGGACGCTGCGGCGGGGCGCGGCTTTCGTGGTCACGCGCGGCGACGAGCTGCTCGTCCGCTCGAGGCCCGACAAGGGGCTGCTCGGCGGCATGACGGAAGTGCCGGGCTCGGACTGGCTGGCCGGCCAGGACGATGCGGCGGCGAAGCAGCAGGCACCGGAGCTGAAGGGGCTGTCGCGCTGGCAGCGCAAGGTGGGCGTCGTCACCCACGTCTTCACGCATTTCCCGCTGGAGCTGGTGGTCTACACCGCGAAGGTGGAAGCCCGCACCCGCGCGCCCGAGGGCATGCGCTGGGTGCCGATCGCAACCCTGGCCGGCGAAGCGCTGCCCAACGTCATGCGCAAGGTCATCGCGCATGGATTGGGTTTCTAGGACCCCACCCTGCTGACAACAGGCTGTCAGCAGCCTTGCGGTACCAGCGGGCAACAGGAGATCTCGCATGGTCAAGACCGCGCTCGACAACTTCCGAAGACCACCCTGTGCCGAGCTGCTGGGATGGCGCCTGCTCGATGCCCGCCCGCAGGAGGGCTGGATCAAGCTCGGTTTCGACGGCAAGCCGGAGTTCTGCAACCCCGCGGGTTTCATCCAGGGCGGCATGCTCTCGGCCATGCTCGACGACACGATGGGCCCGGCCGTGCTGGTGATGAGCGAGGGCCGGCTCTACACCACCACCATCAGCATGACCGTGAACTTTCTGGCCCCAGCCAGGCCCGGGCCGATCATCGGCGAGGCGAGGGTGACGCAGCTCGGCAAGACGATAGCCTTCGTCGAAGCCAAGCTGATGGCAGAGGACGGCACCCTGCTGGCGACGGCCAGCGCGAGCGAGCGGCTGCTGGAGGCGGCGAGGGTGGTGGGGAAATAGTTTGGTGTTGCGCACTGCTCATCCTTCTCCCCTTGTGGGAGAAGGTGGCGCGACGCGCCGGATGAGGGGTTTCTCTCCGCGAGTCTAAACTGCGAGTTGGACTCGCGGAGAGATACCCCTCGCCCGAGTGAGCCCGCGTCTACCGGCATCGCTGCCCTCTCCCGCAAGGGGCGAGGGCACATCAACGGGCATCTCGCCTCGTGCGAGAGCATCACGCCCTCGCGCGCGCACCCGCGCTCACGATCGGCGGCTTCGCATTCAGCGCGTCGACCTGAAATCCCGCGACGCGCTTGTAGTTCGCGGCGATGCCTTCCAGCTCCTGCTGGGACAAGACGTCGGTGACGACCTCAAAGCCGTCGGGCGCGCGCTCCTCGACGAGCTGCATCACCTGCTCGGGGCCGTTCTTGCGGTTGAGCAGGACGAGGTCGGTGGTCGCGGGCCTCCGCTCGGCCTCGTAGGCGAGCAGGGCGGCGCTCGTCGGCCCATGCGCGAGAATCTCGCGGGTGATGACGCGGGCATCGAGGATCGCCTGCGAGGCGCCGTTCGAGCCGATCGGATACATCGGATGCGCGGCATCGCCCATCAGCGTAACGCGGCCGAAGGTCCACTGCGACACCGGATCGCGGTCGACCAGCGGATATTCATAGGCATGCGGGCAGTTCTTGATCAGCCCGGGCACGTCGAGCCAGTCGAACTTCCAGTTTTCGAACCAGGGCAAAAACTCTTCCAGCCGCGCGGTGCGGTTATAGTCCTCGCGCCGCCACTGATAGGTCGGGGGCATGTGGCGCTCGGCGACCCAGTTGATCTGATGGTTGCCCGCCGCATCCGGCGCCTTGCTGATCGGATAGCAGACGAATTTCAGGATCTCGTGCCCCGCCATGATCATGGTGCGGCCGCTGAGGAAGGCCTTCGCGGGTGTCACGCCGCGCCAGAGGATGCGGCCGTTCCAGATCGGCGGGCCTTCGCCCGGATAGAGCTTTTCGCGCACGGCGGAATGGATGCCGTCGGCGGCGATCAGAATCGCGCCGTCGTAGGTCCCTGCGGCTTTGCCGGTCGCCTTGTCGATGAATTCGGCGCGCACGCCGTCCGCCGTCTCGGTCCAGCCGGTCAGATGGTGGCTGGTGAGGATGTTGTCGCGGCCGAGCCGCTCGATCGCGGTGTCGAGCAGGAGCTGCTGCAGCGTGCCGCGGTGGATCGAGAATTGCGGCCATTTGTACCCGGCTTCCAGTCCGCGGGGCTCGCTCCAGATCGGCTTGCCGTGCTTGGAGAAATATGCGAGCTCGCGCGTCCGCACGCCGCTGGCGTCCAACTTGTCCATCAAGCCGAGCTCGATCAGCTCGCGCACCGCATGCGGCAGCACGTTGATGCCGACGCCGAGCGGCTTCAGTTCCGCGACGCTCTCGAACACTTTTGCGGGAACGCCGATTCCGTGCAGGCTGAGCGCAAGTGTCAGCCCGCCGATGCCGCCACCGGCGATGAGTACCGTCATGAGAACCCCTCCCTATCGTAGGGCCTCTTGGCACAGCCGGATGGCGGTGGGCAACTGCGAAGAGGATGTTGTGCTATGGACGTCGGGCCCGACAGTCGTTAATTTTCGGTTTTCCCATGAGGTCCGACATGCTCAAGCTCTACTACGCCACCGGCACCTGCGCGCTCGCCACCTACATCACCCTGGAAGAAGCCGGCGCCGACTACACGGCCGAGCGGCTGAGCTTCAAGGACAACCAGCAGAACAGCCCGGACTATCTCGCGATCAACCCGAAGGGCCGCGTGCCGGCGCTGGTCACCGACCGCGGCGTCCTGACCGAGACGCCGGCGATGCTGGCTTACATCGCGCAGACCTTCCCCAAGGCGAAGCTCGCACCGCTCGACGATCCCTTCGACTTTGCCGAGGTGCAGTCGTTCAACTCCTATCTCTGCTCGACCGTGCACATCAACCACGCTCACAAGATGCGCGGTGCGCGCTGGGCGACGCAGGAGAGCTCGTTCGCCGACATGAAGGCAATGGTCCCGAAGACCATGGCGGCCTGCTTCAAGCTCATCGAGCAGAAGATGTTTCGGGGACCCTGGGTCATGGGCGAGCAGTTCACGATTTGCGATCCCTATCTCTACACGCTCTCGACCTGGCTCGAAGGCGACAGCGTCGACATCAATGCGACGCCGAAGATCGCCGATCACTTCAAGCGCATGTCCGACCGCCCCGCGGTGAGCAAGGTGATGGCGGCACAGAAGGCGTAAGGTTCGGCGTCATATTCCGCCGTCGTCCCGGACAAGCGAGCCTAGCGAGCGCTGATCCGGGATCCATACTGTGGAATCTGTCGATTGCGATCGGTTGAAGTCCCGAATGACCGGTCTTCGCCAAACATCTCCCTGTGGCTATCAGTCCCGGATCGGCGCGCGCTTAGAGGCGCGCTTGTCCGGGACGACACCGTGTTCGGTGAGGGGGCATCCTAACCGGCGCGCCGCTTCTCCAGCTCCCGCCCGGTCTCCAGCATCAGCCTTCGCAGCCAGATCGAGCCGGGGTCCATCTGCGCGCGGGTCGGATGGAACATGAACTGCTCGTCGATCCCGGGGTCGAGCGGCGGCGTCACCGTGATGAGGCCGAGCTGCTTCGACAGCGCCGCGATCAGCCGGCGCGGCACGAAGGCGACGAGGTCGGTGCGGGCGGCGACGTGCAGCGCCTCGAGATAGCCTGACACCACCAGCGAGATATGCCGCTCGATGCCCTTGGCTCGCAGCCAGGGGTCGATCAGGTCCTCGGCACCGCCGCGGATGATCACGCCGACATGGCGCGCAGCCAGGAACGTCTCGCGCCGCTTCAACTTCGCGCCTATCGGATGGCCGCGCCGCACCGCCAATGCGTCGCTGTCGGTATAGAGCAGCTGGCGGTGAAAACCCTTGAAGGCGTTTCCGATCGAGATCACGAGGTCGATGGTGCGGGCGAATTCGGCATGGAAGATCGCTGATCCCCGCCACGGCACGACGTCGATGCGGACGTTGGGCGCGGCCTGCGTCACCTTCTCCATGAAGCGCGGCATCAACAGCTCGACCGCGAGATCCGGCATCATCAGGCGGAATTGCCGCTCGCTGCGCGCGGCGTCGAAATCGTCGGGCACGAACAGCCCGCGCACCTGGTCCAGCGCCTGCGCCAGCGGGGCGCGCAGCGCCAGGGCCCGTGGCGTCAGCTCCATCCGCGCGCCGGTGCGTACCAGCAGCGGATCGCCAAAAATGTCGCGCAGGCGCTGGAGCGCGTGGCTTGCCGCCGGCTGCGACAGCCCGAGCCGCAGCGCGGCGCGGCTGACATTGGCCTCGCGCAGCAGCGCATCGAGCGCGGTCAGCAGATTGAGGTCAAGCGAATTCAAATTCATAAGGCGAATATATATCATATAGACTATCGATTTGAAGAATGCTGATCGGCCGGTGATGATCTTCGGGATGTCACACCACGGAGATGCCGCCATGAGCGCAGCCGCCAACAAGAAACTGATGCAGGATATCTTTGCCGCCGCCGCCAATCCCGATCCGGCCGCGCGCGACCGCGCCTTGTTCACCGCCAGTCTTGCCGACGACGCCAAATGGGTCGTGACCGGGCAATATTCCTGGTCCCGCACCTTTTCAGGCAAGGAGGCGATCCTCAACGACCTGCACGGCTATGTGCGGACACGCCTGCGCGACCGGACGCGGACAATCGCTCACCGCTTCATCGCCGACGGCGACATCGTCGTCGTGGAAGCCAAGGGCGACAACGTCACGCCCGAAGGCGTGCGCTACGACAACGACTATTGCCTGGTGTTTCGCCTCGCGGACGGCAAGATCAAGGAGATCCGCGAGTACTGCGACTCGATCCTGACCGAGAGGGCGCTCGGTCCGTTTCCACAAACGGTCGCGAGGGTCGCGGGCTAACGGCTTGAGCACCATCTGGCCTGCCGGCTGGCGCCATTCGTTCCCGTCTGCGAGGGTCGTGTGGGTCTGGCGAAAGCTGGCGGAGTTCATCCGGCTCCGGCGAGAGCGCACGCGGTTACACGGCCAGCTCGCCGCCATGAGCGAGCGGGAACTTCTGGATTGCGGAATGACGCGGTCGGAGATTGCGTACGAGCTGAGAAAACCTGTCCGGCGGAAATAGAGCGGAGGCGCCTCTATTTCCTTCCGAGCCCGGCGGAACCTTCGGTTTCCGCCGGCGTTCCCTTCGCTCGGGAGCGATCGCGCCCCGGCAACCTGCATTTCCGGGAATTTCATGCTGGCTGGGGCTTCGCACGTTTCGACACAGGTGGGCTGCAGCTTCTCCGGACTCCGCGAACGACTGAGAGAAGCGACCTCGGCTGCGCACCGCGCGCTCGACACCCGGCTTTCCGCATTCGATCTCGGCGGGCTCGCCGGCTATCGCCGCTTTCTTCAGGCCAGCGCCGGAGCTCTTCTTCCGCTCGAAGCCGCGCTCGTCGAGGCGGGCGTGGAGCGCATGTTTCCGGACTGGCCCGAACGGTCGCGCAGCGCTGCGATTGCGGTTGATCTTGGACGCCTAGGCCCGAGCGCGGCGTCGACAGTGTCGGTGCCGCGGCTGACGCGCAGCGGGGTGCTGGGCACGATGTATGTGCTGGAGGGCTCGCGGCTCGGCGCGAAGTTCCTGCTGAAGACAGTCGCGGACGCGGGCGATTCGCGCATCAGTGAAGCCACCACCTATCTCCGCCATGGCGCGGGCAAGCGGCTCTGGCAGAGCTTTCTGATGAAGCTCGCAAGCGAAGAGCCGGGGGACGAGGACGAGATCATCGATTTCGCTCGCATTGCTTTCGACGCATTCGAGCGGGCGGCGGACCGGGCATGAACGAGGCGGTCAATCTCACCAATTGCGACCGCGAGCCGATTCACATTCCCGGCAGCGTGCAGCCGTTTGGCTTCCTGCTGGCTGTGCTGTCGGATTTCACGATCTGCATGGCATCGAACAACGTAGGGAGCTTCCTTGGGACGGATGTTGCCGACCTGCTCCAGCAGCCGCTGTCGAGCGTCGTCTCTGCGACGGCGGTCGAAACGATCCGCGGACGCGTTGATCATCTCGGTGGTCCGGACGCGACGGAACGCCTGTTCGGCGTGGAGCTGCAGCCAGGCAGGCCGCCCTTCGATCTCTCGATTCATCTTTCCGGCGTTTATCTGATCATCGAGGCGGAGCCGAGCGCGCACGAGCCCGGCGTCAATTCGGGCGAACTCGTGCGCTTGATGCTCGAGAGGATCCGCAAGACGCGCGGCATGGCCGATCTGGCGCGGGAGGCGGCGCGCCAGCTCAAGGTGCTGACCGGCTTCGACCGGGTCATGGTCTATCAGTTTCATCCGGACGGATCAGGCGAGGTGATCGCCGAGACCGTGGAGGCGGGGCTCGAATCCTTCCTCGGCCTGCGCTATCCGGCATCGGACATTCCAAGGCAGGCGCGGACCCTCTACCAGCGCAACTGGCTGCGCATCATCGCCGACGTCAATGCCGGGCCGGCCGCGCTGGTGTCGACGGCTACGCACAACGCAGGGCTGCTCGATCTTTCGATGAGCGTGCTGCGCTCGGTCTCGCCGATCCACATCGAATATCTGCGCAACATGGGCGTTGCCGCCTCCATGTCGGTGTCGATCCTGCGCGATGGCAAGCTGTGGGGTCTGTTTGCCTGCCATCATTATTCGCCGCGCTATATTTCGTTCGACAAGCGTACGGCCTCCGAGCTGTTCGGGCAGATGTTCTCCTGGATCGTGGAGGGCCGCGAGCGCGAGGGCGACGTCGCCTATGAGGCCCGCGCTCATCAGGTCCAGGAGCGACTGATCGAGATCGCGGCTTCCCACGAGCACAGCCGCCGTGCGATCGTCGATTTCCTTGGTGACTACCGCAAGATGGTCGAGTGCGACGGCGTCGCGGTCTGGTCCGACAACAAGATCGCGCTTGAGGGCGAGACGCCGACCGAAGACGAGGTGAAGGATCTCGTCGCCTTCATCAACCGGACTTCGCCGGGGCGGATTTTCGCGACCGCCGAGATCGCCAAAGTCTATGCCGCCGGCCAGGCCTTCCGTGACCGCGCGGCTGGCTTTCTCGCCATCCCGATCTCGCGCACCCCGCGCGACTGCCTGATCTTCTTCCGGCGCGAGGTGACGCGCTCGGTCAAGTGGGCGGTCGATCCCAACAAGGTCTACGACGAAGGTCCGCACGGGCCGCGCCTGACGCCGCGCAAGAGCTTCGAGCTCTGGCAGGAAACGGTGGCAGGACAGTCGAAGCCGTGGTCCGCGGCCGACATCCGCATCGCCGAGAGCCTGCGCGTCACGCTGCTCGAGGTGATCCTGCAACTGTCCGACCTCGCCGCGCGCGAGCGCCGCGGGGCGCAGGAGCGGCAGGAGTTAATGATCGCCGAGCTCAATCACCGCGTCCGCAACATCCTGAGCCTCGTGCGCGCCCTGGTGGCGCAGAGCAAGGACACCGCGACCAGCGTCGAGGAGTTCGCCGGCGTGCTCGGCGGCCGCATCCAGGCGCTGGCGCGCGCCCACGACCAGATCACAAACCTGAACTGGGCCCCGGTCGCGCTCCGCACCTTGGTCGAGTCCGAGGCCGGCGCCTATCTTGGTGCGCGCGCGGAACGGGTGAAGATGGGCGGTCCGGACGTCGCGCTCGATCCAAAGGCGTTCGCCACGCTGGCGCTCGTCGTGCATGAGATGATGACCAATTCCGCCAAATACGGCGCACTTGCCGATTCCACCGGCAGTGTCGAAGTGGTCTGGCGTCTTGACCCATCCTCCAGCCTCGTCATCGAATGGAAGGAGAGCGGCGGTCCGCCGGTGCAGCCGCCGTCGCGGCGCGGCTTTGGCACCACGATCATCGAGCGATCGGTGCCGTTCGACCTCAAGGGCGATGCCGAGATCCGCTTCGACCTGTTGGGCGTGCAGGCGAAGTTCGTGATTCCCCCCAATTTCGTCGAATTGGTACCGTCCATCGCAGGAGCCGCCATGCGCGTCGAGGAGCAGCAGTCCGCCCGACCCAGGATTTCCGACACGGCATTAATCGTCGAGGACAATCTGATCATCGCCATGGCGGCGGAGGTCATCCTGCTCGATCTCGGCGCCCGCCACGTCGACACCGCCGCGACCGTCGATCAGGCGCTGCGGTCGATCGAGCGCACCCGGCCGAGCTTTGCCCTGCTCGACCTCAACCTCGGCAGCGAGAGCAGCATCAAGGTGGCTCAGAAGCTCAAGGAGATCGGGGTGCCCTTCATCTTCGCGACCGGCTATGGCGAGCGCGCGCCGCTCCCGGAGCAACTGGCGTCGGCGCCGGTGGTCCAGAAACCTTACACTCTGGAAGTGGTCGAGAACGCGCTCGGCAAATTGCAGCAGGCGGGCGCCCGATAAGCATCCGTTACGGACTGCATGCGGAGTCCTGCATGCCCCGGCGGATTCGCATGCGGCTTTGCATAGCTGCCGATAAAATCAGCAGATTTGGCGCGGGCCCGAACCGGCGCGCGCGAACAATTGGAAGGTTCAATTAACAAGTGTCCCCCATTGTGTCGCGGTGCAGCGTGGGTCGCCAGGACGCGACGTGCGGCTGTCAGGGTGGCCGTGACGATCGCCGGAGTTGTTCGGCCCCTCGAATTCACATCATCTGGATGGACAGTGGGAATGCCGAAGTTTCGTTTGCGGATCAGGGGACGCCTGTACGCAGGTTTCATGGCCCTGGTGGCGGTCGGTCTCGTGATGGCCGTGGTTGCCGTCTGGAATTTGCAGGACGTGCAGGATCAGGTCGCAAGACAATCCGCGCTCTCGGACAGCACGGCGCGGGTGCTGGAGATGTCCACCCATCTTCAGGCGATCCAGCGCGCCAATCTGCGCTACGTCTACGATGCGAACGAGCCTGCGATGAAGGAGGCCCAGGAGCGGGAAACTGCCGCGATCACACTGTTGCAGGCCGAGGCGAAGCGCACGCTCTCGGAGGAGCGGAGAACGCTCTACAACGGCCTGATCGACGACATCGCCAAAATGCGACGCCTGCGTGACAATCTCGGAGACGCCGTCAACGAGGCGAGAACGGGCAAGGCGACGCTGCTGCCGAGCGGGGAGGATCTCGCCGTCAAGACGGGCAAGCTTGTCGACGTGGCGCGCGCCGCCGTCGACGAAGATACCGCGGCCCTCGTCGCCGATCTCGAATCGCGAATCCTGCTCGTGAGGATCGCAAACTGGCGTTTTCTGGCCCTTCGCGATACGCAGGGCCCTGCGACCTTCAGGGCGAGCGTCGACAGGGCAGCGCAACGGCTCGCGGCACTCGAAAAGAGCCCGCAGGCGGCGGAGTTGCGAGCCACGCTGGCGCCGGTGAAGACCGCGCTCGGAATCTACAAATCGGCATTCGAGACCACCTCGGCAGCGATGCTTCAGGCGGACGAGATCTACCATAAGAACCTCGCGCCCCTCATCGTCGACAGCATCGGCAAGCTCAAGGTGGCGGAAACGACGCTGAAGCAGGACTACCAGGCATCGCGCGCCATCGCCGAAGCCGTGATCGCCGGAACGACGACCGTTCAGGAGATCGCCGGCGGTCTCGCCATTTTGTTCGGCGGCATCGTCGCCTTCCTGATCGCCCGCAGCATCGTCGGTCCCCTGACCTCGATGACAGGTGCGATGGGGCGGCTTGCCGGCGGCAATCTCGATGTCGAGATTCCCGGCCGCGGCAGGGCCGACGAGATCGGCGACATGGCCAAGGCGATCCAGGTGTTCAAGGACAACATGATCGAGACCGAGCGCATGCGCTCCGAGCAGGCCGAGCTCGAGGCGCGGCAGGCCGAGAACCGCAAGGCCGACATGGCGAGGCTTGCCGATCAGTTCGAGCAGGCGGTCGGTGAGATCGTCAACACGGTGTCGTCGGCGTCGAGCGAGCTCGAAGCCTCTGCAGGTACTCTGACCACGACCGCGGCGCGCGCCCAGGACCTGTCAACGGAGGTCGCCAGCGCCTCGCAGGAGGCCTCGGCCAATGTGCAGGCGGTCGCCTCGGCGACCGAGGAGCTCTCCTCCTCGGTATCCGAGATTGCCCGCCAGGTTCAGGAATCCGCCCGCATCGCCACCGAGGCCGTTGGTCAGGCGAGCCGGACCAACGAGCGCGTCGGCGCGCTCTCCAAGGCCGCCGCGCGGATCGGCGACGTGGTCGAGCTGATCAGCACCATCGCCGGCCAGACCAACCTGCTGGCGCTGAACGCCACCATCGAGGCGGCACGTGCGGGCGAAGCCGGCCGCGGCTTTGCGGTGGTCGCCTCCGAGGTCAAGGCGCTGGCCGAGCAGACTGCGAAGGCCACCGGCGAGATCGCCCAGCAGGTCTCCGGCATACAGGCCGCGACGGAGGAGTCGGTCGGCTCGATCAAGGAGATCAGCGGCACCATCGAGCGGCTGTCGGAAATTTCGTCGACGGTCGCCGCCGCCGTGGAGCAGCAGGGCGCTGCGACGCAGGAGATCTCGCGCAACGTCCAGCAGGCGGCCCACGGCACCCAGCTGGTGTCGTCCAACATCGGCGACGTGCAGCGCGGCGCCTCCGAGACCGGCTCGGCGTCCTCGCAGGTGCTTTCGGCGGCACGCTCGCTCTCGGCCGACAGCAACCGCCTCAAGCTCGAAGTGGCCAAGTTCCTGAGCTCGGTCCACGCCGCCTAAAATCTCAAACGCAAAAGGCCACGCGCATGCGCGTGGCCTCGAGGAGCGGCGCGATCAGGCCACCTTGGTCGTCATGTGCTTGAACATGTTGCTGCGCGCCTCGTCGTCCATCTCGGCCTTGAAGGTGAACTTGTCCTTCAGGGCGATGGCGCGCGCCGCCGCGGGCCGCGCCGAGATCTCGTCGACGAGCCGCTTCACGTTCGGGTATCGCGCGAAGGCGTCATCGCCGAGCTTGAACGGCACCATCCGCGCCCAGCCCCACAGTGCCATGTCGACGATCGAATAGCTGTCGCCGACCATGTAGCGGCGGCCTTCGAGGTGACCGTCGAGAATCCTGTAGTGGCGATCGGTCTCGTACTGGTAGCGATTATGGGCGTAGTCGTGGTTCTGGTCCTTCGGCGCGAAATGCTTGAAGTGGACGGCCTGACCCGAATACGGCCCGACGCCGGTCGCCACGAACATCAGCCAGGACAGCAATTCGGCGCGGTTCGAGGGCAGGAATTTGCCGGTCTTCTCGGCGAGATAGAGCAGGATGGCGTTCGAGTCGAACACGATCGTGCCGTTGTCGTCGATGGCCGGCACCTTGCCGTTCGGATTGATCTTCAGAAATTCGGACGCGAACTGCTCGCCCTTGCGGGTGTCGATCTTGACCGGCTCGAAGGCCAGTCCGGACTCCTCCAGAAGCAGCGCAACCTTGGTCGGATTCGGCGATCCGTTGAAATAGAATCTGAGCATCGAGCATCTCCTCGGTGTCTGTTGCGCGCGCGAACGCGGCGTGGTTAGGCGGACCTTGTCTTGCCTGAACCCGCTGCGGGAGAGCAACCGGCGAGTTTGCCGGGCGGTGTCTGCGCGGTGCGCAGGTCAAGCGGCGTAACAAAGGCCGATTGCCGCCGTAATGACCATGGCCGCGCCCACGGCCTCCAGCCGCAGCCCGAGCCGCGCGGCCAGATGCATGTCGGAGGCTCGCGCCGCGCGCTCCGGCCCGCGCGCGTAGCCGTGGACGATGACGTCGTGGTTGAAATTGTCGTGCGCCTCGTTGCTGCTGGCGAGCCCGACGCAAATCACGAGCATGCCGAACAGCGCGAGCCCGAAAAATCCCAACAGCGCGATCAGGAACATCGGAAACATGCCGACCAGGAAGATCGGCAGCAGCGGCACCAGCAGCAATGTCTCGGAATGTCGTCGCATGGAGCCCAACCGGTCAGGACGGGGCTGATCGGGGGAGTCTAGTCCTCGTGAAGGCGATGTTCAAGGCGCCGTAGGGTGGCCAAAGCGAGGCGTGCCCACGAAATCCGTGTCTCCGGGGGAGATGGTGGGCACGGCGCTTTGCGTCTTTGCCCACCCAACGAGATCGGAAGCGACTACTCCGCCGCCATGCCGGCGCGGATCTCGGCGCGCAGCTCGTCGATCAGCTTGAGACCCTTCTTGGTCTCGACGTGCCAGAAGGTCCAGCCGTTGCAGGCCTGCGCGCCTTGCGCCACGGCGCCGATGCGGTGGATCGAGCCGACCTTGTCGCCCAGCATGATGGCGCCGTCGGCACGGACCAGCGCGCCCAGCTTCTTCTTGGCGTCGAACAGTTTCGTGCCGGGCATGATCATGCCGCGCTCGATCAGCTCGGAGAACGCCACCCGCGGCGCTTCGCGCGCGGTCATGAACGGGGCGAGGCTCTCTTCCGGCAGCGGCTCGACCGCGGCGATGCGCGCCTCGGCCGCCCTGGCGTAGGTCTTGTCGCGCTCGAAGCCGATATAGGAGCGGCCGAGGCGCTTGGCGACCGCGCCGGTGGTGCCGGTGCCGTTGAAGGGATCGATCACGAGATCGCCGGGCTTGGATGACGACAGCAGCACGCGCGCGAGCAGGCCTTCCGGCTTCTGCGTCGGATGCACCTTCTTGCCGTCCGAGCCCTTGAGGCGCTCTTCGCCGGTGCAGAGCGGGATCAGCCAGTCGGACCGCGCCTGCACATCCTCGTTGGCGGCCTTCAGCGCCTCGTAGTTGAACGTATAGCCCTTGGCCTTCTCGTCGCGCGCGGCCCAGATCATGGTCTCGTGCGCGTTGGTGAAGCGGCGGCCGCGGAAATTCGGCATCGGGTTCGACTTGCGCCAGACGATGTCGTTCAGGAGCCAGAAGCCGAGGTCCTGCATGATCGCGCCGACGCGGAAGATGTTGTGATAGGAGCCGATCACCCAGATCGTCGCCGATGGCTTCATCGCGCGGCGGGCGGCAAGCAGCCAGGCGCGGGTGAAATCGTCATAGGCGGCGAACGAATCGAACTTGTCCCAGTCGTCGTTGACGGCATCGACATGGGATTCGTCGGGGCGCTTGAGATCGCCCTTGAGCTGGAGGTTGTAGGGCGGGTCGGCGAACACCAGGTCGACCGAACCAGCCTGAAGCTTCGACATTTCGGCGACGCAATCGCCGAGAATGATGCGATGCGAAGGAGACTCGAAATTTGTGCGGGGCGCCCTTGCAGACGCCCCGCGACGCGACTCTACCATGACTCAAGAACTCTGACTCAGGCGACGCTGTCGGCGACGCGGGACCAAACAACCGACTGGCCGTTACATTGAAGGGGCAAAGTAAAAAACGACTTAACCCGCCGCTTTCGTGAGCAGCCCTCGCCTTGCCGGTTGTGCGAACGTGGTTGTGCGCATTCGCCGTGTTTTACAGTGTATTTCGCGTTTGCTCGGCTCGCTGCAGCAATCATGGCCGCAAGAAGGCCGCAAATTTCTCTCGGAAAAAATTGCTCGACCCTCGGAAAAAATTGCTGGCATCGACATGCTGTCGCACTAGGCAATTTTTGCCGGCCACGATATTGATAAAGGCAACGGAAATTTTACGTGTGTGGCGCGTTGAGCTTCTCGCATACTTGTGCGCCGTCGAAACTGAATCAGGGACCCCCGAGGGAAAGCCGCCATGCGTTACGATGACTTCCGCCGCAGCGACGACATCGAGGATCGTCGCGACGAAGGTGGTGGCTTTGGCGGCGGCGGAGGAGGCGGGTTCGGCCTGCCGATCGGCGGCGGCGGGCTCGGCATCGGTACCATCATTATCCTCGGTCTGGTCGGTTACGCCTTTGGCATCGATCCACGCATCCTGATCGGCGGCGCCGAGATTCTGACCGGCGGCGGCCATGCGCCGACCTACCAGACCGATCGCCAGGCGTCCTCGGGCAAGCGCGGCGCGCCGACCGACGAGATGGGCAGCATGATCTCCGGCATTCTCGGCGAGATCGACGATCGCTGGAGCGAGATCTTCCAGGCCAGCGGCCAGTCCTACACGGGTCCGAAGATCGTGCTGTTCCGCAACGCCACCAACGGCGGGCGCTGCGGCATGGCGCAGTCGGCGATGGGGCCGTTCTATTGTCCGCCCGACCGGACCATCTTCCTCGACACCGCCTTCTTCCGCGAAGTCGAGACACGCTTTCGCGGCTGCGCCGGCAAGTCGGCGTGCAATTTCACGACGGCATACATCATCGCGCATGAAGCCGGCCATCACATCCAGAACCTGCTCGGCATCATTCCGCGCGTAACGCGGCTCCAGCAGCAGGTCGGCTCGAAGGCCGAGGCGAATGCGCTCCAGGTGAAGGTGGAGTTGCAAGCCGACTGCCTGTCCGGCGTCTGGGTCAACCGCGAGGCGAAGAAGCGTCCGAACTTCCTGGAGCCCGGCGACATCGAGGCTGCGCTGACCACGGCGAGCGCGATCGGCGACGATACGCTGCAGCGCCAGTCGACGGGCCGCGTCGTGCCGGACTCCTTCACCCACGGCTCGGCGGCGCAACGCAAGCAATGGTTCATGACCGGCTACCAGCAGGGCACGGTCCAGGCCTGCAACACGTTCGGCGCGGGAGCGTTGTAGTCACGAGTTCGTGCCCCGACGCAGCACGAATTATGATGCGTGATTGTGCATCTTAGGATTCAGAAGTAGTGGCGTCATCCTGAGGTGCTCGCCTCTTCGGCGAGCCTCGAAGGAGGACGAGCCCCTGGCCCATCCTTCGGGGCTCGCCCTGCGATGCAAGTGCATCGCAGGGCGCGCACCTCAGGATGACGGCGGAGGTTGGGGAAACAGGAGTGAAGTCGTGGCTTCCATCGACGAAACCAAGCAGTTCATCCCGCTCAACATCGCGGTGCTCACGGTGTCCGACACGCGCGTGCTTGCGGATGACAAGTCCGGCCAGACATTGGTCGATCGCCTCACCGCGGCGGGTCATCATCTCGCCGCGCGCGAGATCGTCACCGACGATGTCGAGGCGATCCGCGCCGTCATCCGCCGCTGGATTGCAGATGGCGGCGTCGACGTCGTCATCACCACCGGCGGCACCGGCTTTACGGGACGCGACGTCACGCCGGAGGCGATCGAGCCGCTGTTCGAGAAGCGCATGGACGGTTTCTCGATCGCGTTCCACATGCTGAGCCATGCCAAGATCGGCACATCGACGATCCAGAGCCGCGCCACCGCGGGCGTCGCCGGCGCGACCTACATCTTCTGTCTCCCTGGCTCGCCCGGCGCCTGCCGCGATGGCTGGGACGGCATCCTCGCAGCCCAGCTCGACTACCGCACGCGCCCCTGCAATTTCGTCGAGATCATGCCGCGATTGGACGAGCACCTGCGCCGGCCGAAGGCGCAAGGCGCGACGGTGTAGGCGGGTTGTGCGGATGATGTCCAGTTGATCGAGGCACGGACTTCTTCCCTTCTCCCCTTGTAGAAGAAGGTGGCGCGAAGCGCCGGATGAGGGGTGCTATCCACATGCACTGACGCTCGCGGAGGCATACCCCTCACCCAAGCGAATCCGTGTCAGCCAGCGGAGACGCCCTCTCCCACAAGGGGAGAGGGCACATCAATGCGCATCTCGCCCCGATGCGCATTTCGCCGGCAGCAAGCTCATAGATCCCGTTCCCAGATCTCCCCAACAAGATCCTGCCCGAAGCTGCGATGCGGCTCGGTGGCGACGAGCCTGAAACCTGCACTTTGATAGATGCCGCGTGCGGCAACCAGGATGCTCTGCGTCCACAGCGTCATCTTGCTGTAGCCCCGCTCGCGCGCGCCCTGGATACATTGCTCGACCAGCGCGCGGCCGACACCGAGGCCCCGTGCCTTCTTCTCCACCAGCAACAGGCGCAACTTGGCGATCTCGTCCGTGGCCTTGACCAGAAAGATCGAGCCGACCGGCTCGCCGTCCGCTTCCGCGATCCAGCAGTGCTCGCGCGTGGCGTCGTAGTTCCTGATGAACTGTGCGCAGATCTCGGCGACCAGTGCCTCGTAGCTGATGTCCCAGTTGTAGTCCGCGGCATAAGCGGCGCCCTGTCGGGAGACGACCCAGCCCATGTCGCCGACACGATGGCTGCGCAGCATGAAAGCCGCGGGCTGGCTGTGATGCGGCTCCAGCACCGCTTCAATGGTCGCCATGGCCTGGGTGAGCCGCGTTGCATCGCTGGCCGAAAGTCGGGCCAGCATTGCGGCAACCTCGTTTTGCGAGCTCAGGTTCAGCTTGGCGAAAGCCTGGCGGCCCTTGGTGGTGAGGCTGAGCTGGTATTGCCTGCGATCTGCGGGCAGGGGCCTTCGCGTGATCAGCCCCTTTTCGTCGAAGCTCTGGATGATGCGGCTGAGATAGCCGGGGTCGAGACCAAGCTCGTTTCCGATCTCCTTCGCCGCTAGCTCGTCGCGATGTGCGAGTTCATAGAGCACCCGGGCCTCGCTGAGCGAAAACGGGCTCTTTCCAAGGTGCTGGTCGAGCACGCCAAGCTTGCGGGTATAGAAGCGGTTGAAGGCGCGGACCGCCGCGATCTGGTCGTCGGCGACCCGTTCGGTCGCTGGGATTGATGGTGAAGATTGGGACGGCATGGGATCACTCTGATATTTGCCATTGTCAATTAATTATTTGACGTTGGCAAGTATCTGGAGCGGCTCAGGCGACCATGACGATCCGGCTGCGCAGCATGGTCCGGGAGGACCGGCCTAGCCGCCGGAGCAGCCGTGCCTCGGAATGGCGGGCCTGGGGCGGGTAGCCCCCGATCCGGTCGTAATGATCACGCGCGATCAACAGGCCCTGATCGCCGAGCGGACCGCCGAGCTTGCGTGCGACGGTCCAGACGATGTCGCGGAAGGTGGTACTTGCGTAAGGCGAGCGTGCATAGCGGAACACGGCCGCGCGATCCCGGCCGCTATTTGCGACCGCCTGGATGAACTGGCTGGTTTCCTCGATCCAGCCGGTTTCCAGCACGGCGCCTGCGGGAAGGAACATCAGCCAGGGCGATCGGGCCTGGAGCGCGCCGGCGGCGAGCGCGGCGCCTTGCGAGTGTCCCTCGAACGCGATGAAGCGGCAGCCTGCGACGTCGGCAACGCGCTCGATGACGCCGTTGCGAGTGCGGTCGACCAGAAGGACTTCCCGGATGACGCCCGCGGCGGCGCCGGGGACCAGCGCGGCCAGGGTTGCGACCGCCGTCTGCTCGACACCTTCGGTCGGAATGATGACGCTCAGCATGATTGAGGCTTCAATGTCCGCACTTCGGGAGAAGCGTAGCGCTGCATGACGTTGTCATAAACCCGTAGCGTGGCCGAGTGCAACTTTCCGGCGGTGCCGCGGCATGCGATGGTAAACCGTCGCCAGTCATTGCAGCCAAAAGTGTCCTGCGCGGGCTGGTAATATTGCCGATTGTTTCGGCACAAGCCCCGCCCGACAGTATTAATCCGGGGCTTCATGGCGGCATTGTCGCTGCGCCGGCACTCGCTCCCTCGCAGCTGAGGATGCAGCTTGCAGGAAAGGTCGAATGAAATGTGTGATCTTACGCGCAGGAGAGGCCTGATATGAACGCCGATCAAATCGCCGTCGGCGCGGCGCCGCTCTCGCCGAAGCAGGCCGCGCCTACCCTGCGGATCCGGGCGCTGATGCTGGGCGACCGCATCAATGCTTCCAACCTGGAGATCGGAACCCTGGTGTCCTCGACGCCGGCCGCCTTCCGCGTCCATGCCGGCCTTGCCGTGATCTTTCGCTACGGCGTCGTGGTCCTCATCGGGCTGCTTCCGTCGGAAGAGAAGGTTCTCGTCGACACCCTGAAATCGCGGGTGACCGGAGAGTTCAGCCCCTACGAGGAGGAGATCGCGCAGGCGCAGCTCTGCCACGACGAGGCTGCCGAGGCGATCCAGCCGGGCGGGCCGATCTGCCTTGCCAAATTCTCCGACGACCGGCTGCTGCTGGTTGCGGATGCGCTCGCCAAGAGCACGTCGCTGGCGCGCGACGAGCGGCGCGTTGCCGGGGTCTTCGACGTGATCGAGCCGTTTGCACGGGAGCTCGCCGAACACGGCCGCACGCCACAACGGCGCAAGGGCATCCTGCAATTGATCGGCAACGCACTGCTGGTGCAGCAGCGGGTCGCCGGCCGCGTCGCCATTGCCGAGAAGCCCGACGTGCTCTGGGAGAAGCCCGAGCTCGATCGTCTCTATTCGCGCCTGGAGGACGAGTACGAGCTGAAGGAGCGCCTCGACACGCTCGAGCGCAAGCTTGCCGCGGTGTCGGAGACCGCCAACGCGCTCACCGACATCATCGACACCCAGCGCTCGCTCCGCCTGGAGATTGCTGTCGTGGTGCTGATCCTGATCGAGGTCGCGATGGGGAGTTTCCAGCTCCTGACCGGCCGCGGTCACTAAAGCATGATCTGGAAAAGTGCGAAGCGATTTTCCGGAAAACCTAAAGCGCGACGGCGATTCATCCGAATCTCATCGCGCTTCAAGGCGCGGCGGCGTGCCTGCCATGTTGGCCGGATTGCGCCTGCCACGTGGCGATCTCGGCAAGCTCGGCTTCGGGCCGTGTCCGGATCGTCTCGCAGCGTCCGAAATAGAGCTCTCCGGCATCGCCCTCGATCGTCACCCACTCGCCTTCGGCAAAGCTGACTTGGGCGAGCTGGGCCCGCTTCGCGACGGGATCGATCTTCAACTCGCGGCAGCCGACCACGCAAGGCTTGCCCATCTGGCGTGCTACGAGCGCCGCATGCGAGGTGCGCGCACCGACCGATGTGACGATGCCGGCAGCCAGCGCGAAACCCGCGACGTCGGCGGTGCTGGTATCGGGACGCAGCAGGATGACCGGCTCGCCCGCCGCCGAGAGGCGCTGGGCGCTTTCGGACGAGAACGCCGCGCGTCCGATCCCGATGCCGCCGGAGGCGCCGATGCCGGTCACAGCTGGCCTGCCCGGAGCAACCAACCTGGTCTCGGTGAGCGAGGCGAGGTCGATCTCCGCAATCCGCTCCAAGGCCTCGTCCTTCGAAATCAGGCCTTCATGCACGAGGTCGATCGCGATTCTGGCGGCGGCCCGCGGCGTGCGCTTGGCGGTGCGGGTCTGGAGGATCCAGAGCCGGCCGTTCTCGACCGTGAACTCGACGTCCTGGACGTCTGCGAACGCGTGCTCGAGTCGCCTCAGGATATCGCCGAGTTCCGATTCGAGCTTCGGCAGCTCGCGGGCGATCGCCTCGGCCGTATCAGGTGTGCGTCTTCCGGAAACCACGTCTTCGCCCTGCGCATCGAGTACGAGGTCGATCATCGGACGCCGCGCGCCCGTGGACGGATCGCGCGAGAATGCCACGCCCGCGCCGGAGGCAAGACCGCCATTGCCGAAGACCATCGCCTGCACGGTCACGGCGGTACCCTCGAGCGCTTCGAGGTGCTGGAGGCTTCGATACGTCAGTGCACGTTCGCTCATCCAGGAGCGATAAACCGCCTGGGCCGCCGCCTCCAGCTGCGCGAAGGCGTCCTCCAGCGGGGCATCGGCGCGATCTTCGACCAGCGCCTGCTCGCGGCTGGCGAGCCGCTCGAGCGCTTCGCTGTCGAGTTCACGGTCGCTGCCGACGTCTTCGGCTGCGACGAGTTCCGAGATGCAGGCGGCAAAGGCGGCCGGGTCGAGCTCGAGCACGGTCTCGCCAAAGCTCTCCAGGAAACGGCGGCGGCAATCCCAGGCGAGCCGCGGCCGGCCGGTCGCACGGATCAGGCCGTGCACGGCGTCTAGCGTGCAGCCGACGTTGAGAACGGTGTCGAGCATGCCCGGCATCGATCGCGCCGCCCCCGAGCGCACCGACACCAGGAGCGGCTGCCGGCGGTCCCCGAAGCGCTTTCCGGTGGCGCTCTCCAGGAACGAGATTCCCTCCTTCAAGCCATCGCGCAGGTATCGCGTGGCGTGCGCATGGCCGGCGATGATGTCGGCGCAGAGCTTGACCGGGAGCACGAAGGCAGGCGGTACCGGCAGGCCCAGCGCCGCCATGCGGGCGAGATTGGCGGCTTTGGCGCCGATTTCCTCGGCAGGGCGCAATTCGGCGGCTTCAGCGCCGATACGGACGATATGCATGGGGGCTTCCTCAAGCTGCGAGGTCGATCATGATGTGACGGCGGAGCAGATGGCCGAAGGCGGCGAAGCGGTCGGTGGCACGCTCGACGGCGCGGGCGAGCTCGATCACCGACAGCGAGGTCGCGACGTCGAAGCCGCCGCGGAAGACCAGCGCAGTGATCGCGCGTTCGCGGCTGTCGGCGGTGTGCTCGGCGTCGATCAGGCGGGTCACGGCGGAGAGCGCGTCCTCGGAATCTGCGCGCCGTCCTTCCGGGACGTCGATCGCAGCCGCGACGCCGCTCGCGGCCACTTCGGTCGCGGTCTCGGCCACTGTGCAAAGCTCGACCAGCGACACCAGCAGGGATGGATCGGTCCTTTCCGGCATCAGTGCTGCGATGAATGCGGCCTGCTCCAGTTCGTCGACGGCTTCCTCGGCGCGATCGATCAATTGTCCGATCAGCGGGCGGGCATTGAGGCGGTCGACCTCGTTGCGGCTCTCGATCGCGATTCTGTCGGCCTTCTGCTCGATCGCGCCGCAGCGTTGCGTCAACAGCTTGCCGTCGACGGGCTGGTTCGCGCGCAGCGCGGCAATATGGCGCGAGATCGCCGCGACGAGATCGTGGGCGAGGCCGATCTGGCGCAGCACGGCTGCCAGCAGCGTCCCGTCGACGCGATCGAGGTGCCGCATCAGGTCGGCTTCGATCTGGTCGCGCACCGTCCTGACCGAGCGGCCCGCAAGCAGTGCCTCGGTGGAGGCGCGCAGAGATGCCTTCAGAAAATCGATCGCAGCGTTGCGGCCGAGCGCCTGGTCGAGCCGCTCGCCGAAGCCGATCCGTGTGGGGGCGGCGTTCCGGACAGCAGAGCCCAGCAGATCGTTGCCGCCGAGCTCGAGGAAGCCGCGATGGCCGATCCGCTGACGCGCAGCCCATTCGAGGATGCGTGCCGCGTCATCCTTGGCGACCCAGGTCCTGAGCAGCTTGCGCGCCTTGTTCCAGTCGATCAGGAAAACCAGTGCGGCACCGAGCGCGGCGAGGAAATCGTTGCGATCGGCGGCGTGGTCGGCCTGGTGCTGCCCGGTGACGAGATAGAATGAATTGTCTTCGCCGAGGCCGGCCGCTGTGTGACGATCAAGGCCGCTCCAGGTCACCTCGAACGCGTCGAACAGCGAGATGAAGAATTTTGCTCGCGCCAGATGCACGTCGGTGTAGGTGACGGTGACCGCGTTATTCTTCACCGCGATCACGACGACATGGGCGTCCGTGGTGCCGATGTCGTTCTGGATCAGCAGCCGGCCGCCGGCGCGCGTAGCCATGGTGTCGAGGCCTGGATGGTTGAACTTGAGACCCCGCGTCGCGTTCAGGCCCTTCATGAAGGCCGCGACGGCCGGCCGGTCCTCGCTGTGCAGGCCGAAGACATGGGCGCCGTCGAGCGCTTCTTCCGAGCAGCTCGCTGCAAGCCTGTTGAGCTGCTTGTGCAGGTCCATGACGAGGCGATGCAGGCTGTCGCTGCCTGCGTCGGCCACGCCGGTCAGACGCGAGATGCGGGACATCTCGATCTCGCCGGTGGCATCGAGCAGGCCGGCTGTGCGGATCGCGTTGAGCCGCGCCTGCGCCCTTTCGCCTTCGCTCACCGCGCCGGCGCCGACGGCGCGGATCATGGTCGCTGCATCGTCCGCAATCTCCTGCATCAGCTCCGCAAGATCGGGGGCCGCGAGCCGGCCCTGTCCGATCAGACGGGCGCCGCCGATCAGCGCCGCGATCCCCGCGGGGGCGATGCCTGCAGTCTGACTTTCGACGGCGAGGTCATTCGCGGGCCGGTCAGGCTCCTGCGCATGCTGGGCCGCCGCCTGCAATGCGCTCATCCGCACCTTGATGCGGTCGTTGGCGGCGAGCCCTTCCGCCACCAGCGCGGGCAACAGGATGCTGCCTTGTCCGAGCTCTTCGATGATGTGGGTCTTCATGATCTGTCCGCAACCAGGATGATGCGCTCTCTTTGCCGCGAAACCGCGGCGGCAGCATTGCGGCAGATCATTCATAAAATTGTCACGTGACGTGGCGTCCACGGATCAAAGCCGCGCAATGGCGCGCGATCGTCATCTCTTCATTGGTCGGGATGACGAAGACATCGACGGTGCTGTCGCTGCCGTTGATGCGCCCGCGCACCGCGTCGTTGCTGGCGGCATCGATGCGCACGCCCATCCATGCGAGACGCTCGCCGATCGCGCCGCGGACCTCCTTGGCGTGCTCGCCGATGCCGCCGGTGAAGACCAGGCAGTCCAGGCCGCCGAGCGTGGTCGCCATCATCGCGACAGCCTGCGCCGCGCGGAAGCTGAAGAGATCGACCGCCTCTCGCGCCGCAACCTCGCCGCTCGCCAGCAGCGTGCGCATGTCCGCGGAGATGCCGGAGACGCCGAAGAGGCCTGACTCGTGATAGAGCAGCTGCTGGACCTCCTCGACCGACATGTTCTCGTGTTGCTGCAGATAGAGCAGCACGCCGGGATCGATCGTGCCGCAGCGTGTGCCCATCACGAGGCCGTCGAGCGGCGTCAGCCCCATGGTCGTGTCGATGCTGCGGCCATCGTGCAATGCGCAGAGGCTGGCGCCGTTGCCGAGATGCGCGATGATTGTGCGCCCGGCTGCAAGCTCCGGCGCGATCTCGGCCAGGCGTCCCGCGACATATTCGAACGAGAGGCCGTGGAAGCCGTAGCGCCTGACACCACGCGCCTCGAAGCGCCCGGGAATGGCGAAGCGGCTCGCCGGCGGCGCGAGGCCGTGGTGGAAGGCGGTGTCGAAGCACGCGATCTGCGTCAGCTCGGGCCGGATCGCCGCGAACGTGCGAACCGGCGCAAGGCAGCGCGGCTGGTGCAACGGCGCCAATGGCGTCAATGCCTCCAGCTTCGCGGTGATGTCGTCCGTCAGCGCGACCGGGCCGGAATAATCCGGCCCGCCGTGAACGATGCGGTGACCGACGGCGCGCAGGCTGCGTTCGCCGAACCGGTCCTCGATGAAGCCGAGCACGTCGGCGAACAGATGGCCGCCGGCGGCGTCCGGCGCGTCGCTTCGTGTCTCGAACAGGTCTTCGCCCGCGGTGCCCTTCACCACGAGCCGGGGTCTTGCCTCGTGCTCGTCGAGCAGGCCCTTGCAGAGCAGGGTGGGCTCAGCCGCCGAGATATCGAACAGGCCGAACTTGATGCTCGACGATCCCGAGTTGAGGACGAGGATCGTGTCCGGCATGGCTAGTCGCCGGCTTCGGCCGGCGTGTCGCCGCCGGCACTGTTCGGCCAGACCCAGTTGCGGATCTCAGGCATGTCCTCGCCATGCTCGCGGATATAGCGGGAGTGTTCGATCAGTTTGTCGCGGAACCGCTGCTTCACATGTGCGGCCTTGGTCGCCAGACCCGGTACGCGTTCGATTGCCTCGATCGCGAGATGATAGCGGTCGAGCCCGTTGAGCACGACCATGTCGAACGGCGTCGTCGTGGTGCCTTCCTCGGCAAAGCCGCGCACATGCATGCCGGCATGGTTGGTGCGGTTATAGGTCAGCCGATGAATGAGATAGGGATAGCCGTGATAGGCGAAGATCACGGGCTTGTCCGACGTGAACAGCCCGTCGAAGTCGCGGCTGGAGAGGCCGTGCGGGTGCTGCTCCCTGGGTTGCAGCGTCATGAGGTCGACGACGTTGACGACGCGGATCTTCAAGTCGGGCAGCGCCTTGCGCAAGAGGTCGACGGCGGCGAGCGTTTCCAGCGTCGGCACGTCGCCGGCGCAGGCCATCACCACGTCGGGCTCGCCCGTTCCATCCTCCGTTCCGGCCCAGGTCCAGATGCCGATCCCGGCATCGCAATGCGTCGCCGCGTCCCGCATCGAGAGCCATTGCGGCGCCGGCTGCTTGCCGGCGACGATGACGTTGATGCGGTTGTAGGTGCGCAGGCAGTGATCGGCGATCCACAACAGCGTGTTGGCATCCGGCGGGAAATAGATGCGGACGATGTCCGCCTTCTTGTTGGCGACGAGATCGACGAATCCGGGATCCTGATGGCTGAAGCCGTTATGGTCCTGGCGCCAGACATGCGAGGTCAGGAGATAGTTGAGCGAGGCGATCGGGCGCCGCCACGGCAGGTCGCGCGTGACCTTCAGCCATTTGGCATGCTGGTTGAACATGGAATCCACGATGTGGATGAAGGCCTCGTAGCAGGAGAAGAAGCCGTGCCGTCCCGTGAGCAGATAACCCTCGAGCCAGCCCTGGCAGAGATGCTCGCTCAACACCTCCATCACGCGGCCGTCCTGGGCGAGGTGCACGTCGTAGGATTCGATCGGCTCCATCCAGACGCGCTCGGTGGCCTCGAACACGGCATCTAGCCGGTTCGACGCGGTCTCGTCGGGCCCCATGATGCGGAAATTGCGCTGTTGTGCATTGAGGCGGATGACGTCGCGCAGGAATTTGCCGAGCTCGCGCGTCGCTTCGGCGATGGTGCCGCCCGGCTGCGGCACCTCGACTGCGAAGCTGCGGAAGTCGGGCAGCTTCAGCTCTTTCTTCAGGAGTCCGCCATTGGCGTGAGGATTGGCGCCCATGCGCCTGACACCTTCAGGTGCGAGCGCCTGAAGCTCGGGAGCGAGCGCGCCGTTCGCGTCGAACAGTTTTTCCGGCTCGTAGCTGCGCATCCAGTCTTCGAGCACTTTCAGGTGCGCCGGGTTTTCGCGGCAGCCGGCGACCGGCACTTGATGCGCGCGCCAAAAGCCCTCGACCTTCTTGCCGTCGACTTCCTTCGGGCCGGTCCAGCCCTTCGGGCTGCGCAGCACGATCATCGGCCAGCGCGGCCGCTCGACGCTCGTCCGCCCGTCGCGGGCGTGCAGCTGGATCGAGCGGATGCTGGCGAGTGCGACATCGAGCGCATCCGCCATGGCACGGTGCATCAATCTGGGATCCTCGCCGGCGACGAACAGCGGCTCGTGGCCGAACCCACGGAAGAGATCGCGGATCTCCGCATCTCCCATCCGTCCGAGCACGGTGGGATTTGCGATCTTGTAGCCGTTGAGATGCAGGATCGGCAGCACGGCGCCGTCATGCGCCGGGTTCAGGAACTTGTTCGAGTGCCAGGACGCGGCGAGAGGGCCGGTCTCGGCCTCGCCGTCGCCGACCACGCATGCGACGATCAGATCAGGATTGTCGAATGCCGCGCCATAGGCGTGCACCAGCGCGTAGCCGAGCTCGCCGCCTTCGTGGATCGAGCCCGGCGTTTCCGGCGCCGCGTGGCTCGGAATGCCTCCGGGGAAGGAGAACTGCCTGAATAGCTTGCGCAATCCGTCCGCATCGCGCGCGATGTCAGGATAGATCTCGCTGTAGCTGCCTTCGAGATAGGTGTTGGCGACCATGCCGGGGCCGCCATGGCCGGGGCCGCAGACATAGATGATGCTGAGGTCCAGCGCGCGGATCACGCGATTGAGATGGGCATAGATGAAGTTCAGGCCGGGCGTGGTGCCCCAATGGCCGAGCAAACGCGGCTTGATGTGCTCGGGCCGCAACGGCTCGCGCAGCAACGGATTGTCGAGCAGGTAGATTTGCCCGACCGAGAGGTAGTTGGCGGCGCGCCAATAGCGATCGAGCAGATCGAGGTCGCCGGTCGCGGCGGCCGTTTTTTGTTGAATTGTCATGTTCCTTCGGCTTTCACCCAGCGATGTCACCAACTTTGTTCCGGCACGATCGATCCCTGTGCGGGATCAAACGAGATCGCCGTGACGGGCGTATTGCGTGAGGTCAAAGCCGCGCGCCCGAAATTTGGGCGGCTACTTTGCATGGGGTTGTTTTCACGTTTTTTGTTTGTGTTCTTGATTTGTTCCGTGTGCGTGCTATCTTGATCGCATGAGTCCAGCATCCTCTCATGCTCTCAAGCACCCGCCGGTCACGGCGCCCTCCGAGCCGGCGGGTGCGCCTTCAGATTTCCCCGAGCTTGGCGTCGCCATCGATCGTGCGCGAAGGCGAGGGCGGGGCGCGCAATCCAATGCCAGCGGCCGCTACGAGGCCGAGGCGCGCGTCGCTTTCGATGACGGCTGGCAGAGCCTGGAAGAGCTGCCGCCGTTCAAGACCAGTATCGGTGTCGACACCTCGCGCAAGGTGATCACCCGCAACGATTCCCCGGACATCGGCTTCGACCGCTCGATCAATCCCTATCGCGGCTGCGAGCACGGCTGCGTCTACTGCTTCGCCCGACCGACGCATGCCTATCTCGGCCTCTCGCCGGGGCTGGATTTCGAGTCGAAGCTGTTCGTGAAGCCCGAGGCGCCGGCGCTGCTCGAGAAGGAGCTCGCCGCCCCCGGCTACGAACCCAGGATGATCGCGATCGGCACCAACACCGATCCCTACCAGCCGATCGAGCGCGAGCGAAAGATCATGCGCGGAATCCTCGAGGTGCTGGAACGCGCCAGCCATCCGGTCGGCATCGTCACCAAATCGGCGCTTGTGGTGCGCGACATCGACATTCTGGCACGGATGGCCAAGCGCAACCTCGCCAAGGTCGCGATTTCGGTCACCTCGCTCGATCCGAAGCTCGCGCGCACCATGGAGCCGCGCGCCGCGACGCCGCCGAAGCGGCTGGAGGCGCTCAAGCGGCTCTCGGAGGCCGGCATTCCGACCACGGTGATGGTCGCGCCCGTGATCCCCGCGCTGAACGATTCCGAGATCGAGCGCATCCTCGATGCCGCCGCCCATGCCGGCGTCAAGGAAGCCTCCTATGTGCTGCTGCGGCTGCCGTTGGAGGTCCGCGATCTCTTCCGCGAATGGCTGATGGCGAACTATCCGGACCGCTATCGCCACGTCTTCACCCTGATTCGCGACATGCGTGGCGGGCGCGACTACGATGCGAAATGGGGCGAGCGGATGAAGGGCACCGGCCCGATGGCCTGGACCATCGGCCGCCGCTTCGAGATCGCCTGCGACAGGCTCGGCCTCAACAAGCGGCGCTCCAAGCTGACCACGGATCACTTTGCGCGGCCGAAGCGGAACGGCGATCAGCTCAGCCTGTTCTGACGGGAAGGTGGAAGAGGCATGGCATGAGTCAGGAATTGGCGGCGCCGGTGCCGAGGCTCACCGTCGTCACGCTTGGCGTGAGCGACATCCGCGCCAGCATCGCCTTTTACGATGCACTCGGCTTCTCGCGCCGGCTGAAGGCAACCGGCGAGGCCGTCGCCTTCTACGATACCGGCGGTCCGGTGCTCGCCCTGTATCCGTGGGATCAGCTCGCGGCAAATGCGACCTTGCAGGATGCGCCGAGGCCGTCGACTTTTCGCGGCATGACGCTCGCATGGAACTGCCGGACGCGTGAGGAGGTCGATGCGGTGCTGGCCTTCGCCATCGGGAAGGGAGCCAGCTCGCTGAAGGCGGCGCACGAGACCGACTACGGCGGCTATTCCGGCTATTTCACCGACCCCGACGGCCATCCTTGGGAGGTCGTGGTCGCGCCCGGTATCGAGGTGGGCGAGGACCGACGGGCATCTGGCGGATTAGGACGGCCTGAATAGTGGGAATATCCTGGGTTCCCGGTTGCGCCGGCGAAGCCCCTTGCGCACGATCCCGGCCATGATTCGGGACAAGTCCGCCAAGAACCCAGCCAAAGACGCGCCACAAAAGCAGGCTGCGAAGAAGGCTGCGTCGGCCAAGACGCCTGCGGCCAAAACATCTGCAGTCAAGGCTTCGAAGGTTCCTGCCGGCAAGAAAGGCATCATTGCCATTGCTCCCCCCAGCTTCCGCCGCGAGCGCGCGCTGATCAAGCGCGGCGTCTGGCCGGTTGCCGGCTGCGACGAGGCCGGCCGCGGCCCGCTGGCCGGTCCCGTGGTGGCGGCGGCTGTGATCCTCGATCCCGATCGCATCCCGCGCGGCATCGATGATTCGAAGCGGCTGACTGCCGAGGAGCGCGAGAAGCTGTTCGACAAGATCTGCGCCACCGCGCAGGTCTCGGTCGCCGTCGCCTCGCCCTCGCGGATCGACCGCGACAACATCCTGCGTGCCTCGCTGTGGGCGCTGAAGCGCGCCGTGGTGGCACTGCCCGAGACGCCGAGGCACGTCTTCGTCGACGGCCGCGACCGACTCGACACCGAATGCGATTGCGAGGCCGTGATCGGCGGTGACGGTATCGTGCTGTCGATCGCTGCGGCATCCATCGTCGCCAAGGTGACGCGCGACCGGCTGATGTGCGCGCTGGCGCAGGACTGCCCCGGCTACGGCTTCGAGCAGCACAAGGGCTACGCCGTCCCCGAACATCTCGAGGCGCTCGACCGGCTGGGCCCGTCCATCCACCACCGCAGCTTCTTCGCCCCCGTCGCCGCCGCCCGCGCCAAGCACATGCCGTGGACCGTCGAGCCGGTGCGGGATCTGTTCGCGGTGACAGAGATCGAGGTGCAAGTGGACGCGGCCGTCGAGATCGACGTCTCGGCAAATCTCTAAATCGACCCCACAGCGTCCGAAGAACGTGGATGCCCGGGCCTTCGCCGCGCCGGAGCAACTTCGGCCGCGCAGGCGGGACAAGCCCCGGCATGACGATCGGTAGCGCAGGTGTGCTCAGATGTGCTTGTGCCTCAGTCCGTAAGAACGGGGAGAGGGAGCAGACCGAAGTTGCCACGACGCGCGGTGCCCCTTATCAAAGTATTCGTGAGCGAATAGGGCCGGCTGGACTGGCTGCATCATTCGGACGTTGCATGCGGTTTACCTCCCTGGTCATCGAGCTCATTCGCGCCCGGCCGCGGCTGATCGTGTGGATTGCCGTGCTGCTCCAGGCTTTGATGTGGCTGTTCGTGGCGCTGGTGTTCTACCGCAGCCCGCCCGGCACCCTCGCGACGCTGCTGGCTTTCGGACGCGAATACCAGGTCGGCACAGATCTCGGCCCGCCGCTGCCGATCTGGCTCGCCGACATCGCCTATCGCGCCGCAGGCGGCCACATGCTGGGCGTCTATGTCCTCGCCCAGCTCTGCGAGATCGCGACCTTCATCGCGCTCTATCATCTCTCCCGTGCCGTGGTCGGCTCGCAGCAGGCGGTGCTCGCCGTGCTGCTGACGATGACAGTGCTGGCCTTCTCCTCGCCTGCGCTCGACTTCGGCCCCCTGGTGCTGGCGCGGCCGCTCTGGGCGCTCTTGCTGCTGCATTCCTGGCAGATCATCGGCCAGCGCCGCGGCAACGCCTGGTTCGCCTGGTCGATCGAAGCGGGCCTCTTGCTGCTGACGACACCGGCGGCGATCTTTTTCCTCCTGCTGATCGTCGTCTTCGCGGTCTCGACCGCCGGCGGCCGGCGGACGCTGCGCGGGCTCGATCCGCTCTTTGCATTGATCGTCGTCGCCGTGCTGGCGCTGCCCTATGCGGTGTGGCTGATGCGGGCCGAGACGTTGACGATGCCGGCCTTGCCGCAAGTCGCCGAGCTCAGCGCCCGCGCGCTGCATGCGGCCTGGCTGTTCGGCGGACTCGTGCTGGGGGCTGCCGCGATCCCGGCGCTGACCTTCCTCAACACCGGGTTGTTCGACGGCAAGGGCGAGGAACCGCCGATCATCTACCGCCCGTCGGTCGAGCCGCTCGCGCGCAACTTCGTGTATTTCTTCGCGCTGGCTCCGCCGCTCGGCGCGGTGCTGATCTCCGGCCTGCTCGGGCTCGACTCCGTCGTCGGCGGCGCCGGCGTCGTGCTGGTCATGCCCGGGCTTGCCGTGGTCGTTGCGGCCGGCGATCTCATCGCGATGCGCCGCACGCGGATGCTGCGCATGGTATGGGCTGCGGCCATCATCGCGCCCGCCGCCGGCGTGGTGCTCGCCGTCCTGTTCCTGCCCTGGACCGGCGCCAACGAAATTGCGACCTCGATGCCGGCGCGCTCAATCTCGGACTTCTTCGACGAGAGCTTTGCCCGTCGCACCAACCATCGCCTGCGTGCCGTCGCCGGCGAGACGCAACTCGCCAGCCTGATCGCGCTGCATTCCGGCCGGCCGCATCTGTTCATCGATGCCGATCCTGCGCGCACGCCGTGGATGAATCAGGCAAAATTCAGCGAGACCGGGGGCGTCGTGGTCTGGCGCGCGTCCGATACCGCCGGCACCCCGCCGCCGGACATCCTCAAGCGCTTCCCCGGCATCGTGCCGGAAGTCCCGCGCGCCTTCGAATGGCTGGTGACCGGCCGCCAGCAGCTGCTCCGCATCGGCTGGGCCATCGTGCGGCCGAAGGGGACGTGACTGTCGTGCCCCGGACGCAGCGCAGCACGAAGTGATGCGCTGCAGAGCCGGGGCCTATCTTGCCGCACGGTACGTGGTGCTCTTTGGGTCCCGGCTCTGCGGAGCGTCACTACGTGCCGCACCGCGTCCGGGACACGAGAGCATCAACCCGCCAACACCTTTGCGATCGATCGCAGATCCTGCCAGGCCAATCGCTTGTAGGATGGCGAGCGCAGGAGATAGGCCGGGTGAAACGTCGGCAACGCGCGGATGGTGCGCCCGCCGGTATCGTAATCGAACCAGCGGCCGCGGGTGCGCATGATGCCTTCGCGCGTTCCGAGCAGAGTCTGCGTCGAGGGATTGCCGAGCGTCACCAGCACGTCCGGGTTCACGAGCTCGATATGGCGCTGGATGAAGGGCAGGCAGATCTGCGTTTCCTGCGGCGTCGGCGTGCGGTTGCCGGGCGGTCGCCAGGGAATGACGTTCGCGATGTAGGCGGTGGTGCGGTTGAGCCCGATCGCGCCGATCATGAGGTCGAGCAGCTTGCCGCTGCGTCCGACGAAAGGCAGCCCCTCAATGTCCTCGTCGCGGCCCGGCGCTTCGCCGACGAACATGATGCGCGCCTGTGGATTGCCGTCGGCGAACACCAGCCGCGTTGCGGTGTGCTTCAGCGCGCAGCCTTCGAAGCCCTGCATCAGCTCGCGCAGTGCCTCCAGCGTCGGCGCTGTGCGCGCGGCCTCGCGTGCCGAGGCGATGGCGGCGTCCGGTGCAGGCGCGGCCTCGCCGCGCATGACCGCGGGCGCGGCGACCGGCCGCGGTGCCTCGACCGGCGCCGTGCGCGGGCTGGGCGGCGGAGGATCGATTTCCGCCAGGCGATCTATCGGTTCCTCCGCAAGCGCGCAGTCGACACCGGCCTCCAGATAGAAGGCGAGCAGCTCTCGGACGGTGGGTGCGGGTTCGGGGATCATGGGAAAGTCTGACTTTTATATCACCTTGGACGGCCTTGCACCCCGACGAAACGCATTTCCATGGTTGTCCTACCCGGAAAAATCGGAAACAAGAGGGCGCAAACGACCGAGGACCGTCTCAAGGGCTGAGATCAGATGAGCACCGAAGAACTTCCCCCGCGCGAATCCATGGAATTCGACGTCGTCATCGTCGGCGCCGGCCCCTCCGGTCTGTCCGCTGCGATCCGGCTGAAGCAGCTCAACGCCGATCTCAACGTGGTCGTGGTGGAGAAGGGCTCCGAGGTCGGCGCGCATATTCTCTCGGGCGCGGTGATCGACCCGGCCGGGCTCGACAAGCTGGTCCCGGACTGGCGCGAGGATGCCGACTGCCCGCTGAAGACGCAGGTCAAGGACGACCGCTTCTACTGGATGACGGCCGGCGGCGCGATCAAGCTGCCGAATTTTCTGATGCCGCCGCTGATGGACAATCATCACTGCTACATCGGCTCGCTCGGCAATGTCTGCCGCTGGCTGGCGCGCAAGGCCGAGGCGCTCGGCGTCGAGATCTATCCGGGCTTTGCGGCGACCGAAGTGCTTTATGACGAGGACGGCAAGGTCAAGGGCATCGCCACCGGAGACATGGGCATCGGCCGCGACGGCAAGCCGAAGGACTCTTTTACCCGCGGCATGGAATTGCTCGGTAAGTACACCCTCTTCGCCGAAGGCGCCCGAGGCAGCCTGACCAAGCAGCTCATCGGCAAATTCGCCCTGGACGCCAAAAGCGAGCCGCCGAAGTTCGGCATCGGCCTCAAGGAAGTCTGGCAGATCGATCCCGCCAAGCACCAGAAGGGCCTGATCCAGCATTCGTTCGGCTGGCCGCTCGACATGAAGACCGGCGGTGGCTCGTTCCTCTATCATTATGACGACAATCTCGTCGCCGTCGGCTTCGTCGTCCATCTCAACTACGACGATCCCTACCTGTCCCCGTTCGACGAATTCCAGCGCTTCAAGACTCATCCCGCGGTCCGCAGCACCTTCGAGGGCGCCAAGCGGCTCGCTTACGGCGCGCGCGCGATCACCGAGGGCGGCTACCAGTCAGTGCCGAAGCTCAGCTTCCCCGGCGGCGCGCTGATCGGCTGCGCGGCAGGCTTCGTCAACGTGCCGCGCATCAAGGGCGTGCACAATGCGATGGGCACCGGCATGCTCGCCGCCGAGCACGTCGCAGCCGCGATTGCCGCCGATCGCGCCAATGACGAACTCGTCGAATACGAGAATGCCTGGCGCACGTCGTCCGTCGGCAAGGATTTGTTCCTGGTCCGCAACGTCAAGCCGCTGTGGTCGAAGTTCGGCACCGTGCTTGGCGTCGCGCTGGGCGGCTTCGACATGTGGTGCAACACGCTGTTCGGCGCCTCGCTGTTCGGCACGCAGTCTCATGCCAAGCCCGACCGCGCCACGCTCGAACCGGCGAAGAGCCACACCCCGAAGAACTACCCGAAGCCGGACGGCAAGATCTCCTTCGACAAGCTGTCCTCGGTGTTCCTGTCCAACACCAATCATGAGGAGGACCAGCCGGTCCATCTGAAGGTCACGGACATGAACCTCCAGAAGACCTCCGAACATGACGTCTTCGCCGGTCCTTCGAACCGCTATTGCCCGGCCGGCGTCTATGAATGGATCGAGGAGGGCTCAGGCCCGCGCTTCCAGATCAACGCCCAAAACTGCGTCCACTGCAAAACCTGCGATGTGAAGGACCCCAATGGCAACATCACCTGGGTTCCGCCCGAGGGCGGCGGCGGCCCGAACTACGAGGCGATGTAAGGGCAGGTCTGGTGATCTGGCGCACGTTCGCGTGAGGACCCGGCTGCGGCCACGCGCCGCGGTCACGATAAGGCCACAGTAGCGGCGTCTTGGGGCGCTCTTGGCGGATTCGCCTGGCCGATTTGGGGCATGCGGCGGGGAGAACGTCCGGCCCGAATCCTTGCGGCGAAGCGCCAAAAGCGGCATTGTCGGCCCGACGGTTCCGGGTCCCTATGCCACCGGCCGCGTTCGCATGCGATACGGCCCCCTGTTGCAAACCCAGGCACTACCAACTCAAGGCGAGCCCCTGATGTTTTCAAATCGTTTCATCCGCCGGACTGCTGCCGCCATCGCCCTCATGGGCACCGCGATCGTGGCGGCCCCCGGTGCGGTCCTGGCGCAGACGCCGGACCACCCGGAGAACACGGCGGCGCAGTTTCCGACCCGAAACGATCTGAAATCGCTGACCGGTGCCGGCAGCTATCTCGCCGCCCGCCACGCCAGCGTCGAGCGTGACGCGGCCTCCGCCGCCGCATTCTACCGTTCGGCGCTCCGGACCGATCCCAAGAACAACGAGCTGCTCGACCGTGCCTTCATCTCGTCGGTCGCCGACGGCGACCTCGAGGAGGCGGTCAAGCTCGCCGAGCGGATCCTCACCATCGACAAGACCAACCGCGTCGCGCGTCTCGTCGTCGGCGTGCATGATCTCAAGCTGAAGAAGTATGCGGCCGCGCAGACCAACATCAACCAGTCGATCCGCGGCCCGATCACCGATCTCGTCGCCACGCTGCTGTCGGGCTGGGCCGCTTATGGTGCCGGCGATGCCAAGGGTGGCGTCGCCACCATCGACAAGCTGGCCGGCCCGGAATGGTATCCGCTGTTCAAGGATCTTCACGCCGGCATGATCCTGGAGCTCTCCGGCAGGGAGAAGGACGCCGGCACCCGCTTCGAGCGCGCCTACAAGCTCGACGATTCCATGCTGCGCGTGACCGAGGCCTATGCGCGCTGGCTCTCGCGCAACAAGGATTCCGCCGCCGCGACCACCGTGTACCAGGCCTTCGACAAGAAGCTCGCCCGTCATCCGCTGATCCAGGAGGGCCTGCGCGAGACCAAGGCCGGCAAGAAGATGCCGCCACTCGTCGATTCCGCGCAGGCCGGCGCCGCTGAAGCGCTCTACGGCATCGGCGCCACGCTGACCCGCCGCGGCGGCGAGGATCTGGCGCTGGTCTATCTCCAGCTCTCGCTCTACCTCCAGCCGACCCATCCGCTGGCGCTGCTGTCGCTCGCCGATCTCTATGAATCGGTGAAGCGGCCGAAGATGGCGATCAAGGTCTATGAGCGCGTGCCCGCGACCTCGCCGCTCAAGCGCAATGCGCAGATACAGCTCGCCATTGATCTCGACACCGCCGACCGCACCGACGAGGCGATCAAGATCCTCAAGGGCGTCACGTCAGAGGACCCCAAGGACCTCGAAGCCATCATGGCGCTCGGCAATATCGAGCGCGGTCGCAAGCGGTTCGGGGATTGCGGCGCGACCTATTCGCAAGGAATCGACGTGCTGCAGCCCGGCAACGACAAGGCCAACAGCGTCTGGTACTATTATCGTGGCATCTGCGAGGAGCGCTCCAAGCAGTGGGCCAAGGCCGAGGCCGACATGAAGAAGGCGCTGGAGCTTCAGCCCGACCAGCCGCACGTCCTCAACTATCTCGGCTATTCCTGGATCGACCAGGGCGTGAATCTCGACGAAGGCATGAAGATGATCAAGCGTGCCGTCGAGCAGCGTCCCGACGACGGCTACATCGTCGATTCCCTCGGCTGGGCCTATTACCGTATCGGCAACTACGAAGAGGCGGTGAAGAACCTCGAGCGCGCGATCGATCTCAAGCCCGAGGATCCCACCATCAACGACCATCTCGGCGACGCCTATTGGCGCGTCGGCCGCACGCTGGAGGCAAAATTCCAGTGGTCGCATGCCCGCGATCTCAAGCCCGAGCCGGAAGAACTTCCGAAGATCGAGGCCAAGATCGCCAACGGTCTCGCCGACGACAATTCGAACTCTTCCGCGGCTCAGGCCGAGAAGAAGAAGGACGACGGCAACGGCGGCTGAGGTTTTGTTTGGGGGCGTGTCGCCGATGTCGGCGTTGATTGAAGAGGGGCGGGCGAAGGTCAATTTGAGCCTTCGCGTCGTCGGCCGTCGTGCCGACGGCTATCATGATCTCGAAAGCGTGGTGGCATTCGCCGATTGCGCCGACCGGCTGACGCTGGAGCCGGGCAGCGAGCTGAAGCTCACCACCACCGGGCCGCTGGCGGACGCCTGCGGCGAGACGTCCGACAATCTCGTGCTCAAGGCCGCCAAGCTTCTGGCCGAGGCGGTGCCCGGCCTGAAGCTGGGCGCGTTCGCGCTCGACAAGGTGCTTCCCGTTGCGGCGGGCATCGGCGGCGGTTCGGCCGATGCCGCGGCGGCGCTGCGGCTCCTGGCGCGTCTCAACGATTTGTCGCTCGATGATCCCCGCGTTCAGAAGGTCGCACTCGCGACCGGCGCCGACGTGCCGGTGTGCCTCATTTCGCGCGCCTGCGACATGACCGGCGTCGGCGAGCAGCTGTTGCCGCTCGCGCTGCCGAGCATGCCCTGCGTCATGGTCAATCCGCGCGTGCCGGTCGCGACCAAGGACGTGTTCCAGGCACTGGGGCTGCGCAACGGCGAGCTTCTGGTCGGCGTCACCGACGTCATCCGCGCTCCGGCCTGGCCCGGGGAGGGCGCCTCTATTTCCGATTGGGTCGAGGTTCTGGAAACCGTCGCCAACGACCTTGAAGCGCCTGCGCTGCGCATCGAGCCTGTCATCGGCGAGGTGCTGGAAGCCTTGCGCACCTCCGCCGGCGTCAAGCTCGCCCGCATGTCCGGCTCCGGCGCGACATGCTTTGCGATCTACGGCGCGCGGGCCGAAGCCCATGCCGCCGCCGAGAAGATCCGGCGCGACCACCACGGCTGGTGGGTGCATGCGGGGACATTGAGCTAGGTACGGCAGTTGAGCTAGCCGTGGTCCTCAGCCAGCCCGAGAAACCTTCGGATCTCACCCAACACCTGCTGCGGCTTGTCGTGCTGCAGCCAATGTCCTGCGCCCGCGATGGTCTCGATGCGCGCCTGCGGGAAGTACCGTTCCAGGCCTGCGGCCCTGGCGCCGGCGAGAAAGCTTTCACCGGCATTGAGCAGCAGCGTCGGACAAATGATGCGCGACCACAGCTCGATGTGATCGTCGGGCCAGAGCCGGTGCGGCGCAGCGGCGCGCTGGTAGGGATCGAATTTCCAGCTGTAGGTGCCGTCCTCGTTCTGCCGCGCGCCATGCGTGGCGAGATGCAGGGCGAGGTCGCGGGATAGCCGTTTGTTGTGAAGCATCATCTGCGCGGCGGCCTCCTCGAGGGTGGCATAGCGGCGCGGCGTGCGGTCGTGCAGCTTGTCGAGCTGGCCGACCCATTTGCCGATGCGCTCATGCGCCGGCGGTTTTGGCGTATCCGGCAACATGGTCACGCCGTCGAGGATCACGAGCTTCGAGACCTGCTCGGGGAATGAGCCCGAAAAGATCAGGCTCACCATGCCGCCCATCGAATGGCCGATGAGAGTGACCTGAGGCGCTGCGATATTGCGGACGAGCTGGGAGAGATCGTAGACATATTCCGTCAGCGCGTAGCTGCCGCCTCGGGTCCAGTCGGAATCGCCGTGGCCGCGCAGGTCGGGCGCGAGCACGTGAAAATGCGGCTGCAACGACCGGGCAATGTGATCCCAGCTGCGGCAATGATCGCGGCCGCCATGGACCAGGATGAGTGGTGGCGCGCTCTCATTGCCCCAGTCGGCGTAATGCAGCCGCAGGCCGTGCGATTCATGGAAGCGGCTTTGCGGGGCGAGCATCGTGGCGCTATCCATTCACCGGCCGCCGCGCCAGCGCGAGCGAGAGGCCGAGGCTGGCGATGAAGACGCCGGAGCCCTGCGTGAGACGTCGCATCAGCTGCCGCCGTCCGATCAGCTGCGTGCGTGTCGCGGATGCCATCAGCACCACCACGACATCGGCGAGCGTGTTCAGCGTCACCGAGATCGCACCCAGCACAATGAATTGCAGCGTCGGGCTCGATCCCGAGGGATCGAGGAACTGCGGAATGAAGGCGAGGAAGAACGCCGCGGTCTTTGGGTTCAGGGCCTCGACCAGCACGCCGTCGCGGAAGGCGTGCTTGTCGCCGACTGCCGCGCTCTTGAGCGACAGCGCGCGGCCGGCGCTGCGAAACGTCTTGATTCCGAGCCAGACCAAATAGAGCGCGCCGATGAATTTCACGACGGCAAACAGTTCCGCGCTGGCCAGGATGATCGCGGAGATGCCGAGGCTGCCTGCGACGACATGAACGAGCCCGCCGAGCGCCGTGCCTGCGGTCGACGCCAGGCCACTGGCGCGTCCCTCCGACAGGGTTCGTGCCGCGACGTAGAAAATGCCGGGGCCCGGAACGGCGGCAATGAGGCAAGCTGCGGCCAGGAACAGCCAGAAATTCGTTTCGGTCATCCTGTTTTCGTAGCGGAGCGAGCGGCGATTGCAAGGCCTCTCGCTCAGCCCATCCGGCGGAAGATCACGCTGGCATTCACTCCGCCGAACCCGAACCCGTTGGAGATGGCGCTCTGCATCGCCATCGCTCTCGCTGCGCCGGCAACGATGTCGATGCCTTCGGCGCCGGGATCCGGATTTTCGAGATTGAGCGTCGGCGGTGCGATCTGGTCGCGCAAAGCGAGCACGGTGAAGATCGCCTCCAGCCCGCCAGCGGCGCCGAGCAGGTGCCCGGTGGCCGATTTGGTCGCGCTCACGGCAATGCCGCGGTTGCGGCCGAACAGCGCGGCGATCGCGCCGAGCTCGCTCTCGTCGCCGGCCGGCGTCGACGTCGCATGCGCGTTCAGGTGCTGCAGATCCGCAGGCTCGAGCTTCGCCTGCCGAAGCGCGATCTCCATGGCGCGGCGGGCACCGTCGCCATTGGGCGGACCCGAGGTCATGTGATAGGCGTCCGCGGTCGTGCCGTAGCCGACGATCTCCGCGATCGGCGTCGCGCCGCGCGCCAGTGCATGTTCCAGCGCCTCGATCACCAGGATGCCGGCGCCTTCACCCATCACGAAGCCGTCGCGGTCCCGATCGAACGGGCGCGAGGCGCGCGCGGGTTCGTCGTTGAAGCCGCTCGACAGCGCGCGGGCCGCGGCAAAGCCGCCGAGGCTGACGATGTCGATGCAGGCCTCTGCACCGCCGCAGATCGCGACATCGGCCTCGCCGGCGCGGATCATTCGGGCGGCATCGCCGATCGCCTGCACGCCGGCGGCACAGGCCGTGACCGGCGTGCCCAGCGCGCCCTTGTAGCCGTATTTGATCGAGACCTGGCCGGCGGCGAGATTGGCGAGGAACGAAGGGACCGTGAACGGCGAGAGCCGGCGCGCACCGCGCTTCTCGGTGATGCGGACCGCCTCCGCCATCGCCGGAAAGCCGCCGATGCCGGAGGCGATGATCGTCGCGGTGCGCTCCAGCGCGTTTGCGTCCTGCGGCATCCATTTGGCCTGTGCGACCGCTTCTGCAGTGGCCAGCAGCGCGAACAGGATGAAGCGGTCCATCTTGCGCTGGTCTTTTGGCGCGGCGGCCTGCGCGGGATCGAAGCCGCCATCGGCATCATCGGCGTTGTCGGGCACGAGACCGGCGATGCGCGCCGGCAGTGCCTGCGCCCAATCGGGCAGAGGACGCAGCCCGCTTTGGCCGGCGAGCAGCCGCCGCCACGACAATTCGACCCCACAGCCGAGCGGCGACACCGCGCCCATGCCGGTCACGACGATACGACGCATGTCAGTCTCCAGCCGGCGCAACGGCCGGGTTCATGGCCTTGAGCGAAGCGAGCCGCGCGCGCATCCCGCGGCTGGCGCGGGGCCCCGCGATGACGACCGCATTGGCGAGCGTGATCGGGCGCATGTCGGCGGCATCGACCACGATCGGATCGAGCGGGCGAACGTCGCTCCGGTTCGCGAGCAGGATGGATTCGCCCCTCGGCGCGAGATGCTTGTTACCCCAGGCGAGCAGCGCGACGATGACCGGAAAGAAATCCCGCGCCTTGTCCGTCAGCACGTATTCGTAGCGCGGCGGACGTTCGTTGTAGCGGCGCCGGGCGAACATGCCGCTCGCGGTGAGATGGGCGAGACGCCGCGACAGGATGTTCGGCGCGATTCCGAGGCTTTGCGCGAATTCGTCGAACTTCGTCGCGCCCTGAAACGCATCGCGCAGGATCAGGATGCTCCACCATTCGCCGACGGTCTCCACGGCGCGGCCGACGGGGCATTCCTGGATGGAGGGAGATTTTGGCTGCATATGCAGGAGACTAGGGTAGTAACTTTCAAAATGCAAGTAACAGGTGGGCCGCGATGTATAGGATGAAGACGGCCGCGAGACCGCGACGCTATCGCACAGGTCGAACTCGACTTTGCGAACGATGGCGGTGCGCCACCCTCACCGTCATTGCGAGCGCAGCGATGCAATCCAGATTCCGTCCGCGGAGACAGTCTGGATTGCTTCGCTGCGCTCGCAATGACGATGGTGCGTGCTGGGATGAAGCTTGATTGCTACAACGACGGAGGTGCACTCCCTCTCCCGCTTGCGGGAGAGGGCTGGGGAGAGGGTGTATCCCAAATGGGACAATCCCCAAGAGGAGCAAGCCCTCGCCCGGCGCACGGGACGAAGCTTCGCTTCGCCCGGACGCGCCGACCTCTCCCACAAGCGAGAGAGGTGAACGGCCCGCGGCGATCGATTCAACCTAAAGCCATTCCGCTTCAGTGGAAGCGGAAAGAGCGTCAGCGGCTCAGTGCGACCTTGCCAAACAGAACGCCACGACCTGCTCCAGCGCGCTCTTCATCGGCGAGGGCGGGAACAGCGCGAGCGCGTCGACGGCCATGGCGCCGTAGTGCTGGGCGCGGCTCAGCGTATCCTCGAGCGCGCGGTGCTTGTTCATCAGGCCGATGGCGTGGTCGAGATCGCCGTCGCCGATCTCGCCGCGCTCCAGCGCGCGAATCCAGAAGGCGCGCTCGGTGTCGTTGCCGCGGCGGAAGGCCAGCACGACCGGCAGCGTGATCTTGCCCTCGCGGAAATCGTCGCCGGTGTTCTTGCCGAGCTTGGCGCTCTTGCCGCCATAGTCGAGCACGTCGTCGACGAGCTGGAAGGCGATGCCGAGATTCATGCCGACCGAGCGGCAGGCGGTCTGCTCCGCCTTCGGCCGGTTGGCGATGACGGGGCCGACCTCGCAGGCGGCGGCGAACAATTCGGCGGTCTTGCCGCGGATCACGGCGAGATATTCGTCCTCGGTGGTCGCGGTGTTCTTGGCGGCGGCCAGCTGCATCACCTCGCCCTCGGCGATGGTGGCGGCGGCCGCGGAGAGGATGTCGAGCGCGCGGAGCGATCCGACCTCGACCATCATGCGGAAGGCCTGGCCGAGCAGGAAGTCGCCGACCAGCACGCTCGCCTCGTTGCCCCAGAGCATGCGCGCCGACAGCTTGCCGCGGCGCATCTCGCTCTCGTCGACGACGTCGTCGTGGAGCAGGGTGGCGGTATGCATGAACTCGACCGAGGCCGCGAGCTTGATATGGCCGTCGCCGGTATAGCCGGCCAAGTTGGCCATGGCGAGCGTCAGCATCGGGCGCAGGCGTTTGCCCCCGGAGGAGATCAGGTGATTGGCGACCTCGGGGATCATGGTCACCTCGGAGCCGGTCCGCGACAGAATCGTGGCGTTGACGCGCTCCATGTCAGGGGCGACAAGGGCAACCAGCTCTTCGATCGACGCGCCGGGAGTTTCGAAAGGTACGATGACGGCCACGCCGGTCTCCAATATTTGCCCCGGAAGGGCTATTCTGATGGAAAGACAATAGAAACTGGCGGCGGATGCGGCAAGACCTCGGAACCATTGACATTTGCCGCATGCCCCCCTTTCAGGCAGGAGATCTGCGTTTTGCGCGAACTGGTTCGGACCAATGACATGGTGCTGGTGTCGGCGATCGGCGCGCTGCTCGACGGTGCCAACATCCATCATCTGGTGCTGGACCAGAACATGAGCATCATCGAGGGCTCGCTCGGCATATTGCCGCGGCGGATCCTGGTCCATGAGGACGACGTCCAGGAAGCCAGGGCTCTCCTCACCGAAGCCGGCCTCAGCCACGAACTGCGCGGCGATGATTGAGGCCGCAGATATTACCGAGGACGCCTTTCTCGGCGGGCAATTGCGGTTGAAGCAGAAGCGATCCGGCCATCGCGCCGGGCATGACGCCATCCTGCTTGCAGCGGCGACCGACGCCCTGGCGGGGGACCGCGTGGTCGATTTCGGCGCCGGTGTCGGTACGGCCGGTCTGGCGCTGGCCCGCCGCGTCGCGGGCATCAGGCTCAGTCTGGTCGAGATCGATCCCGAGCTGGCCGAGCTCGCGCGCAGCAACGCGGCGGCGAATGCGATTGCCGCCGAGACGATCGTGCTCGACGTCACGGGCGAGCCGCAGGCCTTTGCGTCAAACGGGCTGTCGCCCGAAAGCGTCGACGTGGTGTTGATGAATCCGCCCTTCAACGATCCGGCCCGGCATCGCGGCTCGCCGGACCGGGCGCGTCACAGCGCGCATGTGGCGACGGAAGAGACCTTGCATGCGTGGGTGCATGCAGCGCGCCGTATCCTCCGATCCAATGGTGTGCTGACCCTGATCTGGCGTGCAGATGGAATCGCCGATGTCCTGGCAGCGCTGTCACGCGGTTTCGGCAGTCTCTCGATCCTGCCGGTTCACGGCGAGGCCGGGCGGCCCGCGATCCGCGTGCTGGTGCGTGCGGTGAAGGGTGGCCGGGCCCCGACGCGATTGCTGCCGGGCCTCATGCTCAACGACGAGTCGCGCTTGTCCAAAAGCGAGGTGACGGAGATTCTGGAAGGGAGAGCGGCGTTGCCGCTGGTGGAACCGTGAGGGCTTACCGGGGAAGCGATTCCGACTGCTGCTCTTGCGGGGACGTGAGGCGGATCGCCATGAACAGCGCGCCGATCAGCAGCATCAGAAGATAGATTTTCATGGTGTTCTCCGCTGCCTCATTGCAGCCTTCCAACGGGAAAACTGCAAAGCACGTTCCGGGCACTTCCAATGACAGTCGCGTGATAAGAAATGGTTAATCAGAGGTAACGACATGGCCGAACAATTGAACGATCGTGAGAGTTCCGGCCTGGCCGACAAGCTCATGCAATATCTGCCGGCACGCTTTCGACCGGGTACCCCAGTGGTGCCGGTGGTGCGGCTGTCAGGGGTGATCGGTGCGGTGACGCCGCTGCGCCCCGGGCTGACGCTTGCCGGCATCGCGCGGGTGCTCGAGCGCGCGTTTTCGTATCGGCACGCCAAGGCCGTGGCGCTGGTGATCAATTCGCCCGGCGGCTCGCCAGTGCAGTCGCGTCAGATCTACTTGCGCATCAAGCAGCTCGCGGCGGAGAAGAAGCTGCCGGTGCTCGTGTTCGTCGAGGACGTCGCGGCGTCTGGTGGCTACATGATCGCCTGTGCCGGCGACGAGATCATCTGCGATCCGTCCTCGATCCTCGGCTCGATCGGCGTGGTCGGCGGCAGTTTTGGTTTCCAGGAGGCGATCAGGCGGCTCGGCATCGAGCGGCGCCTCTATACGGCCGGCGAACACAAGGCGATGCTCGACCCGTTCCTTCCCGAAAACCCCGATGACGTCGCCAAGCTGAAGGCGATCCAGCGCGAGATCCACCGGATCTTCATCTCGCTGGTCAAGGACAGCCGCGGCGCACGGCTGAAGGGAGCGGACGAGACCCTGTTCACGGGCGAATACTGGGCTGGCGACAGTGCCATCGCGCTGGGGCTCGCCGACGGCATCGGCGATCTCCGCTCAACTCTTCGTGCCCGCTATGGCGAGAAGGTTCTCACCCCCGTGATCGCGCAGCCGACCGGGCTGCTCTCCGGTCTTTTGGGGCGGAAATCGCCCGGCGCGGGGCAGCTTTCAGCCCTGGAATCAATGGCCGGCTTGCCGGACGAGCTGATCTCGGCGGTCGAGACACGGGCGATCTGGGCGAAATTCGGGTTCTAGGCAGCGCCATTTGGCCCGGGCCGCGCCAATTGCGGCGCTGGCCCATCTGCGCAACAATGCAGGTGGGGGCTGAGCACTAGACGAGGATCGACCGATGCCGCCGTTCGTCGCTTTCGCGGGCGTCCTGGGCGGGCTTGCCGTGGTCCGCTGGGCCTACAAGACCGCTGTCCGGATCAACCAGGAGCTGGAGGAGATGCGCCTGTCGCGCGTCGCCGAAACCGCCCGCATGGGGGATATCCAGACGCTGAAGCGTGACCCCGTGACCGGAGCTTATCGTCCGGGCTAGCTGCCACAGTCGTCATGCCCGGGCTTGTCCCGGGCATCCGCGTTCTCGTGCGGTTACACAAGGCGTGGATGGCCGGGACAAGCCCGGCCATGACGGAGTACAGGGCCGCTTTCCGGCCCCCTTCGCCTTGATTCCCATCCCCGCCGTCGATACGGTCCCGCGCGATTCAAAACCCCCCGCGAGAGCCCGATCTGACGATGGACGCCTCATTGCCCGCCCATATGCGCCCGGAACGCTCGTTCCAGGGCTTCATCCTCGCGCTCCAGCGGTTCTGGGCCGAGCAGGGCTGCGTGATCCTGCAGCCCTACGACATGGAGATGGGCGCGGGCACCTTCCATCCGGCGACCACCCTGCGCGCGCTCGGGCCAAAGCCCTGGAATGCGGCCTATGTGCAGCCCTCGCGACGGCCCAAGGACGGCCGTTACGGCGAGAACCCGAACCGGATGCAGCACTACTACCAGTTCCAGGTGATCATGAAGCCGTCGCCGCCGAATCTTCAGGATCTGTACCTGAAGTCGCTTGCCGCGATCGGCATCGATTCCGCCGTGCACGACATCCGCTTCGTCGAGGACGATTGGGAGAGCCCCACGCTGGGCGCCTGGGGTTTGGGCTGGGAGTGCTGGTGCGACGGCATGGAGGTCAGTCAGTTCACTTATTTCCAGCAGGTCGCAGGCTTCGAATGCGCGCCGGTCGCAGGTGAGCTCACCTATGGCCTCGAGCGCCTCGCGATGTATGTGCAGGGCGTCGACCGCGTCTACGACCTCAACTTCAACGGCCGCGAGGGTGACGCCAAGGTCACCTATGGCGATGTCTTCCTGCAAGCCGAGCAGGAATATTCGCGGCACAATTTCGAACATGCCGACACCGCGATGCTGTTCGAGCAGTTCAAGATGGCGGAAGCGGCCTGCCGGAAATATCTCGACGCCGGCTGGCGCGAAGGCGGCAATCGGAAGCAGCATCTGATGGCGCTACCGGCCTACGACCAGTGCATCAAGGCGAGCCATGTCTTCAATCTGCTCGATGCGCGCGGCGTGATCTCCGTGACGGAGCGGCAGAGCTACATTCTTCGCGTGCGTGAGCTGGCCAAGGCCTGCGGCGAGGCCTGGATCCACACTGAAGCGGGCGGAGCGGCCTGATGCCCGATCTTTTGCTTGAACTGTTCTCGGAAGAGATTCCCGCGCGCATGCAGGCCAAGGCGGCTGACGATCTGCGCCGCATGGTCACCGACAAGCTCGTCGCCGAAGGTCTCGTCTACGAGGGCGCGAAAGCCTTCGCGACGCCGCGCCGCCTCGCGCTCACCGTGCACGGCATCCCGGCGCGCCAGCCCGACCTCAAGACCGAACGCCGCGGCCCCAAAATCGGCGCGCCCGATGCGGCCGTGCAGGGCTTCCTGAAGGCGACCGGTCTGAAGTCGCTGGACGAGGCCAAGATCCAGCGCGACCCCAAGGGCGATTTCTACATCGGATTGATCGAGAAGCCCGGTCGCGATGCGATCGACGTGCTCGCGGACATCCTCCCCGTCATCATCCGCACCTTCCCCTGGCCGAAATCGATGCGCTGGGGCGCGCGTTCCGGAAAACCCGGCTCGCTCAACTGGGTGCGCCCGCTGCACGCGATTACCGCGACGTTCGGACTCGAGACCGAAGAGCCGGATGTCGTGAAGTTTTCGGTGGATGGCATCGAAGCCGGCCAGACGACCTACGGCCATCGCTTCCTTGCGCCCGCGTCTATTTCCGTGCGCCGCTTCGAGGACTACGAAGCAAAATTGCTCGACGCCAAGGTCGTGCTCGACCCCGAGCGCCGCAAGGATGCGATCCTCACCGACGCCAAGCAGTTGGCGTTCGCGCAGGGCTTCGAACTCGTCGAGGACCAGAACCTGCTCGACGAGGTCGCGGGCCTCGTCGAATGGCCGGTCGTGCTGATGGGCTCGTTCGAGCCGGAGTTCCTGGCGACGCCGGCCGAGGTGATCCGCGCCACCATCCGCAACAACCAGAAGTGCTTCGTGGTGCGCGACCCCAAGACGGGCAAGCTCGCCAACAAGTTCATCCTGGTCGCCAACATCGAGGCGACCGACGGTGGTGCGACCATCATCGCCGGCAACGAGCGCGTCATCCGCGCGCGGCTGTCGGATGCGAAGTTCTTCTACGAAACGGACCTGAAGACCAAGCTCGAGGATCGGCTGCCGAAGTTCGAGCAGATCGTGTTCCACGAGAAGCTCGGCACCCAGGCCGAGCGCATCAAGCGCATCGAGCGCCTTGCCGCGGAGATCGCACCGCTGGTCGGCGCCGATGTCGGCAAGACGACGCGTGCCGCGCATCTGGCCAAGGCGGATCTGCTGACCGAAGTCGTCGGTGAGTTTCCGGAGGTGCAGGGTCTGATGGGCAAGTACTACGCTCTGGCCCAGGGCGAGGACGCTTCCGTCGCCGCCGCCTGCGAGGAGCATTACAAGCCGCAGGGCCCGGCCGATCGTGTGCCGACCGATCCGGTGAGCGTGGCCGTCGCACTTGCCGACAAGATCGATACGCTGGTTGGGTTTTGGGCGATCGACGAAAAGCCGACCGGCAGCAAGGACCCGTATGCGCTGCGTCGCGCGGCGCTGGGTGTGATCCGGCTGATCGCGGAGAATGCGCTGCGTCTGTCGTTGATGAAGGTGGCGGCGTCGGCGCTCGCCGGCCTATCGTTGAAGCCCGCCGATGCGCAGAAGCTTCCGAGCGAGCTGCTCGCCTTCTTTGCCGACCGCCTCAAGGTCCAGCTCCGCGAGCAGGGCGCGCGGCATGATCTTGTCGACGCCGTGTTCGCGCTCGGTGGCCAGGACGACCTGCTGATGATCGTCCGCCGCGTCGAGGCGCTCGGCAAATTCCTCGAGTCCGACGACGGCAAGAACCTGCTCGCCGGCACCAAGCGTGCCAGCAACATCCTCTCGATCGAGGAGAAGAAGGACAAACGCAGCTTCGACGGTGCGCCTGACGCCGCGCTCTACAGCCTCGACGAGGAGAAGGCGCTGGCGAAAGCGATCGGCGAGGTGAAGGCGGAAGCAAGCGCCGCCGTCGCCAGGGAGGACTTCGCTGCCGCCATGAGTGCGATGGCGAAACTTCGTCCGCCGGTCGATGCGTTCTTCGACAAGGTTCGCGTTAATGACGACGATGCGAAGGTGCGCGAGAACCGCCTGAGGCTGCTCAACGAGATCCGCAGCGCCACGCGGGCGGTGGCGGATTTCTCGAAGATCCAGGATTGAGGCGCGGATATTGCGGCTCTCGTGCCCCGGACGCAGCGCAGTGCGCCGCGTCCGGGATACAGGAGTGACAGAGCGCGTAAAAAAGTGCCCCACCCGGCGGGGGGAAGGACCGGGCGGGGCCTGATGTCCGCTTCAAACTGCTCGCGCCAGCCTGATATGGCGCGCCGGACATCTAGTCGATTTCTGTTAGCCGATCAGTCCAGCACCTCGACGATGCGGCGCGAGCGCGGCTCGACCAGAACGGTCTCGCCGTTCACGACGGTGTAGCGATAGGTGGTGGCGCCGAAACGTTGCGGCACGTCATAATAAGTGACGCCGCTTTCGGGTAAGGTGGTGCCGACCACCACGCGATCCGTAATCCGGAAGGGCGGCACACGTTGCTCGACGACATATTCGCGGAAGGCCGGCCGCTGGTCGGCCGCTATGGTCGGGGCGCTGTCGACCACGGCGGGCGCGCGTCCGACGGTGACACCGCTTTGCGCCTGCGCCGCAAGGGGCGAGCCGGTCGCGGCCGCGAGCGCTGCAAGAGCAAGAATCCTGTTCCGCATGGACAACTCCTTCGACGTGTTTTTCCGGACGCGCCAGTGGCGCGACCGGTTGCCAATGCGTGCCTCATGGCAATGTTCCGGGAAAAGGCCTGCCGCATTCGCGGCAATTTCGGGCAGTTTTCGCGAAGGACGGAACTCGCAGCGCGTCCTGCGCATCTCTACTCCCGGAACCGGGCCGGCTATGATCCGCGCGCGATTCGCCTCACCTCCACAGAAAGATAGTTCATGCACATCACCGTCGCCCACATTTCGCCGATCCTGTCGTTGATTGCGGGCGTGCTCATCCTGATCATGCCGCGACTCCTCAACCTCATCGTCGCGATCTTCCTCATCGTCAACGGCGCGATCGGGCTCGGGCTCCTGAAGTGGCTCCGCTTCTAGGCGTCACTTTTCGGAACTGTCCGACTTGCGCGGGCCCGCCCAAAATGGTGTAAGGCCCGCGATTTCCCATTCCTCTCGCAGGTTGTGTGCAAGCTATGGCCAAAGCCGCCTCGAAGCCTAAGAAAATGCCAGCGAAATCAAAGTCCTCTGCCGTCGCGAAGGCCGCGCCGCCGGCCCGCAAGACGCTGGCCAAAAGCGCGCCGAAGCCGGTCGCCAAATCCGCTGCCAAGCCCGCTGCAAAGCCCGCAGCCAAGCCGGCGGCCAAGGCCGTGACCAAGGCGGCTCTGCCGAAGGTCGCCGCGAAGCCCGCACCGAAGAAGGCTGCGCCCGCCAAGGCGGCGCCAGCCGCGGCCAAGGCCGGCAAATGGGTGTTCACATTCGGTGACGGCAAGGCCGAGGGCCGCTCGGAGATGCGCGACCTGCTCGGCGGCAAGGGCGCCAACCTCGCCGAAATGGCCAATCTCGGCCTGCCGGTGCCTCCCGGCTTCACCATCCCGACCTCGGTCTGCACCTATTTCTACGCACACGACAAGACCTACCCGAAGGAGTTGCAGTCGCAGGTTGAGAAGGCGCTCGACTATGTCGGCAAGTTGACCGGCAAGATCTTCGGCGACGCCAAGAACCCGCTGCTCGTCTCCGTGCGCTCCGGCGCGCGCGCCTCGATGCCGGGCATGATGGACACCGTGCTCAATCTCGGCCTCAACGACCAGACCGTGGAAGCGCTGGCCGAATTGTCGGGTGACCGCCGCTTCGCCTTTGACAGCTATCGCCGCTTCATCACCATGTATTCCGACGTGGTGCTCGGCTTCGAGCATCATCACTTCGAGGAAATCCTCGACACCTTCAAGGACACGCAGGGCTACACGCTCGACACGGACCTATCCGCCGACGACTGGGTCGAACTGGTCGGCAAGTACAAGGACGCGGTCGCGCGCGAGACCGGCAAGGACTTCCCGCAGGATCCGCACGACCAGCTCTGGGGCGCGATCGGCGCGGTGTTTTCCTCCTGGATGAACGCGCGCGCGGTGACCTACCGCAAGCTGCACGACATTCCGGAATCCTGGGGCACCGCGGTCAACGTGCAGGCCATGGTGTTCGGCAACATGGGCGAGACCTCGGCGACCGGCGTTGCCTTCACCCGCAACCCCTCGACCGGCGAGAGCAAGCTCTACGGCGAGTTCCTGATCAACGCGCAGGGCGAGGACGTGGTGGCGGGCATCCGCACGCCGCAGGACATCACCGAGGAGGCGCGGAAGGAGTCGGGCTCCGACAAGGCATCGATGGAATCGGCGATGCCGGAGGCCTTCAAGGAACTGACGCGGATCTACACGCTGCTCGAGAAGCACTACCGCGACATGCAGGACATGGAGTTCACGGTCGAGCAGGGCAAGCTCTGGATGCTCCAGACCCGCGGCGGCAAGCGCACCGCGAAAGCGGCGCTGCGCATCGCAGTCGAGCTCGCCAATGAAGGCCTGATCTCGAAGAAGGAAGCGGTGATGCGGATCGATCCGGCCTCGCTCGATCAGCTCTTGCACCCGGCCATCGATCCCGACGCCAAGCGCGACGTGATCGCGACCGGCCTGCCGGCCTCGCCCGGCGCGGCCTCCGGCGAGATCGTGTTCTCCTCGGATGAAGCGGCCAAGCTTCAGGCCGACGGACGCAAGGTGATTCTGGTTCGCATCGAGACCAGCCCGGAAGACATCCATGGCATGCACGCCGCCGAAGGCATTTTGACCACCCGCGGCGGCATGACCTCGCATGCGGCGGTCGTCGCGCGCGGCATGGGCAAGCCCTGCGTCTCCGGCTGCGGTACCATCCGCGTCGACTACGGCCGCGGCACCATGAGCATCGGCTCCCGCACCTTCAAGACCGGCGACGTCATCACCATCGACGGCTCGCTCGGTCAGGTGCTCGCCGGCCGCATGCCGATGATCGAGCCGGAGCTCTCCGGTGAGTTCGGCACGCTGATGAACTGGGCCGACCAGGTCCGCAAGATCGGCGTGCGCGTCAATGGCGATACCCCGGACGATGCGCGCACCGCGATCAAGTTCGGCGCGGAAGGCATCGGCCTCTGCCGCACCGAGCACATGTTCTTTGAGGAGACGCGCATCCGCACGGTGCGCGAGATGATTCTCTCCGAGGATGAGCAGTCGCGTCGTGCCGCGCTCGCGAAACTGCTGCCGATGCAGCGCGCCGACTTCGTCGAGTTGTTCGAGATCATGAAGGGCCTGCCCGTCACGATCCGCCTGCTCGATCCGCCGCTGCACGAGTTCCTGCCGCACACCCACGCCGAGGTCGAGGAAGTGGCGCGCGCCATGAATACCGATCCGCGGCGCCTGGCCGACCGCGCGCGCGAGCTCTCGGAGTTCAATCCGATGCTCGGCTTCCGCGGCTGCCGTATCGCGATCGCCTATCCGGAGATCGCCGAGATGCAGGCGCGTGCGATCTTCGAGGCCGCGGTCGAGGCCGAAAAGCGCACCGGCAAGGCCGTCGGCCTCGAGGTGATGGTGCCGCTGATCGCGACCAAGATGGAGCTCGACCTCGTCAAGGCGCGCATCGACGCCACCGCACAGGCCGTGATGCGCGACAACAACACCAAGCTCGCCTATCAGGTCGGCACCATGATCGAGTTGCCGCGCGCCTGCCTGCTTGCGGCCGAGATCGCCGAGAGCGCCGAATTCTTCTCGTTCGGCACCAACGATCTCACCCAGACCACCTACGGCATCAGCCGCGACGATGCGGCGAGCTTTCTCGGGACCTACGTGTCCAAGGGCATCCTCCCGATCGATCCCTTCATCTCCCTGGATCAGGAAGGCGTCGGCGAACTCGTCAAGATCGGCGTCGCGCGCGGCCGCAAGACGCGCCCGAAGCTCAAGGTCGGCATCTGTGGCGAGCATGGCGGCGATCCCGCCTCCGTCGCCTTCTGTCACCACATCGGTCTCAACTACGTCTCGTGCTCGCCCTACCGCGTGCCGATCGCCCGGCTCGCAGCGGCGCAAGCCGCGCTCGGCAAGGCCGTCGCCAGCCAGGCATAAGCAGAACTAAAATGCCGGAAAGAGAGAGGCGGGGCCAAGACCCCGCCTCTTTCGTCGTCTGTGAAGAATTCCCAAGTCGTTGATTTGGAATCAGGAAACGGCATTTTGCGGTAACGGCATTTGCCGGAAAGCGGGGCTTTGGAGCGGGATTCCTTGCAAACTTGATTTGTGATTCACTCGCCCAAGAACCGGCATTGGCGGGGAATTCGATGCGGCCACCAGAGCGTCGCGAGACGGGGGAGCAGGATCTTTTCCGCTCCCGGCTCGATCAGATCATCGACATGAGGCATCCGCTGGTGACGCTATCGCGCACCGTGGACTGGGGCTTTCTGGAACAGCGGTTCGGCGAGGTTTACGACGACGACCCCGGCCGGCCGCCGCTGCCGACGCGCCTGATGGCGGGGCTGGCGATCCTCAAGCACACCTACGACCTGTCCGACGAAGTTCTGTGCGAGCGGTGGGTCGAGAACCCCTATTACCAACATTTCTGCGGCGAGGAGTTCTTCCAGCACCGGCTGGTGTTCGATCGCTCGTCGCTGACGCGCTGGCGCAACCGCATGGGTGAGGAACGGCTGGCGGCACTGATCCAGGAGAGCCTGTCGGTTGCCGTCAGGACCAAGGCAATCAAGCCGTCGGAGCTGTCGCGGGTGATCGTCGACACCACGGTTCAGCCCAAGAACGTGACGTTTCCCACCGATGCAAAGCTTCTGAACCGGGCGCGCGAGAAGCTGGTGCGGCTGGCGCAGCGCCATGGGGTGGCTTTGCGGCAGTCCTATGCGCGGGTAGGCAAGTTCGCCCTGATCAAGCACCAGCGCCATGCCCACGCCAAGCAGTTCAAGCGCGCCAACCGGGCGCTCAAGACGCTGCGAACCTATCTGGGCCGCGTGATCCGCGACATCGGCCGCAAGATCGAGGGCAATGGTGGGCTCGAAGCGGCGTTCGCCAAATTGCTGTTGCTGGCGCGGCGCGTACGCGAGCAGCAGCAGCGTCAACGGGGGCCGAAGGTCTATTCCCTGCACGCGCCGGAGGTCGAGTGCATCGGCAAGGGTAAGGCTCACAAGCCTTACGAGTTCGGCGTCAAAGTCTCCGTCGCCACCACGATCGGCCACGCCAAAGGCGGCCAGTTCGTCACTCATGTGAAGGCGCTGCCCGGCAATCCCTATGACGGTCACACGCTGGCCACCGTGATCCCGGACATGGAGGCGCTGATCGGCAACACCATCGCGCGCCTCCTCGCCGACAAGGGATATCGCGGCCACAACGCGCCGCCCGATTACAGGTTCAGGGTCTTCATCTCCGGCCAGAAGCGAGGAGTGACACCCAGCATCAAACGCGAATTGCGTCGCAGGGCCGCTGTCGAGCCCGTCATCGGCCATCTCAAAGCCGAGCACCGCATGGGCCGCAATTATCTCTGGTTCCGTCGCGGCGATGCCGCCAACGCCGTCCTCGCCGCCGCTGGCTACAACTTCCGACGCCTCATCCGCTGGCTCAGGCTTTTGTTGCGCCAAATCCTCTCGGCTCTAACTGCCGCGCCTCAGACCGTTCCAGCCTGAGGACAGAGTTCTTCACGGACGACTCTTTCATTTTTGACGCCGTTCTCGCCACGCCGTCATTGCGAGCGCAGCGAAGCAATCCAGAGTCTTTCAGCGGAGGGATTCTGGATTGCTTCGCTGCGCTCGCAATGACGAGTTCGTGGGACGTGTTCGCCACACACTCCGCTGTCATCGCCCGGCTTGACCGGGCGATCCAGTACTCCGAGACAGCAGTGGTTGAATCGAAACGCCACGGCGTACTGGATGCCCCGCCTTCGCGGGCATGACCGCTGTGGCGTGGAGGCGCTGTGTGCAAATGCTAGCACCGGGAACTCATCACGCGTCCCGTAATGATACGCATGCGCAAGAGTTCCTTCACCATGCGCGTTGACCGGACGTTTACCGCTTCGCGTGAGGCCGCATTTACCAATGCGCGACATCGCCACGTGAAAACCCCTCTGTTCGCTTGAGTGTGCCGTATGCGCCACGCGGATTAACGCCCCGGCAACCTAAATTAGATACTTACGATAAGGATCGAATTGCACGGATGTACTGAGTTCGATCAGACGAGCGTAAGCGTAGCGTGAGCGTATCGATGTCAGTGTTGCGTAACCATCCGAAGGGCGCGCGGTTCGCGTCCTTCGGCATCGGTCTCTGCATCTTCGCATTGATGCCGAGAGAGACCGGCTATCAGGACATTGCCTCCCTGCTGGCGCGCCAGCCCGGCGTCGCCGAGCGGTGGCAGAAGCAGGTGTTTTCCGCTGCGTCCTCGATCCAGCTTGCGACCTACAGCTTCTCGCGGCCCATCGGCACCTCCGCTCCGCAGAGCGCGATGGTTCGGCTCGCGAGCCTCGACGGCCGCGACGTCACCGGCGCGATCAGCCGCAATCCTGCGCTTCAGGCGCCGCCGCGCTACCAGGCCTCCGACTTTCCCAAAGTCGATCGCTCCCTGAAGGGTGATCGCCTCGCAACCGTCGCGCCGACGCAGGCTCCCGAGACGGTCGCACCTGCTGCGGCGCCGGCCGAGGAAGATCCCGCGACGTCGAACCGCTCGGTGTTCGGCGCCAAGACCGCCGAGTTGCCGCAGGCGATGTCGCCGGAATCCGCAGCCGTGCTCGATCCCGAGCTCCAGGAGGCGTTGCGCGCGCCGCCGCTGCCGCAATACTCCAATCCGCCGCAGGCCAGCGACGCTGCGCGCGCGCTCGCGACGGCGCCACTGGAGGCGTTGAAGCGGGCTCCCGCCGCGCCGGCACCGGCGCGCGAGCCCTTCGCCGTCAAGACCTCGAGCCTGTTCTTCGGCAGCTCATCGCTCGGCGGCAATCTCGAGCCCATCGAGAGCTGGCAGCCGGGCGCCGAGCCGCTGATCGTGATGCCCGATCCCGACATGAAGGTGACGGCTTCGCTGTCGCCGCCATCGGCGGAGATTGCCAAGGAGGTCGAAGGCGGCGAGAGCGTTGCGCCGAAGGGCGAGGTCAACGCCGACAACCAGCGCGCCAGATCGCCGGCGGAGCGGCTCGCGCTCGACGACAAGTCGCGCGCGAAATCGGAGAAATGCCTCGCCGAAGCCGTCTATTTCGAATCCCGCGGCGAGGCCGTGCGCGGCCAGATGGCGGTGGCGCAGGTGGTGATGAACCGCGTGTTCTCCGGCAAGTATCCCGAAACCGTGTGCGGCGTGGTCTACCAGAACAAGTACCGTCATTTCGCCTGCCAGTTCACCTTCGCCTGCGACAACAATCCGGACGTGATCCGCGAGCCCGAAATGTGGGAGCGGGCCAAGAAGATCTCCAAGGCGATGCTCGACGGCCAGATCTGGCTGCCCGAGGTCGGCAAGTCCACGCACTACCACGCCTATTGGGTCCGCCCGTCCTGGGTCGCCGAGATGAAGAAGCTGTACAAGACCGGCGTGCACACCTTCTATCGCCCGCGCAACTGGGGCGACGGCAGCGAGGAGCCGAGCTGGGGCACCCCGGCCCAGACCGCCGCGCTGTCCGCCGAACTCGCGCAGGAGGCCAAGAGCTCGGCCGAGATGGGTGCGAGCGAGCGCAGGTAGCCGTTCAAAAAAGAGGTCGTCATGCCCGGGCTTTGTCCCGGGCATCCACGTTCTCCGTGCTGTGGCAAGGCGTGGATGGCCGGGACAAGCCCGGCCATGACGTTGTGGAGGCGTTAGAGTGCCAATCACGCCTCGATATCCAGCGCACAATCGAAGTTCGGCGCCGAATGCGTCAGCGCGCCCGCCGACGCATAATCGACACCGGTCGCCGCAATCGCGGCGATCGAATCCAGCGTGACGCCGCCGGACGCCTCCAGTTCGAGGCGGCCTTCGTTGATCCGCACCGCCTCGCGCAGCATCGCAAGGTCCATGTTGTCGAGCAGCACCGCGTCGGCCATCCCGCTGTCGAGCACCTCGCGCAGTTGTGCCAGCGTATCGACCTCGATCTCGATCTTGACGAGATGGCCCGCGTGGGCACGGGCGCGCTCCAGCACCGGACGGATGCCGCCGGCGACCGCAATGTGGTTGTCCTTGATCAGGATGGCGTCGTCGAGCCCGAAGCGATGGTTGAAGCCGCCGCCGCAGCGCACCGCGTATTTCTCAAGTGCGCGCAATCCAGGCGTGGTTTTTCGGGTGCAGCAGATGCGCATCTTCGTGCCTTCGGTGCGAGCGACATAGTCCGCCGTGAGCGTGGCTATGCCGGACAGGCGGCCGACGAAGTTCAGCGCGGTTCGCTCGGCCGTGAGAATGGCGCGCGCGGGGCCCGAGATCGTCAGCACATGCTGGCCGCGGGCAACCCGCGCGGCGTCGCGAACATGCGCACGCAACTCGATGTCGGGCGACAGCTTCTGCAGGGTCGCGAGCGCCAACGGCAATCCGGCGATCACGCCGGACTGGCGCGCGACGAGGATCGCCTGCGCCCTCGTCGCTTCCGGGATCGTCGCAAGCGAGGTGATGTCGCCAGCGCGGCCGAGGTCCTCGTCGAGCGCGCGCTGCACGGCCTCGTCGATCGCGAGCGGAGAGAGAAAGGCGTCGAGATAGAGCAGTGAGGTCGGGGTAATCATGGGGCCTCCTTCAGGCGATCATGGATTGCGCGATGCGCGGCAGCGGACGCTCGTTCAGGCTCTCCGCGACCTCGCGCATCGCGACGAGCGTGGTCATCGTTCTCCGAGCCGGTCCGGGAGCGTCAGCGGGATGATCGGAACGGAAATGCGCGCCGCGGCTCTCGCGCCGCGTCCAGGCCGCAGCCGCGACGAGCAGGGCCGAAGTCGCCATGTTGCGAAGGGCGATGTCTCCGGCCTCGCGTTCGAGCATGGCGAAGTGGCGCACGGCGTCCGCAAGCCCGTCACCGTCGCGGATCACGCCGACATGTGCGCTCATCATCGCGCGCAACCGCTTCACCGCTACCGCATCCGGCGTGCCGGCGCGCGGCATCACCAACGCGTCGGGAAGGCGGCCGGGCGAGGGCACAAGGCGGCCGGCGATGTCGTCGGCAATGCGTGCGGCATAGACGACGGCCTCCAGCAGCGAGTTGGAGGCGAGCCGGTTGGCGCCATGCGCACCGGTCGAGGACACTTCGCCGCCGGCCCAGAGCCCGTCGATCGAGCTGCGGCCGCGCATGTCCACCGCGATGCCGCCCATGTGGTAGTGTGCGGCCGGCGCAATCGGTATCGGTTGCGCCGCGGGATCGATGCCGGCGGCGATGCAGCTCGCATGCACGGTCGGAAATTTCTCGGCGAAGCGTGCGCCCAGCGCCTGCCGCGCATCGAGGAAGGCGCCGCGCCCGGCCGCGATCTCGGTGAAGACGCCGCGGGCCACGATGTCGCGTGGTGCGAGCTCGGCGAGCGGGTGGCATGCCCTCATGAATCGCTCGCCGTTGCCGTTGATCAGCGTTGCGCCTTCGCCACGCAAGGCTTCGGTGGCGAGCGGCGCCGGGTCGCGGCCGACCATGATGGCGGTGGGGTGGAACTGCACGAATTCGGGATCGGCAATCACGGCGCCGGCGCGGGCTGCGATGGCAAGGCCGGAGCCGCTGGCCTCGAGCGGATTGGTGGTGACGCCATAGAGATGGCCGATTCCGCCGGTCGCAAGCACGATCGCGCGTGAAGCGAGCACGGCCGGCCGTGCAGCGGGATTGCCGGCCTCGCGCAATTGAAGGCCGGTGACGGCGCCGTCCTCGGTCAGCAGGGCTTCGGCGACAAAGCCTTCTATCAGGCGGATCGAGGGCGTTCGCCGCACGGCTTCGCTCAGCGCCGCGATGATCGCGGCGCCAGCGCCATCGCCGCGCACATGCACGATGCGCCGCGCGGAATGCGCAGCTTCCCGTCCGACGGCAAGCCTGCCTTCGAGATCGCGGTCGAACGGCACCCCGTAGGCGAGAAGGTCATGGATGCGCGGCGCCGCCTCGCGCGCGATCCCGAGTGCGACGGCTTCATCGACAAGGCCGCCGCCGACCGCGACGGTATCGGCGGCATGTGCCTCCGGCGTGTCGCCTTCGGCCACCGCCGCGGCGATGCCGCCTTGCGCCCATGCAGACGACGCGCCCTGTCCGAGCGGTGCCGCCGAGATCAGCGTCACCGGTCGCGGCGCAAGCTTCAGCGCGCAGAACAGTCCGGCAAGGCCGCCGCCGACGATGACGACGTCGTCGGTGCTGCGGGTGAGGTCGTGGACCTTGTGCTGCATGCCGTGCTCTCAGTTCTTCAGATTGATCATGCGCTCGACCGAGCGCCGCGCGCGTTCGGCAAGCGCGGGATCGATCGTCACCTCCTCGCGAAGCGTCAGCAGGCTCTCCAGGATGTTGGCGAGCGTGATGCGCTTCATGTGCGGGCAGAGATTGCAGGGCCGCAGCATCTCCACTTCGGGAAGCTCGGCCCGCACATTGTCGGCCATCGAGCATTCGGTGATCATGACGAGGCGCCGCGGCCGCTTCGCGCGCACCCAGTTGATCATGTGCGCGGTCGAACCGGTGAAGTCGGCTTCCGCCAGCACGTCCGGCGGGCACTCCGGATGCGCGATGATCTGGACGGACGGATCGGCCTCGCGAAAGGTCCGCAGCTCCTCGCCCGTGAAGCGCTCATGCACCTCGCAGGCGCCTTTCCAGGCGATGATCTTCACGTCGGTCTTCGAAGCCACATAGGTAGCGAGGTATCGGTCGGGCAGGAAGATCACGCTTCGAGCGCCCAGACTCTCGACCACCTGCACCGCGTTCGATGACGTGCAGCAGATATCGACCTCCGCCTTCACCTCTGCCGAGGTGTTGACGTAAGCAACGACGGGCACGCCCGGAAATTTCTCCCGGAGCAGCCGGACATCCGCGCCGGTGATGCTGGCGGCAAGCGAGCAGCCCGCGCGCGAGTCCGGGATCAAAACGGTCTTGTCCGGATTGAGCAGCTTCGAGGTCTCCGCCATGAAGTGCACGCCGCACTGGACGATGATGCCTGCCTTCACCTTGGTGGCTTCGACCGCGAGCTGGAGCGAGTCGCCGCCGATATCGGCCACGCAATGGAAGATCTCCGGGGCCTGGTAGTTGTGGGCGAGGATCACCGCGCCCCGCGCGCGCTTCAGCTCGTTGATCGCGTTGATGGTCGGTGCCATCAGCGGCCATTCGATCGGCGGGATCACGTGCTTCACGCGCTCGTAGAGCGGGGCGGTGGCGCGTTCGACCCCTGGCGTCCATTCCAGTGACGGCATTGGCCACGTCGGTCCCGCGGGCACCGGCGCGGCGCGGGGAGGGGTGATGAGGTGGCCCTGCGGCCGGTTGGCAAAATCGTCGGGGCCGTAAATTCCAGTGATCGGCATTGAAGCCTCCCAGGCATGGTTATTATGCTCAAATTGAGAATATATGGGGCCTGAGAAATCCGGCCGAGAGGCCGGTCAGAGCAGGTTGCCCTAAATATGCTCAATCTGAGTAAATCGAAGATAGCATGCTCCGATACGGGCCGCTAGGCCCTGCCGCACACATTCCCGTCAGTTCGCGGCTGCGGCGTGGGGCGAGTCAGCATTGAAACGCAATGCTCCCGCGGCAGCTCCTCGTGGAATGCAATCGTCTTTGGCTTGGCAATCTTTTTGACTTGGGATCTTCATGCAGATGCATTAAACGGGCTCTCCCGCGGCTGCTGATCGCGGATTCGCCAACGACAGACGAGGAAGACCATGTCGACACAGATCGGCGAACTCGCTCCGGCCTCACGTTCCTCCAACTGGCGCACCCCGGCCGTCATCATTCTCTGCGGTTGTGCGATCGGCATGCTCGGCTTCGGTCCGCGCTCGGCGCTCGGTTTCTTCGTGCAGCCGATGAGTCACGAATTCAGCTGGGGCCGCGACGTGTTTGGCCTCGCGATTGCCGTGCAGAATCTGTTGTGGGGGCTGGGCCAGCCGCTCGCCGGCGCGGTCGCGGATCGCTTCGGCCTGTTCCGGGTGATGTGCGTCGGCGCCCTGCTCTATGCCGGCGGCCTGATCTTGATGCGCTACTCCTCGACGCCGCTCTCGCTCGACATCGGCGCCGGCGTTATGATCGGCTTTGGTCTTGCCGGCTGCTCGTTCAATCTGGTGCTGTCGGCGTTCAGCAAGCTGTTGCCGGCCGAGAAGCGCGGCCTTGCGCTCGGTGCCGGCACGGCGGCGGGGTCGTTCGGGCAGTTCCTGTTCGCACCGATTGGCGTCGCGTTGATCGATAATTTCGGCTGGCAGCAGGCGCTCTCCGTGTTCGGCTTCCTGATGCTGCTGATCATCCCGCTGTCGCTGGCGCTGTCGACGCCGCCTGTCGCAAGCACGGCCAACACGGCGCCTGCGGATGAGCAGACCTTCACCAGGGCGCTTGCGGAGGCCTTCGGCCACCGCTCCTACGTGCTCCTGGTGCTCGGCTTCTTCACCTGCGGCTTCCAGCTCGCCTTCATCACCGTGCATCTGCCGGCCTTTCTGGTCGATAGCGGCATCTCGACGCAAACCGGTGGCTGGGTGATCGCGGCGATCGGCCTGTTCAACATCATCGGTTCGCTCAGCGTCGGCTATCTCCAGAACTATCTGCCCAAGCGCTACATCCTCTCGACCATCTACTTCACCCGTGCGCTTGCGACCCTCGCCTTCATCGCGTTCCCGATCACGCCGTTCTCGGCGATCGCGTTTGGCGCGATCTCCGGCCTGACCTGGCTGTCGACGGTGCCGCCCACCTCGGCACTGGTCGCGCTGATGTTCGGCACGCGCTGGCTCGCGACGCTCTACGGCTTCGCCTTCGTCAGCCATCAGGTCGGCGGCTTCCTCGGTGTCTGGCTAGGGGGCATCGTATTCGAGCGGTTCGGTTCCTACACGCCGATCTGGTGGCTCTCGATCCTGTTCGGCGTGCTTTCCGCGCTGATCAATCTTCCGATTGTGGAGAAACCTGTCGAGCGGGCGGTTGCACAGCCTGCCTGATCGGCTAAACAATCCCTGAAACAAGTCAGGGAGTGAAGTCGTGGCCACATTCAAGGCGATCCGGATCGACAAGGCGGACAAGGGCACCACCGCCCAGCTCACGCAGTTCGACGAAGCTGAGCTGATGGACGGTGACGTTACCGTCCGTGTGGAGTGGTCGACGCTGAACTACAAGGACGGCCTTGCGCTCACAGGCAAGGCGCCGGTGGTGCGCCGCTTCCCGATGATCGCCGGCATCGACTTCGCCGGCACCGTCGAAGCCTCCTCGCATCCCCAGTGGAAGGCGGGCGACAAGGTGGTCTGCACCGGATGGGGCATGGGCGAGACCCACCTCGGCGCCTATGCCGAGAAGGCGCGGGTGAAGGGCGACTGGCTGGTCCCCTTGCCGCATGGCCTGTCGGCGCGCGACGCCATGGCGATCGGCACCGCCGGCTTCACTGCGATGCTCGCTGTGCTGGCGCTCGAGAAGCACGGTCTCTCGCCGAAGAGCGGCCCGGTGGTGGTGACGGGGGCGGCCGGCGGAGTCGGTTCGGTTGCGATCGCCGTGCTCTCGAAGCTCGGCTACCACGTCATCGCCTCAACCGGCCGGGCCTCCGAGGCCGACTATCTGAAACATCTGGGAGCAGCCGAAGTCATCGACCGCAACGAATTGTCCGCACCGGCAAAACCCCTCGCCAAGGAGCGCTGGGCTGGCGGCGTCGACAGCGTCGGCTCGACCACCCTCGCCAACCTGCTCTCGATGACGAAGTACGGCGGAGCGATTGCAGCTTGCGGCCTGGCGGCGGGCATGGACCTGCCGTCCTCGGTCGCGCCGTTTATTTTGCGCGGAGTGTGCCTTCTCGGCATCGATTCCGTGATGTGCACGATTGAGCCGAGGAAGGCAGCCTGGCAACGCCTCGCGTCCGATCTGGACCGGGAGAAACTATCTGAAATCACTAAGGAAATTTCGCTCGATGAGGTTTCGGAGTGGGGCGCGAAAATCCTTGCCGGCCAAGTCCGGGGCCGCATCGTGGTTAAAATTGGCTAACGGCGTTTAGACTTTACCAACCAAGCTGCTCCAATGTTGCCTTGGTTCGTATGGTAAGCAGCGGGTAAAGAGATAGAGGCATCGCCCGCTGCGGGGGTTGGGTTCGGAGTTGAGCATGCTTGCGCGTATTGTGTTGGGGGCTGTCACGGCGGCAGCAACGTTTGCGCCCGCCATTGCTGGAAGCATGAACGCCGACGAGGCGCGCCGCTTCGTAGCCGGCAAGGTGTTCGCCTTCACCTGCTTCGACGGCACCCGCGGCGCAGGCCGCATCCTCGACGATCTCGGCGCCGCCGGTGCGGTGCAGTTCTCGGGAGCAGGCCCGGTCAAGCATCTCCGACTTCCCGGCAATACGCTCCAGATCCGCGGCCAGAACGTCTGCGCCTCGATCAAGGGCATCCCCTTCGAGCCCTGTTTCAACCTGGAAAAGACCGACGATCGCAGCTTCCGGGGCTCGGTGTCGGGCATGGGCTTCGCCTATTGCGACTTCCGTCACCAGGGCGGCAACCAAATGCTGATGGCCCGCGCTGCAGCGCGCCCGCGCTCGCTGCACAAGCCGGAGCACACCGGTTCGGTTGCCGTCTCGAACACCGAGGTCGCCGCGCGCGTCGAGACCCCGCGTGTCGAGAGCAACCGGCTCGAGCCGGCGAAGGCGGAAATCAAGTCGGAGCCCGCGAAGGCCGAAGCCCCGCTGGAGCTGCGCCGCTCGACCCAGTGAGACGGTCGCGCGCCATCGGCTTGCACGCTTTCTCGTTGAAGACGTCTATCGAACATGAAGACGCGGCGCCGTAATCATACGGACGACGGCTTTCATGCGTTGGTAGCTGTTCGCGCCCCAGTTTGCGTGCGGCCGGGGGCGGCCCGATCAAGGGTCCAACGATGTCGCTATACTTCTTCCGCATCAGCACCGGTCGCTATTCCGGCGCCGCCGACCAGCCGTACGAGTTCGAGGATCGTGCAGCCGCCTGGACCGAAATGACTGAAGTCTGCGCCAATCTGCTCGGCAGCATCGCACGCGGCCTGAAGCCGAACGCCGAGTGGTGCATGGAGCTGCTCGACGAGAGCAAGAAGCCGGTCTTTCGAATCAGTCTGGTCGGAGAAACCGTCGGATGCAAAGCGTCATAGCTCCGATCTCAAGCTGCAATTTACAACTATGACGAGATCGTTTCCCTTCGGCTTCAATCATTTGGCGAAGAAAGTGAGTATTTCTGCGAGGGATTCCGTTAACCAAATCGGAACGTGAGGCGCTCAATTTTTGTGCAACGGCGCAGTCAATGCCCGGGGCGGCCGACAATGACTCGGTTGCGCATTTCCTTCGGGGGAAACATGCCCATGTTGAGCCTTGTTCAGAATCTGAAGATCGGGACCAAGCTGGCGATTGCGTCTGCACTAGGGGTCCTCCTGGTTGGCGCCATGATCGCAAGTCAGATGCTCGGCAATGCGAGCATCCGGGAGAGCAGCCAGAGCGCGCTTGCGCAGCAGCAGATCGCGCGCGACGCAGTTAAGGCCGAGGTGGCGGTTCGCGGCATGCAGCTCGCCGTACGCGACCTTCGTCTCGCCAATAGCTCGGCCGACATTCAAAAGGCCACCCAGAGCCTGGGCGACCAGCAGAAATCGGCGAACCTGCTGGTCGATCAGATGCTGAAGCTTTCTCAAGAGGCCGAGAATCGCGCTCGCATGGAGAAACTGAGATCGCTGGCCGCGAACTACGCAAAGGCGGCGCAGCAGATCGCGGGCGTGCGCGGCGAAGCCTTGGCCGCCAACGGTGCAGACGGGCCGGCGCGTGCTGCGAAGCTCAATGAAGACGTCGTTCGCATCGCACGCGAGGTTACCCTGCCGATCGCCGGCGAGCTCGATGTGCTGATCGGTCAGATTGCCGACTACGCAAGACACAAATCCGACGAGAAAAATGCCGCGGCCGCCGTGCAAATGAAATCGAGCGAGCAACTCGCGATGCTGGTTGGTACACTTGCCATGCTCGTCCTCGTCGGCTCCTGGCTGATGTCGTTCGTGACCATCGCGCGGCCGATCCGCGCGCTCACGGTTGCCATGGACAAGCTCGCCGGCGGCGATCTCTCAGTGGTGCTGCCCGGTCTCGGCCGCAAGGATGAGGTCGGCGGCGTCGCTGCGGCCGTCGAAAAGTTCAAGATCGTGTCGGAACAGAAGGCGCGGGAGGAGGCCGAAGCCAAGATCAGGCAGGACCAGATTGCGGCCGCGCAGCGCAAGGCCGAGATGCACAAGCTCGCGGACAGCTTCGAGGCCGCGATCGGTGAGATCGTCGATACCGTCTCCTCGGCCTCGACCGAACTGGAAGCTTCCGCGTCGACGCTGACGTCGACTGCGGCGCGTGGACAGGAGCTCACCACCATGGTTGCTGCCGCCTCCGAGGAAGCCTCCACCAATGTGCAGTCGGTGGCGTCGGCGACCGAAGAGCTGTCGTCGTCGATCACCGAGATCAGCCGGCAGGTGCAGGAATCGGCTCGCGTCGCGAGCGATGCGGTGAACCAGGCCCGCACCACCACAGATCGCGTCGGCGAGCTTTCCGCTGCCGCGGCGCGGATCGGCGACGTGGTCGAACTGATCAACACCATCGCCGGCCAGACCAATCTCCTGGCGCTCAATGCAACCATCGAGGCCGCGCGCGCCGGCGAGGCGGGCCGCGGCTTTGCCGTCGTCGCCTCCGAGGTCAAGGCGCTTGCCGAGCAGACCGCGAAGGCGACCGGCGAGATCGGCCAGCAGATCGCCAGCATCCAGACCGCCACCGAGCATTCGGTCGGCGCGATCAAGGACATCAGCCATACCATCGAGAGGCTGTCGGAGATCTCCTCGACCATCGCAGCCGCGGTCGAAGAGCAGGGCGCCGCAACGCAGGAGATTTCCCGCAACGTGCAGCAGGCGGCGGCGGGCACCCATCAGGTGTCGTCCAACATCATCAATGTGCAGCACGGCGCGAGCGAGACCGGCTCGGCGTCCTCGCAGGTGTTGGCGGCGGCGCAATCGCTGTCCGGTGACAGCAACCGGCTGAAGCTGGAGGTCGGAAAGTTCCTGGGTACCGTGCGCGCGGCCTGACGCTCGCGGTCCGCCTCGGAGGAATCCGCCGGCCTTTTCGAATGATGCCGCGCATCAAGCCGCATCCGCATTGCTCCATGCGGCTGCAACAGACGGGTTGCAGTGAACGGCGATCACGGGCGCGAACCGTAGTTTTACGTAGGTTCCTGTTAACGCCTGTTTGCGATTATGGGCGCAATCTCTCGGGACAAGAACCAGCCAGCATTGTTGAACTGACTTCCGCCCTGTCGTCCGTCGCGACGACTGCGGCGCAGGTGATTCGCGCGTTGCTGGCTACTGTCGGGATTGTCGTGATGTCGAAATTGTCGATCGTATTCAAGCTGCTGACCGTGCTGTCGGTCCTCGTGCTCTCGCTTGCCGGCGTCGGCGTGATGGCGATCGGCACGATGCAGAACATCAACGCCCATACGGTCGAGATCGCGGAGAGCTGGCTGCCGAGCGTGCGTGCGCTCGGCTCGATGCGCGCCGACATCAACGAGCTGCGCGTCGTCCTGCGACTCCACCTGATGCAGGAGAGCATCGAAGGCAAGGATGCCGCCGAGAAACGCATGGCTCCGCTACGCGAGCGCATCGAGAAGACGCGCAAGGTCTATGAAGGCCTGATCACCTTGCCGCAGGAACGCGCGATCTATGAGCAGTGGACCAAGGCCTGGGCCGAATACCTGAACGGCGTTCAGGAGACGATGGCGCTGTCGCGCAAGAGCACCGGCCGCTTCCCGACAGATGCCAACGAGCTGTTGCAGACCAAGGTTGCGAAGATGGCTCAGGCGGCCGATCCCCTGCTCCTGAAGAGCATCGAGCTCAACAACAGCGGCGCCGAGGCTGAAACCAAGGAGGCGGCCGACAGCTACGCCACCATCTTCCGCGTGCTCGTCGGCATCATCGTTGCAGCCGTCGCGATCGCGATCGCTGCCGCCTACTATCTCGTGCGCGACGTGTCTCGTGGCATCGCCTCGATCATCCGTCCGATGCAGTCGCTCGGCGAAGGCGACCTCTCGGCCGAGGTGCCGCATCGCGGCGAGAAGACGGAGATCGGCTCGATGGCGGATGCGCTCCAGATCTTCAAGGACGCGTTGATCGCCAAGAAGGCCGCCGACGAGGCGGCGGCGCGCGACGCCGAGGCCAAGATCGAGCGTGGCCGCCGCGTCGATGCCATCACCCGCAATTTCGAGGTCATGATCGGCGAGGTCGTCGAGACCGTGTCATCGGCCTCGACCGAGCTCGAGGCCTCCGCGGCCACGCTGAGCGGCACGGCGCAGCGCGGCCAGGAGCTCGCGACCGTCGTTGCGGCCGCCTCGGAGGAAGCTTCCACCAATGTGCAGGCGGTGGCGTCCGCCTCAGAGGAGCTGTCGTCCTCCATCACCGAGATCAGCCGCCGCGTGCAGGATTCGGCGCGGATGGCTGCGGAAGCCGTCGAGCAGGCGGCGCGGACCAACGAACGCGTCAACGCGCTGTCGCAGGCGGCCTCCCGCATCGGCGACGTTGTCGAGCTCATCAACACCATCGCGGGCCAGACCAACCTCCTCGCGCTGAACGCGACCATCGAAGCGGCGCGCGCCGGCGAGGCCGGCCGCGGCTTTGCCGTCGTCGCCTCCGAGGTCAAGGCACTCGCCGAGCAGACTGCGAAAGCGACCGGTGAAATCGGCGCGCAGGTTTCGGGCATCCAGGCCGCGACGCAGGAATCCGTCAACGCCATCCAGGAGATCGGCGGCACCATCGAGCGGCTGTCGGAGGTGTCCTCGGCCATCGCTGCTGCCGTCGAGGAGCAGGGCGCGGCCACGCAGGAGATTTCGCGCAACGTTCATCAGGCCGCGCTCGGCACCCAGCAGGTCTCCTCCAACGTCACCGACGTGCAGCGCGGTGCGATCGAGACCGGCTCGGCCTCGGGCGAAGTGCTGTCGGCGGCGAAGTCGCTGGCGACCGACAGCACCCGCCTGAAGGTCGAAGTCGCGCAGTTCCTGGAATCGGTCCGCGCGGCCTGATCCTCAACTGCCCGTCTGCGGCGCGGCCGGCGGCGGTGTAACCTGCCGCCGGAACAGGATGCGTTGGTACAGCCAGCCGATCGCGACCAGCACCACGCCGAGGCACATGAACGAGAGCGCGCGGTAGACGCCCGTCAGCGTCGACATGTCGATGACGAAGGCCTTGAGGATCGTCAGCGCGATGACGGCGGCAGACGCCAGCCGCGCCCGTTCCGAGTTGACGAGGATGCCGACGCCGAGCAGCACCACGCCGAAAGCGAGCCAGCCGATCGAATAGGTGTATTGCTCGGCGCCCGTGGTCGGTCCTGTGGACAGGATCGGCCCGTGATAGAAGCGGCGGATCTCCAGCGTGACATAAGCGAGCGCGAACACGAGCGCGCCGCCCGCAATCGTATTGGCGTAGACCTTGCCACGCTCGCCGACCACCGCATAGGACAGCAGCAGCATCAGCACGGCCGGCAGCGCGTAGCCCAGCAGCAGCAGGTTGAAGACGGCGCCGCCGACGTCGGTGTGCCACAGCAGCGGATTCTCCAGGATCAACAGACCGAACACGCTGACGAGTCCGGCAATCGCGGTCAGCACCACCGCGCCGACATTGTGCACGATGCTGCGGCTGCGCAGCCGCAACCGCTCCAGCCCGATCGCCATCGCCAGCGTGATACAGGCCTGCAGCGCGAATTCGAGCAGCGAGGGGGCCGCGGTCATGCGGCCGCCGGTCGCAAAGTGCCGGATCTCCATGAAGGCGAGCAGCGCGGTGAACAGGATCGCGGCGGCCTCGACCATGCGCAGCGGCGCATCGTCGGCGCGGCGGCGCAGGAAGACGCTCGCGGCCCAGAACGAAAGGGCCGGCAGGCCGTAGCCCCACAGCAGCCAGTTCAGAATCGGCGTGGTGCCGACGGCGTCGCCGACGATGCGAGGATCGTAGGCGATGCGCGCGGTGACGAGCGCCGCGAAGATCGCGGCAAGCCAGCGCAGGAACGGAATCGGCCGCTGCATCGAGATCCAGGCCGTGCCGAGCGACATCAGCGCCAGCGCGATCGTCAGCCAGCCCTTCTCCAGCGCGAAGGTCAGCGCCAGCGCGAGTGCGCCGAGCGTGCCGGTCGCGAACAGGGCCGTGGAGATCGCGACGCCCGGCCGGGTCTCGCGGCGTGTGAGCGCCTCGGTTGCAGCGCCGAAGGCGGTGGCAAGCAGCACCGCCAGGATCGCGAACGGGATCGAGCGGTCGAGATGAGCGATACGCGCGTAGAGCGCGACCAGGATCGCGATCGGCGTCGCGACGCCGGCCGCCGACCACACCACCGGAATGATCGCCGAATTCGACCGGCCCTGTGCCAGGAAGCCGGCGATGCCGAAGCCGGCGGCGAAGATCGCGGCCGTGACCAGGTGCAGCGTCACCGCGCCGTCGGTCGCTGTCGGTCCGATGCCGGGCATGGGGCCGCCCGGCAGCACCAGCATATCGGGATTGGCGCGCACCGCCCATTCGGCGAAGACGATGAAGACGGTCGCCGCGGCCGCACCCAGGGCGCCCGTGGCCGCCAGCGCACGCCAGGCGACGAACAGCGTTCCCGCGACCAGCAGCGTGAAGGCGATCAACGCCAGATCGGCGTGCGCGCTCGACAGCACAATCAGCATCGCGCCGAACAGATAGGCGCCGAGCGCGCTCGACGAGACCGGCTCGATCTCGCCATCCTCGATGCCGGGTCCGAACATGAAGCCGCAGACGACGAGCAGCGCGGCCAGCACGAAGCCGGCGATGACATGGAAGGCGTGCGGCGCGACCTGCAGTTCGGCGGCGTCGAGACCGGGGAAGATCCAGAGCACGGCGAACACGATTGTCGTGACTGCAAGCCAGCGCCAAAGCCGGATACGGGCGAGACCAAAGCTCGCGGCGGTGACGATCGCAAGATAGATGTAAAGCGCCCAATAGTCCGGCTTGCCGCTGGAGACGAGGATCGGTGTCACGAAGGCGCCGACCACGCCGAGGCCGGCGAGCGCCGGGCCGTGCAACAGCGCGGCGGCAAGCGTGCCGAGCGCGACGAGGCCGAGCAGCACGAAGGCGGTTGCGGGCACGAGGAAGCCGTAGAGCGCGTAAGCGGCATAGATGGTGGCGAACGCCACCGCCGTGCCGGCCGCGGTGAGGATCGCGGGGATGTTGGCGATCGGCAGCGCCTGGATGCTCGATATGGCCTCCTTGCGCCGCGTCCATTCGCCGGCGCCGAGCAGCGCGACGGCGAACAATCCGCCGAGGAACACGCGCACGCCGGGGCCGAGGAGGCCGGCCTCGATCGAATAGCGCACCATGAAGAAGCCGCCGAGCGCGAGCGCGAGCCCGCCGATCCACACCACCCAGCGGGTGCCGAGCCGCTCCTCGAAACCGGGCGCCGGCGCGAGCAGCGGCGGTGGTGCGCCGGCTTCAAGGCCGGCTTCGAGTGGGGGCGGCGAAACATCTGCGGCGGCCGGCGGAGGCGGCGCAGGCTCGGGCTCGGGCGCAAGCGGCGGCGGCTCTGCCGGCGCTGTTGCGGGCGCCTCAGTCTCTACCGGCGCGGGCATCAACGGCGGCGGCTGCACCTGCCGCTGCGCGTACAACATCTCTTCGAGCGAGCTCAGCCGGCGGCGCAGCTCGGCGGCCTGGCTGGACGCCTTGATCGCGATCAGGAAGGCGATGATCGCAATGATCAGCGCAAAGACGTCGAACGGGCCGTCGAACATGAAGCCTCCAGGCAACCGGCGGGCAGGGGCCGGTACCCCAAATATCAGGATCTAGCGCCGGGAGCGCACGCGCAAGCCCGGCGCGGGCCGCTCCTGGAGCACGTCGCGGCGGAAGCGATAGAGCGCCGCCGGCCGTCCGCCCGTCTGTGTCGACATGACGCCGGTCGGTTCGACCAGGGCTTCCATTTCGACCAGGCGACGGAAATTCTGCTTGTGCAGATGCCGGCCGGAGATCGCCTCCACCGTGTGCTGCAGTTCGGTAAGTGTGAATTCAGCTGGCAAAAGTTCAAAGACGACAGGGCGATACTTCAGCTTTGCGCGCAGCCGCGCGATGGCCGTGGCGAGAATCCGGCGGTGGTCGAACCGCATCGAGGTCCCGAGCGGGGGAAGCGTCTTGCGCGCCAATGCCGCGGGGCGGCCATCGCGCCGCGCCTCCTCGATCAGCCCGGCCTCGTACAGCAGCTCGTAGCGGTCGAGCACGCGTTCCTCATCCCAGGGCGCGCCGTCGAGCCCGAAATAGAACCGCACGCGATCCTTCCGCGGCAGCGCGCGCGTCGTCTCCGGCGTCTCCTCCTCGGCCCACTTCGTCAGCGCCGGGATGATGTCGCGGGCGATGATCCCCGGCGGCTCCTCGCGCCAGTCTTCCCAGGGGAAGAAGCGATACCATGGCGCGAAGCTCGCCGCGTTTGCGGCGAGCTCGCCGTCCACAGGGCGCGTCAGTGCGAGATAGCCGATCGACACCATATGCGCGCCGGTGTCGCCGGCCTCGGCATGGCGGCCGCGATCGCCGAAGGTGTAGAGCTGCTCGACATAGCCGAGCCGCAGGCCCGCCTGCTGCTCGACCCAGGCGCGCAGGCCGATCTCGAAGGTGCGATGGCTCACCGCGTCGAACGGGCCGAACGGCAGGCCGGCAAGCCCGTCGGCACCTGGCGCGGTCAGGATCAGCGGCTCGTGGTTCTCGATCGCAACGATTGCGGCGGTGAGGCCAATCTCGATCGGCGTCAGCTGCGTGTCGCTCATGCGGCCGGGATCGCAGGTGCTGTGAAAACGGCTTGTTGGTTGATTGAGTCGGTCTCTCCGCGGGGGCGCTGCAACCTCTCCCGCCTGCGGGAGAGGTCGGCGCGTAGCGCCGGGAGAGGGTTGCCTCCACGCCGGGAGTGTCCCGATGAGGACGCACCCTCTCCCCAACCCTCTCCCGCAAGCGGGAGAGGGGGCTCACCTGCGTTGTGGCGCGTAATTCTCATTCGAGCTCGATCACGAAGGGGCGGCCTTCCACCATCATCGCGCCCGGGCCCATCTCGTCGAGCGCGCGCAGCATGCGGCCGTTGCGCCCGAGTGCGCGGTCGGCGAGGCCGACGATGCGCCGGTTCGGCGAGGCGATCGGCGAGGCCGCGCGGATCTTCCGCGCGATCTCGATCTCGTCGCGATTCGGATTGAGCGCGCATACCGCTGCAAACGCGCTGGCGGTGGAGCGGCTGATGCCGGCATAGCAATGCACCACCAGCGGTGCACCGCGATCCCAGCCGCGCACGAAGTTCAGCACCTGCTCGATATGCGCCTCCGATGGTGCGACGAAACCGTCCATCTCCTCGGTGATGTCATCCATCGACACCTTGAGATGGTTGGCTGGCAGCACCGACACCGGACGTGCCACCTGCTCGACATTGGCCATCACCGTCAGCACATGGCTGGCGCCGGTGATGCGGACAGTTTCGGGAAGCGCGGCGAGGGAACAGACGTGGATCATGGGAGACCTTTTTGGCGCCGATTATAGCCAGCCATTGGAGTGTGGGCAAAGCGACATGTCCGCCGTAGCTCGAAGAGCGAAGGCGGAAGCGTGCGCGCCGCTTCCGTCGCAAAAGCGAAAGGATGGCGGGCACGGCGCAGCTCGCCTTTGCCCACCCTGCAGCACCTACGCAAACACGGCGCCAAACCGCTCCAGGAACTGCTTCTCGGCCCGTGCCGCCGTCCAGGGCGTCATGTAGTCGCGCCGGACGCTGTCGGACAGGCCGGGATCCTTGCCGAACAGGCGCCTGGCCTCGCTCTCGCTGAAGCCGGCGAGCTCGGTTGCCTCGAGGTAGGCTGCGCCGCGATCGGCGGCCTTGATGGCTTGCGTGATCTCGTCGGGCAGCACCGGCGGCAGGCCGAAGCGGATATGGATGGCGCCGAGGAGGCGCTTCTCGACCGCCTTGTAATGGCCGTCGAGCACGGCCTTGAACGGCGAGATCATGTCGCCGATCACATATTCCGGCGCATCGTGCAGCAGGGCTGCCAGCCGCATGCGCTGGTCGGCCCGCGGCATCTCGTGCCGCAGCACGGTTTCTACCAGCAGCGTATGCTGCGCGACCGAGAAGATATGCGCGCCGATGGTCTGCCCATTCCAGCGCGCGACGCGGGCAAGGCCGTGCGCGATGTCGGCGATCTCGATGTCGAGCGGGGAGGGATCGAGCAGATCGAGCCGCCGGCCCGACAGCATGCGCTGCCAGGCGCGGGACTGCGCATCGCGCGCGGTCTTCTTCGCCGTCATCTGGCCTTGAGGCGCGGCTTGCGCTGCGTCTTGCCGCAGGCGGCGTGACAGTGGCAGTCGACGAGATGATCGTTGACCATGCCGGTCGCCTGCATGAAGGCATAGACGATGGTCGGGCCGACGAACTTGAAGCCGCGCGAGGACAGCTCCTTGGAGATCTGCACCGACAGCGGCGTCGAGGCGGGCACGCTCGCGGTGGTCTTGAACTGGTTGACCAGCGGCCTTCCGTCCATGAAGTCCCACAGCAGCTTCGAGAAGCCCGGGCCTTTCTCCATGATGTCGAGATAGGATTTCGCGCTCAGGATCGCGCCATCGATCTTGGCCTTGTTGCGCACGATGCCGGCATCGTTCATCAGCGCATGGACCTTCTTCGCGTTGTAGCGCGCGATCTTCTCCGGCTGGAAATCGTCGAAGGCTTTGCGGAAATTGTCGCGTTTGCGCAGGATCGTGATCCAGGACAGGCCGGCCTGGAAGCCGTCGAGCATCAGCTTCTCGTACAGTGCGCGGTCGTCATATTCCGGCACGCCCCATTCGGTGTCGTGATAGGCGACGTAAAGCGGATCTTCGCCAGGCCAGGGACACCGTTTCAGGCCGTCGGGATGCAGGCGGGCGGCACGGCTCATGCGATGGGCTGCTTGGCTGGAATTCGAACGACGTCTGGTTCAGCGAGCGTGAGCGGCAGCCCACCGGCGGTGAGCGGCTGGCCCGCGTCGAGCGCTTCGGCAACGCGGTCGATGCGAACGAGGGCAATGCCCTTGCCGCCGGCGGTCGAGCCGATGGTGCCGACCGGCTTGTCGCCGGCAAGAATGGTCGTGCCCGGCTCGGGTGACGCACCGTCGAGCAGCACCTTCACGCTGCGCGTGCGTGCAGTGCCGCGATGCTGCATGCGCGAGACGACCTCCTGGCCGACGTAGCAGCCCTTGTCGAAATCGACGCCGGCGAGACGATCCATGTTGGTCTCGTGCGGGAACGCATCGCTGTACATGAAATCGAGCCCGCCGCGGGGCACGCCGAGCGCGATGCGGTGCGCCTCGTACTCGGCCGCATCGACCAGCTGGGCACCGATCAGGTCGGACAGCTTCTGCTTGAGATTTTCCGGGATCAGGATGCGGTAGCCGAGCCCGTCGTTCCGCGGATCGACGAAGGCGAGGTCCGGCTGGGCGGCGGGCTGGCCGTCCCAGGCCGCAAGCACGCCGAGATCGTCGGAAAGGTTGTCCACCGTGACCTTGGCCCGCAGCTTGTAGAATTTCAGCTTGGTGGCGAGGCTATCTGCCAGCGGTTTCGGGCAGTCGATCAGGAACCCGCCGCCGTGACCCGCGGGCACCTCCGTGATCAGGAAATCCACGATGATCTTGCCCTGTGGCGTCAGCAGCGCGCCGAATCGCCCCAGGCCCGGTTTCAGCCTGTCGACGTCGGTCGTGACCAGGCCGTTGAGGAAGTTGCGCGCATCCTCGCCCGCGACCTTGAGCACGCCCCGGTCGGGAAGAAACGCCGATTTCATGCGAAAATCTCTTGCGACATGTTGCTCCGGAACGTAAGCCCGCAACGCATAAACGACAAGACCTCGAGCCCTGCGCTTGGGGACGAGAGAGGCCCTCAGCCATGAGCCAGCGTTTCGATGTGATCCTCAAGGGCGGCACCGTGGTCAACCAGGACGGCGAGGCTGTTCGCGACATCGGCATCACGGGCGGCCGCATCGCCGAGCTGGGGCCGCTGTCGCAAGGCAGCGCCGCGGAGGTGATCGACTGCAAGGGCCTGCACATCCTGCCCGGCGTGATGGACACGCAGGTGCATTTCCGCGAGCCCGGGCTGGAGCACAAGGAAGACCTCGAGACCGGCTCGCGCAGCGCCGTGATGGGCGGAGTCACCGCCGTGTTCGAAATGCCGAACACGGCGCCGCTGACGGTGACGGAGGCCGAATTCACCGACAAGGTGAAGCGGGCCAATCACCGCATGCATTGCGATTTCGCCTTCTTCATCGGCGGCACCCGCGAGAACGTGCAGGACCTGCCGGTGCTCGAGCGCGCACCCGGCTGCGCCGGCGTCAAGGTGTTCATCGGCTCCTCGACCGGTGCGCTGCTGGTGGAGGACGACGAAAGCCTGCGCCGCATCTTCCAGGTGATCCGCCGTCGTGCGGCCTTCCATGCCGAGGACGAGTATCGGCTCAACGAGCGCAAACCGCAGCGCATCGAGGGCGATGCGCGCTCGCATCCGGTCTGGCGCGACGAGACCGCGGCGCTGATGGCGACGCAGCGACTGGTCAAGCTCGCGCACGAGACGGGCAAGCGCATTCACGTGCTGCACATCTCGACCAAGGAAGAGATCGAGTTCCTGCGCGACCACAAGGATGTCGCCTCCTGCGAAGCGACGCCGCATCACCTCACGCTGGTCGCGCCCGAATGCTACGAGCGGCTGGGCACGCTCGCGCAGATGAACCCGCCGGTGCGCGGGGCCGATCATCGCGCCGGCATCTGGCGCGGCATCGAGCAGGGCATCATCGACGTGCTCGGCTCCGACCACGCCCCGCATACGCTCGAGGAGAAGTCGAAGACCTATCCGGCCTCGCCCTCCGGCATGACCGGCGTGCAGACGCTGGTGCCGATCATGCTCGATCACGTCAACGCCGGCCGGCTGTCGCTGGCGAGATTCGTCGACCTCACCAGCGCTGGTCCCGCGCGCCTCTACAACATCGCGTGCAAGGGGCGAATCGCCGCCGGCTACGATGCCGACTTCACCATCGTCGATTTGAAGCGCAGCGAGACCATCACCAACAAATGGGTCGCGTCCAAGGCCGGCTGGACGCCTTATGACGGTGTCCGCGTCACCGGCTGGCCCGTCGGCACCTTCATCCGCGGCCGCCGCGTGATGTGGCAGGGCGAGCTCGTGACGGCCTCGCAGGGCGAGCCGGTGCGGTTTCTGGAGACGCTGAAGGCGTAGGGGCTGTGCGGGGAGCGAATTGCTTCCCCACCCGTCATTGCGAGCGCAGCGAAACAATCCAGAATCTCCCCGCGACGGCAGCCTGGATTGCTTCGCTACGCTCGCAATGACGAGGGGATGGGTCTACATTTCCTCTCGAACGGGAGTGCATTCCGATGTCCCAGCCATCCCCCCTCATCACCACCCACCGACTCGCCGCCATACTCGCCGATCCCAACCTCCGCCTCTACGATTGCACGACCTACAATGAGCCTGTCCCACCCGGCAGCGACGTGCCTTATCGCGCGGTGCCAGGCAACAAGTCCTTTGCAGCCGGCCACATCCCCGGCGCCGATTTCCTCGACCTGCAAGGCGAATTCTCCGACACCTCGTCGCAACAGTTCTTCATGATGCCTGGTGTGGCCCAGTTGGAGGCCGCCTTCGGCCGCCACGGCGCCGACGCATCCAAGACCATCGTGCTCTACAGCATCGGCACGATGATGTGGTCGACGCGGTTCTGGTGGATGCTGCGCTCGCTCGGGGTCGATGCGCTTGTACTCGACGGCGGTTTCGACAAGTGGAAGGAGGAGGGGCGGCCGATCGAGACAGGCGCACCGAAGGGATATCCGGCGACGACCTTCAAGGCGACGCCGCGCACGGGCTGCTTCGTCGACAAGGCCACGGTGATGTCGCGGATCGGCGATCCCTCGACCGTGATCGTCAATGCTCTCGGACCGCAGTTTCATTCCGGCCTCGAACCGAGCCGCTATGGCCGGCCCGGCCGCGTTCCCGGCAGCGTCAACGTATCGGCGGCAACCCTCGTCAATCCCGACAGGACCCTGACGACGCTCGCAGACGCAGAAGCGAAATTCGCCGCCCAAGGCGTCACGCGAGACAAGGATGTCATCCTGTATTGCGGCGGCGGCATCTCGGCGACAATCGATCTGCTCATGCTGGCGCAGCTCGGCTACGACAAGCTGACGCTCTACGATGCCTCCATGGGCGAGTGGGCGAGGGATCCGTCGCTGCCGATTGAGACGGATTGAACGCAATCCCGATGCGTCCGGGAATATTCCCGGCCAGTGTGAGATTAATGCTTGTCGGGAGCAAACAGCTTCCGTGCGATAAAGGCGGCAGACTTCGCGATGCTTTTCGCAGAGTCATTCATCCGTCGACTGGCCCCGCCCGGTGGCGGGGTCATTTTCGACAGGCTTACTGCCTGGAGATGCCGACCGAGAATTCGCCGTTGCGAATGCGGCCGGGAAAGCCCTCGACGAACTTCGCCACCGCGTCCTCGCCATAGGTGCCGACCAGCTCGGCCAGTGCCGCGAACAGGCTCGCCTGCGCCAGGCAATCGCCGTCGACGCCGTCATGGCGCGCCTCGGCCCAGGCCTCGTTGAGATAGCTGAGGGCAGCCTGTTTCTGCTCGTGATCGGGCAGCGGCGCGCGGGCGTAGGAAATCGGCTGGCTCATGAAACTCGGTCAGGGCTGGGGCGCGATCCACGGCGATGCGCTGTGCGAGAGGTGTAGCACGGTCGTTAATGACCGCTAGGCCACATCTTTAAGAACGGTTAACGGCTGTGCACAAACTCGATGACAGGGGTCCCGCAAGGCGTTTTCTCGCGTCCCGGAATGACGAAGAGGGGTCAGTTCGCGTAGCGTGCCGTCAGGTCGCGCGAGATCTTCGAGCCTTCCTCGATGTAGCGGCGGATCGCCACCGTCGCGGCCGGCGTGCAGCTCCGATAGGTCTGCTGAAAGCCGTTATAGCCGCGGTTGAAACCGGCGATCATGCGGGTGCGGCGCTCCCCTGAGGGGGTTTCGGCATCGATCAGCGCCTGCATCTCGTTGCGCCATTTGTTGCCCTCGTTGGATCCGCAGATGCCGCGCAGATAGTGCAGGCCGCCGAGGATCTCGGCCAGCCGCTGCAATTCGCCGTCAAACGGCGCCGCCACGTCCTGGGCCCGGGCGGACCCGGCGGCGCAGGCGAGAATCAGGGCGAAAATGGCCAAAAATCGCGTGGACATCGGCGGGCTGTATGCCCCGTCGAGCCCAGGGAAGCAAGGCGGAGCCGCCTATGCCTGGATCAGCCGGGCGGCGGACTGGATGACCTCCTCCAGCCCGCCGGTCAGCTTGAGGTCGCCGAGGCTCGCCAGGGCGTCCGGCGCGATCCAGCGGTAATCGTCGAGCTCATCGTTCAAGGCCGGTTCCCCGGCCGCCCAGCGGGCGGCAAAGGACATGATCAGGTAATGGCCGGCGCCGGCCGCGGCCGGCAGCACCTCGCGCCAGCCGGCGAGGCCAATGATCTCGATACGAAGGCCGGTCTCTTCGTCAACCTCGCGGCTCAGGGCCTGATGCAGCGATTCGCCGAATTCGACCCGGCCGCCGGGAAGCGAATAGAACCCCCTGGCAGGCGAACGGGCGCGTCGGACCAGCAGCACCTTGCCGCCGCGGAAGATGGCTGCGCTGACCGCGAGCTGGGGATGGGTGGGCTGGACGACCGCGGCCAATCTCGCCACCTATCCGGCCGAATTCGCCATGATGGTGTCGACGTCCGCTTCCGCGCCGCCATTGATGATGCCGCCGCAAGCCGCGATCAGCGGCTTGACCCAGAGGGTGGCCTGCTCGGCGAGGCGGACGCGGGTGGTGTCCTTCTCGACTTCGCGCATGGCCGAGCCGACTGCGGTCAGGATCGATGTCATGGTGTCCGTGATGTGGTCGAACTGGGCGCGCACGTTGGGATCGGCCTTCTCATAGGCCTCGATGGCCAAATCCCGCGCCTTGAAATTCGACGCTGTGAAATGCTCGGCATAGGACAGCGGCGTCCAGGTCAGGAAGTCGTCGGCGCATTCCGGCATGTCCGGGACCATTTCGAGCAGCATCACGGCTTCATTGAAATGGTTGAGATAGTCGGTGGCAAGCCCGGTCCGCGGGTTGATATTGGCCACGCGCAGGCGCTCGGCCCAGGCCTCGGCCTCGGGGCCCGTCTGTACATGCGTCCGCGCGGGTCGGGAGGCCGTTGAGCTCATCTGCCGCAGTGTTAGCATTCGGGGTTAAAAGGACCTGAACGGACCTTATATAGACGCGCAGGCATGTGTGGACGCTTCGTCATAACTTCAGCCCCCGCGGCTTTGCGGCAATTGTTCGGCTATGTCGAGCAGCCGAATTTCCCGCCCCGGTACAATGTCGCCCCGACACAACCGATTCCGGTCGTGTTGGTCGAGAACGGCGCGCGCCATTTCCGGCTGATGCGCTGGGGTCTGCTGCCGGGCTGGGTCAAGGATCCCCGCGGATTCACGCTCCTGATCAACGCCCGCGCCGAGACGGTGCTGGAGAAGCCCGCCTTCAAGAAGGCGATTCGCCGCCGGCGCGGCCTGATTCCGGCCGATGGCTATTACGAGTGGAAGACGGAAGGCGGCCGCAAGCAGCCGTTCTTCATCCACCGCGCCGACGGCGAGCCGCTCGGCTTTGCCGCGGTGTTCGAAACCTGGGTCGGGCCGAACGGCGAGGAGCTCGACACGGTCGCGATCGTCACCGCGGCGGCGGGTGAGGACCTCGCCGCGCTGCATGACCGCGTTCCCGTCACCATCAGCCCGCGCGATTTCGAGCGCTGGCTCGACATCAAAGGCGACGAAGTCGACGCGATCCTGCCGCTGATGAAGGCTCCGCGCATCGGCGAATTCGCCTGGCACCCCGTTTCCACCCGCGTCAACCGCGTCGCCAATGACGACGAGCAACTGCTCTTGCCGATCAGCGTGGAGGAGATGGAAGCGGAGGCGGAGGCTGTGAAGCCCAGGAAGGCGGTGCGGAAGGTTGCTGCTGCCTCGTCAGATGACGGGCAGGGCTCGTTGTTCTAGCTGCGGCAGCGGAGTGTGTGACGGCCTACACGACCTCTCTTGCCCGCAACTCCGCGATCTCCCCCGCATCAAACCCCAGCTCGCCGAGCACCGCATCCGTATCCGCGCCCAGCTCCGGCGCCATCCGGTCCAGCCTGCCGCCGCCATGCGCGAGCTTGAACCCACTGCCGGCGAAACGAAGGCGGCCATAGGGCGTGTCGAGCTCCTGGATCGCTCCGCGCGCCTTCACTTGCGGATGGTCGATCACCTCCTCGACCTTCCAGATGCTGGCGCAGGGCGCACCGGCATCTTCCAGAATCGTCTCCCATTCGCGCGCCGGCCTTGCCGCGAGCGCCTCCTCGATGATGGCGCGGAGCGCGGGCTCGTTCTCGTTGCGCGAAAACCAGTCGGTGAAGCGCGGGTCGCTCAGCGTGTCCTCGCGGCCGAGCGCGCTCATCAGCGCGCGGTACTGCTTCTCGTTGTTGACGGCGAGCAGGATATGGCCGTCGCCGCATTTGAACAGGTTGGCCGTGGTCCTGCGGCTCACCGCCTGGTTGCCCGAAAGTGTCTGGCGATGGCCGGCGACCGACCAGTCCGCGACCTGGCCCGACAGAAATGCCAGCGTCGCCTCCAGCATCGAGACGTCGATGAGCTGGCCCTTGCCGGTGCGGTCGCGCTGGTAGAGCGCGCTCGAGACGCCGAATGCCGCCGTCGCGCCCGACAGCACATCGCATACGGCAAAGCCGGCGCGGGTCGGTCCCGTTTCGGGGTGGCCGGTGATGGCCATGATGCCCGACAGCGCCTGCATCTTGCCGTCATAGCCGGGCCGCAGGCGGTCCGGGCCGGTCTGGCCGAAGCCGGAGACCGCGCAATAGACCAGCCTGGGATTGATCGCGGACAGCGCCTCGTAGCCGATGCCGAGCTTGTCCATCACGCCCGGGCGAAAATTCTCCATGACGACGTCGACCTGGCTCGCGAGCTTCGTCACGATCGCGATCGCCTCCGGCTTCTGCAGATCGAGCGTCAGGCTGCGCTTGTTGCCGTTGACGGCCTGGAACGCCGGCGCCAGGCCGCGCTCGGCCCATTCACGGGAAAGCGGCGTGCGGCGCATGTCCTCGCCCTCGCGCCGCTCGACCTTGATGATTTCGGCCCCCAGCAGCGCGAGCTGGTAGCTCGCATAGGGGCCGGCCAGCACTTGCGTGAAGTCCAGGATCTTCACGCCCTCGAACGGTCGCGTCACGTCGCTCTCCCCTTTATTTGTTGTTGTCGGAGGACGTCAGGCGGCGCGGTTGCCGCGCGCGATCTCCTTCTGCTTGTCGAACTCGGCGCGGCGCCGCGCCAGCTCTTCAGGGGAGAGCTGCGCAACGTTGTTGTAGTCGAGCTTCCAGGCGGCGTCCTCGCTCCAGCGCAGCGGCGACTGCATGGTGGTCTGCGGACCGCTTGCGGTCTCCAGCAGCTTGAGCGCCAGCTCGAGCGTCTGCGCCTGCGAGGCGAGGTCATGCGGCTTGCCGGCGGAATTGCCGAGCGGGAAGTCGCTGAACAGAAAGCGCGGCACGGCCGCGTGCTCGATGATGTCCTTGGCGCAGCCCATGATCACGGTCGCAATGCCGTTCCGCTCCAGGTGCCGCGCCACCAGAGCGGTGGTCTGATGACAGACCGGGCAGTTCGGCACCAGCACGGCGACGTCGACCGCATCAGTGAGGCAGCGCGCCAGGATCTCCGGCGCGTCGGTATCGAGCGTGACGCGATGGCTGCGGTTGGTCGGCGCGCCGAAGAAGCGCGGAGCGACTTCGCCGATCCGTCCTGCGGCGCTGGCCTTCAAGAGCTGTGGCAGCGGAAACCAGGTGCCGCTGTCGGTGGCGCTGGTGTGCTTGCGGTCGTAGCCGATGTGCGAGATGCGAAGGTCGTGCTGTTTCGACGTGTCGCCGTCATAGACCTCGTAGAATTTCGCGCTGCCATTGTACGCCGCGCCAGGCCCCTGGTCGCCCTTGGCCGGATCGTATGGCGCAGCCGTCGTGATGATGGTGACGCGCGACTGCGCCAGCGGCTTCTTCAGCGGCTGGAACGGCGACGCGGTGTGATGCGCCCAGCGATACGGCGTGGTGTAGCCGATCGCCGCGTAATAGTCCCGCGTCCGCTGCATATAGGGGACGGGGGAGTCGCAGTCGGGCGCAAAGCCGAATTCGTCGTCGCGCGGAGCGGACATGGGCGCGTCTCCTGGTTCTTGGTTGGGACCAGACTAGAGATAGTTTCGGGGTTGCTCAACGGGGGGCGGGGCGACGCAGGACAGAATTGCAAATCAAGCTGGGGCCAGTGTTGCGCTTTCCCTCTCCCCTTGTGGGCCTTGTGGGAGAGGGTGGCTCGCCGCGTGAGCGGCGAGACGGGTGAGGGGTCTGGCTCTGCGAGTCCAACTCTCAGAGAGCTCGTGGACAGATACCCCTCATCCGGCGCTTCGCGCCACCTTCTCCCACAAGGGGAGAAGGGTCTGCACCGTACGCGCGGACAGATGCACCTACCTGAACAGATGCAGCGCCGCGTATTGCAGCAGCATGATCGCCTTGGCGTCGATGATGCGGCCGTCGGCGATCATCGCAAGTGCCTCGTCGATGCCGAGCTCCAGCACCTCGATGTCCTCGCCCTCGTGCTCGAGGCCGCCGCCGTCGCTGACCCGCATCGAAGGCTCGTACTCGGCGACGAAGAAATGCAGCTTCTCGGTGATGGCGCCGGGGCTCATGAAGGCCTCGAACACCTTGTGCACGTCGTGCAGGCGATAGCCGGTTTCCTCCTCGGCCTCGGCGCGGATGCGCGCCTCGGGCTCGGCGTTATCCAGCACGCCGGCGGCCGCCTCGATCAGGAGATCGTCGTAGCCGCGGATGAACGCCGGCAGGCGGAACTGGCGCACCAGGATCACCGTGCGCCGGGCGCGGTTGTAGGGCAGCACGGCGGCGGCGTTGTCGCGCTCATAGGTCTCGCGGTGCTGCGTCTGCCACTCGCCATTGGCGCGCCGGTATTCGAGGGTCGTGTTCTTCAGCGGCGTCCAGTTGTCCGAGAGCAGGCGAACGTCCTTGATGCGGACACGATCGGAAATGGTCATGGCTCGATCTCAGTTGCTTGGCGTGGTCGCGCGGCCGTCGAGCCACTTCTGGAACATCACGGAGGTGGATAGCTCGAAGCCCAGCGATCCGTAGAATGCATTGGCCTGCGCATTCTCGCGGCGGACCAGGAGCTGCAGTTTTGGAATTCCGGCAGCGCGCAGCCAGTCCTCCGCGGCCGCCATGATGACACGGCCATGGCCGCGCTTCCGGCAGTCGGGATCGACCGCGACGTAGTAGACCCAGCCGCGATGGCCGTCATGGCCGACCATCACGGTGGCGACGATCGCGCCGTTGTCGCGGCCGATCAGCACGGTGGAATTGTCGCGCCGCCGCGCCAGCGCGATGTCGGCCTGCGGATCGTTCCAGGGCCGCGTCAGGCCGCAGCGCTGCCACAGCGCGACGACCTTCTCGACATCGGCATCCGCGATCGCGCTGATCGCGAGCGCAGCAGGGGGCACGCTCACAGCACCTTCCCCGGATTCATGATGCCGAGCGGATCGAGCATCGCCTTGATGGAGCGCATCAGCTCGATCGCGGTCTTGTCCTTCACCTCCGGCAGCTCGTCGCGCTTGAGCACGCCGATGCCATGCTCGGCCGAGATCGAGCCGCCCATGCGCAGCACGATCTCGAACACCACGGCGTTCACATCGTGCCAGCGCGCCAGGAAATCCGCGGTGTTGGCGCCGATCGGCTGGCTGACATTGTAGTGCAGATTGCCGTCGCCGAGATGGCCGAACGGCACCGGCCGCGCGCCGGGGATCAGCTTCACCACCGCGGCATCGGCCTCGGCGATGAAGGCGGGCACGGCCGCGACGGGCACGGAGATGTCGTGCTTGATCGAGCCGCCCTCAGGCTTCTGCGCCGCGGACATCTCGTCGCGCAGCTTCCAGAACGCACCGCGCTGGGTGAGGTTGGCCGCGATCACCGCGTCGTCGACGATCTCCTCCTCCATGGCGCGGGCGAGAATCGTCTCCAGCGGCGTGCGGGCATCCTCGCCCGGCGAGGACAATTCCATCAGCACGTACCAGGGATGCTTCGCCTCAAGCGGATCGCGCACGTCGATGCCGTGCCGCACCGAGAAATCCACCGCCATCTCCGACAGCAGCTCGAAGCTCGTCAGCGCATTGGCGGCCTCGCCCTGCGCGATCGTCAGCAGCTTGAGCGCCGCCGCCGGCGATTTCAGCCCGACGAAGGCGGTTTCCACCGCCCGCGGCTTCGGGAACAGTTTCAGCGTCGCCGCCGTGATGATGCCGAGCGTGCCTTCGGCGCCGATGAAGAGGTTGTGCAGATTGTAGCCGGTGTTGTCCTTCTTCAGCTTCGACAGCAGGTTGAGCACGCGCCCGTCGGCGAGCACCACCTCGAGGCCCAGCGCCATCTCGCGCGCAACGCCATAGGCGAGCGCCGCGGTGCCGCCGGCATTGGTCGAGAGATTGCCGCCGATGGTGCAGCTTCCCTCGGCGCCGAGCGAGAGCGGAAACAGCCGGTCCACCTCCGCCGCCTTCGCTTGCGCGATCTGCAGCACCACGCCGGCCTCGCAGGTCATGGTGTTGGAGGCGGTGTCGACCTCGCGGATCTTGTCGAGCCGGCGCAGCGACACCACCACTTCGCCATTGTGCGGCGTCTGCCCGCCGACGAGCCCGGTGTTGCCGCCCTGCGGCACCAGCGCGATGTTGTGCGCGGAGGCGAGCTTGCAGATGTCCGAGACTTCCGCGGTCGAGCCCGGGCGCAGCACCAGCGGCGAGCGGCCGTGGAACAGGTTGCGCTCCTCGGTGACGTAAGGCTCGATGTCGGTCGCATCGGTGATGGCGTGGCGGTCGCCGACGATCTTGCGGAATTGGGCGATCAGCTCGGGCGCAAGCGGCGGGGTGGCGGATTGATCGACGTTCATTCTCGTGTCTCTTCTCAAGCTTCTTATCTGGCAACCGCAGCCCGGCGCAGCCGGTCATTGATGGCTTCGCCAAGTCCTTGTTCGGGGATCGCCATCACCGCGATCGCGCGTGGCGCCCGGGCATCGAGGCTACGAAGATAGCCGAACAGATTGGCGGCGGCTTCATCGAGATCGCCCGTGGGCGACAGATTCATGACGGCCGCAGCAGCATCGACGCCCGGCAGCCGCGCGGGGCCGAACGCCAGCAGCGCTTCGCCCGGCGCGACGTCGCGCGCATTGAGCCGCACATGGGCGCGCGGCGCGTAGTGCGAGGCCAGCATGCCCGGGGCCAGCGGCTGGCTGTCATCGCTTTCGGCCTGCATCGGCGGCCGCGCCAGCGGCGCGCCCAGCACCGCCTCGATCCGCTCGCGTGACAGTCCGCCGGGGCGGAGCAGCATCGGCATCTCGAAGCAGCCGACGATGGTCGATTCGACCCCGACCGTAACAGGCCCGCCGTCGACGATCAGGTCGATCCGCCCCGCGAGGTCGCTCTCGACATGGGCGGCCAGCGTCGGCGAGACGTGGCCGGAGATGTTGGCCGACGGCGCCACCACGGCGCCGCCGAACGCGCGCAGGATCGCCTGCGCCACCTTGTGGGCGGGGATGCGGATCGCGACGGTATCGAGACCCGCGGTGGCAAGATCCGCCACCGGGCAGCCTTCCGTCTTCGGCACCACCAGCGTCAGCGGCCCCGGCCAGAACGCCTCCGCGAGCTTCAGCGCGCGGGCGTCGAACCGCCCGATCCGCAGCGCGGCCGCGATATCGGCGACATGCGCGATCAGCGGATTGAACGCCGGCCGCCCCTTGGCGGCATAGAGATGGGCGATCGCCGTGGCATTGGCAGCGTCCGCCCCAAGTCCGTAGACCGTCTCGGTCGGAAACGCGACCAGCCCGCCGGCGGCCAAGGCCCTGGCGGCAGCTTCCGCGCCGGCCTCGCCGGCCGGTAAAATCAGCGTTTCAAGTCCCGTTTTCACTAGGGCAAAATTCCTCGGCTCGGCCGCTTGCAGTGCGTCAAACCCGACGCTATAAGCCGCCTTCTTGTCGGAGTGTGGCTCAGCCCGGTAGAGCACTGCGTTCGGGACGCAGGGGTCGCAGGTTCGAATCCTGCCACTCCGACCATTCTTCCAAAAGTCGACGTTTTCCAGAGGCTTGGCAGACCGGCCGCCAGCGCCTCGTGGGCGCCTTTTAGCAACGATCTTCGGGGCGGGTCCACGGCCGATTTGGCGGGGCAGGGGCGGCCTGTTGCGCGGGCATGGCTTGGCGCGTCAGACTTCTCCCGTACGAGCTGCCCCACGGAGTGGTCGCTGCTGGAACATGAGAACAGGCCGGTAGACGAGACGCCCGTTCGTCTGGGACGAAAAGCTGCAAGCAGAAGCGACCTCCGCGACTGACACTTCTTGCTTCACCAAGAGCTGGCACGTGTCTTCAAGGCGCCCGATGCTGAGCTGTTCGACGAGCAGTCTTCCCACGGACGTTTCTTGCTTCAAGTTCTCTGGATGCGGCCGTGCGCACGCCGCTCGACGATCGCGCTGCTGGCTCCTGAAATTGCGAGCGTCACTTCCAGATGCGTAGGAGAGACCGGGGCGATCTCGCCCGCGGGATGTGCTCGAACTTCGGCTGCCATGCCGTTCCTTCGGCACCAAGGCGCTGAGCTGAGTCCTTCATCCGCAGATGCTGAGTCCTTCATCCGCAGATCAAGAGTCAGAAGTTCGTGCGCCACGGTGAAGGGCGAGCGCGGCACTAGGACGCGGGGGCTGGATACAACGGGGTCGTCCGAGCGCCTTGCAACGTTTCGACGTGACCCAGCGGATATTTGATAAGGGCAGTGATCCAACCGTCGCGAGGCTTCGTTTCGTAGAGGCCGATCGCAACTGATCGCACGATGGATGCGCCATGTCGGGTGCAGCCATCGCGTCGACATGGATTGAATCATATTTTTGGAGAACCTGATGACGCCTGCAATTCGTTCGTTCGTGGCCGGAGCGGCCATGGTCGCTGCCCTGCTTGGTCCATCCGTGGCGCGCGCTGCCGACATCGTGGACACCGCTGTTTCCGCGGGGTCGTTCACCACGCTGGTGACGGCCGTGAAAGCCGCCGGTCTGGTGAAGACGCTCAAGAGCAAGGGCCCGTTCACGGTGTTCGCGCCCAACGATGCAGCCTTCGCCAAGCTGCCGCCCGGAACGGTCGAATCGCTGTTGAAGAACAAGGCAAAGCTCGCGGCGGTCCTGAAGTATCACGTCATTCCGGGCCGCGTGAAGGCTGCCGACGTCGCCGGCAAATCGCTGAAAGTGGCAACCGTCGGAGGCCAGTCCCTCAACGTCGACGGAAGCCTCGGTGTCCGCGTCAACGACGCGCACGTCATCCAGCCGGACATCGAGGCCTCGAACGGCGTCATCCACGTCATCGACACGGTGCTGCTGCCCCCGGCCCGTGCAAAGAACATGCACCACTGATAAGGCAACTAGTGAGTACCCGGCCGTTGCGACGGCCGGGTATTTTTCGGGATGGATCGGCTGCGCTGAGAGAGTTTCGCTGTCGCTCGAAGAGGACTACCTCCGCGCCACCAGCATCCCCACCAGAAACGCCACCATCAGCGACGGCAGCGGGGCCTCGCGCACCATGCCGCGAACGATGTCTTGCCAGTGCTGCTCGGGGACCGGTCTCGGCGATCGCACCTTGGGCGCCGGCTCGATGCCCCAGCTTGATGCGAGCTCGGCGATCTCGCTTTGCGCGAGGCGCACGCCGTCGCGGACGCGGAAGACCGCGGCTTCGTATCGTTCGCGCGGTGCGAGCAGCATCAGCGTCTCGACGGCCGTGCGCAACGTCATCTCGCCGTAGCCTTGCAGCCGCACCGACTCCTCGGGGTCCGATGTCATGCCAAATCCCTCGCAGCGCGAAATGCCGCGACGGTGAAGGCCGTCGCCGCGCACAGGACCTGCATGAATACCGTGCCAGCCACGGCGCGCGCGGGATCGGCTCGCGTCAGGTGCCTGGTCATGATCTTGCTCCATGCTCTGCATGGAAATGGCGGCGGCGGAACTTAGTTCCCTGCGCGCGATGCGAATCGCGGGCGTCCGCTACTTCCGCAACAGCTCGCTCAGGGCCGCCGTCGCCTCGGCGCAGCGGATGTCGTCGATCTCGCGCGACAGGCTGAGCGCGATCGCTCTCAGCTCTTCCAGCGTCCCGCTATCCGGCTGCTGGTTTTCGAGCTGGCCGAGACGCTTGTTCAGATCGTCCAGTCTCGATTGAAGCTGCCCGATGCTGGCCGCCCCATTCACTTTCCAAACGCGTTGTGCACGCATCGTCGTTCCCCTGATAGTCTCACGGCCTTGTGAGAGCGGTTCGTGGCCGGAATGGGAGTTTGTTTTGTCCGGCTTCAGATCGCGGGGAACCGTTGCAGATCGGCAACGAAATTCCCTGAGTTTCGGCGCGCACTCGCCTGGCGCCGCAAGATGATACCCGCAGGCACGGAATTTGATTGTGCCATCAGGATGATGGGCCGAAGCGGCCTATGCGTGCGGCGCAGGCTCAAGCCCGCCGCACCCGGAAAAACGAAGGAATGACGCGTGGCGAGATTTGTGACGATTGCAGCCGGCCAGCTCGGCCCGATCGCGAGGAGCGAGACCAGGACCGCGGTGATGGCGCGGCTGATGGCCTTGATGCGCCAGGCTCGGGCTTGCGGCTGCGATCTGATCGTCTACCCCGAGCTGGCGCTGACCACGTTCTTTCCACGCTGGTATTTTGAGGATCAGGCCGAGATCGACAGTTTCTTCGAGCGCGAGATGCCGGGCCCCGAAACGCAGGCGCTGTTCGATCTGGCGCGCGAGCTCGGGATCGGCTTTTGCCTCGGCTATGCCGAGCTGACGGTCGAGGCCGGAATTGTCAGGCGCTACAACACCTCCATTCTCGTCGACAAGAGCGGCGCGATCGTCCTGAAGTATCGCAAGGTCCATCTGCCGGGCCATGCCGAGCACGAGCCGTGGCGCGAGTTTCAGCATCTGGAGAAGCGCTACTTCGAGCCGGGCAGCGGCTTCGGCGTGACGGATGCCTTCGGCGGCGTGATGGGCATGGCGATCTGCAACGATCGCCGCTGGAGCGAGACCTATCGGGTCATGGGCCTGCAGGGCGTCGAGATGGTGCTGATCGGCTACAACACGCCGGTGCACAATCCGCCCGCGCCCGAGCATGACGATCTCTCGCTGTTCCACAATCATCTGGTGATGCAGGCCGGCGCCTATCAGAACGGCACCTTCGTGGTCGGCGTCGCCAAGGCCGGCATCGAGGAGGGCGTCGACCACATCGGCGGCAGCTGCATCATTGCGCCCTCCGGCGAGATCATGGCGGCCTGCACCACCAAGGGTGACGAGATCGCGCTGGCGCGCTGCGATCTCGATCTCTGCAACTCCTATAAGCGCACCACTTTCAATTTCGATGTCCACCGCCAGCCGCAGGCCTACGGGCTGATCGTGGAACGGAAGGGCGTGACGACGATGGCGGATGGGACGCCGGTGCCGCGGAAGGAATGACTCTCGTAGCCCACATGGAGCGAAGCGCAATCCGGGGCCGCTCGCCCGGCATCTCGCGATGCCCCGGATGATGCTGTCGCTGCATCCGGGCTACGCCATCTGCACCACCGTCACCCTGAGGCGCTCGCCTCTTCGGCGAGCCTCGAAGGGCGACGGCCCGACTGTGGCCGCTCATCCTTCGAGGCTCGACATGCGACGCATGGCGTCCCATGTCTCGCACCTCAGGATGACGGAGCGGCGGCTGTGTCGCTCTCTGTCAATCCCCCCTACGAAAATATTCCGCTTTACCGAAATTCGGAAATGGCGTATGTGTTGCCCATCCCGGCTCATCCAAGAGGGGCGATCTCGGTGTCGTCTTGATCGCGAGCCGGGCTTGCGGTGGACGCGGCAACGTCGGCACGAGATGGGGCGGGCAGGGCGGGTAGTCCCTGTGAGCTCGAGACCCGCGTGCGGACGAGCGGCGCTGTCAGGCTTCGTCTCGTCTTGCAAGTTTCCGGCTCCGTCGACAGGGCTGGAAAGACTGCGGCGAATGGCGGGCCGTGCGTACGGCAAAACCGTGTGGTCCTGGCCGTCGTTGCTACGGTCAAGCTTCCGCGAAGGTGCGAGCGAGCCCAACCGGGCAGACTGCATCATCCAATTCGCGGGGCGAGGGAGGCCAGAAGGAAAGTTCGGCTCCCGGGAGAGCACGGCATAAGCCGTCCGACCATCGCGCAGGGAAGGCCGAGTGATTGGCTACACCTGTATGCTGCTGTGCGGTTCTTCCTGCGTGTGCATTTCGCGCAGCGGACCGCGGGTGCCGGCCGGCACCCGGCCTTCCCTGTGCCCTCTTGGCTTCATGAGGGTGGCGAGACCAGCAAAGCTCGGGCGAAAAGCGCCGCGAGAATGCGAAGGCGCGTCGGCAAGCGAGATGTAGTGGAAGAGCGTGCTGTTGCGTCGTACTCCGTCATTGCGAGCGGAACGAAGCAATCCAGAATCTCTCCTCGGAGAGACTCTGGATTGCTTCGTCGCAAGGGCTCCTCGCAATGACGCGGAGGAGAGAGCGTGCGCCATACTCCACTCTCGTGCCCCGGACGCAGCGCAGCGTCCCTTCGACGGTGCGCTGCAGAGCCGGGGCCCATATCGTTGTTGTCGTACCGTGTGGCTCTGGGTCCTGGCGCTGCGCCGCAACGCTGTCGCGTTGCAGCTTGTCCGGGACACGAGTGAGAGCCGCTTCGTCAGAACCTTCGAATCCTCCCCCCCTCGACCCGCTCACAACCACGTGTCTTTATTCGGGAACAATCATTCCCTATTATGCCGCGATGCAAAAGACTGCCCGCCGATCTCAGTCTGCCCGTCGTCCCGGTCGTCCCCGGGAGTTCGACATGGATACCGCGCTCGACCGCGCCGTGCGCGTGTTTCGCGAGCGGGGCTACCATGCCACCTCGATCGGCGACCTCACCGCGGCGATGCGGCTCGCCACCGGAAGCGTGTACAAGGCGTTTCGCGACAAGCATGCGGTGTTCCTCGCCGCCTTCGAGCGCTACACGGCGCTGCGCCAGGAGCAGACCCGCAGCGCGGCGGCGCGGGGCGCAAACGGCCGTGAGCAGATCCGCAACGTGCTGCTGTCCTATGTCGAGCACTCCCACGGAATCGAGGGACGGCGCGGCTGCCTCGTGGTCGGCAGCGCCGTCGAACTGTCCGCGCACGACGCGATGGTCGCGGCCCGCGTCAGCACGCAGCTTGCGACCAACGAAGATTTCATCGCCGGCCTCATCCGCGCGGGGCAGGCCGACGGCTCGATCCCTCGCCATGTCGCAGCCGACGACACCGCACGGCTGATGCTCTGCATCACGCAGGGGATGCGCGTCGTCGGCAAGGCGCGCCTGCCGCTCGACGGGGAGCGCCTTGTCGGCGTCGCCATGAAGCTGCTCGCCTGAATTTTTTGTCATAATAGGGAATGGTCATTCCCTATATATTATCTGGAGTCTATGCGAATGACGATGAATGCCACGATCGAGACCGCGCCCGGGCCGGATGCGGTGTCGCAGCGCCTGACCTTCGTGCTCGCCGCGGCCTGTGGCATGGTCGCCGCCAACATCTACTATGCGCAGCCGCTGATCGCCCCGATCAGCGCCGCGCTCGGCCTGTCGCATGCCGCGGCGGGACTGATCGTCACCATGACGCAGATCGGCTACGGCACCGGGCTGCTGCTGATCGTGCCGCTCGGCGATCTCGTCGAGAACCGCGCCCTGATCTGCTCGGTGATCACGCTTGGTGCGGCCGCGCTGCTCGCCGCCGCGTTCGCCACCCATGCGCTGCCGTTCCTGATCGCCGCGCTGTTCATCGGCCTCGGCTCGGTGGCCGTGCAGATCATCATTCCCTATGCGGCGCACCTGGCGCCAGCAGCCATCCGCGGCCGCGTCGTCGGCAACGTCTCGACCGGCCTGATGCTCGGCATCATGCTGGCGCGTCCGGTGTCGAGCTTCGTCACCGCGGCCCTGTCGTGGCACGCGGTGTTCTTCTGCTCCGCAGCGCTGATGATCGTGCTCGCGGTCGCGCTCTGGATGACGCTGCCGAAGCGCAAGCCGGTGACGCGGATGCACTACGGCGAATTGCTGCTGTCGATGCCGCATCTGGTGCGGGCCACGCCGCTGCTGCGGCGCCGCGCGCTCTATCAGGCGAGCCTGTTCGGCGCCTTCACCCTGTTCTGGACGGTGGCGCCGCTCCAGCTCGCCGGCGAGTTCGGCTTCTCCCAGCGCGGCATCGCGCTGTTTGCGCTGGCCGGCGTCGCCGGCGTGTTCGCCGCACCGATCGCCGGACGCCTCGCCGATCACGGCCATAGCCGCATCGCGACGCTGGTCGCGATGCTGCTCGCGGCCGGCGGCTTCCTCGTGACCTATGTCGGCGCGCCCGGCTCGATGCTGAACCTTTCCTGTCTGGTGGTGGCCGCGATCGCCATCGATATCGGTGTCCAGGGCAACGTCGTGCTCGGCTTCCGCGCCATCTTCGCGCTCGGGCACGAGCACCGCAGCCGCCTCAACGGCCTCTACATGGCGACGTTCTTCGCAGCCGGCGCGGCCGGCTCCGCGGTCGGAGCCTTCGCCTTCGCGCAAGGCGGCTGGGCACTCGCATCGGCCATTGGCCTTGCCCTGCCCGTCGCCGGCCTGCTTTATGCGGCCACCGAGTAGTTGCGGGGCGCGCTCGGACGATGCGCGCGTTAACCAGCCTCGGACAAGAATCCGTCCGGCGCCTGATGAAGCTTGCGGCGCTCCAATTTCCATCTCGCGGCCTGCCGGCGGTTGGAGTATTTTTGCCACAAACGCACCAAGTTAATGGGCGGCAGGGAGAGGCGGATGAGGCGTGCGGGGCTGTTTGGCGTACCGCGGGTACGGCCATGGTCGTGGCAGGCGTTTCTGCTCGGGCTAGCCGTCGTCGCCATGTCGGCCGTGCTTCAGGGCATCTGCGTCGCGCTCGGCGCGAAGCTCTATTTCGCTGCGTTCCTGCCCAGCCTGTTCGTGCTGGCGCTGGTGGCGGGCGCACCGGCGGCGGCATTCGCCGCGCTGCTTACGATTCCGCTGGTGTGGTGGGCGTTCATACCGCCCTTCTTCCAGTTCACCACGCTGACCAGCGCGAACGCCGATTCCATCAACCTGTTCTGCCTCCTGGCCGTGCTGCTGATCGGCCTTGCCGATCTCTGCCGCGAGACGATGACGATCGTCAGCCGCAGCGGGCTGAAGCCTTCGGGCGAGAGCGCGGCAACGAATCCGCAATAAATCGGCCGGGCAGGACCGTGCGCGTTGCGGACGTGCAACAGTCCGGCAACCATCCGCGAACTTGCCGCGCGCCGCTAACTTTTCGAAAAAGATTTGGCCGCAGTTTCTCCCGCGGGAATGACGAGGGAGTTTTCGGACATGAACGGTCACGCCATCTTGGAGAACGTGCGCCGCTATCGCGGCATCGCATCGCTCTATCGCCAGACCGCCGCATTCCGCCCGGGCCAGAGCTGGTCGCTGCTGGAGCAGGCGAGGGATTGGGAAGCGCGGGCGCTGTCGGAGCTGGAGGCCTATTTCGCGGCGCGCACGGACTGCACCGCCCCGCTCGCGGCCTGATCGCCAGTCATCGGCGCGGCCGGCAACCGGCTCGCCGAAGGTGCGATCACCCACGGGACAATTACGGAGTTGTCTCCGCATCCTTGTGTGCTAGCAACGGGCCGATCGAGATCTCCTTCACGTCGGCCCGGGCAAGCGATGACCACCTTCAACCGCATCTTCACGACCGAGCGTCTGCTCCAGATCATCGTGGTGCTGGCGGCGACCGTCGCCATGAAGCTGATGAGCTGAGCGCCGGCCGGCTATCGCCCGCCGAGTTCGGGCACGTCGGGCAGATAATTCGATCCTTCCGAGCCCAGAAAATCGAACATCGCCTGCGCGGGCGGCAGCAGCACCTTGTCGCTGCGGCGGATCACGTACCATTGCCGGACGATCGGCAGGCCGGCGACGTCGAGCACGACGAGCCGGCCCTCGGCGAGCTCATGCGCCACGGTGTGGGCCGAGATGAAGGCGATGCCGAGCCCGGCGATGACCGCCTGCTTGATGGTCTCGTTGCTGCTCATCTCCATGCCGATGACCGGCTCGAGATCCGACTTCTGGAACAGGCCCTCCATCAGCGTCCGCGTCCCCGAGCCGGGCTCACGGGTGAGGAAGGTCTCGTGCACGAGGTCGGTGAGGTTGAGGCCGGAATCCTTCTCCAACCAGTGGCCCTTGCGCGCGACGATGATGTGCGGATTGCGCCCGAGCTGGCGGACGTCGACGGTGACGTCGGCCGGTGGCCGACCCATCACCGCGAAGTCGAGGTCGTAGCCGTGCATGGCCTCGCGGATCTCCTCGCGATTGCCGATGGTCAGCTTGATCTCGATCTTGGGGTAGCGCTTGGAGAACGCCGCGATCGCATGCGGCACGAAGTATTTCGCGGTCGAGACCGCACCGAGCTTCACCGTGCCGCCGGTCCGCCCCGCGAGCAGGTCGAGCGCGCCCTGGCAATCCGTGATGGCGGCCTCGACCCGCTCGGCCAGCGCCAGCACCTCCTTGCCCGCTTCCGTCAGCAGCATGCCGTCGCCGGTCCGCTGCACCAGCGGCAGGCCGGCCAGGTCCTGAAGCTGCCGGAGCTGCTGGGTCACCGCCGGCTGGGTCAGCCCGAGATGGCTGGATGCCGCCGTCACGCTGCCCTTGGCCGAGAGCGCCGCGAGCGAGCGCAGCTGCCGGATCGTCAGATGCCGGAGCTGGGCCGCCGCATGGCCGGGGCCATTATAAGAAAATTCTTTGAGGCTCATTATGAATAGAAATTTTCCTTATTAAGCCGCCCCTGTCAATCTCCTGATGCCGGGACTGATCGCACCGACCTCCAGCGGGGAGGAAACTGGATGCGGCGCCGACAGAGGGGATGGACGCAGATGACCGGGCAACTCAGGCTGGACGACCACCTTCAACGGTATTCAGAGACCGCACCCCACGCGCTGGCGGTGGCGGGCGCGGTGGATGCCATCGCGGCAGCGGCGATCGAGATCGCCGATCTCATCGCATCCGGCGATCTCGCCGACGCCTCGGGCCTGACCACGGGCCGCAACAGCGATGGCGATCTCCAGCGCGATCTCGACGTCCAGGCCGATGCGATCCTGCGCCGCTGCCTCAGCCGGCTGCCGATCGCGGCGCTGGCGTCGGAGGAGATGCGCGAGGCCCAGATCGTCGACCGTCAGGGGCGCATCTGCATCGCGATCGATCCCCTCGACGGCTCCTCCAACATCGACATCAACATGACCGTCGGCACGATCTTCTCGATCCTGCCGGCGCCCGATGATCTCTCGCTCGCCTTCCATCAGCGCGGCTCGGCGCAGCTCGCTGCCGGCTTCGTCACTTACGGTCCGCAGACCTCGCTGGTGCTGACGCTCGGCGACGGCGTCGACATCTTCATGCTCGACCGCAAATCCGGCTGTTTCCGCCTCGCGCGCAGCGTGGTGCAGATCCCGGAGGCCTGCGAGGAGTTCGCGATCAACGCATCGAATCGCCGGCACTGGGATCCGCCGGTGCGCGCCTTCGTCGACGAGTGCCTCGCCGGCGTCGACGGGCCGGCCAACCACGATTTCAACATGCGCTGGATCGGCTCGCTGGTCGCGGAAGCCTATCGCATTCTCACCCGCGGCGGCGTGTTCCTGTATCCTTCCGATGCGCGCCCCGGCTATGGCGACGGCCGCCTGCGCCTCACCTACGAGGCGCATCCGATGGCCATGATCATCGAGCAGGCCGGCGGCTCTGCCTCGACCGGGCGCGAGCGCATCCTCGAACTGTCTGCGCAGAGCCTGCACCAGCGCGTCCCGCTGATCATGGGCTCGAGCAACGAGGTCCGGCGGGTCGAGGAGCTGCATTGCGATCCGCTGCTGGTTGCCAGCGTCTCCGCGCCGCTGTTCGCGCGCCGCGGCTTCTTCCGGCTCTGAGCGAGGCGCGCCATGTCCAGGAAGCATCCGATCATCTCCATCACCGGCTCCTCCGGCGCCGGCACCACCTCGGTCAAGAAGACCTTCGAGCAGATCTTCTTCCGCGAGAAGGTCAACGCCGCCTATATCGAGGGCGACGCCTTCCATCGCTACGACCGCGCCGAGATGCGCGCGCAGATGGCCAAGGAGGCCGAGCGCGGCAACAAGCACTTCAGCCATTTCAGCCCCGAGACCAATTTGTTCGAGGAGCTGGAGCGTGCGTTCCGCGATTACGGCGAGACCGGCACGGCGGTGACGCGGCACTACGTCCACGACGCCGAGGAATCCGCGCTGCACGGCGCTGCGCCCGGCACCTTCACCGACTGGAAGGGGCTGCCGGAGAATTCAGACCTGCTGTTCTACGAGGGCCTGCACGGCGCCGTAGTCACGGACAAGGTGAATGTCGCGCGCTATGCGGATCTGAAGATCGGCGTCGTGCCCGTCATCAATCTCGAATGGATCCAGAAGCTGCACCGCGACCGCAGCGCGCGGGGCTATTCCACCGAGGCCGTCACCGACACCATCCTGCGGCGGATGCCGGACTACATCCACTACATCTGCCCGCAATTCACCGAGACCGACATCAACTTCCAGCGCGTGCCGACGGTGGACACCTCCAACCCGTTCGTCGCGCGCTGGATTCCGACGCCGGACGAATCGATGGTCGTGATCCGCTTCAAGAACCCGCGCGGCATCGACTTCCCCTATCTGCTCTCGATGCTGCCGCAAAGCTGGATGTCCCGCGCGAACTCGATCGTGTGTCCGGGCGCGAAGCTCGACCTCGCGATGCAGCTGATCCTGACGCCGCTGATCATGCAGCTGATCGAGCGCAAGCGAAACCTGAAGTGAACGAGGAGAGAATCCGATGAACATCTCCGTCCACGCCGAAGCCGACCTCACGGCGGTCACGCACCACGATCTCGCCAACGCTGTCCGCTTCCTCGCGGTGGACGCCATCGAGACCTCGCAGTCCGGCCATCCCGGGCTGCCCATGGGCATGGCCGATGTCGCGACCGTGCTGTTCTCGCGCTTTCTGAAATTCGACTCGGCGCATCCGAACTGGCCCGACCGCGACCGCTTCGTGCTCTCGGCGGGCCACGGTTCGATGCTGCTTTACGCGCTGCTGCATCTGACCGGCGGCGACGTCAGCCTCGACGACATCAAGGCCTTCAGGCAATGGGGCTCGAAGACGCCGGGTCATCCCGAATATGGCCATACGCCTGGTGTCGAGACCACGACGGGGCCGCTGGGGCAGGGCATCGCGACCGCTGTCGGCATGGCGCTCGCCGAGCGGATGGCCAATGCACGGCATGGCGACGGCCTTGTCGACCACTTCACCTACGTCGTCGCGGGCGACGGCTGCCTGATGGAAGGCATCAGCCAGGAGGCGATCTCGCTTGCCGGCCATCTCGGGCTCGGCCGACTGATCGTCCTGTTCGACGACAACGGCATCTCCATCGACGGCCCGACCTCGCTGGCCACGTCCGACGATCAGCTCGCGCGTTTCGCCGCCTCCGGCTGGTCGGTGCGCAGCATCGACGGGCACGATCCCGAAGCGATTGCGCAGGCCATCGCCGAGGAGCGGGAGACCGCAAAGCCGTCGCTGATCGCCTGCCGCACCATCATCGGCTATGGCGCGCCGGAACGGCAGGGCACCGAGAAGGCGCATGGCGCGCCGCTCGGCACCGACCAGACGGCAGCGGCGCGGCGGACGCTTGGCTGGGACTATCAGCCCTTCGTCGTGCCGATCCCGATTCAGAAGGCCTGGCGGATGATCGGGCAGCGCGGACAGGTCGACCGTCTCGCCTGGCTCGATCGCTATGAAAGCGCAACGCCCGAGCAGCGCGATCTGTTCGTCGAGGGCAAGGCCGTGGCTCTGCCCGCCGTCTATGCGCTGGCTGCGGCGAAATTGCGTGAACGCTTCGCATCCGAGCGTCCGAAGCTCGCGACACGGCAGGCCTCGCAACAGGTGCTCGACGGTATCGCCGGGACCATCCCCGGTCTGGTCGGCGGCTCCGCGGACCTCACTCATTCGAACCTGACGCATGCCAAGGCGCAGGCTCCGGTCAAGCGCGGTGCGTTCACCGGCGACTACATCCACTACGGCATTCGCGAGCACGGCATGGCGGCTGCGATGAACGGTCTCGCATTGCATGGCGGCTTCATCCCGTATGGCGGCACGTTCCTCGCGTTTTCCGACTACAGCCGGCCGGCGATCCGGCTTGCGACCCTGATGCGGCTGCGCGTGATCCATGTGATGACGCACGACTCCATCGGACTAGGAGAGGATGGCCCGACGCACCAGCCGGTCGAGCATCTCGCGGCGTTGCGCGTCATTCCCAACCTGCTCGTGTTCCGGCCGGCTGATGCCGTGGAAACGCTGGAGGCCTGGGACTGTGCGCTTACGGCGGAGCATCGCCCGTCCGTGCTGTGCCTGTCGCGGCAGGCCTTGCCGACCTTCCGCAGCGATGCTCGCGGCAAGAACCGCGTCGCGCGCGGTGCCTACCTCGTTGTCTCCCCGGACGGCGGCCGCGACGTGACATTGATGGCAACCGGCTCGGAAGTCTCGATCGCCTTGGAAGCCGCCCGCCTGCTCGCGACCGAGCACATCCGAGCGGCCGTCGTCTCCGCACCCTGCTTCGCGCTGTTCGAGGAGGAGCCGGAAGACTACCGCGCCTCCGTGCTCGGCACCGCGCCGCGCGTCGGCATCGAGGCGGCGGTGCTGGGCGACTGGCCACGCTGGATCGGTGCCGACGGCGAGTTCGTCGGCATGCGCGGCTTCGGTGCCTCGGCGCCCGCGCCGGTGCTGTACCGCGAGTTCGGCATCACGCCGCAAAGCATTGCAGAAGCCGCCCGCCGGGCGATCGCCCGCAAGAGTCGATAAGGAGGATCAATCGTGGCTCGTATCACCCTTCGCCAACTGCTCGATCACGCGGCCAGCCACGGCTACGCGGTGCCGGCATTCAACATCAACAATATGGAGCAGGGCATCGCGATCATGCAGGCGGCGGCCGAGGTCGACGCGCCGGTGATCATCCAGGCCTCGCGCGGCGCGCGCAGCTATGCCGGCGATCTTATGCTCTCGCACATGATCGACGCACTGGAGCGGACCTATCCGGACATCCCGCTCTGCATGCACCAGGACCACGGCAATGACGAGGCGACCTGCGCCTCGGCCATCGCCCACGGCTTCACATCGGTGATGATGGACGGCTCGCTCAAGGCCGACGCAAAGACGGCGGCCGACTATGACTACAATGTCGCGATCACCCGGCGCGTCGTCGATCTCGCCCATTGGGTCGGCGCTTCCGTCGAAGGCGAGCTCGGCGTGCTCGGCTCGCTGGAGCACGGCGGCGGCGAGCAGGAAGACGGCCACGGTGTCGAGGGCAAGGTCAGCCACGATCAGCTCTTGACGGATCCCGACCAGGCCGTCGATTTCGTCCGCGCAACGAAGGTCGACGCCCTGGCGATCGCGATGGGCACTTCCCACGGCGCCTACAAGTTCAGCCGCAAGCCCGATGGTGACATCCTGGCGATGCGCGTGGTCGAGGAGATCCATCGTCGGCTGCCGAACACCCATCTGGTCATGCACGGCTCTTCCTCGGTGCCGCAGTCGCTCCAGGACATGTTCAACCAGTTCGGCGGCGAGATGCCGCAGACCTGGGGCGTGCCGGTGGACGAGATCGTCCGCGGCATCAAAAGCGGCGTGCGCAAGGTCAATATCGACACCGACTGTCGGCTGGCTATGACTGCGGTGTTTCGCAAGGTGGCGGCGCAAAGCCGCAGTGAGTTCGACCCGCGCAAGTTCCTCAAACCGGCGATGGATGCGATGCGCGAGCTTTGCCGCGAGCGCTTCGAGCAGTTCGGCACCGCGGGCCATGCGAGCAGGATCAAGGCGGTCCCGATGAGCGAGATGGCGCGGCGCTACCGCGCCGGCGAGCTCGATCCGCGCGTCGACGCCCGCGAGTCCGTGGCGGCCTAGTCAATCGGAAAGAGCAGAGAAAAGAGCAGGAGAGAGACATGAACGCACATGCAGGCACGGTCCGCGGCAAAGAGCGCTATCGCTCCGGCGTGATGGAATACAAGCGCATGGGCTATTGGGAGCCCGACTACACGCCAAAGGACACGGATGTCATCGCGCTGTTTCGCGTCACGCCCCAGGAGGGCGTCGATCCGATCGAGGCCTCTGCTGCGGTGGCCGGCGAATCCTCGACCGCCACCTGGACCGTGGTGTGGACCGATCGCCTCACCGCTGCGGAGAAATATCGCGCCAAGTGCTATCGCGTCGATCCGGTCCCGGGCTCGCCCGGCTCGTATTTCGCCTATATCGCCTATGACCTCGACCTGTTCGAGCCGGGTTCGATCGCGAACCTCTCGGCCTCGATCATCGGCAATGTGTTCGGCTTCAAGCCGCTGAAGGCGCTGCGCCTGGAGGACATGCGCTTCCCCGTCGCCTATGTGAAGACGTTCCAGGGGCCGGCGACCGGCATCGTGGTCGAGCGCGAGCGGCTCGACAAGTTCGGCCGGCCGCTGCTGGGCGCAACGGTGAAGCCCAAGCTCGGTCTATCCGGGCGCAATTACGGCCGCGTGGTCTATGAGGCGCTGAAGGGCGGGCTCGATTTCACCAAGGACGACGAGAACATCAACTCGCAGCCCTTCATGCATTGGCGCGATCGTTTCCTCTATTGCATGGAAGCCGTGAACCGCGCGCAGGCCGCCTCCGGCGAAGTGAAGGGCACGTACCTGAACATCACCGCGGGCACGATGGAGGACATGTACGAGCGCGCTGAGTTCGCCAAGGAGCTCGGCTCCTGCATCGTCATGATCGACCTCGTGATCGGTTACACCGCGATCCAGTCGATGGCCAAATGGGCGCGGCGCAACGACATGATCCTGCATCTGCACCGCGCCGGGCATTCGACCTATACGCGGCAGAAGAGCCATGGCGTGTCGTTCCGTGTCATCGCCAAGTGGATGCGGCTTGCCGGCGTCGACCACATCCATGCCGGCACGGTGGTCGGCAAGCTCGAAGGCGACCCCAATACCACGCGCGGCTATTACGACGTCTGCCGCGAGGACTTCAATCCGGCCAAGCTCGAGCACGGCCTGTTCTTCGACCAGTCCTGGGCGAGCCTCAACAAAATGATGCCGGTTGCTTCCGGCGGCATCCATGCCGGCCAGATGCATCAGCTGCTCGATCTCCTGGGCGAAGACGTGGTGCTGCAATTCGGCGGCGGCACCATCGGCCATCCCATGGGCATTGCCGCCGGCGCGATCGCCAACCGCGTGGCGCTGGAAGCCATGATCCTCGCTCGCAACGAGGGCCGCGACTACGTCCACGAGGGCCCGGAGATCCTGGCCAGGGCGGCCGAGACCTGCACGCCGCTGAAGGCGGCGCTCGAAGTCTGGAAGGACGTTACCTTCAATTATGAATCCACCGACACGCCGGACTTCGTGCCGACCGCGCTCGAAACCGTTTGAGGAGATTTGACATGAAGCTGACTCAAGGCTGCTTCTCGTTCCTGCCCGATCTCACCGACGATCAGATCACCAAGCAGGTGCAATATTGTCTGACCAAGGGTTGGGCGGTGAATATCGAGTTCACCGACGATCCGCATCCCCGCAACACCTATTGGGAGATGTGGGGGCTGCCGATGTTCGACCTTCAGGACGCCGCCGGCGTGATGATGGAGCTCGCCGAATGCCGCAGGGTGTACGGCGACCGCTACATCCGCATCAGCGGCTTCGATTCCGGCCATGGCTGGGAATCGGTGCGGATCTCCTTCCTCGTCAACCGGCCGCCGCAAGAGGCGGAGTTCGAACTGGTGCGGCAGGAAGTCGGCGGCCGCGCGATCCGTTACACCACGATGCGCAAGCCGGCCGCCCACGCCGCTCAATAGCCATCCTCCTCCGCGCGGAGCTCTCCCTGCTCCGCATCCTTGGCGGACCACTGCTTCGCCGCTCCCGGCGGCGAAGCTCTTTTCTTCGAGGTGCCGATGCTCGATGTTCCCCATGCAACGACGACCGAACAGAACGAGACTCGTTTCGATCTTCGCAAGGAGGCCGAAGCGGCCGGGATCACCGATACGCTGCAACAGCTCGATCAGGAGCTGATCGGGCTCAAGCCGGTGAAGGACCGCGTGCGCCAGATCGCCTCGCTGCTGCTGGTCGAACGCATCCGGCAGCGGGCGGGACTGGCCTCCGCGCCGCCGACGCTGCACATGTCCTTCACGGGCAATCCCGGCACCGGCAAGACGACCGTGGCGCTACGCATGGCCAAGATCCTGTACGGCCTCGGCTTCGTGCGGCGCGGGCAGGTGATCTCCGTGACGCGCGACGACCTCGTCGGCCAGTATATCGGCCACACCGCGCCGAAGACCAAGGAGATCCTGAAGAAGGCGATGGGCGGCGTGTTGTTCATCGACGAAGCCTATTACCTGCATCGGCCCGACAACGAGCGCGACTACGGTCAGGAAGCCATCGAGATCCTGCTCCAGGTGATGGAGAACCAGCGCGAAGACCTCGTGGTGATCCTTGCCGGCTATGGCGAGCGGATGACGAGCTTCTTCGCCTCCAATCCCGGCTTCCGCTCGCGCATCGCGCACCACATCGAATTTCCTGACTATGGGGAAGCCGAGCTGCTCGTGATCGCCGAGCTGATGCTGAAGGAGCGCGGCTATCGCTTCTCGGCGGCCGCGCGCGAGGCTTTCGAGAAGTATATCGAATTTCGCCGGACCCAGCCGTTTTTCTCCAACGCCCGTTCGATCCGCAACGCCGTCGACCGCATTCGTCTGCGGCAGGCCGATCGCCTGGTGTCCGATCTCGACCGCATGCTCGATGTCGCCGACCTCGAAACCATTGATCCCGCGGACGTCCTTGCGAGCCGCGTCTTCAGCGGCGGCGCCGATGCGCGGAGTGCAAAGCCATGACCGGAGAGATCGTCATTGCGCCCTCGATTCTGGCTGCGGATTTCGCACGTCTCGGCGAGGAGGTCGCGGCCATCGACACCGCCGGCGCCGATTGGATCCATTGCGACGTCATGGACGGGCATTTCGTGCCGAACATCAGTTTCGGTGCTGACGTCATCAAGGCGATCCGGCCGTTGACGAACAAGGTCTTCGACGTGCATCTGATGATCGCGCCGACCGATCCCTATCTCGAGGCGTTCGCGAAAGCCGGAGCGGACCTCATCACGGTGCACGCCGAAGCCGGCCCGCATCTCGACCGCTCGCTCCAGGCGATCCGCTCGCTCGGCAGGAAGGCTGGCGTCAGCCTTTGTCCGTCGACGCCGGAGGCGACGATCGAATATGTGCTCGACCGTATAGATCTCGTGCTGGTGATGACGGTCAATCCAGGCTTTGGTGGCCAATCATTCATCGGGTCGCAGATCGAGAAGATCAGGCGGATTAGGGCCATGATCGGCGAGCGGCCGATCCGTCTTGAAGTCGATGGCGGCGTCACGCGCGACAATGCCGCTGCCGTGACTGCAGCGGGCGCCGACACGCTGGTCGCGGGTTCCGCCGTGTTTCGTGGCAGGGGCGCGGCCGAATATGCCGCCAATATCGCGGCCATTCGCGCCGCCGCCGAGGCCGGCCGAGTTCCGCACCTGCAAAACAGTTCTGCGCAGCGGATGCGCGCAAGCGATGGAGGCCGTAGCCGGTAGTCTAGAGAAGGCCGAGCGCTCCTGGGCGCAATTTGGAACTTTGACCCGCCTACGCATTTCCCAAGAACGAGCCGAGATTAGGCGAGGGGGCGCAGCAAATCTTTTGCACAATCGCCATCGGCCTGACGTAAACTAAGGCAATAACCTCGGCAGATGCGAGGGAGGGTCTCATGGAGAACGTACGTCGCTACCGGGCGCTGGCGTCCCTCTGTCGTCAGCAGGCAGCCTACCGGCCGCTCCAGACCTGGGAACTCCTCGGCCAGGCCGAACATTTCGAACACCTCGCCGAAGTCGAACTCAAGGCGCATTTCGACGCCTGCAATGTGCAACGCGACGGGGACAACACTGCTGCGCCCCCGCCCTGGCAGGCTCCCGTCGCGGCGTAATGGCGCCAAGCCGGCTCGCCTCAATGCGACATCAGCGTCGGCACTGTCATGGCTTCCAGCATGGCGCGGGTGACGCCCCCGAGAACGCGCTCCTGCAACCGCGAATGGCCGTAGCCGCCCATCACCAGGAGATCGAGGCTCTCGTCGGCCGCCAGCGACAGGATGGTCGGCTGAATGTCGGCGCGCGCTGCCGACAGGCTGACCGTGCGGGTCGGCAGTCCGCGCCGGCCGAGATGTTTTGCCAGACTGCTCGCTGAAGCCTCGCCGGAGACGGCGTCGGCCTCGTTGATGGTGATGATCACGATCTCTGCGGCGCGCGCCAGGAACGTCGCTGCGTCGCGCACGGCACGGGCAGCGAGGCGGCTGCCGTCCCAGCAGATGCCGATCCGGTTCGCCTTGAAGGCTCCACGGAAGGTGTAGGGCAGGAACAGCACCGGGCCGCCCGCCTGAAACAGGATCTCGCCTGGCACGTCGTTGTCAAACGCGCCTTGCGTCGGATCCGGCTGGAGCACGATGTTGAGATCGTGCAGGCGCGCCATCTCGCCGAGCGAGACGGCTGCATCCGCCGGGATCGCGCCGAGCGCGTGGCAGGCGTAGGAGATGCCGGCGTTCGCCGCTTCGCTCCTGAACACCGCGAGCGCGGCCTCGGCCCGCTCCACGGCCCGCTCGCGCTCCAGTTCGAACACGGCCGCCACCGCCGCGCCGCCCTCCATCACGTAAGCTGCACTGGTTGCGACATAGCCGACCGCGACCGCGTCGAGATGGGCGTTGAGATACGACGCGAGCGAGATCGAGCCCTCGATCGCGGGCCGCATGGGACGTTCGGTGGGAATGTGGACGAGAATGTCTTTGTACATGGCGCGCCTCCGGTGGACCTCATGAGCGCAGTTTTTCACTGCGCGAAGCGCCCGTGTTGAGCTGCATCAAATGGGCGGCGGCGATCTGCCTGCTGCGCCCGCTCTCCCGTTCTTTGCCGAGATTTAATCGGATGGACGGGACGCCGTAAGGTGGCAGCGACCATGTTGAGGGCAAGGCGACATCAGCTCAACATGGATATTTCGACATGAACGATCGCGTCAATTCCGACACCACCACGTCCCGCAAGATCTTGAGGCCGCGCCGGCTCGTGCTGCTCGGCACCGTGGCCGCGCTGGGCGTGGCCGCCCTGTCAATGGCGCCAGGCTCTGCGCCGTTCGGTACGAACTCCTTCATTGCGCCGGCTCAGGCTGCGGAAGCCGCCGCGACGCCGCCGGGCTTCGGCGATCTGGTCAGCAAGGTCAAACCCGCGGTGATCTCGGTGCGGGTGAAGATCGACCAGAACAACGACAAGACCGCGATGCTGCAGCAGAACCGGATGGATTCGGACGAGAATACGCCGTTCGACCAGTTCTCGCGACAGTTCGGCTTCCGCTCCCCGGGCGGCATGAACGGCATGCCGCGCCAGCGCCATCAGATGATCACGGGCGAAGGCTCCGGCTTCTTCATTTCCGCCGACGGTTATGCCGTGACCAACAACCACGTCGTCGACCACGCCGAGTCCGTCCAGGTGACGATGGATGACGGCACGACCTACACTGCGAAAGTCGTCGGCACCGATCCGAAGACCGATCTCGCGCTGATCAAGGTCGATGGCAAGAAGGACTTTCCGTTCGTCAAATTCTCCGACCAGAAGCCGCGCATCGGCGACTGGGTGGTCGCGGTCGGCAATCCCTTTGGTCTTGGCGGCACTGTGACCGCGGGCATCGTCTCGGCCAGCGGCCGTGATATCGGCAATGGTCCCTATGACGATTTCATCCAGATCGATGCGCCCATCAACAAGGGCAATTCCGGCGGCCCGGCCTTCGACATGAACGGCAACGTGATCGGCGTGAACACTGCGATCTTCTCGCCCTCGGGCGGCTCGGTCGGCATCGGCTTCGACATTCCGGCCTCGACCGCCAAGCTCGTCGTCGCGCAATTGAAGGATAAGGGTGTGGTCACCCGAGGCTGGCTCGGCGTGCAGGTGCAGCCCGTGACATCGGATATTGCCGACAGCCTCGGCCTCAAGGAGGCGCGCGGGGCGATCGTCGACAATCCGCAGGATGGCAGCCCGGCGGCGAAGGCCGGCATCGAGGCGGGGGACGTCATCACCGCCGTCAACGGCACCACGATCAAGGACTCCCGCGACCTCGCCCGCACCATCGCCACCTTGGCGCCGGGCACGTCCGTGAAGCTCGACGTCTTCCGCAAGGGCGACAGCAAAACGGTGACCCTGGCGCTCGGCGAGCTGCCGAACGAGCGGCAAGCCAAAGGAAATGGCAATGCCGACGAGGGCAGAGGGCAGCCGAATGCCGGCACGCCGCGCCTCGGCCTCAGCCTGGCGCCGGCAGGTGACGTCCAGGGCGCGGGCCAGAAGGGTGTCGTCGTCACCGAGGTCGATCCGCAAGGGCCGGCGGCACAGCGCGGCATTCAGACCGGCGACGTCATCCTCAATGTCGGCGGCAAGGCCGTTGCCAATGTCGGCGACGTCCGTTCGGAGCTGGCGCAGGCCAAATCGTCGGGCAAGCGCAGCGTGCTGTTGCAGGTCAAAAGCGCGGAGGCGACGAGATTCGTCGCAGTTCCGCTCGCGTAGAGACGCGCGCATCGAGCGACGCAGATCAAAAAAGGCGGCCCTCGGGCCGCCTTTCCCGTTCAGCCTCGAAATTCCCGTTGGGTTATTGATAACATTCTCGTTAACCACAGGAATGGTGACGCAGTTCGTCCGAAAAAGCCGTGTTCGCTCATCACAGTTCCAGCACCGCTGCGGCAAGGGAGTCGCAAAGGTGGGTTGCAGTCGTGGAACTTCGAGCCTGCCGCTGCTTTGTGGAACTTGCCGGCGGTTCGCATTTGATCGGTGCCGACATGGTTCGATTGAAGCTCTCGCGGAGGAGTACACTGTTCGTAGCGTCATTGGTGCTCTGGGGCGGAAACGCGCTCGGGCGTGACGACGGCCGCTACGCGAACTCCCCCCTGAAACCATGGTTCGACAGTCTGCGCAGCCAGCTCGGCCCGTGCTGCTCGGATGCGGATGGATTTGCCGTCGCCGATCCCGACTGGGAGTCGCACAACGGGCGTTACCGCGTGCGTCTGGACGGGCAGTGGATAGATGTGCCGGACGAAGCCGTCATCACCGAGCCAAACCGGGCCGGCCGCACCATGGTGTGGCCGGTGAAGACGGCGTTCGGGATTTCGATCCGCTGCTTCATGCCGGGCAGCATGATCTGAGACAGGTCAGCGTCAGCGTTTGCTGGATTTGCGCTTCGACGACTTCTTTGACGACTTGCTTGACTTAGACGATTTTCTCGACGTCTTCTTGGCACTCTTCCGCTTCGATGCCTTCTTCGGGACCTTCTTGCCCTTCTTGCGCGCCTTCGACAGTCCGATCGCGATTGCCTGCTTGCGGCTCTTCACGCGGCCGCCGCGTCCCCCGCGCCCGCTCTTCGCGGTACCCTTTTTGTAGCGCCGCATCTCGCTTTCGACATCGCTGCCGGAGCTGCGTGAGTAGCGACGTTTCTTTGCCTTGCGTGCCATCCATGCTCTCCCTTGGCGAGGAGAACCGTTCGGCTCCGCCATGGTTCCGGCAGCGCGTACACAACGTGCAGGTGCGCGGCGCAGCTAGAAGGAGTTCGCCAATTCGATCTCCGCCTCCAGCGCCTGGATGCGCCGTGCAGCCTCACCGAAGGACAGGTCCCGTGCAAATTGGGCGGGTTGATAGGCCTCATCGCTCAGCCGCTTCAGCCTGAGACCCTGCGCCCGCGTCATCTGCTCGCCGAGAAAAACCCTGGCGTCGTATTTACCTTGAACCTGCATCTGCATTCTCCGTTCTGAAATCGTGACTTGACTATATGTTCTTATTTTGTTCTAACAAGCCATGGACAACAGAATTAATGAAATTCGACGTAAAATCAGAGTCTTGAGGCTCGAAATGGCCGACGTCGAGGCGTCGGTGCGCGATCTCGTCGAGCGCGGCTGCGACTGCACGGAAAGGGCCCTGGCGCAGATGGATCTGCGCCGGAGAATCAACCTCCTGATCGGCGAATGGAAGGCAGCTGGCGGCAGCGACGTTCTGCCTGACGTCCGCGACCGGGTGCGCCTTCGTCCCGCGAAGACGGGCAATCCCGTGCGCGCGAGCGGGCCCCGCTGATCAGGGAGCGCGGCGGAGGAGGAGCTGGACGCGCACCGGATTTGAAACTGCGCCCGAGTCCCAAGAGAAAGGGCCCCGCAACGGGCGGGGCCCTCGATGGATTTCCAGGGAGTGGCCTATTTGGTGTTGGTCATGCCGCCTTTGTTCGTCATGGTACCGCCCTGATCGGAGCCGGGGCCGGAGCCGCCTTGGCCGGAAGGATCAGCGCCCTTGGAAGACTTGGTGTTGGCGCCGGTGGTCTGCGACGATGACATCGAGGATCCATGCTTGGCCTTGTGTGACTTGGCCTGCACGGCGAACGGCGCGGCGGCAAGGCCGGTTGCCAACATTACGGCGAGAGCGAGTTTGGTCGTCTTCATGCGGGAAACTCCCTGAGTTAATTTGACGCAGGCAGCCAACCGCTCTTCGCCGCAGGAGTTCCCGACAAAGCATCTCCCGCGGGTCACGCGCGCTTCAAGATTGCTTGTCCTCCTCAATGATGAACACGACGCCGGTGAGCGTCGCACCGATCGCGAACGTCGTCACCAAGGTGAGAGTGAAGACCAGAATGGCCTGGCTTCCGCCGTTATTGAGCAGGTTGGCCACGGCTGGATTGGACAGGACGAGCATGAGGCTGAAGGTGAGGCCGAGGGCCGCGCCCATCATTGCATGCGTCATCAGCTTGATAAGTCCGCTGGCAGAGATCAGCTCAGACGACTTCTTCGTGCGCATGGGAGTGCATCCCGAATTGGCATGCAAACACCCGCGTGCTTGTCCGGTTCCATTCGGTTGAAATAATTGTCATCGCCCGCTTCATCCGACGTTCATGCCGGGCTTGCGAGGATGAGTGCCATCAAAACGGGAACATGGATATGGGTAAGGTCGTCTTTCTTTACCGCTCGCTGGCCTATCGCAACGCGGCTGCGGACATCCTGCGCAAGGCCCGCAGGCTCCCGCGCGGAGCAGAGCGAAGCGCGGCGCGCCGCTACGCCAGGGCCCTGCGCGATCTCGCCCGGACGGAAGCCTGGCTGGAAGGGCGGGTTCCGCGCGAACCGCGGATGGCCCAGCGCATGACGAGCGCAGTGTCCGGTTAACCGGATGCGCGCTGCAATTCTGCGGAGCCGCCGGTGTCGAACTTGCCGGGTCCGGCGGTGGCCGTCCTGCGCGTCAGCGGCACCTCCAGGCGGCACAACAGACCTTCGGCGCGCCAATCGAACTGCGCCTGTCCGCCAAGCTGGGACTCGACGCTCGCAAGCAGGCTTCGCGTTCCGAAGCCGCGAGATTTCGGTGCCATGACCAGCGGACCGCCGGATTCCTCCCAGCTCAGCGTGAGCAGCTCGTCCTCGACCTGCCAATCGATTGCAAGCCGCCCCGATCGAGTCGAGAGTGCGCCATACTTGGCCGAGTTGGTGAAGAGCTCGTGGAGCGCGAGCGCAAGCGTCTGGGCCGTCGCCGGCAGCAACTGAACTTCGGGACCGGCCAATCTGATCTGGTCGCCGAGCGAATAGGGCGCAAGCTCCTCGTCGATCAGCCTCGAGAGCTCGGCGCCCTCCCAGCTCGACAGCGACAGGATGGTGTGCACGCGCGCCAGTGCATTGATGCGTCCCTCGACGGCGTTGACATAGTCCTTGACCTCGTCCGCCCGGGTGAGGCGCACGATCGATTGCGCCAGCGCCAGCGCGTTCTTGGCGCGATGATCGACTTCCCGCGCCAGGAGATTCTGCCGCTCCTCGGCGCGCTTGCGCTCGGTAATATCGACGGTGACGCCGCTGACGCGCACCACGCGCCCGCTCTCGTCGACCGTCGCCGCCGCCGTGCCGACGCACCAGCGCACCTCGCCGTCGGGCCGCACGATGCGGAACTCCGTTTCATAGGCGCGCGTGCCCTTGTTGAATTCGGCGATCGCCTTGCGCAACTGATCGACGTCATCGGGATGCAAAAGCGCCTGGACGTTGGCCGGATTGACCTCGAAGCTCTCGGGGCCGACGCCGAAGATGCGGTATTGCCCCTCGTCCCACATCCAATCGCCGCTGATCCAGTCCCAGTCCCAGGATCCCATCTTGCCGGCAGCGATCGCCATGCTGCGCCGCTGCTCGCTCTCGCGCAGCTTCGCGGTGGAGCTCTCCAGTTCCGCGGTGCGTGCGCGGACGCGGTCCTCGAGCTCGTGGTTCAGCCGTTCGAGTTCGCGCGTCTTGCGGTAGAGCTCGGCAAATACCTTGATCTTCGCGCGCAGCACCTCCGGCACGACCGGCACCGGCACGTAGTCGACCGCGCCCATCTCATAGCCGCGCAACCGGTCGATGTCGCTGACCTGGATGGCCGAGATGAAGATCATGGCGGTCTTCTGGAAACGCGGATGCTCGCGGATCATCGCGGCGAGCTCGAAGCCGTCGAGCTCGGGCATGCAGACATCGACCAGGATCACTGCGATCTCGGTCTTGAGCAGCACCTCCAGCGCCTCGCGCCCCGAGGAGGCGATCACGAGGTTCTCGCCGAGATCCTTCAGGATCACCTCATAGGCGAGCAGCTTGGCCGGCTGATCGTCGACGAGCAGGATGTTGACCTTTTCCTGGTCCATATGCGGGCCCAACTCAGCGGTGCAGCCACATGCGGATCGCAAGCAGCAATTGGTCGGTGTTGACCGGCTTGGCGAGATAATCGGACGCGCCGGCTTCGAGGCATTTCTCCCGGTCGCCCTTCATCGCCTTGGCGGTCAGCGCGATGATCGGAAGACGGGCGAAGGCCGGGTTCTCGCGGATCACGCCGATGGTCTGATAGCCATCCATCTGCGGCATCATGATGTCCATCAGCACGATCGCGATCTCCGGATTGGATTCGACCAGTGTCACAGCCTCGCTGCCGGTCGTCGCCGTCAGCACTTTCATGCCGCGCCGTTCCAGCACACTCGACAGGGCGAATATGTTGCGGGCGTCGTCGTCGACGAGCAGGGCGGTCTTGCCGATCAAGTCCTCGTCGGAACTGTTCAGCTTCTCCAGCATACGCTGCTTCTCGATCGGCAGCTCCGTGATCACGCGGTGCAGGAACAGCGCGGTTTCGTCGAGCAGGCGTTCCGGCGATTCCACGCCCTTGACCACGATGCTGCGCGCCATGGTGTGGAGTTCCGCGTCCTCCTCCGCCGAAAGCTCGCGGCCGGTGAAGACCACGACCGGGATGTTCGACAGTCGCTCGTCGTTGCGGATCTGGTCCAGCACCTCGAAGCCGCTCATGTCGGGCAGCCGGAGATCGAGCACCACGCAGTCACACGGCTGCTCGCGCAGCGTCGAAAGTGCCTCCGCGCCGGTGGCCGTCGACACGATCTCGATGTCGTCATGGTACAGCAGCTCGCGGATCGAAAGCTGCTCGGCCTCGTTGTCCTCGACGATCAGCAGCCGCTTGCGCCGCGGCCGCGCATATTCCTTGATTTGCGTCAGCGCGGCTGAGACGCCTTCAGGCGTGGTCGGCTTGTTGACGAATGAGAACGCGCCCCGCGCCAGCGCATGCTGGCGGTCCTCGTCGAGCGTGATGATCTGCACGGGGATGTGGCGGGTCAACGGATTGTGCTTGAGCTGGCTCAGCACGGTCCAGCCGAGCATGTCGGGCAGGAACACGTCGAGCGAGACTGCTCTCGGCTGATATTGTTTGGCGAGCTCCAGCGCCTCCGCGCCCCGTGCAGCGACCAGAACCTTGAATCCCTTGTCGCGCGCGAGGTCGACCAGCACACGCGCGTAATGCGGGTCGTCCTCGACGATCAGGAGGATGCTGTCGCCAGGCTCGAGGTTCAAGCGGTCGTCGGGAAGCTGCTCGATGACGCGCTGCTGCTCCGGCGCGGCCGGCTGCAGCGCAGGCGGCTGGCTGTATTGCTGCGGCGCCGGCGCGGCCCGCGGCGCGAGCGTCGGGCCGGAATATTTCAAGGGCAGATAGAGCGTGAAGGACGAGCCCTTGCCCGGTGTGCTGCGGAGATGGATCTCGCCTCCGAGCAGGCTCGCGAGTTCGCGGCTGATCGCCAGCCCGAGGCCGGTGCCGCCGTATTTCCGGCTGGTGCCGGCATCCGCCTGCTGGAACGCCTCGAAGATCAGCTTCTGCTTCTCCAGGGGAATGCCGATGCCGGTATCGGACACTTCGAACGCGATCACGGCCGGCGCGGAGTTCAGCACCGGGTGATCCGTCCCCCAGCCGCCGATCGCGCCGGCGACCTTCAGGCGCACTTCGCCTTCGGCGGTGAACTTGAAGGCGTTGGAGAGCAGGTTCTTCAGGACCTGTTGCAGGCGCTTGGAGTCGGTGACGATGCTGCGTGGCAGGTTCGGATCGACGTCGATCTTGAACGACAGATTGCGGTTGTCCGCCTCGTGCCGGAACGGGCGGCCGACTGTCTCGAGCAGGTTCGCGGTCAGGATCTCCTCGGCGTCGACCGTGACCGTGCCGGACTCGATCTTGGAGAGATCGAGAATGTCGCTGATGAGGTTGAGCAGGTCGGTGCCGGCGCCGTGGATGGTGCGGGCAAATTCGACCTGCTTGGCCGAAAGGTTGCCGTCCGGGTTGTCGCTGAGCTGCTGTCCGAGGATCAGGATCGAATTCAGCGGCGTGCGCAGCTCGTGGCTCATGTTGGCGAGGAACTCGGACTTGTATTTCGAGGTCAGCGCAAGCTCGGTCGCCTTCTCCTCGAGCGCGCGGCGAGCCTGCTCGATCTCCTGGTTCTTGCGTTCCACCTCGACGTTGCGTTCGGCGAGCTGCTGCGCCTTCTGCTCGAGCTGGTCGTTGGTCTGCTGCAATTCGCGCTGCTGGGTCTGCAGCTCGCCGGCGAGCTGCTGCGACTGCTTGAGCAGGCCTTCGGTCTGCATCGTCGCCTCGATCGAGTTCAGAACGATGCCGATGGAGTCGGTGAGCTGTTCCAGGAACGTCATCTGCGACGTCGTGAAGGAGACGAGGGAGGCGAGCTCGATCACGGCCTTGACCTGGCCTTCGAACAGGACCGGCAGCACGACGAGGTTTTTCGGTGCGACGCGGAACAGCGCCGAGTTGATCGGCACCACGTCGGACGGAATGTCCGAGACCATGCGCGGCCGCTTGTCGAGGGCGCACTGGCCGATCAGGCCTTCGCCGAACTGGAGCACGCGCTGATAGGGATAGATGCCGTCGCTGGCGTAGGATGCGAGCAGCAGCAGCTGGGAGTTGTCCTCGTTCTCGACCTGGTAGATCACGCCGGTATGGGCGTTGACCAGCGGCGACAGCTCGGTGAGCAGCAGCCGGCCGACGGTGGTGAGATCGCGCTGGCCCTGGAGCATGTTGGTGAACTTGGCGAGGTTGGTCTTCAGCCAGTCCTGCTCGGTGTTCACGTCCGTCGTCAGACGGAGATTAGTGATCATCGTGTTGATGTTGTCTTTCAGCTCCGCGACTTCGCCGCGGGCGTCGACCTGGATCGATCGCGTCAGGTCGCCCTTGGTCACGGCGGTCGCCACTTCCGCGATGGCGCGCACCTGAGAGGTGAGGTTGGCAGCCAGAAGGTTCACGTTGCCGGTGAGATCCTTCCAGGTGCCGGCGGCGCCCGGCACGTTGGCCTGGCCGCCGAGCCGGCCTTCGACGCCCACCTCGCGCGCAACCGACGTCACCTGGTCGGCGAAGGTCGCGAGCGTCTCGGTCATGTTGTTGATGGTGTCGGCGAGGGCCGCGACCTCGCCCTTCGATTTGACGGTGAGATTCTGCTTCAGATCCCCGTTGGCGACGGCCGTGACGACCTTGACGATGCCGCGCACCTGCTCGGTGAGGTTGGCCGCCATGAAGTTCACGGTGTCGGTGAGGTCCTTCCAGGTGCCGGCGACGCCTGGCACCTGCGCCTGGCCGCCGAGCTTGCCCTCGGTGCCGACCTCGCGCGCCACGCGCGTCACTTCGCCGGCGAAGGCGTTGAGCTGGTCCACCATGGTGTTGATGGTGTTCTTGAGCTCGAGGATTTCGCCTTTGACATCGACGGTGATCTTGCGGGAGAGGTCGCCGCGCGCCACGGCGGTGGTCACTTCGGCGATGTTGCGGACCTGCGTGGTGAGGTTCGCCGCCAGGAGGTTGACGTTGTCGGTGAGGTCCTTCCAGGTGCCGCCGACGCCGGGCACGACGGCCTGACCGCCGAGCCGGCCTTCGGTGCCGACCTCACGCGCCACGCGCGTGACTTCGGCGGCGAAGGAGCGGAGCTGCTCGACCATGGTGTTCAGCGTGTCCTTCAGGAGAAGGATCTCGCCGCGCACGTCCACCGTGATCTTCTTCGAGAGGTCGCCGCCGGCGATCGCGGTCGCGACCTCGGCGATGTTGCGGACCTGGGCCGTCAGGTTCGAGGCCATGAAGTTGACGTTGTCCGTGAGGTCCTTCCAGGTGCCGGCGACGCCGGGAACTTCGGCCTGTCCGCCGAGCTTGCCTTCGGTGCCGACCTCGCGCGCCACGCGCGTGACCTCGCCGGCGAAGGCGTTGAGCTGGTCCACCATGGTGTTGATGGTGTTCTTCAGCTCGAGGATTTCGCCCTTCACGTCCACGGTGATCTTGCGGGACAAGTCGCCGCGCGCCACGGCGGTCGTCACTTCGGCGATGTTGCGGACCTGGGCGGTGAGGTTGCCCGCCATCGAATTGACGCTGTCGGTGAGATCCTTCCAGGTGCCGGCGACGCCGGGTACGTTGGCCTGACCGCCGAGGCGCCCTTCGGTGCCGACCTCGCGCGCCACGCGCGTCACCTCGCCCGCGAAGCGGTTGAGCTGGTCGACCATCGTGTTCAGCGTGTCCTTGAGCTGAAGGATCTCGCCGCGCACGTCGACGGTGATCTTGCGCGACAGGTCGCCGCCGGCGATCGCGGTCGCCACTTCGGCGATGTTGCGGACCTGGGCGGTCAGGTTGCCCGCCATCGAGTTCACGCTGTCGGTCAAGTCCTTCCAGGTGCCGGCAACGCCGGGCACGCCGGCCTGGCCGCCGAGCTTGCCGTCGGTGCCGACCTCGCGCGCGACGCGCGTGACCTCGCCGGCAAAGGCGTTGAGCTGGTCGACCATCGTGTTCAGCGTTTCCTTCAGCTGAAGGATCTCGCCCGACACGTTCACCGTGATCTTCTTCGACAGATCGCCCTTGGCGACCGCTGTTGCGACCTCGGCGATGTTGCGGACCTGGCCGGTGAGGTTCGAGGCCATCGAGTTGACGCTGTCGGTGAGGTCCTTCCAGGTGCCGCCGACGCCGCGCACGACGGCCTGTCCGCCGAGCTTGCCTTCGGTGCCGACCTCGCGCGCCACGCGCGTCACTTCGCCGGCGAAGGCGTTGAGCTGGTCCACCATGGTGTTGATGGTATCTTTCAGCTCCAGAATTTCGCCACGCACGTCCACGGTGATCTTCTTCGACAGGTCGCCACCGGCGACCGCCGTCGTCACCTCCGCGATGTTGCGGACCTGCGCAGTCAGGTTGGAGGCCATCGAGTTGACGCTCTCGGTGAGGTCTTTCCAGGTGCCGGCGACGCCGAGCACGTTGGCCTGGCCGCCGAGCCGCCCTTCGGTGCCGACCTCGCGCGCGACGCGCGTGACCTCGCCGGCAAAGGCGTTGAGCTGGTCGACCATGGTGTTGAGCGTCTCCTTCAGCTGAAGGATCTCGCCGGAGACGTTCACCGTGATCTTCTTCGACAGGTCGCCGCTGGCGATCGCGGTGGCGACGTCGGCGATGTTGCGGACCTGCGCCGTCAAATTCGAGGCCATGAAGTTGACGTTGTCGGTGAGGTCCTTCCAGGTGCCGGCCACGCCGGGCACCTGGGCCTGGCCGCCGAGCTTGCCCTCGGTGCCGACCTCGCGCGCGACGCGCGTCACTTCCGAGGCGAACGAGTTGAGCTGGTCCACCATCGTGTTGATGGTGTCCTTCAGCTCCAGGATCTCGCCGCGCACGTCCACCGTGATCTTGCGCGACAAGTCGCCGCGCGCCACGGCGGTCGTCACGTTGGCGATGTTGCGCACCTGTGCGGTCAGGTTGCCGCACATCGCGTTGACGCTGTCGGTCAGGTCCTTCCAGGTGCCGGCGACGCCCGGCACGATCGCCTGGCCGCCGAGCTTGCCGTCGGTGCCGACCTCGCGCGCGACGCGCGTCACTTCCGAGGCGAAGGAGCGGAGCTGGTCCACCATCGTGTTGATGGCTTCCTTGAGCTGCAGGATCTCGCCGCGGACGTCGACCGTGATCTTCTTCGACAAATCGCCGTTGGCGACCGCGATCGTCACCTCGGCGATGTTGCGAACCTGGTTGGTCAGGTTGTTCGCCATCGAGTTGACGCTCTCGGTCAGGTCCTTCCAGACGCCGGTCACCTCGGGCACCTGGGCCTGACCACCGAGCTTGCCCTCGGTGCCGACCTCGCGCGCCACGCGCGTCACCTCGGAGGTGAACACGCCGAGCTGCTTGATCATGGTGTTGACGATGTTCGCCGACTGCAAAAACTCGCCGCCGAGCGGACGGCCATCGACGTCGAGCTTGACGGTCTGGAGCAGGTCACCTTGTGCGACGGCGGCGACCGCGCGCGTCACCTCGCGCGTCGGCCACAGCAGGTCGTCGATCAGCGTGTTGACCGAACCTTCCATGTCGGCCCAGGAGCCTGAGGCGAGGCCGAACTTGACGCGCTGGCGGGTCTTGCCCTCGCGGCCCACCACCTGGCCGACCAGCTCGAGCTGCTGCGCCATGCGCTGGTTGGCGGCGATGATTTCGTTGAGAGTGTCGGCGATCTTGCCGTCGATACCGAGGTAGTCGCCGCTCATGCGCACCGAAAAGTCACCGCTGCGCATGGCCTGCAAGGCGAGCAACAGTTCCGCCCGGGAATCCGTCTCCGACGTACCGTTGGTTTTGGGCTTTGGAACGCGACGACCGGAGCCTGATGCAGTTCCGGGATCGAGGTCGCTCATACTGATTCCCCCGCAGGCGTTCGCCGAATCCGCGGCACGACGCGTTTGGTCGAAATGAAATAGAGCGTCAGCCAAATTCGAAATCAAGCGCCAAGGTGCGGCGCGAGGAATTGGAACCCGCTTTGCTCAGCCCGACGGAATTAACAATGATCCGCCGAATTGGTTCCACGCCCAGAAGGATGCCCTCGTGGGAGCCGCCGCTCTGCTCGTCCCTTGCCCGGCATTCCATCCTTCGGAACGGAGCACCGAGCCCTAAGGTTAACCCGCCGAGAGACCCAGGGAGAACGGATATGAAAGCAGGACTCGCCGTCATCGCCATTACTGTGTTTTGCCGCGGGATCGGCTCTGGCACAGGGCGGTGCGCCCAGCGGGCGCGGCGCCGTGACTGGCGATCCCGCCGCAAGCTCCGCCAGCCCGCGGGCGGAAACACCGACCACCGGAACGGCCAGCCAGTCGAATCCAAGCGGCAGCGGCACGTCATCTTCGGGCGGCAAGGATGACAATGGCGATGCGGGTCGGGACAAGATGCCGGAGAGTGATCGCACCGTACGGCCGCAGAGCCAGCAACGTCATCCTAACGACAAGTAGAAACGGCTACTTGTCCGCCATGGTACGCTCGGCGTCCCTGACTTGCGAGCGCAACATCGGGAGCTGTTCGCGCGCGAACGCTGCGAGCGCTGCATTGTCGGGCGCCTTCAGATAGCGCTCGAGCAGTCCGATGACCGATTCATATTCGGGAATCTGCGCGGCATAGAAGCTCCTGACGTAGGTCGGGCCATCCGACATCTCGGGCTCGACCAGGCTCGCAGTCGAGGATGTTGCCTTGCCGACGCGCGGCTCTGCGCCAATGGCCTCCTGGACCTTCTTCAGGCTCTTGTCGCGCTTGGCCGCTTCCTCGGCGCGCAGGGCAGCGAGGTTCTTGACTTCTGCATTGCCCTTGAGGTCGGTATTCTCGAGAAGACCCTGTTGAAATCGGCTGAAATTGTAGACGCCGCTGATAACCTCGATCGCGGTCGGTGACCGTTCGCCGGGCTTTCGCTCGCCGGTGCTGTCGGCAAGCGCCGCAGTGTTGATGAACGCCAGGATGAGGACGGCAAGAACTCGCATCGGTATCAATGATGAACGGCTTGCGAAGTTCCCTGACCATTACGATCCGGTAAGCGGGTTGCGGCGCGAGAGTTCCGTCCCCACGTCCTCCACATGAAACAGTCTGACATCTTCAGGGATAACGCCGACAATTGTCTTCAGCTTGCCGAGCGAGCCGAGGGACAACCCGCCCATAAGCGCTATTCGCGCATGGCCGACGCCTGGACGGCGCTCGCCAACGAGCAGGATTGGCTCGACGGCGAAGTCCCGCCCGTTGCGGTCCGCGCTCCTCCAAAGCGGAAGGCGTGAGCCGCTCGTTCTCGCGAATCTGCGTGTGAGACCGCTCACGGAAGGCAAGCGACCGATTTGCGATCATCCGGGAACATTCGATCGCGTCGATTTCCAGTTCAGAAGGAGGTTTTGGCGATGGCTCCACGTCTGGCTCTTCTTTCCCTCATTCTCGCCTTTGGCGTCTCGGTCGCGTTCGCGACGGTGACGACGTTGCGGCAGGTGCATCTCGAGAACGCATCTGCCGCGATCCACGCGGTGCGCAGTTAGCGCTGTACCGGAACATTCGACGCCGCGGTGCGTAGGCGTTCCGAGACACCAGAACAAGCGAGAACCCCACCATGGCCCATTCCGACCAAGGCATCGTCAAGGACAAGCGCGGGGAGGAGCAGCCGCGTGACAAGGAGCGTGCACAGTCCGTGCACAAGACGAACCCGAAAGGTTCGCCTTCGCGTGAAGCGACGCGCGATCCCAAGCTGAATGACAATAGCAAGACGCCAGGCTCCGGCGTGATGCCGGACGGCTCTAGCGACGCGACAGGTTAATTTTCACGAGGAACGAATCCCCGCGGGAAGAGTCGACGGATTGCTTTCGGTTGTCATGCCCCCGGTGCGCCGGAAGCAATCTCCAAGGACGGCCCTGGCACCCACCGTGCCAGGGCCGTTTCCTATGGGCAGAGGGCCTTCTGTGCGTGCGTCAGCCGCTGGTGCCGCTCTCTGGATCTCCCTGAGTATGTCCGTCAGGTCCGCGACCGAGCACGCCAAAGCTGCTTGACTTCACGCCCACGGCGGCATCGACGCCGACGGCGGTCAGTCCGAACCTGAGGAGTTCGCGGACTGCGGCCGCCCGCGTCGGCATTCGGTGCTTGAACCGGAAATCGTCGATGGCGGCCAACTCTTCCGGCGAGAGCATGACCTGAAGGCGCTCGGCGCGAAGGTCGTTCATGGCGATCACGCAAATTGAGTAAGTTGAGTAGTTTACTCAACGAACAAAGCTGGCGGGAGTTCCGCCAGAGTCGGCAAAGTCTCTCAATGAGTAAAAATACACAGTAAAATCAATAAGTTAATTTTGGAAACATATCCTGCCATGGCGCATTCTTCTCGAAAGGGAGGAGAGGCCATGACGGACGAAGTCACGTTACCTCGCAAGCTTTCCGAAGAGCCGGAAGCGTCCAAGGAAGCGTCCAAGCCAGTGCGGCCAAGCCACCAGAAGATCATCGATCAGGTCGAGCGCTGGGCCAACAGCCCGGGGCTCCAGCCGCCGCAATCGCAGACGTCGACGACGGCGAAAGCGGGCTAGTTCAGGGCTTCACGAAGCGGGAGCCCTCCGCCGATGGCGAGTGGGTACCGCGACTGTGCGAGACGATGCGAAGCTTGCGCCTGAGCCACCAGGCCGTCACGGAAACGCTGGCCCAGACCGTCAACGCGGCGATGAAACCGAGTGCGACGCTTGTACCGACGGTGGCATGGAAGACGACAGCGAACGCCGCGAGGCCGATGCCGCCGAGTGCTGCGCCTGCGGCATCGAGCGCTGCGGCCTTCTGTCCGCGACGCCGCCCGTTCAGCCCGGCCTTCTCCTTGGCGTGACGCTCGTGGCTTTCGATCAGCGTCGCGCTGGCACAGAAGATGGCCGGAAGTGCAAGAAAGAGCCCGCCGACAGAAACGCCGAAATGCGAGCCGATAACTCCCGCGAGCACCGTCGCGCAGCCGCCGAGCAGGAAGCGAACGGCGTATTCGTACCACCGCGTCTGTTTCAGTGCCGATGACGACAGCTTCACCAGCATCAGGCGGCACCTCCCAAACCCGCGAGCAGACCGAAGGCAACCCCGAGCCATACGACAAATGCAAGGACCGTCGCGGGGAGCGCGCCGAGACGGATCCTCATCAGGAGATGGCAGACGACGAGGCTGTAGCAGGCGAGCGCGATGGCGCCATAGATCATCGTCCAGCTCGCGGCCGCGGCATATTGCGGGCCGTGCTGGACCACGGCGATGCCAAGGGTGGCCAGCGCGACCGACGGAGCTGCGCCGAGAAGCCCGGCAAAGCTCTTTGGCCGTAGCATGTCACCGAGGATTGCGAAGATGGATACGATCAGCCCGCCGGCGACGAAGCGCACGAGATATTCCGTCATGGCCGTACCCGCGAGGCTTCGGTCCGCTGCTGCGGTGATTTCGCCAGCGTGAACCGCCTGACCAGTCGCTCGACGACGATGCCGAGCGTGAAGCCTGCCACCACGTCGCTGATCCAGTGCGCCAGCAGCGCCACGCGCGTCAGCGACAACGCCACGGCGAGCGAGCGTGCCACGCGGCGCGAGGCCGGCGGCAACAGGCTGGCCGCCGAGGCGAGGGCGCCCATATGCACGGCGTGACCGGAGGGAAACGCGTCGTGGGGGCGTCCCGAATAAGGAATACCGTGCCGGTGGCCGCTCACGGTCAGCCGGTCAGGCCTCGTCTGGTCGAATACGGATTTCAAGACATGCGGCACTATCGCCGTCACCAGCGATACCACCAGGACGTGATCGGCAACGGGACGCCGCTGCGGATGCCGGAGGCAGGTGTAGAGCCATCCGGCAGCAGCGAGCGCGAGCAGCACATGCTCGTCGGCGCCCCAGGTCATTGCCTGGGCGGCATGCTCGAGGCCTGAGTTGGTATTGCGTGCAATCTCGTCGGCGATCGCCGTATCGATCCGGGTGGGTTTCACTGTTACGAGCGCCATCGGTCCGCCGGCGAGTTTTCCTCCATGACAGTTTTGTAAAGCCCGGAGACAAGGAAGGTTCCTGAACTCTCACGGGGCCTTAGCCCGCCGCGCCGCAACTACGGTTGTCCGGAGCCGCCGGCGGCGCCAAAGACCTGTCCCGTCGCATAGCTTGCATCGGCGGCGGCAAGCTGCACGTAGATCGACGCGAGCTCGACAGGCTGGCCGGGACGGCCGAGCGGTGTCATGCCGCCGAATTTTTTGAGCTTGTCCATCGTGGCAGCGCCGGAGACCTGAAGCGGCGTCCAGATCGGTCCGGGCGCGACGGCATTGCAGCGTTTCCTTGCGCTGCTGAGGACGCCAGCGAAGCCGCCGCGAGTGTCGCGCTCGCGGCGTGGACGACGTGCCGGCGGGACAGCGAGGTTTTGCCGTGGTTCGACATCATGCTCTCCGCGATGTTCGAACCTCAATGCGCGGAGACGGTCGTCGTTGCCAAGCGAAGGACGCCGGACGCGCCGGCGTCCTTCAGCAATGCGTTACTTGGTTTGACCGACGCTCGGCGCCTTGCCGAGCTCCTTGGCCATGTCGAGGTGGTGCTTCAGTGCCGGCAGGGTCTTGCCGGCCCAATCCTTGAGCGCGGCATTGTCGCCGCCCTTGGCATAGCGTTCGAACAGGGAGACGGCATCCTCATGGGCGCTGACCTGATAGGAATTGTAGTCCGAGCTGAAGTCCTTGCCGGAGGCGTTCTTGAGCTTGTCGAGCTTGCTCTGATGGGAGCTGTCGAGCGCGGTCGGTAGCGTCGCCTGCACCTTGCTGTCGTTGACAAGCCCCTTGAGCTCGGTGCTGGTCTTGGTGTGATCGGTCACCATCTGTTGGGCGAAGCTCTTTTCCTGCGCGTTGCCCTTTTGCTGGGCGAGCTTGCTCGATTCGATCTCGAACATGTCGCTGATCGCCACCTGCTTGACGAAGTCGGCAGTGGATGGCGCGACGCCGAGCGCCGAGTTGACGCCGGTCTTCTCGCCGAGCGACTGGGCGAGCGCGGGGCCCGCGAGAGCCACGCAGGCAAGTGCGATGATGGTTCGCTTCATGGTCAGATCCCTCCGATAAGTCGCGCGGCCGTTTGCCGGCGAATGTGCGCCGACCAACACGTCGCAACAGCCGAGGTTCCTAATCACCGGCCCGCAGGACGGCGACCGGTCCGCGGATTGAGCGGATCGGTCGCCTTTCGCCGCAGCCGCTCCGGAAGGAAAGGCTCCGCCGGCGTGGGGGTCGCATCAGCGCGTACGTCCGCGTGGTGCTGCGCCCGCTCATGCGGCGTGCGGTTGTCGTTGATCTGCCGCTTGACGTCGAGGCCTCCGACCGGATCGTTGACGCCGTGCTGGATGTCGCGGAAGTCACTCATTGTTCACCTCATTGCTTCCCGGGCAGGATCGATTCGAACATCTGGCGCGCCGCACCCTTGATCATCCCGCTCTCGTTCGGATCGCCCTTCATCAAGGCGAGCGAGAAATTCTTCGCCTGCTGGAGCGTGATGTGCGGCGGCAGCGGCGGCACCTCGGGATCGGTTTTCACCTCCAGCACCACCGGCATCTCGCTCCCCAGCGCCTGCTCCCAGGCCGGGCCGAGCAGCTGTGGGCTGTCGACGAAGATGCCGGTGAGGCCGATCAGCTCGGCGAAGCGCGAATAGGAGACATCGGGAATGCGCTGCGAAGCCTCGAATTTGGGATCACCGTTGATGATGCGTTGCTCCCAGGTGACCTGGTTGAGGTCTTCGTTGTTGAAGACGCAGACGATGAAGCGCGGATCCCGCCACGTGCGCCAGTATTTCGCAGCCGTGATCAGTTCGGCCATGTTGTTCATCTGCATCGCGCCATCGCCGACCAGCGCGATCACCGGCCGGTCCGGCTGGGCGTATTTCGCGGCGAGCGCATAGGGAACCGCGGCGCCCATCGAGGCGAGACCGCCGGACAGCGAAGCCGTCATGCCGCGCCGCATCTTCAGGTCCCGCGCGAACCAGTTGGCACACGAGCCGGAATCGCTGGTGATGATGGCGCGGTCGGGCAGGCGCGGGGACAGTTCCCAGGCGACGAGCTGCGGGTTGACGGGCGCCGCGGGTTGATGTGCGCGGTCGTCCAGCGTCTTCCACCATCTCGCAGCATCGTCCTCAATGCCGCGGCGCCAGGCGTCGTCAGCCTTGGGCGCGAGTCGCGGCAGCAATGCGCGCAGCGTCTCGGCGGCGTCGCCGACGAGACCGACCTCCATGGGAAAGCGGATCGACAGCATGCTGGCGTCGATATCGATCTGAACGCCGCGCGCGCTGCCTTCCTTGGGCAGGAATTCGGCGTAGGGAAAGGCCGAGCCGACCATCAGCAGCGTGTCGCACTCCATCATCATGTTGTAGCTGGGCTCGGTGCCGAGCAGGCCGATCGAGCCTGTGACCCACGGCAGGTCGTCGGGCAGCGCGGCCTTGCCGAGCAGTGCCTTGGCGCAGCCGGCCGACAGCCGCTCGGCAACCGCGATCACCTCGTCGGTGGCGTGAAGCGCGCCAGCGCCGACGAGCATCGCGACCTTCTTGCCGGCGTTGAGCACCTCCGCGGCGCGGTCGAGATCGGCCTCACGCGGCGTGATGCTGGGTGGGCTGTAGCCAATGCCGGAATGCAGCGTGCCGTGTTCACGGGGCGGATCCTCGTAAGGCTCCTCCTGCAGGTCGTTGGGCAGGATGATCACGGTCGGAGTCCGCCGCGCCAGCGCAATCCGCACCGCCCGGTCGATCAGGTGCCGCACTTGCGCAGGCGAGGATGCCTGCATGACGTAGGCGCCGGCAACGTCCTTGAACATCGAGAGAAGATCGAGTTCCTGCTGATAGTGGCCGCCGAGGGCGTTGCGCGACTGCTGGCCGACAATCGCCAGCACCGGCTGGTGATCGAGCAGCGCATCGTAGAGCCCGGTGACGAGATGCGAGGCGCCGGGGCCGGAGGTCGCAATGCAGACGCCGAGCTCGCCCGAGAACTTTGCGTAGGCGGTCGCCATGAACGCTGCCATTTCCTCATGCCGCGCCTGCACGAAGCCGATGTTGCCGCCGGCCCGGTTCATCGCACCGAACACGCCGTTGATGCCGTCGCCGGGATAGCCGAAGATGTGGCGCACGCCCCATTGATGCAGACGCTGGACGATGAAGTCGGAGACGGTCTGGGACATTGGGTGTGGCCCTTGTTTTGTCAGGTGCGTGAAACTCAGAGAACGGCTCGTTTGGTGCGATGTTCCTGACCGCTCGCGGAACATGCACCGGAACGATCCCGTGCCTATCCGGTTGGTTTTGCACGTGGCCGAGTGGAGAATTGCGATGTTGAACCAAGACGAACTGGATCGCAGTGAGACGGGCCGTTTGATCGGCAGCGACAAGGTCGAGGGAACATCGGTCTATGGCGCCGATCGCAACCGGATCGGCTCGATCGAACGCGTGATGATCGACAAGATCAGTGGCCAGGTGTCCTACGCCGTGCTCGGCTTTGGTGGATTCCTGGGACTGGGCAACGACCACTATCCGTTGCCTTGGCAGTCGCTGAAATACGACACAGAGCTTGGCGGTTATGTCACCGGCATCACCACCAAGGAGCTGGAAGGCGCGCCCAAATATGGCTCACGAAGCGATTGGAACTGGGGTGATGACGCCGCCGTGCGTGGTATCAACTCCTATTACGGCGTCCCCTTCGCTTGACGTTTCAGGAAAGTGAGATCGATGAGCAAGGAACGGCCCAACGACGATCCCCGGCAGCAGAACGACTGGGGTTCGCATCGACAGACGGACAAGCCCTGGAAGGGTAACCCCGAGAAGGAGCAGGGATCGGACAAGGTCAAACCCGATCTCGAGAAGTGGCACGAGGCGAAGACGCACTGAAGGTGCGTGTGCCCCATGGCAACCTAGTGAGCAAGCGCGGCGTCCATGGGTGCCGGGCTGCTCCTTTGAGCCGCGCGATCACGAATGACAGCGCTGCTGTTGCAGGGCGGGGCGACGAGCGCGGCCGGCCGCTGCTGCTCGAGCACAATATCTGCGGCAAGCTGTTCGATCCCGTCAAGCTGTTCGATCCCGTGATGGTGTGCTCGGAATGCGGCGAGCCGCTGCACGCCAAGCAGGTGCATGTGCATGCGGGGCCGGGGCGGGACCAGGCGGTGGGGTGAGAAGGCGCGGGATAGCGAACAGGGCTCTTCGTCCAGCGTGTCCCACTTCATGGTGCGGTCTCCGGCGACAGTCAGTCTAAAAAAGGAACTGACATGAAGAGTCAATGCATTATCGAAACAATACTACCAATATTCCCTTGAGTGTGATAGTTCTATTTCAGAACTATAATATTCGGTACACTGCCCGCCGCATGCCCATAGCGGCTCACCGGAGGAGGTGACCTTGCCCAAGCGAAACGCCACAGCGGCCGTCATCGGGGCCGGCGATTTCATCGGCTCCGAAATCGCCAGGAAGTTTGCCGCCGAGGGGTTCTCGATCTTCGCCGGCCGCCGCAATGGCGACAAGCTCGCGCCATTGGTGCAAGATATCGAAGCCGCCGGCGGTGACATCCACGCGCGCTCGCTCGATGCGCGGAAGGAGGATGAAGTCATCGCCTTCCTCGATGACGCCGACAAGCACGCGCCGCTGGAAGTCTGCATCTTCAATGTCGGCGCCAACGTCAACTTTCCGATCCTCGACACCACCGAGCGCGTGTTCCGGAAAGTGTGGGAGATGGCCTGCTATTCCGGCTTCCTTGCGGGGCGCGAGGCGGCGCGGCTCATGCTGCCGCGCGGCGGCGGCAACATCTTCTTCACTGGCGCCACCGCCTCCTTGCGCGGCGGCAGCGGCTATGCCGCCTTCGCCAGCGCCAAGTTCGGCCTGCGCGCGGTGGCGCAGGCGATGGCGCGCGAGCTCGGGCCGGAGAACATCCACGTCGCCCATCTCATCATCGATTCCGGGGTCGACACCGAATGGGTGCGGCAGCGCAGGCTCGAAGCACTCGGGCCGAATGCGCTCGACAATCCCGATCTGTTGATGCCGCCGTCGTCGGTCGCGAACGCCTATTGGCAGCTCTACCAGCAGCCGAAGAGCGCCTGGACCTTCGAGATGGATATCCGCCCGTTCGGAGAGAAATGGTGACCGCGGTGCAAAAGTCCGGCTAGACTGATCTCAACATCAAGCAAATTCCGGGAGGTACTTAAGTGAAGACCGCGATCACCGAACTGTTCGGCATCGAGCACCCCATCATTCAGGGCGGCATGCATTTCGTCGGCTTTGCCGAACTGGCCGCCGCCGTCTCCAATGCCGGCGGGCTCGGCATCATCACCGGTCTCACGCAGAAGACGCCGGAATTGCTCGCGAAGGAGATCGCGCGCTGCCGCGACTTGACCGACAAGCCGTTCGGCGTGAACCTCACCTTCCTGCCGACCTTCTCGGCGCCGCCCTATCCCGAGTACATTGCGGCCATCGTCGAAGGTGGCATCAAGGCGGTGGAGACCGCAGGCCGCAGCCCGGAAGCCTACATGCCGGCCCTGAAGGCGGCCGGCATCAAGGTCATCCACAAATGCACCTCGGTCCGCCACTCCCTGAAAGCCGAACGCATCGGCTGCGATGCCGTCAGCGTCGACGGCTTCGAGTGTGGCGGACATCCCGGCGAGGACGACATTCCCAACATGATCCTGCTGCCGCGCGCGGCGGAAGAGCTGAAGATTCCGTTCGTCGCCTCCGGCGGCATGGCCGATGGACGCAGCCTGGTCGCGGCGCTCGCGCTGGGCGCGGCGGGCATGAACATGGGCACACGTTTCATCGCCACCAAGGAAGCTCCGGTGCATCAGAACGTGAAGAATGCGCTCGTCGCGGCGACCGAGCTCGACACCCGCCTGATCATGCGGAGCTTGCGCAACACCGAGCGCGTGCTGAAGAACGCCAATGTCGACCGCCTGCTCGAGATCGAGCGCGAGAAGGGCGACAAGCTCACGATCGACGACATCCATGATCAGGTCGCGGGCGTCTATCCCAGGATCATGCTGGACGGCCAGATGGACGCCGGCGCCTGGAGCTGCGGCATGGTCGCCGGCCTGATCCACGACATCCCGTCCTGCAAGGAGCTGATCGATCGCATCATGGCAGAGGCGGAGACCATCATCCGCAGCCGTCTGATCGGGTTCCTGGACGGGACGGGAGCGGCGCGAAAGGTCGCCTGACACCGTCAAACTTCTTAACCACGGCGGCATTGGACCGCTGGAATTGCGCGCGACGCCTCCTAAATAGGGGTAAATTACCCCTTTAATGAATCAATTTCAGGAGGCGTCCGTGGTCCTGAAAAACGTTCCCTTCGCAATTGCCTTTGCCCTTGTGATCGCAGGGGGCGGCATTGCGCGCGCTGACGACTACAAGCCCGGCGAATATCTCGGCCTCAATCTCTCCAAGGCCGTCCTGTCGCCGAAGCGTCTCGGGCCGGAGACGCGCTTCGCGCCGGTGGCACTCGAAGCGCGCGGCGGCAACGAGGCGCAGGCTCGAGTTGAGCCTGTCGACGTGCCGAAGAAGGTTGCTGCCGAGCGCGTTCGTGTTGCCGAGCCAAAGGCCGCTCATACCAGGAGCGCACAGGCGCGCGGCGCGGCCCGTGCGAAGCTTGCGCGCCGCCACGGCAATCCGCTCGACGCGCAGGCAATGGATACCCGCATCCAGACCTGGCCATGCCGCTCCGGCGGTATCTGCAACTGGAAGCGTTAGTCGAGGCCAAAGCCGTCATCGCCGCGTCGCAAAACCGTAGGCGCGGAGTCAAGAAACCGTAAGCTGGAAGTTAAGGAGCGCAGGCACCTTCCGTCGTGATTCGACGAAGGTTTCCTGAATGGCAACGCTCCGCGCTCCGCGCGCATGGACCCGGCGGCAGTTCCTGGTCCGCTCCGCCTCCAGCCTCGCGGTCGCCTCGCTTGCGAAGCCCTCCATCAGTCGTGCCGCCGACCGCCCGCAGATCGCGGGCGGGATCCAGTCCGGCGACGTCTCGGAGGGCTCGGCCGTGATCTGGGCGCGCGCCGACCGGCCTGCGCGGATGCAGGTGGAGTGCTCGACCGTCGAGAGCTTCAAAACGATCATTGCGTCGGCTTCCAGTGATGCATTGCCGGACGCCGATCTCACCTCAAAACTGCTGCTGACCGATCTGCCACCGGGCCAGGATATCTTCTACCGCGTGTGCTTCGACGACATTGCCACTGGTGTCGCCGGCGAAAGCCGGCTCGGCCATTTCCGCACGGCGCCGATTGCGGGCCAGTCGATATCGTTCCTGTGGTCCGGCGATACCGCGGGGCAGGGCTGGGGCATCGACGTCTCGCGCGGCGGCTATCGCAGCTATCGGACCATGCTCGACAACCGGCCAGATTTCTTCATCCACTCCGGCGACCACATCTATGCCGACTGCCCGATTCCTTCCGAGTTGAAACTGCCGAACGGCGAGACCTGGCGCAATGTCGTGACCGAGGAAAAGTCCGACGTCGCGCATACCCTGGCGCAGTTCCGCGGCAATTACAAATACAACCACCTCGACGAACACTTCCGTGCCTTCCACGCCGAGGTGCCGATGTTCGCGCAATGGGACGATCATGAGGTCACCAACGACTGGTCGCCGACCGGCAGCTATGACGAGGCCGGATGCGAGGACGACGGCACGCCGCGGCTGGTTGCGCGCGCCCGCCGCGCCTTCTTCGACTTCATGCCGATCCGCGACATCGGCGCGCGGCAGGGCCGGGTCTATCGCAAGATCGGCTACGGCCCGCTGCTCGACGTCTTCATGATCGACATGCGCAGTTTTCGCGACGAGACCTGGAACAAGGGCGACGACCATCGCGGCTGGATCCTCGGAACCGAGCAGCTCGCCTGGCTCAAGCGGGAGCTCGCCGCCTCGCGCGCAACCTGGAAGGTCATCGCGGCCGACTTGCCGATCGGCCTGATCAGCCTGGACGCCGTCGCGCTCGGCAACGGGCCGCCCGACCGGCGCGAGCACGAGATCGCCGATCTGCTCTCTTCCATCAAGCGCGCCGGCATCCGCAACATCGTCTGGCTCACCGCCGACATGCACTACACCGCTGCGCACTACTACGACCCGAACAAAGCGCAGTTCCAGGATTTCGAGCCGTTCTGGGAGTTCGTCTCCGGTCCGTTGCATGCCGGCAGCTGGGGGCCTGGCGAGCTCGACGACACCTTTGGCCCGGTCGCGATGTATCAGCAGGGCTGCAGTGCAGCGCAGGGCGAGAACCTCGCGCCATGTTTCGGACTGCAGTTCTTCGGCAGGGTCGACATCGATGGCCGTAGCGGTGTGATGACGGTGACCTTGAAGGATGTGGAAAATCGCGACCTCTGGTCGGTTGAGATCGATCCGCAGCCGCAAGCGCGTCCGGCATTGATCGCAGAGCATTCGTAGGCCGCTAACCCGATCTTGACTGGCCGCGCCACGCCTCCCGCGCTATGGTGGCTATCCCGCCACCCACTCTTCATCACCGAAAAGTCTGCTCCCGCGGCTATCCTGCGGGCTGAAATGCGTCAGGAGCTGCTTCATGGACCATCTGAGAACGCAGGGCATCAGCTTGCCCAAGCTCGGCCTCGGTACCTTCCGCATGCAGGGCGATGCCTGCCGCGCCGCAGTCGAGAGCGCGCTGTCGATCGGCTATCGCCACATCGATACTGCCGAGATGTATGCCAATGAGGAGCCGATCGGCTCGGCCATCGCGTCGTCCCGCGTGCCGCGCGGCGAACTGCACGTCACCACGAAAGTCTGGCACGAGAACCTCGCCCCTGACGCGATCCGGCGTGCGTTCGATGCCAGCCTGAAGAAGCTCAGGCTCGACCATGTCGATCTCTATCTCGTGCATTGGCCGTCGAAGGCTGCGAACTGGGGCGCGGTGTTCGAGACGCTGATGAAGCTCAAGGAGGAGGGGCGCACGCGGGCCATCGGCGTTGCCAATTTCACCACGGCGCTGCTCAAGGTCGCGGTCGAGGACATCAAGGCGCCGATCGCCTGCAACCAGGTCGAATATCACGCCATGCTCGATCAATCGAAGGTGCTGGCCTATCTCCAGGCCAAGTCGATTCCGCTCGTCGCTTATTGTCCGCTGGCGCAGGGGCGCATCGCCTCGGATCCGGTGCTGGCCGAGATCGGCGCCAGGCACGACGCGACCGCCGCGCAGGTCGCGTTGAAATGGCTGCTCGACCAGAACGGCGTCGCCGCAATCCCGAAGGCCTCGCGCCGCGAGAGCCAACAGGCCAATCTCGACGCGCTGAAGATCACGCTCGACGATTCCGACCGCAAGAAAATCGCCGCGCTGTCGAAGGACAGGCGCTGCGTCAATCCCGGCTTCGCGCCGGCGTGGGATTAGCTCGCGTGCTTGGGCAACAGAAATGGCCCCGTGAGGGGCCATTTTCATTTGCGTTGCGCATTAGTCCCAGTGATGGTGGCGGTGGCTGCGCTTGATCACGACCACTCGGTCTCCGCGATGGTGGCGATGCCAGCCGCGGTCATGGTGATGCATACGATATTCGGCGCGGGCGCCGTGCGGACCGTGATGATGATGACCGCGCTTGATCACCACCGTCTCTGCGCTTGCCAGCGTCGGCGCCGCGATCACGAGCGCACCGAGAGCTGCAACCACATAACCAAGCTTCTTCATGATGTCCTTCTCCAAATGAATGCACATCTAAACCGTGTATCCACGCGAACGTTCCGGAGGAACGGGGAGAGAATTCTGAATGGATGTTCAGGTGAGCATGATCCGGACTCAAAGAGCCGCGTCAGGGCAAAGTGTGCGGCGGTTTCCGATCAGATCATGCCTGGGAATGACGGCTAATCGCAGCGTTGCTGCGCGGGCGTTGGTGCGCCGGTGGCGACGTACTTGCCGTCTTTGATCGTGTACTCGCCGCGCTCGCTGCGATTGTAGATCGCGCGCAGACTTCCGTCCTTCTGCAGCAGGAGCCCGAATTCGCGCGTCTGATGCAGCGAGGGGAAGAACACCATCACGTCGAGCAGGCCCTCGGCATTGACTGTGGCCGACACCACCTCGTTCTCGTCTTTGGCTTCGCCGAAATTGCGCCGGTACATCACCCGGCCATCCTTCCTGATCTCGTAGGTCAGGAGCGCGCCCTTGTCGCGGTCCGGCCGGGCCGCGCAGTCGACCGCCCACGAGCCGAGCAGGCCCCATTGCTCGACGGTCGCGGCCAGCGTCTCGGCACCGGCCATGGAGGTGAACGCAACCCACAGCACTACAGCCGCGATCCAGCGGTCCAAACGTCGCATCATGTCCTGAAAAACCCCGCCTCGAAGACTTCCAAAGTGTAGCATCGCGCCGGCGGCGGTTCCACGGCGGCCGGCGATCGCTCGCGAATTTGATCCGCGTCAATGAGGCAGGGCATTTCGAGGGTAGGATGGCATTCCCGAAGGCGAACGTGGATAGACCAATGCTGAATCAAGTCGTGGATTTTGCGGGCGAAGTGCTGCCGGGGAGCTGCGCCGTACCGCCTTATTCCGAAGCGGCGTTTCTGACCGAGCTGGGCGATCGCTTACGGTCCTCGCGCATGCGCTGCGACCTCTCGCGCCGCGAGCTGGCCCGCCGCTCCGGAATCTCCGAGCGCTATATCGCCCAGATCGAGGCCGGCAAGGGCAACGTCTCGATCGTCCTGTTGCTGAGGCTCGCCTCCGCGATCCACAGCAGTCAGCCGCAGGCGGCCTGACGCTTCGAGGTGACGGCCATGGGGCAGCTCGTACTCGCGGCCAAGGTCACCCATGTTCCATCACTGATGCTGTCGGAGCAGCCCGGCAGCCCGCTGCGTGCCGCGCGCGAGCCGGCGGTCAGCTCCTTGCGCGAGCTCGGCCGGCGGGCGAGAGAGCGCGGCGTCACCTGCTTCGTGGTGTTCGATACCCACTGGCTCTCCAATTTCGGCTACCACGTCAATGCCAATGCGCAGCATCGCGGCTCGTTCACGAGCCACGAGGCGCCGCAGATGATCCAGGATCTGCGCTACGATCTGCCGGGTGATACGCGCCTCGCCGAGGCAATCGCGGGCAGGGCGGCAGATGCGGGTCTCAACGTCACCGCCCACCAGGTGGCCAGCCTCGGGCTCGAATACGGCACGATCGTGCCGATGCACTACATGAACCCGGACGGTTTTGCGAAGGTGGTCTCGGTCGCCTCGCCCCTGTTCACCTCGTTCGAGGAGAGCCGGATCCTCGGTGAAGCCACTCGCCGCGCAATCGATGAATCCGATGAACGGGTCGCCGTCCTCGCCAGCGGGTCGCTCTCGCACCGGCTTTGGCCGAACAAGAAGCTCGGCCCCGAGGCGTGGACGTCGGTCGCCAGCGAGTTCAATCGTCAGGTCGACCTGCGCGTGCTCGAGCTGTGGCAGAGCCGCCGCTATCGCGAATTCCTCGACATGCTTCCGGACTACGCCACCAAGTGCAACGGCGAAGGCGGCATGGCCGACACCATCATGCTGTTCGCCGCGCTGGGCTGGTATGACTACCGCGGCGCCGCCGAGCAGCTTTGCGACTATTTTCCATCCTCCGGGAGCGGCCAGGTCAACGTGGAATTCCACGTCGGGGCGTGAGGCAGCAGCTTCAGGCCCGCTTCTCCACATTGGCGCTGCGGGCCGGCACGCCGAATTCCTTGCGGCAGACCTCGGCCAGCACGGCGACGCCCTCGCGGATCTGCTGATGCGTGGGGCTTGCAAAGCACAGCCGCAGCCGCGAGCTGGAATGGCTCTTGTTGGTCGACCATTCCGGCCCCGGATTGATCGAGACGCCGGCGGCGAGCGCGGCTTGGTACAGCTTCAGCGTATCGACCTGGTCGGGCAGCTTCACCCACAGGAAGATTCCGCCCTTGGGCTCCTCGAACTCGGCCGCCGTGCCGAACTGCTCGTTGAGCGCTTCCATCAGCGTGTCGAGCTTGGTGCGCAAGGCCTTCGTCAGGGCCGGCACGTGGGTTGCAAAATGCGGCTTGCAATAGGTGGCGAGCACCATCTGCTCGAGCGCGCCGGAGCCGGCATCCGTCTTCAGCGACAGCATCCGCGACATCACCTCCCAGGGCGCGACGATGAAGCCGACGCGCAGCGCTGGCGCGATCGACTTCGAGAACGAGCCGATATGGATCACGCCGCCGTTCGGGCTCATCGCGTAGATCGCCGGCGGCCGCTGCCCTGACCACACGAGGTCGGCATAGCAATCGTCCTCGAAGATGGGGACGCCGTATTCGGCCGCGAGCCGCACCAGTTCGGCGCGCCGGCTCTCGGGCATGATGCTGCCGGTGGGGTTCTGCACCGTTGGAATTGTGTAGATGTATTTCGGGCGGATGCCGCGGCTCTTCAGGTCGGCCAGCGTCGTCGCCAGCGCGTCCATGCGCATGCCCTCCTTGTCGAGGGGAATGCCGACGACATTGACACCGAGCCGCGCCAGGCGGTTCAGCGAGCCCTGATAGCTATCCTGCTCGAAGATCACGGTGTCGCCGCGCGCCAGCAGCGTGGCATTGACGAGATCCAGCGCCTGGAGCGAGCCGGAGACGATCAGCAGGTCGTCCACCGTGCAGGTGATGCCGGCATCGCGCTTGAGTTTCGTCACCAGGAATTCGCGCAAGGGCAGGTAGCCCTGGGGGCCATGGGCCAGCCCGTAGGTGGCGAGCGAGCGGCCCTCGCGCCGCAGCACCGCGTTGGTCGCTTCGATCAGCTCGTCGAGCGGCACCTGTTCGGAATCATTGTTGCCGCCGACGAAGCTGTATTTGGCAAGGCCCGTCCAGCGCGCAGCGGGGGCCGGCAGCCCTGCCGGAAACAGGGGTGCGAAATCGAAGCTGGACGTCATGGGGCGTTCCTCGTTTTGTTCTTGTTGAGCGGCGGCTTTGCACCGGCCGCCTTACTTCTTGCCGGCCGTCCTGGTCGGGCGGCCTTGGCTGATGAAAGCGTAATGCGCATTGGCGATGCCGCCAACCATCAGGGCCTCGACCACCGGCTCGGCGATCTCGCCCGTGGCGGCCCAGTCGACCAGGAAGTTGGCCCCGGTCCCGCCGCGCACGTCATCGGTCGGAATGAAGATCGAGACGGTGGCGAGCGGCTTCAGCGCGACCGGCGCGTTCAGATAGCTCTCAACCTGCTTGCCTGCGGTGTCGAAATAGGCGATGCGTTTGACGACCAGCGGCTGGGTCTCGGAGGCGTTGTGCACGCTCAAGGTCACCGAGAAGTCGACGCGCAGCTTGCCCTGGCTCATCGCGACGCTGGAATAGGCGGGCACGTAGAACCCACCGGAAACGGCGAGGTCCTCCTTCGGTAGAGCGGTGAGCGAATCGGCAAAGTTTTGTTCGATATTGACCTTGGATTGCGCGGCGAGCGAATCGGCAAAGGCGAGGGGACCTAGCAGCATGGCTGCGACGAGCGCTCTCAGCATGTGACGAATTGCTCGCTTGCCGCACCGCAACCCGCCTCTAGGGTGCGGCAAAACGGACCAATTTGGCATGCACGAGCTCATTCGCGACATCACTCTCTCTATCCTGTTTGCCTGGATGCTGGGCCTGCTCGCCCATTTCTCCCGGCAACCGCTAATCCTGGCCTACCTTATCGCCGGCTTCTGCATAGGTCCATTCGGCGCCGGCTGGGTCCATTCGCAGGAATCGATCAGCGTCATCTCCGAGCTCGGCCTGATCTTCATGCTGTTCATGATTGGGCTCGAAATCGACCTGAAGAAGATCGTGCGGGCAGGGCGGGTGATCCTGTTCGCGGCGGGCAGTCAGCTGCTCGGCGGCTGTCTGCTCGGGGGCCTGTTCTTCGTCGGCATTGGCCTGTCGCTCGGCGGCGGGCATTTCGATGCGGTCTATCTCTGCGTCGCCTGCGCGCTGTCCAGCACCGTCATCATCGTCAAGGTGCTCTATGAGAAACGCGAGCTCGACACGCTGCCGGGCCGCATCACCCTCGGCGTCCTGGTGCTCCAGGACATCTTCGCGATTCTCTTCCTGGCAGTGCAGCCGAGCCTGGCCAATCTGCAGGTCAGCGTCATCCTGCTCTCGATCGGTCGCGTCGCGGTCCTGGTTGCCGCCGCGCTTCTGGTCAGCCGCTATGTGCTGCCGCGCCTGTTCCATCAGATCGCCCGGCGGCCCGAGTTGATCCTGCTCGGCGCGCTGGCCTGGTGCTTCCTCGTTGCCGAGACCGCCGAGCGGCTCTCGCTGTCGCGCGAGATGGGTGCGCTGATTGCCGGCGTGTCGCTCTCGACCTTCCCTTACGCCCTCGACGTGACCGCCAAGGTCACCACGCTGCGCGACTTCTTCATCACGCTGTTCTTCGTCGCGCTGGGGATGACCATCCCCGTGCCCGGCCTCTCGGTGATCGGACTTGCCTTGATGATCGCGGCGTTCACGGTGGTGAGCCGCCTCGTCACCACCTTCACCCCGCTCTACCTGATGAAGCAGGGCTTGCGCGCCAGCCTGTTGCCGGCGCTGAACCTCGCGCAGATCTCCGAGTTCTCGCTGGTGGTGATCCAGACCGGTATCGCCGACCACCATATCGCCGCGGAGACGGCAAATGCCGCCTCCTTCGCCTTCGTGGTGCTGGCGGTGCTCTCGACCTTCGTGATGACCCGCAGCGACGAGATCACCCGCTGGGCGATCGGTCCCCTGAAGCGGATCGGCCTGCGCGACCTCGATCACGGCAGCGGCCATGCCGAGGACGGGCACGAGGGCGGCCATGGCGAGGCCCGCCGCGTCGTCATCCTCGGCTTTTTCCGCGCCGCGAGCGCGCTGCTGGCCGAGATCGAGCGGCAGGCGCCGGTGCTGCTGGAGCAGATCACGGTGGTCGACTTCAACCCCAATGTGTACCAGACCCTGCTTTCGCGCGGCCTGCACGTGATCTACGGCGACATCAGCAATGTCGATACGCTGCTCCATGCCGGCATCGGCAAGTCCGAGATGATCATCCTCAGCGTGCCGGATTCGCTGCTGAAGGGCGCCACCAACGAGAAGCTGGTCCGCCACGTGCGCGCGCTCAATCCGACCGCGCTGATCGTCGCCACGGCCGACCTCCTGGCCGACGTCGGGGCGCTCTACGAGGCCGGCGCCAGCTACGTCACCGTGACCAGGCTCAGCGACGCCCATGAGTTGTTTACCGTGATCGAAGCCGCCCAGGCCGGCCTGCTCGCCGACAAGCGGGCCGAACTCGATCAGCGGCTCGGCGAGCGGCGCGAGGTGCTGCCCTGACGGCGTCCGGCCGCCTTCCTTGCGGGCCCTGCGCGCCTATATCCCTGGTATCTTCGGTGCAAGCCTGAAACCGCGTGGACGGGCCTGCCCCGGGGCATATGCGGTTGCGTCCAGGACACTAGCATCCAGGGCCAAGTCCAGCTAAGGCGTCCGGCTGAGCCTCCGGCCCATAACCGATAGAGATTGGGAATGCCCGATACCGTCCAGGAAGTCTTGCAGGCCTTTGCCCGGGGTGAGCTCGTGGTCGTCACCGACGACGAGGACCGCGAGGGCGAGGGCGATCTGATCGTCGCAGCCTCGCTCTGCACCGCCGACAAGATGGCCTTCATCATCCGCCATACCTCCGGCATCGTCTGCGCGCCCGTGACGACCGAGGATGCGCGCCGCCTGCGGCTCGATCCGATGGTCGCCCACAACGATTCCGCGCACACCACCGCGTTCACGGTCTCGATCGACTACAAGCCCGATGGCGGCACCGGCATCTCCGCCGAGGAGCGCGCCTCGTGCTGCCGCGCGCTCGCCAATCCCAATGTCGGCGCCAACGACTTCGCCCGGCCCGGCCACATCTTCCCGCTGATCGCCAAGGATGGCGGCGTGCTGCTGCGCTCCGGCCATACCGAGGCTGCCGTGGACCTCTGCAAGCTCTCGGGCCTGCCGCCGGTCGGCGTCATCAGCGAGCTCATGAACGACGACGGCAGCGTGATGAAGGGCGAACAGGTCGCCCGCTTCGCCGCCCAGCACAAGCTCAAGCACGTCACCATCGCGGATATGATCGCTTACCGCCAGGCGCGCGAAAAACTGATCGAGCGGGTCTCGACCTTCGTCACCGAGAGCCCGATCGGTCCCTTGCAGGGCTATGCCTACCGCTCGCCGTTCGATTCCATCGCTCACGTCGCCTTCGTCTATAACGGCGTCGGCGACGGCAAGAACGTGCTGACGCGTTTCCACAAGCCGAACATCGTCAAGGACACCTTCACCGGTCACAAGCGCATGGCGGCGGTGCTCGAGCATTTCAAGAAATCGGGCCGTGGCGTGCTGGTTTACCTGCGCGATGGCGCGGCCGGCGTCCCCGTGGCGCCGCTGCCGGACGAGTCGTCGACGGAGGCCGACCGCAACCGCCAGTGGCGCGAGGTCGGTGTCGGCGCGCAGATCCTGCGCGACCTCGGCGTCACCTCGATCCGGCATCTCACCTCCTCGGTGCACGACTACAAGGGTCTGTCGGGCTTCGGCATCGAGATCGTCGCCAACGAGCAGCTCGAAAGCTGACCAGAACGTTTCCAGGTTCAGGCCGTGGCGCGAGCCGGAATGACCGAAACCAGGATGCAATTGAACTTGTTGCCGCGGCGCTTTAGTTTGTCGGGCAATTATTGACGGAACCAGACGCGAAAGGACGTTTCATGAGCGTGCGCCCTCAGGCCAAGGACAAGCCGGCTGCGGCTTCTTTCCAGTGGGACGATCCATTCCTGCTCGACGAGCAGCTGACCGAAGACGAGCGCATGGTGCGGGACACCGCCCGCGCCTACGCCCAGGACAAGCTGCTGCCGCGGGTCGCCAAGGCCTATCTCGAAGAGAAGACCGACCGCGAGATCTTCAATGAGATGGGCGAGCTCGGCCTGATCGGCATCACGCTACCCGAGGAATATGGTTGCGCGAATGCGAGCTACGTCGCCTATGGCCTCGTCGCACGCGAGATCGAGCGGGTCGATTCCGGCTATCGCTCGATGAACTCGGTGCAGTCCTCGCTGGTGATGTACCCGATCTACGCCTATGGCGACGAGAACCAGCGCAAGAAGTACCTGCCGAAGCTCGCCAGCGGCGAGTGGGTCGGCTGCTTCGGCCTGACGGAGCCTGACGCCGGCTCCGATCCCGCTGGTATGAAGACCCGCGCGGAGAAGGTTTCGGACGGCTATCGCCTCACCGGCAGCAAGATGTGGATCTCGAACGCGCCGATCGCCGACGTGTTCGTGGTCTGGGCCAAGTCGGCCGCGCACGACAACCAGATCCGCGGCTTCGTGCTGGAGAAGGGCATGAAGGGTCTGTCGGCGCCGAAGATCGGGGGCAAGCTGTCCCTGCGCGCCTCGATCACCGGCGAAGTCGTGATGGACGGCGTCGTGGTTCCGGAAGACGCCCTGCTGCCCAACGTCTCCGGCCTGAAGGGCCCGTTCGGCTGCCTCAACCGCGCTCGCTACGGCATCTCCTGGGGTGCGTTGGGGGCCGCCGAGGACTGCATGCATCGCGCCCGCCAGTACACGCTCGACCGCAAGCAGTTCGGCAAGCCGCTCGCCGCGACCCAGCTGGTGCAGAAGAAGCTCGCCGACATGGAGACCGAGATCGCGCTGGGCCTGCAAGCCTCCTTGCGCGTCGGCCGCCTGATGGACGAGGGCAAGTTCGCGCCCGAGATGATCTCGATCGTCAAGCGCAACAATTGCGGCAAGGCCCTCGATATCGCCCGCACCGCCCGCGACATGCACGGCGGCAACGGCATCTCGATCGAGTACCACGTGATGCGCCACGTCCATAACCTCGAGACGGTCAACACCTATGAGGGCACCCACGACGTCCACGCCCTGATCCTGGGCCGTGCGATCACGGGCATCCAGGCGTTTTTCTGAGCCAAAGCGGCTAGGGGTGGTAGGCAAGAGAACTCGCCAAAAACTCCGTCATGGCCGGGCTCGTCCCGGCCATCCACGTTCTGGCCCAAGCGACGAACGTGGATGCCCGGCACAAGGCCGGGCATGACGAAGTCAGCAAGATATGAGCAAGCCATGTCCGACAATGACGACGTCCCGTTCAACCGCAACTTTCCGCTGAAGCCCGGCATCGTCGAGGAGGTCCGCCCCGGCGTGCGGCGCGTGCTCTGCAACAATCCGAGCCCGTTCACCTTCACCGGCACGGTCAGTTACATCGTGGGCAAGGGCAATGTTGCCATCATCGATCCCGGTCCGGACGATGAGGCGCATGCGGTTGCGCTGCTCGATGCCGTGCGCGGCGAGACGGTGAGCCATATCTTCGTCACCCACACCCATCGCGACCATTCGCCGAACACCGCGCGCATCAAGCAGGCGACAGGTGCGCCGGTCTATGCCGAAGGCCCCCATCGCGCCTCGCGCCCGCGTTTCGAGAGCGAGAAGCACAATCCGGAATCCGGCGTCGACCGCGATTTTGCGCCAGACGTCAACCTCGCACATGGCGACGTCGTCGAAGGCGACGGCTGGCGGCTCGAGGCCGTGGCGACGCCGGGCCACACGGCCAATCATCTGGCATTCGCCTGGCCCGAGCGAAAGTTCAACTTCGTCGGCGATCATGTGATGGGCTGGTCGACCTCCATTGTGGCGCCGCCCGACGGCTCGATGATCGACTACATGGATTCGCTGGACCGGCTCGCGGCACGCGAGGAGGATCTCTATTTCTCGGGCCACGGCCCTGAGATCCCCGAGGGTCAGCGCTTCGTGCGCTTCCTGATCCGTCACCGCAAGGCGCGTGAGGCCTCGATCCTGCACCGCCTCGCCAAGGGCGAGACCGACATCCCGACGATGGTCCGCGCGATCTATATCGGTATCGATCCGAGGCTGACGACGGCCGCCGGCTACTCCGTGCTGGCGCACCTCGAAGACCTGGTCGCACGCGGCGTGGTCGCGACCGATGGCGATCCCGTGATCGGCGGGACGTATCGGCTGGCCTAGGGGCGAATGGCGAATAGGGAGTGGCGAATTGTGTTTCTCCATTCGCTATTCGCCACTCGCCAATTCGCTATTTTTTCACCGTCTTCGCCGGCGCCTTGGGCGGCGCGACCGGCGTCTTCTTCACCGGCTTGAGCGCGTCGGCATCGGCGGCGGTGTTGAGATCGTCGATGAACTTCTTGATGCGCGCGGCGTTGCTGCCGAGATCGCTGTCGAAATTGCGCGAAGCGGAGCGCATGTCGACCCGGGAATCATCGCCATCCGGCACGACCCTTATCGAAACGTCCTCGCGAAAACCCATGATCGGCGTGCGCGCCACCGCCTCGATGCGGCCGATGCGGCGCGGCGGCTGCGGCGCGCGCTCGTCGATGACGATCCATTTGCGCTTGTGCACGAGCTGGAGCGCGATCGCATAGGCGCGGTCGACGGAAATCTCGAGCTCGACGGGCACGATTTCGGGATAGAAGCGGCGCTGCTGCTCCGCCGAGTAGAGGCCGGCATAGACCGCGGTGTTGGTGCCCTCGCCGGTGCGCAGCCGCGCCATCGCGTCGAAGCGCGGCGGATCGATCGGGTCGGTGGTGATGTCGTAGATCGACGGCAGCTTGCGATATTGCAGGCCGAGATAGGCGGGATAGGCGAGGATTGCCCCGTCGATCAGGAAGGCGAGCAGGATGCGCGCCATGCCCCGCGAGCCGTTCTGCCAGATCGCGGCAAAGCCCGCGAGCCCGAACAAGATCGAGAGGCCTGATATCGCGAGCCCGCCGAAGAAAGTCGCAAGCGCCGGCTTCGGCTCCAGGAAATCGAAGCGGACGACGATGACCGACACCACCACCGCCACCACCGCGAACACGGCCAGATTGCGCGCCCAGCTCGCCAGGCTGGACACGGGCTCCGACTGGTAGGGAGCGGAAAACCTGCGGGCCATCGGGTGAGCTCTGCCGGATGTGAGGGCGGCGCCGGCCGATCTGGCGCGACGATACGCCGTTGAGACCACGGCCCGAGAGCAAATTCAAGGGAGACCGGACTGTTACTGGCCCGTCATTCCGGGATGATGCCAACGGCATCGAGCCCGGAATCTCTGGATTCCCCGGTGCGCAATTGCGCACCTGAGGTCTGGTCCTCCGGACCACCCCGGAATGACGGAGCGTGGCTTCGCGCGCTAAGCCGCCGCGTTCGGGAAGCGATAATCCTTGAACTGGTCGCGCAGCGCCGTCTTCAGGATCTTGCCGGTGGCCGTATGTGGAATACCTTCGACGAAGGCGACGTCGTCGGGCATCCACCATTTGGCGATCTTGCCGTCCATGAACTTCAGGATGTCCTCGCGTGTGGCCTGCTGGCCCTGCTTGAGCTGTACGATCAAGAGCGGCCGCTCATCCCATTTGGGATGGAATACGCCGATCACGGCGGCCTCCGCCACGGCCGGATGGCCGACTGCGAGGTTTTCGAGGTCGATCGAGGAGATCCACTCGCCGCCGGACTTGATCACGTCCTTGGAGCGGTCGGTGATCCGCATGTAGCCGTCCTCGTCGATCGTCGAGACGTCGCCGGTGTCGAAGAAGCCTTCCTCGTCGAGGATGTTGGTGTCGACGCGGTAATAGGCCTTGGCCACCGCGGGACCGGAGACCTTGAGCCGGCCGAACGTCTTGCCGTCCCAAGGCAGCTCCTTGCCGGCATCGTCGGTGATCTTCATCTGCACGGCGAAGGGCGCATAACCCTGCATCTGGAGCACGTCGAGCAGCGGCTCTCCGGTGGCATTCTGGAACGGCGGCTTCAGCGCCGCGACGCTGCCGATCGGGCTCATCTCGGTCATGCCCCAGGCGTGACGGACGTGGGAGCCCATGTCGAGGAAGGCCTTGATCATCGAGCGCGGCATCGCCGAGCCGCCGCAGATCACCATCTTCAGATCCGGCAGCTTGAGATTGTTGGCGGTCATGTGCTGGAGCAGCATCAGCCACACCGTCGGGACGCCGGCGGTGTGCGTCACCTTCTCGGTCGAGAGCAGCTCATAGACCGAGGCGCCGTCAAGCTTGGCGCCGGGCATGACCAGCTTGGTGCCCTGCGAGGGCGCGGAAAAGGCGATGCCCCAGCTGTTGGCATGGAACAGCGGAACCACCGGCAGCATTGTCTCGGACGCGCTGGTGCCGAGCGCGTCGACATTGTTGGCCATCAGCGCGTGCAACACGTTGGAGCGATGCGAATACAGCACACCCTTGGGATCGCCGGTCGTGCCGGAGGTGTAACACATCGCGGCTGCCGTGTTCTCGTCGAACTCCTTCCACTTGAATTTGCCGTCGGCCTCGGCGATCCAGTCCTCGTAGGCGACCACGTTCTTCAGCGTGGTCTCCGGCATATGCGCCTTGTCGGTGAGCACGACGTAGCGCTCCACGCTCGGCAGCTTGTCGGCGATCTTCTCCAGGATCGGAACGAAGGTGATGTCGGTCATCACGATGCGGTCCTGCGCATGATTGATGATCCAGGCGATCTGCTCCGGGAAAAGGCGAGGATTGACCGTGTGGCAGATGGCACCGATCCCCATGATGCCGTACCAGACCTCGAGATGGCGCCAGGTGTTCCAGGCGATCGTTGCGACCCGGTCGCCGAGCTTGATACCGTCGCGCTCCAGCATCTGCGAGACCTTGAGCGCGCGCTTGTGGATCTCGGCGTAGGTGGTGCGGTGGATCGGTCCCTCGACCGAGCGTGTGACCACCTCCTGCTTGCCATGAATCCTGGCGGCGTGTTCGATGATCCGGTGGCAGAGCAGGGGCCAATCTTGCATCAAACCAAGCATTCCGACGTTCCTCCGAAAAGTCGCTGGGCGCGTTGTCGCTCTCAGCATTGGGCCAAAGACTTGTCATGACTTTTAGCGTGCCGGACTTTCGCCGCAAATGGTCTTGTCGCGGCTATATGTCCGTCGGCGCGGCAATGGTTACCGCCGCGCTCGGGCTGCTGCTCGTGCCTGCCGAGAGCGCAGAGGCACGGAAATATCCTGCGCCATTCGATATCTTCGGCCTTGGTACACCACGGCCGCGCGCTGCCGCTCATGCCGCCAAGATTCCGCTGCCAAGACCGCGCCCCGAAGAGGCTCCCAAGGCACCGAGCAAGGCCTCGGACGAGGCCCCGCCGGAGGCAGGGGGAAAGTCGTCTCCAGACCAGCCGAGCGCCGACAAGCCTGCCGAGGCTGCGCCGTCACCCCAGAAACAGGCCTCAGCCTGCCGCCTCGCGCTGACAGAGGATATTGCGATCGCGCCCTCGATCCCGGACATCCGCGGCCCCGGCGCCTGCGGCGGTGAGGATCTGGTGCGGCTGGAAGCCGTCGTGCTGCCGGACAAGCGCAAGGTGACGGTCAAGCCGGCGGCCATCCTTCGCTGCACCATGGCGTCCGCGATCGCCGATTGGCTGCGCAAGGACATGGTGCCGCTGGCCGCCAGCCTCGGCTCGCCCATCAGCGACCTCGACAATTTCGATTCCTTCGAGTGTCGCGGTCGCAACCGCGTCGCTGGCGCGCTGCTGTCCGAGCACGGCAAGGCCAATGCCATCGACATCCGCGCCATCAAGCTTGTCAATGGGCAGTCGATCGGCCTCACGGACCGCACCCTGTCGCGCGACGTTCGCGAGCGCGTGCTGCACTCGGTCTGCGCGCGCTTTTCCACCGTGCTCGGTCCTGGCTCGGACTGGTACCATGAGGACCACATCCATCTCGATCTGGCGCAGCGCCGCAACGACTATCGCATCTGCCAGTGGAACGTCTGGGATCCTCTGCCGCAGGTCGCCCCGCTCCTGCCGGCGGAACGTCCCGAGGAGGCGCCGCCGCGCGAGGTCGCGGCCAAGCCTGAGGCGAAGGAAGGTGCTGACGACGAGCCGGCGGAGAAATCGTCTTCACCTGAAGAGAAATCGCTTCCCGCCAAGAAGTCTCAATCGTCCAGGCAGGCAACAAAAAAGCGCCGGTGAAACCGGCGCCTTTTGTTTTCCAAAGGTCGGAGACGATCAGTAGCTGGCCGCTTGGCCGGTTTGGCTGTTGCCGAGCGCCAATCGCGAATTGTACGGCGAGTCGCCGTGCTTGGGCTCGAGCACCACGACGAGGGTGCCAACCTTGACGCGATCATAGAGATCGATCGCGTCCTCGTTGGTCAGGCGGATGCAGCCTGACGAGATCGAGGCGCCGATATATTCCGGCTGGTTGGTGCCGTGGATGCGGAACAGCGTGTCCTTGCCCCCCGAATAGAGGTACAGCGCGCGGGAGCCCATCGGATTGTCCGGGCCGGGGGCGACATAGGTCGGTACGCCCAGACGCGAAATTTCGCCGGGGGTGGGGTGCCAGGCCGGCCACTCGGTCTTGCTGCCCACCTTGGCGATGCCCGACCAGGCCATGGCTTCTTCGCCAACGGTGATGCCGTAGCGGATCGCCTTGCCGCCATCCAGCACGTAATAGAGGTAATGGTTGTCGGAATCGACCACGATCGAGCCCGGCGATTCCTTGCGGTGGTATTCGACGATGGCGCGGCGGAACGGCTCTGCGACCGGGGTGTTCTCGTATTTGACCTTGGCGAGCAGTTCCTTGTCCTTCGGCTTGAAGGCCTTGGTGTCGGTCGCCTCATAGTGAGTGGCCTGCATGCAGCCCGACAGCATCAGGCCGGCGGCAAAAATCCCAAACATAACTTTCAGCGACGACATGGTTTGGTTCCAATCAAAACAATACCGCACGGAAGGCTTGAGCTTGGCGCCCAAGTTCCTCGACTCCGTTAAGCCCATTATCGTTGAAATCCGCCACAATTCCAGCTCTGAAGGTCTTTTCCCGCGCTACGAGATCCTAGCTGTGGCTTTTCTGCCGCAAATTTTGCGGTGTTGTGCGGTTTTTTCGGCGAGATGCGGCAAACTGTCGATTCCGTGCCACAGTTGAGCCTCGGGTCGCCGCAAGTCCAAACGCTCCGTTAATGTAGTTGTCATCGTGAACCTGCCAGAATCGCGCTAAGGGCTGGCTGTCGCAGGATCTCTGGAGCTTTTCATGTTTTCGGTGTTTGTTCCCTCCGAGTCCGCCCTCAAGAAGGCGGTCATCGAGGATCTTGCGGCCGTGCCGGAGAACGCCGTCTGGATCGACCTCGTCAATCCGAGCGCGGCCGAGGACAAAGCCGTGGAGCGGCTCGCGGGCATCGCCATCCCGACCCGGGAAGATATGCAGGAGATCGAGATCTCCAGCCGCCTCTATATGGAGAACGGCGCGCGCTACATGACTGCGACGCTGATGTGCCATTCCGATACCGACATGCCCCGGACCACGGCGGTGACCTTCATCCTCGGCGACCACCGCCTGGTGACGGTGCGATATGACCAGCCGAAGCCGTTCGCGCTGGTCGAGGCCAAGCTCTCTCGCTCCTGCACGCCTTCCGTCACGGGCGAGATGGTGCTGATGGAGCTGCTGGATGCGGTGATCGACCGCTGCGCCGATATTCTGGAGCGTTGCGGCGCCGAGATCGATCAGGTCTCGCACGACATCTTCGAGCCCGAGAGCGCGCGCCACGGGCAGGCAAAGAGGTACTCCCAGATCCTGATCTCGATCGGCCGCAAGGGTGATTTGACCTCGAAGGTTCGCGAGAGTCTGGTGTCGATCGGTCGCGTCGTGACGTTCCTGTCCGCGGTGGTCGAGGGCGTGAAATGGTCGAAGGACATGCGCGAGCAGCTCAAGACCATGCAGCGCGACGTCGCCTCGTTGACCGACCACGCCTCCTATCTCTCCAACAAGATCACCTTCGTGCTCGACGCCATGCTCGGCGTCGTCAATCTCGAGCAGAACAACATCATCAAGCTGTTCTCGGTGATGGCCGTCGTCCTGATGCCGCCGACGCTGATCGCTTCGGTCTACGGCATGAACTTCAAGGTGATGCCGGAACTCGAATGGGTGCACGGGTATCCGATGGCGCTGGTGATGATGCTGGTCGCCGCGGTCGTCCCGTACTGGATCTTCAAATGGAAGAAGTGGCTGTAGGAGTCGTGCTCGAGCGAAGATACCTACCGAGACCTTACGCCGCTCGCGGAGACACAGTAGAACGTGTCGCAGAATAGATCGGGATTGAGGCGGTGCCGTGATGTCCGCGCCGTGCCGCAATTCCTCCGGTAAAATTTGAGCGGTGGACTGAACGTTTGCGCGAAACTTGTCTGCGATAAGCAGTGCGTAGCCGCGAGGAACAGCCATGGTTGAGAAACACATAACGACGCCCCGCAACGTCATCGATCTGGCGAACTATCGCCAGGTCCTGGCGAGCGGCAAGGCGCCGTCGATGTCGGCACGCATGTGCCGGCACTGTGGTGCTCCGCTGCTCGATGGTGAGAACGACGACGACTGCTCGACTGCATTCAGCACGGCCGCTCCGCGGCCGCGCGAGAGGTCGCGTCGGATTCGACTCGATTGAGGAACGGAAGGTAAGGGCGATCCAGGCCTTGCGGCGGCGTTGTCTGGATCGCCTTGCTTCCCGAACGCTGGTTCCAATTCCGTCATTGCGAGGAGCTCTTGCGACGAAGCAATCCAGAGTCTTTCCACGGAAAGATTCTGGATTGCTTCGCTGCGCTCGCAATGACAGTGACGCCTACACGTGCTGGCCGCCGTTGATGTGGATTTCGGCGCCGTTGACGTAAGAGCTTGTGTCCGTGCACAGCACGTAGATGATCTTGGCGACCTCGTCGGGCGTGCCGAGGCGGTGCATCGGGATCTGCTGCTCGACGATCTTCTCGGTGCCCGGCGACAGGATCGAGGTATCGATCTCGCCCGGCGCGATCGCGTTGACGCGGACGCCGATGCGGCCGAAATCGGACGCCATCTCGCGCGTCAGCGAGGCGAGCGCCGCCTTCGAGGTGGCGTAGGCGGCGCCCGCGAAGGGGTGCACGCGCGAGCCCGCGATCGAGGTGACGTTCACGACCGAGCCCTTGGCCGCCTTCAATTCCTCGATCAGCCCGCGTGCCATCATGATCGGCGCGAAGAAGTTGACATGGAAGACATGCGTCCAGGTGTCGAGGTCGGTGTCGACCGAGCCGAGCCGGGAGCCGCCCGGGCCCTTCGGCGAGATCGCGGCGTTGTTGACCAGCGCATGCAGCGTGCCGCCCTCCAGCCGGTTGCGGATATCGGAGATCGCGCGCGCAGTGTCCTTGGGATCGCCGAGGTCGACTTGAATGTGGTCCTCGGGCCCCGCGTCCCACGGGCAGTCCTCCGGGAAAGGATGCCGCGAGCAGGTGATGACGCGCCATCCCGCCGAGGAAAAGCGGATCACGGTGGCGTGGCCGATGCCGCGGCTTGCTCCGGTCAGGAGCAGCGTGCGGCGCGGCGCATTGGACGAATGCGGCATGGACATCTTTCAGTTCGGCCCAAGGCTAAAATCAAGGCTAAAGATCAAGGCTAAGATCAAGGCTCAAGGATACATCCGCGTCTTGGACCACGGCTGGCCGGCGGCGTCACGGCGAAATTCGATGCGGTCGTGCAGGCGGAACGGGCGGTCGTGCCAGAATTCGATCCGCAGCGGCGTGATACGCCAGCCGCTCCAGCCCTGCGGCCGCGGCACTTCGCCGATGACATATCTGGCCGCAACCTTGGCGATGGCCTGCTCGAAGGCGAAGCGGCTCTCAAGCTCTTGCGACTGCTTGCTCGCCCAGGCGCCGATCTGGGCCTGCTTGGGGCGGGTGGCGAAATAGGCGTCGGCCTCGGCGTCGGTCACCGGCGTCACGTTGCCGCGGATGCGGACCTGACGGCGCAGCGACTTCCAGTGAAACAGTAACGCTGCCTTAGGATTTGCGGCGAGTTCGCGGCCCTTCTGGCTGGCGATGTGGCTGTAGAAGACGAAACCCTCGGTATCGAAGCCCTTCATCAGCACCATGCGGACGTCCGGCAGCCCGTCAGGGTCGACGGTTGCGAGCGCCATGGCATTCGGATCGTTCGGCTCGCTCTTGGTCGCCTCGTTCAGCCAGGCCTCGAACAGCGCAAATGGCTCGTCGGCGGCGGTGAAATCACCGGATGTTAAGGGTGTCTGGTGTTTCATCGAGGTCGTGTCGGTCATGTCTGGAGTCCGAGTTGCGTCCCGCGGCCCAAAATGCGTCCTTGTCCGCTACCGCCCTATATAGGGCATGGGATCACGTTGGCCTATCGGCGATCCGGCCCTCCGGCCTCGTCGTGACGATGATTCTGATCGGGCTCGGCACCGGCGGCTGCAGCTTCTCCCGCAATGACACGAGTGCCTACGCCAAGACTGACGACAGCGATCTCACCGGCTCGATCGCGCGGCCGGCGAGAGACGCGGCGCCCACCGAGACCGATCTCGCCTTCGCGCGCAATGCCGCCTCCGACGTCCTCAGCAAGGGCGACAAGGATTCCAGCCAGCACTGGGAGAATCCGGAGACCGGGGCGCGCGGCTCGGTGACGCCGATCGCCCAGTCCTATGCCGCCGAGGACGGACGCAGATGCCGCGACTTCCTGGCGAGCTATGTCAACGGCACCACCGAAAGCTGGCTTCAGGGCGCCGGCTGCCAAAGGAGCCGTGGCCGTTGGGAGATTCATACGCTAAAGCCGTGGCGGAGCTAAGTTCACCACGCTGCTAGTTGCAAAAATGCCACTCTCTTCCCACATGATCCGCAGGTGGGGCGGGGAGCCCTTTGAACAATTCGATTTCTTGAAGGAGACGTGACGAATGCGCGACCCCTATGAGGTCTTGGGGGTGCCGCGGAGCGCCAGCGCTGCCGCGATCAAGAGCGCCTATCGCAAGCTGGCCAAGAAGCATCATCCGGACAGCAACAAGGGTGATCCGAAGGCCGCCGAGCGCTTCGCCGAGATCAACTCGGCCAACGAGATCCTCGGCGACGAGGACAAGCGCAAGCAGTTTGACCGCGGCGAGATTGATGCCGAGGGCAAGCCGCGCTTCCAGGGTTTTCCTGGCGGCGGGGGGCCGCGCGGCCGCGCGGGTCCCGGCGGGTTCGAAAGCTATACGTTCCGTAGCGGCGGTGCGGGTGGCGGCCCGGGCGGCGGCGCGTTCGAGGATATCCTCAACAGCATGTTCGGCGGCGGGGTGCGCGGCGCCCGGCCTGGGGCCGGTGGCGGCGCCCAGTTCGAATTCGATACCGGCGGCATTGGGCTCGATCTCGATGTGAATGTCGCCATGTCCGTCTCGCTGGAAGAGTCGGCCAAGGGTGGCGAGAAGCGCGTCCGGCTGCCGACGGGCAAGGAGCTCAACGTCAAGATTCCGGCCGGCGTCACCGAGGGCCAGCAGATTCGGCTCCGGGGGCAGGGCGAGAGCGCGCAAGGCCATCCGCCCGGCGATCTCCTGATCACCATCAACATCGCGCCGCACCCGTTCTTCAAGGTCGAGGGCGCCGACCTCAGGATCGACCTGCCGGTGACGTTGTATGAGGCGGTGCTCGGCGGCAAGGTCCGCGTGCCCACCCTCGGCAATGCCGTGGAGCTTTCGGTCCCGAAGAACACCTCCAGCGGCCGGACCTTCCGCCTCAAGGGCAAGGGCTTGCCGAAATCTGGTGGAACCGGGGATCTCTTCGTGACCATCAGGATTATGCTACCGGACGGGAACGACGCCGAGCTCGAAGCATTGATGGAGAAGTGGCGGGACCACCACCCCTACAATCCGCGTAGCGGGCTCGGCTAGGGCGCTATCCGAGGCCACCTCGACGATCGGAGCATTCTCTCCCGAAAGGATGATGCTCAACTTGGGTCTGAAGCGCAGCGCGCTTCGACGCTGGCTTCAAGACATGTCGGCTGTCCGGCGGGGCAGCCGTGCATAAGGTGCGGCCTCGAGAGGGGGACCAGCGCGGTACCAAAAGCCCCAATCGAGGCCGCCCGCGTCGATCGGCGGATCGAACGCTGCTCATTTTCGCGTGATCATCCGGTGCGATAATGAGACGCGCCGATGTCTTGATTCCAAATTTTCAATGACGGAATCGAGGCATCCGCGTCGCGAAGCACGTCGAGAGCGTGGCTTCGGCCATGGCGCTGCTGTCAGGTGCCGTTCTTCTCTGCCTGATCGTACACGGCCTGCGCCACCTTGGTCAGCCGCTCGCGATCGCCGCCGCCGCTGACGACATAGCCGACGCCGCGTTCGGCCCAGAACAGCGCTCCGTCCTTGTCCGTTCTGGCGTAGCGCATCTGCGTCGCACCATTCTCGGTCTTGGCGGTGTAAATCGTGTACCGCTCACCCGAGGCGCCCTCATACATCAGGAACGACGCCGGACCGCTCGGCCCGGGCAGAAGCCGGCCGCCGACAAGCTTCAGCCCGCTCGCCTCCAGGTTCGGAGCGAACACCGTCCAGCCGCAGCGCCGGGTCAGCCAGGCCTGGAGATGGTCACGCTCGTTGCCGCCGACTTCGACGGGATGGCGGACCTCGACGACGTAGAGGCGGTGGGCATCGAGCGCGTCTGCCGTAAGGCTCTGGAACGTGGAGGGCGCGTTGGCGGCGCCATGTGCCACCCAGCCGGCCGTGCCGCCGGCAACGAAAGCAACCAGCACGGCCGCGGCGGCGCCATAGAGCCATTGCCGCGGGCGGCGTTCGAGCCGCTCCAGCTCCAGCCGTGCCGGCACCGGCTCCTGCGCGACGGAATCGTAGCGGGCGTGCAGCATCTCGGCCATGCTCCGCCAGGATTGGACCCGCTCGGCATCGTCAGGGTGGGCGGCGAGCCAGGCTTCGACGTCGGCGCGACGTTCCGCCGGCAGCTCGCCGTCGACATAGGCGTGCAGCTCGTCTTCGGTCACCGGGATATTGCGGTCGTTCATATCGGTCGTCTCTGGCTCTGCGGCCCAAAAAATCGTTCGTGGCTCAACTTCGCTCGCGTCCTCGGCAGGCTGCGGGCGGACGATGTGCAATGCATCGCTGTCCTCATTTCACCCGCCTGAGCGCCGGGCGCTCACCCTCCAGCGAGGCTTTAACGTGGGCCCGTGCGCGTGCCAGGCGCGACATCACGGTGCCGATCGGCACGCCCTGGATGTCGGCGACCTCGCGATAGCTCATGCCTTCCAGCATCACCAGGAGCAGCACCGAACGCTGTTCCTCGACGAGGGTGGCCAGCGCCTTCTCGATGTCACGTCCTTCGGCCTCGGTCCCGCTGGCATCCGGGTTGTTCTCCGTCAGCGGCATGAATTGCGGCCGCCTTGCCAGTGAGCGCCGCCGGTTCTTGTTGAGGTTGGTCAGGATCGTATAGAGCCAGCTCCTGACGTCGCCGCCGAGAAACAGGCGTTCCGAACGCAGCGCGCGCACCAATGTATCCTGCACCAGATCGTCGGCCGCATCCGCATCGCGCGTGAGCGCGCGGGCGTAGCGGCGCAACGCCGGGATCATGACTTCCACACTCTGGCGAAACGCGTTCATTGCGGTCTTGAAGTCCCAGCGTTCGGCGCGAGCGCCTCAACGATCATAACACCCGAGCGGAACGGCTATTCCGGCACTCGAAACAGCGTTAACGCCGCGTATTAGGGCTGTACCGCAGGGGAGGGCTGGTGTACCTCCAGACCTCAGCGAGAGTTCGACGGGACGTTCAAAAATGGCGCAGAATTCAGGTCTGATGCAAGGCAAGCGCGGGGTGATCCTCGGTGTTGCCAACAACCGCTCGATCGCCTGGGGCATCGCCAAGGCATGCCACGCGGCCGGCGCCGAGCTCGCCTTCACCTATCAGGGCGATGCGCTGAAGAAGCGCGTCGAGCCGCTTGCCGCCGAGATCGGCGGTCTCGTGCTCGGCCATTGTGACGTCACGGATGCCGCGACCATCGACGCTGCCTTCGCGGTGCTGAAGGAGAAGTGGGGCAAGATCGATTTCCTGGTGCACGCGATCGCCTATGGCGAGCAGCTCGACGGTCGCTACGTCGACACGACGCAGGAGAATTTTTCGAAGTCGATGCTGATCTCCTGCTATTCGTTCACCGCGGTGGCGCAGCGCGCCGAGAAGCTGATGACGGATGGCGGCTCGCTCATCACGCTCAGCTACTACGGTGCCGAGAAATGGATGCCGCATTACAACGTGATGGGCGTCGCCAAGGCGGCGCTGGAGGCCAGCGTGCGCTATCTCGCCGCCGATCTCGGCGAGAAGAACATTCGCGTCAACGCCATCTCGGCGGGACCGATCAAGACGCTCGCGGCATCCGGCATCGGCGACTTCCGCTATATCCTGAAGTGGAACGAATACAACGCGCCGATGCGGCGCAACGTCTCGACCGAAGACGTCGGCGGCAGCGCGCTGTACTTCCTCTCCGATCTCTCGCGCGGCGTCACCGGCGAGGTGCATCACGTCGATTCCGGCTATCATGTGCTCGGCATGAAACGGCCGGATGCGCCGGACATCTCGCTGGGCGGGAAGGACTAGCCCTGAGCCGGAATGCCCGTGCCCACGATCTACTTCCTCCGCCATGGCGAGACCGAGTGGAACGCGCTCGGGCGACTCCAGGGCACCAAGGACGTCCCGCTGAATGCGCGTGGCCGGGCCCAGGCCGTGCAGGCGGCCAGCATTCTGGCCGATCTGTTCAGGCGCGAGGGCAGGGACAGGGCGGCGCTGCCTTACGTGTCGAGCCCGCTCGGCCGTGCGCGGCAGACCATGGAACTCGCGCGCGAGAAGCTTGAATTGCCGGCTTCGGACTATTCGCTCGACGATCGCCTGCGTGAGATCGGCTACGGCGTCTGGGAGGGGCTGACGCTGGCCGAGAGCGAAGCCTCCGATCCGGACGTCTATGCGAGGCGCCTCGCCGACAAATGGACCGTCGCGCCCGCGGGCGGGGAGACCTACGCGGCCGTGCAGCTGCGCATGCTCGACTGGTATGAGTCGCTTCTTGTCGATACGGTGGCCGTCGCCCATGGCGGCACCTGCCGGGCCCTGATGGTGGCCCTGGGCATCGAGACCCCTGGCAGCGCTGCGGAGCTCTTTATCGAGCAGGGCGCAGTCTACGTGTTCCGCGACGGCCGGCTGGAGAAGTTTAGCTAGGCTCCTCACCGTCATTCCGGGTTCGCCCGAGCGGCGAACCCGGAATGACGGGGAACGGGGTTGAATGCCGTGTTCCCGGGCGCTACCACAAGTCAGCACTGACTTACGAGCCAGCGAGCAGCGATGTCCTTCAACACCTTCGGCCACATGTTCCGCGTCACCACCTTCGGCGAGAGCCACGGGGTGGCGATCGGCTGCGTGGTCGACGGCTGCCCGCCCATGATCCCGCTCACCGAGGCCGACATCCAGCGTGATCTCGATCGCCGGCGGCCGGGCCAGTCGCGCTTCACCACGCAGCGTCAGGAGCCGGATCAGGTGAAAATCCTGTCCGGCGTGATGGCGCATCCGGAGACCGGCGTACAGGTGACGACGGGCACGCCGATCGGACTCCTGATCGAGAACACCGACCAGCGCTCCAAGGACTATTCCGAGATCAAGGACAAGTTTCGTCCGGGCCATGCCGACTTCACCTATGAGGCCAAGTACGGCCTGCGCGACTATCGCGGCGGCGGCCGCTCCTCCGCACGCGAGACCGCGATGCGCGTTGCCGCCGGCGCGATCGCGCGAAAAGTCCTGCCCGATGTGAGGGTGCGCGGCGCGCTGGTGCAGATCGGCCCGCACAAGATCGATCGCGACAAGTGGGATTGGGACGAGATCGCCAAGAATCCCTTCTTCTGTCCCGACAAGGACAAGGCCGCATTCTTCGAGACCTATCTCGACGGCATCCGCAAGAGCGGATCCTCGATCGGCGCGGTGATCGAGGTCGTCGCCGACGGCGTGCCGGCAGGTCTCGGCGCGCCTATCTATGCCAAGCTCGATTCCGATCTCGCGGCCGCGATGATGAGCATCAACGCTGTGAAGGGCGTCGAGATCGGCGCCGGCTTTGGCGCGGCCGAGCTCACCGGCGAGGAGAACGCGGACGAGATGCGCACCGGCAATGACGGCACGCGCTTCCTGTCCAACCATGCCGGCGGCGTGCTGGGCGGCATCTCCACCGGACAGCCGGTAGTGGTTCGCTTCGCAGTGAAGCCGACCTCGTCGATCCTGCAGCCGCGTCTCACCGTCGATCGCAAGGGCACTGATACCGAGATTTTCACCAAGGGCCGCCACGACCCCTGCGTCGGCATCCGCGCCGTTCCCGTCGGCGAAGCCATGATGGCGTGTGTGCTGGCCGATCACCTCCTGCGAGATCGCGGGCAGGTTGGACGTTGATGTCGCCGGACTAACCCACCGCGCAGCTTGACGGGCCCACCACTTCATCCGCAAATGGGCCATGAACAATTCCGAGCTCCAGCGCGTCTGCAACTGGCTGATCGACGGCGCCTGGTCGGTTGAGCCGGCCGAGATGATCACCGAATTCTGCGAACGTCTGGTCGCGGTCGGCCTGCCGGTGTGGCGGTTCGGAATCTTCATCCGCACGCTGCATCCCGAAGTCTTCGGCCGCAACTTCATCTGGCGGCAAGGGCAGGAGTTCGAAATCGGCAGCGTCGCCTTCGAGATCCTGGAGACTCCCGAATTTGCCCGCAGCCCCCTCCGCATCGTGTTCGAGCAGGGGCTGGAGGTCAGGGGGCGCGCGAACGATCCCGATGGTAAGCGCTTTCCGTTTCTCGACGACATGCGCGCCGAGGGTGCGACCGACTATATTGCGATGCCGCTGCCGTTTCTCGATGGCTCCATCCACGCGACGAGCTGGATCACGCGGCGTCCCGGCGGCTTCAGCGACGACGACATCGCGTCGATCCGGGCCATCATCGCGCCGCTCGCGCGTGTCAGCGAGATCATCACCCTGCGCCGCACCGCGGAGATGCTGCTCGACACTTATGTCGGTAATCGCGCCGGCGCACGCATCCTCGGCGGCCAGATCCGCCGTGGTCATACCGACACCATGCAGGCGGCTATCTGGCTCTCGGACCTGCGCGGCTTCACTGCGCTGTCGGACCGGCTGCCGGCCGAGACCGTGGTCGAGATCCTCAACGGTTATTTCGACTGCCAGGTCAGCGCGATCCTCGCACATGGCGGCGAGGTTTTGAAGTTCATGGGCGACGGCTTGCTCGCGGTGTTTCCGATCGACGAATATGTCGGCGATGCCGCGCATGTCTGCACGCAGGTGCTGGAGGCGGCGCGCGAGTCCCGCGCCAGTGTCGAGGCGCTCGCCTTTCCGGTCGGCGACGCCGTCGAACGTTTCCGCTTCGGCGTCGCGCTCCACGTCGGCAACATTCTCTATGGCAATATCGGCGGCGGCAACCGCCTCGACTTCACCTGCATCGGCCCTGCCGTCAATCTCGCCGCGCGGCTGGAGAAGATCGCGAGCCGGCTCGGCCGCACGATCGTGGCCTCGGAAGGCTTTGCCAATGTCTGCCGGCACGATTGGCAGGAGCTCGGTGAATTTCCGATTGCGGGATTTTCGAAGGCGCAGCGTGTGTACGGGATTTCGGATGAAGCGCCGGCGATCATGGCCTAGCGGACAGCGCATGTGCAGCATTCGTCCCAATCGCATCGCGCTTTAGCTGCCGCGAAGATATGACTGCTTCAGGCCCAGAGTTATGATCCTCAGAGTGATCCACAGCCTCAGCATCGCGAAGCTGAAGATGAACACGAAGTAGACCAGGTTCTTGGTGAACTGTGTCGCCGACGAGGTCTGCCAGAAGTTCCAGATCGCGCTGCGCACCGCTTCCTGCCCATAGGCGAGGGCGACGTTGATGACACCGAGCACGATCACGCTGACGCCGAGCCACACGCCGCGCCGCGCGAACTCACCGATGGCGGCGAACAATGCGATCTTGCCGTCATTGCGCTCGGCATGGACGATCATGAGGAGCACCAACGTCGCGATCAACGCGCTCCAGAATCGCCCGAGATGCGTGAACTGGTCGAAAGCAACGCCATCGAGGCCGGCCATCAGGTGAGGCGCAAACGCGACGTGGCCCGCGGCTGCGGTGCCGAGCGCGGCCGCGATCATCACCAAGGCGATCCGCCACAGAACCGAGAAGGACAGCTTCAACTGTTCGCCGAGCGTCAACTCACCGAGGGAGGATTGGCCTCCGGCCGCCTCGATCGATTGATGTGCCGTGGCAAAGAAGGCCAGCAGCACCGAAATGTCCGCGACGACAATTGCCGGCAAGGCGATCGCGCCGCCGCCAAATGCGATCACCCGCATTGCCGCTGCAAGGATCAGCCAGGGCAGGGCGTGCAGCAGCCTGAACGGACCGAAAGAGGTCTCGGGGCGGGCCGGCCTGAGGTCGAGCCGTTTGCGCAGTGCGACTGTCATGTCGCCGTGGTGACACAGGAGATTGAAGCTGCGGTAGCGCGGATCGGTAAAATTGATCCGAAGTGGAAGACCGCGTCCTATTCCTCCGGCTCGGTCGTGAACAGCAGCGGATAGCCCTTGGCGCGGCCGGCGTCGGTGGCGCGCGTCGCCTTGGTCTCGGCAACATCCTTGGTGAACACCGCGACGACGCAGGCACCCAGCTTGTGCGCGGTGATCATCACCTTGTAGGCCTGATCCTCCGTCATGCGGAATTCGGCCTTCAGCACCATGGTGACGAACTCGCGCGGCGTGTAGTCGTCGTTGATCAGGATGACCTTGTGCAGCCGCGGCCGCTCGACCTTGGTCTTTGTCCTGGTTTTCGGCTTGGTGACGGTGTCGTTCATCGTTTCCTGAAACCCGGCCCTGATGAGCTCCAGCCCTCTCATCATATTGCAGGCGCCCGGGCTTCTCCAAGGTGGTCGGTGCGCCGCCATCATGTCGTTGCAGACGGGCAGGGATGCGCCGGTTGCGCTGCGCCCTACGGAAGAGCGCGAACAAACTGCATTGCGGCGATCAGCGCCCCCACGGACAGCACCACCGATGCAATCATGTAGACGGCCGAGGCGACGGTCTGACCGCGCTCGATCAGATACCAGGCATCCAGCGAGAACGTCGAGAATGTGGTGTATCCGCCACAAATCCCCACCGTCAAGAATATCCGGGCGGTCTGCGGCAGGTTCCATCTCGTCGCGAACAGCGCAGCGAAGATGCCGATCAGGAATGATCCCGTCACGTTGATGATCAGGGTGCCCCAAGGAAAGTCGGTGCCGAAAGCGCGGCCCGAACCGATTGCAACGAGGTAGCGCACGACCGCGCCGAGCGCTCCGCCGGCGGCTACAGCCAGAATGTAATGGATGTTCAACGTCTCGTTCCCTGGTTTGTGACCTGCATTATTCGTCCTTGGCCGCCGCCAGCCCGTTGCCGACCGTGAGCAGCCCGACGAGCGAGACCAGCGCGAAGCCGAGCCCTGCGAGGAACGTGCCTTGGGGACCATATGCGTCCCAAAGTGCGCCGGCGATCACGCTCGCGGCCAGCAGGGCAAGCCCGGTGAAAAGGTTGAAATAGCCGAATGCGGTGCCGCGCAGGCTCGGTGGCGCAGCGTCGGCGACGAGGGCCGAGAGCAGCCCTTGCGTCAGTCCCATATGCAGCCCCCACAGCACGACCCCGAGCGCGAGGCCGGCCAGATTCGGCAGCAGCGCCAGCGCGAGGTCGGCGCCGGCGAGGAAGACCAGACCGAGTGCGAGCAGGCCGGTCCTGCCGATCCGGTCCGACAGCACGCCGGCCGGATAGGCCGACAGGGCATAGACGATGTTCATCAGCACCAGCACCGCCGGCACCCACATGGCGCTGAGTCCGATGTTCTGTGCGCGCAAAATCAGGAAGGCCTCACTGAAGCGCGCGAGCGTGAAGACGATTCCGATCGCGACGACGCGCCAGTACACCGCTCCAAGCTGCCGCATTGCGGCGAGATTGAGCGGATTCTTCGCAGGCCCCCGGCTCGGGTCGGGCTCAGGCTCGTTCACAGCGAAGGCGATCAGTCCAAACGACAGGAACGCCGGCAGCACTGCCACCCAGAACACGATCGTAAAATTATCGACCGTCCACCACATCAGGCCGATCGCTGCGAGCGGCCCGACGAAGGCCCCGATCGTGTCGAGCGATTGCCGCAGCCCGAAACTCGCGCCGCGCAGGCCGACCGGGGCGATATCGGCGATCAGCGCATCGCGCGGCGCGCCGCGAATGCCCTTTCCGACGCGGTCGATGAAGCGCGCCGCCACCAGCCATTCGACGCTGGGCGCAAGCGGGAATAGCGGCTTGGTGAAGGCGGCCAGCCCGTAGCCAAGCGCGGCGAGCAGCTTGCGGCGACCGAGCCAGTCCGACAGCGCACCGGAGAAGATCTTCGTGATCGAGGCGGTGGCCTCCGCAATGCCTTCGATGAACCCGACGGTGAGCGTGGAGGCGCCGAGCACGGTGACGAGATAGATCGGCAGCAGCGCATGGATCATCTCGGAGGAGATGTCCATCAGCATCGAGACGAAGCCGAGCACCCAGATCCCTCTGGGCAGCGTCGTGCGCGCAGCATTCGGTGTCGGCATCGTCACGTCGTCGTCTTCTCCTGGCCTTCTCCGGCTGGCCTTCGTTACAAGGCAACAAAAAACCCGCCATCGGCGGGTATGTCCATGCTCCCGCCAAAGGCAGAGGCCTTGAGATTGCCTCTCCTCGAGCAGGAGTCATCAGCCAAGCACGGTCATCGACCGCCGGGCGGTTGTCGGGGGACTCCATCCCCATCTGTGCGACCAACCCTAGCATGGAAATCGTGCCGGACAAGTGGGCGAGCGTACACTCCAGGCTCGCCGCCGCCATTCCAGGGCTCGCGAAGCGAGAACTCCGGCGCGCCCCTTGCGCGCCTGAGAATCTCACCATTACCGCTTCGGCTGTTCGAGCCGCCCCGGATTGACGAATCCTGTGATCGCGCGTGTTCCGGCGACGCAAGCGCGGCGACACGGCGGCAGTTTCGCGCTGGCACGCAAATTCTTAACTCGAATGTGAAGCGCAAGCGATCTTCGGCCTTTGCGGCAAGGCAATTGCATGTCACCATCGCGTCATACGACGGGAGACTGCGATGCGTTTGCTGTTCTCGATCGGGGCTGTGCTGTTAGCCGGCATGTTTGCCGGAGGGGACGTCGCGGGCATCGCGGCACCGGGACCCAAATTCGAATCGCCCGAGAGTCGATCGCAATCGCAGCGGCTGGCGGCCGACAAGGACGCGCAGATGGTCGACGTCGAACTGATCCTCGCGGTCGACGTATCCTACTCCATGGACATGGACGAGCTCGCGGTCCAGCGCGAGGGCTATGCGCAGGCAATCCAGTCGAAGGAGTTCCTGCAGGCGCTGAAGTTAGGCCCGAACGGCCGGATCGCGGTGACCTATTTCGAGTGGGCGGCCTCCAGCGACCAGAAGATGATCATCCCCTGGCGCCTGGTCGACGGACCGGAGACGGCGGACGCGGTCGCCGCCGAGATCATGAAAACGCCGATCCGGCGCGCCTCGCGCACCTCGATCTCCGGTGCGATCACGTTCGCGATGCCGCTGTTCGATGAGGATCCCTATCGGGGCTTGCGCCGCGTCATCGACATTTCCGGCGACGGTCCCAACAACAATGGCGGTCCGGTCACGGTGGCGCGCGATGCCGCCCTGGAGAAGGGCATCGTCATCAACGGCCTGCCGATCATGGTCAAGGAGCCGTCCTACTCGACCATGGATATCGACAATCTCGATTTATACTATGAGGACTGCGTCATCGGAGGTCCCGGCTCCTTCGTCATCACGATCAAGGATCGCGACAAGTTCAAGGAAGCGATCCGCACCAAGCTGCTGATGGAAGTCGCCGGCCGCACGCCGGAGCGCCCCGTGATGCGCGTTGCCGACAAGGAGCCGCGCGTCAACTGCCTGATTGGCGAGAAGATCTGGTCCGACCGCTGGGGACGTTAACGTCCCGGCTGAGACCTTTTGCCCATCCCAACCGGAAGTTGAACTTAACTGCCCATTAACCGGTGCATGGCCCTAATCAGACTGTTTCCTTCCGTTTCCAGCCGGCATCCCGACATTGCTGGAGCGAACGAAAGCGGGTTTTTCCAACCTGCCTTTGAGCAAGCCATGGCCATCGTCACATCGAGCACCAACCAGATTTCGCCCGCCAACGAGCGGATGTATCGCCAGAGTGCTCTGGTCGGTGACTGGAAGGGCAATTGGGTGGGCAACAACCAGCCCGTCGGCTTCAAGGTCGTGAACATCCGTGGTGCCCGGGCGCAGGTCGAGTACACGCATAACGGTCGCACCGAGCGCGGCTTTGGCGAGGTCAAGGGCACGCTCATCACCTTTGGCGGAGTCACGGTCGGCACCAAGGACGGTAAGAGTATGGTGCTGCTGTTCTCGGTCGGCGGCGTTGGCAAGCAGACCGCGAATTTGGAGAAGCAGGAGCCGCCGGCTTCCGACAGCCGTCTCATGGGAAGCTGGGGTGGCTATTCCAGCGACAACGGCAAGAGCGCGAGCTTCAAGGTGCTCTCGGTCAACGGCAAGGAAGCGCAGGTCAGCGTCACCACCGACGGCGTCACCCGCCAGGGCACTGGCATCGTCTACCAGAACGTCATCATGTTCGGACAGACGCAGATCGCGACCGACGACGGCAAGAACGGCAAGGTCATCTACCAGGTCGGCACGAAATCCTTCGTGGTGCCGGTGACGAAGTATCCACCGGCGGATTCGTCGTCCTCCGTCGACAAGACGGCATAGCCGTTCACAGCGTCGTTCCGCCGGATCGTATCAGCGCCTTCAATTGGTGATCGACCTGCCGCAGGATCGCGCAGGCCTGTGCCAAGCCGCCATTCCCGATCAGCCGCCAGATTTCGTCGGACTGTTCCACCAGATGGGGAATCGTCAGTGGCAAGCGGGCCGTCTCGATGAGTGCCCCCTTTTCGTTGATGAGATATCGACGGTTCAGTGCGAACAGCACCTGCGCGATGCACGCGAGCGCTCTGTAGACGCAGCCCGCGACGTGGGTCCGCTCGTTGCGAGCTGTCGCCAGTTCCGCATTGTCGATGCTGAACAGGATTTCCCATTGAAAGCGCCGCAACAAGGCGCGGCCCAGGTCCTCCGGATAGGGGAGCGCGATTGTTTTGAGACGCGCGATCAGGCCTTTCGGATCGTGCAGAGGCTGACAATATGCGATCTCGCCCATCCAGATTGCCGAGCAGAAGCCGTGTGGATGGCCGGGCTGGTAGGCCATGAGGACTGTACCGTTTCGGCAGTCCATCATGACTCGCTCGACGTTGTCGGCGTGACGGTACAGCAGATCGACCTTTTGTCCCTCGACCGACAGCCACGCGCCTCCGACGATCCACGGCCCCCATTCGTCATACCTCGTCACGGTCGCAGCGCCGGGATCGTCGGCGATTTCCGTCACGGCAGTCAGGAGCCGGTCCGTATCGAGCGGGCCCGCGCTAGAACAATACAGCCCGATGTCGTAGTCGGAGGAGGGATGCGCGCTGCCCCGCGCGCGTGAGCCGCCGAGCACGACGGCCTGAACGCCCGGCACCTCGGCAAGAACGGACGTCAGGCGGGTGAGTAAGGGATTGTGCGGCATCAGGTGCAGTTCCCCGGGGAGACCTGCAGCCGTGACACCGGCGCCGTCGCTCCGCTGGCATTGATGATGTTCGCGGAGTATAGTTTGCGAAATTGTTGACGGTAATCTGAATGTTCAAGCTTGCACTTTCATGTGCTCTTGCAGCTCTCGCAGTGCTCTGCCTCGGCGGAGAGCCGGTTCATGCGCAAGTCGCGCCGCTGAGATATTGGATTCCCGGCGGACCTTTCGGCCTCGGCGGTGGTGCCGGCCAGAGCTCCGACAGCTACGGCAACTTCGCGAGCTTCAATGCCGGCGATGCCGATTGGCGCACCAGCTCTGCGAACGGTTTCTTCGTCGGCAGCCAACGCGGCAATCTTGGTTTGAGCGGCTTCAGTCAGGTGGGCGCGATCGGCAATTTCAGCGCGCTCTCTTATGACAGCACGCAGTTCGGCTATAACATGAAGACTCCGGGTGGCATGCCCGTCACGTTCTTTGCCGGTTTCGACACGCTGAAGTTCGGCAACGGCATTGGCAGCTCGCTGGCGCCGCTCACCTCCAGCGCTGCGCCCGGCTATGGCGGGTTTGCGGGTGTCGAATTCAAGCCGACCTCCAACCTCAGCCTGTCGTTTGGGGCCGGGTTCATCCAGCAGCAATCGGGACTCGTGGACAGTGACATCAACTCGTCGATGCTGCCTGGCGAGTCTCCTGCGCTGGGCGGCCTTCGGCGCTAGAACATGACAAAGCGGCTTTCTGAAAAGATCATGCTTGAACAAAGATCCAAAGCGAGCTGACGATACGTCCAGATCTCATCGGGCTCTAGGATTGCATCACCAGCTCCGGCGGACGCCGCAGCGATCTCGGCAGGTCTGGACCGGTTCCGAAACGCATCACTATATCGGGACGCCGTTCGCCGAGGCCGAGTGAGGCCCCGAATTGCTGCCTCAGCGCCGCCACCTCGACCGGCTGGTTGATGAAGGAATATTTGAGTCCCAGCGCGGTCGCCTGCAATCCGAAGCGCTGGCAGGCGCGGCCGACGGCGATCCAGTGCGACTTGTCGCTGCGATCGGCAGCGAGCACGACGACGCCGGCAGAGCTGTCGAGCTCTTCGCGATATTTCTTGTTTTCTCCGCTCTCGGTGAAGAAGAGCTTGAGAAGCGGCCGTGCCACCCACGAGGGCAGCGAGGGGTTTCCGGACGCGGGCGAGAATAGCCCGTCCAAGGTCGCGAGTGCCTCCGCCTCGTTGAAGCGAATCCAGCTGACGAGTTCGCGCATGAAGGCCTTGTCGCGCATTTGCGCCGAGTTGCCTTCGAGTACGTAGTCGGTGACCCCGGCGATCGCGGTGCGTTCGGTCATCAGGATCGCCGCGACGTTGGGTTCGCGACAGGCATCCTCGAGCCGACGCAATGTCTCCGGTGCGGCCGGCCTGCCGTCGAACGCAGCACGGGTGCATTGCCTGATCGGAATCGCGGCCGCCAATGCCGATGTGCCCTGTGGGGCCTCCTCGAGCGTGATCACGATGCGGTCGCCGTCGACGGCGGCATCGGCGTGCCAGCCCAGCGTGGACGCGGCGAGGATGAGATTTTCGGCGGCACAGCCGAGACTGACGAACAGATGATGATCGTCCGGATCGACGGCCGGACAGCGGCGTGTGAAGTCAGGCGCAATCGCGATGACGTTGCCGCGGACCGAGAATATCCACGGCTGGGTGTTGTGGCTGTTGGCCGCGAGGGTGGCAAAGCGCACGAGCTCACGATCCCTCGGCACGGTTTGCAGCGGAGCTCGTGACGATTTTACCTCCTCGTCATAGGTCTTCGCCGCCGCTGCGGCAGAGGGGCTGGTGATGGTCGCCGCGGAGAGCCCCAGCGCGGTCGCGATGAATTGTCGTCGGTCAAGCACGAACGTCCGCTCCGCATCTCGTGGCGCGGAACACTTTTAGCGGCAGCGGAGGGCAGAGCGATTGACTGGTATCAAGGTTGTCGGCTCGATGCGGATTTCGCAGCCTATCGCGCAAACCGCGCCACCAGCTCCACATGCGAGGTGTGGCGGAACTGATCGACCGGCACCACCGCCTCCAGCCGATAGCCGCCGTCGATCAGCAGCCGCGCGTCGCGGGCGAAGGTCGCGGCGTTGCAGGACACCGCGATCACGACGGGCACCTTGCTCGCGGCGAGCTTCAACGCCTGCGCCTGCGCGCCCTGGCGCGGCGGGTCGAACACCACCGCGTCGAAGTCGCGCAGCTCCGGCGGCACCAGCGGGCGGCGGAACAGATCGCGCGGCTCGGCCTTGATCGGTTTCAGGCCCGGTGTGCGCGCGGCCTTCGCGAGGGCCGCGACGGCGCCGGCGTCGCTGTCATAGGCCGTGACGCGGGCCTTCTCGGCAAGCCGCAGGGCGAACGGGCCGACGCCGCAGAAGAGATCGGCGACCTCCTTGGCCTTGCCGATGCGCTCGGCGACCAGTGCGGCGAGTGCCTCTTCGCCCGCCACCGTCGCCTGCAGGAACGAGCCCGGTGGCAGCGTCACCTCCGCGCGGCCCATCTTCACCGTCGGCGGCAGGCGCTGCAGCACCAATTCGCCGTGCCGCGTCAGCCGCGCCAGGCGATGCTGCTCGGCGACGCGCGACAGCGCCGTGACCAGCGGGGTCGGCAGCGGGCCGGAGCCGCGCACGTCGACATCGAGGCCGTTGGCGGTCGCGGTGACCTGGATGTCGAGCGGCTTCGTCACCGGCATCCTGGACGTCAGCGGCTCGGCCAGCGCCCAGGCCGCGTCGAGCGCGCCGTCGAGTCCGGGATCGAGGATGGGGCAGCGATGGATCGGGATGACGTCGTGCGAGCTCGTGGCGGAGAACCCGACCTTGAGGATGTCATGCGTGCCGAACCGGCCGTGCAGCGTGATGCGCCTGCGCCCGGCGCCATGGGCGTCGACCAGCGGCGCCACCTCGCAATCAATGCCGGCCTGCGCCAGCGTTTCCACCACGATGTTGCGTTTCCAGGCGCGATACGGCTCAGTCGCCCAATGCTGGATCGCGCAGCCGCCGCAGACGCCGAAATGCGGGCAGAACGGTTCGATGCGCTCGGGGCTTGCGACATCGACCGCGAGCAGCTTGCGGCGATCGGGATGATGGCCCGGGACGTGATCGACCTCGACGGTCTCGCCGCCGATCGTATAGGGCACATAGATGGCTTCGCCGGCCTCGAGGCAGACGCCGTCGCCGCGATGGCCGACATGATCGATCTTGACGCGCTCAACCACGGCGCGCGCCCAGGAAGAATTCGACATTGCCGTCGCCGCCGGTGATCGGCGAGGGGAATATCTCGATGTCGGTGCAGCCGAGCGAAGCGGCAAAGGCGGCTATATCGCCGCAGATCTCCTGGTGCACGGCGGGATCGCGGATGATCCCCTTCTTGTTGTGCTTCCGGTCCGCCTCGAATTGCGGCTTGATCAGCGCCAGCAGGCTCATCGGCGCGGCCGCCAGCGACAGCGCCACCGGCAGCACCGCCTTTAGCGAGATGAAGCTGACGTCGATCACGACGACATCGGGCCGCGCCGGCAGGCGCTTGCCCTCATAGCTGCGGATATCGGTCTCTTCCATCGACACGATCCTGGGATGATCGCGCAGCGAGGGATGCAGCTGGCTGCTGCCGACATCGATCGCGAACACCAGGCTCGCACCGTTCGCCAGCAGCACCTCGGTGAAGCCGCCGGTGGAGGCGCCGACGTCGAGGCAGACATGGTCCTCGATTTCAATCGGGTAGCGCTCCAGCGCCCCGGCGAGCTTGACGCCGCCGCGGGAGACGTAGGGATGTGCCGGCTCGGCCTGGATCATCGCGTCTTCGGCGATCGTCTCCGACGGCTTTGAAACCTGCTTGTCGTCGGCCGTGACGAGCCCGGCTTCGATCGCCGCGCGCGCCCGCGCCCGGCTCTCGAACAGGCCGCGCTCGACCAGCAGGACATCCGCGCGCTTGCGGGGAGGGGGCATCGAATCTCCGAAAGACGACTGAAGAGCTTATGTAGCGATCAATCGCGCGGCCGCCATCCGGACGCAAGCCTCGAACGCGGCGAGGTCGTGCCAGACGTCGATCGGCATCGTGGCCGGAGTTACCAGCGGGCAGCCGCGCAGCTCCAGCGCATGGATCATCATGAGATTGTCGACGAGGCCAAAGTCCTCGACTATCAGCCCCTGTGCATCGACCAGCCGGCCGTCCTCCGTGGTGACGTCCATGAAACGGCCGACACGGTCGGCATAGGCTGCGCCGTCATTGGAATAGGCGAGACAGAATTTGCTGCGGCCGGCCATGTAGCCGAGCTCGTAGACGGTACCGGGATCGGCGCCGGCGCCGCGGAACGGGGTGAGGTTGGCAATGATGGCAACCGCCTCGTCCATCATTGCCTCGTTGCCGCAAAAGATCTGTCGCGAGGCGTCGGGCGCGGCGAGGTCGATGGCGTTGTCGAGCGGATAGAGGCCGGTCAATCCGTGAGCCGCGCAGATATCGACCTTGCGCCGGCCGATCTCGACCGCGTCCGGCAGGAAAACGTCGGGACCTGCCAGGTAGATCTTCATGAGACGAACCTGCCGAACGCCGAGCGCGGTGCAACACCTCTCCCTTTGGGAGAGGTGGGGATCAGCGCCCGTATGACTATCAGGCCAACTTCACCGTCTCGGCCTTGACGTCCTTGCCGAGCGCCTCGAACACCTTGGCGACGATGCCCTTGGCGTCGAGGCCGGCGCGGGCGTACATCGCGGCGGGCGTGTCGTGATCCTGGAACACGTCGGGCAGCACCATCGAGCGGAACTTGACCATGCCGCTGTCGAGCACGCCCTGGTCGGTCAGGAATTGCGCGACATGCGAGCCGAAGCCGCCGACCGAGCCTTCCTCGATCGTGATCAGGATCTCATGGTCGCGGGCGAGCTTGAGCACCAGCTCGGTATCCAGCGGCTTCATGAAGCGAGCATCGGCGATCGTGGTCGAGAGGCCGTGGGCGGCAAGCTCGTCGGCGGCCTTCTCGCATTCGGCGAGGCGCGTGCCGAAGGAGAGCAGGGCGATCTTGCTGCCCTGACGGATCACACGGCCCTTGCCGATCTCGAGCGGAACGCCGACGTCAGGCATCTCGACGCCGCGGCCTTCGCCGCGCGGATAGCGCAGCGAGCTCGGACGGTCGTCGATCGCGACCTGGGTCGCCACCATGTGCACGAGCTCGGCCTCATCCGCCGCCGCCATGATCACCATGTTGGGCAGGCAGCCGAGATAGGCGTTGTCGAACGAGCCGGCATGGGTCGCGCCGTCGGCGCCGACGAGGCCGGCGCGGTCGATCGCGAAGCGGACGGGCAGGCTCTGGATCGCGACGTCATGCACGATCTGGTCGTAGCCGCGCTGCAGGAAGGTCGAGTAGATCGCGCAGAACGGCTTGTAGCCTTCGGTCGCAAGACCGGCGGCAAAGGTCACCGCGTGCTGCTCGGCAATGCCGACGTCGAAGGTGCGGTCGGGGAAGGCCTTGTTGAAGATGTCGACGCCGGTGCCCGACGGCATCGCCGCGGTGATGGCGACGATCTTGTCGTCCTTCTGCGCTTCCTTGACGAGGCTCTGGCCGAACACGTTCTGGTAGGCCGGCGCATTCGGCTTGGCCTTGGCCTGGGTGCCGGTCGCGACGTCGAACTTCACGACGGCGTGGTACTTGTCGGCGGACGCTTCCGCCGGGCCGTAGCCCTTGCCCTTCTGCGTCACGACGTGGACCAGGATCGGGCCTTCTTCCATGTCGCGGACGTTCTTGAGCACCGGCAGAAGATGGTCGAGGTTGTGGCCGTCGATCGGGCCGACATAGTAGAAGCCGAGCTCCTCGAACAGCGTGCCGCCGTCCATCATGAAGCCGCGGGAATATTCCTCGACGCGATTGGCGCGGTTGGCGAGGATCTTGGGCAGCCGCTTGTTGATCTGCTTGGCCGCATCGCGCAGCGTGCGATAGGTCTTGCCGGAATAGAGCCGCGACAGATAGGCGCTCATGGCGCCGACCGGCGGGGCGATCGACATGTCGTTGTCGTTGAGGATGACGATCAGGCGCGAGTTCATCGCACCCGCATTGTTCATGGCCTCATAGGCCATGCCGGCCGACATCGCGCCGTCACCGATCACGGCGATAACGTTGTTGGTGCCGCCGGAGAGGTCGCGCGCCACGGCCATGCCGAGGCCGGCGGAGATCGAGGTCGAGGAATGCGCCGCGCCGAACGGATCGTAGTCGCTTTCGCTGCGCTTGGTGAAGCCGGACAGGCCGCCGCCGGTGCGCAGGGTGCGGATGCGGTCGCGCCGGCCGGTGAGGATCTTGTGCGGATAGGCCTGATGGCCGACGTCCCAGATCAGCCGGTCGCGCGGCGTGTCGAACACGTAATGGATCGCGGTGGTGAGCTCGACCACGCCGAGGCCCGCGCCGAAATGACCGCCGGTCACCGAGACGGCATCGATGGTCTCCTGCCGCAGCTCGTCGGCGACCTGGCGAACCTGCTCGACCTTGAGCTTGCGCAGGTCTTCCGGCGTCCGGATGGTGTCGAGAAGCGGCGTCTTACTGTATGCGTTCACGGCGATTTCCAATTTGTCAGCGCCGGAAGGTCATTCCGGTGCGCGATGGGTTTGCACAATATCGGCGCAGCGCGAGTCCTCAAACCGTCGGAGCCACCTGCATGGGGCAAGGCCCCGTCTTCAAGCTTAGGTAAGCTTAAGTGCGCTCCGGTTCAGTCTCTGTGATCCCTGTCACTCAGATCGGCTTCGCCAGTCCCAAGCCAATTTCATTAGCAGTTTGAAGCGCTTGTCTTCGGCAATCGGTGCCTAAGCAAGGCTTGCAAAAAGCCACACTCCGCGCAGCTTTACACCAAAGCTTGGGCCAAAGCCAACCCGCCGCACCGATGAGTGGTATGCAGGTGCAACTTGCGGGCCGGATTGGTTAACCCTGGCCCGGGATGAGGGGTTCCGGCCTTGCTGGGTTCCGCGGCAGGCTTTTTTCACCTGACGGAGAGCTTTTTTGCCCTCGGCGGCCGAATCCCGAAAGGGTTTGGCATTGGCCCGCCCGCCCGAAACCGCGGTGTTCGGTGGAACAGCCCCGCGCGATCGTGAAAGCGACACAGGAACCACGCCCCGCGAAGACGTTTTTGCGGGCCGCCGGTCGTCAGGCGACCGAGCGGGGAAAGTTCCCGGCTGACTTACTGGACGTCGAGCGGCGCGGTGCCGGTGGCCTGGCCGCTGGCATCGGTGGTGATCTTGTCGACGCGCGCCTCGGCCTGACGCAGCAACTCCTCGCAGCGCCGCTTCAGGGCCTCGCCGCGTTCATAGATCGTCACGGATTCTTCGAGCGGGACCTTGCCGTCTTCGAGCCGCTTCACGATCGTTTCGAGTTCCTCGATCGCGCGCTCGAAGGTGAGCCGGGAGACGTCGACTTGAGTATTTTCGGCCATATCCGTTTCCGATTGCCCGATTCGCTTGCCTTACAGTGAAGGCGGGTTTTGCGGGCTTAATGTGGCGGGCGTCGTCAGGCGCCCATCAAGGCGCCGACATGCGCCGTAACAGATTCTTTCAGTCCTTGCAGGTCATAGCCGCCCTCGAGCACCGAAACAACGCGGCCGCCTGCGGTCTTGTCGGCGAGGTCCATCAGCTTGCGCGTCACCCAGGCATAGTCCTCGGCGCGCAGGTTCAGCGAGGCCAGCGGGTCGCGGTAATGCGCGTCGAAGCCGGCGGAGATGACCACCAGCTCGGGGCTGAATTTTTCGAGCTGCGGCAGGATCAGGTTCTCGAACGCGGATCGGAATTCCGGCCCGCCGTCTTCGGAAGCGAGAGGCGCGTTGACGATGGTGTCGTGATCGCCGCGCTCGCTCTTAGCGCCGGTGCCTGGAAACAGCGGCATCTGGTGCGTCGAGCAGTACATCACGGTCGGGTCCGACCAGAAAATGTCCTGCGTGCCGTTGCCGTGATGCACGTCGAAATCGACGATGGCCGCGCGCTTGATGCCGTATTTGCGCTGTGCGTGGCGCGCCGCGATGGCGACGTTGTCGAAGAAGCAGAAGCCCATCGGCTTGCCGATCTCGGCGTGATGACCGGGTGGGCGGATCGCGACGAAGGCGTTGCGGTGCTCGCCCGCCATCACCGCCTCGGTCGCCGCGACTGCGCCGCCGACGCCGCGCATCACGGCCTCCCATGTGCCCGGCGACATCGAGGTATCGCCGTCGATATAGATCTGCCCGCTGGACGGGGCGATGTGGCGCAGCTCGGTGACGTAATGCTCGTTGTGGCACAGCGTGACGAGATCGAGGTCGCCCTCCGGCGCCTCCTCTCGCACCAGGAACTGGAAACGCTCTTGCGACAGCGCTTCTTCCACCGCGCGCAGACGATCCGGCCTCTCAGGGTGTCCCGGCGGCGTGACATGGTCGAGGCAGGCCTTGTGGGAAAGGAGAAGCGTGCTCATCAGGTCGGCCTCATGGGATGCGGACTTTTGACGTCGTTGGCGCATCCAGCGCCAAAACGCAATGCAAAACCCAATCTAAGCGCTTGGCCGGGAATGGCAAAGCGCCGGCGGTTTGATCCGGATCAATTCACGCGCAGGATGCGGGTCGGCGGCAGCGGACCGACCGGCCCGTGTGCCCGGAAGAAGGCGAACAGCGCGTCCGCGTCGTAGCCGCCATATTGCGGCGCCGTGCCTTGTTTTGCGACGCTAAAGCCGTCTCCGCCGACGGCGAGGTAGTCGTTGAGCGTGACGCGGTAGCCGTTTCCAGGTTCGATCAGCCTGCCGTTGAGCGTCATCTTGGCGGGGATGACGCGCTCGCCGAATGGCTTCGATGCATCCCAAGTATAGCTGAAGCCGTTCGAGACCTGGAGAATCCGCGGTCGCTTCGGATCGAGCCATTGCTGCTCGAGCATGTCCTTGAGCTGGCTGCCCGTCAGCGTCATGGTGACGAGCCGGTTGCGGAACGGCTGGCTGGCGAAGACATCGCCGAACGTTATCGCGCCATTTTCCCTTGGAACGATGTCGGTGCGGATGCCGCCGGGATTGGTCAGCGCGATGACAGCGCTGCCATCCTTCGCGTCGCGGGTTGCGAGCAATTGCGCGTCGGCAATGATATTGCCGAGCGGGCTTTCGCCGGCCTCGTTCGGCACGCGCGACAGCGTCTGCGTCACCGAGCCGGCCGGCCGGTTGGCGATCGGCGCAGACAGCTTGTCGTAGGCGTCGATCAATGCGGTCTGCTCGGGATCCTTGGCCAGCGAAGCGTTGGCGACGATCACATTCTCGGCTTTGGCGCTGACGATGTCGCGGGTTGCGGGATCGAGCTTGAGGTCGATTGCGGTGACCAGCGTGCCGTATTTGTCGCCGCTGGTGACGAGGCGCCCGTCGATATCGCAGACATAGGCGCGGTGGGTGTGGCCGCTGACCACGACGTCGACGGCACGATCGAATTTGTGGACGATGTCGACGATCGGCCCCGCAATGCCCGGACATTCATTGTAGTCGCCGGCGGGCTCGCCGCCCTGATGGATCAACACCACGATCGCTTCGACGCCACGCGCCTTCAGCTGCGGCACGAGCGCGTTCACCGTCTCGGCCTCGTCGCGGAATTCGAGCCCGGCAATGCCCGATGGCGAGACGATGCCGGCGGTCTCCCTCAAGGTCAGCCCGATGAAGGCGACGGGAACGCCGTCGAATTCCCTGATCTCGTAGGGCGGCAGCACGCTCTTGCCGGTCGTGGTCTCGATGGTGGAAGCCGCGAGATAGCGGAATTTGGCGCCCGTGAAGGGATGCGGTCCCTGGCAGCCGTCGACGGGATGGCAGCCGCCGTTCTGCATTCGCAAGAGCTCGGTTTTGCCCTCGTCGAATTCGTGATTGCCGACCGAGCTGATCGCAAGGCCCATCATCGAGAGCGACTCGATCGAAGGCTCGTCGTGGAACATCGCCGACAGGAAGGGGCTCGCGCCAATCAGATCGCCGGCGGCGACGAAGATGGTGTTCTTGTGCCCCTCGCGCAGCTGCTTCACCAGCGTCGCCATGTACTCGGCGCCGCCGGCCGCCACCGTCACCTTCTTGGTCTTGTCCTCAGGGTCATTGATGCGGATGCCGCCCGGTGGCGGGCGCAGATTGCCGTGGAAATCGTTGATCGCGAGCACGCGCAGCTCGACTGGAACGACGGTTTGGGCCGAGGCAGGGACGGCGGCGAGGACGGTCAGGATCAGGAAGACGTATCGCATGGGACAAGACTAGACGCAGCGCGCGAAGATTTCACGATGCTTTGTCGTGAACACGCGTGTCGAGACGTATGAAATCCTTGATGTCGGCGGTAAAGTCGCTGGAGCCGGCGGCGATGATCATGCAGCGGATATCGCGCGCCGCGACGCTCGCGGGTCTTGCGAAGCATCAGCCTGCATCATCTCGCAGGCGTGCCAATGCGCCGCTCAACCTTTTCGACGCCGACGTCCGATAATTTTGATGCATGGTACCCGCTGCCGTCGCGTGTCGCAACAATTGGCTACAATGTTTCATTTGAATAACCTTTGGTTGTGGTGCATGATCTCGCGCCGTTCCATGGCCGACCGCCCGATTGATGATTGCCGCAACCCGGATTGACGAATCCTCGCTGCACTATCGCGGCTGGCGTGTCGTGCTGGCCTGCTTCCTGATGGCCTTCTTCATGTTCGGCTTCGGTCTCTACGGCCAGGGCGTCTATCTTGCCGAGCTTCAGCGCGCCCACGGCTGGCCGGGCACGCTGGTCTCCGCGGCAAGTACTTTCTCGTTTCTCCTGAGCTCCGTCCTCGTAATCTTCACCGACGATCTGCTCGAGCGCATCGGGCTGCGCTCGCTGATCCTGAGCGGCCTGACGGCGCTCGGCGCTTCGACCGTGCTGCTGGCGTTGATGCAGACGCCTTGGCAGCTCTATCTCGCCTATGCGCTGATGTCGGTCGGCTGGACCGGCATGGGGACCGTGGTGATCGCGACCGTGCTCAATTCCTGGTTCGAGCGGCGCCGCGGGCTCGCGCTCAGCCTTGCCTTCAACGGCGCGACCTGCGGCGGCATCATCCTCGTCCCGCTGCTGCTGTCGCTGACCGGCAGCATCGGCTTCCGTTCCGCCATGTTGGCGGTCACGCTCGCGATGATGGTGCTGCTGTTGCCGGTGGTCGTGACCTTCATCGGCTGGCCGGCACGGATGTCACCGGCATCGGACGGAGGCCGGACCGCTGGCGGCGCGGCCGCGCCGGGCCATTCCCGCAAGGCGCTGCTCGCCAACGCGGCGTTCTGGACCATGGTGCTGCCGATCGCGATGGCGCTGCTGGCGCAGATGGGCTTCATCATCCACCAGGTGACGTTTCTCGAACCGCTGATCGGCCGCTCCGCGGCAGGGCTCGCGGTCACCATCATGGCGGCGATGGCGGTGGTCGGGCGCCTGTCGCTTGGCCTGTTCGTCGACCGGCTCGACCCGCGTCTCGCCTGCGCTGCGTCGATGACGAGCCAGGCGGCGGCGTTGTTCGTGCTTCTCCAAAGCACGAGTCCGACCGTGCTGCTGGCCTGCTGCGCCGTCTACGGCTTCTCGATCGGCAACATGATCACGTTCCCGCCCTTGATCATCCAGCGCGAGATCGGCTCTACCGCCTTTGCCGCCGCGATGGGGTTGGGCACTTCGATCAGCGGTGTCGTCAGCGCCTTTGGCCCGGGCATCGTCGGTGTCGTGCGGAGCTTGACGGGCAATTACACCACCGCGTTCGCGCTGTGCGTCGTGCTCGATCTCGTCGCGACGGGCATCGTGCTGTGGCGGCCGGGGAAGAGCGCAGCCCGAATCTCCGCAAGCTAAGGCCAGGCTAACGGGAAGGCTCGCGCAAGACATTCGAGGTCGTGGCGAGCCGATCCGACTTACCCCAGCAGCACCGCATCCGCCGCCGCGACCGATTCCGCGCTTTCCGTGACCGTGCGCTCGAGTGCGCCGGCCTGCACCGTGATGTTCTCGGCAAAGAAGCGCGCCAGCGTGACGTAGCGCGCAGCGTCCGAATTGCCGTCGGCCTTGGCGGCGAGCGCCTCGGAAGCGAGCAGGCAGCCGCCCAGCGTGGCGCCGAACTGCTGCAGATAGGGCGTCGCACCGGCGAGCGCCTCGTTCGGTGCGGAGGCAACGCGCTCCAGCAGCCATTTGCTGGTGCGCCCCAAGGCGTTCAGCGCCTCGCGCAGCTTTGCACCCGTGGTGCCGAAGCCGGGATCGTTGGAGGCCTCGACCTGGCTGACGGTCGCTGCGAGCTCGTCGAGCAGCGCCCACACCGACGCGCCGCCATGGGCTGCGAGCTTGCGCGTGACGAGATCGATCGCCTGGATGCCGTTGGTGCCCTCGTAGATCGCGGTGATGCGGGCATCGCGGTAGTGCTGAGCCGCGCCGGTCTCCTCGATGAAGCCCATGCCGCCATGCACCTGCACGCCGAGATAGGCGACCTCGTTGCCGATGTCGGTGGAATAGGCCTTGGCCATTGGCGTGAGCAGCGCCGCGCGTGCTGCCGCATCGGCGCGCACCTTCGGGTCCTTGGCGCGCGTCGAGACGTCGATCGCAACGGCGGTCGCATAGCAGATGGTGCGCGCGGCCGCGGTCTGCGCCCGCATCCGCATCAGCATGCGCTTGACGTCGGGATGCACGAAGATCGCATCGGAGCCGTCGCCCTTCTTGCCGACGGCGCGGCCCTGCTTGCGTTCCTGCGCATACGACAAGGCCTGCTGGTAGGCGCGGTCGGCAACGCCGACGCCCTCGAGGCCGACGCCGAGGCGGGCCTGGTTCATCATCGTGAACATGCAGCGCATGCCCTGGTTCTCTTCGCCGATCAAGAAGCCGATGGCGCCGCCGTGATCGCCCATGGTCATGGTGCAGGTCGGGGAGGCGTGCATGCCGAGCTTGTGTTCGACGCCGGAGGCGTAGATGTCGTTGCGCTGACCCAGCGATCCGTCGGCATTCACCATGAACTTGGGGACGAGAAAGAGCGAGATGCCCTTGGTGCCGGCGGGCGCGTCCGGCAGACGCGCCAGCACGAAATGCACGATGTTGTCGGTCATGTCGTGCTCGCCATAGGTGATGAAGATCTTGGTCCCCTTGATGCGATAGGTGCCGTCGGCCTGCCGATCAGCCCGGGTGCGCAACGCGCCGACGTCGGAGCCGGCCTGCGGCTCGGTCAGCTGCATCGTGCCGGTCCATTCGCCGGAGACGAGTTTTCCGAGATAGATTCTTTTCAGCTCGTCGCTGCCATGCGTGTCCAGCGCCTCGATCGCCGAGGCGGTCAGCAGCGGGCAGAGGCCGAAGGCGACGTTGGCGGCGCTCCAGATCTCGGTGCAGGCGGCGTTGATCGCGAGCGGCAGGCCCTGGCCGCCGAAATCTTCCGGGCCGGACACCGCGTTCCAGCCTCCCTCGGTCCAGCGCTTGTAGGCATCCGGCCAGCCGGGTGCGGTCCTGACCTCGCCGTCGCTCAGCTTGATGCCGTGCTCGTCGCCGACCTTGTTGAGCGGCGCCAGCACGTCCGAAGCGAATTTGCCGGCTTCCTCCAGCACGGCGGCCGCGAGATCGGCGTCGAAATCGCCGTAATGGCCGGCCTCCACGGCGGCCTTGAGGCCCGCGCCATGGTTGAGCGACAGCAGCATGTCAGAAATCGGCGCGCGGTAGGTCATGGCTCACTCCCGGGGGACAAATATCGACGCCGTATTCTCACGAAACGGAGGCAGTCTCAATGGTCGGAAGGTGGGCAGGGGCCGGCCGGAAACGGAGCCGGTTCGGGTCCATAGAGCATCAAGCGCGGCCGATCCCGGGCCTGCGGTATTTTGCCCCTCCAGACGGTTGAAATGCCGCCCCGCTCCCTATAGACCGGCTGCGACTGGAGAGAATCCGCGGTAGCCCGATCTTCCGCCATTCCGTCAGTCGCCTGGTGGGGCGTAGCCAAGCGGTAAGGCAGCGGATTTTGATTCCGCCATTCGGAGGTTCGATCCCTCCCGCCCCAGCCAGATCGCCCGCCCGCCTGACATCACTCGCGGGGAGCCGCGGCATGGCCCTGCGACGCATCACTGCCGCGCATGCTTCCGCGGAATGAAGCTCGCCCCCGTTCAAGCTGGAACGCGGTCATCGCGATGTGGCGCTCACATCGGGATGCGCTTTCGCAAATCCGGATCCTATCAACTCACGTACGGCTTCGCCGAGGATGTGCTGCGCGAATTCCGGCGACGCGTTGCCTCGGCGCACCGAGCGGGGCGAAACGGTCTCGTTGCTCGCTCCGATGAGCCGAATTGGCGGGCGTCTGCGCCCGGTCTCTTCGCCAGGCCGGGATCGACGTCATCATTGGCGCAGTCATTCGATCGGTATCCCGCGGCACCAATAGAATCGAGAGCTTGTTTGTTCAGCGGCGCAGAGCGCCACCGCCTGCGTGATTTCCCATTCTGTCAACTCGCAGGGGCCATCGATCTGCCGACTGCATCCCGACCATTGATCGAGATCAACGAACCGGAGGTATCCGCGCCGATGCTGATCGTGGCCAACAGGGGCGACAAGCCCTCCTGGCGCTGAGCCATGGAGACGACGCGGAATGCAGCTCTGGCTGATACCATCCCTCTATGCCGCTGCGAGCATCGTCGCAGGCTTGTTGGTGCCGCGGCTGGAAGCCAGGTTCCTGGCGTCTGGTCTTGATCTCTCGACATCATCTGCCCAGGCGTACCTCTCGGCCGTCGCTTCCGGCATGATGGCGTTGACCGGCATCGTCTTCTCGATCGCCTTTGTGCTCGTTCAGTTCAATGCCATCGTCTACTCGCCGCGGCTGGTGGTCTGGTTCGCGCGCGACCGGCTGCTGTTTCACTCGCTGGGCATGTTCGTCGCGACTTTCATGTACAGTCTTGCGACGCTGGCCTGGGTGGATCGCCAAGGCACTCAAGGCGTTCCTTTGTTGTCCGCAATGATTGTCGGTGCCATGCTGATGGCGAGCGTCTTGATGCTTGCACAGCTGGTCCAGCGCCTGAACAACCTTCAGATCACACGCGTGCTGCAGTCGCTGGGCGATTCCGGAAGGGAGGTCATCGCAAGCACATATCAAGAAGTGCAGTCGTCGACCGCAGCAAGCGCAGGTCCCGCCCCACGGCACTCCGAGGTACCGGCGCTAGCCATCCGGCACGTCGGAAACCCGCAATCGGTGACCTCGATCGATGTTGCGAAGCTGGTCGGGCTTGGCCGCCGGATGGACGGCCTCGTCGTGCTGGAGTGCGCCGTCGGCGATACCCTGCTTGAAGGCACCGTAATCCTGCGTGTTCGCGGTGCGGCCAGCGCCGGGTTCGAGAGCCAGCTGCGCGCGTCCATCCATCTTGGCGACCAGCGGACATTCGAGCAGGATCCGAAATATGCCATGCGCCTGCTGGTCGATATCGCCATCAAGGCCCTGTCTCCAGCCATCAACGATCCGACGACGGCCGTTCAGGCCATCGACCAGATCGAAGACCTTCTGCGCCGGCTGGCCAAATGCGATCTGGAAGCCTGTCGGGCGTTCGACGAGGACGGCATTCCGAGGGTGATCTATCGAATGCCGACATGGGAGGATTACCTCGCACTCGCATTCGACGAGATCCGGCAGTTCGGATCGACGTCCATCCAGGTGATGCGTCGCCTTCGATCGGCCCTCGTCGAACTTGCCGAATGCGTCGACAGCGAGCGCGCACGAACGGTCCACGCCTATCTCGGTCATCTGGATTCCGGAATCGAACGGTCCGGCTTCGATCCGGAGGATCGCGCCGCGGCCCGCATCGAGGATCGACAGGGCCTCGGCCTGTCTCATCGCCAGGAGGAGAACGACCCGATCAGCCTCGGGGGACAGGGGCGGGCGGCATCATGAGCGCCGGCTCCTCAGGATTGACGCGCGTGAGGTTGCGGGCGCCACGCGTCGCTGCAGTAGCCTACACCGGTCTCACGCCGGGGTGGCTCGCTTGCGGCGGATTTCACATCGCCGCGGTTCTTCCCCTCGGGAATTCCTACATTGACTGGAGCGGTGTCGTCCTTCTGTTCCGGGGTCTCCTGGTGAGCATCAGCATCTGTCTCCATCGAGATGGCGGAGAGGGGCGGTCATGAGGACACTCCTTCAACGCCTCACCGGCGAAGACACAATCCAGCTGTTGATGCGCCTTGGATTGCTCGCTCTGTTGATCTTCTGGACATTCTACCTGGTCCGCCCGTTCGTGACCATACTGGTCTGGGCCCTCGTGCTTGCGGTCGCGCTCCATCCCGCCTTCGTCCTGCTCGCCAACGCTTTGGGCGGGCGCCCAAAGCTCGCGGCGGCCATCTTCACCGCAATCAATCTCGCCATCTTCATCGGCCCTGCGGCCTGGCTCGGCATGGGTGCGGCGGATGGCATCAAGGACTTCGCCGCCGAGCTGGCCGCGGGTGAACTGACAATTCCATTGCCGCCGCAGGCCCTCAAGACCTGGCCGCTGATCGGAGCGCAGCTTTACGAGCTGTGGGAGCAGGCCTCAACGAATCTTCGCTCGGCCCTGCAGCAAGTCGCGCCTTATCTGAAGCCGTTCGCCGGCACGCTGCTCGGTCTGGTGGGTGATGCTGGCGTGGGAGCCGTCAAGTTCCTGCTCTCGGTCGTCGTCGCTGGCGTCATGCTTCCCTATGGCCAGCAGCTCGTGGCCGCGGGCCGAGGCTTTCTCGCGCGGATCGTGCCCGAGCAGAGCGAGCATTTCCTGGATTTGGCGGGAGCGACCATTCGAGCGGTATCCCAAGGCGTGATCGGTATCGCGGTGGTCCAGGCGCTGCTGGCCGGTATCGGCTTCAAGCTCGCGGGCATCCCGATCGCCGGCCTGCTGGCGGTTCTGGTCCTGCTGCTCTCGATCGTGCAGGTCGGCGCAGCTCTCGTCATGATTCCCGTGATCGTCTGGATCTGGACCGACAAGGACGTCACCACCGCATTGCTGCTGACCTTCTTCCTCGGAATCGTCAGCATCCTCGACAACGTCTTGAAGCCCCTGGTGATGGGACGCGGCTTGACCACGCCGACACTCGTCATCCTGATCGGCGTGATCGGCGGAACGCTGGGGCATGGAATCATCGGTCTCTTCATCGGCCCCATCATCCTGTCGGTCGCCTGGGAGCTTGCGGTCGCCTGGATCAAGACGGACGCCGCCCAACTGCCGTCCGTCGTCGAACGTTGACTTAAATCAACGGTGGCGCCTCGCGGAAGCGCCTTCTGAATGCGTACGACAGCGAGATCGGGACATGACGATGGAAAACTTGAACCTGCCGGGTGGTCCCCTGTCCGGGGTCGTCGCCGCGGCCGTCGAATACATGGTCGATGCAGGGCAGCGGAGCGTGTTGTTTCTGGACATCATGCGCCAGCGCGGCGACCAGTATCGCGAGCACGTCGCGCAGACGGCGCCGCATGTCCTCCAATATGCCGCTGAACTGATCATCGATGGGCGCAAGCTCGACGAGCCCGTCAACTACGCGCTGGTGCGCATCATTCCACCCAAGGGGGTCGAGATCGATCTCGAACGGCGGCCGTTCATCGTGGTCGATCCGCGCGCGGGACACGGTCCGGGAATCGGCGGCTTCAAGGCGGACAGCGAGATCGGCGTTGCCATGAAAGCGGGGCATCCCTGCTACTTCATCGGCTTTCTGCCGGAGCCGATGCCGGGGCAGACCATCGAGCGCATCGCTCGCGCCGAGGCGCTGTTCATCGAGAAGGTCATCAGCCTGCATCCGAAAGCCGACGGCAAGCCCTGCGTGATCGGCAATTGCCAGGCCGGCTGGGCCGTCATGATCCTGGCGTCGCTGCGGCCTGAATTATTCGGGCCATTGATCATCGCCGGCGCGCCGCTCGCTTACTGGGCCGGTGTGCACGGCAAATATCCGATGCGTTATTCCGGCGGCCTGTTGGGAGGGAGCTGGCTGACTGCATTGACCAGCGATCTCGGCGCCGGAAAGTTCGATGGCGCCTGGCTGGTGCAGAACTTCGAGAACCAGAATCCATCCAACACGCTCTGGACCAAGCAATACAACGTCTATTCCAAGGTCGATACCGAGGCCGATCGCTACCTGGATTTCGAGCGCTGGTGGGGTGGGCACGTCAACCTGAACGCCGAGGAGATCCAGTTCATCGTCGATGAGCTCTTCATCGGCAACAATCTCGCGGCCGGCAAGATCGAGATGTCGGACGGGCAGAAGGTCGATCTGCGCAATATCAGGTCGCCGATCGTGGTGTTCTGCTCCAAGGGCGACAATGTCACGCCGCCGCAGCAGGCACTGGACTGGATTCTCGATTGCTATGCAGACGTCAACGAGATCAGGGCATATGGACAAACCATCGTCTACACCGTTCACGAAAGCATCGGGCACCTCGGCATCTTCGTCTCCGGCGGCGTCGCGAAGAAGGAGCATGCGGAGTTCTCCAGCAACATCGACCTGATCGATATCCTGCCGCCTGGACTTTATGAAGCGACGTTCGAGGCCAAGGGTGAGGAGACCACGAGTTCCGATCTCGTCGTTGGACAATGGGTGATGCGCTGCGAGGCGCGAACGCTCGACGATATCCGCGCCATGGGCGGCAATTCGCCCGAGGACGAGCGGCGCTTTGCGGCCGCAAAACGCGTCTCCGAGATGAATCTCGCGGCGTACCGGAAGTTCGTGCAGCCCTGGATCAAGAAGATGGTCACGCCACAGATGGCGGAGACCATGCGCAACCTGCATCCGCTGCGATTGCAGTACGAGGTCCTCAGCAGCCGGAATCCCTGGATGGGCGCCGTGAAGACGGCCGCCGAGGAGATCGAGGAAAAACGCAAGCCTGTGGCAAAGGACAATCCGTTCCTGGCCTTCCAGGAGCAGATGTCCAAGCAGATCGTTCATGCGCTGGATAGCTGGCGCGACGCACAGGAAGCCCTGAGCGAGACGATCTTCCTCAATGTCTATGGCTCGCCTGCACTTCAGGCGGCGGTCGGGATCGATCCGAACTGGGAGTCTTCGCGCAAGCGCGAGATGTCGGCGGAGCACCGGACAATGCTCGAGAAGCGAATCGCCGAACTGAAGTCCAGGGTGGGCGAGGGCGGTCTTCGTGAAGCCGCCATTCGCGGCCTGCTCTATATCGGCTCGGCCCGCGGAATGGTCGACGAGCGGAGCATCGAGGCGCTGCGTCAGATACGCCGCGATGCCGGCGGTTCGCGTTTGACGCTGCCCGAGTTCAAGATGCTGGTGCGCGAGCAGTTCTTCATGCTGTTGCTCGACCAGCAAGGCGCCCTGGCCGCGATCCCGAAGATGCTTCCAGAAGATGTCGCGCAACGACTCGCGGCATTCACAATGATCCGCGAGGTCCTTTCCGCGAGCGGCGAAATCACCGGCGAGCGTGCAAGCCGCCTGCAGCGTATTGCCGCGCTGTTCGGCGTCGAGGCGGAAGGGGGAACGTCAAACATTACCCCTTTCGACCCAAAGGCGAAAGCATCTTAGGCGTTCATGGAAGAGGCGGGAGCGAGATCATGTCAGCCGATACGAGGCCAGCGCAGTCTCCCAGCAAGTACGATCGCTTGATTGCGGCAGCGAAGGCCGTGCCGCCGGTGCCGACCGTGGTGGTGCATCCTTGCGATGAAACCTCGTTGCGCGGAGCCGTCGATAGCGCGCAAGCCGGGATCATCCGACCGATCCTGGTCGGACCCGAGAGAAAGATCAGGGAGACGGCGGGCAGGCACGATCTCGATATCTCCGGCTTCGAGATCGTCGATGCCGCGCATAGCGAGGAGGCCGCGTCCAGGAGCGTCGAGCTGATCCATGCAGGCAGGGGCGAGATGCTGATGAAAGGTAGCCTGCATACCGACGAACTCATGCGCGCCATCACGGCCAAAGTGGGCGGCCTGCGCACCGACCGCCGTATCAGCCACGTCTTCGTGATGGATGTTCCGGCCTATGCCGACACGCTGCTCGTCACCGACGCCGCCATCAACATCTTTCCCGATCTCGATGCCAAGCGGGACATCATCCAGAACGCCATTGATCTGTACAACCAGGCCGGCTTTGGAAAATCGCCGCGCGTGGCGATCCTGTCGGCCGTGGAAACCGTGACATCAAAGATCCCATCGACGATCGAGGCGGCCGCCCTGTGCAAGATGGCCGACCGCGGCCAGATCAGTGGCGGCGTGCTCGACGGGCCGCTGGCCTTCGACAACGCCATCGATCCCGAGGCGGCACGGATCAAGGGCATCAAGTCCGAAGTTGCCGGGCGAGCCCAGATCCTCGTCGTTCCCGATCTCGAAGCCGGCAACATGCTGGCGAAGAATCTCGCCTACTTCGCCAAGGCCGACGGCGCCGGCATCGTGCTCGGCGCCCGGGTGCCGGTCGTGCTGACGTCCCGGGCAGACACGCCCCGTGCGCGCATGGCGTCCTGCGCGGTGGCGTCGCTCTATGCCAACGCCCGGCGCCAACATGCGCCGACAGTCGCTGCGTGACCGCGATGGATACGATCCTCGTCGTCAACGCAGGTTCCTCGAGCGTCAAGTTCCAGATCTTTTCTGTCGAGGGAGAGGGTATCCTTCGCCGGCAGATCAAGGGCCAGATCGACGGCATTGCCAGCCGACCACGGTTGCGGGCGAGTGGTGCGAACGGTGAGACGCTGGCCGAGCGAGCGTATCCGATCGAGGCCGTCGCGGACGTTCCGGCGGCGATGGAGATCGCCGGGAGCTGGTTGCGGGACGAGCTTCGCATCCACCCGATCGCGGTCGGACACCGCGTCGTGCATGGCGGCCCGGACTTTGACCGGCCGGTATCGATCGATCACGGCATTGTCGCCCGCCTGGAACGCTTCGTCAATCTCGCACCACTGCACCAGCCGCACAATCTGGCGCCGATCCGGTCGATCCTTGCCGGCTTCCCGAGCTTGCCGCAGGTGGCCTGCTTCGATACCGCCTTTCATCGAACGCACAGCGCGGTCGCCGATCACTACGCGATCCCGCATCAGCTCCATGCCGAGGGGGTGCGCCGCTATGGTTTCCACGGGCTGTCTTACGAATATGTCGCGAAGGCCCTGCCGCAGATTGCGCCCGACATCGCGAACCGGCGGGTCATCGTGGCTCATCTGGGTAGCGGCGCCTCGATGTGCGCGCTCAACGAGGGACGAAGCGTCGAAAGCACCATGGGCTTCACGGCGTTGGACGGGCTGCCGATGGGCACGCGGCCCGGCCAGCTCGACCCCGGTGTCGTGCTCTATCTCATCTCCGAGAAGGGCATGTCGGCATCGAACGTTCAGGACTTTCTCTATCGCGATTGCGGACTGAAGGGACTCTCGGGCGTCAGCAACGACATGCGGGAGCTCGAGGCCAGCGACGACGCCAAGGCCAAGCTGGCGATCGACTATTTCGTGCATCGGATCTGCCTCAATGCCGGCATGCTCGCGGCCGCATTGCAAGGTTTGGACGCCTTCGTCTTCACTGCCGGCATTGGCGAGAATTCCGCGACGATTCGCGCCCGTGTGGTCGAGCAGCTCGGATGGCTCGGTGTCAGCCTCGACCACGCCGGCAATTCTCGCAATTCGCGGCTGATATCGCGTGCCGAGAGTCGTATCCCCGTCTATGTCGTACCGACCGACGAGGAACTGATGATCGCGCAGCACACGCTGTCGCTGCTGATGAAGCAGCCATCAAGCAACTCCAGACAAGAGAGGGCGTCATGATCCCCGTGTTCCCGGATACCAAGGTTGCCCTGAAGGGTAAAAAAGGCCTCATCGTCGGCATCGCCAACGACCAATCCATCGCCTGGGGCTGCGCAAGGGCGTTTCGCGCCCTCGGGGCGGAGCTCGCCGTCACCTACCTCAATGACCGTGCCAAGAAGCATGTCGAACCGCTCGCGCATGCGCTGGAAGCGCCGATCTTCATGCCGCTGGACGTCATGGTGGAAGGCCAGACCGAACAGGTGTTCGAGCGGATTGCAAGCGAGTGGGGGCAACTCGATTTCCTGCTGCATTCGATTGCATTTTCGCCGAAGGAGGCGCTGCACGGCCGCGTTGTGGATGTCGGGCGCGACGGTTTCCTGAAGACGATGGATGTCTCCTGCTGGTCGTTCATGCGGATGGCGCATCTCGCCGAGCCGCTGATGAAGAACGGCGGCACGATGTTCACGATGACCTATTACGGCAGCCAGATGGTCGTGAAGAACTACAACGTGATGGGGGTGGCCAAGGCCGCGCTTGAAGCGGCGGTCCGCTACATTGCGGCCGAACTCGGTCCGAAGGGCATCCGTGTTCACGCGATCTCACCGGGCCCGCTCGCCACGCGCGCGGCATCGGGCATCCCGGAATTCGATGATCTCATGGACAAGGCGCAGTCCACCGCGCCGACCCGCAGTCTCGTCAGCATCGAGGACGTCGGCAATGCCACGGCGTTCCTGGCGCTCGACGGGGCCAAGCTGATCACCGGCGGCGTTCTCTATATCGACGGCGGCTATCACATCATCGACTGATTGACGGAGGAGGTTCAGGTGCGTGCGCTTGGGTTGAGCCTGTTTCTGCTCGCGATCCATTTCGTGCCGGCGCAGGCACAAACCTACGATCCCCGCTACGCCGTATGCATGAAGGTCTATGAAGGGTCCTTGGGCGGAGGCGAATGGATCGATTGCAGCTACACATCGCTGCCGCAGTGTCAGGCTTCAGCATTCGGTCGAGCCGCCACATGCGTGATAAACCCGTACTTCGCTCAGGCTTTCCCCCGTGGGGGATACCCGCGATATCCACGAGCCTATTGACGGCATCCTCCGGATTGCGGCAGCCCAGCCGTGGCTGCACACCTAGCGATAATGCAGCGCGATCAGCTCGGCGACGCAGGCCGGCTTCTTGCCGCCCTCGATCTCGATGACGAGATGATAGTTGACGCGCAGGCCGTCCGGCGGCACGTCCTCGGCTTCGGCGACCGTGATCCGCCCGCGCAGCCTCGATCCGGCGGGGACGGGGGCAAGATATCGGATTCGATCCGCGCCGTAGTTCAGGGTGTTGCGCAGGCCCTTCAGGCCCATCACCGAACGAATGAAAAGAGGCGCGAGCGACAGGGACAGCAGGCCGTGCGCGATGGTGGTGCCGCCTGGCGCTTCCCTCCTGGCGCGCTCCTGATCGACGTGGATCCACTGCTCGTCGCAAGTCGCCTCGGCGAACTGGTTGATGCGATCCTGCGTCACCTCGATCCAGTCGCTGACGCCGATCTCGGTACCGACCGCGGATTTGATCTCGTCGAAGTTGCTGAATATGCGCATGATGGTGGCCTGCTCAGATCTTCATTTCCGGGATGTCGTCGGGCACGACGAGTTCGGCGTCCGTCACCGCCATGACCTCGCCCACGCTGATGCCGGGAGCAATCTCCAGCAATGTGGCCTTGCCGTCAGGAAAGCCGATCACCGCCATGTCTGTCACGACCAGCTGCACCGGCCGGACCGACGTCAACGGCAGCGTGCATTTGGCGACGATCTTGGACTTGCCTTTCGCAGCGTGCTGCATGGCGACGATGACCCGCTTGGCGCCGCTGACGAGGTCCATCGCGCCGCCCATGCCCGGAACCATCTTGCCGGGGATCATCCAGTTGGCGAGAAGTCCGTGTGCATCGACCTGGAGCCCGCCGAGCACGGTGACATCGACGTGGCCGCCGCGGATCAGTCCGAACGACATCGCGCTGTCGAAGGTGCTGGCCCCCGGCAGCGCGCTGATCGGGCGGCCGCCGGCGTCGGTCAGAAGAGGGTGCTCCAACCCTTGCTCCGGAATCGGGCCCGTGCCGATCAATCCATTTTCCGACTGAAAGAACACGCTCAGCCCCGCCGGGACGTAGTTGGCGACGAGCGTCGGAATGCCGATGCCGAGATTGACGAGGTCGCCGCTTCTGAGCTCCCTGGCGACGCGTCGGGCGATGATCTCCTGTGCGTCCATGGCTTCACCCGTTTGGGTTGGTAATGAGATAGTCGACCAGCGGCGCCGGCGTCACGACGTGGTCGGGCGCGATGACGCCAACGGGCACGATGTGTTCCGCCGTCACGATCACGGTGTCCGCCGCCATCGCCATGACCGGATTGAAGTTGCGCGCGGTCAGCGCATAGGAGAGATTGCCGAGGTAATCGGCGAGAAAAGCGTGCACGAGCGCGAACTGCGCCCGCAATGCGGTCTCGAGCAGGAACGGTTTTCCGTCGACTTCGATCTGGCGCTTGCCCTCCGCGACCAGCGTGCCGACGCCGGTCGGCGTGAGGACGCCACCGAGACCGCACCCGCCTGCGCGGATGCGCTCGACGAAGGTGCCCTGTGGAATCAAATCGACTGCGATTTGCTTGGCCAGCATCTGTTGCTGCGCCTTCGGATTGAGGCCGATATGGGTCGCGGTGAGACGCGAGACCAGTTCCGCATCGAACAGCTTCCCGACCCCCTTGCCGGGCAACGCAGCGTCGTTGCTGATGATGGAGAGCCCTGCCTTTCGTTGCCGGACGAGCTCGTCGAGCAGACGCAACGGCGTGCCGACCCCCATGAAGCCCCCGACCATGATGCTTGCGCCCGCCGGGATCATCGCGACGGCTTCTTCGATGGAAACGGCCCTCATGGTTCCAACTCCAGTCGGCAGAGATCAAGGAAGCGAGGGTGGAATGCTCGCTTTGCGTTCATCCCGGTCCCTTGATCTGCGTCAAGGCTTCTCATGATTCGTGGACCGCGATGCCGACGCCTTGGAGCGCGCTGGTCCATAGCTTGCGAATCTCGACGTGGCGATGTTCGAGCGTAGCGCTGACAGCGTCGCGATGGGGCAGTAGTTCCGGTCCTTTCAGAAACAGGATTTGCGCCTGCAGCAGCCTGCCGCTCTCCAGTTCGATGCGCCGCAAGGCCATGACGAAGGGATCGTCGGCATTGGCTTCCCTCGGGAGCAAAGCTGCCGGCCTTATGCCGGCATGCACGGCATGCGCGAGTGTTGCCAGGCCGACTGCCCGCGCCAGCGGCTGATCCGGAATGCCTTCGGCTGGTTGCGGAAACCATGCCGTCTCCCAGGACATCGATAGGTACCCCAGCGCAAGGTCTGGGACCCAGGACGTCGCCCGAAGCAGCAGGGAGACGATCTCCGCCTCATGGTAGACCTGCGCGTTCAATTCGGTCTGCCAGGCGGACACGAGCTTTGCGGGCAGCGCGAACGCGAACTGCCGCGCCAACGCGCCATGGGCGGAGGTCAAGAACGCGGCGACGCGAGTCTGCTGCTGCGGCGGCACACGGCCTTGCGGGTCGAGCGGTCCAAGGAATTCGCTCATGTGGCCGGTCCCTGCACGGGAATGGCACGCAGATGATCGTAGCCGGCGGGAAACGCAATGAGCTCACCGCCGGCCTCTTCCGGCGCGATCCAGACAGCCTTGTTGCCCTGCCAGTGGCCGGCCAGCACGCCCTCGGCGAAGCGGGCGAGCAGGTCTGCGGTCAGCGCCGGCTTCTCCAGTGTGAAGGCGTGATAGGCGCGCTGGATGATCACGAGCGCGCTGTTCGGAATCTCGGCGCGCAGGGTCTCATGGACTGCGCGGGGCGTCAGGAAGTCGAACTCGCCGTTCAGGATCATGGTCGGCAGGGTGATCGACGACAGTTGCGGCGTCAGCGGACGGAAGTCGAGGAAGGACTCCATCAAGTTTTGCAACGCGAAGACGTCGTTGACCAGCCAGCCCTGCCGTTTCACGCTGTCGAGCTTGTCCAGTACAGGCCCTAGCCATTGATCGGAGACGTTCATTGGCAGCAACAAATCCTGCAGGTAGCTGGTGCCGCCCAGGATCAGCCCGGTGCGGAGTGCGTTGCCAAGCAGGAACAGTTGCGGCGGAAGCTCCGCGAAGCAGCTCATCGGCGCCAGCCCGGCCAGCCGCTCGCCGTGCTCGATCGCGTAGCGTAGCGCGATCAGGCCGCCGAAGCTGATACCGGCGAGAAAAATGGGTCCGTCGCCGAGTTCGTCGACCAGGAGATGAAGCGCCGCCACCTGATCATCCTGGCTGATGAAGAGAGCGGGCTTGTCGGACTCCCCCTGGCCGAGCAGGTCGAACGTCGCGACGCGGAATTGCCGCGCAACCAGGGCTTCACGATACGCGGCCCAGAGCGCGGCATATTGTGTAAGCCCGTTGACCAGCACATAGGCGGGAGCGTTCGCTGGCCCGTCAAGCTCATAGCGGATGCGATACGAGCCGTGACTGAGAAAGGGCATTGCGAGGTCCGGACCAGATGGATGGCAACCACAATGCTCGTCCACGAAGACAGCGATCCATTGAGTTAGATCAAGGGTCGGCCACGATCGCGTACCTAGCCTTTTGACAAAATTGCCAGGAGGAAGCCGCCATGGCCGGAAAGAATTTCATTCGGCATTGCTGTGTGAGTCTGCTGTTGCTGTTGGTGGGGACCGCGTTGGCGGTCGCGCAGCCCTACAGCCGCCGCTCGTCGCAGATGCAGCATGATGAGCTGAAGAAGACGGTCGAGATCCCGAACTTTCGCCTCGGCGGCAAGTACGATCTGTCCGATCCGTCGAAATGGGAGAATGGTGGCGAAGGCGGCGTGACGCTGGAGTCGCTCGGGGCGGGCAAGCTGCACTCGGCCTACATCGCCGTCGGCACGCCGCGGCGCAATGCTGCCGGGGAGATCACCAATGCCGTGATCATCAACTCGTACTATTCCGGCGATTCGACGGACATGTACGAGCAGTGGGTCAAGGGTGCTGCCTTGTCGGGTGGCGTGCCGATCATCGGGCCGGGCCGGCCAATCGATACCAATCGCTACTATGTCGTCATGGTCGATCCGCTTGGCACCTGGGGTGCGAGCAAACCGTCCGATGGTCTCGGCATCAAGTTTCCGCAATACAGCTACTACGACATGGTCCAGGCGAACTACCGCATGCTGCGGGACGGCTTGAAGATCGCCCGCGCTGCCTTGGTCACCGGCGTCTCGATGGGAGGCACGCAGACCTATGTCTGGGGCGTCATGCATCCGGAGTTCATGGGCGGCTTGATGCCGATCGGCGGCACCACCCAGTCGGATTCCGAGGACCCCGTCGGCAACTGGACCTTCCAGCTCATGACCGCCGCGATCGAGGCCGATCCGGTGTGGCAGCAGACCAAAGGCGATTACTACAAGCTGCCGAAAGAGAAGCACCCGATTCCCGGCATCGCCTTCGGCTGGTCGGTGCTCGGCCTGACCGGCTACGACTTCGCTTTCCGCACGACGCAGAGCTTTGCGGCCGTGCAGCCGGAAGTATTCTACTGGGACCCGCCGAACGAGAAGGCCGCCAGCAGCGTGATCACGCGCGCCAAGCTCTACGACGCGGTCGATCTCGTCTGGCGCAACAGGGTGGGTGAGATTCACAACGTCAATCCCTATCTGGGCCGCATTCAGGCGCGCACGATGGTGATGCACATCACCAACGATGGCTGGCTGAACTTCAAGCTTGCCGAGCGCGCCGTCGATCGCGTGCCGGGGGCCCAGCTGATCTCCGAGGAGAGCCCGGTCGCCCATTACGGCGTGTTCTCGATCGTCAACCACCGCAAGCACGATCCGAAGTTCGTCGCCTTCATGGACGACGTGGCGAGCCTCGACCGCGCGCAGAAATACGTCGACAAGAATTATCGCGCGCCCGGCGTGGCCGCGAACATCGATCCGGACAAGTCGTTCTGGAAGGACTTTGTGACCTACCCTTATCCTGTCAAATACGCGACCACGAAAGACAAGCGGGGCACGTCCTGGCAGATCGGCTACATGGACGAGTACGCGGGCACCGATAAGGATCCAAAGGTGCTCGTCATCATTCATGGCAAAGGCGCGTTCGGCGGGCACTACGGTAACGTCATGCAATATGCCCTGCGTAGCGGCCTGCGCGTGATCGTGCCGGACCTGCCGCACTACGGCATGTCCGGTCCCGGTAATCTCGACAAGAGCCCGGCGCGGACGATGCAGGACATGCGCGAGGCCGTGTACGATCTCGTGGTCAATCAGCTCGGCGTCAAGAAGGCCTATTACCTCGGTCATTCGCTCGGCGGCCAGGTCGTCATGGGCTATGCGCTCACGTGGCCGGACGCCGTCCTGGGCCTTGCGCTCGAAGCACCCTCGGGCCTTGAAGAGTATCCGCGCGACATCACGATCGCCAAGGACAAGAAGGCGCGCCTGTTCGATCAGGTGTTCGATCATGATTTCGACAAGTGGAAGGAAACCTGGGGTCCGACCGGCATCCTTGCCGCGGAGGTCGGACGCCCGGAGCAGAGTGTCCGCGACTTCTTCTATTTCAAGAAGCGTGATCCGGAGACCAACGCCGTGTCGGCGGCGAAGAGCGGCTATTTCTACAGCGACAGCGAATATGCCCGCTTCCACACGGAGCAGCGCGTCGGGCTCATCAAGGGCAACCCGAAGGAGCTCGAGCAATGGGCCAACGTCTTCATTTACGACATCTATTCGATAGGGTCCGAGCTGCAGCAGGATGACCCGAAGAACCTCTACCAGCGGGTGGCCCAGATCAAGGCGCCGATCTTCATCTCCTTCGGCGACAAGGAGCCGTTCATCCCGACGCCGGCGTTCAACGGCTTGACGGACCTCGGACGCGACGTCATCACGCCGTTCATGTCGCGCATGACCAGTGCGGGCAACCGGCCGATCCTCAAGATCTATCCGGAGACCGGTCACTTCATCCACACCGACAATCCGGTGGAATTCCCGGTCGACGTGGTGGACTTCGTGATCAAGGGAACGGTCGATACGTCATCGCCGCTCGGTACGGATCGGATGATCAAAGGTTCGGCCGTCTCGGCCTTGCCGGTGGCGCCGACTCCACCGGGCGCCGCACCGACGGCCGGCCTGAACAAATAGGCCGGACCATGTCAACGGTTGAGGCGGGTGAGGTCCGGTTGGGCTGGCGAGAGTGGGGCCAAGGCGATGTCACCGTCGTCTTCATCCACGGCAATCTCGCCAGCAAGGACTGGATCGAGCTCGCTGCGCCGATGTTTCCGAGCGGACTGCGCGTGATCGGAATCGACTGGCGCGGCTGCGGCGACAGCGATCGGCCGAAACCCGCGGCCGACTATGCCAACTACTCGATGCAGCAGCATGCGCACGACATGCTGGCGGCACTGGATGCGCTGGGCGTCGGATTTTGCCATCTCGCGACCCACTCGACCGGCGGCATCATCGCCGCAAGGATGCTGCTGATGCAGCCGCAGCGGTTCGGGCGGGTGTTTGCGCTCGACCCGGTCACGCCGCTCGGAATGTCCTTCAATGCCGATCAGATCGGCCTTTTCCGGGCGATGATGGCGAGCAAGCAGCTGACGCGGACGGTGATGGCCACCGCGGCATCCTCGCTGTTCGTGCCTGAAAGCCTTGCGCCGAACGCGATCCCGCGATTCCGCGAGGGCCTCGGCGAGATCCCGGCGCTGTTCGATCGCATCATTGAGCAGACTTTTGGCGTCTCCGAGGGCATCTGGATCGGCACGCCGGTCAACCTCAACCGGGAAAAGGAAAGCCGGGAGCTGGAGCGCCGCATGCCGGAAATCCAGCATCCGCATCTCGTGCTCTGGGGCGAGCAGGACGGGTGGATACCGCCGGCGGATCTCGAAAGCATGGCGGCGGCGATGCCGGACTGCCGGCTCGTGACCGTACCCCGGATGGGTCATTCCATGAATCTGGAGCTGCCGGCGCTTTATGCCGGCTATTTCGGCGCCTGGTTCGGAGGATTGGCGCAATAGCAATTGTTCAATGGAGGATGCGCATGGCTGAAACCAGAAAGCTTTCCGTCGAGAAGGCGCTCGACAAGCTGCGCGGCGAAGAGCAGACGAAGTCAAGGACTGAGCGGCAGGACGAGAAGACCGAAGCGCTTCACGAAGAGATCAAGCGCATGAGAGCTCAACGGCTGCGCCTCGACCGGAAGCCGGGTAAGCAAGGTTGAAGTGCGCTCACGCCATCGGGGCGGGCAAGCCTGGCGACCGGGCACGCGGGGAGGAGGGACAATGGTGCTTCAATTCCTGCTTGGCACCATTGTCAGCCTGATGAACATCATGATCCACGCGCTGGTCACGGTCGGCGCGATCGGGATCGCCCGTTCGGCCGGGCTGCGACATACGGTATGGCCGAGACTGCACCTGATGGCCGTGATGGTCGTCACCGCCGCCGTTCTGATGGTGGCGCATACTTTGGAGAGCGTCGTCTGGTCGGCGGCTTACCTGATGGCCGGCGTGGCGCCTGCCGGGAGTGACTTGGTCTATTTTGCCTTCGTCAACTACACCACGCTCGGCTATGGCGACATCACGCCGGTCGAGGCGCGCCGCCTGCTGGGCCCCATGACTGCGATGAACGGCATCCTGTTGTTCGGCTGGTCGACCGCCGTATTGTTCGAGGTTCTGCGCAAGACCGTCAAGCACCTGGCGGCGCTCGAGATCCGCGACTGATCTATCGCTTCAGCTTGATCCCTTCGCGGGCCCGGTAATCGTTGAAGACAACGTCGATCGCCTGGATGACTTTCTTGCCGGGATTTGCCTTGCAATGGACGATGATCTCGTGCTCGAGCGCCTTGGTGCGGTCGACGCGCATCAGATGCTTCTTGCCAAGACCGTTGTACCAGCCGCTGTACCAGACCATCAGGTAGTCCGCGTCCTCCTGGAAGGTGTTGGCCAATTGAGCACAGGTCAGCGCCTGGACGTCGATATAGCCGTCCGCATTCGCGTAGGTCTTCAGTTCGACCTGTGCAACCGCGGGTACAGCGGCGAGCATGGTGCCGCCGATGACAATCCAGATCATGCGTGACATCTCTTAGCTCCTGATGCGAGCGAACGAGGACGACTCGTCGGTTTCAGCGACGGCCAGCTCGATTGACGGGGCCCCCTCGGTTCGCCGGGGTTCCAGGTCGCACTGCTTCGCGGGCGATCGGGCGCGGTCGTAGAACGACCCCGGCTCTCGCGACGCAACTCGGCGGATAATCCACGTACTGGCAGTAAACGACGGCTCCGGCCGGCCGGGTCGTCGCCATCAAGCTCGAAAATGCCACCGTTGTCCCGATGGCCAAGGAGGCCAACGTGAACGAGGCCGAAAATGAGTTGCGCGATCGCATGAATCCCTCCCTGAAATGTCGTACTTCGCGTTCGAAGTATTCCGACCTTGCTACCTGGACGGTGAAGCCGTCGTCTTTCGTTGATTGAAATCAACCGCCGAGTACGGTTGGCTGCATGATCACGGCGTAGGTTGCCAACGACTCTCGGCTTCAGCTCTGGAGGTCGAGGCTGGCAAGCTTCGCCCGGTCTTGCAGCACGATCTGCCGTTGGGTATTGCCGACGAAGCCGAGAACGCCCAATTCGTGCAGCCGCGACAAAGCGCGGGACACCGTCTCCAGCGTCAGGCCGAGGTAATCCGCAATGTCGCGCCGCGACATCGGCAGCGCGATAACGCCCGCGGCGGTCAGGCGCTTATCCATCTCGAGCAAGAAGGCTGCAACCCGCTCAAGCGACGTCTTGCGGCCCAGGAGCAGCATGTGGTCCTCGGCATGATGGAGATTGGCGGTGGTCATGCGAAACAGGTTCTTGGCGACCATGACGTCGCTCTTCGCCACCAATTCAAGACTTTGACGCCTGATCAGGTGAACGGTGGTGTCGATGATGGCTTCCGCCGTGAAGCGATGAGCTCCGCCATTCTCGAGGCCGAAAATGTCGCCCGGGAGGTGAAACGCGCCGATCTGGCGCCGGCCGTCGGTCAGCAGCTTGTAACTTCGCACTGCACCAACCTTGACCTGATAGACGTACTCGGCCGGCTCTTTCTCCCCGTAGACTTCAGTGCCCTTCTTGTAGGTGAATTCGGTTAGACTGACGATCGTATTCGGATCGCTGGTCATTCCGAAGTCACGGAGAGAATTGGGGCGCGGGGACCGGTCGGTTGCGATACGCACAAACATGGACCGCCTCCTCTGGTCGCTTGACTGGTTCGTCGCTGAGATTATTTCGCTGCCGGGAGCGCCTCGCTGTTTCCCGGACGATTGGTGTACGATGAAGGCCGTGTTATAAGCCATTGTCTCTCAGGTCATTGTACCAAGGGGCAGGGCGGAATACGTTGCACGACATGAATTGCCTCAGGCGCATTTTTCTTTGGTTGCTTTTGTTGCGCATTTGAAGGTTGCGGACCCCCCCAGGAGGTCAAATGCCCGGCTTGGTTCACGTGGTAGACGACGACGCCTCCTTCCGCACGGCCGTCGAGCGCCGGCTGAAGCTCGCTGGTTATGAGGTCGCCACCTATTCATCGGCCCAGGACCTGCTCGAGCGGCTGCCGGACGGCGATGGCCCCGGATGCATCTTGCTCGATGTGCAGATACCCGGGCTCTCCGGTCCCCAGCTGCAGAGCCACCTCACCGGGCTCGGGTCCACGCTCCCGATCGTGTTCGTGACAGGCTACGCCGATACGGCGACGACCGTGCGCGCCATTAAAGCCGGAGCCGAAGATTTTCTCACCAAGCCCGTCTCGTCGGAACAGCTGCTCGATGCGCTCGCGCGTGCCTTGATCCGCCAGCAGGCCGACCACATCCAGCGCACGAAGCTCAGTTTGCTCCAGATGCGGCTGAAGTCACTGACGCCGCGCGAACGCCAGGTGTTCGAATTGATCGTGCGCGGCAAGATCAACAAGCAAATTGCCCACGAACTCGGCACCGCCGAACGCACCGTAAAGGCCCATCGCCATCAGGTGATGGAGAAAATGCAGGTGCAGTCTCTGGCGGAACTTGTGTCGATGGCGGAGCGGCTGGGCGTACTGGATCCCGAAGCCAACCGGCCCGGCTGACGACGCCTGTGGTTCCGGCGGGTCTTCACCAAGCAACCTGCACACAAGGACTATTTCAAAGCTCGGCAAGGGTATGCTGTAGTCCGGATGCGCGGGCTGCAGTCGGGCTTGTTGTCCGACTGGATCCAAATCGTCCGGCAAACTGACGCCAGCCAATACCTGGAAGGACCGCCGAACTTGTCCTCGTGCAAGCCTGTTCTTGTCGTCGACGACGACGCGTCGATGCGCATGAGCATCAAGCGCCTTCTGCGCGCGCACGGCTTCACTGTGCTGCTGTTCGACTCGGCACATGCGCTGCTCGGCCATGGCGGCTGCGGCGAGGCAGCATGCATCATCATCGACATCAATCTGGACGATGCCTCCGGGATCGAGTTGCGCCGCAGGCTTGCTGAGCATGGCGTTGCGGCACCGGTCATCTATATCACCGGCAACGACAACCATTCGAGCCGCACGGCCGCAATCGAGTCCGGATGTATTGCCTATCTGACCAAGCCTTTCGCGGCAAAGGCGCTAATCGACCCCATCCATAGCGCCTGGTCGGCGGCAGACTAGCGGCCAGCGATTGCCTCTTCATCCCGAATTGGGGGTGTCGGTTGACGCGGATCAACCCCATCATCCGTGGCGCTGGATATTGAAGTCTGCTTCTCATTGGGAGCAATCGCCTATGCAGGGAGATGAGGTATGAAACGCTTATTGATGGTCACTGGCATGGCTGCTGCGCTGACGTCCGGCGCGGCGCTCGCCCAATCGGTTGACCTTACCGGCACTTACACATGCGTCCAGATGTGCCGTGGTGATTTGCCGGCCCACGTTACGCAGAACGGACCCGAGCTCAATCTCACCACCGAGGCGGGCGTGCCGTCGCGCGCATGGCCGGACTGGTACTCGCCAGCGAGCCGCATCTGGATCGATGCTTACGACATAAGCGCTGTTTATACGCCTGACGGCATGACGATCCAGTTCGACAACGGGACCATCTGGCAGCGCTATGTGCCGCCGCCTGCGCCGTCACGTCGCAGGGCGAAATGAGCCAAATCCGTCGACAAGACCCTGTGGCGGCTTGATGCCGACCAACATGGCTCGACCACCAACCTATATAAGAAGGGCGTAGGGCCCAATTGCGCAAACTTCCCCCCATGGTGGCGCAGAGCAGCACATGGCCTTTCGAACTCCTGGTGCCCGTCCTCGCTCGCCGCGGGCAATCACGTAGCCACCGCTTGGAGTTGAGCTAGATCAAATGCGCTCGTATGCTATTGCCTAAAGTTCCCGAATTCACTGCCAATTCAATTTGTAGGGAGTTCTGCAATGTTGATCAGGACCAGGACAGTGAGCCGTCCTGCCAATGACGGGCAATTGGCGGCCCTCGCCGGCGAACAGGTCTTTTGCAGCGAGTTCACTTATCGGAGGGGAACGGAAGTCTTTGGAGAGGGCGAGGAGGCCGGGTACGTCTACCAGATCGTGTCTGGTGCGATCCGGACCTACAAACTGCTCTGCGATGGCCGCCGGCAGATCAACTCGTTCCATCTTCCGGGCGACCTGTTCGGGCTGGAGAACGGCGCGGTTCATCGTTTCACCGCAGAAGCAGTCATTCAGACCAAGGTTCGCATCACGAGCCGGCGACACTTGCTCGACAGGATCGAGCACCAGGAGGAGGGCCAGGCAAGCCTGCTCACCCTCGTCACGCGCAATCTTCAGCACGCGGAGAACCACATGCTTCTCCTGGGCCGGAAGACGTCCGTCGAGAAGGTGGCCGCATTCCTTCTGGAAATGGATCGGCGACAGGATCATCCAGACGTGATGAGCTTGCCGATGAGCCGCCGCGACATCGCTGACTATCTTGGATTGACGCTCGAGACGGTATCGCGCGCTCTCTCGATCCTGCGTGATGACAACATGCTGCGGTTTGACGGGCAGACGCAGCGCCAGCTCGTGCTTCTGGATCGCAAAGCGCTGGCGCAGCTCGATGCCTGACGGTACAGGGACGATGTTCGGTGGGTTCGCCGTTTCATTCGTCGATGTCCTGCTCGAGCATCTGCGCCGGAGCCCCCTTGTGGACAGAGCCGAACTGCGCCAGCGGCAGCGAAGTCGTCAGCGACAGCAGATTGGAATCGACCACTTCCAACAGGAGAGCCTTTCCCGCTTCCATGTCTCTGATGATCCTTGGGTCTGCGACATCCGCCGCGATGCAGGCGTTGCTGAGGCACCAGGTGTAGGGCACATGATAGGAATTGCCCTGATCGACCGTGAGCTTGACAGGGTGCTGCAAGAACATGCCGACGGGCACGAACACTTGCAGGCGCCCGTTGCGGTCGCCGTCGCGCTCGATCAAGTCCACACGGACGGCTATCTGACCGGTTGGAAAGGTGCCGGTAATCGAGGTCCGGCACAGCGTCGGAGCTCCAGCTGCCTTGAAGCACAGCTTGCGCCAGCTTCCATACGTGATGTCCTTTGCCTCGCGCTGGCCCCGGGGTGCGACTTCCGCAGGCTTGGCCGCGCGCGGCTTTTCGCGCGCGACCGCCTCCACAACCGGCGCCGTCGTGACGATGATTGCAATCAGCCAGGCCGACAGGCAGTAACGCGCGGTGATCATGGCCGTGTCTCCAAACATGGCAATTCGGCTATCGTCGAGCCTCGAGAAACTTCGCGACGAGCGGCGACCAGATCGGGATTGCGTCCGGCGATCCTATGAAGAAGTGGCCCTCGTTGCCGAACGGCGGCATCAGGTGATATTCCGCGCTGCCGCCTGAGGCGGTGAATGCATCGTGCATGCGCTTCGACAATGCGGGGCCGAAAAACGTATCGTTCTCGATATAGATCCAGAGCATCGGTATACGCGAGGTGCGACCGAATTCGCGGGTTGCTTCGACCAGCTTGTCGGGCGCGCAGTTGTTGTTCGGCTTGCCGTCGACACGGCCGCCGCGGCCGGCCGCAAAGGTGATGATCGCCCTGACCTGAGGCGGATTGAGACTGGACAAGGCGATAGACCCCCAGCCGCCTGCGGATTGCCCGACGACGATGACGTCCTTGGGCATGATGCGCTTGTCGGCGACCATGTGGTCGATGATCCACAGGTCGGCCTGTGCGACCGCCATGCCGGCGGAGCGGAAGCTGGGGTTGCTGCACTTGCCGATCTTGGCGAAGAACGGGCCGTACAGCGCGCGCTCCGGGATGTCGATGGCGGAGGCGCCATAACCGGTACCGACCGGTGCGACGACGAAATGGCCGCGCATGGCGAACCATTTGGCAGCATCCCGGAATTCCACCAGCGGAAAGAAGCTGCGCTCCGTCGGATTGAGCGACACGCCATGGTTCATGATGACGAGCGGAAACGGACCGTCACCGATTGGGCGCACCACGTAGGCGAAGGTCGGCAGCGGCAGCGGCAGCGCCCAGACCTCTTCCTGGATACGGCGTGAAGCGGCTTGATCGTCTGCCCGGGCTGGCGCCGCGATGCAGGCCAGGAGCAGCAACGTTTTCAGGAGCAGTCGAACGCTTTGATGACGGCGAGACTTCATGCGTGTGTCCTCACCCGGTGAACGTGCAGGCCACGATGATCGGTCCGAGCACGGTCAGAACGACGTTGCCGACCGCATAGGGAACGGCCACGCCGAGCACCGGCGTCTGACTTTCGGCAACTTCGCAGCATCCCGTCACGGCCGCATCGACCGTCATGGCTCCGGCGAGCGCTCCGCAGGTGATGACCGGATTCATGCCAAGCACGTGATAGGCAAACAGGGTCGCGACGATCAGTGGAACCAGTGTGACGACGAGGCCCATGCCGACCAGCATCACGCCGTGCTCCTGGATCGCGAGCCAGGCAGCGTGTCCATTCGCAAGGCCGATTGCCGCGATGAACCCACCGAGGCCGAAGTCGCTCAGGGTCTGCTGCGCGGCCGGCGGCATGGCGCCGATGGTTGGCCGGCGCGAGCGCAACCAGCCGCAGACGAGGCCCGCGATCAGCGCGCCGCCGCCGCCGCCGAGCGTCAGCGCGATGCCGCCGACCTTGAAGCTGATCAGCCCCGCGAGCAGACCTGCGGCGATCCCGGCCGCGAGGAATGCGATATCGGTGCGGTCGCCGGAGCGCACGATCTGTCCGACCTGGGCGGCGGCGCGCTCGATGTTGCGGGTGGTACCGACCATCGTCATGACGTCGCCGACATAGAGCCGTGTGTCGGGGCTCAAGGGAACCTCGCGGCCCATGCGGGTCAGCGCGCGCAGAAAGACGCCGCGTGCGTCGTTGCCAAGGCGATCGGCGACCTCCTGGAGGGAACGGCCGTGGAGCTTGCGGTTGTCGACCAGGACGTCGACCACGTTGCCCGGTATCGCCTTGAGAATCTCATCGGCATCGATCTCGGTCCCGATGATGGGGCGAGCGGCGACGATGGCGGCCGTTCGCCCGGCAATGACGATGTCGTCACCGGCTTCGAGCACAGTATCCAGATGCGGCTCGATATCGGCGCCCTGGCGTACGATGCGTTCGACGACGGTGCGGCTGCCGATCTCTTCTTCGATCGCCTTGACGGTGCGGCCTGCGGCTGCGGCAACGCGATAGGCGCGGGCCTGGAATTTGCGATAGTGCAGGTTCTCTGTCTTGGGTGGTTCGCCGCCGGAGAGTTCAGCCTCGAGCTTCTTCGCCTCGACCTTCAGGTCGATCCCCATCACCTTCGGTGCAAGCAGCGGGACGTATATCAGCGTGAGAATATAGCCCAGCACATAGGTGACGGCATAGCCGGCAGCGATATTCGCCTCCTGATGCTCCAGCACGTCCTTGGGAAGTCCGAGCTGGGCCAGCGCACCCGAGGCCGTGCCGATCACCGAGGACTGCGTCAATGCGCCGGCGGCAAGTCCCGACGCCGTGCCGGGATCGAGACCGAAGCTGAAGGCGAAGACGAGCACGACGATCAGGCCGGTGCCCCCGAGCACCAGCGCGAGCGCGACCTGTGCCAGCGTTCGGACGCTCAGAGAGGCGAAGAACTCAGGCCCGGACCGATAGCCGATGGTGAACACGAACAGGCTGAACAGCACGATCCTGAGCACGGAGGGGAACGTGAAGGTGCCGAGCTGACCGATCAGCACCGCCACGATCAGCGTGCACGCCGTCGTGCCGAGGGAGAATTCGCGAATTTTGAGGCGGCCGAGAATGGTCCCGAGCGCCATCGACAATAGCAGAAAGATCTCCGGCGCAGTTGAAATGATTCCCCTGACTGCGTTCATCGTCGTGGATCCCGGCGCCTCGTGGCGGGCCAAGCTGGGCTCGCAAGCGGCCGGGATGGTTGATCCAAGTCAACCCTTTCGCGGGCGGGACCACTCTTGATGGTCCAATGCACCCGCGACGAACCACGCCACGAACATGAGCCTGACGAATACCGCCAGTCCTTCGCTGCGCCGCGACGAGACGGTGTCGATCGCGCTGCTGCTGGCTTTCGTTGGCGGCTATCTCGACGCCTACACCTGGATCATCCATGGCGTGATGGCGAATGCCCAGACGGCAAACCTCGTTCTGCTATGGGTCCATGGTTCGGCCGGGAATTGGGATGATGCGCTTCATTTCGTGCCGCCAATTCTCGCATTTGCAGTCGGCATTCTGCTGGTGACCTGGCTTCGCGGCGTCATCGGACAGCGCATCAGCGCCATCAGCTCACTCCTCGAGATCCTGCTGCTGGTGACGATCGGCATCCTGCACAACCGCCTGCCGGATCTCGCTGGCACGCTCGGAATCTCGTTCGTTGCTGCGATGCAGACGGCCGCTTTTACCAAGGTCGAGGGCGTGGCCTACAGCTCGGTGATGATCACCGGCAACATGCGCCAGGCCATTGAAGGCGTTCTCATGGCTCTTTCGGGTGGCGGTCCGCCCGGGCCGCTGCGACGCTCCGGCATATTTGCCGCGCTTTGCGTCGCCTTCGGCGTGGGCGCGGCCGTCGGGGCCTTTGCGACCAAAGGCATTCCCGATCTCGCGCTTGGCATTCCCGTGACCGCTCTGCTGATCATCCTGTTGCGCTGCGAAATCGAACGGAGCGAGGTGCCCGCATGAACTCGCCGCCCGACCGACCCGTGGGATGGTCGCGATTCTTCCCAGTCTCCGGCTGGCTTGTTGCCTATCGTGGCGAATGGCTGGCATCGGACGCAGTGGCCGGCATAACGCTGGCCGCGTACGCGATTCCCGTATCGCTGGCCTATGCGACGCTCGCCGGCCTGGCGCCGCAGGTTGGCATCTATGGCTACATGCTCGGCGGTATCGGCTATGCGCTGCTCGGGTCGTCGCGGCAGCTCGCAATCGGTCCGACTTCGGCGATTTCGCTGATGATTGCCTCCACGGTCGGGGTGCTCGCCGGCGGGGACGCGGTGCGATACGCGCAGATCGCCAGTCTTGCGGCTTTTGCGGTCGCGGTCCTGTGCTTCGTCTGCTGGCTGTTCAAGCTCAGCGTCCTCGTCCGCCTGGTCAGCGACAGCATACTGGTTGGCTTCAAGGCCGGCGCCGGGCTCACCATCATCATGAGCCAATTGCCGAGCCTGTTCGGCGTCGCGGGCGGTGGGCATAATTTCTTCGATCGTGCGTTGCGACTCGTCGCGCAGATCGGCGACACCAACCTTCTCATCGTGACGATCGGCGCGGTGGCGCTCGCGCTTTTGCTGCTTGGCGAACGGCTTTTGCCGGGAAAGCCTGTCGGCATCACGATCGTCGCGCTGTCGATCCTCGCTGCCACGCTGCTCTCCCTTCCGGCCGCCGGCGTACCGGTGACTGGAAAGATCCCCGAGGGATTGCCGACACTGGCTCTGCCGACGTTTGGTCTCCTGCAGTTTGACGATCTCTTTCCGCTCGCCGCAGGCTGCGTGCTGCTGGCCTACATTGAGGGCGTCTCGGCTGCTCGCAGCTTCGCGGCCAAACATGGCTACGCACTGGACGTGCGGCAGGAATTCCTGGGGTTAGGGGCCGCGAATCTCGCTGCGGCTTGTGGTCACGGCTATCCCGTCGCCGGCGGGCTGTCGCAATCCGCTGTGAACGACAACGCGGGGGCGCGCACGCCACTGGCCCTGCTGATCTGCTCGATCGCGCTGGCGCTGTGCCTGCTGTTCTTCACGGGACTTCTGACGAATCTGCCGAAGGCCGTCTTGGCCGCCATCGTCTTTGCCGCAGTGTATCGGTTGGTGGACGTCCAGGCCCTGCTGCGGATGTGGAAGGTCAGCAGGCTCGACTTCTATGCTGCGGCGATTGCGCTCGTGGCCGTGCTGCTGCTCGGCATCCTGCAGGGTGTCCTGCTTGCGTCGATTGCATCGATCTTCCTCCTGCTGGCCCGCGCATCGCAGCCGAACATTGCATTCCTCGGCAGGCTTCCGGGAACCGGACGCTATTCCGACAACGCCAGGCACGACGGCGTCGAGCCGCTCGTTGGCGTCATTGCGTTCCGTCCTGAGGCGTCGCTCCTCTACATCAATGCCGAAACCATCCTGGCGGTGGTCCTCGAAGCCCTTCACAAGTCGTCCGACATCAGGCTGGTGGCCTGCGACCTCTCCGCATCGCCCTACATCGATCTGGCTGGCGCGCGCATGCTGCGGGATCTCCATGACGAGCTCGCCTCCCGTCGCATCGCCTTCTGCATTGTTGGCGCTCATGCGCAATTGCGCGACCTGCTGCAGGCGGAGGGGCTCGCGGAGAAGACCGACAGCTCGCAGTGGCTGCGATCGCTCGACAGCGTCCTCGGTGACTCTCAAGTCAAATAGCCTCTGCTGCAGCGCGAAGCGTCCGAGCGAGAAGTCACCAGCGCGTCTCCGATATCTCGCGACCGTTGATTTGGATCAAAGGAGCGGGCCCCCCGCCGTCCACGGTCCATCATCACCTTCCACGCGAACCGATAATAATCGGGAGATACATATGTCGAAGGACGCCAAGCCCACGCAGAAGCGCATTGATCAGTTCTTTTCGGGGCCCGGTGCACGGGCTGACGATTGGCGTGATCTGGTGGATGCTGCCAAAGCGTGGGCCCGCGGCGGCGACCGCGCGAAATACGATGCGGCGCTGGCCGATCTCTCGGTCACGGAGGAGTTTCACGGCTATCCCGGCCTGCAATTGATGGGGGCGCTACGCGAAGCAGCGGCGGCCGGCGATGGGGCAACCTCGCTTGCCCTTGCGACACGGATCACCCAGGCGTTGGCGACGCGATCCTTCCGCCAGCATTCCGGCGACTGGAGCGCGAAGGACGAGGGCGACGGCGATGTGCCCGAGCTGGTCCCACCGACCTTCGGTGCGCATACGACGCGCAGGCCCTATTTCGAGACGCTGATCGTCACCGGGCTGTCTCCCGGCCACTGGCCGGCGCTCGCTGCCGAATGGCGCAAGCTGCGGCGCCCGGTCGATGCCTTCATCTATGAGCCGGTCATCGTCGGTAGCCTCGAAGACGCCTTCTGCGCGACGATGCTCAACCCCAACATCGGGGCCGTCATCATCAACGAGGGGTTTGGCCTGCGCTCGCGGCACAATGCGCCGGTGCTCCGTTCGATCACGGCGTCGGCTGGCCTCAACGACGAGTCCGATGCCTCCGCGCTGCGGCTTGCACAGATCATCAAGCGCGTCAGGCCCGAGCTCGACCTGTACATGATCTCGAATCGCGACGTCGAGGAGCTGGCCGGAAATCCCGAAGCCAGCGTCATCCGCCGCATCTTCTATTCGGTCGAGGAACTGCTCGAGCTGCATCTGTCGATCCTCGAAGGCATCCAGGATCGCTACGACACGCCGTTCTTCGACAATCTCAAGAAATACGCACAACGCCCGATCGGGACGTTCCATGCGCTGCCGATCGCCCGCGGCAAATCCATCTTCAAGTCGGACTGGATCCGCGACATGGGCGAGTTCTACGGCCCGAACCTGTTCCTGGCCGAGAGCAGCGCCACCACCGGCGGCCTCGACAGCATGCTGGAGCCGACCGGCAACATCAAGAAGGCGCAGGAGAAGGCCGCCCGCGCGCTCGGCGCCGACCGCGTCTTCTTCGTGACCAACGGGACCTCGACCTCGAACAAGATGGCGGTGCAGGCGTTGCTCGCGCCGGGCGACATCGCGATCGTCGACCGCAACTGCCACAAATCGCACCACTACGGAATGGTGCTCGCAGGCGCACAGCCGCTCTATGTCGAAGCCTTCCCGATGACGGAATATTCGATGTACGGCGCCGTGCCGTTGAAGACGATCAAGCAGGCGCTGCTCAGCGCCAGGGCCGACGGCCGGCTCGAGCGGGTCAAGATGCTGGACCTCACGAACTGCACCTTCGACGGCCACATCTACAACACCCGGCGTGTCATGGAGGAATGCCTGGCCATCAAGCCCGACCTGATCTTCCTGTGGGACGAAGCCTGGTTCGGCTTCGCGCGCTTCTCGCCCTTCCTGCGCCGGCGCACAGCCATGGGGGCTGCCAACGAGATCGAGGCCTGGATGCATGATCCGAAGTCGGTCGCGGCCTATGAGAAACAACAGGCCGAGCTCGGCAAGAGCCCGTCGGACGAGGTGCTGCTCAAGACGCGGCTGATTCCCGATCCGCGCCAGATCCGGTTGCGCGTCTATCAGACCAACTCGACCCACAAATCGATGTCGGCGATCCGGCAGGGCTCCATGCTCTCGGTCAAGGACGTCGAATTCCACACGGTCGAGCAGCAGTTCAAGGAGGCCGTCTTTACCCATGCCTCCACCAGTCCGAACCAGCAGCTCATCGCTAGCCTCGACATCTCGCGGCGGCAGATGGAGCTGGAGGGCTACGGCCTCGTCGCCAACGCGATGGAAATCGCGCTCGCCATTCGCCATGCCGTCAACAACAACCCGCTGCTGTCGAAATATTTCCGCATCCTCGGCGCCGACGCCATGGTGCCGGCGCAATACCGCCAGAGCGGCTTCACCGACTATCTCGCACCGGGCGTCAACTGGGTAAATTCTCTGAAGAGCTTCGACGAGGACGAGTTCTGCCTCGATCCGACCCGGATGACGCTGGTATGCGGCACGGCGGGCTACGACGGCACCCAGTTCAAGGGCATCCTCGCCAACGAGTACAACATCCAGGTCAACAAGACCTCACGCAACTCGGTGCTGGTCCAGTCCAACATCAACAACACCCGCAGCGACGTCGCGCATCTGATCCGAGTCCTCGCCGAGATCGCGGGCGAGGTCGATCGCGGGCTCGCGCAAGGCGGCGCCAACGCGAAGAAGACTTTCGAAGCGCGGGTCAAGAGCTTGATGACCGACGTGCCTGACTTGCCGAACTTCTCGCATTTCCACCCGAGCTTCCGCGGCGATGCCGGCACCAGGACGAACGAGGGCGACATCCGCACCGGCTTCTATGCCGCCTATGATGTGGCGGGGTGCGAGCATATCCGCCTCGACGATCCCGAGATCGACCGGCGGCTGAAGGCCGGGCCCGAGCTCGTCTCCGCCAATTTCGTGATCCCGTATCCGCCGGGCTTCCCGATCATGGTGCCGGGCCAGGTCATCACGCAGGAAACCATCGACTTCATGCGCAAGCTCGATGTGAAGGAGATCCACGGCTACGACGCCAAGGAGGGGCTGAAGCTCGTCCGCACCGAAGCGTTGGCGAAGCTGGGCCGACCGAAGCCGGCCGCTCCGTCGAAGCTCAAGGCCGCGTCATAAGAGGGGACGATCATGCAGGGCTTTTTCACGTTCTTGCAGCAGAATCCCTATCTGCTGCTGTTCTTTGTCGTCGGGCTCGCCGTCTACATCGGTCGGGTCAGCATCAAGGGCTATGGCCTCGGCATGGTCGCCGGTGCCATCGTGGTAGGCGCGGGGCTCGCGGTCTGGTCTTCGAGCTACGGCGTCAAGCTCGAGCTTAACAACTTCACCAAGAGCTTGTTCTACTACCTCTTCATGTACGGTGTCGGCTTGCGAGTCGGGCCATCCTTTGTCAACAGTTTGAGGGGCGACGGCATCAAATTCGTGTTCCTGGCGGTGGTGTCGAGCGTTCTGGGCCTCGCGCTGGTCGTCATATTCGCGAAGCTTTTCGATCTCCCGACCGGCGCCGCTGGCGGCATGTTGGCGGGTTCGCAGACCATGTCGGCTGCGATCGGCTCGGCTGAACAGGCCATCACCTCGGGTGTCGTCAGGCTTCCTGATGGCATGAAGCCCGAGGACGCGACGGGCATGATCGCGCTATCCTACGGTATCACCTATATCTGGGGCACGGTCGGCATCATCCTGATCTGCAAATACCTGCCGCGCTGGTGGGGCGTCGACGCCAAGGCGGCGGCAAAAAAGTACGAGAAGGACTTCGGCGTCAAGGATCTCGAGGGAGGAGGCCTGACCGGTTATCGCCAGTTCGGCCTGCGTGCTTATCGACTGGAAAATCCGGCGCAGGTCGGCATGAGCATCGCCAAATTCCGCTCGATCCATCCGGAATACCGCATCGTCAACGTGGCTCGCGGCGGCGAGCCACAGGGAGCCGATCCCGAGTTGGTGCTGCAAAAGGGCGATGTCGTCGCACTCGGCGGCTCGACGGAGCATCTCACCGACAAGATGGGCCTGATCGGGCCTGAGGTCGCTGACACTACGGCGCTGGGCATTCCCATGGATCAGGCGGACATTCTTGTCACGAACAAGGAGATGGTCGGGCGCACCTTTGAATCCTTCCGCGACACGGCGATCGCCGGCCAGCTGCAGGTCACCAAGGTCGAGCGCGGTGGTGTGCCGCTTGCCGCCGGTCTCAAGACCGAATTGCAGCGGATGGACATCGTTTCGGTGGTTGGCCTCAAGTCTGCCGTCAACGAACTCGGCGAGATGTGGGGACGCATTGCGCGGACCAACACCTCGACCGATCTGCTGACGCTCGCCGTCGGCATGATCATCGGCTTCCTGATCGGCATGATCGAATTTCCGGCCTTTGGCGCCAAGATCGGCCTCGGCAATGCAGGCGGCCTGTTGCTTTCGGGCGTGATCGTCTCCTCCCTGGTCTCGCGGCTGCGCTTCTTCGGCAACACGCCGAACGCGGCGCGCAACGTGCTGGAGGATCTCGGCCTCGTCGTCTTCGTCGCGATCGTCGGTGTCAACGCCGGTGCCGGGCTGCTGGCGCAGCTCACCGGTGCGGTTGCCCTGAAGATCTTCGTTGCCGGCTTCATCGCCTGCACGATCCCGCCCTTCGTCGTCTGGGCGATCGGCTTCCACGTCTTCAAGATCAACCCGGCCGTGCTGATGGGCGGCGTTGCCGGCGCCCGGTCGCATTCCGGGCCATGTCGTGAAGCGGCGGTTGAAATCCAGAGCACGGTGCCCTGGATCGGATTCCCGGTCGCCTATGCGGTCTCCGGCATCCTGCTTACCGTGTTCGGCTACTTCGCGATGCTGCTCGCCCAATAGTCCGGCGTCAAACTCCAAGAGGAATGAAACCATGAGAAAGCCTGTCATCTATGCGGCCCTGATCGCCTCCCTCACCGGCGTCGTCGGATTCAGCACGCCGTCGCGTGCCGAGACCGGCGAGGTTTCGGTCGTCTTCACCAAGGGTGGCTTCATCGTCGGCGTCGGGGGCGGCGAGGGAGTTCTGCTGCTTCGGGGCAAGAGATATCCCTTCACGGTGTCGGGCATGAGCGTCGGCTTCACGATCGGCGCCTCGACCACCAAGCTGGTCGGCCGCGCTCTCAACCTGAGGGGCCCCGCTTCGATCGAAGGCTCCTATGCCGTAGGCGGAGCGGGCGGGGCGGTTGCCGCGGGAGCCGGCGCGGTTCAGCTGCAGAACGCGAACGGCGTCATCCTGCAGCTGAGCGGCCCGAAAATCGGCGCGGAGGTCTCGGCTGCCGTGGGCGGTGTCACCATTCGCCTGAAATGAGCGGGACGACGGGCCGCGTCGATGCGTGGCCCGTCCTCCTGCGCGGTGGGATGCGTTGCATGGATCCATCTTTCTGACGATTTACGACTGGAGCGAGCGGTGGCGTCTCATGAGTCTCGATCGAGTTCATCAGAAGCCATTGCCGAATCCCTCGAAAAATCTCCATTGCCGCGCGACCTGAAACGCGGGCGGCATCGTACGCCTGTGCGCAATTTTGCGGTTACGTTGCGGCTTTGTGTCTCGCACCTTCTGCGCAGGCGGTAGCTGGATCGCGTTCGGCGGAGGCAACAGCGCCATTGCGTCCCGCGCCGTGGCAGGCATGTCGGCGGCCAATGCCGGCGCAGCGACGCCGGCCTTGCTCGAGACTTGTGGAGGAATGACTAGCGGGGCGCTCGTATCAAAAACGATGCGCTCCGGCCATTTCCGATCGGAGTGAATGCGGATGACGGGCGAGGTGTCCTCCGCGCTGTCTGTGACCTGCGATCTCGCAAAGTATGCGCTGGAGACGAGCAGCAGCGCAAACAAGCCTGCGCCGACAAAGAGAAAGTACCGTGCCAGGGGCATCTTGGCTCCTTCGTCCCCGCCCGGATCTGAAGAAAATGCCATATGCGTGTCGATTGAGGGGTGATGCCGATCTCCCAATCACGCTGAGTGCCGCGGTATCGGCGGCAGGCCGGTCCCCTCAATCGGGGACAGGCCTGTGAGCGTAGTCTAGTAGCAAGGCGGGTATGGTGCGTATCCGCAACGTACATAGGCTCCGGTCGCGGCGGCTCCGACCGCAGCCGCCCCGACGCCGACCGCCACTCCGCGGCGTACAGGTGCCCGGGTGACGCCAACACCGGGAGCGCCAACGCCAACCCCTGGGCGTCCGACGCCCGCGGCGCCGCGTCCGGCGCGTGCAAATGCGTCAGTTGAAACCATCGCAATGCAGCTTATTCCCATAATCGCCGATGCGGCGAGGCAGGTAATGATTTTACGTGACATGATTGATCTCCTTTCTAAGGCTGATCAATTGTCACGCTATTCCTCTTGTGCAGGCTGGGATTGACGTAGAACAAAAAACTGATCACCCGCCGTCACGCATTGCGCGCTGTGCTCTGCACGCTTGAACTTGCCGGCATGCAATGCATGCCCTCGGGCACTCCAGGTCGATGGATATATGAGGGGACGTAGAATCCGATCGGCAGTCTGAAGATCTCGCATCATGGCAGCCGTGCTGACAATTGATGCGGATCAACCTGAGGGCTCGACTTACGGCCAGCTTGGCGCGGCGGCAATGCAGCCTGGGGCAGCCAATGGTCTTCACCTGGTACGTCACTTTTGAAGTTCACAAGCGCGGTGCTCTGCCCAAAAGGCGAAGCCCGCGGGAGACCAGAACGTTTGAAACGGAGACGCAAGCCAAGAACTTTGCGCGAGCCAAATCCAACGAGGGGCTGATCGTCTACGCCGGCACGATCAACCCATCGATCCCGAGACGATTGATTCCCTCCAGCGAAATCTCGCATTGGATTGAAGACGGACAGGATCGAGGGATCCTCGATCCTGATAGCGAAGGCACCGGATAAGCTGGAGCGGCAGCGGCTTGTCCGCGAGGGCAGCCCGCTTCATGCGGAGCTGGGCGAGTGGAGCTGCGAGTTCAGCAGGAGCGCTTCGTCTAACCTCGGCGGTGCGACGTGCTTGCACTCTGGCCTGGGCTCGAAGGCGACGAGCAGGCCGGCAACATCATCCGCACGGACGTCTAAACGATCGATTTGCCGTTTTTTCCCGCGTGTGGCCATTTTGATACATGGTCAGCGGGACGACGTACGTACTGTCGTGAATTGGAAGCGCGCATTGAAAAAATCAACCGTCGTTCAAATCCGAACGGACCAGCGATGAGCAGGGAGACTTAGATGAAGACGTATTTTTTGGTCACGGCTGGGGTGCTGGCATTGTTGGGTGTGGCGCCCGCGTCTGCGGCAGATATGGCCGTCAAGGCAGCACCGCTCCCCGTCATGGCTCCGGTCTACAACTGGACCGGCTTCTATATCGGCGCCAATGGCGGCTGGGGTCAAAGCCATAATTGCTGGGATTTCGTGACGCCCGGAGGCGTGGTCGCCGACGGCTGTCGGGACCGGTCTGGAGGTGTCATCGGCGGCCAGCTCGGTTATCGCTGGCAAGCCGGTCAATTCGTGTTCGGCCTTGAAGGCCAGGGCGATTGGGCCGACCTCAGCAGTTCACGCACCAGCTTGATCAACCCGGCCTTCTCCACCCGCACCAGGACCGACGGCATCGGCTTGTTGACCGGCCAGATCGGCTACGCCTGGAACGCCGCCCTGCTGTACGTCAAGGGAGGCGCGGCCGTCACCGGCAATACCTTCGACGTATTCAACGCGGCAGGAGTTAGCGTCGCCTCCGCGAGCTCGACCCGATGGGGTGGCGTCGTGGGCGTCGGCTTCGAGTATGGCTTTGCTCCGAATTGGTCGGCAGGCATCGAATACGACCACCTGTTCATGGGTGACGCGAACAACTCGTTCTCGGTCGCAAATCCGATCGTTGCGGGGGCGATAAATCGGATCAGCCAGGACGTGGATATGGTCACCTTGCGCATCAACTACCGGTTCGGCCCCATGTCCCAGCCGGTGGCAAGATACTGACCGATCCGACTTCGTATCGCTTGAAATGCGGGCCGGCAGAGATGCCGGTCCAGTCGGGATGCGTGATCGCGCCGCTCGGAGGATCGTCTGCCGAGGGGCAGGATGTTCGTTGAGTGTCGCTGCGGTCAATATCGCTCGGCGACGAAGTTCATTCCGCGCAAGCCCGCCTGGTCATTGTAGCGCCCCTTATCGGAGCGTCGCGGCAGCTTGACCTTGTCCTTCTTGATCCGCTTGTAGGGGATTGCCTTCAGCAAATGCGCGATGCAGTTCAACCGTGCCCGGCGCTTGTCGTCGGAGCGGATGATGTACCATGGCGCGTGTTTCGTACTGGTCCGCTTGAGCATGAGATCGCGGGCCCGCGAATAATCGTACCAGCGACGATAGGATTCGAGATCCATCGGGCTCAGCTTCCATTGTCGTACTGGATCATCGATCCTGGCCCTGAAACGGCGTTCCTGCTCGTCCATTCCGACCTCGAGCCAGATCTTGACCAGGATAATTCCGCCGTCGATCACGTATTTTTCCATTTGGGGACAGAGGGTCAGAAACCGGTCGTGCTCCCTGGGCGTGCAGAAGCCCATGACATATTCGACCCCAGCGCGATTGTACCAGCTCCGGTCGAAGATCACGATCTCACCGCCGGCGGGAAACTGTTCCATATAGCGCTGGAAGAAGAGCTGCGTCTTTTCCCGATCGGACGGCGCCGGAAGCGCGACGACGCGAAACACCCGCGGACTGACCTTCTCCGTGATGGCCTTGATCGTGCCGCCCTTGCCGGCGGCATCTCTGCCCTCGAAGAGGACGATGACCCGCAGCTTGGTCGCCTTCACGAAGTCCTGCAGCTGGCACAGCTCGACCTGAAGCTTTTGGAGCTGCTTCTCATAATCCTTGCGCTTCATTCGTTCCGCAGGTTCGTTCTTTGCCATGCGTCCCTCTTCGTAACGTCTGCTCCGACGGCCTCAGGAAATCGCTACTCGTCTCCCCAGGAGATGGTCACGCCGATGTCTCCCGGCATGCCACCCGGGAAATCGATGATCTGGTAGGCGATGCGATAGCCGCGCGGCTTCAGATAATCCGTCCAGAGCTGGAAGATCTCCTTCGGAATGCCGGTCAGCGTGTTCTCCCAGCCGGGCTCCATCTGGTTGATGGCGCGTCCCTTGTCCGTGCACAGCGTGTTGGGAAAGCGATAGACCTGAACTTCCGTGAGGCCGTTTCGCACCGCACGCTGAATGACGGTCGAGGCGAGCTTGATCTTCTCCTCCTCCGACTTCCCGGATGGTTTGGTCAGCCGCTCGATCAGGGCCTGCTTCTCGGCCTCGGCGGCGGCGGCGAGGCGGACATACTGCTCCGCCTTCTCGGCCTCCTTCAGCGCGGCTTCCTTCCGGATCTGCGTTGCACTGGGAATGAGATCGTCAATGCCTGGCATGGCGGCGGCTCCTGATTGCTGGTTTGTTCCGGAGATCGAGGCTAGGCGGGGCGAAGTGCATTCCCTTGATGCAAATCAAGCAATTCGGGGCCGGCGCCGTCACTCTCTGCGCAGTTCGGGGACACGCCGTCCCGGTCAGGAGGGAATGTTGAGCGAGCAGCTGCACCCGATGGGCCCGCATCATCTGCCCTTCTACATTGTTGCGCCCGGTGAGACCGACTGGCTGATGGTAGTGACCGGGCTATTCTTGATCGGCGCAGTTTTCAGCGTCGGGCTGTTTTACTTGTATCTGCACAGCCTGCCCGAGCGCATGGCCCACAAGACGCAGAAGCTGCAGTTCGAGATTGTGGCGGTGCTGGCCTTGATCGCGCTGTTCACGCACGAGCATCTCTACTGGATTGCGGCGTTGGTGCTCGCGATGATCGAGCTTCCGGATTTTGGGACGCCCTTGCGCAGCATCGCAGGATCGGTCGAGCGGATCGCGGACGGTGCGTCGCCGAGCGACGACGATCGGGTGACCGCCGTTGATACGCCTTCGACGGAAACACGGCCCCAGGAACTGCATCCGGCGGCATCCAGCAGCAAGGTACCCAGCCATGCTTGAGCTTACCATCTGCTCGCTCTTGACGATTCTTCCGGACTATCTCTATCGGCGTTTCGTGCAGGGCAAGCGGTTCGGCAAAGAGATCACGCTCTTCTCCGTCTGGTACGAGCTCAGATGGGGCATCACCGGCTGCCTGATGCTGACGGTGGCGTTGATCACGAGCGTCTTCTTCTTCCATCCGGCGACCCAGAACGCGGCGCTGTTGTTCCGGACCGTCCCGATCCTGCCCGAGGGCTCGGGGCGCGTGGTCGACGTCAATTTCGGCTACAGCGCGGCGGTGAAGAAGGGCGACGTCCTGTTCACGCTGGACAGTTCGAAGCAGAAAGCCGCGCTCGAAACCGCCACGCGCAAGGTCGCGGAAATCGATGCCTCACTGGAGACCGCGAAGTCCGACGTGGCCAAGGCTGAAGCGCAGCTTGGGGAAGCAAAGGCCAACTATCAGCAGGCAAAGGACGAATTGGACGTCAAGATCGAGCTGCAGCGCCGAAATCCCGGCATCGTGCCGCAGCGCGATATCGAGAAGCTGCAGGTCATGGTCGATCAGCGGCAGGCGGGAATTGACGCGGCGACGGCCACGTTGCAGTCGGCGGCCTTGCGGGTCTCGACGCTCTTGCCGGCGGAGAAGGCGAGCGCTCAAGCCGCGCAGGCCGAGGCTCAGGTTGACCTGGACAAGACCTTCGTTCGCGCCGGCGTCGACGGACGCGTTGAACAATTCCTCATTCGCTCCGGCGACGTGGTCAATCAGTTGATGCGGCCGGCCGGTATCCTCATTCCCGAGGGGGCCGGTCAGGCCAAGTTGCAGGCCGGATTCGGCCAGATCGAGTCCGGCATCATGCGGGAGGGGATGGTCGCCGAGGCGACCTGCATCTCGAAGCCATGGGTAATCATCCCTCTGGTGGTGACGTCCGTTCAGGACTACATCGCAGCGGGTCAGTTCCGGTCCGGCGAGCAACTCATCGAGGCGCAGAACCTTGCCAAACCCGGCACCATTCTCGTGTTCCTCGACCCGCTTTTCAAAGGCGGTCTCGATGGGGTGACGGCCGGCAGCAGCTGCATCGTCAATGCCTACACCAGCAATCACGACGAGATCGTCGACCCCAAGACGTCGACCGGCCGCAAGATCGCACTCCATGTCATCGACGGCATCGGGTTCGTGCATGCCTTGCTGCTGCGCATCCAGGCTTTGCTGCTGCCATTCAAGACGCTGGTGTTCGGGGGCGGTCACTGATGACGAATATATGCATGCATGATGTGAGCGCGCTGGTCGCCGCGGCAGCGCTATCGCTCGGCGCCTTGTTCGCATCAGCCAGTGGCGCGGGGGCCGTCGAGCTGAACGGCGCCTGGGCGAGCAGCGCGGATCAATGCGACAAGGTGTTCACTCGCGAAGGCGGGAAGCTCGGCTTCACGGACATGTCCGAAGTCTACGGCGGCGGCTTCATCGTCGATGGCAGGCAGCTGATCGGCAAGTTCGCGCGGTGCACGGTCAAGGCACGAAAGGACGATGGTCCAAATGTCAACCTGGTCGCGTCCTGCGCGACGGACATCATGCTGTCCAGTGTTCAGTTCAGCCTGAAGCAGCTCGATGCGAACAGCATCGCCCGGCTGTTTCCGGGAATGGCGGACATGGAGATCATCTATCATCGCTGCCCGTTCAATTGAGCAAGCGGTCGCGCAGGCTTGATGCATGTCAAGCAACTGCGTGCGCGTAGGCGTCAAGTGCCGTTCATCCCCGGGAGGATAGACATGAAATCCAACAGACGTGTTCACAAGACGATCTACGCGATGCTCGGAGCGGCGACGGTTGTGGTCGCTCCTGGCATCCGGGCGCACGCGGACGATCCGGCCAAGATTCTCAAGTCGATGTCGGACCATCTCGCCGGTCAGAAGACGCTGTCCGCGTCCTTCGACAGCGACATCGAGATCATCACGCCCGAACTCCAGAAGATCCAGTTCGCGAGCTCCGGCGAGATCAAGATGAGCCGCCCGGACAAGCTCCGGGTCAGGCGCACCGGCGGTTATGCCGATGTCGAGCTGGTCTATGACGGAAAGCTGATCTCGATCTATGGCAACAATGCCAAGAGCTATGTTCAGGCAGACGCGCCCGGGACCATCGACAAGATGATCGACGCGCTTCAGGCGCGTTCCGGCGCCGGGATGCCGGGCGCCGACCTGCTGCTCTCCAATACGTTCGACGAACTGATGGCCACCGTCATCGAGGGCAAGCATATCGGGCAGGGTGTCGTCGATGGCGTCGAGTGCGAGCATCTTGCGTTCCGCACGCCGGACACGGACTGGCAGATCTGGATCGAGGCCGGAGCCAAGCCCGTGCCGCACAAATACGTCATCACCAGCAAAACACTCGCCGGGGCGCCGCAATACACGCTCCGGATCAAGGATTGGAAGACTGACGCTCTGAACGCCGATGCCTTCGCATTCGTTGCGCCGGCGGGCGCCACCAAGGTCGATCTGGAGGGTGCCGCAATTGCAGATTTCGACGAGCTTCCCGCTGGTACACCGACAGGAGTAAAGAAATGATCGCGCTTCGAAAAGTCATCCTGTTTGCCGCAGGGGTAACCGCCTTCAGCGCCGGATTGTCCTCGAATGAAACAAACGGCCTCATCGAAGGAAGGTTCTTTGCCGAGGCCCAGGCGAGGGTCGGGCGCCCGTTGACTCCCATGAGCTATGCCGGTGTTGCCCGGAGAACCACACGCCGCGCGGTCGCCGTAGGAGCGGCGGGAGTTGCTGCCGGTGCCTACTACGGCTCCTCCTGCGTGCAGGTCGTCGATGCCTATGGCCGGGTCGTGACGCGCTGCTGACAACACCCGGCAGGGCGAGACGCTTCTTCCGTGCGGCCGTGCTCGAATTGTGCTTTGATGAGAGCCGTTCGATCATTGTGGCCGCCGAAAGAGAGCATGAGCGGACGTGTCCCCAGTGCTGCAGGCGCCTCGTCCGGCCGGGCCGCGTGTCTCGCCGCTTGCCTGGTCGCCTTTCTGGTCGTCGTCGCCGCGCCGGCGATGGGGGCCGAGCGCAGCGCGCCCAAACGGATCTTGTTGCTGCATTCCTTCGGGCGAGACTTTCGCCCATGGAGCGAGTATGCGCTAAGCATCAAGGCCGTGCTGGAGCAGCAGGCGCAGTGGCCGCTCGACGTCCAGGAGCACACCCTGCTGACGGCACGGTTCAACAACCCCGGGCCGGAAGAGCCGTTCGTCAACTATCTTCGCTCCCTCTACGCGGGCGTACCTCCAGATGTTGTTGTTAGCATCGGGGCGCCGGCTGCGCGATTTGCCCAGAAATATCGCGATCAGCTTTTTCCCGATACGCCGATGGTTCTGACCGTGGTCGAAGAGCGGCTGGTGAACCGCGCGGACTTGACCGACAACGACACCGTGATCTCCGTCCAGAACAACTTCTCGGCTGCCTTCAACGGCGTCCTCAAGGTCCTGCCGGACACGAAGACGATCGCTGTCGTGATCGGCGCTTCTCGCCTGGAAAAGTTCTGGCTCGACGAGATCAAGCGCGAGACGACACCTTTCGAAGGGCGCGTGGCCTTCGTCTGGTACAATGAACTGTCGTTCGACGAGATTCTGAGGAGAGCATCGGTGCTTCCGCCGCACACCGTTCTGTTCTGGGGCTTGATGTCGGTCGACGGGGCCGGCATTGTCCATGAAAGCGATCTCGCCCTGCGCAGCCTTCGCGCCGTCGCCAACGCTCCGATATTTTCCTACCAGGAGCCGTTTTTCAACGGCTATACGGTCGGCGGGCCGATGCATTCGATCGGCGCGACCACCACGAAGACGGTCGATGCCGTGATCCGCATCCTGGCCGGCGAGAGACCAGGCACGATGAAATTCGAGCCCCTCCAGTTGGGGTCTCCGAAATACGATTGGCGTGAAATGCAGCGCTGGGGCATCAGCGAGAGCGACCTGCCCGCTGGAAGCGAGGTTCTGTTTCGGCAGGCTGGCCTTTGGGAGACGTACCGCTGGCAGATCGCAATGCTCGCCGCCGTCATCCTGATCCAGGCGGGTCTGATCGGCGGCCTGCTTTACGAGCGACGCCGGCGGCTCGTGGCCGAGGTCGAGTCCCGGCAGCGTCTTGCGGAGCTGGCCCACGTCAACCGGTACGCGGCGGCAGGGGAGCTGACCACGTCGATCGCCCACGAGCTGAATCAGCCGTTGGGGTCGATCCTGACGAATACCGAGACGGCGGAGCTGATGTTGAAGAGCGAGTCGCCCAATCTGGCGGAAATCGGAGAAATTCTCGCCGATATCCGGCGCGACGATCAGCGGGCCAGCGAGGTGATCCGCAGGCTGCGCAGCATCCTGAAGAAGACGCCGTTCGAGATCGCCAACATCGACCTCAACGACACGGTGGGCGAGGCAATCAGGCTGTTGTCCGCTGTCAGCGATGGGCGCCGAATTGCCCTGAAGTTTGCGCCATCCGCCAGCGTGCTGCGGGTCAAGGGCGATCCCATTCAGCTGCAGCAGGTCATTCTCAACCTGATCATCAACGCGATCGACGCGATCTCGCAGGCCGGTGCGACGGAGCGGGAGATCAATGTGGCAACGGCCCAGTCCGATGCGTTTGCGGAGATCCGGATCGGCGACAGCGGGCCGGGAATTGCTCCCGCGGACGTGAAGAATATCTTCAACCCGTTCTTCAGCACCAAGCCGCAAGGCATGGGCATGGGCCTTGCCATCGTCAGGACCATCGTTGAAGCCCACGGCGGCAAGATCGTTGCCGAGAACCAGCCATCGCGCGGTGCGCTGTTCACGATCCGGCTGCCCATCGCGCATTGACCGTCGGTCGCCGAACTGTCGACGGGCGCATCGCAGCAAATCGCATGCGCGCGGTTTCTTTGATCTTTGTCAACGAAGGCCGGCTTGGCGCACCGATGCTGACACTTGCCTCGACGATGGAGGATGCGATGTTTCGTAGCGGCAAGACCCTGATTGCGCTCATGATGCTTATGGCGACACCCGTCGCAACGTTCGCGCAGACGTCTGACAAGCCGGCGGCCCCGGCGATGCAACCGGCGAGCCCGGCCGCGGCGTCCGCGGAACTGCTGAAGCCCGAGCAGATCGAAGCTCTCGTGGCACCGATCGCTCTTTACCCGGACGATCTGCTCGCAAACGTGCTGGCCGCCTCCACCTACCCACTTGAGGTGGTGCAGGCAGACCGATGGCTCAAGGAGCGCAAGTCACTGAAGGGCGATGCATTGAAAACCGAGGTCGACAAGCAGCCCTGGGACGACAGTGTCAAGGCGCTCGCGAGCACGGCGGACGTTCTCGCCATGATGAGCGACAAGATCGATTGGACCAAGAATCTGGGCGATGCGTTCCTCGCCCAGCAGCCGGACGTGATGGACGCGATCCAGCGCCTGCGTACCAAGGCCTATGACAACAAGAAGCTTGTTACGACGAAGCAGCAGAAGGTCAGCGTTCAGACCCAGGAGAACAAGCAGGTCGTCGTGATTCAGTCGGCGGATCCCGAAGCGATCTACGTTCCGTATTATGATCCGGCAACGGTCTATGGGTCGTGGCCCTATGCGGAGTATCCTCCCTATTACTTCGGATATCCGTCGTATATCGGCGCCGGCGTAATCGCCGCGGGTCTCGCGTTCGGTACGGCCTGGGCGATCGGACGCTGGGGCAATTATTGGGGAGGCGGCTGCAATTGGGGCAATCGCAACGTCTACGTCAATCACCGGGCCACCAACATCAACGCCGGCTGGCAGCATAATCCGACGCATCGTCAGGGCGTGCGCTACAACAACGCGAACGTGTCGCAGCGTTTTGGCAACAACAATATCAAGGCCGGCGCGTCGGACCGGATGGATTTCCGCGGCCGCGATGGCAATCAGGTGCTGCGTCCCAATCAGGGTGCTGGAGATCGCGCGGGTGACCGCGCGGGTGACCGTGCAGGTGACCGTGCGGGCGATCGCGGCGATCGTCAGGGAGCAGGGGATCGCGCCGGTGCCGGTACGCGAGATCGTCCCGGTGGCGGCGATCGCGCGGGCGCAAGCGATCGTGCCAAAGGTGCCGGCAATCGTGCCAAAGGTGGCGGCGATCGCGCCAAGGCGGCGAACCGCGCCGGTGGCGGTGCGGCAAACCGCGGCGGTGGTGGCAATCGTGGCGGCGCCATGAACGTCTCGTCCGGGCGGTCGGCGGCCGCGGCGTCAGCGCGCGGTCGATCCAGCATGGCGAGCATGCCGCGCGGCGGAGGCGGACCGAGCATGGCCGGCCGTGGTGGCGGCGGAATGTCGATGGGGGGTGGCGGCGGCTTCCGCGGCGGAGGCGGAGGAGGCGGCCGCGGTGGTGGCGGCGGCGGCCGGCGTTCCGACATCGCGCTGAAGCATGATGTCGTCCTGCTCGGCCATCTCGGCAATGGGCTCGGCTACTATCGCTTCAGCTATATCGGCAGCGACAAGGCTTATGTCGGCGTCATGGCGCAGGAGGTCGAGCAGATCATGCCGAACGCCGTCATGCGCGGCAGCGACGGGTATCTGCGGGTCCATTACGAGAAGCTCGGCCTGAAATTCCGCACCTACCGCGACTGGCTCGCCGCCGGCGCAACGATCCCGGCGGAGGTGACGCCATGATCGGTCTGAAATCATGTCGTCGCGCTGTTCTGCCGAGCGTCATGGCGCTCGCGCTGATGTGCACCGCGGGCCTGGCACAGCAATCCTACCGGACGCCTGAGGAGGCGGGGTCCGCGCTCGCAGCCGCGATCAAGAGTGGTCCGCGTGAGATCCTGAAGGTCCTCGGCAGATCGGCGGCCGACATCGTCTCGTCCGGAGACGAGGTCGCCGATGCCGATATCCGTGCACGCTTCGTCTCCATGTATGACTCCAAGCATGCGATCAAGGCGGAGGGCAACAAGAAGGCCACGCTGATGCTCGGACCCGAGGACTTCCCGTTCCCGATTCCGCTCGTCAACACCAGAACGGGCTGGGAGTTCGACACCGACGAAGGACGCATCGAGGTGCTTCGTCGCCGTATCGGCCGCAACGAGCTCGATGCGATCCAGACTTGTCTCGCCTATGTCGATGCCCAGAACGAATATGCCGACAAGGATCGCGGCGAGGGCGCAGGCGTCTACGCGCAACGCATTGTCTCCACGGCCGGCAAGAAGGATGGGTTGTTCTGGTGGGACGACAGCGACCCGAGCCCGCTTGGCGCGCTGGCGGCACAGGCCTCGGCCGAAGGCTACAAGGCTGGTGAGAAGTCGGCGCCGTATCACGGCTATTACTTCCGTATCCTCAAAGGGCAGGGGTCCGATGCGCCGGGCGGCGCGCTCAACTACGTGGTCAAGGGCAAGATGATCGGTGGCTTTGCGTTGATCGCCTGGCCTGCGGAGTACGGAAATTCCGGCGTCATGACCTTCCTGGTCAATCACGCCGGCACCGTCTACCAGAAGGACCTCGGCAGGCGGACGGAGTTCGTCGCGCAGCGCACCACGCTGTTCGATCCCGACCAGACCTGGAAGAAAGTCGATGCTGCCAAGCCTTGACCACATGCGCCCTGCACGGCGAGCGTTCGTCATTCGTCTGGCGGCGCTGGCGCTGCTGGCAGTTTCAGTGCCGGTGACGCCTTCGCTTGCCCAGGCATCCGGTCAGGTGCGCGTCAAGATCGTGAAGGCGGGCCTGCTGGTCGGTGGTGGCGCCGGCAGCGGCGTTTTGACCTATCGTGGCCGCAACTATCCGTTCCGCATGACTGGCGTCAGCCTGGGCATCACCGCTGGTGCGACGGTCGGTCGGCTCGATGGTTGGGCGTCAGGAATTCGCCACATCGGCGACTTCGCCGGCACCTACAGTTCTGTCGGTGGCGGCGCCGCTCTGGTCGGCGGCGTCAATGGCGTCCATCTCCGGAACGACAAGGGCGTCACGATGGTGCTGCAGGGACCCAAGGCTGGGGTGGAATTCGCCGCCAATCTCAGCCGCATCACGATCTCTCTGAGATGACGGGCGCGCATCGCAGCCCGGCAATCGTCATGTCTCATTTCGATCGGTCGTCCGTCGCGTGATCCGTGCCAGTCCAGGGGGCGGCATCTCCGCGGGGGTGATCGGCGGTTTTGCCGTTGGCATGCTGACAGGAGCCGCCGTGGGAGGCTTTATTGGGCCCATATCCCTACTATCCGGCCCCGGTCTCCTATCCTGCGGGACGTTACTATGCACCGTATGGGCCCATCCATTACGGGCCGTGCGTTCGCCGCACCGGAATTGGCCAGAATCAACCGGCTTGTGGAAATGCGAGCGATCCTATAATTCCTTCGGGAGCGACCGTCGAACAAGTTCAATTGCATGATCCCCTTGCTTCTCATGCAGTCGCGATCGCAGGCGCGCAACTGAAGCAATGCGGCGCGTCCGCGACATGGCGGCAGGTGAAAAGCGGCATCTCACGTGTGATCAGTTGGTCTATCCTCGGAAAGCAAGCTGGTTCTCCAGGCTGTTGCTCTCGCCAAGCGGGGAAGCCAGTCACGTCGCGCCTGCCGCAAGACCCCGGGATGCTGTCCGCGTTTCGCTTGCGCTCTTCCTGATATCGCTGGGCGCCATCGCCGTCGTGTGGTGGTGGTTGGGGACTCCAGTCCATCTGGTGCGCGCACCCATCGATCCGAACGACAAGGTCCAGTGCATCTCATACGCTCCATTCCGCAACCATCAGACGTCACTTTCGCCTGCGACGCAGGTATCGCGGGAGCAGATCGCGGAGGATCTTGCCCAGCTGGCGGAGATAACCGACTGCATCCGGACCTATGCGAACGATCTTGGTCTTGACCAGATCCCCGAACTTGCGGCCAGAGCGGGGCTGAAGGTCATCCAGGGCATTTTCCTCGACAAGGACCAGCAGAAGAACCGAACGCAGATCTCGACGGCGATACGCCTCGCCAGGGAATATCCCGAGACCGTGATCGCGCTCGTGGTCGGCAACGAGACGCTGCTGCGCAAGGACATAACTGTATCCGATCTCGCCGACACGATCCGCTCGGTGAAGGCGCAGGTCAGTGTCCCCGTGACCTATGCCGACGTCTGGGAATTCTGGCTGAGCAATCGTGAACTCTATGACGTCGTCGATTTCGTCACGATTCATATCCTGCCCTATTGGGAGAACGTGCCAATCCCAGCGGAATCCGCTGTTACGCACGCCGACGCAATACGCCGACAGGTCGCGGCGGCTTTTCCGGGCAAGGAAATCCTGATCGGAGAAATAGGTTGGCCGAGCCAGGGACGGATGCGGGAATCGGCGTTGCCGTCCCCTGTCAATCAGGCTCGGGTGGTCTCGGAGGTCCTCGACCTTGCCCGACGCGAGCATTTCCGCGTCAACCTGTTCGAAGCCTATGACGAATCCTGGAAGCGAGAGATCGAGGGCACGGTCGGCGGATCATGGGGTCTGTTCGGAGGCGAGGAGCGCGTGCTCAAATATCCTGCCGGCATTCCCGTCAGCAACTTTCCGCTCTGGAAGCTGCAAATGTGCAGTGGAATTGCGCTGGCGACGCTGGTCTTCGGCGCGGCGTGGTTGACCTCGCGTCGTAAGCCCGGGCGCGCTGGCCTTGCTTCATGGTTTGGGGTCGCAATATCGGCGACGACAGCCGGAATCCTGTTTGGCGTGGCCGCCCAGAAGGTGTTCTTTGAAAGTATCGGAATGGGTGGCTGGCTCCTGTGGAGCTCTCTGCTGGTGGCCGCCACGGTTTCGCCGGTGCTCGGTGCCAACGCCCTGATGTCGGGGCGCCCACTGCCCAGTTGTCAGGAATTGCTCGGCCCCAAAGGCTATCGGACGGAGTCGATGCTCGTGACCATGCACGGGTTGGCCCTGATCGGAACGGCCGTGATCGGTACGGCCACCGCGCTCGGGCTTGTGTTCGACCCGCGCTTTATCGACTTTCCTTTTGCGGCTCTCACCATGGCGGCGTTACCTCTCGCGACCGTCACATTGCTCAATCCACCCGGGAAGGGAAGCCGTCCTGTGGCGGAGACGCTGTTTGCGGGCGTGTTTGTCGGAGCGGCGGTCTATGTGGGGTTCAACGAAGGGCCGGCGAACTGGCAGGCGATGTGGACTTGCGCCGCCTATCTCCTGCTTGCCGCGACGCTGTGGCGGGTGCGCGCCTCTTGATCGCCATCAAGGTCGCCTCGGAGCCGGAGCACGCGATGATCGCACACGCTTGATCTGACACGTCTCGAGCGGGAGCTGGTTCTCGGCATCTTGCCGCCTTTCGTGCCGAAGGGATTGATCGGGACCAGGGAGCGGGTGGACCGCTTGATTTGCGTCAACGGGACGATTGGGAAACGCGGGATAAAGGTTCCATTCGAGCAATGGAGCAATGACATGTCTCTTGCCAGCGTCATGGTCTACGTCGATGCCGAGCAGCAGGACGAAGGGCAGATTGCCGTCGCCGAGGCGGTCGCGAACGGCTTTGAAGCCGCCCTGCTCGGCGTCTCGGCCATCGCAATCGATCCACCGTTCGTCGCCGAAGGCGTGATCATCGAACAGACGAGTGCGGAGGATCTCGAGCGCATACGCGCAACGTTGTCGGACAAGGAGGCGTGGTTCAGGCGCATCGTTCGCCTGCCGCATGAAAAGGTGGAATGGCGCTGGACGATCGGTTTCCCGACCGAGTTCCTGGTCGAGCAGTCCAGGGCGGCGGATCTCGTCGTGGTGAGGCGCAGCCAGCTGAAGCCGAACTACTCCCGCCACCTCGATGCGGCGGGAGCGATGTTGCGGCTGGGCCGTCCGATCCTCTCGGTGCCGGACGGCGTCACCCGATTTTCGGGCGATCGGATCGTGGTCGGCTGGAAGGATGCCCGGGAGTCGCGCCTGGCCGTTCGGGACGCGCTGCCATTTCTGACCCGGGCCTCGCAGGTCACGGTCGCCGAAATCTGCACGTCGAGCGAACAGGATGCGGCGCGAGACCGGGTGCGGGACGTGACCAGATATCTTCAGCGTCACGGCGTGAGCTGCCAGCACGAGGTGCGCGTGCATACGGCGGAGCCTGACGCGGGCTACCTCGTTCGGCTGGCCGCCGATGTCGGCGCCGACCTCATCGTGACCGGAGGCTACGGGCACAGCCGGTTGGGCGAGTGGGTTTTCGGCGGCATGACGCAGAGCCTTCTGCGGCACGCGCCGGTCTGCCTGCTGATGTCGCACTGACGTCCACGTCCCAGGAGAGTGTGCAATGGACCAGGATGGCCAGGCGGCGAAGAAGGGCGCGGCCGAGCGAAAGGCGGAGGTCCCCGCGCCGGATCGGAGCGCGCCGGTGCTGGAGACCAGGCCGGCCGACCGCGCGATCAGGGATGCCCTCGAGGACGACGAGGTGCGTGAGGCGCTTGGCGTACATCGCAGGAACAAGCGCTGCTAAGGCGCGATGCGATCAGGATGAATCGTCATCGCGCTTTGGGCTGTTGTTTTAAGTTTTAAATCGGAATGGCTTTAGGTTGAATCGATTGCGGCGGCGGCTCGTTCACCTCTCCCGCTTGCGGGAGAGGTCGGCGCGTCCGGGCGAAGCGAAGCTTCGTCCCGTGCGCCGGGTGAGGGCTTTCTCCTCTTGGGGATTGTCCCATTGCGGAAACACCCTCTCCCCGACCCTCTCCCGCAAGCGGGAGAGGGAGTGCACCTTCGTTTGTAGCAATCCAACCTGATCCCATCACGCTTTAGCGTGATCTTCGCGCAAACGCGTTCCGCGTTTGTCGTGAGGGAAAACGCTGCGCACTTTTCCGGATCATGCTTTAGCCCACAGCCCGCCGGCCTTCCCCACTGTCGCGCTCTGCGGTGCGGACGATCTCGATGGTCCGCAACACGCTCGACGGATTCACGCTGATCGAATCGATCCCGAGCTCAGCCAGGTATTTCGCGATCTCCGGATAGTTGGCGGGAGCCTCGCCACAGATGCCGACGTGGCGCCGGTTGCGCTTGGCGCCAAGCACGGCCATCGACAGCATCTGCAGCATGCCGGGATCGCGCTCGTCGAAGTCGAAGGCGACGATCTCGGAGTCCCGGTCGACGCCGAGCGTCAGCTGGGTGAGGTCATTGGAGCCGATGGAGAAGCCGTCGAACAATTGCGCGAACTGGTCGATCAGGATGACGTTGTTCGGGATCTCGCACATCATGAATATCTCCAGGCCGCTCTCGCCTCGCTTGAGGCCATGACTTGCCATGGCTGCAATGACCTTGCGCGCCTCCTCGACACGCCGGCAGAACGGAATCATGATCTTGAGATTGGTGAGGCCCATCGCCTCGCGCACCCGCTTCAATGCAGCGCATTCCAGCGCAAAACCCTGCGCATAGGCAGGGTGCGCGTAGCGCGCGGCGCCCCGAAAGCCGAGCATCGGGTTCTCCTCGTGAGGTTCGAAATCGGCGCCGCCGAGGAGGTTCGCATATTCATTGGTCTTGAAGTCGGAGAGGCGCACGATCACCGGCCGGGGATAGAATGCCGCGGCGATGGTGCCGACGCCCTCCGAAAGCCGCTCGACGAAGAATTCGGACGGTTGCTTGTGGCGTGCGGTCAGCAGCTTGATCTTCCGCCGGTCCCGCGCTGAGGTCACCTTGTCGGGGCAGGCGAGCGCCATCGGATGGATTCCGATATGCTGGTTGATGATGAATTCCATGCGCGCGAGGCCAACGCCATCGCTCGGCAGGGATGCGGTCTTGAACGCGACCTCGGGATTGCCGAGGTTCACCATGATTTCGGTGCGCGGCTTCTGCACGCTTTCGGCCGCGGTCCGTTCGACCTCGTATGGCAGGGTCCCCTCGAAGACGTGGCCGATATCACCTTCCGCGCAGGATACCGTCACCGCCACGCCCGTCTTGGCTCTCTTGCTGAAACCGCCTGTTCCGACCACCGCGGGCACCCCGAGCTCGCGTGCGATGATGGCGGCATGGCAGGTCCGGCCGCCATGATCGGTCACGATCGCGGCGGCGAGCTTCATGACGGGCTCCCAGTCCGGGCGCGTGGCCGTCGCGACAAGCACCTCGCCCGGACGGAATTTCTGGAGATCCCGCTCGTTCCTGATCAGTCGGATGCGTCCTGTCGCGATCTTTTCCCCGACGGCGCGGCCTTCGGCCAGCGCCGTCCCGGACGATTTCAGGACATAGTTCTCGAGCGCCTCCGGCTTCCGCCGCGAGGCGACCGTCTCGGGCCGGGCCTGGATGATGTAGAGCGAACCGTCCTTGCCGTCCTTGGCCCATTCCACGTCCATCGGGGTCGGCTTGCCGGACTTTTGCGAGTAGTGCTTCTCGACGAGCATCGCGCATTCGGCCAGCGTCAGGACTTCGTCGTCATTGATACAGAATTGCCGGCGCGCATTCGCCGGCGTTGCTACGTTCCGGGTCGTATTGTGCCCGCGGCCGTAGACCATCCGCTTTGCCTTCGATCCCAGGCGGCGCGACAGAACCGCGCGGAAGCCGGCATTGAACGTCGGCTTGTGAACGTAGAATTCATCGGGGTCGACGACACCCTGCACGATATTTTCACCGAGTCCGTAGACGCCGGTCACGAATACGACGTCGCGAAACCCGGTCTCGGTATCGAGCGTGAAGGTGACGCCGCTTGCCGCGAGATCCGAGCGGACCATCTTCATCACGGCAACCGACAGCGCGACCTTGAAGTGATCGAAGCCATTGTCGATCCGATAGGAGATCGCACGATCCGTGAACAGTGAAGCAAAGCAGCGGCGGCAGGCCTCCATCAGCCCGTCTGCGCCCCGGATGTTGAGAAAGCTGTCGTGCTGACCGGCAAAGCTTGCGGTCGGAAGGTCCTCGGCCGTGGCCGAGCTGCGGACCGCGACCGCGACGTTGCGTCCGTATTCCTGCTCCAGCTGCCGATACGCCTGTCTGACCTGATGGCGCAGATCCTCCCGGTCGGTCGCCGCGTAAACGATCGCGCGCGCGGCGGCGGCGCGGCGGGCAAGATCGGCGATCCGCCGCTTGTCCAGCCCGGCGAGGAGCCGGCCGAGCTTGTCCCATGCGCCCGCCTCGGTCAGGGCGTCCCGATACGCGGCCGCGGTCAGCGCAAAGCCGTTCGGGACCTTGACGCCCTCCGGCGTCAGCGCCGAATACAATTCGCCCAGGGATGCCGTCTTGCCTCCGACCAGCGGCACGTCGGCGAGACGTATGTCCCTGAACCAGCGAATGTAGCTCGATGCGTCCATCGCGCATTCTCCCGCGCTGCAAATTGGGTCTGAATGGCGACAACTTTCGCGCATCTCCACGCCGTCGGCTTGCGAAAGATCAAGTGCGCAGCACATGCCGCATTGCCGATTGGATGTCGTCGCTCCGGCGCTTCCGACTGGCTCGGTCAAATTGCCGTAGAGAGAATGACCTGCTCGGCGAGACGCTTGATGTCGTCGGGCCGGCAGAGTTCTGTGCCGGGATTGAGCAGGGCGGCGGCGCCGGCGGCGACCGCTTGTCGAAAGCAGTGTTCGAGGCTGGCTCCAGATGCCAGCCCGTAAACCAGCGCGCCGAGAAAACTGTCACCTGCACCAACGGCGCCGACGGGCACGATCGCCAGAGGTTTGGCGCGCCACACGCGGTCGCTCGTCACCAGCGCGGCGCCGAGATGTCCCATCGTAAGCGCGACCATCGCCGCTTTGCCGCTGCGCACCAGCGTTCCGGCGGCGGCTTCCCATTCGGCGGAATCAGACGGCTCGTGGCCGACCAGCTCGCGCATCTCCCGCAGGTTCGGCTTGACCAGTTCGACCCCTTCCGCCACCGCAGCAACAAGGGCCTGACCCGAGGTATCAAGAATCATCTTGGCGCCGCGCTGTTTGACGATCCTGGCGACCCTTGCATAGAAGTCGTCGGGCACCCCTGCCGGCAGGCTTCCGCTGGCAACCACGAAGCTGGGAAACGGCTGCAGCGCCGACAGCAGGGCAAGGCATCTCTGCCATTCGTCCTCGGCAAGAGGCGGCCCTGGCAGGATGAAGCGATAGGGCTGGCCCGTGCCGATCTCGCGGACGAAGAAGTCTTGCCGGGTCTCGCCCGCGATCGGAAAGGTCAGGCTTTCGACGCCCCCCTTGTCCAGCAGTTGACGCAGCAGGCCTCCCGTGAGGCCGCCCACCGGATACAGCGCGGTGGCATTGCCGCCGAGGCGCTTGACCACGCGCGCAACGTTGATGCCGCCGCCGCCGGGATCGCGACGCTGCCCGATGCCGCGCAGCTTGGCAACAGGAACGATCCTGTCCACCGCTGTCGACACGTCGACCGCCGGATTGGGCGTGATCGTGAGAATCCCGCTCATCGGCCTAGCTGGGGACCGTGGAGGCGGCCCTCGCGCCGGGCGTTTCCGTCACGTCGTCGAGCCCCCGCACGGTCTGTGGCAATCTGCGATCTTCGCGCCGACCGGATGAGATCCGAGTACCAGTTCGCCGACGCTTTCGGGGTTCGCTTCTGCGTGGCAAAATCGACATGAACGAGACCGAAGCGTTGCGGATTCGCTGCCGGCACGCGCGTCTGAGGTGGAGGAGCGGCTCGGTCTGTCGTCGTCATGTGCCTGCCTTGCGATGGCGCAGTTCAGATCGTGTTTAGTCCACAATGCTGCTCTTTCCCCTTCCTGGCTTGACCGAGATCAACCGCCGGGCAAGCAACGCGCGAGTGGAGCGGGACGGGTTCTGGCGCAGCGGGCCGGCTCTCAACATTTCGAGATACGCCGCGACCTCGTCGATCTGGTACTCCGCGAGCTGCGGGTTCGGGATCGCCTGGTCAGGTCCGAGCCTGCGGTACTCGATCGCGGCCGGGCGGTTGATCTCGATCAAGACCCTGTTGGGGGCGGCAACTACCTGTGAGTTCTCTGGAGTTAAGACATGCGCGCGCACCAGATCATGTCCCGGCGGGTGATGACTATTCGGCCCGAGGCTTCCATCGCCGATGCCATCAGGGTCATGCTCGCTCACCACATCAGTGGACTGCCGGTCACGGATGCGGCGGGAAAGCTCGTTGGCATCATTTGCGAAAGCGATTTCCTCAGGCGGGCGGAGCTCGAAACCGAGCACAAGCGTAGCCGGCTGCTGACCGTCCTGCTCGGAACCGACCGAATCGCGCGCGAATTCATCAAGGAGCACGGGCGCAAGGTCGAGCAGGTGATGACGCGAGATCCGGCGACGACCAAGGAGGATACTCCCCTCGAGGAGATTGCCGATCTGATGGAGCGTCGAGACCTCAACCACGTTCCGGTGATGCGCAACGATCGCGTCGTCGGCATCATCACACGGTCCGACTTCCTGTCCGCCGTTGCCGGTCCGCTGACCGGCGCACCCGGCTATTCGGAAGACGACAATCAGATCCGCCGTACGGTCCTTGCGGCCATGGCCGGGATGCCCTGGCAGCCCGTCGGCTTGAACGTGAGCGTCAGGGATGGCGTGGTGACGCTGCACGGCGTCGTCAAGGGCGACAACGCCCGCCGGGCGGCGATCGTGGCCTGCGAGAACGCTCCAGGCGTTCGCGGCGTCGATGACCGCCTGTGCCTTCAGTCGACCAGCGCCGATCCGGAGGACGATTACGGCGGCGGTGACTTCGTCTCGCTGCAGGCAGAGCCATCCACGCGCGATGACGAACCATTGTGACGATCGTCCCTGACGCCGCGGTCTCGCGACGGGCGACCGCGTGGATCGACCTAGTCCTCCGCCACGGGACGGGTGAAATCGGGATTCCCAGTCCGGCCGGGTGTCGAACGCACCGATTGCTTGGCAGATCTGGCCATCGACGAAAAATAGAGCGCGAGTTCGAGGATGCCATACATCGCGAATATCATCAGCGCCTTGATTGCTTCGTTGGTCATCTGAATATCCTCCAACAGCCCGATCTCGACTAGCGTTGGGCTATTTCGGTCAGTGCGTGCATCGGACGTGCCTGGTGAACGGCCAGAGTCTTCGCCTTCTGCAAGCTCAATTCGGGCTGGGCCAAGTGCACGGTCAGCGTGGTCGCTACGACGGCGATGCCGGCCAGCAATCCGGTAACGGCCACTTTCAGATGCGTTGTCCTGTCCGCAGTGTAGATCGAGTGGTTCATTTGCAGGCGCCTCGCCGGTGCGTGCTGACAAACCCTTACTAGCGGATAAACTGTCCGGCCGAAATTTGGGAGCTTCACCTAAGGTGATGTCCGGAGCCACACGGCGAACACCTGCACTCCCGGAGTACCGGCCCACCGCGTTACCTTTGCTGTGCCTTGCCGGTGCCATCGGGCGGCTTCGCGCATCGGTTCGGCAGGAGCGGGCGAGCCGGTCGGCGGTGGCTTCAGGGGCCCCGGCCACCGTGTCGCGTCGGCAGCTAGCGCGGGGCCTGTCGGTCCCGCCCGGTATAGGCTGCGACCAGCCCGACCAGGGCAGTCACGAGCAACATGGTCACGATTGTCTGGATCAAGCCGAAGTTCAGCGCGTCACGTGCCACGAACAGCGCCGTGATCGGCGCTGCTATGGCGAAGAGAATCCGAACGAACCATCCGAGCATGGCAGCCTCGATTTGCAGGGAGTTCAGCCGGCGGCCTTCATGTCTTCGGGCGATTCCACATAGAACCCGCTATAGGTGTCGACGAAGCAGAGATGGTCGTGAACTTCCTTGACCCCGGCGGTGCTCTCGGCGGCAACGATTGCGGCCCGACGCGCCTCGTCGGTGGTGACGAGGCCGTGCAGATGCACGACGCCATTGCGGACATTCACCTCGAAGCCGATCGGACGCCAGTCCGTGGCGTTGACCGCGCGCGTGATGCGCTCGCGAACGTGCTCGTCATCGGCGGTCGGATCGGGAATTTCGTGCAAGAGGCTCGCCACGGCCTGCAGCAGGTTCGACCTCGTGACGATCCCGACGAGCGTCTTGCCCCGCATCACGGGGACGCGCTTGATGTCGTTCTTCTCCATCAGGTCGACCAGTTCGGCCAGATCCGTGTCTTCCTCCACCGCGACGACCTGCTTCGTCATCACGTCCTCGACCTTGCGGCCTCGCTCGTGAACGAACTCGGCGGCCGCGCGTCCTGGTCCCATGAAGAACTTCAGCCAGGCGGCGTGCCTGCGGCCGGTGCCGATCTCGCTACGGCGGAGGAAGTCGCTTTCCGAGACCACGCCGACGAGATTGCCGACATCGTCGATGACGGGCAGGCCGCTGATGTGCATTCGGAGCATGATCTTGGCCGCCTCCTCGATCGTCGTGTGCGGCGTTACGGCAACGACGTCCTTCGTCATGATATGATGCGCGCGCATGGTGTGTCCTCGAATTCGCTGGCGAATGTCCTGGGTGAGGCGAGGCTGCGGCGGCCGCAGCCTCGCGTCGGCGGCCGTCAGGCGGCCTTCACACTGATGGTCTTGGCCGGCTTCTGGGCTTCTTCGGTCTTGGGAAGGACGACCTTGAGCACGCCGTTCTTGAACGTCGCCTCGATCTTGTCGGTGTTGACCCCGTCGGGGAGCGCGAAGTAGCGCTCGAACGAGCCGTAACGGCGCTCGGAGACGTAGTAGTCCTTCTTCTTCTCTTCGGTCTCTTCCTTCTTCTCGCCTTTGATGGTGAGACCTCCGTTGACGAGCTTGACGTCGATGTTCTTCTCGTCGAGGCCGGGAAGCTCAGCCGTGATCTCGTAGGCCTTGTCGCTTTCGGCGACGTCGACGGCCGGCGCATCGAAGTTCTTGGACAGGTCGCGCTCCAGCCGTGCGAGCGAGCGGAACGGCCGTTTCCAGAAGCCGTTGCCGAAATCGTCGAAGATCTGGTCGATTTCGTTTCTCAGCGCCTGGAACGGTTGCCATGCCTCGCCGGCGGCTGCAGGTGCGGTGGATGTCTTGGTGACAGGAAGCTTGGTTTCGGTTGCCATGATCATTGTCTCCATCGAGCTTGACCATCCCGGTCGCCGGAAAGAATAGTCATGGCGCATCGCGTACTGGTTGATTTCGCTCAAACTCGGGAGCATCGCGTGCGAGATCGGGTGTGTCGGCAGGTCATAGGATGATCATGCCTGATGCGGTCCCGGCGCTGGTCAATTCCCATTCCGACGTCGCGCATTTGCTGGCAGCGCGTTGACCTGGCGCAATCTGGAACCGGTGCGGTGCGGTATTCAGTTCGGGGGAATTCGCAACAGCGCAGAGTCATGGACGAGCAAACACTATCTGTTCCCAAGCAGGAGCATATGAGCCGGCTCTCCGCCGCGTCGGCGTGGTCGGGAGTCCTCGCTCACAAATGGTTCGTGCTCGCGATCCTCGTTCTGCTCGCCCTTGGTGCCTGGCAGGGAGTCCGTATCCTGTTCGGACCTGCCGTTGTGGTCGACCAGGTCGCGCGCGGGCGATTGATCGAGACGGTGGTGGCGAGCGGGCATGTCGAGACACCGTACCGCGTCGAGATCGGCAGCCAGATTACCGGCACGGTTGCGGACGTGCTGGTGCAGGAAGGCGAGAAGGTCAGCAAGGGGCAGCCGCTGATCTCGCTGGAGGCACGGGAACTCAAAGCGAGCGTGATCCAGGCGCAGGGGGCGGTAGCCCAGGCCGAAGCCCGGATCAGGCAGCTCGAGGAGCTGACGCTGCCTTCCGCGAAGGAGGCTCTGACACAAGCACAAGCGACGCTTCTGAACGCCCAGCAGACCTATGACCGCACGGCGCAGCTCGAACGCAATGGCTACGCGACGAGGGCGGCCTTGGATGACGCGCAGAAGACGCTCGACGTCGCGCGCGCCGTGAAGCGCGCGGCGGAGTTCCAGGTCTATACGGCAAGCCCCGGCGGCAGCGACTATGTCATGGCGCAGACGCAGCTCAACCAGGCGCGCGCCAATCTGGACACGGCGGACTCCCGCCTGGGCTATGCGACGATCGTGGCCCCTCGCGACGGCGTTCTCATCACCCGGAACGTCGAGCGAGGCACCGTGGTGCAGGCTGGGAAAGCGCTCCTGGTGCTGGCGCCGTCGGGTGACCTGCAGCTGGTCTTGCAGATCGACGAGCGCAATCTCGGCAAGCTCGCGCTCGGACAGAGCGCGCTGGCCTCCGCGGATGCCTACCCGGACCGGCGTTTCGCCGCAAAGGTCTCCTACATCAATCCGGGCATCGACATTTCCCGCGCGACCGTCCAGGTGAAGCTGACGGTGGTGGAGCCATCCGACGACCTGCGCCAGGACATGACCGTCTCGGTCGACATCCAGGTTGCCGCGAAGGACAATGCGAAGGTGCTTCCCGTCCGCTCGGTCCATGACGTTCTCTCCGGACAGCCCTGGGTCCTGACCGTGGAGGGCGGTCGTGCGGTCAAGCGTCCGGTGAAGCTCGGCCTGCGCGGCAACAGCAACATCGAGATCGTCGAGGGGCTCGAAGCCGGTGATGTCGCGATTCCGCAAAGCTCCGGCGTCGTGACCGGGCAGCGCTTGCGGCCCGTCCGGCCATGAATCGCTGGCTTCCATTTGAGTGGATCGCTGCCGTGCGCTTCCTGCGTGAGGGGAGATTGCAGACCGCCTTCATCATCGGCGGCATTTCGATCGGCGTTGGCGTCATTGTCTTCATGTCGGCGATGCTCGCGGGGATGGAGGCGAATTTCATCAAGCGCGTGCTGACCTCGCAGCCTCAGATCCAGCTCCTCACGCCGGATCAGGTCGCGCGCCCTTTGCGCAACGCCGCCGGCGAGATCGAGGACGCGGTGGTGCAGCGGCCGAGCCAGCGGGTGATCTCGATCGACCAGTGGCCGAAGATCCGAGTCCAGATGCTGGCGATGCCCGAAGTCACCGCGGTCTCGCCCACCATCACCGGATCCGCGCTGGCGATCCGCGGCGACGCCAACCGGGCGGTGACGCTGACCGGAATCGAGCCGGACACCTATTTCGACATCGTCAGGGTGCCGGACTACATCGTCGCCGGCAGCGCGCGGCTGACCAGCGAGGACATCATCATCGGCACCGAGCTCGCCAAGAATCTCGGCGCCACCGTGGGCGACAAGCTGAACCTCCAGGCGGCAAGCTCCGCCAACCGGGTGCTGACGATCTCCGGCCTGGTCGATTTCGGCAACAAGGGCGCCAATCAGCGGGTGGCCTTCATCGCACTGCGGACGGGACAGTCTCTGCTCGGCATGATCGGCGGCGTCACCACCATCGACATGACGATCAAGGACATCTACGCGGCCGAAACCATCGCCAAGCGGATCCAGGCCGCGACGGCCGTCGAGGCCGATAGCTGGATCGCCACCAACGCGCAGTTCTACACCGCCGTCCGGGCGCAGATCTACACGAACACCTTGATCCGTGTGTTCGTGGGCCTGTCTGTGGCCTTTGGCATTGCCGCGGTGCTCATCGTGTCGGTGATCCAGCGCTCCAGGGAGATCGGCATCCTCAGGGCAATGGGCACCTCGCGCGGCCAGATCCTGCGGGTGTTCCTGCTCCAGGGTGGTCTGCTCGGCTTTGTCGGCTCGCTGTTCGGCGCGACGATGGGCGCCCTTGCGCTGATCTATTGGCACGCTGTCGCCCGTCAGGCGGATGGAAGCGAGTTCTTTCCGTTGATCCTGGAGCGAAATCTCTTCATCTACACGGCGGTGCTGGCCACGGTCACCGGCCTGTTGGCTGCGACAGCGCCGGCGGTGCGCGCCGCGAAACTCGATCCGGTGGTAGCGATCCGTGGCTGACGAGATCCTGAGGCTCGAGCGCGTCTGCAAGACCTACAATGTGGGCCTGCCATCGGAGGTCGAGGTATTGCACGACATCGATCTCGAACTCGGCCATGGGGAGTTCCTGGCCTTGATGGGTCCGTCAGGCTCCGGCAAGAGCACGCTGCTCAACATCGTCGGTCTGCTCGATCGGCCGACGTCCGGCCGGCTCCTCATCAAGGGGCGCGACACCGGGCTGCTGGACGACAACGAACTCACGCATCTCAGAGGCCACACCATCGGCTTCGTGTTTCAGCATCATTTGCTGATCTCTGCCTTCACCGCGCGCGAAAACATCATGATGCCGATGCTCGCGGATCGCGGATTTCCGAGCGCGGAGATCGCGGCCCGGGCCGATCATCTCCTCGCCGAGGTCGGTCTCGAGAGATTCGGAAACAATCTCGCCAACAACATGTCGGGCGGCCAGCAGCAGCGGGTGGCCGTGGCCAGGGCGCTCGCGATGAATCCGGATCTCGTGCTGGCGGACGAGCCGACCGGCAATCTCGATTCGAAGTCGGCCGATGCCGTCTTCGAACTGATGCGACGGGTCAATCGGGAGAGCGGCACGAGCTTCCTGCTCGTCACACATAATCTGGACCTCGCGCGTCGCTGCGACCGCATCATCGAGGTGGTCGACGGCCGGATTGCGCAGCAGTGAACGCTGGGACTCCGGCGCAAGCGTCGACATGTTCTTTCAGTCCCGTCGAGTTCGCCGGCCCGGCAACGGGGCCACCGCGTTGACCTGAATCAAGCAGAGGCCGCCGCTCCCCCATTACCATTCACAGCGCAGCCGACGGCGATGGGAGAAGCAGAGTGGAGTCCGATCAAGTTTCACGGAAGCAGGCCCTGGTCATGGCCGCCATCTTGGCAGGTGGCCTGCTGCTCGTCGTGCTGCAGTTCGGTCTCACGACGTACAATTCAGTCGAAACCATTCCCTACAGTCAATTCGAGCAGCTGCTGGCGCAGGACAAGCTTGCCGAGGTGTCCGTCGGCTCGGACATGATTCAGGGGAAATTGAAAGAACCGCTTCCGAGCGGCAAGTCCGCATTCATCACCGCGCGCGTCGATATGGCTTTGGCCGAAAAGCTCGCGGCAAAAGGCGTGAGTGTGACCGGTGTCCCCAGTGCCGGCGGGCTGCAGAGCTTGCTGTCCTGGATCTTTCCGGTCATCGCCTTCTTCGTGATCTGGTTCTGGATCGGCCGTCGCATGGGCGGCGGTCAGGGCTTGGGCGGGCTGATGGCGATCGGCAAGTCGCGCGCAAAGGTCTATGTCGAAAAGGACATCAAGGTCACCTTCGCGGACGTAGCCGGAGTGGACGAGGCGAAGTTCGAGCTTCAGGAAGTCGTTTCTTTTCTCAAGGACCCCAAGAGCTATGGCCGCCTGGGGGCGCATGTGCCCAAGGGAATATTGCTGGTCGGACCGCCGGGAACGGGAAAGACGCTGCTGGCCCGCGCCGTGGCGGGAGAGGCCGGCGTTCCGTTCTTCTCGATCTCGGGCTCGGAATTCGTGGAGATGTTCGTTGGTGTCGGCGCAGCGCGCGTCCGGGATCTGTTCGAGCAGGCCCGAAAGGCGGCACCTTGCATCATCTTCGTCGACGAGCTCGACGCGCTGGGACGCAGCCGCGGGCCGCTGTCGTTCGGAGGCTACGACGAGAAGGAGCAGACCCTGAACCAGCTCCTGTCCGAGCTTGACGGCTTTGACCCGAGCGCCGGCGTCATCCTGCTGGCGGCCACCAATCGCCCCGAGATCCTGGATCCCGCGCTGCTGCGCGCGGGCCGGTTCGACCGCCAGGTTCTGGTTGACCGGCCGGACAAGAACGGGCGCGTTGCCATTCTCAAGGTCCATGTCCGCAAGATCCGCATGGGCAACGACGTCGACCTCGACAAGGTGGCGGGACTCACGACCGGCTTTACCGGCGCCGACCTCGCAAACCTCATCAACGAAGCCGCGATCGCCGCGACCAGACGGAGCGGTGAGGAGGTCACGTTCGACGATTTCGTCACGGCGATCGAGCGGATCGTCGCCGGCATCGAGAAGAAGAGCAGGGTGCTCAGCAAGGACGAACGGCGCAGGGTTGCCTATCACGAGATGGGCCATGCCCTCGTCGCGGCCAGCCTGCCCGGCGTCGACCCGGTGCAGAAGGTCTCGATCATTCCGCGCGGGATCGGCGCACTGGGATACACCATCCAGCGTCCGACCGAGGACAGATTCCTGCTGACGATCGAGGAGCTCAAGAACCGCATCGCGGTGCTGATGGGGGGGGCGCGCATCGGAGCGCCTGATCTTCGACGGTGCGATCTCCACCGGCGCCGCCGACGATCTTCAGCGTGCGACCGAAGTCGCGATCGAAATGGTGACCAAGTACGGCATGGACGAGACGGTGGGGCAACGCACCTACGCGCCCAAGCCGCAGGCGTTTCTCGGGGCGGCCCAGGACAAGATCGTCGGGGCTGCCGAGGCAACGGGCCGCGAGATCGATCTCGCCGTCCGCAACCTGATCGAGGAGGGGGACCGCCGTGCCCGGGACATCCTGCAGCGCCGGCGTGGTGACCTGGATGCCGGTGTAGAGCTGTTGATCGCGAACGAAACGGTGACGTCCGAGCAGTTCGCGCCGCTGCTCGGCCAGCGCAGCGAGGAGAGCAAGCCGGTCGCCGCGTGATCGCGGCCCGCATCAACGGCTGCGGCTCGCTTTGCAGGAGCGCGCGTCAAGCCTACCGATGCGATCAAACGCCGCGCGAGTGGATCTTCCGGCGCAGGCGATGACACGTATCTTCCAGGAGAGTTTGAAGATTCTCGACGTTCACCAGCAGCTCTTCTCCGTGCCGCCGTTCGAGCGTCCCGAAAGCCAAACCGTCGCGCTGATGTGCGACGTGTTCTACGCGTTTGCGTCCGGCTGCGGCTCGATTTTCGAAGAACTCGAGTTGCTCCAGATCATGTTCGAGCTCGTCCACCTCGGTGATCAGCATCTTGGTGATCGCGCTCCGGCGGTCAGGCATGAGATCGGCGCCGGTCAACAGCGCGATGTAATGGTCAACATTCGCCCGAGCGATGTAGTGGTGCATGGCACGCTCCCACCCGATAGTACCACCGCAGGGGCAGGCGGGGAAGATAAACCTCTTTGGGCAGGTGGGTCGTTGCGGTATTATAGTAGTTGAAGGCGAAGGCGCAGCCCATCCAGGATGTACATGATCTTCTGGATGGCAATCGAGGTCGCGAAACAGATGTCGCGGCCAATCGGGCTTGATCCGGATCAAGCCCGGGATGCGCGGGCTCATTAATGCTTGGCTTGCGTAACACGACCCCACGGTTACGTCTTCAAGTCGCCGCTGAGTCCATCCCACCGCATCTCGGCGGCTTTTTTTCTGGATGATGATTTCAGCCAAGCTGTGTGGGCTGCGGGAATGAGCCGATGCCAACCTACTACTTCGATATCAAGGACGGCGTGCCCGTCCGGGACAAGTCAGGACTGGAGCTTGTAAGTGATGGTGCCGCCATCGCACACAGCAAGAACCTCGCCGACAAGGTGCGCAGAGAGAAACCGAAAGGCCATCCCGCGCTCCAGATCGTCGTCATCGACGAGAGCGGCCGGGAAGTTCACCGCGAACGAATTTATGGAGACGCGACCTGAGCACCGGTAATGCGATGTGGTGCGGCTCTCTCTGCCTGAGCCGATAGCTGCTCCAGATCGCGGAATTCGGCCGCCTCATTGATTTGGCGCAAAGCCGCAGGCCGTTCGGCTTCTAGCTTAAGTCAAAGCGCCGGGTCGGAGTGCTCGTGTCCCTCGCCCAACAGGTGCTGAACGGAAGGTGCCTGGGAGGGGCGAAGCACCGTGAAGCCGCATCAGATCAAGCAAACCGTATCGTTTCAGGACCGCCTTTCGGCGTGGGCCGAACAGCTCCGTAAGCAGGCCGCCAGGCTGAAGCCCGGCCGCGAGCGGGACGACCTGCGCGCGAAGGTTCGTCAGGCCGACGTCACGGCTCACCTCGACGAATGGATCAACTCTCGCGGTCTTCAGCCGCCAAAGTAGGGTTGCCTTGCTTCCAGCTGGATGCGGGCCAGACGGCGCGCTGTCGCCTTCACGCACGGCGTCGAACCCGTTCGATCGTCTCGAGTGTCAAGGCTCCGGGATTGCGAGGCGCTTGGCGGCGTTCGCCGAGATCAGATAGGCGGCTGCGATGGCAATGATCGCCGCCAGTATTCCTCCGGAAAGCGCGGTAAAGCCGAACAGCCCGCGCCACGGACCAAGCGCAAGCGCCAGCCCGGCGAGAAGGGCGCCGATAGACGTCGCGATCAGGATGTTGTGGGGGCGGTTCGCGCGCCATGGCATGCGGCGAGACCGGATGACGAAGATGACCAGGATCTGGGTGCAGATCGATTCCACGAACCATCCGGTTTGAAACAGTGCTGCATCCGCCTCGAACACCTCGAGGAGAACGACGAAGGTGATCGCATCGAACAGGGAAGACGCCATTCCCATGATGATGGAGAAACGCATGATGCCGGCCATGTTCCACGTTTCGGGCTGGGCCACGTCTTCGCGGTCGACCTCGTCGAACGGGATTCCGATTTCGGAGAGATCGTAGATCAGATTGTTCAGCAGGATCTGCAGCGGCAGCAACGGCAGGAATGGAAGAACGATCGACGCCAGGGCCATCGAAAGCATGTTGCCGAAATTCGAGCTCGTTCCCATTCGGACATATTTCAGGATGTTGGCAAAGGTTCTGCGGCCCTCGCGCACGCCGGCCGCAAGCACTGACAGGTCGGGAGTCACCAGGATCATGTCGGCGGCAGCGCGGGCGACCTCGGTCGCGCCCGTGACGGATATGCCGACATGTGCTGCGTGGATCGCCGGCGCATCATTGACGCCGTCTCCCATGAAACCGACGACGTGATTGCGGCGCCGGAGTGCGACAATGATCCGCCGCTTCTGATCGGGGTCGATCCGGGCAAACAGATCGACGTCATCGACCCGGGCGACGAGCGCGGCATCGGTGAGCTCGGAGATCTCGGCTCCGGTCATGACTCGTCCCGAGGGAAGACCGACCGCTCGCGCGACATGGGAGACCACGGCGTCATGGTCACCCGAGAGGATCTTTATCGTCACGCCGAGCGAGGTGAGCGCTTCAATCGCCGAGGCCGCATCCTGCTTCGGCGGATCGGCGAAGACGCAGAAGCCGAGCATGGTCAGACAGGTCTCGTCACCGACGGCAATCGTCCGTTGCCCAACCGGAATGGACCTGATCGCGACGGCAAGAAGCCGGAAGCCGTCGCGGGCATATCGAGCCTGGATGTCTGCCATTTTCTGTTGCCACGCGGCGTCGAGCGGATGGGCCAGGCCATCGATCTCCACGGCAGCGCAGCGGGCCAGGATGGATTCCGGAGCTCCCTTTGCGATTAGCATGTGCTCGTCGTGCCGTGCGGCGAGAACGGACAAGCACCTCCGCTCGAAGTCGAACGGGACTTCCGAAAGCCGGACCCAGCCGTCCGCGCCATCGCGGCCCGCTGACAGGATCGCGTCGTCGAGAGGACTTCTGACCCCGGCCTGGAACGTGCTGTTCAGGCGCGCGAAGCTCAGGACGCGATCACTGGACCGATCCTGCGGATCGATATGCGACTCCAGCGTGATCCTGGCTTCCGTCAACGTGCCGGTCTTGTCGACGCAAAGCGTGTCCATCGCGCCCAGGTCGTGAATGGCGGACAATCGCTTGACGATGACTTTTCGCCTCGCCATGCGCAGCGCGCCGCGGGCGAGGGTGACCGTCATCACCATGGGCAGCAATTCTGGCGTCAGGCCGACGGCGAGTGCGACGGCGAAGAGGAAGGACTCCATTGCGGGACGATGCGCGACGAGATGAGTCATCAGCACAAAGAGGGTGAGAAAGAGCGTCAGTCGAAGGATCAGCACTCCGAGCCTTCGGACGCCTTCCTCGAGAGCCGTCGGCGGTGCGTCGGCGGCCATTGCCGAGGCGATCGCGCCGAAGCGCGTCCGGCCACCGGTCTTCACGACCAGCATCCTGCCGCTTCCGCCCACGGTGCTGGTGCCTGCGAACAGGGCGTTCGTGGCGTCCGCCGGCAATGCCGCCGCGCAAGGAGCGTCCGTCTTGAAGGCCGGAAACGGCTCGCCCGTCATCAGGGCTTCATTGACATGCAATTCCTGGGCATCGAGGACGATGCCATCGGCCGGTATCAGATCGCCGATGCGGAGCTTCACGACGTCCCCGGGGACGAGAGCCGTCACCGAAACGGTCATGTCCCTGCCGTCCCTGATGACGTCGGCCTGAATGGCGACGGATTCCCGCAACGCTTCGGCCGTCCGCTCGGCGCGATGCTCCTGAACGATATCGAGCGTGATGGACAGGGACAGCACGGCCGCGATGATGGCAAAACTGCCGACGTCGCCGCTCAGCCCGGATACGAGCGCAGCTGCCAGCAGCATCGCAACCAAGGGATTCCAGAGGCGTTGGCCCAGCTTGCGCAGGGCTGACCGGCTTTGGGAGGCGTCAGCGCGGTTTGCTCCGAAGATTGCTTGCCTTCGTTTCGCTTCGGTTTGTGTCAGGCCTTCCGGACCTGAGCCGAGCGCGCGGCAGAGCTCGTCCTTTGGTGTTTGCCAGAACTCGGCAGTAAAAGCTTCCGCCGGAATGGATTGCGCGATCATTGGAAGGGCTCGCCGGTCACTGACATCTGGGCTAGGCGAGGGTAAGAGGCTGCTCGATCCCTGGGTTGACGCAGCTCAATCCGGTTTCGGGGTGACACGGGCTGTGGTCCGTCGGGGAGAGGCGAGCCGCGGCCACGAAAGCCGAGAGCCGCGCGCACCCGACGCCCTGGACCGACCGCGCCTCGCATTCCTAATAGACGGACACAGCACGACCTGCGTCTGCGTGAGAACCATCGTGATGCGGCCGCTCGACGGCGGCGAGGGCGGCCTGCTCGTGCGACAGGCGCCATTCGATGTAGTTGCGCTCGACATCGGTGAGACGCGTCTTCAGCAAGCGGTGATAGCGCTCGATGTTCCTGCTGGGGGCGCGACTGAGCGCAAAGCTGGCTGCCGGCATGTCACCCTCTCGTGCTGATGTTCTGAGCCGGAGCATGATCCGGAAAAGTGTGCAGCGGTTTTCCGAATAGACCATGCTCAATGATGACCTGAAGCGTGATGACGATTCATCCGGATCTCATCGCGCTTCAGGCGCTGCTTCGGCGCATCATTTCTTCCGGCTGTTCGCCGATGGCGAGAATATCTGGTTGGCAGGCGGTTGCCCGCCGGTCGGAACGGCGATGGTCACGAAGCCGCGGCCCATCGCGGTGTGGCAGGCGTTGCAGCCGTCGGTCAGCGCGCGCATGGAAGCGACGAACTTGCGATCATCTCCCGCCGCGATCGCGTCGGCGACCGAGACCAGCGGCTCCCTCATCGTGGTCACGTTGCTGATGGGCACCGCCGGATAGAAGACGGCTGCTTCGGCCAGGCTATTCGTCAGCTGCCTGAGCTCATACGCGGCCAGGTCCCAATTCTTCGCCTTGCCTGCATACCACAGCTTGAGATGCTCAAGCTGCGCCATGCTCATGACCTCGACGAGGCGAGGGACCTCCTGTTTCGCGCTCGCGGACGGCGGAAAGTCGGACTGAGCAATCGCGGATGTGACCGCACCCGCCGAAATCGCGAAAACCACGCACCAATGTTTTAGCGTCATCCGAGCATTCCCTGTCAGCTTCGCCCTTTATTATCAGGCTCCTGTTCCAGGCCCTTGCGCTGAATCAAGCTTTCGCGTTCCCGCCACCGGATCTTGTCAGGAAGAGGCGCAGCGAACAGGGTCGAGAGAAGCAGCGGACGGTCAATTCGAATTTGGTGCCTCGGCGCGAAGCGCCCGAGCGGGATCAATTCAGCCTTCCAAGAAGTCTGCGGATGATCTTCCTCAAATTGTCGGCGTACTCGTCGATGACCTGACGCCTCTCGGCCGATGGCGAAAGCCGACAATCATCGCCTTCATCCGCTGACGGAGTATCCGTCCGGGATCCCCCGCGGATGATGGAGGCAGGGGGCTTTGTCGGCTTCACGGGAATTCTGGCCTCTGGATAGAGCTGCGCGCACTGTTCAGGATAAGAACCAGTTCCATCCGCCTGATCCCTTCCACTCGCGCCGGGCTCAACGCCCCGGGGCCGTCGGATCGCATTTGGGGCAGCATCCGTCGGCGGCTGCTCCGAGCTGGCGGCCAATCTCCGTCCTGAGAGTTTCTTTCTCCCATTTCGTGCCGTCACTTCGGGCCATTCGCTTCACGCGTTCGAAGGCGTGGCTCTCGGCAGCGTCATCTCCGATGCGGACGATCACGTCGCGGTGGAAGGGGCAAACAGTCGTCGCACGGGTCGTCTCCAGTGCGTAGCGCACGACCGCGGTGAGATCGTCGGTGTGAGTGTCGGTAAGCATGTCGGCTCTCCTGATCAGCGTACTCCTTTGCCCGGACGATCCCAAGGGTTCGACGAAAATCGGCCCCGGGCTCCATGGGAGCGCCGAGGCCGATTGTTCGCTTGGTTCTTCCATTCAGGGTCCGAGCCCGTCCAACAAACCCGCGTTGCCGACTTTCGTTCCATCGAACTCTCCGGCGGAGCCGCGCTCCGGCCTGCTCCATGCTCGCGGTTTTCTGTACCTGTCTATGAAGGCGCCGCCCGGAATGCCTGAAAATCCGAACTTCGCTTCCTCCGGCAACGGTACCTCAGCAAGCGTTCCCGATGCCGTCATGACGCTACAATCAGGGTCACCAACATGCCTTGATCCAGCTCAAAGGCGCGATCAGGCGTTCATGTCCCTGAGGTGCCGACGATTGCGCAGCACGATCTCTGATGGAGGTCCAATACGCCAGCGCATCGTGCCCGGACATTTCGGGAGGATTCGTAAGGCAATCTCCTTACGTATGCTTGCGTAAGTCGGCTTGGTCGGAAACGCACGACTGACCGCTCTCGATTGGCGACTTGCGCGCCAGCGCTGCGCGATATCCTCGCCGTTCCCGTGTGGATCCGTCCAGGACAGTTGCCTAAGTATTGGTCCGCAATTTCAATGCCGGCGCGGCGGACGCATATTGTCAACATGGAGCGCAACATCATCTTCAAGTGCCCGCGCACTGGCATGAACGTGCAGCACTGGCTTTCCGGCGCAATCTCCGACGCCGCGGATGCGCACGTCTCCGTCCGATGTCCCGCTTGCGGCTCGCTGCACTTCGTCAACATTGCCACTGGCAAGATGTTGAGCGAAGGGAATCGTCCGGCGTCGAACGACTACAGCTCCAGCCGGTCTTGGCGCCCAGCCTGATCCCTCACATGCTTGACGCGGTGAGAGCCGCGCCCGCGATAACGCCATCACTCCACCGGCCGGAGCGGCCGTTCCGCGTCCGTCGCTGCGCCGTCCGCCGCGCTCACCTTGCGGTGGACGCGATCGTCTCCGATCAAGTCGCACGCCAAGAAGATCACCTCCAACGATGAGATCGCCCAGGTCGGCACCATCTCCGCCAATGGCGACACCGAGATCGGCTGCTTCCTGGCGGACGCCATGCAGAAGGTCGCGTCGACTTCAGCCTCCGTGCTTGGCTCGACGCGTGACTCCCGCATCGGCATTTTGCCGCGGCCGGTGTGTCGCAGCGGCAACAGCCGATCCTTTTCCGCCGATTGTAACCGGCCCGGCGCTCGCGCGCCCTTGGCGAACTGCGCCGCGGTTCCAACATAGGCACGGACCACGCGCCGGGGGGCGGTGCGGTGGCGGGACGGCTGCCGACAGCGAGTGACCAACCATGCGCGTATTCGTTCGAATCGCGATCCTTCTATCCGCCATCTGGTGTCTTGCCGACCCAAATGCAGCCTCGGCACACGCCATCATCGTGTCGTCCTCGCCGGCGGCCGGTGCGACCGTCTCGGGGGACGCCGTCGCGATTAGCCTGCATTTCAACAGCCGGATCGATCGCGCCCGTTCCAAGCTGACGCTGCTGGCGCCGAACGGCGCCACGCAGGCGCTGACGCCCGCGGCCAATGCGCCGGCCGACGAGCTCAAGGCCGAGGCGACGCGGCTTTCCGGCGGCGCATGGCGCCTGCGCTGGCAGGTGCTGAGCGTCGACGGACACATCACGCGCGGCGACATTCCGTTCATCGTTCATTGACCTCGCCTTGTACCTGTTTCTCGACATCTTCGGCTATCTGTCGGTCGTTCTGCGCGGCCTGATCCTGATCGCCCAAGCCTTCACGCTCGGCGGTCTTGCCTTTCAGATGCTGTTGTGGTGGCCGTTGCAGCCGCAGCTGTCGGTGTTCGGTCTCACGATCGAGGAGAAATGCCTGACGGTGTTGAAGGTCAGCGCCTTCGCCTGGGCGCTCCTCACCATCGCTTCGCTGGGTCTCAATGCCGCCGCGCTGGTCGGGACGCTTCAGGTGTCGTGGCGCGAGGCGATCAGTGCCGATTTCGCCCGGGCCGGTCTCATCATTGCGGCGAGCGCATTCGGCCTCGCCATGCTGGCAAATGGACGCGCGCAGGGCCCGCGATCCCTGGCACTCCTCGCGCTTGCGCTGCTCGCGCTCGCGATGCAGACCCGGCTGACCCACGCGGCGAGCCGGCCGGTCCTCAGCTGGCCGCTGCTCCTGTCCGATGCCGGCCACATGCTGGGCGCAGCGATCTGGATCGGCGGGCTTCCCTATTTCCTGATCGCGCTGAACGGCTGCAAGGAGCCCTCCGACTGGCGCCTCATCGCACGGCGCTACTCGCTGATGTCCATGGCCGCAGTCGCGGCCATCGTCGGCGGCGGCCTCCTCATGGCTTTCGATTACATCGGCTCGATCGAGGCGATCTACGGCACCGCCTATGGCGTCATGATCCTCGCCAAGATTGGGTTGCTGCTGATGCTGCTCGCGCTTGGCGCGGGCAATTATCTCTTGGTCGAGCGGCTGCGGCGGGATCCCGCAACGCGGATCCTCCGCCTCAAGCGCTTCGCCGAGGTCGAGGTCGGCATCGGTCTCACCGTTCTGCTCGCGGCTGCGTCGCTGACGTCGCTACCGCCCGGCGTCGATCTGTCGCGCGACCGACTGAGCTGGCAGGAGATCGTCGAGCGCGCCACGCCGCAATGGCCGCCGCGCCTGACCAGCCCGGACTACGACAAGCTGACCATCGCGCAGCTCCAGGCCAGGATCACCCTGGCCGATGCCGGGCGCAGCAGCGCACCGGCCGCCTACGTTCCCGGCGAAGGCACGATCCTGCCGCGCAACGCCGAGGACATCGCCTGGTCCGAGTACAATCATCACTGGGCCGGCGTCTTCGTGGTGCTGATCGGCCTGCTCGCTTTGATCGAGCGTTTTCGCTGGGGCCGCTGGGCGAGGCATTGGCCGCTGCTGTTTCTCGGCATGGCGGCCTTCCTGTTCCTCCGCGCCGACGAGCAGGCCTGGCCGCTCGGGCCGGCCGGATTCTTCGAATCGTTGCGCGATCCCGAGGTGGCGCAGCACCGCATCTTCGTGCTGCTGATCGCAGTATTCGGACTGTTCGAATGGCGCGTGCGGCTGCGCGGCGACAAGGCCGGCCGCGCGGCCTTGGTGTTTCCCCTGACGACCGCGCTCGGCGGCGCGCTCCTGCTCACGCATTCCCATGCCATCGCCAACATCAAGGACCAGCTCCTGATCGAGATGAGCCACACGCCGCTTGCGCTGTGCGGGATCGCCGCGGGCTGGGCGCGGTGGCTCGAATTGCGGCTAGACGGTCGCGTCCGCAGCGTCGCGGCGTGGATCTGGCCGGTCGCCTTCATTCTGGTCGGGTTCGTCCTGCTGGACTACCGCGAGGCCTGAGCGCCGGCGCCATCTTGCCGCGGCAATCATTCCCTGTAATCTGAGCAAAACGCTGGGGAAGAAGCCGATGGGAGGAGTTCTGGAGGGCGTGCGCGTGCTCGATTTCGGGCGCTATATCGCCGGGCCCTATTGCGCCACCCTGCTGGCGGAGTTCGGGGCCGAGGTCATCCGCGTCGAGAAGCGCGACGGCAGCGAGGACCGTTTCGTGGCGCCGGTGGGTGAAGGCGGTGAGGGCGCGCTGTTTCTCCAGGTCAATCGCAACAAGAAGTGCATCACGCTCGATCCGATGAAGGCCGAAGGGCAGGAGGTGATGCGCCGCCTGGTCGCGACCGCGGACGTCGTGGTCGCCAATCTGCCGCCGCAGACGTTACGTGCGATGAAGCTTGACTACGAGTCCCTGAAGGCGATCAAGCCGGACATCATCCTCACCACGGCCACCGCGTTCGGCGGGCCGGGTCCCTGGTCCGACCGCGTCGGCTTCGATGGCGTCGGGCAGGTGATGTCGGGCGCGGTCTACATGACGGGCGCGGGCGATCCGCCGTACCGGGCCGCGGTGAACTGGGTCGATTTCGGCACCGCGCTGCACTGCGCGTTCGGCACGCTGGCCGCCCTGATCGAGCGCGGCAAATCCGGACGCGGGCAGATCGTCGAGGGCGCGCTGCTTGCAACCGCTTTGTCCTTCACCAATGCGACACTGATCGAGCAGGCCGTCATCAACGTCAACCGCGTACCCACCGGCAATCTCGGCCAGACCGCGGCTCCCGCCGACATCTACCGCACCAGGGACGGCTGGGTGCTGTGCCAGGTGACGGGGCATCCGCTGTTCAAGCGCTGGGCCAGGCTGATGGGCGAGGAGGCGTTTTGGCTGAACGATCCGCGCTTCGCCGACGATATCAGCCGCGGCAACAACGGGCGCATCATCAGCGAGCGGATGGCGCGCTGGTGCGCCGAGCGCACCACGCAGGAGGCCGTCGATGCGCTGGGCCAGGCCATGATTCCGACCGGCCCCGTGCTCTCACCGCAGCAGGCGCTGGATCATCCGCACATCCGCGCCGCCGGCTTCATGCAGGACGTCGATTATCCGGGCCTGCCGAAGCAGGCACCGGTCGCGCGCGCCGCGGTGCGCCTGTCGGAAACGCCGGGCGAAATCGTGAACCGCCCGCCGACGCTCGGCGAGCACACCGATGTCGTTCTGACGGAGCTCGGCTATGACGAGGCCGCGATCGCCGCGCTTCGGCAAGGCGGCATCATCTAGCGTCACAGCAGCTGCTTCAGCGCCAGCGCATCGGCCGGCGCTGCGCTCTTCTGGTCGTTGTCGAAATAGACGTAGACGTCGCAGCCCTGCCGCTTCCAGGACTTGATGCGCTTCGCCCATTGCCCCAGCGTGGCCTTGGTGTAGTGGCCGTGATAGCGCCCGCCGGGCCCGTGTCCGCGCACATAGACGAAATCCGCCGTGCGCTTCCACGGCGCCGGCGCATCGTGATGGTCGGACAGGCACAGCGAGATGTTCTCGTCGGCCAGCATCCGCAGGATGCGCGGCTGATACCAGCTCGGATGGCGAAACTCGAAACTGTAACGCCGCTTTCGCGACAACAGCTTGAAGAAGGAGGCGAGCCGGTCCGCGTTGGCCTCGAATTGCGGCGGCAGCTGGAACAGGATCGGGCCGGCCTTGCCGCCGAGCCGCGAGATGCGGTCCTCCAGCAGCTCGAGGCTGTTGACGGAGCGGTCCGACAGCCGCTTCCAGTGCGTGATGAACTTGGAGGCCTTCCAGGCGAACACGAAGTCGCGGCCGGTCTGCTCGCGCCAGCCCTTCACCGCCTCCGGCGTCGGCGTGCGGTAGAATACTCCGTTCAGCTCCGTGGTGTCGAACTGCCCGGCATAGTAGCGCAGCTGCTGCTTCAGCGTCACGCCCTCGGGAAAGAACGGGCCCCGCCAGGAGGCGTAGTGCCAGCCGGAGGTTCCGATCAGAACGCGCGCCATCGATCTGCCATCCGTTGGGCGCAGCGGGAGGCCGCGCCTTGTTGGAGGCAACGTTCGTGCGCGAGATATGTTGCTGTCGGCGTGGCGGGCGCGCGTGGATCAGTTCGAGGCCAGCGCCGCCTTGGCGACCTCAGCCATCCAGCTCGACGCCACGGGCAGGATCTCATCGTTGAAATCGTAGCGCGGCCCGTGCAGCTCTGCGCCGTCGCGCAACGCGCCATTGCCGATCCAGACGAAGGCGCCCGGCCGCTGCTGCAGATAATGGGCAAAATCCTCGCCGGCCATGCTCGGCGCGAGGTCGCGCCGCACCGGCGCCTGCACCTTCTCCGCAGCGATGCGCGCGAGCTCCGCTTCGGCCGGCGAGTTGATCACGACGCCCACACCCCAGACGATCTCGGGCGTGACCTTGACGCCGAAGCTGGTCGCAATCCCCGCGCAGGTGCGCTCGATGCCGTCGAGGATGGTGTCCTTGACCGCCTCGCGATGGTAGCGCAGCGTGCCGCGGATGGTGACGCGCCCGGCGATCTGGTTCGGCGCGGTGCCGCCTTCGATCGTGCACAGCGACAGCACGGCAGTGTCGAGCGGATCGACGCTGCGCGATGCGATCGATTGCAGCGCCACGATCAAATGCCCCGCCGCCACCACCGGGTCGCGCGTCAGATGCGGCATGCCGGCATGTCCGGCATGGCCCTCGATGGTGATGGTGATGCGCCCGCCGGAGGCCATGACGACGCCGTCGTGCACCGCGATGGTGCCGGCGGCAAGGCCCGGCCAGTTGTGGAAGCCGAACACCCGCTCCATCGGAAAGCGGTCGAACAGCCCGGCCGCGACCATCGCGCGCGAGCCGCCAAAGCCCTCCTCCGCAGGCTGGAAGATGAAATCGACCGTGCCGCTCCAGCTGGTATCGGTGGCGAGCACCGCGGCCGCGCCCAGCAGCGCGGCGGTGTGGCCGTCATGGCCGCAGGCATGCATCACGCCGGGCGTCTTTGAGGCATAGGGCAGGCCGGTGTCCTCGGTGATCGGCAGCGCATCCATGTCGGCGCGCAGGCCGACCCGGCTTCGTGCGTGGCCCCGCGTCAACGTCGCGACGATGCCGTGCCCGCCAATACCAGCCTCGAAGGGAATGTCGAGTTCGCTGAGCCTGTCCTGCACGAAGGCGGCGGTGGCTTTTTCCTGGAGCGACAGCTCCGGGTGGGCGTGGAGGTGCCGACGCCATTCGGTCAGTTTCTGGTGCAACTCGGGTGTCAAGGCAACGCTCTCTCGCAAGGTGTCGGTTGTCGACACCATAACGGATTATCCGCGCCATGCATCACGCGCCTTGGAATGCCTCGCGTGCAGATCGGCGATCGCGGGGGCACCAACAGTGCCGAAGTGCTCCACTTCACCTCTCCCGCTTGCGGGAGAGGCCGGGAGAGGGCTGGATCGTCATTGGGAGTCTCACTGCGGAGACACCCTCTCCCCAACCCTCTCCCGCAAGCGGGAGAGGGGGCGCACCTCGCTTGTTGTCGCATCTCTCTAAGCCATCAGCTTCGCCAGCCCCGCCCAGTCGAAGTTGATGCCGTGGCCGGGCCTATCAGGCGCGAGCGCCTTACCATCCTGCAGCACCAGCGGATGCTCGATATATTTGTCGAGCCCGAAGCCGTGCGCCTCCAGATAGGAGCGGTTCGGGCAGGCCGCGAGCAGATGCACGGTGATGTCGTGCGCGCCGTGGCTGGTGACGGGCAGGTTGAACGCTTCCGCCAGCCGGGCGATCTTCATGAAGGTGCTGACGCCACCGCAATTGGTGACGTCGGGCTCGGGATAGGACACCGCGCCTGATGCGATGTAGTTCTTGAACTCCCACAGCGAGCGCAGATTCTCGCCTGCCGCGATCGGCACGCCGCCGGCCTGCATGATGCGCACGTGTCCCGCGACGTCGTCGGGGATGATCGGCTCCTCGAGCCAGGTGAGGTCATAGGGAACGAATGCGCGGGCGGCCCGGATCGCTTCCTCGACCGTCCATTTCATGTTCGCGTCCACCATCAGCGGAAAGCCGTCGCCGAGATGCTGTCGCATCGCGGAGACCTTCGCGACGTCGGATTTCAGGTCGGGCCGGCCGACCTTCATCTTGATGGCGCGAAAGCCCTTGGCGAGATTGCCGTCGGTCTGCTTGAGCAGTGCATCGACGGAGAGATCGAGGTCGATGCCGCCGGCATAGCACGGCACGCCCGCATCGAAGCCGCCGAGCAGGCGGAACAGCGGCAGCTTGGCGCGCCGCGCCTTCAGGTCCCACAGCGCGATGTCGAGCGCGGAGAGCGCCAGCACCGTCGGCCCGCCGCGGCCGCCATAATGCAGCGCCCACCAGACATGATGCCAGATCGCTTCGGTGTCGTCGGCCTCGCGCCCTTCGACCAGCGGCGCAATCTCGCGTGCAAGGATATCCGCAGTCGCGCCGCCATTGCGCCCGACCGTGTAGGTGTAGCCGACGCCCTCGGCACCGTCGGCATCGCGAATGCGGCAGGTGATCAGCTCGAACGCCGCGATCTCGCCATGGGTGGAGTCGGACAGCGTGACGGGGAGGGGAATCCGGTAGAGTCCGGTCTCGGTTTTCGCGATGCGTGCCATGTTTTCTCCCGGCTTTTCTTGTTCGTAGGGCGGGTTACGCCTTCGCCTAACCCAGCCTGCGAACTCCGGGTGAACCAACTCATCGCATCGTCGCGAGTTGCACCGCCAGCGCGCAGGCGCGGTCATATTCGTCGAGATTGATCCATTCGTCGACCGTGTGCGCCTCGTTCTGCCCTGCGCCGAAGGTCACGGTCGGAATGCCGTGGCGGACCATCCAGTTGGCATCTAAGCCGCCATTGGCCGTGCGCACGTTCGGCGTGCCGCCGACCGCGGACACGGCCTCGACCGCGCGCTTGATCACGGGCTGGCTGTCCTTCATGCGGAACGGATAATAGTCGGTCTCGGCCTTGAACTTGACCTTGCCGGACTTGCCTTGCGCATTCGTGACTTTCTTGGCCGCCTTCTCGAACGCGGCCTTGTAGGCCTTCGTGATCTCCTTGAAGAACTTGCCGTCATGGCTGCGGCTTTCGCCGCGCACATGCACGTAGTCGGTGACGACATTGGTGGCATCGCCCGCCGGGCGGCCCTCGCCGCCGGTGACCGGGCCGACATTGCTGGTGCCCTGCCGCTTGCCCTTCACCACCTTGCCGAACCAGCCGCCGGCCTTCACGTCCGCAAGCGCCAGCGCCATGATCATGGTCGAGGAGATTCCGCGCTCCGGCGCGACGCCGGCATGCGAAGCGCGGCCGAAGATCTCGACGCTCCAGCGGTCGGCGCCGACTGCGCCGATGACGACATTGGAGGCGGCGCCACCGTCATAGTTGAACGCCATCACCGGCGAGCCGAGCTCGTCGAGCTTGACGTGGCGCGCGCCATAGAGCCCGCTTTCCTCGCGCACGCAGAACAGCAGCGTGATCGGCGGGTGATCGAGCTTCTGCCTGGCGAGCTCGGCGGCCAGCGTCACCAGCACGCCGCACCCGCAGCGGTTGTCGCCGCCGAGCGCGGTCCTGGCTTCGTTGACGATCTTGCGTCCCGATTTCTTCGGCTTCGCTCCGGCGCAGAGCGGCACGGTGTCCATGTGGGTCATGAACATGATGCGCGGCTGGTTGTGCAGCGCGCCGCGGCCGGGCAGGTCGACGATGAGGTTGCCGGTCTCGGTCGGCACCGGAATGCGAGTGTTGGCATCGTCAAGCCGGATCGCCTTCGCCGGCACGCCGGCCTCCTTCAGTGCGGCGGCAAGCTCGCGCCCGATCGCCGCCTCCTGTCCGGTCACGCCCTCGACGGCGAGGAAGCGCATGAGACGGTCGGTGGCGGCCTTGGTGTCGACGGGCATGAGTGATTCCTTTGGCGAGCGGGGCGCGTCATCCTATGGGCTTGGCGAGGTGTAAGCCAAGAAGATCAGCACGCCGAGCGCCAGCATGGCAGCCATGAACAGCAGCACCGCCGGCAAGCCCGCGAGCGCCGCCACCGCGCCGGTGACCGACTGCATCAGCGCCGCGCCGAGGAAGAAGGCGAGGTTGACAGCCGCGAGGGCCTTGCCCGCGACTTGCGCGTCCACCAGCTGCCTGGACATGCCGAACAGCAGCGGCTGGGCGGAGGTCGCAAGTCCGATCAGCACGAACAGCACGAGGTCGTATTGCGGCGGCATCACGGGCAGGCCGAACAGCGTGGAGACCGCATAATGCGGCGCGCCCAGCGCCATCAGCGCCAGCAGCACCGCCCCGGCCATATGCGAGCCCGCCACCAGCGCGCGGCGGCGGCCGAGCCTGCGGTCGATCATGCCGATGCACAGGGGGCCCGCGATCATCGCCAGCGTGAACGCGCCGAGCTGGTTGCCGGCCTCGACCCGCGAGAGTCCCTTGACGTCCATCAGCCACGGCCCGCCCCACAGGCCGCGCAGCACCAGCGAGGTCGCCAGCGACACCAGCGCCAGCGCGATCAGCCCGCGCAAGGGCCGCGAGAGGCCGAGCCTGAGCACTTCGATCATCTGCGTCAGCGGCGAGGACTCGTCCTTGTGCTCGGCCGGCTGGTGTGGGACCAGCGCGAACACCGCGAGCGCCACCGCGATTCCGCCGATCGCGGACATCCAGAATCCGGCGCGCCAGCCGTAGGCGTCCACCACGAAAGCGAGCGGGCTCGACGACAGCAGCATGCCGATATTGCCGATCGAGAGGATCGCGCCCGACCACAGCCCGAACCGGGCCGCCGACAATTGCTTGGCCGCCAGCGTCATCGGGCACATCAGCATGCCCGAGGTGGCAACGCCCAGCAGCAGCTGCCCGACGGCAAAGCTTTCCGGCCCTGTCGCAAACCCCGACGCGACCGCGCCGAACACGGTCCCCGCGAGCAGGCTCAGCGACACCGGCCGCACGCCAAACCGGTCCATCGCCGCCCCGACCGGAATCTGCGCCGCCGCAAAGGCGAAAGGATAAATCGAGGTGAGGCTGGCGAGGGCCTGCGGCTCGATATGGAAATCCGCCGCCATCAGGTCGAGGCTCACGGCCGGAATGGTGCGCAGCAAGGTCGAGAGCATGTGCCCGCAGGCGAGCGCCACCAGCGCGAAGATCAGCGCGCGGGTGGTCGTGCCCGCGTCGTTGGCGGCTTTGGTCATGAGCGTTCCGTCCCGAGCAGGTTTTGGATGGGGTTACATGATGGCGAGGCGGGCGCCAATGGTGGGAGCGGGACCCCCTCATTCCGATTTGTGGGCCTCTCGGGATCGCCGCATGAAAGACCAGATTCGGGCAGCCGGCGATCAGCTCGTGAGGCGGCTCGCCGAGAGCGGACAAGGAGCATTCCTGCTTCGCTCCGGGATCGGCTCGGCCGGTGTCTGGTTGCGCCGCTATTGTGCTGCGACGACAGGGAGGTGAGGCCTTCCGGCCGGCGGACGATAGGAACAAAAAAGACATATCGCGCTTACCTCGGTCAGGAGGCCTGCTCATGCTGTGCTCGAGACCGCCGCGGCCCATTCGCACGACGCTCGATCTTGCAAATGCGGAGCAGGTAAAGTCCGTCCGAAGACGGCTTCGCATCTCCGATACGGATTTGGCCAGGATCGTTGACAAGATCGGTAATTCTCTGGCCGCCATAGAAAAGGAAGTGGAGCTCGAAAGGCTGGCCATTCAGCAGTGTAATGCCAAGAACGCGCCCGCGAGCCCCGAATAGATTCAACTCATTCTCTTAAGGAGAATTGCAATGAACGGCCTGATTTATCTCGTAGGACTAGTCGTTGTGATCGCGGCCATTCTTTCGTTCTTTGGCTTGCGATGACCGTCTCCGTTCTGCACGCTGACGCACCGCCGATCAGGTGAAGCAGTCTGCGATTCGCGAGCCGCAGATGGTTGATGCGCACCAGGTCAACACCATCATCGCAACGACGGTTTGCGCCTTCTTCAAGGAACATCCCGACGCTAAGATCGGAATTGAAGAAGCGAAGCTGCTGGCGAAGCAGATCGCTGATGCGCTGAACGAGGCCGGGCTGCAGATTGCTGCCGTCGATCCTGAGAGCTCGACGCGCTAGCTCTGCCGCGGGCGATCGGATGATTTATCTCGATCAAGTCGCCGCGTCGCTTCTCCGCCGTCAGCCTGACTTGATTTCGGCCAACAGCTTCTGCGTCTCGCCCAGCAACTCGCGTATGGCGCACCGTTCCGCAATCCCATCCTGGGCGAACACGCCGTGCTTCCGCGCATTCTGATTCCCTATTGGCGCGCCTGATCTCCACGCGCCGCCGTGCATACGGCAGCGGGGGCTGCCGTGCACCGCCGGCGCGCGGCAGGCGGTGCCGTTGCGCGTCGCGGCCCCGCAGCGTGGGCTTGCCATCATCGCGCCGGTGTTGCGGATGTGATTGCCGCTCACGGGACATTGCCCCGGCTGGCGAGGGTCTGTTCGCGCTCGCCGGCTTGGGACGGGATCTGTCCCACCTCCGTTGCGGTGCCGGGCTCGCCCACGATCAGATGCGCATGCTGAGTGACGTTGCCCATGATTGCGCTGCCGCCATCCTGCACCGACAAATTCTGCACCGTGATCGGACGCTCGCCGTTGCCGCGGTGGCGGTTGAGGGCCTCCATCTGGGCAGCGAAGGTGCGTGCCAGCCGGGTCAATGTGCGGGTGATGCCTTCCTGCTGCGAGAGGTCTTCGGTGCAGGCGAGGCGGCAGGCGGCGCGCATTGTGGCAACGTGAACGGACACCATCTGCGCCACCAGCATGGCTTCGAGCGAATCCCTCGGCGCGATGCTCTTCATCATCGAGATCATGAAGGCAAGATTGGGTTCGTCGGGCTTCTGCAGGACCACGCTGGCCTTCATCAGCTGCCTCAGGATGCCGTGCAGCGCGTCGTGATCGACGGCGCCGAGCGCGTCGGCCAGCAGGCGCTCGCCGGCCTGCGCGTCGGGATGCTGGATCTCGATGCGCCGCCGGCTGAGCTTGATCCGCGGGCTTGGACTGCTGCCCTTCCATTTGGTGACGGGCGTTGTGCTGTTGCGTGTCAGGGCTGTCGTCATGTCGAAATGTCCTTGGGCCCACGGCAGGCGCGAGGGGACTCGCTGGGCGAGGCCGACCCGCGCAGCTGCCCTGCGGCGGCTGCGATTTTCAGATGTCGATGAAGGGCTTGTGCGCGATCGGAGCGAGGCGCCATGGCCGGGCAGGCCAGGTTGCTCACGGCTCTCGCGATGATGCCATTATGCCCCTGTTTTGCCCGACGAGTCAAAATACATTTCGTAACATCCGAATATCGTTTCCCCAGCGCAAGTCCTTGTTTCGACAGGGGCCGTCTACTGTGCATGGGGTTGTTTTCGCATTTTTTGTTTAGAAGGGGCGCGCACGTGCCGTGCGGCGGAATGCCGGCGCCCGAACGCGATTGCGAAATCCGGCGTGGCCGCTATTCATGATCCTCGAATGCGTCGCACCAACAAACATGCACAAGCGGCGCTGTGAGGCCTGGGAGAGAACGAATGCAACGAACGGTCCGCCTGCTGGCAGCCATCGCCGGATTGTGCGCTTCTGCGCTGTCGACGCAGGCCCTGGCTCAGAAATACCCGGTGCGGCCGGTCAAGGTCATGGTCGGCTTCAGCGCGGGCGGCCCGGTCGATGTGGTCGCGCGCATCATCGGCGATCGCCTCGGCAGCAAGCTCGGACAGCCCTTCGTGGTCGAGAACCGCGCCGGCGCCAACGGCATGATCGCCGCCGAAGGCGTCGCGCGCGCGGACGCGGACGGCTACACGATGCTGGCCTGCAATTCGTCCACGATCACGCTCAACAAGACGCTGTTCAAGGACGTCCGCTATGACCCGCAGGGAGACTTCGCGCCGCTGACGACCGTCGTCTCGGCGCCGCTCGTGCTCGTCGTCAATCCCGAGAATCCCAAGACGGCCAACATCAAGACCGTCGCCGATCTCGTCGCCGCGGCAAAGGCCGCGCCCGGGGCGCTCGCCTACGGTTCGGGCGGCAACGGCAATCTCGCCCATCTCGCCATGGAGCTGCTCGGCCAGAAGGCCGGCATCAAGATGATCCACGTGCCCTATCGCGGCGGTTCGGCCGCCGAGGTCGGTATCCTCGCGCAGGAGGTGCTGGCGGTGTTCGATCCCCTCTCCGCCGTGCCGCTGGTGAAGGCCGGCAAGTTGCGCGCGCTGGCGGTATCGTCGGCCGAGCGGTTGCCGGCGCTGCCCGACGTGCCCACCGTCGCGGAAGCCGGCTATCCCGGCTTCGACATCTCGTTCTGGGTCGGCTTCTTCTTGCCGAAGGCGACGCCCGCGCCGATCCTGGAGACGCTGCACCGGGAGATCGTCACTGCCGCCCAGGATCCCGCGGTCGCGGAGAAGCTCGGCTCGCAGGGCGTCGTCAGCGTGCTCAGCCCGGCCGACTACGCCGCGAAGATCGCGAAGGAGACGAAGGAACTCGCCGAGGTCGTCGCGGCCGCGAACATCAAAGCGGAGTAGGGCTCGCTCGAATTCGAGCCTGATCGCGCCGCGGGATCTTTCGCCTCTCCCGCAAGCGGGAGCGGCGTCGCTAAGGCCTATTCGCTGCCGGCCAGCTGCGCCAGCCGGTCAAGCAGCGGACGTTGTCCAGCGTTGATCTTCTGCTGCGCCGCTTCGAGCGTGAACCATGCGGCGCGGTCGACCTCCGGGAACGTCTGCCGTTTGCCGCTGCGAGGCGGCCATTCCATCTCGAACGTGTTGCTGCGAATGCTGGCCGTGTCGATGTCGAGCTCGGCCGCGAACGCGGTGACGACCTTTCCGCCGCGTTGCTTGACCTGACCCAGCGCGGTCAGCGGCACCGTCACCTCGAGGCCGAGCTCCTCGGCAAACTCCCGTCGCGCGGCGGCTTCCGCATCTTCCGCGTCCGCATACTCGCCCTTCGGAATCGACCACGCACCGAGATCCTTGTTGCGCCAGAACGGGCCCCCGGGATGAACGAGGAGAACCTCGATCTCCCCGCGCTTCCGATAGGCGATGATCCCCGCACTCTTCGATGGCATCTCAGGTTCCGCAAGAAAGGGGCGCGGCCTTCGCCCGGGAAGAAGAACCGAGCGTTTGGCGCATCGAGCCCCGTGAACATCGGGTGATCGAGTAGCCGCACGCCGGTCGGAGGCCGCTCCATCGAGCGGCTTGTCCATCTTCATATCAGATCGCAGAGCGTTCCCGAGCGGCGATGCGAACGGCGCGCGCTTTTGCGCTCTTTCCGGCGGCACGTGCCGCGATCTGGCTGCGTGCCTTGCGGTGGACCGTGGCATTCTTCCGCAGCAGGGTTGCGAACCGCTTGCGCGCCCGGCTCGTCGCCACCCGGGTGGCGAGTTGCTCGGCCTTGCGAATGATGTCCGCGACCGAAGGCGTCAGGTTGACCGGCACCCAGGCGACGTCCTTGGCCTTGGAGAGACTGCCGATGCCTTCACACGGCGCCTCGCGCGGCAGGTCGATGCGGATCGCAAGCGCCTCGGAGCGTTCGATCCAGTCTTCGGCTTTGGTGCCGGTGATGATCCGGACATAGTCGCGCGTCTCGCGCGGCAGCTCGCTCTCCCTGGCAAGCCATTTCTGGATGCGGCCGGGACCTGCGTTGTAGGCGGCGGCAGCAAGGCCGAGATTGCCGAAATCGTCGCGAAGCTTGCGCAGGAATTTTGCCGATGCCGGCAGCGCCTTCATGGGATCGAAGGGATCGTCGAGTCCGACCTCGGCGGCTGTCCCCGGCATGAACTGCGCGACGCCCTGCGCGCCAGCATGGCTGACCTCGTTGGACTTGAAGCGGCTCTCCTGCCAGAGCAGGCGGGCGAAGAAGGGCACCGGAATGCCGCTGGACTCGGCGGCTTCACGAAGCGCGTGACAGAATTGTTCGGTCGGTGAATCCGGCGCCTGTACCGCCGGCTCGACGGAGCGCGGCGGCTCGATCACCTGCTCATAGGCAGCGTGCGCGTTCGTAAGCTCGATGGCCTGCACGCTGGCGACGAAGAGCTCGACCACCGGAACAAGTCGTGAGGCATGATTGTTCTGAAGAATGGTGCTGTGGAACGGTGATGCTTGCCGGGATGACGACGGATCGAGGTCGCACATCAGAATCAGGAATGCGGCGCAAGCCGCGACGACAAATCGCATTTGCGGAGACAACCTCGAACTGTGGGATGAATGGTCGGCGATGCGCCGGCGACAGGGAGTTCTTAACCGTCCGATTGCGGCAAAGCTGCGATCTCGCCGGTTCCTTCGGTGTTAGTACGGTGTTCCCGAAGTGAAACTCTCCGCGGCCCTCGGGCCGCTTGCGAGTGGGATGCGCGATGACGATGCGATCGATGCTTGGCGTGGTGTTCTCGCTGTGGCTCATCGGCCCGGCGTTCGCAGGCAATCTCGATCCGGTTGCGGTGAATGACGCTGTGCGTCCTGCGAAACCGCCGGCCACCGACAAGCTCAATCCGGCGGTGGTGAAGCTTCAGGTCCTGCTCGATCGCGCGCAATTCTCGCCCGGCGAGATTGACGGCAAGTTCGGCGAGAATGCGCAGAAGGCGCTCAAGGCATTCGCGGAGCTGAACGGCATCGCATCCGACAAGGCCATAGCGCCGGAGCTCTGGGACAAGCTGACAGCGGCGAGCGAGGGTCCCATCGTCGCCGACTACAGGATCGTCGACGCCGACGTAAGAGGCCCGTTCCTGAAGGAGTTGCCGGGCAAGCTCGAGGACATGAAATCGCTGAAGGCGCTGAGCTACACCAGCCCTCTCGAAGGACTTGCCGAGAAATTCCACATGAGCGCGGATCTGCTCAAGGCGCTCAACCCGGGCAAGGCCTTCGACAGGGCAGGAGAGACGATCGTCGTTGCCAACGTTCAGGCACGGAGAGAGCTGCCGCGCCTGGCCCGGCTCGAGGTCGACAAGAAGAGCGGGACGTTGAAGGCGTTCGACGCAAGCGGCGCTCTGCTGGCGTTCTATCCGGCGTCAGTCGGCAGCCCGGATCGTCCGACGCCGAGCGGCACGCTCAAGGTGACCAGCGCACACGAGAATCCGACCTATCGCTACAATCCCGACTACAAGTTCAGGAGCGTCAAATCCAAACGGCCGTTCGACATCGAGCCGGGTCCGAACAATCCCGTCGGAGCATACTGGATCGGCCTGTCGGCGCAGGGCTATGGCATCCACGGAACGGCAGAGCCCGACAAGGTCGGCAAGTCGGCGTCTCACGGCTGCGTCAGGCTGACCAATTGGGACGCGCGTGCGATCGGCGAGAACGTCAAGCGCGGCACCCCCGTCGTCTTCCTCGACGCGCCGACGGATACTTCCGCGAAGCAGCAGGGCGGGCCCGCGGCGAAGCGGGCCTCGAACTAGTCCTTGGGGAAATCCTTGCGCATCGCGATCTCGGCGGCATCGCCGGGCGACAGCACGGTCTGGTCGAACGCCGGTTGCGGCGTCGTCATGATGTCGTAGAGCGAGATGCCCTTGATCGGCTTGCCCATGAGCTCGCGGACGCATTCGGCGAGCGTGCCGTTGTAGACGAGATAGGGCGGGCCCCGATCCTTCAGCCTCTCGCCCTTCAGCGACGGCCACTTCTTCAATTCGGCCGGCGCGTCATAGGCGATCGGCGATTCCTCTTTGAACATGCATATGGTCCCGGCGACTTGGATTGCCGGGAATCCTAGAGCCGCCGGGGGTAAACACCCGTTAAAGAATTAGTTCAAATCAGCCGGCAACGAAGGCGAGCAGGGTGCCGTTGGCCTTGGCCGGCGGCACGCAGATCGCATCGCCGCTTCGGACAGCGGCTGAACCCAGCGCCTTCCCGGTTGCCGCGAGATCGCCGCTGACCAGCACGAGCGCGGCGCCGCCGCGCTCGGAGAGACCGGTCAGCGGCACGCCGGGATAGCGTTTGCCGAGCTGGTCCAGCGTCAGATAGACGAAGTCGGCGCGATCGCCGCCGGAAGGTACGGTGACCGCGCCGTCCGCCTCAGTTTTCGGCGCGCGATCGATGAGCCCGCCGAGATGCGCGGCTTCCTGCGCCGGCTCGGGCGTTGCGATCAGCGTCTGCTTGATCCGCCTCGCCGCATTGGCGTGCTGCATCAGTTCGGGAATCCACACGGTCTCGCGCGTCTTGTGCTGGCACGCGAAGATGCGGACTCCGCCGGGCGCTTCCGCAGTCGGCCACATGAAGGTGCGGAATTTCGCTGCCGAGACCGTGCCGTCAGGCAGCGTCACCGGCCGTTCGAAATCGGTCGGGCCGATCGGCGTCAGGCCACGTGCGCGGATCTCCTCCGCGCCGGCGGCGGAATCGACCGCAGTGAACGCGATGCGCTCGATGCCCTCTCCCTGCTTGTCGAGGAACGCGCGCGCCGGCGCGTTCTGCTCGGTCGCGGCGAGCACGCCCAGCAGCTCCATGTAGTCGGGATCGAACATGATGGTGTAGTTGCCGGTGCCCATATGCACGCTGTGAGTGCCGCGCGGCGACACCGTGAAGCCGAGCTGCCGGTAGTTCTCGGCGGCCTTGTCGAGGTCCTTCACCATGACCACGGCGTGGTCGATACCGATGACGTTCTTGAGGGCCACTGTTCTTTCCCCGATTGCAAACTGATCTTGCGCCGCGCGCCGGCGGCCACGGCTCCTGTCTACGCCGGTTAGGCGGTCAAGTCATTTTCAATTCAGCAGGGCAAGCGGAAATTCATTCCGCCGAATGGTCTGGCCGCGCAAGACGGCGCGTCAGCGCGCCTGCGCGATATAGGCGGCGAGGACGGCGCGCTCCTCGCTGGTCATCTCGGTGATGTTGCCCGGCGGCATCGCGTTCGACCAGGCCGCGACACGGCCGATCAGGCGGATGTTGCGATGGATGTGCTCGGGCGCGTCGAGCAGGATGCCCTTCGGGGCGGTCACGATGCCGGCCCACACCGGCTCGGCTGCGTGGCACATGCTGCAGCGGGACTTGACGATCTCCTCGACATTGGCGAGCGTCGGCTGTGCGGGCAGCGCGCCGGTCTTGACCTCGCGCGGGCCGGCGGCGGAGAGGAATAAGATCGCGACCACGCCGATTGCCGCGACGCCCCACACCCACCACGGCGATTTGCGCCCCGCGTGTCGTTCGTTGAAGAAGTGGCGGATCACCGGCCCCAGCGCCAGGATGATCGCGACGATGATCCAGTTGAAGCGCGTGGCGTAGAGCAGAGGGTAGTGGTTGCTGATCATCAGCACGACCACGGGAAGCGTCAGATAGTTGTTGTGGACCGAACGCTCCTTGCTCGCCTTGCCGAGCTTTGGGTCGGGGGCCTGGCCCGCGATCAGGCTGGCGACGATCTCCTTCTGGTTCGGGATGATCAGCGCGAAGACGTTGGCCACCATGATGGTGCCGATGATCGCGCCGATCTGGTTGAAGGCGCCGCGGCCGCTCAGCACGTGGGTGAAGGCGTAAGTCAGTGCGACCAGGAACAGATAGCCGCCGATGGCGAAGGGCAATTCGTGCTGCGCAAGCCCGCTGCGACAGGCGGCTTCATAAAGCAGCCACGCCAGCGCGAGGCTGCAGAAGCTGAACAGCCCGGCCTGCAATGGCGTGATGTCGAGGATCGCCTTGTCGACCAGGAACAGGTCGGCCTCGAGATAATACACCACCACCATCAGCGCGAAGCCGGACAGCCAGGTGGTGTAAGCCTCCCATTTGAACCAGGTCAGCTCGTCCGGCATTCGGCTTGGGGCCACCAGATACTTCATGATCCGGTAGAAGCCGCCGCCATGAACCTGCCAGGCCTCGCCCTGCACGCCATCAGGCAGGTCGCCCGTCAGGTTGCTCCTGGGCTTGAGGCTGAGGTCGAGGGCGATGAAATAGAAGGAACTTCCGATCCAGGCGATCGCCGCCACGACGTGGAGCCAGCGCAGCAGCAGGCTCGCCCATTCCGATATCACGGATCCCCACATGATCTTCCCATCAGTCGCGACGGCGATGTCGCAGCTTTCATGACCGCAGCCGCACCCTTACAATGTGTCGCATCTATCTGCGGTGTTTTCCAGTACGGTGGGTGCACCGGATGCATATCGTGCGGGCATGAGCTGACGTCGAATGCGGCGGGTGTTTGACCTGCCGCAGAACGTTCGCGGATGAACGGCGTTGACGCCCTGTAGGTACAGGTGGGGAGAAGGCGACGTGAAGAACAGGATTTCGTTCATGGCAATATCCGCGGGGCTGCTGGTCGCGGTTGCGGCCGGCGCGCAGGCCGAGCCGGTGTTGCAGGGCAAGGACGCCTATGGCGACTGGCGGGCCGACAAGCCCGGCACGGTCAGGCTGATCCGGCCCCAGGATCTGGTCAGGCCCGGCGCCACGCGGTCGGTTGCGAGCTCGTCGCGCGTGGTGCCGCGTCCGCCGGAGGCGGCGCTCCAGGTGCCGGCCGGCTTCAGGATCGAGCTGTTCGCCGAAGGCCTGCGCGCGCCGCGCATCATACGCGTGGCGCCGAACGGCGACGTCTTCGTCGCGGAGACACGGGCCGGTAACATCCGCGTGTTGCGCGCCGGGGAGGGCGACAAGGTCTCGACCAACGAGGTGTTCGCCAGCGGACTGCGGCAGCCGTTCGGCATCGCCTTCTTTCCGAACGGCGACAATCCGCAATGGGTCTATGTCGCCAACACCGACGGCGTCGTCCGCTTTCCCTACCAGGCCGGCGATCTCAAGGCGCGCGGCAAGGCGGAGACGATCGTGGCAAGCCTGCCGCATGACGGCGGCCATTCCACGCGCGACATCGCCTTCACGCTCGACAACAAGCGCATGCTGGTCTCGGTCGGTTCGCTCAGCAACGTCGCCGAAGGCATGGGCACGCCGCCGGGCGGATTGGAGGCGTGGTCGAAGGCGCAGCCGCTTGGCGCGGCCTGGGCGAGCGAGACCGAGCGCGCCACCGTGCTGGCCTTCAATCCTGACGGCAAGGAGAGGAAGATCTACGCCACCGGCCTCCGCAACTGCGTCGGCCTCGCAATCCAGCCGCAGACCGGTCTGCCCTGGTGCTCGACCAACGAGCGCGACGGCCTCGGCGACGACCTCGTCCCCGACTACGTGACCAGTGTGAAGGAGGGCGCGTTCTACGGCTGGCCCTGGTTCTATGTCGGCAGCAATGAAGACCCGCGCCATGCCGGCGCGCGGCCGGACCTGAAGGACAAGGTGACGGTGCCCGACGTGCTCATCCAGCCGCACTCGGCCTCGCTCGGCATGACCTTCTACCAGGGCACGCAGTTTCCGAGCGACTATCAAGGCGACGCCTTCGCCGCCGAGCACGGCTCCTGGAACCGCTCGAAGCGCACCGGCTACAAGGTGATCCGCATCAAGATGAAGGATGGCAAGCCGACCGGCGAATACGAGGATCTCGTCACGGGGTTTGTGGTGAGCGACACAGAGGTGTGGGGCCGTCCGGTCGGTGTCGCCGTGGCGAAGGATGGATCGCTGCTGGTGTCGGAGGATGGGAATGGCACGATCTGGCGGGTGACATATTCGCGGTGAGCGAACATGCTTCGCCTCTCCCCGCAAGGGCAGGGCAATCGCATATGGCATCACTCGCGAGCCGAGCGCGCGCCTCGTCCTTCGAGACGACCGCTTCGCGGTCTCCTCAGGATGAGGCTAGGTGGCATCGGTGCCCGCTGAAACTGCTGCCGCGCACTCGGTCCTCATCCTGAGGGCCCGCCAAAGGCGGGCGTCTCGAAGGATGGCCGCAGGGAAAAGCTCTCATCTGCGATAGCCCTGCCGCAGGCGGGGGAGGGAGAAGTGAGACCTACCCCCGCCGCACGCTCGCGCCGCCGTCCACCGGCAGCGTCACGCCGGTAATGAAGTTCGCCTCGTCGGACGCCAGAAACAGCGCGGCGTTGGCGACGTCCCATCCGGTGCCCATCTTCCTGCGCAGCGGCACCTTGCTGTCGCGTTCGGCTTCGACCTCGGCGCGGGTCTTGTGCCATTCGCGGGCGCGGGTGTCGACGGCCATCGGCGTGTTCATCAGGCCGGGCAGGATGACGTTGGCGCGGATGCCGTATTCCGCGTTCTGATAGGCGAGCTGTTCGGTGAAGGCGATCATCGCGGATTTGGTGGCCTTGTAGGCGACATAAGGATACGTCGTGATCGCGGCCATCGAGGAGATGTTGATGATGGCGCCGCTTCGTTGAGCGCGCATGATCGGGATCACTTCCTTCGCGGCGAGTATGCAGCTCTTCAGATTGATGGCGACGACGCGGTCGAACGCCTCCTCGGTCAGTTGCAGCAGCTCGGCGTCGCCGCCGGACAGGCTGACGCCGACATTGTTGTGCAGCACGTCGATCCGGCCCTAGCGCGATTGCGCGTCGGCCACCATCGCCTTGATGTCGGCAGCCTTGGTCACGTCGGCCTTGAAGGCCGCGGCGGTGCCAAGTTTCGCAGTGATCATCGCCACCGTTTCCTGCGCCGACTCCAGATGATGGTCGACGCACAAGACCTTCGCGCCCTCGCGCGCGAAGGTGAGCGCGGTGGCGCGGCCGTTGCCCATGCCTTCGCCGGGACTTTGCCCGGCCCCGACGACGATCGCGACCTTGTCCTTCAAGCGCATCTCAGTTCACTCCCCGGCACGGGCACCATTCGTCCCATTATTTTCGTGCAGATTAGCAATCGCCCCGACCGGAGAGAAGGGCGTGGCTCCTGCGTGCATGTCATTGACATCACATGGAATTGCATGTCGCCGCCGGCCCGTCGCGCATGACTGAGCCTTGCAGGGCAGGAACCGTTCCGAGGTCGCAACGTTTGCTGCCGGAGCCTTTCCCGCGCTAGGCTCGGTCCAGGGGCTCCCAACCGCCAGTGGCTTGTCGATGAATCTGCTCGATCCGCAAGGGCCCGTGGCTGCGGGCAACACCACCATCCTGGTCGATTCCGTCTTCATCATGCTCGTGATCGTGGTGCCCACCATCATCGCGATCCTCGGCTTTGCTTTCTGGTTTCGCGCCTCGAATCCGAGAGCGCGCTACCAGCCTGGCTTCGTCTATTCCGGCCGCGTCGAAATGGTGGTGTGGTCGATCCCTGCACTCACGGTCATCCTGCTCGGCGGTGTCGCCTGGATCGGTTCGCACCAGCTCGATCCGGCGGCGCCCGTGCCGGGCACCGGGAGCCCGGTACGGATCCAGGCCGTGTCGCTCGACTGGAAATGGCTGTTCATCTATCCGGACCAGCGCATCGCCACCATCAACACGTTGACGGTGCCCGCGGGCGCCGAGCTGAGTTTCCAGCTGACATCGTCGAGCGTGATGAACACGTTCTTCATCCCGCAGCTTGGCAGCATGATCTACACCATGAACGGCATGGTGACGAAGCTCAACCTGCGCGCCGACAATGAAGGCAAGCTCCAGGGCCTGTCCGCGCATTTCTCCGGCGACGGTTTCCCCGACATGATGTTCGACGTCAACGTCGTCTCGCCGCTCGCCTTTCCGGAATGGGTGGCGAATACCGCGAAGACGGACGCGGTGCTGAACGCGGACAGTTACAAGAAGCTGATGCAGCAGGGCATCGAGAAGGGCCGACCCGTCTATCGCCTGGACGATCCACGGCTGTTCGACCTGATCGCGACCCAGCACATTCCGCCGGGGCCGGGGCCGGAGCTCGCATCCGAAGCAGGCCGGGCGCACAGTGGAGGCCATGATGCTCGGTAAGCTCGATTGGTCGGCCATTCCGTTCGATCAGCCGATTCCGCTCGTCGCCGGCGCGCTGGTGCTGGTCGCCATCCTCGGCGTCCTGACGTGGGTCGTGGTGAAGGGACATCTGCCCTATCTCTGGAGCGAATGGATCACCAGCGTCGATCACAAGCGCATCGGCGTCATGTACATCCTGCTCGCCTCGGTGATGCTGCTGCGCGGCGGCAGCGATGCCATCATGATGCGGATCCAGCAGGCGGTCGCCTATCAGTCGCAGGGCTATCTGCCGCCGGAGCACTACAACCAGATCTTCTCCGCGCACGGCACCATCATGATCTTCTTCGTGGCGATGCCGTTCGTGATCGGGCTGATGAACCTCGTCGTGCCGCTCCAGCTCGGCGTGCGCGACGTCGCATTCCCGACGCTCAATTCGGTCGGCTTCTGGCTGACCGCGACCGGCGCACTGCTGGTCAACGTCTCGCTCGTGGTCGGGGAGTTCGCGCGCACCGGCTGGCTTGCCTTTCCGCCGCTGTCGGGGCTGGCCTACTCGCCCGGTGTCGGCGTCGACTATTACGCCTGGTCGTTGCAGATCTCCGGCGTCGGGACGCTGGTCGCCGGTATCAATCTCGTCACGACCGTGCTGAAGCTGCGCACGAAGGGCATGAACTATCTGCGCATGCCGATGTTCTGCTGGACCACGCTGGCCTCGAACCTTCTCATCGTCGCGGCCTTTCCGATCCTCACCGCCACGCTCGCGATGCTCTTGCTCGACCGTTACCTCGGCTTCCACTTCTTCACGAACGAGGCCGGCGGCAACGTCATGATGTTCATGAACCTGATCTGGGCCTGGGGCCATCCCGAGGTCTACATCCTGGTGCTGCCAGCGTTCGGCATCTTCTCGGAGGTGGTCTCGACCTTCTCCGGCAAGGCGCTGTTCGGCTATCGCTCCATGGTGCTCGCGACCATGGCAATCTGCGTCGTCTCGTTCATGGTCTGGCTGCACCACTTTTTTACGATGGGGGCGGGGCCTGACGTCAATGCCATCTTCGGCATCGCCAGCATGATCATTGCGATACCGACCGGCGTGAAGATCTACAACTGGCTGTTCACGATGTATGGCGGCCGCATCCGTTTTGCGACGCCGATGTTGTGGTCGGTCGGCTTCATGGTCACCTTCATCATCGGCGGATTGACCGGCGTCCTCGTCGCGGTGCCGCCGGCCGACTTCATGCTCCACAACAGCATGTTCCTGGTCGCGCACTTCCACAACGTCATCATCGGTGGCGTGCTGTTCGGCGCCTTCGCCGGCTTCGAATACTGGTTTCCGAAGGCGTTCGGTTTCCGCCTCGACGAGCGCTGGGGCAAGGCCGCGTTCTGGTTCACCTTCCTCGGCTTCTACGTCACCTTCATGCCGCTCTACATCGCCGGCATGCTCGGCATGACCCGTCGCCTGCAGCACTACGACGTCGCGGCCTGGCGGCCCTGGATGATCGTTGCAGCGTTCGGCATGGTCGTGCTGACCATCGGCGTGATCTGCCAGATCGTGCAGCTCGCAGTCAGCATCCGCAATCGCGAGGCGTTGCGCGATCGCACCGGCGATCCCTGGGACGGGCGCTCGCTGGAATGGGCGACCTCGTCGCCGCCGCCGGTATTCAACTTCGCCTTCAATCCCGATGTGCGCGGCGAGGACGCCTATTGGGAGATGAAGGTCCACGCCCGGCAGCAATCGCTCGAGCACGAACAGCCCGAATATCAGGACATCGAGATGCCCCGCAATTCGCCGACCGGCTTCGTCTGCGCGTTCTTCGCCACCATCATGGGCTTCGCGCTGATCTGGCACATCTGGTGGATGGTCATCCTGGGCGGCATCGGCGCGCTCGCGACCTTCGTCGTGTTCGCCTGGCGCGACCATGACGAGTACGTCATTCCTGCCGAGGAGGTCGCCCGGATCGACCGCATCAACGTCGAGGAGCGGCGCGGCCTCGTCAGCATGGCGGGAGCGGTCTGATGGCGATGACCGCGACGGCCGACCACGCCCGGGCCGATCCCCATCACATCGGCGTCGTCATCGAGCACCCCGGGCCAGCGCCGAAGCGGATCGTGACCGCCTACGGCTTCTGGATCTTCCTGCTCTCCGACATCGTGATGTTCTCCTGCTTCTTCGCGGCCTATGCGGTGCTGTCCGGCCAGACTGCCGGCGGCCCGAAGGGCTCGGAGATTTTTGAGCAGAAGACCGTCGCGATCGAGACGGTCTGCCTGCTGCTGTCGAGCTTCACCTGCGGCATGGCCAGCATCGCTGCCGATGTGCGCAACCGGTTCTGGTTCTATCTCGCCATGACCATGACCTGCGTGCTCGGGCTGATATTCCTCATGCTCGAGTTCCGCGAATTTGCCGATCTCATCGCCCGCGGCTACGGCCCGTCGCGAAGTGCGTTTCTGACCGCGTTCTTCTCGCTGGTCGGCTGCCACGGCCTGCACGTTTCCGCCGGCGTCCTGTGGCTTCTCACCATGATGGCCCAGGTGTTCGCAAAGGGCTTTCGCGCCGACATATTGCGCCGGATGATGTGCTTTGCGCTGTTCTGGCATGCGCTCGACATCATCTGGGTCGCGGTGTTCTCGGTCGTTTACCTGCTCGGGAGTGCGCCATGAGTGAGCAGACGCATGGGATGGTCAAACACGACCTCGCACCGGGCGAGGAAGAGCAGCATGGTGTCGGCGCAAGGATCCTCGGTTACGTCGTCGGGCTGGTGCTCGCGCTGCTGCTTACGGCGACCTCGTTCTTCATCGCCGGCACCGATCTGGTCTGGCAGCCCTCGATTCCGGTCGCGCTGATCGTGCTTGCGATCGCACAGATGGGTGTGCATCTCGTGTTTTTCCTGCACATCACCACGGGGCCCGACAACACCAACAACGTGCTGGCGCTCGCCTTCGGCCTGCTGGTCGTCTTCCTCGTGGTGGGCGGGACGGTCTGGATCATGGCGCATCTCAACGCGAACATGCCGCCGATGGACCAGATCATGCGGATGCAGTGATCACGCGCAACGATCGTAGAAGGCGTCACGGTGCATCGGGAGCGCTGGCGTTGCCGCGTCGTCGTCGCTCGTTCCGGGCACGGCGCCTCGGCTTGCACGGCGGCGCACAGAAAAGAACGGCCGCTTGCTCGTGACAAGCGGCCAAGTCTAGGGAGGAAACGCCCGAGCAAAGACAATCGGGCCGGAGCCGGATTGTTGCCAAGGAAACGCTCGCGCAAGGCGCTCGCGTACGCATACACATGCAGCAACTGCCGATGAAGTGCAATTCCGGATCAATACGGAGCCGGAATACTACTCACGGGTGCGGAACCCGCCCATTCATTTTGGCCGGCGGCAATTATAGGCCTTGCGGAAGCCGGCGGCCTGGGCGTCGTCCTCCGAGCAGAACCAGCGGTCGGGTCTGGTGGTCGCGGGATAGCTCGGGCAGCCGCGCAGATGATAGATGCCGATATTGCCGGTGACGCGGGCGCGCACCGCAAGCTTGCCCTTGATGCTGCAGCTGGGCGGCATCGTCAGTTCCTCCGGGAACAGCACGGCGCGAATCTCCTTGTCGCGGTCGGGCCGGCAGGCTGCGCCCAGGAGTGTGCCGTCCTTCTTGCCGGCACGAAAATCTTGCGGTGCAACAAAACAGCCCTTCCAGATCCCGGCGGCGGCTGTCTTGGCTTCGGCCGCGGCGGGCTTGACGTTGGCCTTGATCGGCTCCCGGGCGACGGCAAAGCCGAGCCTGACCAGCTGTTCGTTCAAGGTCGACTTGTCGCCCTCGGCCGTGCAGAGCGCCCGGTGTCGCTTGCCGAAGCTCTTTTCCGGACCGACGTCGTCGCAGCGCACCACGCGTCCCTTGATCAGCTTCGTGAGCTGATCGCGGGCCTCGATGCCGCAGGTCCAGGCATCGGCGTGATCGTCGATGCAGACCTGGTCCAGCTCGGGCGCATCGACGCCGTCCAGCCGATACGTCACGTCGCCAAGCTGGATGGAGTTGCCGTCGCGGGCCGTCGCAGCGCCGGTCAGCGCCGAGGCAGGGGAGGAGGTGCCCAGAAATCCGGACAAGGCGAAAAACGAAATGAGCGCAAAAGCGCGGGCGCTGGCAAAGTAATTTCGGAAGGACATACGGTCTCGCTATCGATGGCTCGTGCGTCTCGTTCCTAGCATCGGGATGTGGCGATACCAATGGTCTGCACCCTGCGAAGTGCGACATTCCGGCCGCGCGGCTTTACTCGGCCGTCGCTCCGACCCTATCGTTCGCCGGCCTCGCCCTAGCGCGAAAGGCCGAATCGCCCGGGAAGCGGCGAGGGGGAGGAAAAGCTTGCGATGAAAGACCCCGTGGACGTCCTGATCATCGGCGCCGGCGCGTCCGGCGCGGCGGTGGCGTGGTCGCTGGCCGAGACCAAGATGCACATCCTCTGCCTGGAGCAGGGCGGCTGGATGAATCCGGCGGAATATCCCAGCACCGGCCGGGATTGGGAGGCCAAATTCTACGGCGAATGGTCGTCGAGCCCCAATGTCCGCGGCCGGCCCGAGGACTACCCGATCAACGACGACAACTCCCCGATCAAGGTCGTCAATTACAATGCGGTCGGCGGCTCGACCGTGATGTACACCGCGCATTGGCCGCGGCTGCACCCCTCCGACTTCAAGGTGAAGACGCTCGACGGCGTCGCCGACGACTGGCCGATCGACTACGACGCGCTGACCCCGTTCTTCGAAGAGAACGACCGCATGATGGGGACGTCCGGCCTGTCTGGCGATCCGTTGTCGCCGCTGACGCATCCGCCGATGCCGCAACAGCCGCTCGGATTGTCCGGCGCCATCATCGGCAAGGCCATGAACAAGCTCGGCTGGCACTGGTGGCCGTCCGACACGACGGTCGCGACCATGGACTATGAGGGCCGGGCACGCTGCATCAATCTCGGCCATTGCACGCCGGCCTGCGCGCAAGGCGCAAAGTCCTCCACCGACATCACCTACTGGCCGCATGCGGTCCGCGCCGGCGTCGAGCTGCGCACCCATTGCCGCGTGCGGGAGATCAGCACCGACGAGAACGGCATGGCTTCGGGGGTCGTCTACTACGACAAGGACGGCGTCGAGCAGTTTCAGCCCGCGCATGTCGTCATCATCGCCTGCAACGGCGTGGGCACGCCGCGCCTGCTTTTGAACTCGGCCTCGGGGCGCTTTCCGAACGGGCTTGCAAATTCGTCCGGCCTCGTCGGCAAGAACCTGATGTTCCATCCCTATGCTCAAATCTACGGATTTGTGAAGGAGCCGACCGACAGCAATCGCGCGCCGCCGACCTGCCTGTGGAGCAAGGAGTTTTACGACACTGACCTGTCGCGCGGCTTCGTGCGCGGCTACGGCATCCAGTTCGGCCGCGGCGCGGGGCCGGTGTTCGAGGCGGTCGCGAGCGAGCAAAAGGGCATTCTGCCATGGGGCGCCGACCATCATCGCGTATTCCGTAAGCTCAACGGTCATCGGCTCGCGGTGTCGGCAATCTGCGAGGATCTACCCGAGGAGCACAACCGCGTCACGCTCGATCCCGTGCTGAAGGACAGCCACGGCATCCCCGCGCCGAAGGTCGACTATACGATCAGCGAGAACAGCCGGAAAATGATGGAGCACGGGCTGGCACGCGGCAGGGAGATTCTCGAGACCGCCGGCGCGACCGACATCTGCATCAACAATCCGATCCCCTGGGGCGGCTGGCATCTGCTCGGCACCGCGCGGATGGGCACCGACCCCGAGCGTTCCGTGGTCAACGAATGGGGCCGCGCGCACGATGTGAAGAACCTCTTCATCGTCGACGGCAGCATCTTCGTCACCTCGGGCGGCGTGAACCCGACGTCGACCATCCAGGCCCTCGCGCTCTACATCGCCGACCAGATGAAGCAGCGCCTCGCCAATTTGTTCGATTGAGAATGATGATGTTCAGACCCAGCCACGCGCTCGGTGCACCTCTCCCGCTTGCGGGAGAGGTCGGCACGTCCGGGCGATGCGAAGCATCGTCCCGCGTGCCGGGTGAGGGCTCTCTCCTCTTGGGGAATCCCTCTGTCGAGATACCCTCTCCCCAACCCTCCCCCGCAAGCGGGGGAGGGAGCGCACCGGCAACTTGGCCGCAACGTTTCGATGCGAGGACGCCATGACTGATCAGCTCACCCTCACGCCGCGGCAGCGCCAGGACTTGCGCACCATCGCTGCGATGATCATTCCGCCAAGCGAGGAATACCGCGTTCCGGGCGCCGATGACGACATCATCCAGGCCGACATCCTCGCAACGCTCGGCCGCGACACCAAACGGGTCGTGGCGGCGCTGGATCACCTGTCGCGGCTCGCCGGCATGCCGCTGGCCGATCTCGAGCACGCCGCGCGCGACGGCGTCGCGCAACAGTTCCGCAAGCACGGCGGCGTGGCCGCAGCAACGCTCGTCCGCGTCGTGCTGCAATGCTACTACCGTGACGACCGCGTGCTGAGCTCGCTTGGGCTCGAGCTGCGCGCGCCATTTCCGAAGGGCCATGTGCTTCCGGATGGAGACTGGTCGCTGCTCGATCCGGTCAAGGCAAGAGGCGGCTCGTTGAGGCGGGCACCCTAGCAGCCCAGCTTTGCGTCCCGGGCGGAGCCACTTGCGCTGGAGGGAGCAGGCCACCATCTGTGTGAGCCTCAAGGACTCTTGCCATGTTGGACTTCACCTCAGACATCGTCGATGACGCGCCGTCATCGCGAACGACGACATCTGCCCCTGTCGACGACGGGGCCCTGCTGGACGCCTATTCCAATGCCGTGATCGACGTGACCGACCGTGTCGGTCCCGCGGTCGTGCGCGTCGAGACCGGGCCGAAGGTGCCGAACGGCCGCGAGCGCGGCGGGCTCGGCTCGGGTATCGTGATCTCGCCCGATGGGCTCGTTCTCACCAACAGCCATGTGGTCGGCAGTTCGAAGGAAATTCGGCTGCGCGACGTCGAGGGCCATGTCGGCGACGCGCAGGTGCTCGGCGTCGATCCCGACACCGATCTTGCGCTCCTGCGCGCCAACGGCGTGCGCCACTTGCCCTATGCCGCGCTGGGCAACTCCAAGAGCCTGCGCCGCGGCCAGCTGGTGATCGCGATCGGCAATCCGCTCGGCTTCGAATCGACCGTGACGGCCGGCGTCGTGTCGGCGCTCGGGCGCTCGATCCGCTCGGTCAGCGGGCGCACCATCGAGGACGTGATCCAGACCGATGCCGCGCTCAATCCCGGCAATTCGGGCGGTCCCCTGGTGTCGTCGAATGCCGAGGTGATAGGCATCAACACCGCCATCATCAACGGGGCGCAAGGCATCTGCTTTGCGGTCGCCAGCAACACCGCGCAATTCGTGCTGTCGGAGATCATCCGCCACGGCTATGTCCGCCGCGCCTATATCGGCGTTGCCGGCCAGACCGCGCCGGTTCCGCGGCGGCATGCGGTGCTGGCCGGCGTCGAGAACAAGATGGGCGCGCTCTTGATGCAGATCGAGCCGGATGGACCTGCGGCCAAGGCGGGCCTGTTGCCCGGCGACGTCGTGATCAGGCTCGACGGCGTCGAGATCAACGGCGTCGACGATCTGATCCGCGTGCTCGACCGCGACCGGATCGGCCGGCGGCTCGCCATGGACGTGCTGCGGCTCGGCCGCCTGCGGGCGATCGATATCGATCCGATCGAGCGCAAACCGGCGCGCTAGTCTAGCGCGGAGCAGTGGCGAGCACGTCTCCACAATCTCGTCATTGCGAGCGGAGCGAAGCAATCCAGGATGTTCTGCGGCGACGGTCTGGATTGCTTCGTCGCAAGGGCTCCTCGCAATGACGAGCGGAGAGATTTTGCGCTAGCTGCTACTCCGCCGCCGCGGCAAAGCGGCTGTTCTCGAGCTCCGCCTCAAGCCGCGCCGCCTCGGCCGCTGCCAGCCTGATATTGGCTTCCTTGACATGGCCGAAGCCGCGGACCGTCTCGGGCACGCGTGCAAGCCGCGCCAGCAGCGGGATTTGTGCGGCTTGCAGCCCGACGATCCGCTGATCGATCATGCCAAGATAATCCGCGATCAGCTTCCGCTCGGTCCGGCGCTCCTCGGTGCGGCCGAACGGATCGAGCAGGCCGCCGCGCAGGAACTTGAGTTTGGCGAGAATGCGGAAGGCGTGGATCATCCAGCCGCCGAACTCCTGCTTCTGCAGATGTCCCGTCACCTTGTCGCGCTTTGCGAAGATCGGCGGGGCGAGGTGGTACTTCAGCGTGAAGTCCCCGTCGAACTTCTCCGACACCTTCCTGGCAAAGCTGCCGTCGGTGTAGAGCCGTGCGACCTCGTACTCATCCTTGTAGGACATCAGCTTGAACAGGTTCTTCGCGACGGCCTCGGTCAGCTCCGTCGACGCGGGCGAAACGGCGCTCTCCGCCTTGCGTACCTTGGCGACCGCCGCGAGATAGCGGTCGGAGTAGGCCTTGTCCTGATAGAAGGTCAAGAATTCGGCGCGGGTCGCGATGATGTCGTCGAGCGACTTCGCCGGCGCGGATGCGCGGCTCTTGAACTGGAGCACGCTGCGCACACGCGACATGTCGTGGGCGGCGAGGCGGCCCCAGGTGAAGGCGAGCTTGTTCATCTCGATCGCGGCGCCGTTGATCTCGATGGCGCGCAGCAGGGCCTCCAGCGACAGCGGGATCGCGCCTTTCTGGAACGCGAAGCCGAGCATGAAGGGATTGGTCGCGATGCTGTCGCCCATCAGCGCGGCGGCAATGCCCGTGGCGTCGATGATGTCGAGGTTCTTGTCGCCGATCGCGTCGCGCAGCACGGTCTGCATCGTGCCCATCTCGAAATCGAGATCTGGGTTTTGCACGAAGCTCGCAGTCGGCTGCAGGTCGGCGTTGATGTAGGCCTTCGTCACGCCGCGCTCGGCGCGGCTGAGCGCGGTCGGGCCCGCGGAAACGATCATGTCGCAGCCGAGGATGACGTCGGCACCGCCGGTGGTGATGCGGACCGCGGAGATATCTTCCGGCTTCGGCGCGATGCGCACATGGCTCATCACCGCGCCGTTCTTCTGCGACAGGCCGGTGAAATCCAGCGCCGAGCAGCCGCGGCCGTCGACATGGGCGGCCATGCCGAGCAGGGCGCCGATGGTGATGACGCCGGTGCCGCCGATGCCGGTGACGAGGATGTTGTAGGGGCCGTCGAGCTCACGCGCCGGCGGCAGCGGCAGATCTGCAAACAATTGCCCGGAATCGACCGCCGAGGTCTTCATCCGCTTCAGCGTTCCGCCATGCACGGTGACAAAGCTCGGGCAAAAGCCCTCGACGCAGGAAAAGTCCTTGTTGCAGTTCGACTGGTCGATCTGGCGCTTGCGGCCGAACTCGGTCTCCAGCGGCTGCACCGAGACGCAATTGGAGGCCTGCGAGCAGTCACCGCAGCCTTCGCAGACGAGCTCGTTGATGAAGGCGCGCTTGGCGGGATCGGGATAGAGCCCGCGCTTGCGGCGGCGGCGCTTTTCGGCGGCGCAGGTCTGGTCGTAGACGATGACCGTGAGGCCCTTGATGTCGCGCAGCTCGCGCTGCACGGCATCGAGCTCGCGGCGGTGGTGGATGGTCGCGCCCTGCGGGAAGTAATTTCCTTGCGGGTATTTGCCCGGATCGTCGGAAACGATCGCGAGCCGCTTGACGCCTTCGGCCCAGACCTGGTGCGCGATCTGCGCGACATTGAAGGCGCCCTCGGCCGGCTGCCCGCCGGTCATGGCGACGGCATCGTTGTAGAGGATCTTGTAGGTGATGTTGATGCCGGCGGCGGAAGCGGCGCGGAGCGCCAGAAGACCGGAATGGGTATAGGTTCCGTCGCCGAGATTCTGGAAGATGTGCTGCTCGGTGGTGAAGGGCGATTGGCCGATCCAGTTCACGCCCTCGGCGCCCATATGCGAGATCAGGTCGGTCCGGCGGGTCGGCATGCTCAGGGCCATGCCGTGGCAGCCGATGCCGGCCATGGCGCGGCTCCCCTCCGGCACGCGCGTCGAGGTGTTGTGCGGGCAGCCCGAGCAGAAGAACGGCGTGCGTGCGAGCTTGATCTGCGTGCTGGTGGTGACGGGTTGGTCGAAAGCCTCGAGCCGGGCGAGGCGCTGCTCCAGCACCGGGCTGTGATGGCCGAGCTTGCGCAGCCGCGCCACCAGTGCGGCCGCGACGATGGTCGGTGTCAGTTCGCCCTCGCTTGGCAGCAGCGGCGCGCCGCGCTCGTCGCGCTTGCCCGTGACGGTCGGGCGCTTCGACGCGTCGATATTGTAGAGGATGCGCATGAGCTGGTCTTCGATGAAGCCTCGCTTCTCCTCGACCACCAGCACGTCCTGAAGACCTTCGGCGAAACGCCTGGCGCCGCTTTCCTCGAGCGGCCAGGTCAGCGCGACCTTGTAGATGCGCAAGCCCAGATCCTGCGCGTCCTTGTCCGTAATGCCCAAATCGGCGAGCGCCTGGCGCAGGTCGAGATAGGCCTTGCCGGTCGCGACGATGCCGAGCCGCGCCGGCTTTGAATCGAGCACGATGCGGTCGAGCTGGTTGGCGCGGGCGAAGGCCTGCACCGCGGCCATCTTCGGGCCGAACAGGCGCTTCTCGGCTTCCAGCGGCGGATCGGGCCAGCGGATGTTGAGGCCGCCGGGCGGCATCTCGAAATCGTCGGGCAGCCTGATCTGGATGCGTTCGGGATCGCTGTAGATGGACGCCGAGCTCTCCACGGTCTCGCTGATTGCCTTAAAGCCGACCCAGCAACCGGAGAAGCGCGACAGCGCGAAGCCGTAGAGGCCAAGGTCGAGATAGTCCTGCAGCGTCGCGGGATTCATCACCGGGATCAGCGCCGCCGCGAACACCTGCTCGCTCTGATGCGCCAGCGTCGAGGACTGGCAGCCGTGGTCGTCGCCGGCAAGCGCGAGCACGCCGCCGTTCAGCGAGGTGCCGGCCGCATTGGCATGCTTGAGCGCATCCACCGAGCGGTCGACGCCGGGGCCCTTGCCGTACCAGATGCCGAACACGCCATCGACCTTGGCGCCAGGAAACAGGCCGACCTGCTGGCTGCCCCACACGGCGGTTGCAGCTAGGTCCTCGTTCAGGCCGGGCACGAAGGCGATGTCGTGCTGTTGGAGGTGCGACTTCGCCCGCCACAACGCGTGGTCGTACATGCCGAGCGGGGAACCGCGATAGCCCGAAATGAAGCCGCCGGTGTTGAGCCCCTGGAGCCGGTCGCGTTCGCGCTGCAACATGGGCAGTCGAACCAGAGCCTGCGTGCCGGACAGAAAGATCCGCTTCGATTCGAGCCGGTATTTATCGTCCAGCTCGACCTGCATCAGCGTCATTTCGGGAGTCCTTGTCTTTCGTTCGGCGTGGAGTTTGCACTGCGGGAGGGATTGCGGCGGCGCGACGCGAATTGTGACAGTCAAGAGTATGTGTGGGCGAAGTCAATATCGCTGGCCGCATCCGTGGCGCTCCTGCTAGTCATGGCTGATTGTGGAGAGCATCATGGCTGCAAGAGCATTTGACACTGAGGTCGCCGAGACCGAAGCGCTGATCGGGCCGTGGCGCCAGCCGCGCCAGATGCTGCAAGCGCAAACCTACGACGCGCACGCCTCGATCCACGACGACGCAACCGCCCAGAAGCTCGGCTTCAAGGGCGGCACCATCGAAGGGCCGACCCATTTCAGCCAGTTCGCGCCGCTCGGCGAACGGCTATGGGGTCGTGCCTGGTTCGAGACGGGCTGCCTTTCCGCGCATTATCGCAGCGTCTGCTACGAAGGTGAGGAAGTGCAGGCGATCGTGTCGAAGCCATTGCCCGGCACGAGCCAGTGCCAGATTCAGATGGTCAAGCGCGACGGCACCGAGGTGCTGCGCGGCACGGCCTCGGCCGGCGATGCGCCGGTTGCGACCGCGCTCGAGACGCGCCTCGGCGAGCTCAAGCCGCTCACCGATCCCGTGATCCTGCGCGATGTGAAGGTGGCGCAGACCGGCAAGCGGCAGCCGGTGCGCATGGCCTTCGATCAGAACATGGGCGACCTCTATCCGTTCTCACTCCGGCAGAAGCTCGCCGTCATCACCGAGAACTCGCCCTACTACTCTGGCTCCGACAATCCCTGGGGCAGACCCATCATCCCGATGGAGATGCTGAGCGTGCTGTTCCAGTACCGCTCCAAGGACGACCCGCTGCCGGCCAAAGGCCCGGCTGTCGGCCTGTTCGCCGACCAGGAGATCCGCCTCGTGAAGGGCCCGCTCTTCGTTGGCGAAGAGTACGAAGTCGAGCGCGAAGTGGTCGCGCTCTCCGGCAGCCGCCGCACCGAGAGCGCCTGGGTGAAGACGCGCGTGTTCGACAGGGCGGGCGCGATGGTGGCGACCATGCTGCTGAACATGGCGACGCTGAAGGATTCCTATGCGCCGTATGAGGACGAGTATCGGCGGTTGTACGGGGCGGGGCGGTAGCGCCACTCCTGTCATTCCGGGGCGCGCATAGCGCGAACCCGGAATCCATTTCACCTCGCGTGCCGCCGCCCGATGGATTCCAGGCTCGACGCTTCGCGCCGCCCGGAACGACAGGGAAGAGAGTGCCACAGCCAGCTCATGCTTTAAGCAATTGCACGTCGCGAAACCGCCGCACAGGGAATAAGCAGCCGCCGACCTTGATCGTAACCTTCTGACTGCACAACGAATTCCCTCGCGATCGGCCGTTCTCCGCAATTGTACACAATGGCACGGCGCTTGCAGAACTCCTGGCCAAGAGAGTTCTCGCGGGGGTCTGCGTCATGTTGAACTCAGCCAAGCCGGCAAAGGGCGTCGTCAGCGCCGAGCCCGAGCCGATCACGCTCGACTGGCCCGCCACCGCGCTTCTCATCATCGACATGCAGCGGGACTTCATGGAGCCCGGTGGCTTCGGTGAAACGCTCGGCAACGACGTCAGCCAGCTTGCACGCGCGGTGAAGCCGATCGGCGCGGTGCTGACGGCGGCGCGCGAGAGCGGCATGCTGGTCGTCCACACGCGCGAGGGGCATCTGCCCGATCTCTCCGACGCGCCGCCGGCGAAGGTCGAACGCGGTGCGCCCAGCCTTCGCATTGGTGATCCCGGTCCGATGGGACGCATCCTCATTCGCGGTGAGCCCGGCCACGACATCATTTCCGAACTCTATCCGCTCGACAGCGAAATCGTGATCGACAAGCCGGGCAAGGGCGCCTTCTACGCCACCGAGCTTGGCGATGTCCTGGAGAAGCATGGCGTCGAGAATCTCCTGGTGTGCGGCGTCACGACAGAAGTGTGCGTCAACACCACCGTGCGCGAGGCCAATGACCGCGGCTATCGCTGCGTCGTCATCTCCGACGGCTGCGCATCCTACTTCCCCGAGTTTCACGAGATGGGCCTGAAGATGATCAAGGCCCAGGGCGGCATCTTCGGCTGGGTCGCGAGCTCAGCCGCAGTCCTGGAGGCGATGAGGATTTCGACCACATAGGGGTATGACCATGAGCACATTGACGGGGACGGCCGGCAAATCTGAAATCGACAAGTCCGGGTTCAAGCCGGCACTATGGACATCGGGCGACTGGAACGCGTTTTTCGGCTTCGGCACCAACATCCTCGTCAACATGCTGGTGCTCACGGGCCTGTTGCGCTTCGTGCTGAAGATGCCTGATAGCCTCGTGTTCGGCCGCATCCTGCCCGCCCTCGGGCTGATGATGTGCCTGTCCACCTTCTATTATGCGTATCTCGCGTACCGGCTGGCGCAGAAGACCGGCCGCAACGACGTCTGCGCGCTGCCCTCCGGCGTCAGCGTGCCGCACATGTTCATCGTCACCTTCGTGATCATGCTGCCGATCACGCTGAAGACCGGCGACCCGCTCAAGGGCTGGTCGGCGGGCCTCGTCTGGGTGTTCTTCCAGAGCTTCATTCTCATGATCGGCGGCTTCATTGCGCCGTTCATCCGCAGGATCACGCCGCGCGCGGCGCTGCTCGGCACGCTTGCCGGTGTCTCCGTCACCTTCATCTCGATGCGGCCGGCGCTCGAAATGTACATGACGCCGCAGATTGGTCTGGTCTGCTTCGCCATCATCCTGGTGAGCTGGTTCGGCGGGGTGAAGTATTGGCGCGGCATTCCCGCCGGTCTCGTCGCCATTGCCGTCGGCATGATCATCGCCTGGGGCTCGAACCTGTTCGGGCTCGGCCTTGGCGGCTTGAGCATCTCCGGCGTTGGTGCTGCCTTCGCCAATTTCGGCTTCTCGGTGCCGATCCCGGCAATAGGCTATGTCTTCTCCGGCTTCGAATTCCTCGGCATCATCCTGGTCACCGCCATTCCGTTCGGCATCTACGACCTCGTCGAGGCCATGGACAATGTCGAGAGCGCGGAAGCGGCCGGCGACGACTATCCGACCACGCGTGTGCTCACCGCTGACGGCGTCGTCAGCCTGATCGGCTGCCTGATGGGCAATCCCTTCATCAACGCCGTCTATATCGGCCATCCCGGCTGGAAGGCGATGGGCGGCCGCATCGGTTACTCCGCCGCGACCGGCATCATGGTGGTCGTGCTGTCCTGGTTCGGCATCATCTCGGTGCTGCTGGCACTCGTGCCCGTCGTCGCGATCTCGCCGATCCTGCTCTATATCGGCATGCTGATCGGCGCGCAGGCGTTCCAGACCACGCCGGTCAAGCACGCGCCCGCGATCGTGCTGGCGTTGACCCCGCATCTGGCCGCCTGGGCCAAGCTCCAGATCGACACGATGCTCGGCTCGACCATGAATGCGGCGGCGACCGTCGGCGGCATGGCCGCCGAGAAGGCCGATGCGGTCAAGGCGGCCGCGATCGCCGCGCTGCCGCAGCAGGGCGTGTTCTATCACGGTCTTGAGGTGATGGGTGGCGGCTCCATCCTCGGCGGCTTGGTCCTCGGCGCGATCGGCGTCTTCATCATCGAGCGGGATTTCGAGAAGGCGTCCGCCTTTGCGCTGGTCGGCGCGATCCTGACCTATTTCGGCTTCATGCATGGCGAGGCCGTCGGCATTGGCGGCGGCTTTGGCGTGACGCCCGCGGTGGCCCTGGCCTACGCAGTCATGGCCGCCGGTCTGTTCGCCGCCGCCAAGCTCGGTACCAGCGAGCCCTACGCCGCTCATCCGGAGATGTCGGCCGCGCCGGCGGAGTAGGCGTGGCCTCAAGTCTCGCGGAACGGCCGGGCGGTGTCCCGGCCGTTCCTTTCAGGGACGCACCGCCGGCGTCTCCATCGGCAGGCCACGCGCCCGCGACATCAGGTAGAGCTCGAGCGCGACGAGCTCGGGTGAGCCGTAGTCATAGGCCTGGGCGCGGACGCCGGTCATGCAGCTCCGTAGCCGCCGCTCGAGCGATCCCAGCGTCTGCCATTCCAGGCGGTAGAGCGGATAGCCGGTCGGCTGTCCTTGCGTGATCGGCGCGCCCGCAAGGCGCTTGTCGAAATTGTCGTCATGGCAGTTGGTGCAAGCGAGGTTGAGCTGGCCCTCGCGCTGCATGAAGAGCGCGCGGCCTTGCGCGACAAAAGGCTGGGCTTGCGGATCGTCACCGGCCGAGATCGGGGTGCCGCGCGACTGGTGGGCGACGAAGGCGGACAATGCGAGCAGTTCGCGATCCTCGTAGGGCAGCGGCGTCGCCTGCTGATGATTGGCGCGGCAGAGATTGATCCGCTGATCGAGCGTGACGGGACGGCCGAGTGCCTTGTCGAAGGCGGGGAAGTGCGCCGCGACGCCTTTCATGCTGCTGCGCGCATCGCCATGACAATCCGCGCAGGCCTTGTTGGCGCTGCCTGTCTTCTTCGCCCAGAGCGCTTCGCCGTCGAGCACGAACAGCATGCCGGGATTGGTGGTGTCGTCGTCCTGCATGGCGCGCGTGTCCGGGCCCATGAAAGTGTAGCCGGAGCGGCGTGCATCGGGCGGGATTTCACCGGCGAGCAGGGCAGGGGCTGCGGCGAACAAGGTTGCCACCGCTATCGCGCGCCAGGATATCATTCGACCGTGATCGATGCCGACGCCGTTGTCGAATAGCCGTTGTCGCCGATCCATTCGAACTCGAACTTGCCGCTGTCCTTCGCGACCGTGAAGAACGACAAATACGGGTTCGCCGCGATCGCCGGAAACAGATCGGCGCGAAAAATCTCCGTGCCGTTGTAGCGACATGCAAAGCTCGTGATGATGTCGCGCGGGACCAGCTTGCCGTCGGCGGTGTGGCGGAAACCGGTCTCCATGATGTGCGAGGTCAGCGTGCGGATCTCGATGATGTCGCCGCGTTTGGCCTTTGCCGGAACGTTGATGAGGGCGGCCATCAGTTCGTCTCCTCGGTGCAGGCGGCCAACGTCACGACGACGTCGGCGGCAACCTGCCAGAACGTGTCGTCGGAGAGATGCGCGATCGCGACGACCTTCTGGGTATCGGCGAGCCGGATCCGGGTCGAGACCTGGGCTCGGCCGGAGAAGGGGCCGAGATAGAAATTACCGATGTTCGGCTGCGGGTTCTTTTCGTTGAAGACGTGGATGCTCTTGACGTGGTCATCGGTCGTCATCGGGCTTGCAACGCTCACCGTCATCGGCACCGTGTTGCCGTTCTCGACCAGCGGCGGAATGTCGAGCTTCACCCTGCCACTGCGAATCTGTGCTTCGCCGACGACGTTGCGGATCGCGGTGTTGAGCATCGCCGGTGTTGCTTCGATTGGCCGCAGGGTGACGATCGGGATCGTGCCGGCGGCCGTCACGCCTCCGGCGAGGCCCAGGAATTGTCGTCGCGTGGTTGGCATGAACCTAGTCCCGAAGCGTTGCAAGAAAAGCCACGATGTCCTCGATCTCCGCAGCCGACAAGATCGGCTTGCCGGCGAAGTTGCGTCCGACGCGAACGAGGCCGTCGGCGCGATAATAGGACGGCATGATGGTCTGCGGGTTGAAGCGCGAGGCATCGACCAGTCGAAGCCGCAACTGGCTCACCGACCACCGGTTCCCGGCTCCGGTGAGATCAGGCGCGAGATCACCCTGGAACCGCGTTTCCGGAAATGGGCCGGAATGGCAGAGAATGCAGGTCGTGGCGCGCGCCAGCACCAGAGCGCGGCCGCGCGCGGCATCGCCGGGGGAGCCGGTGAGCGAGGCGGGAATGCCGTCGTTGACGATTGTGTAGGGCAAGAGTTCGTTTGTTTCAGCAGGCGAGGCGAAGGCGAGGCTCGCTACGATGATTGCCGCAGTTGCAGATATCGGATGGGGTGCATGATGTCGTCGCGAACTCCACTTACCTCTCCCGCTTGCGGGAGAGGTCGGCGCGCAGCGGCGGGTGAGGGTTCTTTCCTCTTGGGGATTCTTGATTGTGGAGACACCCTCTCCCCAACCCTCCCCCGCAGGCGGGGGAGGGAGCGCACCTTGCTGGTGGCGACAGCTCGCTCTCATCTTGCGCTAGCCAAAGGTGTCCGCCGTGATGGCCTGAAACCAGCGCTCGGCTTCAGTCGCCTCACGGGCGCGCAATTCGCGCGGCGCGTCGACCGGGCTGGTCGCGCCGCCCTCGACCTCGGCGAAGATGTCGCCCCTAGGCTGGTAGTTGCCGGCGAGCGAGAAACCGTAGCCGGGCGCGACGGTGCTGTAGCAGACCCCTGTGAGTCGTGGCGCCTCCGGTGTGCGACCCGAGAGCAGGCTGACGATCGCGGCGGCGCCGGCCTTGCCCTGCGCGCTTGCAGCGGAGGCCGATTTTGGGATGCCGCCACCAAGGCAGGCGTCGCCGATGACGTGGACGTTCGGGACGAGTTTCGACTCGAACGTGACAGGATCGATCGGGCACCAGCCGGTGGCATCGGCAACACCCGCGAGCCCGGCGATGCGGCCGGCGCGCTGCGGTGGGATGATGTTGGCGACATCAGGGGTGTAGTTGCCGAATTCGGTGACGATGGTCTTGGTCGCGGCATCGATTGAGGTGACGCGGCCGCCTTGCGACAGTGCGACGCGTTCGACCATGTCGCCGTAGAGCTCCTTCCATGCCTGTTCGAACAGCCGCTGCAGGGAGAAAGTGTCCTTGGCATCGAGGATCAGAACTTTCGAGCGCGGCTTCTTCGTCTTCAGGTAATGCGCGATCAGGCCTGCGCGCTCGTAAGGCGCGGGCGGGCAACGAGAGGGATTGGCCGGGATTGCAATGGCGACGGTGCCACCGTCCGGCATTACTTCGAGTTGCCTGCGCAGCAAACGCGTTTGCGCGCCGGCCTTCCAGGCGTGCGGCATCGTCTCCGATGCGGCCTCGTCGTAGCCGGGCAGGGCTTCGAGATGGAAGTCGATGCCGGGCGAGAGCACGAGCCGGTCATAGCCAAACGCGGTGCCATCGCCCGTGGTCACACGACGCTTTTGCGCGTCGATGGCCGTTGCAGCCTGGGCGACGACGGTGATGCCGGCGGCGGCGAGCCTGTCATAGCCGAACTGCTGCGCCTCGATCTCGCGCAGGCCCGCGATCACCTCGTTGCTGAAGGGGCAGGAGATGTAGGTCTTGTTCGGCTCGATCAGGGTGACCTGCAATCTGGCGTCGGCGCGCTTGAGCGCGCGGGCGCAAGCCGCGCCGCCAAAGCCGCCGCCGACCACGACGACGCGGCGCGCCGGTTGCGCGCGCAGGATCGAAGGTGCGGCGAGCGATGTGGCCGCGACGGCGATGCCGAGGACGGCATTCCGCCGTGTCACCGGCGCATTCATGAGGCTTGTCCGGAAAATGCTGCGGCGGCCGGCATGGCCGCCGCGAGTCGTTGTTTGAGCATGATCTTTTCCGGAAAACCGCTTCGCACTTTGCGCTAACGCGGCCCTTCGGGTCCGGATCATGCTTTACGCGAACGTGATGTTCTGGTCCCGCAGCGGCACCGAGCGGATGCGCTTGCCAGTCGCGGCGAAGTACGCATTGAGCACGGCCGGCGCCGCGACGCCGATGGTCGGCTCGCCGACACCGCCCCAGAACCCGCCGCTCGGCACCATCACCGATTCCACCTTCGGCATCTCGTTGATGCGCATCGAGTTGTAGGTGTCGAAGTTGGTCTGCTCGATCTTGCCGTCCTTGACGGTGCAGCCGCCATAGAACAGCGCGGAGAGGCCATAGACGAAAGAGCCCGCGATCTGCCGCTCCACCTGCGCCGGATTGACGATGTAGCCGGGATCGGTGGAGGCGACGATGCGATGCACCTTGATCTTGCTGCCGTCGGTCACCGAGATCTCGGCGGCGCCGGCGACATAGCTGCCGTAGCCCATGACCTGCGCGATGCCGCGATAGACGCCCTGCGGCGCCGGCGTGTCCCAGCCGATCTTCTCGGCCACGGCATTGAGCACCGCGAGGTGCTTGGGGTGATTGCCCATCAGCTTGCGACGGAATTCGAGCGGGTCCTGGCCTGCGGCTTGGGCCAGCTCGTCCATGAAGCATTCCATGTAGATCGCATTGTGATTGACATTGACGCCGCGCCAGAAGCCCGGCGGAACGTGCGGGTTGCGCATCGCATGCTCGATCAACAGGTTCGGCACCGAATAGCCGAACGCCGCGTCTCCGGACTGGGCGACGCCCTGGAACGCGACGGGATCCATGCCGTTCTGCAGCGCTTCGGGGCGAAGCGAGAACAGGATCGACTGGCCGGACAGGCGGTAGTGCAGCGCGATGAGATTGTTGTCGGCGTCGAACGCGCCGGTCATCTTGCACTGGGTGATCGGGTGATACCTGCCCTGCGCCATGTCCTCTTCGCGCGACCACAACAGCTTGATCGGCGTGCCCGGCATCTGCTTTGCGATCATCACCGCCTGGCGGACGTAGTCGGTCTGACCGCGCCGGCCGAAGCCGCCGCCTGGCATCACCTTGTGCACGTCGCACTTCTCGGCCGGCAGGCCGGAAGCCTCCAGCACGGCAGCGAAGACCGCCTCGCCATTCTGCGTGCCGCACCAGACCTCGCATTTGTCCGCCGTGTAGATCGCGGTGGCGTTCATCGGCTCCATGGTGGCGTGGTTCTGGTAGGGATAGCTGTAGACGGCCTCGACCTTTTTCGCGGCGCCGGCGATCGCCGCCTTGGCGTCGCCGTTCTTGTTGCCGACATAGGCCGGCTGCGCGTCGTCGAGCCCCTCGGCCAGCCACTTCGCAATCGACGCACTGGAGACTTTGGCGTTGTCGCCCTCGTCCCAGACGATCGGCAACGCCTCCAGTGCGGTCTTGGCGTGCCACCAGGTGTCGGCAACGACGGCGACCGCGGTATCGCCGACCTTGACCACCTTCTTGACGCCTTTCATGCCGGCGATCTTGGCTTCGTCGAAGCTCTTCAGCTTGCCGCCGAACACGGGGCAGTCCTTGATCGCGGCGTTCAGCATGCCCGGCAGCTTGACGTCGATGCCGTAGATCATGGCGCCGGTGGTCTTGTCGACGGTGTCGAGCCGCTTCACGCCCTTGCCGATCAGCTTCCAGTCCTTCGGATCCTTCAGCTTGACGTCCGCTGGCGGCGTCAGCTTCGCCGCAGCCTCGGCGACCTTGCCGTAGGTCGTGGTCCGGCCCGAGCGCGTATGGGTGATGACGCTGTTCGCGGCCGTGCATTCGGAGGCAGGCACCTTCCACGCATCGGCGGCGGCCTGGATCAGCATCACGCGCGCGGTGGCGCCGCCCTTGCGGACATAGTCCTGCGACGAACGGATGCCGCGGCTGCCGCCGGTCGAGAAATCGCCCCAGACGCGCTTGCGCGCGACGCTCTGGCCCGGGGTCGGATATTCGGTCGTGACCTTGGTCCAGTCGCATTCGAGCTCCTCGGCGACGAGCTGGGCGAGACCGGTGAGCGAGCCCTGGCCCATCTCGGAGCGGGCGATGCGGATCACCACGGTGTCGTCGGGCCTGACCACGACCCAGGCGCCGATCTCGGGCGAGCCGTCGGCGGCGCGCACCACGGCGGGGCCGCCGAAGGGAATGTCGAGGCCGATTGCAAGGCCCGCGCCGACGGCAGCGCTGCCGATGACGAAGGCACGACGGTTCATCCTGGGAGAGACGTGCTTGTTCATAGGGCGGCTCCTTACGCGCTTGCGATCGTGTGGATCGCCTCGCGCACCTGCTGGAAGGTGCCGCAGCGGCAGATGTTGGTGATGGCCTCGTCGATGTCGGCGTCGGTCGGCTTCGGCTTCTCGTTCAGCAGCGCCGCCACCGCCATGATCATGCCGCTTTGGCAATAGCCGCATTGCGGCACGTCCTGGGCGATCCATGCGTCCTGCACCTTGTGCAGCGTGTCGCCCGAGGCGAGCCCCTCGATCGTGGTGATCTTCTTGCCCTCGGCCTCGCTGACCGAGATCCCGCAGGAGCGCATCGCCACGCCGTCGATGTGAACCGTGCAGGCGCCGCATTGTGCGATGCCGCAGCCGTATTTGGTGCCGGTCAGGCCGGCATTCTCGCGGATCGCCCAGAGCAGCGGCGTATCCGGCTCGACGTCGAGAGTGAAGGGTTTTCCGTTGATTGTTAGGTTTGCCATCGCAAGTCCCCTGATTGGCCCAATCCACCGATTGAACTCAGGGCCGCAATCTGTCCGGCAAACTGGAACTGTTCAAATCAACACTCCGAGGGCTAGCCTGGATGCATTGCCGGTCCGCGCGAGAGTATGGACCGCGGCGCTGTTTTGCCTCATCCCTTCCTCAATCGATTCGGGTTGACGTCTCCTCCATGGGCGCCAATCCGCGGCTTCAGGCGACGACCGGCCGTCAAGGCCGGTTCCAGGCCCGGGTCGCGCCCCGCGCAGCGGCGACAGTTTGTCCCTTTTGCCGGGATGCAAGACGCCTGCGCTCTGGTACACTGGGCCGAAGCAATAGGAGTTCCATGAACGTGCCGAGTCCCTGCAACGTGCTGATGCTCTACCCGCTGTTCTCGGCAGAGTCCTTCTGGAGCTTTGGCGAATCCTGCAAAGTGATGGGCGTCAAGCGCCCTGCCGCCCCCTTGGGCCTGATCACCGTTGCCGCGATGTTGCCCGAGAGCTGGACGGTCCGGCTGATCGATTGCAACACGGCGCCGCTCGACGACGACGATCTCGCCTGGGCCGACGTCGTCTTCACCGGCGGAATGATGCCGCAGCAGGCCGACACGCTGCGCCTGATCGAGCTCTGCCGCGCGGCTGGCAAGCCGGTGGTGGTCGGCGGTCCCGATCCCACCTCGAGCCCCCACCTCTATGAGCGGGCCGATTTCCGGGTGCTCGGCGAGGCCGAGAGCGTCATCGACGAATTCATCGCGGCCTGGGAAAGCGGCGCGCGATCCGGAGTCTTCACCGCCCCGAAATTCCAGGCCGACGTCACCAAGACGCCGGTGCCGCGTTTCGACCTGCTCAGGTTCGAGGACTATCTCTATCTCGGTGTGCAGTATTCGCGCGGTTGTCCCTTCACCTGCGAATTCTGCGACATCATCGAGCTCTACGGGCGCGTGCCGCGGACCAAGACGGTCGAGCAGATGTTCGTCGAGCTCGAGACGCTCTACGGGATGGGCTACCGCGGCCATCTCGACTTCGTCGACGACAATTTCATCGGGAACAAGAAGTCGCTGCGGCAATTCCTGCCAAGGCTCGCCGAATGGCAGCGCACGCACGGCTATCCCTTCGAATTCTCCACGGAAGCCTCGGTCAACCTCGCCGACGATCCGGAGCTGCTGGAACTGATGGGGGCGGCCAATTTCTTCGGCATCTTCGTCGGCATCGAAAGTCCGGACCCGGCGACGCTGGTCGCGATGCGGAAGAAACAGAACACACGGCGCAACATCGCCGAGAGCATCCACAAGATCTACGCCGCCGGCATGCTCGTCACCGCGGGCTTCATCGTCGGCTTCGACAACGAGAAGGTCTCGATGGCGGAGGCCATGATCGAATTCATCGAGGAGGCGGCGATTCCCGTCGCCATGGTCGGCCTGCTCTATGCCTTGCCGAACACGCAGCTCACGCGCCGCCTCGAGCGCGAAGGCCGGCTGCATCCGGGCCACGATGTGGCGCCGACAATCGGCGCCGATCAGTGCACGGCCGGCATCAATTTCGATCCGGTCCGCCCGTTGCGCGACATCCTGTTGGACTACAGGCGGGTGCTGGAGCACACCTACAGCCCGGCGGCCTATGCAGGACGCGTCGACCGCCTGATGACGCTGCTCGACCGATCCAGGCAGCGTCCCGAGCTGGCCGAAGGAGATATCCGCGCCAAGCTCGGGGCGATGGAGACGGTGCACAAGGTGGTCTCCGCCCTTCCCGAGGCACGGGGGCCGCTCTGGCAGACCTTCATGAATTGCGCCAAGCGTGACACCTCGTCCGCGCGCATCGCCGTGCAGATGATCGCGGCCTACGCGCATCTCGGACCGTTCTCGCGCAAGGTGATCGCTGCCATCGATGAGCGCCTGGCCGCGCTGGACGAGCACATGCCTCATCCCGTCGTGGCCGCGGAGGCGACCGAGGTTCGACATCTGGCCTGACTCCGGAGAGCCGATGGGGATCGCCGGGACGCTTGATGCGCCGCCCGGCGGGCCTTCCGGCAATCAAAGTGGCTGCCATGTGTGAGATCCCGGCTTGACAGCCGAACAACCTCAAGCTGATCGTCATCAGGACGACACCGGGCCTGCCATGATTTCGGTGCGCGGCTGCGTCATTGCCAGATCGGCTTTAGCGGGGTTGAGCCATGTTCGGGAAGGTGATCCGCTGGTCGATTGCATTGATTGCCGTGGCCGTTCTGGCCTTTGCGTATCTGCCTTCCTTCATCGCCGATTCCATCTACAAGAACGTCGACGACATCACCGACGGCGAGATGCCTGCCACCGTCACCGCCTTTCAATCGGGGCCGGACGTCGTCAGTACCATCGGCGGCAGCGGCGAGGGCTTGAACTGCAGCCTGCCGCCCTGGGCCAACATCTTGTTCGACGGCGGGACGGATTCCAACCAGAAGCGCCATCTCGTCCTGCAGCGCTTCAGGCAGGCCTGCGTCTTTCACGACCTGTGCTATCGCCACGGCCTTGCGACCTACGGCTATAACCAGAACGATTGCGATCGCATTCTGCAAAACGCGGCTTTTCGTCTGTGTGTGTACATACGAAACAGCAGTCAGGAGAGCAGCGCGGCGCGCTGCCAGACCGATTCCAAGATGGTTCTGGCCGGTGTGAGTCTGGGAGGATATGACGCCTATCGCGGCTGGGACCGATCGACCTATTTCGAATTCGATTCGGATCCGTCGCGGTCGAACGGATTTCAGGTCAGCCGCGTGGTCAATCATCCATTCAAGGCGATCCTACCTGCCAAATACGCAGGTGACCCCGATCAGGTCATTCTCATGTTCGAGAACCTTCGCTCCAATCTGGCCGTGACCTGCATCACCTGCGCGACTGTTCCCGTTCTCGAGTGGACCACCGATCCCAACGCCGTCAGCGCCGAACTACGCTCGGTCGGGGTGACGCGGTTGCCGGACGTGCTGCTCAAACGCGTGCCCATGCTGACTGAAACCATGCCGGTCTGGTTGCCGCCGCGCCGGCGGCACGCGGCGCCGCATCTCCTGGTCGATGGAGCGGGCAAGGACCATCTGATCTGGATGAGCCGGAACAACTCGGAGAACAGCATATCCTGTGTCGTCAGCACCGATGCGGCGCGACTCCTCACCAATACCTTGCCGACCCGGGATCTCTGCTCGGTCGATGCGGGTCCATCGCTGACCCGCGTGGAAGTCGACATGTTCGCGACCTCTCCGCTTCCGATGGAAGTACCCGGAAGTTCGGATCTCATCTATGCGACCTCGGCGAGCCCACAGAAGACGGCAGAGCACCATCTGAGCTTCTGTTCGCGCTCTGCGTCCCGGAAGGTCGAGGAGACCGACCATGACGATCGGTCCAAATGCGTCACCTTCCCCGAAACGGAGGTCCGCAACGGCGCGGCGCTCGGCGCATTTCAGAACTTTCCGCTGGTTCGTCCCGGGCAGCAGATCTATTTCGCGCGGGACATCGCGCAGCAGACGGACTCGCTGCTGACCGCCGTCCGGCAGCGCGCCTTCGGCAATACCTTTTCGCCCGAAGGCGCCCTGCTCGTGATCGACGTTGCTCCGCCGCTCGCCGTAAAAGGGCCTCTCTCGGCCAAGCTGAAGAAGATCGTCCGGTTCAACATCGACGATCGCTTCGATCCGATGATGCCGATCACGCGCAAGGTGGAGGACCTGCGCTTCCTGAGCCTCGAGGCGGCGAAGTCGAGCGTGCACCTTCGCATGGTCGATTTCGCCAAGGACAAACCCTCCGTCGGCAATGTGCAACTGATGATGAGCAACGGCGAGGTGGACCTGGATCGCTCCTGGGCGGAGAGGCCCATGCTGGTGCTGGAGACCAGGGACGCGCGACCCAGAACCAAGCTGGTGTTCTCGCGTGGAGAAGTCGCGGTCCAGCCGGGCAAGCCCGTCACGTCCGGCGCGACGACGGAAGCGTTGACGCTGCAGACATTGGTTTTCGAACGCGATGCAGCGGCGCCTTCGAACTCGCCGTTCGTGAAATCGGCCGGCGCGGCGTGCCGGATCGTCTACGAGTTCGCGCCGAACCACACCGATTGGCCGTGCTATCGCGCGTTCGATCCCGAGCGTACGATGCGGGCGTCGCCGGCGACACGGATGCAGGCCTCCCAGATGCTGGTCGGGGTGTTCACCCGAGCCGGCGGCCATGGCATCGCATTTCCCGATCTCTGCCTGAAGTCGGAGCCGATCATCCTGGCGCCGCAAGGGAGCACGTTTGTGCCCGTGAGCGAGACCGCGGGCTGGCAGGGCCCGCCAAGGCTGACACGGACGGTCACATGCGAGCCGCTCGATGCGGCGGCCGTCGTGAGCCGTCCGATCGCGCAGAAGGCGCAGTGAAGCCCGCCCGAAAAGCGCGCCAGCGCGTCCGGTCTACTTCACCGCCAACCGCAGGAAGCTCATCACGCTGCCGAGCGCGGCAAAGCCTGCGCCAAGCGCCAGCGCCAGTGTCGCGCCGTCACGACCTGCGAGCGCGAAGCAGGCTGCGGCGAGCGCCGCGCCGGTCGTCTGTCCCGTCAGGCGCGCAGTGGCCACGATGCCCGAGGCGCTGCCGCTCCGGTGCGGCGGCGCGCTCGACATCACCGCCTTCATGTTCGGCGCCTGGAAGAAGCCGAACCCCATGCCGCAGATCACCATGCGCCAGATGATGTCGGGGATCGCAGGATTGGCCGGCAGCATGGCGAGCAGCGCCATGCCGAGGCCGAGCAGCACGAGGCCGATGCCGCCGAGCAGGCCGACGGCATAGCGGTCGGAGAGGCGCCCCGCGATCGGCGCCATGATGCCGACCACCAGCGGCCAGGGCGTCATGAAGAAGCCGGTCTCGACCTGAGAGCGGCCGAGCACGTCCTCGAAGTAGAACGGCAGCGAGACGAAGGCGAGGCCCTGCACGGCGAAGGAGCACACCGCGGTCGCCGCCGACAGCGCGAACATCGGCCGGCTGAACAGGTCGATCGGCAGCATCGGCGCGGGATGGTCGGCGTGGCGGCGCGTCAGGATGAAGCCGAGCGCGAGGGCGGTGACCAGCTCGATACCCACGATCACCGGCGACAGGTTGTGCGCGGCGCTGCCGATGCCGGTGATGAACAGGCCGAGGCAGGCGGCGGCGAGGATCGCGCCGAGAAAATCGAAACCGTGATCGGCGCGCGGGGTCTTCGGCAGCATCGCAAAGCCGATGCCGATGGCGACGAGGCCGAACGGGATGTTGACGGCGAACAGCCAGGGCCACGGGCCGATCGCCAGGATGGCGGAGGCGATCGAGGGACCGAAGGTGAAGGCGGTCGCGACCACCAGCGCGTTGTGGCCGAAACCGCGGCCCTGCAGCCGTCCGGGATAGACGAAGCGCACCAGCGCGGTGTTGACGCTCATGATGCCGCTCGCGCCCAGGCCCTGCAGCGTGCGCGCGACGAGCAGGCTGTCCAGCGACCACGCCACCGCGCAGAGCAGCGAGGCCATGGTGAACAGGATCAGGCCGCCGAGATAGATGCGCTGGTGCCCGACGATCTCGCCGAGCGCGCCCAGCGGCAGCAGGGTTGCGACCAGCGCGATCTGGTAGACGTTGACGACCCAGACCGACTGCTCCGGTGTGACGCGAAGATCGGCGGCAATTGCGGGCAGGGCGATGTTGGCGATCGCGGTGTCGAGCGAGGCCATCGCCAGCGCGGTGAAGATCGCAGCAATGGCCCAGCGCCGCTGGGTGGCCGGAAGGCCGTCGGTGACGGGATGGTCGGGCTCGCGGGCCGCGGCAGGTAACGTGATTGTCATTGCCTTGATGTCATTGCCCGGCGCGTTGCGCCGAGGGCGTGGCCGAGGGGACCTCGGCATGTACTACGGACGGGCCACCTGCCACAGACACACATGTGCATGCTGTGTATGCGCACCGCCCGCGGCTGTGCGCTTGGACAAAAATGCGAAAACAACCCCATGCACAGTAGAAGGCCCCTTGATCGACAAGGGTTTTTACAACTCCGTCGCGACGATCGTTTGTCGCCGCGATCACGTTGACACGTCGGGCAAAACACCGGCAGCGTTGCCGTAAGCGGGCGCGGCTGCAGCCGTCCCCCGTTTGGCTCAGGCGGAACTCATCCCCGCCTTCACCGCCCGAGGCGTTGCAGCACCAGCTCGTTCGATTGGGCGGGCAGGGAGGACAGGCGCCGCTTCAGTTCGGCGAAGGCTCTGTCCGTGATGTCGAGCGTGTTGTCGATGTCGTCCGTCGTCAGGGCGGCGTTGAAGAACATGTTGTGATAGGGGTGAAGATAGGCCCCAGATCGAACTGCAAAGCTGGCCCAGAAGTAACCCTTCCGCATGTCCGGATCGTCGTCGAACAGGATTTGTGGCATCTGCGACGGTCCGGTCTGGCGGACCGCAATGCCGTGTGCGGAGGCCTGCGCCGCGATCCCCGCCCGCAGCCGCGTGGAACTGGCGACGATCCGTTCGAGATAATCGCTCGTCCGGATCTCCCGCAGGGTCGCGATCGCCGCCGCCATCGGCACGGCGGAGAACCAGAAGGATCCCGTGACGTAGATGCTGGACGCTGCGCTGCGCGCCTTCTCCGAGCCGAGAAGGGCCGAGATCGGATAGCCGTTGGCGAGCACCTTGCCCCATGCGCTGAGATCGGGCTGAACGCCGTGCACCGACCAGCTGCAGTCGCGCGAGAGGCGAAAGCCGGTGCGTACCTCGTCGAGGATCAGCAACGCATCCGCATCATCGCAGAGCTTCCTCAGTCCAAGCGCATATTCGGCCGAGGGCGCGTACTGGTCGTTGAACGTCTCGTGACGGAATGGCGTCGCGAAGACGCCGGCGACGTCGCCGGCGGCCTTGCGAAACGCCTCCGTCGCACTGTCGAGGTCGTTGTAGTCGAAATAGATGATGTGGGCCCGGTCCTCCGCGGTGATGCCCTTCATGTTGGGAGTATTCCAGGGGGCGGCGCCGTGATAGGTGCCCTTCGCGACGAGAATTTTGCGGCGATCCCGATAAGCCCGTGCCGTCACCATCGCCATAGAGGTAGCATCGCTTCCGTTCTTGCAGAACATGGCCCAGGCCGCATGCCCGATCATCGATACGAGGTCTTCCGCAAGCACGACCATGGCCTCGGAGGGACCGGTCATGGTGTCTCCCATCGCGGCCTGAGCCCGTGCGGCTTCCTCGATGCCGCGGTGCCGGTAGCCGAGCAGATTGGGACCGAACGCACACATGTAGTCGACGTAACGGTTGTGATCGCAGTCCCAGAGATAGGCTCCCTCGGCTCGCGAGAAGAATTGCGGAAAGTCCTCCGAAAGAAGGGCGACCGATTCGTGACCATACATGCCCTTCGGGATCACCTGCCGTGCGCGTTCGCGCAGTTCGGAGTCCTTCGAATTTCTCATCATGGATTGTCCTGTCGGATTGGGGCCGCGCGTCAGCTCGGCATCGCGATGTCGGGACGACGCTGTCTCCACGGCATTGCAGCCTCGAAGGCGGCGGCTGCCTGCAGGACGCCAAGATCGTCGAAGCGACGGCTGACGATCTGCAGGCCCACGGGCAGGCCGGCGCGGGTCATGCCGCAAGGCACGCTCGCCGCCGGGTGGCTCGACATGTTGAAGGGGTAGAGGAATTCCGCCCATTCAAGCCAATCCCAATCGTGATCGGGCCAATGTTCCGGCCTGACCCGCTCGACGGGAAAGGCCGCAACCGAGGCGACCGGCGTGATGAGATAATCCCAATCCTCGAGAAAGCTCGATATCTGCGCGACATACGCGAATTTGCGCTCGCGCATGTTCATGTACTCGGTCGCGGAATAGTTGGCTCCCTCGCGAATGCAGGCGACGAGGTCGCTGCCCATGCTGGCTTCCCACTCCGGCAGCAGCCCGGCCCGGCGCCCCCAGAGAGCCGCCCAGAAGAAGCGCCCGAGCTCCGGTCCCTGCGGTCCCCACGGCGGCGTCACGATCTCCACTTCGGCCTGAAGCTCCCCGGCAAAGACCTTGGCTGCCGATGCAACGATCCCTGCGATCTCGTCATCGACACGGGCGTGACCGAGATCCGGGCTGAAGGCGATGCGCTTGCCCTTCATCGAGGTCTTCAGCTTCGCGAGGTAGGCATCGGGCGCCGCTTCGCAGGATGTGTGGTCGAGCGGATGCGGGCCGGCCATTGTCTCCAGCATCAGCGCGGCGTCGGCAACGGTTCGCGTCATCGGGCCGATATAGGTGGCGTAGTCGTTGTTGGAGACCGGCGCGTAGGGGACCCGGCCAAAGGTCGGCTTCAAGCCGAAGACGCCGCAGAAATGGGACGGCATCCGGATCGAGCCGGCTCCATCCGAGCCGAGGTGCAGCGGTCCGTAGCCCGCCGCTGCACCTGCGCCTGCGCCTGCAGACGAGGCGCCGGCATTGAAGCCGCGTTTCCATGGATTGTGCGTCACGCCCGTCACCGGATTGCGGCTGATGCCGGACCAGCCGAATTCGGACATCGTGGTCTTGCCGAGGATGATCGCGCCGGCATCGCGCAGTCGCGCCACGACGACATTGTCCTCGCGGGCAACAGGGCCCTTCAGCGCATGCGTGCAGGTCGCCGTTTCGTAGCCGGCGACACCGAAGGCGTCTTTGATCGTGACGGGAATTCCTTCGAGCGGCCGAGCCTCCCCGCTGCGCAGGCGCCGCTCGGAATCCCGTGCTGCCACCAACGCGTCGTCTCTCATCACCACGGAGAACGCGTTGATCGCCGGCTCGAGCGCCGCGATCCGGTCGAGGACGCCCGATACGGCTTCTACCGGCGAGAGCTCGCGGCGTTCAAAGCGCGCCTTCAGTTCCAGCGCGGTTGCGTAACCCAATTCGTCGTGCAAGTCGTTCATGTTTTCGGTCATCCCACCGAGGCGTTGATTGCATGGGTCGAGGTGTGATCGACGGGCTCTGGGGATCAGGCCTTCTTCACACCGTAGAACTGGGAGAAGCCCAAGGGAATGTCGCTGAGCTTCTGGGAGTATGCGGCCGGTTGCGCGAAGTAGCCAAGCGGCAGGTAGGGGGTGTCCTGCATGGCCTGCGCCTGGATGTCCCGAACCAGCCGCTGTCTCTCCTTGTCGTCCTGGGCCGACAGAAATGCGAGGCGCAGGGCCTCGATCTTCTCGCTGCTCGGCCAGCCGAAGGTGCCGGCCTTGCCGATGCCCCTGAGATAGGAGTGAGCGGCTGGATTGATCGCGGACGCGCCGGGGACGTAATTGCACCATGCGCTCCAGCCGCCCTGGTCGAGCGGGCGCTGCGACGCAATACGCTGCAACACGGTGCCCCAATCGGACACCTGGTAATCGACTTCGAGGCCGATCTTCTTGAACATGTCGGCGGCGACCAGGCTCATGGAGTTGAGGGCGTGGAGGTCGGTCGGGACGACGAAGACGATACGCTCGCCCTTGTAGCCCGCCGCCTGCAGATCGCGCTTGGCCTTGGCGTAGTCCGGCGCCCCCGCGAAGACGTCCATGCCGGCATCGTTTGCGAAGGGGGAGGCGGGCAGGAAGAAGCCGACATTGTCCTTCCAGAAATTGCCATTGGTGCCCATGACGGCCGTCATGAATTCCGTCTGGCTGATGGCCGACAGGATGGCGCGACGGATTGCGGGATTGTCAAAGGGGGGAACGAGATGATTGAGCCTGATCATCGCGAGATAGCCGCCGGTGTCCTTGACCTCGACCTTGATGTTGCCTCGCTTGGCGAGCAGCGGCAACAAGTCCGGAGTCGGTTGCTCCCACCAGTCGACTTCGCCGACCTGAAGGGCGGCCGCGGCCGTCGCCGCATCCGGCAGAACGCGCCAGATCACGCGGTCGAGGTGGACGGTCTTGGGGCCGGCCATGAAGCTGGCGGTGCCTGACGGTCGCGGGACGTAGCCGTCAAACCGCTTGTAGACGACCTGGGATCCGACGATGCGTTCATCCGGCACGAACTGGAACGGTCCGCTGCCGATCATCTCCTTGACCTGCTCCGTGCCCGGCGTGAGCGCGAGGCGCTCGGGCATGACGGGGCACACGCTCGACGGTTTGCCCAGCGCATAGGCCAGCAAAGGAAAAGGCTTCTTCAGGTCGAAGACGATCGTATTGTCGGACGTTGCGGAGAGTTCAGCGGTGGCGCTGCGAAGATCTCCACCGAAGACGTCTCGGCTCCACCAGCGCTTGATGCTGGCCACGGCATCCCGCGCCAGGACCCGTTCGCCGTCGTGAAACTTCAATCCCTCTCGCAGCGTCAATGTCCAGCGCAGGCCGTCGCGGTCGATCTCGTGACCAGCCACCATCTGCGGCTGTGCTTCGAAACGTTCGTCGACGCCGTAGAGCGTGTCGAACACCATCAGTGCATGGTTGCGGGTCACGAGCCCCGTCGTCTGCACAGGATCGAGCAAAGTGAGATCGGATTGCGGAACGAAGGTCAGGACCTTCTCACCCGCCGCCGAGGCGAGGCGAGGCGCTGCAACTGTGGCCGTCGCCGTGGCGGTTGCGGCTTTCAAGAAGTCTCGGCGGTTCATGGCACTCCTTTCAGGGAAACGGAGATCAGGCGCGGACCTCACCATGCGCGGAATGATATTGATATTAATTTCGATTATAAAGCGGAGTCTTTGGGCGCATTCTCCGGGGAAAGATCCCTGCATTTTCACGATCATACGGAAATATGAGCAAAAAATGGTCACAGAGCCGCCCACGGCGGAAGCGGGTAGCGTCGGTGTCCGGAGAGATAGTAGAATTTTATATGATTAGAGGCGGGGTCAGGGGGCGCGCCGATCGACGACTTCCGGCAGGTAGCATCGCAAATATGCGATGGAGCATCTGATCGATTCCTCGAGATATTCCGGGGTGATGGATCGATGGAGGCTGTAGGACAGCGCCCAGATTCCATCCACGAGCGCGATCGACACCGCGACCCATTTCTCCAGATCCGGTACCTTGGGCATGTCGAAGGTCGCACGCAGATAGGCGGTACGCTGCTTTGCGAGATGGGCGTTGCCGCTGAGATCCGTGTTTCTCACCTCGACACTGACGCCTGCGCCCATGAAAAGGCGCAGCGCTGCGGGATTGCGGTTCAGATGCGCTGCGCCGGCCTTCTGGCTGTTGGCGATGTAGTGCTGCCAGGTCTGAGGACGAGGATGAACCGGGCCCGCGGCGCGTGCCGCGATCTCGGCGTGGTAGCGTTGCGCCAGGGCTACAAAGGCGGCGCCTCGGTTCGGAAAGAAGTGATAGACCGAGGCGAGAGGCACGTCTGCTCTCTCGGCGATTTGAGCGAGACTGATATCCTCGTCCAGCCGTTCGGCGAGCAGGTCTGCGGTGGCATCGAGCAGAAGCTGAAGCCGCTCGCGACCGCGCTTGCGCATCGGCGCACGACGCCCAGCACCCAATTCTTTGCCGTTCCCCAAATTGTTCGCCATCACGCACAGAGATTCAGACGAAGCGCGCGCGAAGCACTGAAATGCACTGCGCTCATCGACAGCCCGGCGTGTACCGGTCAGTCTAGTTACCATCAACCCCTTGGCCAGATCAACCGGCGCCGCCGACGTGAAGCTGTCGCATCGCGTCGGTCGCGGTCGGGGGGCGTGGTAATCTTGCAGGATGGTTGCACGAGAGGTCGTCCGTGGTCCGGGCAGCTTCGCCTATATCAAGGACAGGGTAGGCACGCGCGACGTCCACATCATCATGACCCGCCAAAGAATGATGGCAGGAAGCACAGCGACGTAATCTGCCGCGCGCCCCAGCATATGGCTCTGATTGAGCCAGAACCGATGCTCTAGATTCTTGTGTTGACGCGTTTTCTTCGCGCGAGCCGGTATCCACTTCGCCCGAAAGCCCTCTCAAGGGCGTGATGGGATGAAGCTTGATTGCTACAACGACGGAGGTGCACTCCCTCTCCCGCTTGCGGGAGAGGGCTGGGGAGAGGGTCTATCCCAGATGGGACAATCCCCAAGAGGAGAAAGCCCTCTCCCGGCGCGCGGGACGAAGCTTCGCTTCGCCCGAACGCGCCGACCTCTCCCGCAAGCGGGAGAGGTGACGGCCCGCGGCGATCGATTCAACCTAAAGCCATTCCGCTTCTAGAACTGATATCTCCGCAGCCCGCCATCCACCGGGATCACCGTGCCCGTGATGTAGCGCGCCACCGGCGAGGCCAGGAACACCGCGAGGGCCGCGAGGTCTTCCGGCTCGCCCCAATAGCCGACCGGAATCTCTTCCTCGGCAAAACGCTCGCGGTAATCCGGCGCGTAGTTGCGGCGGATCTGTTCGCTCATGATGCGGCCGGGCGGGATGCAGTTGATGGTGATGCCGTGCGCGCCGATCTCGCGCGACAGGCCCTTGGCCCAGGCGTGCACCGCGGCCTTGGCGGCAAAGGCGGCGTTGAGGCCTTCCGGCTCCGACTTGCCGGTGATGTTGACGATGCGGCCCCATTTGCGTTCGATCATCTGCGGCAGCAGCGCATGCGCGATGCGGCGATAGCTGGTGAAGTTCAGCGCGATCGCCTCGTCCCATTTGCTGTCGGGCGCATCGACGGGGAGGGGACGGCTGCCGCCGGCATTGTTGACGAGGATGTCGACATGGCCGAACTCCTTCAGCGCGAAGGCCGCAATGTTCTCAGCGGCGTCCTTGGCCATCACGTCCTGCTCGAACGGCGTGATCAATCCGCCGCCGACGTCTTTCGCCAGCTCGGCCAGCAGGTCGGTGCGGCGCGCCACGCCGATGACGCGCACGCCTTCGGCTGCGAGGCCCCTGGCGATGGCGCGGCCGATGCCGATGCTCGCGCCGGTGACGACAGCGGTTTTCGATTTGAGCCCGAGGTCCATGGTCGCATGCTCTCTTGGTTGCTTTGCGTTTTCTTGGTTGCTTGCGTTTTGCTGTTCGTTTCCTGCCCCGTCCCGCGTGCGGCGATTTGCCGAACCGAGACGAGCAGTGGTAACCAGGAGCCTCGGCGAAGGAAACACGAAAAAGAAAAGGCTGACATGATGGTCTGGGATCCGCAGCAATATCTGAAGTTCTCCGGCCATCGGCTCCGGCCCGCCGTCGACCTCTTGATGCGGATTCCGGATTTTGCCCCGCGCGCGATCGCCGATCTCGGCGCCGGCGCCGGCAACGTGACGAAGCTGATCAGGGAGCGCTGGCCGGATGCGCGCGTGACCGGTGTCGAGGGATCGGCCGAGATGGTTGCCGCGGGGCGGAAGGCGGCGCCGGACGTGGAATGGTCACATGAGGATCTCGGCCATTGGAGTCCCGCCGGGCAGTACGACTTGATCTATTCCAATGCCGCACTGCACTGGCTGCCCGATCATGCGGCACTGTTTCCGTCGCTGATGGAGAAGGTGGCGCGCGGGGGCATGCTCGCGGTGCAGATGCCGCGCAACTTCACCGCGCCTTCGCATGTGCTGATCGGCGAGACCGCGCTGGATGGTCCGTGGCGGTCCAAGGTGGAGCATCTCGTCACCCCGCCGCCGGTCGAGGGACCGGCCTTCTATCACGATCTGCTCGCGCCGATGTCGGCCAACATCGACATCTGGGAGACCGAATATCTCCAGGTGCTCGAGGGCGAGAACCCCGTGAAGGAATGGACCAAGGGGACCTGGCTGACGCGCTATCTCGACGTCTTGCAAGGCGAGGAGAAGATCGCGTTCGAAACCGCCTACGGGATGCGCGTCGCAAAGGCCTATCCGAAGAATGCTGCGGGGCAGACGCTGTTCCCCTTCCGGCGCCTCTTCATGGTCGCCCAGCGCAAAGGCTGATTGCGCTGCCGCATTGCGGCATAAGCGCTCGTTCCCTTTGGACTCGCGCGGACACCGGGTTGCGCATGCAGCGGTCCTCAAGTTAGCTTGGCTGCGGCAAACAGGGCTTGGGTCCAGTTGTTCGAGTAGCGGATTGCTGCCAGGACGGACCTGAAAAACAAGAAGAACCCGGTTTCCGAGTTGTTGGGAGGTACGTTCATGCGCAAGCTGCTTGCCGCGGTCGCCGCCGCGGCTGTTCTTTTGGCTCCTGCCATCGCCCAAGCCCAGAGTCCCATCGTCATCAAGTTCAGCCACGTGGTCGCCAACGACACCCCGAAGGGCAAGGGCGCGCTGAAATTCAAGGAGCTCGCCGAGAAATACACCGACGGCAAGGTCAAGGTCGAGGTCTACCCGAACTCCTCGCTCTACAAGGACAAGGAGGAGATCGAGGCGCTGCAGCTCAGCTCGGTGCAGATGCTTGCGCCCTCGACGGCGAAATTCGCGCCGCTCGGCATCAAGGAGTTCGAGGCGCTCGACCTGCCCTGGCTGTTCAGGGACGACCAGACCTATGCCAGCGCGATGAAGGGCACGATCGGCAAGTGGCTGTTCCAGAAGCTCGAGGCCAAGGGCATCACCGGGCTCGCCTATTGGGACAACGGCTTCCACATGCTGTCCGCCAACCGTCCCTTGCTGAAGCCGACTGATTTCCAGGGGCTGAAATTCCGCATCTCCGGATCGAAGGTCGCCGACCAGTATCTCCGCATCATGGGCTCGATCCCGCAGATCATGGCGTTCTCGGAAGTCTACCAGGCCTTGCAGACCGGCGTGGTTGACGGCTGCGAGAACACGGCGTCAAACTACCTCACGCAGAAATTCTACGAGGTGCAGAAGGACATCACCGTATCCTATCACGCGCATCTGCAGTATGCCGTCATCGTCAACTCGAAGTTCTGGTCCGGCCTGCCGCCCGATATCCGCGGCCAGCTCGACAAGGCGATGGCGGAGGCGACCGACTACACCAACTCGATCGCGCGGCAGGAGAACGAGGACGCGCTGGCCGAGATCAAGAAGACGGGCAAGACCAGTCTGCATTATCTCACCGACGCCGACCGCAAGGCCTGGCAGGAGGCGATGCAGCCGACTTATAAATGGGCAAAGGGGCGGGTCGGGCAGGAGGTGCTCGATCTCCTTGCCAAGGAACTCGACGTCAAGATGAACTGACGGGCTGCGCCCCAACAAGAACAATACCAACGGTCGGGGGTGATCGCACTCCCGGCCGTTGCGCTTGAATGATCCAATCCGGGGGGACCAAGTTGCTGCGCGCGCTGAATCGTTTTCTCGATCATCTCGAGGAGTGGCTGATCGCGACGATGATCGCGGCTGCGACATCGCTCATCTTCGTCGCCGTGCTGCACCGTTACGGTGCAGGACTGTCGATCGACATCGCGAAATGGGCGGAAGCGCGAAATCTCGCCTTCCTCGCCGTGCCGGCGCGAGCGGTGTTCGTGTGGCTTGCCGCTCTCGACCTGTCCTGGGCGCAGGAACTCTGCATCTACATGTTCATCTGGATGGCGAAGTTCGGCGCCGCCTATGGCGTGCGGACCGGCATCCATGTCGGCGTCGACGTGCTGGTCAACATCCTGCCTGGCGGGTCGCGCCGGCGCGTGATCACCTTCGGCCTTCTGTGCGGCGCGCTCTTCACCGCCATCGTCGGCTATTTCGGAGCCGCCTTCGTCACCCACATGTGGCAGAGCGGCCAGCAATCCAACGATCTCGAAGCGCCGATGTGGATAGTGTACCTCACGATCCCGCTCGGCTCCGGCCTGATGTGCTTCCGCTTCCTCCAGGTTGCCTGGTCGTTCTATCGCACCGGCGAGCTGCCGCATCACGACATGGCGGGCGTCGAGGGTGTCGAGGCGGATCCCGTGCATCCGGCCCCGGTCACGCCGAGCCAGGTCGTCCGCGACGAGCGCAGCCCGCTCGGCTGGATCCTGATGCTGCTGCCGGTCCTGATCGTCGCGATATGCTTCGCCCATGCAGGCCATCTCATCACGCTGCCGCAGGGCGTGCGCGTCGCCATCGTGTTCGCGCTGCTGCTCTCGCTGATGCTGACGGGCATGCCGATCTCGATCGCGCTGGGTCTGACCGTGCTCAGCTTCATGTTCACGCTGACCGACGTGCGAACGGAATCGGTGGCGCTGAAGCTGTTCACCGGCATCGAGAATTTCGAGATCATGGCGATCCCGTTCTTCATCCTCGCCGGAAACTTCCTGACCCATGGCGGCGTGGCGCGGCGGATGATCACCTTCGCAACCTCGCTGGTCGGCCATTGGTACGGCGGTCTGGCTCTGTCGGGCGTGGTCGCCTGCGCGCTGTTTGCCGCCATTTCCGGCTCCTCGCCGGCAACCGTCGTGGCGATCGGCTCGGTGATCCTTCCCGCCATGGTCGCGCAAGGCTTTCCGAAGCGGTTCGGCGCGGGCGTGATCACGACGTCGGGCTCGCTCGGCATTCTCATCCCGCCGTCGATCCCGATGGTGCTCTACGCCGTGTCCACCAACAGCTCGGTCGGCAAGCTGTTCATCGCCGGCATCGTGCCGGGGCTTGCGCTCGCCTCGCTGCTCGGCGCAACCACGTTCTATCGGGCCTGGCGCAACGACTATCCGCGGATGCCGAAAGCCACCTTCCTCGAGCGTCTCGATGCATTCCGCAAGTCGATCTGGGGCATCCTGCTGATCGTGATCGTGATCGGCGGCATCTACAGCGGCCTGTTCACGCCGACCGAAGCTGCCGCCGTCAGCGCGGTCTACGCCTTCATCGTCGCCGTATTCATCTACAAGGACCTGAAGCTGCGCGACGTGCCGCGCGTGCTGCTGTCATCGGCGAACCTCTCCGCGATGCTGCTCTACATCATCACCAACGCCGTCCTGTTCTCGTTCCTGATGACCTACGAGAACGTACCGCAGGCGCTGGCGCAATGGATGATCGACCAGGGCCTGGGGTGGATCGGCTTCCTGCTGCTCGTCAACCTGCTGCTGCTGATGGCAGGCAACGTGATGGAGCCGTCCTCCATCATCCTGATCATGGCGCCGATCCTGTTTCCGGTCGCGATCAAGCTCGGCATCGACCCCATCCATTTCGGCATCCTGATGACGGTCAACATGGAGGTCGGGCTGTGCCATCCGCCCGTCGGCCTCAACCTCTACGTCGCCTCCGGCATCGCCAAGATGGGGATCACCGAGCTCACGGTCGCGGTGTGGCCGTGGCTCCTGACCATGCTGGGATTCCTCGTGGTGGTGACGTACTGGCCCGGCCTGTCGCTGTGGCTGCCTCGCTTGCTCGGCATGTAGCCGCCGCGGGGCGGGACGGAGACAATGAGCATGGGTCTCCGCCCGTCCTGGCGAGACATGGCTAATGCGCGGTAAATCCGCACGCTCAAATGCGATCGTTGAGTAGCGAGCGCATCTTTACGGGTCTGCGGTAGATGCCAGTGGATGGGAGCTGGCATGTTTTTCAACAGAATGGAATCCGGACCGGCGTCGATTTCGGACGCGGTCCATTTGGAAGTCATCACGGGCCTTCACGGCACGATGATGCCCACCATTCTCGCGGCCGCCTGCCAGGCGATGGTCGGCGCCATCACGACCTACGAGACCGGTGACATGATGACGGCCGGCCTGACGGTCGCCGGCGTGGTGGTGGCGATTGTCCGTCTCGTCGAGATATTTGCATTCCGCCGCCGCCTCGCGGCTGCGCCATTTCTCGACCGGGCCGAGGCCGTGCACTGGGAACGGCGCTACATTGCCGGCACCGTGGTAACGGCCCTCGTGCTCGGCGTGTTCGCCGCGCGCAGCATCGTGCTGGGCGATGCGCTCTGCTGCGTGATGGCGGTCGGCATCGGTTTCGGCTTCGGCGCCGGCGTGGTGGCGCGGCTGGCGCTGCGTCCCGCGGCGGCGCTGCTCGATCTCGCCGCGATCGCCGCGCCTGCCGCGATCGTGAGCTTCATGCAGCCCGATCTCCGTCATGTCGGGCTCGCTCTCCTCATTCTGATGTACGTGGTCGCGAGCTTCGAGATGGTTCGGCTCAGCTTCAACGCCTCGATCAGCCAGATCACGCTCAAGCGCCAGTTCGAGCAACTCGCGCGCTCCGACCCGATGACCGGCGTGTCCAATCGTTCGGTGCTGGCAAGGGATCTGCCCGTGATGCTGTCGGCCGGGATGGTTGCCGTCCATACGCTGGATCTCGACCGCTTCAAGGAAGCCAACGACCGGTTCGGCCACCCCGCCGGCGATGCGCTGCTGAAGCAGGTCGCCGGGCGGCTCAAGGCGCTGGCCGCGCCTGACGACCTCGTGATCCGCATGGGCGGCGACGAGTTCGTCCTGGTGCAGCGCACCGCATCCGATGCGGAGGCGATGGCAGGGCGGATCGTGCAATCGATCGGCACGCCATACGAGGTTGACGGACAGGTAATCGATCTCGGTGCGAGCGTCGGCGTTGCCGTCGCGCCGGACGACGGCCGAACCGCGGAGGCACTGTTGTCGCGCTCGGACAAGGCGCTGTACCGGGCCAAGCAGAATCGTGGCGGCTACGTGCTGGCCAGCGAGCTGCGGATGGCGGACAACGCCACGGCATCGCGCCAAGCCGCTGAAGGCGTAGCCGCCTAGCCCATGCACCCTCTCCTCGCGGGGAGGCGAGAAGGGAAGAAGGCATCCATTTCCTTCGTCTCCTCCAATGGCAATCGACCGCAAGATGCGGTTAGATGCCGTGCATCAGGCGGGGGGACGCAAATGACCGAACTCAGCAATGAGCCGAAGGACGCATCGCCGTCCGTCATCGCGCAGCAAACGGCGATGCTGAACGCACTGCCGTTTTCCGACAGACGGGATTTCGACGACGCCGCGCGCGGCTTCCTCGGCACGATCGAGAACGCGGCGATCACGAATCCGCAAGGGCGGACGGTCTGGAGCCTCGAGCCCTACGGCTTCCTGTCCGCCGAGCAGGCGCCGCCCACGGTGAATCCGAGCCTGTGGCGGCAGTCGCGCCTCAACATGCAGCACGGCCTGTTCGAGGTCGTGCCCGGCGTCTACCAGGTGCGCGGGCTCGACATCGCCAACATGACGCTGATCGAGGGCGACAGCGGCGTCATCGTCGTCGACACGCTGACCTCGATCGAAGGCGCCCGCGCCGCGCTCGATCTCTATTTCAGGCATCGCGGCCTGAAGCGGGTCTCGGCCGTCATCTTCACGCACACCCATACCGATCATTGGGGCGGCGCGCGCGGCGTGCTGGCGGAGGATGCGCTCGCCACCGGCAGCGTGCCGATCATTGCGCCGAACCTGTTCATGGAGCACGCCGTCTCCGAGAACATCATCGCAGGACCGGCGATGCTGCGCCGGGCGCAGTACCAGTTCGGACCCCTTCTCGCCAAGGGCGCGCGCGGGCAGGTCGATTGCGGCCTCGGCAAGTCGATGGCGGCGGGCTCCGTCGCGCTGCTGCGCCCCACGGACCTGATCATGGCGACCGGCGATACGCGCGTGATCGACGGCGTCGCATTCGAATTCCAGATGGCGCCGAACAGCGAGGCACCGGCGGAGATGCACTTCTTCGTTTCGCGCTACAGGCTGTTGAACCTCGCCGAGAACTGCACGCACAATTTCCACAATCTGCTGCCGTTCCGCGGCGCCGACGTGCGTGACGCGCTGGCCTGGTCGAAATATCTGGGCGAAGCCTTGCGGCTCTGGGACGGCAAGGCCGAGGCGATGTGTGGCCAGCACCATTGGCCGGTGTGGGGACGCGAGCGCATCGGCACGATGATCCGCCAGCAGCGCGACCTCTACAAGTTCGCGCATGACCAGACCATCCGCCTGATGAACCACGGCCTCACCGCAGCCGAAATCGCCGAAACGATCCAGCTGCCGAAGAGCCTGGAAGGCGCCTGGCACGGCCGCGGCTATTACGGCCACATCCGCCACAATGTGAAGGCGATCTACCAGAAATATCTCGGCTGGTACGACGCCAATCCGGTCAATCTCGATCCGCTGCCGCCGGTCGAGTCGGGCAGGAAGTATGTCGAGTACATGGGCGGCGCGGACGCGATCCTGGCGCGGGCGCGCACCGATTTCGACAAGGGTGAGTTTCGCTTCGTCGCGCAGGTGCTCGGCCATCTCGTCTTCGCCGAGCCGGACAATGCGGCGGCGCGCGCACTCCTGGCCGATACGCTGGAGCAGCTCGGTTATGCCGCCGAGAGCGCGACCTGGCGCAATGCCTATCTGTTCGGCGCACAGGAATTGCGCCAGGGCATGCCGAAGGTGCCGGCGCGTCCGCCGATGCCGCGCGAAACGCTGGCGGCGCTGCGCACTTCCCAGCTCTGGGACGTGCTCGGCATCCGCCTCAACGGCCCCAAGGCGGAAGGCAAGCATATCGTCTTGAACTGGCGCTTTTCCGACACCGGCGAGACGTTCGTGCTCAATCTGGAGAACTGCGCGCTCACTTACTCCGAGGGCGCGCAGGCGGAAAACGCGGACGCCAGCTTCACGCTCGCGCGCGCAACGCTCGATGAGGTGGTCGCGAAGCTGACGAGCTTTCCGGAAGCGGTCGCCGCCGGAAAAATCGAGCTATCGGGCAACCCGATGCGGCTCGCCGAGCTGATGGGACTGATGGACGACTTCCCGCGGATGTTCGAGATCGTGGAGCCGAAGCGGGCGGTCGTAAGATAGGACGCCTTTTCTTTCCTTTCTCCCCTTGTGGGAGAAGGTGGCGCGAAGCGCCGGATGAGGGGTATCGCTCCACTGGGAGAGTTCCAATGCGGAAGCAACCCCTCACCCAAGTGAGTACGCCGCTCCGCGCTCGAAGCCCTCTCCCACAAGGGGAGAGGGCACTTCGACTGACAGCGATGTAGAAGCTCTACTCCGCGCTGCTCACCAGCTTGATCCGTGGCGCCTGTGCCTCGGTCAGGCTGCGATAGGCCGCAAGATAGTCCAGCGCCATGCGCCGCGCGGTGAAGCGCGTCTCGAACTGCTTGCGGATCGCGGCGCGGTCGAGTTGCGGCAGGCGTTTCACCACACCGGCAGCGCTGATGACGTCCTCGACGATGAAGCCGGTCAGCCCATCGTCGATGATCTCCGGAACCGAGCCGCGGTTGAAGGCGACCACCGGCGTCCCACAGGCCATGGATTCGATCATGACGAGGCCGAACGGCTCCGGCCAGTCGATCGGCAGCAGGAGGCCCAGCGCGCCGCTGAGGAAGTCCGACTTCTCGTGATCGCCGATCTCGCCGATGAACTCGACCAGCGGATTGTTCTCGATCATCGGCCGGATCAGCTCGTCGTAATAATCCTGGTCGGCGCGATCGACCTTGGCCGCGATCTTGAGCGGAATGCCGCAATGGGTCGCGATCTTGATGGCGCGGTCGACGCCTTTTTCCGGCGCGATGCGGCCGAGCACGGCGAGATATTCCTGTTTCGCCGGCTTCGGCGTCAGCAGGGTCTCCGGCAGGCCGTGATGGATGGTGGTCACCCAGTTCGCCTGCGGCACCGGCCGCCGCTGCGCGTTGGAGATCGAGATGACGGGCATCTTGGAGAAGGTGTTGAAGACCGGCTGATGCTCCGGCAGGTCGAGCCGGCCGTGCAGCGTGGTCACGAATGGCGTCGGCTGCCGGTGGAACAGCGACCAAGGATAGTAGTCGAGATGGAAGTGGAGGAAATCGAACTCCTCGTCGTCACATTTCTGCCGCACCCGCTCCAGCAGCACCATGTGCAGCGCATTGGGATCGCGCACGGAACCGTCGAGCCGGAGCGCCTTCGGCCACAACGCATCCAGCTTTGCCGACGTCTGCGAGTCGCCGCTGGCGAACAATGTGACGTCGTGTCCAAGGGCTACCAGTTCCTCCGTCAACCAATGCACCACCCGCTCGGTGCCGCCATACAGCTTGGGTGGAACAGCCTCCGTCAACGGAGCTACCTGCGCGATGCGCATCTCACCATCTCCTCTGCGATCATGAACGTTGAAAGCCCCCGTACGTCGGCACCGGCTATGCCCAGCCAAGGGAACGTTCCCGCACCTGCGAAGTTCCTTCCTCCGAACGTTACATATTCGACACGTCGGGGGATCGTCGCGATGCTGCCACTAGATCTTCGCACATCGCCCGCATCCGCATGTCGTGATGACGTTGCCCGGGAACCGAGGCGAAGTGGTCGATGTTCACTCGGCCAGTAACGAAACGAAAATCAGCATAACGGGGCGATAGCCATATGGATCAGCTTTCTGGATACGCGCGCAGGCCATTTGCCTTTGTCTTGCGCTATCTCCGGCGTCGTCTCGCCTCGCATCTGGTGATCCTGGCCGCCGTCGTGGCAGCCGTCGCCTGTTCCGTGGGCACCCAGTACGGCGTCAAATCCCTGGTCGACAGCTTGTCCGCCGGACCGGGGCATGGCGGCAGCGTATGGCTGGCATTCATTCTGCTCATGTCACTGATCGCGGCCGACAACTTCCTGTGGCGGATCGCGAGCTGGACGGCGAGCTTCACCTTCGTCCGTGTCACGGGTGATTTGCGCCGTGACATATTTCGTCATCTGACCGGGCATGCGCCGAGCTACTTCTCGGACCGGATGCCCGGCATGCTGACGAGCCGCATCACGGCGACGTCGAATGCGGTGTTCACCGTCGAGAACATGTTCGTCTGGAACGTGTTGCCGCCCTGCATTGCCACAATTGCGGCAATTGCCCTGATCGGAACCGTCAGTCCTTACATGGCCCTCGGCCTGGTCGTGATCGCCGGCGGCATGGTGGTTGCGATGTTCCATCTGGCAGCCGCCGGCAAGCCGCTGCATGACGATTTCGCCGACAAGGCCGCGGTGGTCGACGGCGAGATGATCGACGTCATCAGCAACATGCCGCTGGTCCGTGCCTTCTGCGGCATCGGCCACGAGCATGAGCGGTTCGACGCGACGGTGAACCGGGAGCTCACCGCGCGAAGCCGCAGCCTGCGTTATCTGGAAAAGCTGCGGCTGTTGCATGCCGCCATCACCGTGCTGTTGACGATCGCGCTGATGGCCTGGGCAATCACGCTGTGGCAGAAGGGCCAGGCGACGACCGGCGATGTCGTGCTGGTCTGTACGCTCGGCATCTCCATCCTGAGCGCAACGCGCGATCTCGCGGTGGCGCTGGTCGATGTCACCCAGCACGTCGCGCGCCTGACCGAGGCGATCGCCACGCTGCTGGTGCCGCACGAATTGCGCGACCACCCCGAAGCCGAGCCGCTGGTGAAGAGCGGCGCTGCAATCGCGTACAACAACGTCACCTTCGGCTATCCCGGCGGCGAGAAGATCTTCGAGCGGTTCAGCCTGCGCCTCCAGCCGGGCCAGCGCGTCGGCCTCGTCGGGCAGTCCGGCGGCGGCAAGTCGACGCTGTTCACGCTGCTCCAGCGCTTCTACGACGTCGACGAGGGCAGCGTCACCATCGACGGCCAGGACATCTCCAAGGTAACGCAGCTGAGCCTGCGCGAGGCGATTTCCGTCGTGCCCCAGGACATTTCCTTGTTTCATCGCTCCATTCGCGAGAACATCCGCTACGGCCGGCCGAACGCGACCGACGACGAGGTGCTGCGCGCGGCGATCGCTGCGCGTTGCGACTTCGTCGAGAGCCTGCCTGACGGCCTCGACACCATGGTCGGCGACCGCGGTGTCAAGATGTCTGGCGGCCAGCGCCAGCGCATCGCGATCGCGCGCGCCTTCCTGAAGGATGCGCCGATCCTGCTGCTGGACGAGGCGACTGCCGCGCTCGACAGCGAATCCGAGGAGGCGATCCGCGAGGCGCTGTCGCGTCTGATGCGCGGTCGCACCGTGGTCGCGATCGCGCATCGGCTGGCGACGCTGCGCAATTTCGACCGCGTGGTGGTGCTGAGAAATGGTAAGATCATCGAAGACGGCTCGCCCGAGCGTCTGATGCAGGGCCACGGGCCGTATCGTGAGCTGGTCACGCAGGAAATGAGCCGGCTCGCGCAAGCTGCCGCGTAAACCAACAGTCGCGTTTCTCGAGTCGGTTGCGTTTTGAAACAGGCGCAGGGGAGCAGCTCATGTCGGCCGAAGCCGTCACCCAATTCGTATCCGTGACGCGGACCTCGGAACAGGTCGCGGAGCAACCGTTCTATATCCCGATGACGGGGCCGTCGGCGCGGCCACGGCGTTCGCTCAAGCACGACGACACTTTCATCGTGCTCGACAGCCATGGCGACATCGGCGCATCCGCCGGGGGGCCGGACGGCCTGTTCCATCACGACACGCGCTACCTTGCGCGGCTCGAGCTCGTGCTCGACGATCTCCAGCCGCTGCTGCTCGGCTCGAACCTACGCGACGACAATTCGGCATTGACCGTCGACCTCACCAATCCGGACATCTACCGGCAGGGCAGCCTCGTTCTGCAGAAGGACCTGCTGCACATCGTGCGCACGATCTTCCTGTGGCGCGGCACGGCCTATCAGCGCATCGGTGTGCAGAACCATGGCGACCGGCGCACCAGCGTCGACCTGACGCTGCTGTTTGGCAACGACTTCGCCGATTTGTTCGAGGTCCGCGGCGAGCGGCGGCCGCGCCGCGGGATCGGAACCAGCCGGCTGCTCGGGCCGACCGACGTCATGTTCGAATATCGCGGCCTCGACGAGGCCGAACGGGCGACCGGACTGCATTTCGACCCGCGTCCGACGCGGCTCTCGGTCAATGCCGCGACCTGGGAGCTCGACCTGGAGCCGCACCAGGCCAAATCACTGTTCGTGGCCGTGTCCTGCAACCGGCCGGTGACGGAAAAGCCGGTGCGGTTCTTCCCGGGGCTGCTGGCGCACCGCCGCGAGATGCGGCAGTTGACCATGGGCGCGGCCAGCATCGAGACCTCCAACAACATCTTCAACGAGGTGCTGTGCCAGGCCATGGCCGACCTCAACATGCTGATGACCGAGACGCCGCAGGGGCGATACCCCTATGCCGGCATCCCCTGGTACTCGACGACGTTCGGTCGCGACGGCCTCATCACGGCGCTCCAGATGCTCTGGGTCGATCCGCGCGTCGCCAAGGGCGTCCTGCGCCGGCTCGCGCATTTCCAGGCCACGGCGATCGATCCGCTCGCCGACGCTGCGCCCGGAAAGATCCTGCACGAGATGCGCGGCGGCGAGATGGCGGCGCTCGGGGAGGTGCCGTTCGCGCATTATTACGGCAGCGTCGATTCGACCGCGCTGTTCGTGCTGCTTGCAGGAAGCTATTTCGAGCGCACCGGCGACGAGGCCACGCTGATCGAGCTGTGGCCGGCGATCGAGGCGGGGCTGGCCTGGATGGACGGCCCTGGTGACCCTGACCAGGACGGGTTCGTCGAATACCAGCGCGCGACCGAGAAGGGGCTGGCGAACCAGGGCTGGAAGGATTCCTACGACGCGATCTTCCATGCCGACGGACAGCTTGCTGAGGGCAATATCGCGCTTGCGGAAGTCCAGGGCTACGTCTTTGCCGCCAAGCAGCTCGCCGCGCGTTGCGCGCTGCGGCTCGGCAAGCCGGAGCGGGGACGCAAGCTCGAGGCCGACGCCAGGGCACTCGCCGAGCGCTTCGAGACGTCGTTCTGGTGCGAGGAGCTCGGCACCTATGCGCTCGCGCTCGACGGCGAGAAGCGCCCCTGCAAGGTGCGGACCTCGAACGCCGGGCAGGTCCTGTTCAGCGGCATGATCCGCGAGGATCGCGCCCGCCTCGTCGCCGCCGATCTGATGAGGCCGCATTTCTTCTCGGGCTGGGGCATCCGCACCGTCGCGCAGGGCGAGGTGCGCTACAATCCGATGTCCTATCATGACGGGTCGATCTGGCCGCACGACAATGCGCTGATTGCGCTCGGGCTCGCGCGCTACGGCCTCAAGCATTCGGTGGCGCATGTCTTCAAGGGGCTGTTCGATGCCGCGACCTATATGGATCTGCGCCGGCTGCCCGAATTGTTCTGCGGCTTCCGGCGCGAGAAGCGGCGCGGCCCGACGCTCTACCCGGTCGCCTGCGCGCCGCAGGCCTGGGCCAGCGCGACGCCGTTCACGCTGCTGGAGGCGGCGCTCGGCCTCGAGTTCGACGTGGCGCGCGGCGAGATTCGCCTGCGCAATCCGCATCTGCCGGCGTTCCTCAACGAGGTGATCCTGCGCGATCTGCGCCTCGGCGAATCCAGTGTCGATCTCCGGGTCAGCCGCCACGGCGACGACGTGGCGCTGGAGGTGCTGCGCACACGCGGCCAGATCCAGGTCTCGATCGTGCTGGCGCGCTAGCGGTGCATCGTGAGGAGGGTGTCATGCGTGCGATCGGAGCTTTGATCCTGAGCGTGGCGATCGTGATTGGCCTGACGGTTGCACCATCGCGCGCCGCGGAGGATCAGCCCGCAGGCCAGAATGAAGCGAACGTGCCTCCGACGGCACCGCCGCCGGTCTCGACCGTTCCGGTGACGCCCAAGGACGCCGCGCCGCCACCCTCGGTGACCATCATCGGCGCGAGCGAGGCCCACGGCGTGCTCGGCCGCGACGTTCGCAGCGCCGCCGGCGAGGACATGGGCCGCATCGTCGACGTCATCGTCGATCGCACCGGCCATGTGCGGGCCGCGGCGATCGATTTCGGCGGCTTTCTCGGCGTCGGCAGCCGCAAGATCGTGGTGGACTGGAACGCGCTGCGCTTCGGCAAGATCGCCACCAAGAAGGACAGCATTACGCTGGAATTGACCAAGGCGCAGGTCGCGGCCGCGCCGGAATACAAGGAAGACACGCCGATCGTCGTGCTCGGCGCGTCCGGCAGCCTTCAGCCGCTGCAAGCGATCCAGTGAGGTGCCGGGAGGGCTCACCGCCTGTGCTGTTGTCGAGGAAGCCGAACCAAGCGGATCGCGACGCCCGCGCCGAGCAGGTGAACGTCGCTTCGCCGTCGGCCGCGGGTATTCCGGCGCCCTCGCGCCAGAGCCTGCGCGGCCTCGACTGGTTCATCTTCTTCCTCGCCGACGTGCAGACCGGCTTCGGCCCCTTCATCGCGGTCTACCTGACGACGCAGAAATGGACCCAGGTCGAGATCGGCCTCGTGCTGTCGATCGGCGGCATCGTCGCGTTGATCGGGCAGATGCCGGGCGGCGCGATCATCGACGCCGCGAAGTCGGAGCGCCTGGTCGCCGCCCTCGCGATTGCGACCATCGGCGCCTGCGCGCTTGCCTATGCCGCCATGCCGATCTTCCCCGTTGTGGTCGCCGCCGCCACCTTGCACGCGGCGGCGAGCTGCGTGCTCGGGCCGGCGATCGCCGCGATCAGCCTTGGCCTCGTCGGCCCGCTCGCGATCGGCGAGCGGCTCGGCCGCAACGCGCGGTTCGCCTCGCTGGGCAACGGCGTCGCGGCGGCGGTGATGGGCACCGCGGGCTATCTCCTGTCGAGCCGCTCGGTGTTCCTGGTCACCTTCCTGCTCGCGATCCCGACCCTGATCGCGCTCTCGCGCATCCGCGAGAATGAGGTCGACATCAGGCGCTGTCACGGCGAGATGCCGCCTGAAGCCGCGGACCGCGGCGATACCAACATCTGGCACTTGATCCGGCAGCGTCCGCTCATCGTCTTCGCGCTCAGCGTGCTGTTGTTGCAGCTCGCGAACGCCGCGATGATGCCGCTGATGGCGAGCGCGGTGACGGCGCGGTCGAGCCAATGGGCGACCGTGCTCGTCGCCGCCTGCATCATCGTGCCGCAGGCGATCGTGGCGCTGCTGTCGCCGACGGTCGGGCGCAAGGCACAGCTCTGGGGCCGGCGTCCGCTGCTCCTGATCGGATTCGGCGCGTTGACGATTCGCGGACTGCTGTTTGCGACCGTGCGCGATCCCTACCTGCTGGTGCTGGTGCAGGTGTTCGACGGCTTCACCGCCGCGGTGTTCGCAGTCATGATTCCGCTGATCGTGGCCGACGTCGCCTTCGGCAGCGGTCATTTCAACCTGGCGCAGGGAATCGTGGGGACCGCGACCGGCATCGGCGCATCGCTGAGCACGGTGCTCGGCGGCTATGTCAGCGACAAGTTCGGCAATGCCACCGCCTTCATCGGGCTGTCCGGCGTCGCCGCGACGGGGCTCCTTCTGATCCTGCTGATGATGCCGGAAACCCGGCGCACGGCCTGATCGCGACAAAAGAGACAAAAGAGAAGGCCGGCCGAATCGGGTTCGGCCGGCCAAGTCACGGGGGAGAAAATCGGTCAGGCGTCGAGATTGTGCAGGCGCTGGCGGTTGCGCAGCACGATCTGGCGGGCGCCGGAGAAACCGAGAATGCCCTGGGCGTGAAGCTGCGACAGTGCGCGCGATACGGTTTCGAGGGTGAGGCCGAGATAGTCGCCGATGTCGCGGCGGCACATCGGCAGCGCCATCATGCCGGCAACGGCGAGGCGGCGGTCCATTTCGAGCAGGAAGGTCGCAACACGCTCCATCGCGGTCTTGCGGCCCAGCAGCAGCATGTGGTCCTCGGCATGACGAAGCTCACCGGCGGTCATCGCCCAGAGCTTGCGGGCAACCTGCACGTCGGTGCCGGCGGCCTTCTCGAGGCTCGCGCGCTTCACGAGGCGCACGGTGGTGTCGATGATGGCTTCCGCGGCGAGGCGGTGAGTGGGACCGGATTCGAGGCCGAATACGTCGCCGGCGAGATGGAAGGCGCCGATCTGACGGCGGCCGTCGGAGAGAAGCTTGTAGCTGCGCACCGCGCCGGTGACCACCTGATAGACGTATTCGGCCGCCTCGTCCTCACCGTAGATCTCCTCGTCCTTGCCGTAGGAGAACTCGGTGGCGACCAGGCCGACATGGCCCGTGACCGCGCCGAACTGGTCGGTTACGGGATGGGCAGGGGCAATCTTGCCACCGATTTGGGTGTTGATCGCCTGGGTGTTGATTGTCTGGGTCAGCATCTGCGCCATCTCCGTTGTGATGGCGCTTTCCTACGCGGTATCGGGGGCTTCGAAAATTTCGAGCGATATCTTAAGGGGGGTGCCTTACGTAGAATCCCGTAGGTCAGGCGCGGGGGCGGTCCTGGATGGCGTGGCGGATGCACTTGACCAGGTTTTCGTCGAGTAGCGGCTTCAAAACCACGTCTTTGATGCCCGCCGTCGCCGCCCGGGCCGAGATGTTCTCGTCGGGATAGCCGGTGATCAGGACCACGGGCGCGTCGCGGTCGGATTTGCGCAGGCGGCCGGCCAGCTCGATGCCATTGATGTCTGGCATCTTGTAGTCGATGACGTAGCAGTCCGGTCCAGGCGCGCTGACATTGAGCAGCGCCGTGCCGCTCCTGAAGGTCCGCACGGCGAAGCCGTCGGTCTCCAGCAGGAACCGCAGGGATCCCAATACGGCGGCATCATCGTCGACCACAAAGACGGTGGGCTGTGGGGAGGACGACGTCCACGCACGATGTGAGCTGACCTCGATCATGCTTTCCGGTTAGCATGACCCCGGAAAGGCGCTTTGACTTGCCTCAATCGTTGAGCATGCCGGCGCGCATCGCCAGGCGGACCAGTTCTGAAAGGCTGCTCGCCTGCATCTTGGTCATGACGTTGGCCCGGTAGACCTCGATCGTGCGCGGGCTGATGTCGTATTCGCGGGCGATCAGCTTGTTGGAGAGGCCCGCGACCAGCCCCTCCATGACCTGGCGCTCCCTGGGACTCAAGGACGCGACGCGGGCGGCGATGTCCTGCGCGACGGCTTCGTTCTTGGCGGCGGGCTCGGCCTGGCGGATCGCCGAATCGATCATGGCGGTGAGACGGTCGTCATCGAACGGCTTTTCCAGGAAATCGACCGCGCCGAGCTTCATCGCCTCGACCGCGAGCGGCACGTCGCCGTGACCGGTCATGATCACGATCGGGAAGGGGCTTTGCTGTGCCTTCATCCGCTTCAGCAGCTCGATTCCGTCGAGGCCGGGCATGCGCACGTCGGAGACCACGCAGCCGAAGTCGAGGCCCGGCAGGGCTTCGAGAAAGGCCAGGGCATCGTCGAACAAGGTGACGTCGAAACCGGCGGAATCCAGCAGGAAATTCAACGAGTCCCGCATCGCTGCATCGTCGTCGATGACGTAGACATGTCCCTTGGTCGTCATGATTCAGCTCTCGTCGGTTGCCGGCAAGGTGAAGCGGAATGTCGCTCCGCCCGCCGCGTTGCTCTCGGCCCACATGCGGCCGCCGTGAGCCTCGATGATCGAGCGGCTGATGGACAGTCCCACGCCCATGCCGGTCTCTTTGGTGGTGAAGAAGGTCTGGAACAGGTTTGGAATGACGTCGTCCCGGAAGCCGATGCCGGTGTCTGAGACCTCCACCTCGATCATGTCGTCGCCGACACGGGTGTTGGCGACGACGAGCTCGCGCTGCTGCGACTGCGCCATGGCTTCGAGCGCGTTGCGGAACAGGTTCACCAGCACCTGCTGAATCTGCACCCGGTCGGCGAGGACGAGATCGGCGTCGGGATCGAGGCTGAAGCGGAGCTGCACGTTCTGCTCGCGCGCGCCGGCGAGCCCGAGCGCGCCGGCTTCCTCGATCAGCTTGGACAGGCTCTCGACCCGCTTCTCCGATTCGCCGCGGGAGACGAAGTCGCGCAGGCGCCGGATGATCTGGCCGGCGCGCAAGGCCTGCTCCGCCGCCCGATCCAGCGCACTCTCGACTTTCGGCATGTTGGGATCGCTGCTGCCCGCGAGGAGGCGCCGCGACCCCTTCATGTAGTTGCTGATCGCCGCCAACGGCTGGTTGAGCTCGTGGGCGAGCGCTGAGGCCATTTCGCCCATCGCGGTCAACCGCGACACGTGTACGAGCTCGGATTGCAGCTCCTGGAGCCGGGCCTGGGTCTGCTGGTGCTCGGTGAGGTCGCGCACGAACCCTGTGAAAAAGGGCTCGCCCGCGCGTTGCGTCTGCCCGACGGACAGGTGCATCGGGAAAGTCGTGCCGTCGCGGCGCTTGCCCGTCACGATCCGGCCGATGCCGATAATGTGCGGATCATTCGTCCGGAGATAGCGCGCGAGATAGCCGTCATGACGCGACTGATCGGGCTCCGGCATCAGAATGCTCACGTTTCGGCCGATGGCTTCCTGCTTGCTGTAGCCGAACAGCCGCTCCGCGGCGCTGCTGAAGAGCTGCATGATGCCGCGCGAATCGATGACGATCATGGCGTCGGGCACCGTTTCGAGAATCGAGCGAAGATGATTCTCCTGGGAGCGCAGGGCCTCCTCGAGCTGCTTTTCCTCGTTGATGTCGAGGAATATCCCGCTGAGGTGACGTGGCGTGCCCGAATCGTCCCGGATCACGCCGGCCCTGGCCCGGATCCATTGACCGTTTCCGGACGCGGCGCCGAGCTTGAAGGACAGATCAAGCTCCCCGCCGCCTTCCGAGGTGCGCCCGATCGCCTTCAGGAAGTGCTCCCGATCGCTCGACTCCAGCAGGGAAAGAAAGAGATCGTAGCTGACGGCCTGATCCCGCTCGAGGCCAAACAGCCGCTTGGCCATCTCCGACCATTCAAGCTCGCGCGTCTTCAGATCGAGGTCCCAGGTGCCCACCCCGAATCCCTCGATGCGGCCCCTGAAATGCTCGCCCCGACCGTCGTCTGCCGGATGGGTCACGCGGGTCGGCGCCAAGCTCTGCTCCTGTTCTCAGCGGGCAGGCAGGATGCCTTTACCGCTACGGCAATTTCGCCCAAGGCTCGCCCAGAGGCAAGCGCGGACGTTGAATTCGCTGTCGTATCCTCATCGAACAGCGAGAGAGCCAGAAAGCGCCTGTTTGATCTATCTCATCCTGCCGCGCGGCAGCCGGCTTACGATTTGAAAAAATTTGGTGATGCTGGAGATACCCGATGACATACGCGACCGTCATGGTCAGCCTGGCGCTCGATCAGCCCAACGAAGCGCGTCTTCAGGTCGCGGGGGAGCTCGCCGAGCGATTCGAGGCGGCGATCGTCGGGGTTGCCGCAGCGCAGTTCGCGCCGCCACTCTATTTCACCGACGGCACCGAGGCGCAAGCGCTGATCGACGAGGGCGAAGCTTCGGTCAAGCGGCGGCTGGCAGACCTGGAAGCACAATTCCGCGCGGCCACGAAGGATCGCGGCGGGCATGTGGAGTGGCGCAGCGCCATGGATTTTCCGGCGCGATTCGTCCTGGCGCAGGCGCGTTGCGCCGACATCGTCGTCAGCGGAGGGCAGAGCCCGGCCTTCTCCGATGCTTTCTCGCTCGCGAGCCCCAAGGATCTGGTGCTGCAGGCCGGCCGTCCGCTTCTCGTCGTCCCCGATCGGGTCAACTGGCTCGACCTGCGCAACGTGCTGGTGGCGTGGAAGGACACGCCGGAGGCGCGGCGGGCAGTCACCGACGCGCTGCCGATGCTGCGCAAGGCGAGGGACGTCACCATCGTTGAGATCCCAGAGAAGGACGACGACAGCTCGGCCGTGATGGCCGGCGTCATCGACGTCGCTGCCTGGCTCGGCCGTCACGGCGTCACCGCGACCGCACGCGTCTCGGAGGCCGCAAGAGACGAAAGCCCCGCGGCGCATTTGGAGAAGGTCGCCGGCGACGTCGGCGCCGGCCTGATCGTCGCGGGCGCCTATGGTCATTCGAGATTTCGTGAGCTGATCCTCGGGGGCGTCACCCAGTATCTGGTCACACAGACCGCCCGCAGCGTGCTGCTGTCGCACTGACCGCCGCCGGTCAGCATCGAATCGAGGAGGACGCGCCGTGTACAGATTTCTTGAACAGACCGTCGACGGTTACATGACGCGCAACGTCAAGGCGGTGCAGCGCGGCCTCGACCTGTTCCAGCTCAGCGAGATGTTCGAGACCGACGATTTCAACAGCTATCCCGTCGAAGACGACGGGCAAGTGGTCGGCATCGTCACCAAGTTCGACATCCTGAAGTGCTTCGCCTTCACGCCGACCCAGATGTTGCCGCGCTATGACGACCTGATGAGACGCAAGATCGGCGACGTCATGACTCCCGAGTTCATCTATGTCAGCCCCGACACGCGGCTGACACGCGTGCTCCAGATCATGGTCGAGCACCGCATCAGGAGCATCATCGTGCTCGACGGTGCACAGAAGCTGGTCGGCATCATCGCCCGTGAGGACGTCATTGCGGCGCTCAAGGCGACGGCGCGGGACTGACGTGACGCCTTTTTCCTTCTCCCCTTGTGGGAGAAGGTGGCGTAGGCGGCCTTCGGCCGCCGTCCCACTTGGGACGCCGATGCTTCGCATCGGCTATGGCGCCGGATGAGGGGTATCTCTCCACACAGACACCGTTCCCCGCTGCACCAACCCCTCATTCAAGCGAGTTTGCCGCGTTGTCCTTGCTGCCCTCTCCCACAAGGGGAGAGGGCATTTCAACTAGCCGCACCGAAAAAATACGGAGGAACCCAGAAAATATTTGTCCGCTACGGCTCGCCTCCAAGGCCAGCTTGATTTCAATCAATTCCCCGAGAGGGTGAATGTGATTTCTGGCGTTGTGTTCTTTCAGAGAGAATCCGCATGAGCCAGCCCTCCATCCCCAAATCCATGACCATCGGTGAAAGCGGCTTGGCTGTCGTGTTCGCAGTCACCGCTTTTCTTTGCGTGATCGCCTCGGCCAAGGCGCTCGACGCGCCCTTTGCCTTTCACGCCGCGCTTAGCGCGGCGGCGAGCCTGGCTGCGGTGTTCTTCATCGTCAACCGCTACTTCGAACGGCCGGCGGCGTTGCCGCCCCAGGAAATCAACGGCCGCCCGAACTACAACATGGGGCCGATCAAGTTCTCCGCCTTCATGGCGATGTTCTGGGGCATCGCCGGATTCCTCGTCGGCCTCATCATCGCCTCGCAGCTGGCCTGGCCCGCACTGAACTTCGATCTGCCCTGGATCAGCTTCGGTCGTCTGCGGCCGCTGCACACCTCGGCCGTGATCTTCGCCTTCGGCGGCAACGTCTTGATCGCGACCTCCTTCTACGTGGTGCAGAAGTCCTGCCGCGCGCGCCTCGCCGGCGACCTCGCGCCGTGGTTCGTCGTGCTGGGCTACAACTTCTTCATTCTGGTCGCCGGCACGGGCTATCTGCTCGGCGTCACCCAGTCGAAGGAATATGCCGAGCCGGAATGGTACGCCGATTTGTGGCTGACCATCGTCTGGGTCGCCTACCTGCTGGTCTTCCTTGCCACCATCTTCAAGCGCAAGGAGCCGCACATCTTCGTCGCGAACTGGTTCTATCTCGCCTTCATCGTGACGATCGCGGTCCTGCATCTCGGCAACAACCCGGCGCTCCCCGTCTCGGTGTTCGGCTCGAAGTCCTACGTCGCCTGGGGCGGCATCCAGGACGCCATGTTCCAGTGGTGGTACGGCCACAACGCGGTCGGCTTCTTCCTGACCGCCGGCTTCCTCGCCATCATGTACTACTTCATCCCGAAGCGGGCCGAGCGGCCGATCTATTCCTACCGGCTCTCGATCATCCACTTCTGGGCGCTGATCTTCCTCTACATCTGGGCCGGCCCGCACCATCTGCACTACACGGCGCTGCCGGACTGGACGCAGACGCTGGGCATGACCTTCTCGATCATGCTGTGGATGCCCTCCTGGGGCGGCATGATCAACGGCCTGATGACGCTGTCGGGCGCCTGGGACAAGCTGCGCACCGATCCCGTGCTGCGCATGCTCGTGGTCTCCGTCGCCTTCTACGGCATGTCGACCTTCGAAGGCCCGATGATGTCGATCAAGGTGGTCAACTCGCTCAGCCACTACACCGACTGGACCATCGGTCACGTGCACTCCGGCGCGCTCGGCTGGGTCGGCTTCGTCTCTTTCGGCGCACTCTACTGCCTGGTGCCGTGGGCCTGGAATCGCAAGGGCCTCTACAGCCTGAAGCTCGTCAACTGGCACTTCTGGATCGCGACCCTCGGCATCGTTCTCTACATCTCGGCGATGTGGGTGTCCGGCATCCTCCAGGGCCTGATGTGGCGCGCCTACACCTCGCTCGGCTTCCTCGAATATTCCTTCATCGAGACCGTCGAGGCGATGCATCCCTTCTACATCATCCGCGCCGCCGGCGGCGGGCTGTTCCTGATCGGCGCGCTGATCATGGCCTACAATCTCTGGATGACGGTTCGCGTCGGCGAGGCGGAAGTCCAGATGCCCGTCGCTCTTCAGCCGGCGGAATGAGGAGCTAAAGAAATGTCGTTCTGGACACGCCACCAAATCTTCGAAAAGAACTCGATCATCCTGATCGTCGGCATCCTGCTGGTGATCGCGATCGGCGGACTCGTCGAGATCACGCCGCTGTTCTACCTCAAGAGCACGATCGAGAAGGTCGACGGGGTCAGGCCCTACACGCCGCTGGAACTCGCCGGACGCAACGTCTATGTCCGCGAGGGCTGCTATCTCTGCCATTCGCAGATGGTCCGGCCCTTGCGCGACGAGGTCGAGCGCTACGGCCACTTCTCGCTCGCCGCGGAGAGCATGTTCGACCATCCGTTCCAGTGGGGCTCCAAGCGCACCGGTCCGGACCTTGCCCGCGTCGGCGCCAAATACTCCGACGACTGGCACGTGACCCACCTGACCAACCCGCGCGCGATCGTGCCGCAGTCGGTGATGCCGGGCTATCCGTTCCTTAGCAGGGCCGAGATCGACCCGGATGCGATCGCCGGCGACATGCGCACGCTCAGGACGGTCGGCGTCCCCTACAGCGACGAGCAGATTGCCAATGCCGCCGCCGACCTGAAGGCCCAGGCCGATCCGGACAACGCCGGCACCGATGCCTTCGGCAAGCGCTACGCCAAGGCCGTCGTGCGCAACTTCGACGGCAAGACCGGCACGCCGACGGAGATGGACGCGCTGATCGCGTACCTGCAGATGCTCGGCACGCTGGTCGACTTCAAGATCTACAACGAGAAAGCCAATCTTCGCTGAGAAGGCATGAACGATGAAAGCCATCCTGACCGTCCATAATCTTGCGTCAGATCTCGTGACGACGATCTGGACACCGGTGTTCGTCGCGATCTTTCTCGCGATCGTCGCCTACGCATTCTGGCCCCGTAACAAGGCTGTGTTCGACAAAGCGGCGCACCTGCCGTTGCGGGAGGAGTAAAGAACCATGACCGATCATTCTAGCGACATCGATTCCGTCTCCGGCAAGTCCACGACCGGACACGAGTGGGATGGCATCAAGGAGCTCAACACGCCGCTGCCGCGCTGGTGGGTGATCACCTTCTATCTCACCATCGTCTGGGCGATCGGCTACTGGATCGTCTATCCGGCCTGGCCGCTGATCTCCAGCAACACCACCGGCGTGTTCGGCTACTCCTCGCGCGCCGACGTCGCAGTCGAACTCGCCAACCTCGAGAAGATCCGCGGTGACAAGATGGTCGCGCTGGGTGCGGCCTCGCTCGCCGACATCGAGAAGGACCCGGCTCTGCTGGCGCTCGCCCGCGCCAAGGGCAAAACCGTGTTCGGCGACAATTGCGCGCCGTGTCACGGCTCCGGCGCCGCCGGCGCCAAGGGTTATCCCAACCTGAACGACGACGACTGGCTGTGGGGCGGCACGCTCGACCAGATCATGCAGACCATCCAGTTCGGCGCACGGTCCGGCCATGCCAAGACGCATGAGGGCCAGATGCTCGCCTTCGGCAAGGACGGCGTGCTGAAGGGCGACGAGATCGTCACGGTCGCCAATTACGTGCGGTCGCTGTCGGGTCTTTCCACCCGCAACGGCTACGACGCCGCCAAGGGCCAGAAGATCTTTGCGGAGAATTGCGCCGCCTGTCACGGCGATGCCGGCAAGGGCAACCTGGAACTCGGCGCACCGAACCTGACCGACAAGATCTGGCTCTACGGCTCCGACGAGGCGAGCCTGATCGAGACCATCAGCCAGGGGCGCGCCGGCGTGATGCCAGCCTGGGAAGGTCGGCTCGATCCCGCCACCATCAAGGCGATGGCGGTCTATGTCCACTCGCTCGGCGGCGGCAAATAGCCGATCCGCGACCGACGACTTCAGGCGGGGGCGAAGAAAAGCGCCCCCGTTTGCGTTGGATCAAGGGCCTTGCCGGCGCCGGGTCTAGGTTTAATCGCACCTCTTGAAAGATTCAGCGATGAACAAGGCCGTCAATCCGAACGAACTCAAGCCAGCGGACGACAGCGGGCCGCTCTATGCGGCCCGCAAGAAGGTCTACCCGCAGAGTGTCTCGGGCACGTTTCGCCGGATCAAATGGACCCTGATGGCGATCTGCCTCGGCGTCTACTATTTCCTGCCGTTCGTACGGTGGAATCGCGGCCTCGGCGCCCCCAGCCAGGCGGTGCTGATCGATCTTCCCAACAGCCGCTTCTATTTCTTCTTCATCGAGCTGTGGCCGCAGGAGGTCTACTACTTCACCGGCCTGTTGATCGTGGCCGCGGTGGCGCTGTTCCTGATGAACTCGGTCGGCGGCCGCATCTGGTGCGGCTATCTCTGCCCGCAGACGGTGTGGACCGACCTGTTCTACGCCGTCGAACGTCTGGTCGAGGGGGACCGGCGCGAGCGGATGAAGAAGGACAAATCGTCCGATCCGCTGAAGCTCGAGCGCATCTCCGAGATCGTGCTCAAGCATTCGATCTGGATCATGATCGCCTGGTGGACCGGCGGCGCCTGGGTGCTCTATTTCAGCGACGCGCCTACCCTGGTGAAGGAGCTCGTCACCTTCCAGGCGCCGATGATCGCCTATATCTGGATCGGCATTCTCACCGCGACGACCTACGTCCTCGCCGGCTTCATGCGCGAGCAGGTCTGTACCTATATGTGCCCGTGGCCGCGCATTCAGGCCGCGCTCACGGATGAATGGGCGCTCAACGTCACCTATCGCTACGACCGCGGCGAGAAGCGCACCTCGGTGAAGAAGGCCGCCGAGCTGCGCGCGCTAGGCCAGCAGGTCGGCGACTGCGTCGACTGCTACCAATGCGTCGCGGTCTGCCCGACCGGCATCGACATCCGCAACGGACCGCAGCTCGAATGCATCCAGTGCGGGCTCTGCATCGACGCCTGCGACAACGTGATGGCGAAGATCGGCCGGCCGAAGCGCCTGATCGGCTACGACAACGACATCAACATCCACCGCCGCCAGGAAGGCAAGGCGCCGATCTATCGCATCGTCCGCGCCCGCACCGTCGCCTACAGCGCGATCATCGCAGCGGTCGGCGGCATCATGATCTACACGCTCGCGACCCGCAGCCTGCTCGACGTCAACGTGCTGCACGACCGCAATCCGGTCGCGGTCAAGCTCAGCGACGGCTCGATCCGCAACGCCTACACGGTGCGGCTGCTCAACAAGAGCGGCTATGACCGCGTCATCGCGATCGACGCTGACGGGCCGGTCAATTCGACCGTTCACGTCGTCGGCGTCGATTCGGTGACCCCGGATCGGCCGATGATCGTGATCCCGCGCGACTCGACGAGCGAGCTCCGCCTTCTCGTCACCGCGCCGGCCGACAACAACCCGGAGAAGTCGATTCCGGTCCGCTTCCACGTCACGGACATCGGGCTCGGCGTCGTCGCGTCCGCCACCGATAATTTCGTCTCGCCCTAAGGATCAGGAGACTGCCATGGCTTCCAAGCCTCTGACCGGAACCAAGGTCTTGCTGATGCTGGTCGCTTTCTTCGGCGTCGTGATCGGCGTCAACGGGACCATGATGAAGCTCGCGATCGCGACGCTGCCCGGCACCGACGTCGACAGCCCCTACGCCGCGGGCCTCGTCTATGACCGCGAGATCTCGGCGGCGCAGGACCAGGCCGCGCGCAAATGGAAGGTCAACGCCCATATCGAGCGCCGCAGCGACGGCGGCGCCTCGGTCCAGGTCGAAGCCCGCAATGCCGGCGGCCAGCCGATCTCCGGGCTCAAGTTCGGCGGCCGGCTGGAGCGGCCGACCGACAAGCGTGCCGATCTCGCCGTCGAGCTCACCGAATCCGGCATCGGTCTCTATCGCGGCAGTGCCGCGTCCGTCGCGCCGGGCCAATGGGACCTGGTGATCGAAGGCGAGGCGCGGGGAACACGCGTGTTCCTGTCGCGCAACCGCGTGATCCTGAACTGAAGGATTTCGTCATGCACGTCACGCGGGATTTCTCGCACTACGTCCGAAGCGCGGGTGAGGGCATCCAGCACATCGATCTCGCGGTCGAAGGCGTTCACTGCGCCGGGTGCATGGCCAAGATCGAACGCGGCCTGTCCGCCATCCCCGACGTCACGCTGGCACGCGTGAACCTCACCGACCGCCGCGTCGCGCTGGAATGGAAGGCGGGCACGCTCGATCCCGGCCGTTTCATCGATCGACTCGAGGAGCTCGGCTACAAGGCCTATCCGTTCGAGACCGAAAGCGCTGAGGAGGCCGAGGTCGCCGAATCGCGTTTCCTGCTGCGGTGCCTCGGCGTCGCGGCATTCGCCACCATGAACGTGATGATGCTGTCGATCCCGGTGTGGTCGGGCAACGTCTCGGACATGCTGCCCGAGCAGCGCGACTTCTTCCACTGGCTGTCGGCGCTGATCGCGCTGCCGGCGGCGGCCTATGCCGGCCAGCCGTTCTTCCGCTCGGCCTGGCGCGCGCTGTCCGCGAAGACCACCAACATGGACGTGCCGATCTCCATCGGCGTGATCCTGGCGCTCGGCATGTCCGTGGTCGAGACCATCAATCACGCCGAGCATGCCTATTTCGATGCGGCAATCATGCTGCTGACCTTCCTGCTGGTCGGCCGCTTCCTCGACCAGAACATGCGGCGGCGGACCCGCGCAGTTGCCGGCAATCTCGCGGCGCTGAAGGCGGAGACGGCTGCGAAGTTCGTGGGCCCCGGCGAAATCTCGCAAGTGCCGGTGGCTGCCATCCACCCCGGCGACATCGTGCTGCTGCGGCCGGGCGAGCGCTGCGCGGTCGACGGCACCGTGATCGAGGGGCGTTCCGAGATCGACCAGAGCCTGATCACCGGCGAGACGCTCTATGTCACGGCGGAGCAGGGCACGCCGGTCTATGCGGGATCGATGAACATCTCGGGCACGTTGCGGGTGCGGGTCTCGGCCGCCTCGGAGGCGACGCTGCTCGCCGAGATCACGCGGCTGTTGGACAATGCGCTGCAGGCCCGTTCGCGCTACATGCGGCTCGCCGACCGCGCCTCGCGGCTGTACGCACCGGTGGTGCATGCGACCGCGCTTCTGACCATTCTCGGCTGGGTCATCGCCGGCGCGAGCTGGCATGATGCGATCGTGACCGGTGTTGCCGTCCTGATCATTACCTGCCCTTGTGCGCTGGGCCTTGCCATTCCGACCGTGCAGACGATCGCCTCCGGCGCGATGTTCAAGTCCGGGGTGCTGCTGAATTCCGGCGACGCGATCGAGCGGCTGGCGGAAGCCGACCATGTCATCTTCGACAAGACCGGCACGCTGACGCTGCCCGATCTCGAAGTGATGAATGCGGCCGACATCCCCGCCGACATCTTCGAACTCGCCGGCCGGCTCGCGCTGTCGAGCCATCATCCGGTCGCCGCCGCCGTCGCTCAGGCCGCCGATGCGAAGTCTCCGATCGTCGGCGCGGTCGAGGAGCCCGGGCAGGGCGTCCGCGCGACCGTGGACGGCGTCGAGCTTCGCCTCGGCCGTCCGTCCTACTGCGGTGCCGAGGCGCTGCTCGGCGGCGCCACGCTCGATCCCGAAGCCTCCGTCGTCGCCTTCAGCAAGGGCAGCGAGAAATTCGTCCTCTCGGTACGCCAGGGCCTGCGTCCGGATGCGCAGGCCGTGGTCGCGGCGCTGAAGGCGCGCAACATCGGCATCGAGATCCTGTCCGGCGACCGCGAGCCGGCAGTGAAGGCGGCGGCGCATGCGCTCGCCATTCCCGAGTGGCGCGCCGGCGTCACGCCGGCCGACAAGATCGCGCGGATCGAGGAGCTGAAGCAGCGCGGCGCCAAGGTGCTGATGGTCGGCGACGGCATGAACGATGCGCCGTCATTGGCGGCTGCCCATGTCTCGATGTCGCCGATCTCGGCCGCGCATCTCAGCCAAGCCACCGCCGATCTCGTCTTCCTCGGCCGGCCGCTCGCCCCCGTGGTCGCCGCGATCGATGCTTCGCGCAAGGCGCTGCACCTGATGCGGCAGAACCTCTGGCTTGCGATCGGCTACAACGTGCTTGCCGTTCCGGTCGCGATCAGCGGCATCGTGACGCCCCTGATCGCGGCAGCGGCCATGAGCGGATCCTCGATCCTGGTCATGTTGAATTCGCTGCGTGCCCGCAGCACCTCGCGGGAGATCGTGTGATGGAGATCCTGGTCATCCTGGTGCCGCTGGCCTTGATGCTCGGAGGTGCCGGTCTTGTCGCCTTCCTCTGGTCGCTGCGCAGCGGCCAGTACGACGATCTCGACGGTGCCGCCTGGCGCGCCATCGCCGACGACGAGCCGCCGCAGGAGGCCCCGGTCGAGCGTTAGCGCTTCAGGTCGAAGGTGAGCAAAGCCGCCAGCACGAGCGCCACGCCCACACCGGCGACGCAGGCCTGCCAGCCGAAAGCATCGAACAGCCGGCCGAGCACGGCCGTGCCGACGAGCCCGCCGCAGAAATAACACGCAAGATAAGTCCCGCTGGCGATGCCGCGGTTGTCGGTTGCGGCCTGTCCGACGAAGCCCGTCGCGGCGGCCTGCGCGAAGAATGTGCCGACGCCGACCAGAACCATGCCGGCGAGCACCGCGTCCAGATGCGGCGCCAGCATCAAGGGCAGGCCCAGCCCGGCGACAGCGAGCGCGCTCCAGATCGTGGGCCGCGTTCCCAGCCGCGCGGCCGCCTTGCCGGCGAGAAGCGTCGTGACGACGGACGGCAGGAAGACCAGATAGACGAGACCCAAATCCATCATGCCGAGCGACAGCGGCGGCCGGACCAGAACGAAATTGACGAAGGTGAAGGTGCCGATGAAGGCGAACAGGATGCAGAAGCCGATGCCGAAAGCGGCGCGCAGCCGCCGATCGCGCCAATGCGCGATGGTGGCGGAGAAGGGCGAAGCCGCCGGCATCATGGCATGCATCGGCCGCACGCGCTGGATGGTGAAATGGACCAGCAACGCGCCGGCAAGATTGAGCCCTGCGAAGAAGTAGAAGTTCCAGGCAAGGCCGAGGCCATCGGCAACCGCCGCCGAGACCAGCCGGCCGACGAGATTGCTGGCGACATTGCCCGTGATGTAGGCGGCAAACGCGCTGCCGGCATCCGTGGCGCTGCATTGCTCGCCGAGGTGGGCGAGGGTGAGTGCGAAAGCGGACGCCATGCACAGGCCCTGCGCGACCCGCAAGGCGGTGAAGACGACAAGATCTGGCGCGGACGCCAGCAGGCTGGTGGGAATCGCAAGAAGCGTCAGGCTGAGCAGGATGCCGGTCCGCCGGTCGATATGCGGGCTGAAGAAGCCGACGATGAGGCCGGCGACCGCCATGCCGAAGGTGCTGGCATTGACGGCAAAGCCCATCGCTGCGGGAGTGACGCCGTAGTGCCGCGTCAGCGAGGGCAGGATCGCCTGCGTCGCGAAGAGATCGACGACGGTCAGGAAGGCGGTGAGGCCGATCACGAGCGAGCGAAGCGCGAGACCAGGGGAATGTGTCTCGTTCGTTATCACGTCCTGTTTGATGGGAGCGGAAAGATCGGTCATGGCCTGATTTTCCTGCGGGGAATGTGGCGCCCGGCACGCCGGCGGCATGGGGGATCCCGGGCGCCACACCCGGTAACGAGTGCTGGGGCTGGGGCGCTCGTTACATGTGATGGTCGTTGGGATCCTTGCGGACGTCGCCGACGTAGAGGATGACAGTCTCCTTGCCGAGATTCTTCCACCAATGCGAGGTGCCGTAGACTTCGGGGCGGATGTCGCCGGCCTTGTGCACGATCGGATCGACGCAGTTGGAAGCGTATTCGACGATCTCGCCCTGCTGCACGAAGATCAGGGCGGGGCGATCGTCATGGCTGTGCCAGGGCACGATGCCGCCGGGCGCGATGGTCAGCTTGCGGAAGCGCAGCTCGCGGCCTTCGATATGCGCCGGCTGCTTGCCGAGGTCGATCGCGCCGAGCGTGACGTCGGTAACGCCGACGGGTTTGTGGTCGACCATCTGCTGTGCGTTCGGCTTGATCTTGCCGGCTGGACATTCGCCGGCGACTACCGGCTGCGCCGAGAGGGTCAGCGCGCCGACGATTGCAAGGCCTGGCCAGGTCAGGCGCGACAGAGCGTGGCTCGTGAACATGGGGAGGTCTCCTGTGTTGGCCGCAACCTCGCTGGTCGCCGGCTGTGGCAGGAGTTTCTTCGAGCCACGGCCCGTCCTGAAATGCCCTTTCGCTCTCGGTGCGATAGCGCAGCGCTATGCCGATAGGCGGCGGCTATCGAACCGATTGTGGATCGGCATTTCCGCTCGCGCGGCTTCCACCGTTCGATGGCAAGGCGCCCGATTGGCGGGCGTTCACGTCAATCCGGAGGAGCATCCCATGACAAGACTGTCCAAGACCCTGATCGCCACGGCCGCGTTTGCTGTCATCGCCACATCGGCCCTCTCGGAGGCCGCCTGGGATTTCAAGGCCGGCATGGCCTATGTCTATGGCGGGCCCGGCAAGATGTCGGCGATGGCGATGGCGCCGGCGGAGAAGAACCACGAGACCATGATGAAGCACGCGAAGAAGGTACCCGACAACACGGTCTTCTTCATGGACAACGGGACGCTGTACTCTGCCTCGGGGCGGCTCGATCCCACCGGCAACTTCTACGTGAACTGAACCGATCCTGGCAGCGCGGCCGCCCCTTGCGGGCGGCCGAACCGGGAAACTACTATTCGCCCCAGGGAATGCCGGAGCAGAAAGATGACATCTCTCTCGCCAGCCGACGCCGAACAACTCAGGCTCGCCTTCCAGCGCTGCCGCGACATGGACGGTACCCTGAACGAGCAGCTCCGCGCCTATGCCGATGCGAGCCGCGAAGTCTTCCCGGCCTATGGCGAGGCGGTCGATCGGCTGGTGGCGCGATTGGACGGAAACGGCGGTGGCGCGACGGCGCCGCGCCCGGGCGATGCAATGCCGCCGTTCATGCTGCCCGACGAGGGCGGGCGTCTCGTCGCGCTGCCCGCGCTGCTGGCGTGCGGCCCGCTCGCCGTGATGTTCTTCCGCGGCCATTGGTGTCCCTATTGCCGGCTCAATGTCCGCGCCGTGGTCCAGGCGCTGGACCGCATCAAGGCGATGGGAGCGCAGGTCGTCGCGATCATGCCGGAGACGCAGGAATATACCGGACAGCTCAAGGCCGAATCCGGCGCGCCGTTTCCGATCCTGACCGATCTCGACAACGGCTACGCGCTGTCGCTCAATCTCGCGATCTGGCTCGGCACCGAGATTCAGCAACTGCTGTCCTATCAGGACATGGCGAAATTCCACGGCAATGACGGCTGGATGCTGCCGATCCCGGCCGTGTTCGTGGTCGGACGGGACGGCATCGTGAAAGCCCGCTTCGTCGACCCGGATTTTCGCAAGCGCATGGAGATCGACGATCTGATCGAAGCGCTGGAGGGCGCGAGCCGGGAGCGCTGAGCTTCTCTTCCCTTCTCCCCTTGTGGGACCTTGTGGGAGAAGGTGGCCTAGGCGGCCTTCGGCCGCCGTTCTCAAGAACGCCGAAGCGAAGCTTCGGCTATGGCGCTGGATGAGGGGTATCTCGTCCCATATGCTGATGTCCGTGGAGATATACCCCTCACCCAAGTGAGTCCGCTTCTGGTAGCGTCGCTGCCCTCTCCCACAAGGGGCGAGGGCGCAGCAATGCGCATCTCGCCTGGTGCGAGAATGCTTCCCCGGCTACCCCGCGATCTCCCGCCAATCGGCGCCGCGCAGCATGCGCATCACGGCATTGCCTACGGCCGTGCGTTGCCGGCCCGCGACCCCATACAGATTGACGGTACGGCGGGCGTCCAGCCCTGCGACTGCGGCGCGGGTCAGCCGCTCCGGCACGGGCGAGGTGTGCGGCACCATGGCGACGCCCATGTCGGCCTCGACCAGCTCGATCAGATCGCGCTCGTTCGAGACCTCATGGCCATGCTCGATGTCGATGCCGTGTTCGCGCAGGCTCGCGGAGATGCGGCGCGAGTGCTCGCAGAAGGTTCGGCTCAGCAGCTGCTCGGATCGCAAATCGTCCAGATCGACGCTGGCGCGGCCGGCCAGGCGGTGTCCGCCGCCGACCACGAGCTCGAAATTCTCGGTGAACAGCGGCCATACGTCGAGCCGCTCCCAGGCCTCGTCGATCTCCGCGGCGATGCCGAGCTCGGCTTCGCCCTTCTTCAGGAAATCGCCGACCTCCCGGTTCGAGCCGCGCAGGAAGCGGAATTCGAGCCGGTTGAACTGCCGCCTGATCTCGTTGAGATGCGGAATGAGCAGGGCGAGGTCGATCGAATGCGTCAGCGCAATGCGGAGTGCACCGATCTCGCCGCTCTTGAACGAGGAGGCGAGCGAACGTGCGCCGGCGGCGGCGTCATAGCACTGCTTCAGAAGCGGATGCATGCGTTGACCGAGCTCGGTCAATTGCGCCGCCGGCCGTTCGCGGCGGAACAGGTCGCCGCCGAGCTCGGCCTCGAGCTGTTTGATCGCGCGCGTCAGCGACGGCTGCGTGACGTTGCACTCCTCGGCCGCGCGCGTGAAATTCAAGAGCTGCGCCACCGCGAGGAAATAGCGGACCTGGTGCATTTCCATGGATCGGCTCCCAGCAGGATCGGCTTCAAATCTAGCCGATTGGGGCGCGAAATGACACGCTCGGCACGATAGCGCGGACGTATGGACTCGGAAGCCAACCGGCATTCCAAAAGACCCCGCGATCTCTTAGAATGATAGCGCGAAACAACACCGCCGCGTCCGACGAAATTCGACCGGTGCAGGCTCACCAGGAGCGTAGCATGAACGGCATCAAGGGCACAGGTGCGGATATTCCGGGTCAGGTCGTGCTGGTGCTCCAGGGCGGCGGCGCGCTCGGCTCGTACCAGGCGGGCGTTTACCAGGCGCTGCACGAGGCCGGCATAGAGCCGGACTGGGTGATCGGCACCTCGATCGGCGCCATCAATGCGAGCCTGATCGCGGGCAACGCGCCGGAGCAACGGCTCGCGCGCTTGAGGGCGTTCTGGAAGCGGATGGAGCAGCAGCCGGTCTGGGACTGGCGCGCCGGATTTCCCGGCTTCAACGAAAAGCTGGCCTATTGGTCGACCGTCACCCACGGCATTCCAGGCTTCTTCCGGCCCAATCCGCTGGCGCATGCCGGAGATTCCTTTCCGCTGGGGGCCGATCACGCCGGCTATTATTCGACCGCTCCGCTGGAGAAGACGCTCAGCGAGCTCGTCGATTTCGACCTGGCCAATCGCTGCGCGCCGCGCCTGACGGTCGGTGCGGCTCATGTCGGCACCAGCGAAATGCGCTATTTCGACAGCCGCGACGGCGAGCTGACGGTGAAGCATGTAATGGCTTCGGGCGCGCTGCCGCCGGCTTTCCCGGCCGTGCGCATCGACGGTGAGCTCTATTGGGACGGAGGCATCCTGTCGAACACGCCGACGGAAGCGGTGTTCGACGACAATCCACGCAAGGATTCGCTGATCTTCTCCGTGCATCTGTGGAATCCCGTCGGGCCCGAGCCGACCACGATGGCGGAGGTGCTGAACCGGCACAAGGACGTGCAATATTCCAGCCGCATCGCGAGCCAGATCGTGCGACAGCAGCAGGCCCATCGCCTGCGCCATGTGATCAACCAGCTTGCGGCGCGGCTACCCGAGAGCGAGCGCAACGACCCCGCCGTGCGTGAGCTGACGAGCTACGGTTGCCCGACCCGCATGCATGTGGTGCGGCTGCTGGCGCCGCAGCTCGAGCGCGAGACGCATACCAAGGACATCGATTTCAGTCCGTCCGGGATCACGCGGCGGTGGCATGCCGGCTATGCCCACACGAAGGCCGTGCTGGCGCGCAAGCCGTGGATCGGCGAGTTCGATCCGCTCGCCGGCGTGGTGCTGCACGAGCATGTGGACGAGATGCCGATGGCGGCGGAGTAGGGGCGGCGTCCCTTTTCATCGAATTGCCACAGGCCTTGCGATCGTCGGTATTGGCCCGCAGTCGAAAGTTATCGCAATTGGTGTCCGGGAGCGATCTGGAACTGTCCCTCGATCAGGTCCGCGCTCATGCGGCGGGATCGGTTGCCGGCGTGTTCGGCCCCGACACCGTCACCTGGCGGATCGACCGCGAGGCCGTGATCTTTCTCGGCGCGGGCCGCGCGCTGTTGCTGCAGCTGGCCCACCCCTGGGTCGCTGCTGCGATCGCCGAGCATTCCAAGACGTTTGCCGATCCGATCGGGCGCTTCCATCGCACCTTTGGCATCGTCTTCGCCATGGTGTTCGGCTCGCTCGACCGGGCGCTACTGTCGTCGCGGCAGCTGCACCGGCGCCACGGCATGATCGTCGGCGAGATGCCCGAGACCGTCGGCCCGTTCGGGGCAGGCTCGCGCTACTGCGCCAATGACGTTCCGTCGCTGCGCTGGGTCCACGCCACGCTGGTCGAGACCGCGTTGATGGCGCATGACCTCGTTCTGGCACCGCTCTCCGCGGAAGAGCGCGAGCGCTACTGGGCCGAGAGCCGGATGTTCGGTGCCCTGTTCGGCCTGACGGCGGATGACCTGCCCGCGGACTGGGCCGGCTTCGCCGACTACACCGCGGCGATGGCGCAGTCGGACACGCTGACTGTCAGCACGGCGGCACGCGAAATCGCCACGCAGATCTTCACGGGTGCGCGACCCTGGTTGCGGCCACCGCGATGGTATCGCGCGCTCACGGCAAGAATGCTGCCAGAGCGCTTGCGCGCCGGCTTTGGTTTCGAGCTTGACGCGCGCGAGATCCGGTCCGCCGACAACGCACTGCGATGGATCAGGCGCGTCTATCCGGGATTGCCCGATAGGCTGCGCTATGTCGGCCCCTACCAGGAGGCGCAGGCGCGGCTGCGGGGCGAGACGCAGCCCGACTGGATGACCCGCTGTCTCAACCGCGCCTGGATCGGACGGCCGCAGATGGACCTGCGCGGGAAGGGGTGAAGATCTCCGCTGCTGCCACAAGCATCGTCATCGCGAGGAGCGTTAGCGACGAAGCCATCCAGACCCCCTTCGCGGAGACAGTCTGGATTGCTCGCTCGCAATGACGGAGTACGGGGAGACGTTCGCGTCACACCGACGCCAGCTTCCGGTACAGTGCGCTGTAGCTGCCGGCCGAGATGCTCCAGGAGAACGATCGTCCCATGGCGCTGCGGCGCATGGTATCGAGCTGGTCGTGCGCCATGAAGGCCGAGAAGGCCCGACGGACGCCGCCGAGGAAAGATTCGCGCGAGGGCCGCGAGAACAGGAAGCCGGTCTCGCCGTCGGTGATGGTCTCGGCGAGGCCGCCGGTCTGGTGCCCGATCGGCAGCGAGCCGAAGCGCTGGGCGTACATCTGGCTGAGGCCGCACGGCTCGAAGCGCGACGGCATCAGCGTGAAGTCGCTGCCGGCGAAGATGCGGCGAGCCTGGGCGTCGTTGAAGCCGATCGCGACCCCGATGGCGTCGGGGCGGCGGCGATGCGCGTCGATCAGGGCCTGCTCGAGCGCCGGCTCGCCGGAGCCGGTGACCACGATCTGCCCGCCGGCGTCGACGATCTCGTCTGCCGCCGACAGCACGAGGTCGATGCCCTTCTGGTGCACGAGCCGCGCGACGATGCCGAACATCGGGCCGCGCGAGACCGCAAGCCCGAACTGCTTGCGCACGTAATCCGCATTGGCCCTCTTGCCGACCCAGTCGCCGGCGCTGAACTGCTGGGCGAGCTGGGCGCAGGAGCGCGGGTCCCAGCTCTCGTCGATGCCGTTGAGGATGCCGGTGAGCTCGGCCGCATCCGAGCGCAGGCGAAGCAGGCCTTCGAGGCCGCAGCCGAATTCGGCCGTGGTGATCTCCCGCGCGTAGGTGCCGCTGACGGTGGTGAGGTGCGAGGCGTAGACCAGCCCGGCCTTGAGGAAGGAGACCTGGTCGTAGAACTCGACGCCGTCGATGTGGAAGGAGCTCTCCGGTGCGCCGATCCGCCGCAGCGAGTCCTTCGGGAAGAGGCCCTGATAGGCGAGGTTGTGAATGGTCAGGATCGACGGCAGCTTGGCGCCGCGCCAGGCAAGGTACGCCGGCACGAGCGAGGCCGGCCAGTCATTGGCATGGATCAGGTCCGCTGCCCAATTCTTGTCCAGCTTGCCCATGGCGAGCTCAGCCGCCGCGGAGGCAAAGCGCGCGAAGCGGATGTCGTTGTCGGGCCAGTCGCGTCCGGCCTCGTCGCCATAGGGATTGCCTGGCCGGTCGTAGAGCTGTGAGCACAACAGCACATAGACCGGCAGGCCGTCCTTGGTCGCGGCCCGGCCGAGCGAGCAGGCCGGCATCTCCGCGAATGCAGGGCAGCGGCCAACGATCTGAATATGAGTGAGTTGCTCGATGATGTCGCGATAGCCGGGCAGCATGATCCGGATATCGGCGAAGGAGCGAAGCGCACGGGGAAGAGCGGCGGAAACGGCGCCCAGTCCGCCAACGCGGATGAAGTCATCCATCTCAGTGGTGACGAACAAGACCCTCAAGAACAGCTGCCCTCTTCCGATCCCGCTTGCTGCTATGCAAGAACGGGTCCAGTTGTCCTGGAATTCCCAAGCCCGCCCACGCGACGCGTCCGTGCGGTAACCACTTTCCTACTCGGCCGCCGCCCTCTAGGGTCGCCGCATCAACAACAAAGCACTTCGTTGGTTCCTAAGAGACCCAAGGCGTGAGCAGGCATGCAGTTATCAGATAAGCATGAGGGGACGTTGACAAAGGTCATGGCAGGTTTGCGGGTCCTGGATTTCTCGACTACCATCGCCGGCCCCCATTGCACGCGGATGCTCGCCGACATGGGCGCCGAGGTCATCAAGATCGAGACCGACGGCGGAGAGACGATGCGGACCCGGCCACCGCTGCGCAAGGGGTGCAGCACCGTGTTCGGCCAGCTCAATGTCGGCAAGAAGAGCGTGGTCCTCGACCTCAAGTCCGAGGACGGCAGGGAGGCGGTGAGCCGGCTGGCGGCGACGGCCGACATTCTGGTGGAGAATTTCCGTCCTGGCGTGATGCACCGGCTGCGGCTCGACTATGACAGGCTGCGCCCGGTCAATCCGAGGCTGATCTACTGCTCGATCTCCGGCTACGGCCAGACCGGCCCCTCGGCCGAGCTGCCGGCCTACGCGCCCGTGATCCATGCGGCCTCCGGCTACGACATGGCGCATCTGGCCTACCAGCCGGGCCGCAACCGTCCCGATTATTGCGGCATCTACCATGCCGACGTCGTCACCGGCGTCTACGGCTTCGGCGCGATCGCCTCGGCGCTCTATCAGCGCACGGTCACCGGGCTTGGCCAGCACATCGACGTCTCCATGCTGGAATCGATGCTGACCTTGACTGTGATCGAACTGCAGAGCGCGCAATTCGCGGTGAAGCCGCCGCCGCGCCCGATGTTCGGCCCGACCGAGACGGCAAACGGCTATGTCATGATCACGGTCGCCAGCGAGAAGACGTTTCAGGGATTGATGGGCGTGATCGGACGCCCCGAATGGATCTCCGATCCACGCTTCGCCACCTACGCCGCGCGCCGCGAGAACTGGGCGGATTTGATGGATGGCGTCGAAGTCTGGTCGCGTCAGCTCGCGACCGACGCATGCCTCCTCGCGCTTGGTGCTGCCGGCGTACCGGCCTCGGCCTATCGCACCGTGTCCGAGGCCCTGGCCGATCCGCAACTCGCGCATCGGCAGGCGCTCTCCGAAGTGCAGGACGAGGGTGGCTCCTTCCGGGTACTCAATCTGCCGTTCCGGATGTCCGGCGCCGATACCACACCGGGCAAGACGATGGCCACGCTTGGCGAGCACACGGATGCGCTGCGCGACGAGATCGGCCTCGCAGGCGATGGGCAAATTCCGCCAGGCAAAACAGCCGCGACATCTTGAGCAACATCGCCGCCGCATGCGGCGTTTGAACTCCCGTGCGTTCCTCTTGCGGTGGCGAGCATTTGTCGCCAATCTCGCCCTCAAGTCGTTCAGCGATCCGAAACATCGGACGCGGGATCCCGGGAGGAACCATGACGAACATTGCTGCCGCAGTGCGCAAGCACGTGCCGATTTTCCTCGTTGCGGCGTTGGCACTGGCCGGGCCCGCTCAGGCGCAGAAGCCGGGAGGCAGCATCACGGTCGGCCAGGAGCTGGATATCCCGGGCTTCGATCCCCTCAAGGTCGGCGTCTACGACACCTCGACCTTCACCGCCGCCGCCGCGATCTTCGACACACTGACCACCCTCGACGACAAGGGCGAGGCCGCGCCAAAGCTCGCGGTGTCCTGGACCCATTCCGACGATTACATGAGCTGGACCTTCAAGCTCCGCGAGGGCGTGAAATTCCACGACGGCACGCCGTTCAACGCGCAGGCCTTCAAGGAGAACTTCGACCGGCAGAAGGATCCCGCCAACAAGTGCCGCTGCGCCTTCTACATCACCAACGTCAAGGAGGTGCTGGCGCCGGACGAGCATACCGTCGTCTACAAGCTCACCGACCCCTCGGTGAACCTGCCGGCGGTGATTACCATCCAGAGCCAGAACAATGCGGTGCATTCTCCGACTGCCTGGAAGACCAGGGGTGACGACTACAATCGAAATCCCGTGGGCACCGGTCCCTATATCCTCAAATCCTGGACCGCGGGCGACCGCATGGTGCTGGAGAAGAATCCCAACTACTGGGACAAGAGCCGTCCCTATCTCGACCGCATCATCCTGAAGCCGCTGCCTGACGCGCAATCGCGCTTCGCCTCGCTGCAATCGGGCGAGGCCGACATCATCTGGGACGACGAGAACGATGCCGACAACATCATGAAGGCGCAGAAGGACCCCAAGCTCACGGTTCACACCTATAAGGGCTCGGGCGCGCAGGTCTACGCCTTCAACACCAAGGTCGCGCCGTTCGACGACGTCCGCGTGCGCCAGGCGCTGGTGATGGCGATCGATCGTCCGAAGATGTCGCAGGTGATCAGCAACGGCCTGAGCCGGCCCGCGAGCAATCCCTACGGCGACGGCTCCTGGGTCAAGTGCAAGGACGACGGCGCGCTGCCCTTCGACGTCGAGAAGGCCAAGGCGCTGATCAAGGATTATGGCAAGCCGGTCGAGTTCAAGATGCTGGTGACCGCGACGCCCCGCGGCCGCGTGGTCGGCCAGGTGCTCCAGCAGTTCTGGAAGCGCGTCGGGGCCAACATGGAGATCGAGCAGGTCGATCAGGCCACCATTCCGTCGCGCGCCTTCACCCGCCAGTTCCAGCTGACGCCGTGGCGCATCGTCGATCTCGCCGATCCCGATCCGCAGATGTACGCGAATTTCCGCAGCGGCAGCCCGCTGGCACTCTCCAGCTACTCGAATCCCGAGCTCGACAAGCTTCTGGACCACGCGCGCGTCACCGCCGATCTCGGCCAGCGTACCGAGGATTACTGCGCCATCAGCCGCCTGATCAACAAGGAGGCGATCTGGTTCTGGACCTTCCAGAACACCTATTACGCGCTGTCGAGCGCGAAGCTGAAGGGCTTTCCGAAGATCTACAACGGCGTGATCGACGTCTCGAACACCTGGCTGGAATGACCACGCGATGCTGAACTTCGTCGTTCGGCGGCTCCTTGCCATCCTGCCGGTTCTGCTGGCCGTCTCGCTGCTCACCTTCCTGATCGCCTCGCTGCTGCCGGGCGATCTCGCCTTCGTCATCCTCGGCGATCAGGCGACGCCGGAGAATGTCGCGGCGCTGCGGCGTGACATGGGGCTGGATCAGCCGCTATGGTGGCGCTACCTGAGCTGGCTCGGCCACGTGTTGCAGGGCGATCTCGGCCGTTCGTTCCGCACCGGGCAGACGGTGTTGCAGGCAGTCGCCGAGCGCATCCCGGTCTCGCTTCAACTGATGCTGATGGCCGAATTCATCGGGCTCCTGATCGGCGTTCCAGTTGCGATCGCCTGCGCCGCACGCGCCGGCGGCGCCTTCGACCGTTTCATGACCGGCAGCGCCTTCGCCATGCTGTCGATGCCGTCTTTTCTCACCGCGATCCTGCTGATCTATCTGTTCGCGGTCGAGCTGCACTGGCTGCCCGCAACCGGCTATGTGCCGTTCACCGAGGAGCCGCTCAGCAATCTGCGCTTCTTCGTGCTGCCGGCCCTGACGCTCGCGCTCGCGGAATGGCCGGGCATCATGCGGGTGCTGCGCTCCGACATGATCGCGACCCTGCAGGAGGACTATATCGCGCTCGCGAAAGCAAAAGGCCTCAAGCCATCCCGCATCCTGTTCGTGCATGCGCTCAAGCCTTCGTCGCTGACCCTGGTGACGGTGACAGGCATCAATATCGGCCGTCTGCTCGGCGGCACGCTGATCGTGGAATCGATCTTCGCGCTGCCCGGCATCGGCCGTCTGCTGGTCGGCGCGATCTACACTCGCGACCTCGTCATCCTCCAGGGCGTGGTGCTGCTGGTTGCCTGCGGCTTCGTCATCGTCAATTTCATCGTCGACATGCTCTACGCCGTGCTCGACCCGAGGATCCGTCATGGCCACGCTTGAGCTGTCAATTCAGGACGAGGCAGCGTCCGCGCCCGTTCGCGGCAGGCGCAAGCTCGGCGTCCTGTTCTGGCTCGCGAGCGGTTGGGTGGCGATCATTCTTGCGCTCGCAATCCTCGCGCCGGTGCTGCCGCTGCAGAACCCGACCGACATGGACATGCTGGAGCGCCGCGCCGCGTTCTCCGGGGAGCACTGGCTCGGCACCGACGGGCTCGGCCGCGACGAGCTCGCCCGCCTGATCTTTGGTGCGCGCGTGTCGCTGACCGTCGGGCTGATCGCGCCGATGATCGGCCTCGTCGTCGGCGGCGCGCTCGGGCTGCTCGCCGGCTATTTCCGCGGCAGGTTCGAGACGCTGGTGGTCGGCAGCATGGACGTGCTGCTCGCCTTTCCGCCGCTGATCTTCGCGCTCGCCGTGACGGCCTATCTGGGCCAGTCTATTCCCAATCTCACCTTGATCCTCGGCGTGCTCGGCATTCCCGCCTTCATGCGCGTGGCGCGCGCTGCGACGCTGACCCTGGCGCGGCGCGAGTTTGTGATCGCCGCCGAAGCGCTCGGCGCCAGCCACGCGCGTATCCTCGTGCGCGAGCTGCTGCCCAACGTGATCCTGCCGCTGCTCGCCTTCTTCCTGCTCGGTGTCGCCGTCACCATCGTGGTCGAGGGGGCGCTGTCCTTCCTCGGTCTCGGCGTGCCGCCGCCGATGGCGAGCTGGGGCAGCATGATCGGCGAGGGCCGCGAGAGCCTCGACGTCGCGCCGCGGCTCGCCTTCCTGCCGGCCGCGGCCCTGTTCGTGACCGTGTTGGCGTTCAACCTCGTCGGCGACACCTTGCGGGCACTGACCGATCCGCGTCAGGGTTCGCTGTGAACGCGCCGCTGCTGACGATCGAGGACGTCGCGGTCGAGCTGCCGACCCCGCGCGGCAATCTGCGCGCCGTGGATCATGTCGATCTGTCGCTGGAGGCCGGCCGGACGCTCGGCATCGTCGGCGAGTCCGGCTGTGGCAAGACCATGCTGTCGCGCGCGGTGCTTCAGCTGCTGCCGAAGAAGGCAAAGCTGACGGGGCGCGTGATGTTCGACGGCCAGGACCTGGTGCGGCTCGCGCCTGACAGCCTGCGTCGCCTGCGCGGGCGCGACCTCGCGGTGGTGTTCCAGGATCCCATGACCTCGCTCAATCCGGTGCTGACCATCGGCACGCAGTTGATGGAGACGATTCAGGAGCATCTCGAGCTGGATGCGCCAGCGGCGCGCAAGCGCAGCATCGAGCTGCTGGCGGCCGTCGGCATTCCCGCGCCGGAGCAGCGGCTCGCGCAATATCCGCACCAATGTTCCGGCGGAATGCGCCAGCGCATCGCGATCGCGATCGCATTATCTTGCGAGCCGAAACTGCTGATCGCGGACGAGCCTACCACCGCCCTCGACGTCACCATCCAGGCGCAGATTCTCGATCTGCTGGCGCGCGAGCAGCGCCGCCGGCACATGGCGATGATCATCATCACCCACGATCTCGGCGTCGTCGCCGGCCGTGCCGACGAGGTCGCCGTGATGTATGCGGGCAGGGTGGTGGAGCGCGCGCCGACACAGGCCCTGTTCAAGCGCATGCACATGCCCTACACCGAGGCGCTGCTGGCCGCGATCCCGAAGCTGGAGACCGCGCCGCATACGCCGCTGCCTGCCATCTCCGGCCGCCCGCCCGATCCGACACGGCCGCTTCGTGGCTGCTCCTTCGCGCCGCGCTGCCGCTATGCCGCAGGACGCTGTCACGAGGCCAAGCCCGAGCTGAAGGACGCGGAGGCGCCTGGACATCTCTATGCCTGCTTCCATCCGATCCGGATGACGGAAGGGATCGGCGCATGATGCAGCTTGCTGTGCGCCCCGAGCCGCTTCTGAATGTCGACAAGCTCGTCGTCGAATATGGTCTCGGCAACAAGACGGTGCATGCCGTCTCCGGCGTCAGTTTTCAGGTCGCGCGCGGCGAGACGCTGGGGCTGGTCGGCGAATCCGGCTGCGGCAAGTCGACGCTCGGGCGGGCGGTGCTGCAATTGCGCCGCGCCAGATCCGGCCGTGTGCTGTTCGACGGCGAGGACCTCACGGCCATGGAGGGCGAGGCGCTGCGCAGGATGCGCCGCCGGGTGCAGCTCATCTTCCAGGATCCGATCGCCTCGCTCAATCCGCGCCGTCGCATCGGCGATATCATTGCCGAGCCGTTGATCATCGCCGGCGTCAAGGATGCCGCCGAGCGCAAGCGACGGGTTCACGAGGTGCTCTCCGCGGTCGGGCTCGATCCCGATCTCGTGGCGGGCCGTCTGCCGCACGAATTCTCCGGCGGTCAATGCCAGCGCATCTGCATCGCGCGAGCACTGGTGCTCAACCCGGAGTTCATCGTCTGCGACGAGCCGGTGTCGGCGCTGGACGTCTCCATCCGCGCGCAGATCCTCAACCTGCTCGAGGAGATGAAGGCGCGCTTCGGTCTGACGCTGCTGTTCATCGCGCACGACCTCGCGGTGGTCAAAGCGGTCAGCGATCGCGTCGCGGTCATGTATCTCGGCCGGCTCTGCGAGGTCGGGCCGTCGGAGCAATTGTTCGCAAGACCCGCACATCCCTATACCGGGCTGTTGTTGCAGGCGATCCCGGTGCCAGATCCGGCCGTTCGTCCCGCCGAGAGCGTGGCAACCGGCGAGCCACCATCGCCGATTGCACCTCCGTCCGGCTGCCGCTTCCGCACCCGCTGCCCGCGCGCCGATCAGCGATGCAGCGCGGAGATACCGGAGTTGCGCCAGATCGGACCCGGCCAGTTCGTGGCTTGCCATTATCCGTTGGCCTGAACTAAGACCGCTCCCGGGTTTGTCTCGTCTCGCCGGTCATGGCATGCTGCGCAAGAACGAGAAGCATTCCGGGAGGACGCCAATGAAGAGTTTCAAGGTTGCCGATTTCAAGGCGCCGCTGCAGGAGGTCGATGAGGCGACGCCGCAGCCGTCGGGCACGCAGGTGCTGATCAAGGTGAAGGCCGCCGGCGTCTGCCACAGCGATCTCCATATCTGGGAGGGCGGCTACGATCTCGGCCACGGCCGCAAGCCGCTGTCGCTGAAGGACCGCGGCATCAACCTGCCGCTGACGATGGGCCACGAGACCGTCGGTGAAATCCTGGCGTTCGGTCCCGACGTGAAGCCGACCGATCAGGGCGATCTCAAGCTCGGCGACGTCGGCCTGGTCTATCCCTGGATCGGCTGCGGCAAATGCGCCACGTGTCTGGCCGGCGATGAGAACATGTGCCTGACGCCGCGCTCGCTCGGCGTCTATTGCGACGGCGGCTATTCCGATCACATGCTGGTGCCGCATCCGCGCTATCTTCTCAATCTGAAAGGGCTCGATCCCGCGACGACCGCGCCTTACGCCTGCTCGGGCGTCACGACCTACAGCGCGTTGAAGAAGGTCGAGCAGCATTTCGACACGCCGATCGTGATGTTCGGCGCCGGCGGCCTCGGCCTGATGGCGCTGTCGCTGCTCAAGGCCATGGGCGGCAAGGGTGCGATCATGGTCGACATCGACGCGAAGAAGCGCGAGGCGGCCGAGAAGGCCGGCGCGCTGGCGACCGTCGATCCCAAGGCGCCGGATGCGCTCGAGCAACTCGCCAAGAAGGCGGGCGGTCCGATCCGCGCCGTGATCGATCTTGTCGGCAATGCCGCGACGACGCAGCTCGGCTTCGACTGCCTGACCAAGGGCGGCAAGCTCGTCATCGTCGGCCTGTTCGGCGGCGGCGCGACCTGGGCGCTGCCGCTGATTCCGATCAAGGCGGTGACGATCCAGGGCAGCTACGTCGGCAATCTGCGCGAGACGCAGGAATTGCTCGAGCTGGTGCGAACGAAGAAGGTGCCGCCGATCCCGGTGACGCGGCAACCGCTCGCCAAGGCCAATGACGCGCTGGTGCAGTTGCAGCAGGGCGCGGTGGTCGGACGCACGGTGCTGACGCCGTAATTGAGTTGTCGTTCCGGGGCGATGCGACGGGACCGCGACGCGCGGCCCGGAGCATCGAACCCGGAATCTCGAGATTCCGGGTTCGGTCCTGCGGACCGCCCCGGAATGACATCTACTTTTTGGGAAACCCATGTCCGCAAACAACGCCTTCCACATTGCCGTGCTCGCTGGTGACGGCATCGGTCCCGAAGTCATGGCGCCGGCGCTCGAGGTGCTGCGCAAGGTCGGCGAAAAATCCGGCCTGCGCTTCCGGTTCACCGACGCGCCAGCCGGGGCCAACAATTATCTCGCCACCGGCAAGTCGATGCCTGACACCACGATCAAGCTGTGCGAGGAGGCGGATGCGATCCTGCTCGGGGCCTGCGGGCTGCCGTCGGTGCGCTATCCCGACAATACCGAGATCGCGCCGCAGATCGAGCTGCGCTTCATCTTCGATCTCTATGCCGGCGTGCGTCCGGCGCGGCTCATTCCGGGCGTGCCGAGCCCGATCGTCGGCGCCGACCAGCGTGGCATCGATCTCGTCGTGATCCGTGAATCCACCGAGGGCTTGTTCGCCTCGATGGGCAAGGGTGTCGTCACCCAGGAGGATGCGCGCGAGACCATGGTGATCACCCGCAAGACGTCCGAGCGCCTGTTCGAGTTCTCGTTTCGCCTGGCCGAGCGGCGCAGGGCCCGGGGCAAGCCGGGAATGCTCACCTGCGTCGACAAGGCGAACGTGTTCAAGGCGTTTGCCTTCTTCCGCGGCATCTTCGACGAGATCGCCAAGAAGCATCCCGAGGTGAAGACCGACCGCCTCTATGTCGATGCCTGCTCGGCGATGCTGGTGAAGCGTCCCTGGGATTTCGACGTGATGGTGATGGAGAACATGTTCGGCGACATCGTCTCCGACATCACCGCCAGCCTGATCGGCGGCCTCGGCATGGCGCCCTCGGCCGACATCGGCGACAAGTACGCGGTGTTCCAGCCGTGCCACGGCACCGCGCCCGACATCATGGGGCAGGGCAAGGCCAATCCGACCGGCATGATCCTGTCTGCGGCGATGATGCTGGACTGGCTCGCCGACAAGCACGGCATCGAGAGCGCGGCCGAGGCGGGCGAGACCATCGAGCGCGCGGTGGACCAGGTCTATGCCGGCGGCATCAAGCCGATGGAGTTCGGCGGCAACAACGGCACGGCGGACATCACGAAGGCCGTGCTGGGGGCGCTATAGAGCTTGATCATGAGCAAGCCAGTCCCGGAACGGTATCGGCACTTGCGGACGTTTGCGTTCGGCGACGGTCCCGAGCTCGCGGACGAATTGCTTGAGCTCGTCGTCAGGGGAGTCAAGACAGCAACGTGCAGCACGGAAGACGAACCCAATGTTTCGACGCCCGGTGAGCGCTGGGTCGTGCTCAACGGACGGGGCGAGCCGCGCTGCGTCATCGAGACCACCGAGATCGCTTATCGACGTTTCAACGATGTCGATGCCGCCTTCGCTTACGAGGAGGGCGAAGGCGATCGGAGCCTGGCTTATTGGCGCAGCGCCCACCGGACCTATTTCGGCCGGCTCGGACGGTTCAGCGAAGACATGATGCTGATGTGCGAGCGCTTCCGTCTGGTCGAGGTGTTCGACGACGGCCCTCGGTAGCGTCGCAACTCCGCCCATGGCAGCCAGAGCAAGAACAGCAAATTTCAGTGTCATCGCAATCTCCCGCGTTGGTGGCGGGAGAACTTTCGCGACATCGAGTGGTTGCGGCTGCGTAAAGTTGCACGAGGAATTTAATCTACCTGAACGCGGGTTCAGCCTCAGCGACCCCGGAACTGCGGTTTGCGCTTCTCCATGAAGGCCTGCCGGCCCTCGCGGAAATCCTCCGAGTCCATGCAGGCATTGCCGATTGCCTTGATCGCCTCCATGTCGCGCGCGCTTTCGTCCTTCAGCACTTGCGCGATGGTGATCTTGGCGGCCTTGATCGCGAGCGGGGCGTTCTGCGCGATCGTCGCGGCAATCGTCATGGTCTCGCCCCAGAGCTCGCCCGCCGGGAACAGGCGCTCGACGAGACCGATGCGCAGCGCCTCGGCGGAATCGATCCGCATGCCCGTGTACATCAGAAGCCGCGCCCAGGCTGGGCCGACCAGCGACACCAGATGCCGCAAGCCGTCATAGCCGTAGGCGATGCCGAGCCTGGCTGCGGGAATGCCGAACTGGCTGCCATGCGAGGCGAGGCGGATGTCGGCGAGCATCGCGACCTGCATGCCGCCGCCAAGGCAATAGCCGTCGATGCAGGCGATGGTCGGCTTCGGATAGTCGGCGAGCAGCGCGCGCTGGGCGGCGCTGCGCCTGGCGTACTCCTCGGACGCCGCCGCATTGTGCCTGACCTTCTCGAACTGGCTGATGTCGGCACCCGAGACGAACGCCTTGCCCCCGGCGCCGCGCAGGATCACGACGCGCACGGTGTCGTCGTCGCGCAAGGCCGCCAGCGCCTCGCCAAATCCCTCCCACATCTCCAGCGACATCGCATTGCGCTTGTCGGGATTGTTGAAGGTGACCACGCCGACACCATCGGCCGAGTGCTTGAGGATCTTGCCGTCGGCGTAAGGAGTTCCGGTCGTGCTGGAAATGTCGGGCATCGCGCGCTCGCTTGTCTGTGGCCGAGCGCAATGTGCGGCGTCGCCGCTGCCGTGGTCAACCGGCGCAGGGGAGGAGAGCTTGCATCCGCCTGTGCTGCGAACGCATGGCGCGCGGAGTTCGGCGAATGGCGGCAAATCGCCAAGAAGAAAGGGCGGCAACGCCGCCCGAGACAGGCCACCCCAAGACGGACCTCGCGCAAGCGCGCGGGCGCAGGCATATCTCGTCGGCTCTCGTTCAATCCGGCCGCGCCCCCGTGACGCGGCGGATTGAACATCGGCCGTAAAGGCCAGAGCGCCGACCGATCTCAGCTCTCGTTCGCCGCGATCGATTCCATCAGCGAGACGAGCTGACGCTGCACCGTCTGGTCCTTGATCTTGCTGTAGGCGCGCAGCAGGCGGAGGCTGAAGGCGCTGTCGAGGAAGAGCAGGCTCTCGACTTCGCGGGCCTTGTTGTCGCCGTCGTAGAAGAAGGTCACGGGCACATCGAGGGCGGAGGCGATCTGCTGAAGCCGAGCCGCGCCGACGCGATTGACGCCCTTCTCGTATTTCTGAACCTGCTGGAAGCTGACACCCAGCTTCTCGCCGAGCTCGGCCTGCGAGATCTTCATCTCGACGCGCCGCAGACGGATCCGCTTGCCAAGCTCAATGTCCGGCTTGCCGGCACTGCGCTGCTTCATTCTTTTTGCCGCTGCTTTCATATTCGTCTCACCTTTGTTCTTCGGTTGAAAATCCCCCGAAGAGCTGGGTCAGGGGTTCGCCCATATACGAGTCCTTGAATTCATGCGGGTGCACGAACTCTTCCTTAAACCACGGGAAGCGAGCCGGATTGAAAGCGTCGATCAGCCAGTCAATCATGTGCCGCACGCGGGGAATGCGGCCGCTACCGGGATGATAGGACAGCCAGATATCCAGCGGTCGGTTCAGCTCGACCTCCAGTGGAATCAACTTCCCGCCAAGCGCAATGGCATAGCTCGGGAATACGCCGATGCCGGCGCCATTCGCGACCGCCCAGTAGTTGGCGCTCGAGACGTTGGTCTTCATGACCAGGAGGTCGCGTTCCGAAACGCCGGGGAAGAAGCTCTCGAATGTCTCCTTGGCGGCAAGCTGGTCGGCGAATTGCAGCACCAGGCGGTGCTTGATCAATTCCGCCGCCGAGCGCGGCGCGCCATGTCTTGCGATGTATTTCTCGGAGGCCCAGAACATCAGATGCATGCGGCCGAGCCGCACCAGCTTGACGTCGAGCGCAGAGGGACGCGACAGATGGATTGCGACGTCGGCCTCGTGGCGGGAGACGTCGGCCGAGCGCATCGCGCAATGCAGGTCGACCAGGATCTTCGGATAGGCCTGCTGGAATTCGACCAGCCGCGGGGCGAGCCAGAACGTCCCGAGGCCTTCGGTGACGGCGACGCGGACCTCGCCGGACAGGACGTTGGCGGTCGAATCGCTGGTCCGTAGCACGTCGAAGGCCGCGGCCTCCATGCGCTCGACGGCGGAGACCACCATCGCACCTTCGTCGGTCAGATGGGTGCCGTGAACGTCGCGGGTGAACAGGGTTGTGCCGGTCTGACGCTCGAAATCATCGATCCGGCGGCGGACGGCGTTGATCGACAGCGACAGGCGTTCGGCCGCCGAGCGGAAACTTCCGCATCGGACGACTTCCAGGAAAATGCGGGCCGCATCCCAATCGGAGAGGCCGCTGATATTTGCTTTTAGGCGTTCTTCCAGCGGAACGCCCCTTTCCGCCAAGGAGTGCATACAATTTCCTTTAGGTAGCTAAACTGGCAGAATCTGACGCAAACCACAACCACGGCGGGTTGGGGAATGACGAGTTTTGAACGTCATCCTTATCAACTTGTGGGCGGTATTGGGGTGCTGTCTTGGGGTGGGATTGGGCAGGCTATCGCCCGGCTGAGGGGAATGTGGCGTGAGTTCCGTTGCGGGCCGCGAAATGGCTGCGGGATTGCCGGCGCTGTCCGTGATGGAAATTCATGCGCGAAGGCAAATGCCGTCTCACGCGATGGATCGATCGCACCGCGCAAGACGTTTGCTCCCGGACCAGTTCGGCGATCGCCAATGCTGCTGCGGGGCGACTGCGGCCGGAACCACGGTCTCACGGCAGAAACACACTGAAATCAGGTTCGGAGGCGCAGTAGCCTCGTGCTATCTTTGGTCGTCCATGCGGGCCAAAGGGGGCGCCACAAATACGTCTCGCAGGCCGAATTAACGGAAAGAACGCAAGTGTCGCATTCAGACGAACAGTTGCAGTCGGTGCTGGAAACGCTCGAGGAGTGCCGCAGGGCTCTCAACGAGTGCAACAACCGTGAGTCGGCCGAGATGCTGTCCATTGTCATCCTCGACGTGCGGATGAAGCTGAAAGGAATTGACAGTGCCGATCTCAAGGCGCTGTGCGACGAAATGCTGCGGAGCGCTGCGAGCGAGCCGCCGACCCCTTCCAAGCAGACGCAGGACCAGCCCCGGCGTCCGCTGCTCCGCGTGGTGAAGTAGCCGCGCCGCCGAATCTCGCTTTTTGGCGAGGTTTGTGCGCGTCCCGATGCCGCATCTGTGATCACGGATGGCATCGGGAGGAGCCCTGGTTTTCGTGCGCCTCTGTTGCGCATTCTCAGCCATCGGCTACACCAGAGCCGGTTCGGCTCCGGCCGGGCGCATTCCTTGCGCGCCGTACCGGTGCCTGAGATGGCTCCGACTGCATCATGCAAAATGTTTCGATCCCGGCGGCGCTGATTGCCGGACTCGTCAGCTTCCTCTCGCCTTGCGTCCTGCCTCTGGTTCCGCCCTATCTGGTCTACCTGACGGGCGCCACGATCGAGCATGTCGAAAGCGACGAGCCGGTCGCGGCCTCCAAGCGCGCGATCATGATGTCGGCGCTTCTGTTCGTGCTTGGCTTTTCCACGGTGTTCGTGGCGCTCGGCGCCAGCGCTTCGCTGGTCGGCGGGCTGATCCGAGCCTGGTCGGCCGAGCTGTCGATTCTCGCCGGCATCGTCATCATCATCATGGGCCTGCATTTCCTCGGCCTGACGCGCATCGGCCTGCTGATGCGCGAGGGACGGCTGCCGATCCCCAAGCCGGTCGGCCTCTGGGGCGCCTATATCATGGGCCTCGCTTTCGCCTTCGGCTGGACGCCCTGTATCGGCCCGATCCTCGCCGCGATCCTCTCGATTGCCGCGGCCGAAGCCACGGTGACGAAGGGTGCCGGCCTGCTCGCGGTCTATTCCGCGGGCCTCGGCATTCCCTTCCTGATCGCCGCGCTGATGATCGAACAGTTCTCCGCGTTGTTCGCGCGCATGAAGGGCCACCTCGTCAATGTCGAGCGCGCCATGGGCGTCTTGATGGTGATCACCGGCATCGGCTTTCTCACCGGCGCGGTCTCGAATGTGAGCATCTGGCTGCTCGAGACGTTTCCGGCGCTGCAGACGATCGGTTAGGGCGCGGAGACCGGGTTTTCACGGACAAGAAAGTAGAGGAACCGTTGAAATCCGTCAGGCATGCTGTCACGGAACGACGATGCCAAACCTTTCCAGTCCCGAGGCGTTGCATCGGGGGACAACTCGCATGGTGGAGATCTCGTGAACAAGACACTGCGCATAGAACCCTTGTCGGACAACGCTGCTCTGGTTGCCTGGCAATTTTTGGGGCAGCCGTTGCAGGAGTGGCCGAGCTGGGTTCAGTCGAATTGCTCGCTGCAGAAGGATGCCGATGGAAAATTCGAGCTTCGGCACGAGCGGCGCAGCGGCACCCAGATCGTCTATCTCGGCGAGTGGCTGGTGAGAGATCTCGATGGCGGCGTGGACTTCTATACGGACGCCGAGATCTGGTCGCGGTTCGCAGCCAAACGCTGACGCGCGAAGAAGATTGAGCGGGGCTCGTCGATCGCGCCTTAGTCTTTCCTGCTCGAGCTCCAGGCAATCAAAAGCCTGTGTCGTTGGTGGGGCAAAAAGCCTCGCCGGTGGGACTCACCGACAGAATGCAATCTGTAGTAATATTTCGTCGTACTGCACCCTGAGGGGCAATTCTTCAGAACATATACTGAAACGAGAATTTTAGACCAAGCGACATCTTCGGCGCCCCTCTCCCTTAAGCATTCTGAGCAGGAGCAAGCGATGGGAACCGACGTGAATGTTCATCCCGGTCATGGCAAGGCCGGACGTCAACCGACGCGACAATTTCTGGATACGCTTTCCGGACACGACGATCCGGGCATGTTTGGCCGGATGTTTCCGACCCTGGAGCCGCTGGCTGTCGATGACGGTCCGCTGCATGAGCTCGCCGACGCGATGAAGGATCCCGCCCCCGGCGACGCCGCGGGAAACAATCTCAACGTCCCCGCCGGTTTTACTTATCTCGGGCAATTCATCGACCATGATATCACGCTCGATCTGACCTCCTTCGGCGAGAAGGAAGCCGATCCGATGGCGGTCACCAATTTTCGCACGCCCGCACTCGATCTCGACAGCATCTATGGTCTTGGTCCCGATGGAAGCCGTCATCTGTACGCGCGCAATTCGGCGAGCGACAACGGCAAGACACCGGGCCCCAAGCTGCTGATCGGCAAGACCGTCAACGTCGACGCCATCACCGGCGATCATCGCAACGACCTGCCGCGCAATCCCGAGGGGTTTGCGCTGATCGGCGATCACCGCAACGACGAGAACCTGCTCGTCGCGCAAACCCATCTCGCGATGCTGAAGTTTCACAACAAGGTCTGCGATCAGCTCGCAGCGTCGGGCAAGCCGGCGGGCGAGATCTTCGAGGAAGCGCGCCGCATCGTGACCTGGCACTACCAATGGATGGTCCTGCACGATTTCGTGGAGCGGATCACCGAGAAGGGCATCGTCGCAAAGATCCTCGAGCAGGGTCGGCGCTTCTATCGCTTCAAGAAGATTCCCTACATGCCTGTCGAGTTTTCAGGGGCGGTCTATCGTCTCGGTCACAGCATGGTTCGCCAGGTCTATAGCCACAACAGGATCTTCACGCCCGGCCCGGGCGGTATTCCTGCAACTCTCGATTTGCTGTTCAGGTTCACCGGGCTTTCGGGAGGAATCATCGGAGACCTGGCGCCGAACCCGATAACGCCGCCGCTCCCGCTTCCGGTGCTTTCAAGCAACTGGATCATCGACTGGCGGCGCTACTTCCAAGTGCTGCCGAACAATCCTGCGGGCGTGACGCTCAATCCGTCGCGCAAGATCGATCCTTTCATCGTGCCGCAACTCCACACACTGCCCGGTGACGGCGGCAGCCTGCCGTTCCGCAATCTCAAGCGCGGCGTGTTGCTGGGATTGCCGTCGGGGCAGGACGTCGCCAAGGCCATGAAGATCAAGAATCCACTGTCTCCGGAAGAAATCTCCAAGGGGAGCGACGGTGCCGTGGCGAAGAAGCATGGCCTGCACCAACACACCCCGCTCTGGTACTACATCCTCAAGGAGGCGGAGCAACGAGGCAACGGTGAACGGCTCGGGCCGGTCGGCGCGACGCTGCTCGCCGAGGTCTTCGTCGGCCTCGTCCATGGCGATCACCAGTCCTACCTTTGGCTCAAGGGCAAGAGCTGGAAGCCGACGCTTGCATCGCAAGTGCCGGGCGAATTCACGATGGCCGATCTGCTGCGCTTCGTCGGCGATATCAGCCCGATCGACGGCATCGCGACCGTCTAAAGCGCGATAAGACTTGGCCGGACCGGCGCGCGTAGCGCGCCGGTCTGGACGTGCTCAGGGCTTGAACACGTAGCCCGGCGTGATCGCCGCCGTCTCCGGAATCGGCGGCAGATCGGCGAACAGCTCGGGACGGTCCTTCATGACCTTGAGAATGTGCTTCGGCTCGATATGCGCATTGACGTCGAAGGTCGATTTGAGGATGCCGAGCCGGGAGAGCCGGTCCTCGGCGCTCCACAGCGCGCGGTAGTTGTTCGCCGACAGCCGGCGGTCCGCCTGCTGGATGTTGAACTGCATCGCAGCCTCGGCGACGTCCTGCTTGAGCCCCGGAATCCAGCGCGTGGCGACTTGCGCCGCCAGCTTCGGGTTCTTGCGCATCCATTGGTCGGCGTCGGAGACGGCGGCGAGGAATTTCTCGATGGTCTCGCCGTTGGCCTGCACCCAGGGGCGAAGCGCGACGTTGAAGCCGATATAGGAGATCACGTCGCCGCCGCGGATGATCTCGACCGCGCCCGGCACATCCTTGCCGGCGACGATCGGCCAGGGGTCCCAGCCCGAGAACGCATCGATCCCCTTGGCCAGCAGGGCGACGGTCATGTCCGGCGGCGGGGTGTTGACCAGCGTCACGTCGTCTGGCTTCAGCCCGGCCTTCTCCAGCGTCGCCAGGATGTAGAGATGGTTGATCGTGCCGAAGGACGCCGCGATCTTCTTGCCCTTCAGCGTCGACAGGTCGCCCTTAACGATGCCTGAACCTTCGCGCGCGATGATCGCCATCGTCGCGTCGGAGCCGGCCTTGGTGGCGTTGCCGCTGTAATTGCCGAGCGCGACGAGGTCCATGCCGCGCAGGACGGCGCCGATCATGGGCACGCCGACCTGCACGATCTCGCTCTCGCCGGCCTGCAGCGCGTTCAGCGCGTCGACGCCGGTGGCGTAGGGGCGCGCGATCGCGACGTCGAGCCCGTACTTCTCGAAGAAGCCGCGCTCGAGCGCGATCGGCAGGCCGATCTGGTCGATGCCGGTGACCATGCCGGCCTTCACTTTCGTCAAGGTCTGGGCGCTCGCCGGCACCATGCCGGCTAGAAGCGCGATCGCAAGCAGCAAGAGTCGTTTCATGTCCTCAGCCTCCCTCTTTTATCGGCCCCACCGCCGTGACCCAGTAAGGCCGGGCCACGGCGTTGAGGTCCGTTCTTTTGACACCGCGCAGTTCGATCGAGTGCTCGTCCGTGCCCGAGACGCGTCCGTATTGCTGGAACGCGAGCACGTGGAAGCGCTCCGGCACGAACGGCAGCTCGATCTGCACGTTGACCTTTTCCGATGTGCCGGTGAGCTCCGGCGAAATCTTGCCCGGCGCCGCGATCGTCAGCCAGAGCTGAAACAGCGCCCATGCGGCGATCGTGCCGAGCACGATGCGGCCCTTGGGCGAGCGCAGGACCTCGGAGGCGATGCTCATGCTGCGCGCACCATCTGCAGCACGCGCGCCGAGAGCTGCTTGAAGCGGTCGTCCTTGACGAGGTCGTCCCAGACCCGGGGGCGCGGCAGGTCGACCGCGATCTGGTCCAGCACGCGTCCCTTCGACAGCACGACGACGCGGTTGGCGAGAAACACCGCTTCCGCCACGTCGTGGGTGATGAAGATCACCGTCGGCTTGCGCTCCTGCCAGATGCGGGTCAGTTCCTCCTGGAGCGTCATGCGCGTCTGCGCGTCGACGCTGGCGAAGGGCTCGTCCATCAGCAGGACGTCGGGGTTGTTGGCGAGCGCGCGCACCACGCCGACGCGCTGCTGCATGCCGCCGGAGAGCTCGTTGGGATAGCGGTGCGCCGCATGCGAGAGCCCGGCAAGCGCCAGATATTCGCGCGCGATGCGGTCGCGCTCGGCCTTCGGCACGCCGCGCATCTTCGGGCCGAAGCCGACATTGTCGAGCACCGTCTTCCAGGGAAACAGCGCGAAAGACTGGAACACGACGCCACGCTCGGGGCCGGGCCCGTGCACCGGCTTGCCGTCGAGCAGGATGTCGCCCTTCGAATAGGGGATGAAGCCGGCGATCATGTTCAGGATCGTCGTCTTGCCGCAGCCGGAGGGACCGACCACCGAGATGAATTCGCCGGGCTCGACGTCGAGCGAGACGTCGTGGACGGCGGTGACATGCGCGCCCGCATAGGGATCGAAATAGGTCTTGCCGAGATTGCGCAGCGAGAGCGTCTTCATGATGTCACCAATCCCCAACGCTGGCCGGTCGCGCGCTCGAGCGGCGCGAGGATCCAGGCGTCCACGATGTACCAGAGCAATCCGAGAATGATCATGCCGAGCAGGATCTCGACGGTCGAGCCGGCGCGGCGGGCGTCGAACATCATGAAGCCGATGCCCGAGGTGCCGACGATCATCTCGACTGCGATCAGCGCGCGCCAGCCATAGCCTAGCCCGTTGCGCAGGCCCGTGATGATGTTGGGCAGCGCGCCCGGCAGCGTCACCTCCCACAAGACGCGCGCGCGCGAGGCCCCGAGGCTCAGGGCGGCGCGCGAGAGGTCGCGCGGCACGGATTCGACGCCGAGCACGGTGTTGAGCACGACCGGGAACAGCACGGTGTAGACGATGACGAAGGTCATCGTCGTCAATCCGAAGCCGAACCAGATCAGGAGGATCGGCAGCCAGGCGATGTCGCCGATGGCCTGGAAGAACAGCAGCACCGGCCAGCAGATGCGGTGCGCCCAGCGACTGGTGCCGATCAGGACTCCCAGAGGAATGCCGAGCGCCATGCCGACCGCGGCGCCGGTCGCGAGCCGGATCAGGCTGTCCTGGAGATAGTCGGGCAGGATGCCCTTGTAGGTGAGGGTGAAGAACGCGCGCATGACGTCGGCCGGGCCCGGAAAGAACGCGCGCGGAAACAATCCGGCCTCGCTCACCGCCGTCCACAGCGCCAGCACCGGGATGAAGGGAATGATCGCGGCGAGCCCCGGCCAGCGCCGGGTCAGGCGGGTATAGCCGGCCCAGATTTGCAGCATCAGATTCATGCGCGCCTCACCATGCCCCAGCGCTCGATGGTCGCGCGTTCCAGCGGGACCAGCAGCAGGCGGTCGATCAGAAGCCAGAGAACGCCGATCACGATCATGCCGAACACGATCACCTCGGTGCGGTAGAAGTCGCGCGCGACGAACAGCATGTAGCCGAGCCCGACATTGGTCGCGATCATCTCGGCGGCGATCAGCCCGCGCCAGGCGAAGCCAAGGCCGGTCCGAATGCCGGTGACGATGTTGGGGAGCGCGCCCGGAAGCAGCACTTCGGTCAGCAGCGCCCAGCGGCCGGCGCCGAGCGAGGCGGCGGCATTGCGCAGCGTGTGTGGAATGGTCCTGACGCCGAGCAGGGTGTTGTAGGCGACGACGAAGAACACGGCATTGAAGATCACGAAGACGATCGCGCCGAAGCCGTAGCCGAACCACAGCGTCGCGATCGGAATCCAGGCAATGCCGGCGAGCACCGAGAAGAAGCGGAACAGCGGCGTCAGGAAGGCCGCGACCGTCGGGCTGACGCCCATGGCGATGCCGAGCGGCACGGCGGTTGCGATCCCGATCAGCGTGCCCAGGCCGACACGCAAGAGGCTGGCGCCGACATGGGCGAACAACGTGCCGTCGCGGATCGAGTCCAGCGCGGCCGCGCCGACCGCACCGACCGAGGGAAACACGCGCGGATTGACGTTGAACAGCGGTACGACGATGGCCCAGATCGCAACCAGCGCAAGCAGCGGCGCGACGAACATCGCCGCTCCCGCCAGCGAATTGACGCTGCGCATCAGCCGCGACGATCGCCCCTTCAGACTGCCCGTCACCTGCATGTGACCTCCCTGCGCTCAGCTATGCCTGTGCCGGCATTTCACGCTGATCTTCCCGACATCGTAGCCACGTCTCGCGCGATGGCATATCTTTGTCGGTGTGCGAACCTCGCGAATCCCGGCGGAGCGAGGATCTGGGCCGAGCCCTTCGTGTCATGGTCCATGGCGTTTTCTCTTGTTCTTGAGGTTCGTTTTCTTGGGCGAGCGCACGGCCGATCCGACCGCTTTACGGGTCGCCGCGGCGATGGCCGTCTTCCGGTTCGAAAGTTTCAATCGGGTGTAGCCCAGCAGGCGTTCCATCGCGGCGCGCGCCTTCTCCGGGTTGCCGCTCTCGATGGCTCGCGCCGCCGCCACGTGGTTCGGCAGATTATCCCTGAACCAGCCGCCGGTGCTGACGACGGCGACGGTGAAGACGGTGCTCAGGATGGTGTCGATCGCGCCGCGAAAGCCCTGGAGGACCGGGTTGTGGGTCGCATCCAGGATGGCAAGATGGAATGCCTTGTCGGCGGCGAGGGCGCTGGCCTGATCCTTTGCAGTCTGCATCGCGGCCAAGGCCGTGTCGATCCGCCAGCGGTCGTTCCTGGTGGCGCGTTCGGCGGCGAGAGCTGCGGCTGCAGGTTCGATGATCGAGCGCACCTCCTGGATCGCCAGCAGGAGGTCGCGGTCGGGCTCGTCCTGGCCGACGAGCCAGCTCAGCACGTCGCGGTCGAGCAGGCTCCATTCGTGGCGCGGCAGCACCTGCGTGCCGTGGCGCGGCCGCACGCTGACGAGGCCCTTGGCGGCAAGCGTCTTGATGGCCTCGCGCACCACGCCGCGCCCGACGCCGAAACGGGTTTCGAGCTCAGGCTCCGGCGGCAGGGTCGTCCCGACGGGAATGAGATCCTGGGCGATCTCGCGGCCGAGCGTCGTCAGCACGGCGCGAATGCGGCCGGGCTTGACCAGTTTGTCGACGGGGCTCGGGCGCGCTCGTGCCACTCGTACGTTTCTCCCGTCCGGCCTGTCGCGGCCGGTTCATTTGTCTTGGCTGCCACGCCCGGCAGCTTCACAATCATCCGATGTTTAACATCGGATGATTGGGTGCGGGCAAGCGCAATTGTCGCAGCATGATTGTGCTGCGTTGCGATATGCGCTGGGGGAGGCCGTTGGATCAGGGCGCCTCGTCCAGCGTGCAGATCACCGTGCAGACCACGCCGCGCGGCAGGAAGTCGACGGTTGCCTCACCGTCGAGCTGGTCGCGCGCGCTACGCTCGATCAGGCGCGAGCCGAAGCCGCGTTGTACCGGCGCCGTCACCGGCGGGCCGCCGGTCTCGGTCCAGATCAGCCGCAGTCGCGGCTTCGGCGCATCAGCGATGACGTCCCAGTCCAGCGTCACCCGGCCGGTCTCGTTGGACAGCGCGCCGTATTTCGCGGCGTTGGTGGCGATCTCGTGCACGATCATCGACAGCACCACGGCGAGCCGCGGCGACAGCGGCACGGCCGGGCCGGTCATGCGGATGCGGTCGTGATTGCTCAGCAGGAACGGTTGGAGCGCGCGGGCGATCACGTCCCGGAGCTCCGATCCCGCCCATTTCTCCTGGCTCAGGAGATTATGCGCCTCGGCCAGCGCGCCGAGCCGTCCCTCGAACTTGGCCCGCTCGTCCCGGCTGGCGCTGCGGAATGTCTGCACAGCGATCGCCTGCATCAGGGCCAGCGTGTTCTTGACGCGATGGTTGAGCTCCTCGATCAGGAGATCGTGCAGCATCTCGCCGCGCGCGATGGTGGTCGCCATCCTGACTGCAAAGGTGAGGCCGACCAGCAGCAGGATGCCGCCGATCAGGCTGGTGATCGCGATGTCGTGCCAGAGCGGCGCGATCAGCGAGCTCTCGCTGACGCCGGCCACGACCGTCCAGCCGGTCAGCTGCGATCGGGTGAAGGCGGAGGATAGCGCGACGCCGTCGAGCGAAACGGTCGAAAGCGCTGCCTCCGGTGTGTGCGACATCGCATCGTGGAGTGCGCCGGAAGCCTGCTTGCCGAACGTCTCGGCAGGGTTGGGTGTACGCGCGAACACGCGAGCCTTGGTATCCAGCAGCGACACCGTCCATTGATCGTTTGGCCGCTGCTGCTCGACCAATTTCTGGAATATCGCGATCGGCGGACTGAAGGAGAGCGCATAGGCCACTTCGCCATTGCGAAGCACGGGAACTTCCACGGTCACGATCGGCCGTTTCTCGGTCGAACCGACGAACAGGTCGGAATATTGCGGCGCCTTGCTTGCAAACACCCGCTCGACAATCTCTCGATTGTTGCGCGGCGGCAGGCTCGCTGTTTCCGTCGTCACGGTCGAAAACAGCTGCCGGCCGGATCTGTCGGCCAGCAGCAGGACACTGTCGCCGCCATACTGGCTCGTGAATTCGACCGCCAGCCGGCGGAAGCCGTTGAAATCGCCGCTTTGCAGGGAATCGCCGAGCGCGAGCACCTGCAAGCCGCCCGTCATCCGCTGCACCTCGGAGTCGAGCACGAGGCGCATGCTTCGCACGGTCTCCAGCACCCGGCGCGTTACCTCGCTGCGATCCTGGCGATAGTTGGAATAGGCGAGGCCGACGGCAAAGACGATCAGCGGCAACATCGTTCCCGCGACCAGGAGGGCGAGCCGGACCGGCAGGGTAAGCTTTGACAAGCGTGGGCGTCCCGGTTCCAGCGCAGCGGCGCCGGATCATGATTTTGGGAGGACCATAGGGGCAGTACTTGCCCGGTGCCACGATTTTCGCGTCCGGGGCCATCCCGCGAAAGACGCTGTGACGCAGTCTGGAGTGGCGTCAGATCATCGCGATCGCGGCAGTGCAGCAGGCGGCACCGGCGGAGCTCTGCGACGAAGAGGACGTCCAGCCCAAGCGAAATGACTTCCGTCCCGCCGTAGTTTTTCATACGCTCCATGAATGCAAGCCGCATAGCGGCTGCGCTCACGGCCCGGCGACAGGGGCGGAGCATCAAAGGGAGGGGAGACGATGAAGCGAAGGTCATTTCTCGCTGGTATCGGCGCGACCACTGCGGCGGCTACGCTCGGCATGCCGTCGATCCTCAGGGCGCAAGCCCCGATCACGCTGAACGGCGCGGTCCAGTTCAATGACGACCATGCCTTCAACCGGGCACTGATCCGGTTCGAGGAGCTGGTGAAGAAATACTACGGCAAGCCAGTCAATTTCACCCTGCACAAGAACTCCTCGCTCGGCCTCGAGAAGCAGTATTTCGAGTACATGTCGCAGGGCAAGGCTGTCGATTACGGCATCGTCTCGCCGGCTCACATGTCGACCTTCGCCAAGGCGGCCCCGTTCATCGATGCGCCCTTCGTATTCAAGGGCATCGATCACATGAACAAGGTCGTCGAAGCCAACATCCTGGCGCCGATCGCCGACGAGGTCGCGGCGAAGGCCGAGGTCGTTCTGATCGGCTATGCCGGCGGCGGCATCCGCAACATCTTCGCCAACAAGCCGCTCAAGAACCTCGCCGACCTCAAGGGGCTCAAGGTCCGCGTGCAGGGCGCGCCGATCTGGTCGAAGACGTTCGCGGCCGTCGGCATGAGCCCGACCGTGATCGCCTATAACGAAATCTACAACGCGATCCAGAACGGGGTGATTTCGGCCGGCGAGAATGAGGCGGCCGGCGTCGAGGCGATGAAGTTCTACGAAGTGGCTCCGCATCTCAACCTGACCCAGCACGCCGTGTCGATCCGGCCGATCTGCTTCTCGGTGAAGACGCTGAAGACCTTGCCGAAGGATTTGCAGGACGCGATCATGAAGGCCGGCAAGGAGGCCGGCGACTACGGCCGCCAGCTGGAGTCGAGCGAAGAGGTCGTCAAGCTCGACACGCTCGAGAAGGCCGGCAAGCTCAAGCGCGTTCCGTTCGAGGAACGGGATGCCATGAAGAAGCTCGCCGACCCCGTGATCGCCACCTACGCCAAGGAGATCGGCGCGGAAGGCATTTTCGAGAAGATCAACGTCGTCTGAGGTCGCTCTGTCCGCCGGCAATCGTCCGGGCAGGCCCCGCTTCCTGCCCGGACGTGGCGGATGAGCGCCGTACGGAGTCCCAATGTCCGACATGCACGTCCCGTCCACGCCGTCGCTGTGGCGTCGCGTCACCGCGGCCTATGCGAAATTGCTGGAATTCCTGCTGGCCGCCTGCGTCGGCATCCTCGTTATTCCGGTCACGCTGCAAATCATCTCACGCTACACGCCGTTCATTCCGTCCTACATCTGGACCGAGGAAATGGCGCGCTTCCTGTTCATCTGGACGATCATGATCGGTGCCATGGTCGGCATCAGGGAGGCGCAGCATTTCGAGGTCGACGTGTGGCCCGACCTGTCGCGGAGGTCGGAGGCCGCGGTGCGGATCCTCGCGCGACTCGGCGTGCTTGCGCTGGCGCTGGTGTTCGTAACCGCCGGCATCGAGTTTACCCGTTTTGCCTGGAATAGAACGTCGGAATTGGCCGATCTGCCGCTCTGGCTGATCCATGTCGCCTGGCCGGTGGCCGGTCTGACGTGGATCGTCTTTGCGGGTGAACAGATCATCGATGAACTGCGCGTTCTGGCCGGGGCACAGAGATGAGCGGCACCGTACTTTCTGCCGGACAGGCTGCGATGCTGCTGTTCGGGGTCTTCATCGGCCTGCTCATCGCGCGCGTGCCGGTCGCTTTCGCGCTCGGTCTTGCCTGTGTGCCGATCCTGCTGATCGAGCCGCACCTGTCGCTGATGACGCTCGCGCAGGAGACCTTCAATGCGTACAATTCATTCATCCTGCTCGCGGTGCCGTTCTTCCTGTTGACGGCGAACCTGATGAGCATCGGCGGCATCACCGATCGTCTCGTGACGCTGTCGCGTTCGATGGTCGGGCACTGGCCGGGATCCCTGGCGCAGATCAACGTCGTGCTGTCGGTGTTCTTTGCCGGTATCTCTGGCTCCTCCACCGCCGATGCGGCGAGCCAGTCCAAGATATTCATCGATGCGCAGAACAAGGAGGGCTATGACCTTTCGTTCTCCATCGCCATCACCGCGGTGTCGGCGGTGCTTGCAGTCATCATTCCGCCGTCGATCCTGATGATCGTGTGGGGTGGGCTGATCTCGACCTCGATTGCGGCGATGTATCTGGCCGGCATCGTGCCGGGCCTGCTGATCGCGGGCGCGCAGATGGTGACGGTGCACATCTATGCCGTGCGCCGGGGCTACCCCACCTATCCGAAATCGACCTGGGTCGAGATGGGATCCGCCATCTGGCGGTCGATACCGGCGCTGATGACGCCGTTCATCGTCGTCGGCGGTATTCTGCTCGGCTGGTTCACCGCGACCGAGTCCGCCTGCGTCGCGGTGCTCTATTCCGTAGCGCTCTCGACATTCTTCTACCGCGAGACGGGGCCACGCGAATTGTACAAGGCCTTGCTCGACACCGGGCGCCTTGCCGGCGTGGCGCTGTTCTGTGTCGGCACCGCAAGTGCGTTCGGCTGGCTGCTCGCCTATTACAAGATCCCGCAAGAGCTGCTGGCCAACGTCTCGACCTGGGGCATGGGCGCCGTTGCGGCCGGCTTCTTCATCTCCTTCTGCTTTCTGGTCGTGGGCTGCTTCCTCGACGCCATCCCGGCGATCATCATCGTCGGCACCGTGCTGGAGCCGCTCGCCAAGTCGGTCGATCTCCATCCGGTCCAGTTCGCGATCATTTCCATCGTATCGCTCGCCTTCGGACTGGTGACGCCACCCTACGGCCTGTGTCTGATGATCGCCTGCTCGATCGCCGGCGTGCGGCTGCGCTATGCCCTGAAGGACACGATGATCATGCTGATACCGATGCTGCTGGTGCTGGCGGCGGTCATCGTCTGGCCCAGCGTGTCGCTGTTCCTGCCGCGTCTGATCGTGCCGGAGATGCTGAAATGAGAGTCTGCAAGTGAGCTTCTGAGAGTGCGATCCCGCGGCGCGGCCGTGGGATCGATTCCACCGCTTACAGATTGCTCTCGGTGATGGCCGCGTAGACCATGCTGCGCAGCTCGCGGCGGATCGGATAGGCGCTCGACGGCAGCACCTGCGTCATGAAGATCGTGATCAGCTCCTCCGCCGGATCGATCCAGAACGAGGTCGTTGCCGCGCCGCCCCAATTGTACTCGCCGGGGCTGCCGGCGATCAGCGTCTCGGCCGGACGCATGGTGACGGCGAAGCCGAGGCCGAAGCCGATGCCGTTATAGGTGGCTTCGGAGAACAGCGAGCGCGACACCTCCGGCAGCGCGCGTCCGCCCGGGATGTGGTTCGTCGTCATCAGCGCCAGCGTCTTCGGCCCGATCAGCCTGACACCGCCGAGCTCACCACCATTGAGCAGGGCGCGGCAGAAGGTCAGATAGTCGGCGACCGTCGAGCACAGCCCGCCGCCGCCGGAGATGAAGGAGGGCGGTGACAGGAACGAGCTCGTCGTCGGATCGTCCTGCAGCGTGAGGCCTTCGCGACGCTGGCCGGCATGGAAGGTCATGCCGCCGCCGGGGTCCGCCGAGTAGCAGGCGGCGAAGCGATGCGCCTTCGAGGCCGGCACGTGGAAATCGGTGTCGGTCATGCCGAGTGGATCGAGAATCCGCTGCTTGAGAAACTGCTCGAAAGGCATCCCCGAGATCTTGCCGACGAGGTAGCCGATCACGTCGGTCGCCACGGAGTAGTTCCAGGATTCGCCCGGCGAGAACTCCAGCGGGATCTTTGCCAGGCCCTCGATCATGGTCTGGAGTGTGCCTGACTTCTCGACCTCGCCGATCTTCTCGCTGCGATAGGCGGCATCGACATTGGAGCGCTGCTGGAAGCCGTAGGTGAGGCCGGAGGTGTGGCGCAGCAGGTCGACGATCAGCATCGGCCGCGACGGCGGCCGGGTCAGGAAGGCCGGGTAGGTGCCGGCGACGAATACGCCGAGATCCTTCCATTCCGGAATGTATTTGGCGACGGGCTCGTCGATGGCGACGAGGCCTTGCTCGACCAGCATCATGAAGGCGACGCTGGTGAGCGGCTTGGTCATGGAATAGATGCGGTAGATGGTGTCATCCTTCACCGGCGCCTTGCGCTCGACGTCGGCGAAGCCCTGCACCGAGCTGTGAGCGATCTTGCCGCGGCGATAGACCAGGAGCTGCGTGCCGGGGAAACGGCCGGCATCGATGTACCGGTTCTTCAGATGGGCATCGACGCGGTCGAGCGCGGCCTTGGACATGCCGACGGATTCGGGCGAGGCGGGGGTGGGGGCGAGCATCAGTTCCTCCGGGGCGTTTTGTCGGAAAGTTGATACCGAAATGGCGGCCCCATTCCAAGTCGGTTGCGCTTAACGCAGCCGGGCCGACTGGTGTAGGCTCGGCGGCGGAACGCCTCCAGGGAGCCCACCCGGGCCAACGAGAAAAACGCGAGGGCAACGCATCATGACGCAGTTCAACGAGACCGAACTCACCGAAGCCGTCGTTCGGAGCTTCGACCAGACGCCGAATCCGCGGGCAAAATTCCTGCTGCAGGAATTGGTGAAGTCGCTGCACGATTACGTGAGCAAGACCGGCCTGACCTTCGAGGAATGGGAATACGCCATCGATTTCCTGACCCGGACGGGGCAGAAATGCACCGACACGCGCCAGGAGTTCATCCTGTTGTCCGACGTGCTCGGCGTCTCCATGCTGGTCGACGCCGTTAACCACCGCGACCGCGAGGGCGCCACACAGACCACGGTGCTCGGTCCGTTCTATGTCGGCGAGCACAAGGTGACCGCGCACGGCACCGACATCTCGCCGCACAATCTCACCGGTGAGAAGATGTTCGTGCAGAGCCGCGTCACCGATCTCAAGGGCAAGCCGCTCGCGAACGTTCCTGTGGACGTCTGGCATGCCGACGATGACGGCTTCTACGATTCCCAGAAGCCGAATTATGACGAGGTCGGCGCTTCGGCGCGGGCGCGTTTCATCACGGATAGCGAGGGCCGCTTCTTCTTCCGCACCATCCTGCCGTGCAGCTACCCGATCCCGACTGACGGGCCGGTGGGCGAGATGATCGTGCAGACGGGTCGCCACCCGATGCGCCCGGCACATGTGCACTTCCTGGTCAATGCGAAGGGCTATGAGCCGCTGATCACGCACGTCTTCATCGGTGGCGACAAATATCTGGATTCCGACGTGGTGTTCGGCGTCAAGGACGACCTGATCGCCAAGGTCGAGCCGCGCAATGACTCGGCGATGCCCGACGGCAGCAAGGCGAACGGGCCGTGGCACCTGATGACCTACGAATTCCACCTCAAGCCCGGCGGCGGCATGGCCCCGAAGCCGCTGGGGACGAAGGCGGCGGAGCCGGCGTGACGGCTCCCCGCCGGCGGCGCGTCATAACAAGCGGGCGGCGAAGAGCGGCAATCGCCGCTCGCGTGAACCGGCGCGGAGTGCTTAGTCGACCCGTGCAGGGATATCCACGGCCTTCTCTCGTCTCGGGGCATCCGAGGTCCGTTGGTCGGCGCTCCACCTGCGGCCCCATCCGATGAGCGGCGCCTCAATGATGATGTACAAGACCCAGGCGAGGCCGATGGAGAGCAGAATGCTGGCTACGATTGTCGCGGCCGTCGATAACAGCCACACCTCGGTAAAGTTGATCATCCATCGTATCACCAGGTAATGGACGATATACAGCGAGTACGAAATCTTGCCGAACCATTGCAGGATCGGCGAAAACGACCGCCCTTCGATCTCGGCAGACACCACGGCATGGATGAGCAATCCCGCAGCGACGCCATAGGTTGGCACGCGCGCGAATTGCGGGTCGGCCGATCCGGACACGAATATCCAGTACCAGCCTACGGCGAACAGGCCGGCTGAAGTTGCCAGAACATGGCGCGAAAAGAGCAATCGACCGTTCCTGTGGAGATAGGCGATGCCGACGCCGGCGCCGAATTCCAGGACCAGCGGATGGGAATAGATGCCGAGCTGCAGGCGGAGTACGAGGGCAATAACGACCATGCCGAGCCCCGCGAACAGCAGTTCGAACAACCGGTTCGGCGCGATGGCGAGGATGGCCGCAACTGCGGCATAGAAATGCAATTCGAAAGCAATCGACCAGGCCGGGCCAAGGTACCAGTTCGGATATGTCCACGCGAAGATGAGGCCAAGGTCGAGCGGCGGACGTTTCTCCGGCGACAGATCGATCCAGGACGAGCTGGCGAACGCCGCCAGCAACACAAGCCAGTAGACCGGATAAATTCGAATCGCTCGTCTGAAGACGAAGCTCAACGGGTCGCGGTGCGCCGCTGCTGTGGTTGCAATGATGAAGCCGGAAATGACAAAGAAGATGTCGACGCCGCTTGCAAGAATGGTGAGGACGCCTTCGGCAACGCCCGGGCCGACCATGTCGGGCCGTGCGCTGACCGCGTGTCCGCAGACCACCGATAGCGCAGCAACGCCGCGCATTGCCTCTACACCCGCGAAGACGCGCAAAACGCCCCTGCACAATCAATTACAAGTTGAAATCTATCTGCACGCAAGGATACTAATAAATGGTTGCGTAAGGCTGATAAACTCTACGCTAGGATGTATTAGGTGGGCTGGGGCGGGACGGCACCTTGCCATGACCGTTCGGAGCTAAGGAGCGACTGTGCGCCGACCAGCCGCAGATGTCCGTGTAGCCGCCAGAAGCTCACGTCTGCGCTTCATGAGCACACACTCTAGCGCGCGTGCAGCATAGCCAGCAGCACGATGACCGCGCAGGCGAGCGCCGCCGACGTCACCTTCCAGAACATCAGCGGGTTCCGCTCCAGGAGCGGCGTCATTCGCGTGTCGAGATAGGCCGGGTTGGGCGTGCGAAGCTCGTGGACGAATTCGGACAGGTCCTCGTGTCGCTTGTAGGGATCGGGATGGAACGCGCGCCTGAGCGCGCCATCGACCCAGGCCGGCACATTGCGGTCGTCGTCCGCCGGGCGGTATTTGAGCCGCCGCACGTCCGCCTTGCGGCGGATCCTGGCGATCTGGGCACCGTAAGGCAGCTTTCCCGTCAGCATCTGGTAGCAGATCACGGCCAGCGAAAACATGTCGGAGCGCGGTGAGCCGCCCTGTCCAAGAAAATACTCCGGTGCCGTATACTGGACCGTTCCCAGGATTTCGTCGGCCTCGTCCGGCGGCGCGGCCTCGGCGACGCCGGCGACCCTGACCGATCCGAAGTCGATGATCTTGGCGGTGCCGGTCTTGTCGATCAGGATGTTGTCGGGTCTGAGGTCCTGATGCAGCATCTCCATGCGGTGGAAGGCGCGCAGGCCCGCCGCGATCTGCTCGATCAGCCCGCGGACGGTTTCGAGATCGGGGCGCGGATTGTCGATCATCCACTGCTTCAGGGTCTGTCCCTCGACGAATTCAGTCGCGACGTAGAGGTAGCTGCGCCGCCTCGACTGTGACAGCGGCTTCAGCACGTGCGGGCTGTCGATGCGGCGCGCGATCCACTCCTCCATCAAAAAGCGCTTCAGGTACGCGGCATTGTCGCGCAGGTCGACCGACGGCAGCTTGAGCGCGACCGGCTCCCCGGTCTCCACATCGACGGCAAGATAGATGTGGCTGCGGCTGCTGCCGTGAATCTCGCGGACGATCCGGTAGCCGTCGAAGATCGCGCGCGGTTCCGGCAGCGAAGGCAGCGGCAATTGTGCGGTCTGATTGAAGATGCCGGCCGGCTCGCGCTGCGGCACCGCATCGATGCGCAGGATCTGGACGGTGATGTTGTCGTCGCTGCCGCGCCGGTAGGATTCCTCGACGATGGCCTTCGCCGCCGCGTCGAGATCGCCCGCATGCTCATTCAGCGCGCTCGTGACGAAGCGTGCGTCGACGAATTCGTAAGCGCCGTCGGTTGCCAGCAGAAAAATGTCGCCGGCCTCGACCTCGAACGCCTGATAGTCGATCTCGAGCTGCGGATTGATGCCGAGCGCGCGGCCGAGATAGGTCTGCTCGGACGACACGATGATGCGGTGATCGTCGGTCAGCTGCTCGAGCGTCTTGCCGGCGAGGCGGTAGACGCGGCAGTCGCCGACATGAAAGATGTGCGCGGTGGTCGCCTTGATGACCATGGCGCTCAGGGTGCAGACATAGCCCTTGTCCCGGTCATAGGCGTATTGGCTCTTGCGCGTCTGCGCGTGCAGCCAGGAATTGGTCGCGTCCAGCACGCGGCGGGCGGAGGTCTTCACCGTCCAGGATTCCGACGTGCAGTAATAGTCCATCAGGAAGCTCTTGACCGCCGACTCGCTGGCGACCTGGCTCACCGCGCTCGAGGAGATGCCGTCGGCGAGAACCGCCGCGATGCCCTTCAGGCTGAGCAGCGGCTCTTCCGGAATCAGGACGCCGTGAAAGTCCTGGTTGACGGACTTGCGGCCCTTGTCGGAATGCTGGCCGACCGAGATCTGGAGTCCGCGGGTCATCGTCATAACCTGCAAAGCGGAGCCTCACCCTGACCGGTCGAGGCTCCCCTGTCGAGATGGATCCGATCAGGCCGCAACGCGGGGCTTCGCAACCTTGCCGGCCTGGCGCTTGGGCAGGGTCATGACGTGCGTGGCATAGAGGGTCATGCCGGTGAAGGCGAGGCCGCCGACGAGGTTGCCGAGCACGGTCGGGATCTCGTTCCAGATCAGATAGTCCATGATCGAGAACTTCGCGCCGAGCAGCAGCCCGGACGGGAACAGGAACATGTTCACGACGGAATGCTCGAACACCATGTAGAAGAACACCAGGATCGGCATCCACATCGCGATGACCTTGCCGGGGACCGAGGTCGAGATCATGGCGCCGACGACGCCGGTCGAGACCATCCAGTTGCAGAGCATGCCGCGCAAGAACAGCGTCGCCATACCGGCCGCGCCGTGCGCGGCGTAGCCGAGGGTTCGCCCTTCGCCGATATTGCCGATGGCGGCGCCGACCTTGTCCGGCGCCTGGGTGAAGCCGAACGTCGTGACGAAGGCCATCATGAAGGCCACCGTGAAGGCACCGGCGAAGTTGCCGACGAATACGAGGCCCCAATTGCGCAACACGCCGCCGAGGGTGACGCCCGGACGCTTGTCGATCAGGGCGAGCGGGGAAAGCACGAAGACGCCGGTGAGGAGATCGAAGCCCAACAGATAGAGCATGACGAAGCCGACCGGAAACAGCAGCGCGCCGATCAGCGGCTGGCCCGTGTTGACGTTGATCGTCACGGCGAACCAGGCCGCCAGCGCCAGGATGGCGCCCGCCATATAGGCTCGGATGATGGTATCCCGGGTGGACATGAAGATCTTGGACTCGCCCGCATCCACCATCTTGGTGACGAATTCCGAAGGCGCGAGATACGACATCAATGGTTCCTTTGCTTCGTAAGGGGAGATCGACACGCTCCGGAGAGCGCGGCTGAACGTGTTCGGCCGTGCGGGCTGGCCTGCCGCGCACGAGGGCTATGGAAAATCTGGAAGCTTTGGGAATCGCGTCACGAGGACTTTGAGCCGGGAGGGCCGCGAAGCAGTTGAGCTTCCGGGATGCGGCCGCCAGAGGCTGCATCAATGCGGCAAGCCGCAGTCTTCGTTGACGGCGAAAGTAAAGCAAGTTGCGTGCCGGCGCGTGGTGTCAAAAATGTCGAGCAATTTCAAAGCGATGCCGCTCGGCTCGATCTGATTCTGACGTCGCCTCGGCCTTTTCCTTAAGCTGTTGCACAAGATTTGTGCGCCGCACAAGCAATGTGCAGATCGCAAATTTCGCAAGCGGAACCGACCTGCGACAGTCTGGCGCTGCCGATGTAACGCATTGATTTACTTATTCTTCTTGTGGCGCCATGCTTGGCATGAAGCTTGAATGGTTCCAGCCGACGCCATTGAAGCCGTCCCGCGAGAATTCTCATCCGATTTGCTGACGCCACCAGACCGGGGGTCCTCCCCGTCACGCGTTCGCATGCGCCGAATACGGCGCCACCGGACGGACGGGCCGCTCGCGCGCACAGCCGCAAATCATTCCGCAAAGACGCAAAGGACGACACAGCCTATGACCAAGCGCACCCGCCGGCCCTCCGAAACGACTGGCCTCAGCCGCCGTCAATTGTTGAAGGCCACCGGCTCGACCGCGGCACTTCTCGCCGCCGCAAAACTGAACTTCCCTGCCGGCGCCTTCGCGCAGGACGCAGGCCCTGAGGTCAAGGGCGCCAAGCTCGGCTTCATCGCGCTGAGCGATGCCGGCCCGCTCTTCGTCGCCAAGGACAAGGGGCTGTTCGCCAAATACGGCATGCCCGACACCGATGTGCAGAAGCAGGCGTCGTGGGGGACGACGCGCGACAACCTCGTGCTCGGCTCCGAAGGCAACGGCATCGACGGCGCGCATATCCTCACCCCGATGCCGTATCTGATCTCGGCCGGCAAGGTGACGCAGAACAACCAGCCGACGCCGATGTACATCCTGGCGCGGCTCAATCTCGACAGCCAGTGCATCTCCGTCGCGAGCGAATATGCCGACCTGAAGCTCGGCGTCGATGCCGCGCCGTTCAAGGCCGCGCTGGAGAAGAAGAAGGCCTCGGGCAAGGCCGTGAAGGCCGCGATGACATTCCCCGGCGGCACCCACGATCTCTGGATACGCTATTGGCTCGCCGCCGGCGGCATCGATCCCGACAAGGATATCGAGACCATCGTGGTGCCGCCGCCGCAGATGGTGGCCAACATGAAGGTCGGCACCATGGACTGCTTCTGCGTCGGCGAGCCCTGGAACCTGCAGCTGATCCATCAGAAGATCGGCTATACCGCGGTCAACACCGGCGAACTCTGGAACAAGCATCCGGAGAAATCCTTCGGCATGCGCGCCGCCTTCGTCGACAAATATCCAAAGGCGGCGAAAGCGTTGCTGATGGCGGTGATGGAAGCCCAGCAATGGGCCGACAAGGCCGAGAACAAGGCCGAGCTCGCCGCCATCATGGGCAAGCGGCAGTGGATGAACTGTCCTGTCGAGGACGTGCTCGACCGCACCGCCGGCAAGTTCGACTACGGCATCCCCGGCAAGGTGGTCGAGAACTCGCCGCACATCATGAAGTACTGGCGCGACCATGCCTCCTATCCGTTCCGGAGCCATGACCTCTGGTTTATGACCGAGGACATCCGCTGGGGCAAATATGAAGCCGGCTTCGACAGCAAGGCACTGATCGGCAAGGTCAATCGTGAGGACATGTGGCGCGACGCCGCCAAGACCCTCGGCGTCGCGGCTGCCGACATTCCGGCCTCAACCTCGCGCGGCAAGGAGACCTTCTTCGACGGCAAGGTGTTCGATCCGGAGAATCCGGCCGCCTATCTGAAGTCGCTCGCGATCAAGCGCGTCGAAGTCTGATGGAGCCAGCGGCCGCCCTTTGGCGGCCGCATCGTCCCTTGAAGCCGGAGAGAGATTGCGATGAACATGCCTGCCGCCAAGATCGAGATTGAAACCGCGACGCCTGCGGCCAGCTCCGCGCCGGTCGTCGCGATGACGCCGAGGCGTCCCCCGCGCGCCGAAGTTTACGCACGCATGGCACGAGAGACGGCCGTGCGCGTGATCCCGCCGCTGGTCGTGATCGCGCTGCTCACGCTGGTGTGGGAGCTGGTCTGCCGCCGTGCCGGCTCGGCACTGCCGCCGCCGTCGAAGGTGTTCACTGACACAAAGGAGCTGATCCTCGATCCGTTCTTCGACCATGGCGGCATCGACAAGGGCCTGTTCTGGCATCTTTCCGCCAGTCTCCAGCGCGTCGCCTTCGGCTACTCGCTCTCGGCGATCGCGGGCATCGCGCTCGGGGTGCTGGTCGGGCAGTCGGTCTGGGCCATGCGCGGGCTCGATCCGTTGTTCCAGGTGCTGCGTACCATTCCGCCGCTCGCCTGGCTGCCGTTGTCGCTCGCGGCATTCCGCGACGGCCAGCCCTCCGCGATCTTCGTCATCTTCATCACCTCGATCTGGCCGATCATCATCAACACCGCTGTCGGCATCCGCAACATTCCGCAGGACTATCGCAACGTCGCGGCCGTCGTGCAGCTCAATCCGCTCGAGTTCTTCGCAAAGATCATGATCCCGGCGGCCGCGCCCTACATCTTCACCGGCCTTCGCATCGGCATCGGCCTGTCGTGGCTTGCGATCGTCGCGGCGGAAATGCTGATCGGGGGCGTCGGCATCGGCTTCTTCATCTGGGACGCCTGGAACTCCTCGCATATCAGCGAGATCGTCCTGGCGCTGTTCTATGTCGGCATCGTCGGCTTCGTGCTGGACCGCCTGATCGCGGGCCTCGGCAAGTTCGTCACCCGCGGCACCGCGCAGAACTGAGGGGAGAGGGCACATGACCGCCTATCTGAAGCTCGACCACATCGACAAGGTCTTTACCCGCGGCGCCGCCACCACGGAGGTGCTGAAGGACATCAACCTCACGATCGAGAAGGGCGAGTACGTTTCGATCATCGGCCATTCCGGCTGCGGCAAGTCGACCCTGCTCAACATCATCGCAGGGCTGACCGGCGCCACCACGGGCGGCGTGCTGCTGGAAAACCGCGAGGTGAACTCGCCGGGACCCGACCGCGCCGTTGTGTTCCAGAACCACAGCCTGCTGCCGTGGCTGACGGTCTACGAGAACGTCAGGCTCGGCGTCGACAAGGTCTTCGCCAGGACCAAGTCCCGCGCCGAGCGCGACGCCTGGGTGATGCACAATCTCAACCTCGTGCAGATGGCTCATGCCAGGGACAAGCGTCCTTCCGAAATCTCCGGCGGCATGAAGCAGCGCGTCGGCATCGCGAGGGCGCTCGCCATGGAGCCCAAGGTGCTGCTGCTGGACGAGCCGTTCGGCGCGCTCGACGCGCTGACCCGGGCCCATCTGCAGGACTCCGTCATGGCGCTGCATCAGAAGCTCGGCAACACCATTCTGATGATCACCCACGACGTCGACGAGGCCGTGCTGCTGTCCGACCGCATCGTGATGATGACGAATGGGCCGAGCGCGCGCATCGGCGAGGTGCTGGAGGTGCCGCTGGCGCGGCCGCGCAAGCGGCTCGAGCTCGCGACCAACGCCACCTATCTGAAGTGCCGCCAGCGCGTGCTCGAATTCCTCTACGAGCGCCACCGCTTCGTCGAGGCCGCGTAAGCGAAGAGTTCAACGCAACGACATGCGCGCGCCCAAATAATCAACACCTCGCTCAATCCTTGTGCGTCGCACAAGGATTGAGCGAAACGCAAACCAAGCGTGCGAAAAAGCCCTGCGAACATTTCGGGCGGCGCGAACAACATCCTGAAATCCCTGCGTTTCCAGGATGCGCGCAACTGGCACGGAAATTGAAGCGTCTTTGCGCGACGCCAACGACGACGTCCCTCAACATCATCAATCAGCATCGTGAACTCGCCACTGGGGTGAAGCCTCGGAGCGCGCCTCCCTGCCTGGAGGCAGAGCCTGCAACGACGCAGCGGTGAGACTGGAAGGGATATGCAATGACGAAGAGTCCCACTTGGATTTCTGACTGGCGCCCTGAAGATGAGGCGTTCTGGAACGCGACCGGCAAGGCGATCGCGCGGCGCAACCTGATCTGGTCGATCGTAGCCGAACATATCGGCTTCTCGGTCTGGCTGATCTGGAGCATCGTCACGACCAAGCTGCCGCAGGCCGGCTTCCACTACACCACCGACCAGCTGTTCCAGCTCGTCGCCGTGCCGGGGCTGATCGGCGCCTTGATGCGCTTTCCCTACACCTTCGCAGTGACGACCTTCGGCGGCCGCAACTGGACCATCTTCAGCGCGGCGATCCTGTTCATTCCGACCTTGTCGCTTGCCTATTTCGTGAGCCAGCCCGACACGCCGTTCTGGCTGATGCTGCTGATCGCCTCGACCGCGGGTCTCGGCGGCGGCAATTTCGCCTCCAGCATGACCAACATCTCCTTCTTCTTCCCCGACCGGATGAAGGGATGGGCGCTCGGCCTCAACGCGGCCGGCGGCAATATCGGTGTCTCCAGCGTGCAGCTCTTGACCCCGATCCTGATGACGCTCGCCGTCTTCAACCTGTTCCAGGCAACGCCTGTCGACGGCATCTTCCTGCAGAATGCCGGACTCATGTGGGTGCTGCCGATCGCGATCGCGGTGTTCGGCGCGGTGTTCTTCATGAACAATCTCACCACGGCGAAATCGTCGGTGAAGAACCAGCTTGCGATCGTCAAGCGCAAGCACACCTGGATCATGGCGTATCTCTACATCGGCACGTTCGGGTCTTTCATCGGCTACTCCGCGGCGTTTCCGCTTCTGATCAAGACGCAATTCCCCACCGTGACGATCTCGATCGCCTTCCTGGGCCCGCTGGTCGGCTCGCTGTCGCGTCCGCTCGGCGGCTGGCTCGCAGACCGGGTCGGCGGCTCCATCATCACCTTCTGGAACTTCATCGCGATGGCGGGTGCCACGGTCGGCGTGCTCTACTTCGTCGGGCACAAGGATTTCACGGGCTTCCTGTCGATGTTCCTGGTCCTGTTCGTGACGACGGGCATCGGCAACGGCTCGACCTACCGCATGATCCCCTCGATCTTCCGCGAGGAGAACCTGTTCAAGGTGCGCGGCAAGGGCGATGTCGCGCGTGCGGCCGCGCTGAAGACCGCGAGCATCGAAAGCGGCGCGGCGGTCGGCTTCATCGGCGCGATCGGTGCCGTCGGCGGCTATCTGATCCCGAGCGGCTTCGGCAAGTCGATCGCCATGACCGGCGGGCCGCAGCTCGCGCTCGCGATCTATCTCGCCTTCTACGCCTCCTGCCTCGCTCTGACCTGGTGGTTCTACCTGCGTCGCAGCCCGCAGGGTGAAGGCGCGCCAAGCCTCGCCGAGGCACGTGTGTGAGCGCGAGCACTTGGCACGAATGTCGCTTCTCCCCGTACGCGGGGAGGAGTCTCTCTGATGACGTTTGACCCATGAACTTTTTCCGCAACGGCGCGGACGAAGGCAGACCGAAACAGACAGGAGAACATCATGACGCCAGAACAGGTCGCCCTCATTCAACAGAGCTTTTCCAAGGTCGCGCCGATATCGGAGCAGGCCGCGGTGCTGTTCTACGATCGCCTGTTCGAGGTGGCGCCGTCCGTGCGTGCGATGTTTCCCGAGGACATGACCGAGCAGCGCAAGAAGCTGATGGGCATGCTCGCTGCCGTGGTCGGCGGCCTGTCGAACCTGGAGTCGATTCTTCCCGCGGCCTCCACCCTGGCCAAGCGTCACGTCGCCTACGGCGCCAAGGCCGAGCACTACCCTGTGGTCGGCGCGACCTTGCTGTGGACCCTGGAGAAGGGGCTTGGCGATGCCTGGACGCCCGAACTCGCCAAGGCCTGGACCGACGCCTACGGCGTGCTGTCCGGCTACATGATATCCGAGGCCTATGGCGCACAAGCGCAGGCCGCCGAATAGGAGATGCCTCGTGAGTGAACCGCTGGTCATCGTCGGTAACGGTATGGCGGCCGCGCGTCTGGTCGACGAGCTCGCGAAGACCGCGCTCGGCCGCTACGCCGTCGCCGTGATCGGCGAAGAGCCGCGGCTCGCTTACAACCGCGTGCTGCTCTCCTCCGTGCTGGCCGGCGAGACCGGCTCGCACGAGATCGAGCTCCGGCCGGCCGACTGGTGGCGCCACCGCGGCGTCACGGTGCGCTACGGCTATCGCGTCACCGAGATCGACACCGGCCGCCGCGAGCTGAAGATCGAAGGCGAGGAGAGCATGGAGTACTCCAAGCTCGTCCTCGCTACCGGCTCGACGCCGCTGCGGCTCAACGTGCCGGGTGCCGATCTGGCCGGCGTGCACACCTTTCGCGACACCCGCGACGTCGACCTGCTGCTGACGCTTGCGGCGGCGAAGAAGCGCGTCGTCGTGGTCGGCGGCGGCCTGCTTGGCCTTGAAGCGGCCTACGGTCTCGCCAAGGCCGGTGCCCCCGTGACGCTGCTGCATCTGATGGACCGGCTGATGGAGCGCCAGCTTGATGCACCCGCCGCCGACCTGCTCAAGACGCTGGTCGAGCGCAAGGGCATCCGCATCCTGCTCAACGCGAGCACGAAGTGCATCCATGGCGACGGTCATGTCGAGGCCGTCGAGCTCGCCGACGGCAGCCGCATCGAGGCCGACGCCGTGATTTTCGCGGCCGGCATCAAGCCGAACGTCGTGCTGGCGAAAGATGCGGGCATCGCGGTCAATCGCGGCATCGTCGTCAACGACGTCATGCAGACCTCCTCAGCCGACATCTTCGCGCTCGGCGAATGCGCCGAGCATCGCGGCACCTGCTATGGCCTTGTCGAACCCGCTTATGAGCAGGCGCGCGTGCTGGCGCGGCATCTTTCCGGCCGCCCCGCCGCCTATCAGGGCAGCGTGGTCTCGACCAATCTGAAGGTCTCCGGCGTCAGCGTGTTCTCCGCCGGCGACTTCATGGGCGGGGAGGGCAGCGAGAGCCTCGTGCTGTCGGACCGCAGCCGCGGCACCTACAAGAAGCTCGTGATCGCCGACGGCCGGCTCACCGGCGCCGTGCTGATCGGCGATACCGTCGATGCGCTCTGGTACCTCGAACTGATCCGCAACCGCGACAAGGTTGCGGCGATCCGTACAGACATGATGTTCGGCCGCGCGGTGACGCACCCCTCCAAGGCTGCTTGACAAGGCTGTTTGACGATGACCGCGATCGATCCCGCGCTCCACACCACCAAAACGACGTGCCCCTATTGCGGCGTCGGCTGCGGCGTGTTGGCGACACCCGACGGCAGGGACGGGGCGGCTATTGCCGGTGATCCCGACCACCCCGCCAATTTCGGCCGGCTGTGCTCGAAGGGCTCCGCGCTCGGCGAGACCGTCGGGCTCGAAGGCCGGCTGCTCTACCCGATGATCCGTTGCAAGGGCGTGCTGGAGCGCGTCGCCTGGAGCGATGCGCTCGATCATGTCGCCCATCGCATGCAGCACATCGTGGCGCGCGACGGCGCCGACGCGGTCGCCTTCTATCTCTCCGGCCAGCTCCTCACCGAGGACTATTACGTCGCCAACAAGCTGATGAAGGGGTTTGTCGGCACGGCGAATGTCGACACCAATTCGCGGCTCTGCATGTCCTCCTCGGTCGCCGGTCACCGCCGTGCTTTCGGCGCCGACACCGTGCCCGGCTGCTACGAGGATCTCGACCAGGCCGACCTGCTCGTCTTCGTCGGCTCGAATGCGGCCTGGTGCCATCCCGTCCTGTTCCAGCGCATGCTGAGGAACCGGCAGGAGCGCGGCGCGCGCATGATCGTGATCGATCCGCGCCGTACCGACACCGCCGGCGATGTCGATCTCTTCCTCGGCCTCAAGCCCGGCACCGACACGGCGCTGTTCTCCGGCCTCTTCGTTCATCTTGCCGACAATGGTGCGTTGGATCGGGACTACATCGCCACCAACACGTCGGGATTCGATGACGCGCTGGCGCGCGCGCGCAACATCGCCGGCAGTGTCACTGCGACCGCGCTTGCCACGGGCCTCTCCGAGCAGGACGTCGCCACCTTCTTCAGGATGTTCCGTGACACCGAGAAGGTCGTCACGCTCTATTCGCAAGGCGTCAACCAGTCGGCGCAGGGTACCGACAAGGTCAACGCCATCCTGAACTGCCATCTTGCGACGGGACGCATCGGCAAGCCCGGTGCCGCGCCGTTCTCGCTCACCGGCCAGCCCAATGCGATGGGCGGTCGCGAGGTCGGCGGCCTCGCCAACATGCTTGCCGCCCATATGGGTTTCACGCCGCCCGATATCGATCGCGTCAGGCGGTTCTGGAAGGCGCCGCGCATCGCCACCCATGAGGGGCTGAAGGCGGTGCAATTGTTCGAGGCCATCAACCGCGGCGAGGTCAAGGCGCTGTGGGTGATGGGCACCAACCCGGCGGTGTCGCTGCCGGATGCCGACATGGTCCGCGATGCCCTGAAGAAGCTCGAGCTGTTCGTGGTCTCCGAGAACGTGCTCTCCAACGATACGGTCGAGGCCGGTCCGCATGTGCTGCTGCCGGCGCTGGCCTGGGGCGAGAAGTCCGGCACGGTGACCAATTCCGAGCGGCGTATCTCGCGCCAGCGCTCGTTCCTGCCGGCGCCGGGCGAGGCGCGCCCTGATTGGTGGATGCTGAGCGAGATCGCAAAGCGCTTCGGCTTCGGCGACAGCTTCAACTACAGATCCGCCGCCGACATCTTTCGCGAGCATGCGGCGCTCTCGGCTTTCGAGAACGGTGGCAGCCGTGATTTCGACATCGGCGCGCTGACCTCGCTGTCGGACGACGCCTTCGACGCCTTGGAGCCGGTGCAGTGGCCCGCGCGCGAGGGGCAGAGGCCCGGCGAGCGCTTCTTCGCGCAAGGCGGCTTCTTCACCAACGACGGCAAGGGCCGCTTCGTCGCGCCTGAGGTGCCGGCGCTGCGCGGCGAGACCGGTCCGTCGCGCCCCTTGCGGCTCAACACCGGGCGCATCCGCGACCAGTGGCACACCATGACACGCACGGGATTGAGCCAGCGGCTGGGCGCGCATTTGCCGGAGCCCTTCGTCGAGATTCATCCCGACGACGCCAGCAAATACGGCATCGCCCACGACAGCTATGCCCGCATCACCACCGATTACGGCAAGTGCATCCTGAAGGCCGTGGTGAGCGAACGGCAGCAGCGCGGCACCCTGTTCGTGCCGATCCACTGGAGTGCGATGAACACCTCGCACGGCCGCGTTGGCGCGCTGGTGCAGTCCTTCACCGATCCGTTCTCGGGCCAGCCGGAGGCGAAGGCGACGCCGGCCGCGATCGCTCCTTACGAATTCGTCTTCCGCGGCTTCGCGCTGTCGCGAAAGCAGATCGACCTGCCGGAGAACCTGTTGTGGACCCGCGTCACGGTCGCCGGCGGCTTCGGTTATCTCTTCGCGGACAACGGCGATCTTTCGCGCTGGCTTGCCTGGCTCCAGAACGTCGCGGGCGAGGACGTCGCCGAGTACCGCGACTTCGGCGGCGGGGTCTATCGCGCCGCCTCGTTCGCAGGCGACCGCATCGAGACCTGCCTGTTCGTCGGACCCGCGCATGATGCCGGCGATTGGGAGGTGGTGAAGAGCGCCTTCGCCGCCGACCAGGTGACCGACGAGCAGCGTCGCATGCTGCTGTCCGGCAAGTCGATCGAGGGCGCCGCGTCGACCGGGCCGATCGTCTGCGCCTGCTTCGGCGTCGGCCGCGGCACCATCTGCGACACCATAGCCGGCGGCGCACGCACCGCCGCCGAGATCGGAGCCAAGCTCAAGGCCGGCACCAATTGCGGCTCCTGCGTCCCCGAGATGAAGCGCCTGATTGCGACGACCGAGGCGGTGCCGGCGAAGCAGGTGAAGGTCGCTGGCGCGGCGGGGTAGGGCTGGCTCTCTCCAACGTCACCGCGAGCGTCGCGAAGCAATTCAGAACCTTTCCACGGAGGGATTTTTGGATTGCTACGCTCGCGGTGACGATGTTGATGCCGGTATGCCAAATTGTGGTCCCGTGCCCCGGACGCATCGCAGCACGAAGTGATGCGCTGTAGAGCCGGGGCCCATCTAGCAGCGGAGCGTTTGGCCTTCTAGGTCCCGGCTCTGCGCCGCAACGCTGGGGCGTTGCAGCGCGTCCGGGACACGAGAGTGGCGTGGGCTGGTACTCGTGCTCGTAACGCAACGATGACCTCCGCCCAATCGACGCGGCTTCAATTGTCCCCTATGGTGCCGCGCGCACCTCCTCCATAACTACAACAACGATGATGTACCTGGAAACGCCGCCCCGTCTGATCGAGACAAAAGTCTTCTCCGCAATGCCCGACAAGTTCCGCCGCAAGGGCGAGCGGACCGATTGGGCTGATGCCAACCGGCCGGGAGTGCCGACCGACAGCTTCATCGAAGGTCCTTCATTCGACAAGGTTGGCAACCTCTATGTCGTCGACATTCCCTTCGGCCGCATCTTCCGTATCGCGCGTGACGGCGAGTGGTCGCAGGTCATCGAATACGAGGGCTGGCCGAACGGGCTGAAGATCGCATCCGACGGCCGCATCCTGGTCGCCGATTACATGCACGGGCTCATGGAGCTTGACGCGAAGGCCGGGCGGATCAAACCGGTGCTGACCTCGCGCAATTCGGAATCGTTCCGCGGCTGCAACGATCTCCACCTCGCCAGCAATGGCGACGTCTATTTCACCGATCAGGGCCAGACCGGCCTGCACGATCCCAGCGGCCGGGTCTATCGTCTCGCGTCGAACGGCCGGCTCGATTGCCTGATCGACACCGGCATCAGCCCGAATGGTCTCGTGCTCGACCCGACCGAGACCGTGCTGTTCGTCGCGATGACGCGCGACAACGCCGTGTGGCGGTTGCCCTTCATGAAGGACGGCAGCGTGTCCAAGGTCGGCCGCTTCTGCTCGCTGTTCGGCACCAGCGGTCCTGACGGCATGACCATGGATGCCAAAGGCCGCCTGTTCGTCGGTCATGCCTCGCTCGGCCATGTCTTCGTGTTCGCGCCGAATGGCGAACTGATCGCGCGGATCAAGTCCTGCGCGGGGCCGAACTGCACCAATGTCGCGATCGGTGGCGCGAAGAAGGATCGGCTCTATGTCACGGAGTCGGCGACGGGCAGCGTGCTGGTTGCCGACATCAGCGATCTCTAAAGCGCGATGCGATCAGGATGAATCGCCATCGCGCTTAGGTCATTGTTTGAGCATGATCTTTTCGGAGAACCGCTGCACAATTTTTCCGGATCATGCTGTAGAGCATCTGAAGGAGTAAACATGAACACGCACCCCTTCGGCCGGACCGGCGCCAACGTCTCGATCATCGGGCAGGGCACCTGGTACCTCGATCACGGCGACCGCAAGCGCGCGATCGCGGCGCTTCAGCGCGGGCTCGATCTCGGCATGACCCATATCGACACCGCCGAGATGTATGGCGATGCCGAACTCGTCATCGCGGATGCGATCGCGAGCCGGCGCGACGAGGTGTTCCTCGTTTCGAAAGTGCTGCCCAGCAACGCCTCGCGCCGCGGAACCATCACCGCTTGCGAGCGCTCGCTGAAGCGGCTCAAGACCGACCGGCTCGACTGCTATCTCTTGCACTGGCGCGGCTCCTATCCGCTGGAGGACACCGTCGCTGCGTTCGAGGAGCTGGTGAAATCAGGCAAGATCAGGTCCTGGGGCGTCTCCAATTTCGACGCGGACGATCTCGACGAGATTCTCGAGGTCGCCGGCGAAGGCCGGATCGCGTGCAACCAGGTGCTCTATCATCTGAAGGAGCGTGCGATCGAGCATGCGGTGATCCCGTGGTGCGAGCGGCACGGTGTCGCCGTCGTTGCCTACTCGCCGTTCGGGCACGACGATTTCCCGGCGAGCAGCAGCAAGGGCGGCGCGGTGCTGGCGCGCATCGCGGAGACGCGTCGCGCGACGCCGCGTCAGGTCGCGCTGAGCTTCCTCACCCGTGCGACCACGGTGTTCGCGATCCCGAAGGCCTCGTCCCCGGAACACGCCGGCGAAAATGCGGCCGCAGGCGATATCGTGCTGACGAAAGACGAGATTGCGGCGCTTGACGCGGCGTTTCCGCGCGGGCCGAAGCCGCGCGGCCTGCCCATGCTGTAATGCACAACGCGCAATATTAACGGAGCATTGACGCGCGCGGCGGCCTGCGCATATCGGCATCCTGTTTTCGGAAGTTGTGAACGCGGCACATTTGTCGTTTTTTAGGGCGCTCGATTCGCATTTTTCCCGAGTTCCAGCCGTGACCCCGCCGCCAGCCGCAGCCGCAAGGCTCGACAGTATTTCCATGCCCGTGCCCGAGAAGCATGTCGGCCGCCGCGCACCCGCGCGCGTCGATCATCCCTTCAAAGGCATCGTACTGATCCTGCTCTCGACGGTGTTCCTCGGCTGCTCCGACGTCACCGCGAAATATTTGTCGACCAGCCTGCCGTCGATCGAGATCACCTGGATCCGCTTCCTCACCTTCACGCTGCTGTTCACGCCGGTGATGCTGCCCGTCTCGCGGGTCTATGCGATGCGCACCAAGCGTCCCGGCCTTCACGTGATGCGCGGGGCGGCGCTGCTTGGCTCCTCGCTGTTCTTCATCACGGGTCTCGGCTTCCTGCCGATCGCGGAGGCATCCGCCACCGGCTTCGTTGCGCCGCTGTTCGTCACTGCGCTCTCGATCGTCTTCCTCGGCGAGAAGGTCGGCATGCGCCGCTGGCTCGCGACCGCGCTCGGCCTGATCGGCGTGCTGATCATCCTGCGCCCGGGCACAAGCGCGTTTCACCCCGCCGCATTCTTTCCATTGGTCTCGGCGGCATGCTGGGCCGGCACCCTGATCCTGACGCGCATGATGAGTGGGCGGGAAGCCGTCGTCACCACCATGGCCTATTCCTCGCTGACGGGCCTTGCGATCCTGACCGCGCTGGTGCCGTTCGTCTGGGTCACGCCATCCTGGACCGCGGTCGCGCTCGGCATCTTCATCGGCGTCGCCTCGACCGCAGGCCAGTGGATCGTCGTGCTCGCCTATCGCTACGGCGATGCCTCGGTGCTGGCGCCCTTCTCCTACACGCAGCTGCTCTGGGTCAGCATTCTGGGCTTCTTCATCTTCGGCGAAGTGCCCGACATCTGGACCATCACCGGCGCGGCCTTCATCGTCGCCAGCGGCCTCTACATCGCCCATCGCGAGCGTGTCCGCCGCGCCCAGCTCCTGGTGCTGGAAGAGCGTTCCCCGAACGCCTGACGCAAGTTCGCCCCTCGTGCTTCGTGGTATCAGCGCTCCAAACAAGACGGGAGGAGCCGGATGCGGGCCGCGATTTTCAGGAACGGAGAGATCGTCGTCGACCGGATCGCCGAGCCGAAGCCGGGCCCCGGCCAGGTGCTGGTCAGGACGCTCGCCTGCGGCATCTGCGGCTCCGACCTGCACGCGCGCCAGCACGCCCATCGCATGGTGGAGATGGCACGGAAGGTCGGGCGCAAGCCGATGGACCTCAGCCGCGACGTCGTGTTCGGGCACGAGTTCTGCTGCGAGGTCGTCGACTACGGCACCGGCACCGAACGCAAGCTCAAGTCCGGCACCCGCGTCTGCTCGCTGCCGGCGCTGCTGACGCCGCAGGGCATCGAGGGCATCGGCTATTCCAACGACAATGTCGGCGGCTACGCCGAGGCGATGCTGCTGAGCGAAGCGCTGCTGCTTGAAGTGCCCAACGGGCTTGCGCCGGAGCATGCCGCGCTCACCGAGCCGCTGGCGGTCGGCGTCCACGCCGTGGCGAAAGCCAATATCAACGGAGGCGAGGTGCCGCTCGTGATCGGCTGCGGCCCGGTCGGCCTCGCGGTGATCGCCGCGCTGAAGCTCAGGGGCCTGCACCCGATCGTCGCCGCAGACTATTCGCCGGCCCGGCGCGCGCTTGCGGGAAAGCTCGGCGCCGACATCGTCGTTGATCCCAAGGTATCGCAGCCCTATGCGACCTGGGCCGAGCACGCGCAGATGTCGGAGGCGGAGAAGGCGGCGCGGCCGCCATTCCGGGCCATGCTGCCGGCGCTGAAGCCGGCGGTCATCTTCGAATGTGTCGGCGTGCCCGGGCTTTTGCAACAGGTGTTCGAAGGCGCGCCGCGCGATGCACGCATCGTCGTGGTCGGCGTCTGCATGGAGACCGACAGAAGCGAGCCCATGCTTGGCATCATGAAGGAGCTCAACGTCCAGTACGTGCTCGGCTACACGCCGGACGAATTCGCCAGCTCACTGCGCCTGATCGCGGAAGGGCAGGTGGATGCCGCCGCGATGGTGACTGCCGAGGTCGGTATCGACGGCGTCGCCAAGGCGTTCGCCGATCTCGCCAATCCCGAGATGCACACCAAGATCATCGTGCAGCCATGGCGGTGAAAGCGCCGCCGCGATGGCGATGCGCTCCCTCTCCCGCTTGCGGGAGAGGGGCGGGGAGAGGGTGTCTCCGCATTCGGATTCCCTTCGAGGAGAAAGCCCTCACCCGCGCCTGCGGCGCGACCTCTCCCGCAAGCGGGAGAGGTTAACGGCGAGACCACCGTCAATATTTCGCCGGCACGTACATCTCCGGCGGGACCGGGCCTCGCTGATAGTCGGGATTGCGCACGCGCGGCGGCAGCGTCACCGGGGCCCGCGCGACCTCCCGGTACGGGATCTGAGTCAATAGATGCGCGATGCAGTTGAGCCGGGCGCGCTTCTTGTCCACGGCATCGACGATCCACCATGGGCTATCCGGCAGATGCGTGTGCTCCAGCATCGTCTCCTTGGCCTTGGTGTACGCCTCCCAGCGACTGCGGGACTCGACGTCCATTGGGCTCAGCTTCCACTGCTTCAGGGGATCCTTGATCCGCATGGTGAAGCGGAACTGCTGCTCGTCGTCGGTGATCGAGAACCAGTACTTGACCAGGATGATGCCGGAGCGGATCAGCATGCGCTCGAATTCCGGCACTGACTTGAAGAACTCCTGATACTCGTCCTCCGAGCAGAAGCCCATCACGCGCTCGACGCCGGCGCGGTTGTACCAGCTACGGTCGAACAGCACGATCTCGCCACCGGCCGGCAGGTGCGCGACGTAGCGCTGGAAATACCATTGCGTGCGCTCGCGCTCGTTCGGCGCCGGAAGCGCCGCGACGCGGCAGATGCGGGGATTGAGGCGCTGGGTGATGCGCTTGATCACGCCGCCCTTGCCGGCGGAGTCGCGGCCCTCGAACAGCACCACGACCTTCTTCTTCTCGCTCTGCACCCAGTCCTGGAGCTTGACGAGCTCGCCCTGGAGGCGAAGCAGTTCCCGGAAATAGAGCCTGCGATCGACCGTCGGTTTCAGCGTTCCGGCCTCGTCAAGGAGCTCGTCGAGACGGGTATCATCCAGCTCCATCTCCAGTTCCTCGTCGAGATCGTCGGCCATTTCCTGGATGATGCGCTCGCGCTTGGAGATCTGGGATTTGCGGTCGGATGCGGTCATGGGTGCTTCTCTCGGCTCGGATACCAGTCACAACGACCATCGGCGGGGTTTGTTGCGACCATGTGACAACGTGCGATCCCGCTGACGCAGGTCACACCGGCAGCGCGATCGAATATTTCACCTGGCTGAGCGCGAAGCTGGACTCGATCGAGGCGATGCCGTCGAGCCGGGTCAGCTTGGTCTTGAGGAACGTCTCGTAGGAGGCGAGGTCGGCGGCGACGACGCGGAGCAGATAGTCGCGGTTGCCGGTCATCAGATAGCACTCCAGGACCTCGTCCCATTTCGAGATCGCGCGGGCGAAGCGGTTGAGGTCCTCCTCCTTCTGCCGCGCCAGCTTGATCGAGATGAAGACGCTGACATGCAGTCCCAGCGCCTTCTGGTCCACGGTCGCGATATAGCGCGAGATCACGCCGCGCTCCTCCAGCAGCTTGACGCGGCGGTGGCAGGGCGAGACGGAGAGTCCGACCTTGTCGGCGAGCTCCTGCATGGTCATCCGGCTGTCGTTCTGGAGATGGCCGAGGATTTTCCGGTCGATGGCGTCGAGCTCTGGCATTGGGATGGAACCTGGGTCAGGAGGCGTCTGGTTGGTAAAATATCCCAATATCGGCCGGTATGGCGCGAAAAATTGAGAAATCTGGCGCGGCCCGCAGGCGTATGATCGGTGCTTATTTCCCGGAGCATCGCCATGCCCGTTGATCCCGCTCGCCTCGACATCCTGACCGCGCTGGCCCGCAAGGCGCTGTGGCTGTCGTCCTGGACCATCCACCACGCCAACCACGTCCGCGCCAATGCGGACGGCCTCAAGGTCGGCGGCCACCAGGCCTCCTCCGCCTCGCTCGCGACCATCATGTCCGCGCTGTACTTCCACGTGCTGCGGCCCGAGGATCGCGTCGCGGTGAAGCCGCATGCGAGCCCGGTGTTCCACGCCATCCAGTATCTGTTCGGCCGCCAGACCCGCGAGAAGCTGGAGAATTTTCGCGGCTTCAAGGGCGCGCAGTCCTATCCGTCACGCACCAAGGACGTCGACGACGTCGATTTCTCCACCGGCTCGGTCGGCCTCGGCGTCGCGCAGACGCTGTTCTCTTCGCTGGTGCAGGACTACGTCAAGGCGCATGGCTGGATGAAGGACCGCCGCGAAGGCCGGATGATCGCCCTCGTCGGCGACGCCGAGATGGATGAGGGCAACATCTTCGAGGCTCTGGCAGAGGGCTGGAAGCACGGCCTGCGCAACACCTGGTGGGTGGTCGATTATAACCGTCAGTCGCTCGACGCCGTCGTGCGCGAGGGGCTCTGGGAAAAGTTCGAGACCATGTTCCGCAATTTCGGCTGGGACGTGGTGATCGTGAAATACGGCCGGCTGATGCGCGATGCCTTTGCCGAGCCCGGCGGCGAAGCCTTGAAGCGCTGGATCGACAACTGCCCGAACGCGCTCTACGCGGCGCTGTGCTTCCAGGGCGGCGCGGCCTTCCGCAAGCATCTGCACGACGAGATCGGCGACCAGGGCCCGATCACGAAGCTGATCGACAGGCGCAGCGACGAGGAGCTGCTCGCGCTGATGTCGAATCTCGGCGGCCACGACATGGCGAGCATGCTGGAGGCGTTCGACTCCATCGATCATGATCGCCCGGTCTGCTTCATCGCCTACACCATCAAGGGTGTCGGCCTGCCGTTCCAGGGCCACAAGGACAACCACGCCGGCCTGATGACGGTCGCGCAGATGGAGAAGTACCGCAACAGCCAGAACATCCGGCCCGGACACGAATGGGACAAGTTCGAAGGGCTGACGCAGGATGCGGCCGAACTCGAAGCTTTCCTTGCACGGGTGCCGTTCAACCAGGACGGCCGCCGGCTGACGGCTCCCGTCGTCGAGGTGCCCCAGCAGCTCGCCTTCAAGCCGTCGCCGCAGATGTCGACCCAGCAGGGCTTTGGCCTCGTGCTCAACGAGATCGCGCGCAGCGACAGCGAGCTGGCGAGGCGCATCGTGACGACCTCGCCCGACGTCACCGTCTCCACCAATCTCGGCCCCTGGGTCAACCGCCGCGGGCTGTTCGCGCGCGCCGAGAAGGCGGACTTATTCCGCAGCGAGAAAATTCCCTCGACCTACAACTGGGACGCCTCGCCCAGGGGCCAGCATATCGAGCTCGGCATTGCCGAGATGAACCTGTTCATCATGCTGTCCGCGCTCGGCCTGTCGCACCAGATCAACGGCGAGCGGCTGCTGCCGGTCGGCACGCTCTACGATCCCTTCATCGAGCGCGGCCTCGACGCGCTGAACTATGCCTGCTACCAGGACGCCCGCTTCATGGTGGCGGCGACGCCGTCCGGCATCACGCTCGCGCCGGAGGGCGGCGCGCACCAGTCGATCGCGACGCCGCTGATCGGGATGGCGCAGGATGGCCTGGCTTCATTCGAGCCGGCCTTCGTCGACGAGCTCGCCGTGATCATGGCGTTCGGTTTTGAGCACATGCAGCGCGAGGCGGGCGAGGGCGGCTCGGTCTATTTGCGGCTTTCCACGCGCAGCATCGAGCAGGCACAGCGGATCATGACGCCGGAGCTGAGGCAGGGCATCACCGATGGCGCCTATTGGCTGCGCAAGCCGGGCCCGAATGCCGAAGTCGTGATCGCCTATACAGGCGCGGTCGCACCGGAAGCGATCGAGGCCACCGGCTTCATCGGCGAGAGCCGCCGCGACGTCGGCCTGCTCGCGATCACCTCGGCGGATCGTCTCCACGCCGGTTGGACCGCCGCGCGGAAATTGCGGCGCGACCGCCGCGGCGTGCAGCATCTCAGCCACATCGAAAAACTGCTGGCGCCGCTGCCGCGCGACTGCGGCATCGTCACCGTGATCGATGGCCATCCCTCCGCGCTCGGCTGGCTCGGCAGCGTCCGCGGCCACCGCGTCGAGGCGCTCGGCGTCGAGCAATTCGGCCAGACCGGCAGCATCGCGGACCTTTATCGGCACTACGGCATCGATGCCAACGCCATCATCGATGCGGCCGAAAGCCTCACCACCGGTGCGCCGGTGCTGCACCGGAAGATGGCGGTGTAGTCGGGGTAACCACGCGCATGGGCCCCGGCTCTGCAGCGCATCACTGAAGAAGTGCTGCGCTGCGTCCGGGGCACGAGCGTGTTTGCACTCGCTCCAATCTCGTGTCCCGGACAAGGCGCGACATGAAATGTCGCGACGCCGAGCCGGGACCCAGAGCCGCTTGCCTCGCTTCAAATCGCGTCCCATATTCCGCGCGCTCGCCGCAACGCTGGCCCCGCATATGGCGGGTTCAATTGCCGGCGCTTTCGTGCAAGGATGCCTGCCGAAACGCCCCCTCCAAGCTCCAAGAAGAGGTTAATGATGGTCAATCGCATGCAATTCTACATCGACGGCGCCTGGGTCGATCCCGCCGTCAAGAAGTCCACCGCCGTGGTCAATCCGGCGACGGAAGAGGCGATGTACGAGGTTGCGCTGGGCTCCAAGGCCGACGTGGACAAGGCCGTCGCCGCCGCCAAGCGCGCCTTTGCCACCTTCTCCCAGACCAGCCGCGAGGAGCGCGTCGCGCTGCTGTCGAAGGTCATTGAGGTCTACAAGGGCCGTCTCAAGGAGATCGGTGCTGCCGTCTCCGACGAGATGGGTGCGCCGCTGCCGATGGCGGAAAAGCTCCAGGCCGGCGCCGGCCTCGGCCATCTCATGACCACGCTCGACGTGCTCAAGAACTATCATTTCGAGGAGCCGGTCGGCACCGCCATGGTGCTGCGCGAGCCGATCGGCGTGGTCGGCATGATCACGCCCTGGAACTGGCCGCTGAACCAGATCGCCTGCAAGGTCGCGCCCGCGCTCGCCGCTGGCTGCACCATGATCCTCAAGCCCAGCGAGTTCACCCCGACCTCGGCGCTGATCTTCGCCGAGATCCTGCATGAAGCCGGCGTGCCGAAGGGCGTGTTCAACCTCGTCAACGGTCTCGGCCCCGAGGTCGGCGCCGCCATGAGCGAGCACCCTGATATCGACATGATCTCGTTCACCGGCTCGACCCGCGCCGGCATCGACGTGGCCAAGCGCGCGGCGCCGACCGTGAAGCGCGTCAGCCAGGAGCTGGGCGGCAAGTCGCCGAACGTCATCCTCGAAGGCGCCGACCTCACGAAGGCGGTGACCGGCGGCGTGATGCACATGTTCAACAACTCCGGCCAGTCCTGCAACGCGCCCTCGCGCATGATCGTGCCGCTGTCGAAGATGAAGGAAGTCGCCGCGATCGCGAAGGCCGTGGCCGACAAGACCAAGGCCGGCGATCCCCGCGCCGAAGGCACCACCATCGGCCCCGTCGTCAACCGCGGCCAGTGGGACAAGATCCAGGGCCTGATCAAGAAGGGCATCGACGAGGGCGCTACCCTCGTCGCCGGCGGTCCGGGCCTGCCCGAGGGTGTCAACAAGGGCTTCTATGTCCGCCCGACCATCTTCGCCGACGTCACTCCCGACATGACGATCGCACGCGAAGAGATCTTCGGACCGGTGCTGACCATCATCGGCGCCAAGGACGAAACCGATGCGGTGAAGATCGCGAACGATACGCCGTATGGCCTCGCGGGCTATGTCTACGGTCCGTCAGTCGAGGACGCCAAACGCGTCGGCCGCCAGATCCGCGCCGGCAACGTCAACCTCCAGGGCGTGCCCAACGACCGCACCGCACCGTTCGGCGGCTACAAGCAGTCGGGCAACGGTCGCGAGTGGGGCAAATTCGGCCTCGAGGACTTCCTCGAAGTGAAGGCCGTCGCCGGCTTCAACGCGGCGTAAGCATCATCGCGTGAACGAACACGACGCCGGAGCGGGCAACCGCTCCGGCGTTTTCGCTTTGTCATTGCGAGCGCAGCGAAGCAATCCAGAATCTCTCCGCGGAGGCAGTCTGGATTGCTTCGTCGCAAGTGCTCCTCGCAATGACGGAGGCAACACGAAGCGCCTATCCCCCCACCGCACCTTGCGTGTTGACGTACAGCGCGTAGATCGACTGGCTCGCGGCCATGAACAGGCGGTTGCGCTTGACGCCGCCGAAGCAGAGATTGGCGCAGCGTTCGGGCAGCGCGATGCGGCCGATCATGACTCCGTCCGGTGCGAACACCACCACGCCGTCGAGCTCGGGATCGCCCATGCCCCAGCCGCACCAGAGATTGCCGTCGATATCGCAGCGCATGCCGTCCGGCGTGCCGGGGCCGGCATCGATATGGACGCGCTTGTTGGAAATCGTGGTGCCGTCGGCCGAGACGTCATAGGCAAGGATCTTGCGGTTCGGCACCCCGCGCGACTCCACGACGTAGAGGATTGTCTCGTCCGGCGAGAAGCACAGCCCGTTCGGCCCGAGCACGCCTTCGGCGACGATCGTCGCCCTGCCGGTCGCGGGATCGAGCCGGTAGACGTTCGGCTCGATCTCGGGCTCCGCCTTGTAGCCTTCGTAGTTGCCGAGCAGGCCAAAGGTGGGATCGGTGAACCAGATCGAGCCGTCGGACTTCACCACGACGTCGTTCGGCGAGTTCAGCCGCTTGCCGTCGAACGAGTCGATCAGCACGGTGATGCTGCCGTCATATTCGGTGCGAACGACGCGCCGCCCGCCATGCTCGCAGGTGATGAGCCGTCCCTGCCGGTCGCGGGTGTTGCCGTTGGCGAAATTCGACGGCTTGCGGAACACGCTGACGGCGCCGGTCTCTTCCTCCCATTTGAGGATGCGCTGGTTCGGAATGTCGCTGCACAAGAGATAGCGCCCGTCGCCGAACCACACCGGACCCTCGGCCCAGCGCAGGCCGGTCGCCAGCCGCTCCACCGCCGAAAGTTTCAGCCAGTATTTTTCGAAGCGGGGATCGAGTGCCTTGATCGCCGGGTCGGGATAACAGGTCGCCGGCCGCCAGCCTTGATTATGGGACGATGCATCGTTCATGCGCGGTTCTCGTCGTTGCGTTCCCTCTGTCCAAGTCTGCTAGCATCAGATATCCATGGCCGCAAATCGGTCACCACAGGCGAGAGAAGACATGCCGCGTATTTTGATGACGGGGGCTTCGGGCGGAATCGGAACGCGCCTCCGGAAACTCCTGCCGCCGATCTATCCCGATCTGCTGCTCAGCGACATCCGACCGCCGAACGACCTCGGGGCGAGTGAGCAGTTCAAGGCGGCGGACCTCGCCGATCTCGCGCAGTGCGAGGCGATTTGCGAGGGCGTCGACGGCATCCTCCATTTCGGCGGCTATTCGGTCGAAGGCACCTGGGATCAAATCCTCCAGGCCAACATCATCGGCGGCTACAATCTGTTCGAGGCCGCGTATCGCAAGGGCGTCAAGCGCGTGGTGTTCGCCTCGTCGAACCACGCCGTCGGCTTCTATCCGCGCCACCACAAGATCGGCACGGACGTCACTGCGCGGCCCGACAGCCGCTACGGCGTCAGCAAGGTGTTCGGCGAGGCCGTCGGCGCGCTCTATGCCGACAAGCATGGCCTCAAGGTGACTTGCCTGCGCATCGGCAATTTCGGCGACATGCCGCTCGACCAGCGCCGGCTCGCGATCTGGCTCAAGCCCGATGATCTGGTGCAGCTCTGCCGCATCGGGCTCGAACATCCCGACATCCATTTCGAGGTCTTCTACGGCGCCTCTTTCAACGAGCGCACCTGGTGGGACAATCACCGCGCCTACGAGCTCGGCTATCGCCCGACCGGCCGCGCCGAAGATTTCCGTGAGCACGCGATGGCGGAGCAGGCCAAGCTCAAGCCGGATCCCGTCGGCGATTATTTCCAGGGCGGCACATTCTGCAGCATGGAGTTCGATGCCGACCCAGGCCGCGTGATCGACTGGACCAAGCGGTAGAAGCGGTTCACCTGCCGAGCGTCAACAGCGGCTTGCCTGTCTCGACGATGTAGGTCGCAAGCTCCGCCGCGTTGCCGCTGCCGACGTTCGTTACCGCATGATGTACTCCGTGAGGAATGAGCAGCACGTCGCCGGCCTTCAGGATCACCGGCGGCCTGCCGTCGAGCCGATATTCCAGCTCGCCTTCGATCAGATAGACGAGCTCTTCGCCCGGGTGATTGTGCCTGACGGCGACAACGCCCGGAGGAAAATCGACGCGGACCTGGATGACCTCGCGTCCGGGGACGCTCAGAGCTTCCTTCATGAGATGTGTGCGCTTGATGTCTCCCAGCCGTGGCTCTTCGGATCGTGCGGCGAGCGAAGTCAGGCTGGTTGCGGCGATCAGCGCCGCCGCAACGATGATTCCATGTCTCTTCATGTGAATGGCCTTTCGGTTGTGCGCGAGGTTGCGCGGGTGTCGATCAGGCGGCGGCCGCTGCCGCGGGTGTTGCACGAAAGCTGATGGCCATGCGGTTGTAGGCGTTCATCAGGCTGATGGCGATCGTGAGGTCCACAAGCTCACGCTCCTCGAATACGGCGTGTGCGGCCTGGTAGGCCTCGTCAGGCACGCCGGTCTCGGCAACCCGCGTCACGGTTTCCGCCCACGCCAGGGCGGCCCGCTCGCGTTCGTCGAAGAGATTGCCGGCCTCGCGCCAGGCCTGCAGCAGCGCGATCTTCTCGACCTTCTCTCCCTTCTTGAGCAGGTCGCGCGTGTGCATGTCGAGGCAGTAGGCGCAATTGTTGATCTGGGAGATCCGCAGATAGACCAGCTCGATCAGCGTGGCGGAAAGGCGGCTCTGCAGGATGTAGCCGTAGACGCCGCCGAGCGCCTTGATGCCTGCCGGCGCGATCTGGTTGTAGTCGAGACGCTTACTCATGTTCCTCTCCTTGATGATGATCCTGCTCGGAGGCAGTGGTCAGATCCTTCTCGCCGCTGTCGACGACGAACACTGCGAGCAGGCTTGCGGGCTTGGACTGGCTCGCATTGCGACTGACGGGATGACGGGAGCCCGGCGGCTCGTAAAAGCTCTCGCCGGCACGATATACCCGTCTGGGTCCGTCGTTCACCTGAGACTCGACTGCGCCTGACAGCACGTAACCGAAGATGAAGGCGGACTTTGCGTGGATGTGCGAAGGCGACGCTCCGCCAGGTGCATAGTTCACAACCAGGGCCACGACTGACTTGCCCGGGATATTGGGGATCGATTGCTCGAAATGCGGCGTGACCGTTTCGCCGATGCCGTGGGCGGCGCTGGGCGCCGCACCCGCAATAACAATGGCAGCGCAAGCCGCACCGAGGATGGATGGCACTTTCATGGAAGTTCTCCTGTTTCGAATTCGTCTCTGTTGTGCTGTGGCCCGCCTGTTCACCTGCGGATGACGGCCTTCAGCGAGTCCGTGAACACCCAGAAGGAAGCAGCCAACAGGCCGACGTCCTTCAGCAGGAACTGCCCCGGCGCGACGGTGATCGCGGGCGCCCCGAGCTCCGGCACGACGACGCCAGGCGTCGAGATCATGAAGCTCAGCGTCGTGACGAACAGTCCGGCCGAGAGAAGGCCGCCGGCTGCGGAATAGATCGGGCTTGCCAGCCGGAGCGCGATCAAGAACCCGATGCTCAGTTCGACGAAGCCGAGAAAGGTGGAGAAGCCGCGGACCGAAAACAGCGCGTAGAACCAGCGCAACAGTGGGCTGTTCTCCACCAGAGGAACCAGCCCCTGGGCTTCGTAATCGGTGAACTTCATCCCGCCGAACCAGGCATAGATGATTGCAAGCGACGCATAGAGGCCGATCCGGCTGACCGGTTCGGCGTAGGCGAGCAGGCGTTCAGACTGATCGCGCCAGCTGATGGTGCGGCTCAGCGCGATGGGTGAGGTGGACGAGTGGCTGATGATGCGTGACATGGTTGTCTCCGTTTTGATGCTGGGTATCGCTCACGCATTCACGTGCGTGTGCAGGTTGTAGCGAGGGGCGGGAATGGCGCTCGAGAGCTTGTTCGTCATGGCGAGCCGCGTGCTCTCGTGGCGATCCCACGCGGACTGGTCGGCCAGCGCCGGGATCGTCACGACCTCGCCGAGGTCGAGACCCGCGAGTGCCGCGTCGACCATGTCGTCGGCCGACATGACGATCTCGGCGGGCAGTTGGTGAACCGGCGTACCGGCGACATCCCAGAACTCGGTCGCAGTGGCGCCCGGCAGCACGGCTTGCACGCGGATGCCCTTGCCGGCGAGTTCGTGAACGAGTGACTGGGTGAAGGCGAGCACGAAGGCTTTCGAGCCGCCGTAGACGCCGTTCAGCAGTTCCGGCGCGATCGCGGCGATGGAGGCGATGTTGATGATCGTGCCGTGGCCGCGGTCGATGAATCCGGGGACCGCCGCGTAGGTCAGACGCGTGAGCGCGCCGACGTTGAGGCGGATCATGTCCTCCATCTTGTCGACGTCGGAGGCGATCAGCGGTGCCGAGGCGCCGACGCCGGCGTTGTTGACCAGCACCGAGATGCCGGGCTCGGTTCTGAGGAGTTGCTCGATATGGCGCAGGTCGGACGGGGATGTGAGATCGGCTTGCACCGTCTCTACCTTGCGGCCGCTTTCATTGGCGAGCCGGCGCGCCAGCGATGCGAGCCGCTGCCTGTTGCGCGCAACGAGGATGAGGTCGTGGCCGCGCTTCGCCAGGCGGTCGGCGTAGATCGCGCCGATTCCGGTCGAAGCACCGGTGATGAGGGCAGTGCCCTTTCTGGTCTGGGTCATTTTCGTCTCTCCGTTTCGGTGCGGAGAGGAATAGGCACTTCCGGAAATAACGAGTATCTGGCAAATTCGGGATCTATCCTTCCAGAATATGGAAGTGCCCAGATGGATCGTCTCGAAAGCATGTCGGTGGTTTTGGCGGTGGCGGAGGCCGGCAGCCTGTCCGCCGCCGCACGCCGCCAGAAAATGCCGCTGGCAACGGTGAGCCGAAAGGTCTCGGAGCTCGAGGAGCACCTGCGCACCAAGCTGTTTCACCGATCGAGCCGCGTCCTCGTTCCCACCGACGCCGGGCGCTCCTACATCGCCGCAGCCAAGCGAATTCTTGCCGATCTCGCCGAGGCCGAGCGGGTTGCCTCCGGCGAATACACCACGCCGCGCGGAGATCTGAGTGTCACGACGCTCGTCGCCCTCGGTCGCCTCTGCCTGCAGCCGATCCTGGCCGAGTTCCTTGCAGCCTTCCCGGAGGTCGACGTTCAGCTCAACTTGCAGGACCGGACGCTCAATCTCCTGGACGAGCACATTGACGTCGCGCTTCGCGTCGGCGAACTCGCCGACAGCGGCCTGATCGCCGTGCGCGTGGGAGACATTCACCGCGTGGCATGCGCCAGTCCGGCCTATCTGGAAGTACGCGGGGTACCGCAGTCTCCCGACGACCTCTCTGCGCATGACTGCATCAGCTATCCTCCACTTCAGTCGCCGAACGTCTGGAGGTTCAAACGAGGGCAGACCGAGTATGCTGTCCCCGTGCGGTCGCGCTTCATTGCGAGCAATCTCGAATCGGCCTTCGATGCCGCACGTGCAGGCATAGGAGTCACCGTCGCGTTCTCATACCTCGTCGCCGACCCGCTGCGGTCCGGAGAGCTGGTCGCGCTTCTGCAGGACTTTCAGCCGCCGCCGCAGCCGGTCAACTTCGTCTATTCGCCCAACCGCTTCATGCCGGCCAAACTGCGAGCCTTTCTCGATTTTGCAGTACCGCGCCTGAGGGCGCGCTTGGCCGACATGTCCCGGGACGTGGCGTTGCGGAAGCAACGGGCGTGACTGCGTCGGGCGCGGAGATCAGAAATGCAGGTTGAGACGCAATAGCGCCTGGTGCCGTTCGAACTGCTCCAGGTTGAGGCTGCGGTTGTCGCCGACCGCGCTGCCTGCAACCTGCATCTGCCAGGTACCGGAAATGCCGACTTCCTTCGAGATGGTGTAGGAGAAGGTCGGGCCGGCGAAGACCGCATCGCCGACGAAACGGTCGAGTGCGCCGCCGTCATACGCCCGCGCGTAGCGAACGCCGAGGCCGAGCACGAGTTCGGGCTGCACCGCGTACGAGATCGCTGCCTGGAGCTGCATCTCGGAATCGTGTCGCCAAAGATTGGTCGCGATCTCGCGGGTTCCGCCGGTCCCGTACCAGACGTTGAAGGCCGCAAACAGCCTGTCCTTGACCAGCTCGCGATCGAACAGCGCGGCAAACTCTGCGCCATATTGCTGGATAGGCATGCCGCTGGCGTCGTCGATCCGGCTCCAGCCGGGCTGCGCGTGGAGGGTGAGCCCAAAGGGCGCGACGGCGCGATCGACAAGCTTGTAGCGCAGTTCGAGCGCGGCCCCACCGAAAGCGACGTCCGAATGATCGGCAAGTCCCGGAACGCCGCTGATGCGCTGTCCGCTCAGTGCAAATCCGGGTGCGATCCGGAAATTGTCCGAGACCGTGTACTTGATCTGATTGAGATTGGCCCAGGCCGCGTAGCTGCCGGAGCGCTTGCCGAACGCGCCGACATTCTCGAATTCGATCTCGATTTCGCCGGGCTTGCCGATGTCGGAGCCCATGCTGAAGCCGAAAATGTGCTCGGTGTCGATCTCCGCGTGGGCTGACGGCAGGTTCTGCGCAGGCTTCGAGGCGGCGTGGCTGAGCGGGTCGCGAGGCGTACCATATGTGCGCCCCGGCTTGTCGTCGGCGAAGGCCAAGGCACAGCTCGCCAGCTGACTGGCCACGATCGTTGCCGCCGCTACGGCGCGCGGGAAGCTCAATATTCCAGACACGAACAATTCACCTCTAAGCCGAGACTCGCTGATGGACGGAAGGTCTCAGGCGTGCGCTGACCGTATGCAAATGCAAGTCATTCGCAATGACATTTCATGAAATTGCCGCCGATGCAATTGTTGCGACTCGTTCTTAGTTGCGTTCAAGTGTCGCGGCTGGACTGAGCTCCAGCGCAATCGCCTAGGTGGGAGGCCGGGGGGCGCCCGGGAATTCGCGCGGGTCAGGCCTCGATCGATGCAAGACCAGGTGGCCGCACCGACTATGCGAGACCAGTGCGGATCGCGAGCGGCTGGGCGGTCCTTGCGCGCTTGTGGGCCACGCCGTGCCGGCCGGAGGCATTGACCGTGCTGCCGGCAAGAGGCTGCGACAGGACGTCTGCCCAGCCAGTCAAGCTAATCGAAATCAACCTCTGGCGATGTCCCGGCTTATCTTCTGCAATCGTGCAAAGGCGGCCCACGCGTTTGGATATTGGGCGTCTCTTGAATCGATCGTGAGCAGCGCGCGGCAGGCCTCGTTAATGTCGTCCGCTGAAGGACGCATGGAGATGTCGCCCGATGACTCCGCCCCCTTCCAGCGGTCCTCGACCTCTTTCGCCAGGGCCAATGCTTCCGACGGGGTTCGCTTCCGGGTTGGCTTCGCCAATGCGTGACCCAGAGGGAATGTGGGCCAGGCAGTGGGAGGCCGATCGGCTCGCCACTCGCCTTCCTTGGCTGCCTCGCGCTTCGCGGGCGGACTTGCCTGTCCATCTGCAGCATCAGGCGGAACGGTCCGGCCTGCCAGTTCGCGAATCTGCTGCTCCATCGTCCCGCCAGACGACGATCCGCCCGCCGATGGCGTCGGCGCTGTCAGGACGGGTGCAATCGACGTCTGCACCTCGGGGGCAATCTTCTGAACGGTCTTGACGACCGCCGACGCGCCGGGTGACAGAGCCGGCCGCTGTTGCGCGACCTTGTCGTCCTCGGTGGGGCAGGGCCGGTATCCCGAACGCTGACGCGTGATGCGTCCGTCATCATCGATGCGGGCAAGATCAATGGCCACGGTGTAGACGAAAGCGGCGTCGATGACCTGGCCGGACTTGTCCCTTGCCTTGACACCGCCGCAAACATACCTCGCCGCACCGGCTTCGACTGAACGCAACGCGCCGAATGTGGCCGTCTCTGGATCGATCAGCGCATGGCGGACGGCTGCGCGAGCTTTCGTGTGTTCGGAGGAGAGCGCGCTGATCAGGACGTCAGGATTGATCAATTCGGGCTGGTAGTACCACACATACTCGACGGCAAAAAAAGCTGCGCCGAAAGCCGCTGCGATCAGGACACCGGGTACATTCATGGGAATTTCTCCGGGTAAAGGAACCCGGCATGGTTGTTATTTGTTTCGAAAACCATTTGCGCTAGAGTCTTCTAACAAGTCGTTAATCGGTTGTGAGGTCGCGGAGAATCTACCAGACGATGGTCCTCGGGAAGGGATGAGCTCCGCCGGATCCATGCGTGCGCCTTGTTGACAATGCGGGGCGAGGCGGTACCACCATGGCAAAATGGACGGAGCAACCTGATGACGAGTGGCTTGCGCAAGGGTTTGACGAGCTATGGCGATGCCGGCTTCTCGCTGTTCCTGCGCAAGGCGTTCATCAAGGCCATGGGCTATTCCGACGACGCGCTGGAGCGCCCGATCGTCGGCATCACCAACACCTATAGCGACTACAATCCGTGCCACGGCAACGTCCCGCAGATCATCGAAGCGGCGAAGCGCGGCGTGATGCTGTCCGGCGCGATGCCGTTCGTATTCCCGACCATCTCGATCGCCGAGAGCTTTGCGCATCCGACCTCGATGTACCTGCGCAATCTGATGGCAATGGACACCGAGGAGATGATCCGCGCCCAGCCGATGGATGCGGTGATCGTGATCGGCGGCTGCGACAAGACGCTGCCGGCGCAGGTGATGGCCGCGATCAGTGCGGATCTGCCGACGGTGGTGATCCCGGTCGGGCCCATGGTGGTCGGCCATCACAAGGGCGAGGTGCTGGGCGCCTGCACCGACTGCCGCCGGCTATGGGCCAAATATCGCGCCGGCGACATGAACGATGCCGAGATCGAGGCGGTGAATGGCCGCCTCGCACCGTCGGTCGGCACCTGCATGGTGATGGGTACGGCCTCGACCATGGCCTGCATGATCGAAGCCATGGGCCTGTCGCTGCCGATGAGCGCAACGATCCCGGCGCCGCATGCCGAGCGCTTCCGTCTCGCCGAGGCGAGCGGCAAGGTGGCCGCCGAGATGGCGAAGACGAAGGGGCCGAAGCCGAGCGAGCTGTTGACCCCTGCCTCTTTCAAGAATGCGCAGGTCGTCCTCCAGGCGATCGGCGGCTCGACCAACGGCCTGATCCATCTGACCGCGATGGCGCATCGCTCGCCGCATCGGCTCGATCTCGCAGCTTTCGACCAGATCGGGCGCGAGGTGCCGGTGCTGGTCGATCTCAAGCCGTCGGGCGAGCATTACATGGAGCATTTCCATCACGCTGGCGGCGTGCCGAAACTGCTGGCGCAGCTCGGCGATCTCATCGATCTCGACGCGAAGACGATCACAGGCCAGACGCTGCGCGATGTCGCGGCGAACGCGGAGGACGTGCCCGGTCAGGACGCGATCCGCCCGCGCGACAATCCGATCAAGAAGGAGGGCGGCCTCGCCGTCCTGCACGGCAATCTCGCCCCGCGCGGCGCCGTCATCAAGCAGTCTGCCGCGAGCCCGAAACTGTTGCGGCACACCGGGCGGGCAGTCGTTTTCGAATCGGTCGAGGACATGACCTTGCGGGTCGACGATCCCGATCTCGACGTCACCGCCGACGACGTGCTGGTGCTGCGCAATGCCGGCCCGAAGGGCGCGCCGGGCATGCCGGAAGCCGGCTATCTGCCGATCCCGAAGAAGCTCGCGCGCGGCGGCACCAAGGACATGGTGCGCATTTCGGATGCGCGCATGAGCGGCACCGCGTTCGGCACCATCGTGCTGCACATCACGCCGGAATCCGCCGTCGGCGGGCCGCTGGCGCTGGTCGAGAACGGCGACATGATCCGCCTCGACGTCGAAAAGCGCAGCATCGAGCTGCTGGTCGATGCCGCCGAGCTGGAGCGGCGCCGCGCCGCGCTGAAGCCGGCCGCCGTCCCCGGGGAAATGCGGCGCGGCTACGCCTGGCTGTTCAACGAGACCATCATGCAGGCCGACGAGGGCTGCGACTTCGACTTCATGCAGAGGACCGGGAAGCAGACGGAGAAGCGTTGATCGGCCGCGCGAACGAACGCTCGGATCGGCTGCTTCAGATTGCCGCCGGAGACAGGCTGCATCTGTCCTAGGTCACGACCTGCTCGATCCGCCACTGCGCGTCTTCGCGCAGGTAGCGGAACGGCGTGCCGTGGCTGTTCTTGAAATAGCTGCCACATAGTGCGTTTGCCATGGCTTGCATCACGGCGTCGTGGCAGACGAACAGGAGATTGTCGTCGGGATGGCGCGCGAGCCACCCCGAGACGCAGGCCAGCGACCGTCCGGCCATGGCGTCCCAGCTTTCGCCGTCGGCCGGCAGGATCGACACGAGACCCGTCGCGGATTTGACGCCGTGCTTGATCATGAGGTCGCGGACGGGGAGGCCTTCAAAGCTGCCGAAATCGAACTCGATGATGCCATCGTCTATCGTGAGCGGCACCGCGATCACGTCCGCGATGATTTCGGCCGTCCGCGCCGCGCGTACCAGGGGGCTTGCGACGATGCGGCTGATGCCGACGCCGCGCAGCGAGTGCGCGGCCTCGCGCGCTTGTCGCAGGCCATCGTCGTTCAGCGGATTGTCGGTGCGGCCCTGGAATCGCCCCTCGCGATTCCAGTCGGTCGCACCGTGACGGAGGCCGTAGAACGTGCGCGCGGGCCTCGTCACTTCGACTTGCTCGTGAACTTCTTCACGGCGGTGCGGAACGCCTCCGTGTTCATCGCCATGATGATCTTGTGCTCCTCGGCATCGAGCTGCTGCTTCACCGGCGTGGTCGCGGCCTGGTAGACCAGCTGCTTGGTGCCGGCGATCGCGGCCGGCGGATTCTGCGCCAGCCGTTCGGCAAGCTGCCGCGTCGCCGCCTTCAGCTCGGTCGCGGGAACGGTCTTGGCGACCAGGCCCCATTCATAGGCCTGCTGCGCGGTAAAATTGTCCTCGGCGAGGAAAATCTGCAGCGCGCGGCGCGAGCCGACCGTGCCGACGATGCCGACCGTCGAGCCGCCGTCCGGCGACACCCCGATCTTGGCATAGGCGGGCGTGAACCTGGCGTCGTCGGCGGCGATGCAGAGGTCGGTGACGAAGGCGAGGCCCATGCCGGCGCCGGCGGCCGAGCCGTGCACGCTGGAGAGCGAGATCTTCGGCATGCGCCTGACGGTCTCGATGAAGGCATGATAGTGCTTGAGCAGGTCGCCGACGACCGGCGTCACCGTGCCGGCTTCGGCGGCGGCTCCGATCGTCTGCAGATCGCCGCCGGCGCAGAACGCGCGGCCTTCGCCTTCGAGGACGACGACGCGGATGTCGTCCGCGCCTTCGATATAGGCCGCGAGCTGTTCGAGCTTCTGGGCAATCGCAAGGTTGATCGCGTTGAACGCAGCAGGGCGGTTCAGCGTGATGGTTGCGATCGGGCCGTCGATCCGCAGCAGGGCGGGATCATCGGGCTTTGAGACGGGAGCGGTCATATGGAAAATCCCCGGCAGGAGGTCGAGGCTCGAACTAAATCGCAGAAGGCGAGGGGTGACAATCCCCGGCCGCCGCCCTTGCGCCGGGCGGAACGATAGGCTCAAATGGGCCCGCCTTCGCCAGGGAACGGACACGAGCGCCGGCTCCTCCGCGGCCAGCAAACCAAAATCAGCGAGAGAGGAGCCGGCATGGGTTACGCTCGTGTCTTCCGGAAATGGGCTGTCCAATGACGGGCGGTCCGGTGATCATCGTCGGCGCCGGCCATGGCGGCTACCAAGTCGCGGCATCGCTGCGCCAGGCCGGCTTTTCGGAGCGCATCTGCCTGATCAACGACGAGGCGCATCTGCCCTATCAGCGGCCGCCGCTGTCGAAGGCCTACATCAAGGGCTCTGCCGGACCGGAGAGCCTGATGTTCCGGCCGGAGAAGTTCTATCATGACCAGAAGATCGACCTGATCGCGGGCCGCGCCGTCTCGATCGACCGCGCGGCGCGCAAGGTCCTGCTCGCCTCCGGCGAGACGCTGGCTTACGGCCACCTCGTGCTGGCGACCGGCGCGCGCAACCGCCTGCTCGATCTGCCCAATGCCAACCTGCCCGACGTGAAATATTTGCGCATCCTCGACGAGAGCGAGGCGCTGCGCCAGATCATGCCCTCGAAGACGCGCGCCGTGATCATCGGCGCCGGTTTCATCGGCCTCGAATTCGCCGCCACCGCGCGCATCAAGGGCCTCGAGGTCGACGTGCTCGAGCTCGCCCCGCGCGTGATGGCGCGCGCTGTGACGGCCGAGGTTTCGGAGTATTTTCAAGAACGCCATCGCGAGGCCGGCATCCGCATTCACCTCGGCGTGCAGGCCACCTCGATCGAGGCGGAGGGCGGCAAGGTCACCGGCGTCTCCTTGAGCGACGGACGGCATTTGCCGGCGGACCTCGTCGTGGTCGGCGTCGGAGTGCTGCCGAACATCGAGCTCGCGGCCGAGGCGGGGCTGCCGGTCGCGGCCGGCATCATCGTCGACGAATATCTTGCGACGGCCGATCCAGACATTTCCGCAATCGGCGATTGCGCGCTGTTCGCAAGCCCGCGCTTCGGCGGATCGCTGCGGCTGGAATCGGTGCAGAACGCCACCGATCATGCCCGCTGCCTTGCGGCGCGCCTCACCGGCGACAGGAAGCCCTACGATAGCCATCCCTGGTTCTGGAGCGACCAGGGCGACGACAAGCTCCAGATCGCAGGGCTCACCACGGGCTACGACCGCGTCGTGCTGCGCGGTGATCCCGCCAAGAAGGCGTTCTCGGCGTTCTGCTACAAGGGCGACAGGCTGCTCGGCATCGAATCCATCAACCGCGCCGGCGACCATATGTTCGGCCGCCGCCTGCAGGGCATGGACCGCTCGATCACGCCGGAGCAGGCCGCGGACGAGAGCTTCGACCTGAAGGGCGCGCTGGCGTGAGCGCTTAGCGCTGCATGACCGCCGCCACCTCCGCGGCCGTCGGCATCGACGGCCCGGCGCCCATCCGCTGCACGCTGATCGAGGCGGCGGCATTGGCGAAGGCGAGGGCGGCGCGCAAGGGCACATCGTCGGCCAGTTGCGCGGCCAGCGCGCCGACGAAGCAGTCGCCGGCGCCCGTGGTGTCGAGCGCCCTGACCACGCGGCCGGGCACGGCAATCTCCTCGCGCCCCGCCAGCGCGAGCACGCCGCGCTTGCCGAGCGTGACGCAGATGGCCTGGTCCTCCCGCGCTTGAAGCTGCCGCGCCACGGCAATGATCCTTGCCGCCTCGTCGCTCTCGGAGAGCTCGCTGCCTGCGAGGAAGCCGAGCTCGGTCTCGTTCAGCACGAGGATGTCGACGTGCGCGAGCAGCTCGCGGGACATGGCCTGCGCCGGTGCCGGGTTGAGCACCGTCGTGGCCCCGGCGGCGCGGGCGCGCCGGAAGAACGCAGCGATCGCCGGCAGCGGAATCTCGAACTGGCTGACGGCGACGTCGCCCGCCAGCAGCGGCACGACCTCGACGTCTTCGGCGCCGACCAGCCCGTTCGCCCCGGGAATGACGACGATGGTGTTGTCGGCCTCCGCCACCGTGATGATGGCCGTCCCGGTGTGGGCCTCCGCCGTCTCCTGGACGTAACCGAGATCGATGCCCTGCTCGCCGAGAAAGGCCTTCAGCTCGCCTCCGAACGAATCCTTCCCCAGTCGCCCGATCAGCGTGGTCCGCGCGCCAAGCCGTGACGCCGCGACCGCCTGGTTGGCACCCTTGCCGCCCGGAAAATACAGCACCTGGCGGCCGGCGACGGTCTCGCCGACCTTCGGATGGCGATCGGCGGTCGCCACCACATCCATGTTGATGCTGCCGGCGACGAAGACGCGCCCCATCCTGACCCCTGCGACTGTTAGACCCTGACCTCGAACTCGTGCCTGACCTTGGCGATGTCGACCAGTGTCGGCAGGCCGGCCTCGTTGCCGAGGCGCTGGATCTTGAAGGTCGAGGCGGCGCGCGCGAAATCGAAATGCTCGCGCCAGCTTTTGCCGGGATGGGCGAGGTAGGAATAGACATAGGCGCCGTGGAAGACGTCGCCGGCGCCGTTGGTGTCGATGACGCGCTCGCGCGGGATCGGCATCGCCGGCATCACCTGCACCGTTCCGGTCTCGTCGTACCAGAAGAGGCCCTTCTCGCCCATGGTGACGCCGCCGATCCTGCAGCCGCGGCCCTTGAGGTAGTCGAGCATCTTCTCCGGCGTCAGGTCCATCTGCTCGCACAGGCGTTCGGCGACGATGGCGACGTCGATATATTCGAGCAGTTCATGCGTGTTGGTGCGCAGGCCGCCGCCGTCGAGCGAGGTCAGGATGCCGGCCTCGCGGCACACCTTGGCATAGTGGATCGCGGCGTCCGGCTGGTGGCCGTCGACATGCAGCGCGCGGCAGCCGCCGAGATTGAGCATCGGGAAGGGGTGGATGTGCTCGTCGTCGCGGCAGCGGACGATGGCGCGCTTGCCGTCCTTGGGCATGATGAAGGAGAGCGAGGACTGGTTGACCTTGCGCCCGTGCAGCGAGATGCCGTACTTGGCGCACATGTCCTGGAACATGCGCCCCAGCCAGTCGTTGGCCGCCGTGGCGATGAGATCGGGCACGATGCCGAGCTTGGCGCAGCAGAAGGCCGCCGTCACCGCATTGCCGCCGAAGGAGACCGCGTAGTCCGAGGCCACGTGCTTCTCGTCGCCGGTCGGCATGTGGTCGGTGATGAAGACGACGTCGATATAGGTCTGTCCGATGAAGAGAGCCTGCATTGCTTGTCCGTGATGCGCTTGTGGTCCCGGCCGGCGGGATTACTCTAGCACCGGTTCCGCTCCGGAGGGACGCTGAAATTATTCGCAAAACTGCCGCCCGAAGCGCTTGAGGTCAGCATGGTGCCGGAATACGACCATGTCGGCCCAATGCCAAGCCCGGACAAACGCCGTCTGTCGGTCCATGGGTTCCAAGTCTATCAAAAGGGTGCAGGATGATCACCGGCCTCGATCACATCGTCGTTCTCGTGAGCGATATCGGTGCGGCCAAGGCGGCCTATCAGACGCTGCTGGCCCGCGCGCCGGCCTGGCAGAACTCCGGCGAGGGCGCTGACCGGGTGCTGTTCACCCTTGACAACATGACGATCGAGCTGATGGCGCCGAGCGGTTTCAGCGTCACCGCCGACCGCATGCGCGCACTGCTCGAGGACCAGGAGGGCATGCTCGCCAGCCTGTGCTTTCGGGTCGCGGACATCGGCAAGATGCACCGGCGGCTGGACCGGGTGGCCTTGAGGCCGGACCCTGTTGCGGAGGTCGAAAGCAGCGATGCGGTCAGCGATGCCGTGCTGCACTGGAAGCGCACGCGTGCCGCCACGGAGCTCACGCGCGGCGTGCGCATGTTCTTCCTCGAGCTGGCCGACGAGCGTCCGAAGTCGGTCGCGACCGACGTCGCGCCGATCGATGCGCTCGACCACGTCGTCATCACCACCGAGGATTCCGAGCGCGCCGCCGCGCTCTATGGTGCGCGGCTCGGGCTCGATCTCGCGCTCGACCGCTCGCACCAGGACTGGGGCCAGCTGATGTTCTTCCGCTGCGGCGACCTCATCGTCGAGGTGGTGCGCCGCCCTGTCGCCGGCAGTGACCTCACGCATGACCGGCTCTGGGGCCTGAGCTGGCGGGTCGCCGACATCGACGCCACCCGCGCCCGCCTGATCGCTGCCGGCCTCGACGTCAGCGAAGTCCGCAACGGCCGCAAGCCGGGCACGCGGATCATGACGGTGCGGAACGGGACCTGCGGGATTCAGACCGTGCTCTTGGAGCGCTCGCCGAAGCCAGTGGAATAGGGCAGTCTGTCCTCCGTCATTGCGAGCGCGGCGAAGCAATCCAGAATCCCTCCGCGGTGGCAGTCTGGATTGCTTCGTCGCAAGGGCTCCTCGCAATGACGGCTTCCTCGTGTTACACGCTGACCCGAGAACCTCCAGCGAGCACCCGGTTTGGCGAAGGCGAAGGCAAAGCGAACTCTGAAATGGCAACGCGACCCCGAGGGGATGCGGCTGCGCATTCTCGAAGCTGCCAAGCAGGAGTTCTCCGCCCATGGGCTCGCCGGCGCGCGCGTCGACCGCATCGCAGCCAAGGCCGGCGCCAACAAGCGCATGCTGTACTATCACGTCGGCAACAAGGACGAGCTCTACCTCGCGGTGCTCGAAGGCGCCTATGACAAGATCCGCAGCGAGGAGCGCGGGCTCGATCTCGAACATCTGGATCCGCCCGAGGCGATCAGACGGCTGATCGAGTTCACCTGGAATTACTTCCTGCGCAACCCGGAGTTCCTGTCGCTGCTCCAGACCGAGAACCTCGCGCGCGCCAAGCACCTGAAGAAATCGACCAAGGTCAAGTCGATGCATTCGCCCTTCGTCGAGATGATCCGCACCGTGGTTCGGCGGGGCGTCGACAGCGGCGATTTCCAGGTCGCAGTCGATCCGGTGCAGCTCTACATCTCCATCGCGGCGCTGAGCTTCTTCTATCTCTCCAACTCGGCGACGCTCAGCGTGATCTTCGGGCGCGATCTCCTGGATAAGAAGGCCAAGGATGAGCGGCTGGCCCATATGGTCGGCCTCGTGCTCGCCGCGCTGACCGGGCAGTCCGTGGCCCTGTTCGAGATCGCGAAGCCGGCGAAGGCCCGCGGCAGCGTGGTGCAGACGGCGTAGTCTGCGAGTCGCAGGCTTTGGCGGATTTGGTATCCGCCTTTTCCTCAATCTCCGCCGTCATTGCCCGCGCAGGCGGGCAATCCAGTATTCCAGAGGCGTCGGCGGGATACGGAGAAGCCCGCGGCGTACTGGATTCCCCGCCTGCGCGGGGAATGACACCGAGGGTGGGCCGGTCTCGTGCCCCGTACGCAGCGCAGCAACGCTTCGCGCAGCGCGTCCGGGACACGGAGGCGATAGTGCGTTCCCCCACACAGCCCCGGAACCCGGCGCAAAACGTCACAGGGAAAGCTCTGGACAGTATTTATCCAACGGGTTAATTTCTGCCCGCAACGAAGAAGATGCCGGGAGTGAAAATTGGCCGAGCTGAAGCCGCAAAATGCGGTGTCCAAGATGCTGAATGCGGCCTGGGTTCGGCCGTTCTTGTTCCTCGTCTTCATCGTCGTCGCCTGGGATCTGGCGATCCGTCTGTTCAAGATCCCCGCCTACCAGATCCCGTCGCCGCTCGATGTCGTCGCCGTGCTTCGCACCGAATGGCCGGAACTGCTGCGCCAGTCCTGGCCGACCACCTATGCGACCGTCTGCGGCTTCCTGCTCTCGGCGCTGTTCGGCATTCCCGTGGCGATGCTGATCGCGGGCTCCAGGACGGTGGAGAGCTACGTCTATCCGCTGCTGGTGTTCTCGCAGTCCGTGCCCAAGATCGCGATCGCACCGCTGTTCGTGGTCTGGTTCGGCTTCGGCATCATTCCCAAAGTCATTTCGGCCTTCCTGCTCGGCTTCTTTCCCGTGGTGGTGTCCGCCGTGCAGGGCTTCAAATCGGTCGATCCTGACATGGTCGATCTCGCCCGCGCCATGCAGGGCAGCCGTTTCCAGGTGTTCCGCGCGGTGAACCTGCCGCATGCGCTGCCGGCGATCTTCTCTGGCCTCAAAGTGTCGGTGACGCTCGCCGTGGTCGGCGCCGTCGTCGGCGAGTTCGTCGGCTCCAATTCCGGCATCGGCTACGTCATGCAGCGCTCGATCGGCACGTTCGACCTGCCGACGATGTTTGCGGCGCTGGTGATCCTCGCGCTGCTCGGCGTGATCCTGTTCTGGATCGTGGACCGGATCGAGAAGCTGGTCATTCCCTGGCATGTCAGCCAGCGCGAGGACGTGATTTTCGCCGCCTGAGTGTTTGCGGCTCTGAAGTGACGCAACGAACGGCCACCAACGGCCGACGCAACAAGGGCAAGGGAGAGTGACGATGAAACGCTTGATTGGGGCCGTCTCGGCGGTGCTGATGACCTTCGCGGCCATGCCGGCGCAGGCGGCCGACAAGGTCGTGCTGATGCTCAACTGGTACGTCTATGGCGAGCACGCGCCGTTCTATTACGGCAAGGCCAAGGGCATCTATGCCGCCGAAGGCATCGAGCTCGAGATCCAGGAAGGCCGCGGCTCGGCGGCGACCACGCAGGCCGTCGCCGCCAAGACCGCCGATTTCGGCTATGTCGACGTTCCCACCATGATGCGCGCCGCGATCAAGGGCGCGCCCGTGGTTGCGACCGGCGTTCTGCTCCAGACCAGCCCCATGTCCGCGATGGGTTTCGCCGACAAGAACATCAGGAAGCCCGAGGACATCAAGGGCAAGACGGTGGCGATCACTCCCGCTGATTCCATGACCCAGATCTGGCCGCTGTTCCTGAAGAAGACCGGCCTGAAGGAGAGCGACTTCAAGACCGTCGCCGGCGACGGCCAGACCAAGCTCAACGCCGTCATCAATGGCCAGGCCGACCTTTTGCTCGGTTACGTCATGGACCAGTCGATGAAGATCAAGGACGCCACCGGCAAGGACGTCTATCCGATCAAATTCGCCGACTACGGCATCAACATGGTGTCGTCGGGCATCATCGCCAATTCCGACTATGTGAAGGCCAATGCCGATCTCGTCCGCCGCTTCATGTCGGCGACGACCAAGGCCGTCGAAGCCGCCGAGAAGGAGCCGAAGGCCGCGGCGCAGGCGATCCTCGATGCCAACCCCAAGGGCGGCAAGATCGATACGCTGACGCAAGGTTTCGAGCTGACCATTCCGCTCTACCGGACTGCGGAGACCAAGGGCAAGCGGCCGTTCCAGGTCACCGACCAGAACATGACGGACTCCGTCAATCTGATGGTCGAATATGGCGGTCTCGACGCCAAGGCCAAGGACAACCCGAAGGCCTTCTACACCAACGACTATCTGCCGAAGAGCGGCACGTGAAACCAACAACGTCCGTCATTGCGAGGAGCGATAGCGACGAAGCAATCCATCTCCCCACTTGGAGAGGCATGGATTGCTTCGCTTCGCTCGCAATGACGGGCTGCACCAGCTGCGTTCAACTGGACCGAACAGCATGCAATCAGCGATAAAGTCAGTTGCGGATCAGCCTGCCGCGCATCTGAGACTGGTGAACGACCGGGCGGGCGATGCGTCGGGCATCAAGCTGTCAGGCGTGTCGAAGACCTACCGGACGCGCGACGGCGACGTGCCGTCGCTGCGTCCGCTCGACTTCCACATCAACGACGGCGAGTTCTTCGTCGTGGTCGGTCCGAGCGGCTGTGGCAAGTCCACGCTGCTCAAGCTGATCTCGGGCCTGCTGCCGCCGACGACGGGCGAGATCCTGGTCGAGGGCGAGAAGGTGACGAGGCCGCACGGCAATGTCGGCATCGTCTTCCAGAACGCGCTGCTGCTGCCATGGCGCAACATCCTCGGCAACGTGATGCTGCCGATCGACATGAAGCGGCTGCCGCGGCAGGAATATCTCGCGCGCGCCAAGTCGCTCTTGAAGCTGGTCGGGCTCGAAGGCTTCGAGAAGAAGCTGCCCTGGCAGCTCTCCGGCGGCATGCAGCAGCGTGCCTCGATCTGCCGCGCGCTGGTGCACGATCCCAGGATCATGCTGATGGACGAGCCGTTCGGCGCGCTCGATGCGCTGACGCGCGAACGCATGAATGTCGAATTGATGCGGATCCAGCGCGAGACGAAGAAGACGGTGCTGCTGATCACGCATTCGATTCCCGAGGCCGTGTTCCTCGCCGACCGCGTGCTGGTCATGACCGAGCGCCCCGGTGCGGTCGCCGCGATCTACGACGTGCCGCTGCCGCGCCCGCGCTCGCTCGACGCGATGGCCGATCCTGTCTTCACCGAGCTCGTGCAGCGCATCCGCAAGCACTTCTTCTCGCAAGGGGCGCTGGATTAGGACGATGCTGTTCTCTGGAGCCACCACATGCACGGTGCGCTCCCTCCCCCGCCTGCGGGGGAGGGTTGGGGAGAGGGTGTTTCCGCTGGAAAGACTCCCCAAGAGGATAGAACCCTCACCCGGCACTTCGTGCCGACCTCTCCCGCAAGCGGGAGAGGTGCACCGCCTCCGCGGCCAGCTTTGTGGGACGAACTAACACCATGTCACCCCGCCTGAAGCTGCGAGACATCGCCTTCTTCGAACGTTCCGTGCAGTTCGCGCGGCCGTTTCGCTTCGGCGCGATCACCATCAACGCGACGCCGCAGCTGTTCGTGCGGGTGGAGATCGAGGTCGAAGGCAGGGGCGTTGCGGTCGGCGCCAGCGCCGAACTGCTGGTCCCGAAATGGTTCGACAAGCGGCCGGAGCTGTCGCCGGCGCAGACGGTCGATGGCTTGCGCCGCTCGCTGGAGATCGCCCGCGGACTTTATTTGGCGCGGACCGGATTTCAGACCGCGTTCGATCTGCATGCCTCGTGCATCGGGGCGCAGATCGCGACCTGCGCGAAGAAGAACATCCCGGCGCTTGCCGCGGCTTACGGCCCCGCGGAAATCGACAAGGCGATCCTCGATGCGCTGCTGCGCGGCGTCGAGGCAAGCTTCTTCGACGGCATGGCTGTGAACATCGCCGGCATCGATGCCCGGCTTTCTCCTGACCTGAGCGAGAGGGACATCAGGACGTTTCTCTCCGGCCGGATGCCGCTGCAGCGCGTTGCCATCAGGCATACGGTCGGCCTTGATGATGTCGTTGAGGGCGAGGGCGGCGTTGCCGATCCGCGCGGGAACGCTGGTGCACGCTACTTCAAGCTCAAGCTGTCGGGCGATCCCGTAGCCGATGCCGCGCGCCTGGCGCGGATCGGCAAGGAGCTCGATATGCTCGGTCGCGACACCAGGGTAACGCTCGACGCCAACGAGCAATATGCCGACCTCGCCGCGCTACAGGCGCTGATGGACCGGCTCGATCACGATCCCACATTGCGCCCGATCGCTTCGCGCCTGCTCTATATCGAACAGCCGATGCCGCGCGACATCACGCGGCAATCGCCGCTCGGCTCGCTCCGCGCCCGTGATTTCATCATCGACGAAGCCGACGATTCCTACGATGCCTTTCCGGCCGCCCGGGCCCTCGGCTATCGCGGCATCTCATCGAAGTCCTGCAAGGGCCTCTACAAATCCATCGTCAATGCCACGCGCGCCGCAAAATGGAGCGCGGAAGGCGAAGCGTTCTTCATCACCGGCGAAGACCTCACCTGCCAGGCAGGGCTTGCCGTGCAGCAGGACCTCGCACTCGGCGCCTTCATCGGCGTCACCCATGCCGAGCGCAACGGCCACCACTATGTCGACGGCTTTGGCGAGACGCCGGCCGCGGAAGCACAAGCCTTCGCAGTCGCGCATTCCGATCTCTATTCCGATGCCGGACAAGGCATCCGCCTTTGCATTCACGACGGCGATCTCCTGACGGGATCGCTTCATGCTGCGGGCTTTGCGACCTCGGTCCATCCGGACTGGTCGGCGCTCCGCCCGCTCCAACAGCCAAAATCACTTCAGGAGTATCCGGCATGACCACCCAACGCCTCGGCCTCATCATGAACGGCGTCACCGGACGCATGGGGCTCAACCAGCATCTGATCCGCTCGATCGTCGCGATCCGCGACCAGGGCGGCGTCCGCCTGAAGAACGGCGACCGCGTCATGCCCGACCCGATCCTGGTCGGCCGCAGCGCCGAGAAGGTCGAGGCGCTTGCGAAGCGCTACAACATCACACGCTGGACCACCGATCTCGATGCCGCGCTCGCCGACAACAACGACACCATGTTCTTCGATGCCGCGACCACGCAGGCGAGGCCCGGCCTGCTGACCCAGGCCATCAACGCCGGTAAGCATGTCTATTGCGAAAAGCCGATCGCGACGAATTTCGAGGAGGCCGTCGAGGTCGTGAAGCTCGCCAATTCCAAGGGCGTCAGGCACGGCACGGTGCAGGACAAGCTGTTCCTGCCGGGCCTGAAGAAGATCGCCTTCCTGCGCGACTCCGGCTTCTTCGGTCGCATCCTCTCGGTGCGCGGCGAGTTCGGCTATTGGGTGTTCGAAGGCGGCTGGCAGGAGGCGCAGCGACCGTCGTGGAATTACCGCGACGAGGACGGCGGCGGCATCATCCTGGACATGGTCTGCCACTGGCGCTACGTGCTCGACAACCTCTTCGGCAACGTCCAGAGCGTGGTCTGCATCGGCAATACCGACATCCCGGAGCGCTACGACGAGCAGGGCAAGAGGTACAAGGCGACCGCGGACGATTCCGCCTACGCGACGTTCCAGCTCGAAGGCGGCATCATCGCCCACATCAACATGTCCTGGGTGACGCGCGTCTATCGCGACGACCTCGTCACCTTCCAGGTCGACGGCACCCACGGCTCGGCGGTCGCAGGCCTCACCGACTGCATGATCCAGGCGCGGCAGGCGACGCCTCGCCCGGTCTGGAATCCCGACGAGAAGCGGCTGCACGATTTCTACGGCGACTGGCAGAAGCTCCCCGACAACGTCACCTACGACAACGGCTTCAAAGAGCAGTGGGAGATGTTCATCCGCCACGTCTACGAGGATGCGCCCTACAAGTTCACGCTGCTCGAAGGCGCCAAGGGCGTGCAGCTCGCCGAATGCGCGCTGAAGAGCTGGAAGGAGCGGCGCTGGATCGACGTCGCCCCGATCAAGGCGTGAGCTGAACAAGTTCGATGTTTGCCAAGCCGTCATTGCGAGCGAAGCGAAGCAATCCAGTGTCCCTCCGCGGCAACAACCTGGATTGCTTCGTCGCTTCGCTCCTCGCAATGACGGAGGAGAGGTCTGAGCCATGAATAAACCCGTCCAGCCGATGTCGTCATTGTCGCTGAAGCTGCCAAAGGCCGATCGTTCGATCGAGACCTACCGGCTCGCGGCCTCGCGCACCTTTCCCGCAAAGCTCGAGGGACCGCTGAACCGCATCGCTTTCTCGGCCGTGCACACCGTCGCCGATCCCTTCGCGGACAACGATCCCTGGCTCTCGGCCGCCGTCGACTGGGACAAGACCATCGCCTTTCGCGAGCACGTCTGGGATCTCGGGCTCGGCGTTGCCGAAGCGATGGACACCGCGCAACGCGGCATGGGTCTGGACTGGCCGACTTCGCTGGAGCTGATCACGCGTTCGGTCGGTGCCGCAAAGCGCCGCAATGCGCTGGTGTTCTCCGGCGCGGGCACGGACCATCTTGCAGTCGATGATGCCAAGAGCCTCGATGACGTGATCCGCGCCTATGAGGAGCAGATTGCGGCAGTCGAGAAGGTCGGCGGCCGCATCATCCTGATGGCGTCGCGCGCGCTGGCCAAGCTCGGGCGCAACGCCGACGATTATGCTAAGGTCTATGACCGCGTGCTGTCGCAGGTTCGCGAGCCCGTGATCATCCACTGGCTCGGCGACATGTTCGATCCGGCCCTGACGGGATATTGGGGCACCAAGGATATCGATCAGGCGATGAACACGGCGGTTGCCATCATCAATGGCAACGCCGCCAAGGTCGACGGCGTGAAAGTCTCGCTGCTCGACAAGCAGCGCGAGATCGACATGCGCCGTCGTCTCGACAAGCGCATCAAGATGTATACCGGCGACGACTTCAACTACGCCGAGCTGATCGCCGGCGACGAGCAGGGTTTTTCGCACGCGTTGCTCGGCATCTTTGATGCGATCGCGCCGGCGGCGTCCTACGCGTTGTCGCGGCTGGCGGTCGGCGACGAAGCCGGCTTCCACGACGTGCTCGGGCCGACGGTACCGCTGTCGCGTCACATCTTCAAGGCGCCGACGCGCTTCTACAAGACCGGCGTCGTGTTCATGGCGTATCTCAACGGCCATCACGATCATTTCACCATGGTCGGCGGCCAGGAGAGCACGCGCTCCACGCTGCATCTGGCCGAGCTGTTCCGTCTGGCTGACAAGGCCGGCCTGCTCGCCGACCCTGAACTAGCGACGCGGCGGATGAAGACCGTGCTCGCCACCCACGGTATCGAATCCTGATGCGCGACTTCTCGTCCGATCACCGCTGGCTGTCGTTGAATACGGCGACGGTCCGCAAGCAGGGTGACCTCGTCGCGATCATCGCTGCCTGTGCGAAGCACGGCATCCGTGCCATCGATCCCTGGCGCGACCAGGTCGCTGCCGTCGGTCTCGAGCGCGCCGCGCGTGCAGTGCGCGAGGCCGGCCTCGAACTGTCGGGCTATTGCCGCGGCGGCATGTTCACCTCGGACGCCTCGCGCCGGGGCGAGGTGCGGGACGACAACAGGCGCTGCGTCGACGAGGCCAAGGCGCTGGGCGCGCCCTGCGTCGTCCTCGTCGTCGGCGGCCTGCCGCAATATTCGCGGCCGGGCAGCGAAGCCTCGAAAGACATCGCGGCGGCGCGCGGGCAGGTCGAGGACGCGCTTGCGGAGATGCTCGACTACGCCCGACAGGCGAAGATGCCGCTGGCGATCGAACCGCTGCATCCGGCCTATGCAGCCGACCGCGCCTGCGTGAACACCACGAAACAGGCGCTCGACATTTGCGACCGGCTCGACCCCGGCCGCACCGGCATGCTCGGCGTCGCGCTCGACGTCTATCACATCTGGTGGGATCCGGAGCTGATGGGCCAGATCGCGCGCGCCGGCAAGGATCGCCTGCTCGCGTTCCATGTCTGTGACTGGCTGGTGCCGACGAAAGACATCCTCAACGACCGCGGCATGATGGGCGATGGCGTCATCGACATCAAATCGGTGCGTCAAGTCGTCGAAGCGCAGGGCTTTGCCGGCTATTCCGAGATCGAGATCTTTTCCAACGACTGGTGGGGCAAGCCGATGGACGAGGTGCTGCGCACCTGCATCGCGCGGCACAGGACGGTGGTCTAATGCGGTATGAGTTGGGTTGAATCGATGCTAGCACCTCTCCCGTAGGGAGAGGTCGGATCGCATCGAAAGATGCGATCCGGGTGAGGGGATCAGGTCTCACCGATCGCTGCGGCCCCTCACCCGGATTGCTGCGCAATCCGACCTCTCCCCGCTGGGGAGAGGTGAACCTGGAACAACCGACCGAGCCAAATTTCATCGTGGTCTAGGTCAGGCGCGCGCCCTATGGGCTTGCGACCTGTTGCAGCGTGTTGAAGCGCGCCTTCTGCTCGCTGCTCAGCGTGGCGTAGAACTCGTCCAGGGCGGGTTCGACCAGCTTGGCGGCCGTCAGCATGGCCTCGAGCCGACGCTGCATCGCTTCGAGCCGTCCAACCGGCGTCAGCGGCACATCGTTCGGACAGGCCGCCTGCAGGTCCTGAACGCCCTTCGCCGTCGCTTCGCCGAGGCGGTCGAGCGCCTCCTTCTGTTTGCCTGCGGGGTGGAGCACAGCCTCGATCCTCTGGATCGGGAACTGAGTCAGGCCGGACTTCGGATCGCCGCAGCCCTCGGCACTGGTTTCCTGGGCACTGGCTTCCTGCGGCTGTGATGATCGCTCGCCGACATTGGGGCCGAGCGCGTTGAAGCGGGCCTGCTGTTCGTCACTGAGCGAGTTGTAGAAATTCTCCAGTGCCGGTCGCACGATCTTGACGGCTTCCAGCGTCGCGCCGATGCGGTTCATCATCGCGCGCAAGCGCCCAGGGGGCGTCAGTGCATAGGTCTCTGCGCAGGAGTCCTTGAACACGCCGGCAGCGTCGGCCGCCGCGGTCTTCAACTCGTCGAGCAGTGCGCGTTGCTCCGGCGTCGGCTGCACTGCTTTCGCGATATCGGCAAGCGGCCACGCGGTCACGCCTTTGTCCGGTGCGCCGCACAATTGCTGGAGCGTTTGTCGGCTCACGCTGGCGCGTGGACGCGCGCGGTCGCCGCGGGCTTGCGGATAGTCATACGGGTTGGCGCTGGCATAGGCGGAATAGGGGCTGTCACCACCCCAGAACACGGTATCGACGAAATCGTCATAGGCGTAGGCCCAATAGCCGGGCTCGTAGCCATAGGACCAGAACGTGTAGTTGAAAATATCAGAATAAGCGTAAGGCCAGAACACCGGCCCAAGCCATGCCACGAACACCGCGGGATGACGGTGACGCCAGGCTTGCCGGGGCGCCCAGCCGCTCTGGCGAGCGACGAGGGCCGCCTGGGTCTGCGGAGTGGCCTGCTCGCGGAAGCGCGCCGCGAACCGCCCGCGCTCGGCAGCCTGCACGGCGGCCGCAGTCGCCGCGGCGCGCCCGGCCGGAGCCTGCAGTCCAAGCCGCTGCTGGCGAGCCAGGTCAAGTTGCTGCGCGCGCTGCTCACGGCCGAGCAAGCGGTTCTGGGTCTGGAGCATCCGTTGCTGCTCGCGTTGCGCTCGCGCGCCTTCCACCTTTTGCGATTGCAATTGCTGAACGCGCTGCTGCAGGCGATCGATGCGGGTCTGGCGCTCCGTCGTCTGGCGCGACAGCGTCTCGCGCTGTCGCTGCTGCACCATTTGCTGGCGCTGCTGGATCTGCTGCTGATGCTGCTGCGCACGCTGTTCGATCTGATCGCGCCGTGACAGCCGCTCGCTCGCGGCCGGCGGTGCGCTGGGCCGCGATGGGGCGGCGATGTGCGGCGTCGGCCGCGGTGCCGTGGCCGGACGTTGCGGTGCTGCCGGCGGGCGATGGACTTCAGGCCGTGGCGCCGCCACGTGCGGGGCCGCTCGCGGCGGCGCAGCGACATGTGGGGTCGGACGCGGTGGCGGCGAGGCGACATGCGGCGCCGGACGTGGCGCCATGGCCGGTCGCTGCGGCATGGAAGGAGGATGGGATGCCGGCGCGGCGGGACGTGCCATCGCAGGCGGCGCCGCCGGGCGTGCCATGGCCGGTGGAGCTGCTGGCCGTGCTGCCGGCGCTGCGGCTGGACCCGGTGGCCCGCCCCTTCCATGTCCCTGGCCGGGTCCCTGGCCGAACGCGCCGACGCTCGCCGCCAGCATCGAGACACCAGCTAGAACAGAGGTAAGGCAAACGCCACGCGGAAGCATGATCTTAGCTCCCAGCTCATAATCGCCCACGATGTTTCAACGCGCATGTTGCGGAATCGTTCGTTGCTGGCGGCGGTCGGCATGCGATCTTCGGACGCAGGCAGTCTCAGGAGAAGTCCTGCGTCAGGGTGGTGGCGAGCCGCTCCAGCGCCCAGTCGACCTCGTCGCTTGTGATCACCAGCGGCGGAGCGATCCGGATCGTTTGCTCATGGGTATCCTTGGCGAGGATGCCCTTGCCCTGAAGCGCCTCGCAGTAGCGGCGCGCGCGGCCGGCCTCGGGATGCAGCTCGACCGCCAGCATCAAGCCGCGCCCGCGCACTTCGCGGATCGTATTGGCACGGATGTTTTTCAAGCCTTCGAGAAAGCGCTCGCCCTGCCTGGCCGCGTTCTCGATCATGCCTTCCTCGACCAGCACGCGCATCGCCGCGCGCGCCACTGCGCAGGCAAGCGGGTTACCGCCGAAGGTCGAACCATGCTGCCCGGGTCTCAATGTCCCGAGCACGTCGTTGTTCGAAAGCACCGCCGACACCGGATAGAAGCCGCCGGACAGGGCCTTGCCGAGCAGCGTCACGTCCGCCTCGATTCCCTCGTGCTGCTCGGCGAGCAGCTTGCCGGTGCGGCCTAGGCCGGTCTGGATCTCGTCGAGCACGAGCATCACGTTGTTGGCGGTGCAGAGCTGGCGCACCTCAGTGAAATAGCCGGCTGGAGGAATGATGACACCAGCTTCGCCCTGGATCGGCTCGACCAGAAAGGCGACCGTGTTTGGGGTGATTGCGTCTCGCAACGCCGCAGCGTCGCCGAACGGGATGATCCTGAAACCCGGCGCGAACGGCCCAAAATGTGTGCGTGTCTCGGGGTCGGTCGAAAAGCCGACGATGGCAAGCGTGCGACCGTGAAAATTGTTGGCGCAGACGATGATCTCGGCCGCACCGTCCGGCACACCCTTCACCTCATAGCCCCATTTGCGAACCGATTTGATCGCGCTTTCGACCGCCTCGGCGCCGCTGTTCATCGGCAGCACCTTGTGGGAACCGGTGAGCGCGGCGATCTCCTCGTAGAACAAGGCCAGCTGGTCGTTGTGGAAGGCCCTCGAGGTGAGCGTCAGCCTGTGCGCCTGTTCGACCATTGCCGCCAGGATCTTGGGGTGGCAGTGGCCCTGGCTGACCGCCGAATAGGCCGAAAGGCAATCGAGATAGCGGTTGCCTTCGGTATCCCAGACCCAGACACCTTCGCCGCGCGACAGAACGACCCCGATCGGCGCGTAATTATGGGCGCCAAAGCGTGCTTCCGTTGCGATGAGATCAATGACCGACGCGCTCATCTGTCGTCACTCCATTGCTGCGCGCCGGCGTCAACCGACCGCTCCGGCGGCCCTCAACTTGATCTGGGTATCGCTCTGCCGTCTTGGAAGCCTTCATGCGCCCGATCGCGTGGTGGGGCCCGATCTGCTCGAAATGTCAGATGGTTCTGCGGAACCACAGGGCCTCGTTCGCCGACACGCTCTCTACTGTGCATGGGGTTGTTTTCGACATTTTTGTTCTGGACCCCTCAGCCGATCGAACAAGGCACGCTCAAGAACCCGCGGAACCGCACCCGTCCGCCCCGCACCGGCTGCCCGCTCACGGCATAGTTCGGGAAGCGCGCTAGGAAGCGCGAGATCGCGATCGCGCCTTCCAGCCGCGCCAGGGCCATGCCGGCGCATTGATGCGCGCCGGTGGCGAAGGCGAGGTGCCGGTTTGGCGTGCGTGCAATATCGAAGAGTTCCGGGTCTGGAAACTGCGCGGGATCGCGGTTGGCCGCGCCAATGCACAGCGTGACGGACGTGCCGGCATCGAGCACGACGCCGCCGAGCTCGACACGCTCCGTGGTCATGCGATTGCCGAGCTGGTTCGAGCTTTCATAGCGCAGCATCTCCTCGACCGCCGTCTTGATCATGTCGGGGTTGTTGATCAGCCGCTGCTTCTGGTCGGGATGACGGTCCAGCGCCACGAGGCCGTTACCGATCAAATTGGTGGTGGTCTCGTGCCCGGCGTTGAGCAGGAAGATGCAATTGTGTAGCAGCTCCTTCTCGCTCAGCCGCTCGCCGTTCTCCTCTCCCTGGATCAGCCGCGTCAGCACGTCGCGCTCGGGATTGCCCGGCTTGGCGCGCCGTCGCGCCACCAGCGTTTCGAGATAGGCGAGGAAATCCGTCACCGCCTTGTTGCCGCGCGCCGCCGCCTCGGGCGACACCACGGGTTCGAGGGCGCCCAGGATCGCCAGCGACCAGCCACGCAGCGGTGTGCGCTCGTCATGGGGAACGTCGAGCAGATTGCCGATCACCTCGATGGGAATGGAGGCCGCGAAATCCTCGATCAGCTCGCAAGCGCCCTTGGCGGCGATGGCGTCGAGCAGGCCGTCGACCAGCTTGATGAGGTCGCCCTCCATGCCCGCGATCGCCCGCGGCGACAGCGCCCCCATGATCAGGCGGCGCACGCGGGTATGAGACGGCGGGTCGTTGAAGACGAGGCTCGTGGTGTGGTGTTCGTAGAGCGGGGTGTCGCCGTATTTCGGTGCGAACTCACGCTTCTTGTCCGAGCTGAACGACTTGGTGTTCTTGTAGGTGGTGACGAGGTCGTCGTAGCGGGTCAGGAACACGGTGCCGTTCGGCAGCCGCTTGACCGGCTCGTTCTCCCGCAGTGCACGATAAGTCGGATAGGGGTTGTCGTAGAACTCCGGCGTCAGCTTCTCGAGGTCGAAGCTGGCCGCCAGCGCCTTCGCATCTGCGTTCATCCCGTTATACTCGCCGGTTAAAGCCGATATGCCGTTTTTGTTGTTCTGGTCGGCGCATGCATGCGTCTACAGTCATTGCACCTTGCTAGCCGACCGGACAGGAAAATGCACGCACGCGCTGACGCTGCCGACACGGCCCCGAACTGGCCCGACGATATCTTCGCGACATTGCAGCGCTTCGACGTCCGGCAGGTGCCGTATGTCCCCGACGCCGGTCATTCCAGGCTGATCCAGCGCGTGCTGGACTCCTCCACCATGCGCGGCATTCCGCTGACGACGGAGGAGGAAGGGGTGGCGCTGCTCGCCGGCGCCTGGGCCGGCGGACAGCGTGGCGTACTGCTGATGCAGTCGAGCGGCGTCGGCAATTGCATCAACATGCTGTCGCTGATCCCGATCCTGCGCTTTCCGTTCCTCACGCTGGTCACCATGCGCGGCGAGTGGGGCGAGTTCAATCCGTGGCAGGTGCCGATGGGATCGACCACGCAGGGTGTGTTCGAGCTCTCCGGCGTCAAGGTGCTGCGCGCCTCGAATGCCGCCGAGGTGCCGGCTGTGCTCGAAGCGGCCGCGGCGCAGGCCTACAACGCGCTCACCCCGACTGCCGTCCTTCTGTCGCAGCGCCTGATCGGCGCCAAGGTTTTCACCAAATGAGCAAGGCCAATCTCCTCGACCGCCGCCAGGTGGTGTCGACGCTGCTCGCGGACCGCAAGGACGTGGTCGCGATCGGGGGCCTGGGTGCCTCCACCAACGACATGTGCGCCGCCGGCGACCATGCCCGCAATTTCTACCAGTGGGGTGGCATGGGCGGCGCCGCGATGATCGGGCTCGGCCTCGCTCTGGCGCAGCCGACGCTGCCGGTGCTGGTCATCACCGGCGACGGTGAAATGCTGATGGGGATCGGCAGCCTTGCCACCATCGGCCTGCAAAGGCCGCCCAATCTGTCGATCGCAGTGCTCGACAACGAGGCCTATGGCGAGACCGGCGGGCAGACCAGCCATACCTCGGCCGCCGCCGACCTTGTCGGCGTCGCCAAGGCATGTGGCATTGCGGACAGCCGGGCCGTCACGACCATGGCCGAGGTCGAGGCCTTTGCCAAAGCCGTCCACGACGTTTCCGCCGGGCCGCGCTTTGCCAATGTGAAGATCGACAGCGCCAGCCTGGAGCGGATCCTGCCAAGCCGGGATGGGACCTACATCCTCAACCGGATCCGCGGCGACCTCGGCTTCCAGCCTATCTAGCCGGGCGCGGCTCTCAGAGGCGGCGCCCTGCAAGCAGCCCGAGTGGTGGGACGAATTTCCCCTGAGTTTGCAACGCATTCAGGTTGCGATGCAACATAGTGCTTGACTTCTGCGTGGGTGAGTGCTTACTCACCACCATGAGCTCATTGCGTATGACGAGCGACCTGAGGCGTCAATTGATCCTCGGTGCCGCAAAGCGCTGCTTTGCCCGACATGGCTACACCGGCACCACGACGAAGAGCGTGGCGGCCGCCGCTGCCATTTCCGAGGCGCTGCTGTTCAAGCATTTCCCGTCCAAGGCCGCGCTCTATGCAGAAATTCTCAGCGACGAATGCGAAGCGGATCCGGCGTTCATCGAGCTTCTCGAGCGGGAGCCCTCGACCGCCACGCTGGTCGAGGTGATCCGCAGGATGGTCGGGCATTTCCTGCACATTGCTGACGGCCCCGATCAGGAAGAGGCGCAGCGCCTGCGACTGATGGCCACGAGCCATCTGGATGACGGTGAATTCGCGCGTTTGCTATATGCCAAGATCGAGACACTGATTGGGGCGGCTTTCGTCGGCTCGCTCGAGCGCGCCGTGGCCGCCGGGGATGCGCGGCCCTACGCTGGCGATCCGCTCAACCTGTTCTGGTTTGCGCATCATGCGGTGATGACCGCGGCGCTGACCAGGCTGCCGGCCACGCCTTGTCTCGCTTACGGCAAGGCGAACGACCTGGAGCGGCAGCTCTGTGAGTTTCTCCTGAGGGGTATAGGACTTAACGACGCCGCAATTGCTTCGCATCTGGGCCGCGATCAGGCCGCGGATGCCGGCAAGGCGGCGATTGCAGAAAGTGCATGACATGAACATCGTAACCGAACACAAGATTTCGGGCGAACCGATCGACAAGGCTCCCAAGCGTCCGGTCCGGCCGGTGCTCTGGTTCATCATCGTCGGCACGCTTCTGGCCGCGCTCGTCGGTGGACTCGTCTGGTTCAACTATTTCCGCGGCCAGATGATCCAGCAGTTCTTTGCCAACAACAAGCCGCCGCCGACGGCCGTCAGCGCGGCCGAGGCGAAGTCCGAGGTGGTGCCGAACCTGCTCACCGCTGTCGGCAGCCTTGTCGCCGTGCATCAGGTCGACGTCAGCGCCGACGTCAACGGCCGCGTCACGGAGATCAAGTTCGAGCCGGGTACGCGTGTCGAGGCCGGCACGCCGCTGGTGCAGCTGTTCGACGCGCCGGAGCAGGGCGACCTCGCCAATTACAAGGCGCAGGCGACCGTCGCGCAGCTGTCGCTTGACCGCGCCAAGCAACTGGCCGCGCGCCAGTTCGGTCCGCAGGCGACCGTCGATGCCGCGCAGGCCTCCTACGACCAGGCGCAGGCCGGCATCGCCAAGACCGAGGCGTTGATCTCGCAGAAGCTGGTGCGCGCGCCGTTCTCAGGCGATCTCGGCATGCGCAAGGTCGAGGTTGGCCAATACCTGACGGCAGGTACGGCGATCGTGTCGTTGACCGATCTGTCGGAGCTGTGGGCCAACTTCACGGTGACGGAAAAGGATTCCGGCAACCTCAAGGTCGGCCAGACCGTCCGGCTGAAGGTCGATGCCTATCCGGGCCGCACCTTCGAGGGCAAGATCACCACGATCGAGCCGCAGATCGCGACCGACACCCGCAACATCCGCGTGCAGGCGACGATCGCCAATCCGGAAAAGATCCTCAAGCCCGGCATGTTCGTGACCACCACGGTGGTGCTGCCGGACAAGCCGGCCGTGATCACCGTGCCTGAGACGGCGGTCGACTACACCCTGTACGGCGACTCGGTGTTCGTGATTGCCGAGAAAAAGGAAGCGGATGGCAAGTCCAGCCTCTCGGCGGTGCGCACCTTCGTGCAGACCGGCAACCGGGTCGAGGGTCGCGTCGAGATCCTCAAGGGCCTGAAAGCGGGCGACAAGGTCGTCGCCCTCGGCCAGCTCAAGCTGCAATCGGGTGCACCGGTATCGATTTCGACCGACCCGGCTCCGCCGATCCCGGCGCAGCCGCCGCGCTACTGACAACATCCTCACGTGATCCGGCCCGGCCGGATCACGTCTCTTGAGACAAAGAAATCCAGATCGGAAATCGAGATCGCCGCGATGGCCCTTACCGATATTTTCATCAAGCGCCCGGTTCTGTCGGTCGTCGTCAGCCTGCTGATCCTGCTGATCGGCCTGCGCGCGGCGATGGTGCTGCCGATCCGGCAATATCCGAAGCTGTCGAACACGGTCATCAACATCACGACCGTCTATCCCGGCGCGTCCGCGGACCTGATCCAGGGCTTCATCACCACGCCGATCGAGCAGGCAGTCGCCTCCGCCGAGGGCGTCGACTACATCACCTCGTCCTCCGTGCTCGGCACTTCGACGATTCAGGTCTACATCAAGCTGAATTTCGATCCGAACCAGGCGCTCACCGAGGTGCTGGCGAAGACGAACTCGGTGAAGTACCTGATCCCGAAGGAATCCAACGACCCGATCGTCACCAAGACCACCGGCCAGACCACGGCCGTGATGTATCTCGGCTTCTCGTCCGAGGAGCTGTCCGGCTCGGCGATCTCCGACTATCTGACGCGCGTGGTGCAGCCGGTGCTGTCGACCGTAGACGGCGTCGCCTCGGCCGACATTCTCGGCGGCCAGACCTTCGCGATGCGTCTTTGGCTCGATCCCGTGAAGATGGCCGGCCGCAACGTGTCGCCGGCCGACGTCGCCGCGGCAATCACCGCCAACAACTTCCAGTCCGCGGCGGGCCAGACCAAGGGCTATCTCATCGTCTCGAACGTCTCGACGAATACCGGCCTCACCGACGTCAACCAGTTCAAGAAGATGATCGTCAAGGCCAAGGACGGCGGCTTCGTGCGGATGGAGGATATCGCCACCGTCGAGCTTGCCGCCCAGAGCACCGACGCCAGTGTTGCCTTCAACGGCGAGCACGCGATCTTCATCGGCGTGCAGGCAACGCCGCAGGGCAACCCGCTGACGCTGGTCAAGGGCGTGCGCGCGCTGTTCCCCGAGCTCGAGCGCAATCTGCCGCCATCGATGAAGATGAAGGTCGCCTACGACTCGACCAAGTTCATCCAGTCCTCGATCGACGAGGTGGAGAAGACGCTGGGCGAGGCGGTGATCATCGTGATCGTGGTCATCTTCCTGTTCCTGGCCTCGCTGCGGTCGGTCATCATTCCCGTCGTCACCATCCCGCTGTCGATGATCGGTGTCTGCACCCTGATGCTGGCGCTGGGCTTCAGCTTCAACCTCCTGACCCTGCTTGCGATGGTGCTGGCGATCGGCCTCGTCGTCGACGACGCCATCGTCGTGGTGGAGAACATCCATCGCCACCTTGAGGAGGGCAAGACACCGGTTCAGGCCTCGCTGCAAGGTGCGCGCGAGATCGTGGGCCCCGTCATCTCGATGACGATCACGCTCGCGGCGGTGTATGCGCCGATCGGCTTTCTCGGCGGCCTCACCGGCTCGTTGTTCCGCGAATTCGCCTTCACCCTCGCGGGCTCGGTGATCGTGTCGGGCGTGATCGCGCTGACGCTGTCGCCGATGATGTGCTCGATGCTGCTGAAGAACACCGAGGAAGGCCGCTTCGCAAAGCTCGTGAACCGGGTGTTCGGCGCGATGACGCGCTGGTACGGCCGCAAGCTCGATCGCTCGCTCGACTACAAGGCCATCACCGGCCTGTTTGCGATCACGATCCTCGGCCTCGTCGGCTTCCTTTATATGCACACCTCCAAGGAGCTGGCGCCCGAGGAAGACCAGGGTATCGTGTTCGCAGTGACCAAGGCCCCGAAATACGCCAACATCGATTATCTCGATTTCTACGGCGAGAAGCTCGACAAGGAATTCGCGAAATTCCCCGAGACCGACCTGCGCTTCGTGCTGAACGGCATCAACGGCCCGCAGGGCGGCATCGCCGGCATGCTGCTCAAGCCCTGGGACGAGCGCACGCGTTCGTCGATCCAGCTGAAGCCGCTGGTGCAGGCCGAGCTCTCCAAGATCGAGGGCGTGCAGGCCTTCGCCTTCAACCTGCCGCCGCTGCCGGGCGGCCCGGGTGGCCTGCCGATCCAGATGGTGATCAACTCCACCGCCGGGTTCCAGACGGTCTATGAGCAGATGGAGAAGCTGAAGGAAGCTGCGCGCAAGAGCGGCATGTTCATCGTCTCCGACAGCGATCTCGCCTACAACCAGCCGAACGTGAAGGTGACGATCGACCGCACCAAGGCACAGGACCTCGGCGTCAACATGCAGAACCTGGGTGCTACGCTCGCGGTGCTGCTCGGCGGCAACTACATCAACCGCTTCAATCTCGAGGGCCGGTCCTACCAGGTGATCCCGCAGGTGCCGCGCGCCAAGCGGCTGTCGCCGGAATCGCTCGGCGGCTACTACGTGACGACCAATACCGGCCAGCAGCTGCCGCTGTCGACGGTGGTGTCCATTGAAACCAAGACCGACCCGAATTCGCTGACTCACTTCAACCAGCTCAATTCGGCGACGTTCTCGGCCGTGCCGATGCCGGGTGTGACCGTCGGTGCGGCGGTGGACTTCCTCGAAGGCGAGGCCAAGAAGCTGCCGCAGGGCTTCAGCCACGACTATCTGGCCGACTCCCGGCAATATGTGCAGGAAGGCAATCAGCTCGCGATCACCTTCGGCTTCGCGCTGATCATCATCTTCCTGGTGCTGGCCGCGCAGTTCGAGAGCCTCCGCGACCCGCTGGTGATCATGATCTCGGTGCCGATGGCGATCGTCGGCGCGCTGATCCCGCTGTTCTTCGGCGCGGCGACCATGAACATCTATACCCAGGTCGGTCTGCTCACCCTGGTCGGCCTGATCACCAAGCACGGCATCCTGATGGTGGAGTTCGCCAACGAGCTCCAGGTCAAAGAGCGGCTCGACCGCCGCTCCGCCATCGAAATGTCGGCCCGCATCCGCTTGCGGCCGATCCTGATGACGACGGCCGCCATGGTCACCGGCCTGATCCCGCTCCTGACCGCGACCGGCGCAGGCGCGGCCAGCCGCTTCTCGATCGGTCTGGTCGTCGTGGCCGGCATGTCGATCGGCACGCTGTTCACGCTGTTCGTGCTGCCGGCGGTCTATGTGGTGCTGGCGACCGACCATCGCGCGGCGGCCGATTCGGAGCGGAACAAGCAGGTCAACGAGCTCGACCTCGGCTCCAAGGCGCTGCGGCCGACCTGAGGCCGCAAGGCAAGCCAGTCCAAGGGCGGCAGCGGTCATCCGCTGCCGCCCTTTTTCGTTGTGTCCTGAGGAAGCCCGTTCCTGCGCTTGCGAGAGACAAGGTCCGGTCTTCTTGCTAGGTTCCGCGGGATGAGCCTTTCCCTCCACTCCGACACGCCTCGAGCCGGGACGCTGCCGAGCGCGGCCCCGGCCAAGGCAGCGTCCGGCGGAACGGCGGGCCGCGGAATCAGGTCGCGGCTGTTTACCAAATACGTCGCGCTGTTCGTGGCCGTCGTCGCCATCGCTCTGCTCGCCAATGGCTTGTTCGAGGTCTTCTTCTATTATCGCGAGCACAAGGCTTCGCTGATCAGAGTCCAGCACGAGCAGGCCGAGGCGGCCGCTGCCAAGATCGGCCAGTTCGTCAAGGAGATCGAGAGCCAGCTCGGCTGGACCACGCAACTGCCCTGGTCCGGTGGTTCGATCGAGCAGCGCCGGTTCGATGCGCTGCGGCTCCTGCGCCAGGTGCCTGCCATCACCGAACTTGCCCAGGTGGATTCGACCGGCAAGGAGCGGTTGCGGGTCTCGCGGCTGGCGATGGACGCGCTCGACAGCGGAATCGACCTGTCGGCCGACCCGAAGTTCACCGAGGCGGTCGCGCACAAGGTCTATTACGGCCCGGTTTATTTCCGCCGGGAGTCCGAGCCCTACATGACGCTGGCGCTGGCCGGCGCCCGCAAGGATGCCGGCGTCAGCATCGCGGAGGTCAATCTCAAGCTGATCTGGGACGTCGTGTCCCAGATCAAGGTCGGCGAGCACGGACACGCCTACGTGGTCGGTCCGGAGGGACGACTGATCGCGCATCCCGACATCAGCCTCGTCCTGCGCAATACCGACATGTCGAACCTAGCGCAGGTACGTGCCGCGCTGGCCGGGAGCGGTACCGGCGCTGGCGCGCTTTCCGAAGCTCGCAACATCCAGGGCCAGCAGGTGCTGACCGCATCGGCCCCGATCGAGCCGCTGCACTGGACCATGTTCGTCGAGCTGCCGGTCGAGGAGGCCTATGCCGCGCTCTATGCTTCATTGCAGCGGCTTGCGATCGTGCTGCTCGCAGCATCGATCTTCGCGGTGCTCGCCGGGATCTTCCTGGCGCGCCGCATGGTCGTGCCGATCCAGGCGTTGCGCAGCGGCGCCGAGCGGATCGGGGGCGGCGATTTCTCCCAGCGCATCTCGATTAAAACCGGCGACGAGCTTGAAGGGCTCGCCGACCAGTTCAACGACATGGGCGCACGCTTGCAGGAATCCTATGCCGACCTCGAGAACAAGGTCGAGCAGCGCACCGCGGAACTCCGCCAATCCCTCAACGATCTGCGCACAGCGCAGAACCGCCTGATCCAGACCGAGAAGCTTGCGTCTCTCGGCCAACTCACCGCCGGCATCGCTCACGAGATCAAGAACCCGCTCAACTTCGTCAATAATTTCTCCGCAGTGTCGACGGAGCTGATCGACGAGCTCAACGAAACGTTGCGATCCGCCGCTCTCGACGGCAAGACGAAGGAGGAGGTCGAGGAGTTGACCGGCATGCTCAGGGGCAACCTCGAGAAGGTGGTGCAGCACGGCAGGCGCGCCGATTCCATCGTGCGGAACATGCTGCTGCATTCGCGCGAAGGTTCCGGCGAGCATCGCGCCGTCGACATCAATGCCGTCGTGGAGGAAAGCCTCAATCTGGCCTATCACGGCGCGCGTGCCGAAAGGCCGGCATTCAACGTCACGCTCGAGCGCGCGTTCGATCCCGCTGCCGGCATGGTCGATATTTATCCGCAGGAGATCACGCGCGTCTTCCTCAACCTGATCTCGAACGGCTTCTACGCGGCGGCCAAGCGCAAGGAGAGCGAGGGGGACAGCTTCGCGCCCACCCTGGGCGCGACAACGAAGGATCTCGGCGGCAGCGTCGAAATCCGGATCCGCGACAACGGCACCGGGATTCCGCCCGAGGTGAAGGAGAGGATGTTCAACCCCTTCTTCACCACCAAGCCGGCCGGCGAGGGGACGGGGCTCGGTCTGTCCATGAGCCATGATATCATCGTGAAGCAGCACGGCGGCACGATCGACGTGAACACCGAGCCCGGTGTATTCACCGAATTCATCATCACCCTGCCGCGGGCGATGGCAACAGGCAGCACGACTAGCAGCACACCCGGAGGCAAGTCTTGAACGTTTACATCCTGGTCGTCGATGACGAGCCCGACGTCGAGGCGCTGTTCCGGCAACAGTTCCGGCGCGACCTGCGCGCCGGCCGCTTTCAGATGGAGTTCGCGCTCTCGGCTCCCGAGGCGCTGAAGCGCGCCGCCGAGGTTCGCGATCCCTCGCTGATCCTGATCCTGTCTGACATCAACATGCCCGGCATGAGCGGGCTCGACATGCTGCCGAAGGTGCGCGCCGCGCATCCGGATGTGCCCGTCATCATGATCACGGCCTATGGCGACGCCGAGACGCGCCGAAAGGCGATCGAGCGCGGTGCCGTCGGGCTTCTCACCAAGCCGATCGACTTCGCGCTGCTGCGGCAGGAGATCGACACGAGGCTCGAGCAAGCCGCATGACTGCGACCATCCTCTTCGTCGACGACGAGCCTGACCTCGAGGCGCTGATCCTGCAGAAATTCCGCAGGCAGATTCGCGATGGGAAGCTCGCTCTCATATTCGCGCGCGACGGCCTGGAGGCGCTGGAGTCGCTCGAGATGAACCCGCAAGTCGACATGGTGGTTTCCGACATCAACATGCCGCGGATGGACGGGCTGTCGCTGCTGGCGAGGCTCCAGGAGGCCGAGGACAAGAAGTCGACCATCATCGTCTCGGCTTATGGCGACATGAGCAATATCCGCATCGCCATGAACCGCGGCGCTTTCGACTTCCTGACCAAGCCGATCGACTTCGCCGATCTGGAGACCACGATCGAGAAGACCATTCGTCATGTGGAGATGCTGCGCGAAGTGCGGCGGTGCCAGATGGAAGCCGAGCGCGCTTATGCCTCGCTGTCGCGTTTCTTCTCGCCGGAGATCGCAAGGCGCTTGGCCGCGGATGTCGAGGGCGACGGCATGGAGGTGCATTGGCGCGATGTCGCCACCCTCTTCACCGACATCACCGGCTTCACCTCACTGGTCGAGTCCGCCGCCCCGCAGACACTGGGCGAGCTTCTCAACGAATATTTCGGCGGCATGACCGAGATTGTCTTCGCTCATGAGGGGACGGTCGCCAAGATCATCGGCGATGCGATCCAGGTGCTGTTCAATGCGCCCGGCGACCAGCCGGACTATGCGACGCGTGCAGTCGCCTGTGCCCATGACCTCGACGCCTGGGCGGAGGACTTTTCGGCGCGCTGGAAGGCGAGGGGCGTGAATTTCGGGACCACCCGCATCGGTGCCCATGCTGGCCCCGCGCTGGTCGGCAATTTCGGCGGCAACCGATTCTTCGACTACACGGCCTATGGCGACACCGTCAATACGGCGGCGCGGCTGGAGGCGGCCAACAAGTATCTGGGAACGCGCATCTGCGTCAGTGCCAGCGTGGCCAAGGGAGCTGCGAACTTCCATGGTCGGCCCGTGGGCGACCTGATGCTGCGCGGGCGCAGCGAGCCGCTGCGTGCGTTCGAACCGCTGCCCCAGGCGAAATTCGAAGCACCGGCGACGGCGCAATATTCCGAAGCTTTTGCCAAGATGGAGGCCGGCGATGCCGCCGCCATGCCGGCCTTTGCCGCGCTGGTCGGGATGCATGCCGACGATCCGCTGGCCGGTTTTCACCTGAGGCGCCTGCTCAACGGCGCCAAGGGCACTCGCATGCAATTGGAATAGGAGTCCGTCATGACGCGCGAATTCTCCGCCGGCAACTATCGTTTCATTCCATCCGTGTTCCAGTATTCCGCCGGCGCCGCCGCGGACGAGGGCTATGAGATCGAGCGCGTCCGGTTCGACCGCCTGGTGCCGCTCGCGGAAGGATTTGCGCTGGCCGCAAAGTTCATCCGGGAGGCCGGGCGTCCGTTGACGGCGTTCTGTGCCTGCGAGCTGCGCTCGCCGGCGGCCTTCAGCGAGGAAGGCTTTCGTGCGTTCAACCTGCACTATGTGAAGACGTTGTCCGAGTGGGGCATCTTTGACGGCACGACCAATCCGGTGGCGCGCAGCAATGTCTGCCCGGAGATCGATCCGCCGTCAGAGCCGTCCTTCTACGCATTCTCCTTCACGCGACCGACGCGATCAAACACGCCCAGCTTCGTCATCGCCGGCGGCGCCGAGGCACGCGAGGGCAGCGGTACCTATGTCGAGCGCACCGTGCGCTACCGCGACCTCAGTCCGGAAGGCTTGCGGGAAAAGGTTCGCTTCACCACGACCTCGCAGATGGAGAGCCGGATGGCCGCCTTCGGCTTCGGCTGGAAGGACACGACCGGCGTGCAGGCCTACTCCGTGCACGACTTCCACCACGCCCTGGTCGACGAACTGGTCCGCCGCGGCGCCTTGCGCTCCGGCCTGACCTGGCATTTTGCCCGGCCGCCGGTGGTCGATCTCGAATATGAGATGGACTGCCGCCGCGTGATGCGCGAGGTTGTGATTTAGCGCTGCCGCGGATCGAGCGCATCGCGAAGGCCGTCGCCGAGCAGGTTCAGCGACAGCACCACGAGAAAGATCGCGAGGCCCGGCCAGATCGCCATCCAGGGCGCCTGGGTCAGGAAGCGTTGCGCGGCGTTGAGCATGCTGCCCCAGGACGGCGCGGGCGGCTGCTGGCCGAGGCCGAGGAAGGACAGAGCGGCTTCCGCGATGATGGCAGCGGCGATCGAGAGTGTCGCCTGCACCAGCAGCGCGGGCAGGATGTTCGGCAGGATATGGGAGAACGCGATCCGCCATGGCGGATTGCCGAGCGCCCGCGCGGCCTCGACATAGTCCTCGGCCTTGACGACGAGCACCTGGCCGCGGGTCAGGCGGATGAAGATCGGGGTCGCCGAGATGCCGATCGCGATCATGGCATTGCCGAGGCTCGGCCCGAGGAATGCCGCGAGCGCAATCGCCAGGATCAGGAAGGGGCAGGCCAGCATCGCATCGGTGATCCGGCTGATCAGCGCGTCGGTGAAGCCGCCGCGATAGCCGGCGAGAAGGCCGAGCGGCACGCCGATGCCGAGCGCGATCGCGACCGAGATGAGACCCGCGAGGAGGGAGGCGCGCGCGCCGTAGACGACGCGGCTCAGGATGTCGCGGCCGAGCTCGTCGGTGCCGAACCAGTGCGCGGCCGTCGGCGGCTTGCGCACCAGGCTCCAGCTCGTCGCGATGGGATCGTAGGGAACGACGAGTGGCGCGAGCGCCGCAAGGAGGATGAATACCGTGATCACGACAAGCCCGAACACGGCCGCCTTGCGCTTGAACAGTCGCCGCCGGGCGCGACGGGCCGGGCTGTCCAGCTCGTAGGCTTGGGCGGCGGGGCTGGCGGGCAACGCAGTGTCGGTCATCCCTAGCCCCTCAGCCGCGGATTGACGAGGACATAGGCGACGTCGGCGACGAGGTTCAGGGTAATGTAAACCGTGGCCGTCACCAGCACCACGCCCTGCACCACGGCGTAGTCGCGATTGAACACGGCGTCCACGATCAGCTTGCCGAAACCGGGGATGGAGAAGATCTGTTCGGTCAGCACCGCGCCCGACAGCAGCGTGCCGAGCTCGAGCGCGCCGAGCGTGATGATCGGCGTCAGCGCATTGCGCATGGCGTGCTTGAGGATGACCGAGCGCTCGGAAAGACCCTTCGCGCGAGCGGTGCGGACATAGTCGCTCTCCAGCACCTGGAGCATGGCGCTGCGGGTGTGTCGCATTAGGATCGCGGAAATCGCGTTGCCGAGCACGAAGGCCGGCATGATGGTGGCGGCGAGACTCGCGCGCCAGTCCTCGGTCAGCGGCACGTAGCCCGAGGCCGGCAGCCAGCCGAGCTTGATCGAGAACAGGAAGATCAGGAGGATTCCGAGCCAGAAATTCGGCGTCGAGATACCCCACAGCGCGAACAGATTGGCGCCATAGTCCCAGGCCGTGCCCTTCTTCACCGCGGAGACGATCCCGGCGGGAATGCCGATGCAGAACGCGATCAGGATCGCCATCGAGCCGAGCTGCAGCGTCACCGGCAGCTTCTGCGCGATCAGCTCGCGCACCGGCATCTTGTTGCGCAGCGACTCGCCGAAATTGCCTGTCAGGACGCCCTTGAGCCAGTAGACGTACTGGACCGGGATCGGCTGATCGAGCTTGTACTGCTGGCGGATCTGCTCGATCACCGCGGGATCGCGCTCCTCGCCGGCCATCACCAGCGCGGGGTCACCCGGCAGCAATTGCTGCAGCGAGAAGATCAGAACCGACACGAAGAACAGCGTCGGTACGATCTGCGCGATCCGGCGGGCGAGGAAGTTCAGCATGGTGCCGAGCGCTCCGTGGGCGCTGTCGCGATCACTTGAACTTCAGCCCGACCACGCGCACGAGGCCATCGGGCATCTGCCGGTAACCGTCGAGCTTCTTGGTGTGCGCGATCAGAAGCGTGCGGTGATAGATGTAGATGATCGGCAGGTCGTCGAGCAGGATCCTGGCCAGCTTGGCGTAGATCGCCTTGCGCTCGTCGACGTTCGCTGTCGCTCGCCCCTCTTCCATCAGCTTGTCCGCCTCGGGGTTGGAATAGCCTCCGTCATTCTGCGGCGCCTTGCTGCGCATGAAGATGTAGGAATTGCCGTCGGGATCGATCCGGCCGCTCCAGTTGATCTGGAAGACCTGGAACTCGCCGGCCTGGGCCTGCTTGAAGGTGGTCGCAAATTCGACCGCGCGGATCTTGATGTCGAAGCCGGCTTCCGCCGCCATCGACTGGACGACCTGGGCGACGGCCTCGTTCTCCGCGCCCTTCGGGATCATGTAGTCCACCGTCACCGGCAGGGGGACGCCCGCTTCCTTCAGCAGCGCCTTGGCCTTGGCAACGTCGCGGCCGCGAACCGGGAATGCCTTCTGGTAATAGGGATGCGTCGGGCTGACCCATTGATTGCCCGGCGTGAACTCTCCGTTGAACACGACCTGGTTGAGAGCCTCGCGATCGATGGACAGATCGAGCGCCTGCCGGACTTTGGCCGACTGGCTCAGCGGGCCCTTGTTCTTGTCGTTACCGATGTTGATGGTCAGGCCGAGATAGCCAAGCTCCGGCGCGGTCGACAATACGAGCCGGGAATCGGCGCGGACGTCTTTGATGTCGGTGGCGAGCACGCGTTCGATCAGGTCGAGCGCGCCGGATTTCAGATTGGCGAGGCGTACGGTGGCGTCGACGATCGGCTGGAACACGACGCGGTCGATGTGGATGTTGTCCTTGTTCCAGTAGTCGGCGAATTTCTCGAACACCATGCGGTCCTGCTGGACGCGCTCGACGAATTTGTAGGGACCGGCGCAGACCGGATGCAGGCCGAACTTGTCACCGGCCTCCTTCGCAGCCTTGGGCGAGACCATCATGCCGGAGCGGTCGGTGAGCTGGGCGATCAGCGGCGAATAGGGCGTCTTCAGCACCAGCTTGATGGTGAGGGGATCGACCACCTCGACGTGGTCGACGCTGGCGAGCTCGGACTTGCGGAACGAGGTCGGCAGCGTCATGTGACGCTCGATCGAGAATTTCGCGGCTTCCGCATCCAGCGGTTCGCCGTCGTGGAATTTGACGCCTGGCCGAAGCTTGATCGTCATGGCCTTGCCGTCGGCCGATGTCTCGTAGGACAACGCCAACTGTGGCACGATGTTGAGCTTCTCGTCGATGTCGAACAGCTTGTCACAGAACGCGGAGAAGACGATGCGGCCGACATAAGTGCGGCCGATGCTGGGATCGAGGATGTCGGGGTCCTCGGCGATGCCGATGCGAAGCGTAGTCTGCGCCTGGGCGGTGCCCGCGAGCGACGTCAGCAATGCCGACGCCAGGATTGTCAAACGCATAAAGCTCATCGCTCTCAACCTCTGTTTTACGGCGTTGTGGGGGCCGCCCCCAATGAACGAACCCCGCCGCCGCGTGCTGCTTCCGGCCCGCCGCTGAAGGCTGCGACCAGTTTTTCCAGGACGGGCGAGAAGCCGCCGTCCATGGGGACGATCGCCTCCGAGGAGGGCAGTTCCGATGTTCGGTGGCAGGCCGTTGCATGTCCGATGCCATCCGGCATGAGCTGGGGCATTTCGCTGCGGCAGCGTTCGATGACATAGGGACAGCGGGTGTGGAAGCGGCATCCCGACGGCGGATTGAGTGCGCTGGGGATCTCTCCCTGCAGCACAATCCGGCTGCTCTTTGCCCGCGGTTTAGGCACGGGGATCGCGGACAGCAGCGCCCGGCTGTAGGGATGGCGCGGCGCGGCGAACAGCGCGTCCGCCTCCGCGGTCTCGACGATCTGGCCGAGATTCATCACCGCGACGTGGTCGGCGATGTGCTTGACCACGGCGAGGTCGTGCGAAACGAAAATGTAGGCGAGGCCAAGCCGGTCCTGCAACTCGCGCAGCAAGTTCAGGATCTGCGAGCGGATCGAGACGTCGAGCGCCGAGACCGGCTCGTCGCAGATGATCAGCTTCGGCTCGACCGCGAGCGCGCGCGCGATGGCGATGCGCTGGCGCTGACCGCCCGAGAATTCATGCGGATAGCGCCGCGCCAGCCGCGGCTCGAGCCCGACCAGCCGCAGCAGCTCGGCAACGCGCTCGGATCGTCGCGGCGCCGGAACGAGATCGTGCAGCGCCAGCGGCTCGGTCAGGATCTGCCCGACCGTCATGCGCGGATTGAGCGAGGCGTAGGGATCCTGGAAGATGATCTGGGCTTCACGCCGGAAGGCGCGCAAGCCGTTGGCGTCGAGCGAGAGCAGGTTGCGGCCGTCGAAGCGGACCGCGCCCGCATCCGGCTCGATCAGCCGCAGCACCAGGCGGCTGACGGTGGACTTGCCGCATCCGGATTCGCCGACGAGGGCCAGCGTCTTGCCGGCGTCGAGCGAGAACGAAACGCCATCGACGGCCTTGACGTGCGCCAATGCGCGGCCGAACAGCGAGCGCTCGGCGACGAAATGCTTGACCAGGCCTTCGACCTCGAGCAGGGCCATTACGACACCAACAGTTCGAGCGGCGCGCGGATGCAGCGCGAGAGGTGACCGTGGCCGACTTCCAGCAGCGGCGGCGGCGCCTTCGTACAGGCATCCAGCATGAAGGGACAGCGCGCGGCGAAGCGGCAACCGGCGGGCGGCTGCGCCATGTTCGGAACTATGCCTTCGATCGTCGCAAGCTGCTCGGCCCGATGGTCGAGCCGCGGGATCGAGCCGAGCAGCCCGACCGTATAAGGATGCTGCGGCGCCGAGAACAGCTCGTCCACCGGCGCGCGCTCGACGATCTCGCCGGCATACATCACCGCCACCTCGTCGCAGACCTCGGCGACGACGCCGAGATCGTGGGTGATCAGGATGATCGCGGCGCCGCTCGCCGCTTTCAGCTCGCGCATCAACTCCAGGATCTGAGCCTGCAGGGTGACGTCGAGCGCGGTCGTCGGCTCGTCGGCGATAAGGAGGCGCGGGTCGCAGGCCAGCGCCATCGCGATCATGACGCGCTGGCGCATGCCGCCGGAGAGCTTGTGCGGATACTCGTCGATGCGCCGCTCGGGCGATGGGATATGGACGCGGCGCAGCAGCTCGATTGCGCGGTTCCGCGCACTCTTCCGCGAGCCGCCGCGATGGCGCAGGATCGTTTCGATGATCTGATCGCCGATCGTGAAACTCGGGTTGAGCGAGGTCATCGGTTCCTGGAAGATCATCGCCAGCCGGTTGCCGCGGAGGTCGCGCAGCGTCTGGTCCGGGGTCTTCAGCAGGTCGAAACCGTCGAAGCGGATCGCGCCTGATATCTCCGCGCTCTGCTTCGGCAAGAGGCCCATGATGGCCAGCGAGGTCACGCTCTTGCCGCAGCCGGATTCGCCGACGAGGCCGAGCGTGGCGCCATGGGCGACACTGAGATCGACGCTGTCGACGGCGTGGGTGACGCGGCCGTCGTCGCCGTGAAAGCGGATGCGCAGATCCCTGATCTCGATGAGGGGGCTCGTGCTCATGACCGCCTTGCCCGCGCTGCTGCGATGCTGGCGTCGATGACGCTGCGATCGGTGTTGCCGGCCGGGTTCTGCCGCGTCGGCATGGAGGCGCGGAAGTGTACCCAGAGCTCGTGGCTGACCTGCTCCAGACGTTCGAGCTCGCCCAGCGGATCGGGATGATCGTCGGTGCGAATGTCGAGCGCCGGCCATTCCTCCTCGCCGTGGATCAGCAGCGCGGCGGACTGCTTGCCGCGCTTGTCCCCGCCGGCGGCTTCACCCGCGCGCATCGCCGCGAGCAGGCGGCGCGGGAAGGACAAGCTGTCATTGGCGATGTAGGTCTTTGCGGTCTCGTCGAGCACGTCGGCGCAGGCGAGCATGTTGCCCGCGATCGAGAAACCGCTGCCTGCGATGTGGCCGCACCAGTCGACACAATCGCGCCCTGTATGCGCGGCGATCTCGCCGCTGGCGTCCATGATGTGGATCTGGCGGCTTTCGCGGCCGTCGTCGGTCGCGAGCAGGGTGGCGAGCACGTCGTGCGCGTTCAAACCTTCGCGCAGCAGCTTGACGCCGTCGATGCCGTAATAGGGATTGACGAAAGCCTGCGTTGCGATGGCGCCGACGCCGGCGGCAATGTAGGGGACCCGCGCGCCGACGGCGAAGAAGCGGGTTGCCACCGCAATGCCGAACTGGCCGGTGGAAGGGTCTCGCGCGATGATCGACCAGGTCATGTGCTGCCTTCAGCGTCCTGCGGCGTAGCCCTGCATGCCGCGCGGATTGGCGGCGGCGCGGCGGCGCACGCCGACGCGCGAGGCGGCGGTGAGGCGGCCTTCCGACCAGTCGGGACCGACCTCGACGATATGCCCGCGATCGCGCAGGTTCTCGATCGTCGCCTTCGGGACGCGGTTCTCGACGACGAGCACGCCGGGGCGCGCGGTGCGCGGCCAGAACGAGATCGGGAAGTGCTCGGAGTGCCAGGCCGGCGCGTCGATCGCCTCCTGGAGATTCAGATTGCAATGAACGTGGCGCAGGAAGAACTGCGTGATCCACTGGTCCTGCTGGTCGCCGCCGGGCGAGCCCCAGGCGAGGTATGGCTCGCCATCGCGCAATGCCATGGTCGGCGACAGCGTCGTGCGTGGCCGTTTGCCCGGCGCAAGCGCAGCGGGATGGCCTTCCTCCAGCCAGAACATCTGGGCGCGGCTGCCGAGGCAGAAGCCGAGCTCCGGAATGATTGGCGAGGATTGCAGCCATCCGCCCGATGGCGTCGAGGACACCATGTTGCCGGCCTTGTCGATGATGTCGAAATGCACGGTGTCGCCGCGAACCTCGCCGAAGCGCCCCACCGTCGGCTCGCCGGCACCGAGCGCGCCGACGGCCTCGCGCTGGCCCTCGGCGCGGCGCAGCTTGACCTCGCCGCCAAAGCCTTCGACCGAGCCGGGGAGGAGATCGAGCGAAGCCTTGTCGGTGATGAGCTTGCGCCGCTCGTCATTGTAGGCATCCGACAACAGCGTCCCGATCGGAATCTCGGTGAACTTGGGATCGCCATAGAATTTCTCGCGGTCGGCGAAGGCAAGCTTGGCGCATTCGATCTGGAGATGGATGAACTCCGGCCCGGTCGGATCGAGCCCGTCGAGCGCAAAGCCCTTGAGCAGCGCGAGCTGCTGGAGCGTGACGGGGCCCTGGCTCCAGACGCCGGCCTTGCAGACGGTGTAGCGGCCATAGTCGTAAGTGAGCGGCGCCTCGACCGTCGGCTGCCAGCGCGCCATGTCGTCGGCCGAGAGCACGCCGCGATGAGGCGAGCCGCTGACGTCCATCACCTCCTGCGTCCGGCAGAACTTGTCGATGGCCTCCGCGACGAAGCCCTGCGACCAGGCTTTGCGCGCGCGTTCGATCTCGGCGTCGCGGCCTCCGCCGCCGCTCTCGGCTTCGCTGAGGATGCGGGCGTAGGTTGCTGCCAGCGTCTTGTTGATGAAGAGCGTTCCGGGTTTCGGCACCTCACCGTTCGGAAGATACACCGCGGCCGAGGTCGGCCAATGCTGACGGAACAGCTGCTCGACGGTCTGGATCGTGGCGCAGGCGCGTTCGACCAGCGGATAGCCGTCGCGGGCGTAGGAGATCGCGGGCTCCAGCACGTCGCGCACGTGCATCGTGCCGTAGTCTCGCAGCAGCATCATCCAGGATTCGAAAGTGCCGGGAACGCAGGCCGCGAGCAGGCCGGTGCCGGGCACCATGTCGAGGCCTTCGCTTCTGTAATGTGCGATGGTGGCGCGCGCGGGCGCCGGGCCCTGACCGCAGATCACCTCAGTGCGGCCGCGCCTCACATCGTGGACGATGACGGGTACGTCGCCGCCGGGACCGTTCAGATGCGGTTCGACCACCTGGAGCGTGAAGGCGGTGGCGACGCCGGCATCGAAGGCATTCCCGCCCTTTTCCAGGATGGCCATGCCGACGGCGGTCGCAATCCAGTGCGTGGTGGCGACGACGCCGAACGTGCCTTCGATCTCGGGCCTCGTCGTGAATGGATCGGGATTGATCTTGCTTGTCATAGGCTACCTTATTTGCGGCGCGCGCAATTGATCACAGGGCCACGCTGCCGCCAAATGCGAAGGCTGCATGGCACGCGCGCGTCACGCCGGGACCGGTGCGGTGTTGACGGCGTGGCAGGCGACGCCGTCGATCAGTTCCGGGGTCTCCTTGCGGCAGAGATCGAACGCGAGCGGACAGCGTGGATTGAAGGCGCAGCCGGGGGGCGGATTGATCGGGTTCGGGATCTCGCCCTTGACCGGAATGCGCTGGCGGCCGCTCATGGCGAGATCGGGCACCGCGCCCAGCAGCATCTTGGTGTAGGGCATGCGCGGGCGGGCAAACAGCTCGCGTCCTTCCGCGATCTCGACGATGCGGCCGAGATACATCACGCCGACGCGGCTCGCCATGTGGCGGACCACGGCGAGATTGTGGCTGATGAACATGTAGGTCAGGCCGAACTTGTCCTGGAGGTCGCGCATCAGGTTCAGGATCTGCGCCTGCACCGAGACGTCGAGCGCCGAGGTCGGCTCGTCGCAGACGATGAACTCGGCGTCGGAGGCGAGCGCGCGCGCGATCGCGATGCGCTGGCGCTGGCCACCGGAAAACTCATGCGGAAATTTCAGCCGGTCGTCGGGATGCAGGCCGACGAGGCTGAGCAGCTCGCCGACGCGTGCCTGGATGTCACGTTCGCCCTGGATCAGGTCGAAGGCGCGGATCGGCTCGGAGATGATGGCATCCACGCGGAAGCGCGGGTTCAGGCTTGCGTAGGGATCCTGGAAGATCATCTGGATGCGGCGACGCAGCTTCCGCCGTGCCGGCGCCTGCCGCGGATCGGTCATCGAGACGCCGTCGATCAGGACATCGCCGGAACTTGGCGGCAGGAGGCCGACAACCATCCGCGCCACCGTGGTCTTGCCGGAGCCGGACTCTCCGACCAGAGCAAACGTCTCGCCCTTTCTGATGTCGAAAGTGACGCCATCCACCGCCTTGAGGTATTCGAGGTGACCACCTTCGAGCACGCGGTTGAGCCAGGGTTTCGAGACGTCGAAAACGCGGCGCAGATTCGTGGCCTGGACGAAGGGAGCGCTCATGCCGCGCTCTCCGCCGGCACATTGTCGTAGAGATGGCACGCGACCGATTGCGCGCCGCGCGGCAGCGGCTCCGGCCGCTCCACGCGGCAGCGATCGAAGGCGAAGGCGCAGCGCGGATTGAACGAGCAACCACGCGGGATCGCTGACAGGCGCGGCATGGAGCCGGGAATTTGCACGAGGCGCTTGTCCTCGCCCGCAAGCGTCGGGATCGCGCCCATCAGACCCTTGGCGTAGGGATGCAGCGGGTTTCTCACGACATCCTGCACCGGGCCGATCTCCGCGATGCGGCCGGCATACATCACCGCGACGCGGTCCGAGGTCTCCGCGATCACGCCCATGTCGTGGGTCACCAGCATGACCGCAGTGCCGTGGTCGCGCCCGAGCCGCTTGATCAGCGAGATGATCTGGGCCTGCACGGAAACGTCGAGCGCGGTGGTCGGCTCGTCCGCGATGATCAGCTCCGGCTCGGCGCAGATCGCAAGGGCAATCACCACGCGCTGGCGCATGCCGCCGGAGAACTCATGCGGATAGCCGTCGATCCGCTTTTCGGGTGCGGGAATGCCGACCTCGGCGAGCAGGTCGATGGCGCGGCGGCGCGCCGCCTGCTCCGACAGATTAAGATGCGTCCGGATCGTCTCCACGATCTGGTCGCCGACCCTGTACAGCGGATTGAGCGAGGTGAGGGGATCCTGGAAGATCATCCCGATGCGCTTGCCCCTGATCCGGCGCATCTGCTCCGGCGGCAGATTGTCGATGCGCAGGCCCGCGAGACGAATCTCGCCGCCGGCGATGCGGCCGGGCGGATCGATCAGGCCGATTACCGAGAGGCCGGTGACGGACTTGCCGGCGCCCGACTCGCCGACGACGCCGAGCACCTCGCCCTTGGCGATGTCGAAGGAGACGTCGTCGATGGCGCGCAACGTGCCTCGGCGGGAGGCGAACTCCACCTGGAGGTTGCGCACGGAGAGAACGGGTTCGGTCATGGGCGAGGCGTACTCATCGAAGCTTCGGGTTGAGCGCGTCGCGCAGCCAGTCGCCAAGCAGGTTGATGGAGAGAATCAGGGCGGCGAGCGCAAAACCGGGGAAAGCGACGATCCACCATTCGCCGGCGAACAGATAGTTGTTGCCGATGCGGATCAGCGTGCCGAGCGATGGCATGGTGTCGGGCAGACCGACGCCGAGGAAGGAGAGCGTCGCCTCGGTGATGATGGCGAGCGCAAGGTTGATCGTGGCGATGACCAGGATCGGGCCCATCGTGTTCGGCAGCACATGCCGCAGCATGATCTTCGGCGCAGGCAGGCCGATCAGCTGCGCGGCCGCCACGTAGTCCTTGTTCTTCTCGACCATCACGGAGCCGCGCACCGTCCGCGCGTACCCCACCCAGAAGCTCAGGCCGATCGAGATCACCAGCACCACCAGCATGCTGGTGGCGTCGAGCCGGTTGCCGAGGATCGATTTCGCGATGCCGTTGACCAGCAGCGCGATCAGGATGGCGGGGAAGGTGAGTTGCACGTCGGCGATCCGCATGATCACGCCGTCGACTGCGCCGCCGAAATAGCCGGCGATCAGGCCGAGCGCGATGCCGAGCGCGCCGGCGAAGATCACGCCGGCGACGCCGACCGCGAGCGAAATGCGCATGCCATAGAGAATGGCAGAGAACACGTCGCGGCCCTGCTCGTCGGTGCCGAGCAGGAACGGGCTCTGACCGTCGGCGGTCCACAGCGGCGAGATCCGCGAATTCATCAATTGCAGCTGCGCCGGATCGAACGGATTCTGCACCGCAAGCACGGATGCAAAGATCGCGAGCAGGAAGAACAAGACCGTGATGGTCGCCGCCACCATGGTGAGCTTGGAGCGCCGGAAAGAATAAAAGAGATCGCTGTCGAGCCCGCGCCTGAACCAGTTCTGGGCGGCAGGTGCCGGCTGCGCGCCCTGCTTGTCGGAACTGGAGACGGCTGTGTCGGACATGCAGGGCTGCCTTATGCGGCGCGACCGATGGTCGAGCGCAGGCGCGGATCGACCACGGTATAGAGAATGTCGACCACCAGATTGATGGTGACGAAGATCAGCGAGACCATCAGCAGGTAGGCGGCCATGATCGGGATATCGACATTTTGCACGGCCTGGACGAACAGAAGTCCCATGCCCGGCCACTGGAACACGGTTTCGGTGATGATGGAAAATGCAATAACCGAGCCAAACTGAAGTCCGGCCACCGTGATCACCGGAATCAACGTGTTCTTCAGCGCGTGGCCGAAATGGATGGCACGGGTGGTCAGTCCCCGGGCACGTGCGAAGCGGATATAGTCGGTCCGCAGCACTTCCAGCATCTCCGCGCGCACCAGCCGCATGATCAAGGTCATCTGGAACAGGCCGAGTGTGATCGAGGGCATGATCAGTGCCTTCAGTCCGGACAGCGTGAGCAGGCCCGTCGTCCACCAGCCGAGCTTGACCACCTCGCCGCGGCCGAACGAGGGCAACCAGCCCAATGTCACCGCGAACAGATAGATCAGGAGAATGCCGATCAGGAAAGTCGGCAGCGAGATGCCGATAAGCGAAACTGCCTGGAACAGTTTGGCCAGCACGGTGTCGCGTTTGAGCGCCGAATAGACGCCCATCAGGATGCCGAACACCATCGCGAAGACGGTCGCGCAGATCGCAAGCTCCAGTGTCGCGGGCATACGCTCCATCAACAGCGCCGAGACCGGCTGGCGGAACTGGTAGGAAACGCCGAACTTGAACTGCGCGGCATCGGCGAAATAGCGCGCGAACTGTACCGGCACGGGATCGTCGAGGCCGAGCGATTTGCGCACGACCGCGCGCTCGGCCGCCGAGGTGTCGATCGATACGATCTGGTTGACGGGGTCGCCGGCGAAGCGGAACATCGAGAACGCGATGATGCCGACGGCGAACATGACGCCGATGGCCTGAACGGCGCGGCGAAGAGTGAAAGCGAGCATGCCTTCCACTGTCCTTGGGTGTGCGTGCGGCTGACGTCTTTGCCGGCCGGAAAAGGAATGGTCCCGGACGCCTCACGCGACCGGGACCCTGTGTTCAACTGACGCTATTCCTTCTTGGTCGCCCAGTGGAACATGACCAGATTGTCGGCGCGTTGCGGCAGGTTGACCTTTTTCGATACGCCCCATGCCAGCGCCTGCTGGTGCAGCGGAATGTAGGCCCAGTCCTTCATACCGATTTCGTAGGCCTGCTTGATCAGCTGGTTGCGCTTGGCGGTGTCGGTCTCGACCAGCACCTTGTCGGTGATGGCGTCGAACTCCTTGTTGCAGTAGCCGCCGAGATTGGCCTCGCCGCGCGAGGATTTGGCATCGTCGCGGCAGCCCATGATGTCGTAGAGCACGTTGTGGGAATCCATGGTGCTCGGCGTCCAGCCCAGCAGGTAGAACGAGGTCTGGTAGCCGCCCTGCTTGAGCACCTTGGCGAAGTACTGCGCCTTCGGCTGCGCCAGCAGATTGATCTTGACGCCGATGCGCGCGAGCATGCCGACGACGGCCTGGCAGATCGCGGCGTCGTTGACGTAACGATCGTTCGGGCAGTCCATGGTGACCTCGAAACCGTCGGGGTAACCGGCCTCGGTCAGGAGCTTCTTGGCGCCGTCAGGATCGAATTTCGGCCGCGTGAACTCCTTGGAGAGCGCGAACAGTTCCGGCGCGATCATCAGAGCCGACGGCGTCGACAGGCCGCGCATCACGCGCGTCTTGATCAGCTCGATGTCGATGGCCTTGTAGAAGGCTTCGCGGACGCGGGCATCCTTGAAGGGGTTCTTGCCCTTGATGTTGGAGTAGAGCAGTTCGTCGCGAGTCTGGTCGAAGCCGATGAAGATGGTGCGCAGCTCCGGCCCCTTCAGCACCTGGGCGTTCGGGCTGGAATCGACGCGGGAGATGTCCTGGATCGGCACCGGCTCGATGACGTCGACTTCGCCCGAAAGCAGCGCGGCGACGCGGGTGGCGTCGGAGGCGATCGGGGTGAAGATGATTTCCTTCAAATTGCCTTCGACCTTGCCCCAGTAGTTCGGGTTGGCCTTGAACACCGTCTTCACGCCGGGTTGATGGCTTTCGATGATGAAGGGACCGGTGCCGTTCTCGTGCAGCGAGGCGTAGCTCGGCGTGGTCGCCGCCACCGGGGTCGGATCGACGACGTTGTTCGCCTCGGCCCACTTCTTGTCCATGATGTACCAGACATCCCACGACGAATGCAGGATGGGATTGGGCGAGGGCAGGATGAAATCGACGGTGTAGTCGTCGACCTTGACCACCTTGACGTCGGGCGCAAGGCGGGTCTGCATGTTGGACCCCTTCTTGCGGACGCGGTCGGCGGAGAACAGCACGTCGTCGGCGGTGAAGGGATCGCCGTTGTGGAATTTCACGCCCTTACGCAGATGGAAGCGCCAGCGGGTCGGCTCCGGCGTTTCCCAGCTTTCGGCCAGTGCCGGAATGATCTTGAGGTCCTTGTCGCGCGCGGTGAGGCCCTGATAGACGTGGCCAAGATGGGCGTGGGTGGTGCTCTCGTTCAGGGTGTAGGGATCGAGCGACTTCAGGTCACCCTGATTGGCATAACGTAGCGTCTGGCTTGACGCCGGCGAGACCGCCAACGCAAGCGCACCGGCGAGCGCCGCCGCACACAGACTTTGACCGATTGACATTCTTGACCCTCTCCGCACTGCCACGCCGGTGATTTTTGATTGTTCGGCGGGGTTGACTGATCCATGTTGCCCAGAGTTCTCGACCCGTGCAAGCGCCATTCCAGCAAGGAACGCGCCAAGTTGCACCGCTGTGCAGCAATGCTGACCGTGTCGCCCGGTATGGACGACCATGTCTTTCGACTTTGGTTGACCATGCGGGCGGATTGCCGGACCGAGCATGTCGCGCCGGCATCAGGTCGCTTGCGTTGCACCACAACTCGCGGCGATACTCAGACAGGCCGCTCGAATCTCATCTGGAGGGGACATGAAGGTTAACATCGAAATCGACTGCACCCCCCTCGAGGCTCGCCAGTTCTTCGGTCTGCCGGACGTGGCGCCGATGCAGGCGGCGGTGATGGACAAGTTGCAGCAGCAGGTTCTCAGCAACATCGAGAAGGTCTCGCCGGAGTCCCTGATCCAGAGCTGGTTCACCTTCGATCCCAAGATCGCCGAGCGGTTTCAGGACATGTTCGTCGCGATGGCCGGGCTTGGCGGCACGCGCGGCGGCGACAAGAAGAAATAGTGTCGACCGGACCGGACGGGACGCTGGACTCGGGCCGGCTTCGTCCGCCAGGTCTCGGCCTGCTGCTGGCCGAAGCCCGTGGACTGTTCGAATTGAATGCGAGCCTGCTGCTGTCGCCGCTCCTGATGCGCGCGCCGAAGGGCGACGGCCATCCGGTGCTGGCGCTGCCGGGCTTTCTCGCCAGCGACCTGTCGATGGTGCCGATGCGGCGCTATCTCAGCGAGCTCGGTTATGAGGCACATGCCTGGCGGATGGGCCGCAATCTCGGCGGGCTCGGGCGGATGCGGGATTCGCTGCGCACTCGCCTGGCCGAAATCCATGCCGCGAGCGGACGCAAGGTCAGCCTGGTCGGGTGGAGCCTCGGCGGCGTCTATGCCCGCGATCTCGCGCTTTGGGCACCCGACAAGGTCCGTTACGTCATCACGCTCGGCAGCCCTTTCGCCAACGACGTGCGGGCGACCAACGCCACGCGGCTTTACGAGGCGCTGTCCGGCGAGCGGGTCGAGGATTTTCCCGAAGCGCGCGAGGCGATCGCTGGTGATCTGCCGGTGCCGACGACGTCGATCTATTCGCGCGCCGACGGCGTCGTGAACTGGCAGACCTGCCTGCTTCGTCCCTCCGCGCGTGCCGAGAACATCGAGGTGCATTTGGCGAGCCACATCGGGCTCGGGGTGAACCCCGCGGCGCTATGGGCCGTGGCAGATCGCCTGGCGCAGCCGGAGGGGGAGTTCCGGCCATTTGACCGGGCAGGGCCGTTTGCCATTGCATATGCCCCGCCGGAACAGGCAATATCGGCCTGACGAGAAGCGCCGTCCAAGGCGCCCGTCAGATCTTGCGGGAGGGAACCATGGCCGACGGGAAGAAGCTGTCGTCGCTGGACGCGTCGTTTCTCTATCTGGAAACGCCGGAGATGCCGATGCATGTCGGCAGCATGGCGATCTTCCGCCTGCCCGACGATTACAAGGGTGACTTCTTCGAAGACTTCAAGGCAATGATCGTCTCGCGCCTGCACATGGCGCCGATCCTCAAGGCGCGGCTGGAGAAGGCGCCGCTCGACATCGATCATCCCTCCTGGGTCGAGGACGACCAGTTCGACATCGACCGTCACATCTTCCGCGCCAGCCTGCCGCAACCGCGCGACCGCGCCACGCTCGAACGTATCGTCGGCTGGATGCACGCCAAGCTCCTGAACCGCGCCCGCCCGCTCTGGGAGTTCTACGTGTTCGAGGGCATGAAGGACAATGAGGTCGGGCTCTATTCCAAGATGCATCATGCCGCGATCGACGGCGGCGCCGGCGCTGCCCTGACCAACATGATCTATGATATCTCGCCGATTCCGCGGAAGGTCGAGCCGCCGAGGCGAGGAGCAAAGCCCGCTCAGGAGCCGCGTGACATCGCCGCGAACCTGCTCGATTCCTATCAGCAGCTCTTCTCTCAACCGCTCGACGCTTCGCAGACCGCGAAGAACCTGCAATTGCCGCGCACCGGCAAGAGCGACATCGGCTCGATCCTGTTCGACAACGCGATGTACCAGATCGAGAGCGCGGTGCGCTTCGCCGGCAACATCCCGACCGTGCTGAAGAGCGTCTCCGACGTGCTCGGCAACGTCGCCGATCCCAAGTCGCGCGAGAGCCTCGCCAGCATGGTGTCGCCGCCGACCATGCTCAACAAGACGATCTCGTCGGAGCGGAGCTTTGCCGGCGTGTCGATCCCGCTGTCGCGGGCGAAGGCCCTGGCCAAGCAGGCCGGCGGCAAGCTCAACGACGTGGTGCTGGCGCTCGCCTCCGGCGTGGTCCGGCGCTACCTCCTGCAATATGGCACGCTGCCGGCGAAATCCTTGACTGCCGCCGTGCCGATCTCGCTGCGCGAGGAAGGCAACACCGAGGCCAACAACCAGGTGTTTGGCATGATCTGCGCGATCGCGACCAACCTCGAGGATCCCAAGGCGCGGCTGGAGGCCATCATCGCGCAATCGACCAAGTCCAAGGAGATGTCGCATCCCTTGCGCGCCCTGATGCCGCAGGTCTCCAACATCTCGATGCTGGGCGCGCCGATCATGGTGCAGATCCTGGCGCTGCTCTACAGCCGCTCGAATCTCTCCGACGTGCTGCCGCCCGCCGCCAACATCACGGTGTCCAACGTGCCCGGGCCGCGGCAGACGCTCTATGCCGCCGGTGCCGAGCTGTTGCATATCTTCCCGGTGTCGATCTCGACGCACGGGCAGGCCCTCAACATCACCGTGCAGAGCTATCGCGACCAGCTCGATTTCGGTTTCATCGTCGGCGCCAACATCATTCCGCATGTGCAGGTGATGTGCGATATGTTGCCGGAGGAGTTTGCCGCGCTGGAGGCCGCCTATGCGCGGCCGGCCGCCGATATGAAGGGCGCGGCGGAATAAGGAATCCACGATGATTGAAATGCCGCCGCTCAAGTTCGCGCAGACGAACGGAATCCGCATGGGCTATTACGAGGCGGGCCCGACCGATGACAAGCCACCGCTCGTGCTGTGTCACGGCTGGCCGGAGCTCGCCTTCTCCTGGCGCCACCAGATCAAGGCGCTGAGCGAGGCCGGCATCCGGGTGATCGCGCCGGACCAGCGCGGCTATGGCGCGACCGACCGGCCCGAGGCGGTCGAGGATTATGACATGGAGCATTTGACCGGCGATCTCGTCGGTCTGCTCGATCACCTGAATATCGACAAGGCGATCTTCGTGGGCCACGACTGGGGCGGCTTCGTCGTCTGGCAGATGCCGCTGCGACACCCCTCGCGCGTCGCCGGCGTCGTCGGCGTCAACACGCCGCATTGGGACCGCGCTCCGGTCGATCCGATCGCGCTGTTCCGCCAGCGCTTCGGCGACCAGATGTACATCGTCCAGTTCCAGGACCCCGCACGCGAGCCGGACAGGATCTTTGGCAGCCGCGTCGAACAGACCTTCGACGCCTTCATGCGCAAGCCGCTGCCGCGGCCGGCGGCGAAACTAGAGGAGGCTCCGATTGCGGGTGTCGGAGCCTCGTCAAAGACCAATCTGGCGTTTCCGCAGATGATCGCGGCCTATGATGCCAAGGTCGATCCGCGCACGCCGATCCTGTCGGCGGAGGAGAAGAAAGTGTTCGTCGACACGTTCACGAAAACCGGCTTCACCGGCGGCATCAACTGGTATCGCAATTTTACGCGCAATTGGGAGCGCGCGGAGGGATTGGATCATCACATTCACGTCCCGTCGTTGATGATCATGGCCGAGAACGACGCGGTGCTGCCGCCGTCGGCAGCGGACGGCATGGAGAAGCTCATATCCGATCTCGAGAAGTATCTCGTGAAGGACAGCGGCCATTGGACGCAGCAAGAGAAGCCGGAAGAGGTCAGCGCCAAGCTGATCGAATGGCGTAGAAGGCGGTTCGGGTAAGGATCCGGTCGTCCACGTAAGTCAGACGTCATTCCGGGACGGGCCGAAGGACCGGACTATGGTGCGCAATTGCGCACCTGAGAATCTCGAGATTCCGGGCTCGATGCTGCGCATCGCCCCGGAATGACGGCAAGAGGGGGGAAGCGCTTCAAATGTCATCCAAGAATCGTCTGGACCCGATTCCGCATCCGCCGACCCAGCCCGTGGTCGGCAACATGCTGTCGCTGGATTCGTCCGCCCCCGTGCAGCACCTGACGCGGCTCGCCAAGGAGCTGGGTCCGATCTTCTGGCTCGACATGATGGGCTCGCCGATCGTCGTCGTCTCCGGCCACGATCTCGTCGACGAGCTCTCCGACGAGAAGCGGTTCGACAAGACGGTGCGCGGTGCGCTGCGGCGCGTGCGCGCGGTCGGCGGCGATGGCCTGTTCACGGCCGACACCAACGAGCCGAATTGGAGCAAGGCGCACAACATCCTGCTCCAGCCCTTCGGCAACCGCGCCATGCAGTCCTACCACGGAAGCATGGTCGACATCGCCGAGCAGCTGGTCCAGAAATGGGAGCGGCTCAACGCCGACGACGAGATTGATGTCGTCCACGACATGACCGCGCTGACGCTGGACACGATCGGCCTGTGCGGCTTCGACTATCGCTTCAATTCGTTCTACCGGCGCGACTACCATCCCTTCGTCGAATCGCTGGTGCGCTCGCTCGAAACCATCATGATGACGCGCGGCCTGCCGTTCGAGCAGCTCTGGATGCAGAAGCGCCGCAGGACGCTCGCCGAAGACGTCGCCTTCATGAACAAGATGGTCGACGAGATCATCGCCGAGCGTCGCAAGATCGCGGAGGGCATCGATGACAAGAAGGACATGCTTGCCGCGATGATGACCGGTGTCGACCGCGCGACCGGCGAGCAACTCGACGACGTCAATATCCGCTACCAGATCAACACGTTCCTGATCGCGGGCCACGAGACCACCAGCGGCCTGCTGTCCTACACGCTCTATGCGCTGCTCAAGCACCCCGACATTCTCAAGAAGGCCTATGACGAGGTCGACCGCGTCTTCGGCCCCGATGTCAATGCGAAGCCAACCTATCAGCAGGTGACGCAGCTCACCTACATCACGCAGATCCTGAAGGAGGCGCTGCGGCTGTGGCCGCCGGCGCCGGCCTACGGCATCTCGCCGCTCAGGGACGAGACCATCGGTGGCGGCAGGTACAAGCTCAGAAAGGGCACCTTCACCACCATCCTGGTGACCGCGCTGCATCGCGATCCCTCTGTCTGGGGGCCGAACCCGAACGTGTTCGATCCCGAGAATTTCAGCCGCGAGGCGGAAGCGAAACGGCCGATCAATGCGTGGAAGCCGTTCGGCAACGGCCAGCGCGCCTGCATCGGCCGTGGCTTCGCCATGCACGAGGCTGCGCTCGCGCTTGGCATGATCCTGCAGCGCTTCAAGCTGATCGACCACCAGCGCTACCAGATGCACCTGAAGGAAACGCTGACGATCAAGCCGGAAGGCTTCAAGATCAAGGTGCGTCCGCGCGCCGATCGCGAGCGCGGCGCCTATGGCGGGCCGGTCGCTGCGGCGGCTTCGGCGCCGAAGGCGCCTCGGCAGCCGACGACGCGGCCCGGCCATAACACGCCGATGCTGGTGCTCTACGGCTCCAATCTCGGCACCGCCGAAGAGCTGGCGACGCGCATGGCGGACCTCGCCGAGATCAACGGCTTTGCCGTGCATCTTGGCCCGCTCGACGACTATGTCGGCAAGTTGCCGCAGGAGGGCGGCGTGCTGATCATCTGCGCTTCCTATAACGGCGCACCGCCTGACAATGCGACGCAGTTCGTCAAATGGCTCGGCGGCGACCTGCCGAAGGATACCTTTGCCAAGGTGCGTTACGCCGTGTTCGGCTGCGGCAACAGCGATTGGGCGGCGACCTATCAATCCGTGCCGCGCTTCATCGATGAGCAATTGTCGGCCCACGGTGCGCGGGCGGTCTATCCGCGCGGCGAGGGCGATGCGCGTAGCGATCTCGACGGCCAGTTTCAGAAATGGTTCCCGGCGGCGGCCGAGGTCGCGACCAAGGAGTTCGGTATCGACTGGAACTTCACCCGCACCGCCGAGGACGATCCGCTCTACGCGATCGAGCCGGTGGCGGTGACCGCCGTCAACACCATCGTCGCGCAGGGTGGCGCGGTGGCGATGAAGGTGCGGGTCAATGACGAGCTCCAGAACAAGAGTGGCCCGCATCCGTCGGAGCGCTCGACGCGCCACATCGAGGTGCAGTTGCCGTCCGACATCACCTATCGCGTCGGCGATCATTTGAGCGTGGTTCCGCGGAACGATCCGAGGCTGGTGGATTCGGTGGCCCGCCGCTTCGGTTTCCTGCCGGCCGACCAGATCAGATTGCAGGTCGCCGAAGGCCGTCGTGCGCAATTGCCGGTCGGCGAGGCCGTGTCGGTCGGCCGTCTGCTCAGCGAGTTCGTCGAACTCCAGCAGGTCGCGACGCGCAAGCAGATTCAGATCATGGCGGAGCACACCCGCTGCCCCGTCACCAAGCCGAAGCTATTGTCCTTAGTCGGCGAGGAGGCGGAGCCGCTCGAGCGCTATCGCACCGAGATATTGGCCAGGCGCAAATCGGTGTTCGATCTGCTGCTCGAATATCCCGCCTGCGAATTGCCGTTCCACGTCTACCTCGAAATGCTCTCGCTGCTGGCTCCGCGCTATTACTCGATCTCGTCATCGCCATCGGTGGATCCGGCGCGTTGCAGCATCACGGTCGGCGTGGTCGAGGGGCCGGCCGCCTCGGGCCGTGGCGTCTATAAAGGCATCTGCTCCAACTACCTCGCCAATCGACGTGCCGGCGATGTGATCTGTGCGACGGTGCGTGAGACCAAGGCCGGTTTCCGGCTGCCCGATGATCCCTCCGTGCCAATCATCATGATCGGCCCGGGCACGGGCCTGGCGCCGTTCCGCGGCTTCCTCCAGGAGCGTGCCGCGCGCAAGGCCAAGGGGGCCGCGCTCGGTCCGGCCATGCTGTTCTTCGGCTGCCGTCACCCGGATCAGGATTTCCTCTATGCCGACGAGCTGAAGGCACAGGCGGCCGGCGGCATTACCGAGCTCTTCACGGCATTCTCGCGCGCGGATGGACCGAAGACCTATGTGCAGCATGTGCTCGCCGCGCAGAAGGACAAGGTCTGGCCGCTGATCGAGCAGGGCGCGATCATCTATGTCTGCGGCGACGGCGGCAGGATGGAGCCCGATGTGAAGGCGGCGCTGGTTGCGATCCAGCGCGAGAAGACCGGCAGCGACGCCGCCACGGCTGCACGCTGGATCGAGGAGATGGGCGCGAAGAACCGCTATGTGCTGGATGTCTGGGCGGGTGGGTGACGGCCCGCCCGATCGTGCTAAACGTCTGGCATGATTCCCTGGGAAAAGATCGACACCGCCAAAATCCCCGGCTCCGACGAGGAACTTCGCCTGATGCGGAGGGGCAAGGAGTTTTCCATCAAGCTCGGCAGCAACGAGCTGATGAACAATCGCCTGTCGGGCTCGGAGGCCGCGCTCGCGACGCTCGCGGCAAGGCAGATCGAGCAAGTCGCAAAACCCGTCATCCTCATTGGTGGCCTCGGCATGGGGTTTACACTGCGCGCGGCGCTCGCTGTGCTCGGAAGCAAGGCGAAGATCGTTGTCGCCGAGCTCGTGCCCGCGGTCGTGGCCTGGGCGCGAGGTCCGATGGCGGAGGTCTTCGGCGACAGTCTCGATGATGCCAGGGTGAGCATCCGCGAAACTGACGTCGGCGAGATTATCCGCGCGCAGCGCTCGGCATTCGATGCCATTCTCCTCGACGTCGATAACGGGCCGGAAGGGCTGACCCGGAAAGGCAACGATGCCCTCTATGATGCGAGCGGGTTGAAGGCGGCTAAGACGGCGCTGCGGCCTGGCGGCGTGCTGGCGGTGTGGTCGTCCGGCCCCAACGCGGCCTTCACCAAGCGGCTCCGTACTGCCGGCTTCGGCGTCAACGAGGTCAACATCCGCGCCACCGGCAGAGGTGGCGGCGCGCGCCACGTGATCTGGATCGCGCGGAAGAACTAGGCCGCCTGCGCCGCCGCCCCGTGCGCATGCTTGTCGATGGCGTCGATGATTTCGGCCCAGAACCGCATCGGCAGGGCATGACCCATGCGTTCGATCATCAGCAGCTTGGCATTCGGGATTGACGCCGCCGTGTCCTTGCCGCCTTCGGGGTGGACCAGCGGATCGACCGTGCCGTGGATCACCAGCGTCGGCGTCTTCACGCTATGCAGGCGCTCCTTGCGGCTGCCGGAGGCCAGCACGGCACGGAGTTGCCGGCCGACGCCGGCCGGATTGAGCCCGCGCGCGAACACGCGCTCGGCACGTTCGAGGTCGAGCGCTTCCTCTTCCGGAAAAGAACCGGCGCGCAAAATCTTCCAGGTCTGGCCGAAGCGGACGATGAACTCCTCCTTGCTGCGTGGCGGCGGCGCCATCAGCATCGCGGCGGCCTCGCGGGTCGGCGGCGGTATACGCGGATTACCCGTGGTCGACATGATCGATGTCAGCGAACGCACGCGGTGCGGAAACGACAGCGCCACCTCCTGTGCGATCATGCCGCCCATGGAGGCGCCGACCAGATGCGCCGACTTGATGCCGAGTGCGTCCATCAAGCCGACCGTGTCCTTGGCCATGTCGATCAGCTTGTAGGTTGCGGCCACGGGAATCCTGAGGAAACGCAGCTTCAGCAGCTCGAGCGGGGTCAGGCGCTTGCCGCCCGTGAGATGGCTCGACTTGCCGATGTCCCTGTTGTCGAAGCGGATGACGCGGAAGCCGCGCGCGGCGAGCTGCTCGCAGAACGCATCGTCCCAATGGATCATCTGCGCCCCGAGCCCCATGATCAGCAGCAACGGCTCGGCATTGTCGTTGCCGAAAATCTCGTAGCAGATGTCGATGCCATTGGCGCGGACGGTGTGGGGCGGCTGATGGGCGGTCACGGGCGCGGTCCCTCCTGCTGGTCGATGCTGTATCGCACGGTTTCGTTCCGCGAAGAAGCCGCGAGCGCGACACCGCGCCCGCTGCTTGCCGGTTGACCGGCATCTCGCGACGGTGTGGTATGGCGAGAAAAGAAGGGTGCAAAGCCCTCTACATGGGAGGACGCTGATGACCGACAAGATCACCGATCCGGTCGCCTTGTGGCAGAAGATGGTCGGCGAGATGGAGAAGGGTTTCAACTCTTTCGCGACCAAGGCGATGGAGACGCCCGAGTTCTCGCAAGCCGTGAACCGCGCCGGCGGCGTTGCTGCAGGTGCTCAGAAGCAATTTGGCGATCTCATGGAGAAATACCTGCTCTCCATGAACCTGCCGAGCCGCGAGCAGATGACCGGTATCGCGGAGCGGCTTCAGTCGATTGAAGGCCAACTCGGCGAGATCAAGTCGATGCTGAGCCAGATGTCGGCCAGTTCGGGTGCGCAGCAGGGCGGCGCCGCTCCGCGTCCGCCGCGGACGAAACGTCCGCCGTCCGAAGGCGGAGAGCAAAAATGAACGCGCCGACGGGACTCGATTTCGCGTCCATCCCGGAGCGCATCCAGTCCGAGGTGCAGCGCGCGATCCAGCGCAGCATCAAGGGCGTCGAGTATTTCTCGACCTCGGGCCCTTCGCTCGGCTCGACACCGAAGGACGTGCTGCATTCGCGCGGAACCATGAGCCTCTACCACTATCGGCCGATGTCGGACGAGATCTACCGCGTGCCGGTGCTGATCGTGATGGCGACGACCAACCGCGGCTACATCCTCGACCTCGTGCCCGGCCAGAGCTTCATCGAGTTCCTGCTGAGGCGCGGCTACGACGTCTACATGCTGGACTGGAGCGCGCCGCGGCCTGAGGAAAGAAACCTGCGCATGGAGGACTATGTCCTCGATTTCATTCCCGATTGCATCCGCCGCGTGCAGGCCGATTCCGGAGAGCAGGACGTCTCGGTCATCGGCTATTGCTTCGGCGGCGTGCTGTCGCTGCTCTACGGTTCGATCCACAAGGACGGGCCGATGAAGAATTTGATCTGCTTCACCACGCCGATCGACTTCCGCGAGATGAAGTTGTTCTCGAATTTCTCCGACCGCCGCTATTTCGACGTCGATCGTCTCGTCGACAGCGTGGGAAACGTGCCGCCGGAGATGATCCTGTCCTCATTCGAGATGCTGCGCCCCGCCTCGCGCACGGCGAGCCAGATCCAGCTTTGGGAGAACATCTGGAACGACGAGTTCGTCAAGTCCTACCGCATGTTCGACCGCTGGGCGACCGACACGCTGCCGCTGGCGGGCGAGTATTTCCGCGCCATCACCAAGGACCTGATGTGGGACAACAAGCTGTTCAACGACACCATGTCGGTTGGCGGCCGGGCGGCGCGGCTGGACGATATCACGGTGCCGATCCTGCATGCGGTCGCCGAGCACGACCACATCGTGCCGTATGAGGCCGCCAAGCATCTGATCGCCAAGGTCGGCTCGACGGATAAGGAGGAGGTGATCCTGAAGGGTGGTCACGTCTCTCTCGTCGCGGGCGCCAACGCCGTGAAGCGGCTATGGCCGAAACTGGATTCCTGGCTGGGAAAGAGATCGACATGAGTGAGCAGCGTTCCTACCCGCGTCAGGTCGAGACCGAGGCCGGCGACATCGAGATCCGCTTGATGTCGCCTGCGGACGAGGCCGCCGTGCTGGCCTTCGGCAAGGGCCTGCCGACCCACGATCTGCTGTTCCTCCCCCGCAACATCAGCGAGCCGAAGGTCCTGTCGGCATGGGTCAAGGAGATCGAGCGCGGCGCGATCCAGAGCCTGCTCGCGGTGAGAGAGGGCAGGGTGGTCGGTTGCGGCACGCTGGTGCGCGATCCGCATTCCTGGTCGCCGCATGTCGGCGAGATCCGGATGGTGGTCTCGCCCGATGTCCGCGGCAGGGGAGTGGGCAAGGCGCTCTCGCAGGAGACCTTTGCGCTCGCGCTCGGCGCCGGCCTGGAGAAGCTCTCGGTCCAGATGACCGTCGATCAGCAGGCGGCGATCGCGCTGTTCGAAAGCCTCGGCTTCAAGGCCGAGGCGCTGCTGCGCGACCATGTCCGGGATGTTGACGGCAAGACCCACGACATCGTCGTGCTCGGTCACAACATCGCGCAGGTCCAGGCCCAGATGGAGGCTTATGGGGTGCCGGGCGCAGTCCAGCACTAGAAGCGCCCGCTCAGCATTCCGTCCAAATCGAGCGGATCATCGGACCTGTTGGCTAAAGAGGCATCATGATGCCTTTTGCCGAGGCTTGTCACACTTTTGTGATGGTGCGACGCAATATGAATGTTGCATCGCACAATTAACTATGCCATACAGATGGCTGCCCCGGGCCAATGAGGACGGGGTGAGCCCATAGCTCAGATCAATGAGGATGGAGAGAACCCCATGACCACTGAAACCAACACCGCGTTCGAGGGCTTCAAGGACGCTTTCAAGAACATCCAGAATCTGGAAGTTCCCGAGGCCGCCCGCGAATTCGTCAAGAAGACTGCCAACACTGCCAAGGACCGTGCCGCGGAGGCCTTCGCCGGCTCCGAGCGGGTGACCGCCGCTGTCGAGAACGCAGTGGCCGAATCCGTCGCCGAGGCCGGCAAGATCAGCCGCAACATCCAGCACGCGATCTACGAGGACGCCGAGGCGTTCTTCTCGGGCATCGACAAGCTGGCGTCGGCAAAATCGATCAGCGAAGCCGTCGAGATCCAGTCGAGCCTGCTCCGTGCCCGCGGCGAAGTGTTCGTCTCGCGTGCAAAGGCGACCGCCGACTATTTCGGCAACCTCGCCGCCAACGGCGCGAAGTCCGCTCAGGACAATTTCGCCAAGGTCTACAACAAGACCGCCTGATTTGGCGCCTGAGTCGAAACTGAATTTGAGGCCCGCTTCGGCGGGCCTTTTGTTTGTCGGCTTCGTCGCCTCAACCGTCATTCCGGGGCAATGCGAAGCATCGAATCCGAAATCTCGAGATTCTCAGGTGCGCAATTGCGCACCATAGTTCGGTCCTGCGGACCGCCCCGGAATGACGTACTCTCAAACGGTCATGACTCCACCCGCCACCTTCTCCTTCGATACCCCCGGCGATGCCGAACGCGCGGCCGAACTGCGCCGCGTGAAAGCCCTGGCGACGCTGGTGCTGGCCTCGACGCTTCTGCTCTTCATCGTCGCGAAATGGCTTCTCCCGGTGCATCCCGTGTTCGGCTTCGTTGCAGCCTTCGCGGAAGCGGCGACCATCGGTGGTCTCGCCGATTGGTATGCGGTGGTCGCGCTGTTCAAGCGGCCGCTCGGCCTGCCGATCCCGCACACGGCGATCATCCAGAGCAATCAGGCCCGTATCGCCGACAAGCTCGGCGAATTCATCCAGGTGCATTTCCTCGAGGCCGGCCCCGTCGAGGCCAAGCTGAATGAGATCGATTTCGGCTCCTTCGTTGCGGACTGGCTGCGCAACCGCAAGCGCAGCGATGATCTGGCGCGGTTCGCGCTGCGCCTGCTCCCGGAGGCCGTTTCCGCCACCGAAAGCTCCGGTCTGATGAGCTTCGTCATCCGCCGCATGTCATCGCAGCTCCAGGCGATCGATCTGGCGCCGCTCGCGGCCGGCACGCTGCGCGGCTTCGTCGCGGAGGGACGGCACCAGATCCTGTTCGACGATCTCCTGCGTGTGATGCACGACACGCTGAACCAGAAGGAAACGATGGCGATGATCCGCGAGAAGGTGCGCGCGGAGTTGCCGACCCTGCTCAGGCTCTATCGCGCCGACAAGTTTCTGGTGAACAAGATCGTGGCCTCAGCCACCGCTTTCTTCAACGAGGTGCGCAGCGATCCCAAGCATCCATTCCGCGGCGAGTTCGATCGCATGGTGCTGAGCTTCGTCGATCGGCTCGGCACCGATCAGGCCTATGTCGATCGCATCGACGGCTTGAAACGCGATCTGCTCGCGCGTCCCGAGCTTGCCGAACTCGCCCGCACCGTCTGGGCCAACACGCGCTCCTTCATTGAGCGCAGCGCGAGCGGCGAGACGCAGGTGCTGCAGCATCATCTCGCCGGCATGTTCGTCGCGGCCGGCGAGGCGCTCGCCGGCGATGCCGAACTACGCGGCGAGATCAACAAGGGCCTGGTGAGGGTGCTGCGCAGCTTCGTTGCCGACCAGAAGAAGGGCGTCTCCACCTTCATCTCCGATCAGGTCAAGGCGTGGAATATGACGCAGCTGATTACGCTGATCGAAATCAACATCGGGCGCGACCTGCAATACATCCGCTTCAACGGTTCGCTGATCGGCGGGCTCGCCGGGCTCGTGCTTTACTCCGCAGAATTCCTGCTTCGATTGCTGTGACTTTCGCGTCACGGCCGTAAGCATTACCGCGCGGGCCTATTGCCGCCGCGCATCTCTCCCGCTTGAATGTCAGGAACCGGCCGCCTAGCTGATTCATGTTGCGCTGCGGAACGTTCGAGAAGCCGGTGCATTGGAATTCATGCCAATTTGCCGGCTTCGCCGCCGGCGTCCTTTCCAGGAAGTCTTTCCAGGGGAAACATCGATGACCGCTACCGCCCAGCCGCTGAGTCCGCCGTCCCGTACCCTGATGTTTCTGGAGGGGCGCGCGCTTCACGAGTTCGGCGCATTCCTCGGCGCGCTGCCGCTCCTGAGCCTTGCGCCACGCGGTGATGGGCATCCGGTGCTGGTGCTCCCCGGCCTCGTGGCCTCCGACGTGTCCACGCGTGCGCTGCGCACGTTTCTGACCAGCAAGGGTTATGCGGTGAGCGGCTGGCGCCAAGGACGCAATTATGGCCTGCGCGAAGGCGTGCAGGACGCCATGGTCGATCTGGTCCGGGAGCTCAGCGACAAACACGCGCGCAAGATCAGCCTGGTCGGCTGGAGTCTCGGCGGTCTCTATGCCCGCCAGCTCGCCAAGATGATGCCGGAGCGCGTGCGGCAGGTGATCACGCTCGGCAGTCCCTTCGCCGGCGATCCGCGCTCGACCAACGCCTGGCGCGTCTACGAATGGGCCAGCGGGCACAAGGCCGATGAGGTCGATCCGCGTTTCGGGGGAGAGCTTGCCGCTCCGCCGCCGGTGCCGACCACCGCTATCTTCAGCCGCACCGACGGTGTCTGCGCCTGGCAAGGCTGCATGGAGAAACCGGGCGCACAGACCGAGAGCATCGAGGTGGAGAGCAGCCATTGCGGCATGGGCCATCATCCTGCCGTCGTCTATGCCGTGGCCGAGCGGCTCGCGCAGAAGGAGGGCCAGTGGCTCCCGTTCGATCGCAGCGGCTGGCGCAGCCTGACGTATCCCGATCCGCATAGGTAGCTCGTTCTCCACTTCGTCCCGCACGAGAATGGAAGAGGCGAGTCGCTTCCGTCCATTGTCGCAGCCACGCCAAACGCGCTATGCCTCGCGCATGGCGCATCCGCTTTCCCGCATCATCGACCAGCTCAAGCGCGAGCCCTCGCGCACCGGCTCCATCGTCATCACCGTGTTCGGCGATGCCATCGTGCCGCGCGGCGGCTCGGTGTGGCTGGGGACGCTGCTGGAATTCTTCGAGAGCCTGGATATCGACAGCGGCGTGGTCCGCACCGCGATGTCGCGGCTTGCTGCCGACGGCTGGCTGACGCGCGAAAAGGTCGGGCGAAACAGTTTCTATCGCCTGGCCGACAAGGGCAGGCAGACCTTTGAAGCTGCCACGCGCCACATCTACGATCCGCCGCCATCGGACTGGACCGGCCGTTTCGAGCTGCTGCTGATCGGCAATGGCGAGGACCGCGACGCCTCGCGCGAGGCGCTGCGCAATGCCGGCTTCGGCAGTCCGCTGCCGGGCGTCTGGGTCGCGCCGTCGGGCGTGCCGGTGCCGGACGAGGCTGCGGGCGCCATCCGTCTCGAAGTCTCGGCTGAGGATGACAGCGGGCGTCGCCTGCTCAGCGCGAGCTGGCCGCTCGATCGCACCGCGGATGCCTATCTGAAATTCATGAAGACGTTCGAGCCGCTCCGCGCCGCGATCGCGCGCGGTACTGAATTGTCCGAGGCCGAAGCCTTCACCGCGCGGATCCTGTTGATCCACTACTATCGCCGTGTCGTGCTGCGCGACCCGCTGCTGCCCGAAGGCCTGTTGCCCGCGGATTGGCCGGGAAGGGCGGCCCGCGCGCTCTGCGGCGAGATCTATCGCGCGCTCCTCGCTGCATCGGAACAATGGCTCGACGGCCATGGAATCAACGAGAAGGGGCCGTTACCGGCGGCCCGGAAGCTCCTGGAACGGAGGTTCGATTCCTGATTGTTATGTTACAGAAATATCTTGCATGATGTAATTTCTGTTATATATTATCTCCCAATAAATCGGGAGGATGCGCATGTATACCCAGGCGCTGAACACGGCCGAGACCGACGATCGCGGTCTCGAGGACGCGGCGAAGGCTGCGCAGTTCCAGGCCCGCATCGATGCCGAGGAACGCATCGAGCCAAACGACTGGATGCCGGCGGCCTACCGCAAGACGCTCACCCGCCAGATCTCCCAGCACGCGCATTCCGAGATCGTCGGCATGCTGCCCGAAGGCAACTGGATCACCCGTGCGCCGACGTTGCGCCGCAAGGCCGCGCTGCTCGCCAAGGTGCAGGACGAGTGCGGCCACGGGCTCTATCTTTACGCGGCGGCCGAGACGCTCGGCACCTCGCGCGAGGAGCTGGTCGACGCGATGCTCGCGGGCAAGGCGAAATATTCCTCGATCTTCAATTATCCGACGCTGACCTGGGCCGACATCGGCACGATCGGCTGGCTGGTCGACGGCGCGGCGATCATGAACCAGATCCCGCTGTGCCGCTGCTCCTATGGTCCCTATGCGCGCGCGATGATCCGTGTCTGCAAGGAGGAGTCGTTCCATCAGCGCCAGGGCTACGAAATCATGGTGACGCTGTGCCGCGGCTCCGACGAGCAGAAGGCGATGGCGCAGGACGCGCTGAACCGCTGGTGGTGGCCGGTGCTGATGATGTTCGGCCCGCCGGATGTCGCGAGCCAGCACAGCGACACTTCGACCAGGTGGAAGATCAAGCGCTTCTCGAATGACGAGCTGCGCCAGAAGTTCGTCGATGCCACCGTACCGCAGGCGCAATATCTCGGCCTTACCATTCCCGATCCCGGCATGACGCAGGATGCGGACGGACACTGGCGCTACAGCGAGATCGACTGGACCGAATTCAAGCAGGTGCTCGCCGGCAATGGCCCCTGCAACCGCGACCGCATGGCGGCGCGCCGCAAGGCGCACGAGGACGGCGCCTGGGTGCGCGAGGCGGCAGCCGCCTATGCCGCCAAGCGCGCGCGGCGTCAGACCTCGCAGGCTGCCGAATAGGGAGATCAAGATGGCCACGCCGAACACCCCGCTGTGGGAGGTCTTCATTCGCAGCCGCAACGGGCTTGCGCACAAGCATGTGGGATCGCTGCATGCCAGCGACGCGACGATGGCGCTGCAAGCCGCCCGCGACATCTACACCCGCCGCGGCGAGGGCCTGTCGATCTGGGTCGTGCCGTCAAGCGCGATCACCGCGAGCGATCCCGCCGAGAAGGGCATGATGTTCGAGCCGGCGGAATCGAAGATCTACCGGCATCCGACGTTCTACGAGGTGCCGGAAGAAGTGGGGCACATGTGATGGCCGTCGCCAACATCCAGATCTCCGAAACACCGCTGGTGCTCCATGCGCTGCGCCGCGCCGACGATGCGCTGATCCTCGGCCACCGGCTGTCGGAATGGTGCGGGCACGCGCCGATGCTGGAAGAGGACATGGCACTCTCCAACATCGCGCTCGACCTCATTGGTCAGGCACGCGAGCTCTACACCTACGCCGCGAAGGTCGAAGGCAAGGACAATGACGAGGATAAGCTCGCTTACTTGCGTGACGTCAGGCAGTACCGCAATCTGCTGCTGGTCGAGCAGCCGAATGGCGACTTCGCCCAGACGCTGGTGAGGCAATTCTTCTATTCCGCCTTCGCCGACCTTTACTGGCGTGCCATGATGAGCTCGCGCGATACGACGCTTGCCGCCATTGCCGCCAAGTCGGAGAAGGAGAGCGCATATCACCTGCGCCACGCCTCGGAATGGATCATCAGGCTCGGGGACGGCACGGACGAAAGCCGTCGACGGGCGCAAGCAGCGATCGATCATCTCTGGGCCTTCACCGGCGAGATGTTCTCGGTCGACGACGGCGAGCGCGCCCTGATCCAGGCCGGCATCGCCATTGATCCTGCGAGCTTGCGCGGTCGTTGGTTGACGACGCTGTCCGACGTCGTCGGCGAAGCCACACTCGAGCTGCCCCGGAACGACTGGATGCAGCAGGGTGGCCGGTCCGGCCGGCACAGCGAACATCTCGGCCACCTCCTGTCCGAACTGCAATCGATGCAGCGCACCTTCCCGGGGTTGACATGGTGAGCGTGCTGGAGCGCGACAGCGAGCTGCGCCGGCGGGCCTGGGACGCTGCGGCAAGCGTGGTCGACCCCGAAATCCCGGTGCTGACCATCGCCGATCTCGGCGTGCTGCGCGAGATTGCGCTCGACGGCGATCATGTCGAGGTCGCGATCACGCCGACCTATTCGGGCTGTCCCGCCATGAACATGATCGCGCTCGAAATCGAGATCGCGCTGGAACGCGCCGGCTTTCGTCATCCCAAGGTGCGCACCGTGCTGTCACCGGCCTGGACGACGGACTGGATGAGCGAGGAGGGCCGCCGCAAGCTGCGCGCCTACGGCATTGCGCCGCCGCAAGCGTCGAGCTCGCGCCGCGCGCTGTTCGGCGGGCAGGCCGTGGCCTGCCCGCAATGCGGCTCTGAGAACACCGAGCTGCTCTCCGAATTCGGCTCGACCTCCTGCAAGGCGCTGTGGCGCTGCAAGTCCTGCCGCGAACCTTTTGACTATTTCAAGTGTCATTGAGGATCACGATGCCAACTCCATCGTCATTGCGAGCGAAGCGAAGCAATCCAGAATCCGTCCGCGGAAGCAGTCTGGATTGCTTCGTCGCAAGGGCTCCTCGCAATGACGGCGGTGAGACCAGGCTGGGGTATTTCTGATGTCAGCAGCCGCACCGCGCTTCCATCGCCTTGCCGTCAACGATCTCCGGCGGGAGGCGTTCGACGCCGTCTCGATGACCTTCGCCATTCCCGGCGAACTCGCCGGCGATTACGCCTTCACGCCCGGCCAGTATCTCACGCTCCGCACGATGCTGGATGGCGAAGAGGTGCGCCGCTCCTATTCGATCTGCTCCGGTCCCGACGACGGCGAGATCCGCATCGCCGTAAAGAAAGTCGATGGCGGCGCGTTCTCGACCTGGGCGGCGGACGAGCTGAAATGCGGCGATGAGCTCGACGTGATGACGCCGACCGGCCGCTTCGGCGTGGTCCCGCCGGCAGATCGCGCGCGCATCCATGTCGGCTTTGCCGCCGGCTCCGGCATCACGCCGATCCTGTCGATCGTGAAGGGCGTGCTTGCCCGCGAGCCGGACAGCCGCTTCTTCCTGTTCTACGGCAATCGCACCACCGACAACATCATGTTCCTCGAAGCGCTCGAGGAGCTGAAGGATCGCTTCATCGATCGCCTCTCGCTCTTCCACGTCATCTCCGGCGAAGAGCAGGACATCCCGATCCTGCATGGCCGGTTCGACGGCGACAAGGTGAGGGTGCTGCTGCGCTCGCTGGTGCCGGCCGGGAGCGTCGATCACGTCTTTATCTGCGGCCCGCTTGGCATGAGCGAAGAGATCGAGGCGACCTGCCGCGATCTCGGCATCGCGGACGAACGCATCCACGTCGAGCGCTTCGTCTCCGAATTCGGCGGAAAGCCGAGGCCGAAGAAAGCCGTTGCGCCGGATGCGCCGCCGAAGGCGGTCGCGTCGCTGATCATCGACGGCAAGCGGCGCGACGTGCCGGTCGCAGAGGATGAGGCGATCCTCGATGCCGCGCTGCGCGCCGGGGTCGATCTGCCCTTCGCCTGCAAGGGCGGCATGTGCTCGACCTGCCGCGCGAAGCTGGTCGAGGGCGAGGCGCCGATGGACATCAACTATTCGCTGGAACCGTGGGAGCTGAAGGCCGGCTTCGTCCTGACCTGCCAGGCAAAGCCATCGTCGGAGCGTGTCGTGGTCGATTATGACCATGTCTGATCGGGCAGATCAGACCCCATGAATGCAAATGCGTCGCATTATTTGACAGCTTGAGCCAACCAGCAGAACATCATGTGCGAGCATCTGGCCCGGAGAAGCGCGTGAACGTCAAAGCCGCCCTGTCGCCTGAGGATATTGCCCGCGCCTGCGCTGACGCGATGTGGGCGGAGGACGATGCGTCCAAGGGTCTCGGGATGGAGATCGTCGAGATCGGCCCGGGCTTGGCAACGCTTGCGATGACCGTGCGGCCGGACATGGTCAACGGCCAGCGCATCGCCCATGGCGGCTTCATCTTCACCCTCGCCGATTCCGCCTTCGCGTTCGCCTGCAACTCGCACAACGAGCGCGTTGTCGCGGCGCAGGGACAGATCACCTTCATCAAGCCGGGCAAGCTCGGCGACCGTCTCGTTGCGACGGCGCGGGAGATCACTCGCGGCGGCCGCTCCGGCATCTACGACGTGCGTGTGACCGCGGGCGACACCGTCATCGCGGAATTCCGCGGACATTCGCGCGTCATTCCCGGCACGTGGCTGCCGGCGCAGGATCAATAAGACCATAGAAAAAAGAACAAACCAATGTGGGGAAACGAGGATGGCTCTGACGAGGCTCAAGGAAGGTGCCAGTAGCTATAGCGCCGAGATGGACGCACATGAGCGCGCCTCGCGCGATGAGATCATGGCGCTGCAGAAGCAGCGGCTGGCCTGGTCGCTGAAGCACGCCTTCGACAACGTCGCGCATTATCGCAAGGCCTTCGACAAGGCCGGCGTGCATCCGTCCGACTTTCGTGAGCTGTCCGATCTCGCAAAGTTTCCGTTCACGGTGAAGACCGATCTGCGCGACAACTATCCCTTCGACATGTTCGCCGTGCCGCGCGAAAAGCTCGTGCGCGTGCATGCCTCGTCCGGCACCACGGGCAAGCCCATCGTGGTCGGTTATACCCAGCGTGACATCGATACATGGTCGGAGGTGATGGCGCGCTCGATCCGCGCCGCTGGCGGCCGCACCGGCATGATCATCCACAATGCCTATGGCTACGGCCTCTTTACCGGCGGATTGGGAGTGCACTACGGCGCCGAGAAGCTCGGCTGCACCGTGGTGCCGATCTCCGGCGGCATGACCGAGCGGCAGGTGCAGCTCATCAACGACTTCCGGCCCGACATCATCACGGTGACGCCGAGTTATATGCTGGCGATCCTCGACGAGTTCAAGCGCCAGAAGCTCGATCCGCGCCAGTGCTCGCTCAAGGTTGGCATCTTCGGCGCCGAGCCCTGGACCAACGCCATGCGCGGCGAGATCGAGGACGCGTTCGACATGGACGCGACCGACATCTACGGTCTCTCCGAGGTGATCGGCCCCGGCGTCGCGCAGGAATGCATCGAGACCAAGGACGGCCTGCACATCTGGGAGGACCATTTCTACCCCGAGGTGATCGACCCCGAGACCGGCGCGGTGCTGCCGGATGGGGAAAAGGGCGAGCTGGTGTTCACCTCGCTCACCAAGGAAGCCTTTCCGGTGATCCGCTATCGCACCCGCGATTTGACGCGACTGCTGCCGGGCACGGCGCGGCCCGGCATGCGGCGGATGGAGAAGGTGACGGGGCGCTCGGACGACATGATCATCCTGCGCGGCGTCAACCTGTTCCCGACCCAGATCGAGGAGGTGTTGCTCGCGACCGACTGGTGCGGCGGGCACTTCATCCTGGAACTGACTCGCGAAGGCCGCATGGACGAGCTGACGATCATCGCGGAGGCGCGGCCCGAAAGCTGGGACGGCCGTGGTCTGCTCGACCATGCCGACCGGATCTCGACCCACATCAAGAACACGATCGGGATCAGCTCCAGGGTGCAGGTGGTCGCGCCCGCCACGCTGGAACGCTCGCTCGGCAAGGCCAGGCGGCTCTACGACAAGCGCCCCAAGGATTGACTTGACCGCGCCCAGAGGCGACAAGGCCCGCGAGAAATCGCGGGTCTTTTCATGTCGCCAGCCGATGCCAAATCCGTCGAAGCGCGCTGTGTGCGCCTTGCCTCAAAGGCTGAAAACGCTGCCGCGCTTGCGCCAGTCGTGGAGCGCCTGACACTCAAGCGCGGTCCGAACGATCTGCTGATCGAGGTGAAAGCCGCGGCCGTCAATCCGTCCGACGTCAAGGCCGCGACCGGGCTGATGCCGTATGCCGTGTTTCCCCGGACTCCCGGCCGCGACTACGCGGGCGTGGTGATCGAGGGGCCAGCCGGCACGGTCGGGCGCGAGGTGTTCGGCTCGTCCGGCGATCTTGGCATCCGCCGCGACGGCACCCATGCCAGCCATCTCGTCGTCGAGGCCGACGCCGTGGTCGAGAAGCCCAAGACGGTGTCCTGGGAGGAGGCCGCCGGCATCGGCGTGCCCTTCGTCACCGCGATGGAAGGCTTTCGCCGCGCAGGCGTGCCGAAGAGCGGCGAGACCGTGCTGGTGATGGGCGTCAATGGCAAGGTCGGCCAGGCCGCAGTGCAGATCGCGACCTGGCAGGGCGCGCGCGTCATCGGCGTGGTGCGCAAGGCGGAGGCCTATGAGGGGCATAGCAACGCGCCGGTCGAGGTGATCGACGCCTCTGCCATTGACGTTGCCACGCGCGTGCGCGAATTGACCGGCGGGAAGGGCGCCGACATCGTCTTCAACACCGTCGGCGATCCCTACTTCCAGGCCGCGCACAAATCGCTTGCGTTGCGCGGCCGCCAGATCCTGATCGCCGCGGTCGACCGAATCGTGCAGTTCAACATTCTCGAATTCTATCGCGGCCAGCACACCTATGTCGGCATCGACACGCTCGGCCTGTCGTCGGCCGCCACGGGCGCGGTGCTCCGAGATCTTGGTCCGGGCTTTGCGAGCGGACATCTGAAGCCTTTCCTGATCAAGGCGAGCGCCGTCTATCCGCTCGAGCGCGCCAAGGAGGCCTATGTCGCCGTCGCCGGCTCCTCGCGCGACCGGGTCATCCTGAAGCCGTAACCCACCGTCATTGCGAGCGCAGCGAAGCAATCCAGAAAAGCATCCGCGGAGACAGGCTGGATTGCTTCGCTGCGCTCGCAATGACGCAGAGTGTCGAGAGGTTTGAGATCAGCCGATGGAAGTTACCCAGATCGTCATCCTCGCCGGTCTCGTCATCGGGCTTGTGTACGGCGCTGTCGGCTTGCTCAGCGGTTTCTGCCTGATGAGCAGCATGCGCGGCCTTCTGGCGGAGGGAGACGGGCGGCTGGTGCGGAGCTATGCGCTGGCGATCGCCGTTGCGATCGCTGCGAGCCAGTTCCTTGCCGGCAACGGCGTGGTCGATCTCGGCAAGTCGATCTACCTGCAGCAGTCGTTCTCAGTCCCTGTGCTCTTCCTCGGCGGCCTGCTGTTCGGCTACGGCATGGTGCTGTCGAACGGCTGTGGCTCGCGGGCGCTGGTCCTGCTCGGCCGCGGCAATCTCCGCTCCTTCGTCGTCGTGATCGTGCTCGCCATTGCCGCGCAGATGATGCTGAAGGGCTTGATCGCGCCGGCGCGTATCGCGCTGGTCCAGGCCTCGCAAATGACCGTCAGCGCAAATTCGCTGCCGTCGGTGCTGGTGATGCTCGGTCTCACGGAATCGCTTTCGCGCACGCTTGCCGCCGCCGCGACGGTCATCGCGCTGATGCTGTTCGCCTTCGCGCACCCAGCATTTCGTCGTTCGCCGGGTCAGATCGCGGCAGGTGTCGTCGTGGGCCTGCTCGTCGCCGGCGGCTGGTACGTCACCGGCTGTCTCGGCGCTGACGACTTCAACCCCGTCCCGGTGACCTCGCTCACCTTCATTGCGCCGATCGCGGATACTCTCCAATACGCCATGCTCTCGACCGGTCTGACGCTGAATTTCGGCATCGCGACGGTGGCCGGCGTCTTCGCCGGCAGTCTGGTGACGGCGCTCGCTACGGGCCGGTTCAAGCTCGAAGGCTATTCCTCACCGCGTCACATGCTGCGCTCAGGCAGCGGCGCGGCGCTGATGGGCGTCGGCGGCGTGATGGCGTTCGGCTGCTCGATCGGGCAGGGGCTCACGGGCGTATCGACGCTCGCGCTTGGCTCGTTCGTGGCGCTCGCCGGCATCCTGCTCGGCACCGCGGCGGGCCTGCGCGGTGCGCTGCGGGTGCATCCTCTCAAGCCGACAAGAGAGGCGGGCTCGCCGGCGGCTTGAGGCTACTCCACCGCCTTCGTCACGATGCGGATCTCCGACGTCAGCGTCCGGTGCACCGGGCACTTGTCGGCGATCTCCATCAGCTTCTTGCGTTGCTCGGCATCGAGGGCGCCGTCCATCGTGATGTCGCGCTCGATCTGGTCGAGCATGCCGTCGCGGGTCTCGCATTCTTCGCAGTCTTTTGCGTAGATCTTGGAATGCTTCAGCGTGACGGTCACGCGCTCAAGCGGCAGTGACTTGCGGTCGGCATAGAGGCGCATGGTCATGGAAGTACAGGCGCCGAGGCCGGCGAGCAGGAAGTCATACGGGCCGGGCCCCGCATCGGCGCCGCCGGCCGCGACCGGCTCGTCGGCCACCAGATGATGCGGGCCGACGGTGATGATCTGGTTGAACTTGCTCTTGCGGGTCTCCTGCACCACGACCTTTCGCGGACCCTCGGGTAGATCCATCGCTTTTGCGGGCTTTGCTGCGTCAATGTAACGGCTCGCCCAGGCCGCGATCACGTCGGCCGCGTAAAGCGCGTCGGCAGGCTTCGTCAGCAGATGATCGGCATGATCGAGCGAGATGAAGCTCTTGGGATGCTTCGCCGCAACGAAGATCTTCGTCGCATTGTCGATGCCGACGGTGTCGTCGACAGGCGAATGCATCACCAGCAGCGCCTTGTGCAGGCCGGTGACGTCCTTCATCAGCTCGTGCTCGGCGATGTCGTCGAGGAATTCACGCCTGATCCGGAACGGACGTCCCGCGAGCGAGACTTCGACCTCGCCCTCGGTGCGGATCTTGTCGATATGCTCCTTGAACAGACCGGTGACGTGGGCGGGATCGGACGGCGCCGCGATGGAAACAACCGCCTTGGCTTCGGGGATCTGTCCTGCTGCCGCGAGGATCGCGGCACCGCCGAGGCTGTGGCCGATCAGGATGGACGGTGCCTTGCGGATGCTACGCAGATGATCGGCCGCGCGCACGAGATCGGCGACGTTGGAGGAGAACGTCGAATTGGCGAAGTCGCCCTCGCTGGAGCCGAGCCCGGTGAAGTCGAACCGTAGCACCGCAATGCCTTTGGCGGCGAGCGCGACCGCAATGCGCTTGGCCGCCAGCGCGTCCTTGCCGCAGGTGAAGCAATGCGCGAACAGCGCGAACGCCGCGGCCTCGCCGTCAGGCAGCTCCAGCGCGGCCGAGAGCTGATGGCCACCTCCTCCGGTGAATTGAAAGCGGTCCGTCGGCATGGGCTTCCCCCGTCCTTGCTTGAACCTAATCGCCCGAATAGCGCTGTTCGGCCCAGGGATCGCCGCGGTTATGATAGCCGCGGACTTCCCAGAAGCCCGGCGCGTCCTCGGTCAGGAATTCGATGGCCTGGAGCCATTTGGCGCTCTTCCAGAAATACAGATGCGGCACCACCACCCGCACCGGGCCGCCATGCTCCTCGCTCAGGGGCTGGCCCGACCAGCTATGGGCGAGCAGCGCGTCCTCGGCGGCGAAGTCTTCCAGCGCGAGATTCGTGGTGTAGCCGTCATAAGAATGCAGCACGACGAAGCGCGCATCCTCGCGCGGCTGGCAGGCCGCAAGCAGCTCCCGCGTCGCGAGCCCTTCCCATTCATTGTCGTAGCGCGACCAGGTCGTCACGCAGTGGATATCGGAGGTGAACCGCTCCTGCTTCTGTGCAATGAACTCGTCGAAGGTCCAGAACACGGGAGTTTCGATCGCGCCGTAGACGTCGAGCCGCCAGCGCTCGCGCGAGACCGGCGGTACGACGCCCAGATCGAGCACCGGCCAGTCCTTGGTGAGGTGCTGACCGGGCGGCAGGCGCTGATCTTCCGGCCGCGTGATCTTGCCGGTGAGGAACCGGCCTTCGCGCGCCCACTTCTCCTTCGAGCGCGTCAGCTTGCTATCGGATGGCGTCTCGTCGGTCATGGCCTACTCGTGCCGATGCATTGCGGAGGCGTGCTTGGTGTCGCGCATGGTTGAATAGATGATCAGCGACAGGCAGATGATGCCACTTAGATAGAAATAGAACCATTCCTCGTGCCCGATGCTCTTGAAATAGAGCGCGATCGCCGGCGCCGTGCCGCCGAAGATCGAGACCGTGATGGCATAGGGCAGGCCGACGCCGAGGGCGCGGACATTGGTCGGGAACAATTCAGCCTTCACCACGGCGTTGATCGAGGTGTAGCCGGCGACGAACAGCCAGGCGGCGCAGATCAAGATGAACGCCATGAAGGGCGACTTCGTCTCCTTCAGCGCCATCAGCAGCGGAACGGTCGCGAGCGTGCCGGCGACGCCGAAGAAAATCAGCAGCGGCTTGCGGCCGATCTTGTCGGAGAGCGCGCCGTAGATCGGCTGGAGGATGGTCGCGAAAATCAGCGTGCCGAAGATCACGAAGGTGGTCTGGTCCTCGGTCAGCCCGACCGAAAGCTTGACGAAGGTCTGCATGTAGGTGGTGAAAGTGTAGAACGCCGCGGTCCCGCCGGCGGTGAGGCCGACGACCAGCAAGAGCTCGCGCGGATAGCGCAGCAGATTGGTAATCGAGCCGGTCGGCTTCACTACCTTCTTGGCCTCCTCGAACGCCTCGGTCTCGTGCAGGCCGCGCCGCATCACCGCGGCGAAGATCGCCAGCAACGCGCCGATCGCGAAGGGGATGCGCCAGCCCCAGGCCTTCAGCTCTTCCGGTGTGAGGAAGACCTTTTGCAGGAGCAGCAGCACGATGATCGCGGTGAGCTGGCCTCCGATCAGCGTGACGTACTGGAAGCTGGAATAGAAGCCGCGATGCTTGGGGTCGGCGACCTCGCTGAGATACGTGGCGCTGGCGCCGTATTCGCCGCCGAGGCTCAGGCCCTCGATGACGCGGGCGAGCGCGAGGATCACCGGCGCGGCGAAGCCGATCGTGGCATAGGTCGGCGTCAGCGCGATGATCAGCGAGCCGAAGCACATGAAGACGACGGACAGGGTGAGCGAAATTCGGCGCCCGAAATGGTCGGCGAGATAGCCGAAGAACCAGCCGCCCAGAGGCCGCATCAGGAAGGTCGCCGCGAACACGACGGCGACGTTCAATTGCTGGACGACGGGGTCGTTACCGGGGAAGAATGCGGGAGCGAAGTAGAGCGCGAACGCCGTATAGGCGTAGAAATCGTACCACTCGACGAGGTTGCCGATGGAGCCGATGAAGATCGCCTTGATCCGCCGCTCGGCGTCGGCGACGTCAAAAGTCTCGGAGGCCGGTTGGATTGCTTGCTCTGTCACGTCCGGCCTTCCGCTTCCTTTTGTCTGGGGAAGGCCTACATCGCCTTTCCCAGCAAAAATGGCAACTGCCGGGGGCCTCTCACCGTGCCCTGTGACCAGGTCACCGTGCCTGCGGGATCAAGGCGAAAATCCGGAATCCGCTTGAGCCATTCCTCCAGCGCAACCTGCATCTCCATTCGCGCAAGGTTGGAACCGACGCAACGATGGATACCGAGGCCGAAGGCGGCGTGGCGGTTCTCGCGCCGGTCGATCACGACTTTGTCAGCGTCCGGGAACATCCTGGGGTCGCGGTTCGCGGCCGGGAAGGACAACAACACCATGTTGCCGGGCTTCACCGGACAACCCGAGACCGTGGTTTCCTTGACCACCTCGCGCGCCATCGTCACCGGCGAATAGGCGCGCAGCAACTCCTCCACCGCCGTCGGGATCAGCCCGGGCTCGGCGATCAGCCGCTCGCGGTCGGCCGGCGTCTTCGCAAGATGCCAGAGCGAGGAGCCGATCGCGCTCCAGGTGGTGTCGATGCCGGCGATCAGCAGCAGGCGCAGCGAGCCCAGCACGTGGGAGTCCTCGAGCGAATTGCCTTGCTTGTCCCTGGCGTTCATCAGATAGGAGATCAGGTCGTCGCCGGGCTTGTTCTTGCGCGCTTCGATGTGGCCGCTGAAATAGGCCGTCATCTCCTGCACGGCCTGGAGCAGCTTGCTCTCGTCCTTGATGCCGAGCTCGAGGATCATGTGAATCCAGTTGATGAAGAGGTCGCTGTCGCTCTCGGGGATGCCGAGCATGTGCGCGATCGCCCGAACCGGGATGTATTTGCTGTAGCGTGCGGCAGCGTCGACCTTGCCGTCGGCGATGAAGTCGTCGATCAGCTCGTTGCAGATGGCGCGGACCCGCGGCTCGAGCTTCTTCATCGCGTCCGGCGTGAAAGGCGGCAGCAGCAATTGCTTGGCCGGCTTGTGCTCGGGCGGATCCGAGGTGATCGGCGGGGCTCCGTTCCTCGCGACCTCGGGGCGCACATCGCGGACGATGATGCGGCGTGAGGAGAAGTGCTCGGTGTCGTTGGCGATCTCGCGCACGGCTTCATAGGTCGTCGGCAGGTAGCAGCCGAGGAAGCGCTTCGTGTGCACCACGGGACTTGCGGCGCGCAGCTCGTCCCAGATCGGGAAGGGATCCTCCGTCCATTGCGGATCGGTGTGGTCGAAATCATGGACCCAGTCGGTCACGGGCGGATGTGCGGTGGGCTGGTTGATGTCGGACATGGCAGGGAATCCCTCGGCTCGTGTTCGCTGAAAGCACGCAGGCGGCCGCGCTACTCCTCGATCACATCGATTGCGATTTCCGGGCAGTTGGCTTTCGCAAGCCAGGCCTTGTCCTCGAGCCCCGGCGGGACGGCGCCGTCGCCGGCTTCGTGCGCGTTGCCATATTCGTCGAGCTCGAAAAGCTCCGGCGCGAGGGCCTTGCACCGGGCATGGCCCTGGCATTTGTCGGGATCGACGTGAACCTTCAATCGCTCTGCCATTGCGGCTTCCCTGGTCGTGTACGCGCAAGGCCCGAAGGGCGGCGCGTTTCCTCATCTGGGATTGTTCTAAGTTATATCCTATTACATTCGCGGCGGGCTTCCCCTGTCAAGCGCAAACTTATAGGCTTCGCCTCAACATGCGTTCACAACTCGCTCGCAAGCCCGAGAAGACCTACCACCATGGCGATCTTCGCGATGCCTTGATCAAGGCCGCGCTGCACGAGGCGGAGCAGGGCGGCGCCGAGGCGATCAGCATCAAGGCGCTTGCCAGGCAGCTCGGTGTCTCGCAGCCGGCGCCATACCGGCATTTTGCCGACCGCGAGGCGCTGCTCGCGGCGGTCACGGCGGAGGCATTCCGGCAACTCTCCGCGATTCTGCGCGAGGCGATGGCAAAGCCGTCGAAGCAGTCGAAACTCTCGCGCCTCGCGCAAGCGACGCTCGATTTCGGCCTGCGCCGCAATGGCATCTACCGCTTGATGTTCGCCTCGCGCACCGTGTCCTGCGCGGCCAAGGGCAGCGAGCTGCACGAGGCGACGCGAGAGACCTTTGCGCTCGTGATCGAGGCGCTGGAGGCCCCGGCGGTCGGCTACTTGCGCGAGCGGCAGGCGCTCAAGATCTGGGCCGCGCTGCATGGGGTGGTGATGCTGGCCGAGCAGGGCCTGTTCACCGGCGAGGCGGCGCATGCCACGCGTGAGGAATTGGTCGAGGATTTCGTCAACGAGACGAAGGCTGCGCTCGCCGTCGCGATCAAGGATGCGCGGCGCCGGACAAAGGCCGGCGCCTAAGCCTTCGCCTTCAGTTGACTCATCATCTTGTCGACGGCACTGTCCGGCGTCGACACGACCGGGCGGCCAGTGGCCTCCGCAACCAGCGGCGCAGTCGCGGCGATGCTGAATTGCGCGAGCGCGATGACGTCGCAGTCGCGCAAATCGCGAGATGCTTCCGCGATCAGCCGGTCGTGCGTGGCCCGGTCGCCGCGATCGAGCGCGGCCAGCGCGCCCTCGGCCAGTTTCGGCACGATCTGGACGGAGGCAGGGAACTCTGGCGGCATCGAGGCCAGCGTCGGCGGAAAGGTCGAGAGCAGGCCGATGCGCTCACCCATGGTTACGGCACGTTCGATCATGGCCTCGTTCGGCTTCAGCACCGGCATCGACGCATGTGCGCGCGCGACCGCCTCGATGCAGGGGCCGAACGCCGAACAAGTGAACAGGATTCCATCCGCTCCCGTCGCCGCTGCGTAATCGCCCAGCGCGAGGAAGCGCTCGGTCATGGCATCGGTGAGCGCGCCGTCGCGCGCCAGATCCGCAGACAGGCTGTCGTCGAGCAGGTTCATCAGCCGTGCCTCGGGCCACGCCTTCGCGAATGCCGCTTCGATCGGCGCGATGGAGTGCTTGAGCGCGTGGATGAGCGCGATGCGAGGCGGCTTCGTCATCAGGTATATGTCAGTTCTTCACCTTCGGATCGATCGGCGTCGTGCCGCGCAAGCCCAGAATATCCTCCAGCACCTTCGCGCCGGCGATCACCTGTGCGTCGGCCCGCGGTGCGCCGACGACTTGCACGCCGACGGGCAGGCCCGACGCCGTGAAGCCGCACGGCAACGAGAGCGCGGGACAGCAGGCGAGCGTGATGGCGTAGACGATGCCGAGCCACTCGACGTAATTGTCGAACCTCTTGCCGGCGCATTCGGCGACATAGCGGTGTTCGATCGGGAAGGGCGGCACGATCGTCGTCGGCACCAGCAGGAGATCGTAGGTCTTGAAGAACTCGACCGCCCGCGCAGTCATGCCGACGCGCTGCGCCTCGGCGCGCGCGAGCTGATCGACGGTGAGCTTGAGGCCTTCCTCGATGTTCCAGATCACCTCGGGCTTGAGCATGTCGCGCTTCGTGCGCAGCAGGTTGGCCTTGGTGATCGCGAAATCGAACGCGCGCAGCACGTGGAAGCATTCATGCGCCTCGCGCCAGTCGGGATGGGCCTCCTCGACGATCGCGCCGGCTTCCGCGAAGCGCTCCGCGGCCTTGCGCGTGATCGCCTTCACTTCGGGATCGACCGGCGTGATGCCGAGATCGGGTGAATAGGCGATGCGCCTCGGCTTCTTGCCAGCCTCTGCCGCCGAGAGGAACGAGGTCGCGGGGGCGGGCAGTGACAGCGGATCGTCCGCATAGTCGCCGCTCATGGCATCCAGCAGCAGGGCGAGATCCTCGACGTTGCGCGCCATCGGGCCGACCACGCCGAGATTGCGATCGATACCCGACTTCGGGGTATGCGCGACGCGGCCGATGCTCGGCCGCATGCCGACGACGCCGCAGAAGGCCGCCGGGTTGCGCAGGCTGCCCCCCATGTCGGAGCCCTGCGCGAGCCAAGCCATGCCGGTTGCCAGCGCCACGGCCGCGCCGCCGGAGGAGCCCGCTGCCGATTTCGTCGTATCCCACGGATTGAGCGTCGCGCCGAACACCTCGTTGAAGGTGTTGGCGCCGGCGCCGAATTCCGGCGTGTTGGATTTGGCGTAGACCACCGCGCCGTTCGCCTCGAGGTTCTCGACCATGAGGTCGGATTTCGCGGGGATGTTGTCCTTGAAGATCGGCGAGCCCTGCGTGTTCAACACGCCCGCGACGTCGGTGAGGTCCTTGATCGGCACCGGCAGGCCTGCGAGCAGCCCGCGCGCCCCGGCCGGCTTCTGCATCAGCGCTTTCGCGTTGGTCCTCGCGCGATCGAAGCACAGTATCGGCAGCGCGTTGACCTTGCCGTCGACCTCACCGATGCGCTTCTCCAGCACATCCAGGAGTTCGAGCGGCGAGACGTCGCCGGACCGCAGCTTGTCGACGACCGCGCATGCGGTTTCGCGGATCAGGTCTTGAGACAATTATCTTACTCCTGTGCCCATTCTTGGTTTCGTCATTGCGGGCGCAGCGAAGCAATCCAGACTTCCCACCGCGGATGCATTCCGGGATTGCTTCGCTGCGCTCGCATTGACGAGGATCGAGTTAACCCCACCCCGCGCTGATGCCGCCGTCCACCGTATATATCACGCCCGATGTGTAGCCGGAGCGATCCGACGCCAGGAACGCCATGAGGTCGCCGATCTCCCGCGCATGCGCAGGGCGGCCGAGCGGCAGGCTCTTCTGGAACTCCTTGTAGCGGCTCTCGTCGCCGAACTGGTGTCTCGCCCGCGTCTTGAGCAGGGTGACGTGGCGGTCGGTGCCGACGGGCCCGGGATTGATGCCGACGACGCGGATGTTGTCGGCGAGGCTCTTGCCGCCGAGCGCGCGCGTGAACGCCATCAGCGCGGCGTTGCCGGCGCTGCCGCAGATGTAGTTGGCGTCGAATTTTTCGCCGGCCGCGCCGATGTCATTGACGATGACGCCGCCGCCCTTCGCCTTCATCTGCGCATAGATATGCCGCGTCAGGTTGATGTAGCCGAACACTTTCAATTCCCAGGCGTGCCGCCAGGTCGCCTCGTCGATCTTGTCGATCGAGCCGCCGGGGATGTCGCCGGCATTGTTGACGAGCACGTCGATGTCGGCGGCTTCTTTCGCCAGCCGCGCCACGTCCTCCTCCTTGCGCAGATCGACGATGCTCGTTGCGGCGTCGATCTGGTGTGCGGAGCGCAGGCGGTCGGCCAGCGCCTTCAGCGCCTCGCCACTGCGGGCGGCGAGCAGGAGATGCGCGCCTTCCTCGGCAAACGCCTCGGCGGCGGCCGCGCCAATGCCCTTGGACGCGCCGGTGATCAGGACGCGCTTGCCACGCAGATGCAGATCCATGGAAGTACTCGCGGGATGGGAACAGGATCAAATCAGTAGGCGCTCGGCCGCGCCATGGTCAACATTGCAGTGCAGCGTTGCACCATCAGCGACTTTGGTCCATTGCAGTGCGATCAAAACGCGGCGGCTGCCGGACCAAAAAGGGACGTTCTCGATGAGCAAGAAGCAATACCGGATCGCGGTCATTCCCGGCGACGGCATCGGCAAGGAAGTCATGCCGGAGGGCCTGCGCGTTCTGGAGGCGGCGGCGAAGAAGCACGGCGTCTCCGTGCATTTCGACCATTTCGACTTCTCGTCCTGGGACTATTACGAGAAGCACGGCCAGATGATGCCCGATGATTGGAAGGAGAAGATCGGCAAGCATGATGCGATCTATTTCGGCGCGGTCGGCTGGCCGGCCAAGATTCCGGATCACGTCTCGCTGTGGGGTTCGCTGATCAAATTCCGCCGCGAGTTCGACCAGTACGTCAACCTTCGCCCGGTGCGGCTGATGCCCGGCGTGCCGTCGCCGCTGGCGGGCCGTAAGCCCGGCGATATCGATTTCTGGGTGGTGCGCGAGAACACGGAAGGCGAATATTCCTCCGTCGGCGGCCGCATGTTCCCGGACACCGACCGCGAGTTCGTGACCCAGCAGACGGTGATGACCCGCACTGGCGTCGATCGCATCCTGAAATTCGCTTTCGAACTCGCGCAGTCGCGGCCGAAGAAACACCTGACCTCGGCGACGAAGTCGAACGGCATCTCCATCACCATGCCCTATTGGGACGAGCGCGTGGAGGCGATGGCCAAGAAGTTTCCGGGCGTGAAGTGGGACAAGTACCACATCGACATCCTGACCGCGAACTTCGTGCTGCATCCGGACTGGTTCGACGTCGTGGTCGGCTCCAATCTGTTCGGCGACATTCTCTCCGATCTCGGCCCGGCCTGCACCGGCACCATCGGCATCGCACCATCAGGCAACATCAACCCCGAGGGCGATTTCCCTTCGGTGTTCGAGCCGGTGCACGGTTCGGCGCCCGATATTGCGGGGCAGGGGATTGCGAACCCGATCGGCGCGATCTGGTCCGGCGCGATGATGCTCGAGCATCTCGGCGAGAAGGAAGCCGGCAAGTCGATTGTCGAGGCGATCGAGCGCACGCTGGCCGAACGCACGCTGCGCACCAAGGATCTCGGCGGCAACGCCGACACCACGGCCTGCGGCAAAGCGGTTGCGGATATGGTGGATTAAGGCTCACTCGCGCAAACGGCTCCACTGTCGTCCCGCCGAAAGCCGGGACCCATTACCCCAGGAAGTTGTTGCGGAGCGAAGCAGGTAACCGCGAGTCCTCGCCAAGCCACTTCCTGTGGTTATGGGTCCCGGATCGGCGCTTCGCTCGTCCGGGACGACACCGGTTGTGATTGCTCGTCTCGGGACTACCCTACGATCTTCTCGATCGCGGCCTGATCCAGGCCGAACGTCTTCCCGGCCTCCAGAATCTCCTGCCAGGTGGTCGGATCGACCGGAATGCCTTCGGCGAGGCGCTTCTTCTTGGTCTCGCGCTCGGGCTCGCCGGCGATCTTGACCTTGTCGACGCCAGCAGCAGGCGGCGAGCCGGTGTGCCAGGCGACGAAGCTCTCGACTTCGCGCGCGAGGTTCTCGCCGGTGCCGAGCTTGCCCGGGTCGATGACGATCGAGAGCATGCCGTTGAGGACGTTGTACTTGCCGTCCGACGGGCCCTTGACAACCTGCCCCCCGGAGAGCGCGCCGCCGAGGATTTCGCACACCAGCGCGAGCCCCGAGCCCTTATGCTCGCCGAACGGCAGGATGGCGCCGTGCGGCGGGATCACGGTGTAGCGCGGGTTGGTGGTCGGCTTGCCTTCATTGTCGATGATGGTGCCGGGCTCGAGCTCGACGCCCTTGTTGTGGGCGACGCGGGTCTTGCCCTGCGCGATCCTGCTGGTGGCGAAGTCGAGCACAATCGGGTCCTTGCCCCTGCGCGGGATGCCGACGCAGAACGGGTTGGTGCCGTGGCGCGCATCGCTGCCGCCCCAGGGCGCCACGATCGGGCGCGAGATCACGTTGACGAAATGGATCGAGACCAGCCCGTGGTCGATGCATTGCTCGGCCCAGTGGCCGATGCGGCCGATATGGTGCGAATTCGAGAGGCCGACGAGACACACGCCGTTGCGCTTGGCGCGCTCGGCGGCCAGCTCCATCGCTTCATGGCCCATCACCTGGCCGTAGCCGGTGAGGCCGTCGAGGGTGAGAAGCGGACCGGTGTCGAGCACGATCTTGACGTGCTGGTTCAAGGCGAGGCCGCCTGTGGTGACGCTCTGGACATAGCGCGGGATCATGCCGACACCGTGCGAGTCGTGGCCTTTGAGATTGGCCTCGACGAGATTGGTGGACACGAGCTCGGCCTCTCGGTCGGAGGAGCCGCCGGCCTTGACGATGGCGCGGACGGCGCTGGTGAGCGCTTCGGCCTTGATGGTGCGATAGTCAGCCATTTGTTGTCGCTCTTATCCCTTCACGATCCGGCGGCAGTGGACCCAGGCCGCTTCAATCAGGTTCTCGCTCGCCTCGGGCGTGCGGAAGGCCGAATGCGCCGACAGCGTCACATTCGGCAATTTCGTCAGCGGATGATCGCCGGGCAGCGGCTCGATGTTGAAGACGTCGAGGCCGGCATGGCGGATGTGGCCGGACTTCAGCGCGTCGATCATGGCGGCTTCGTCGACGACCGCGGCGCGCGCGGTGTTGATGAGGATGACACCACGCTTCATCGCAAGGATCTTCTCGCGCGTGATCATGCCGCGGGTTTCGTCGTTGAGCAGCAGATGCAGCGACACGACGTCGCTCTTCGCCAGCACCGTATCGAGATCGGTGAATTCGACACCAGGATAGCTCTTGGGCGAGCGATTCCAGGCGATCACTTTCATGCCTGAGCCGGTCGCGATGCGCGCGACCTCGGCGGCAATGCCGCCGAACCCGATCAGGCCGAGCGTCTTGCCGGTGAGCTGCATGCCGTCCTCGCGCAGCCAGTTGCCGGCCCGCATCTCGCGGTCCATCATCGCGATGACGCGGGCCGAAGCCCACATCAGCGCAATCGCGGATTCGGCGACTGCCGTGTCGCCATAGCCCTTGATCAGATGCACGGAGATGCCGAGCTCGGCGAGCTCCTCCGGGTTCATGTAGCTGCGCGCGCCGGTGCCGAGGAACACGACGTGCTTCAGCCCCGTGCATTTCCTCGCCACCTCGGTGGGAAGCGCGGTGTGGTCGACGATCGCAATCTCGGCGCCGTCGAGGATTTCCGGGTATTGCTCGGGCTTGATGTCGGGGTCCCTGTGGATCCGCACCTTGGGATCACCGGGTTTCTCCAGCCGCTCCATGATCACGGCGAGGGCTTCATTGGCGTCGACGAAAACTCCGCGCATGGCTCTCTCCGATCAGGACGCGACGCCGGCAATCGCCAGCACGGTATGCATCAGTACGTTGGTGCCCGCAGCGCAGTCGGTCTGCGTGGCGTCCTCCAGCTCGTTGTGACTGATGCCATCCTTGCAGGGTACGAACACCATCGCCGCCGGCATGACGGTGTTGAGGTTGCAGGCGTCATGGCCTGCGCCGGAGGTGATGCGGCGGGAGGAATAGCCGAGCGTCTTCGCCGCGTTCTCGACCGCCGCGATCAGCTTCGGATCGAAATGCGTCGGCGGCTTGCGCCAGACCAGGTCGATCTTGACCTCGACCTTGCGACGTGCGGCGATCTCGGTGATCGCCGCCCGAAGATCGCGATCGAGCGCATCCATGATGGCGCCGTCGGCACTGCGGCAGTCCATGGTGAAGGCGATCTCGCCGGGAATGACGTTGCGCGAGGGATTTGCGATCACGGCCTCGCCGATGGTGCCGACCGCGTTCGGCCCGTGCTTCCTGGCGATGGCCTCCATCGCCAGCACGATCTCCGACAGCGTGGCCAGCGCGTCGCGCCGCAGCGGCATCGGGGTCGAACCCGCATGGCTCTCGAAGCCGGAAATCTTGCCGTCGTACCAGAGCACGCCCTGGCCGGAATCGACCACGCCGATGGTCTTGCCTTCCGCTTCCAGAATGGGACCCTGCTCGATGTGCAGCTCGACGAAGCAGCCGAGCTTCTGGAAGCCGACGGGCTTGTCGCCGCGATAGCCGATGCCGTCGAGCGCCTGGCCGACGGTCATGCCTTCGGCGTCCTTGCGCGACAGAATGTCGTCGGTGGTGAAGTCGCCGACATAGGCGGCGGAGGCCATCATCGCAGGCGCGAAGCGCGAGCCTTCCTCGTTGGTCCAGTTGACGACGCAGATCGGAGCCTCGGTCTCGATGCCGGCGTCGTTCAGCGTCCGGATCACCTCCAGCGCGCCGAGCGTCCCCAGGATGCCGTCATATTTGCCGCCGGTCGGCTGGGTATCGAGATGCGAGCCGATGCCGACGGGCGGCTTCGACATGTCGCGGCCCTTGCGCAGGCCGAACATGGAGCCGAGCGCGTCGACGTGGACTTCCAGTCCGGCGTCCTCGCAGGCCTTGCGGAACCAATCGCGCACCTGCTTGTCTTCCGCGCTCAGTGTCAGCCGCCGCACGCCGCCCTTGGCGGTCGCGCCGAATTGCGCGGTCTCGTGGATGGAGCCCCAGAGGCGGGCGGAATCGATTTGCAGATTGGTGGCGGCTCGGCTCATGCGTCTCTTCCATTGATCGCTGTCATTCCGGGGCGCCCAAAGGGCGAACCCGGAATCTCGAGATTCCGGGGTCTCGTCTCCGGGCCGCGCGTAGCGCGGTCCCGTGCGAGCCCCGGAATGACGGTAGAAAACCCGGCGCTTTTCAATGACGCGCCTGCGCGGGCGCGTCAACCGCGAGGCTGCTCTGCGCAATCTGCCGTGCAAGCTCGGCGACGCGCTCCACGGCGACGACGTCAGGAGAGGCGAGCCAGCTCGCGGTGAAGGTCAGCGGCGCGATCGCGAGATCGGTGTCGAGCAGTTGCAGCCGTCCGTCGGCGAGCTCGTTCGCCACGATGGCGTCGGGGATCACGGCGATGCCGAGTCCCTCGACCGCCATGTGGATGACTGTCGCGAGCGAAGCGGAGGCATGCAGGCGGATCGGCGGCAGCTCCGGCCGGTCGAACACCTCGCGCACGACCTCGTAAGGTTTGGTCTTGCGCGGGAAGGTGATGATCGGAAACCGGGCGAGGTCCGCCGGCGTCACCGGGCCCTTGCCGAGCCCCAGCGAGGGGCTTGCGAGAAAGCCGATCGGATAATCGGCGAGCACGCGATTGTGCACGCCGGAGGCGGACAACGGCCCGACGACGAAAGCGAGCTCGATCTCCTGCGCGAGGAGGCGCCCGGTGAGGTTCGGTGTGATGTCGACCTCGATCTCCAGCGACAGGTTCGGATAGACCTCGTTCACGCTCTTCACCAGCCGCGGCAGCCAGGTGTGCACGATGGTCTCGGCGACGCCGAGGCGCATCACGCCGCGCATCGCCGACCGGTCGCCGATCTCCGCCATCATCGCGGCGCGCAGACCGATCAGCTTCTCGGCATAGACCATCATCTGTCGCCCGCTGGGGGTGGGCGAGGCCACGCGATGATCGCGGTTCAGGAGCTTCACGCCCATCTCGCGCTCGAGCTGTGCAATGCGCTGCGAGATCGCCGGCTGGGTGGTGTTGAGCCGTTGGGCGGCGCCACGGAAGCTGCCGAGCTTCACAACCCAGAGGAACGTCTCGATCGACCTGAAGTCCAGCATTGGAAGGATGTTCCCGATCGATAAATTGGATTTATCGATATTGATTAGAAACGACGATTAGACTTTATAGCATGCTTGGTGTTGGCTTGTCTTTGTCGAGTTTATAGGCAGGTCGATCACATGACTGTTTTGGTGGCAGCGCAGCAAACTGAAACGCCCGACGCCCTTCCGAGCCGCAAGGCCCGGCTCGCCTACCGCGAGGGGCTGGTTGCCTCCACCGCCGGCGTCGCTCCGGGTTTTGTCCAGGGCAATCTGGCGATCCTACCTGCCGAATATGCCGGCGCCTTTCACCGCTTCTGCCAGCTCAATCCGAAGCCATGCCCGATCATCGGCATGTCTGACGTCGGTAGCCCGCACATCCCGTCCCTCGGCGCCGATCTCGACATCCGCACCGACGTGCCGCGCTACCGCGTCTGGCGCGACGGCGAAGTCGTGGACGAGCCGACCGACGTGACGAAGTATTGGCGCGACGATCTCGTGACCTTCGTGCTCGGTTGCTCCTTCTCGTTCGAAGAAGCTCTGCTCGAGGAAGGCATGCCGATCCGGCACATCGAGAAGAACGTGCGCGTGCCGATGTATCGCACCAACATTCCTTGCGGCGAAGCCGGGCCGTTCGCCGGTCCGATGGTCGTGTCGATGCGCCCGTTCAAGCCGGCGGACGCAATTCGTGCGGTGCAGATCACCTCGCGCTATCCCGCCGTGCACGGTGCGCCCGTGCATCTCGGCCATCCGCATCTGATCGGCATCAAGGACATTGCGAAGCCCGACTATGGCGATCCGGTGCCGGTCGCCGACGACGAGATTCCGGTGTTCTGGGCCTGCGGGGTGACGCCGCAATCGGTGATCAATGCCGCGAAACTCCCGTTCGCCATCACGCATTCGCCCGGCCTCATGCTGGTGACGGATCTGAAGAACAGAAACATGGCCGTGATCTAGTGGGCAGCGTCTGCTGCTTCTTCAGGCTTTACCGCATCCATCAATCGCTTCATTCCATCAGTCGAAATTCTGTAACAGGGGACTTTGCCATGACGATCACTCGCCGCGACTTGTTGTTGGGAGCCACCGCCACTGCCGCTCTCGTGCCGCTGGCAGCGCGCGCACAGACCTCGGAAGTCGTGATCGGCGTGATCTATCCGTTCTCGGGCGGCAGCGCGCAGCAGGGCGTCGACGCGCAGAAGGCCTATGAGACCGCGCTCGAAGTCATCAACAAGGACACCGCTTTCGACCTGCCGCTGGCGAAGGGCGAAGGCCTGCCGGGTCTCGGCGGCGCGAAGATCCGCCTCGTGTTCGCCGACCACCAGGCCGACCCGCAGAAGGGCCGCGCCGAGGCCGAGCGCCTGATCACGCAGGAGAAGGTCTGCGCCATCATCGGCACCTACCAGAGCGCCGTCGCCGTCACGGTCAGCCAGATCTGCGAACGCTATCAGGTCCCGTTCGTGTCCGCCGACAATTCCTCGCCCAGCCTGCATCGCCGCGGCCTGAAATATTATTTCCGCGCGGCGCCGCATGACGAGATGTACTCTGCCGCGATGTTCGACTTCTTCGATGCCATGAAGAAGAAGGGCACCAAGATCGAGACGCTGTCGCTGTTCCATGAAGACACCATCTTCGGCACCGACTCCGGCAACGCCCAGACCAAGATCGCCGGCGAGCGCGGCTACAAGATCGTCACCGACATCAAGTATCGCGCCAACTCGCCCTCGCTCTCGGCCGAGGTGCAGCAGCTCAAGACCGCCAATGCCGACGTGCTGATGCCCTCGAGCTACACCACCGACGGCATCCTCCTGGTCAAGACCATGGCCGAGCTCGGCTACAAGCCGAATGCGATCGTGGCGCAGGACGCCGGCTTCTCCGAGAAGGCGCTCTATGATGCCGTCGGCGACAAGCTCGAAGGCGTGATCTCGCGCGGCACCTTCTCGCTCGACCTCGCGCAGAAGCGTCCGATGGTCGGCAAGATCAACGACATGTTCAAGGCGAAGTCGGGCAAGGATTTCAACGATCTCACCTCGCGCCAGTTCATGGGCCTGATCATCCTCGCCGACGCCATCAACCGCGCCAAGTCGACCGACGGCGAGAAGATCCGCGACGCGCTGGCGGCGACCGACATTCCGGGCGATCAGACCATCATGCCCTGGAAGCGCGTCAAGTTCGACGAGATGGGCCAGAACAACGACGCCGATCCGGTGCTGCTGCAATATGTCGGCGGCAAGTTCGTCACCATCTTCCCGCCGCAGGCCGCGATCGCCGAGGCGATCTGGCCGATGAAGTAAGGCGCTGCGGGAGCAGGGGAGCACATCGCGATCGTCGCGCGAACCTCGTCATTGCGAGGAGCGAAGCGACGAAGCAATCCAGGCGGTCTCCGTGGTGGGATGCTGGATTGCTTCGCTTTGCTCGCAATGACGGAGCAAACGGTGACTTTTCGAACGGGGGACGAGAGTTGACAGCCCAAGCCATAATCCAAAGTCTCGCGAGCGGCCTGCTCATGGGGCTGCTCTACGGATTGATCGCGGTCGGCCTCGCGCTGATCTTCGGCCTGATGGACGTCACGAACTTCGCCCATGGCGAGTTCCTGATGCTCGCGATGTACCTGTCCTTCTTTTTGTTCGCGTTCTTCGCCATCGACCCCTTGCTGTCGGCGCCATTGGTCGCCGCGGCGCTCTTCGTTTTCGGAGCGGTGATCTACCTGCTCATTGTCCGCTTTGCCATGCGGGCCAAGGCCAATGCCGGCATGGTGCAGATCTTCACCACCTTCGGTCTCGCCATCGTGATGCGCGGGCTCGCGCAATACTTCTTCACCCCTGATTATCGCAGCATTCCGCAGTCCTGGCTCGGCGGTAAGACTATCTCGATTGCCGGCATCTTCCTGCCGGAGCCGCAGCTGGTCGGCGCGCTGGTCTCGGTTCTCGCCTTTGCCGGCCTCTACTTCTTCATCCACCGTACCGATTTCGGCCGCGCGATCGAGGCCACCCGCGAAGATCCCGGTGCGGTGGCGCTCGTCGGCATCGACAAGAACCGCGTGTTCGCGTTCGGCTGGGGCCTCGGCGCCGCGCTGGTTGGTCTCGCCGGCGCGATAATGGCGGTGTTCTTCTACATCTATCCCGATGTCGGCGCGTCCTTCGCGCTGATCGCCTATGTCACGGTGGCGCTGGGCGGCTTCGGCAGCGTGTTCGGGGCCTTCGCCGGCGGCATCATCGTCGGTCTCGTCGAGGCGGTCACGGCCTTGGTGCTGCCGCCCTCGCTGAAATCCGTCGGCATCTACGCCGTCTACCTGCTCGTGGTCTTCATCCGGCCCCGCGGCCTTTTCGGGTCGATGTGATGGACAAGAATTTTGCAGCGCGGCGCCGCCGCGACCTCATCATCGCCGCAGGACTGGCCGGGATCGCCGCACTGGCGCCGCTGTTCGTCAAGGACGTCTACATTCAGAACATCCTGATCCTGACGCTGATGTATGCGGCGCTGTCGCAGAGCTGGAACATCCTGTCCGGCTATTGCGGACAGATCTCGCTCGGACACGCGCTCTATTTCGGCATCGGCGCCTACACCACCGAGCTGCTGTTCACCAAGTTCGGCGTGCTGCCCTGGTTCGGCATGCTCGGCGGCGGCGTGATCGCCGCGCTGATCGCGATGGGGCTCGGCTATCCCTTCTTCCGCCTGCGCGGCCATTACTTCGTGATCGCGACCATCGTCATCGCCGAGATCGGGCTGCTCCTGTTCCAGAACTGGGAATGGGCGGGAGCCGCGATGGGCATCACCATTCCGATCCGCGGCGACAGCTGGCTGAAGTTCCAGTTCCTGCGCACCAAGCTGCCGTACTTCTATTTCGCGCTGGGCCTGTGCTGCCTCGCCTGGTTCGTCACCTGGTGGCTCGAAGATTCCAAATGGGGCTTTTGGTGGCGTGCGGTGAAGGACAATCCGGAAGCGGCCGAGAGCCTTGGCGTCGTCGTCTTCAACTCCAAGATGGGCGCGGCCGCCGTCTCGGCCTTCCTGGTCGCCATTGGCGGTGCCTTCTACGCGCAGTTTCTCGCCTATATCGATCCTGAAAGCGTCATGGGCTTCCAGTTCTCGCTGCTGATGGCGCTGCCGGCCGTGCTCGGCGGCATCGGTACCCTCTGGGGGCCGGTGTTGGGCGCCGCCATCCTGATCCCGATGACGGAGCTGACGCGCTCCTATATCGGCGGCTCCGGGCGCGGCGTCGACCTCATCGTGTACGGCACGCTGATCGTGCTGATCTCGCTGGCGCTGCCGCAGGGTCTGGTGAGCCTGTTCTCCCGTTCGAAAGCAAAGGGAGCCACGCGATGACCGCGCTCCTTGAAACCCGCGGCGTCTGGCAGCGTTTTGGCGGCCTTATCGCCAACAGCGACGTCTCGATCTCGGTCGGCCGCGGCGAGATCGTCGGCCTGATCGGCCCGAACGGCGCCGGCAAGTCGACCCTGTTCAATCTCATCGCGGGTGTGCTGCCGCCGACCCAAGGCTCGATTCTATTCGACGGTGAGGATGTCACCCACATGCCGGCGGCCGAGCGCTGTCAGCGCGGGATCGGCCGGACCTTCCAGGTCGTCAAGAGCTTCGAGACCATGACGGTCATCGACAACGTCATCGTCGGTGCGCTCGTGCGCAACACCGTGATGCGCGAGGCGCGCCGCAAGGCGCATGAGGTGCTGGAATTTACCGGCCTTGCCGCGCGCGCCGACGTGCTCGCCAGCGACCTCGTGCCGGCCGAGAAGCGTCGTCTCGAAGTCGCCCGTGCGCTCGCGACCGAACCGAAGCTGCTGCTGCTCGACGAAGTTCTCACCGGCCTGACGCCGACCGAGGCGCAGACCGGTGTCGCGCTGGTGCGCAAGGTGCGCGATGCCGGCATCACCGTCTTGATGGTCGAGCACGTCATGGAGATCGTGATGCCGCTGGTCGACCGCGCCATCGTGCTCGACCTCGGCAAGGTGCTGGTCGAGGGCAAGCCCGCAGACGTCGTCCGCGATCCCAAGGTGATCAGCGCATATCTGGGAGATCGTCATGCTGTCGGTGCGTGAAGTCACGACCGCCTATCAGGGCCTCGTCGCGATCTCCGCGGTCTCGATCGAGGTCCAGAAGGGCGAGATCGTCTGCGTCGCCGGCGCCAACGGCGCGGGCAAGTCGACGCTGCTCAAATCCATCGCCGGTGCCGAGCGTCCGCGCTCGGGCACGGTGACGTTCGACGGCAAGCGCCTCGACGGCATGGCGCAACACCACATCACGGCGACCGGCATCGCTTACGTGCCGGAGAACCGCCGGCTGTTTCCGCGGCTGTCGGTGCGCGACAATCTGCGTCTCGGCAGCTATCTCTACCGTGGCGAAGCCAACCGCGAAGAGCCGCTCGATCTCGTCTTCAAGCTGTTCCCGCGTCTTCAGGAACGTTTGGAGCAGCGCGCCGAGACGCTCTCCGGCGGCGAACAGCAAATGCTCGCGATCGGCCGCGCACTGATGACACGCCCGCGGCTTCTGATGCTGGACGAGCCCTCGCAGGGCATCATGCCGAAGCTCGTGGACGAGATCTTCCAGGCGGTGAAGCGCATCCGTGACGCCGGCATGACCGTGCTGATCGTCGAGCAGCGCATGGCCGAATGCCTGGAGATCGCCGACCGCGCCTACATCCTGCAAACCGGCCGCGTGCTGATGCAGGGCGCAGCGAGCGAGATCAAGGGCAATCCGGACGTGCGCAAGGCGTATCTGGGGCTGTGATGCTGCCGTAGCCCGGATGAGCGCAGCGACATCCGGGGCAGGTGGTCCCGCATGTCGCTGCGCTCATGCGGGCTACGATCGTCGCCGCATCCTCCGTCATTGCGAGCGCAGCGAAGCAATCCAGGGGTCTTTCCGCGGAGGAATTCTGGATTGCTTCGCTGCGCTCGCAATGACGCGGTTGGAGGCGGGCCTAATGCCCGTGCCCATGCTCCGGCAGCACTACCCCGAACACCTTCACCAGATCCTTCACTTGCTCCGGTGACAAATACCGCGGGTTCATCCCGCGCAGCAGCAGGTACAGCTTCGCCGTCTCTTCCAGCTCCTCGGTTGCGAACACCGCGGCCTCCAGCGTGTCGCCGGCGACGACCGGGCCGTGATTGGCGAGCAGCACCGATGAATATTTCCCCGCCAGTCCCTTGATCGCATCCGCAACCGCGGGATCGCCGGGGCGGTAATAGGGCACGAGCGCGGTGGCGCCGCATTTCATCAGGTAGTAGGCTGTCATCGGCGGCAGCGCGGCGCGCGGGTCGATCTCGGGGAGCATCGAGAGCGCGACCGAATGGGTGGAGTGCAGGTGCACGATCGCGCGTGCGCTTCCGCGTGTGTCGTAGAGCGCGGTGTGCAGCGGAACTTCCTTGGTCGGCGCATCGCCCGACACCAGCCGGCCCTGACTGTCCAACCGCGACAACCGCGCCGGATCGAGGAAGCCAAGCGAGGCGTTGGTCGGCGTTACCAGCCAGCCGCCGTCGTCCATCCTGACGCTGATATTGCCGGAGGAGCCCGGCGTCAGTCCGCGCTCGAACAGGGACCGTCCGAAGCGGCAGATATCCTCGCGCAACCGTGTTTCGTTGCTCATGGCCGTCATGCCTGCTTGTCTCACGCTTTGGCAGCGCGGCCAAGCCGTGATATCGGTTCGCTGAGCCGCCGCAAAGGGCAGCCGTCCGGGAAACGTTCGCAAGGGTCAGTTGCATGTCCGCCTCCACCTCTCAAAATCAGCGCATCGCCGTCGTCGGCCTCGGCTCGATGGGATACGGCATGGCGACCTCGCTGAAGCGCGCCGGCCACGCCGTGACCGGCTGCGACGTCTCGGCTGACGCGGTGGCGCGCTTCGTGACGGATGGCGGCGCGGGGGCCAAGACTCCGGCCGAAGCGGCCAGGGAGGCCGATGTCGTCGTCAGCGTCGTCGTCAATGCTGCGCAGACGGAGGCGATCCTGTTCGGCAAGGATGGGGCCGCCGAGACCATGCCGAAGGACAGCGTCTTCGTATCCTCGGCCACCATGGATCCCGACGTGGCGCGGCGCCTGGCCAAGCAGCTTGAGGCGACCGGACGGCATTATCTGGACGCGCCGATCTCCGGCGGGGCGCAGCGCGCCGCGCAAGGCGAGCTGACGATCCTCGCCTCCGGCAGTCCCGCCGCTTTTGCTAAGGCGCGGCCCGCGCTCGATGCCATGGCCGCAAAGCTCTACGAACTCGGCGATGCCGCCGGGCAGGGCGCTGCGTTCAAGATGATCAATCAATTGCTCGCCGGCGTGCACATCGCCGCCGCCAGCGAAGCGATGGCGTTTGCGGCAAAGCAGGGCCTCGACATCCGCAAGGTCTATGAGGTGATCACGGCATCGGCCGGCAATTCCTGGATGTTCGAGAATCGCATGCCGCACGTGCTCGATGGCGATTACACGCCGCGTAGCGCGGTCGAGATCTTCGTCAAGGACCTCGGCATCATTCAGGACATGGCACGCACTGCCCGATTCCCCGTGCCGGTATCCGCCGCCGCGCTCCAGATGTTTCTGATGACATCAGCCGCCGGCATGGGCCGTGACGACGATGCTTCCGTGGCGCGGATGTATGCGCAGGTCACCGGCGTCAAGCTGCCCGGCGACAAATAAGCAAGAGGAACTCCGATGCCCCGTTTCGCCGCAAATCTCTCGATGATGTTCACCGAGGTGCCGTTCCTCGACCGCTTCGACGCCGCAGCCCAGGCCGGCTTCACCGCCGTCGAGTTTCTCTTTCCCTACGAGCATCCGGCGGAAGCGATCGGCGAGCGGCTCGAGCGCAATGGTCTGACCCAGGCGCTGTTCAATCTGCCGCCGGGCGACTGGAACGCCGGCGAGAAGGGCTTTGCGGCGCTGCCCTCGCGGTTCAACGATCTCAAGGCGAGCCTGGAGACGGCGCTGCCTTATGCCAGGGCGACCGGCGTCAAGCGCCTGCACCTGATGGCCGGCATCGCCAATCGCGGCGAACGCGTCGCGATCGAGGCCTTCTACAAGTCGGTGGCCTGGGCCGCGGAGTTCTTCGCACCCCACGGTATCGACGTCGTGATCGAGCCGATCAATGCGCGCAACGTGCCCGGCTATTTCCTCAACGATTTCGGCTTCGCGCGCGACCTGATCCAGGAGCTGAGGCTTGCGAACCTGAAGCTCCAGTTCGACATCTATCACTGCCAGATCATCCATGGCGACGTCACCATGCGGCTGCGCGAGATGATGCCGATCATCGGCCACATCCAGATCGCCAGCATCCCCTCGCGCAACGAGCCCGACGGCGAGGAGCTGAACTATCCGTTCCTGTTCGCGGAGCTCGACCGGCTCGGCTATGCCGGCTTCGTCGGCTGCGAGTACAATCCGCGCGGCAAGACCACCGATGGGCTCGCCTGGTTCAAGCCCTACGCTGGAGTGAAGTCGTGACACTTGCGTTGGGCTGCATCGCCGACGACTACACCGGCGCCTCCGATCTCGCCAACACGCTGACGCGCGCGGGCTTGCGCACCGTGCAGACCATCGGCGTGCCTGCGGACGATCTGGCGCTGCCCGAGGTCGATGCCGTCGTGGTGTCGCTGAAGAGCCGCTCGATCGAGGCCGGCCTCGCGGTGTCGCGCTCGCGCGCGGCGGAAACATGGCTGCGCGGCCGCGGCGCGGGCCACGTGTTGTTCAAGATCTGCTCGACCTTCGATTCCACCGACGCCGGCAATATCGGCCCGGTGATGGACGCGTTACGCGCCGATTCCGGCGAAGCCGTCGTGCTGGTGACACCGGCGTTCCCCGAGACCGGCCGCACCGTCTACCAGGGTAACCTGTTCGTCGGTGCCGTGCCGCTCAACGAGAGCCCGCTGAAGGACCATCCGCTCAACCCGATGCACGATTCGAACCTGGTGCGCGTGCTGGCGCGCCAGAGCAACACGCAGATCGGCCTCGTCGATCTCGCCACCGTCACGCGCGGCGCGGAGGCCGTGCGGGCGCGATTGGCCGAGCTCGCGGGCAAGGGCATCGGCGCCGCGATCATCGACGCCGTCTTCGACCGTGATCTCGAGACCATCGGTCTCGTCGCCGCCGAACATCGGCTGTCGGTCGGCGCCTCGGGCATCGGCCTTGGACTCGCACGGGCTCTGGTATCGACTGGAAGGGTCAAGGCAGCGGCAACCAGTGATGCAGGCGCGCCGGTCGGCGGACCGGCGGCATGCCTTGCCGGGAGTTGCTCGCAGGCGACGCTTCAGCAGATCGCCAATGCCGAACGCATCATGCCGGTGCTTCATCTCGATCCGGACCGTATCATTACGGGGGCAGACGAAGTGCAGCGCGCGCTGGGCTGGGCAGCACCACGACTGGCCGAGGGTCCGGTGCTGATCGCATCGAGCTCGACACCGGATCAGGTCGCCGCGTTGCAGGCACGCCACGGTCGCGACGCCGCCGGCCATGCCATCGAGCAGGCGATGGCCGATATTGCGGAGAGCCTCGTAAAATCGGGCGTGCGGCGACTGATCGTTGCCGGCGGCGAGACGTCCGGGGCCGTTGTCGATCGGTTGAAGATTCCCGGATTTCTCGTGGGAGTAGAAATTGCCGCAGGCGTTCCGGTGCTGCGCGCGGTCGGTGCCGAAAGCGACATGCTGCTCGCTCTGAAGTCCGGAAATTTCGGCGGAGCGGAGTTTTTCTCCGACGCAATCAGGCTCATGCGCTGAGCGCAGAGCATTTTTAGCTGCCTGTTCATTTCTGTCGGGCTCCGTGCTCGCACGGAGCCGTCGTTAACGTCTGCACAAGTGCTCTGGTGTTGGATGTCGGCGCTGCTCCCTTTGATTGATTCGTAGAACTTCGGACGCGCGCCGGCGCCAATACAACGAGACCCGATTATGTTTGCCAAACTCTCCATCCGCACCAAAATCATCAGTGTCGTGGCATTCCTGCTGGTCGCGATGGCCGGCATGGGCCTGCTCGCCGTCATGAAGATGCGGTCGATGAATGCCAACACCGTCGACATCACCACGAACTGGCTGCCCAGCGTGCGGGTGATCGGCGATCTGCGCGCCAGCGTCATCACGTATCGCAACGTGGTTCGCCAGCACATGCTTGCCGAGTCGCTGGACGACAAGCTCGCGACGGAGAAGACCGCTGCCACGGTGAGCGAAGCGCTCGCCAAGGTGCGCTCCAAGTACGAGGCCATGATCAGCTCCCCGGAAGAGCGGGCGCTCTACAACCAATGGTCCAGGCTCTGGGACGACTACAAGAAGGGCACCGAGGAGGTCATGGCATTGTCGCGCAAGGAGGCCGGCAAGCTCCCGCGCGAGGCGCAGGAGCTCAACTCCAAGACCGTCAACAAGATCGGGCTCCAGGCCGACGAGGTCCTGAACAAGGACATCGAGCTCAACACGAAGGGCGGCGAACGGGCCGCTCAGGAGGCTGCCGACAGCTACGCCTATGCCTTCATGCTGGTTTCGGTCATTCTCGGCGCCGCTGTCGTGATCGGCCTTGGGCTCAGCTTCTATCTCGTCCGAGACGTATCCAGCGGCATCAACTCGATCATCCAGCCGATGCAGGCGCTGGGTAAGGGCGACCTCTCCGCCGAGGTCCCCCACCGCGGCGAGAAGACCGAGATCGGCGCCATGGCCGACGTGCTCCAGATATTCAAGGAGGCGCTGATCGCCAAGAAGGCCGCCGACGAAGCCGCCGCGGCGGATGCCGAAGCCAAGATCGAGCGTGGCCGCCGTGTCGACAATGTCACCCGCGAATTCGAAACGATGATCGGCGAGATCGTCCAGACCGTGTCGTCGGCCTCGACTCAGCTCGAAGCCTCCGCCTCGACGCTGACTGCGACCGCGGACCGCTCGCAGCGGCTGGCGACCACGGTCGCCTCCGCTTCGGAGGAAGCCTCGACCAACGTGCAATCGGTCGCCTCGGCGACGGAGGAGATGGCTTCGTCGGTCGGCGAGATCAGCCGCCAGGTGCAGGAATCGGCGCGGATGGCGGGCGATGCCGTCGGCCAGGCGCGCGCCACCACCGAGCGCGTCAGCGAGCTCTCCAAGGCCGCCTCGCGCATCGGCGACGTCGTCGAGCTGATCAACACCATCGCCGGCCAGACCAATCTGCTCGCCCTGAACGCCACAATCGAGGCGGCGCGAGCGGGCGAGGCCGGCCGCGGCTTCGCCGTGGTCGCTTCCGAGGTGAAGGCGCTCGCCGAGCAGACCGCGAAGGCGACCGGCGAGATCGGCCAGCAGATTTCCGGCATCCAGGCCGCGACCAACGACTCGGTCGGCGCCATCAAGGAGATCTCCTCGACCATCGAGCGTCTGTCGGAGATCTCGTCGGCGATCGCGGCGGCGGTGGAAGAGCAGGGCGCGGCGACGCAGGAAATCGCCCGCAACGTGCAGCAGGCCGCGCAGGGCACGCAGCAGGTGTCGTCGAACATCACCGACGTGCAGCGCGGCGCGACCGAGACCGGCACGGCCTCCTCGCAGGTGCTGTCGGCGGCACAGATGCTGTCGAACGACTCGAACCGGCTCAAGACCGAGGTCAGCAAGTTCCTGACCAATGTGCGCGCGGCGTAGTTCGCGCTCACCTCATCTACAAAGGGCGGCGCTTTCGGCGTCGCCCTTTGCCTTTTAGGCAAGTGCCGACACTGACATATTCTTCACGTGGGTTCTACGGTTCCAAATCTTTACGGGTTTCGAACTGAGGGAACTTTAGCTTTCTCCGCAGTTGTTTCGGAGACTCCATCGTGAAGCTGCTTTCCTTTGCCGCCATTCGTTCCATCCAATTGAAAATCGCTCTGATCGCTGGCGTTTGCCTCGCGGTCACGTGTGTCGTCCTGATCGGCTACGGTCTCTTTTCCACGCAGAGCATGAACCAGTACGTGACCCGCGAGGTCATGCAGCTGGTCGACCAGCAGACAAAGGAGAGCCTGATGAATCGCGCCTCCAACGAAGCCAACGCCATCAAGGCCGAGCTGGAGGTCGGATTTGACGCGGCGCGTACGATCGCGCATGCGTTCGAGACGCTGGCGGACGACAAGACCGGCACCCCGATTGCGGCCCGGCGCGCCCAGTTCAACGCGCTGCTTCGCCACGTGCTCGAGCTCAACCCCGCCTTCAACGGCACTTACTCGGCCTGGGAGCCCGGTGCGCTCGATGGCGACGATGCAGCGTTCAAGGGACGCAAGGAGATGGGATCGGACAACACCGGCCGCTTCCTGCCCTATTGGACACGGAACGCCAACGGCGACATCGCGGTTCAGCCACTCGTCGAATATGACAGCAGCGAACGGCACACGAACGGCCTCGTGAAGGGGGCCTGGTACATCAATCCGAACATGACGGGTAAGGAGAACATCCTCGGCCCACTGCCCTATATCGTGCAGGGAAAGTCGGTCTTCCTGGCGACTATGTCGGTGCCGGTCATGATCGGTGGCAGATTCCGCGGCGTTGCCGGCGCCGACTACAACCTCGACTTCGTGCAGAAGCTCGCCGTCAAGCTCAACAACTCGCTGTTCGAAGGCAAGGGCAAGGTCGCGATCCTCAACGACACCGGCCTGATCGTCGCCAACAGCGCCAACCAGGACGTGATCGGCAAGAATGCCTCGGCGGCCGATCCGCGCTGGAGCGAAAGCTTCGCCATCGTGAAGGCGGGCAAGAGCACGGTGCAGGACGATCCCAAGTTCGCCAACATCGACATCTACGCGCCCATGCGCTTCGGGCTCACCGAAAATGCGTGGTCGGTCCTGATCTCGATCCCGCGCGAGGTGGTGCTGGCGTCGGCACGACAACTGGATGCCTCTCTCAGCGCCCGTGCGACGTCCAGCACGTTCTGGCAGCTTGGTGTCGGCCTCGTCATCGTGCTGATGGCGATCTTCCTGATCTCATTCGCCGCACGCGAGATCGCGCGGCCGATCCAGGATTGCGCCAATTTCGCCGACGGCATCGCCAAGGGCGATTTCAATCAGCGACTCGAAATTGAGCAGGCCGACGAGGTCGGCAGGCTCGCAGCGTCGCTGAGCTCGATGCAAGGCGACCTCAAATGCAGCATCGAGCAGCGCGCCCAGGACCAGGCGGTCGCCGACCGCGAGCGCAAGCGCACGATGAACGAGCTCGCCGACAGTTTCGAAGCCTCCGCGGGCGCTATTGTGGAGACGGTGTCCGCCGCGTCCGGTGCGCTGGAAAGTTCGGCCGCGTCGCTGAGCTCAACCGCCGAGCGGGCGCAACAGCTCGCCTCCGTCGTGGCCGCCGCATCCGACCAGGCGTCCGGCAACGTGCAATCGGTCGCCTCGGCGACGGAGGAGATGGCTTCGTCGGTCGGCGAGATCAGCCGCCAGGTGCAGGAATCGGCGCGGATGGCGGGCGATGCCGTCGGCCAGGCGCGCGCCACCACCGAGCGCGTCAGCGAGCTCTCCAAGGCCGCCTCGCGCATCGGCGACGTCGTCGAGCTGATCAACACCATCGCCGGCCAGACCAATCTGCTCGCCCTGAACGCCACTATCGAGGCGGCGCGCGCGGGCGAGGCTGGCCGCGGCTTCGCCGTGGTTGCCTCCGAGGTGAAGGCGCTCGCCGAGCAGACCGCGAAGGCGACCGGCGAGATCGGCCAGCAGATTTCCGGCATCCAGGCCGCGACCAACGACTCGGTCGGCGCCATCAAGGAGATCTCCTCGACCATCGAGCGTCTGTCGGAGATCTCGTCGGCGATCGCGGCGGCGGTGGAGGAGCAGGGCGCGGCGACGCAGGAAATCGCCCGCAACGTGCAGCAGGCCGCGCAGGGCACGCAGCAGGTGTCGTCGAACGTCACCGACGTGCAGCGCGGCGCGACCGAGACCGGCACGGCCTCCTCGCAGGTGCTGTCGGCGGCGCAGATGCTGTCGAACGACTCGAACCGGCTCAAGACCGAGGTCAGCAAGTTCCTGACCAATGTGCGCGCGGCGTAAAGCGCGGTCCATCCATCAAACCCATGAGCGGCGCTGTAAGCGCCGCTCATTTTTTTTCGGTCGCATGATGTCGTTTGAAGGAAGTGTCCGAGGCTTTCCCAGTAATCTTACGGGCGCGCCGTTTCATGGACGGTTAAACCGGATTTACGAATGTTGGGCGAGGGCGGCCCAGCAAGGGGCGAGGTTCCCATTGGAATGATTTCACACTGAACCGGTCTTTTTGGGGGATCCGATGCGCAAGAATTTTCCGGTCTCGGCCGTCGAATATCCCGTCAGTGACGAGACGCTGATCGTTTCGCGAACCGATCTCAAGGGCAAGCTCACCTACTTCAATGAGGATTTCATTGCCGCTGCCGGCTTCACGTCGGCGGAACTCATGGGCCAGCCGCACAACATCGTCCGCCACCCCGACATGCCGCCGGAGGCGTTCGACAATCTCTGGGACACGCTGAAGGCCGGCAAGCCCTGGCTCGGCGCAGTGAAGAACCGCCGCAAGAACGGCGACTTCTACTGGGTGCTGGCGACGGCCTCACCGATCCGCGAGAACGGTCAGGTCAAGGGCTATACCTCGATCCGCACCAGGCTGCCGGCCGACCAGCGCAAGCTCGCCGAGGAGGTCTACGCTGCAATCCGCGAGAAGAAGCCCCACGGCTATCGCATCGACGCCGGTATCATCCGTCGCCGCTCGCTGCTCGACCGCTTCAGCATCTTCACCGGGACGCTGAAGGCGCGCCTGGTCACGACGATGGTGCTCCAGGCGCTGTTCATGCTTGCACTCGGCATCGGCGGTGCCCTCTCCACCGGCGGTTCCGCCGGCCTGATCCTGTCGCTGCTGGCTGTCGTCGGCGCCGCCACCGTCGGCTTCACCGGCCTTGCAACCATGCGAGCGATCCAGGGGCCGATGCGGCAGCTCAATGACACTTTGATCAACCTCGTGCAGGACAAGTTCGACAACCGCATCGTGATCGAGCGCGACGACGAGATCGGCGAGGCGCTGCGCAACCTTCAGACCGTGCAGACCATCATCCGCTTCAGCCGCGACGAGGTGCAGGCGGTGCAGCGCCGTGCCGAGGCGCAACGCAAGGACGACATGACCAAGCTCGCCAGCGGCTTCGAGGCCGCGATCGGCGAGATCATCGAGACCGTGTCGTCGGCGGCAACCGAGCTCGAGGCCTCGGCCTCGACGCTGTCCTCGACCGCGGGCCGGGCGCAGGAATTGGCGACGGCGGTCGCAACCGGCTCGGAAGCCGCGTCGACCAATGTCCATTCGGTGGCCTCGGCCGCCGAAGAGATGTCGTCCTCGGTGCGCGAGATCGGCCGGCAGGTGCAGGATTCCTCCCGGATCGCGAGCGAGGCGGTCAGTCAGGCCCACGCGACCACCGAACGTGTCAGCGAATTGTCGCGGGCTGCATCGCGGATCGGCGACGTCGTCGAGCTCATCAACGCGATTGCCGGCCAGACCAACCTGCTGGCGCTCAATGCCACGATCGAGGCGGCGCGGGCGGGCGAGGCCGGTCGCGGCTTCGCGGTGGTGGCCTCCGAGGTCAAGGCGCTGGCCGAGCAGACGGCCAAAGCCACCGGCGAGATCGGCCAGCAGATCGGCGGCATCCAGGCGGCGACGCAGGATTCCGTCGGCGCCATCGGCGAGATCAGCGGCACCATCGCGCGTCTGTCGGAGATCGCCTCGGCGATCGCCGCGGCCGTGGAGCAGCAGGGCGCCGCAACCCAGGAGATCGCCCGCAATGTTCAGGAGGCGGCCAGGGGAACGCAGCAGGTGTCGTCCAATGTCGGCGACGTCCAGCGCGGCGCCTCCGAGACCGGTTCCGCGTCGTCGCAGGTGCTGACTGCGGCGCAGATGCTGTCGCGCGACTCCAACCGCCTCAAGCTCGAGGTCGGCAAGTTCCTGAACTCGGTCCGCGCCGCCTGAGGCGCGCGGCCGCATGGCTGCGATGTCCGTTTCGCAGTGCGGTAGCAGGGAAGTGAATGCGGAATAGCCGCCGGGGATTAGCGTTTCCGGCGGTGCTCAGGTAAAGGGGGAAGGGGATCGCCGTGGGGGCGGATTCCATATCCTCGCTTGACCTGGATTTGCCTGGCGCATGATTGCTCTGGTCCGTATTGCCCTGAGCCGGCCTTATACATTCGTCGTACTGGCGCTGCTGCTGCTGATTATCGGACCGCTCGCGGCGCTGCGAACCCCGACCGACATCTTCCCGGATATCCGTATTCCCGTCATCGGCGTGGTCTGGCAGTACACAGGCCTGCCGCCGGACCAGATGTCCGGCCGCATCACCACGCCGTTCCAGCGCGCGCTGACGACCACGGTCAACGACATCGAGCATATCGTCGCCAATTCCTACAACGGCTTTGGCATCATCAAGATCTTCTTCCAGCCCAACGTCGACATCCGCACCGCCAACGCGCAGGTCACCGCGATCTCGCAGACGCTGCTCAAGCAGATGCCGCCGGGCGCGACGCCACCCTTGATCCTGAACTACTCGGCGTCCACCGTGCCGATCATTCAGGTGGCGCTGTCGGGCGACGGGCTCACCGAGCAGAATCTCGCCGATATCGGCATCAACCAGCTTCGTACGCCCTTGGTCACGGTGCCGGGCGCGGCGATTCCCTATCCGTTCGGCGGCAAGCAGCGCCAGGTCCAGATCGATCTCAATCCTACCGCGCTCCAGGCCCGCGGCCTCTCGGGCCAGGACGTCGCCAATGCGCTGGCCGCCCAGAACCTGATCACACCGGTCGGCACCCAGAAGATCGGCCAGTTCGAGTACAACATCCAGCTCAACAACTCGCCGCTCCGGATCGAGGAACTCGGCAATCTGCCGATCAAGACCGTCAACGGCGCCATGGTCTATGTGCGCGACGTCGCCACCGTGCGGGACGGCAATCCGCCGCAGACCAACATCGTTCATGTCGACGGCAACCGCTCGGTGCTGATGATGGTGCTGAAGGCGGGCGCGACCTCGACGCTCGATATCATCGCCGGCATCAAGCAGAAGGTGATCGACGTCAAGGATCAGCTGCCCGACGCACTGAAGATCGGCTTCATCGGTGATCAGTCGGTGTTCGTCCGCGGCGCGATCCAGGGGGTCGCCTTCGAAGGCGTGATCGCGGCGCTGCTCACCAGCGTCATGATCCTGCTGTTCCTCGGCAGCTGGCGCTCGACCATCATCATCGCGGTCTCGATCCCGCTGTCGGTGCTGGGCGCCATCATCATGCTGTCGGCGATCGGCGAGACGCTGAACATCATGACGCTCGGCGGCCTCGCGCTCGCGGTCGGCATCCTCGTCGACGACGCCACGGTCACGATCGAGAACATCAACTACCATCTGGAGCAGGGCAAGCCGGTCGAGCAGTCCATCCTCGACGGCGCCAACCAGATCGTGACGCCGGCCTTCGTTTCGCTGCTGTGTATCTGCATCGTGTTCGTGCCGATGTTCTTCCTGACCGGCGTCGCGCGCTTCCTGTTCGTGCCGATGGCGGAAGCCGTGATGTTCGCGATGATCTGGTCGTTCATCCTGTCGCGCACGCTGGTGCCGACCATGGCGAACTATCTGCTCAAGGCGCATGTCCATCACGAGGGCGGTCCGCCGAAGTCGCGCAATCCACTGGTCTGGTTCCAACGCGGCTTCGAGGCGCGGTTCGAGCGCATCCGCGGTGGTTATCGCGGCCTCCTTGGCCTGGCGCTGGCGCGCCGGGCGGTGTTCGTCATCGGTTTCATCTGCGTCGTCGGCGCGTCCTTCGCGCTGGTGCCGTTCCTCGGCCGCAACTTCTTCCCAGCCGTCGATGCCGGCAACATCCTGATGCATGTCCGCACCCAGGTCGGCACCCGAGTCGAGGAGACCGCGAACCAGCTCGCCGACGTGCAGAAGGCAGTGCGCAAGCTGATTCCGGGCGAGATCGAGACCATGACCGACAATATCGGCATGCCGATCTCCGGCATCAACATGACCTACAACAACACCGGCGTGATCGGCCCGCAGGACGGCGACATTCAGATCAAGCTGAAGGAAGGCCACAAGCCGACCGAAGAGCATGTCCGCGTGCTGCGCGAGCAATTGCCGCGCCTGTTTCCCGGCGTGAGCTTCGCGTTCCTGCCGGCCGACATCGTCAGCCAGATCCTGAATTTCGGCGCGCCGGCGCCGATCGACCTGCAAATCCGCGGCGCCAATGTCAGCGCGAATTTCGCTTATGCCAACAGCCTGCTGGCGAAGGTCCGCAAGATTCCCGGCGTTGCCGATGCGCGCATCCAGCAGTCGCCGAACAACCCGACCTTCAACATCGATGTCGACCGCACCCGCGCGCAATATGTCGGCTTGACCGAGCGCGACGTCACCAACAGCCTCGTGGTCAATCTCGCCGGCTCCTCGCAGGTGGCGCCGACCTACTATCTCAATCCCGACAACGGCGTGTCCTACTCGATCGTGATGCAGACGCCGCAATACCAGATCGACTCGCTCAGTGCGCTGCAGACCCTGCCGATCACCGCGGCCAGCAATGCGCAGTCGCCGATCCTCGGCGGCATCGCCGACATCACGCGCTCGACGTCGAGCGCGGTGGTCTCACAATACGACATCCAGTCCATGGTGCAGATCTTTGCCACGACCTCGGGCCGCGATCTCGGCGCGGTTGCCGCCGACATCCGCCAGCTGATCGCCGACACCGCCAGGGAGGTGCCGAAGGGATCTTCCGTGGTGCTGCTCGGCCAGGTCCAGACCATGAACAGCGCCTTCACCGGCCTCCTGTTCGGCCTGCTCGGGGCCGTCGTGCTGATCTACTTCCTGATCGTCGTGAACTTCCAGTCCTGGTCCGACCCGTTCGTGATCATCACAGCGCTGCCGGCCGCGCTCGCCGGCATCGTCTGGATGCTGTTCATGACCGAGACCACGCTGTCGGTGCCGGCGCTCACCGGCGCCATCATGTGCATGGGCGTTGCCACCGCCAACAGTGTGCTCGTGATCTCCTTTGCCCGCGAGCGCTACGAGGAGCTCGGCGATCCCATCGCCGCCGCGCTCGAAGCCGGCTTCGTCCGGTTCCGCCCGGTGCTGATGACCGCGCTCGCCATGATCATCGGCATGGCGCCGATGGCGCTCGGGTTGGGTGAGGGCGGCGAGCAGAATGCACCGCTCGGCCGGGCCGTGATCGGCGGCCTGATCTTTGCAACCTTCGCCACGCTGATGTTTGTTCCCGTGGTGTTCAGCATGGTTCACAAGAAACAAGGCGCCGAAGCCGCCGCCTCATTGGAGACTCCGCATGTCGTCCACTGAACCCCGCTCCCCGGTGTCGCACCGGAAATTGGGCATCTTCGGCGTGGTGGCGCTGATTGCGGCAGGCCTCGTCGTGGGCACCGGCATCCGTGCCCGCGAGGAGCAGGGCTCCAAGCTGAAGGAATGGACCGACGACCAGGCCGTTCCCAGCGTGGCGGTGACGCTGCCCAATGCCAAGGACCTTAATGCCACCATCGAGCTGCCGGGCCGGCTGGAAGCCTACTACCGGGCTCCGATCTTCGCGCGCGTGTCGGGCTATTTGAAGAGCTGGAGCGCCGACATCGGCGCGCGCGTCAAGGCCGGCCAGGTGATTGCCGAGATCGAGGCGCCCGACCTCGATCAGCAGTTGCTGCAAGCCCGCGCCGACCTCGCCAGCCAGCAGGCCAGCGCCAGGCTGTCGGAGGCAACGCTGAACCGGCGCAAGACGCTGGTCGCCTCCAACTTCGTCTCGGCGCAGGAGATCGACGAGCGCACCGCCGACCTCTCCAACAAGAAGGCGGCCGTCAATTCGGGGCAGGCCAATGTCGAGCGCCTGGAAGCGCTCGCCGGCTACAAGAAGATCACCGCGCCGTTCGACGGCGTCGTTACCGCGCGCGACACCGACGTCGGCGCGCTCATCAATGCCGGCGGCGGCTCGGGCCCGGCGATGTTCGTGATCTCGGACATCACCAAGCTGCGCGTCTACGTCAACGTGCCCCAGAACTACGTGCCGGCGATCAAGATCGGGGCCAAGGCGATCATCACGCTGCCGGAATATCCCAACCGGACCTTTCAGGCGACGGTGGAGGCTTCATCGCAGGCAGTCGATGTCGCCTCCGGCACCACGCGCATGCAGCTCGGGCTCGACAATTCCAGAGGCGAGTTGATGCCCGGCGGCTATGCCAGCGTGAAGCTCAGCCTCCAGCGTGACTCCGCGCCGCTCAGCATCCCCGCCAGCGCCCTGATCTTCAACGGCAGCGGCCTGCGTGTGGCGACGGTCGGTGCGGACGAGAAGGTGCTGTTCAAGCCGGTCACCATCGCGCGCGATCTCGGCCGCGAGATCGAGCTCGCGTCGGGCATCGCGCCGGACGACCGCGTCATCACCGCCCCGCCGGATGGTCTGTCGGATGGCGACGCGGTCCGCGTGGTCGGCGCCAAAGGCAAGCCGGCGACCGCGTCCGAGAAGCAGGCACCGAAGAGCTAGGACGGTCTCGTGCCCCGGACGCAGCGCAGCACGAAGTGATGCGCTGCTGAGCCGGGGCCCATCTCTCCTCGCTGTACCGTGTGGCTTTCTGGGTCCCGGCTCTGCGGAGCGGCACTTCGCGCCGCACCGCGTCCGGGACACGAGAGCTTACGCCGCGTGCCACTCCGGCACGGCATCCGCGGCCATCACGATCTCGCCGATTGAGCCGACCGGCGTGCGATCCATGCTGAGCAGATGCGCCAGCGTCGCCGCATCGCTCGCTGGAATCCGCGCCAACGTGCGCCGTTCGTCTTCGGTGCGCAGCATCACTACGCCGTGCTCGACATCGCCGCCGCGGCCATAGAGCACCGTAAAGCTCTCGACCTTGCCTTTGCCTCCGGCCTCGGTGACGAACTCCGGCACCGCGCGCTTGTTGCGGTCGGCCTCGGCCTGCACGCTCGTCTCCTGCGCCAGCGCCTCGCGCGGCGGTGTCTTCGAGACCACCAGCGCGTGATGCTTGGTGACGAAGCCGCCCTGGCCGTAGAGCAGGCCGAGCCCGGCGCCGCCGCGCAGGCGCCGCACCATCGCGCAGGCTGCATGCGTCATGTAGGTGTTGAGCGGCGCCCCGAAGAAGGTGAGCCCGCCGGTCACGGTCGGGTGCACGTCCGCGCCCAAGCCAAGCGTCCGCCGCGCCATCTTGGGCACGCAGGGGAAGCAGCTATAGAGCTCGATTGCATCGAACTTTCTGCCGTCGCCGCCGGCGAGGTCCATCACGGCTTTCAGCACCGCGTTCTGCGGATGGCTCTCGTAGAACTGGTCGCGCAGGAGATAGTCACGCGGTTCTTCGGCCGAGGCGCCGCCGAGCGGGTAGACCAGCCTATCCTCGGGAATCCCGGCCGCGCGCGCCTTGGCAAGGCTGGTGAGCAGCAGTGCGCCGCCCATGTTGACGCTCGGGTTGGCAACCATGAGCTTGTTGTAGGGCCAGGCGATCAGGCGGTTGTCGGCGGTCGGTGTCGTGATCTCCTCGGGCGCATAGCGCCGCTTCAGCCAGGCATTCGGATTTTGCGCGGCGGCTTCCGAATAACGCGACCACAGCACACCGGACTCAGCCATCGCCTCGCGCGGCGTCTGGCCCCAATGCGCGGAGGAGGCCGCCTCATAGAACGGATAGACCGTGACGGGACGGAACACGCCGAGCTTCACCGCCAGCGGCTTCTGGAACGCCGCGCCGCGCTTGGGCTCCTCGACGTCATCCGCGAACGAGGTCCATGCCAGCTTCGCGCCGGCGCGCTCCGCCTTGGTCGCGGTCGATTGCGCCTCCGCCCCGCAGACTGCCGCGACGCTGCACTCGCCGCGCGCGATGCGCTTTGCCGCCTCGTGGATATAGCGGATCGGGCTCTCGCCGCCGACCGGGCCGTAATAGCAATGCGCGGGCGCGATCCCGAGCCGTTGCGCCAGAAGCTTCTCCGGATCGCGATAGCGCCAGCTCAGGAAGTTGACGACGTCGAGCGACTGCAGCTCGCCGAGCAGTTTTGCGCCCGCATCGGCCTCGGCGCGCCGGAGCGCCTGTTCGAGCAGATCGAGCGGCTCGAGGCCCTCGGTGATCTCCTTGGGGCGGTCGACGATCTCGCCGATGCCGACGATGACGGGGATGCGGTCTTCGGGGATGTTGTTGTCTTTCATGCTTCAATTCACGATGTCAGTTGTTTCGTCATTGCGAGCGACGCGGAGCAATCCAGGATCTTTCTGCGGCGACAGCCTGGATTGTTTCGCTTCGCTCGCAATGACGGTGTAGCAATCACTCCGCCACCAGCGCATTCATGTGCTCGACGGCTTCGGCAAACTCTTCCTTGAACTCCTGCACCACCGCGCCTGCCGATTTCACGCTGTCAACCAGGCCGACACCTTGGCCGACGAAGTAACTCACGAGATCGCGCGCCCTCGCATTCCCGCTCGCCGCCGCGCGGTCGATCGAATGGAAGGCGTCGCGGCTGATGATGCTTTGTAGCGGCATCGGCAGCGCGCCGGGGCTCTCCGGCGCTCGGTCCCAGGCATCCGTCCAGACCGAGCGGAGCTGCCGGGCCGGCTTGCCGGTGCGACCCTTCGAGCGCACGGCGTCGCGCGAGGAGGCCGCGATCATCTTCTCGCGAAAGATCTCCGTGGTCTCCGCCTCGACGGTCGCAAGCCACACCGAGCCGGTCCAGGCGCCGGCCGCGCCCATCGCCATGCAGGCGGCCATCTGCCGTCCCGTCATGATGCCGCCGGCCGCCAGCACCGGCGCATCGCGGATCTTCTTGATCGCCTTGATCACCTCCGGCACCAGCACCATGGTCGAGACCTCGCCGCAATGGCCGCCGGCCTCGGTGCCCTGCACCACGAGAATGTCGACGCCGGCTGCGACCTGACGCAGCGCGTGCTCCTTGGCGCCGACCAGTGCCGCAACGGGGACGCCGTGTTTCCTGCCCATCTCGATCATCGCCTTCGGCGGCACGCCCAGCGCATTGGCGATCAGGCGGATCGGATGACGAAAAGAGACTTCGAGCAGCTCAAGCGCCGTCTTCGCATCGAACGGCTGCGGCTGGTCGTCCGCGACCTCGGAGGTGGTCAGTTCGATGTCGTACTTCTTCAGGAGATCGCGCGTATAGTCGCGATGCTGTTGCGGCACCCGCGCTTCCAGGCTCTTCCAGGTGACGTCCTTCTCGCCCGCGGTCGAGATATTCTCGGGGATCAGCACGTCGATGCCGTAGGGCTTGCCGTCGACATGCGCATCGATCCATGCCAGCTCGCGTTCGAGCGTGTCAGGCGTGTGCACGGTCGCGCCCAGCACGCCGAAGCCGCCGGCGCGGCTGACGGCGGCAACGACGTCGCGGCAATGGCTGAAAGCGAGCAGCGGGAACTCGATGCCCAGCATGTCGCAGATCGGCGATTTCATGGCCCTCTCCCGGCAGCAGCCTTCGCGTTGCTGTTGTTGCTTTGCTCGCGCAGGCGCTCGACGCTAGCCCATCGCCATCCGCGATGCCAAGCCGGATTTGGCCGCGCATCTTGCGTGCAGGCGCCACGACGTGGATGAGCCATTCCGCTGTACAAAATAAGCGGCCCAGAGCCGCCCGATTTGCCTCTTGCGCTTTCGAGAGCGACAGCAAATGCTGGCTCGCAACAACAGAAAATCAGGGAGCGCCAATGTCGTCAGCGCAATCGAATCCGGCTCGCGCCGCCGAGGCTTACGACGTGGTCGTCGTCGGCGCCGGCTTTGCCGGCCTATACATGCTGCATCGGCTGCGCGGGCTCGGCTTCTCCGCACGCGTCTACGAGCAGGGCGGCGGCGTCGGCGGCACTTGGTACTGGAACCGCTATCCGGGCGCGCGCTGCGACGTCGAGAGCATGCAATACTCCTACTCGTTCTCCGAAGAGCTCCAGCAGGAATGGGACTGGAGCGAACGCTACGCGCCGCAACCAGAGATCTTGAAATATGCCAACCACGTCGCCGACCGCTTTGATCTGCGCCGCGACATCCAGTTCAACACACGCGTCGAGCGCGCCGCATTCGACGAGCGCGCGACGTGCTGGTCGGTGACGACCTCGGACGGCAAGACGGTCGAAGCCAAGTTCGTCGTGCTCGCTACAGGTTGTCTTTCGAACGCGCGCAAGCCGGACATCAAGGGCCTGGAGAATTTCAAAGGGCCCGTCTACCACACCGGCAACTGGCCGCATGAAGAGGTCGACTTAGCGGGCCTGCGCGTTGGCCTGATCGGTACGGGATCATCGGGCATCCAGTCGGCTCCCATCATCGCCGAGCAGGCGAGACATCTCACGGTGTTCCAGCGCACCGCGAATTTCTCCGTTCCCGCCCGCAACGCCGCGCTCACGCATGAGGAACGCAGCGCGTTCCGCAGGAACTATCCGGAGATCCGTCGCTTCGCCCGCGAGGTTGCCCGCAATGGCATCTATACCGAGCAGCCGGATCGTGGCGCTCTCGATGACAATGACGATGTCAGGCGCGCCAAGTATTCGGCGCGCTGGGAGCGCGGCGGGCTCACCTTCATGTATGCCTATAACAATCTCGGCCTCGACCGGGCCGCGAACGACACCGCGGCGGATTTCGTGCGCCGCAAGATCGCCGAGATCGTGAAAGACCCTGACACCGCGAAGCTGCTTCAGCCGAACAGCCACCCGATCGGCACCAAGCGCATCTGCGTCGACACCGACTATTTCGCTACCTTCAACCGGCCCAATGTTTCGCTGCTGGACATCAAGACCAATCCGATCGAGGAGATCACGGCAAATGCCGTGCGCGTCGCCGGGAAGGATCACGAGGTCGATGCGCTGGTGCTGGCGACCGGCTTCGACGCCATGACCGGCTCGGTCGCCAGGATCGACATTCTGGGCCGTCGCGGGCAGACGCTGAACCAGAAATGGGCGGAAGGCCCCAAGACCTTTCTCGGCCTGATGAGCGCGGGCTTTCCGAACCTCTTCATCATCACCGGGCCCGGCAGCCCGTCGGTGCTCTCGAACATGATCGTGTCGATCGAGCAGCATGTCGACTGGATCGCCGAGTGCCTGACCCACATGCGCATGCGCGGCTTCACGACGATCGAGGCGGGCGGGGAGGCCGAGGAGAAATGGGTCGCGCACGTCAACGAGGTCGCCGAGGGCACGCTCTATCCGCAGGCCAATTCCTGGTACATGGGCGCCAACATCCCGGGCAAGCCGCGCATCTTCATGCCCTATATCGGCGGCGTCGGCGTCTACCGGCGGATCTGCGACGAGGTCGCGGCGAAGGGATATGAAGGATTTGTGATGGAGCACGGGGAGCGGCCGCAGGCGGCGGCGTCCTAGGTGACGCCCGTCATTCCGGGGGGCTCGCGGAAGCGAAAACCCCGGAATGAGCATTCCAGGCGGTGCGATGGATTCCAGGCTCGCCCTGCGGGCGCCCCGGAATGACGTCGGGGAGGGGGTGCCATGACGAAACGTAGAGTTGCCCCGCCGGGCAATGCATTTCCGAGGCCTTGTCATCGGCCGGTCGCGGGCTAATTAATGCAGACGCATCTTTCCGCCGGAGCCCTCGCATGACCGACACCCCCGCCTACGTGCCGCCCAAGGTCTGGACCTGGAACAAGGAGAATGGCGGGCAGTTCGCCAGCATCAATCGCCCGATCGCCGGCCCCACCCACGAGAAGGAGCTGCCGGTCGGCAAGCATCCCTTGCAGCTCTATTCGCTGGCGACGCCGAACGGGGTGAAGGTGACGGTGATGCTGGAGGAGCTTTTGGCGCTCGGCCACAAGGGCGCTGAATACGACGCCTGGCTGATCAAGATCGGCAACGGCGATCAGTTCGGCAGCGGCTTCGTCGATATCAATCCGAACTCGAAAATCCCGGCGCTGATGGACCGCTCCGGTCCGGAGCCGATCCGCGTGTTCGAGTCCGGCTCGATCCTGTTCTACTTGGCCGAGAAGTTCGGCGCCTTCCTGCCGAAGGACATCAGGACACGCACCGAGGCGATGTCCTGGCTGTTCTGGCAGATGGGCAGCGCGCCGTATCTCGGCGGCGGCTTCGGCCATTTCTATGCGTACGCGCCGTTCAAGATCGAATACGCCATCGACCGTTTCGCGATGGAAGTCAAACGCCAGCTCGACGTGCTCGACCGCCGCCTCGCCGACAACGAATATCTCGCGGGCAAGGAATACACCATCGCCGACATCGCGGTGTGGCCCTGGTACGGCGCGCTCGCCAAGGGGCTGGTCTATGGCGCCGGCGAATTCCTTTCGGTGCAGGACTACAAGAACGTGCAGCGCTGGACCGACCAGATCGCCAAGCGTCCGGCCGTGAAGCGCGGCCGCATGGTCAACCGCATCTCCGGCGATCCCGCCAGCCAGCTCCACGAACGCCACGACGCCAGCGATTTCGAGACCAGGACACAGGACAAGCTCGCGCCTGCGACGTAGCTGCTTTCTTACCTCTCCCCGCCTGCGGCAGGCCATCGCATTGAGGGCTTTTCCCTGCGGCCATCCTTCGAGACGCCCGCCTTTGGCGGGCCCTCGGGATGAGGATCGAGCGCGTGGCAGCAGTTTCAGCCGGCACCGATCCCACGAAGCCTCATCCAGAGGAGACCGTGAAGCGGTCGTCTCGAAGGTCGAGGCGCGCGCTCAGGCCCGCGCCAAATACTCATATGCGATAACCTGCCGCAAGGCGGGGCGAGGGAGCGCACCTCGTGCGCGGCGTGAGGCTACTTCCTCTTCACACCCTCCGCCGCCGGAAACACCACGCGATCATCGGTGCGGCAATAGCGGTCGGCGAACATGCGGCCGATCGGGTGATAGCGCTCCATGTGGACCCGCATCGCCTCGGGATCCCAGAGCTCGTCGCGGATGTGAAAGTGGATGCCTTCGCCCATGATCAGGCGGCGATCATCGTTCACGTCGATCAGCTTCCAGAGCTTGCACTCCATTGCCCACGGCGTGTCGGCCAGCCGCGGCACCGCGATGCTGGTGGATGGCGCCAGCTTCAGGCCGAGATAGTCGGGCTCGCCGATCTCAGGTGGAAAATCGCCGCTGCTCTCGTGCATTGCTTTCGCCAGCGGCTCGTCGGCGAGGTTGACCACGAACTCGCCGGTGCGCTGGATGTTGAGGAACGTGTCCTTGTCCTCGCCGTTCGGCTTGCGGTTCGCCGCGAACATGCAGAGCGGTGGATCCTCGCAGAAGGCGTTGAAGAAGCTGAACGGGGCGGCGTTGACAACACCGGTCGGCCCGAGCGAGGTCACCCATGCGATCGGCCGCGGCAAGATGAAGGAGGTCAGCACCTTGTAGCGCTCGCGTGGCGTCAGGTCGCTGGCGGCGTAGTCCATGATGGCTCCTGGTGGAAAAGACTCTCGTAGCAACCATTAAATAGCGGCCGTGTTTTGCGCCGTCCGGATCGCCTGCGTCTGCCATGATGACGCCGTGCTCGCGTCCGTCAAGGCGTGGCCTGGCGGCAGATCGGGTGATGTTGGGGCGAGCGACGGCCATCCTTGACGGACGCTACGCGCGACGTCATGAGGGAGCCGTAGGTCGGGACGAAGAAGCGCGTCTCGGTCGAACTAAGAAGCAGGGAATGATCCTACCGGAGGTTCGCCGCACCACGGCGTGCCGCGAGCCACCACTGTGTTGGCGAAGATGAGCATCTTTCTGGCACAGGCAACGAGCGCCTGCTTGTGTTCCTTTCCAGCCGCAGTCAGCCGTTGATAGAGCTTGATGAGCTGCGGGTTCCATCGAAACGATGCGGCCAGTGAAGCCGTATAAAGGGCGCGGCGCAGCCGCTTTCGTCCGCCCTCGATATGCCGAACGCCTGACCGGTCGCCGCTGTCGTCGTCATAGGGCGCAAGGCCGGCGAGAGCGACAGCTTGCTCCCGCGTGATCTGGCCGATCTCAGGCAGACGCACCAGGATGGCCACGGCGGTCGGCAGCCCGATGCCGTCAACGCTGTTGATCAGGGCAAGTCTCTTGGCAAGGTCGGGATGCTTGCGGATCGAGGCGACCAGAGCCTTGAGTGCGACCCTCACGCACTGCTCCAGGCGAGCGATATCCTCTTGCCAGAGCTTGTTGATCGCCGCATTGCGGCAGCTTTCGATCCTGTTTTTGAGGCGTGCAATATCCTCACCGATCTGATCGATCATGGTCAGCTGCTCGGCGAACGGCAGCAACCGGGGATCGGGAGCGGTATGGATCTTCCGCACCGCGGCGGTGCAGGTTGCGATAAGAGCGGCATCGATCTTATCGTTCTTGGCCCGTTGCAAGTGGAATGTGGCATAGGCTCGGACCTGAGCCGGCTGAAACACCACAACCACAAACCCCTTGCGTCGCAGTTCGGCGACGACAGCCTGTTCGTAACCGCCGCTCGCCTCGATGCCGACGCGTTTGATGCGATGCTGTCGCAGCCACGTCAGCAAAGCCTCATGGCCTTCCGCCGTGTTCGTCACCTGCAACTGCTCGCGGCTGCCCTCGATCGCCACATCGAGCTTCCGTTTGCCGGTATCGATCCCGGCACAGATCGTGGTATGCTTGGCCATCTTCGTCGATCCCTCCCTTGTTATGCGAACCTAAAGTTCGTTCAACCATTCGGGTCCCGATGAAGTGCCGATCGCGATCTTGCTACGTCTGACAGCCCTCAAGGCTTCGGTGGGTACCGATCCGATCGAACGGCGACCCAGCTCGGGCGGCCACCCGGGCTGGGCCATTCCTCACGGAACGGCTCAATATAACCAATCGGGCTAATACAAGGGTGGGCAAAGCGAAAGCGTGCCCACCATTCCTTGCGAGATCGCGACGGTGGGCACGGCGCGCGAAGTGCGCGCCTTTGCCCGCCCTACGACCCTTCCCGCGCGGGCAGAGGCAAAGCCTCTACGCCATGCTCAGCTCGTGGCGGCCGACCACCATCCAATGCACCTCGTCGGGACCGTCGGCGAATCGCAAATGGCGCACGTCCTGGTACATCTCGGCGAGCGGGGTCCAGTGCGAGATGCCGGTGGCGCCGTGCATCTGGATCGCCTGGTCGATGATCTTGCAGGCGCGCTCCGGCACCATGGCCTTGACCATGGAGACCCAGACGCGGGCCTCCTTGTTGCCGAGCACGTCCATGGCCTTCGCCGCCTTCAGCACCATCAGCCGCATCGCCTCGATCTCGCAGCGCGCCTGCGCGATGATCTGCATGTTGCCGCCGAGATGGGCGATCTTCTTGCCGAAGGCTTCGCGGGTGAGGCCACGCTGCACCATGAGGTCGAGCGCTTTCTCGGCCTTGCCGATGGTGCGCATGCAGTGATGGATGCGGCCCGGTCCGAGGCGGAGCTGCGAGATCTCGAAGCCGCGGCCTTCGCCGAGCAGGATGTTCTCCTTCGGCACCCGCACATTGTTGAAGCGCATGTGCATGTGGCCGCGCGGGGCGTGGTCCTGGCCGAACACATACATGGGGCCGAGCACCTCGACGCCGGGCGTGTCGCGCGGCACCAGGATCTGCGACTGCTGCTTGCTCGGCGCTGCATCCGGGTTGGTCTTCACCATCACGATCAGGATCTTGCAGCGGGGATCGCCGACACCTGAGATGTAGTATTTCTCGCCGTTGATGACCCATTCGTCGCCGACGAGCTTGGCCGTGGTCGAGATGTTCTTGGCGTCGGAGGAGGCGACGTTCGGCTCGGTCATGACATAGGCCGAGCGGATCTCGCCGTTGAGCAGCGGTTTCAGCCACTTCTCCTTCTGCTCCTTGGTGCCGACGCGCTCCAGCACCTCCATGTTGCCGGTGTCGGGCGCCGAGCAGTTCATGGTCTCGGAGGCCAGCGGGCTCTTGCCGAGTTCGGCCGCGATATAGGCGTAGTCGAGATTCTTCAGGCCCTGGCCGGTCTCGTCATCGGGCAGGAAGAAGTTCCAGAGACCTTCCTGCTTGGCCTTGTTCTTGGCCTTCTCCAGCACCTCGAGCTGCTTCGGCGTGAAGCTCCAGCGATCCTCCTTGCCTTCGCCCGCCTTGGCGAACTCGATCGACATCGGCTCGACGGTGTCGCGGATGAACTTCTTGACGTGGTCATAGAGCGGCCGGACCTGCTCCGACATCCTAAGGTCGTTGAGCTCGTCACCGGGATTGAGAGTGTAGTTGGTGGTGCGGGGAATGTAGGCGTGTTTTGTCATTGTTCCTCCCGGAGCGATAGCATTGTGCCGAACGCAAGAATAGTCGCAGCGCCGCCAAAGTGCGAGCGCGCTTTTGTCACGCGAGCCATGCCACGCGATGCAATATCGCGAGGTCGTTTGAAATGTTGTTTGAATGGGGGCGGGGCGAGTGGGCTGGAGCGCCGTCAGATCCCCAGGACTCCGTCATTGCGAGCGCAGCGAAGCAATCCAGAATCTTACCGCGGCGGCAGTCTGGATTGCTTCGTCGCAAGAGCTCCTCGCAATGACGAGGAGGGTCCAGTCGGCCTCACGCCGGCATCCGGTGCATCGCGCAGATCTTGTTGCCGTCGAGGTCGCGCAGATAGGCGAGATAGAGCTTGCCGCCAGGGCCCTGACGCACCCCTGGCGGATCCTCGATGGATTTTGCGCCGCCGGCGACTCCTGCCTCATGCCATTTGTCGACCTGCTCCGGGGAGCTGCAGGCAAAGCCGATCGTGCCGCCATTCGCGCAGGTCGCCGGTTCTCCGTTGATCGGCTTCGAGACCGAGAACACGCCGGTCTTGGTGATGTAGAAGATGCGATGGCCGTCGACCCTGGCCGGCCGGACCTCGAGCGTGCTCAGCAGATTGTCGTAGAACGCCTTGGCCTTGTCGAGGTCGTTGGTGCCGATCATGACGTGTGAGAACATTTGCCCATTCCCTTCTGCGCTTTTGAAATCAGATGCCGTAGGGTGGGCAAAGCGCAGCGTGCCCACCACGATAATCGAAAATGCTCATGGCGGGCACGCCGCAAGTGCGGCTTTGCCCACCCTACGAGAGTCAAAACGCCGTATAGCCGCCGTCGATCACGAACGTATCCGCGGTGTGATACGACGACGCCTTGCTCATCAGATACACCGCGATGCCGCCGAAATCCGATGCCTCGCCGAAGCGCCGCATCGGAATCCGCGGCATGACGTTGGCGACGAACTTGTCGTTGGCCATGAGCCCTGCCGTCATGTCACTCTTGATCCACCCCGGCAGGATCGCATTCGCGGTGACTCCGTGGCGCGCCAGCTCGACGCCGAGCGCGCGCACCAGCGCGTTGATCGCCGCCTTGGTCGCCGCATAATGCTCGTTGCGCGCAGTGCCGAAGATCGAGGCGAGGCTCGAGGTCGCCACGAGGCGGCCGAAGGGATCGCCGGCATTGGCGCGATCCGTCATGTGCTTGGCCGCGGCCTGGAACGCGTGGAACACGCCGTCGAGATTGGTCGCGAACATCGTGCGCCATTCCTCCTCGGTGCGCTCGATGAAGGAGCGTCGGCCGCCGCCGCCGATGCCGGCATTGGCGAAGCAGCCGTCGACCCGGCCGAAAATGTCGAGCGTCGCCTTCATCGCGGAATTGACCGACGCGGGATCAGTGACGTCGCAGACGCGGGTGTCGACCTTGCCGGCAAGGCCGGCCATGCTGGCGGCCGCAGCCTTGTTCTTGTCCGCATTGCGCCCCCAGATCGAGACGTTGCAGCCTTGTGCCGCGAGCGCCTGGGCGATGCCGAGCCCGATGCCGCCATTGCCGCCGGTGATCACGGCGACGCGGCCGGAGAGGTCGAAAAGGTTCATGCGCGTTTCCTGTTCTTGGCAAGACGTCCTGGCATGAGGCAGCATCAGCCGCTGCGCACAAGATTGCTTGCTATGCTGCGATCACCATGGACAAGGTCGCGACAAAAATCAAATATGCGCCCCGGCAGAAGTAATTCCGGTCTGCGAAACTGACGCAGGCCGCAACCGACGAGGAAACCATGCAGTTCAAACACGTCACGCTCGATTTCGATGGCGCGGTCGCGATCCTCAAGCTCGACCATCAGGAGGTGATGAACGCGGTCTCCGTGGACATGCTGGGCGGTCTCGCCGAGGCGCTCGATGCGATCGAGGAGAAGAAGGACGAGGTGCGCTGCGTGGTGCTGACCGGCGCGGGCCGCGCGTTCTGCACCGGTGCGAATCTCCAGGGCCGCAACAACCAGTCGAAGAAGACCAAGGCCGGCCTGACGCTGGAAACCGGCTTCCACCCCTTCCTGCGCCGCATCCGCAATCTGCATTGCCCGATCGTCACTGCGGTCAACGGTCCCGCCGCCGGCGCCGGCATGAGCTTCGCGCTGCTTGGCGACATGATCCTGTGCGCGCGCTCGTCCTATTTCCTGCAAGCCTTCCGTCGCATCGGGCTCGTGCCGGATTGCGGCTCGACCTGGCTCCTGCCGCGGCTCGTCGGCCGGGCGCGCTCGATCGAATTGTCGCTGATGGGCGAGCGGCTGCCGGCGGAGAAGGCGTTGGAATGGGGCCTCGTCAACCGCGTCTACGATGACGGCGTGCTGATGGAGGAGGCGATGAAGCTCGCGCGCGAACTCGCCAGCGGCCCGACGATCGCTTTGTCGCTGATCCGCAAGCTCTATTGGGACAGCCCGGAGAATTCCTTCGAGGATCAGCTCAATCTCGAGTTCCAGTGCCAGCTCCGTGCCGGCGACACCCAGGATTTTCGCGAGGGCGTCGGCGCGTTTCTCGAGAAGCGTCCCGCGCAGTTCAAGGGCAAATGATCGAGGCCGAACTCTCGCGCAGCGTCAGGCGCTGGTGCCCGGGCGCGACCGGCGTCGCCGGAGCGGCCAAGCTGTCCGGCGGCGCCAGCCAGGAAACCTGGCGCTTCGACATCGTGCATCCCGATGGACCGATCGGCGCGATCCTGCGCCGTTCGCCGAAGGGATATGGCGCGGCGCCGACACGCGCGGCGGGTCTTGCCGCGGAAGCGCAGCTGATGCAGCTCGCCTATGAGGCCGGTGTGCCGTCACCGCGCGTGATGCATGTACTGGCGCCGGAAGACGATCTCGGCACCGGCTTCATCATGCAGCGGGTCGAGGGCGAGACCATCGCGCGCAAGATCCTGCGCGATGACGAATACGCCACGGCGCGGCCGCTTCTGGCGCGGCAGATCGGCGGCATACTTGCGGGCCTGCACAGGCTGCCGCGGAACAAGCTGCCCGAACTGCGGCACATGACGGCGACAAGGGAGATCGGCGAGTTCGAGCGTGACTATCGCAGCCTGGACTGGCCCAAGCCCGTGTTCGAGCTGGCGCTGCGCTGGCTGCGCGACCACGATCCCGGTCCCGCGGCCGAGACCACGCTGGTGCATGGCGATTTCCGCAACGGCAATCTCATCATCGGCGCCGACGGCGTCCGTGCCGTGCTCGACTGGGAGCTCGCCCATCTCGGCGATCCCATGGAGGACCTCGGCTGGGTCTGTGTGAACTCCTGGCGCTTCGGGGAGATCGACAAGCCGGTCGGCGGTTTCGGCACACGCGAGGAGCTGTTCGCCGGCTACGAGGCCGCAGGCCGAAAGGTCGATCCGGTGCGCGTGAAATTCTGGGAAGTGATGGGCACGCTGCGCTGGGGCATCATGTGCGGCGGCATGATGCAGCGATTCCGCGAGGGCCCCGTCCATTCCATGGAGCGGGCCATGATCGGCCGCCGTGCCTCCGAGACCGAGATCGATCTGTTGCGGCTCCTGGCGCCGCGCGGGAGCTGACGCATGCAGGACGAGCCGACACCCATCGAGCTGACCAAGGCGGTCGCCGATTTCCTCCGCAACGACATCACGCCGCTGATCTCGGGCCACCAGGCCTTCAAGCTGCGCGTTGCCATCAACATCCTCGACCTCGTGACGCGGCAGCTGACGCGGGAGGAGGGGAGCGATGCCGCGGAAGTGGAGCGGTTGCGTGCGCTGCTCGGTATGGACGGCTCGGTGAGGGAGCTCAACCGCGCGCTGGCCGAGCGGATCGCGAAAGGCGAGATCGATCTCGCAACGCCAGGCCTCGCCGAGCATCTTTGGGCGACCACGATGGACAAGCTCGCCGTCGATCAGCCGAGCTACGCGTCCTACAAGCGGGAGTTGGAGCGGGGCGGATAGGTCCGCGCTACATGCTGCGCTGTCATCGTCCGGCTTGACCGGACGATCCAGTATTCCAGAGACGCAGCGAGATGCTGAGAGGCCGCGGCGTACTGGATGCCCCGGTCCCGACTCCGCCGAGGCCCGCAGGGTTGCTCGGCACGCCGGAGCTTCAGCGAAGGCGGCAAGCCGGGGCATGAAACCGATGATGTTGAGGCAGTTGCGCTACTCTCTCCGCCGTCATTGCGAGGAGCCCTTGCGACGAAGCAATCCAGACTGTCTCCATGGAGGGATTCTGGATTGCTTCGCTGCGCTCGCAATGACGAGAGAAAGACCGTCCTACTTCCCCACCCATTTCGGCGGCCGCTTCTCCGAGAACGCCTTCGGGCCCTCGATGTAGTCCTGCGAGGCGACCATCGCCTTCACGGCCGGATACTCACGCTGGTCCTCGATCGCCTGCTCCAGCGACACGCCAAGCCCCTTCTGGATCGCCTGCTTCGAGGCCCGGATCGACATCGGCGAATTCTTGGCGATCATCTCGGCCCAGCGCAGCGCGGCCGCGAGCGCCTCGCCCTGCGGCACCACCTCGTTGACGAAGCCGAGCTCCTGGCCTTCCCTGGCGCTGACATGGCGCGCGGTGAGGATCATGCCCATGGCACGCTTGAGCCCGATCTGCCGCGGCAGGCGGTGCAGGCCGCCGGCGAGGGCGGCGAGGCCGACGCGCGGCTCGGGCAGGGCGAAGGTCGCGTTCTCCGACGCAATGATCAGGTCGCACGCCAGCGCGATCTCGAAGCCGCCGCCCATCGCGACGCCATTCACCGCAGCGATGATCGGCTTGTCGCAGTCGAACCGCGAGGTGAGGCCGGCAAAGCCGCCTTTGTCCCAGCCGCGCTTGCCGCCCGCCGCCTGCCACTTCAGGTCGTTGCCGGCGCAGAACGCCTTTTCGCCACTGCCCGTGACGATGGCGATCCACTGCTCGGGGTCGCCAGAGAAATCGTCAAACACCTTCTGAAGTTCAAAATGCGCATCGGTATGCAGCGCGTTGTAGACCTCGGGCCGCGTCAGCGTGACGATCGTGATCGGTCCCTTGCGTTCCACCTTGGAAAATTTCAGCTCCATCGCGCGCTCCCGCATTTTCTCGTGAAGGAATATTGGCGGCATACTACCGCGCGCTGGCGGCGGAGCACCATCGAATTGCGCTGGTGCGCCTTGCGCGCGCCACACGCCTCGGCTTGCTTGACTTGCGCGCGCTCTTCTCACCTTAATCGTGCGAAGCATGAGTGCGCCTAGCGCCTTAACGCAAAACGACAAAATCAATCCGGGAGAGAAGCTTTGGATTTCTCATTGCCTGCCGATCTCGTCGCCTATCTCGGAGAGCTCGACCGTTTCATCGAACGCGAGATCAAGCCGCTGGAGGAGGCCGACGACAACATCCGCTTCTTCGACCACCGCCGTGAATGGGCACGTACCGATTTCGAGAATGGCGGCCTGCCGCGCCACGAATGGGAAGTGCTGCTGCGCAAGGCCAAGGATCTCGCCGACGCTGCCGGCCATCTGCGTTTTCCGGTACCGAAGCAATATGGCGGCAAGGACGGGTCCAACCTCTGGATGGCCGTGATCCGCGAGCACTTCGCCGCGAAGGGGCTTGGCCTCCACAACGATCTCCAGAACGAGCACTCGATCGTCGGCAATTTCCCCGTCGTCACCATGCTCGACCGCTACGGCCGCGACGACCAGAAGGCGATGATCGACGGCTCGATCAAGGGCAAGTACCGCATCACCTTCGGCCTGACCGAGCCGCATCACGGCTCGGACGCGACCCACATGGAGACGCGCGCGGTGCCGGCGACCCGCGACAACGTCAAGGGCTGGATCATCAACGGCGAGAAGATGTGGACCACCGGGATGCACGTCGCGACGCACTGCGCGCTGTTCGCGCGCACCAGCGGCAATGACGGCGATGCCCGCGGCATCACCTGCTTCCTGGTGCCCGCGAAAAGCCCCGGCGTCAAGGTCGAAGAGTACATGTGGACCTTCAACATGCCGACCGATCATCCCCGCGTCAGCTTCACCGACGTCTTCGTACCGGAGGATGCGCTGTTCGGCGAGGTCGGCCGCGGCCTGTCGCTGGCGCAGTGCTTCGTGCACCAGAACCGCATCCGCCAGGCGGCGAGCTCGCTGGGCGCGGCGGTCTATTGCATCAACGAGAGCGTGAAATACGCACGCGAGCGAAAGCCGTTCGGCAGGGCGCTCGCGGAGAACCAGGCGATCCAGTTCCCGCTGGTCGAGCTCGCCACGCAAGCCGAGATGCTGCGCCTTCTGATCCGCAAGACCGCCTGGGAGATGGACCAGCTCACCGAGGAGCAGATCGAGCGTACGCTCTCCGACCGCGTCTCGATGTGCAACTACTGGGCAAACCGCCTTTGCTGCGAATCCGCCGATCGCGCCATGCAGGTCCACGGCGGCATGGGCTATTCACGCCACAAGCCGTTCGAGCACATCTACCGCCACCACCGGCGATATCGCATCACCGAAGGCAGCGAGGAAATCCAGATGCGGAAAGTGGCGGGATTCCTGTTCGGTTATATGGGGCCGGGGAAGCATTGAGGCTTGCACCGCTCTCTTAGGGTGGGCAAAGCGCAAGCGTGCCCACCACTTCTGTCGCGATCATGAAAGAATGGTGGGCACGGCGCTTTGCGCCTTTGCCCACCGTACGAGACCGCGGATCAATTCACCCTTCGATCCTTCCCCACCCAGTACGGCTCCCGCAATTGCCGCCGCAGGATCTTGCCTGAGGGATTGCGCGGCAGCGCCGGCAGGAATTCCACGCTCTTCGGCGTCTTGTAGCCGGCGATGCGCTCGCGGGTGAAGTTGATGATGTCGGTGGCGGTCGCCTGCTTGCCGGGCTTCATCACCACCACCGCCTTCACCGCCTCGCCCCACTTGTCGTCGGGCACGCCGATCACGGCGGCCTCGGCGACGTCAGGATGATCGCACAGCGCGCTCTCGACCTCGGCCGGGTAGATGTTCTCGCCGCCGGAGATGATCATGTCCTTGATGCGGTCGTGGATGTAGAGATAGCCGTCCTCGTCCATGTAGCCGGCATCGCCGGTGCGCAGCCAGCCGTCGCTGCGCAGCGTCGCCGCGGTCGCTTCAGGCAAATTCCAGTAGCCCGCCATGTTCGAGCCCGAGCGCGTCGCGATCTCGCCGACCTGGCGCGGCGGCAGCGGCTTGCCGTCCACGTCCAGGATGGCGATCTCGACGCCCGGCAGCGCCTTGCCGGCCGAGCGCATCCGCTCGAGCCCCTCGACGTGATCCTCCGGCGGCAGCGCCACGATCGTTCCCGTCGTCTCGGTCATGCCGTACATCTGCACGAAGCCGCATTTGAAGACCTCGATGCACTCCTTCAGCAGCGCCGCCGGGATCGGGGAGGCGCCGTAGAGCATGTATTTCAGCCGCGAGAAATCCACCGTCCTGGCGCGCGGCTGCCGCACCACGAACTGCATCGCCGCCGGCACCATGAACAGCTTCGTGATGCCCGACTGCTCGAAGAAGTCCAGAACCTTGGTCGGATCGAATTCGCGCGCGATCACGCCGCGGGCGCCATGATAGAGCCCCATCACGCCCCAGCCGGAACCGCCGATGTGGAAGATCGGCATCGCGACCAGCGACACGTCGTCGGTCGACCACCGGTTCCACTCGGGCTTGTCCTCGGCATTGCCTGTCTGCACCAGGTTGAGGAAGTTTGCATGCGACAGCATCGCGCCCTTCGGCTTGCCTGTCGTGCCCGAGGTGTAGAGCTGGATCGCAATGTCCCTGGTGTCGATCGGCGCCCTCGGGTCGTCGCCACTCTGCGCATCGCGCCAGGCCGCAAAATCCTGCCATTCCGGTGCGCCGCCTTCGGTGGTGATGACGGTGCGCACGCCGGGCAGCCGGTCCCTGATCTGGCGGACCTGTGTGATGAACTCCGGCCCGACGAACAGCACCGGAGCCCTGCAGTCTTCGACGATGAAGGCGACTTCGGGCCCTGCAAGCCGCCAGTTCACCGGCGCCATCACGACGCCGGCCTTCATCGCGCCCATCAGCAGCTCGAAATAGGCATCGCTGTTCTTGCCGAGATAGGCGATACGGTTGCCCTTCTTCACGCCCATCGCGATCAGGGCGTTGGCGACCTTGTTGGTCGTGACGTCGAACTCGGCAAAGCTGGTAGTGCGCCCCTCGAATTCATAGGCGATGGCGTTACCGCGGCTCTTCGCGCGCTCGCGCACCATGTCGGCGAGATTCGCCAATGGCTGTGTGGACATGTTTCTCCCGTGACGTCTTGTTCTTATGCCTGGGAGTGTGGCGTCATCCGCGGGTGAAGACAAGACGGGGAGGAGCGCAGTTGTGGCTTCGTGTCCCGGACGCGGCGCAGCAAGCCGCACCGGACGATGCTCCGCATCGCCGGGGGTGTGCTGCGCTGCGCCCGAGGCAGCAACTACCCCCGCTTCGCCCGGTCCTTCTCGTTCTGCGCCATGATGCTGTCGCGCGCGGTCTTCCAGTCGTCGTCGCTCCAGTCGCGGAGCTGGTAGAAATTGCCGCCCATGGCGAGCGCCTGCGCACCGTCCATGGCAATGGTCTCGCCGTTGATCCAGTCGCAGCCGCCGGAGATCAGGAACACCGCGAGGTTCTGCAGTTCCTCCATGGTGCCAACGCGGCCCATCGGGTTCATCGCCTTGGTGCGCGCGCCGGCTTCATCGCCCGGCTTGATGCGCTTGCTCATGCCCTCTGTCGGGATCTCGCCGGGCGCGATGGTGTTGAGGCGGATGCCGTAGCGGCCCCATTCGGTCGCCAGCGACATCGTCATGGCGTGGATCGCCGACTTGCTCATCGCCGACGGCACCACGTAAGGCGAGCCGTTGCGCACCCAGGTCACGGTGATGGAGACGACGTTGCCGGGCTGCTTCAAAGCGATCCAGCGCTTGCCCACGGCATGCGTCACGTAGAACGTGCCGTGCATGACGATGTTGGCGACCGCGTCGAAGCCGCGCGGCGACAGCTCCTCGGTGCGCGAGATGAAATTGCCGGCGGCGTTGTTGATGAGGTCGGTCAGCGGAGCCTCGCGGAAGATGTTCTCCACCATCTCCTCGACCGCGAGCGCGTTGCGGATGTCGACGCCGTGGCTGGTGACGCGGCCGCCATGGCGATCCATCAGCTCGGTCGCGGTCTCGTCGCAGACGATCTTGCGGCGGCCGCAAATGTGCACGTCGGCGCCGAGCTGGAGGAAGCGCGCCGCCATCGACTTGCCGAGACCCGTGCCGCCGCCGGTCACGAGAATGCTCCGGCCGGCGAGAAGATTTTCCTTGAACATGGCTGTTTCCCCCGTAGGGATTGTCAGTTAATTGGTCGATTGACTAAATCCGGCCGCCAGCGTCCTGTAAAGCGGCACTGAACAAGAACAGGGGAGAATTCGTCCATGGAAGAGCGCGTCTCGATCTCGATCTCGGAAGGCGTCGCCGACGTGCGGCTGGTGCGCGCGGACAAGATGAATGCCCTTGATCAGGCGATGTTCGAGGCCCTTGTCGCCGCAACCGAGCGGCTTTCCACGGAGAAAGGCCTGCGCGCCGTCGTGCTCTCGGGCGAAGGCCGCGCCTTCTGCGCCGGCCTCGACATGGGGCGTTTTGCCGCCATGAAGGAGAAGGGCGGCAACGGAATTCCGGGTGGCGAAAATCGCGATCTCATCAAACGCACGCATGGCCAGGCCAACTTTCCGCAGGCCGCCGTGTGGGGCTGGCGCCAGCTTCCGGTGCCCGTGATCGCGGCCGTGCATGGCGTCGCCTTCGGCGGCGGCTTCCAGCTCTCGCTCGGTGCCGACATGCGCTTTCTCTCAGCGGACGCGCGGATGTCGATCATGGAGATCAAATGGGGCCTCGTGCCCGACATGGCGGGCACGCCAATCCTGGCCTCGCTCGTGCGCGACGACATCCTGCGCGATCTCACCTACACCGGCCGCATCTTCTCCGCCCAGGAGGCGATGGCCTACGGCCTCGCCACGCGCATCTGCGACGACCCGCGCGCGAGCGCCCTCGAAGCCGCGCGCGAGATCGCCGGCAAGAGTCCCGATGCGATCCGCGCGGCCAAGCGGATGCTCAACAATCTCTCGGTCGATCCCGGCCCGGCGCTGCTCGCCGAGTCCGTCGAGCAGCAGAAGCTGATCGGCAGTCCGAACCAGACCGAGGCGGTCCGCGCCAATCTGGAGAAGCGCGCGCCGAGATTCGCGGATTAGCTTTCTGTCATTCCGGGCGGTCCGCAGGACCGAACCCGGAACCTCGAGATTCCGGGTTCGATGCTGCGCATCGCCCCGGAATGACAACACGACAACAAAGAAAAACAACAATGAGCGAAACGTCCAACTTTCTCGGCATCGTCTCCGGTGAGCGCCGTCGTGCCCACGCCGAGGTCGCAGACCGTAGCGACCGCATCGCCTCCGGCCTCGCCAAGCTCGGCGTCAAGCCTGGCGATTGCGTCTGCATGCTGATGCGCAACGACATCGCCTTCCTCGAAGCCGCCTACGCAGCGATGCGGCTCGGCGCCTACGGCGTGCCGATCAACTGGCACTTCAAGCCGGAGGAGATTACTTATATCCTCAAGGACTCCGGCACCGCAGTCCTGATCGCGCATGCCGACATGCTGCACGGCTTGCGCGACGCGATACCGAAGGGTGTCACCGTGCTCAGCGTGCCGACGCCGCCGGAGATACTGTCCACCTACAAGATCGATCCCGATCATCTGACGACGCCGGACTTCGCGATCGGTCTCGAATCCTGGCTCGCGCAGCACCGGCCTTATGACGGCCCGGTGGTGCCGCAGCCCATGAACATGATCTACACCTCGGGCACGACAGGCCATCCCAAGGGCGTACGCCGCAATGCGCCGACGCCGGAGCAGGCGGCAGCCGGCGAGCGCATGCGCGCGATGATCTATGGGCTGAAGCCCGGTGCCCGCGCGCTGCTGCCGGGCCCGCTCTATCATTCCGCGCCGAACTCGTTCGGCATCCGTGCCGGCAAGCTCGGCGGCGCGCTGGTGCTGATGCCGCGCTTCGAGGCGGAGGAATTCCTGCAGGCGATCGAGCGATACAAGATCGACACCATCTTCATGGTGCCGACCATGTTCATCCGCCTGATGAAGCTGCCGGAGGCGGTGCGCAACAAGTACGACGTGTCCTCGCTGCGCCATGTCATCCACGCCGCCGCGCCGTGTCCGGCCGACGTCAAGCGCGCCATGATCGAATGGTGGGGGCCGGTGATTTACGAATTCTACGGCTCGACCGAATCCAGCGCCGTGACCTTCGCGACCTCCGAGGATGCGCTGAAGAAGCCCGGCACCGTCGGCAGGATTTCGACGGGCGCCGAGCTGCGGTTCATCGGCGAGGACGGCCGCGTGCTTGGCGTGGGCGAGATCGGCGAGATCTATTCCCGCATGGCCGAGATGGCCGACTTCACCTATCACAACAAGCCGGAGAAGCGCGCCGAGATCGACCGCGATGGCTTCATCACCTCCGGCGACGTCGGCTACATCGACGAGGACGGCTACGTCTTCATCTGCGACCGCAAGCGCGACATGGTGATCTCGGGCGGCGTCAACATCTACCCAGCCGAGATTGAATCCGTGCTGCACGCCGTGCCCGGCGTGCATGATTGCGCCGTGTTCGGGATCCCCGACGCTGAGTTCGGCGAAGCGCTGATGGCGGTGGTCGAGCCGCAGGCCGGTGTCACGCTCGATGAAGCCGGAGTCCGCGCGCGACTGAAGACCTCGCTCGCCGATTACAAGGTGCCCAAGCACATCGAGATCCGCAGCGGGCTGCCGCGCGAAGATTCCGGCAAGATCTTCAAGCGCCGCCTGCGCGATCCCTATTGGGAGCAGGCCGGACGGAAGATCTGACGGTGCGTAGCCCGGGTGAGCGCAGCGATACCCGGGACGACCAGCAACCACTGTCCCGGATGTCGCTGCGCTCATCCGGGCTACGAGACCGAGGGGCTTTCATGAGCGACACGACAGATGGGGACATCACAAGCGAAGTCCTCTACACGGTCGCCGACCACATCGCGACCATCACGCTGAACGCGCCGGAGCGCATGAACACGATCTCCGGGCCGATGCTGAACGATCTCGCCCGCCTGCTGACCGAGGCCAATGAGGACAGGAATGTCCGCGTCGTGATCCTCACCGGCAAGGGCAGGGCGTTCTGCGCCGGCCTCGACCTGCGCAAGGAGCGCGACGGCAACGGTCTCAGCGCCGCGTCCTCGCCGACCACGATCAATCTCCGCAATACCCCGCCCACGGTCCTGCATGCGATGGACAAGCCCACCATCTGCGCGGTCAACGGCGGCGCCGCCGGTTATGGCATGGACACCGCGCTCGGCTGCGACATCCGCATCATGGCGGAGTCGGCAAAGCTCGCCGCCGCCTTCGTCAAGCGCGGCGTGGTGCCGGAGTCCGGCGGCACCTGGCTGTTGCCGCGCATGCTCGGCTGGGCCAAGGCCTCCGAGCTGATCTTCACGGGCCGTACGCTGAGTGCGCGCGAGTGCCTCGAATGGGGCCTCGCCAACGAGGTCGTGCCGGACGCCGAGCTGATGAGCCGCGCCATGACGATCGCGCGCGAAATCGCCACCAATGCGCCGCTGGCGGTGCAGGCCTCCAAGCGCATGATGCGGATGGGCCTCAACGAAAACTTCTCCGACCACGTCCACCACGTCTATCTGCAGCTCCTGCCGCTGTTCAGGACGGAGGACATGGCCGAGGGCATGAAGGCCTTCATGGAGAAGCGCGAGCCGAAATTCGAGGGGCGGTAGCCGGAGCCCGGATCGAGCGACTTGTCCGCCGTAGCTCGACGAGCGAAGGCGGAAGCGCATTCCGGACCAAGCCCCGGATCGCGCTGTGCGCCATATGGCCTGCCTTGCCGTCTTAGCAGGGACAGATTTCGCACCTATATAGGCGGGGTCATCGACCTGCGGATAGAACCATGGCCCCCGTCTCCATTCTCCTCAACATCCTCTGGATCCTGATCGGCGGCGCCTGGATGGCGTTTGGCTGGCTGGTGGCTGCCATCATCATGGCCATCACCATCATCGGCCTGCCCTGGGCGCGGGCGGCGTTCAACATCGCCGTCTACACGCTGCTGCCGTTCGGCTCGCGGGCGGTGCGCCGCGACGAGGTCACCGGCATGAGCGATATCGGCACCGGCCCGCTTGGGGTGATCGGCAACATCATCTGGTTCGTGCTCGCCGGCTGGTGGCTGGCGCTCGGCCATGTCCTGACCGCGCTGGTCCTCGCGATCACAATCATCGGCATCCCCTTCGCATGGGCCCATCTCAAGCTCGCGGGCATCGCGCTCTGGCCGATCGGCAAGGTGATCGTGCCGGCTTGAGGCGCGCGGACGCGTCAATGTCGGTCGCGGGGTCCGGTGCGCTCCGGCGAAGCTGACTTTGGAGCCTCGCGGCGGTCGACGCTCCTGTAGGACTTTCGCATCGCTAGGCTCGCGGCGAATTCTCTCGAAACTCGCGCGGCGTTATGCCCGCCATGCGGCGGAACGCACGGGCAAAGTGAGCCGGGTCGGTGTAACCCGTGGCCAAGGCAACATCGATTATCCTGGCGTCCGTCTTGCGCAGCAAGTCGGCACCTTTCTCGAACCGGACCTGATCGAGCAAGCGAGAGTATGTCAGTCCTGCGCTTGCGAGGCCGCGCTGAAGGCTTCTCACGCTGGTCCCGGCGATCTCGGCTACCTCGGCGATGCCGAGGGGGCCCTCATCCAGGTACGACGGAAGCATCATCTTGAGCGATGTTATGGCATCGGTGCCGATGCGCTGAAACTCGCGCTCCGATGGGCCTGATGCCGCGGGCTTCACCGGATTGGGTAAGCTCAGCAGTGAAATGGGCACATCAATCCATGAAACCTTCTGACCCGACAGGAAACGGGTGTGAGGCCACCGGGATTGGGTCTCGGGACCAGGCGTGTATCGAGCTTCAAAGGCGATGGTCGCCGGCGCCCAATTCGGCCCTGCAAACTGGCGGATGACGTACACCATCATCACGTTCTGCAGCCATTGCGTATGCTCGAGATGCAGAGTTCCAGCAGTTCCGGAGATGCTGTTGCAAACCCTCAAGAGGTCATCATGACGCTCGAGCCAATAGCGGACGAAGTTGTCTTCGATCTGGATAAGCTGACACCATTGCTCCAAGACGGAAAACAGGGTCGGCGCGTGGCGAACCGCAGCTTGAAGTTGGTCACTCATATGACCAAAGTGCATTCGTTGGACGGCTCGAAATCCAAGATCCGTAATCCCCTGCGATGACTGTGCAATCGTTGCGAACTGAAGTGCGGGAATGAGTGGGAAATAGTCATTGGGCTTCTGTTCGGGATGTGCTGGCAGGCCGAACCTGCTCAGCATCCGTTCAGCCGGGGCCCCGACATCGTTCAAAACCTCAACGAAAGGTGCAAGCAGGGCGCAGCGCGCCACGACAATGGCCTTCATGGTCGTGCCCCGGGACGTCACGGCTTTCCGCTGTCCCGGCCTCCCAAGGTGATGCAACCGCGCGCTTTGCTCATGATGCTACTTTAGACTGAGTTCAAGATCAACCTTGCCACGCTGCGCTGCGGCATCATGCCGGTGCTACCCTTCGCAACGGTCGGCGAAGTCGCATTTTGGCGCGCGATGGCCATACGTAACGGCGTCTTCTGCGTAAACATTGGCGAATATGTCGGAAGAGCGGAGGTTTTGCGCCGCATCATGAAGCGAGTCCCCACGCCGTCCCGATACGCTGTCCGAGCGGCCATCGCCGCGTCGCTGCGCCAGGACCGTGCGGTGCTCCCCCAAACGGCGCACCGGCTCGGCATCAGTGCCCGCTCGCTGCAGCGCCGCCTTGCCGAGATGGGCACCACCTACGCTGAGCTCGTCGCGGAGGTTCGGCTCGACACCGCCTGCCATCTGCTCGCGGAATCGGACGAAAACATCGCCGACATCGCTGCGCGTTTGGGTTTCGCAGGTGCCAGCAGCTTCAGCCGCAACTTCGCGCGCTTGATGAAGATCCAACCCAACGTCTATCGGCGACAGCAGTCAAACCGGACGAATGGCGCGAAATGCGGTCCTTTTGCCCGAAAGCCGGCAGGTAAGCGCTTCTCAGGACCTCGAAATGACTAACTCGACCTCGGAATGATTGGCGCGAAATGGCAAGACGCCGCGACATCGAGAGATCATTCTGCACGCTGTGCGAGCGTGCCTTGATTGATCAGTGAACTGGGAAGCGCGTCATGCAGGCATTTGGAATACCTGCCGTCAACCATTGGGTTTCGGCAGGCAACAGCCAACGAAAAAGACGAGCGGCAAACAGGAGTGAACGTCACATGCGGATCGCAGGACTAGATCGGATTATCGCAATACTCGCCCTGGCCATGACGTTTTGCAGCGCCAGTGCGTCGCTCGCCCAGAACGCGGCGGCACCGTCTTCCATGAAGACTATCGGCACGCCAGCAGCCTCAGCCAAACCCGAGATCGTGCCGTCGCTGTTCGTGCTCAACTCCCGTGGCGCCACGTTGCAAGGGGATACACTCACTTTGACCGGCGTGTCGCCCAGCTCCATCATATTTGCCGACCGTCCAGTACGCTCCGCAGGCCACCAGGCGACCGCTGACGTGATCGCGGAGTGGGGATCGGGTGACGACAGTTTCACCAAAAATCCTCCGAACGCGACCGTTTCCGTGCTGGGCAAGGATGGCTCGGTCAAGGACGCCGTCGTGGTCCTCAAGAACCCGAAGCTCGAGGGCGACAAGCTCACCTTCCATGTCCAGACTCTGGAAGGCGATCTTGCCGGCGCCGACGGTGGCGCTGCCCTCTTCATCGACATCATCGGGCGGCCGTTCACGCCGCTGTCGTTCGCCGGCGTTGCCCGGCGCAGCGCGTTCCGCGGCGCGATGTATGCAGGCGCCGTAGGCGCCGCCGCATATGGCGCGGCTGCGTACTATCACCCCTACGCGCGGCCGGCGTGCGGTTATTACCCGTATCCGCCCTGTTATTGAGACGAGAGAGGAGCGGGTTTCCCCTTAGCTCGGTGAATTGAGCGACCGAGAGCATCGAAAGATTTCAAGTTCTTCATTTCAACGGAGTTTATCATGGATGTCACCCGTCGCAACGTAACGATCGGCGGCATGAGCCTGCTCGTTAGTTCCTCGATAAGCACAATGGGCCACGCCGAGCTCGGCGAACTTCTCGGCACCGGCGAGGGACTCGAGGAGTTCGCACTCGCCACCGACGCCTACATCTTCGGCTATCCGCTCGTGACGATGGAGATGACGCGCCGTGTCATCACCAACGTTGCAAAGCCGGTCGGCACGCGCGCGCCGATGGGCCAGATCATCAAGCTGCGCAAGTACCCTGATGCGTCTTTCCGCGACGTGACGGCACCAAATGCAGACACGCTTTACACCAGTGCGTTCTTCGACGTCGGCAAGGAACCGTGGGTGCTCAGCATCCCGGACATGAAGGGCCGTTACGCACTCTTCCCGATGCTGGACGGCTGGACGACGGTATTCCAGGTGCCGGGCAAGCGGACGACCGGCACCGGCGCGCAGACCTATGCCATCACGGGCCCCGGATGGAAGGGCACGCTGCCGTCCGGCGTCAAGGAATACAAGTCGCCCACCAGCATCGTGTGGCTGCTCGGCCGCATCTATTGCACCGGCACGTCCGAGGACTACGCCGAGGTGCACAAGCTGCAGGACGAATGCAAGCTGGTCCCGCTGAGCTCCTATGGCAAGCCCTACACACCGCCTGAAGGCAAGGTCGATGCTTCCATCGACATGAAGACTGCTGTTCGTGATCAGGTCAATCGCATGGATGCGACGGCCTATTTCACGTTGCTCTGCAAGCTCATGAAAGACAATCCGCCGGCGGCCGCCGACGCGCCGCAACTCGCCAAGTTCGCGAGGATCGGAATCGTGCCCGGGAAGGATTTCGACGCAAGCAAGCTCAAGGCAGATTTCGTCAAGCGAGTTCCGGAGATCGGATTCGATCGCATCATGCTTCAGTTCAAGATCAACAAGGACATGAAGGACGAGAACGGCTGGGGCTTCACCACCAAGACCGGCATCTACGGTGCCGACTATCTGATGCGCGCGCTGGTTACCGCCATCGGGCTCGGCGCCAACCGTCCGCAGGACGCCGTATATCCGACCTCGCTGAAAGACGCTGAGGGCCGCAAATACAACGGTGCCAACAAATACGTGCTGCGATTTGCCAAGGGGCAGCTGCCGCCGGCGCTCGGGTTCTGGTCGCTGACGATGTACGATGCGAACTATTTCTTCGTGAACAATCCACTCGACCGCTACTCGATCAGCGCGCGACAGAATTTGAAATCGAATCCTGACGGCTCCACCGAACTCTACATCCAGAAGGACTCGCCGGGGAAGGACAAGGAATCCAACTGGCTTCCCGCACCGTCAGGCGATTTTGTCCTGATGATGCGGCTGTATTGGCCGAACGAGAGGAACCCCTCGATCATCAATGGATCTTGGAAGATTCCGCCGGTCAAGCAGGTCACGTGAGCCGAAGGCATACGACAGCACAAACTTTCAAATACCTCGGCTGGTCCGGCCTGCGGCTTTGACCTCATTCGCTCCGCCATCGAGGCCCAGCGCTTTGGCGCTGGCGTCGGCCGAACAAAAGAACAATGGTAACAAAGGAGAGCTCCCATGTTGACGAAACGCGATCTGCTTCGCTCCGCTGCGCTGACTGCGCTCGCCGTCACGACGGCGAAGTCCACCCCGGTAATCGCGCAGAACAAAGCCGATTGGCCCGGGCTGTTTGAGGCCAAGGACTTCGCCGAGGCAGGTTTCATCTATGGCCTGCCAATCGTGATGAACTATGCAATCATGTACGAATACGCGGTCGACCGCAATTCGGGGCAGTTCAAGGCACCGTTCAACCAAATCAAGAACGAGCCGAATGTCTACACCTACAAGGATACGGCAATCGTCACGCCCAATAGCGACACGCCCTATTCCTTCGTATGGCTGGATCTGCGGATGGAGCCGGTGGTGCTCTCGGTGCCCGCGATGGACCCGAAGCGCTACTACTCGGTCATGCTCTGCGACGGGAATACCTACAATTACGGCTATATCGGCACCCGAGCCACAGGGAGCGAGACCGGCGACTACATGGTGGTCGGGCCCAACTGGAAGGGCGACACCCCGGCGGGCATCAAACGGGTGTTTCGTTCGAGCACACAGTTATCCCTTGCGGGCTATCGCACCCAGCTTTTCGGCCCGGATGATCTCGATAACGTCAAGAAGGTGCAAGCTGGTTACAAGGTGCAGATGCTCTCGGCTTATCTGAAACAGACGCCGCCGCCGGCCGCGCCAGCCATCGACTTCCCCAAGATCGACAAGGAACTCGTGAAGACCAACTTCTTCGATTATCTCGACTTCGCGCTACAATTCGCGCCGGCACAGGATAATGAAAAGGAGATACGCTCCAAGCTGGCACGCATCGGGGTCGGGCCAGGCAAGACCCTCAACTTCAAGGACCTGCCACTGGAGCACAAGCTGGAGCTTGGCCTCGGCATGAAGGAGGGTCAGCGGAAGGTGGACGAGGCCGTCGCATCTGCCGGCGAGGCGATCAATGGCTGGCGCGTTAGCGGTCTTCCAGGCGATAGCGCCCACTACAATGGCGACTGGTTGAAGCGAGCCGTCGCCGCTCAGGCCGGCATCTACGGCAATGACCCGGCGGAAGCGACCTATCCGTTCACGCGCGTTGACAGCGACGGCCGGACGCTCGACGGCAGCAAGCACAATTACACACTGACCTTCCCCGCGGGACAACTGCCACCGGTGAACTCCTTCTGGTCGGTGACGATGTATGACGGCAAGAGCCAACTCCTGGTCGAGAACCCGATCAGCCGCTACCTCATCAACTCGCCGATGTTGCCCGGCATGAAGAAGAATGAGGATGGCTCGCTCACCCTCTACATCCAGAAGGACAGCCCCGGCGCGGACAAGGAAGCAAACTGGCTGCCTGCGCCCAATGACACGATCTATCTTGTCATGCGCTTGTACTGGCCGAAGAGCGAAGCACCTTCGATCCTGCCGGCCGGCGAAGGGAGCTGGCAGCCGCCTGGCATCAAGCGGGTTTGACAGTCGTCTGAATGCAGATCGATTCGGCAAATGGTCCGGGCAGATCGTATGCCGCATACCATTGGCGAGGACCGTGACCACCCGTTGCAGTTCAGCGACGGCCATTTTGGGTTCAGATACAATGAGTGTCGGGGGCAGAGAATGACGCCATCCAAGCAAGAATCTCGGATTTGGTTCATCCGCACGAGTCTCGGCGCAGCCATGGTGCTGCTCGGCTGCGTGCCCGAAGCGGCATATGCCGATGAGGGTGGGGTTTCGTACTGGCTTCCCGGCCGGTTCGGCAGCCTCGCGGCGGCCCCGGCGGTGCCGGGCTGGTCGATGGCGGCGGTGTATTATCACACGACCGTATCCGCATCCGGGGCCACAGCCGCGGCGAAGGAAATCCAGATCGGCAGGTTTCCCGCGACGGTGAACAGCAGCCTCAATCTGCATCTCAATGCGCAGGGCGATCTCGTTCTGCTCAACCCCACCTACACCTTCGCAACGCCGGTGCTCGGAGGACAATTGGCCATTGGCGTAACCGGCCTGTTCGGGCGCTCGAGCGCCGACCTGAGCGGGACGCTGACCACGGCACTCGGACCGCTCGTGATAACGCGCAACGGCACCATTGCCGACTCCATCACATCGGTCGGCGACCTCTATCCGCAGGCGACATTGAAGTGGAACGCCGGCGTCCACAATTTCATGACCTATGTGACCGGGGACATTCCGGTCGGCGCCTATTCGCCAATCCGGCTTGCCAATCTCGGTATCGGCCATGCTGCTATCGACGGCGGCGGCGGCTACACCTACTTCAATCCGCAGACCGGCCACGAGTTTTCGGCTGTCGCGGGACTTACCTACAATTTCAAGAACCACGACACACAATATCAGAATGGCATCGACTTCCACTTCGACTGGGGCGCCTCCCAGTTTCTCTCTAAGCAGCTTTTTGTCGGACTGGTGGGGTACGGCTATCAGCAGATCACCGACGACTTTGGACAACACCCGATCCTCGGTGGTTTCCGGTCACGGGTCGTTGGCGTAGGTCCGCAGGTCGGATACCTGTTTCCGGTTGAAGACATGCAAGGCTATCTCAACCTGAAGGCATATGGCGAATTCGCGGCGGAGAACCGGCCGGCAGGATGGAACGCGTGGTTGACGTTCTCGATCTCGCCGATGGCTCCTGCCGGCACCGTAGCGCCGACCCGACGGATGGTGACGAAATAGGCCGTGGTCGCACACAATCCCACGCGTTGCCCGGTCGGGCAAAGCACGCCACATGCAGGTCAAGGGGCCAGAACCGTCCTCAGATTTCGCAACTGGTCAGATTCAATGCCTTGCGCAAGCCACCAAACGCCTTGAGCCGACAGGGCTCGGTATTGTTGGCGGCCTTTGAACGCTGGACATTGGCAGTTCGCTTGATAGCGGCTGCTTTCGGTTTTGGCTTGGGACGTTCAGCGGTCGCGATCTTCTTCGAATGGTGCCGATGACGGGTGATCGTTTCCGGCTCGTGCGAACCGAGATGGATGTCTTCCGGCGGAGCAACGGGCGGTTCGACCAAAGCAGCCTGTGTCGGCATCTCGCTGCTCACAGCGACGACGTCAAGGCGATCGGCCTTCGCCAATGCGTCATGTGCAGCCGGGATGGCTGCGTTTTGCTCGGCAAGCGGCTGGACGGTCGCGACAGCGCGACGCGGTGGAGCTGTCAGCTCCATTGCTGAGAGCATTCCTACACTCAACAGGATGAGGAGGCCCAACAACGCCATTCTCAGCATAATGCGCCTCTAACCTAGGTTAGTGCCGCTGAAAATTCTCCGCTGCAATAAGGCAACTTGTCGGCGGCTGCCGCCTCACGACGAATCATTTGCGCGACAGGGTTAACGTCGGTGATGCTCCTGCACGTGCCGAAAATGCCGCCGCTCACTAGCCTGTAGCAACCATTAAATAGCGGCCGTGTTTTGCGCCGTCCGGATCGCCTGCGTCTGCCATGATGACGCCGTGCTCGCGTCCGTCAAGGCGTGGCCTGGCGGCAGATCGGGTGATGTTGGGGCGAGCGACGGCCATCCTTGACGGACGCTACGCGCGACGTCATGAGGAGCCGTAGGTCGGGACGAAGAAGCGCGTCTCGGTCGAACTAAGAAGCAGGGAATGATCCTACCGGAGGTTCGCCGCACCACGGCGTGCCGCGAGCCACCACTGTGTTGGCGAAGATGAGCATCTTTCTGGCACAGGCAACGAGCGCCTGCTTGTGTTCCTTTCCAGCCGCAGTCAGCCGTTGATAGAGCTTGATGAGCTGCGGGTTCCATCGAAACGATGCGGCCAGTGAAGCCGTATAAAGGGCGCGGCGCAGCCGCTTTCGTCCGCCCTCGATATGCCGAACGCCTGACCGGTCGCCGCTGTCGTCGTCATAGGGCGCAAGGCCGGCGAGAGCGACAGCTTGCTCCCGCGTGATCTGGCCGATCTCAGGCAGACGCACCAGGATGGCCACGGCGGTCGGCAGCCCGATGCCGTCAACGCTGTTGATCAGGGCAAGTCTCTTGGCAAGGTCGGGATGCTTGCGGATCGAGGCGACCAGAGCCTTGAGTGCGACCCTCACGCGCTGCTCCAGGCGAGCGATATCCTCTTGCCAGAGCTTGTTGATCGCCGCATTGCGGCAGCTTTCGATCCTGTTTTTGAGGCGTGCAATATCCTCACCGATCTGATCGATCATGGTCAGCTGCTCGGCGAACGGCAGCAACCGGGGATCGGGAGCGGTATGGATCTTCCGCACCGCGGCGGTGCAGGTTGCGATAAGAGCGGCATCGATCTTATCGTTCTTGGCCCGTTGCAAGTGGAATGCGGCATAGGCTCGGACCTGAGCCGGCTGAAACACCACAACCACAAACCCCTTGCGTCGCAGTTCGGCGACGACAGCCTGTTCGTAACCGCCGCTCGCCTCGATGCCGACGCGTTTGATGCGATGCTGTCGCAGCCACGTCAGCAAAGCCTCATGGCCTTCCGCCGTGTTCGTCACCTGCAACTGCTCGCGGCTGCCCTCGATCGCCACATCGAGCTTCCGTTTGCCGGTATCGATCCCGGCACAGATCGTGGTATGCTTGGCCATCTTCGTCGATCCCTCCCTTGTTATGCGAACCTAAAGTTCGTTCAACCATTCGGGTCCCGATGAAGTGCCGATCGCGATCTTGCTACGTCTGACAGCCCTCAAGGCTTCGGTGGGTACCGATCCGATCGAACGGCGACCCAGCTCGGGCGGCCACCCGGGCTGGGCCATTCCTCACGGAACGGCTCAATATAACCAATCGGGCTAATACAAGGATGGGTAGAGCGTAAGCGAAACCCATCAAGCTCCGCCGATGACGCAACGCGATGGGTTTCGCAAGGGCTCAACCCATCCTACGCGCTGAGCCCCTTAATCGCTCGCGGTGCCCGGAGGCAAAACACGCCGCGGTCACAGCGTCTCGTTTCGGCCACGGGGGCGAGCACGCGTAGCCTCCGTTGATCAGGGACGGGACGTCCGCGGACGGCAAAAGCGTGTGGTCCTGACGCCCGGGGTCTGTGCGTCAGGGCTTGCGGTGGTGAAGCGGCCCGACCGGGCGCGCGCAACGATCATCCGCAAGGCGACGGGGGCAATAGTGCATCGCTCCCGGGGGAGAACGCGCCATAAGCCGCAAAACCATTGCGCAGGGAAGGCCGGGATGTCCCGCGGCATCACCTGTGGTCACCCCGCGTGCGGACCCTGGGTGCCAGCCGGCGCCCGGGCTTCCCTGCGCCCTTCATCTCGATGAGGGCGAAACGGACAGCAGAGCTCGGGCGAAACCGGCCACGAGACCGCGAGACTATGTCCATTGGGGAGATTGCAGCAATCTCTCGTGCCCCGGACGCAGCGCAGCGCGCCGCCGTCTTCGCGGCGTGATGCGCTGCAGAGCCGGGGCCCATGTTGCGGCAATGTGCTCTGTGGCTTCTGGGTCCCGGCTCGGCGCAGCAACGCTTGCGGCGTTGCTGCTTGTCCGGGACACGCGATCATCACCCAGCCCTGCCGCGCCGCCACCAAGTTCATCTTGCACTGCGGCGGAAAAATATCGCACACTCGCCCTTGCCGGGCATCCAAGCGAGCTCGAACCAAGGAGCGAGCCATGTCCCTCCAGACCGTACCATCCGACAGCACTGAACCTCGCCCCAACCGCCCTGAGGACGTCCAGGCGCTTGAGGCCGACGCGCGCATGCGGGACGACATTCGCCTGCTCGGGCGCATCCTCGGCGACACCGTGCGCGACCAGGAGGGCGCCGACGTGTTCGACCTGGTCGAGCGCATCCGGCAGACCTCGATCCGGTTCCACCGCGACGAGGACCGGCTCGCCCGCCGTGAGCTCGAGCAGATCCTCGACAGCATGTCGACCTCCGAGACGGTGCGGATCGTCCGTGCCTTCAGCTATTTCTCGCATCTTGCCAACATCGCCGAGGACCAGAACAACATCCGCCAGATGCGCGCGCGCGCTGCCAAAAGCAGCGGCTCCGGCGTGCTGGCGGACACGCTGGCCCATGCCAAGGCGGCGGGCGTTGGTCCCGATCAGCTCCGCAACTTCTTCAAGACCGCGCTGGTCAGCCCGGTGCTGACCGCGCATCCGACCGAAGTCCGACGCAAGAGCACCATGGACCGCGAGATGGAGGTCGCCGGCCTGCTCGATCGCCGCGAGCGGGTCGCGTTGACCGCGGAGGAGGCGGCCGCCAGCGACGAGCAGCTTCGCCGCGAGGTGTTGACGTTGTGGCAGACCAATCTCTTGCGCCGGACCAAGCTGACCGTGCTCGACGAGGTCGCCAACGGCCTGTCCTTCTACGACTACACCTTCCTGCGCGAGGTGCCGCGGCTCGTAAACGCGCTCGAAGATCGGCTGGAGGAGGATGGCGCACAGGCTGCCGGCGAGCTCGCCTCGTTCCTGCGCATGGGCAGCTGGATCGGCGGTGACCGTGACGGCAACCCCTTCGTCACCGCCGACGTCATGCGCGGCACGCTGCGGCTGCAGTCGAGCCGGGTGATGCAGTTCTATCTGAACGAGCTGCACGTGCTCGGCTCCGAGCTGTCGATCGCGGCTCATCTCGCCGATGTCTCCGAGGAACTGCGAAACCTGGCGGAGCGCTCGCCGGACACCTCGCCGCACCGGAGCGGCGAGCCTTATCGCCTCGCGGTGTCCGGCATCTATGCCCGGCTCGCCGCAACGGCCGAAATGCTGGAGGTCGAGATCACACGCCGGCCGGTCGGCAAAGCGGCGCCTTACGCCAGCGTCAAGGAGCTGCAGGCCGATCTCGACGTGCTGCACCGTTCGCTGATCTCCAACAATGCCCGCGTCATCGCCCGCGGCCGGCTGCGGCTGCTGCGCCGCGCGGTGGACTGCTTCGGCTTCCATCTCGCCCGGCTCGACATCCGCCAGAACTCGGCCGTGCACGAACGCACGATCGCCGAGCTGATGGACGCCGCCAATCCCGGCATGTCCTATCTCGCGCTCGGCGAGGACGCGCGCATCTCGTTGCTCACCAACGAATTGCGCTCGACGCGCGCGCTGGTCTCGCCCTTCGTCAAATACAGCGACGAGACCATGGGTGAGCTCAACCTCTTCCATGCCGCCGCGGAAGCGCATGCGAAGTTCGGCTCGGACGCCATTCCCCAATGCATCATCTCGATGTGCAAGGGCATGTCGGACATGCTGGAAGTGGCCGTGCTGCTCAAGGAGGTCGGCCTCGTCCATCCCTCCGGCCGCAGCGCCGTGAACATCGTGCCGCTGTTCGAGACCATCGAGGATCTGCAGGCCTCATCCGGCATCATGGATCGCATGCTGTCGCTGCACGACTACCGCCGTCTGGTCGACAGCCGCGGCAGCGTGCAGGAGGTCATGCTCGGCTATTCCGACTCGAACAAGGACGGCGGCTTCGTCACCTCGGGCTGGGAGCTCTACAAGGCCGAGATCGGCCTCGTCGAGGTGTTCGAGCGCCACCACGTGCGGCTGCGCCTGTTCCACGGCCGCGGCGGCTCGGTCGGTCGCGGCGGCGGGCCGAGCTATGACGCCATCATCGCGCAGCCAGGCGGCGCCGTGAACGGCCAGATCCGCATCACCGAGCAGGGCGAGATCATCTCGTCGAAATATTCCAACGCCGAGGTCGGCCGCAACAATCTGGAGATCCTCGCCGCGGCGACGCTGGAAGCAAGCCTCCTGCATCCGCGCCAGAGCGCACCGCGCCGCGAATATCTGGTCGCGATGGACGAGCTTTCCAATCTGGCGTTCAAGGCCTATCGCGGCCTGGTCTACGAAACGGAAGGCTTCGTCGATTATTTCTGGGCTTCCACCGTCATCAACGAGATCGCGACGCTCAACATCGGCAGCCGCCCGGCCTCGCGCAAGAAGACCCGCGCCATCGAGGACCTTCGCGCCATCCCCTGGGTGTTCTCCTGGGCGCAATGCCGTCTGATGCTGCCGGGCTGGTACGGCTTCGGCAGCGCGGTCGAGCAATGGATCGCCGAGCATCCCGACAAGGGCATGCCGTTCCTGAAGGAGCTCTATCAGGAATGGCCGTTCTTCCGCATGCTGCTGTCGAACATGGACATGGTGCTGGCGAAAAGCTCGATCGCGATCGCCTCTCGCTATGCCGAGCTCGTGCCCGACGAAGCCTTGCGCGAGAAGATCTTCGGCCGTATCCGCCGCGAATGGCATTCCTGCATCGAGACGCTCCTGGACATCATGGGCCAGGACCGGCTGCTCCAGGGCAACCCGCTGCTGGAGCGCTCCGTACGCCACCGCTTCCCCTATCTCGACCCGCTCAACCACGTGCAAGTCGAGCTCTTGAAGGAGCACCGCGCGCAGAACCCGGACGAGCAGGTGCTGCGCGGCATTCAGCTGACCATCAACGGCATCTCGGCGGGGTTGCGGAATACGGGGTAACCCTTAACCGGTCATTCCGGGGCGCGCGAAGCGCGAACTACGGTGCGCAATTGCGCACCTGAGAATCTCGAGATTCCGGGTCTGGTCCTTCCGGACCAGCCCGGAATGACGACGTCACCAACTTACGGCTTCATCGCGCCCTGCACACTGGTGTAGACCGCATAGAGCGACGTCGAGCCGCAAATATAGAGCCTGTTTCGCTGCTGTCCGCCGAAGCACAGATTGGCCACGGTCTCCGGAATATGGATCTTGCCGAGCAGCTCGCCCGATGGCGTGTAGCAGCGCACGCCGTCTTCGTTCGGATCGCCCCAGCCGACCGAACACCAGACCCGCCCCTCGGTGTCACAGCGGACGCCGTCGGTGATGCCCGGTTTTGGCATCTCAGCAAAGACCTTGCTGTTCGAGACCTTGCCCGCGGCGACGTCGAGGTCGAATACGCGGATATGCGACGGGTTGGCCGGTCCGTCGGTGAAGCCGGTGTCGCAGACGTAGAGCTTCTTCTCGTCGGGCGAGATCGCCAGCCCGTTGGGCTCCACGAAATCGTCGACGACCACCTTGACGTCTCCGGACTTCGGGTCGACCCGGTAGACGTTCTTCTTCTCCTGCTCAGGCTCGGCCTTGATGCCCTCATAAAACCCGCCGATGCCGTAAGCGGGGTCCGTGAACCAGATCGCGCCATCGGCCGTGACGACCGCATCGTTCGGCGAGTTCAGTCGCTTGCCGTTGAACTTGTCGGCGATGACGGTGATCGAGCCGTCGAGTTCGGTCCGCGTCACCCGCCGGCCGCTGTGTTCGCACGTGATCAGGCGTCCTTCTCGGTCGATGGTGTTGCCGTTCGAGTTCATCGATGGCTGCCGGTAGACGCTGAGATGGCCGTCGTCCTCCGAGAAGCGCATGATGCGGTTGTTCGGGATGTCGCTGAACAACAGGTACCGCCCTGCTGCGAAATACACCGGTCCCTCGGCCCAGCGGAAACCGGTCGCGACCCGCTCGACGGCCATGGTGCCGGCGAAGGCCGGAAAACCGGAGGGCCCGAACGATGGCGGCCCCTTCTTGGCGGATTCCAGGTGAGCGTCCGGGTAGCGGCTGCCGGGAAGCGGTCCCAGGGGCAATGGCGCCGTCGACATCGTCGGCGCGCCGGTCTGGCCCAAGGGCGCCACGGAAGCCGCGCCGGCGGCACCGATGGTCATGCCCGTCGCCGCGACTGCGGCGGCGCCCTTCAACAGGGTACGGCGGGCGAGAACGGGCTCGCGGGCATCGATGGTGATGGGCAGGGGTGTCGTCATGGTTGCCTCCCGATTTTTTTGTTGGGAGCAAACCATCCGCCCGCAATCGGGCGTAAAGCGGGCGACCTCCGGCCGGACAACCGGAGATCGCAATGCAGCAATAGCGCCTAGACCGGATCCCAGGTGAAGATGTCAGCGGAGCGGTCGAGCTTGTAGAACGAACCCTTGAGTGCCGGCATGCCGTGTTCGGCGATCGACTGCGGCGTCCAGCCTTCGCTCCGCTGCACCGAGCGGATCGGACGGTTCTGGCTGAACAGGAAGATCTCGTTCATGCGCACGCCGAAGATCTGGCCGGTGACCTCCTTGGCGGAATCGCCGAGCAGATAGCCGCAGAGCGGGGCGATCTTCTCCGGTCCCATCTGCTTGATCTTCTCGACGCGCGCCTTCTCGGCCTCGGTCTCGGTCGGGATGGTTCCGATCATGCGGGTCCAGGCGAAGGGCGAGACGCAGTTGGAGCGGACGTTGAAGCGGCCCATGTCGAGCGCGATCGACTTGGAGAGCCCGACGATGCCGAGCTTTGCGGCGGCGTAGTTGGCCTGGCCAAAATTGCCGATCAGGCCCGAGGTCGAGGTGAAATGCACGAAGGAGCCCGACTCCTGCTCGCGGAAGACGCGGGCCGCGGCATGCGAGACGTAGAACGAGCCCATCAGATGCACCTTGATGACGGCCTCGAACGCCTCCACGCTCATCTTGTGGAAGATCATGTCGCGCAGGATGCCGGCATTGTTGACGACGCCGTCGAGCCGGCCGAAATGATCGGTCGCGGTCTTCACGATCTTGCTGGCGGGGATCGCTTCCGCCACCGACTCGAAATTGGCGACCGCCGTGCCGCCGCGCTTCTTGATCTCCTCGACCACTTCTTCGGCTGGAGCAGCGTTCGACCCGGCACCATCCGCGGCGCTGCCGGGATCGTTGACGACGACCTTGGCGCCCTCCGCCGCGCACAGCAGTGCGATCTCGCGCCCGATGCCGCGGCCTGCGCCGGTGACGATGATGACCTTGTCTTGCAGTGATTTGCTCATGTGGATGCCTCCTGTTGTCTCTGTCATTCCGGGGCGTGCGAAGCACGAACCCGGAATCTCGAGGTTCCCCGGTGCGCAATTGCGCACCTGTGGTCTGGTCCTTCGGACCATCCCGGAACGACGAGAAATTACCTCTCGTTCGTAAACACGATCGTGCCGCTTGCGGCGAACATGCCGCCGACGCCGTGGCACACCGAAATCCTCGCGTTCGGCACCTGCGCCGGCGCGATGCCGCGCATCTGGCGGACGCTCTCCTGCAGCGCGTACATGCCGTACATGCCCGAATGCATGTAGCTCAATCCGCCGCCATTTGTGTTGAGGGGCAACTTGCCGCCCGGACGCGTGTTGCCGTCTGCAATGAACTTGCCGGTCTCCTCATAAGGCATGAAGCCGAGATCGCCGAGCCCGAACAGCGGCAGATGCGCGAAGGCATCGTAGATCATGAGATGGTCGACGTCCTCATGCGCGATGCCGGCTTCCTTGAAGGCCAGCGGCCCCGCGGTCTTGAACGCGCGCGAGGAATTGAACGTCTCCATCTGGCTGACCATCGGCGTCTCAACGCTCTCGCCGGTGCCCATGATGTAGACGGGCTTGCGCGGAAAGTCCCTGGCGCGGTCCGCCGAGGTCAGGATCAGCGCACCACCGCCGTCGGTGACGAGGCAGCACTGGAGCAGGCGGAACGGATACGCGATCATGCGCGAGTTGAGCACGTCGGCGACCGTGATCGGCTCCTTCATCATCGCGCGCGGATTCTTCGCCGCCCATTCCCGCTGCACCACCGCCACCGAAGCCAGCTGCTCGTGGGTGATGCCCCAGGTCTTCATGAAGCGCAGCACGGGGATCGGAAACATGCTGGGCGGACCGTAGACGCCATAGGGCGCCTCGAATTGGCCGTTGAGGCTGTCCGGCGGGGTCGAGCGCGGCAGCTTGCCGATCATCGACTTGCCGCTCTCGGCGTGGGTGATCAGTACGGTCTTGCACAGGCCTGCCTCGATCGCCGCGGTGGCATGGCGGACGTGGAGCATGAACGAGCAGCCGCCGACCGAGGTGCCGTCCACCCAGGTCGGCTTGATTCCGAGATAGTGGCAGACCTGCTGCGGCGTCTCGACCGCGGTGGCGAAGCCGTCGATGTCGGACAGCTTCAGCCCGGCATCCGCGATGGCGTTGAGTGCGGCGTCCGCATGGAGCTGGAGCTGCGAAGCGTTGGGGATGACGCCGAGCTCGGTGGTCTCGGCCGCGCCGACGACGGCAACCTGGTTCTTGCGCATGGGCTTACCCCTTCGCCGGACGGAAGACGGGGAGGGTGATCTTGTCGTCGAGCTCCTGGAAGGCGACTTCGAGCTTCATGTCGAGCTCGAGTGCCTCCGGCGTCTGCGGGCAGTCGATGATGTTGCTCATCATCCGCGGGCCCTCGTCGAGCTCGACCACGGCGATGGCGTAAGGCGGCGTGAAGCCCGGCGCGGCGGGGCGGTGGTTGATCACGTAGCTGTAGAGAAAGCCTCTGCCGCTCGCCTTGAAGATGCTGACCTTGCGCGAGGCGCAGGAGGGGCAGAACGGGCGCGGCGGGAAGTAGACATGCGCGCAGGCGTCGCAGCGCTGCAGCCGCAATTCGCCCGCTTTCGTGCCGTCCCAGAAATGCTGGGTCTCCGGCGTTGGTTTCGGTCGCGCGCGCTGCGGTTCGGCCATGTTGGGGGCTCCTCCCAAAAGACAGGCTTCCCGCCTGGCTGTTTCGATCTTGATGCGACAATCGACTATGGTGCGTCAACGGTCCAGCAATACGCATGCATGCCATCATGCGCACAATGCTTGTGTCGAACTGAGCCAGCGCTATAGATTGCGCGCGCCAATATTCCGTGAGACAGACATGCCCGATTTTCCGACACTGGCGAAGCTCGCCGAAGACCTCGAAAGCGGCCGCACGACCGCCCGCAAGCTGGTCGAGGCGTGCATCGCCAGGATCGCCGATCCCGCCGGCGAAGGCCAGCGCGCCTTCATCCATGTCGACAAGGACGCCGCGCTGGCGGCGGCCGATGCAATGGACGGCTTGCGCAAGGCCAAGGCGGCGCCGTCGCGCTATGCCGGCATTCCGATATCGATCAAGGATCTCTTCGACATCAAGGGCCAGGTGACGCGCGCCGGCTCGCGCGCGCTCGACGATTCCCCGCCGGCCGAGCAGGATGCCGCAACGGTGGCGCGGCTGCGCAGGGCCGGGTTCGTCGTGATCGGCCGCACCAACATGACCGAGTTCGCCTATTCCGGCATCGGCATCAATCCACATTACGGCACGCCGAAGGGCGCCTGGAACCGGAGCGAGGGGCACGTGCCCGGCGGCTCCTCCTCGGGTGCGGCCGTTTCGGTGCTGGATGGCATGGCGCATGGCGCGCTCGGCACCGACACCGGCGGCTCCTGCCGGATTCCGGCTGCCTTCAACGGCATCGTCGGCTACAAGCCGACGCAGCGCCGCGTGCCGCTCGACGGCTCCGTGCCGCTCTCGTTCTCGCTCGACAGCATCGGCCCGCTGGCACGATCGGTCAGCTGCTGTGCCATACTCGACGCCGTGCTCGCGAACGAGCCGATCACAGCGATCAAGCCGCAGCCGATCCTGGGCATGCGGCTCGCGGTGCCCACCACGATCGCGCTCGACGACCTGGACGCGGAAGTGGCCAAGACCTTCGAGCGCGCCCTCAAGACGCTTGCCGATCACGGCGCCATCATCGAGCGCATCGAGATGGCGGAGTTCCACGATGTCGGCCCGATGAACGCCAAAGGCGGTTTTGCGGCCTCTGAAAGCTATGCCTGGCATCGCTATCTCATTGCGGCGAAGGGCGATGTCTATGATCCCAGGGTCGCCGTGCGCATCATGCGCGGCGAGTCACAGAGCGCGGCCGATTACATCGATCTTCTCAACGAGCGCCGCTCGCTGATCGCCCGTGTCAATGCGCGCATTGCGTCCTATGATGCGCTGGTGCTGCCGACCACCGCCAACACGCCGCCGAAGATCGCCGATCTCGCCGACGACAAGGCCTTCACCACCGAAAACCTGCGCGCGCTGCGCAACTGCACCCTGATCAACATGATCGATGGCTGCGCCATCTCGATCCCTGCACATCGCGAGGGCGACGTCCCCGTCGGCCTGATGCTGGCGGGGGCGGGCGGATCAGACCGTCGCATTTTCGAGCTTGCTGCCGGCATGGAGACCGCAATTCGTGTTTGACCTGACTTTCACCGTCGATGCCCAGGACACCACCACGCCGCTGACGCTGGCGATCGACCAGATGGTCATCGCCGGCTGGACCGGCCGTGATCCCGTCGCCCGCGACAAGCACATCGCCGAGCTCGAGGCGGTCGGCATCGCACGCCCGGCCTCGACGCCGATCTACTATCGCGCTTCGGCGCGGCGACTGACCCAGGAAGACCGCATCGAATGCACCGGCGGCGATTCCAGTGGCGAGGTCGAGTTCGTGCTGATCGGCTGGCAGGGCCGCATCTTCGTCGGCTGCGGCTCTGACCACACCGACCGCAAGGTCGAGGCCTACAGCGTCACGGTCTCCAAGCAGATGTGCGACAAGCCGATCGCCTCCACGCTGTGGGAGCTGGAGGACGTCATCGGCCATTGGGACAAGATGATCCTGCGCTCCTACGCCACCATCAAGGGCGAGCGCGTGCTCTACCAGGAAGGCACGTTGGATGCGATGCTGCCGGTCACCGACCTCATCGCGCGCGGTTTTCCGGGCGGAAAGTTCCCCGACGGCTGCGCCATGTTCGGCGGCACCTTCGCCGCCAAAGGCGGCATCCGCCCCGCCGACCGCTTCGACTTCGAGCTGGAGGATCCCGTGCTGAAGCGCACGATCAAGCACGGCTACGAGGTGGCGACGCTGCCGGTGCGGGGATAGCTCGGTTCACACCTGGGGGGCGGGGAAGGATCGTTGGTTCATAAGCGACGGTCCCGTAGGGTGGGCAAAGCGAAGCGTGCCCACGTCTTGCGAAGGTGTGGGCACGGCGCAAGAGCGCCTTTGCCCACCCTACGAAACTGCGTTGCGGGCGCAACTCTCTCCACGTCATTGCGAGGAGCCCTTGCGACGAAGCAATCCAGACTGATTCCACGGTGGCACTCTGGATTGCTTCGCTGCGCTCGCAATGACGGGGGAGATAGTCATCGGAAATCGGGTGGCGGGGTGAACGTCGAGCTGCAAAGGTGATTGTTATGACAATGACCGCACGCAAATCGCCCCAAGCGCCGTTCACCAACCTCGTCGCCCAGGTCGACGCCCTCGACTGGCCGCAAATCACCGCCGAGCTCGACTCCCAGGGCTGCGCCGTCCTGAAGGGCCTGCTCACGCCCGATCAATGCCGCGCCGTCGCCGCGCTCTACCCGGATGACAGGCGCTTCCGCAGCCGTATCGTCATGGGCCGCCACGGCTTTGGCCGCGGGGAGTACAAGTACTTCTCCTATCCGCTGCCCGACCTGATCGCGCAGCTCCGTCCGGCGCTCTATGCGCATCTGCAAGGCGTCGCCAATCGCTGGAACGAGGCGATGGGGATCGACATCCGCTATCCCGAAAGCCATGCGGCCTTTCTGAAGCGTTGCCACGAGGCCGGACAGGCGCGGCCGACACCGCTGCTGCTGCAATATGAGGCCGGCGACTACAATTGCCTGCACCAGGACCTCTATGGCGAGCATGTGTTCCCGCTCCAGGTCGCGATCCTGCTCTCCGAGCCGGGCCGCGATTTCACCGGCGGCGAGTTCGTGCTGACCGAGCAGCGCCCGCGCATGCAGTCCCGCGCCGAGGTCGTGCCGCTCACGCAGGGTGATGCGGTCGCCTTCGCTGTGCATCACCGCCCGGTGCAGGGGACACGCGGCACCTACCGCGTTAATCTGCGCCATGGCGTCAGCCGGATCAGGTCCGGCCGGCGCCACACCCTGGGCGTGATCTTTCATGATGCCAAATGAGCGCTGCGATTGACGGGTGATCTGTTTGACAGTGTTGCCGAAGCACAGCCGTCGCGCGAGGAGATCGCCGACGGCGCCGTGCTGCTGCGCGGCTTCGTCAAGCCGATCGAGAGCGAGCTGATCGAAGCGGTGCGCGCCATCGCGGCGCAATCTCCGTTCCGGCGGATGACCACGCCCGGCGGCTACCAGATGTCGGTGGCGATGACCAATTGCGGCGAGCGCGGCTGGATCACCGATCACACCGGCTATCGCTACGATCCCGTCGACCCGCGCACCGGAGCGCCCTGGCCGGAGATGCCGCCTGTGTTCCGGGATCTCGCCCGCCGCGCTGCGGAGCAGGGCGGTTTCGCCGGCTTCGCGCCCGATGCCTGTCTCGTCAACCGCTACGAGCCCGGCACCCGATTGTCGCTGCACCAGGACAAGGACGAGCTGGACTATTCGGCGCCGATCGTCTCGGTCTCGCTCGGCCTGCCCGCGACCTTCCTGTTCGGCGGCCTGGCGCGCAGCGACAAGCCGCGCCGCTTCCGGCTCGTCCATGGCGACGTCGTGGTCTGGGGCGGGCCGAGCAGGCTCGCCTATCACGGCGTGGCGCCGCTCGCCGATGGCGAGCATCCGCTGCTCGGACGGCGGCGTATCAACTTGACCTTTCGCAAGGTGCTCTGAGGCATTCCCAAGAAGCATCGCTGTCGTCTAAGCTTCCGCGAGGGGGGCGGCGACATGACGACTGCACAGGTCTCGACCGGGGCGAGCACGAACGCATCGCGCACGGGGCTCTATCTGGCCGTTCTGCAACTCGTGTTCACGCTGGGCTGGACGACCTATGTGGTCTATCTGCCGAAGCTCGCGGCGGACGTCGGTCTTGCGCCGGCGGCCGTGATCCTTATCCTGATGCTGGACCAGGCGATCTTCACCATCGCCGATACCGCGATGGGGATCGCGGCCGACAAGCTCGCACCCGTCGTCGGCAGGCTCGGCCTGTTCGTCGGTGTGCTGGCGGCGATCTCTTGCGCCGCCTTCGTCGCGCTGCCCTTCGTGGCCGGCATCGGTGCCGGCGCACAGGTCTGGTTCATCGCGCTGATCGTGGTCTGGTCAATCGCGTCGTCGGCCCTGCGTGCGCCACCGCTGACCCTGCTCGGCAAATACCGCGCCAAGCCGCAGGTGCCGTTCCTCGCGGCATTGGCCATGCTGGGCTATGGCGTCGCCGGCGCGGTCTCGCCCTATCTCGGTGTGGTGCTGCGCGAGCACGATGCGCGGCTGCCATTCGTGATATCGAGCGCGGTGCTGCTGCTGACGGCGCTGGGTCTGTCACGGATCGAGCATGACGTGGTGCGCGACGCCCCGCCGCCGACGCCGGCCGAGGCGGCCAAACCGCTTGGCCTCATTCCGATCGCCTTCATCGTCGCGATGGTGGCGCTGGCGCTCGGCTATCAGCTGCACTTCGCCATCAACAGCGCGCCGTTCTATCTACGCTTTGCCAAGCCGGATGAGCTGCAATGGCTGATGCCGGTGTTCTGGATCGGCTTCAACATCGCGATGTTTCCGGCGAGCCTCGTCGTCAAGCATCGCGGCGGCCTGATCGTGATGGGCGCGGCCGGCCTGTTCGGTGCGGTGGCGATCGCCGCCGCCGAATTTGCCGGTAGCCTCAATACGCTGATCGTCGCCCAGTTCCTCGCCGGTGCCGCGTGGGGCTGCATGCTGATGAGCGCGATCTCGGCGGCGCTCGCGATCGGCTCGACTGGGGCGGAAGGCAAGGTCACGGGCCTTGTCTTCTCGGCGCTGGCCCTCGGCACCTTCGCGCGTATGGCGGCGGTCGCGGGCGGCCTGCAGAAAATGCCGGACTACGCGCCGCTGCTGCACTGGGCGCCGGTCGCCTGCTGGTCGGTCGCAGGCGCCGGCTTGCTGGTGATCGCAGCCGCCCGGCTCCAGGGCGGTGCTCACCTCAAGGCTTCGGCGGGTGGATGAACGCCCAGGGGCTCACTTCCGAATCCCTGGTCACCTCGACCGAGATCAGATACGGCCCGCCATGGGCCAGCGCCTTCTCCAGCACGGCCCTGAACTGCTCCGGCGCGGTGACGCGCGCGGACGCGACGCCGAAGGACTCCGCGAGCTTGACGAAATCCGGATTGACGAGGTCCGATGCCACCACGCGGCCGTCGAAACGTTCGCGCTGGTCGCGGCGGACATTGCCATAGGCGTTGTTGTTGAACACCAGCGTCACCACGCCAATGTTGAACTGCACGGCGGTCGAAAGCTCCTGCACGCCGAACATGAAGCCGCCGTCGCCGGTGATGGCCACCACCGGCTTGTCGGGATTGGCGACCTTGGCACCAAGCGCGGTCGGAAACCCCGAGCCGAGCGTGCCCTGGTAGCCCGAGGTGATGAAGGTGCGCGGCTGGTAGACCGGGAAGCCGTACCAGGAGGCGAAGCCGACTTGCGACAATTCATCGGTGACGATCGCATTCGCCGGCAGCACCTCGCGCAGGATGTTGAGATAGGCCATCTGCGGCTGGATGCGCTGGATCTCGGCTTGCGCGGTCGCAGTCGCCTCGCGGATCGCCTCCCGCCGGCCACGGGTGCGCGCATAGCCGGCTTTCTTCACGGCCGCGACGAGATCGGCCGTGCCGGCCCTGGCGTCGGCGACGATGGCGGCATCGGAGATGATCCGGCGCATCTCGGCCGGGTCGATATCGATCCGAATGGATTTCAGTCCACTCGGTTGATAAGGCCAGCGAAAGCCCGAGGCCGGCAGCTCCGCGCGGGTGCCGATCGCGATCATCAGGTCGGTGGTGGGCCAGAGCTTGTAGGCGGCGGCCATGGTGAGGCCGAGTTCGTGCGCGTTCGAGACGATGCCGCGGCCGCTGCGGAAGGCGACCACGGGTGCATCGATCATCTCGGCGAGCTCGAGGATCTCCTCGCCCGCCTCGATCGCGCCGCTGCCGACGAAGATCATCGGCGCCTTGCTGGTCTTGATGAGCGCGGCTGCCTGCCTGACCAGGTCGGGATCGGGCCGCGCCGCGGGCAGCGGCTCCAGCACTTGAGCAGCCGCCGTATCCGCGCGCTGGGTGAAGACGTCCCAGGGCATCTCGACCGAGGCAGGGCCGCGCCGTCCCGACATCATCTCCTGGAACGCGCGCGCCACGACCGTCGGTGCGTTGCTGGGATATTCGATCCGGTCGGCCCATTTCACATAGGTGCGCAAGGTCGCGAGCTGGTCCGGCATCTCGTGCAGATGACCGCGGCCCTTGCCGAGGAACTGCGTCGGCACCTGGCCGGTGACACACAGCACCGGCTCGTTGCAGCCGAACGCCGTGAGCAGTGCCGCGCTGGCGTTGAGCACGCCGGGGCCGGGCACGACGCTGAACACGCCGGGCCTGCCGCTGGAGCGCGCATAGCCGAACGCCATGTAGCCGCAGGCCTGCTCGTGTCGCGCGCCGATCACCTTGAGCTGCGCCTGGTGGAAGGCATCGAACAGGCCGTAGACCTGTGCGCCGGGCAGGCCAAACACGGTGTCGACGCCATGGGCGACCAGGCCGCTTACGATCGCTTCGCCGCCGGTGAGGGTGGTCATCTGGTTATTCCACTTCGATGATTGTTCAGGCTTCGTCGACGACGCCGTTGCGCAAGCGTCCGATGCCCTCGGCCTCGACCTCGACAACGTCGCCGGGCTTCAGGTAACGCGGCGGATCGAACCGTGCACCCGCGCCGGTCGGCGTGCCCGTGACGATGATATCGCCGGGCACGAGGGTTGCGAAAGTCGAGATATAGTTCACGAGATAGCGGAACGGAAACATCAACCGGCTGGTGCGATCGTCCTGCCTGAGTTCGCCGTTGACATGCGTGGTGAGGCGAATGTCGGCAATCTGCGATTCCGATGTGTAGGGCACGAGCCACGGGCCGAGGCTGCCACTGGAGTCGAAGTTCTTGCCCTGGGTGACGTTGAACTTGGCGTGGCGCAGCCAGTCGCGCACCGAGCCCTCGTTGCAGAGCGTCAGGGCGGCGATGTGATCGAGCGCGGCGCTTTCGGGAATGTGCCGGCCTTGCTTGCCGATCACCAGCACGAGCTCGCCCTCATAGTCGAGCTGCGCGGACGCGCGCGGGCGCACCAGCGGCGTGTCGTGCCCGACGAAGGAGCGCGGCGAGCGCATGAACATGCTCGGATATTTCGGCGCGTCCTGGCCGTCCTTGTACTCGGCGTTGCGGTCGGGATAGTTGACGCCGATGCAAATGATCTTCTCCGGCGCGGGCACCGGCGGCAGCCAGGTGATCTCGCTGAGCGCGTGATCGGGTGCGCGCCCCGCGGCTTCCTCGGCAAGGTTCAAGAGCTTGCCTGCCGCGATCACCTCGCGCAGTGTCGGATAGCCCTTGCCGTAACGCGCGGAGAGATCGACGAGGCCGCCGTCCACGACGGCGCCGTAGCGGGTTGCACCCTTGACGGAATAGGTGGCGAGGCGAGGCAGGGTCATCAGTCCGCCACCAGCACGTCGGCCACGAATTTCGGCTCGCGCACGGCCTGGCCCGAAAACGGCGAGCCCTGCTCGAACCAGGAGCGCGGGGCGGGCGCGCCCCACAGCGTCTGGCGGCGCGGATCACGCAGCGACCAGCGCAGCGGCGCGTGGTCGTGATCCCCCGTGAAGTAGTCGCTGGTGTAGAGCTCGAGGCGGTGTCCGTCGGGATCGCGGACATAGAGGAAGAACGCGTTCGAGATGCCGTGGCGTCCCGGCCCGCGCTCGATGTTCTTCACGAAACCTTGCGAAGCCATGACATCGCAGAGATGGATGATGTTCATCGCCGTCGGCGTCCAGTAGGCGAAATGGTGCAGGCGCGGACCCTTGCCGTTGGTGATGGCGAAATCATGGACGTTGCCCTTGCGATGCATCCAGGCCGCGGCGATGCGCCCGTTCGGGCCGTCCTCCTCGGCGTATTCGGTGAGGCGGAAGCCGAGCCGGGCGTAGAATTCCATCGTGTCCTGCACCTCGGCAGCGAAGACGTTGAAATGATCGAGCCGCTGCGGATGGCAGCCCCGGTAGAGGTCGTAGCGGCGCAGCAGATGCGGCCGCCGGTCCATCGAGGCGTAGAGCTCGATCTGGAAGCCGAAGGGATCGGTGAACTGCAATGTGCGGGCCTGGAACGGCTGATCGACGAAGGCGTAGGCCAGGCCGTTCTCGGAGAGAAAGGCGGCTGCCTTGTCGAGATCCTTGTCGTTGCCGACCTTGAAGCCGAGCCGTGCGCAGGCCGGCGCTGCCGCCTTGCGCAGCACCAGCGAGTGATGCTGGTGCTCCTCGGCCGCGCGGAGGTAAACGACATTGTCGTCGGCATCCTCGACATGCAGGCCGACGATGGTCTCGTAGAACTCCCGGCTCAGCTTCAGATCGGTGACGTCGAGCACGACGTGGCTGGACCTGATGATGTTGAACGGCGGCTCGAAGGTGTGTTGCGGTACGGGCATGTGCGTTTTCCCTCGTTAGGCCCCGTCATTCCGGGGCGGCTCGAAGAGCCGAACCCGGAATCTCGAGGTTCCGGGTCCGATGCTTCGCATCGTCGCGGAACGACGGCGGTTCTAAGCTCCCAGTCTCTGAATCTTGTGCGTGCCCCGCGCCAGCGAGACGTGCTTGGTTTCCATGTAGAAGTCGAACGAGTAATCGCCGCCGTCGCGGCCGATGCCCGAGGCCTTCATGCCGCCGAACGGCGTCGGCAGGTGGCGGACGTTCTCCGAGTTCAGCCAGATCATTCCGGCCTCCAGCGCATCGGCCACGCGCAGCGCCCGGCCCATGTCGTTGGTCCAGACATAGCCGGTGAGGCCATAGCGGATGTCGTTGGCGATCTCGATCGCGTCCGTCTCGTCGCGGAACGGCAGCACGGTGAGGAACGGCCCGAACACCTCCTCCTGCGCCACGCGCATCTTGCCATGCGCGCCGGTCACCAGCGTCGGCTCGACATAATGTCCGCCGCCGGGCCCGTCATAAGCCTTACCGCCGACCGCGATCGTCGCGCCGTCCTGGCGCGCGACGTCGAAATAGGAGCAGACTTTTGCGAGGTGCCGCTCGTGGATCAGTGGCCCGATCTCGGTGGCGGGATCGAGGGGATGGCCGACCTTCAACGCCTTCACGCGCGCGGCCAGCTTCTCCACGAATCTCTCGGCGATGCTCTGCTGGATCAGCAGGCGGCTCGACGAGGTGCAGCGCTCGCCGTTGAGCGAGTAGATCATGAACACGACGGCATCGAGCGCGCGGTCGAGATCGGCGTCGTCGAACACGATGACGGGATTCTTGCCGCCGAGCTCGAAATGCACGCGCTTCAGGGTCGGCGCACCCTGCATCATGATGGCCGAGCCCGTCGCGCTTTCGCCGACGAAGCCGATCGCCTTGATCGCGGGATGCTCGGTCAGCGCCTTGCCGGCCTCTTCACCGAAGCCGTGGACGGTGTTGAGCACGCCGTCGGGCACGCCGGCTTCCTTGACGAGCTTCGCCAGAATGGAGGCCGTCACCGGCGACCATTCGGCCGGCTTGTGCACGACGGTGCAGCCCGCAGCGAGGGCGGGGGCGATCTTCCAGGTCGAGAGCATGAACGGCGTGTTCCACGGCGTGATCACGCCGACGGGGCCGATCGGCACGCGGGTCGAGACGTTCCAGTGCTCGTCGCTCGGCGTGTTGAGGCCGTCGCGCGCCTCCGCGCTTTTGTCGGCGAAGAAGCGGAAATTCTCGGCGGCGCGGATCGCGGCCTTGGCCATGAAACGATAGGCCTGGCCGGTGTCGATGCATTCGAGCACCGCGATGTCTTCGGCATTGTCCTCGATCGCATCGGCCACGCGATTCAGCAGCTTGCGCCGCATCGCCGGTCCCATGTCGCGCCAGGACTTGAACGCAAGCGCAGCCGCGGTTGCCGCAGCGTCGATGTCCTCCGCATTGCCGCGGGCAACGCTTGCGAGCGCGGCGCCATCGACCGGGGATTTCGTCTCGAACGTTTCGCCCGAGATCGAGGCGACGACCTTGCCGTCGATCATGTGGCCGATGCCATCGGCGCGCAACGTCTCCAAGAGCGGTGCGACGCGGTCGCGGTTGGCCTGGAACACATCGGCATTCGGCGTGGGCTTATCCATGGGCGGCCTCCGCTTTCAGGGCGTCGTGGATGTTGTTGCGCTTCCAGCTGGTGTCCTTGTCGTTGATCTGCATGTCGAACGACAGGGCGAACCTGCTGGCGGCGAAGACGGGATCGAGATGTTTCGAGAGCGCCTGGAAGACGTGCTCGCCGGCGTTCTGACGTGTCTTGAGATCGCGGCCCTCGCCGATGCGCAGCACCATGTCGAGAAAGCCGTAGTCCTGGCGGGCGTCCGCGATCGCATAGTGCTCGCAGCGGATGGCGCGAACGCGGATGCCGCCGAGCGGGAAGATGCCAGTCTCGCTGGCTGCCTTGCGCACGACCTCACACACCGTGCCGATGTCGAGACGGCCGTCGAGATTGGCCGAATATTCGATCGTGAAATGCGGCATCGCCGTTTCACTCCCTGTCTTCTTGTTGGCCTAAGCGAAGTAGCAACTCACCGAGCCGTAGGCGCCATAATCGGCCTGAATTGTGTCGCCCTTGCGGGTCTCGATCGGACGGATGAAGGATCCCGCGAGCACGACCTGGCCGGGCTCCAGCGCAAGGCCGAGCGGCGCGATCTTGTTGGCGAGCCAGGCCACGGCTGTGGCGGGATGATTGAGTACGCCGGCCGCAAGGCCCGTCTCTTCCAGCTGGCCGTTCTTGAAGCAGAGCGCGCCGATCCAGCGCAGGTCCGCGTCCAGCGGACGGATCGGCCGTCCTCCGAGCACGATGCCGGCATTCGCGGCATTGTCGGCGATGGTGTCGAAAATCTTTCGCGTCGCTTTCGTGGTCGGATCGACGCGTTCGATCCGCGTGTCCAGGATCTCCAGCGCCGGCACGACGAAATCGGTGGCGTTGAGGACGTCGAACATCGTGCAGTCGGGGCCTGAGAGCCGCCTGCTCATGACGAAGGCGAGCTCGGCCTCGACGCGCGTCGCGATGAAGCGCTCGGTCGGAACGATCCCGCCATCGGCAAAGAACATGTCGTCGAGCAGTACGCCGGAATCGGGCTCGTCGATGTTGAGCGCGCTCTGCATCGCCTTCGAGGTCAGGCCGATCTTGTGGCCCTTGACGATGCGCCCTTCGGCGATCTTGACCTCGACCCAGGCCTTCTGAATCGCGTACGCATCGGCGATGGTGATGTCAGGGAATTCCTGCGACAGCTGCCGGATCTGCGTGCGGGTCTTCTCCGCCTGGTGCAGACGCCTCGCGCAAGCTCGGATATCATCGTTGGAAAGCGCCATCTTTAGTCTGACAAATCGTGGTGCCCGGAGATACTTAACATGTTAAGTGAATGCGTCAAACACAATTCGGGCTTGCTGCACTGCAAACATTCTGCGGCTTGAAGGGGCGTCATGACGAAGAAACCCGCCGATCCCGCCAACGGAGGCGCGCCTGCCGCAGGACCTGCCGCAAGACAGGTGCCGATGCGCGACTTCTCGCGCTCGCTGCCGATGTCGCTGCTGCGGGCCCGCGAGGCGGTGATGCGGCAGTTTCGTCCCTCGCTGCGCGAGCACGGCTTGACCGAGCAGCAATGGCGCATCCTGCGCGCGCTCGCTTCCATCGAGGCGGTCGAGGTCACGGAACTCGCGCGCACGGCGTTCCTGCTCGGGCCGAGCCTGTCGCGCATCCTGCGCGATCTCGAAGCGCGCAACCTGATCGAGCGCAAGACCGCCAAGACGGATCAACGCCGCAGCATGGTGTCGATCTCGAAAGACGGCGTGAAGCTGATGGCCTCCGTTGCGCCGACGTCCGAAGCGATCTACGCGGAGATCACGCGCCGCTTTGGCGTACGCAAGCTTGCCGAATTGCAGGAGATGCTCGGCGAGCTCGAACGGAGTCTCGCGGGGCTCGGCGCCAGCGAGGAAGCAAGTCCCGAGGAGTGAGAGCAGATATGCGCTCCCATGCGGCAGCGGCCATGGACATGGTCGCGTTTTTTCGCTCAAGTGCCGCCGAAGCCGATCGCTGCAAAGTCGGCGCCGGGGAGACAGACAGGCCGTCATGGTCACCATTCAGGTCCAGAAGCTGATCGACTTCGTCAGCGAAGTCTTCGCGCATGCGCAGTCCTCGCCGGAGGAGGCCAGGCGTATCGCCACCTATCTGACCACGGCGAACCTGACCGGCCATGACAGCCACGGCGTGATCCGCGTTCCCGTCTATATCCGCTGGCAGAAGACCGGATCGGTCGTCCCAAATCAGAACGCGGAACTCGTGCTCGACACGCCCTCGCTCGCGGTGATCGACGGCAAGTTCGGCTATGGCCAGACCGTGACGCCGCAGGCGGTCAGGATCGGCATCGAGAAATGCAGGAAGGCCGGGCTTGCCGCGGTCGCGCTGCGCAACGCCGGCCATATCGGCCGCGTCGGCGATTGGGCCGAGATGGCGGCGGCCGAAGGTCTCGTCTCCGTGCATTTCGTCAATGCCGCGGGCTCGCTGCTGGTCGCGCCGTTCGGCGGCGTCGAGAAGCGGCTGTCGACCGCGCCGTATTGCGTCGGCATCCCGCGTGAGGGCCAGGACCCGATCGTGCTGGATTTTGCGACCTCGGTCGTCGCCGAGGGCAAGGTGCTGGTCGCGAGCCGCGGCGGCAAGAAGCTGCCGAAGGGCGCACTGGTCGATTCCGACGGGACCTTGAGCGAGGATCCGGCCGTGCTCTACGGCCCCTACACGCCGGACGGGCCGCGCGATCACACCAGGGGAACGGGCGCGATCCGTGCCTTCGGCGAGCACAAGGGATCGGGCCTCGCCTTCATGTGCGAACTCCTGGGCGGCGCGCTGACCGGAACCGGCGCCACCTCGGGTGGGCGGCGCTTTGCCAACGGCATGCTGGCGTTCTATGTCGATCCGAAAGTCGTCGACACCTCCAACCTTTTCGACGCCGAAGTGTCGCGCTACGTCGATTTCATCCGCGCTACCAAGCCGATGGCCGGGGTCGATCAGGTGCTGATTCCGGGCGATCCGGAGCGAAAGACCCGCGCTGAGCGGACCCGGAACGGCATCCCCTTGCCGGATGACACCTGGGCGGCAATAGTGAACACCGCCCGTGAGGTCGGTGTCAGCGAAGTCAGCATCCAGAGGGCGACGGCTTAGACGCGTTTCGTCATTGCGAGGCGCGCCAGCGACGGAGCAATCCAGAGTGTCATCGCGGAGAAATTCTGGACTGCTTCGCGGAGCCCGTCATCGGGCCGCGCTTCGCGCGGACCCGGTGGCTCGCAACGACAGTGAGTGAGATCAACAAAGAAGGAAGGCAACGTGGCGAATAAAGTCAAAGAGATCTGGAAGTCGGGCAAGGCGGTCGTCAACGCGTGGCTTGCGATACCCTCCGGCTTCTCGGCCGAGATGATCGCGCAATGCGGCTTCGACAGCGTCACCGTCGACATGCAGCATGGCGTACAGGACTATCTGTCGATGGTGCAGTGCTTCCAGGCCATGGACAAGCATCCGATCACGCCGATGGTCCGCGTGCCCTGGAACGAGCCCGGCATCATCGGCAAGGTGCTCGACGGCGGCGCCTATGGCGTGATCTGCCCGATGGTCAACACGCCGCAGGAAGCCCGGAACCTCGTCTCGTATTCGAAGTACCCGCCGAAGGGCGTCCGCTCCAACGGCCCGATCCGCGCCGGCATGTACGGCACCGCCGGCTCCTACCAGAAGACGGCCAACGACGAGATCGTGCTGCTGCCGATGATGGAGACCCGGACCGCGGTCGAGAACATGGAAGCGATCCTCGATGTCGAAGGCATCGACGGGGTCTATATCGGCCCGTCCGATCTCGGCTTCTCCTACGGCCTCGAGCCCAAGCTCGATCGTACCGAACCCGAGATCCTCGCGATCTACGACAAGATCATCAAGGAGTGCGGCAAGCGCGGTCTGAACCCGGGCATCCATTGCAGCGGCGCGGAAGGCGCGGCGCGCGCCATCAACATGGGCTTCAAGCTGGTGACGCTGTCCAACGAGGTCGGCCTGATGACGACCTACGCCAAGATGCAGGTGAACGCCACCCGCAAGGATTCGGGCGGCAAGGCCTGAGCTCTGGGCGAATGGCAAATAGGGAGGGGCGATGGCGCCGCTCCCTTTTCCATTCGCTCCTCACCGTTCGCTATTCGCCTCCGAAGGAGACTCCCATGACCATCAGCCCCGTCATCCGCCTGCATCCCGATGATGGTGTGGTGATCGCGCGCGCGAGCCTGCCGCCTGGAACAAGCGTGGCTGACGGCGTGACCACGGTCGATCGCATTCCCTCCGGCCACAAGGTCGCGATCAAGCCGATTGCGTTGGGCGAGCCGATCAAGCGCTACGGCCAGATCATCGGCTTTGCCACGGTGCCGATCGCGCCGGGCCAGCACGTGCACGTGCACAATTGCGGCATGGGCGATTTCGCCAAGGACTATGCCTATTGCGCCGACGTCAAGCCGACGCCGAATTTCGACCTGCCGGCGACCTTCGAGGGGATCCGCCGCCCGGACGGCCGAGTGGCCACGCGCAACTATATCGGCATCCTCACCTCGGTGAACTGCAGCGCGCATGTCGCGAGCCTCGTCGCCGACGTCTTCAAGAAGAATCCCTTCACGGGCGACAACCCGCTGGCCGACTTCCCCAACGTCGACGGCGTGGTCGCGCTGACCCACAAGACCGGCTGCGGCATGACGCAGAACGAGCCCTTGGCGCTGCTCCGCCGCACGCTCGGCGGCTATGCGCGGCACGTCAATTTCTCCCATGTCATCGTGCTCGGCCTCGGCTGCGAGGTGAACCAGATCGGTGGTCTGATGGAAGAGCAGAAGCTCGCCGGCCGCCTGCGCGCGATGGACATTCAGGAGGTCGGCGGTACCCGCAAGACGGTGGAGGCGGGCATTGCCTTCGTGCGCGAGGCGCTGGCCGACGCCAACAAGGTCAGGCGGGAAACGGTGCCGGCCAGCGAGCTCACCGTGGCCCTGCAATGCGGCGGCTCGGACGGCTATTCCGGCGTATCCGCCAATCCCGCGCTCGGCGCGGCGAGCGACCTCATCGTGCGCCATGGCGGCACCGTGATCCTGTCGGAGACGCCGGAGACCTACGGCGCCGAGCACCTGCTCACGCGCCGCGCCGTCAGCCGCGAGGTCGGCGAGAAGCTGGTGGATCTGATGCGCTGGTGGGACGAGTACACGACGCGCGAAGGCGCCGAGATGAACGCCAATCCCAGCCCCGGCAACAAGGCCGGCGGTCTCACCACGATCCTGGAAAAGTCGCTCGGCGCGATGGCGAAGGCCGGCACCACCAACCTCGTGGAGGTACTGCGCTACGCCGAGCCCGTCACCAAGAAGGGCTTCGTCTTCATGGACACGCCCGGCTACGATCCGGTGGCTGCGACCGGGCAGGTCGCCGGCGGCGCCAATCTGGTCTGCTTCACCACGGGCCGCGGCAGCGTGTTCGGCTGCAAGCCGGCGCCCTCGATCAAGCTCGCCACCAACACGCCCATGTACAAGCGAATGGAAGATGACATGGACGTCAATTGCGGCACCATCCTCGAAGGCGAGGAGAGCGTCGCGCAGTGCGGCCAGCGCATCTTCGATCTCATTCTCAAGACCGCTTCGGGACAGCCGACCAAGAGCGAGAGCTTCGATTTCGGCGGCGCCGAGTTCGCGCCCTGGGTGCTCGGCGCGACAATGTAGTCGCGTTGGGCGAGCGCCGTCGCGCGAGCGCAGTCAAAGGCCGCTCAAACCGAGGCCGGCGATGATGTCCGCAGCGCGTGTGATGGTCCAAGGTGCAACGATCGTGCGATAGGTAGTGATACGGAGGCAAGGCCTCCCGCAGGAGTTCCCGGGATTACATCTGGTTAACACTGTTGTCGTAGACAGGCTGTGATGCGCCTCCGCGACGTTGCGGGCCGGCCTTTGTCGAGGATCGAACAGATGCAAGCGATACGTCCCACTGGGGTGGAAAATCTCCTCGGTGAGGAAGAACTGATCGTATCGAAGACAGATCTCAAAGGCCGCATTACCTACGCCAACGACGTCTTCATCCGCATGGCGAAATTCTCCTGGAAGGAGCTGATGGGCGCGCCCCACAGCCTGATCCGCCATCCGGACATGCCGCGCTGTGTCTTCAAGCTGTTGTGGGACACGCTCGCGGCCAAGCAGGAAATCTTCGCCTACGTCGTCAATCTCGCCAAGGACGGCAGCCATTATTGGGTGCTCGCTCACGTCACCCCGACGCTCGACGATCGCGGCGACATCGTCGGCTATCATTCCAACCGCCGCAAACCCGATCCGGCGCAGATCGAGCGCATCAAGCCGATCTACAAGGCTCTGTGCGCCGAAGAGGCGCGCCACGCCAACGCCAAGGACGGCATGCGCGCGAGCTTCGAGATGATGGTCGGCCTGCTCAAGCAAAACGGTGTCGCCTACGATGAATTTGTGCTCTCTCTCTAAGGCGCAAGCCGCTGCCGGCCTTGCCTGTCTGCTCGCCGCTGCTGCCCTTGCATTGTCGGTGGCCGGCGCCCTGACGGCGGCCCCCGCCGGCGTGCTGCTCGGCTTGATCGTGGCGCTGCTCGGCTACACGCTCTGGAATCAGCGCCGTTCGCTGGCTGCGATCGATGAAGCCGCGGAGGTGTGCCGCAAGGCCGCCCATGGCGATCTGGAAGCGCGCGTGTTCAGCGATCGGCAGCCCGGCCGCATCGGAACGATCCAGAAATCGGTCAACGACATGCTCGACATTACCGATGCCTTCGTCCGCGAAGCCTCGGCGTCGATGGACTACGCCAGCCGCGGCAAGCATTTTCGCAAGATCCTGGCGCGCGGGCTGCCCGGCTCGTTCCGCCGTTCGGCCACCGTGATCAATTCGGGCACCGACAGCCTCGGCCGCCGCGTCGTCGAGATCGCCGAGCTCGCCAAGCAGTTCGGCACCCACCTCGATGAGGTCGCAGGCGGCCTGATGAGCGCCGCGACCGATCTCGAATCCGACGCCGGCCAGATGGCCGCGGCGGCCGAGACGACGAACCGTCAGACCTCCGGCGTGCGCAGCGCGTCCGATCAAGCCTCCAGCAACGTCGCGACGGTGGCGAGTGCGGCAGAAGAGCTGGCGTCATCGATCGCCGAGATCGGCCGTCAGGTGGCCGGCTCGACCGCGAGCACGGGACGGGCGGTGAACGAGGCCAATCGCGCCGGCAGCGAGATCCGTTCGCTCGCCGACGCGGCGCTGCGGATCGGCGACGTCGTCAGGCTGATCAGCGAGATCGCCGAGCAGACCAACCTGCTGGCGCTCAACGCCACCATCGAGGCGGCGCGGGCAGGGGAAGCCGGCCGCGGTTTCGCGGTGGTGGCCTCCGAGGTCAAGAGCCTCGCCAACCAGACCGCGAAGGCGACCGAGGAGATCAGCGCCAAGGTCGGCGAGATGCAGCAGTCGACGACCAACTCGGTCGCGGCGGTCGAGGCGATCGCGCAGACCATCGCCGAGATCGACGCGATCACCGCCGCGATCGCAACCTCCATCGAGCAGCAGGGTCTCGCCACTCGCGAGATCGCCCACAATGTCCAGCAGGCGTCGGCCAGCACCACGCAGGTGTCTTCCAACGTCACCGGCATCAGCGAAGCCGCCGCCGACACCGGCCGTGTGGCACGCCGCGTCAACAGCGCCTCCGAACGCGTCCACGGCGAGGTCGAGACGCTCCGGCGCGAGGTGACGCAGTTCCTGCAGCGGCTGACCTCGGCGGCGTAGGGCTTTCGGCGACGGCACGCCGCCAACCCCCTTGTGGGAGAGGGTGGCTTCGCTGAAAGCGAAGCCGGGTGAGGGGGTCTCTATCCTCACGAAATGGTCCAGCGAGCGGCTGACTGCGTAGCTCTGCAGCCTCGCCGGTGCGGCCGAACAACGACCACCATCACCGCCCCGCACCTTACCTAGGCACGGTCTGCCCGTTGTTAGTGCTTGATCGCACCGACATCAGGTGTTCTGCTCAAAAAAGCTGCTGGAGCATCGCACCCCGTGTCGATCTACGTCGCATTACACCACGTCACGCACTACAAATACGACCGCCCGATCGACCTTGGCCCGCAGACCATCCGCCTGCGGCCGGCGCCGCATACGCGCACGCCGATCCTGAGCTATTCGCTCAAGGTCACGCCATCCAATCATTTCGTGAACTGGCAGCAGGATCCGCAAGGCAACTGGCTCGCTCGCTACGTCTTCCCGGAGAAGACCACCGAGCTGAAATTCGAGGTCGACTTCACGGCGCAGATGACCGTGGTCAACCCGTTCGACTTCTTCGTCGAGCCCTATGCCGACAGTTTTCCGTTCGAGTACCCGAAGGATCTCAAGACGGAGCTGGCGCCGTATCTCGAGACCGTCAAGCCCGATCGCCTGTTCGCGCAATATCTCGACTCGATCCCGACTGAAGCCCCGAACACCGTCAACTTCCTGGTCGATCTCAATCGCGAGCTCCAGAAGAAGATTCGCTACATCATCCGGATGGAGCCGGGGGTGCAGACGCCGGAGGAGACGCTTGCTTCCTGCGCGGGGTCATGCCGCGATTCCGCCTGGCTCCTGATCCAGACGTTCCGCCATCTCGGCCTCGCCGCGCGTTTCGTTTCCGGCTATCTCATCCAGATCCGTCCCGACATCGATCCGATCGAGGGACCGCCCGAAGTCGAGAACGACTTTACCGATCTGCACGCCTGGGCCGAGGTCTATCTGCCGGGCGCGGGCTGGATCGGATTCGATGCGACCTCCGGCATGCTCGCGGGCGAGGGGCACATCCCGGTCGCCGCCACGCCGCATTATCGCTCCGCGGCGCCGATCTCGGGCGGTGCGGGCTTTGCCGAGGTCGAATTCGCCTTCGATATGAGCGTGCGGCGCATCCGCGAGGCGCCGCGCATCACGAAGCCCTTTTCCGATGAGGCATGGGCGCGCCTCAACGATCTCGGCGAGCAGGTCGACGGCGATCTCGCCGCGCAGGATGTTCGGCTCACGATGGGGGGCGAGCCGACCTTCGTCTCGGTCGACGATCTCGAGGCGGCGGAATGGAACACCGACGCCGTCGGCCCGACCAAGCGCGCGCTCGGTGACGATCTGATCCGCCGCTTGCGCACGCGCTTCGCACCGGGCGGCCTTTTGCATTACGGCCAGGGCAAATGGTATCCGGGAGAGAGTCTGCCGCGTTGGGCCTTCGGCCTTTACTGGCGCAAGGACGGCGTGCCGATCTGGAAGAACGCCGACCTCATTGCCAAGATCGAAAATCCGCGCCGCGCCGAGGTGAAGGACGCCGAGGCCTTCATGGAAGGCACGGCGGCCCGGCTCGGCCTCGATGCCGGCTACATCATGCCGGCTTATGAGGACACCGCGTACTGGCTCCAGAAGGAGGCCGAGCTTCCCGTCAACGTCGATCCCTCCGATTCCAAACTGTCGGATCCGGAAGCCCGCGCGCGGATGGCGCGCGTGTTCAACGAGGGCCTCAACACACCGCGCGGCTTCGTGCTGCCGGTGCAGCGCTGGAACGCCCCGCCGCGCTGGCGCAGCGAGCGATGGCAACTCCGGCGCAATCATCTGTTCCTGATGCCAGGCGATTCGCCTCTCGGTTTGCGCCTGCCGATCGGGTCGCTCGGTTACGTCCCGCCTAACCAATATCCCTACATCGTCGAGCAGGACCCGATGGAGGCGCGGGACAAGCTGCCGGTGTTCACGCTCGCCGCGCGTCCGGAATCTCCGCCGCGGGCCGCGCCCGAGCATCTCAACACCTCCGTCCCGGTGCGCACCGCGATGTCGGTCGAACTCCGCGACGGCGTGCTCTGCGCCTTCATGCCGCCGGTCGAGCGCATCGAGGACTATCTCGAACTGGTCGCCGCGCTCGAAGCCACCGCGGAGGAGATGCAGCTGCAGGTCCATGTCGAGGGCTATCCGCCGCCGTTCGATCCGCGCATCGAGGTCATCAAGGTGACGCCCGACCCTGGTGTCATCGAGATCAACGTCCAGCCGGCGAAGAGCTGGCGCGACGCGGTGGAGATCACCTCCGGACTCTATGATGACGCGGCGAAGGTGCGACTCGGCGCCAACCGCTTCCTGGTCGACGGCCGTCACACCGGCACCGGCGGCGGCAATCACGTCGTGGTCGGCGGCTCAAGCCCGCAGGACTCCCCGTTCCTTCGCCGCCCCGATCTCCTGAAGAGCCTCGTGCTGTACTGGCAGCGGCATCCGTCGCTGTCCTATTTCTTCTCCGGCCTCTTCATCGGCCCGACCAGCCAGGCGCCGCGCATCGACGAGGCCCGGCACGACAGCATCTATGAGCTCGATATCGCGCTCTCGCATGTGCCGCCGCCGGGCACCCAGGCGCCGCTGTGGCTGGTCGACCGCCTGTTCCGGCATCTGCTGGTCGACATCACCGGCAACACCCACCGTGCCGAGATATGCATCGACAAGCTCTATTCGCCGGAGGGACCGACCGGCCGGCTCGGCCTCGTCGAGTTCCGCGCGCTCGAAATGCCGCCCGATCCGCGCATGTCGCTGGCGCAGCAGCTCCTGATCCGCGCGCTGATCGCCAGATTCTGGCGCGAGCCGCAGGCCGGCAGGTTCGTGCGCTGGGGCACCGCGCTGCATGATCGCTTCATGCTGCCGCACTTCATCTGGGACGATTTTCTGGAGGTGCTCACCGAGCTGAAGCAGTTCGGCTACCCGTTCGAGCCGGAATGGTATCTGGCCCAGCTCGAATTCCGCTTCCCCGCCTTCGGCCGCGTCCATCATGGCGGCGTGACGCTCGAGCTGCGCCAGGCGCTGGAGCCCTGGCACGTGCTGGGTGAGGAGGGCTCGGCCGGCGGCACCGTGCGCTATGTCGACTCATCGGTCGAGCGGCTTCAGGTCAAGGCGGAGGGCTTCGTCGAGGGCCGCCACATCGTCACCTGCAACGGCCGCCGCCTGCCGATGACCCCCACGGGCCGCTCGACTGAAGCCGTGGCCGGCGTCCGCTTCAAGGCCTGGCAGCCGGCCTCCGGCTTGCACCCGACCATCCCCGTTCACGCGCCTCTGACGTTTGATCTGATCGATACCTGGAACGGCCGCTCGCTCGGCGGCTGCGTCTATCACGTCGCCCATCCCGGCGGGCGCAGCTACGACACCAAGCCGGTCAACACCTACGAGGCCGAGGCGCGGCGGCTGGCGCGCTTCCAGGATCACGGCCATACCCCGGGTCCGATGCAACCGCCGCCCGAGGAACGCACAAATGAGTTTCCGCTGACCCTCGACTTGCGGACCCCGCTCCTGCAATGAGTATGATGCGGGGGCAGGGAGACGCGCATGGGCGAGGGCGCAGCCGAACAGGATGACAAGGCGGAGAAGGCGCAGGGCCAGCGTGAAGGCCAGCGCCGCCTCGCGCAATGGGTCCGCGACTATCGCCGGCTGCCCGGCATCCCCGACGAGTTCTTGGGCCCGGACGGCGCCCCGCGCGCGGTCTGGAGCCGCTTCTTCGACGCCTTCGGCGCGCTGGCGCCCGACGAGATCGAGCGGCGCTTCGGCATGGCCGACCGCCATCTCCGCGAAGCCGGCGTTACCTACCGCGCGCCCGGCGACAGCGCCGACCGGCCGTGGTCGATCAGCCATCTGCCGCTTCTGATCGACGAGGCCGACTGGCGGCAGCTTTGCGCCGGCATCACCCAGCGCGCCGAGCTGCTGGAGAGCGTGCTGCGCGACATCTATGGCGAGGGCCGGCTCGTTGCCGAGGGCGCGCTGCCGGCGGCCGCGATCGCCGGCAGCCCCGAATATCTTCGTCCCGTCTGCGGCGTGCCGCCCCCCGGCGGGCGCTATCTCTCGCTCTATGCCGCCGATGTCGGCCGCGGCCCCGACGGCCGCTGGTGGGTGCTCGGCGACCGCACCCAGGCGCCATCGGGCGCGGGCTACGCGCTGGAGAACCGTCTGGTGCTCTCGCGGGCCTTCTCCGACCTCTACAAGTCGATGAACGTGCCGCGCGTCGCGCCGTTCTTCGAGGCGTTCCGCGACAGCCTTCGTGCGCGCGCCGACCGCGACGAGCCGCGGATCGGCGTGCTCACCCCCGGCAGCTTCAGCGAGACCTATTTCGAGCATGCGACGCTGGCGCGCTATCTCGGCTTCCTGCTGGTCGAGGGCGACGACCTCGCGGTCAGCGACAACCGCGTCCACATCCGCACCGTGGCCGGCCTGAAGCGGCTCGACGTGCTGTTGCGCCGGGTCGATTCCAACTCGCTCGATCCGCTCGAGCTCGATGCCTCCTCGCGGCTCGGGGTCCCCGGCCTGATCGACGTGCTGCGCAAGGACGGCGTCGTCGTCGCCAACATGCCGGGCTCGGGCGTCCTGGAGGCGCGGGCGCTGCTCGGCTTCCTGCCGGCGCTCAGCCGCCGCCTGCTCGGGGAAGACCTGAAGATGCCGCACATCGCGACCTGGTGGTGCGGCCAGCGCGCGGCGCGCGACGAGGTGCTGGCGCGGCTCGACGAGGTCGCGATCGAAGGCGCCTACCGGCGCGGTGTGCCCGGTTTCGACAGCAGCGGTCCGGTGCTCGCGAGCGAGCTGGACGCCGCCGACCGCCGGCGCCTGGTCGACGCCATCACCGCGCGCGGTATGGACTATGTCGGCCAGGAAGTGGTGCGGCTCTCGACCATGCCGGTGTGGGAGCAGGGCCAGCTCACGCCGCGTCCCTTCGTGCTGCGCGTGTTCGCGGCCGCCACGCCCGACGGTTGGGCCATCATGCCCGGCGGGTTCTGCCGGATCGCCGAGCAGGCCGATGCGCGCGCGGTCTCGATGGGCGACGGTGCGCGCGCCGCCGACGTCTGGGTGGTCTCCGACAAGCAGGTCCCGACCGCGACGCTGCTGCCGGCGACCGACAAGGTGCGCATCCGCCGCATCGCCGGCGTGCTGCCGAGCCGCGCCGCCGACAATCTGTTCTGGCTCGGCCGCTATCTCGAGCGCGCCGAGGCGACGCTGCGGCTGGTGCGCGCTTTGGGCTCGCCGAGCGGGCCCAACAAGGGCACTGCGGCCTCGCTGCAATCGGCCGAACGCATCCAGCGTCTGCTGGTGGCTTGGGGCGCGATCTCGCAGACGTCGCGGGCGGCTCCCGGGCGCATCACGGCCGAAGCGTTGCAGAGCGCGGAGCGTTTCGGCTCGGCACTGTCGCTGGTGCGCGCGGCACAGCGCACCGCGACCTCCTTGCGCGAGCGCCTGTCGCCCGATGCCTGGCAGGTGATCACCGAGATGGCCGAGCGCCTCGCCATCGAGGTGGAGGGCGAGGACAGCGTGCTGAGCGCCGCCGAGCTGACCTTGCAGGAGCTGGCGAGCTTTGCAGGCCTTGCGCAGGAGAACATGAACCGCGCCGCCGGCTGGCGCTTCCTCGACATCGGCCGCCGCATCGAGCGCGCCATCAACACCACGCGCTTCACCCGCCAGTTCGCCTATGACGAGGCCGGCGACGAGGATCTCGACATCCTGCTGACGCTGGTGGATTGCCAGATCACCTACCGCTCGCGTTACCTGCTGGCGCCGATCCTGGCGCCGGTGCGCGACCTCGCCGTGCTCGACGGCTACAATCCGCGGTCGGTGGCGTTCCAGGTGACGACGCTGAACGAGCACATTGCCGCGCTGCCGAGCTTGAAGGAGCACGGCCTGATCGAGAAGCCGCAGCGGCTCGCGGTGGCGATGCAGGCGATGCTCGCGACCGCGGATGCCGAGAAGCTCGAGGTCAAGACCCTGTTCGCGCTGGAGCAGGATCTGCTCAGCCTGGCCGATGCGATCGGGCAGCACTACTTCCCGCACGGTCCCAATGCCAGCCGGCCGGAAAAGCTGACGGGGCTGGCGTGATCTACGACATCCGTCACGTCACCACCTACGAGTACGAGCATCCCGTCAGCTTCGCCCGCTGCACGCTGCGGCTGGAGCCGAGAAGCGGCGGCGGCCAGGAGCTGATCTCGCACGATCTCGAGATCCATCCGCGCCCGGCCGAGCGCAATGTGCGGCGCGATTTCTTCGGTACGCTCACCGAGAGCGTCGTGATCGAAGCCGCGCATCGCAATTTGCGCATCGACTCGCGCTCGCGCGTGTCGGTGTCGCGCCAGCCGCCGCCACGTGATGCGTCGAGCCCGTCCTGGGAGAGCATTCGCGACCTTGCCTTCGAGGCGAGGAGCCTCGGGCCGGCTTCGCCCGTCGGCTACGTCTTTGCGAGCCCCTTGGTGCCGGTGCTGCGCCCGGTCAGCGCCTATGCCGCGGAGAGCTTTGCGCCCGGCGCGGGCATCCTCAAGGGCGCGGTCGATCTGATGCATCGCATCCGCAACCAGTTCCGCTACGACCCCAAGGCCACGGTGATCTCGACACCGCTCGACGAGGTCTTCGACAAGCGTCACGGCGTCTGCCAGGACTTTGCCCATGTGATGATTGCAGGGCTGCGCGGGCTCGGCCTGCCGGCCGCCTATGTCAGCGGATATCTGCGCACCATTCCGCCGCCGGGCCGGCCGCGTCTGCAGGGCGCCGACGCCACCCATGCCTGGGTGTCGCTGTGGTGCGGGGCGGAGCTTGGCTGGGTCGATCTCGACCCGACCAACGATGTTCTCATCGGCAACGATCACATCGTGCTTGCGGTCGGCCGGGATTTTTCCGACGTCTCGCCAGTCGACGGCGTCATCGTCGGCTCGCAGAAGCAGAAGCTCGGCGTCGCCGTCGACGTGCTGCCGGTGGAGTAGGGCGGGTACTCATAAGCGTCGGCTGGCCAACGCAAAGCGAAAGTCTGCCATCTGGAATGTGATCGGCAGCTTGTGACCCTTAGCGGACCTAGCAGTCTTACCAGTAGCGGATTAGAACTATGGCGGAGATTGCCAATTATATCGGGGTGGTGGCGCGATGATGGATCAACTCGAGCTTGCGGCGCTACATCGGAGAAGCGAGGCCGATCCTCCAAAACGCGAAAGGCACACCTTCGACTTTGTCGTCAACGGCGTGTCTCTCTTCAAAGCTACTCAGGCGTCTGCCTCTGACATGTGTGGGTGTCTTTCTGATGCTTGTTTCGAGCCTGATCTGGCCAGCCGCTTCAATGTCAAGGCGGTGAATATGCTCACGTTAGACCTACAAGCTGGAGTTGGTCACCGTGCTGTTTTGTTTGGTTGCCCCGAATGTGCTGACCTCGCTTGCGGAGTCATCACGGTCCTTGTCTCTCGGGACGAAAACTCCGTCCAGTGGTCTGACTTTGCATACGAGAACGGGTTCGAACCTGAAATCAAAAGGGCCGACGTAGGCCCGTTCGTTTTTGATTGGGCCGCGTATCTCGCGGCATTCTCCCGCGTGCAAGAGCTTTAAGTCAGCTTGTGGCCCGGTGCTGACCTGCCCTCGCAACTCGGCGACGTCTGCTTTCGGGAGGTGAGCCGGCCAAGGTGGTGCAGGGTGCCAAGGGCAGCCTTTGACCCATCTCCGACCTCTAGGGTAAGGGATGTCAACGCGCCGCAATAGAGACAGAGCGGACTCTACAAGGAGTGCCGCGCGGGTTTATGAGGACTCGCCATGGAAATGGTCGGCGCTCGCCGGTCATCGAACCATGGTGTCGCGATCCCAGGCCTTGTAGTCGGGCGAACCTTGGGTGCGGATGGGACCGTCGTAGCCGTATTCCACCATGTGCACGGTCACGTAGTCCTCCCCGAGAAAAGCGACGCCGTAGGATTGCGGCAGGTCGCAGGCGCTCAGCAGCTTCGTCTCGGAGAAGAGCGGAAAGCTCGCATGGTTGGTGCCGCGCAGCGACGAGACGGGCACGCCTGCAATCGAGCCGGCAAGAGGCAAGTGACAATGCCCGAAGAAGACGTGGCGGATCTTCGCCCGATGGCGACTGATGAGACGTCGGAACACTGCATCGTCCAGCAGGCCGATCTGGTCGAACGGGACGAGATGCACCGGCATCGGATTATGGTGCATGAAGATCAGGAACGGCCCGTCATGCTCGGCAAGCCGTGCCTCGAGCCAGCCGAGACGATCCTCGCAATAGCGGCCGGCGTGCGTTTCCGGATGGGCGGTGTCGAGGAACAGGCAGCGGCCGGCGGCGGTATCGTGGATGCCCTGGACGAAGCCGTTGTCGTCGGCGAGGTCGGGGAACACGCTCAGGAAGGCGGCGCGCCGGTCGTGGTTGCCGATGCACAGCCGGATCGGCAGCGGATATTCGTCGATGCGCTGCTTGAGCCATTGATAGTCGGCGAGATCGCCCCAATCCGAGAGGTCGCCGGTGATCACCATCAGTTCAGCGTCATGATGATCCGTCAACGCATGCGCCAGCGCCCGCTCGAAATTGGCGCGCGGATCGCGGCCGCCGATGGTCGAGCCGGGCGCGGTCAGGTGAATGTCGCTCAGATGAAGCAGTTTCATCGCCATCTCCAGTCATTGGGGCGGCACGGGGCGCCGATGGCGTCCCGTGCCGGCGGATGTCAGGATATTCAGCGCGCCGCGCCGGTGGTCTTCGGCAGCAGCTTCTGCACGTCCGCGGTCATGTCGGCGAGGACGGCCTCGGGCTCCTTGGCGCGGGCGCCCGAGATGATCGAGTTGAGATGATCCTTGATCACGTCGGTGATCTTCAGGCCGTTGTCGCCGGGGAAGGCGTACCATTTGGTGAGCAGCGCGAGCTGGCTGACCGCGGTGTAGTTATTGGGGTTCTTGACGTAGAAGTCCTTCAGATAGACGTCGTTGGCGACCTTGTTCGGCGGCATGTAACCGGTGGTCTCCGCCATGATCGCCGCGCCCTTGGGGCCGGTCCAGAACTTCACCGCTTCCCAGGCGGCGTCGCGCTTGGCCTTGTCCTTGGCGAGGATCAGCACGACATTGCCGCCGGCCGGCAGCCTGCCGGCCGGAGAGACGACGTCCGGGAACGGAATCGTCTTCAGCGCGAACTTGCCGCCGGTCATCTGCGTGACCTTGTTGAGGTCAGAGGTCGAGGTGATGTGGAATCCGGTCTTGCCGGCCGCGAACGCCGCGCGCATCGACGGCTGGTCGAGATTGGGCATGCCGCCCTCGTTGACGAGGCGCGCAATCGTGTTGATGGCGAACTTGCCTTCCGCCCCGTCGAACGCGACCTTGGTCTCGTCGGCATTGAGCATGGTGCCGCCGCGCGCGAAGACCGGCGCCTGCCACAGCCAGTTGCCGGTGATGTCCCAGGCATAGGTGACGCCGTTGGTGTCGTTGCCGAGCGCCTTGACCTTCTTGGCAAGTGCGATCAGCTCGTCCCAGCTCTTCGGCAGGTTGTTCACGTCGCCGCCGGCCTGCTTCACGAGGTCGAGATTGACGTAGACGATGGGCAGGGAGATCGCAAAGGGAAGGGCGTAGACTTTGCCGCCGGCGGTGCCGATGTCGTACATCGCCTGGTGGAAGCCCTGCTTGTCAAAGTCCTTTTCGGCCGCGATGTAGCCGCCGAGCTCGGCCGGGATGTTCTTGTCGACCAGGACGCGGATGCGGTTCAGGCCTTGGAAGGACACGTCCGGCATCTGGTTGGTCACGGCTTCCCGCAGCACCTTCTGGGTGGCGTCCTCGTAGGATTCGTAAGGAGCCCGCATGGTGACCTTTATCTCCGGGTGCACCTTGGCGAACTCCCCGGCGATGCGCTTGTGGGTCTCTGTGAACAGCTCCGGATAGGGATACTGCATCACGATCTCGGTCTGGGTCTGCGCGAGGGCAGAGCCGGCCGCAAGCGACAGAGCCGCCGCGGCGATGATGGACTTCAGCATGGATAGACTCCTGTTTGAGGTGACGCGGTTACTTGATGCCGGTGAGGGTGATGCCCTCGATGAAACGGCGCTGGGCAAAGAGGAAGGCGATGACGAGCGGCGCGATGATCACCATCGCCGCGGCCATCAGCGGGCCGTAGCTGGTGCCGGCCTCGTTGTTGCGGAAATGCGCGACCGCAAGCGGCGGCGTACGCAGTTGCTCGCTGTTGAGCACGATCAGCGGCCAGAAGTAGTCGTTCCAATGCGCGACCACGGAGAAGATGCCGAAGGCGGTGACGGCCGGGATCGCGGCCGGCAGCATTACCCGCCAGACGATGCCGAATTCGGAGATGCCGTCCATGCGCGCGGCATCGACGAGATCGTCGGGCACCGTCTTGAAGAACTGGCGCATCAGGAAGATGCCGAACACCGAGATCGTGAAGGGCAGGACGAGCGCGGCATAGCTGTCGAGCAGGCCGGCCTTGTGCAGCATCAGGAAGACGGGGATCGCGGTCGCCTGCGGCGGGATGAGGATCCCGAACAGCACGAGCGCGAACAGCGCCTCGCGGCCGCGGAAGCGGAGCTTTGCCAGCGCATAGGCCGCGGGCAGCGCCACCATGACCTGCAGCACGAAGATCGAGACCGTGACGATGACGCCGTTGATCAGGAAGCGCAGCAGATTGGCCTTGGCGAAGGCCTCGCGCAGGTTCTCCGCCAGCGCGAACTGGTGCGGGATCAGGTGCAGCTCGCTGGAAAAGATCTCGGTCTGCGGCTTGGACGCGGTCGAGATCATCCAGATGAAGGGTGCCAGCATGAGCGCGGCGCCCGCGATCAGGAGCACGTGGCGGAGGATCGCCCGGAACGGGATGGGATGCGCGTAGCTCATGTGTAGTGCACGCCGCGATCGGCGAGCCTCGATTTGACCAGAGTGAGCAGGAGAACGAAGACCAGGAAAACGACGGTGATCGCCGCGGCATAGCCTGAGCGGAAGAACTCGAAGCCTTCCGTGTACATGGTGTGGATCAGCACCTCGGTGGATTTCGACGGGCCGCCCTTGGTCAATACGTGCACGGTGTCGAACACCTGGAAGGAGCGGATGCCGGAGATCACGACGACGAAGGTCGTCACCGGCCCCAGCATCGGCCAGGTCACGAGGCGGAAGCGGGCCCAGCCGCTCGAGGCGCCGTCGATTTCGGCCGCCTCGTAGAGCTGCTTTGGGATCGAGACGAGGCCGGCGAGGAACAGCACCATGTTGAAGCCGACCGCCTGCCAGATGCCGATCGCGCACAGCGCGTAGAGGGCGGTGCTGCGGTCCTGCAGCCAGGAAAAGGCCGGCAGGCTCGCGCCGCGCAACATCCCGTTCACCAGGCCGAATTGCGGGTGCAGCATGAACTCCCACACCACCGCCATGGCGATCAGGGTTGCCATGACGGGCAGGAAATAGATGGTCCGGTAGAGGCTGCGCAGGCTGGTGCCGCTCTGGATCAGGAGCGCGATGGCAAGGCCTGCGATCACGGCGCCGGGTACCACGATCACGACGTAAGCCAGCGTGTTGCGCAGCGCGGTCCAGAACACCTTGTCGGCGAACAGGTCCTGGTAATTGGAAAGGCCGATCCAGGAGAAATGCGGCGCGCCGAGCTGATAGTCGGTGAAGGAGAGGGCGATCACGCCGGCGAGCGGACCAAGCAGCATGATCAGCATCAACGCCGCGGCCGGCGTCACCAGGGCGTAAGCGGAGTATGTCCGCCGGCTGCCATGGGCCTGCACCGTGCGCCGTGTCGCGCCTGCGGGAACGATGGCCGCGCCAATGGTCATGGAGCCGTCAGACATGGGCGGGCTCACGGACGCGCTCGGGCTGCTCCAGTCTGAGCTCGATCCGCTTCCCGGCCGGATCGAAAATCCGCACCGCGTCGGGGGCGAAACCGAAGGTGACGGAGCTGGCCATCGCAGGCAGATGCCTGACGTCCGCGAGCCGCGCGATCAGGCGCAATCCGGCGCCTTCGATCGCAAGGTGCACAAAAGCTTCCGCACCGAGATTCTCCAGATGGACCACGGTTCCGGAGAACGGCCCCGCGCCGACGTCGATCCGCTCCGGGCGGACGCCGACGCGGCATTCGCCGGCCGCCGCATTGCACGAGAGCTTCAGGGCAGTCCCCAGCACGTCGACGCCGCCATCCTTGCGGATCCGGCCGGGGAGGACGTTGATCTTGGGGCTGCCGATGAATTCGGCGACACGGATGTCGCCGGGGTCGTTGTAGATCTCCGCAGGCGTCCCGGCCTGAATCAATTCACCGCCCATCATGACGGCGATCCGGCTCGACATCGTCATCGCCTCGGCTTGGTCGTGCGTGACGTAGACGAACGTCGCCTTGAGACGGCGATGCAGCTCGGCGAGTTCTGCGCGCATATGGACACGCAGCTTTGCGTCGAGATTGGAGAGCGGCTCATCGAACAGGAAAGCCAGCGGCTCGCGCACCATGGCGCGTCCGACCGCGACGCGCTGCCGCTGTCCGCCCGACAATTGCCCGGGCTTGCGCCGCAGCAATGGAGATATGTCGAGCTGCTCGGCGATCCCTTCGACGTCGGCCCGGATGTGCCGTTCCTTGGCGCGCCGGCCCGGCAGCAGCTTGCCGAGCAGCGGCAGCCGTTCGATCGCCGAGAGGCGCCGCATCCGCAACGGCACTGCAATGTTGTCGAAGGTACTCAGATGCGGATAGAGCGCGTAGGATTGGAAGACCATCGCGAGGTTGCGCGCGCTCGGGCGAATGGCGTCCACGGGGCGGCCATCGATGTGGACTTGGCCGGAATTCTGCGGCTCGAGGCCGGCAATGATGCGGAGCAGGGTCGACTTGCCGCAGCCGGAAGGACCGACCAGCGAGATGAACTCGCCGTCCTCAATTCGGAAATCAATGCCCTTCAGGACGTCCGTGCCGTCAAAGGACTTGCGGATTGCGGAAAGCTCGATCTGCGCCATGCGCGCTGGTCCCCTGCTGGCCTTGTTGCGGCGCATGAGGAGTAGGGAGCGCATCTGACATTCACATAACGGTCAATGGCCGTCCTTATGGTCATCCCAGGTTTTGCTTTTGCCGGTTCGGCAGACGGAGGATCGACTTGGGGTTGTTGTCGTGGCGTTGACGTCCTCGCGCGTCCGGGCGGTCAATGCGGTGTTCGAGACCGGCAGCTTTGCCGCCGCAGCAAGGCGGCTTGGGGTGTCGCAGCCGGCCGTTGCCCAGCTCGTGCGCGATCTGGAGGCCGAGTTCGCGGTTGCGCTGTTCGACCGGCACGGCCAGACTCTGATCGCGACGCCGCTGTGCCGCCGGCTCTACGCAGCGACGAGCCGCATGCAGGCGATCGAGGCGGACGCACTGGCCATCCTGCAGCAGCGCGATGAGCTCACGGGAGGTGAGCTCCGCATCGGGCTCGGCAACGCCATGCCGGGCATGGCGCTGATCGCGGCGTTCCGCAATCTGTATCCGAAGATCCAGATCAACATCGAGATCGGCAGCTGGTCGGCGATCATGGCCGCCGTGGTCGACCAGCGCGTCGACGTTGCCGTCTTGCCGGAGGTGCCGCAGGACAACCGCTTCCGGCGCGAGCCCTGCGTGCAGCAGCGCGTCGTGGCGATCTGTCATCCCGTTCACGAGCTCAGTCGTGAATCGCGCGTGTCCATCGCCGGCCTCGTGCAATATCCGCTGGTCTTTCGGACCCGGGATTCCGCGACCCAGCGCGCCGTGGACAGGGCCCTTCGCGCCGTCAACCTGCGCGCCACTCCCGCGATCATCGTCAATACACGCGAGGGGATGCTGGAGGCGGTCGCCAATCGGCTTGGTGTCGGTTTTGTCTGGGAGCACGGCTCGAGCCGCATCGATCGGATCGCGAAGGTGGCGATCGCGGAGATCGAGGCGGAGTCACCCGAATACATCTTCTCGCTGGCCGGCAAACGCGGCAAGCTGGTCGAGCTGTTCTATCTGGCCAGAAGTCTTTCGCGCTCGGCTGAAGGTGCCGCCATGCTGGCCGCGCCCTGATGCGGCAGTCGGGCCTGGAGCCGACCCCGGCCCACCGGCACCTTTGGTTGTGGTGCACTGTGGCGGCAACCGTGATGTTGCGCAGCGGGACGGCAAGATATTTACGTATTTTTGCTTCGGAGTTTGGTGACCCGGCCCAAGATGGGCTATGCTCCCCGCTGCGTCGAGGACAAGAATGAGACGTCGGGAGATGGCATGGGACACCAGCGGCGGACGGGGCTGCATCCATGATGACCTTACCGAGACTGGCGGCTGAATCCCTGGAACAGTTCCTCGGCAGGTTCATGCGTCGCCGGTACGATGAGACTTCTGCGAACATCGTCGAGAGCGCGACCCGCACCGCGATGGAATGCATCGGCAACAGCGATGCGCTCTACCACAACATCGAGCATACGATGCTGGTGACGCTGGCGGCCCAGGCGATCCTCCGCGGCCGGAGTCTTCATACGCATCTGTCGGCCGAGGATTACGTCCATGTCCTGATCGCCTGCCTCGCCCATGACATCGGCTATGTGCGCGGGCTGTTCGAGGAGGATGACGCCGACGGCTTCGTGATCGATGCGGCCGATTCCAAGATCTCGCTGCCGCGTGGCGCGTCGGACGCGAGCTTGATGATGTATCATGTTGACCGGTCGAAGCTTTATGTGACGCGGCGGCTCCGACACATTCCCGGGGTAGACCCGGACCGCGTCGCCCGCGCCATCGAGGGCACGCGCTTTCCGGCCCGTGAAGGGCAGGAATATGACCACGAAGCCTCGATCCTGCGGGCGGCCGACTTCATCGGCCAGCTCGGCGATCCCAACTATCTGCGCAAGGCCAACGCGCTGTATTACGAGTTCGAGGAGGTCGGCATCAACCGTCAGCTCGGCTACGATTCGCCTGCCGACATCGTGAATCGCTACCCGCAATTCTATTGGAATAGCGTCGCACCGCACATCCAGACCGAGATCGGCTATCTCAACAAGACCGAGATCGGCCGGCAATGGATCGCCAACCTCTACAGCAACGTGTTCCGCGCCGAACGCGACATCTCGCTGTCCGGTCCGCAGACATAGGCTATGCTCTTCTAGCCTGAATGGAGCGCAGCGAAACCCGGAGTCGCGGATGCTGGCTTTCCGGAATTGCGTTGCGCTCCATTCGGGCGAAGCAGTCCCGACGCGGTGAGAAAAGCATGCAACAAAAAACGATCACCACTGATGTCCTCGACGTCGCGTATCACGAATTCGGCGCTTCTGATGGCTGGCCCTGCATCATGGGTCATGGCTTTCCCTACGATGTGAACGCCTACGCCGCGACCGCGCCGATCATCGCCGAGGCAGGCGCACGGGTGCTGGTGCCCTGGCTGCGCGGCTATGGACCGACGCGGTTTCGCTCCACCGAGACGTTGCGCTCCGGCGAGCAGGCGGCGCTGGGCGCCGATCTCCTCGCCTTCATGGATGCGCTCGGCATCGAGCGCGCCGTCGTCGGCGGCTATGATTGGGGCGGGCGTGCGGCTTGCGTGGTCTCGGCGCTCCATCCGGAACGCGTGATCGGGCTCGTCTCCGGCAATTCTTACAACATCCAGAACATCGCCCGCGCCATGGAGCCGGCCTCGCCGCCGGAGGAGGCGGCACTCTGGTATCAATATCTCTTCCACAACGAGCGCGGCCGCCGCGCGCTGGAGCGCAACCGCCGCGGCTTTGCCCGCCAGCTCTGGGCGATGTGGTCGCCGAAATGGGCGTTCGACGACGCGACATTCGATGCGAGCGCTGTGTCCTTCGACAATCCCGATTTCGTCGATGTCGTGATTCACTCCTACCGCCACCGCTACGCGCTGGTGGCGGGCGACCCTGCCTATGCCGCGATCGAGGCGAAGCTCGCCGCCCAGCCGCCGATCCGCGTTCCGACGATTGCGATCGACGGCGACAGCGACGGAGTCAATCCCGGCACGGCCCACCACGCGCGCAAGTTCGAGGGGTTTTTCGAGCGGCGCGTCTTCACCGATGCCGGCCATAACCTGCCGCAGGAACGGCCTGCCGAATGGGCCCAGGCCGTGCTCGACGTTCGCAACGCTGCCGCGCGCGCCTGATCATTGCAGCACATGGCAGACGTATTCGCCGCATTCGATCTTGATTTGCGTCAATGTTGCTGCGGATGAGGAGTGTTCTGCTGGCTGTCGTCCCGGTCCGGCTCGTGCTATCTTGAATTGTGCCTCCGGGCTTTGCAACAGGAGTGGCGGCCATGACGAGTGCTTCGGATACGTCTCACCAAGCGAGCCTCGGTTCGGGCATCGCCGCGCTGCATGCCAAATGGGGCTGGATCGTCGCGCTCGGCGTCGTCTATCTGATCGCCGGCTTCGTCGCTCTCGGCAGCGTCGTGATGGCGACGGTGGCGAGCGTGATCGTGGTCGGCGCGATGATGATCGTGGCTGGTGTCGCCGAGGTGATCGGCGCATTCCAGATGAAGAGCTGGGGCAAATTCCTGATCTGGGCGTTTCTCGGCGTGCTCTATATCGTCGCCGGCTTCCTGACCTTCGCGAATCCGCTGCTCGCGGCAGTGCTGCTGACGTTGTTTTTGGGGGCATCGCTGATCGCCTCCGGCGCCGTCAGGCTGTTTCTCGCCTTCAGCATGAAGCGCGAGAGCCCGTGGGTGTGGGTCGCGATCTCCGGCGCGATCACGTTGCTGCTCGGCCTGCTCATCGTGGCACGCTGGCCCGTGAACAGCGTCTACATCCTCGGCCTGTTTCTCGGTATCGACCTGATCATGGCCGGTGCCGGCTGGATCAGCCTCGGCTTTGGCCTGAAGCGGCGAGGCTGAGCGCAGGCGCGCGCAGCTCTCTCTTCATCTCTCCCGTCGGGACAGGTGAAGCGAGGGCTTGATGCGCCAAGCCGACACGGGCCATCAGCAACTCGACGCAAGACCATCTTGCGGAACTCCGCTGATCTGACGCGCTGACAATAAAGCAGCACGCCGCGCGGGCGCCGACCGCCTCGCGCGGGCGATCATCACCGGGGAGAAACCATGAGAGCCGCTTTGGCCCTGGCCGCAGCGTTGGCTGCCGGCTGCCTGTCCACGCCCGTTTTCGCGCAAAAGTCCTACGGTCCCGGCGTCAGCGACACCGAGATCAAGATCGGCAACACCATGCCCTATAGCGGCCCGGCCTCGCCGCTCAGCATCACGGGCAGGGTAATCTCCGCCTATTTCGACGAGATCAACGAGAAAGGCGGAGTTGGCGGCCGCAAGCTCAATCTGATCTCGCTGGACGACGCCTTCTCTCCGCCCAAGACCATGGAGGCGGCGCGGCGCCTCGTCGAAGGCGACGGCGTCGCCTTCATCTTCGCGACCATGGGCACGGCACCGAGCTCGGCCATCGCGAAGTATCTCAACAGCAACAAGGTGCCGCAGCTCTTCTTGATCAGCTCGGCCTCGAAGTGGAACGATCCCGCCAACATGCCATGGTCGATGGCGCTGCCCTGGGCGCCGAACTACACCAGCGAGGCCGCGATCGACGTCGCCTATGCCCGCGCCAAGAACCCGAACGCGCGCTTCGCGGTGCTCTATCAGAACGACGACGCCGGCAAGGAATATCTGCGCGGCGTCAAGGAGGCGCTCGGCGCCGACGCCGACAAGGCGATCGCGATGGCCTCGAGCTTCGAGGTCGCCGACCCCACCGTCGATTCCCAGGTGCTGACGCTGGCCAATACCAAGGCCGACGTCTTCCTGATCTATTCGGTGACGCCGCGCGCCTGCGCGCAGGCGATCCGGAAAGCCCATGAGGTCGGCTGGCAGGCGATGCGCTTCATCGCGAGCGGCTGCGCCAACAAGGCGACCGTGATGGTTCCCGCGGGCCTCGATGCCGGGAAGGGCGTGCTGTCGCTCGGCGCGCTCAAGCCGTTCGTCGAGACGCCGAAGGACGATCCGGCGATGTCGGCCTATATCGACTTCATGAAGAAGCGCCTGCCCAATGCCGACGTCAACAATGTCGCCGGCCTCTATGGCTACACCGTCGCCGAAGCGCTGGTGGTGCTGCTGAAGCAATGCAAGGACAACCTCACGCGCGAGAACATCATGGCGCAGGCCGCCAACCTGAAGAGCGTGCCGCTGTCGCTGCTGATGCCCGGCATCACCCTCAACACCACGCCGCAGGATTTCCGGCCGATCAAGGACGGCTACATGCTCCAGTTCGACGGCAACGACTGGGTTATCGCGAGCGAGCTGTTGCGCGGGACGTGAGAGGCCGAGGAGGTGGTGCACTCTCTCCCCTTGTGGGCCCCTTGTGGGAGAGGGTGGATGCGCGAAGCGCAGCCGGGTGAGGGGTCTCGATCCCCACGAATGGTGTTGCCGGCGGAGAGAACCCCTCATCCGGCGCTTCGCCACCTTCTCCCACAAGGGGAGAAGGAAGAAGGAGAGCATCATGGACTTTCAACACTCCGCCCGTTCGCTCGAGCTCCAGGACCGCGTTCGCCAGTTCATGCGGACGCATGTCGAGCCGGTCGAGGAGCTCTATTACGAGCAGGTCAAGCCGGAAGCGGCGCGCTACAAGACGCCGCAGGTGCTTCAGGACCTGAAGCGGCTGGCGCGGGAGCAGGGGCTCTGGAATCTGTTTCTCTCCGGTGAGCATGGCCCGGGCCTCTCCAACCTCGAATATGCGCCGGTGAAGGAGATCATGGGCCGCATCCTCTGGGCCCCCGAGGTCTTCAACTGCTCGGCGCCCGATGTCGGCAACATGGAGGTGCTCGCCAATTACGGTACGAAGGCGCAGCAGGAACGCTGGCTGAAGCCGCTCCTGGAGGGACGCATCCGCTCCGGCTTCTCGATGACGGAGCCGCAGGTTGCCTCCAGCGACGCCACCAACATCCAGTGCGAGATCAGGCGCGACGGCGGCGACTACGTCGTCAACGGCCGCAAATGGTTCACGTCAGGCGCGATGAACGAGGATTGCGAGATCCTGATCGTGATGGGCAAGACCGCGCCGGATCATCCCGACCGCCATCGCCAGCAATCGATGATCCTGGTGCCGAAGAATAGCCCCGGCGTGCGCATCGTCCGCGACATGCTCACTTACGGCTACGACGATGCGCCGGTCGGCCACCCCGAGATCGTCTACGAGAACGTCCGCGTGCCCGCGGAGAACATTTTGCTCGGCGAAGGCCGCGGCTTCGAGATCGCGCAAGGCAGGCTGGGCCCGGGCCGCATCCATCATTGCATGCGGCTGATCGGCTGCGCCCAGCGTGCGCTGGAATTGATGTGCCAGCGCGCGGTCTCGCGCACAGCTTTCGGCAAGCCGCTCGCCGAGCAGGGCTCGGTACGCGAGGACATCGCGCATTCCTTCTGCGAGATCGCACAGGCGCGCCTGCTCACCTTGCAAGCCGCCGACAAGATGGACCGCGAAGGCAACAAGGCCGCGCGCGACCTGATCGCCGCCGCCAAGATCGTGGTGCCCAGCATGGCTGCCCGCGTCATCGACCGCGCCATCCAGATCCACGGCGCCGCCGGCGTCTCGCAGGATACGTTCCTCGCGCGTGCCTACGTCTACGCCCGCTTCATCCGCATCGGCGACGGGCCGGACCAGGTGCATCTGGCCGCGGTAGGCAAGGAGTTGATCCGGCGTGGCGGGGTGATGGAGTAGGGGACATTGTGAGATCGACGAAGGGCGGCAACCTGGGTTCTCGATCGAAGAATCTCCAGCGCTTCATCTGCGTCGCCGCACTCGATCACGGAGATCTCGTTCGTTCCCAGCTCGTCCGCGACCATGGAGCGGACCAGAACGTCGTCCTCTACGAGCAGGACAGGAGCCTTCGAAAGGGCGGGTGTGCCCTGCGCGCGCTCGGAATGATGTGCTAGCGGTCAGTGTCGCGCGTAGCCTTTCGGCAAGCCGCTGGCCGAGCAGGGCCTGGTACGTGAGGACATCGCGCACTCCTCCCGCGAGATTGCACAGGCGCGCCGGCTCGCTTTGCAGGAGGCTGACAGATGGAACGCGAGGGCACTTCGCCTCGCCCTGCAGCCGACATCACACCGTCGAACAACGTTCATGACAGACTACGCAGCTCTTCCACGCCGATCGGCGGCTTTACTCGCCACCCGACGATGAAAGCGCGTTTTGCGAGTCCGTTCTGAACGCGAGCGATCTGCGTTCGCTCTCTATCGAGCCGAAGCCGCAGCAGGGGATCGCGAGTTCCCGAGACGGCGAGGCACTTGTTGATGACCCAGCCGTACGGTTCGACGCCGGCACGCCGCAAGTCGTCCTGAAGGGAAGCGGCCTCGGAAACCGGCGTCGTCTCCGGCAGCGCCACGAGGATGATCTTCGTGTGGTTCGGATCCTGCAGCCTCATCAACGGGGTGACGATACGTCCTGTACCGGTCGGGGCAACCTGGCTCGTCATCTGGCGGTGATAGGCGCCGGTCGCGTCCAGCAGCAGGAGCGTGTGGCCTGTCGGCGCCGTATCGAGCACCACGAATGCGCTCCGGGCCTCCGCAACAATGCGCGAGAAGGCGTGGAACACGGCGACCTCTTCCGTGCATGGCGAAGCGAGGTCTTCGAGCAGCAGATCCTTGGCCTGCTCGTCCAGGTCCCGGCCCCGGCTCGCCATTATCTTTGCGACATACCGCTCCGTTTCAACCCGGGGGTCGATCCGGTCGACCGTCAGACCGGGCATGACGCCATCGACGACGAAGCTGACGTGAGCTGCGGGATCGGTCGTGCTGAGATGAACGGCATGACCCCGCTTGGCCAGTCCCGCGGCGACGGCCGCGGCGATCGTCGTCTTTCCGACGCCCCCCTTACCCATGACCATGATGAGGCCGTGCTGGTCCCGCGCGATGTCATCGACCAGCCGGTTCAGGCCGGGCAGGTCGAGCGGTTCGGTGCCGGGTTCGGCGGATACAAGCGATGGCTGATCGGTGGGCGATAAGAGTGCGCGCAGAGCCACCAGGCCGACGATGTCGAACCCGACCAGAGGAATTTCGTCGCGCGGCAGTTTCGTGAGCGATGCAGGCATTGCGGCCAGGGCCTCGTCCTGATCCCGCTCGAGGGCAACTGCAACGACATCGGCCGGGTCCGTGGCATGGAAGCGCCCATTCACCACGAGGAGCTGGTTCGAGAGATTGAGCGCGTCGAGTTCGGCGGCCGTTCTGGCCGCCTCGCGGATCGCACCCCGGTCGGCGCGGGTGACCAGAATGATGGTGGTCTGCCTGGAATCGCCCAAGGCTTGGAGCGCCTTGCGAAAGCGGTTCTCCTGCATCTTCAGCCCTGAATGCGGCCCGAGGCAGGATGCTCCCCGATCGTTGTCCTTGAGAAAGCCGCTCCATGCTTTTGGCAGGCTCAGGAGCCGCAACGTGTGACCGGTCGGCGCGGTGTCGAATACGATGTGATCGAACCCCGCGATATCGCCGTCCAGCAGTCCCACGAACTCGTCGAAGGCAGCTATTTCGGTCGTGCAGGCGCCGGAGAGCTGCTCGCGTACAGTCGATCGCTCGTCAGGGGGAACCTCCGGTCCAAGCTGCTCGAGCACTTTACTGCGATAATTGTCGGCTGCGGCCTCGGGATCGATGTTCATCGCCGAAAGTCCGGCCGCGTTTGGCACCGGGGTAGGGCGATCGGTCAAAGTGACATCGAGCATCTCGTCGAGATTCGACGCAGGGTCGGTGCTGACGATCAGGACGCGCAGTCCGCGGTCGGCGAGGCTAACGGCCGTGGCGCATGCAAGAGAGGTCTTGCCGACTCCGCCCTTGCCGGTGAAAAACAGATACGGGGTCGGGGCGGTCAGCGCGCGAAAGTGGGGCAACATAGGCTGTCCTGTGGTCACAGAGGTCTCGCGACATTTGCCGATCGGTCCAGATTCCGCGCGAGCACTGCGTTCGAATGATTGATCGGCTTGACGCTTCTGGCGCGCCGGAGATCGGCGCGCGAGGCGGATCATGCCTTCTCTTCGAAGGCAGGCTCAGTTCATCGATTCAAGCGCAAGCGCAATCCCTTGGCCGCCGCCGATGGGTTCATCTAGTTGCCGGCCTGGATCACGTTGCCCATGACGATCGTGCCGACATCACCGGGCGACAGCTTCGCGCGCTCCAGCGTTGCACGGATCGCTACGGCGCCGAGATCGACGGCCGGCAAATCCTTCAGCGTGCCGCCATACGTGCCGATGGCGGTGCGCACGGGCGAACAGATCACGACTTCCCTATTGGCCATTGGTCATCTCTCGCTTTCGGCTGCATCGCTCGGCGATGGGCATCTAGCGCGATCTATGAACAATTCGGCTGAGGCTCTGTTGAGATGGATCAACGGAGCGGAGGAACCAATCTGAATCAATGTCCGATCTCGGCCTCAGGCGCTGTGGCATTGTCGCGGGGGCTGTTGGCCGTTGGGCGCAGGGCCGCATCGACCCCATTGGACTCAAACGCTGCCTTCTGAGAGCATGGCCAACGCGACGATTCTTGGGAGCAGGCCTGCCCTGCGCGCGTGCACCGGATAGCATCTAGGCCCGTCTACGCCGACGGAGGGGCGGTGAGCCAATGATGACATCATGCCGGTGTTTTGCCCGACGAGTCAAATTGACTTCGTAAAATCCGTAGCGTTTCGCGGCGGCGGCTAACCCATTGATTCAGCTACCCCCGTCTACTGTGCATGGGGTTGTTTTCGCACTTTTGTGTCGGCGCCGGCTTCGCGGCCCGCGCCCGCGCCGTCATCCCGCCCTGGCGAGGCGGCCGTCCGCCGAACCTGCGCGCAGGTTCTGGAAGAACTTTTCCACCTCGCGCGACAGCGTGTCCGCCGTCGCCGTCAGGCTGCTTGCCGCCGTCAGCACCGAGGATGCCGCCGCATCGGTCTCGCCGATGGCATCGCGCAGCGAGGTGATGTTGGCGACCAGGGTCTCGTTGCCCTGCGCGGCCGACTGCGCATTGGACGAGATCTCGCGCGTGGCGGCGTCCTGCTGACTGACGGCGCCGGCGATCGCCGAGGTGACCTCGTTGATCTCGCGGACCGCGCCGCCGATCTCGCGGACGGCATCGACGGCGTTGCGGGTCGAGGCCTGGATCATCGAGACGTTCTCGCTGATCTCGGCGGTGGCCTTGGCGGTCTGGCCCGCGAGCGCCTTCACCTCGTGGGCGACGACGGCGAAGCCGCGGCCGGCATCGCCGGCGCGCGCGGCCTCGATGGTGGCGTTCAGCGCGAGCAGATTGGTCTGCTCGGCGATCGCCTGGATCAGGCTGAGCACGCCATCGATGCGCTGCGTGGCCGCGGCGAGGCTCTCGATCTCGGAGATCGATTTCTCGGTGCGCTGGCCGGTCTGCTCGACCGCGCCGGCGCTCTGGCGCACCTGGCGGCCGATCTCCACCACCGAGGCCGACAGTTCTTCGGCCGCGCCCGCCACTGCCGTGACGTTGTGCGAGGCCTGCTCGGTGGCGTTCGCCGCCGTGCCGGCGCGGCTGTTCGCATCGGCGGTGACGCGCGTGATGGTCTGCGCGGTCTCGCGCATCACCGAGGCGTTGTCGCTGAGGCCGCGCATGATCGCGCCGATCGCCTCGCGAAACTGCTCGACGGATCGTTCGATGTGGCGGGCACGCTCCTCGCGCGCGGCGGCGTCGTGCGACACTTGCGAGGCGAGGTTGCGGTTGCGGCCCATGGCGTCCTGGAACACCTGGATCGCGCGGGCCAGTGCGCCGATCTCGTCGGCGCGGTCAGAGTGCGGCACCACGACGTTTTCGGCGCCGTCGGCGACCTGCTTGATGGTGGCGGTGATCGAGGCGAGCGGCCGGGCGATCGAGCGGGCGATGATGACGATGCCGATCACGACGAGCGCCAGCGCCACGCCGCCGAGGCAGGTCAGCACGAACGACAATTCGCGATTGGTCTCGGTCTGCTGCGCGATCTGCCGGGCGCGCTCGGCATAGACCTTGGACAGCGCCTCGAGGTCCTTGTTCAGGGCCGAGCGCACCGCGCGGTTGGCGTCGTTGTCGCCCCATTCGCGGCCCGCGGCAGCATTGATCTCGACGCCGCGGCGCACCAGCTCCTTGCGGAACTCGACGAATTGCTCGATGCGCTTCTTGAAGGTGGCAAACTGCTCGGCGTCGTCGGCCTTGACGATGGTCTCCCAACGCTTCACGACGTCCAGGATCTGGGCGTTGAACTTGAGCAGGCCATCGCCGTATTTCTTTACCACGGCCGGCTCGGTCGACATGTACACGCCGCGCGATTCCATCACGACCGCATAGACCAGCGAGTTGACCCGCTCGACGTTCAGCGCGGCGGCATTCGCCGTCTCGATCGCGCTGGTCAGGTCGGCGCTGCGGCGGCTGTTGTAGTCGGACAGCATCGCGATCGCGGCCGTGAGGAGCGCGAACAGCGCGAAGATCGCATAGAGCTTGGTGGCAAGCGTGAAACGGCCTGCCGGCTTGGCGGCATTCCCAGATCGGTCGGATGTCATGGTGGTCAGGAGCCCGGAATGGCCTGAAACGGCCGGTGAGCGGGGTCGTGTAGAATTGATGCAAAACTTTGCAGGAGGAAGGTGGATGCGGCGTTAACGCGCCCGTCGGCTCCCTTCGTCCCTTGGTCGAATGAAAGGTAAGATATTTCAGCGTCTTGATCCCAAGGTATAGTTTCAGGATAGTCTTTCAGCATAGTCTTGGGGTCGGCCGTTGGCCGACCAAGCCCGGAGAGCCCAGTGGTCTACCGCCACAGCATCGACGCCACGACCTACACCTTCCCGGATCTGCGCGACCTGCTCGCCAAGGCGACGCCGCCGCGCTCCGGCGACCGGCTGGCCGGAATTGCCGCTGCCAGCTCCGAGCAGATGATCGCGGCACGGATGGCGCTCGCGGATGTGCCGCTCGGCCAATTCCTCCAGGAAGCCGTCATTCCCTATGAGACCGACGAGGTCACCCGCCTCGTCATCGACAGCCACGACGCCAGGGCCTTCGCGCCGGTGGCATCGCTCACGGTCGGGGCCTTCCGCGACTGGTTGCTGTCCGATGCTGCAACGCCCGAGATCCTGCGCAAGCTCGCGCTCGGCATCACGCCGGAGATGGCGGCCGCAGTGTCAAAGCTGATGCGCAACCAGGATCTGATCCTGGCGGCGCGGAAATGCCAGGTCATTACCGCTTTCCGCAACACCATCGGGCTGAAGGGGCGGATGAGCACGCGGCTCCAGCCGAACCATCCCTTCGACGACGCCAGGGGCATCACCGCCTCGATCCTTGACGGCATTTTGCTGGGGGCCGGCGATGCCTGCATCGGCATCAATCCCGCGAGTGACGATCCTGCCGTCATCGCCCATTTGCTGCGGCTGCTCGACGAGGTCATCGCGCGGCTGAAGATCCCGACGCAAGGCTGCGTGCTGACCCATGTCACGACGACGCTGTCGCTGATCGGGCAGGGCGTGCCGGTCGACCTCGTCTTCCAGTCGGTCGCCGGTACGGAGGCCGCCAACCGCAGCTTCGGCATCGACCTCGCGCTCCTGAAAGAGGCGCAGCAGGCCGGGCTGTCGCTGCGGCGCGGCACCGTCGGGCAGAATGTGATGTATTTCGAGACCGGCCAGGGCTCGGCGCTGTCGGCGGGCGCCCATCACGGGGTCGACCAGCAGACCTGCGAGGCGCGCGCCTATGCGGTCGCCCGCGCGTTTGCCCCGCTCCTCGTCAACAGCGTGGTCGGCTTCATCGGCCCGGAATATCTCTATGACGGCAAGGAAATCATCCGGGCTGGACTGGAGGATCATTTCTGCGGCAAGCTGCTCGGCCTGCCGCTCGGGGTCGACATCTGCTACACCAACCATGCCGAGGCGGACCAGGACGACATGGACAACCTCCTGACGCTGCTCGCCGCTGCCGGGGTCACCTTCATCATGGGCGTCCCCGGCGCCGACGACGTCATGCTGAACTACCAGTCGACGTCTTTTCACGACGCGCTCTATGTCCGCGACGTCTTCGGCTTGCGCCGCGCGCCGGAATTCGACGACTGGCTGGTGCAGTCGGGAATTACAGGCGCCGATCTCCGCCTGGCCGGCGATGCAGGCCTGCTGCCCGATTTTGCCTCGCGGTTGATCGCGTGAGGCGGCGCGCCAACTGGCACTCCGATGAAACTATCGGCGCTTCCCGGAATTGTGCTTGTGCCACAATATTGAGAAATTCCGGCGACAGCGTTACCCTGAGTCTGGCTGGCAATTTCCGCACTATCGGTCGAGCGTGGCGGGGGGAGCTTTGATGCGAGCTGAAAGTAACGGAACGACCCGGCGGATTCTCTGCGTGTTTCCGCGCTACACCTCGTCCTTCGGTACGTTCGAGCATTCCTATCCCTTGACCGACGGCGTCCGCGCCTTCATGCCGCCGCAGGGGCTGCTGCTGATCTCCGCCTACCTTCCGAAGGAGTGGCAGGTCAAATTCGTCGACGAGAACCTGCGCCCCACGACGAAGGAGGAATTCGAATGGGCGGAAGCGGTCTTCGTCAGCGGCATGCACATCCAGCGCCAGCAGATGAACGACATCTGCCGCCGCGCCCATGAATTCGATCTGCCGGTCGCGCTCGGCGGGCCCTCGGTCAGCGCCTGCCCGGACTACTATCCGTCCTTCGACTATCTGCATGTCGGCGAGCTCGGCGACGCCACCAACCAGCTGATCGAGATCCTGTCGCGCGACACCTCGCGTCCCGAGGCCCAGGTGGTGCTGACCACCAGGGACCGCGTGCCGATGACGGAGTTTCCGATTCCGGCCTACGAGCTCGCCGACGTGAAGAAGTATTTTCTCGGCAGCATCCAGTACTCCAGCGGCTGTCCCTATCAGTGCGAGTTCTGCGACATCCCCGGCCTCTACGGCCGCAATCCTCGCATCAAGTCGCCGCAGCAGATCATCGCCGAGCTCGATCGCCTGCGCGAATGCGGCATGACCGACACGGTCTATTTCGTCGACGACAATTTCATCGGCAACCGCAAGGCGGCGCTGGACCTGCTGCCGCATCTGATTGAATGGCAGAAGCGGACCGGCTACGTGGTGCGGCTCGCCTGTGAGGCGACGCTCAACATCGCCAAGAGGCCCGAGATCCTCGAGAAGATGCGCGAGGCCTATTTCGTCACCATCTTCTGCGGCATCGAGACGCCCGATCCTGATGCGCTGAAGGCGATGCAGAAGGACCACAACATGATGGTCCCGATCCTGGAGGGCGTGCACACCATCAACTCCTTCGGCATGGAGGTCGTGTCCGGCATCATCATGGGGCTCGATACCGACAAGCCGAACACCTCGGAAGCGCTACTCGCTTTCGTCGACGAGTCCCGGATTCCGCTGCTCACCATCAACCTGCTCCAGGCGCTGCCCAAGACGCCGCTGTGGGACCGTCTGGAGCGCGAGGGCCGCCTGGTTCACGACGACGGCCGCGATTCCAACGTCGACTTCCTGTTGCCTTATGACGAGGTCGTCGCCTCGTGGAAGCATGCGATGGCGGTCGCCTACGCGCCCGAGAAGGTTTACGCGCGCTACCAGTATCAATGCGACAATGTCTACGTGCGCCGGGTCAAGATGCCGGTGGCGGACGAGATGAAGACCTGGCCGAACATCCGGCGCGGCCTCGTCATGTTGCGCAACATCTTCTGGAAGGTCGGGGTGCTCGGCGACTACAGGCGCGTGTTCTGGAAGTTCGCGCTGGGACGCATCAAGCGCGGCGACATCGAAGGCCTGATCGGCTGCACGCTGATTGCGCACCATCTCATCACCTTTGCGCGCGCGGCCTCCAGCGGCAAGCAGAACGCCTCGAACTATTCGATCCGCCTGCGCGAGGCCGCCGTTCCGGCCGAATGATGCGACATGTCTGATCCGGCTCCGCCGCACCGACCGACCCTCGATCTGCGGGCGTTCACGCCCGCGCGCGTCGCGCTCGGGCGCAGCGGCGCGAGCATGCCGACGAGGGCGCTGCTTGATTTCACGCTGGACCATGCCCGCGCGCGCGATGCCGTGCATGCCGCTTTCGACACGCCGCGCCTGGTCGCCGATCTCGGTGCGCTCGGACTTGCCGTGACCGAAGTGAGGAGCCGGGCGGTCGATCGCAGCGACTATCTGCGGCGGCCGGATCTGGGACGACAGCTCGAACCCGGTTCGGCGCAGCTTCTGGCACGAAGCGCCTTGGCGCCGTGCCGGCTCGTGATTGTGATCGGAGACGGGCTGTCCGCGGCGGCGGTTCAGGCCCATGCGGCGATCGTGGTGAGGCGACTGTTGCCATTGCTTGCGCAGGGGGATGACGTCGCGATCGGCCATGTCGTTGTCGCGTCGGGCGCGCGCGTCGCGCTCGGCGACGAGATCGGCGCCATTCTCGGGGCACGCATGGTCGCGATGCTGATCGGCGAACGGCCCGGCCTGTCCGCGCCCGACAGTCTCGGCGCCTATCTGACCTTCGCACCGAAGCCCGGCCGTACCGATGCCGAACGCAATTGCGTGTCGAACATCCACCACGCCGGTTTGAGCTACGACGAGGCCGCCTTCAAGATCGCCTGGCTCGTCCGTGAGGGGCTCGCGCGGGAGACCACCGGCGTGGCTCTGAAGGACGAGAGCGCGGACCGTGCGCCGCGTCGAATTGGCACGGCGCCGCCGGAATGATAGGCGGTCGGGACCCGAAATCGCCGCTTCTTGATCGATTCGGCCACGCTTCGCCTGCTTGCGAGAGGACCTGTTGACCTGCTAAACCCCTCGCGGCGATTTTCCGCGCATTTTCAAAAGGCAAGCCTCCCATTGGTATGGCGTTTTCAAGCCGTTCGCGGGGCGCAACAAGCTCTCAAGACCGAGCCGATTTAGGAACTGGACAAGGCATGCTCGAAAAGCACAGCGAGAATGAGGTTCATGTCGACAAGGTCGAGCAGGGACCTGCGTCCTCGATCGCCTTCGGGCTGGAGCGCCTCGGGCTGATCGCCGTTCGGGCGCCGATCGTCTCCTGCATCGTCCTGCTGGCGCTGATCGTCGGCGCCGTGTTCGGCATCCACCGGATCAAGATCGACGATTCGCTGTCGCAGCTCTTCCGCTCCGACACCCGCGAATTCAAGCAGTATGAAGAGGTGACGAAGAAGTTCCCGGCCGAGGAGTTCGACGTCCTCGTCGTGGTCGAGGGCAAGTCCCTCCTGGAGCGCAGCAACCTCGAGAAGCTGCGTGACTTCGTCACCGACCTGCAACTGGTCGAAGGTACGCGCGGGCTGGTCTCGCTGTTCTCGGCGCGTCAGGCGCCGGCGCCGGGCAAGCTGCCGGCGGCGCTGTTCCCGGCCGAGCTCCCCGAGGGGGCCGCCTATGACAAGTTCATCGAGACCGTCAAGAACAACGAGATCATCCGCGGCAAGCTGCTGTCGGAGGACGGCACGCTGGCGCTGATCGTGCTCTCGCTCGATCCTGAGGTGGTCGCCTCCAACAAGCTGACCAAGACCGTCGGCGACATCCGCGCGCTGATGAAGGAGGACCTCGGCGACACCGGGCTCAACGTGCAGCTCTCCGGCGTTCCGGTGATGCAGCTCGAGATCCGCAACGCGGTCGAGCGCGACGGGCTGACCTACAACATCCTCGGCATTCTCGCCGGCTGCATCATCGCCATCATCTTCTTCCGCAAGATCTCGTTCATGGTCGCGGCGGCATTCCCGCCGATGATCGCGATCCTGCTGGCGCTGGGCGCGCTCGGCTGGGCCAATTTCAACCTCAACATGTTCCTGAACGTGATGACGCCGCTCATCATGGTCATCAGCTTCTCGGACTCGATGCAGCTCACCTTCGCCGCGCGCGACCGGCTGATCGCAGGACAGGACAAGTTCACCGCGTTCAAGAACGCGGTGCTGGTGGTGGGACCCGCCTGCGTGCTGACGCACGGCACGGCCGGCATTTCCTTCATCGCGCTGCAATTCTCCGACTCCGACCTGATCCGCAAGTTCGGCGAGGCCGGGCTCGCCGCCACCATCATCGCGCTGGTCGCGGTGCTGTCGCTGGTGCCGGTGTTCGGCGTGCTGCTCGTGCGCAACGAGAAGGTGTTCGCCGTCAAGTTCCAGAGCGCAGATGCCGGCGTCCAGGCCCTGCGCAATTTCTGCTACTGGATCGCGGTGCGCATGGTCGGCCGTCCCGGCCTGTTCAGCCTGATCGCGGTGCTGTTCGTCGGCGGCCTCGGCGTCATCTATGCCAATCTGGAGCCGCGCTACCGGCTCGCCGACCAGGTGCCGGACAAGCGCCAGGCGGTCGCCGCCAGCGACCGGCTCGATGCCAAGCTGACCGGCGCCAACCCGGTCAACGTGCTGATCCAGTTCCCCAAGGGCGAATCGCTCTATTCGCCGGAGACGCTCCAGACCATCGCCGACGTGCATGCGACGGTGGAGAAGACGGCCGGTGTCGGCAACGTCTGGTCGCTGGAGACGCTGCGCCGCTGGCTGGCCGAGAAGGCGGGCAGCGCCGACGTCGCGACGTTGAAGGAATATGTCAACGTCATCCCCGAGCATCTGGTGCGGCGGTTCATCGATGCCCAGCAGGATGCCGTCGTGGTTGCCGGCCGCGTGCCGGACAAGGATTCCAGCCAGCTCCTGCCGATCGTCGACAAGCTCGACCACGAGCTCGACGCCGTCCGCAAGAAGCATCCCGGCTACGAGATCGCGGTGACGGGTCTTGCCGCCATCGCTGCGCGCAACTCGGCCAGCATGATCGAGAAGCTGAACCACGGCCTCACCATCGAATTCGCGCTGGTCGCGATCTTCATCGGCCTCGCGTTCCGCTCCTGGGTGGTGATGTTCGCCTGCATCCTGCCGGGCATCTTCCCGGTGGTGATGTCGGGAACGGTGCTGTGGGCGATGGGCGAGGGCCTGCAATTCGCCAGCGTCGTCGCACTCACCGTCTCGTTCGGCCTGGGTTTGAGCGCGACCATCCACTTCCTCAACCGCTTGAGACTCGAGAGCAAGCCGGGCGTTGGCTCGGCGCTCGCGGTGGAGCGGGCCACCGTGCTGGTCGGCCCGGCGCTGATCCTGACCACGGTGGTGCTGGCCTGCGGCCTCGTCGTCACCGTGTTCTCGGACCTGCCGTCGCTGCGGCTGTTCGGCTGGCTCAGCGCTTTCTCGATGGTCATGGCCCTCGTCGCCGACCTCTTCATCCTGCGGCCGACGGCGATGTGGCTGATCAATCTGCACGCCAGGCTTCAGGGCCCCGACAAGCCCGCGATCTGAGCGGCAGGGCGGCAAAAGGCGCCAGCGCTCTCAGGCCTCGATACGGACGATCCCGTACGGATTGAACTTGAAATCGTCCTCGGCGTAGTCCTGCTCGCGCGATAGCGTGAGCTTGCGGTCGCGCAGCGTCGCGTCGACGCCGCGCTCGGCCATGGCGTCGGCGAGCTCGTCCATCACTTTGACCGCGTCCCGATCGCTGCCGTGCGATGTCGCGACATAGACCTCCGGCAGGCCGACGAGGTGGTAGCCGACGGTCTCGTAATAGCGATCGCCGGCGAGCGGGCGCTTGGCGAAGGCGAGACGACACGCCTTCGTGACGGCGGGGGTCATCTTCAGGCCCTGGCTGGTCCTCGAGCCCTTGCGAGCTTGATCGGCGAGACTGCGCCAGCGCGCGACGCCATGGGCGACACCGGCGCTTTCACCTTTCGCCGCAATGGCGCCTGCCTCAAGCATCTCGTCCACGATCAGCAAGGCGGCGGCTGAATAGGCGGCCGACTTCTGCTGATCGATCGGCGGGCTCCGCACGTACAGCACCGCCTTGTGATTGGCTACGGCGGCTTCGTCGGACGCAGACCAGGCTTTCGGAAAGACGCGGTCCCAGCACACGCCGAACGACCGCTCCATATGCGGATCGGGCTTGGCCTGCGAATAGGTGCGGTCGATCTCGAAGTTGAGGTCGGCGATCGTCTTGGCCACCGCCTTCGGCGGATGCAGCAGGCTTTCGTCCTTGCCGAGGAAGCACAGCACGTGGCGTGGCTTCACGGACGAAGGCTGCATGCTCGCCTCCTGCTGGTCGCTGGCGAAGGCGCGACTGGCTACGAAGAGCCCTGCGGCCTTGAGCAGATGTCTGCGAGTTGGGTTCATGTCTGCAACGATGTCAGCAAAAAGCCCCCGGGTCGCGAGAGCCGGAGGCTGTATCCTTTCGCAGCGGGAAGGGCGTCAGCCCTTCGTCATCGTGATGTTGACGCCGCGGATCTCGCCCTTGGAGGAGATCTGCACGGTCTGCTTGGTGCCGTTGGTGCGCAGCGACAGGTTGGCGGCAAAGCCGTTGGCTTCGACGAACACGTCGATCTGGCCGCCGCCGGCGGTGCCCTGGAGATTGCCGAAGATGTTGCGGCTGGACTCGCTCCAATTGCCGGAGATGCGCTCGCCCTGGCTCGTCACGTCGCTGGTGAGGTCGAACTTGTAACTGTCGGAGGCGCAGTGCAGCGCCTGCTTCAGGTTGAGGCCGCTGCCGCCCACCTTGTAGTCCGCCTTGCAGCGAATGCGCTCGGTGGAGCCGTCGGACAACGACACCGTGCCGGTGCCGGTCCACGCGCCGTCGAAACCGGCAAACGGTCCGGACGACTGAGCAAGGCTCGCCGGAACCGAAAAGAGCAGCGCCGCCCCGATGCCGGCCGCCTTGATTGCCAATCCAGATCGCCTAAAGAATTTCATCGCAAATATCCCGTTTTGGAACGACGTTCGCTTACCCATTGAGAACGTCTCGCCACATCGAAAGTTTAGTGCTCCGAGCCAGTGTCAGGTTCAAAGCCTGGCCGCCCGGGATGGCGGGCCACGACGCCTCGCGCCAGGTTTGATCCCCCGATTTGCCACGTTTCGGCATGTTTCAGGCGGGAAAGGCAAGGCGGACAGATGCAGCGCTGCAACAGGTATGCAGTAAAACGCAGATCTTCTGAATTATGACGTAGTATCAACCTCTTACATCTGCGAATGAAGACGCGGGGAAGACCCGATTCGGCACATGCGGTGCCAATTTGGCCGCATTTGCCGGTGCTTGTGCCTTCTCTGGGCCGCCACTCCTGCGGCGACTTGCCATCAGAACAATCCGCCCCGGTAGTTCGCCCTGTGCAGCCGGGTCCGGTACGATTCTGCCGTCAGAATGAAGGAATACAATGCGTAATCTTCTCGTCGCTCTTACCCTGCTGTCGGCATCCCTTTCGACGGCGGCGTTCGCTCAGCAAGGGCGTGGCACCGACGCCGAGCAGAAGGCCTGCACACGCGATGTGCAGAAGTTCTGCCGTCCGGTCATCGATCAGGGCGATTTCACGATCCTTGCCTGTCTCAAGGAGAACCGGGCCAAGATCTCGCAGGCCTGCGACCAGGTGCTGAAGAACCACAACCAGTAAGCTTGGTCATTGGCTCCCAAAGGCGGATCCCGGAGCCGCCTTTTGGGGCCCGATCCGCAAAGGGCGGCCATCGACAGACAGGATTGGTTTTGCGGCCGTATTCCCCTATATGGGGGCCGCGGCGGCATCGCCGGCATGAGCCCGCGCGAGCGAAAAAGCCCTCCTGTCCAAACGATTGTAAATCAGCCCTCGATGACCTCTGCGAGCGAATTGCGATCCGGCAAGGGTGACCGCGACGAGAATTTTCCCGTCGCGTCCTGGATCATTCATCCGCGTCATCGCGCCCTGATCCTGGCCTATTACAATTTCGTCCGCACCGCCGACGACATCGCCGACCACGCGACCCTGCCGCCCGACCAGAAGCTCGCTTATCTCGACCTGCTCGAGGCGGAACTGCTCGGCAAGGGCGACACCCAGGCCGAAGCCGTCACGCTGCGCCGCGCGCTGGCCGAGCGCGGCATGGCCCCACGCCATGCGCTCGACGTGCTCATCGCCTTCCGCATGGACGTGACCAAGCTGCGCTATGAGAATTGGGACGAGGTCATCCACTATTGCCGTTACTCGGCGATGCCCGTCGGCCGCTTTATGCTCGACGTCCATGGCGAGAGCACCTCGACCTGGGCCGCGTCGGACGCGCTCTGCGCGGCGCTCCAGATCAACAATCACCTGCAGGATTGCGGCAAGGATTTTCGCGAGCTCAACCGCGTCTATCTGCCGCGCGATGCGCTGGCAGCACACGGCGCCTCCGTCGAGCAGCTCGGGCTTGCGCAGTCGCCGCCGGCGATGCTGGCCTGCCTTCACGCGCTTGCCGCACGCAATGAAGCGCTGCTCAACCAGAGCAAGTCGCTGAGCGCGGAGGTGAGGGATTTTCGCCTCGGCGTCGACATTTCAGTGATCGAGGCCTATGCCGACCGCATCGTGCGCCTCTTGAAGGTGCGCGATCCCCTGCGCGAGCGCGTACATCTGAACAAGTTCGAGCTGCTTGCCTTCAGCCTCGCCGGGATGATCGGCGAAGTCGGTCGCCGCGCGATCAGACGCAAGGCCATTTCCAGACCGGGGACTGCACATGACGCTTGAGGCGACCACGCCCGGCGCCAATTACGGCTCGACCGCATCCGGCAGCTCGTTCTATGCCGCGATGCGCATCCTGCCGCACGACCAGCGCGAAGCGATGTTCCAGATCTACAGCTTCTGTCGCCAGGTCGACGACATCGCCGATTCCGACGGCCCGCGGGAGGAGCGGCTCGCCGCACTCCAGCAATGGCGCGACGACATCGACGCGCTCTATCAGGGCCATCCGCCGCCGCGGCTGAAGGACTACGTCGCCTCGGTGAAGACCTTCGGGCTCAAGCGCGAGGATTTTCTCGCCATCGTCGATGGCATGGAAATGGATGTGCCGCAGGACATCCGCGCGCCCGACATGGCGACGCTGGATCTCTACTGCGACCGTGTCGCCAGCGCCGTGGGGCGGCTGTCGGTGCGGGTGTTCGGCATGCCCGAGGAAGACGGCATCCTGCTCGCGCACCATCTCGGTCGCGCGCTGCAGCTCACCAACATCCTGCGCGACATCGACGAGGATGCGGGCCTCGGCCGGCTCTATCTGCCGCGCGAGGCGCTGCTGCATGCCGGCATCACCTCCAATGATCCGGACCGCGTGATCGCCGAGCGCGCGCTCCCGAAGGTCTGCCTGCCGCTGGCGCAGCGCGCGAAGGTGCATTTCGAGAAGTCGGACGAGATCATGAACCGCAACAAGCGCCGCGCGGTGCGTGCGCCGCGGATCATGTCGAAATACTATCATTCCATCCTGGACCTGCTGATCGCGCGTGGCTTCACCGCGCCGCGCGAGCCGGTGCGTGTGTCGAAGATCACGCGCATCCTGATCCTGCTCCGTTACGCTTTGATCTGATGCAAAAGACAGCTCACATCATCGGTGCTGGGATTTCCGGCCTCTCCGCCGCTGTGCGGCTCGCCAATGCCGGCTTCAAGGTCGCCGTGCACGAGGCGACGCACCAGGCCGGCGGCCGCTGCCGTTCCTATTTCGACGGCGCCACCAATCTCACCATCGACAACGGCAATCATCTGCTGCTGTCGGGCAACAGCCATGCGCGCGCCTATGCGCGCGCGATCGGCACCGAGGCGGGTCTCGTCGGCCCCGAGAGCGCGCAGTTTCCGTTCGTCGACATCAGGACGGGACAGCGCTGGCAGATCGATCTCGGCGCTGGCCGGCTGCCGACCTGGGTGCTCGACGAGAGCCGCCGCGTTCCCGACACCGGCCTCACCGATTATCTGAAGCTGGCGCCGCTGATCTGGGCGTCGGAGGAGACGCTGGTCGGCAAGTCCATTCCTTGCGAAGGCATCCTCTACCAGCGTCTGGTGCAGCCGTTGCTGCTCGCGGCGCTCAACGTCGATCCGCCCGAGGGCTCGGCGGGGCTCGCGGGCGCGATCGTGCGCGAGACGCTGCTCGCGGGCGGGCAGGCCTGCCGTCCCTTGATCGCGCGCGACGGTCTCAGCGCGGTGCTGATCGAGCCTGCCGTGAAGTTCTTGCAGGAGCGCGGCCATTCGGTTCAGCTGGGCCATGAGCTGCGCTCGTTTGCGACCACCGACGGCAAGGTCGGCGCGCTGAATTTCGGCGGCGAGGATGTGATCCGGATCGGTGAGGGCGACGTCGTCGTGATGGCGGTGCCGCCGCGCGCCGCCGCGGGCCTGCTGCCGGGCCTGAAGACGCCGACCGAATTCCGCGCCATCGTGAACGCGCATTTCCGCATCACACCGCCGGCGGGCTCGGCACCGATCCTCGGCGTGATCGGCGGCGTGGTGGAATGGCTGTTCGCGTTCCCCAACCGGCTTTCCGTGACGATCAGCAATGGCGACCGTCTGGTCGACATGCCTCGCGAGGAACTCGCGCAGGCGATCTGGACCGACGTCTGCAAGGCCGCCGGCCTGTCCGGTGAGTTGCCGGCGCAATTGCCTCCCTGGCAGATCGTGCGCGAGCGCCGCGCCACCTTTGCCGCCACGCCGGCCCAGAATGCCCTGCGTCCAGGGCCGGTCACTGCGCTGAAAAACCTGTTCCTCGCCGGCGACTGGACTGCTACGGGATTGCCTGCAACCATCGAGGGATCGGTCCGGTCCGGCGATCGCGCTGCCGATCTGGTTCTGGCCGCACAGCGGCCCTGACGGGCAGATGTCCCGGTCAACTTTCAATCCACTATCGGAGCAATCGAGCGACATGGATTCCGTGAACGCGACCAGCCGCGAGACCCTGGAATCGAGCATTGCGTCGGCGAGGCAAGGCGTCCTCGGCTTCCAGCAGCCTGATGGCCATTGGGTGTTCGAGCTCGAGGCCGACTGCACGATTCCGGCCGAGTACGTCCTGCTGCGCCACTATCTCGCAGAGCCCGTTGACACGGTGCTCGAAGCCAAGATCGGCAATTACCTGCGTCGCGTGCAGGGAGCCCATGGCGGCTGGCCGCTGGTGCACGACGGCGAGTTCGACATGAGCGCCAGCGTGAAGGCTTACTTCGCGCTCAAGATGATCGGCGACTCCGTCGATGCGCCGCACATGGTGCGCGCGCGCGAGGCGATTCATGCCCGAGGCGGTGCGATCAACAGCAACGTCTTCACGCGCTTCCTGCTGGCGACGTTCGGCGTCGTGACCTGGCGCGCGGTGCCGGTGTTGCCGATCGAGATCGTGCTGCTGCCGTTCTGGTCGCCGTTCCACCTCAACAAGATTTCGTACTGGGCGCGCACCACCATGGTGCCGCTGATGGTGATCGCCGCGCTGAAGCCGCGCGCGAAGAATCCGAAGGGCGTCGGCATCGACGAGCTGTTCCTGCAGGATCCGCGCTCGATCGGCATGACCGCGAAGGCGCCGCACCAGAGCATGGCCTGGTTCCTGCTGTTCCGCTCGCTCGATGCGATCCTGCGCGTGATCGAGCCGCTGTTTCCGAAGAGCCTGCGCAAGCGCGCGATCGATGCCGCGCTCGCTTTCATCGAGGAGCGGCTCAACGGCGAGGACGGCATGGGCGCGATCTATCCGCCCATGGCCAACATCGTCATGATGTATGACGCGCTCGGCAAGGACGAGAACTTTCCGCCGCGCGCGATCACGCGGCGGGGCATCGACAAGCTGCTCGTGATCAACGACGACGAGGCCTATTGCCAGCCCTGCGTCTCGCCGGTGTGGGATACGACCCTGACCGCCCACGCGCTGCTGGAGGCGGGCGATGCGCAAGCCGTGCCGGCCGCCAAGCGTGGCCTCGACTGGCTGATTCCGAAGCAGGAGCTCGAGGTGAAGGGCGACTGGGCCGTGAAGCGGCCCGACGTGCGTCCGGGCGGCTGGGCCTTCCAGTACAACAACGCCCATTACCCCGACCTCGACGACACCGCGGTCGTGGTGATGTCGATGGACCGCATGCGCCGGGAGCACGGCGTCGCCGGCTATGACACTGCGATCGCCCGCGGCCGCGAGTGGATCGAGGGCATGCAGAGCGACGACGGCGGCTGGGCGGCCTTCGACGTCAACAATCTCGAATATTACCTGAACAACATCCCGTTCTCGGACCATGGCGCGCTGCTCGATCCGCCGACCGAGGACGTCACCGCGCGCTGCATCTCGATGCTGGCGCAGCTCGGCGAAACCGCGACAACCAGCAAGCATGTGGCCGCCGGCGTCGCTTACCTCAGGAAGACCCAGCACCCGGAAGGGTCCTGGTACGGCCGCTGGGGCATGAACTTCATCTACGGAACCTGGTCGGTTCTGTGCGCTCTCAACATGGCCGGCGTCGACCACAAGGATCCCATGATCCGCAAAGCCGTCGCCTGGCTGGCCTCGATCCAGAACGAGGACGGCGGCTGGGGCGAGGACGCCGTCAGCTACCGGCTGGACTACCGGGGATGGGAGACCGCCCCCTCCACCGCCTCGCAAACGGCATGGGCCTTGCTTGCCCTGATGGCGGCAGGCGAGGTTGATCACCCGGCCGTCGCCCGCGGGGTGGAGTACCTGATTGCAACACAAAACAAAAAAGGACTGTGGGACGAGCAGCGGTACACCGCCACGGGCTTTCCCCGTGTATTCTATCTACGTTATCATGGTTACCCAAAGTTCTTTCCGCTGTGGGCGTTGGCGCGGTATCGGAACTTGCGGAACACCAACAGCAGGGTGGTAGGGGTCGGAATGTGACTTTGGGGACGGGGGACTATTTCACCGCGGGGAATACCATCGACCCGCGGCCGATATTGATCGTGACCGGACTGGTTCAGGAGGCCCGCATTGCGGCCGGGCCCGGAATGGCGGTTATCTGTTCATCCAGCAGCCCGACCCAGTTGCGGGCCCTGCTGACGGTGGTGGATCCCGAGACGATTCGCGGCGTGATCTCCTTCGGCGTGGCCGGCGGGCTCGACCCGACGCTGCGGTCCGGCGACGTCGTGCTGGCGACCGAAGTGCTGTCCGGCGACACCCGCTGGGCCGCCGGGCTGTCGCTCGGCGACGACCTGATCGAGCGACTGACCTCGGGCCGGCGCCGTGTGGTGCGCGGCAGCCTCGCCGGCGCCGAGGAAGTGGTCACCGGGCGGTCCTGCAAGGCGGCGCTGCATTCGGAGACGGGGGCTTTCGCCGTCGACATGGAGAGCCACATCGCGGCCGCCTACGCCGCGGAAGCCGGTCTGCCCTTTGCCGCCGTCCGCGTCATCAGCGATCCCGCCCATCGCGCCCTGCCGGCGCTCGCGCGCGCCGCCATCAAGCCGAACGGCCAGATCGATCTCGCCGCCGTGCTGCGCGGCATCGTGCGCAACCCGACCACGCTGCATGCGCTGGTCTCGACCGGCATCGACTTCAACCGCGCCCTGCGAAGCCTGCGGGGCTGCCGCGACTATCTGATCGGGACGGAGTTCGCCGAGAGCGAGGCCCTGGTCTCCAAGGCGGCCTGAGCGGCTTTTCGAACCGACAAACGGAAAAGGCCCGGTCGCATTGGCGTCCGGGCCTTTTTTGCTGATGTTGCCACCCGGATTCGCTTCATGCCATCCGGGCGACAAGGTTCCTCGTGACTATGCCGCCGTCGAAGCCTTCTGCGCCGCCTTCGCCTGCGCGGCGGCGGCCTCGTCCTTCCGGATCTCCGACAGGCGCTTCTGCACTTCCGCCGAGAAGATGTACTGCGCCGGGCGCTGCTTGGAGAGGTCGATCTCGGGCGCCATCGGGCCGGTGGTCCTGATGCCGCGCAGCGCCACCCACATCGCCTTCAGCGGGTTGTTGAAGGCTGCGGTCGCCGCCGTCGGCTCATAGCCGCAATGGGCCATGCAGTCGGCGCACTTCTCGTAACGGCCGGTGCCGTAGGAATCCCAGTCGGTGGTCTCCATCAGCTCCTTGAAGGTTTTCGCGTAGCCTTCACCGAGCAGATAGCAGGGCTTCTGCCAGCCGAAGATGTTGCGCGCGGGCATGCCCCACGGCGTGCACTCGTATTCCTGGTTGCCGGCGAGGAAGTCCAGGAACAGGCCGGAATGCATGAAATTCCACTTCTTGCCCTTGCCCATGGCAAAGACGTCGCGGAACAGCTTCTTGGTCTTGGTGCGGTTGAGGAAGTGCTCCTGGTCCGGAGCGCGCTCATAGGCGTAGCCCGGCGACATCGAGACGCCGACACCGAGTTCGACGGTGAGGTCGAGGAATTTCGCGATCTCCTCGGCCGGATGGCCGTCGAAGATGGTGGCGTTGACGTTGACGGTGAAGCCGCGCGCCTTGGCCGCCTTGATCGCGGAGACCGCGCGGTCGAACACGCCCTTCTGCGACACCGCCTTGTCGTGGTGATCGCGCAGGCCGTCGAGATGCACGGAGAAGAACAGGTACGGCGAAGGCTCGAACAGATCGAGCTTCTTCTCGAGCAGCAGCGCGTTGGTGCAGAGCGAGACGAACTTCTTGCGCGCGACGAGGCCGCGGACGATCTCGCCGATCTCCTTGTGGATCAGCGGCTCGCCGCCGGGAATGGCGACCATCGGCGCGCCGCATTCGTCGGCGGCGTCCCAGCACTCCTGCGCCGTCATGCGGCGATTGAGGATCGCGTCGGGATAATCGATCTTGCCGCAGCCGACGCAGGCGAGGTTGCAGCGAAACAGCGGCTCCAGCATCAGCACGAGCGGATAGCGCTTGCGGCCAAGCAGTCTCTGCTTGAGCAAATAGCCGCCGATACGCATTTCCTTGAAGAAGGGGATAGCCATTACACGTTTCTTTCTGGGCTTGAAATTCGGGTGGGTCAGCTCGCAGCCAATTGGGCCGGAAGCCGAAATTCGATGTTCTCCTCGCGGCCCGGCAGCACCGAGACCTTGACCGGTCCGAGCCGCCGCATCGCTTCGATCACGTCATCCACGAGTACCTCAGGCGCCGAGGCGCCGGCCGTGATGCCGACGGTCCTGGCATTTTTCAGCCACTCCGGATTGAGCTCGCTGCCGTCGGCAATCAAATAACTCGCGACGCCGGCCTCGGTGCCGATTTCGCGAAGCCGGTTCGAGTTCGAGCTGTTGGCAGCGCCCACCACCAGGATCACGTCGACCAGCTTGCTCAAGTCCCTTACCGCAGATTGGCGGTTCTGTGTCGCATAGCAGATATCCCGGATATCCGGACCTTGAATGTCTGTAAAGCGGGCCTGCAGGGCCGCGATGATGTCCTTGGTGTCGTCGACCGACAGGGTGGTCTGGGTGATGTAGGCGACCGGTGTATCCGCCGGCAGCGTGAGCGCCTTAACCTCTTCAACACTCTGGACAAGCTGCACGGGCCCGGGGACCTGGCCCATCGTGCCCTCGACCTCGGGGTGGCCGGCATGGCCGATCAGGATCAGCGTGCGGCCCTTGCCGATGTAGCGCTTCCCCTGATTGTGAACCTTCGTGACCAGGGGGCAGGTCGCATTGAGCACCGGAAGATCGCGCGCGGCGGCCTCTTCCTCGACGCTGCGGGCGACACCGTGGGCGCTGAAGACCGTCACCGCTTTCGGTGGAACCTCGGAGAGTTCCTCGACGAAGATCGCGCCTTTGCTCTTCAGGCTCTCGACGACGTATTTGTTATGCACGATCTCATGGCGCACGTAGACCGGGGGGCCGTATTTCTCCAGCGCCCGTTCCACGATCTCGATCGCACGCACCACGCCCGCGCAGAAGCCGCGCGGTTGCGCCAGATACACTTCCATTGGACGCCCATTACGCAAGTTGCACCAATCCGATTTTGTAAGTCCCCACGGCACCCCGATACTGACCAATGAGTTGCAATATCCGCACCATTGGTTCGCGTACGCGGTAGCCGCCCACCCCCAGAGGGGCTCTGGCGCATGGAGGCGCAATACTTTGTGTCAAAAAATCGGCATTAAGGAAAGGTCGGACCGCTACGGGGCCATGTTAGAGGTATCATAGTAGGATATGCGATGGGTGCAAATGCGCGACATTCGTGCATCGTCCTTCGTCACTTTCCCGCCTCAACTCCCCGGCTATACCGGCCGCCCCGCATGATTTTGCCCGGGTCTCCCGCCGTTTACCTCGAACCTTCTAGCGGCGGGAACCACTCAAAACAGCAATAGGTTTCGCCCGGAAACTCCGATAAACAGCGGGCGTTTCTGGCAAGCTGTTAACCGCAGAAAGAAAAGAAGTGCTGCAAAGCGTAGTCGTTGCCATTGTCAGGGCCTGCACCCGGTTTGCCTCCCTCGTCGTCCTTCTCGGGCTCCTGCTGTCGGTGGGAGCGGGCTATTACGCCGCGCGCCACTTCGCCATCAACACCGACATCAATTCGCTGATTTCCCAGAATCTCGACTGGCGCAAGCGCGACCAGCAATTCGACCAGGCGTTCGATCAGAACGAAACGATCCTCGCCGTGATCGAGGCCCGGACGCCGGAGATGGCGAGCGCCGCGGCAGAGGCGCTCTATGCAAAGCTGAAGGACGACAAGACCAACTTCCACTCGATGCAGCAACTCGGTAGCGGCGAGTTCTTCGAGAGGAATGGACTGTTGTTCCTGCCGACGGAGGAAGTCGCCAAGACGACCGGCCAGCTCGAATCCGCCGCGCCCCTGATCGAGATCATGGCCGGCGATCCCTCGATCCGCGGCCTGACCGGCGCGCTGGAAACCGGCCTTGCCGGCGTCAAGCGAGGCCAGGTCAAGCTCGACAACACCGAGCGGCCCTTCAACCTGATCGCGCAGACCGTCGAGACCGTGCTCAACAAGGGCAAGCCCAGCTTCTCCTGGCGCGAGCTCGTCAGCGACGAGCCGTTGAAGGATTCGGACAAGCGCGCCTTCATCGAGTTCAAGCCCATCCTCGATTACAACGCGCTGGAGCCGGGCAAGGACGCGACCGACGCGATCCGGAAAGCGGCGGCCGATCTGGACTTCCCCAACAAATACCAGGCGCGGGTGCGCCTGACCGGCCCGGTCCCGATCGCCAACGAGGAATACGCGACCGTCCAGGAGGGAGCCGTCGTCAACGGCATCGGCACCGTTCTCGTCGTGCTGCTCATCCTGTGGCTGGCGCTGCATTCGGCGAAGATCATCTTTGCGGTGTTCGTCAATCTCTTCGTGGGCCTTGCGATCACGACCGCGGCCGGCCTGATGATGGTGGGCTCGCTCAATCTGCTGTCGATCGCGTTCGCGGTGCTGTTCGTCGGCCTCGGCGTCGATTTCGGTATCCAGTACAGCGTCCGTTACCGCTCCGAGCGCTACAAGCACGATGACCTCTCGGGCGCGCTGGTGCTGGCGGCCAAGCGCTCGGCGGTGCCGCTGTCGCTGGCTGCAATGGCCACCGCGGCGGGCTTCCTCTGCTTCATGCCGACCGACTACAAGGGCATCTCGGAACTCGGGCAGATCGCCGGCGTCGGCATGCTGGTGGCGTTCGTGTCCAGCATCACCGTGCTGCCGGCGCTGCTCAAGCTTCTGAACCCGCCCGGCGAGCCGGAGCCCGTCGGCTATGCCTTCCTGGCCCCGCTCGATCACTTCCTGGAGAAGCATCGCGTGCTGATCGTCGGCGGCACGCTGCTGCTCGCGCTTGGCGGCCTGCCGCTGCTCTACTTCATGAAGTTCGACTTCAACCCGATGAACCTGCGCAATCCGAAGGCCGAATCGATCGCCACCTTCCTCGATTTGCGCAAGGACCCCAATACCGGTGCCAATGCCATCAACGTGATGACGACGTCGGAAGAGCAGGCGAGGCAGGTTGAGGCGAGGCTCGAGAAAGTGCCCGAGGTGCTCAGGGTGATGTCTCTCGACAGCTTCGTGCCGCAGGACCAGCCGCCGAAGCTGAAGCTGATTGCGCAGGCGGCCAAGGTGCTGAACCCCGCGTTGAACCCCGATCAGATCGATGCGGCCCCATCGGATCAGGAAAATGTCGAGTCGCTGAAATCCTCGGTCGACAATCTGCGCCGGACCGCGGGCGACGCGAAGGGGCCGGGTGCGGTCGCCTCGCGCCGTCTTGCAGACGCGCTCGAAAAGCTCGCCGACAGCGACGAGGCCGCGCGCAACAAGGCGCAGGACGTGTTCGTCACGCCGATGAAGATCGTGTTCGACCAGCTCAGGAACGCCATGCAGGCCGAGCCGGTCACCCTGAAGTCACTGCCGCCCGAGCTCGTCAGCGCCTGGAAGAGCAAGGACGGCATCATCCGCGTCGAGGCGCTGCCCAAGGGCGATCCCAACGACAACGACACGCTGCGCAAATTCGCGGCGGCGGTGCTCGCGGCCGAGCCGACCGCGATCGGCGGACCGGTCTCGATCCTGAAATCCGGCGACACCGTGGTGAAGGCGTTCATCCACGCCGGCATCTACGCGCTGGTCGTGATCGGGCTCTTGCTGTGGATCACGCTGCGCCGGTTCGTCGACGTGCTGATGACGCTGGTGCCGCTTCTGGTTGCCGGCGCCGTGACGCTCGAGATCTGCGTGCTGATCGGGCTGCCGCTGAACTTCGCCAATATCGTTGCGTTCCCGTTGCTGCTCGGCGTCGGTGTCGCCTTCAAGATCTATTATGTTGTGGCGTGGCGCTCGGGCAGAACAAACCTGCTCCAGACCAGCCTCACGCGTGCGATCTTTTTCAGCGCGCTGACGACGGCAACCGCGTTCGGCAGCCTGTGGCTGTCGAGCCATCCCGGCACGTCCAGCATGGGCAAGCTGCTGGCACTCTCGCTGGTGACGACGCTTGCCGCCGTGCTGCTGTTTCAGCCGGCCCTAATGGGCAAACCCCGCAATCTCAGGGAGTAGGCAGATGTCGCCGACGGGGTCGGCGGCGCCCTTCTGAGCGGGCTTGGCGGCGCCGGCGGCCTTTGGAGCTGCAGGCGCGGGCGCCTGCGCAGGTGCCGTGGCGCCTGTCGTGGCTTGAGCTGCCTGCGCACCTTGAGCCTTCGGCGGCGTGGCGCCGCCGGATTTCGGCGCGCCCTTGGCCATGGCGTTGACGGGGCTCGAGGGGATTGGCGGGCCGACCCGGGTCCAGGTCTCGCCGCCGCAGAGGAAGCCCATCACGCAGCCCTTGATTTCGAGCTGATCGGCACCAGCCGGCGTGATGGTCGCGCTGTAGAGCTGTCCATCCTTGGCGTTGTAAACCTGTCCTTCCCACTGATCGATGCCGGGCTTCTTCTTCATGTCGATCAGGGTCGCCATGCCCAGCGTCGGCCTGTTCTTTTTCGAGACATCCGGATTGTTCTCGTCGCGCCCCCCGGGCTGCTTTTCCCAGGAGACCGCGCCCCACATGCTGCCATAGCATTGGGCGACACGAATGTTGGCGACGCCGTCGGCGACCCGCCAGTCGCCGGTCGGGTCTGCAGCGAGCGCGGGTGTCAGGCAGGTGTAACCGCCAGCCAGTATTAGTCCGGTGTAAAGGGCTAAACGCATGATGGTTCCTTGGCAGTGCAACATGATCTAAAAGCTGTGCTTGCGAAGATGGTCCGAAAAAGGGCAAAAGGCCGCACAGACCGTTTTCAGCAGCGGTCCGTTTTCAGTTGACGAGACGGCCTCCAATCGAAGTATGTAGCGGATGCACAGCCCAAATCCAGACATGTCTCAGCTATTCGCGGACCGTCAGGCCCAGCGCAGCACCCTGCATAACCGGTATCTGAACGAGCAGTTCGTTCGGGTTCTCAAGACCATCGGCTACGATGTCGGCTTCCAGAAGGGGCAGGGGCAGTACCTTTACGATCGCGAGGGCGCTCGCTATCTCGACCTGTTGTCCGGCTTTGGCGTGTTCGCGATCGGGCGCAATCATCCCGTCATGCGCGATGCGCTCAAGAGCGTGCTCGATGCCGACCTGCCCAACCTCGTCCAGTTCGACGTCTCGACGCTCGCCGGCGTGCTGGCCGAACGGCTGCTGAAATATGTCCCCTATCTCGACAAGGCGTTCTTCGCCAATTCCGGCGCGGAATGCGTCGAAGCCGCGATCAAATTTGCGCGTGGCGCGACCGGCCGCCCCGGCATCGTCTATTGCGCCCACGGCTACCACGGCCTGACCTATGGCGCGCTGTCGCTGACGGGCGATTCGAACTTCCGCACCGGATTCGAGCCGCTGCTGCCGGGCTGCACGCCGGTCCCGTTCAACGATCTGGCTGCGCTGGAAAAGGCCCTGGCCTCGCGCGAGGTTGCGGCCTTCGTCGTCGAGCCGATCCAGGGCAAGGGCGTCAACATGCCCACCGACGAGTTCCTGCCCGGCGCGGCTGCGCTCTGCAAGAAATACGGCACGCTGTTCGTCGCCGACGAGATCCAGACCGGCATGGGCCGCACCGGCCGCTTTCTCGCGGTCGAGCACTGGAACGTCGAGCCCGACATGGTGCTGCTGTCGAAGTCGCTGTCGGGCGGCCACGTGCCGGTCGGCGCGGTGCTGACGCGCAAGAGCATCTTCGACAAGATCTTCAACCAGATGGACCGTGCGGTGGTGCACGGCTCCACCTTCTCCAAGAACGACCTCGCCATGGCCGCGGGCATCGCCACGCTCGACGTCATGGAGTCCGAGAAGCTGATCGAGTCCGCCGCCAAGCGCGGCGCCGAGCTGCGCCTCGCATTGACGCGCATGGTGCCCGGCTACGAGCTGATGAAGGAAGTGCGCGGCAAGGGACTGATGATCGGCGTCGAGTTCGGCCCGCCGAAGTCGCTGCGCCTGCGCGCCTCCTGGAACGTGTTGGAGGCCGCCAACAAGGGCCTGTTCTGCCAGCTCATTACCGTGCCGCTGTTCAAGGATCACAAAATTCTGACCCAGGTCGCCGGTCACGGCAGCCACACCATCAAGCTGTTGCCGCCGCTCACGATCACCGAGGAAGATTGCAGCTGGATCGAGCGCGCCTTCGACGACGTCATCGCCGGCAGCCACAAGGTCCCCGGTGCGATCTGGTCGCTCGGCAAGACGCTGGTGGACAACGCGGTGCGACGGTCGGCCTGATTTCTTGTCGGGCCGCCACGTTCGCCTTCATCGCCGCCTCGAACTTCTCGCGTGAACGCGCTTATGGTGTTGCGCCGCGTCCGCGATACGCGAGCTATTTCGCAAACTCCCGCACGGCCTCGACCACGCGCCCTGGCACTTCCTGAGCCACGCAATGGCCGGCGCCTTCGAAGACCTGCGTGCTGACGCGCGGGATCAGCGACACGGCGCGTCGCGCCATCTCCTTGTAGATCGGCCCCGAATTTGCGGCGGTCGTGACGCGCACCGGGCAGTCGATCTCGGTCAGCCAGGAAAACGGATTGCCGCGGGCGTCGCCAGCGTACACCTGCTCCATGGCCTCGTAGATCGGACGCAGGATCGCGGACTCGATCTCGGGTGTGCAGCAGAGTCGGACGCGGCCATCGTCGAGCGGCACGAAGCCGTGGCGCACATAGGCGCGCAGCGAGGTCTCGGTCCAATCCGCGAAGGCCGGAGCGGCGCGATAGCGCTCGAACACGGCGTCGGCACTGTCGAACTCAGCGCGCCGGCGCAGCGTGCTCTCGACGCGGGACAAGGATTCCTCGCTCAGTCCGCCGGAGCGCGTGCTGCGCGGGTCCATCACGGTCGGCTCCATCACGAACAGGCGCGTGAAGCGGCCGGGCAAGAGTTTCGCCGCGAGGAGGAGATCGGTCGCCCCCGCGCTGTGGCCAATGCCGTAGATGTCGCGGAGATCGAGCGCATCGATCACGTGGCAGACATCCTGCGCATAGTCCAGGAAATGATAGGCACCGGGCTTGTGGCTCGCACCGTGGCCGCGACGGTCGAGTGCATAGACGGTGTAGGTCGATGCAAGCTCGCGCGCGACCTCATCCCAGACATCGGCGACGAAGCCGGTGCCATGCAGGAGCAGCGCGGGCGGCCTGCCGCTCTCGCCCCATTGCAACATGGCGATCTGCGCGTCGGCCGGGCCGATGGAAAAACGGTGCGGATTGATCATGGCAGTGATGCGCTACGGGTTCGTTTACTTCGCGTCCTCCAGGATCATCGTGGCTCCTTTCTCCGCAATCATCGCCGTCGGCGTGTTGGTGTTGCCCGAGGTGATGGTCGGCATGATCGAGGCATCGACGATGCGCAAGCTCCCGAGGCCGTAGAAGCGCAGGCGCTCGTCGACCACCGCCATGGGATCGTTCGCCGCGCCCATCTTCGCGGTGCCGACGGGGTGGAAAATGGTGGTGCCGATATCGCCGGCGGCCTTGGCCAGCGAGGCGTCGTCGTCGCCGACGGAGGGGCCGGGCAAATATTCGCTGGGCCGGTACTTTGCGAGCGCCTTCTGCTGCATCAGGCGCCGCGTGGTGCGAATGGCGTCGGCGGCGACCTGGCGGTCGTCGTCGGTCGACAGGTAGTTCGGCGCGATGACCGGCTTCTCATCAGGTGTCGCCGCGCGCAAGCGAACGGTGCCGCGCGAGGTAGGCTGCAGATTGCAGGCGCTCACGGTGATGGCAGGAAAGCGGTGCAGGGGATCGCCGAACTTGTCGAGCGACAGCGGCTGCACGTGAAACTGGATGTTGGCGCGCGCGCGCGTCGCGTCCGAGCGCGTGAAGATGCCGAGCTGCGACGGCGCCATGGTCAGAGGACCGCGGCGGCGGAAGGCGTAGTCGAGTCCCATCAGGACGCGGCGGAAGAGGTTGTAATAGGTCTCGTTCAGGGTGCGGACGCCCTCGACCCTGTAGATCGCGCGCTGCTGGAGGTGGTCCTGGAGATTGCGTCCCACACCGGGCTTGTCCATGACGATGTCGACGCCGAGCGGTGACAGCCAGTCGGCCGGTCCGATGCCGGAGCGATGCAGGACCTGCACCGAGCCGATCGAGCCTGCCGAGAGGATGACCTCGCGTTTCGCACGCGCCTCGACGATCTCGTCGTTCTGGATGAAGCGGACGCCGACGGCGCGGCCTTGCTCGATGATGAGGCGGTCGACCAGCACATGCTTCTCGAGCCGCAGATTGGGGCGGTTCAGTGCGGGCTTGAGGAAGCCGCGCGCCGATGACCAGCGCCGGCCGCGCTTCTGGTTGACGTGGAAATAGCTCGTGCCTTCGTTGTCGCCGGTGTTGAAATCCGGAATGCGCTTGATGCCCATCTCCTCGGCGGCGTCACCGACGGCGTCGAGAACGGCCCATGACAGCCGCGGTGCCTCGATGCGCCAGCCGCCGCCGGCACCGTGATGCTCGCTGGCGCCGAGGAAGTGGTCTTCCAGCCGCTTGAACAGCGGCAGCACGTCATCATAGCCCCAGCCGGTCAGCCCAAGCTGGCGCCAATGATCGTAATCGGCGGCCTGTCCGCGCATCGAGATCATGGCGTTGATCGCCGAGCAGCCGCCGATCACCTTGCCGCGGGGATAGGCGAGCGAACGGCCGTTCAGGCCGGGCTCCGCCTCGGTCTTGAACATCCAGTCCGAGCGGGGATTGCCGATCGCGAAGAGATAGCCGACCGGGATGTGGAACCAGATCCAATTGTCGTCGCCGCCAGCTTCGAGAATGAGGACGCGGTTGTTCGGATCGGCCGAGAGCCGGTTGGCGACGATGCAGCCGGCCGTGCCGGCGCCGACGACAATGTAGTCAAATTCACCTTCGAGCCGCCTTGGCATTCTGCTTCCATCCGGATGGTCACTTTGCGTTCCGTCTAATAGGCAGACGCAGCGGATCGGGACAAGCCCGGCCATGACGAGAGAACAGAGCTACCCTGGACCCTCCGCCGGTTGGGTGGACCGGCGCTTGCATGGTAGACAGTCCTGCATTGCCAACAAAGCTTGGGACCTTCCATGCCTATCGTGAACCGCGTCGCCGACCTTCAGCCCGACATCCAGGCCTGGCGACGGGACATCCACGAGCACCCCGAGCTGCTGTACGACGTCCACCGCACCGCAGCATTCGTCGCGGACCGGCTGCGGGAGTTCGGCTGCGATGAGGTCGTGACCGGTCTCGGCCAGACCGGCGTGGTCGGAGTGATCAAGGGCAACAAGCCGGCCGGCGAGGGGCTCAAGGTGATCGGCATGCGTGCCGACATGGACGCGCTGCCGGTCGAGGAGCAGACCAATCTGCCTTACGCCTCCAAGATCCCCGGCAAGATGCACGCCTGCGGCCATGACGGCCATACTGCGATGCTGCTGGGGGCCGCCCGCTATCTCGCCGAGACCCGCAATTTTGCCGGCGATGCCGTGGTGATCTTCCAGCCGGCCGAGGAGGGCGGTGCCGGCGGCGCGGCCATGGTCAAGGACGGCCTGATGGAGCGCTTCGGCATCGACCAGGTCTACGGCATGCACAATGGGCCGGGCATCCCGATCGGCTCGTTCGCGATCCGGCCGGGTCCGATCATGGCGGCGACGGACGAGGTCGATATCATGATCGAGGGCGTCGGCGGCCACGCCGCGCGCCCGCACAGATGCGTCGATTCCGTGCTGGTCGGTGCGCAGGTGATCACGGCACTGCAGTCGATCGTCGCGCGCAGCGTCGATCCGCTTGAATCGGCCGTGATCTCGATCTGCGAATTCCACGCCGGCAACGCCCGCAACGTCATTCCGCAGACAGCGATGCTGAGAGGCACCATCCGTACCCTGTCGCCGGAGGTGCGCAAGCTGGTCGAGAAGCGCGTGCGTGAAGTTGTGGCAGGCGTGGCGCAGATCACCGGCGCCAAGATCGACCTGCGCTACAAGCGCAATTATCCCGTCGTGAACAATCATGCGGCGGAGACCGAAGTGGCGCGGCGAATCGCCGAGCAGGTCGCGGGCGAAGCCAATGTGCACGACATGGCGCCGCTGATGGGCGGCGAGGATTTCGCCTACATGCTGGAAGCGCGGCCCGGCGCCTTCATCTTCTGCGGCAACGGCGACAGCGCCGGCTTGCATCACCCCGCCTATAATTTCAACGACGAGGCGATCGTCTACGGCACGTCCTACTGGGTCAAGCTGGTCGAGGAACAGCTGGCGGCGTCGTAAGGCTTTTTCTTCACCTAGCCCCGCTTGCGGCAGGGCAATCCCGTATGAGGCTTGGGTTGGCACCGACAGTAACCACAGCGTCATGGCCGGGCCTGTCCCGGCCATCCACGCCTTTCCACGCAGCACTGAGAACGTGGATGCCCGGGACAAGCCCGGGCATGACGACGTCTGCTGAAGGTTCAAAAGCAATTGCCCTCTCCCCGTAAGAACGGGGCGAGGGAGAAGTCTTCAGAACATCCGCGAGAAGATCACGTAGAGAGTGGCCGACAGCATGATCGCACAGGGCAGCGTCAGCACCCAGGCCATCAGCAGGTTGCGGATCGTCGACCATTGCAGGCCCGAACCGTTCGCTGCCATGGTGCCGGCGACGCCCGACGACAGCACGTGCGTAGTCGAGACCGGCAGGCCGAACACGTCGGCCGCGCCGATCGTGGCGGCGGCCACGAGTTCGGCCGAGGCGCCTTGCGCGTAGGTGAGATGGGATTTTCCAATCTTCTCACCGACCGTGATCACGATGCGCTTCCAGCCGATCATGGTGCCGAGGCCGAGTGCGATGGCGACCGCGATCTTCACCCAGTTCGGGATGAACTTCGTGGCGGCGTCGAGCGAGCCCTTGTAGGCATTCAAGGTCGCGATCTCCTCCTTGTTGAGATCGTTTTCCTTGTCCTTCATCAGGAAGCGGATCGCTTCCGAGATCATGTACATGTCGTTGCGGGTGTTGCCGACGGCTTCCGCCGGCACCTTGTTCAGCGTGCCGTATTTGGCGACCTGGTCTCCGACATCCTTCACCAGTATGGCGAGCGAGGGATAGGTGCCCTCGTTGATGTGACGCAACGTGATGTACTGCGTCACGGCCGGACGGGGATCGCCGATGATGCTGTGGCCGGCGCCCTTCGCGGAGATCACCTTCGCGGCGGCATCCGAGGTCTTCTGGAACTGGACGACCTGGGATTCCGGCAATGCGCGGTTGAGCGCGTAGGCCGTCGGCACGGTGCCGATCAGGATCAGCATGATCAGGCCCATGCCCTTCTGGCCGTCGTTCGAGCCGTGAGCGAAGCTGACGCCGGTGCAGGTTGCGATCAGCAGGCCGCGAATCCAGAGCGGCGGCGGCTTGTTGCCTTCGGGGGCGGCATAGAGGGCCGGGTTGCGCACGATGAACTTGAGCAGCAGCAACAGCACGGCGGCGCAGATGAAACCGAACAGCGGCGACAGCAGCAGCGCATAGCCGATCTCGGTCGCCTTGCTCCAGTCCACGCCCGAGGTGCCGTCGCGGCCGCGCATCACGGCATTGGCGACGCCGACGCCGATGATCGAGCCGATCAGGGTGTGCGAGGAGGAGGCGGGCAGGCCGAAGAACCAGGTGCCGAGATTCCACAGGATCGCGGCGATCAGCAGTGCGAACACCATGGCGAAGCCGGCGCTGGAGCCGACCTGGAGGATCAACTCGACCGGCAGCAGCGAGACGATGCCGAAAGCGACCGCGCCGGAGGACAGGAGCACGCCGAGGAAGTTGAAGAAGCCAGACCACATCACCGCCACCTCCGCCGGCAGCGAATGGGTGTAGATGACCGTGGCCACCGCATTGGCGGTGTCGTGGAAGCCGTTGACGAATTCGAAGCCGAGCGCGATCAGGAGCGCAACGAACAGGAGGATGTAGGGCAGGTAGGTCGTCACCCGCACGCCCGTCGCGTTGACGTCGACATAGATGCTGTAGGCGACGAACAGCAGGCCGGCGGCGAGGATGCCGAAGAACAGGATCATCGTCAGCGGATTGAAGCCCTTGTCGAGATTTGGTCGCGAGGCTGGCTGGATCGGTGCGGAATCGGCTATTGCTCGGTCGAATGCAACATCGCTCATGTCTGGACGCCCCTTAACTTTCAGGTAAGGGTATTGTCCGCGATGGATTTGAAGGCCGGATGACACCTCAGGCGTGAAGGTCGACTTCCGGTGTTCAGGCAGCCCGGGCGGCCTTCTTCTGCAAGGCAGCGGCGATCTTCAAATCCTCGACAAAGCGCCGATACTCCAGCACCTTGGCTTCCGGATCCGGCAGCCGCAGCAGATAGGACGGATGCACCGTCACGAGTGCTTTGCGTCCGTCGGGAAGGTCCATGAGCCGACCGCGGTTCTTGCCGATTGGGGTGATCTTGCCGAACACGCTTTGCGCGGCGGTCGCGCCCATCGCCACGATGAGATCGGGCTGGATTGCCGCAACTTCCCGCTCGTACCATTGCCGGCAGGCTCGGATCTCAGGTGTGTTCGGCTTCTGGTGCAGGCGGATTTTTCCGCGCGGCACGAATTTGAAGTGCTTGACCGCGTTGGTGACATAGACCTTCTTGCGGTCGACGCCGGCTTCCTCCAGCGCACGGTCCAGCATCTGGCCGGCCGGGCCGACGAAGGGATGGCCGGTGAGGTCTTCCTTGTCGCCGGGCTGCTCGCCGACCAGCATGATGTTGGCGGACTTCGGGCCTTCGCCGAACACGGTCTGGGTCGCGTCCTTGTAGAGATGGCAGGCGCGGCAATGCGCGGCCTCTTCGCGGAGCGCTTCGAGATCGTCGGCAGCAAGCTTGCGTTCCATCGGGGCCTCCGGCCGCTTCTGAGGCTTGTGCGGATCGGTTGCGGCATTGGCGATCATGGCACCGGTCATGCGCTCTGCGTCCTCGATCAGAGGCTTAATGATCGAGGCCTCGGGCAGGTTCCTCCAATATTTCTTCGGCATTTCGGCCTGCATCGCCTTCACCTTGAGCCGTGCCGGATTGAAGATGCTGGCGTAGTAGCGCCGCCAGGTTTCTTCCAGCCGGTCTTCGCTCGGTGCTTCGCTCCTGCTGACGCCGGATGTGAACGACAGTGCGTGGCCATCCCAATGCGCGCAGAGGTCCGGTGTCAGGATCGACCAGGGCATGTCGGCAAATCGCTTGGCGAAGAACGGCGCAGCGAGCTCGACGATATGATGCTCAGGCTCGAACCAGGCGACGTAATGCGCCTGGCGTTCCCGGCCGATCTCGCGGAAGCGGACGAAGGCATGCATCTTGTGCTCGTCGCGGTAAACCGCTTTTGCCATGGCCGTGACCTGTGCGACGTCAGGATCGGTCGCGACCTCGATGAGGTCGTGATTGTCCCTCAATCGCCAGAGCAGGCGATAGAGGATCGCAAAACGCTCGACATCGCGGTGCAGGATTGCGGCCTTGGCCAGCTCGACGAATTTTGCTGATACGTTGAAGGTGCCGTCGTTCACCTCCAGGATCGGAGACGGCGCGGGCGGTGCGAACAACTCCGCTTCGCCGCCTCGCACGGTCCAGGTGATATCACGCGGCTCCACATGATGTAGAACGAGCGTACGGGCGGCTTTGCGCCAGCCGTCGAAATCGGTTTCGGTATCGAGGGTGATGTACTGCATCAGAAGCCAAACCCCAGTTGCGTTGCCTTCGGCTTGAACCGTTCGATCAGCCCGGCAGCGTCGAGCCGATGGAGCGAGGGGCGGTGATCGCTGAGGACGATGAACGGCAGCGCCTTGTTCCGGGGCACGTGCAGCCGCGCGAGATCGGCAAGACGGATCGTGGTGGTGCGCCGCGTCGCGATGATGCGTTCGACCGCCTTGGTGCCGAAGCCCGGCACGCGCAGCAATTCCTCGCGGCTGGCGCGGTTGACGTCGAGCGGGAAGCGGTCGCGATGGCGGAGCGCCCAGGCCAGCTTGGGATCGATGTCGAGCGGCAGCATCGCGCTGCCGTCGACGATCTCGCCGACGTCGAAGCCGTAGAACCGCATCAGCCAGTCGGCCTGGTAGAGCCGGTGCTCGCGCAGCAAGGGCGGCGCCCGCAGGGGCAAGGCACGGCTGGCGTCGGGGATCGGGCTGAACGCGGAATAGTAGACGCGCCGCAGCCGGTAGGCGCCGTAGAGATTGGCGCTGGTGTGGAGAATGGTGTGATCGGAGGCGCTGTCGGCGCCGATGATCATCTGCGTGCTCTGGCCCGCCGGCGCGAAGCGCTGCGGCTTGACCTTGCTCTTTGCGCTGCGGCTGTCCTCGGCCTCGTCCAGCTTCAGCCGCAGCCGGCCCATGGTGCGGCGGATCGCGCGCACGTCCTTCTCGGGTGCGAATTGCTGCAGGCTGGTCTCCTGCGGCATCTCGATATTGATGGAGAGGCGGTCGGCATATTTGCCAGCTTCCGCGATCAGCGCGTCGTCGGCTTCGGGAATGGTCTTCAGGTGAATGTAGCCGCGGAAGTGATGCTCCTCGCGCAGTTTTCGCGCGACACTCACCACCTGCTCCATGGTGTAGTCGGGGCTGCGGATGATGCCGGAGGAGAGAAACAGGCCCTCGATGTAATTGCGCCGGTAGAAGTCGAGCGTCAGCTTGACCACCTCCTCGATGGTGAAGCGGGCGCGCGGCACGTTGGAGGAGGCGCGGTTGACGCAATAAAGACAGTCGTAATTGCAGGCGTTGGTCAGCAGCACCTTGAGCAGCGAGATGCAGCGTCCGTCCGGCGCATAGGAATGGCAGATGCCCATGCCGGGCGCGGTCGAGCCCATGCCCTTGCCGTCGCTGGAATCCCGCTTTTCGGTGCCGCTGGAGGCGCAGGACGCGTCGTACTTGGCGGCATCGGCCAGGATCTCTAGCTTGCGTTGCACGTCCATGTTTGAATCCCGTTGATTCCACTCATGAATCCGAAAGCGCGCCAATTCGATTGACTCTCCGCGCGCCGTTAGCTTTATATTAGAACATATCATGAACAAATGAGCCAGCCGCTGGTTCTTCTTTTGAAGGCCACGGCACCAATTCCTGAAGGAGCGGCGAGCATGAGCGGCGCACGCAACAGCGCGCTTGCGACCTTGCGCGGCCAGATCGAACGCATCGAGACCGCGGAGGTCGTCCATCAGCACGATCGCGTCGCGCTTGGCCATGGCGAGGCCGACAGCGTGCTGAAGGGCGGGCTCGCGCGCGCGGCGATTCACGAGGTGTTTTGCGAAGGGCGCCAGGGCGTGGCCGCAACGGGTTTTGTCATGGGGCTTGCGGGGCGCGTGGCGGCACGCAAGCCGCTGCTGTGGGTGCGGCAGGATTTTTCGGAAGTGGAAACAGGCGCGCTGTCGATGAGCGGGCTAGCCGAACTCGGCCTCGATCCGCGCCGCGTGGTGACGGTCCGCGCCGCCGATGTCGAGAGCGCGCTGCGCACCTCGGCCGATGCGCTCGCCTGCGACGCGCTGGGCGCCGTCGTGCTCGAGCTCTGGGGAGAGATCAGACAGTTCGATCTCGTGGCAAGCCGCAAGCTGACGCTCGCCGCGCAATCTTCCGGCGTCACCGGGTTACTCCTGCGCATGGCCGCACAACCTTTGCCCTCGACTGCGGAGACGCGATGGATGCTGCGTGCGGCACATTCACCGCCGGGGCAGGCTTTAATGCCTGCGGCGCCTTGGAGCACATGGGGCGCGCCGCGCTTCGATGCCGAGCTCTTGCGCAATCGTCATGGCCCCTGCGGCCGGTGGATCATGGAATGGAATTGTGATGAGTGCCAGTTCAGCGAGCCGTCGACGTATTCTCAGCCTGTGGCTGCCGCGCCTGCCGATCGACAGGATTCAGCGGTTTTTCAACAGCGCCGGGCTGGGTAAAGCCAATCATGAGCCGAGCATCGTCGTCATCAAGGACAACAATGCGCTGGTGATCCATGCACTGGACGAGGCCGCCGAGCGCCTCGGCCTGTACATCGGTCAGCCGCTGGCGAATGCGCGGGCGATGTACCCGGATCTGAAAGTGTTCGACGCCGATGTCGCGGCCGATGCGAAGACGCTCAGCGATGTCGCCGATTGGTGCGACCGCTTCACGCCGCTGGTGGCGCTCGATCCGCCGCACGGGCTGTTCCTCGATATCACCGGCTGCGCCCATCTGTTCGGCGGCGAGGCTGCGCTGCTAACGACGCTGGTTCGTGCGCTCGCTCGCCAGGGCTTTGCCGTCGGTGCGGCAATCGCCGGCACGTCGATCTGCGCGCGTACGCTGACGCGGCAGGCATCTAGCAGCATCGTCGCCGATGGCGGCGAGGCGGCGGCGATCGAGCGGTTTCCGGTGTCCGCGCTCGGTGCGGGCGATGCCATCACCACCGGCCTGCGCCGCGCCGGCCTGAAGACCATCGGCGACGTCGCCTCGCGCGCGCCGAGCGAGATCACGGCGCGGTTTGGCGCCCGGTTCTCCACGCTGCTCGCGCATGCGCTGGGGCAGGGCGATGCGCCGATCAATCCGCGCAAGCCGCTGCCCGATTACATCGTGGAGAAGCGCTTCGCCGAGCCGATCGCGACCGACACCATGATCGCGATGACGCTGTCGCGGCTGGCGGACACGCTGATCGCATCCATGGAGAAGCAGGGCAAGGGCGCACGACGTCTCGAGGCAGCCTTCTTCCGCACCGACGGCGTGGTGCGCGCGATCACGGTCGAGACCGGACGTCCGGTGACGCGAAGCGCCGTGATCGACCGGCTGTTCCGCGAACGCCTCGATGCGCTCGCCGATCCCCTCGATCCCGGCTTCGGCTTCGACATGGTGCGGCTGTCGGCGAGCCGCACCGAGATCGTGGTGCAGGAGCAGCGCGATCTCGATGCGCATGTCCACGACAATGACGAGATTGCTGCGCTGATCGACCGCATCGCCGCGCGCATCGGGGGAAAGCGCGTCGTCGTGCATCTGCCGCAGGACACCCATATCCCCGAACGCGCGGTTTTGTCCGCCCCCGCTCAGCATCATCTCGCCGCCGCGATGCAGGCCGAATGGCCTGTTCGCACCGAGAGCGAGCCGCCGCTGCGCCCCTTGCGGCTGTTCGACAAGCCGGAGCCGATCAAGGTGCCGTTCGCGACCGTGCCGGATGGTCCGCCGCATCAATTCACCTGGCGCCGCGCGCTGCATGCGGTGGTGCGGGTGGAGGGGCCCGAGCGCATCGCGATGGAATGGTGGCAGCAGGACGGCAAGCAGCTGACGCGGGACTATTTCCGCATCGAGGATGCCGAAGGTCTGCGCTTCTGGATCTTTCGCGACGGTCTCTACGAGGGGGAGACGTTCGACGGCGAAGGCAAGCCCGTTTCCCCCAACTGGTATGTGCACGGTCTCTTCGCATGACCACGCCTGCCTATGCCGAGATCGGCATCACCACGAACTTCTCCTTCCTGCGCGGCGGCTCGGATCCGCGCGCCTATGTGCATCAGGCCAGCATCCTCGGCGTCCCCGCGATCGGCATTGCCGATCACAACACGCTCGCCGGCGTGGTGCGGGCCTACAAGGAGCTCGACAATGCCGAAGTGCTGCACAAGCCGAAGCTGCTGATCGGCGCGCGCATCGTCTTCGTCGACGGCACGCCCGACATCCTGGTCTATCCGCGCGACCGCGCCGCCTATGGCCGTCTGTGCCAGCTTCTCACCCGGGGCAAGCGCGGCGACGACATCACGCGGATCGAGAAGGGCGAATGCCATCTCGCTTTCGCTGATCTCCTGGAATTTTCGGAAGGCCAGTTGCTGGTCCTGGCGTTGCCGCATCGCTTCGAGCCCGCTCAGGCGCTGAATGTTCTTTCAAAGCTTAGGGATAGCCGCGCCGAGGGCGTGTGGCTGGCGGCGAGCCTGATCTATCGCGGCGACGACAGGCGTCGCCTGGCGCGGCTCGATGATCTCGCGGCAAAAGCCCAAGTGCCGCTGCTTGCGACCAACGAGGTGCTCTATCACCATCCCGCGCGCCGTCCCCTCCAGGACGTGCTGACCTGCATCCGGGAAAAGGCCACGATCGATGCAATCGGACGGAAGCTGGAGGCCAATGCCGAGCGGTTCCTGAAGACGCCGCGAGAAATGGCGCGGCTGTTTCGCGATTTCCCCGATGCGATCGCGGAGACCATGCGCTTTGCGGACAAGGTCGACTTCTCGCTCGACCAGCTCAAATACCAATATCCCGACGAGCCGGTGCCGCCGGGAAAGACCGCGCAGGGACATCTGGAGGATCTGACCTGGGCCGGCGTCGACAAATATTTCGGCGGCAAGATCGACGACAAGCTGCGCGCGACGCTGAAGAAGGAGCTCGCGCTGATCGCCGAGCTGAAATACGCGCATTACTTCCTCACCGTGCACGACATCGTGCACTATGCACGTAGCCAGAACATCCTGTGTCAGGGGCGGGGATCGGCGGCGAATTCGGCCGTCTGCTACGTGCTCGGCATCACCTCGGTCGATCCGACCAAGGTCGACCTGTTGTTCGAGCGCTTCATCTCCAAGGAGCGGCTGGAGCCGCCCGACATCGACGTCGATTTCGAGCATTCGCGGCGCGAGGAGGTGATGCAATATGTCTATCGCCGCTACGGCCGCCATCGCGCCGCGATCATCGCCACCGTCATCCATTATCGCCCGCGCAGCGCCATTCGCGACGTCGGCAAGGCGCTGGGCCTGACCGAGGACGTCACCGCCGCGCTCGCCGACACGGTTTGGGGCAGCTGGGGCAAGGGCCTCAACGACATGCAGGTCAGGCAGGCCGGGCTTGATCCGAACAATCCGATGATCAATCTCGCGGTCGAGCTTGCGACCGAGCTGATCGAATTCCCGCGCCATCTCTCCCAGCATGTCGGCGGCTACGTGCTGACGCAGGACCGGCTCGACACCTATGTGCCGATCGGCAACGCCGCGATGGACGACCGCACCTTCATCGAATGGGACAAGGACGACGTCGACGCGCTCAGCATGATGAAGGTCGACGTTCTGGCGCTCGGCATGCTGACCTGCATCCGCAAGTGTTTTGACCTGATCGATCGGCACAAGGGCGAGCGTTTTGTGCTGGCGAGTGTTCCGCAGGACGATCCCAGGGTCTACGACATGCTGTGCGCCGGGGAGTCGCTCGGCGTGTTCCAGGTCGAGAGCCGCGCCCAGATGAACATGCTGCCGCGCCTGAAGCCGCGGACCTTCTACGATCTCGTCATCGAAGTCGCGATCGTGCGCCCCGGGCCGATCCAGGGCGACATGGTGCATCCTTATTTGCGGCGGCGGAACGGGATCGAGAAGGTGAGCTATCCCTCGCCGTCACCGGAGCATGGCGACAAGGACGAGCTCTACAAGGTGCTGCACAAGACGCTCGGCGTCCCGCTGTTCCAGGAGCAGGCGATGCGCATTGCGATCGAGGCTGCCCATTTTACGTCCGAGGAAGCCAACGGCCTGCGCCGTTCGATGGCGACCTTCCGCAACGTCGGCACCATCGGCCAATACGAGGAGAAGCTGATCGGCAATATGGTGGCGCGCGGCTACGATCCCAATTTCGCCAGAAGCTGCTTTGACCAGATCAAGGGATTTGGCTCCTACGGTTTTCCTGAGAGCCATGCCGCGAGCTTTGCGCAACTGGTCTACATTTCGTCGTGGCTGAAGCACTACCATCCCGACGCCTTCTGCTGCGGCCTCTTGAATTCGCAGCCGATGGGCTTTTATGCGCCAGCGCAGATCGTCGGCGATGCCCGCAAGAACGGCGTCGAGGTTCGCGACATCGACGTGTCCTACAGCTTCGCGCAGAACACGCTGGAGGAAGGGAGTGGCAAACATTGCGCCGTGCGCCTCGGCTTTCGCCAGATCGACGGCTTTCACTGGCTCGATGAGGATGAGGAGCGCTTGAAACGCTCCCAAGCGTCATTCCGGGACACACAAGCCAACCACGACGGGACTGCACTCCCTCTCCCGCTTGCGGGGGAGGGTTGGGGTGGGGGTGTCTCCGCAAGCGACACTCTTTGTGTGGAGAAAGCCCCCACCCGCATCGCATCTTTCGATGCGATGCGACCTCCCCCGCAAGCGGGGGAGGCAAAGATAGACTGGGCCGACCGCATCGTCGCCGCCCGCAACCGCCGTCCCTTCACCTCGCTCGAAGACTTCGCTCGCGACACCGGCCTGCCCAAGCGCGCGCTGATCCTGCTGGCGGATGCCGACGCGTTTCGCTCGCTCGGGCTCGACCGCCGCGAAGCGCTGTGGCAGGTGCGGCGGTTACCCGACGACGTGCCGCTGCCGCTGTTCGAGGCGGCGACCGCGCGCGAGCAGCCGGACGAAGGCGCAAAGCCATTGCCGGCGATGCCGCGCGCCGAGCAGGTGGTCGCGGACTACCAGACCATCCGGCTATCGCTGAAGGGCCACCCGATGGAATTCTTGCGCGAGATGTTTTCGCGCGAGCGCATCGTCGCCTGCAAGGACATCAGTCACGAGAACGAGCGACGCCGCGTCCGCTGTGCCGGCGTGGTCCTGGTGCGGCAGCGGCCGGGCAGCGCCAGCGGCGTCGTGTTCATGACGCTGGAGGACGAGACCGGCATCGCCAATGTCGTGGTGTGGCCCAAGATCATGGAACAGTACCGCAAGGAGGTGATGGGCGCGCGCCTCATCCTGGTCGAGGGTTATATCCAGAGCAGCCCGGAAAAGGTGACGCATCTCATCGCCCAGCGCATGGTCGACCGCTCGCACGATCTGATCGGCCTCGCCAACGATGCGCTCGGTCGCAAGCATCCGGTGCCGGCAGGCGCCACCGTCGTCGAGCCGCTCAACGACGACCCTCGCGCTCATCCCGACGTTCCGGCGCAAAAAATCCGCCACCCCCGCAACGTCCGCATCCTGCCGCCCTCGCGGGACTTTCATTGAGGGTGTGAGGCGAGATACCGCCACACACCTACTGCCGTAGCAACCATTAAATAGCGGCCGTGTTTTGCGCCGTCCGGATCGCCTGCGTCTGCCATGATGACGCCGTGCTCGCGTCCGTCAAGGCGTGGCCTGGCGGCAGATCGGGTGATGTTGGGGCGAGCGACGGCCATCCTTGACGGACGCTACGCGCGACGTCATGAGGGAGCCGTAGGTCGGGACGAAGAAGCGCGTCTCGGTCGAACTAAGAAGCAGGGAATGATCCTACCGGAGGTTCGCCGCACCACGGCGTGCCGCGAGCCACCACTGTGTTGGCGAAGATGAGCATCTTTCTGGCACAGGCAACGAGCGCCTGCTTGTGTTCCTTTCCAGCCGCAGTCAGCCGTTGATAGAGCTTGATGAGCTGCGGGTTCCATCGAAACGATGCGGCCAGTGAAGCCGTATAAAGGGCGCGGCGCAGCCGCTTTCGTCCGCCCTCGATATGCCGAACGCCTGACCGGTCGCCGCTGTCGTCGTCATAGGGCGCAAGGCCGGCGAGAGCGACAGCTTGCTCCCGCGTGATCTGGCCGATCTCAGGCAGACGCACCAGGATGGCCACGGCGGTCGGCAGCCCGATGCCGTCAACGCTGTTGATCAGGGCAAGTCTCTTGGCAAGGTCGGGATGCTTGCGGATCGAGGCGACCAGAGCCTTGAGTGCGACCCTCACGCGCTGCTCCAGGCGAGCGATATCCTCTTGCCAGAGCTTGTTGATCGCCGCATTGCGGCAGCTTTCGATCCTGTTTTTGAGGCGTGCAATATCCTCACCGATCTGATCGATCATGGTCAGCTGCTCGGCGAACGGCAGCAACCGGGGATCGGGAGCGGTATGGATCTTCCGCACCGCGGCGGTGCAGGTTGCGATAAGAGCGGCATCGATCTTATCGTTCTTGGCCCGTTGCAAGTGGAATGTGGCATAGGCTCGGACCTGAGCCGGCTGAAACACCACAACCACAAACCCCTTGCGTCGCAGTTCGGCGACGACAGCCTGTTCGTAACCGCCGCTCGCCTCGATGCCGACGCGTTTGATGCGATGCTGTCGCAGCCACGTCAGCAAAGCCTCATGGCCTTCCGCCGTGTTCGTCACCTGCAACTGCTCGCGGCTGCCCTCGATCGCCACATCGAGCTTCCGTTTGCCGGTATCGATCCCGGCACAGATCGTGGTATGCTTGGCCATCTTCGTCGATCCCTCCCTTGTTATGCGAACCTAAAGTTCGTTCAACCATTCGGGTCCCGATGAAGTGCCGATCGCGATCTTGCTACGTCTGACAGCCCTCAAGGCTTCGGTGGGTACCGATCCGATCGAACGGCGACCCAGCTCGGGCGGCCACCCGGGCTGGGCCATTCCTCACGGAACGGCTCAATATAACCAATCGGGCTAATACAAGGGTGGGCAAAGGCGCGTCAGCGCCGTGCCCACCTCCCAGCAGCTTGTCGCGAAAGCCGTGGGCACGCTTCGCTTTGCCCACCTTACGCGTTCTGCGATGACGATGCAGCGCGCCCTCAAAAATTCACCCGGTTCGAGATCGCACCGTCCACGACGAGATTCGATCCCGTCGTGAATCCCGACACGGGGCTCGCCAGAAACACCGCCGCGCTCGCGATCTCCTGGGGCGTTGCCATGCGTCCCGTCGGGTTGCGGCTCATCGCATCCTTGTAGCGCTCGGGCATGTTCTGCTCGATCATCTCCCAGACGCCGCCCTTGAAATAGACCGTGCCGGGCGAGACCACGTTGACCCGGATCTTCTTCTTCGCATATTGCCGGGCCAGCCCCTTGGCCATGTGGATCAGCGCGGCCTTGACCGGGCCGTAGGAGCTGGCCGTGTCCGCCTGCGCCGCGGAGATCGACGAGATGATCACGAAGGCCGCATCGCCGCTTCTCGCGCCGCTGGCTTCGAGGAACGGTCGTGCGGCATCGAACGCATGCACGGCGCCGAGTACGTCGAGCCGGAAATTCTGCTCCCAAGACGCGGGATCGCCGCCTTGCGCCATCGCGCCGGCATTGGAGAACAGCAAGTCGATCCCGCCGAGCTCCTTCGCTGCATTCTCGATCCAGGATTGCAGCGCCGCGCCGTCGGTGACGTCGACCGGGCTGCCGGTGGCGTTGATGCCGCTCGCCTTCAGCTCTGCGACAGTGGCCGCAACCTGATCGGCGTTGCGCGCGCACACCGCGACATTGGCGCCTTCACCGGCCAGCGTCGCCGCAATCGCCCGCCCGATGCCGCGCGTGCCGCCGAGCACGATGGCGTTCTTGCCTTTGAGACCGAGATCCATTGTTAGCTCCTTATTTGGTGCTGCGAGTGCAGCTGTTTCGACATGTAGGCTGAACTATCCACCTCGTCATTGCGAGCGTAGCGAAGCAATCCAGAAATGCGTCCGAGGCAACGGTCTGGATTGCTTCGTCGCAAGGGCTCCTCGCAATGACGTGGTGCGAGGCTCGCACCCCTTACTCCGGTGCCGCCCCCACCGGCGGACCGCCGGGCGGGCGGTGCAGGAAGGTCAGCGACGCATAGGCGCCGGCCCAGGAGCCGATCGCCGCGAACGCGACATAGAACGCGTTATCGGTGTAGCTGATCACCGCGTAGGAGGAGAGCAGGTACCAGACCGCGCTCCAGTTCGCCGCCGGCACGCGCTTGCGCGCGATCACCGCCGAAGTGAACATGACATAGACCGCGTCGGTGGCCGCCGTCGCGATGAACACGGCGCCTGCGGTGAGGGGATCGATGGCGGCCATTGCATTCCTTCTCGTGCTGATGGATGGTCGCGAAAATTAGAGCATGATCCGGAAAGGTGTGCAGCCGTTTTCCATCGCGACGAACGCGGACCGCGTTTGCGCGGAGATCATGCTCAAGCTTCAAGGGAGGGCACCGGCCATGCAAAGCCCCGCCGACATTCTGAAGGGTATCTGGACTTCCGCCGGCGGCGATGCGGGTCCGCTCGATCGCGTGCGGTTGACCGGCACCGAGCCACAAATCCCATCCTCGTTTCGTGTCGCCGTCGCCGGCCAGACGACGATAGCTGCCGCCGGGCTCGCCGCCGCCGAAATCTGGCGACAGCGCAGCGGCGAGGTGCAGGACGTCTCCGTCGACATGCGCCACGCCGTCGCCGAATGTCGTTCCGAGCGCTATTTGCGCGTCGACGACAAGCCGCCCCCGCCAGCCTGGGACGCGATCGCCGGCGTTTACAGGACTGGCGATCGCCGCTTCGTCCGCTGCCACACCAATTTCCCGCACCATCGCGACGCCGTCTGCGAGGTGCTCGGCTGCGCGGCGGAGCGCGAGAAGGTGCAGGCGGCGTTGATGCATTGGAACGGGGAGGATTTCGAAACTGCGGCTTACGCCGCAGGCGGTGTCGTCGCCCTGATGCGATCGTACGACGAATGGTCCGCCTTGCCGCAGGCGCGTGCGCTCGCGCAATTGCCGCTGGTCTCGATCGAGAGGATCGGCGAGGCCCCGCCGAAGCCGTGGCCAAAAGGCGATCGACCTCTCTCAGGTCTTCGTGTGCTCGATCTCTCTCGCGTCATCGCGGGCCCCGTCGCCGGCCGCACGCTCGCTGCGCACGGGGCGGACGTGCTGCTGGTGTCAGGGCCGGAGCTGCCCACCATTCCCTGGCTCACCATCGACACCGGCCGCGGCAAGCTCACCACCTTCATCGAGTTGAAGAGCGAGTTCGGGCGGGCGCAGCTGCGCGAGTTGCTGAAGGACGCCGACATCTTCTCGCAAGGCTATCGCCCGCGTGCGCTCGCCGCCCTCGGCTTCGCGCCGGAGGACGCCGCGCAAATCAATCCCGGCATCGTCTATGTCACGCTGTCGGCCTATGGCCACAGCGGCCCCTGGGCCGAGCGGCGCGGCTTCGACTCGCTGGTGCAGACGACGACCGGCTTCAATCATGCCGAAGGCCAGGCCGCCGGCATCGATGCTCCCAGGGAATTGCCGGCGCAAATCCTCGACCACGCCACCGGCTATCTGATGGCGTTCGGCGCGATGATGGCCAGGGCGCGCCAGGCCCGCGAAGGCGGCAGCTGGCACGTGCGCGTCTCGCTGGCGCAGACCGGGCGATGGTTGTGGAATCTCGGTCGGCTCGACGGCGGACTGAATACCCCGGATCTTACGGGCGAGGCCGTACATGCTGCGTTCATCGAAGACATGCCATCTGGCTTCGGCACGTTGAAGGCGGTGCGTCATTCGGCAGTGCTGTCGAAGACGCCGGCACAATGGAGCCGTCCCGCGATGCCGCTCGGCAGTCATTCTGCACAATGGCCTGCGCGAAGCTGACATGAAGCTGACACGACGTAAAACTTTAACGCAAACCGCAAGAGGCTCAGCGTTTTTTAGGTTGTTTGAAATCCTAATTCGGCACTATTAGCGCGACCGATGAGGCAGTCATTGCCGAGATCGTCGCAGACACGACCGGGCCCCATGGTAGTTGAAAAGACCAAGCGATTGCAGGTGCTTACAAAACAACGGGTGATCGCATCCGTAGTTCTACTCGCTCTTGCCGGCGCCGGTGCCTACGGCTTCCTTTCTTCCGGGCCAAAGCAAAGAAAGCACTCCGAGATCTCCAGCCAGTCGCGCAGGAATGCGCAGACCTTCACGCCGACGCCGTCCGAATGGGCGACGCTGACGATCGAGCCGGTCAAGGCCAAGAGCTTCCGAGCCGAGTACGTCACCGAGGGCAAGGTCGCGGTCGACGAGGACCGCTCGACGCCGGTGTTCTCGCCCTATGCGGGCCGGGTCACCAAGCTGCTGGCCAAGCCGGGCGAGATGCTGAAGCAAGGTCAACCGCTGTTTACGATCGAGGCCGCCGACACCGTGCAGGCCCAGAACGATTTCATCGCGGCGATGACCTCTCAGAACAAGGCGAAGTCGGCGCTCGAGCTTTCCGACATCCAGTTCAAGCGTGCCAAGGATCTTTATGAGGGACACGCCATTCCGCTGAAGGACTATCAGCAGGCGGAAACAACCCAGGTCCAGGCGCAGAACGACATGCGCTCCTCGGTGACGGCGCTGGAAGCGGCGCGCAACAAGCTGCGCATCCTCGGCTTCACCGACGAGACCATCAAGGCGTTCCAGGACAAGGGCACGATCAATCGGGAGGTCACGATCTATTCGCCGATCTCCGGCACGGTCGTGCAGCGAAAGATCGGCCCCGGGCAGTACGTCAATTCCGGCGCCAGCGACCCGGTCTTCGTGATCGGCGATCTCTCCACGGTCTGGCTCACCGCCTTCGTGCGCGAGAGCGACGCGGCCGCGGTGTGCACCGGGCAGGACATCACCGTCAACGTGATGGCGCTGCCGGGCCGTCCGTTCACCGCCAGGATCAACTACGTCGCCGCCGCGATCGACCCCACGACCCGCCGCCTTCTGGTTCGCGCGACCATCGACAACAAGGACGGCCTGTTGAAGCCGGAGATGTTCGCCAACGTCACGATCTATTCGGCGGGCGACCGCGCCGCGCCGGCAGTGCCGAAGCAGGCGTTGATCTACGAAGCCGACAACGTCCGCATCTGGGTCGCGCGCGAGGACAAGTCGGTCGAGCTGCGCAAGATCAGGATCGGCCTCATCAACGGCGACCTCGTCGAGGTCACCGGCAATCTCAAGCCCGGCGAGCAGATCGTCACCAAAGGCAGCCTGTTCATCGACCGTGCAGCCTCCGGCAGCTGATCCAGAATGAATGTTGATGTGAATCAGGTCGCGCACGGGCTCGCGTCACCTCGCCCCGCTTGCGGGGAGAGGTCGGATTGCGCTCGGCGCCGCGAAGCGTCGCTCGAAGCAATCCGGGTGAGGAGGACTCTCCGCGAGTCCAACTCTCACCGTCCCTGCGGAGACTCCCCCTCATCCCAACCCTCTCCCCGCAAGCGGGGAGAGGGGGAAGGCCGTTGACCTGAATGGATCGTCTCGTTGCCCTCGCCGTCGACCGGCGCTTCCTGATGGTCGGCATGTTCGCCGCCGTGCTGATCGGCGGCCTCATCGCGTTCAACCAGCTCAACATCGAGGCTTATCCCGATCCGACCCCGCCGATGGTCGATATCGTGACGCAGAGTCCGGGCCTGTCGGCGGAGGAGATCGAGCGCTACATCACGATCCCGATCGAGACCCAGGTCGCGGGCCTGAAGAACCTCACGACCATCCGCACCATCTCGCTCTACGGCCTCTCCGACGTCAAACTCCAGTTCTCCTTCGCCTACACCTATGACGAGGCGTTGCAGCAGGTGCTGAACCGCCTGGCGCAGCTCGCGCCGCTGCCGGGCAACGTGCAGCCGCAAATCTCGCCGCTCAGCCCGATCGGAGAGATCTTCCGTTATCGCCTGGTCGGCCCGCCCAACTACAGCGTGCTCGACCTCAAGACCATTCAGGACTGGATTCTCCAGCGCCGTTTCCGTGCCGTGCCCGGCGTCATCGACGTCACCGGCTGGGGCGGCAAGAGCAAGACCTACGAGCTCCAGGTCGACTTCAACAAGCTGGTCGCCAATGGCCTGACGCTGCCGCAACTGCTCCAGGCCGTCGGCAATTCCAACGTCAATGTCGGCGGCAACACCGTCGATATCGGCCAGCAATCGGCCGTGGTGCGCGGCGTCGGCCTGATCCGCTCGATCGACGACCTCGCCAACACCATGGTGGCGCAGACCGGCGGCAATCCGGTGCTGGTCAAGGACGTCGCAACCGTCACCGTCGGCCACAAGCCGCGTCTCGGCATCGCCGGCCTCGACGAAACCGACGACATCGTGCAGGGAATCGTCCTGATGCGCCGCGGCGAACAGAGCTCGCCGACCATCAAGCGGGTCGAGCAGCTCGTTCAGCAAATCAACAACTCCACCATTCTGCCGCCCGGCGTGCGCATCGAGCGCATCTACGACCGCAAGGACCTGATCGATCTCACCACCCACACCGTGCTGCACAACATGGTTGTCGGCATCTTGCTGATCGTGCTGTTGCAGTGGATATTCCTCGGCAATCTCCGCAGCGCGCTGATCGTCGGCGCCACGATTCCGTTCGCGCTGTTCTTCGCCGTGATCATCCTGGTGCTGCGCGGAGAATCGGCAAACCTGCTGTCGGTCGGCGCCATCGATTTCGGCCTGATCGTCGATGCCACCGTCATCATGGTGGAGGCGATCTTCCGCCGCCTGACGCAGACGACGCCGATCTCGGAATCCGAGCACATATCGCCCGAGACGCTGTTCGGCATGAAGAGCCATGCCATCCTCAGCGCGGCCGCCGACGTCTCGCGCTCGATCTTCTTCGCCGCGGCGATCATCATCGCGGCCTTCCTGCCGCTGTTCACGCTGTCCGGGGTCGAGGGCAACATCTTCGGGCCGATGGCCCGCACCTATGCCTATGCGCTTGCCGGTGGGCTCCTTGCGACCTTCACCGTCACGCCGGCGCTGTCCGCGATCATCCTGCCCGCGCATGTCGAGGAAACCGAGACGAAGGTGATGCTGATCCTGCACCGGTTGTACTCGCCGCTGCTGCATTGGGCGGTCGCCAATCGCAACATCGTCCTCGGCGGTGCGGTCGGCCTCGTGCTGACGACGGTGGCGCTCAGCCGGCTGCTCGGCCTCGAATTCCTGCCGAAGCTGGAGGAGGGCAATCTCTGGATCCGTGCCACGCTGCCGCCGACCATCTCGCTCCAGGAAGGCAACAGCTACGTCAACGAGATGCGCAAGGTGATCCGCGCCCGGCCGGAGGTCGAGTCCGTCGTGTCGCAGCACGGCCGTCCCGATGACGGCACCGACGCCGCCGGCTTCTTCAATGCCGAGTTCTTCGCGCCGCTCAAGCCCGTGAGCCAGTGGCCCGGCACGCGCGACAAGGAAGAGCTGACCGCGCAGCTGCTCAAGCAGCTCGACGACCGCTTTCCCGGCGTCGAGTTCAACTTCTCGCAATATCTCCAGGACAACGTCTCCGAAGCCGTCTCCGGCGTGAAGGGCGAGAACTCGATCAAGCTGTTCGGCAGCGACCTCCAGGCACTGACCGACACCGCCAACAAGATCAAATCGGTGCTGGCCACCGTACAGGGCGTCACCGACCTTGCCGTGTTCACCTCGCTCGGGCAGCCGACCATCCAGATCGACATCGACCGCGCCAAGGCCGCGCGCTACGGCCTTGCGCCGGGCGACATCAACGCCACCATCAAGGTCGCGATCGGCGGCGACACCGCCGGCGACCTTTATGAGCCCGGAAGCGATCGCCACTTCCCGATCATCGTTCGCCTCGCGCCGGAATACCGCCGGAGTGCCGAGGCGATCCAGAATTTGCGGATCGGCGCGCCCGGGCCGAACGGCACCGTCACGCAGATTCCCCTTAGCGAGGTCGCCACCATCAGCCTCGTCTCCGGCGCGGCCTATATCTATCGCGAGCAGCAGGAGCGCTATCTGCCGATCAAGTTCTCGGTGCGCGAGCGCGATCTCGGCAGCGCCATCCGCGAGGCACAGGACAAGATCGCCGAGCAGGTGCAGCTGCCGCCGGGCTCGCACATGGAGTGGGTCGGCGAGTTCGGCAATCTCCAGGACGCGATCCGGCGGCTGTCGATCGTGGTGCCGATCTCGCTGGCGCTGATCGGCGTGCTGCTCTGGTTCAATTTCGGCTCGATGACCGACACGCTGCTCGCGATGAGCGTGATTCCGATGGCGATCTTCGGCGGCGTGCTGGGCCTGCTGATCTCCGGCACGGCGTTCAGCGTCTCCGCGGCAATCGGTTTCATCGCGCTGTTCGGCATCGCCGTGATGGACGGCATCATCATCCTGTCGCAGTTCAACCAGCTCATCGAAGAGGGCATGGACCGCATGAGCGCGGTGGTCCGCACCGGCGAGCTTCAGCTCCGTCCCGTGCTGATGACCTGCGTCGTCGCGGGCGTCGGCCTGTTGCCGGCGGCGCTGTCGGAGGGGATCGGCTCGCAGGTGCAGAAGCCGCTCGCGGTCGTCGTCGTCACCGGCATGATGCTGGCGCCGCTCGTGATATTGGTGACCTTGCCGGTCCTGATCTCGTTCTTTTCCCGCCGCGCGCGCTGACCGTCAGAACCCGTAGAGCCGCGCCGGATTGTCGACCAGGATCTTCTTGCGCACATCCGCATCCGGCGCCCACACCGGAAGCTGGTTGAGCAGGCGGCCGTCGTCGATCTGATAGAAAGGCGCGATGTCGGTGGGCTTGCGTCCCTCGACGCGGCTGGAATCCGGATGCGGCCAGTCGGTGCCCCAGACGATGCGGTCCGCATTGGCCGCGATCAGCGCGCGGGCATAGGGCACCATGTCCTGATAGTCGGGCGCGCGCTCCGACGAGCGATAGGCGCCGGAGATCTTCACATAGGCCTTCCCGGACTTGACGAGGGCGATCAGGTCGGCAAATCCCGGCTGCTCCAGCCCAAGTGAGGCCTCGAGCCCGCCGAAATGGTCGAACACGGCCGGCACGGGCGACGCCAGCACGAGATCCTTGATCGCCGAGATCATCGCCGGCGTCGTGTAGAGCTGCACATGCCAGCCGCGCGCCTTCATGCGCTCGACGGCCGTGGTGAAGCGAGCGCGGCCGACATTGGGGTCGTTGATGCCCCCGGTTGCCAGATTGATGCGGATGCCGCGGAAGCCTTCCGCCTGCATGGTATCAAGTTCGGTTTCCGTGGTCTTGTCGTCGATCACGGCGACCCCGCGCGCGGTCGCGACACGCGCCTTCATGCCGAACAAGGTGGACGAATTGTCGGTGCCGTAGACACTCGGCGTCACGATCACCACGCGCTCGATATGCAGCGCCTTGTGCAGCGCCGCCATTTCTTCGGGGCTCGCAGGCTCCGGCGTATAGACGCGCCCCGCGAAGAACGGAAATCTCTGGGTGTCGCCATGAATGTGGGTGTGGCAGTCGCAGGCATGCGCCGGGATGTCGAAATTGATCGGCGTTGCGGGTTGCGCCGCACGGGCGCGGGCTTTGCTGGTCATGGCTACTCCGGCGGCAAGGGAGGCAAGCAGGATGCTGCGTCGGCTGTGCATGGCTTCTCTCCCTGTTTCGTTCTTTGGAAATGCGGCTGGGACGGTATCAGATCCGCCGGGTCAGCTGCTGCGCCTGGCTGCATAGCTGCTCAACAAGGCCCGCAAGCGGACGTGAGCGGTCAACGCGTCCGACCGGGCGCCGTCAAGACGGCGAGGGGGCAGAGCGCTGGAGACGCCGCGCGTCGGCTGCTATTGCCCAGACGGCGTGCGCAGGCCGTGCCAGGCGTCGCGGACCTGGTGGTAATGCACCTCGGGCAGATAGTCCGGCGTGTTCAGGTTCAGCGTCTTGACGTCGAGATGGCCGATGGCGCTGAGCAGCGTGTAGGAGGCGATCACGCGGTCGCGCTGCGCGCCGATCAGGCGGGCCTTGGCCTGGATCAGATCGGCTTGCGAGTTCAAGACGTCCACGGTCGTGCGCTGTCCGCCGGATGCCTCACGCTGCACGCCCTGGAGCGCGACGGTCGCCGCCTTCACCTCGGACTCCGAGGCCGACACCGTGACCTTGGCACCTTCATTCGCAACCCATGCGCTGACCACCGCCGTGCGCGCCTGGTTGCGCACCTGGTCGAGCACGAGCCGGCTCTGTGCCGTGATCTCCTTGGCCTGCCGCGTCTGCGCCGCAGCCTGACCGCCATCGTAGATCGGAGCGGTGACGTTGGCGACGATCGAGGCCTGGTCTTCGGCGAAGGTGCCTAGTGTCGGGTCGTTGTTGCGGCTCTTGCTTGCGCTGCCCTGGATGCTGGCGCTCGGCAGCAGGGTGCCTTCCGCGATGCGGATGTTGGTGGAGGCGACATCGACGTCGAAGCTTGCCGCCATCACCGCCGGATGCTGGCGGATCGCCATCGTCACGGCGTCTTCGCGGCTCTTCGGCAGATAGCGGTCGACGGCCTCGGCGGGCCGAAGCTGCGATGGCGCATTGCCGATCACCTGCGCGTAAGTCGCCTGGCTGACGGCGAGCGCGACCTCGGCCGCGTTGAGATCGGCAAGGCCACGGTTGAGACGAGCCTCGGCCTGCGCGGTATCGGTCGGCGTGACGTCGCCGGCGTTGAGGCGGCGCTGGGTGACCGAGAGTGTTTCGCGCAGGAAGGCGACGTTGGAGCGCTGCGCCTCGACCAGCGACTGGTTGGCGAGCACGTTGGTGTAGGCGGTGACCGCATCGAGCAGGACGCCCTGGCCGACATTGCGCAGCGCTTCGCGGCCGGACTGCACCTGGAGTTCGGCGGCCCGCACGCTGTTGGCGGTGCGGAAACCGTTGAACAGGGTCTGCGTCACGGTGACGCCGATGATCCAGGGCTTCAGGTTGGCGGTCTGGATGGTGTTGTCGGGCAACAGATTGCGCACCGATTGCAGGCCGGCGCTGAGGCTGGCCACGATCTGCGGCCGGTAGCCGGCGAGCGCCTGCGGCACGTTCTCGTCGGTCGCGCGCTGGCGCGCACGCTCGGCATTGAGCTGCGGATTGGTCTGGTAAGCCTTGGCCAGCGCCTCCGGCAGAGCTTCGGCCCAGGCGGCGGAGGGCAGGGCGCACGAGAGCGCCAGCGTGGCCCATGTCGCAAACGCGGGACCCACGCCCGATCGGTGCCGCGTCACCCCGCGACCAGCTCTGGCGATACGCCCAGTCATATGTTCCCGCGAATTCCCGGCTGTCCGCCCCCGCCGACGGCGGTCCTCTTAGCTGTTTAACCAGCCGAGGTCCCGCAGGCAAACTGCCGCGGGGGAAACCCCCATGAAATCCGTGCTTGTTGCAGCTCCGTCACAGCATTCTGCGGGAACGCGGCAGAGCCTTACAGCAGCCTGACCGGTTTGCCTTACCGGTTCTTGTTCACCGGCTTGCGCTTCTCGATGAACGCAGCCATGCCTTCGGAGCGGTCCTCGAGCGCGAAGGTCGAGTGGAACAGGTTGCGCTCGACGCTCATGCCCTCGGCGAGCGTGGTCTCGAAGGCGCGGTTCACCGCTTCCTTGGCCATCGCGGCCGCAGGGCGCGACATCGCGGCGATCTTCTCGGCTGCCGCCATCACTTCGTCCATGAGCTTGTCAGCGGGTACGATGCGGCTGACGAGGCCCGAGCGCTCGGCTTCCGCCGCATCCATCATCCGGCCGGTGAGGCAGAGGTCCATTGCCTTGGACTTGCCGATCGCGCGCGTCAGGCGCTGGGTACCGCCGATGCCGGGAATGGTGCCGAGCGTGATCTCGGGCTGGCCGAACTTCGCGGTGTCGGCGGCGATGATGAAATCGCACATCATGGCGAGTTCGCAGCCGCCGCCCAGCGCATAGCCGGCAACCGCCGCGATCGTCGGCTTGCGGCAACGCGCGACGCGGTCGCCGCCGATCGCGGCGAAATCCTCCGAGAACATGTCGATGAAGCCCTTGGGCTGCATCTCCTTGATATCGGCGCCGGCGGCAAAGGCCTTCTCGTTGCCGGTCACGACGATGCAGCCGATGGCATCATCGGCCTCGAGATCGTCGACCGCCGCGGCGATCTCGCGAAAGACGCCGAAAGAGAGTGCGTTGAGCATCTTCGGCCGGTTCAGCTTGACGATACCGACCGCGCCTTTGCTTTCGACGATGATGTGTTCGAACGTGCTCATGCTCCACCCACGCTTTTGATTGGGTGGGCAATGTGCCCGCTGGCGCGATGGGCTTCAAGGGGCTGCAGGCCGCCGGAACGCGACGAGGGGCGCGTTCCGGACGAGGTCCGTCAGGCCGGTACTCGGGGCCGGGAAGCGGCCGCCAATCACGCCATGAACATCCGCGCGGCGGACGCCAGCGTCAGCAGCGTGCCGACGCCGATGAAGATCTTGCCGATCAGGGAGCTCTGGTCCCAGGCCGAGCTCTGATGGCTGCTTGCCATCACCGGCGCTGGCCGCGGCTGTGCCTCGGTCGCGGCAATCACCGCCTTCTGCCCCGGCGTCTCCTGTTGCAGGGCGCGATCGATGTCGTTGAGTTGATCGGGCGCGACGACCTGGCTTTCGGCTGGCGCGACGTTGGTATTATCGGCTGCAGCCTGGACATTGTCGTTGGCGCGGTTCGTCATCGCGGAGGCGGCAGCCGCGGTCGGCGTATCCGGGGCGAACTGCGCGTTGGCATTGGCGACCTCCGGCGGCATCTGGCTCGACACCGGCACCTCACTGCCTGACTTGTTGCCGTTCCTGCCCTCGTCCGCCCTTGCTGCGGCACCCTTCTTGTCGGCCTTGTCGTCGGATTTCTGCGTCGTCTTGCTGCTGCTGGTGCGGCGCGAGTCTTGGCGCCGGTGCTTGGCCGTGTCGGCCTGCTGGTCCGCGCTGTCCGCTTTGTTGCTTGCGGCCGAAATCGGCGCCGCCTGTGCAATGCCTCCGAACAGCAAGAAAAGCCCGGCCAAGACAATCAGGACCGCGCGTGCGCTGGCTTTCATCATGTTGACGATCTCCCCAATTCCGCCCGTCCCGGCAGCGAACAGAGACCCCGGGGCGTGACGACACCGGGGCAGAAAATGGGAATCTTCGGGCTAGACCCGGCAAAAACGGGGCAAATTGCGTTGCATTGTTGCCGCCGGATGCGGTACGGGCCGATCGGTGTTATGAGCCGTCAGGGATCTCTGCGGCCGAATTGATCGCGTCGTTCGATCGCGCATCACGAATTCGTGATGTGATGGGTGTCCGCGTAACAAATTGAAAGAGCGGCCGAATTGCATGGTGAGGGGCGCGGGTGCGCGGACGTGAGGACGAATGGACCGGCCTGATGCGGTCGGCCATGGCTGGCGATGACGCGGCCTATCATCGCCTGTTGAAGGCAATCACGCCGGTGCTGCGCGCTGCCGCGAGGCGAGGGTTGGCGCGGGCAGGTCAGCCTCCCGACCAGGCCGAGGACGTCGTGCAGGAGATTCTATTGGCGGTGCATCTGAAACGGCACACCTGGGACAGCGAGGCTCCCTTCGCACCCTGGCTGTTTGCGATCGGCCGCAACAAGCTGATCGACGCGCTCCGCCGGCGCGGCAAGCGCGTGTTCGTCAACATCGACGATTTCGCCGAGACGCTGCCGGGCGAGGTGCCGCAGGAGACCGCGTCGGCTGGCGAGGTCGCCGCCCAACTGGGCACGCTGCCGCAGCGTCAGCGCGACGTGCTGCAATCGATCGCGGTCGAGGCCGCCTCGATCAAGGATACGGCGGCGAAGTTTTCGATGAGCGAGGGTGCGGTGCGGGTCGCGCTGCATCGCGGACTTGCGGCGCTGACGGCCAAACTGCGGGACCATTAGTCATGGACACCGATCAACTCATTCGCTCGCTCGCAGCCGACAACGCGCACCGCGCGCCACGCGTCGGCGCCGTGCTGACCATGGCGCTGCTGGTGGCTGCGCCCTTGTCGATCCTGGTTTTCGCGACATTCCTCGGCGTGCGCGCCGACGTGATGAGCGCCATGCACAACCCGTTCTTCGACATGAAGTTCGCCGTGACGCTGTCGCTCGCAATCCCCGCGATCATCGTCAGCCTGCATTTGTCGCGTCCCGAAGCCCTGCTGCGCGGCTGGGGCTGGCTGCTGCTGCTGCCGGTCGGGCTGCTGGCGGTTGCGATCGGCAGCGAGGCGATGATGGCCCCGGCCATGCCGATGACGATGCGCTTGATGGGCAAGAACTCCCGGGTGTGCCTGGTCGCGATCCCTGTGATGTCGCTGCCGCTGCTTGCAGGGGCGCTGTTCGGCCTGCGCCACGGCGCGCCGTCAAGCCCCGCGCTGGCTGGTGCACTCGCCGGGCTGGTGTCGGCCGGCCTCGCCGCGACCCTCTATGCCTCGCACTGCACCGACGACTCGCCCCTGTTCGTCGCGACCTGGTACACGCTCGCGACCGCGTTGGTGACCGCGATCGGCGCGCTGGTGGGATCGAAGGTCCTAAGATACTAGGATTCCGCGGCTTCACGCCGCCGGCGTCGCGCCCAGTTGCATGCGGTGGAAGCGCAGCACCTGCTGCGCGGTCGATGGGCGCAGCGCCTCATAGCTGTCGCGCAGCGTCAGAATGTCGGTCTGCGACCCGCCGGAGAGCTTCTCGCGCATGGCGATGATGGCGCGCACGCTCGACCATTGCATGCCAGCGACCTTGGCGAGGATCATCACGCCTTCGGTACGGCTCTCGATCATCATGGTCTCGGCCGTCTCGACCGCGACGCCTGCGAGTGCAGCCAACCCCGCATTGGTCTCGTCGAACTTGCCCTGCTCGGCGAAGGTTGTGACCTGGAACTCGTTGAGCCGGCCGTCGTCGTGCAGCGATTTCACCAGCGCGCGGGCCATCTCGGTCTGCTTCGTCATGGCGGCAGCGCGAACCCGTTGGGCCGCTTGCTGGACTACGCTCGAGACTTCGTCCGCAAGCTCGGGATGCGCGGCCGCAAGCTTCCTGCGCACGCTCGAGGATGCCTTGGCGACCAGCCTCAAATAGTGATGGCGCGGCAGGTCGGGCCGCAGGCCGATGCAGCCGGCGAGGTCGTCGTCGCGCTCGGCGCGGATGACGAGCTCGGTGAGACTTCCCTCGGAAAGCCGCGCGCCCGGATTCCTGACGGTCGACTGCACCACGTCCTCGTTGCCGCGCGTCACCAGCACGTCGGTCAGCGCTTCCGACAGCATCCGCCGCAGCGAGATCGCCTTGAGATGCGCCTGGCCCCTGGTGCGGGCGATCTCGAGCAGGGTCGCCTCGTCCAGCCGTTCCGATTTCGACAGCACCGGGCCGGAGACCTCGATGACCTCGTCGAGCGCGAGCGTGCGGATGATTTTCGGCGGCGCAGCCGCGATCGGTGCGAGGCGTTCGGCGAGCAGCGCCCTGGCCGACGTCTCGATCTGCCCGACCAGGCATTGGAACACGTCGTCGAACACGCGGATGTGGTCGTCGGAATAGTCTACTGCGTTGCCCACGAACAGATCGGTGACGCGGCGCAGCGTCTCGACCCGGCGCGCAACGGTGCCGTGCGTGAGGGCAGCCTGCAATTCCTCGAGCAGGTTTTCGGATGGTCTTGGGGATCTGGATCTCATTGCCCTGTCCTGGAGCGTTCGGCCCTGCAACGGCTTCTGCCGCGCCGGGAGAAAATGGATTGGTCAGCTCGTCACAATAGAGTTGCGCCCTTGCGCCTTGGCGGAATAGAGCGCGCGATCGGCGCGCGCGAGAAATGTGTCGGCAGTATCAATGTCGCGCAGCGTCGCGACGCCCGCGGAAATGGTCACCCGCATGCCCGGAGAGAACGCGCTCCAGTCGAGATCGGCAACGATGCCGCGCAACCGCTCCAGCATGCGCTGCGCGGCGTCGCCCGACATGCCCGGCAGCAGCAGCAGGAATTCCTCGCCGCCGTATCGGCCGAAACTGTCGGCCGGGCGGATGTTGGCGAAAATGGTGATCGCGAAGGTGCGCAGCACCTCGTCGCCGACGGGATGGCCGTAGGCGTCGTTGATGCGCTTGAACCAGTCGAGATCGATCAGCGCGATCGCGCACGGCGTGGATGCCTGCCGCGACTTTTCGATCTCGGCGTCGAGAAGCCGCATGATGCAGCGGCGGTTGTAGGCGCCGGTGAGTTCGTCGAGCTCGGCGAGTTCCTCGATGCGCTGATAGGCCGCCTTCAGTTCGATGCTGCGCCGGTACAGGATCTTGCGCAGGGTGGCGCCGAACAGGCCGAGGAAGGCGCACTGGCCGATCACCAGCACGAAGCAGAGCATCGAGGCGGCTCGCTGCAGCCGGGTCGTGACCGGCAGTCCGATCGGAAGGTCCGATCCCAGGAAGACCGCGGCGAGCCCGCAGGTGGCAAGGCCCCAGGTGAGCATCGCCTGACCCGACGTCATACGCAGTGTGCCGAACGCGAAGATCAGGAACAACACGGCCAGGAACGCGACCCCGACGGTCGGCACCGCGAGCAGGAACACCAGTTGCAGCGCCATATGCGCCGAGATCTGATACACGGTGAGGTAATGATCCTCGAACCGGTCGCCGAAGCCGGCTTCGGACAGCACCGTGAACGTACCGATGATGAGGAGGCCGCCGATCCAGAACAGCGACGGAACGCCCATCGAGATCGTGCCGTCATAGGCGTAGAGCAGCAGGACCGAGGCGCCAAGCGAGTAGCTCGCGACCTGGCCCATATACATCTGGCGGCGCTGCCGGGCCCGGCGCGCCCTGACTTCGGGGGCTGCCGCCTCAGGCGCGAGGACGAGGTCCGCGGCCTCTGCGGCATTCCTCTCGGGAAAGGACGTCGCGGCCGTGCTCATGGTCCCGCCAATGGTGGATGTCAGCGCAAAATTCTACGTGGCAAGCCTTTAGGTTTGGTATCCTTTGGAACCGAATCCGAAACCTGCAGCACGGAACAAGATGATCAGCCATCGCGCGATCTTACCGGCGATCCTGCATCGTGTGCGATGCGGTCGAGCCAAAGCAGGGCTTGGTGCGACAAACCTGGTGCAGGGCTGCTATGGAACCGGACCAGGCCGGCGCCTGTGCCGGAAAGGTCTTCCGCAGGGAAAGTATCTCAGTATTATGTTACCGATCTGGATGGACGCCGCTGATCGCTGCGGATGGGACGACAAAAATGCGCATATGTGGGGTAGCTCACACTGGCCCCCGGATGATTGCGGTAATTTGAACAATTTTGCACCCCCCGTCGAACCGCGCGCCGTATCGACCCGACCAACCTTGCGAGACGGCCATTGAGCGCGACACAGGCGGCTTCCGACGAGGTCCTGATCTCCAGGATCGCCCAAGGTGACCGGCTCGCCATGCAGGTGCTGTACGGGCGGCACCATGTCAGGGTTTACAGGTTCGGACTGCGGCTCGTGCGGGACGAGCAGGCGGCGGAAGACCTCATCAGCGAGGTGTTTCTCGACGTCTGGCGTCAAGCCGGCAAGTTCGAGGGCCGATCGGCGGTTTCCACCTGGCTGCTGGCAATCACCCGATTCAAGGCCCTGTCTGCGCTCCGGCGCAGGAAGGATTTCGAACTGGACGAAGAAGCCGCGAACGCGATCGAGGACACGTCCGACGATCCGGAAACGGTGGTGCAGAAGAAGGACACCAGTGAGGCGTTGCGGGAGTGTCTGACCAGCCTCTCGCCGGAACACCGGGAAATCGTCGATCTCGTCTACTACCACGAGAAGTCCGTGGAAGAGGTGGCCGGAATCGTCGGAATTCCCGAGAACACTGTAAAGACGCGCTTGTTCTATGCGCGCAAGAAACTGGCCGAACTGCTGAAGGCAGCCGGCGTTGAGCGAGGCTGGCCATGATGGCATTGAGCAAGAAGATGCTGGAGCAAGAGCCCAGTGAAATTGAACTGCTGCTGCCGTGGCACGCCGCCGGTACGCTGAGCGCGCGCGATGCGCGCCGCGTCGAGGAAGCGCTGGCGCGCGATCCCGAGCTCGCCAGGCAATATGCCGCGATCCGCGGCGAGTACGAAGAGACCATCCATCTGAACGAGAGCCTGGGGGCTCCGTCGGCGCGGGCGATGCAGAAGCTGTTCGCCGCGATCGACGCCGAGCCGGCACGGGAGAGCGGCTCGTTGCCGCTGTCGGCGCGGATCTCGACCTTCTTTGCGAGCCTGTCGCCGCGCACGCTGGCGTGGTCGGCGGGCCTCGGCGCCGTCGCACTCGTGCTGCAAGCCGGAATCATCGGCGCCGTGCTGATGAGAAACCAGCCGGCGACCTTCCAGACGGCTTCGCTCTCGACCGGCGCGCCGATTACACGCGAACTTGGCAGTACGGCCGCGCCGGCGCGCGCGCTGGTGCGATTCACGCCGGAGGCGCGCGTCGGCGACATCACGGCGCTGCTCGACAGCTATCAGGCTTCGATCATCGGCGACGCCAAGGGCGGCATATTCCGCCTCCAGTTCGACAAGGCGATGAGCCAGGACGAGCTCGCCTCGCTGCTCGGCAGGATGCAGCGCGAGAAGGTCGTCAACCTCGCCGTCGCGGCGCCCTAGGCGCGCCGCTGAGCCGATGACGGGCAATTCCGAGAGCAGGGTGCGTGCGGGGGCCTGCGCTTCATCCATCGGAGCCGCGCTTCTGCTCGCCTCTTGTCTCGGCGTCGAGGTCGCGCAGGCGCAGGCGATCATGCGTACGCCCACGATCAGCGTTCCCTCGCGCACGCCGACGATCTCCCCGAGCATTGCTCCGCGCGTCAGCCCGACCCTATCCGCCAGGGCGGTGTCGGTCGACCGCGGCCCGCGTCCGATTACGGCCGTCCGGATTCCTTCGGCGCGGATCGGATTGACGCCGGTGCTGCCCTATGCGCGCTACTCCCCCAACCTCTATCCGGCCTGCACGGCGCCCTATCGGGCTGCCGACGGCGAATGCCTGGCACAGGCGAACGCGGGCGGCGAGGGCAGTGGAAAATCGGGCAACAAGAAGAGCGCCCGCAAGGGGCGCGGCAACAACACGCCGGTCGCGGTGAACCAGCGCAGCTTTGCCAACGAATTCGTCGCCGAGATCGACGGCAGTCTGTCGGTGACGGAGGCCGATGAGCTTGCGCGTCGCCACGGCCTCGCGCGCGTCGCATCCGAGAATTTTCCGCTGATCGGGGCGACGTTCGGCCTGTTCCGCATCACCGACGGCCGGCCTGCCGAGACGGTACGGCGCGAGTTCGCGGCCGACGGCAGCGTGCGCTCCGCCCAGCCGAACTTCCGCTACGTGCTCCAGGACCAGAAATCGTCCGTACCGGTCGAGGGCGATCCCGCGCAATATGCGCTGGCAAAACTCCGCCTGCCGCAGGCGCATGCGCTGGCGCACGGAGCCAACGTCACGGTTGCCGTGATCGACTCCGGCATCGACGCCAAGCATCCCGAACTCGCCAATTCCGTCGCCGATCATTTCGACGCGCTCGGCAGTGCCGAGGGGCCGCACGTCCACGGCACCGGCATCGCCGGTGCCATCGTGGCGCATGCCCGCCTGATGGGCAGCGCGCCCGAGGCGCGCATCATCGCCATCCGGGCCTTCGGCGGCGCCAACGGCGGCGCCGAGAGCTCGTCCTACATCATCCTGCGGTCGCTGAATTACGCCGCCGAGCACGGCGCGCAGATCGTCAATATGAGCTTTGCCGGCCCGAAGGACGCGATCATCGAGCGTGCGATCGCGGCGACGGCCGCACGCGGCCTTGTGCTGATCGCGGCCGCCGGCAATGCCGGCGCGAAATCGCCGCCGCTCTATCCGGCTGCCAATCCCAATGTGATCGCGGTCAGCGCGACGGATCAGCAGGACAGGCTGTTCTCCGCCTCCAACCGCGGCAACTTCATCGCGGTCGCAGCCCCCGGCGTCGACATCTTCCTGCCGGCACCCGCCGGCAAGTACCAGATGACGTCGGGAACCTCGTTCTCGGCCGCCTATGTCTCCGGCGTTGCGGCGCTGCTCCTCGAGCGCAACCACGCCTTGAAGCCGGAGGTGCTGCGCATGACGCTGGCGAAGACCGCGCGCGACCTCGGCTCACCCGGACGCGACGACCTTTTCGGCGACGGTCAGGCCGACGCCTTTGCCGCGGTCATGGCCGTTCCCGCCGACAGCGCGACGCCGGTTGCGGCTGCGTCCGATACAACAAAACGTGAAGATGCCGAGAAGCGTCGCGGCGAGCCCGGCAGCCGTGCGATCGAGCAACCGTCGTTGTCGGGCTCGGACGAAAAGTCCGCGGTTTCTCAGGCAGATAGGCCGGCGGCGAGATAGCGGCTGCGACAAGGATGCGCGCGGGCCGAAGCTCAAAAAAGCGAACCCTCGCATTGAACGTTCAGCCAGCTGCCACGACCAACTGATGTGGGAGCGGTCATCCCTCCCCATCAGTCATATCAGGCGCGAGCGCCCATCCACCCCAAGCGCCCATATGGCTTGACCCGTCCGGTTGTCCCCCCGGACGGGTCTTTTCTTTTCAGCGCGTACTTGAGCGAAGTGGGCGCCGGCTCGCGGGAAGAAAACGCGTCAAACCAAGAATCCAGAGCGTCGGTTCTGATTCAATCGGAACCGGAGCTTTGGGCATCCGATCTTTTGAAGCGTCGCATTCGTTCAGCTTGCGGTTGAGGATCACCGCAGACGTCCGTTGCCGTCGCGCGCGCAACGCGCCGCAACTCCGTTATGCTTGTGCGAAGCTTGACTCGAAAACCCAGCAAATTTCCGGAGGACTACGGTATTTGATGACGAATGCCGTGTCGCTGCTGGACAAGTCAAATCTTTTCCACAAAATATTCATGTCGCGTCTAAATTGATTCGTGTGCGTTGCGTCCCCCGCGTCCGTATTTTTTCCTGACGGGCTGGTTCATGACACATCGCCAAGAGTTCGTTCGCGACGCAGTCGCTGGCCGCGCCATCGCGGCGCGCTGGTGCGCTCTCGCCGAACAGCGCCTGCAACATCTCTCCGAGATGTTCGAGACCGGCCGCTGGCGCCGGTATCATTCCGAGATCGAATTCCTTGAAAACATCCAGGAAGCCAAGCGTGCGGTCCAGACCTGGCGCGCGCTCGCAACCGGCGGGGACGTCGCCGAGGCGGCTGCAAGCGTGATGCCCGCATTCGGTTGGTCGCCGGCGACGATGCCCCGCATGGCACCGCGCGAGCAGCAGGCGCAGACCGTCCAGCCCAAGGCCGTTCACATCGCGCCTGAGACCGCTGTGGCGGTCAGGCTCGATCAGAAGCCGGACGTGCTCGCGGAGATCACCGAGGCGCCGATCGCGGCGGTGTTGCCATCCGTCGCGATGGCGCCGCCCACTGCACCTGCCGCGGTAGCTTCGTTTACCGCCCCCGCCGAGATGCCGCCGCTCAAGGCTCCCGCTGCGAGGGCGCCGCTAAGCGCACCTGCCGTGAGATCACCCCTTGCGCCCGCCGCCATGACGCCGTTCACCGCGCCCGAAGTGAGGCCGCCGCTCGCGGTGCCTGCCGCGAAGCTGCCGAAGGCGGCGCCTGCGGCGATGGCGGCGCTCCTCCCGCAGTTCGCCCCGCCCGCCGCCGAAATCGTCGCAGCCCCCGAGCGCGTCGTCGAATTCACCTTCAGCCTCGACGGTCTCCAAGCCAAATACCCGCTGCTCAGAAACGCGTTCTAAGGCGGTGGGTGAGGCCCGAGCAGAGTCGGCCGCCTCCCTCGCCCGGTCATCCTGAGGTGCGAGGCATGGGACGCGACGCGTCTCATGCCGAGCCTCGAAGGATGCGCGGCCCATCCGCCGCCACATCAAGCCTGCTTCTTCGACCTAGGCGCTCCCGCGTGTCGCCGCGCGAGCTGGCTCACCGAATTCCAATCCGAACGAATGAGCGCTTCCTTCTTGGCGCGGCCTGAGGTGCGAGGCATGGGACGCCCCGCGTCCCATAAGGAGCCTCGAAGGATGCACGGCCCGTCTGCCGGCCGCGCACTTACCGCCGCACCGCATTGCCGCCGACCAGCACCTGCGCGAAGCGTTGCGCCCCTTCGGCCGACAGATCCGACGTCACCGCCCGCGCGTGGTCGAGCCCGACCACGGCGCCTCGTGGCGTTTCCGAGATCATGTTGTTGTTGACGAGCGCGGTGCCCGCGCCCGGCACGACCGAGACGCCGACGCCGGCCAGCGTCTTGCGGATCACGTTGCCGGTGATCGCGACGTCGCGCAGATATTTGCCCCAGCCGGCGACGATGCCGTAGGACGGCGCGTTCTCGATCACGTTGCCGGTGACCGATGTGTCAGCCTCGATGTAGATGCCGACGCCGGCATCGTCGTCCGGCGCGGTGCCGATCGGCCGCTTCGGGATCAGATTGCGGATGATGTTGCCCTGGACCACGGCGATGCGGCCGCCTTCGTTGAAATTGCACACGGAGACGCCGACGGCGGCGCCATCCACCGTGTTGTTGGCGATCACCGCGGCTTCGAACGCAAACTCCGAATAGAGCGCGACCTCGCGCACGTCACTGACGCTGTTGCCGGTGATGTGGATGTTCGAGGCCGAGTTGCCGCGCACCGCCGAATAGTCGCAATTCCTGATGCGGTTGCCGCGCACGATCACGTTGCCGGCGCGAAACGCGTTGATGGCGTTGCCGTACTGGCCGGAGCCACCGGGGCCGGCCTTGATGTCCTCGATGCGGTTGTCGGCGACCAGCGTACCGTCATCGCCGATCGCGGTGCGCAGGATCTCGATGCCATTGTCGTTGGTGCCGATGATGGTGTTGCGCGAGACGCTGAGCCCCCTGGCGTCGAACGAGACCACCGCAGTCAGAGCGATGTTGGTGAAGATGTTGCCGGAGACGTCGCCCGCGACCTGCTCGAGCCAGATGCCGCTGCCGCCCGATTTCGTGATCTCGCAATCCGCCATGCGCACATCTCGTCCGCCGAGAACATGGATCAGGCCCCGCCGGGTCGGCAGCGGAATGTTGCCACCGTCGAAGGTGATGCCGGTGAGGCCGATCGCATCGGAGCCGTCGCTCTGGATCATCGAGGCCCCGCCCGTGAAGACCAGCTTGGTCGCACCGCGCACGCCGATCAGTTGCGACCCGTTCGGCAGCCGCAACAATCCGCTGCGATAGACGCCCGGCGGCAGCGCCAGCGGCATTTGCGCCCGCGCAGCCTCGTCGATCGCACGCTGCAGCGCTCGCGTCTGATCCTCGCTGCTGCCGGGCCGCACGCCGTATTGCGTGGCGTCGCGCCCGAGCAGGGACGTCAGCGGCGCCGCGCGCGCAGCGTCGGCCGGCATGGCCAGCGCGCCGGCGATGCCCGCGGTCGAAGCTCCGATGAGATGGCGGCGATTGAGGTCCATGACGCGTCCTCCGGCGGACGCGGGATGTCCGCGGAGACTAGGTAGCGCAGGGCAGCCGGTGGCGCCGGGATTGTTGGCAGTAGGGTTAAATGTTTACCGCAAAGACGGTGCCGTAGGGTGGGCAAAGCGAAGCGTGCCCACCATTATCGCCGCGAATGCGGATGCATGGTGGGCACGGCGCAAGCGCGCCTTTGCCCACCCTACGAGACCGAGGTGTTCCGCGCCTTCCTTGCCAATTGCACCATCTCCATCAGCATCGCTTCCCCCGCATCCACAAGCTCCTCCAGCGTGATCCGGGCTGCGCCCTTGCGCCGCACGGCGCCGCCGCGTGCCAGCAGCGGAATGTGGATGAAGGCCGCAAGCTTCGGCCCGCCCGACCTGACGTTCTCGATCGCGCGCCAGCTCAGGTAATTGCAGAGATAGGCACCGGCATCGCGCGAGGGGCGCGCGTCGATGCCGGTGAGGCGCGCGGCGCGCAGCAGCCTCGCGGTGTGCGAGCCGAACGTCATCGCATCTGCATGGCCGGCGATGCCGCGCTTGCTCGAACGGGTGTTGGCGGCATCCGGCCAGAGCATGGTCACGGCGTTGCGCGCGCGGGTCTCGATCCGCAGATAGGGCGTGCGCGCCGCGAGGCCGAACATCAAAAGCGCGTCGGGCTTCGCCGTCGCGAGCACGTCCGGCAATTGCCGGTCGACGGCAGCATAGGTGACCGGGAAGATGTGGCTCGACAGCTCGACATCGTCGAGCGCCGGCCGGCGCAACTGCATCAGCCGCGCCACCAGCGCCTGGGTCGGATTGTAGGGCGCGCCCGGAAATGGCCCGAAGCCGGTGAGGAGAATGCGGGGCCCGGTCATTGCAGCAACTCCAGAATGCGCTCGGCGGCGAGCGCCGGCGTGAGATGGCCCTCGGCGACCTCGGCCTCGATCTTCCGGACCTTGGTCCGCACCGACGCTTCGCTCCGCAACCTTGCCAGCATGCGCTGCTCCAGCATCGACCACATCCACTTCACCTGCTGGTCGCGCCGCCGCGCGGCGAAATCACCGGACGCATTCATCGCCTTGCGGTGGTCCAAAACCTTCTGCCAGAGCTCGGCGATGCCGGTGCCGGCCAGCGCCGAATAGGTGACAACGGGCGGGTGCCAATGCTCGGATCTCGGCGCCAGGATGTGCAGCGCGCCGCGATAATCCGCGGCGGTGATGTTGGCGCGCTTGAGATTGTCGCCGTCGGCCTTGTTGATGGCGATCATGTCGGCGAGTTCAACCAGGCCCTTCTTGATGCCCTGCAGCTCGTCGCCGCCGCCCGGCAGCATCAGCGCCAGGAAGAAATCCGTCATGTCGCAGACTGCGGTCTCGGACTGGCCGATGCCGACGGTCTCGACCAGCACGACGTCGAAGCCGGCCGCCTCGCACAGCAGCATCGCCTCCCGCGTCTTCGCCGCGACGCCGCCGAGCGTGCCCGAGGACGGCGAGGGGCGGATGAAGGCATCGCTCGAGGCCGACAGCCGCGCCATCCGCGTCTTGTCGCCGAGGATCGAGCCGCCGCTGCGTGCCGAGGACGGATCGACCGCGAGCACCGCGACCTTGTGGCCCTGCTCGATCAGATACGTCCCCAGCGCGTCGATGGTTGTGGATTTGCCGACGCCGGGCGAGCCGGTGATGCCGACGCGAAACGCCTTGCCGGTGTCGGGCAGCAGCATCTGCACCAGCTCGCGCGCTAGCGCCTGATGATCGCCGCGCCGGCTCTCGACCAGCGTGATGGCGCGGGCGAGCGCCGCGCGGCTGCCCGCGCGCAAGTCGCGGGCGAGGGATTTGATGTCCAGCGAAGCCTTCTTCTCAGTCATGCCCTGCTTTACAACGGCCCGGCGGGGCAGGCGAGGGCCGCCCGCGCCATATCACCGGGATGTTGCTGCCGCAGTCTGCGCCGGTTTCAGCTTCCGCCACGCCCACACCATAACCGGCCAAAGCAGCGCGCCGATCGCCATGGCGGCGAGGATCGCCGCGACCGGCCGCTCGAAGAACGGCAGGATGCTGCCGTCGGACTTGATCAGCGAGGTGACGAAGGCCTGCTCGACCATGGTGCCCATGACGATGCCGAGCACCATGGCCGCGACGGGATAACCGTTCGCCTCCATGACGTAGCCGATCACGCCGAAGGCGGCGACGGTGACGACGCCGAACATGTTGTTGCCGATCGCGAACGAGCCGACCGCGCAGCACAGCATGATGACCGGCATGATGGCCGATCGCGGCGCCAGCAGGATGTAGGCCGCGACCCGGATCATGGCGATGCCGAGCGGGATCATCATGATGTTCGCGATGATGAACATCAGATAGATCGCGTACATGCTCGACGCCTTCTCGGTGAACAGCGTCGGGCCGGGATTGAGACCCTTCATGTAGAGCACGCCGATCGCGATCGCGGCGATGGTGTCGCCGGGGATGCCGAACAGCAGCGAGGGCACCCAGCCGGAGGCGATACTGGCGTTGTTGCTGGCGCCGGCCTCGACCAGGCCCTCGACATGGCCGGTACCGAACTTTTCCGGCTCCTTGGAGAAGCGCTTCGACATCGCGTAGGAGACCCAGGCGGCCATGTCGGCGCCGGCGCCGGGCAGCACGCCGATGATGATGCCGACGATGTTCCCACGCGTCATCTGCCAGCGATACAGCTTCGTCAGCTTCCACTGGCCGGCCAGGATGCTTCCGAATTTTCGGCGCGGCAGCGGCGGCGGCTCGGGCGTCAGCATCGCGCGCATCACCTGCGCCACCGCGAACACGCCGACCAGCGCCGGGATCGGCTCGATGCCGCCGAACAGATCGGTGAGGCCGAAGGTGAAGCGCGGGACCCCGCCGGGATTCTCGATGCCGATGCAGGCGACGAGCAGGCCGATGAACATGCCGGCGATCGCCTTCACCGGCGAGGAGCGCGCAACCAGGGTGGCGCACATCAGGCCGAGCAGCGCCAGCCAGAAATATTCGAAGGTCGAGAACGACAACGCGATCTCGGCGAGCGGCGGCGCCAGGATCATCAGCGACAGCACGCCGGCGATGCCGCCGACCGCCGAGAACCACACGCCGGCCCCGAGCGCGAGCTCGGCCTGGCCCTTGCGCGTCATCGCGTAGGCTTCGTCCGCATAGGCGGCGGAAGCGGGCGTGCCGGGAATGCGCAGCAGCGCGCCGGGAATGTCGCCGGAGAAGATCGCCATCGAGGAGGCCGCGACGATGGTCGCGATCGCCGCGATCGGCGAGAGATAGAAGGTGACGGGGACGAGCAGGGCGGTCGCCATCGTCGCCGACAGGCCCGGCAGCGAGCCGATCACGAGCCCGTACACGGACGCCGCGAACATCGCGATGATGACCTCCCAGGTGGAGATCAGCGCGAACGCATCGATCAGGGTTTTCAGCATGGGATTACCAGGGCGCCGGCAACAGGCCGGCGGGCAGCGGCACGCGGAGCAGCTTGCCGAAGATGAGGTGGATGGCGAAGGGCGAGAGCGCCGCGAGCGGCAGGGCCAGCTTCCACCTGGCCCCGAGCGCGGTCGAGGTGACGTAGACCATGATCGCCGCGGTGATGATGAAACCAAGCCGGTCGGCCGCCGCGACGTAGAACAGCAGCAACGCCGGCGGCAGCAGCGCGCGCAGGCCGTAGAGCTTGCCCTGCGGTGGCGGGGCAGCTGCCTGGCCGTCCTCCAGCGGGACCAGCGCTTCCTCCTCCTCGAAGGAACGGCCGATGCCGAACACGATCGCGAGCCCGCATAGTGCAAGGCCGCAGCCGATCACCAGCGGGAACACGTTGGGGCCGACCGGCTGGCCCGGCACCGGCGGCAGGATCCAGCCGCCATAGGCAGCTGCTGCGCCGAGCACGACGAGAAACGATCCCGTCACGGAGTCGGGAAGACGCATGAAAGAGTCCTAGTCTTCTCCCTCTCCCCGCCTGCGGGGAGAGGGTCGGGGTGAGGGGGAGTCTCCGCGGGGACGGAGAGAGTTGGATTCGCGGAGAGTCCCCCTCACCCGAACTCGAGCTTTGCTCGAATTCGACCTCTCCCCGCGCGCGGGGAGAGGTGAAGGAGTGCTCAGCACTGCGGCCGGTATCATCTCAGCCAGAGCAATGAAACATCACGCCTTGCTCAGGCCTGCCGCCTTCATGGCCTGGCCCATCTGGGCGTCGCCCTTGTCCATGAAGCTGGCGAAGTGAGCGGCATCGCCCCACACGGTGCCAAAGCCGCGATTGCTCATGAAGTCCTTGTACTCGGCGGAATCGTAAACCTTCTTCAGTGCCGCGGTGAGCTTCGTTGCGATCTCCGGCGGAAGGTTCTTTGGCCCGGCAATGCCGCGCCAGGCGCCCGTCGCGTAGTCGATGCCCATCGCCTCCTTCAGCGTCGGCACGTCCTTGAAGATCGGGTTGCGGGCCGGCGCCATGATGGCGAGGCTCCTGGCCTTGCCCGCCTCGATGATGGCGCGCGCCTCGGGCACCGAGCAGGTGGTGAGGTCGAGGCCGCCGGCGGCGAGATCCTGCATCGCCGGCGCCGCACCGTTCGAGGGCACCCACGCGACCTGATTGGCAGGCAGGCCCATGGCCTGCATCCAGCCGACCAGGGCCAGATGCCAGATGCCGCCCTGGCCGGTGCCGGAGGCCTTGAACTTGCCGGGAGGCGACGCCTTGATCGCATCGGCGAGTTCCTTGACCGTCTTGTAGGGCGAGGAGGATGAGACCTGGATGCCCGGAGGGTCCTCGTTCATCAGCGCCAGCGGGGTGTAGCTCTTCGGCGTCAGCTCGGTCAGGCCTTGCCAGTGCATCATCGAGATTTCGACCGTGAGCATGCCGATGGTGTAGCCGTCGGGCTGGGCGGTCGCGATCGCGCTATGGCCGACCACGCCGGAGCCGCCGGTGCGGTTGACCACGTTGAAGGGCTGGCCGAGGTCCTTCTCCAGCAGCGCCGCAACGATGCGCGCCGTCGCGTCGGTGCCACCGCCGGCGCCCCAGGGCACGATCACGGTGACCGGCCGGGCCGGATAGGCTTGTGCGAGCGCGGGCTTGAAGCCGAAGGCGGCGGATGCGGCGACTGCGGCGGTTGAGGCCGCAAAGGTGCGGCGCGTAATCTTGGACATGAATCCTCCCAGCGGCGCCCGTGACGCCGGGCGCTCTTGTCAATGCCGGCATTCTAGTCGGCTTTGCGGAGCCGCCGCAAGATAGCGCTACCAACGAGATTGTCGCGTCATGCTTGAAAGTTGGATGGCTATCGGATGGGCAGTCGGAAACCGGGTGGGTTTTGCCCGCGCGAGCAGCCAACCTCAGCGCGTAACGGAAACCGAAGGCAAGCCACCGATGACCCGAGCCTATTACAGCGCCGTGCTGGACCACCCGCTGGACGAAGTCTGGTCGCTGATCCGCGACTTCAACAACTATCCCGCCTATATCGACGGGGTGAGCGAGAGCGTGATCGAAGACGACAAGCGCGGCGATGAAGTCGGCGCCATCAGGCGCTTCTGCTATCTCGGAAACTGGATCCGTCAGCGTCTGGTCGATCACTCGGACCAGAAGCACACCTTGACCTATGCCGGTCTCGACACGCTGCCATATCCGCATGATGACAGCGGCCGGTGCCCGGCGCCGGCGCGCTACCAAGGCACCATGCATCTGCGCCCGATCATCGCGGACGATCGCACCCTCATCGAATGGTCGGTCGCCCTCGAGACGGAGCCTGCGGATGCCGATCGCTGGCAGGCCCTGTTTGCCTCCTGGATTCCCGATTGGACGGATTCACTTGCGCGGGCATTGGCTCGGGGCAGCCCGCGATCCGGTTAGCTCACTGCCCGTCCGCGTCGCCCTTCGGCCGCGTGCCGCCGAAGATGCGGGTGCCCTCAGTGGTCAGGTAGGGTTTCAGCGTTTCCCACGGCACGAAAGCGACATATTCGCCTTCGGCGTAGGGGCCGACAGCATAGGGCGGGTAGTGGAAAGTCAGGCCGGAGCTTTTGCCAGCTTCGGTCGAGGGCGCGAGCGTCACCGCGCCGATCCTGAGCAGGCTCGGCTTCAACTCCTTGAACCACTCGTCAGTCGCGGTCTCGCTGGTGCCGCGCTTTGTCTTCTCGGCCTTGAGTGAGGCGGTCACGGCCTTCACAATCGCCTTCATGGTCGTCCCGTTATCGGTGGTCTCGGTGAAGAACGGGCGGATCGAGATGCGCTTGTTGTCGGCCTTGTCCCAAAGGATCGTGTTCACGTCCGAGTTCGGATGCGCGCCGCGGGTGTTCATGTAGTCGTTGCGGAGGATGCTGACGTAGCGGTCGGCGACCACCGAGCGGATCTCATATTTGCGCTCGAAGTCCCAGCCTCCGTCCTTGAAGAACTGCGGATCCTCCTTGCGCGAGGCCGCGGCCTCGGCCGCATTCTTGTCGAGCCATTTCTTGCCCTCCGCCAAGCAATTCGCCGTGAGCGCGGCATTCGCCTTGATGCCGTCGTCGAGGAAAACGCGCGCCTCGATGCTCTTGGTCTTGACGACGGTGTCCGGTTTGGGCTCGGCGGCATGGGTGGAAAACACGCATGTTGCGCTCAACGCCAGGGCGACGCTCAAACCGGCGACGAATTTCAAGGATAGTGCTCCTGCGTGAGCGTCAGAGTATTTCGACAATGTCGTCAGCGCTGTGCGGCGCAAAGCGGGGGGACGTCGAGCGGCGAACGGTTGCCTGCGTTTGCAAGCCGGTCGCATCTTCGATGATGTTTTCGACATCGATCAGCTTGAGCAGTGAAAAAGACGTATCCGGTTCGATCTCGACCAGAATGTCGATGTCGCTGTTGTAATCTTCGTCGGCCCGCGAGCCAAGAATGGCAAGCCTGGATACGCCCTTGCCTTTGATGGCATCGGCGTTCTTGCGTATGGCAGCGATGATCTCGTCACGTGTCATGGACACACCTGGCCGGTTGCGGCCAGTCTATCATCTACTCCGCCGCCTCGCTATGGCCGAGCCGTGCGTTCAGCTTGCGGATCAGTTCTTCAGCCGCCTCCGCGATGACCGTGCCCGGTGGGAAGATGGCCTCAGCACCGGCGGCATAGAGCGCGTCGTAGTCCTGCGGCGGCACCACGCCGCCGACGATGATCATGATGTCGTCGCGGCCCTGCTTCTTCAGCGCGGCCTTCAATTCGGGCACGGCGGTGAGGTGGGCGGCGGCGAGCGAGGAGACGCCGAGAATGTGGACGTCGTTCTCGACCGCCTGCCGCGCGGCTTCGTCGGCGGTGGCGAACAGCGGCCCGATGTCGACGTCGAAGCCGATGTCGGCAAAGGCAGACGCAATCACCTTCTGGCCGCGATCGTGGCCGTCCTGGCCGATCTTGGCGACCAGGATGCGCGGGCGGCGGCCTTCCGCCTCCTCGAACGCGTCGATCAGCGCCTGAACCTTCTCGACCTGGTTGCCCATGCTGGACGCCTCCCGCTTGTAGACGCCGGTAATGGACTTGATCTCGGCGCGGTGCCGGCCGAATACCTTCTCCATCGCGTCCGAAATCTCGCCGACAGTCGCCTTGGCCCGCGCCGCATCGATCGCGAGCGCGAGCAGATTGCCGTTGCCTTCGCCGGCCGAGCGCGTGATCGCCGCGAGCGCGGCATCGACGTCCTTCTGGTTGCGCTCGGCTTTCAGCCGCGTCAGCTTGTCGATCTGCAAGCGGCGGACGTTGGAATTGTCGACCTTCAGGATCTCGATTCTGTCCTCGTCGGTCGGCTTGTACTTGTTGACGCCGATCACCGCCTGCTTGCCGGCGTCGATCCGCGCCTGCGTCTTGGCGGAAGCCTCCTCGATGCGCAGCTTCGGCAAGCCGGCCTCGATCGCCTTCGCCATGCCGCCGAGTTCCTCGACCTCCTGGATATGGCCCCACGCCTTGGCGGCGAGGTCACGCGTCAGCCGTTCGACGTAATACGAGCCGCCCCAGGGATCGATGATGCGGGTGGTGCCGCTCTCCTGCTGCAGGAAGAGCTGGGTGTTGCGCGCGATGCGCGCCGAAAAATCCGTCGGCAAGGCGAGCGCCTCGTCGAGCGCGTTGGTGTGCAGCGACTGGGTGTGGCCTTGGGTGGCCGCCATCGCCTCGACGGTGGTGCGCATCACGTTGTTGAAGACGTCCTGCGCGGTCAGCGACCAGCCAGAGGTCTGGCTGTGCGTGCGCAGCGAGAGCGAGCGCGGGTCCTTCGGGTTGAACGGCTTCAGCAGCTTCGCCCAAAGCAGGCGCGCTGCGCGCATCTTGGCGACTTCCATGAAGAAGTTCATGCCGATCGCCCAGAAGAACGACAGGCGCGGAGCGAAACGGTCGACGTCGAGCCCTGCGGCAAGGCCTGCGCGCAGATATTCGACGCCGTCGGCGAGCGTGTAGGCGAGCTCGAGGTCCTGCGTCGCGCCGGCCTCCTGCATGTGATAGCCGGAGATCGAGATCGAATTGTATTTCGGCATCTTCTGCGAGGTGTAGGCGAAGATGTCCGAGATGATCCGCATCGAGGGCGCCGGCGGATAGATGTAGGTGTTGCGCACCATGAACTCTTTCAGAATGTCGTTCTGAATGGTGCCCGAGAGTTTCTCCGGCGGTACGCCCTGTTCCTCGGCGGCGGCGACGTAGAGCGCGAGGATCGGCAGCACCGCGCCGTTCATGGTCATGGACACGCTCATCTGGTCGAGCGGGATCCCCGCGAACAGCGTGCGCATGTCGTAGATGGAATCGATGGCGACGCCGGCCATGCCGACGTCGCCGCCGACGCGCGGATGATCGCTGTCATAGCCGCGGTGGGTGGCGAGATCGAATGCGACCGAGAGGCCCTTCTGCCCCGCCGCGAGGTTGCGTCGGTAGAACGCGTTGGAATCCTCCGCCGTGGAGAAGCCGGCATATTGCCTGACGGTCCAGGGCTGATTGACATACATGGTCGGGTAGGGGCCGCGCAGGTACGGCGCGATGCCGGGATATGTCTCGAGGAAATCGAGCCCGGCGAGATCGGCCTCGCCATAGGTGGGCTTCACCAGAATGCCCTCGGGCGTCAGCCACGGTTCGGCGCTGCCTGACGGCGCGGCAGTGGCGGCTCGCTCGAAAGCGACATCGGCAAAATTGGGAATGCGGGTCATGGTTTCAACCATATCATAGACGCTCAATCATGATCCGGATGCTGATGGCTGACGATGGTCGCCATCTTCTCCGGTCCGTAATTCTGCTGCGTGGTCTGGCTCGGCAGATTGGCGATGCCGACCACCCAGCCGAGGCGGGATTCGGTGCCGAACTGGCGCGTCGGGATCACGTGGTCGGGGCGGTCGAACGTGCCGGTCATGATCTCGATCCGGTCGCCGTCGATGCGGCCAAAGCTCAGCGGCGTGCCGCAGGCGGCACAAAAGCCGCGGTCGGCAATGGTGGAGGAGCGGAAGAACGAGGGCTGTCCCTTGGTCCAGGCGAAGTCCGTCTTGTTGATGTCGGCAAAGGAGGCGAAAGGCGCGCCGGCCGCCTTCTGGCACATCCGGCAATGGCAGATCGAAACCCTGGTCGGCGCCGTCATGACGGCAAAGCGCACCGCGCCGCATTGGCAGCCGCCGGTGAGAACGGGTTTGCTGGCGTCCGTCATGGCTGCTCAATCCGTCGATAGGCGTCTTGCAGCGTCGCAAGCGCATCGCCGCCGGCGAAGATAAAACCCGTGACGCCGGCGGCCCGCAGCGCCGCCTCGGCATCAGTCGGGCGGCCCGCCAGATAGATATGTCGGGCGCCGGCCGATTGCAGGGCCCGGGCGGCGGGTTCCGCCTGACCGGCATAGACCTTGTCGCTGGAACAAAGGCACGCAAGCTCCGCACCTGAAGCCTTGAACGCGGCTGCCAATTTGGCCGGATCGGCAAAGCCCTCGCTGTCCAGGGCCTCGATGCCGCCGGCCTCGAAGAAGCTCTTCGCGAAGGTGGCGCGCGCCGTAAAATCGGCGGGCGTGCCGAGATTGGCCAGGAACACCTTTGGCCGCGCGCCACGTGCCTTCAACGCCGCGTCGGATTTGTCGCGCAGCGCCTCGAACGGTTCCGCCAGCCGGATCGGCGGCAGCGCATCGAACTCGTATTTCTGTTCCCCGTAGGGCGGAAGCGCGATCGGCGTTGCCTTCAGCACGGTGGCTTCGCGCTCATGCAGGTTCGGAAACTCGCTGGCGCCGGTCAGCACGTCGCGGCGCTTTGCGATGTTGGCGTCGCGCGCCTTTCGCGTGGCCGCCACCTTGCTCTGGAACACGCCCTGCTGAAGTGCCGCGAAGGCACCACCGGCTTTCTCGCTTTCCTGAAACAGCGCCCAGGCGGCGTCGCAAAGCTGCGCCGTCAGCGTCTCGATGCCGCCTGCGCCTGCCGCGGGATCGCTGACCCTGGCGAGGTTGCTTTCTTCCAGCAAGAGAAGCTGCGTGTTGCGCGCCACGCGCCGCGCGAACGGATCGGGCAGGCCGAGCGCCAGCGTATGCGGCAGCACCGTGATCGCATTGGCGCCGGCGAGCCCGGCGGCGAACGTCGCCATGGTCGCGCGCAGCATGTTCACGTAAGGGTCGCGCTGCGTCAGCATGCGCCAGGCCGTGTCGGCGGCAATGAACAGCGGTTTCGGCGTCAGCCCGCAGGCCTGCTCGATGCGTGCCCACAGCAGCCGCAGCGCGCGGAATTTGGCCATGGTCAGGAACTGGTCGGCATCTGCAGCAAGCCGCGCATAGACCATGCCCTGCGCCTGCTCGAGGGGAATGCCGGCGCCTTCGATCGCGCGCAGATAAGCGACGCCGCAGGCAAGCACGAAGGCAAGCTCCTGCACCTCCGAGCCACCGGCATCATGGATCACGCGCCCGTCGGCGGGCGCAAACGGTCCCTTGAAGCCGAGCGCGGCAAGGCCCTTGATGGCGCCGGCGACGGCAGGAACGATCTCGTCCCAGGTATAGGGGCTGTGGCCCCACGCAGCGGCGGCCGCGAGCGGATCGAGGCCGAAGCGGATGTTGCAGGCCGCGGGATCGAACCCCTTGCTCTTGACATATTCCGCGACATGGATCGCGGCCATCCGCGATTGCGGGCCGATCTGAAGCTCGAGGCCGATGCCGGCGTCGAGATGAATGTCTTTCAGAACCTTTGCGACCGCATCCGCCGGAGGTTCCAGGCCGAAGCCATGGGCGCCGCTGCCGCCGGCGAACACCAGCGCGAGCCCCGTCGCGCCGTTCTCGAGGTCGGTGAGGGCCTGTGCATTCGCGAGCGCCGCGTCGGGATGGTCGATCCGCTGCACGATCTGCCACGGCGCAGCCGGCGGGCGTCCCGCCACGGGCGCAACGCCTTTGGCGCGCGGATAGAGCGGATCGATCTTGATGCCGTCATAGGTCTTGCCGACCAGCTTCTCGAACGGCGCGCCCTTCAGCACGCCGTCGACCAGCTTGCGCCAGTCCTCAGGCGTCGCCTTGGGAAAATCCGCCGCCAGCGGCAGGTCGTCAGTCACGGAGGTCATGCGGCGAGGGGCTCCCAAACGTCTCGTTGTTCTCAGGCGAAATTGCCACGGCAGACCGTCCCTGCAAACGGTTGTTTTTGGTTAACCGGTATCCGGAAGCCGCTCAATGCCTTGCGTGGAGACGCTGGCGAGGCCGTCACGCACACGAATGCCTGAGATCACGCGGTCGGGCGCGATCTCGGCCAGCGGCACCAGCACGAAGGCGCGCTCGAACAGGCGGGGATGCGGCAGCGTAAGGTCGGGCTTCTGCAAGCTGACGTCGTCATAGGCGATCATGTCGAGATCGAGCGTGCGCGGGCCCCAGCGTCGCTCCTTGGTTCGCACGCGGCCGAATTTCTGCTCGACTTTCTGCAGCACGAACAAGAGCGCGTGCGGATCGAGACCGGTCTCGATCTCGATGCAGGCGTTGATGAAGGGATCCTGGTCCTCGTCGCCCCAGGGTGGGGTGGCATAGTCCGAGGAGCGTGCGATCAGCGCGCCTTGCGCCATGCCGCAGATATGGGCGATCGCCTTGCCGAACGTCGCGCGGACATCGCCGACATTGCCGCCCAGCGCGATCAGCACGCTCGCCATCTCAGGGATGCCGCGAGCGCGTCAGCATGATGCCGACATCGTCGAAGATCGCGGCGATCGGCGCATGCGGCTTGTGCACCGTGATCTTCACGGCGCGGACGCGCGGGAAGTTCGACAGGATGGCGTCGGCCACCGCGCCGGCCGCGCGCTCCAGCAGCTTGTAATTGGTGTTCTTGAACGCCGCCGTCGTCGTCGCCACCACGTCGGCGTAGGACACCGTGTCCGCGAGCCGGTCGCTGCGCGACGGCTCGGACAGGTCGGTATAGAGTTCGAGATCGATGACGAAACGCTGGCCGACTTCGGTTTCGTGATCCATCACGCCGTGGCGGGCATGGATCGACAGGCCGGTGACGAAGATCGTATCGGTCATTGCTTGCTCTCGATTGCATGCGCCACCCGCAGGGCCTGCAAGGTTTCGCCGACGTCATGGGTCCGGATGATCTTCGCGCCGCGCTGCGCGGCGATCAGATGGGCCGCGATCGAGCCGGCGAGCCGCTCCGATGGTTCCGACGGCGACACCGAGGCGATGAAGCGCTTGCGCGAGGCGCCGACCAGGATCGGCAAGCCGAACATGTCGAGTTCGCGTAAGCGCGCCAACGCGGTCATGCTCTGCTCGGCCGTCTTGCCGAAGCCGATGCCGGGATCGAGCACGATCTTGTCGCGTACGATGCCGGCCTGCGCGGCGATATCGAGCGAGCGCCGAAAGAACGCCTGCATGTCCGCAAGGATATCGATCGCGGGATCGACGCTGTCGCGGTTGTGCATGGCGACGACGGGAACGCCTCTTGCGGCGATCAGCGGCGCCATGTCGGGATCGCGTTGCAGGCCCCAGACATCGTTGGCGATCACCGCGCCCTGGTCGAGCGCGAAGGCCACCACTTTCGCCTTCATGCTGTCGATCGAGACCGGCACGCCGAGCGCCACCACGTCGGCCAGCACCGGCTTTAATCGCGCCAATTCGTCTTCCGCGGTGACCGGCCGGGCGCCCTTGTAGGGCCGGGTGGATTCGGCGCCGATATCGATGATGTCGACGCCATCGGCGATCATCGCCCGCGCCCGCTCCAGCGCCCGCGCGGGCGCGATGAACGCGCCGCCATCGGAGAAGGAATCCGGCGTGATGTTGAGCACGCCCATCACCGCGGGAAGAGGCCGTTTCAGCAGCGTCCGCAGCGCATCAGGCCCGGCCGAGCCGGCCGGCGGGACGGAAGGGGAGAGCGAGGCGTTCATGCGGCCCGCTTTGCGCGGTCGGGCAGGGGGAGTCAAGACGGGATGGGGTGGAGGAGCACCGCTCTAGCACCGTCACCCCGGCGCAACGGCGAAGCCGTTGTCGCTGGAGGTGGCCGCTTCTTAGCGGCCCTCGAAGGGCGACGGCCCGGCGCTCTCCGTGCGGATGCGGCGGTGGCCGTGCATCCTTCGAGGCTCGCCGAAGAGGCGAGCACCTCAGGATGACGGAGAGGGAAGTGGGCTAATACGTGATCTTCGGCGGCAGCTTCTTGGCCTTGGCGATGATGTCGCCGACCGACTTCTCGGAAGGCAGGATGCGGACGAGCTTCTTCTTCTCGTTGGCTTCGCGCATGCTCTGGGCAAGCCTTGCGGGATTTCGATAGGCGAGCTCGCGCACCGTGGTGACGCCGGCGGCGCGGACCAGGCCGACCTTGGCCTTGCCCATGCCGGGAATGCGCATGTAGTCGGAGACGTTGGCCCATTCCAGCAGCGACTGCTCGCTGATGCCCGTCTTGGCGGAAAGCGCCTTGCGGCCCTTCACGGTCGAGGCCGCCTCGAGCAGCGCGTCGGTGGTGCGGATTCCTTGCGCCTTCAACTTGTTGGCCGCAAAGGTCGACAGGCCCTCAATCTCGGAGATTGGATATGTCATGACACTCGATGTGAAATGCGTGGCTTCAGGCGAATTGGCTGAGGCCCGGAGTCCCAGCGATGATCTTGCCCATCTGATCCGCTCCGATTTTGTCTCGCCCGTAGCGGAAAAGTTCACGGGCGACCTTTTGAATATCGGACATGCCGAGTCCCAGGCCCATCAGGCGCGTGCCGACCGCCATCAAGCCGCCACCCATCAACCGCGACAGGCCGCCGCCGCTCCTGGACGCCTCGATTGCAGCTTCCGCTCCTGGGATCTGGTCGATCAGGGCCTGCACGCTCTCGGAAGGACCCTCGCTGCGGAGGAAGCCCAGGATAATGCCGACGGTCTTTTCAGCGACAGCACCATCTATGCCGGCGCTTGCCGCCAGCCGTCCGATCAGCTCGTCCATAAGGCCCCTCAGCCGGTTTGCACGCCGGAGTATTGCTTTCGAAAATTGATCTTGAGCCGGTGTGATGTGAAATTCAAGCGATGAACGCACGCGCGGTCGCGATTCATCCTCGAACGCGAGAAAAGTGTTGCAGCCGTGCACGAGCCGAGATCGAATCGGCAAAAAATTGCCGCGCTGCGAATACCTCGTTCCTACTTTCGGCTGATGTTGTCCATTCGTGTCCGACAATGTCGCATGCTCGGGGCGCGTGGAACGGTTTTAATCGGTACGCGACATGCGTTAAACTACGGAACTGGTGCACTTGAGTTTCAACACGCGAAACTCGGCAGAGAGATCAGAGAGAATAATGACCGCACAGGACAGCAAGCTCGGCGATACCGACGACAAGATTTTCGTCGGCAAGGGAAACGAGCAGGCATGGCTGACGCTGGCCCTCGCCAATCGCCACGGCCTCGTCACGGGTGCAACCGGAACCGGCAAGACCGTGTCGCTTCAAGTGATGGCGGAAGGATTTGCGCGCGCCGGTGTTCCTGTATTCGCGGCCGACATCAAGGGCGACCTGTCTGGGATCTCGGAAGTCGGCGACGCCAAGGACTTCATCCTCAAGCGCGCGGGCGAGATAGGCCTCAAATTTCAGCCGGACCAGTTCTCGACCGTGTTCTGGGACGTGTTCGGCGAGCAGGGCCACCCCGTGCGCGCCACCGTCACCGAAATGGGGCCGTTGCTGTTGGCGCGGATGCTCGACCTGAACGACGTGCAGGAAGGCGTTCTCAATGTCGCATTCCGTGTTGCCGACGAGAATGGTCTGCCATTGTTGGATATGAAGGATCTGCGGTCGCTGTTGGATGCGATCGTTCCCGCCAGCGGCAAGAAGGCAGCGGATGCCGAGGAAGATCCATTTGCCGAGATCCGCAAGGCCGCGCAGAGCTTCGGCAATGTCAGCAAGGCGACGGTTGGAACCATTCAACGCCAGCTCCTGGTGCTGGAAAACCAGGGCGGAACGAAATTCTTCGGTGAGCCGGCACTGGAGCTGAAGGATTTCATGAAGACCGATAGCGACGGTCGCGGCATCGTCAACATTCTGGTTGCCGACAAGCTGATGGAGAGCCCCAGGCTCTACGCTACCTTCCTGTTGTGGTTGCTGTCGGAGTTGTTTGAGGAACTGCCTGAAGCCGGCGATCTGCCGAAGCCGAAGCTGGTGTTCTTTTTCGACGAGGCGCATCTGCTGTTCAACGATGCGCCGAAGGCACTGATGGACAAGATCGAGCAGGTGGTTCGTCTGATCCGTTCCAAGGGCGTCGGCGTCTATTTCGTCACGCAGAATCCGATCGATGTGCCGGACAAGGTGTTGGCCCAGTTGGGCGGTCGCGTGCAGCATGCGCTGCGCGCCTTCACGCCGCGCGACCAGAAGGCGGTCGCCGCTGCGGCGCAGACCTTCCGGCCCAACCCGAAGCTCGACACGGCCAAGGTGATCACGGAGCTCGGCAAGGGCGAGGCGCTGGTGTCCTTCCTCGAGGGCAACGGCACGCCTTCGATGGTGGAGCGGGTGATGATCCGGCCGCCGTCGGCCCGCATCGGACCGATCACGCCCGAGGAGCGCAAGGCGATCATGAGCAGGAGCCCAGTGAAGGGCAAATACGATACCGCGGTGGATCGAGAGTCCGCCAGTGAGATGCTGCAGAAGCGCGTGGCCGGCACGGCTGCGCATGCGGACGCACAAAATGGTGGAGCCGGCGCAGGCGGCGGCATCCTGGGCCAGATCGGCTCGATCGTCGGCACCATCTTCGGCACCAACGTCAAGCGAGGCCGTCTGTCGACCGGCCAGGTCATTGCGCGGGACGTGACACGATCGGTCACCAATCAGGTGATCGGCGGTATGGCCGCCAATATCGGCAAGTCCGTCGGCGGCCAGCTCGGCGGCTCCATTGGCCGCACGCTGGTCCGCGGCGCGCTCGGTGGATTGCTGCGGCGGTAGGCAGGACGCCCGACGGGAAGGCAATTCGTCCGCCGAGCTCATCGATCTGTCCCTCGATCGAGGCGGCGAACGTCGCACACATTCAGGTGAGGGGGCTCTCCAAGCCCCTGCGGGTCTGCTACGTCCTGTTTCGTCGCCGCACCGGACCCCCGCCCCGTGACCCCGCCCGCCCCCTTAGCCAAGCCTGATGCGCCGAGACGTCTGTCGCCGCGTGCGCCGCTGGATCTGCTTTTTCTGTTCTGCTGCGTCCTCCTGACGGCTGACGTGCTCGTCCCCGAGATTTTCGGCCACGGCAAGACCAAGGACTACGTGCTCTGGTACTGGGCCGGACAGCAGGTCTTGCAGGATGGGCCGCTCTATCCTGCTACGGCCCGCGACTATTTCGACTTCATCTATCCACCGCTCCCCGCGATCCTGCTGGCGATCCCGAGCTGGTTCGGCAAGATCCCGCTCTATGTCGTCCTGTCGATCTTGAATGCTGTGGCGTGGTGGTACACCGGGACGCTCTCCCAAGTCATGGCCGGCTCGCACCGCAAGCCTGGCCGCTGGCTGGAAGCGCTGCCGGTCCTGGTCACCGTGGCCTTCGTGTTCGACATGTTCGATCTGGGCCAGCCGAATCTCGTCCTGCTCGCGATGATGCTCTATGGCTTCTGGAGCCTGCGGCATCAGCGGCCGTGGCTCGCCGGCTTCTTGTTCGCGCTCGCCGCCGCCATCAAGGTGTTTCCGATCGCTGTGCTGCCCTATCTGCTCTGGCGGCGGAAGTGGGCCGCCCTCGTCAGCACGATCGCCTTCACCGGCATCCTGCTCTATGTCGTGCCGGCGCCGATCCGCGGTTTCGAGCGCAACGCGGCCGAGCTTGCGGTCTGGTATCAGGGCATGGTCGGGACGAGCTCGGAAAAGGGCTTCGGCCAGCGCGCGGAGCAGAACTGGTCATGGGTCAACCAGTCCCTCATTGCCGTCACGCATCGCCTGGTCCGTCCGATCAACTACAATCAGGATGATCGCAACAAGCCGCCGCGGACGATGAACGTCATCGACGTCGATTACAGGACGGCGAACTGGATCGTGCTGGCGCTGTCGGCACTGCTCGGGCTCGGCTTCGTCGCGATCATGCCGCGGGAGGCGCAGCGGACCGAGCGCTCGGACGCCGAGGAGCTCGGCATCCTGTTTTGCCTGATGACGGTGGCCTCGCCGCTGGCGCGGCAATACTACTTCATGTGGCTGTTCTTCCCGATGACGGTGCTGATGCATCGCGCCGCCTTCGACGCGCGGGCGCATGTGCGCCTGGGAACCTGGCTCGCCCTGGGCGCCGCGGGCATCCTCATGCTGCTGTCGCTGCCGTGGTTTCCCAAGGTCATCCAGGCCTGTGGCAACAACCTCGCTGCGACGGCCGTCCTCGCAGGGTGTCTCGCCTGGCACATCCGGCATCCGGCGGTTGCGGCTGGCCCCCAGGCCGCGGCGGCGTTAAAAGCGCAGACACCTTGAGATCCCGCAATCAGGAACACGACAATGTCCAACACGCAGCTTCAATCCGTGCTCGACCACATCGACAAGGATTTCGACAACAGCCTGGAGCGCCTGTTCTCGTTGTTGCGGATCAAGTCGATCTCGGCCGATCCGGCCTTCGCGGATGATTGCAAGGCTGCGGCCGAGCATCTTGCCAAGGACATCGCCAGCTTCGGTGTCGCGACCGAGGTGAGGTCGACCGCGGGCCATCCCGCCGTCGTCGGCAGGACCGGAGCGGGCGGGCGGCCGCACGTGCTGTTCTACGGCCATTACGACGTGCAGCCGGTCGATCCGCTCGATCTCTGGCACCGTCCGCCGTTCGAGCCCGTCGTCGCGGATCATGCCGACGGCCGCAAGATCATCGTCGCGCGAGGCGCCGAGGACGACAAGGGACAGGTGATGACCTTCGTCGAGGCCTGCCGCGCCTGGAAGAAGGTGACGGGCTCGCTGCCGGTCGACGTCACCTTCCTGATCGAAGGCGAGGAGGAGGTCGGCTCGAAGAATTTCGTGCCCTTCATCGAGGCCAACAAGCACGAGTTCAAGGCAGACTACGTGCTGGTCTGCGACACCGGCATGTGGGACTCCAATACGCCGGCGATCACGACCTCGCTGCGCGGGCTGCTGTATGAAGAGCTGAAGATCACCGCAGCCAATCGCGATTTGCATTCCGGCGTGTTCGGCGGCACCGCGATGAACCCGATCCGGGTGCTCACGAGAATACTGGGCGGCCTGTTCGACGACGACAACCGCATCACCATTCCCGGCTTCTATGATGGCGTGAAGGACACGCCGCCCGACGTCCTGGAGCAGTGGAAGAAGCTCGATTTCACCCCCGAGACCTTCCTCAAGCCGGTCGGGCTGTCGCTCCCGGCTGGCGAGAAGGGCAGGCTCCTGGTCGAGCAGGCCTCGACGCGTCCGACCTGCGACGTCAACGGCATCTGGGGCGGCTATATCGGCGAAGGCTCCAAGACCGTGATCCCGTCACATGCTTCGGCCAAGGTGTCGTTCCGCCTCGTGCAGGGCCAGGATCCTGCGAAAATCCGCAAGGCCTTCCGCGACTACGTATCGGCGCGCATTCCCGGCGACTGCAAGGTCGAGTTCGGCGACCATTCCGCCGCGCCTGCGGTCGCGCTCGACTGGACCATGAAGCCGCTCGCCGCCGCCAGCAAGGCGCTGGCCGAGGAGTGGGGCAAGCAGACCGTGCTGATGGGCTCGGGCGCCTCGATTCCAATCGTCGCCGACTTCAAGCGCACGTTGGGCCTCGACTCGCTGCTGGTGGGCTTTGGCCTCGACGACGACAATATCCACTCGCCGAACGAGAAATACGACCTGCGCAGCTTCCAGAAGGGCATCCGCTCCTGGGCCCGCATCCTCGCCGCGCTGGCGGAGGTGAAATAGGCGCGGTGCCGGAGGGTGGGCAAAGGCGCAAAGCGCCGTGCCCACGATCTCTCCTTGGATCGATAGAAGTGTCGCGCACGCTTCCGCCGTCGCTCGTCGAGCTATGGCGGACAAGTCGCTCTGCCCAGACTGCGAAACTTGCAACGACCGAACTGCGCCTCCCGTCATCCTGAGGTGCGAGCCGTGGAGCGCAACGCGCTTCACGGTGAGCCTCGAAGGATGTACGGCCCTGATGCAGCCGGGCCATCGCCCTTCGAGGCTCGCCGAAGAGGCGAGCACCTCAGGGTGACGGTGATGTATTGTGACGAACGGTCCAAACAAAAACGCCGCCCGGGATTGGGCGGCGTTTCATTCCAAAAGGCGTAGAGGTTAGTTGAGAACACCTACGCCAAATTCGTGAAAATCTCAAGTCCGATAGCCCGGAAGCTCACGGTCGAGCTTGCGGAGCAAGGGCGGCCACACGAGGTTGGTCGCGCGCAGCTCGGCGCGGTCGCGGTTCGACAGCAGCTCGGTGTTCTTGTCGATCGCGATGTCGTCGACCGGATAGACCGGCGTGCCCAGCGCGCGCGTGCGCACCTGCATCGAGCAGGCGCGCTCGAGGTGATACATGCGCTCGAAGGCGGAGGCGACCGAGCGGCCGACCGTGAGCGTGCCGTGGTTGCGCAGGAGCATGTGGTTGTGGTCGCCGAGATCCTTCTGCAGCCGCGGCCGCTCGTCGTGGTCGAGCGCAATGCCTTCATAGTCGTGATAGGCGAGGTCGTGGGTGACGAGCTGGGCAGTCTGGTTCAGCGGCAACAGGCCTTCGGCGCTGCTCGACACCGCAGTGCCGTCGAGCGTGTGGAGATGCAGCACGCAGATCGCGTCCTCGCGCACCTCGTGGATCGCCGAATGGATGGTGAAGCCGGCCGGGTTGATGCTGTATTCGCTCTCGGAGAGCTGGTTGCCGTGCAGGTCGACCTTGACGAGGCTCGAGGCCGTGATTTCCTCGAACATCAGTCCGTAAGGGTTGATGAGGAAGTGATGGTCGGGGCCGGGCACGCGCGCGGAGATGTGGGTGTCGACCAGATCGTCCCAGCCGTACAGCGCGACGAGGCGATAGCAGGCGGCGAGATTGACCCGTTGCTGCCACTCCGCCTCCGTCATGTTCGACGGCACTTCCCTGAGGCGCGCTTCCGCTGGCGACATGGCTGGTCTCTCCGAAACATCGTTGTTGCGGGGCGCAAACCTAGTCTTGCTGCGGGCTGGCAGCAAGACGGCCAAAAGCGCGGCAGTTCAGCGTAGCCCGCATGAGCGCAAGGGATAGGCGGGGCTGCCCCGAAGGTCCCGGATGTGTGGCGCTCATCCAGGCCACGACTGCGTTTTTCTTGTGCAGCCCAGAGACCGCGGAAAGAATTTATGGCGCCGGGATCGACAGCAGGCTGGAGATGCCGCGGCCGCGGATGTCGTAGACGCGGGCGAACACCACGTCGTCGCGCTTGATCTCGACCATGACGGGCGCGGTGAGGCCCTTGCAGTAGAACTCGCCGAGCGTCATGGCGAAATCGGCCGCGTTGGAATCCCAGCCGATGGTGAAGTCGGGCCCGAGCGCGACCTGGGCCGGGCGTTGCGGACCGCACACGGCGACCTTCCATTTGCGATTGCTGGGCGGCACTTCCTGGCGCTCGACGAGCTGCTCGCGCAATTCGTCGGAGGCCTGCTTCAAGGCGAGCCCCCAATAGTCCAGCATGAAGCGGTCGTCGGCGCCGCGAACGGTCCCGGCGATGTGGTTGAAATGCGTGTATTGGTAGGGATGCAGCCGGATCATCTCGGCGAGCGACAGCGCGAGGCCGAAGCAGAAGGTGGCGAGCACGACCGGCTGCCAGGTGCGGTGATTGGCGCGCAGGCGCTCCATGGCCCAGGCGAACGCGACGCCGCCGAGCACCGCCATCGGCGGGATCACGAAGACGAAATGACGGATGCCGTTGTACAGCGCCGGGCGCTTCACCATCGCGATCGCGAGCGGCAGGGTCGCAGCCAGCGTCAGCATCAAGAGGATGGTCTTGCGGCGCGCCGGAACCCCGCGTCGCGGCAGCATGGCGAAGGTGCTGAACACGGCGCCGGCCGTCAGCACCAGCATGACCTCCGGCAGCTGCAGTGCGAACAGCGTCGGCAGATAGGACCAGGGCATGTCGGGCACCGACACGATCGCGCCGTCGAACATCTCCTTCCACGGCTTCTCGAAAAAATGCGAGAAGTAGGTCAGCGCGTCGAAGGGATTGCCGGGCTCCATGATCGACCACGGCCAGATCAGGCCCATCACGAGATAGCCGAGCACGAGGCCGGGCAGCAGCACATAGACGACATGGGCAAAGCGGCGGACCGACTCGCGCAAACCCTCAGTGCGCAGTTCCTCCAGGAGCAGCGGTATGAAGCCGACCACGGCGTAGACGAGTGCGAGCCCGCCGAGAATGCGGCAGCCCAGCGATAGGCCGGCACCCAGGCCGACGATGAGGACCGTGCGCGGCGACGGCCGCGGATATTCCTCGGCGAGACGGACGAGGCCGAGCATCAGGATGATCATGGCCACCGCGAAGGGCGCATCCTTCGGGTTCATGAACATGTGGCCGTAGAAGATCGGGCAGAGCGCGAGCAGCAGGAGCGAGGCAAGACCCGCAAGAGGTCCGCCGATGCGGCGGCCGAGCCGCCACGTCACCGCAAGGCCGATCACGCCGACGATGGCGCCGACCAGGCGGCGCGTCTCGAACAATTCGAGCGGGATGACCTTGTGCAGGAGGGCCGCGACCATGTCGAAGCCGCCGCCATACATGTAGAGATTGGCGAAGGAGAGCGCCGCGGTGTCCTTGAAGCCGGAACCGAACATGCGCAGCAGCAGGTCGGCGTATTCAGCGTGGGTGTAGTCGTCCCAGCCGAGCCCGTAGTCGCGGAACGTCAAGCCTGCGATGACGGCGACCGCAGCCAGCACCAGCATGGCGAGATCGTCGCAAGTCCGCTCGACCGAGCGCCGCAGGGGCGTGTCGATCACCGAAGTCGTGATGGATGTCATAGCGGTCGGTGCCCCGGGATCCCCTCTTGGCCCTGCCGGTGCGCGCGGGCCTGCTCCCCGGACTCCCTATAGCGCAGTTCCATTACCAAGTAATTGGGCATTATGGCTAAAATCCTGATGCGACGCAGCAATTCCCGTTCCTCGGAGGACCCCTGAGCAGTACCGAGCCGGAGCTGAAGGGAATGTGAATAAGTCCCTGATTTCCTTCCCTTTAGGAACACCGCCTACAATTGGCCGTTGGCGTGGAACATCGTATGACGGTATCGTGGCGTAGCGGTTGTCGCGTGTGGATGCGCGGCCGGGGGTGAGTCGATGAACTTGGCATTGTTGATCGTGGGGATTTGCGCCTTCCTGGCGGGTCTCCTTGCGATCATTTTCGGCCTGACGATCAGGGAATTCAGCCTCGGAGGAACTCTCATAATCTCCGGCGCCATCGGCGTCTGCTCCGGAATGTTACTGGTCGGCCTGTATCTCGTGCTGCTCGAGCTCAAGGGCATCGCGCGCCGGCTGGCCGCCGCGATCGCGCCGTTCGATGTTCGGGTCAGGCCCGTGCTGCCGGGCCTCGCCGTATCAGGCATGGTCACGTCCGAGCCGGCGCCGCCGCCACCACCGTCCGCAGGCCCGCGGCCGTGGCAGAGCGAAGCTGCCGCGCGCGAGCGTCCGCGGGTCGAGGGACCGCAGGAGGCGGAAGCTCCTGCGCCGCCACCCGCCCCGGAAGCGCCGCGCCGGCGCAACCTGCTGTTCACCTCGACCTCGCGCAAGGAGCGCGAGCGCGCGGAGAAGGGCACCGAAGGCGCGGCGTCGCAGCTGCCTGCGGAGGAGCCCGGTGAGGCGCCGGACCATCCGCCCGCGAGCTTTGACGTGGCCTGGCCGAAGCCGGATCGTATGCGCCCGCAGGAGCCGCCGGCTCCTCCCCCGCGCCGTCCGCCGCCGCGTTCCCCCTCGACCTTTGCGGAGGGCGCCCCACCGCCTGCACCCGAGCCGCCACCACCCGTCGAGCCGGCACCCGTGACCGTGCTCAAATCCGGCGTCGTCGACGGCATGGCCTATTCGCTCTATTCCGACGGCTCGATCGAGGCGCAGATGCCGGAAGGCATGATGCGCTTTGCCTCGATCGACGAGCTCCGCGCCCATCTCGACCAGCGCGGTTGAGGCTGCCGCGCGTAAGTAAAGCAGCGCCGTTCACCAGTAATCAGCGCATCATCGTCCGTTATCTTATTTCAGCCGAACGTATTGTTGACATGGAATACTCTGGCGTCGTCAATCCCGTGAGACGCAAGGTGGAGGGAGGGCGGCCGATGTCGGACGCGGGGGCCAGGAATTTCATCGAGCTGACGGCAAGCATCGTGTCGGCCTATCTCAGCAACAATCCGACGCCGGCGGCTGAGATTCCGAACCTGATCAGCCAGGTGCATGCCGCTCTGGTGCGGGTGTCGTCGGGCCGCACCGAGGCGGCGCCGCTCGAGCCCGCCAAGCCGGCCGTGTCGCTGAAGAAGTCGATCGCGCCCGATTATCTGGTCTGTCTGGAAGACGGCAAGCGCTTCAAGTCGCTGAAGCGCCATTTGCGCACGCAGTACAACATGACGCCGGAACAATACCGCGAGAAGTGGGGCTTGCCGGCCGACTATCCCATGGTCGCCCCGAACTATGCGGTGGCGCGCTCGCAGCTTGCCAAGCAGATGGGCCTCGGACAGCAGCAGCGAAAGCGGAAGTGATTTCCTACGTCGCTTCCGCGAGCGCCGCTTTCGCGTCTCTCTTGATGCGCTCGACCATCGAGCGCAGGCCATTGGAGCGCTGCGGCGTCAGATGATCGCGAAAGCCGAACTCGTTGAACACGGCGATCGCGTCGGTATCGAGGATCTGCTGCGGCGTGCGACCCGAATAGAGCGCAAGCACGATCGCGACCAGCCCGCGCACGATATGCGCGTCGCTGTCGCCGCGATATCTCAGGATCGGTTCGCCATTGCTGCGGTCGACCAGCTTCTGGAGCCAGACCTGGCTGACGCAGCCCTGCACCTTGTTGGCGGCGGAGTGTTCCGCCTCCGGCATCGGTTCCAGGGTGCGGCCGAGCTCGATGACATACCGGTAGCGGTCGTCCCACTCGTCCAGAAGCTCGAAATTGTCCCTGATTTCGTCGATCGTCGTCATGCTGGCCCGTGTTCGTGTTCAGGCCAATATAAGGTCGCGAAGCCGTGAAATCGATAGGGTTCGGCCGCTATTTCGCTGGTCCTGGTCCGCGCCATTCGAGCGCAAGGTCGTCCTGGGTCAGGGTATCGCGCGGCGCCTCGCTTGCGGCACTGTCGCCTTCGCCGGCCATGGCGATCGAGCCGGTATGGTCGGGCGCCTTCTTGTCGGTCTTGTCGGTCTTCTCGTTCTTGTCGTTGGTGATCTGCTCTTTCTTGTCGTTGATGATCTGGTAGAGCTTCTTGGCGCCGTCCTGGGCCCGCTGGCCGATGATGGTCGCGGCCTGTCCGCCGACCTCGCAGGCGGCCGGCTGGCGCTTGCAGAAATGGGTCATGTCGGAGACGGCCGCAGTCGCAGCCTGCACCGCGTCGGCGGCGCCGATCTGCGGCAGCTTCTCCGATTCGGGCGTCTTGTCCCGCGGCAGGAGCACCAGCACCAGCCCGAGCCAGAATGTGATGCGAAGCAGAAAGCGCATCTTGCGACCTGTCCGTTGGATTCCGCCCGCGGCGATCTCCGCGGAAGTCGGACCTAGCAACTCTCGATAAATCGCAAGTGATTGCCTTGAGCTTAATTCGCGGAAAATTTGCGCAGGATTCTTCGAAGCCGACGGTGTCGTAAATTTTCGATTGACGCCCGCGCCCGTGATTCCGCCGGCTGCCCGCATCCACCAATTCGAAACCATGCGGAGGAAGGTGAAACCCTGTGTTCACCATCCTGACCGAAGACGTCGCCAAATCGTCTAAAAAGCTTCGCGATCGCGCGGTGTCCGGCCGCACGCGGCGTCGCCTTAGCACTCGTTTAAGGTCGCTCTGACACGGTGGCTCAACGACAAGGAGGCGTTCCGGCGCGTCTTCCAAGAGACGATTGAGCCGAAGCGCGAGACCCGTGACAGTTTTGAGTATCATCCGCGATTGTCTCGATGCGCTGCTGCATCCCTCCGCGCGCTACGATGCGCTGATGCGAGCGCGCCATCGTGCCTTCATGGCGCCGCGGCTGCTCGGCAGCCTGGCCGCCTTTGCCGCATTCCCGGTTTATCTCGCCATGCGCGGTGCGCCGAGCGCGGTCGAGGTCGCGGCCTTTGCCTGGCTGATCGCGCCCATCATGCTGGCCTGGTTCCTGTCGCGCACCGGACGCTACGAAGGCGCGCATGTGCTGTCGTCGCTGGCGCTCGCCGGCCTGATCATGGCGGTCGCGGTCACGACGGGCGGCATCCAATCATTCGCCGCGGTCTGGCTGATCGTGGTTCCACTCGAAGCTGCGCTGTCGGCCTCGCGCCGCGTCGCGGCCTTTGCCTCGCTGCTCGCGCTGTCCTGCGCCGGGATGCTGATCCTGATCAGCCAGCTCGGTTGGCTGCCGGTGGAGGAGCCGAGCGCGGCCGAGCGCGGCGTGCTGATGGCCTTCGGCATCGCGTCTGCGACTCTCTATGCCGCAGGGCTCGCCTTCGGCGCGGAATCGCTCGCGCGCACCAGTGTCGCGCTCTTGTCGCGCGAGGAGGAGCGTTACCGCCTGCTCGCGCGCAACATGAGCGACGTGATTTCGCGGCATCAGCGTAACGGCGCCGTGCAGTTCATCTCGCCGGCGGTGGAGGCCATGCTCGGCCTGCAAGTGGCGCAACTGCTCGGCCACGGCCTGTTCGACCGCGTCCATGTCGCCGATCGGCCAGCCTATCTCACCGCTCTGTCGGATGCGGCGCGCGGCGATGTCGCAAGCGTCGAGTTCCGGCTGCGGCGGGAGCCCGTTGGTTCCGAGCGCGGTGAGGTCGATTTCATCTGGGTCGAGATGCGCTGCCGCCCGCTCGACCTGGATCTCGGCCGCCAGGATACCGATCGTGACACAACCCGCGAAGCCGAAGTCGTCGCGGTGATGCGTGACGTCACCGACCGCAAGCTTTTCGAGCAGGCGCTGGATCAGGCGCGCAGCGCCGCCGAGACGGCCGATGCCGCCAAGACCCGCTTCCTCGCCACCATGAGCCATGAGCTGCGCACGCCGCTCAACGCCATCATCGGCTTCTCCGAGATGATCGCGCAGGAGCAGAGCCTGATGCTGGGGGCGGCCCAGCGCAAGGAATATGCCCAGCTCATCAACGATTCCGGCCAGCATCTGCTGTCGGTCGTCAACGGCATCCTGGACATGTCGAAGATGGAGTCGGGCAATTTCGAGATTGCCTCCGAGCCGTTCGCACCGCGCGCCTCGCTGCTCCATTGCTGCAATCTGCTGGCGCTGAAGGCGCGGGAGAACGGCATCGACCTGATCACCGACGCGCCGCAGGACCTGCCCGTCATGACCGGCGATCCCAGGGCCTTCAAGCAGATCGTGCTCAACCTCGTCGCCAATGCGATCAAGTTCACCGAGCGCGGCGGCCAGGTCTCCGTATCAGCCGCGGTGTCGGGTTCGCAGCTGACGCTGCGCGTCAGCGACACCGGCGTCGGCATCGCGCCCGACGATCTCAAGCGCATCGGCGCGCCGTTCTTCCAGGCCGGCAGGACCTATCAGCGCCGTCACGAAGGCACCGGTCTTGGACTTTCGATCGTCAAGAGTCTCGTGGCGTTGCATCTCGGCGAATTGACGGTACAAAGCAGGTTGGGAGAGGGCACCGCCGTCACCGTCAAGCTGCCGCTCGTCTACACGCCGCCGCAAGTCAGGCCGGCCGAGGGCAAGATCGCGACGCTGACGCCGGTGCTGCGCCAGGACCTTCACGACCAAACTCACGACCAGCCTCAGGACCAACCCGCTCTGGTGAAGAAAAGTGCCTAGGAAGTCTGCAAAGGACGAAGCCGCTCCGCGCCGTCGTGGCGCCAAAGCCGCGGTCGTCGATGTCGAGACCGAGCGCAACCTCGTGCTGCGCGTGCTGCTGCACAGCCCCAAGGATACGCTGGCCGGCCTCGTCGCCGCCGCCGCGATCAGTGCGATCGTTGCCAATGCGCTGTTCCTCCAGACCGGCCGGCATCCAGCGCCGATGTTCGGCACGGTGATCAATCTTCCCGCGCCGTCGTCCGTGCCGCTGGCAAACCCGTTGCCGCGTCCGCGCCCCGTCGGCGCCGATAGCTCGCCGCTCGAGCCGCGTGCGACGGAGTTCCGCGTCGAGCCCAAACCTGCCGAGCGTGCCGTCGAGAAGGCGCCCGAAAAGCCCGTCGAGGCAACCGCCTCGACGCGCGCGAGCGATCCGATGACGAACCTGGTCAAGTCGACGACCTCGGCGCCGCCCTCGGCCCTGCGTCCGCCGGCGCCGATTCCGGCGCAAAGCCCGGCCGCGCGGCGTATCGCCGGCGTGCAGCGCGCGCTGTCCGAATATGGCTACGGCAATCTGAAGATCACGGGCACGATGGGCGGCGAGACCCAGTCCGCGATCCAGAAGTTCGAGCGCGAGCACAAAATGCCGGTCACCGGGCAGGTCTCCGATCGGCTGTTGCGCGAGCTCGGCGCCGCGATCGGCCATCCCGTCGAGTAGCCGTACCGCCTGTCATTGACGCCGATCAATTCCGCATATCGCGCGTCCGCACATCAGCTCGGCGTCCGCGGGCGCGGGATTTGCTGGGGATCAATGACGGCCGGCGGCTTCGGGGTACATGATCGCTCATCCTCATCAGGGAAGAGAGAGGTCGTCATGTTCAAGGTTTCGATTCTGGTCTGGATCATGTTGGGAACCACGTTGGCTGGAGTCAGTCTGATCGTGGTGCTGATGGTGCCGAGCCTTGCGGCGGATGCCATCAAGAACATTCCCTACGCCGTGGCCGTGGGATTCGCGCTGGCGATGCCGCTGTCATATTTCGTCGCGACCCAGATTCGCGGCGGCCAGGAGAGCACGCGCAGGGCGTGAGATGGACGAAGTGAGGCTGGCGTGAGACCTCGCGCTGGCCTATCGTCGAATTCATGCGTTTGAAATCCAACATTTGGGTGGCCGCTTACTTGCGCCGCTGCCAGACCGAGGGCGTGTTCGGCGCCGTGCGACGCCGCGGCGCCGAGGAGGCGGGCGCGGTGTTCGTCAAGGTGTCGCTGCTCGACGGCAATGCGATGCTGTACGCGCCGGCGCCGCAGACCGTCTATGACGACGGCCGGCCCATCGATCGCTTCTTCGTGCCCGTGTCACCGCAGCCTCTGCCGGAGCACACGATCGAGGAGCGGCTGACCAAGGAGATCCGCTTCGATTCCGACGCCTGGATCGTCGAGACCGAGGACCGTGCCGGACGGCATTTTCTGGAATTGGCAAAGATGTAACTATCGCGCCCCGCCGTCATTGCGAGGAGCAAAGCGACGAAGCAATCCAGAATCTTTCTACGGAGGATTGATTCGCTGCGCTCGCAACGACGAGCTTGAACAGGCGTTGCGCACCCCACATCCAATGTCGCTGCCTCATGGCCGTCTTTACCGGTCCGACGAACCCGTGCCCTTGCGCACCGTCGGGCTGGAGCCGGGCTGCGCGCCCGGCCGCGTCTGGCTCGCGCCCGCACGCGCGCGCTGGCGTTCGCCGTCATGCAGCGCTGCCTGGTACTTTGCGCGCGTGACGGCGAGCGTCGAGCCGCGCCAGGCCGCCAGCATCACCAGCGCCGAGCGCTCGGCGAGTCGGTCGTAGAGCCGCGACAGTCGGTACACGGCGTTCACGGACGTGCCGATCTCCGGCTTGAAGAACAGCAGGATGCGCTGGAACACCGGGCTCGGCATATCGAGCGCGCGCGCGGCGACGGCGAGCGCCTCGCCGCCAGCATCGTCGACGATCTGGGCCGCGACGCGCGAGGGCAGGAGCAGGCTGTCGCCGAGCTCGAAGGTGAAGTTCTCGACGTCACCCGCGATCGCCGCCATTTCCAGGATCTGGATCGCGCGTTTGGCGCGCACGGTTGGGATGCGGGGAGCGGCCTTCAGCGGGGTCTGTGCCAGATTGTGCAGGATCAGCGCGCGCTCGGAGGCGCCGGCGCGGAAGAACATGTCGTGGATCTCGGCCGCCTCCTTCGGCTGCATCGCCATGTCGGCGGTCATGCGCTGCTCGGGCTCGGCGGGCGCGCGCGCCGGAGAGGGAGGTAATGGAACCCTGCGGCCTTCCTGTGCCGCGACCAGCCCGAGCTTCTGCAGGACCGGGACGGGCGTGTGCGGATAGACCGCGAGCCGCGCCTTGACGGCCGCGCGCGTCGCATCGTCGACCTGGTCGATCAGCCGCGTGGCGAGCTCAACGAACTGCCGCTGCTCGTCCTCGCTGTGGGTGCCGGTCTGGACATACAGGTCGGTCAGCACGCGCAGCAGCGTTGGACGGACGTCGACACCTTCGCGACGGGACAGGTTCATCAGCCCGTCGAATCCGGGAAACAGCGACTTGGTCATGGAGGCGTACGCAACTCGGAAAAGATACTTGCGAGCGAACCTAGCGCAGGTTCTTTTAAAGCCTCGTTAAGGAAAATGAGGCGTGAAGCCGGCCGTGCAATTCAAGGCGTTGTCGTACCGCAACGGGACGGCGCGGCGCGCCCGTGCGGTTACGGTTCAAGGGCGCGCGTTTACATCCCGTTAACCATGAACTGATCTTAATGATCGCCACGTTGCAGAGGCGCGTTCGGTCGCACGGCAATTGAGAGAGCTGACATGGGGACCATCATCGAATTTCCGGCCGGTCGCCGGGTGGGCTCGTCGGGGGATGTCGCTCCACGCGCGGACATGGGAACGGTCGTGATCCTTCCCGTGATCCGGATCGAGCGTGAGGCGGACGAAACCAGCGGCGATCGCGGGCCGGAGCAGGGCGCAGCGCCGGGGCGCCGTCGTCGCCGCCGCTGACATCCGGCTTCACGCAATGCCGGAATCCATCCGCCAGATCCGGCCTGTCCTTTCGGCCGTGCTGCTCGCCCTGCTTGGCGCGGGGCTGTGCGCCTGCAGCGGCGGCGATTTCGGCCGCACGCGCGCCGACATGCGCAGCGACGACATGCACCGCTGGCTGGGCGCGGAGGTCACCTCCAGCGTCGGCCTGCAGCCCTCGCAATTCCAGCTCACCGACGAAGAGCGCCAGCTTCGCGATCTCGCCTATCCCATGATCGAGCCGCCGCTGTCGCGGCCGGCCTGGAAGAGCGTGTTCGGCGACTACAAGGCGCTGCCCTCGCCCTGGCGGCAGAAGGTCGTGTTCGACCGCACCATGTACGGACGCACGCTGATCGACGAGCCGCACCGCTCGCATTCCTCGCGCTATGCGCAGCTGATCGAGGACGTCCGCAACGACATCACGCGGTTCGAGCCGTTCTTCGGCAGCGCGATCCGCGTCATCGATCTCGACAGGAAGCGCAATGCCAGCATGGCACGCGTCTCCGCGCTCTCACCAAGGGAGAGGGACGATGCGGTCGCTCGCATGCAGGAGAACTCGCTGATCATCCAGTGGGTGCAGCAGTGCCTGGAGCAGCGCATCTCGTCCTACCGCTGGGCGCTGGAACGCCTGGTGATCCAGGCTCCCGACGGCATGGCCGCCGATGCCGACCGCCTGATCGGCGAACTCGCCGCCCAGACCGCCAATCCACCGGTCGCGGCACAGCCGCCCTACGGCCGGGCGGTCGTCTCGAAGGGCTGACCATACAACCCGTTGCCGGCCGAGCGCAGCCATCTCGCCCTTGCAGCCAGGTCAGCGAAGCTAGCCTGAAGCCGCCGCCACCTCATGCCGGCCGCAACCGCCTGGTCCGTTGAGGCATCCGGGAACCGCCTTGATTGCCCTTGTCCTTCCCTACGGTCCGGATAGGATGGTCCCGTTTCTTCAAGTTATTTTTTCAAAGGTTGTTCGAGATGCGCTTGGACACCATTGGTCCGTTTAAGAGCCGTCTGGACCTTAGCCCACGCCAACTGCTGACCTTTGCCCTTCTGCTAGGGTCAACCGGCTCTGCAACCGCGCTGACCAAGGAAGCGGCGCTCGAGAATTGTCGGATGACGGTCGGCAGGCCGATCGTGCAGGCCTGCATGCGCGCAGGTGGAGGGCCGGCCGGCGGTGCCAATCTCGAAGCTTGCCGCGCCAAGGCCTCGCCCCAGGTCAGGGCCTGCGTGATGGCGGCACTGAATGCCGCCAATGGCCGCGCCAATGTCGCAGTCGAGCTTCCCAAGGAAATGGGACCCAAGCTCGAGGCAGGCACCGCGCTCCCGAAGGATTTCGTCGCGCCGCCCCGCAGCATCGCCGACATCACGGCGATCCTCGACGGCGACAAGCCCGACGAGAAGACGATCGCGAAATTGAAGTCGGACGCCGAAGCCGCACCGACCGGCAAGGAATCCCGTCAGGATCTCGCCGAGCTTTATTTCGATCGCGCCAACGCGCGCGCGCAGCTCGGCCGGCTCGCCGAGGCGATGTCCGACGCCGACAAGGCCGTGGAAGTCGGGCGCGGCGCCGTCAGTCCGAATTTGCTGGCGCGGATGTTGCAGCTTCAGTCGCTGCAGCACGCTCTTGCGGGGGACCCGAAGCGCGCGCTCGAGATCATGCAGAGGCTTCTGCGCGAAGCGGCCAGTATGCCGGGCGCCAAGGGATGGCAGTTCAACACCAACCGCGGGGTCGCGGCCGTCCTCATCCAGATGGGCGACGTCGCGCAGGCTGAAGCCTATCTGCGCCGCAGCCAGACCGCGATCCAGGAGGCCCGGACCAGCGGCCATCCCAATTGGCGGTCGGCCTATTCCAGGTTCGGCCAGAGCTGGGAAGGCGAGCTGGAGCTGGCTCGCGCCCTGATTTTCGAGGCGCGCGGACAGTTTGCCGACGCCGAGACCGCCTATCGCAATGCGGAGGTGCGCAAGCGCGCAAGCACGAAGGCGATCATGGAGTCGGACAACGCGCCGGCGGAAACACTCCTGCAGCAGGCGATCGACGGCACCGTGTTGAACCAGGCGCGGATGAAGGCGAAGCAGGGCCGGCTCGCCGAGGCCGAGGCGGACGCGCGTCGCGCGCTGCTCTCGCGCCTGAAGGACACCGGCAAGTACAATCCCGTCACGCCGCGTTTCGTGATGGGGCTGGCGGGCATTCTGGTCGATCAGGGCCGTTACGAGGAGGCCGAGAAGCTCGGTCGTGTGGCGCTCGAGATCAACAAGAGCGTGGGTGTGCCGGAGGACTCGCAGACGACGGTACAATTGCTGTCGCAGCTCGCCGGCATTCTGACGCTTCGGCGCCAGAATGCCGAAGCGAACGAGATGTTTGCGAGGATCGACAAGGCCGTGGCCGGCTGGGATCCGCAGCGCCGTCAGGTGTTCGAACTCAATCCGTCCCGAATCCTCTCGCTTTACGGCTCCGGTCAGTTGGACGCAGGCATCGCCGCGGCCGAGCAGCTCGTGAAGAAGCAGGTCGCCCGGGTCGGCGAGAATCATTTCGATTCCGCCTCGGCGCGCGGCACGCTGGCCGTCGGACTGATGCGCGCACGCCGCGATGCTGAAGCTATCCGGGAGTTCAAGGCTGCCATCCCGGTCATGGTGGCGAGCGCCGGAGAAAACGCCGACGATGAGAACACGACGGTGGTGGCCGCGCGCAGCCAGCGGCTGCAGACCATCGTGGAGAGCTATCTGCTGCTGCTTGCCAGGGCCGTAGGAACCGGCAAGGAGGTTGGCGAAGAGACGTTCGGCCTCGCTGATGCTGTCCGCGGCCGTTCGGTGCAGCAGGCGCTGGCCGCTTCGAGCGCGCGTGCGGCGGCAAAGGACCCTGCGCTTGCCGAGCTCGTGCGCAAGGAGCAGGACCTCACCAAGCAGGTCAACGCCCAGCTCGGCACGCTCAACAACGTGCTCGCGCTTCCCGCGGCGGAACGGGACGAGAAGGGCGTTGCACAAATCCAGGCTTCGATTGGCGCCTTGCGCGGGCAGCGCGACAAGGCGCGCCAGGAGATCAAGCAGAAGTTTCCGATTTACGCCGATCTCGTTTCGCCCAGGCCGCCGAGCGTCGCCGAGATCCGCGCCACGCTGGCCGACGATGAGGCCATGCTGTCGTTCTATTTCGGCCAGAACGGCAGTTTCGTCTGGGCCGTGCCGAAGTCCGGGCCGGTGGCGTTCGCCGCCGTGCAGGCCAGGATCGGCGACATCGAGACGAAGATCCGCAAGCTGCGCGAAGCGCTCGAGCCGCAAGCTGCGATGATCTCTGACATTCCGCCCTTCGACCTCAAGCTCGGCCACGAGCTCTACGAACTGCTGCTCAAGCCGGTCGAGAGCGGCTGGAAGCCGGCCAGGAACGTGATCGTCGTGACCAACGGCGCGCTGGGATTGTTGCCGCTGTCCTTGTTGCCGACGGCGCCGGCGGAAGTGTCTGCCGACGAGGACCCGCTCTTCATCGGTTATCGCAGTGTGCCGTGGCTGGCGCGAACCCATGCCGTGTCGACGGTGCCTTCGGCGGCGGCGCTGCGCACGCTGCGGCAATTGCCGCCGGGCAAGCCCGGCCGCGGCGACCTCGTGGCCTTTGGCGATCCCTATTTCAACAGCGAGCAGCAGGCCGAGGCGGAAGGCGGAGGCGAGAAGATTCAGGTCGCCGACGCCGGCGGCAACATCACCCGCGGCGGCCCGCTGAAGCGGCGCAACAGTCCCAAGCTCGAAGGCGTCGACAGCGCCGAGCTCGGCCTCTTGCCCCGTCTGCCCGATACCGCCGACGAGTTGAAATCGATCGCGCTGGCCTTGCAGGCGGACCCCTCCAAGGTGCTGTTTCTCGGCAAGAGCGCAACCGAGAGCGCGGTGAAGACCATGAATCTGTCTGGCTTCAGGATCCTGGCCTTTGCAACCCATGGACTGGTCCCGGGCGAGCTGAACGGGCTGACGCAGCCGGCGCTCGCTTTGTCGTCGCCGGCGGTGACGGGTGAGGGCGGCGACGGCCTCCTGACCATGGAGGAGATCCTGGGCCTCAAGCTGGATGCGGACTGGGTCATCCTGTCGGCCTGCAACACCGGCGCCGGTGCCGGGGCAGGGGCGGAGGCGGCATCCGGCCTTGGGCGCGCGTTTTTCTACGCCGGAACGCGCGCGCTGCTGGTGACGAACTGGTCGGTCCACTCACAGTCGGCGCGACAATTGGTGACCGACCTGTTCAAGCGGCAGGCCGACGATCCCAAGCTGTCGCGCAGCGAGGCGCTGCGCCAGGCGGCGATGGCTCTCGTCGATGGGCCGGGCTATCTCAACAGCGAGGGCAAGACCGAGTTCGCCTATGCGCATCCGCTGTTCTGGGCGCCTTACACCATCATCGGCGATGGCGGCTTGCGTTGACGAACGGGGAAGGGGGGGCAGGGAAATGAAGCGGAAAGTCTTGTTGGGCCTTGTGGCTGCAGGTTTGTCGTTCTCGGCACCATCGCGCGCCACGCTGTTGATCACGGAGGAGGAAGCGAAATTGCCGCCGCCGAAGGGCGCAGTTGCCGTCGATCAGCGCGGCATCCTGCGCGGTCCCAAGGTCGAGTTCGTCTCGCCGGGCGGCTCGGCGAGCTCACCTCTCCGGCTGGTGTTGAAATTTCAATCCTATGGCGGGGCCAAGATCGATCCGGAGTCGGTCAAGGTGATCTTCCTCCGGACGCCGAACGTCGACCTGACCCCTCGGGTCAAGCCCTTCGTGCAGGCCGACGGCATCAACATGCAGGATGCGGAGCTGCCGCCCGGCGAATACACGGTGCGCGTCGATATCAAGGACAGTGATGGCCGACCGGGTACGGCAATGTTCACCCTCAAGGTGGCGCCCAAGTGATGTGCCCCTACTGCCGGTCCGAAAGTGCAGAGGGCGCGCTGGTTTGCGCCTCGTGCGGGCGCGACATCGCCGTCCCCGCCACGCTGATTGCCGAGCGCGACGATCTCCTGCGCAAGCGCGAGGAGCTGCGCGATGAACTGCGGCGGGCCAGGGACGAGGTCGAAGCCATCATGAAGCGGAGAAAGTCGCGCTAGCGATGGAGTGTCCGTTCTGCTCCGAGACGATCAAGGACGAAGCCATCGCGTGCAAGCATTGTTCGCGAGACTTGCGCGTCGTACGGCCGACGCTGCTCGAGATTGACGAGATCGTCGCCGAGCTGGACAAGCTCAGGCGCGATCTCGATCGCGTCAATGTCCGCCTCGAGCGCTACAACAACCCGCTGCGTTATTATGGAACGCATGCGGTGCTCTATGTCTTGATTCCGTCCCTGCTGCTAGTGATTGCGCATGTGCTCGTGACCATCACCTTCAACGTGTCGCCGATCCCGCTTCGGATTGCATCGATCGTCATTCCGCTCCTGTTCGGATTCGTGGCCTATCCGCTGCACCGGGTCTCCGCCCTGACGGCATTCGTGCTGGCGTTCCTGGCCGCAGGCGTCAGCATCCTGGCGATGCTGACGGTCACCGGCCTGCACGATGATGTCCCGATCCTGCCGACGATCTGGATCGAGTGGCGCGAGGTTTTCGAATATGGCGCCAGCATCCTGCTCGCTTTCGTTTCGGGAAACATCCTCAGCGTCGTGATCTTCCAGATCCTGCCGCGTGTGCTGACCCAGGGCGGCAAGCCGAATGCGTTCGCCTTCCGCGTGGCGCGACTGCTCGGGCAGCACGTCGGCGAGGAGCAGCTGCGCCGCCGGGCTCGCTTGATCCAGGACCTCATGCAGACCGCGGGGCCGCTGGCCGGCGTCGCTGCGACCGGCGTCGGGTCGATCTACGCGGGGTTGAAGGGCTTCTTGCTCGGATAGCTCCGCGTTCAACGCGGACGCTTGGTCCGGGCCGGCGTGGCCCCGGGAAAAGATGCAAGCCTATCGCGCCTCGACCACCTCGCCGTCTTCCTTCACGAAGCGGCCAACCGGATTGTCCAGGATATCCATCACGGCCTCCGACGGCCGGCACAGGCGCGTGCCCTTTGGTGTCACCACGATCGGGCGGTTGATCAGAATGGGATGTGCGATCATGAAATCCAGGAGCTCGTCGTCGGTCCATTTGGGATCGTCCAGGCCGAGCTCCTTGTATGGCGTTCCCTTCTCACGCAGCAGCGCGCGGACCGGAATGCCCATCGTTGCGATCAATTCCTCGAGCTTCTCCCGCGAGGGCGGCGTCTTGAGATATTCGATGACGACGGGCTCAGTGCCGCTCTGCCGGATCATCGCCAGCGTGTTGCGCGAGGTGCCGCAAGCCGGGTTGTGATAGATCGTGACGCTCATCGACTTGTCTCCGTGACTGGCAGACCGGCATCCATCGCTGCCGCACCGCCGCCGGCAAATGATGAGTTCATTGGCGGGCCTCGGCAGCTGTCGGGACTTTAGCTGTCCCCGCTTCGTACCAGCCCCGCGTGGCCTTGACGATGCGGACGACGGACAGCATCACCGGGACCTCGACGAGGACGCCGACCACGGTCGCCAGGGCCGCGCCGGAGTCCAGGCCGAACAGGCTGATTGCAGCGGCGACCGCCAGTTCGAAGAAGTTGCTCGCGCCGATGAGGGCAGCCGGAGCCGCGACGCACCAGGCCACGCCGAACCGCCGGCTCAGCCAATAGGCCAGGCCCGCATTGAGATAGACTTGCACGAGGATCGGGACGGCAAGGATCGCGATGACGCCGGGCTGTCTGACGATCTGCTCTCCCTGGAAGCCGAAGAGCAGCACCAACGTCGCGAGGAGCGCGACAAGCGAGAGAGGCTGCAGCATCCGCATGACGCGGTTGAAGCTGGCGTCGCCGCCTCGCAGCAGCATCTTGCGCCACAGCTGAGCGACAATCACGGGAACAACGATGTAAAGCAGGACGGACAGAAGCAGTGTGTCCCAGGGGACGCTGATCGAGGCCACTCCGAGCAGCAGCCCCACGAGCGGCGCGAACAGGAAAACCATGATCACGTCGTTGAGTGCGACCTGGCTCAGAGTGTAGTGGGGCTCCCCTTCGCACAAATTGGACCACACGAACACCATCGCAGTGCAGGGGGCAGCCGCAAGCAGGATCAAGCCGGCGATGTAGGACGGGATCTGGTCGGACGGCAGCCACGGTGCGAAGACGTGACCGACGAAGAAGGAGCCCAGTAGCGCCATCGAGAACGGCTTCACGGCCCAATTGATGAAGAGGGTGACGCCGACGCCGCGCCAATGCTCCCGGACCTGGCCCAGTGAGCCGAAGTCGATCTTCAACAACATCGGCACGATCATGAGCCAGATCAGTATCGCGACCGGCAGGTTGACCTTGGCGACCTCAGCGGCTGCAACCGCGCCGAAGAAGCCGGGCATGACGTGCCCCAATGCGACGCCGACCACGATGCAAAGCGCGACCCACAAAGTGAGGTATCGTTCGAAGATGCTCATGGTCACGCCACGTCGCTCTTGCCGGAGGTTGCCCCCTCGGAGCGGCCGATTTCCCGCAGCTTGGTCCCCAGCGAAAGCCGGTCGATGCCGCTGAGGGGCAGGTTCACGAACGCGCTGATGCGGTTCTTCAGGTAGCGGAAGGCCGTCGAGAAGGCCGCAAGTCTTTCAATCTCGGTGCCTTCGACGGCCGCAGGATCTTCGATGCCCCAATGCGCAGTCGTCGGTTGACCCGGCCAGACCGGACAGGATTCGCCGGCGGCGTTGTCGCAGACGGTGAAGACGAAATCCATTACCGGCGCATCGGGCGCGGCGAACTCGAGCCAGCTCTTCGAGCGCATCCCGTCGGTCGGATAGTCCATGCTCTGCAGCGTGCGCAGCGCCAGCGGATGCACGGCGCCTTTCGGTGTGCTCCCCGCGGAGTAGGACCGGAAGCGCCCGGCACCGTCCTTGCGAAGGATCGATTCCGCGAGCACGGAACGGGCCGAATTGCCCGTACAGAGGAACAGCACATTGTAGACGCGATCAGGCACGGGCCTTCTCCTTTCGCTTGGGAGCGCAGCACGATTGCAAAGTCTCGACGACGGGCTCGCAGACTTCCGGCCGTCCGCCGCAGCAATCGCGCAGCAGGAAGACGGCAACGTCGCGAAATTCACCGAGGTTGGCGCGGTAGACGATCGAACGGCTGTGCCGCTCGGACATCACGAGGCGCGCGCGGCTCAGAATCGACAGATGCGCCGAGAGCGTGTTCTGGGGGACTTCCAGCAGGCGTGCGAGATCGCCGGCCGCAAGACCGTCAGGCTCGTGTCTGACCAGCGTCCGGAACGCCTCCAGGCGGGTCGGTTGAGACAGCGCGGCAAGCGCCAGGACGGCTTCTTCTGTTTCCATATATCCAGATTTATGGAATTGTTAGGGTCGCGTCAACCTGAAATCCGCGACCTCGTGAGGCCAATATTTCGAATATTCTAGAAATAGCGTTTGACAGATGATGTAGCACGGGTACATCCTGGCCTCATGAAGATCGATGACGCAGCAGCGCGTTTGGAGGCCCTGGGGAATCGGACCCGGCTTCAGATCTACCGCGCATTGGTTCGGGCCGGGCACGCGGGCATGCCGGTTGGCCGCTTGCAGGACAAGCTGAAGATCCCGGCGTCAACGCTGTCGCACCACATCAAGACCCTGGTCGCGGTCGGACTGGTCAGTCAGGTCAGGGAATCGACGACCCTGATCTGCCACGCCAACTTCGACGCCATGCGGGGCCTGGTCGACTATCTGGTCGCGGAGTGCTGCGCGGACGAAGCCGGATGCAAGGATGCTCAGACGGCAGCCTGATTCATTTGACGATTTATTCCATAATTCTAGAAATATAGGAGAAAGCGACATGAGCAAGAAAACGGTGGCCATCATCGGGGCGGGGCCGGTCGGTCTCGCCGCCGCCGCGCACGTGCTCGAACGCGGCATGTCCCCTGTCGTGCTCGAGGCCGGATCCGAGGCCGGGCATGCGGTGCGGCAGTGGCGGCACGTCCAGCTCTTCTCGCCGTGGGAATACAATGTCGACAAGGCGGCGGCGCGCCTGCTCGCGCCGACGGGCTGGAATTCGCCGGACCCGCAATCCTATCCGACCGGCGGCGAACTGATCGAGCGCTACCTCGCGCCGCTCGCAACGCGAACGCTGTTGCGCGAGACGATCCGGACGTCGAGCCGCGTCACGGCGATCAGCCGCGTGGGCTTCGACAAGGCGAAGACCAGGGGCCGCGAGCAGGCGCCCTTCGAACTCCGCTATCAGAACGGCAGGGGCCCCGAGGTGCTGCGCGCCGATGCCGTCATCGACGTGTCAGGCACGTGGTTCTCGCCCAATCCGGCCGGCAGCAACGGTCTGCCCGCGATCGGCGAACGCGAGCGCAGCGATCGCATCGCCTATGGCATGCCGGATGTGCGAGGTGCTGCGCGCAACAAATATGCCGGCAAGACCGTCGCCGTGCTCGGTGGCGGCCATTCCGCGCTGGGCACGCTGATCGAACTCGCACGGCTCGCCGAGGAGGTGCCCGGCACGCAGCCCGTTTGGCTGTTGCGCGGCGACGATCCTGCAAAAGCCTTCGGCGGCGGCAGCAACGACAAGCTTGCCGCGCGCGGCGAGCTGGGATCCACCTTCGCCGCGCTCGTGGCTGACGGAAAGATCAAGGTCGAGACCGACTTCGGTGTCACCCATCTTTCGGAGGTCGAAGGACGTCTCAGGATTTCGGCAGGTGCCTGCTGCGGTGCGCGCAGTGTGGTTGCGGATGAGCTGGTGGTGTCGACCGGTTTCCGTCCCGATCTCTCGTTCCTGTCCGAGCTGCGGCTTCGGCTCGACCCGGCGATCGAGGCGCCCGTCGCACTTGCGCCGCTGATCGATCCCAACGAGCACAGCTGCGGAACGGTGCGGCCTCACGGCGCTCGCGAACTGGCGCATGACGAGCCGGGCTTCTATCTCGCCGGCATGAAATCCTACGGCCGGGCGCCGACCTTCCTGATGACCACCGGATACGAGCAGGTCCGCTCGATCGTCGCCGAGATCGCGGGCGACAAGGAGGCTGCGGCACGGGTCGAGCTCGTGTTGCCCGAGACCGGCGTCTGCACGCGGGCCGGCGTCGAGTCCGCCGGCGCAGCGGGATGCTGCGGCGGTCCGGCCAAGGCCGAACCCTCGGCCTGCTGTGCCGCCGATGAATCCGCCATGAAGGCAGGCAGTGCGGGATGCGGTTGCTCATGACGGGAGGCACTGCGAGCCCGCTCGCTGTCGTCGTCGCGCTCGGCAGCGCCCAGACCATTGCCTGGGCGTCGAGCTACTATCTCCCTGCGATCCTGGCTGCGCCGATTGCGCTCGATCTCGGTCTTGCGCCGACTTACCTGTTCGGCGCGCTGTCGGGAGCGCTCGTCATCTCCGGCCTGCTCGGCCCGAGAGTCGGGCATGCCATCGATACGTTCGGAGGGCGTGGCCTGCTTGCCGTCTCGAACCTCGTTTTCGCGGCAGGCTTGCTCCTGCTGTCCGTGTCCCATGGTGTGGCGCTGCTGATCACCGCCTGGATCCTGCTCGGGATCGGCATGGGCATGGGCCTCTATGAAGCGGCGTTCGCGACGCTTGCGCGGATCTACGGCGCCAATGCGCGAGCAACGATCACCGGCATCACGCTGATCGCCGGTTTCGCCTCTACCCTCGGCTGGCCTCTCACGACGTGGCTTGCTTCGGAGTACGGCTGGCGCGCGGCCTGCCAGGTATGGGCGGTGATCCATATCGGCGTTGCCTTGCCGCTCAATCTTTCGCTGCCCCGTGCCGCTCCATTGGACCAGGAGTCCCGACCGGGCACGGGTGCGAGCCAACACTCCGGCCGCCAGAGCGAAAGCTTCGCGATGATGCTGCTGGCGTACATCTTTGCGGCGGCAAGCTTCGTCAGCTCCGGAGTCTCGGCCATCCTGCCGACCATGCTGGTTGCGTTCGGCGCCACGCCGGCACAGGCCTTGTTCGCAGGAGCATTGGTCGGACCTGCGCAAGTCGGCGCCCGCCTTCTGGAGGCAGGATGGCTCAGCCGGTTTCATCCGCTGCTGTCGGCAAGGCTTGCCATGCTCATGAATCCGATCGGCGTGCTTGCGCTGGTCGCGGGCGGCCCCTGGCTCGCGCCGGCCTTCACGGTGCTGTATGGCGCGGGCAACGGCATCATCACCATCGCCCGTGGTACGCTGCCACTGGCGTTGTTCGGGCCGACGGGATTCGGCAGGCGGGTCGGCATGATCTCGCTGCCGTCGAGGGCAACAGGCGCCTTCGCGCCGCTTGCGCTGGGACTGATGGTGGAGCATTTCGGCAGCAGCGCGCTCTGGATCAGCGCGCTGGCCTCGGCCTCGGCCTTCGTCGCGCTGCTGCTGCTTCGTGCAGATCGGACGACGTGAGTCCCTTGCAATCGACGGTCGGATTCGGCATGTCGGCGACGAGGCGGGGAACTGCTCGCGGCCGAGATCGCAAACGCCCGCTCGGGGTGATCGAAGCCTCGGTCACGAATGCTTGACCCGGATCAAAGAATGCTTTCGGCAGCGGGATATGTTACAAGCGTTGCGGCTCCAATTGTCCAAACGGTAAAAGCAGATCTGATGCGGATCGTCCGTACCATCCTGGCATTCGCCATCGCCCTATCCCTGGCGATGCTGCCGGTTGGCGTGTCTGCTTCCAGCCTCGCCAAGTCGTCGGACGACATGCAGGCGACCATGGTCATGAGCGGCCACGGAGAAATGTCGATGGACGATTGCTGTCCCGACATGAAGGGAACGGGCTCCGACACCGGCGGCTACAAGTGCGGGATGGGGTTCTGCTGTGTCGGCGGCACCGTCGCGCTTGCAGACATCCGGCCCCTGGGCTTCGAATTGCTTGCCATAGCGTCGGGGGAAACCGTCATTCCCGACGATCAGGTCGTCGCCTTCCGCGGCGGCAGTCCTCCCTTCCGGCCCCCTCGAATCTGATCTCGCCAATTTGACGACGCGTGCGCACGGCTGCGCGCGTCGATGGCTGACGTGCGCGCGTCATGCGTCACGGCGGAAGATCAATTCATGAGGACACGACAATGCTTTCCAGATTCAGCGCTGCGGCTCTTGCCGCCACCCTTTCGCTCGCCGCTCCGGCCGCCATGGCGGGCGCAGGCGATTACGCTTTCGAGCCGGTCAATCCCGAGATGAAGAAGGGCGACGACGTCACGCTCGCCGTTCGCCTCACCAACAAGCAGACCGGCAAGCCGGTCTCCGACGCGGTGATCTTCAGGACTCGCGTGGACATGGCGCCTGACGGCATGGCCGACATGGAGTCGGCCGTCGCGCCGCTGCCGTCCCAAGAGCCGGGCATCTATGCCTTCAAGACCGACCTGCCGATGGCCGGCCGCTATCAAGTCACGCTCTCGGCGAAGGTGCAGGGCGAGCCTGACACGGTCACCGGCAAGGTCGTCGTCAAGGCGACGAAGTGAGCCTTCGGGCGCCGCCGGACGGCGCCCGAACTTCTCTTTCCCGTTTACATGGACGCGCGCCCGCGGCGCGCGGTATCTGGCGATGAACACGCAACGTCTTCTCACCGCACTCGCGCTCACTGGCAGCCTGGCCCTGGCCGTTTTCTGGCTCATGAACGACGGAGGCTCGTCCGTCCATGCCGAGGTCGTCTCGGCCACGGCAGGCGGTGCCCGAACGCCGCTCTACTACCGCGATCCGAGCGGCGCGCCGCTCTGGTCGGCCGGGCCGCGGAAGGACGAGCGGGGGCGGGACTATCTGCCGGTCTACGACGACGATCAGGCAGCCCCTGCAGAGTCGAAGCCATCGCAAGCGGCCGCGTCGCGAAAAATCCTCTACTACCGCAATCCCATGGGGCTGCCCGACACCTCGCCGGTGCCGAAGAAGGATCCGATGGGGATGAACTACATCCCCGTTTACGAAGGCGACGACGTCGATGATGGGACGGTGAAGCTGTCGCCCGGCAAGATCCAGCGCACCGGCGTGAAGTCCGAGCCGGCGGCGCGGCGATCAATCCGGGTGCTGGTGAAGGCGCCCGGCACGATTCAGCTGGACGAACGTCGCGTGTCGGTGATCGCGATGCGTGCCGAAAGCTTCGTGCAGAAGGTCGCGGACGTCACCACCGGCACCCGCGTGAAGGCGGGCCAGCCGGTGATGGAGATCTACAGCGCGGCGGTCGCGTCTGCGGCTGCCGAGTATCTCGCGACGATCACCTCGAAGACCGTCGGCGGCGTCGAGTCGTACGGCCGTGGCTCGCGGCAGCGGCTGGTCAATCTCGACGTCCCCGAGCAGGTGATCGCCGAGATGGAGAAGACGCGCGTCGCGCCCGTCACCATCCATTGGTCGGCGCCGCGCGACGGGATCGTGCTCGAGCGCAACGCGATCGAAGGCATGCGCGCCAATCCCGGCGATGTGCTGTTCCGGATCGCTGACACTTCGCTGGTCTGGGCGCTGGTCGACGTCGCCGAGCGCGATCTCGGCAATATCGCGGTGGGGCAGTCCGTTGCGGTGCGCGCGCGCAGCTTTCCCGGCCGCGCGTTCACCGGCAAGATCGCCGTGATCTATCCGCAGGTGAACCGCGATACCCGGACGGTTCGCGTCCGGATCGAGCTCGCCAATCCCGACGCGGCGCTGCTGCCGGACATGTATGTCGATGCCGACATCGACACGGCAGATGGCGCGCCCGTCCTGGCGATACAGGATAGCTCGGTGCTCGACACCGGCACGCGCCAGGCCGTTCTCGTCGACAAGGGAGACGGGCGTTTCGAGCCGCGGGAAGTGAAGCTTGGCCGGCGCGGTGGCGGTTATATCGAGGTGCGGGACGGTCTTGCGGACGGCGAGGCGGTGGTGACCTCCGCCAACTTCCTGATCGATGCGGAGAGCAATCTGAAGGCCGCGCTCAAAGGCTTCGCCGAGGCTGCTCCTCAGGCCTCCGACACGGGCCATGCGGCGGGAGAGCACAAATGATCGCCCGCATCATCGCCTGGTCGGCGCGCAATTTGCTGCTGGTGCTGTTCGGCACCGGTTTTGCGGCCGCCGCCGGCCTCTACGCGCTGCTGCACCTGCCGCTGGATGCGATCCCCGACCTTTCGGACACGCAGGTCATCGTCTACACCGAGTATCCCGGCCAGGCGCCGCAGGTGATCGAGGACCAGGTCACCTATCCCTTGACGACCGCGATGCTGACGGTGCCGAAATCGAAGGTGGTGCGCGGCTTCTCCTTCTTCGGCGTGTCATTCGTCTACGTCATCTTCGAGGACGGCACCGACATCTACTGGGCACGCTCGCGCGTCATGGAATTCCTGAACGGCGCGTCGTCCAGGCTTCCTGCCGGCGTCACCCCGACCATCGGGCCAGACGCGACCGGCGTCGGCTGGGTCTACCAGTACGCCGTGACATCGAGGGAATTGAACCTCGCCGATACGCGAACGATCCAGGACTGGAATCTGAAGTTCGCGCTGGCCAAGGCGGAAGGCGTCGCCGAGGTCGCCAGCATCGGCGGCTTCGTCAAGCAATACAACGTTGTCCTCGATCCGCAGCGGATGCGCGATCGCGGCATCAGCATGCAGAAGATCCGGGAGGCGATCCGCGCCAGCAATGCCGATGTCGGCGGACGCACGGTCGAGCTATCGGAGTTCGAATACGTCATTCGCGGCAAGGGCTACGTCAAGAGCGTCAACGATCTCGGCAACATCGTCCTGAAGACGAGCAATGGCACGCCGGTGCTGCTTCGGGACGTCGCCAAAGTCGAGCTCGGGCCGGACGAGCGGCGCGGCATCGCCGAGCTGAACGGCGAGGGCGAGGTCGCAAGCGGCATCGTATTGCAGCGTTTCGGCGTCAACGCCCTCGACGTCATCGAGAACGTCAAGAAGCGCTTCAAGGAGATCGCGAGCAGCCTGCCGAAGTCGGTCGAGATCGTACCGGTCTACGATCGCTCCAACCTGATCTACGCGGCCATCGATACGCTCAAGCACACGCTGTTCGAGGAGAGCATCGTCGTCGCGCTGGTCTGCATCGTGTTCCTGCTGCACGTCCGCAGCGCGCTGGTCGCGATCCTGATGCTGCCGGTCGGCGTGCTGATGGCGTTCGGCGCCATGAAGCTGCTCGGCCTCGGCTCGAACATCATGAGCCTCGGCGGCATCGCGATTGCGATCGGCGCCATGGTGGATGCCGCGATCGTCATGATCGAGAACGCCCACAAGCACCTCGAACGCGCCAAGCCCGATCAGTCGCGCGTCCAGATCCTGATCGACGCGGCCTCCGAGGTCGGCCCTGCGCTGTTCTTCAGCCTGCTGATCATCACCGTGTCCTTCATGCCGATCTTCACGCTGGAATCGCAGGAAGGGCGGCTGTTCAGTCCGCTGGCGTTCACGAAAACCTTCGCGATGGCTGCTGCGGCGCTGCTGTCCGTCACCCTGGTGCCGGCGCTGATGGTGATCTTCGTCCGTGGCCGGATCGTGCCGGAGCACAGGAATTTCATCAACCGCTTCCTGATCTGGATCTACCGGCCGGTCATCAAGGGCGTGCTGCGTGCCAAGACGCTGGTGATCCTGGCCTCGCTTGTCGTGCTCGCCGTCACGATCTGGCCGGCGCGGCAGCTCGGCACCGAGTTCATGCCGACGCTGAACGAGGGCACGCTGCTCTACATGCCGACGACGCTGCCCGGCATCTCGGTCACCAAGGCGGCCGAACTGATGCAGACGCAGGACCGCATCATCAAGTCGTTCCCGGAGGTCGCGTCCGTCTACGGCAAGGCGGGACGGGCGGCGACCGCGACCGATCCGGCGCCGACCGAGATGTTCGAGACCATCGTCAACCTGAAGCCGAAGGAGCAGTGGCGTCCCGGCGTCACGGTCGACAGCCTGGTCGCGGAGATGGACAAGGCGCTGCAGTTTCCGGGCGTCTCCAACGCCTGGACCATGCCGATCAAGGCGCGCATCGACATGCTGTCCACCGGCATCCGCACGCCAGTCGGCGTCAAGGTGATGGGCACCGACCTCGTCGAGATCGACCGGCTGGCGAAGCAGGTCGAACGGGTGATCAAGGCCGTCCCGGGCACGTCCTCGGCTTACGCCGAGCGCGGCATCGGCGGGTACTATCTCGAGATCGTCCCGGACCGCGAGGCGCTTGCCCGCTATGGCATCCTGATCCAGGACGTTCAGGACACCATCGCGGCCGCTCTCGGCGGCCAGACGGTCACGACGACGGTCGAAGGCCGGCAGCGGTTCACGGTGAACATGCGCTATCCGCGCGATTTGCGCGACAATCCGAAGGCCATCGCCAGCGATATCCTGGTGCCGATGCCGGCGGGCGGCGCGGTGCCGCTCGGCGAGGTCGCGAAGGTCGAGCCGGCGCGGGGGCCGACCTCGATCCGAACGGAGAACGGTCAGCTCGCGACCTACGTCTATGTCGACATCCGCGACCGGGACATCGGCAGCTACGTCGCCGATGCGCAACGCGCGGTGTCGGAAAGCATCGCGTTCCCGCCCGGATACTATGTTGTCTGGAGCGGTCAGTACGAATATTTGCAGCGCGCCGCGGCCCGCCTGAAGATCGTCGTTCCGGTAACGCTCACGATCATCTTCCTGCTGCTGTACCTGAACTTCAGGGCCATGACCGAGACACTCATCGTCATGCTGTCGCTGCCCTTCGCGCTGGTCGGCGGCATCTGGATGATGTGGTGGCTCGGCTTCAACCTGTCGGTCGCCGTCGCCGTCGGCTTCATTGCGCTCGCCGGTGTCGCCGCCGAGACCGGCGTCGTGATGCTGATCTACCTCGAGCACGCGCTGGCCGAGCTGAAGGCGAAGCGCAGCGCCGAGGGCAGGGTCTTCACCCGGCGCGATCTCCACGAGGCCATCATGGAGGGCGCCGTCGAGCGCGTCCGCCCCAAGATGATGACGGTGGTCGCCATCATGGCGGGCCTGTTGCCGATCATGTGGAGCACCGGCACCGGGTCGGAGATCATGCAGCGCATCGCGGTGCCGATGATCGGCGGGATGACGTCGTCGACGCTGCTGACGCTGATCGTGATCCCGGCGATCTTCGGGTTGGTCAAGGGCTTCCACCTGCCTCCCGAGTCCGAGGACAAGGGACAACCGACCGAAATGTCAAAGCCGATCGGTCCGAGATTGCGGGTGCTGCAGTCTGCCGAATGAGGTCAGTCATGTTGAACGGCTGTCAGGAATGTTGGGGCGATGGAATTGATCACCGCATTGGTCGTCATCGCGCTAATATTGGGGACGGCGCTGGCATGAGAGGCGAACGTGCGGACGCGTGATCTTTGCCGCACCTGAAGAGATCAGCAGGATCATTGAGCGGCGATGCCAGGAGATGCGCGCATGGGCTTCTACAACGACGTCATTCTGCCACGGCTTTGCGACCTTGCGATGCGCAACAAGGAACTTGCGCCCTATCGGCAGCGCGCGGCCCGTGCGGCTCAGGGCCGGGTCCTCGAGATCGGCGTCGGGTCCGGCCGCAACCTGCCGTTCTACGGAGCTACGGTGACGCAGCTTGTGGGTCTCGAGCCCGCTCCAAAGCTTCTCGAGATGGCGCGACACGCGCCGCATCCGAAAACTCCGGTCAATCTCGTTGAAGCTTCGGCCGAGGCTATGCCGATCGAGGACCGCAGCATCGACACGGTCCTGACGACCTGGACCATGTGCAGCATTCCGGACGTCGATCGCGCGATGACAGAGGCGCGGCGTGTGCTGAAACCGGGAGGGAAGCTGGTCTTCGTCGAGCATGGCCGCGCGCCCGAACCGAACGTGCGCTGGTGGCAAGATCGCCTGACCCCCGCATGGATGCGCATCTCGGGCGGTTGCCATCTCAACCGGGACATCGCTGACGTCTTGACCCGCAACGGCTTTCGCATCGACGAGATGCGCACCGGCTATATGAACGGGCTGAAGCCCATGACGTTCATGTACGAGGGCCAGGCGAGCCCTCGTTGATGCCTTGAGATCCAGCGATGAGGAAAGGAATCGAAGATGAGGGAACGCGGACATGTGATGACCCGTCGGTCGCTTGCAGGGCTGATGGCGGCGGCAGCGGCGGCAGTCCTGGCGAGGCCTGCCGTTGCGGCGCAGGCCGGAGAAACGACCGTCACGGTGCATAGGGATCCGAGCTGCGGTTGTTGCGCGGGCTGGGTGCAGCATCTCCGGGACGCAGGATTTGTCGTCCAGGTGGAGGAGACCGCCGATCTCGACGCGGTTCGGAATCGTCTCGGCATCCCCTCGGACCTGGCCGCGTGTCACACGGCAGAGGTCGCAGGTTATCTCATCGAGGGACATGTGCCGGCCGCAGCCGTGCGGCGCCTCCTCTTGGAGCGCCCCATTGCGAAAGGGCTCGCTGTGCCGGGCATGCCGGTCGGATCGCCCGGGATGGAAGGCGGCAAGCCGGAGCCTTACACGGTCGTGCTGTTCGGTGCCGATGGTCAAAGGCCATTCATGCGCTTTATCGGCTCGCAGGTGATCGGTTGAGAGCCCCTTGATCAGGGAGCGCTCCCAGCCGAGGCCGTCATGGAAGCCGAGATCGCAATCTGCCGAAGGTCCCGCGTAAATCACCGGCGATGTTGCCGTTTACGCCATCGCCGAGTCATGATTGGCTGACGTCCTGCAACATGGGTAGAAAGTCATGAAGATCGTCGTTTTGATCATCGCCTTGTTCGCGCCCGCTGCCGCTTGGGCGCAGACGCCGTACGCCGGCATGCAGTCCCGCCACATCAAGGCGCTTTCGGACCAGCAGATCGGCGATCTGCGGGCGGGGCGCGGCATGGGGCTCGCACTCGCGGCCGAGCTCAATGGTTATCCCGGGCCCTCCCACGTGCTCGAACTCGCGGACCAATTGGGATTGAACCCGGAGCAGCGGAGCAAGGTCGAGGCGATGTTCTCCGAGATGAAGGCCGAGACCACTCCCATCGGCAGCAGATTGATCGAGAACGAGGCGGATCTGGATCGGCAGTTCGCCAGCCGCACGATCACCGACGAGAGTCTGGGATCCGCCACCGCGGCGATCGCGAAGACGCAGGGAGAGCTGCGGCAAGCCCATCTCAAATATCACCTGCGCACCGCGGCGGTTCTCGATCAGGCGCAATTGGCAAGATACGCCGAGCTGCGCGGGTACACGTCCGGCGGCGCGGCGCAGCACCATCGTCACCATCAATGAGCTGGCGCACGAGCCGAGCGTTGCCAATCCCTGGATGACGCCAAAACAGCCGGTGCCATCTTCCGCCGCTACGGCTGTGGAGGATAGCGGTCGAACGCCGGCAGTTCGTGCGCGTGCTCCATCCAGCGAAGACGTTCGGCGACCTGGATCTGCATCGTTGCCGGCACGACCTCGGGATCGTCATAGGTCGCGCTCTGGATGTCGATGATTCCGGGCATGATGTTGGCATTGAAATAGAACAGGCCGGTGCCGCAGTCGCCGCAGAAGTGCCGCCGGCCATGTTCCGAGGAGTGGTACACTTTCGGCTCGCCCTTGGTCACCTTGACGGCATCGTCCGGATACATCGTCCAGCCGACGACCGGGGCGCCGGCGTGAAGTCGGCAGTCGCGACAGTGGCACAGCGCGTGCACGATCGCCTCACCCTCGACCTCATAACGGATTGCGCCGCAGTGACAGCCGCCGGTGATGGTGCTCATGCGTTCCTCCGATCGAAAATGGTTTGGCCGATCGATAGCTCTGGGGGCGAGCCGCTTCAACGCCGCAAAGGATTTGTGGTTGCGTCCTACTGTCGCGTGACAGCTGCTGCCATCACTCGCTAGAGCATGATCCGGACCCCAAGGGCCGCGTTAACGCATAGTGTGCAGCGGTTTTCCGAAAAGATCATGCTCAAGCAACAACCCAAAGCACGATGACGATTCATCCCGATCTCATCGCGCTTTGGTGTCAGATTGGACCGTGAGTTCAGGCTTCCGCGGATGCATCGCTTCTTCCGTCCTCGTCGGCCTGGAGGATGGTTTCCGAAAGGAGTTCCGCGGCCTTCTGAAGCGGCGCGATGAACCGATCGAGTGCGGTGAAGCTCACCCGCGCCACGGGAACGGACACGCCCAGGCACGCGATCAGTTCGCGATCCGGGGACAGGATGGGAACTGCGCAGCCGACGACGCCTCTCACATATTCTTCGTTGGTCTTGGCCCAGCCCCGTCTGCGGGTTTCATCGAGCACCTTCATCAGGCTCTCGACATCGACGATCGTCGTTTCGGTATATCTGGTCAGAGCAAGGGCGCGGCACAGCTTCTCTCGCGCGCGCTCGGGCAAGCGGCTCATGTAGATCTTGCCGGTCGACGTGCAGTGGAGTGGCGCCGCTTCTCCCGGATTGAATTGTAGGCCTTGAGGTTGCGAGACGCGGACGCTGTCGACATACGAAACGACATTGTCACGCACGACGCCGATCTCGCATTGCTCGCCGATCTCCGCGGCGACAGCGCGGAGCACGGCGTGCCGGCGAGCGGTCCGGAACGCTGCGCCGATCACCCGGGCCGACAACGTGACCAGTTGATTGCCGACCACATAGCGCTTTGTCCCCAGGGCTTTCTGCAGAAGCCCGCGCAGCTCCAGATTGCCGATCAACCGGTGCGCAGTCGGCAGCGGCAGTGACAAGGCGCTCGCGATTTCCGCGACCGAGGCCGCTCTGGTCTGGCCGGCGACGTAACCGACGATCGCGAAGGCGCGGTCGAGCGGTCCGTTGAGGCTGGCTTCCGACATCTTCTTTCCCTCTATCAAACTTCGGAATCAAAAATTATCATTTTTCGGAATAAAAACTACTGAAATATGAAAATCAAAGTAGCCGGTTCGACGCTCTGCCCATATCGTTGGCGCTGCCCGGCGGTGAGCAGGAATTGTGCAGTGCGAGCCGCCGCGGACGCGCTCAGGAGAATGGGATGTCAGGACATTACGATGTTGATGCCGTGCGGAAGGAGTTTCCGGCTGCCGAGCGGATGACCTATCTCGACTCCGGCTTCCAGACGCCGCTCGCACGTCCCGTCAAAGCCGCGATCGACCGTTTCCTGAGCGAAGGTCTGGAGAGCGCAGGCCCCAAGAGCGTGTGGCTCGATCGCGTCGAGCAGACCCGCGCGAAGCTGGCGCGGCTCCTCGGTGCAGCGGCAGATGAGATCGCCTTCACCAAGAACACCTCGGAGAGCATGAACATCGCCGCGAACGCGCTGCCCCTGCACGCTGGCGACAAGGTCCTCATGATCCACGGCGATCATCCGAACAACGCGTACGCATTCCTCAATCTGCGACGAAAGGGCGTCGCGGTCGAATTTGTGCCGATGACCGAGGTCGTTGACGCCGCGAGCCTTCGTCCGCACGTCGATGCGAACACGAGGGCGATCTCGATGTCGCAGGTGACATTCCATGCCGGCCACCGCTTCGACGTCGAAAGCATCGGCGCGCTGTGCCGGGAGAGAGGCCTCTATTTCGTCGTCGACGTGATGCAGGCGATCGGCGTCGTGCCGATCGACGCCAAGGCGATGCACGCGACCTTCATCGGTTCGGGCAGTCACAAGGGGCTGCTCGTGCCGCAGGGGCTGGGTCTGTTGTATTGGGACAAGTCCAGGACCGAACTCGAGCCGGCCTATCTGGCGGCTGCGAGCCTGGCGGAGATACCGGGCGATCTCATCGCCCGCGTCGACAGGCTCGATCCGGCCCCAAGCGCGCGTCGCTTCGAGCTTGGCAATTTCAATCTTCCGGCGATCCATGCACTCGGTGCCTCGCTCGACATGATCGAAGCGTTAGGCGTGCAGAACATCCGGAACCATTGCTTCGATCTCGGCGATCATCTCATCGCCCGGCTCGACGCGCTGGGCGTTCGTCTCGTCGGTCCTCGCGAGCGGCAGCATCGCGCGCCGCACATCTACGTCATCGCGCTGCCTGCCGCCGAATGGCTGGGCCATTTCGAGGAGAACGGGGTCCGCGTGTCGCCGGAGCGGGGCGGCATTCGCGTGTCGTTCGGGATGTTCAATACGTTCGCGGACGTCGACCGCCTGATCGAGATCATCCAGCGGCGCGGCGTGAAGCCATCATCGAGGGCCGCATAGGCCGTCCATCAAGGAGACGTACATGACGAACGTTGCGCGTGTCTTGAGCATTCTGTCCGGCCTCGCGGTCCTGGCCGCCATCAGCGGACCCTCGGTTGCCGCCGACAGTCCCACGCTTGCCAGGATCAAGTCGACCGGCGCCATCACCATCGGCCACCGCGAAGCCTCGATACCGTTCTCCTATCTCGGTCCTGACCAGAAGCCGATCGGCTTCTCGCTCGATCTCTGCGCAGCCATCGTCGAGCGCATCAAGGCGGAGACCGGCCTGCCCAATCTGAGGGTCAATTACGTTCCGGTGAACTCGTCCAACCGCATCCCGCTGATCCAGAGCGGCACCGTCGATATCGAGTGCGGAGGCACGGCGAACGACAGGAAGCGGCAGGAGCAGGTTTCGTTTTCCGTCGCCACTTTCGTGAGCCAGCCGCGCTGGCTGATCAAGGCGGACAGCGGCCTGAAGACGGCCGGCGATCTCAAGGGCAAGACGATCGTGGTGACCCAGGGCTCCAATGCCGTCGGCTTCGCGCAGGGCGTGAATGCGAGGGAGCAGCTCGGCTTCAACATCGTCCAGGCCAAGGATCATGCCGAATCCTTCTTGATGCTGAACACGGGCCGCGCGGCCGCCTTCATGGAAGACGACATCCTTCTCGCGGGCCTGAAGGCCGCTGCGCCGAAGCCGGATGCGCTGATATTTCTCCCCGAGGGCTACGCCAAGATCTATTATGGCCTGATGTTCACGAAGGGCGATACCGGCTTCAAGGCGCTCGTCGATGATGTCCTCTCCAATCAGATGGCGTCGGGTCAGTTCGAGAAGACCTACGCCAAGTGGTTCACCAGGCCGATCCCGCCCAAGGGCGAGAACCTAGCGTTCCCGCTGACGGTCGAGCTCACGGAACGGATCGCGCATCCCAGCGACGCCGTCGACTAGAGCGTCTTCGAGCGAAATGGATTCCGGTTCGTGTCAAGAAACGCGTGAAAACAAGAATCCACTTCGCGGCAAGGCGGAGAGTGTCCCGCAAACCGAGCCCTGAGGTTCGCCATGTTTGCAGTGCTTCTTGAACAGACGGCGGATGGCCAACGCTATATCGACTGGCTTCTGTCGGGCCTCGGCTGGACTCTGGCGCTGGCGTTCTTCGGTTGGTGGATCGCCTTCGCGGTCGGGGTCATCGTCGGCATCGGCCGCACCGTTCAGAACCGGATCGTTGCGGCCGTCGCGCGGTTGTATGTGGAAATCTTCCGCAACATTCCTGTGCTCGTGCAGATGTTCCTCTGGTACTTCGTCCTGCCGGAGATTCTGCCCGTTGCGCTCGGAAATGCCATCAAGCAGATTCCTCCGCCTTGGGGATCATTCTTCCCGGCGCTCGTGTGCCTGGGACTCTACACTGCCGCCCGCATCGCCGAACAGGTTCGTGCCGGGATAGAGGCGTTGCCGAAGGGGCAAGTCGAGGCGGCAAGCGCGCTCGGGCTCAGCGGACATCTGACCTATCGCCATATCATCCTGCCGCAGGCGCTGCGCTTGATCATACCGAGCCTGACCAGCGAGGTGATGGGCATCTACAAGAACACCTCCGTCGCACTCACGATCGGGCTGATGGAGCTGACGGCGCAGGCCCGGCAGATCAGCGAAGCGACGTTCCAGACCTTCACGGCTTTCGGCGCCGCGACGCTGATTTATCTCGCGCTGGCTCTGATTGCCTATCAGGGAATGGCGCTGATCGACAGGGCCGTGCGCATTCCGGGCACCGGGCGTGCGGAGAATGCGATCGAACCGGCCCCGACGCGCGCTGCCCAACAGGTCGGCTCCTTGCCCGACGCAATGGAGGTCGTGAAATGAACAGCCTCGATTTCTCCGTTGTTCTTCAGGCGTGGCCTTACCTCTGGTCGGGCCTGTTGTTTTCGCTGGCGCTGACCGCCATTGCATTCGTGGTCGGCCTGATCCTCGGGACCTGTTTCGCCCTGGTGCAGCACTTTGAAGTGCCTGTGATCGGTAAGCTCGTACGTGGCTATGTCGCCTTGATGCGCTCTATCCCGCTGATCCTCGTCCTGTTCTGGTTCTTCTTTCTGGTGCCGATCGTGCTTGGCCATCTCGGCGGGAGTGGCCGCCCCGTCCCGATCGGTGCCACCTGGACGGCGTTCATCACTTTCGGCCTGTTCGAGGCAGCCTACTATTCGGAAATCATCCGCGTCGGATTGCGGGCCGTGAACCGGGGGCAGTTCGAGGCGTGCCAGGCGCTCGCATTGTCCACCTTCGACACCTATCGCTCTGTGATCCTGCCGCAGGTGCTTCGCGTCGCGAGCCCGATCATTCTGAGCCAGACCATCATCCTGTTCCAGGACACCTCGCTAGTCTACGTTCTGTCGCTCACCGATCTACTCGGCGCAGCCTCGAAGCTTGCGCAGCTCAACGGCCGTCTCGTCGAGATGTATCTGGCCATTGCAGTGGTCTACCTCGCAATCAGCTCGGCGGCATCGCAATGCGTGGCATCCCTGCGCAGGCGCTATGCGATTGCGGGAACGCACCGGTAGCGGACCGAACGAAAAATCCTGTTCTTGGGAGAGGAAAATGCTTCAGCACACTGCCGGGAATGAGTCCAGCCGGTCGGCGTCGATCGTCGTCGTGGAGCATCTGGTGAAGCGGTTCGGCCACTTCACGGCCCTGAACGATGTCAATCTCAATGTCGCGGCAGGGGAGAAGATCGTGCTGTGTGGCCCCTCGGGCTCAGGCAAGTCGACGCTGATCCGCTGCATCAACCATATCGAGAAGCACGACGGCGGCCGGATCGTCGTCGATGGCGTCGAACTGACGGGCCGAATCCACGACATCAATGGCGTCCGCCGCGAGGTCGGCATGGTGTTCCAGAGCTTCAATCTGTTTCCGCATCTCTCGGTCGTCGAGAACTGCATGCTGGCGCCGATGAAGGTGCGGGGCTTGTCCCGCACGGATGCGCATGAGCGTGCGATCGCTGTTTTGCGGAAAGTGCGCATCCACGATCAGGCGAACAAATATCCGGGACAGCTCTCCGGCGGTCAGCAGCAGCGCGTTGCCATCGCGCGTGCGCTGTGCATGCAGCCGAAGATCATGCTGTTCGACGAGCCCACCTCTGCGCTCGATCCGGAGACGGTCAAGGAAGTGCTCGACACCATGGTGGCGCTCGCGCGTGACGGCATGACGATGGTTTGCGTCACGCATGAGATGGGCTTTGCCCGCGAGATCGCGGATCGGGTGGTGTTCATGGATCGCGGATCCATCGTCGAGGAAGCCGATCCTGAAACTTTCTTCCGTGCGCCCAGGACTGAGCGCGCGCGGGATTTTCTCGGCCAGATCATCCATTAGGTCGAATGACGTCAGATCCCGGCCTCCGGCTTTGCATGCGCCTCGCAGCCCGCGCTGCCAAATGAAAACACCCGCGACGGATGGCTCCGCGCGGGTGTGACGAACTCTCGATGATGCCAGTATGCCGGTGTTTTGCCCGACGAGTCAAAGGTGCGTAAGCGTCGCCCGGTAGCTTCGTTATCGCCGACGGAAGAACGCAATGATTTCAACGCCCCCGCTACTGTGCATGGGGTTGTTTTCGCGCTTTTACGTTTTGCAGCGCTAAAACGGCCGCGCTCAGCGCCGGCTGCGTGGCGCTTCGGCCTTGGCCGGCGGCTCGGTCTGCGGCGCGCAGGTCGCCGCTGCCAGCGAGGCCTGCGCCTGCGGCATCAGGCCGGGCTCGGGGGCGAGCGCCTTCATCAGGATCAGGCCGGTGGTAGCAGGGGAATCGATGATCAGCCGGTCGGCCGCGGTGACCTCTTCGTCCTCGGGCAGCTCGCTGTGCTGCGCTTCGGTCATCAGGTCGAGTTCGATCACCTTGCGGCCTGCGGAGCGGTCGTTGATGGCGTAATAGGCGATCTCGTTGCGGGTGTAGAACGAAACAGAGGTGTAGGCCTGGCTCACCGGCACCGTCAGCTTGATCGGTCCGCCCGACAGATCGTAGCGGCAGATCGCCAGCGCGAAGGCCGGATCCATGAACGGCATCGGCGAAGTGTTGGGGTCGGCGAGGGGAAGCTGGGTGACGGCGTTCACCTTCGTCATCGGCGTCAGCCGCGAATAGGCATCCTGCGTCGCGATCCGCGGCAGCGCCAGCACGCTGACGAGATGGACCACGAGGCCCAGCACCACGCCGGCTACGATGGTGAACGCGAGCCGGATCATGAGCAGCCCGCCGTCGTGATGCTTGGCATCGGCGCATCGCGCTGGGTGCGCGTTGCGACCCCGACCGGGGTGTCGTAGAGGCGCAGCATCAAGGCGTAGCGCTCGATGCCGCCGGTCGGCAGCCAGTTGCCGGCACGGGAGCGCGAGGCGATGCGGATCTCGAACGAGCCGTCGGACTGCCGGACGATCTCCTGGCTGGTGAAGCCGTAGCGCTGCAGCGAATTGGCGACGAGGTGACCCTTGCGGTCGTACAGCGTCAGCGTCCAGAACCGCGCCGGCGGCGTCACGCCGGAGACGACGACATCGCAGCGGCCGTCGAGCGCCTTCTTCTTGTCGTCGGTGGTGGCGGTGAAGGCGACGCCGTCGCCGGTGCCGATCGGCAGCTCGCCGTTGCGCACGATGGTGGCGCGCGAATAGGGGTCGGCGTCGGCGGTGCCGGTGCGCGGCCGCGCGGTCCAGGCGCCGATGGTCAGCGTGCCGATCTCGGTGCCGCGCGTCGTCGTCATCCAGGTCGCGCCGACGCCGACCACCGTTGCGAGAAGAAGCGCCGTCAATGTGATCAGGATCAGCCGCACGGGTTTCGATCAGTTCTTGCGCGGAGCAGAGGCGTTGACGTTCTCTTCCGCGTAGTTTTGCGGGAAGGCGAGCGCGCTCGTCGCCGAGGACGGCTTCGCCAGCTTGCTGTCGTCGGCCGCGGATCTATTCGCGGTCCTGGCCGCATCATCGAGCAACTTCTCGACGCGCACCAGGACGTCGGCACCGCGCTTGGTCAGCACCGGCGGCGGACCCGGCTTGGTCTCCAGCACCTTCGCCGCCGCATTGGCCTGCGCGTTGGAGACGTGCTGCGGCGGCAGCTTCTGGCCCATGCCGATGCCGGGGATCTCCCGGACCTCGACGCCCTGATGGGCCGCGAGCATGATGTCGTGCCAGGTCTGCGCCGGCAGCGAGCCGCCGGTCATGCGATTGGTCGGCGAATAGTCGTCGTTGCCGTACCAGACCGCGCAGGTGAAGTTGCCGGTGTAGCCGACGAACCAGGCGTCGCGATACGCATTGGTCGTGCCGGTCTTGCCCGCGGTCGGAATGCCGTCGAGCGCGGCGCGGCGCGCGGTGCCCTCGCTGACGACGTGGCTCATCATGCCGGCCATGTCGGCGGCAACGGAGGCGGGGATCGCCTGCCGCGGCTTCGGACCGTCGCGGTCCCAGCGCCAGACGAGGTCGCCGGCGCCGGTGCGCACTTCGAGCACCGCATGCGGCGTCACCGCCTTGCCGCGGTTGGGGAAGGTCGCGTAGGCGACGGCATGCTCGAGCACGGTGACTTCGTCCGAACCGATCGGCAGCGACGGCGTGTCGGGCAGCGGCGCCTTGAGACCGAAGCGGCGCGCGACCTCGACGATCTTGGCGCGGCCGATCTTGGCCGGGTTCGGCGCCTTCGGCTGCTCCCGCCGGCCGATCTCGATCGACAGCTTCACCGGCACGACGTTGATCGAGCGCGTGATCGCCTGCGTCAGCGTCACCGAGCCGGAATAGGAATGGCCATAATTCTGCGGGCACCAATTGCCGATGCAGACGGGGCCGTCGACCACGATCGAGTTCGGCGTGTAACCGTTCAGCAGCGCCGTGGTGTAGACGTAGGGCTTGAACGAGGAGCCGGGCTGCCGATAGGCGTCGGTGGCGCGGTTGAACTGGCTGGCGCCGTAGTCGCGGCCGCCGACCATGGCGCGGATGCCGCCGTCGAGATCGGCGACGACGGTCGCAGCCTGCGTCGCGTGATAGTCGCGGCCGAACTGGCGCAGCTGGTTCTCGACCGCGTCCTCGGCCGCCTTCTGCACATTGGCGTCGATGGCGAGACGCACCACGAAGACGCGCTCGATATAGGACTTCGGGAAGGTGTCGACCAGCTTGCGCATCTCGTCGAAGGCGTAGTCGAGATAATAGTTCGGCGAAGCCTCGTCGCGGCGGTCGACGGCGAAGGCCGGGTTGCGGCGGGCGCCGAACACCTGGCCCTCGGTCATGAAGCCGGCATCGACGAGGTTGTCGAGCACGACGTTGGCGCGGGCGCGGGCGGCGGGCAGGTTGATGTGGGGGGCGTATTTCGTCGGTGCCTTGAACAGGCCGGCGAGCATCGCAGCTTCCGCCAGCGTCACGTCGCGCGCCGACTTGTTGAAGTAGAAATGCGCCGCGCCGTCGACGCCGAACGTGCCGCCGCCCATATAGGCGCGGTCGAGATACAGCTTGAGGATCTCGTTCTTGGTCAGGCGCCATTCCAGCCAGATCGCGAGGAAGGCCTCGTTGACCTTGCGCTCGATGGTGCGCTCGTTGCTCAAGAACAGGTTCTTGGCGAGCTGCTGGGTGATCGAGGAGCCGCCCTGGCGGACGCCGCCGGCCTGGGCGTTGGTGACGAGCGCGCGCGCGGTGCCGGCGATGTCGATGCCGAAATGCTCGTAGAAGCGGCGGTCCTCGGTCGCCAGCGTCGCCTTGATCAGGACATCGGGAAAATCTTCCAGCGGGATCGAGTCGTTGTGCTTGATGCCGCGGCTGCCGATCGGATTGCCGTAGCGGTCGAGGAAGCTCACCGCGAGATCGGACTTCTTCAGCCAGTCCTCGTCCGCGGTCTCGCGGAAGGCGGGGATGGCGAGGGTGAGCATCACGACCAGGCCGCCGAGCCCGAGCGTGGCGGCCTCCGACAGCGGCTCGATGAACACCCAGCGCTTCCAGCGCCCGACATAGAACCGGTCCATGAAGGTCGAGTAGCGCTCGTAGAGCTCGCGGATGCCTTTGGCCGAGGAGAACAGCGAGGAGTCGATACGCGCATCGAGGTCGAGGAAGAAATTCCGGACCCCCTGCTTCCAATGCGGTGGTATGATCTGTCGCACCTAGAACCCTTGAGGCTTGCTTCGAGCGTTCAAGCACCCGGCCGGGGCGGCATCGAGACGTCTTGGGGGAATCTTGCGGCAAACCCAAGGCGCCCGGCCAGCATCCGAGGGACTTGCTGTTCCTTCTAGCCGAGCGGGGCCCATAAACCAATGGCCACGCTCGCGATTTTGAACAACAGGCCTAATTGACCCCGGGTCATTACGGGCTTCAGAGAGGCCTCGCTTGCACCCTTGCGGCCGCGCCCCCTAGATGGCGTCGCCGTAGCTCTTTCGAATTCTTGTTGAGGCGCATGACCGCAGCTCCCAAACGACCTTCAGGCCAGGAAGAATTCTTCTGGAAAACCAAGACGTTGGAAGAGATGTCGGCGGCCGAATGGGAAAGCCTGTGCGACGGCTGCGGCCGCTGCTGCCTGAACAAGCTCGAAGACGAGGACACCGGCAAGATCTACTTCACCCATGTCGGCTGCAAGCTGCTCGACGGGGCGAGCTGCGCCTGCAAGGACTATCCGAATCGTTCCGACAAGGTTCCGGATTGCGTCCGCCTGACCCCGGCCAATGTCCGCAGCCTGAACTGGCTGCCGCCGAGCTGCGGCTACAAGCTCGTCGCCGAGGGGCGCGACCTCTATTGGTGGCATCCGCTGGTTTCGGGCGATCCCAACACCGTGCATGAAGCCGGCGTTTCCGTCCGCGGCCGCGTCGAGGGGAGCGAGGAGGAGATCCCGGACGAGGAGCTCGAGAACCACATCGTGCAATGGCCGGCCGTGCTGCCGAAACGGGCCCGTCTGAAGCGACGCCCAAGGGACTGACAAGGGACTGATCCGTCGCCCCTCGCGATCACGTGTTCGGGATGACCCCGGGGCGGGATGCACCCATGCGCCGTGGTGCCTGCCCGGGAAGAACTTTGCTGTCTACATTGGATTGCATAGAACGAATCCTTCGCGGCGTTGCGCCGCCACATGACGTCCGACGAGATGAACAAAATCGAACGGCAGAGTGCTGCCGACGTCCAGACATTGCCTGACGACATTGCCGACGAGCTTTCCCGCCTTCCCAGCGAGGTGTTGAGCGTCGATGACGCGCCGTCCATCGCGCCGCCGGTGCCGCTGACTTCCGACGAGGTCCGCACCATCGTCATCAGCCTGATGCTGACGATGTTCCTGGCAGCGCTCGACCAGACCATCGTGGCGACCGCGCTGCCGACCATCGGGCGACAGTTCCAGGACGTCTCCAATCTCTCCTGGGTGATCACAGCCTATCTGCTCGCCTCGACCGCGGTCGCGCCGGTGTTCGGCACGCTCAGCGACATCTATGGCCGCCGCGTCATGATCATCATCTCGCTCAGCCTGTTCGTCGCGGGCTCGGTGCTGTGCGCGATCGCGCCGAACATGCCGATGCTGATCCTGGCGCGCGGCCTCCAGGGCCTCGGTGGCGGCGGCATCATGCCTGTCGTGCAGACCGTGATCTCCGACGTGGTGAGCCCACGCGAGCGCGGGCAATACCAGGCCTATTTCTCCAGCGTCTGGATGGTCGGCGGCATTCTCGGCCCGGTCATCGGCGGCGTGTTCGCCGAGCATCTGCACTGGTCGATGATCTTCTGGATCAACCTTCCGCTCGCGGCCGCCGCGATCGCGCTTCTGCTGCCGAAGATGAAGAAGATCCCGGTGTTCCACCGCAAGCGCAAGGTCGACTGGCTCGGCGGCGTGCTGCTGATGGCCTCCGCCGTCGTCTTCATGCTGGTGCTGACCTGGGGCGGCACGCGCTATCCGTGGCTGTCGCCGACCGTGCTCGCGATGGTCGGTGGCGCGGTCGCGCTCGTCGTCAGCTTCGTCTGGCACGCCCGGCGCGCGGACGAGCCGTTCCTGCCGCTGCCGCTGCTCGGCGGAAGCGTCGTGCCATTCGGGCTGATGGCGGGCGGTTGCGCGCTCGGCGCGATCACGGGCCTCACGGTCCAGCTGCCGCTCTATTACGAATCCGTCTATCACCTCAGCGCCAGCGAGGCGGGGCTTGCGCTGATCCCGCTCGCGGCGGTCTCGACCATCGGTGCGGCCGTCGCCGGCCGTACCATGGCGCGGGCCAAGCACTACAAGCGCGTCGCCATCATCGGCACGTCCTGGGCCGCGCTGTGCGGCCTTGGCCTCACACTGACGACGCTGCCGCTCTGGGGCCTTTTGACGCTGATGGCCGCGTTTGCGCTCGGCCTCGGCACCACCTTTCCGGTCTGCGTGGTCTCGGTGCAGAATTCGGTCGCGCGGCCGCAGGTCGGCACCATCACCGGCGCGTTGAACTTCGTCCGCTCGCTGATGTCCTCGTTCACGGTCGCGGCTTTCGCAGCCATCCTGCTGATCGCGCTGGGTGCCGACATCCCGCTCGCCGGCGAGCATCATGCCGCAGGCGTCGTCAATGCCATTCCCGCTGAGGACATGCGGCATGCGTTCCGTTACGTCTTCGGCGCCGCCACCGCGCTGATGACGGGTGCTGCGCTGTGCCTGATCGCGATGGAGGAGCGGCCGCTGGCCGGCCCCACCGTGACCAAGCACGTCGAGATGGCGGAGTGAGCGGCTTTAGCCGCCGCGATCGGGATCGTCATTCCCTGCGTTCGTCGTCTGCCGCGCTTTCGCCGCAAGCTGCCCCTTCAGCCGGGCGAGCGCCTCGGCCGACCAGTCATTGACATCGGTCACCGCGACCCAGGCGTCGACGTAATGCTCGGGTGCGTAGACATGGCCAAAGCCCATCGGCGTATGGGTCGCGACCGCCATGTCGAGGGCGAGCTGCAGCATCGTGACGATGGGATACCACTGCAGCTCAGGTGAGACGTCGGGTCCGCGCGGCACCGTCATCCAGGCCGGCGCCTGGTAGGCGTCGCGGTAGGAAAAGAACGTGATCGCGTCACTGGCATATTGCAGATAGACGACGCGCATCGCCCCCCAGGGCGCATCTGCCGGCACTGTCGCTCCATTCTGGTTCATGAAGCGGACGAAGCGGCCGTCGCGAAATTTCGGCAGCCACGCCGGCGTGCCCGGGTTGCGGTTCGCGGTGATCGAGCGCCAGATGCGGCTTTCGAACGGCGGCCCGCTCCAGAGCGCGCCCGCAATCGGATCGCCGATCGTCTCGAACAACTCCGCAGATTTTTCCGAGTTCATGGCGCCGAGACTGAGTCCGTGCAGATACAGCTGCGGCCGGCCGTCCTTCGGCAGCGTTGTCCAGTAGCCATAGATTTCAGCGAACAGCGCACGCGAGGCCTCTGCTCCGTACTCCGGCTGGAAGAGCAGCGACAGCGGGCTGTTGAGATAAGAGTACTGTATCGCCACGCTCGCGACATCGCCATGGTGGAGGCATTCCACCGTGTCCATCGCGGCCGGATCGATCCAGCCGGTGCCGGTCGGCGTGATCACGACCAGGACCTTGCGCTCAAAACCGTGCTGACGCTTCAGCTCGTCGAGCGCGAGCTTGGCGCGCGCCCGCGGCGTGTCGCGGCCGGCGAGCCCCACATAGACGCGCACGGGATCCTGGGCGGGCCGTCCCGTGAAGGCGCTGATCTCGGCTGCGGTCGGGGCCGAGGCAATGAACCGGCGCCCCATGCGCCCGAGCTCCCACTTCACGAGGGAGTCCGGGCCACCCGTCCGGTTCGACGCGGTCGGCTGCAGCCGCTCCGGCTCGAGCAGAATGTCGAGCTCGCGAAAGGAGGAGTCGAGCGCGTTGAATGCGGTGCGGATCAGGACATTGCTGGCGATCGACCAGAACAGCAGGCCCGCGATCAGCACGCCGATGACGTTCGCCACTTTCGGCGGGATGACGTGCCGCGCGCGGGCGGCGAGAAAGCCGGCGACCAGCGTGAACAGCCGTCCCAGCACCAGTAGCACCACGAACGTGACCAGGGCGATCGCGCAGACCTTGAACGGATGCGCGGTCTCGACCGGTGCCATCTTCATCACGGCGCGGATCGAGTTCTGCCATTCGGCGGTGCGCCATAGGCATACGATGACGACGAGCAGGCAGATGGCGGCGGCCAGCGCGTTCGCAATCGATCTCGCCCGCGCCGACGGTTCGGGCAATTCCAGATAGTGCCACAGCCGCCGCCACAGCACGCCGGCGAAATAGCCGATCGCAAAGCAGCCGCCGGCGAGGGCACCTTGCGTGAAATAGCTGCGCGGGATCAGCGTCGGCGCCAGCGCGGCCGCGAAGAACAGCGCGCCCAGCATGAGGCCGACGCCGGAGAGCGAGAGCAATTGGCGCCGAATGAACCACGCGAGACTCTTCAATGAATCCTCCGATGCTATCCCTTGTCGCTCTTCATGGATCCGCTCTTGCGCGGCAGGAGAATCGTGAATTCGGCGAACTCTCCCGGCGCCGTCGCGACGTCGATCGTGCCGCCGTGCTGCTTCACCACGATGTCGTGGCTCATCGACAGCCCGAGGCCGGTGCCTTCGCCGGCCGGCTTGGTGGTGAAGAACGGATTGAACATCTTCTCCTTCACCTCGTCCGGAATGCCGGTGCCGTTGTCGCGGATGCGGATCTCGACGGCGTCGCCGCGGTCGCGCGTCGCGGCAAGCACCACCGGCGCGTAGTCGGCGGCGCCGTCCGCACTGCGCTTTGCGACCGCATGGAAGCCGTTCGAGATCAGGTTCAGCAGCACCCGGGTGATCTCCTGCGGAAACACTTCGGCTTGTCCGGCCGCGGGATCGAGCTCGCGCTCGAGCGTCACGTTGAACCCCGGCTTTTCGGCGCGCGCGCCGTGATAGGCGAGGTTGAGGCTTTCCTCGACCAGCGCGTTGATGTCGCTCGGCCCATGCTCGCCGCCGCTCTCGCGCGAATGCAGCAGCATGTTCTTGACGATGGAATCGGCGCGGCGGCCGTGCTGCACGATCTTTGCCAGATTGTCCTTCAGGAGGCCCGTCAGCTCCTCGACGTCCGCGCGCACGTCCTCGGCGAGCGATACCGGCGCAAGCACATCGTTCAGCTCCTCGGTCAGCTCGGCAGACAGCGAGGCGAAATTGTTGACGAAATTGAGCGGGTTCTTGATCTCGTGCGCGATGCCCGCGGTGAGCTGGCCGAGGGATGCGAGCTTCTCGGTCTGGATCAGCCGGTCCTGCGCGGCGCGCAGATCGTCCAGCGATCTGGCGAGCTCGCTTGTGCGGTCCCGCACCTCGTTGAACAGGCGCGTGTTCTCGACCGCGATCACCGCCTGGTCGGCAAAGGTCTTGAGCAGGTTGATCGCCTTGTCAGGAAAATGACCGGGCTCCGGCCGCGTGACGGCGATGGTGCCGATCGCGACGCCGTCGCGCAGCATCGGCACCACCAGGATGCTGCGGTAACCTCGCGTTCGCGCCAGCTCCTTCATGGCTTCGGTGAGGCCAGGTTCGCTCTGCATGTCGCTGCGGAAGGCATATTGTCCGCTTCGGGCCACCCGGCTGTGAATGCCCGAGCCCGACAGCGGCGCCGGGAAGGAGCTGAGCAGATCGGCGTTGCCGGCTTCATTGTCGGTGGTGAAGGCCGCCAGATGCAGCATGCCGTCGATGACGCGGGTGACGGTGGAGGAGTGTCCGCCGATCAGCGCCTTGGCGCTGTCGGAGATGGCCTGGAACACCGGCGTGACGTCTGATGGTGAGGCCGCGATCACCTTGAGGATATCGGCGGTCGCGGTCTGACGTTCCAGCGCTTCGCTGGTCGCGTTGAACAGGCTGACATTCTTGATCGCGATCACCGCCTGGTCGGCGAAGGTCTGGAGCAGCCGCACATGATGCTCGGCGAAGCTGCCAGTCGCACGGCGCGTGGCGATGATGATGCCGATGGCTTCGCCCTCGCTCATCAGCGGGGTGAACAGCATGCTGCGATAGCCCCGCGCGCGCGCGATGTCGCGTGCGGCCGGCTCGAGCTCGGTGTCGGGCAGTTGCGCGGCGGCACCATTGGCAACGAGCTGATAGGGCGGGAACTGTGCGAACGGCACGGGGAACGAGGCCTGGAGCACGCGATCGCCGGCCGGATCGGTCGGCGTGAATGCCGCAAGGTGGGCGGCGCCGTCGATATAACGCAGCACCGCGGTGGAGAAGCCTCCGATCAGCCGGTTGGCATTGATTGCGATCGCCTCGAACACCGGCTGCACGTCGGACGGCGAGGCCGCCATCACCTTCAGGATGTCCGCGGTGGCGGTCTGGCGTTCAAGTGTCTCCTTCGTCTCATTGAACAGTCGTGCATTCTCGATCGCGATCACCGCCTGGTCGGCAAAGGTCTGGAGCAGCTGCACGAGGTCGGGCGCGAATGCGCCTGTTACAGCGCGCGTGACGCTGATCATGCCGACCGGCGCGCCCCGGTTCATCAGCGGCATGAACAGCACGCTGCGGAAGCCGCGCAGCCGCGCCAACTCCCGGTTCAGCGCCGGAACGTCGGCCGCCTCGCTGTCCGGAAACTGGATCGTCTCGCCGTCGCGTACCAGGGCAAAGGTCGGGAAGTCCGCGATCTTGCGCGGGAACGACGCCCTCAGCCCTTCGTCCGCCTCCGGGCTGGTCGGCGTGAACGCCACGAGGTGCAGCTCGTCGCCGATGAACTGGAGCACGGTAGCGGAGAAGCCGCCGAGCAGGTGCTTCGAGCTGGATGCGATCGCCGCGAAGACTGGCCGTGCGTCGGAGGGCGAGGCCGCGATGGTGCGCAGGATCTCGGCGCTCGCGCTCTGGCGATCCCGCGCGATCGCAAGCTCGCTGCGCAGCCGCGCGTTCTCGGCTGCAAGTCCAGCGGCGATATCCTTCGGAGGGTTGATCATTCGCAATCCGGCTTGATGCCGCGACAGGCGCAGCACCGGGCCGGATTATCACATCTTTCGCAGCGGGAGCCAGCGTCGGCGGCGGCGTCGTTGAGTCGAGATGAAATTGACGGATACGACGAAGCCGGCGCCGGGGTTCACCTCCCCCGAAGGGAGAGGTCGGATGGAATCGAAGATGCGGTCCGGGTGAGGGGTTGCTGTCTCACGATGCGCTGCGGCTCCTCACCCGGATTGCGCTGGACGATGCTCCGCTTCGCCAGGCGCAATCCGACCCCGCTGGGGAGAGGTGGACGGCGGCGCAAGCAGTTGGACTCCATCGAGGGCGCCCGCCTCACGTGCCCGGCCGCGACACCTCGGTCTCCTTGCTGGTGATGAACTCGAGCAGCACCGGGACGCCTTCCTGCGTCTTCTGGATGCCCCGCTTGATCGCGGGCACGATGTCCTCCGGCCTGGTCACCCGCTCGCCATAGCCGCCGAAGGCGCGCGCCATCGCGGCGTAGTCGCCGGAAATGTCGGTCGAGCGATACTTTTCGGTCGAGACCGGCATCACCTTCAATTCGATCGCCATCGAGAAATTGTTGAGCAGGATCGACATGATCGGGATGCGCTCGCGCACCGCCGTCTCGAAATCCATGCCCGTGAAGCCGATGGCCGCATCGCCCCAGACATTGATGCAGAGCTTGTCGGGCCTTGCCAGCTTGGCGCCCATCGCCAGCCCAAGGCCGTAGCCAAGCTGCGTCGTCTTGCCCCAGCCGAGATAGGTGAGGGGCGCGACCGCTTTCCAGAACGGAGAAAGCTGGTCGCGCGGACTGCCGGCATCGTGGGTGATGATGGTGTTCTCGATGTCGACGGTGTGCTGGAGGTCCCACAACACGCGGTACGGGCTCAACGGTGCGTCGTTGCTGGTCAGCTTCGGCATCCATTTCGCCAGCCACTCCTTGTGAGAGGCCGCGATCTCGGCCGCGACCGCCGAGGCATCGCGATCCGTGGTGACGCTCTTGCCGATCTCCTCCAGGAGCGCGTCGAGCACGAGGGCGGCGTCGCCGACGAGGCCGATCTTCGCTTCCACGTCCTTGTTGAGATGATTGGGATCGAGCGTGGAGTGAATGATGGCTTTGCCCTTCGGCATCGCGATGCCGAAATTGGTCTCGGTGAAGGAGCAGCCGATGCCGAAGATGACGTCGGCCTCGCTCAGGAACTTCGGAACCGCGCGCGGCACCGCAAGGCCGCCGGAGCCGAGCGAGAGCGGATGCGTTTCCGGAAACGACGATTTGCCTCCGAGGCTGGTGGTGACGGGGATCGCCAGCCGCTCGGCGAGCCGTTTCAGTTGTGGCCACGCCTGTGCGTAATGGACGCCCTGGCCGGCATAGATGACCGGCCGCTTCGCGTTGACGAGGAGGCCGGCCGCTTCCTTCACATGCACGGGGTCGGCGCCGTAGCGGGTGCGCAGCACCGGCGTGTAGTCGAGCGGCTCCGGCACCTCCTCGTTCCACATGTCCGAGGGGATCTCGACGATCACAGGCCCGCCGCGGCCGTTCTTCAGCTTGGTGAAGGCGCGGCGGAAGATGTTGGCGACTTCGGTCGCGAGGATGATCGGCTCGGACGATTTCGCAAACGGCTTCATCGCCTCGCTGGAATTGAAGTTCGGCTCGATATGCGCCAGCCGGCGTTGATAGCCCATCGGCAGCACCAGCACGGGTACGGATTCGCCAAAGCACTGGGCGACGCCGCCCATCGCATTCTCCGCACCCGGCCCGTGCTGCATGCAGAACGCGCCGATGCGTCGCCCCGACGTGACCCGCGAGATCGCATCCGCCATGTGGATGCCGACGCGCTCCTGCCGCACCATGACGGGGCGGATCTCGGCTTTCGCCGCGTGCTCGATCAGATGGTTGACCGGATAGCCGCAGAGGATCTCGATCCCCTCGCGCCTCATGATTTCCGCGATCGCGGTCCCGAGCTTCATGGCGTCTCTCTCCCTGGGGCATGGCCGGTTGGTCCGGCTGGTTGGGGAGAGAGGATCAGGAATTACGCGAGGCGTAAAGCACGCGCGGCTGGCGCGGCGGTAGGCCAGCTATGCATCGCGGGCGTGCACTGGCTTCGGCTGGCGATAGTGGCCGCAGCCGCTCGCCGTCGGCGGCGCGCACCGCAGCAGGTGCGAAGCCGCAGCCAGATCCGGCGTCTCGAAGCCCTCGGCGAAGCCTTCATAGATCGGGGCGAGCAGTCGGACAGCCTTGACCTTGCGGCCGGTCCCGATCCAGTGTGCGGCGAGATCGGTGGCGATGCGCAATTCAAATGTCGCCGCTCCTATGGCGCGTGCTTCGGCGAGTGCCTGTTGCAGCCGCTTTTCAGCGCGCAGCGGCTCGCCGGCGTGGAGAAGAACCGCTGCGTCGACCCGCAAAAGTTCTGGCCGGCACCAGCGCTCGCCCTGACGTTCCTGATGGCCGATCGCCCGCGTGATGGCCTCGCGCGCCTCCGCGATCCGCCCTTGCCGCAAATAGGCGCGGGCGAGGACCGCGAGATAGCTGCCGATCCGCATCAGGAAGCGACATTCGATCAACTCCTCGATCGCCGCTCGCATATCCTCCACCGCGCGCCGATCGCCACGCAGGTCACGAAGGCAGGCGGAGAAATAGCGTTCGACCGGAACCCAGCGCGAGATGCGCTCACGTTCCAGGTTGCGACGCAGACGCTCGGTGAAGCTCGCGAGCGCGTCCAGATTACCGGTTTCGAGCGCGACGGGAAGCGCGGCGAGCCCGAGCGCATTCGACTGTGACACCCAATGGCCGCTGCGATCCGCGGCCTCGACGGCGTCGCGGGCCAGCCTCGCAGCGTAGTCGGCTTGCCCCTGCATCCACGCCACGAACGGCAGGTTGAAGCGGACGGTGATGAACCGGTAGACTTCGTTCGCATCCTTGCGCGAACGGCCCTTGGCGAGCGAATAGGTTGCCGCGAGACGATCCAGAACTGCGCGGCTCTTGCTCAATTCACCGGCAAAGGCGCAGGCCCAGGCCAGCGCGCGGTCGGCTTCGGACGTTGCCGTCAAATCGCGGTCGCGGTCGGCTAGCTCCGTGGCCTCCTCGAGATAGGTTATGGCGCGCGGGACCTGGCCAATCTGCAGCAGGTAGAAGGCAAAACCGACCAGCGCGCGCTGCTGATACTCGATGTTGCCGGCGCTCCTTGCAAAAGCGATGGCATCGAGCCAGGCGACCTCGTTCTCATTCGACATCTTGCGGGCGTAGAACAGGCTCCATCCAAGGGCGCAGGCGAGCTTTGCCTTCAACAGATCGTCGCACGCGACGGTCTCGGCCAAGGCGAGCGCGTCCTCCAGCCGCGCCTGCGCTTCCGACAGGATGGAGGTTTCCGACCACAAGGTGATCGCTGCAACCGTGAGCTTGATTCCGAGGACAGGATCGCCTTCCTCCCCGAATGCCCATGAAAGAGCGGCGCGCAAATCGGCGATGCGACCAAGGTAGCGCTGTGTCCAATCGGCCGGCTCGCGCCAGTTCCATTCCTCCTCGGATTGTTCGAACAGCGCGAGGACGCGTTGCGCATGGCGGGTCAGCGCCTGGCCGCAGGCAGGATCGGCCCGGCGCCGCTCGGCGGCATAGCGCCGAGTGCTGTCGAGCAATCGGTAGCGCAGGCTTGAGCCCTGGGCCTGCGCGCTCAAAAGCGATTTGGCGACGAGACTGCCGAGTCCGGTGACGACGTCGACCGGCGTGAGCCCTGTCGCCTCGGCGACGAAGACCGCGTCCTCAACCTCGAAGGCGTCGCTGAACACCGACAGCAGGCCGAACAGTCTGGCTTCCCTCTGCGAAAGCAGCCTGAAGCTCCAGTCGATCGTCGCCATCAGGGTTTCCTGGCGTGGCGGCGTGCCATCGGCGGCGGGAGCGCGAAAACCCAGATTGTGGTCGAGGATTGCCACCAATTCGCGAGGATTGAACCTGCCGATCTGGGCTGCCGCCAACTCGATGGCAAGCGGAAGGCCGCCGAGCGAGTGGCAGATCCAGGCGATGGCCTCGCAATCACGATCGACGAACTGGTAGTCCGACCATTCGGCGGCGCGGCGAACGAACAACTGCACCGCGGGAAACCTGACGGCCTGATCGACGGTCAAGGCGTAGCCGGATTTCGGTGAGGCCAGCGAACCCAGCCGGACGACATGCTCGGTGGCGGTGCCGAGCGGCTCGCGGCTCGTGGCAAGCAACCTGGAAGGCGATGTGTCCGCCATGAACCGGCCGGCGAAGATCGTCGCGGCGGGCAGCACATGCTCGCAATTGTCGAGAATGAGCAGCATCTGCCGCGGTCTCAAATAGTCGAGGGCCGCAGCCAGACTGTTGTCCGGATTGCCTCTGATGCCCAGCGCCGTCACCAGTGCCGCCCCGAACAGCGTCGGATCGGAGATCGTGGCGAGATCGACGAAGCAGACGCCGTCGCGACACCGTGGCGCAAACGCCTGGGCGACCGCCACGCCAACCGTCGTCTTGCCGATTCCTCCGGCGCCAGCCAGGGTCACGTGCCTGTTGTCGGCCAGCAGGCCGGCGATCTCGACGACCTCCGCTTCACGACCAACGATGCCGCGCGGCAATGGCGGATTGGACAACGGGAGCGGTTCGGCGAGCGCCAGATCATCCTCGATCTCGCCGATGCTGATTTGCACCTCGGCGATGAACTTGTACCCGCGGCGCGCCACGGTCGCGATGTAGACGGGCTCGATCTGGGTATCTCCCAGCGAACGACGCAAGCTCCACATGTTGACCTTGAGATTGCTGTCGTGGAGGAAGGTGCCCGGCCAGGCTGCGGCCATCAGCTCATTCTTGCTGACGAGTTCGCCGCAGCGCTGCACCAGCACTTGCAAGAGTTCGAATGCGCGCCCGCCCAGTTTGACCGGGCGTCCGTCGAGAAGGAGCAACTGGCGGCGGGGAACCAGTCGAAATGGGCCGAAGCAGTATGTGAGTTCCTGTCGGAGTGTGGCCCGTTGCCGTGTCTCCGTGGCAGCCCGCATTGATCCATGCCAAATCGATCGAACAGATCGCCTGCCATTATCATGCACTGCAAACTGGTTGAAGAGAGTCATTCTGAATTCGCACGATCGCCGCGGGATCTGCCGCGGGATTGCTGCGACAAAATCGCTCATGCGCCGGCTGGAGGTGCCGGCGCGCGGGACGGATTCTCGACCGAACTCGCTATTTCTGGCGTTTGCCTAGAACCGCCATGCGCATGACTTCGACGCCGCCGTCGGCAAGTTCCGGCAGCTTGGCGAACCAGTCCTTCACATAAGGCATCGCGTTGTGCGCGTCGAAATCGGCCTGGCTGGCGAACACCTCGTAAAAGATGAAATGACCGGGTTTGGCGCGGTCTTCCTGAAGGAAATAGACCAGGTTCTTGGGATCGCCGCGAACCAGCTCGATCAGGGGCAAGGTGGCTGCGCGCAGCGCGTCTTCCTTCCCGGGCTTGGCTCTCACCTGCGCCACCACCGAATATGCGCCATCCGGAATCTCCTGATAGCGCACGCGCGGCGCTTCCCCGGCGACCGCGGACGGCGCCGTCATGGCCATCGAGGCGGCGGACAGCAGGACGCAAAGCGAATTGCGGACGAGACTTTGCATGATGAGCTCCTTCACATGTGATTGTGAGTTCGGAGCGACCGGCATCGAACGGTCGCCCGCCACATTTGAGGCGTCAGCGCACGACTTTCTGCTGCCGCTTTGCCAGGGCCTCGCTGAAGCGCTTCTTGACCGGGTCGAGCGCTTTGACGAATTCGAGTTGCTCGCCCTCGGGACCCTTGCAATAGATCAGTTCCCAACCGTTCGAAGGCTCCGCCGTCACGCGGTTCGTGTTGGCGCTGCGGGGAGCCGCCTTGCGGTCTGCTTCCGTCATGACGCGGATGGTGCGGTTCGCTCTCACCTGTGTCATGCCGCGGCGCGCGGACTCGGCTTCGAGGTCGGCGATGAACTTGTTGAAGTCGACGTCGTCGCGAACGTAGAAGCAGATGTGCATCATGCGCGGAAAAGCCGGGCTCATGTGCTCCAGCGGCTCGGCAAAGCTCTTCGCGCTGCCCATGGGTTGATCGGCCTCGCGATATTGCAGCAGTTCGAGCACCATGTTGTCGAACTGGATGAAGCGGACATCGAGCCGCTGCGCTCCGCTTCGCAGGTCGGGAACGCCGATCGTCCGCGGATTGACCCCGCGTGCGTTCGCCTCGATCTCCTGGTCGGCCAGCAGCGTGTTCTGCACCCCGTCGCCCTGGAAGTCGCCATGACGAAAGACCTCGGTGCCGCCGAGCACCTCCGTATAGAATTCGTAAGCCCGCTCCATGTTCTGGACCGTCAACCCGAAATGCTGCACGCCCTGCAGCCGCGCGCCGAGCGGCGCCTCGTTGCGCTCGGCTGGGGACATGCCCTCCGGCGCCGCGGACGCGGCTGACGGCATGCTGCCGACCGCAAGACCGGTGATCATCGCGGCGCCTGCCGTGCGAAGCAGGTTGCGGCGTTCGATTTCGGCAACGTTGCTGCTTTCGTCGGTCATTCTCGTCTCCTCGGTCTGTGGGTGATGTCGTGTGCCGGTCAGCCGGCGTCCGGAAGCGGAGCAGCTGGATTGACGAGACCGGCCGATCGAAGTTCGCGCCAGAAATCGCCGGGTATTGATTGGTCAAGCGCCGCGCGGTCCTCGGCGATGCGGCCGGGCCGGCTCGCCCCCGGGATCACGGCGGCAACCACCGGGTTTGCCAGCGCGAACTGCAGGCCTGCGGCCTTCATGCTGATGCCGTAGCGATCGGCGATCGCCTTGATCCGCGCCACCTTGTCGAGGATTTCCGGAGGCGCTGGCGCATACTCGAAGTTCGGACCGCCGACGAGCGCGCCCGAGCTGTAGGGTCCGCCGACGACGATCGCGAGCTCATGCTCCGAAACCATCGGTATCACCCGCTGAAGCGCCCGGGCATGGTCCAGCAGCGTGTAGCGGCCCGCGAGCAGGAAGCCGTCGGGGCGCGGCTCTTCGAGCGCGAGCAGCAGCTCGATCGGCTCCACCCGGTTGACACCCAGCCCCCATGCCTTGATCACGCCCTCGTCGCGCAGCCTGTCGAGCGTCCTGAACGCGCCCTTGCGCGCACTTTCGAAGATCGAAAGCCACTCGTCTCCGTAAAAATCCTGCGCGACGTCATGCACGAAGGCGATATCGATATGGTCGGTGCCCAGCCGCTTCAGGCTGTCCTCGATCGAGCGCAACGTCCCGTCCCGGGAGTAGTCGTTCACGATCCTGTTCGGACGGCCATGTTTGAAGACGCCGCCTTTCTCGCCGAGATCGCGGGCACTGACATCCTCGACCTCGTCCAGGATCAGGCGCCCGACCTTCGTGCTGACGACATAGTCGCTCCGCGGTCGGCCGGCGAGCGCTGCACCCATGCGGATCTCGGCAAGACCTGCGCCATAGAAGGGCGCCGTGTCGAAATAGCGGATGCCGTCGTCCCAGGCGGCATTGACCGTCGCGAGGGCTTCCTGCTCCGGGATGTCACGAAACATGTTGCCGAGCGGCGCCGCACCGAAGCCCAGTCTTCCCGGCAGAATATCCTTGAGAGCCATGCTGCATATCCTTCGCTGGTAACGGACGGGACCATCGTCGGCGACTGCGGCAACGTCGACCTCGGCGATCGCGCTTTCGGTCTTCGTCACATCGATCCGGCAGGACTGCCGTTCGATGGACCATCACTGGCTCATCCGGCCATTGCGGTATTTCCGGTTCCTGCGCGATGACGGACGCATCTTGCTGATCGGGACTGGATCAGCCGTTCGAGCCAATCGAGCGCATCGTCCAAGCCTTTGCTTTGACAGTCTTTTACCTCTTTTAACCGCGCCGGCTCTGGACTTCGCTCCAGCGGCTTGTGAGAAGTTCGCATCGGTGTGGCAGCGACCGGGCTGCAACTCGTCACCGGATGGAATGATGGCTCGCTCGCGAGACGGGGCCGGGATTCGCCGCAACTGAAGCGGAGGTCGTGATGGCGCTCGTGACGCATGGAGATCAGAAATATCAGAACAGCGAGAAGCTCGCGGCGGCCAGCGATTGGCCGGGGCTGAGCATCGAGCATCGCAAGTTCGAGGCGGGATGTCAGGCAACGCCCGTTCCCATCTGCACCGAGCTCGTCATGCTGCTGTCAGGCGGCGGGATGGTGTGCCGCGCCGGCAACGGTGAGATCCAGAAGAGCCTGGCGCGGCCGGGGATGAGCTACCTCGTGCCCGTGGGAACGCAGGAGAGCCATCTCGAGCTTGCGGACCGGATGGAATGTCTGCATCTCTATCTGCCGCCGGTGCTGCTCGACCACAGCGCCCTTGCGGATTTCGATATCGACCCGGCAAAGATCGAGATCGCCTACGCTCACGGTCTGGCGGACCAGGTGCTCTTCCACATCTGTTCGCCGCTTCGCGACCTGCTCCATCGTCCCCGCCAGCCGACCGACGCGCTGTTCGTGGAGGGAATCCAGGTCGCGCTCGCAGCGCATCTTCTGGGAAATTATACGATCGAGCGCTGGCGCGCGCCCGAAAGGTCGCCGTCGCTCGATCCGCGGCGTCTTCAGCGCGTGCTGGACTATATCGAGGCCTCTCTTGGCGGCGACATCAGGCTCGAGGATATGGCGGCGCAGGCCTGCCTCAGCCCCTATCATTTCTCACGGTTGTTTCGTGAAGCAACCGGACTGTCACCGCACCGCTACGTCACCGATCGCCGCGTCCAGGCTGCGCGGCACGAGCTCGCACGCGACCGCCTGTCCCTGGTCGAGATTGCCCTGGAGTTCGGCTTCGGCTCGCAGGCCAATTTCACGCGCGTATTCCGCAAGGCCGCAAGTCTCACGCCGGGGCAGTATCGCGAACTGTGCTGCGGCCAGGCGGCCGTGAATGCCGATCGCAACAATACGGCATTCCGCAGAGATTGCGCATGATCCCGCAGGATTCGGGAATACGGCTCGGTTTGCATCGTGCAGTGCTGCTACGACGACCAGATACGCGAGGGGATATGCCGACATGATCGAGCTCATGGTGAACGGGATCAAGCGCCAGGTCGACGTCGTTCCCGAGATGCCCTTGCTGTGGGTGCTGCGCGACGAGCTCGGCATCACCAGTGCCAAATATGGCTGCGGAGTCGCGCAATGCGGCGCCTGCACCGTTCACATCGACGGAATGGCGGTGCGGTCCTGCCAGTCGCATATCGGCGAGGTCGCGGGCAAATCGGTCGTCACGCTCGAAGGCCTGGACAACAAGGATCACCACCCGGTCTTGCAGGCCTGGATAGAGCATCAGGTCCCGCAATGCGGCTACTGTCAGACCGGACAGATCATGCAGGCCATCTCGCTTCTTGGATTGATCCCTGAACCAAACGACGAGCAGATCAATCAGGTGATGTCCGGCAATCTCTGTCGCTGCGGTACCTATCCGCGCATCCGCGCGGCGATCCATGCGGCGGCGAAGAAGAAGATGGCGGAGAAGTGACATGGGCCACATGCAGACCCTTTCGCGTCGAGCGTTTGTCGTCGGCTCCGCTGCCATCGCCGGCGGCATCGCTTTCGGTGCCTACGCCAGTGCTGAAGCGGCCACCAGCGCAAGCGACAATCCGTTGGCCGCCGGTCTTGGCCCGAACTCGGTGACTTTCAATCCCTGGGTCGAGATCAGCCCGGACAAGATCACGCTGATCGCCCAGCACGCCGACATCGGCCAGGGCGTCGGCTCGGTGCAGCCGATCATGATCGCCGAAGAGATGGACCTCGATCCCGGCCAGTTCGAAGTCCGCTTCGCCGGCCCCAGCCCGGCTTATTTCAACACCGGCTTCGCCGACGAGTTCGCGCCGTTCGTGGCCGCGGACCAAAGCCCGGCCGCGGAGGAAGCGCGCGCCAAGTCGCTCGAATGGCTGAGACAATCCGGCTTGCAGATGACCGGCGGGTCGAGCACGCTGCCGGACACCTATGACAAGCTGCGTGTTGCCGGCGCGGTCGCACGAGAAACGCTGAAGGCCGCCGCTGCCAAACGGTCGGGCGTCGCCGTGGCCGACCTGCGCACTCAATCGGGCCATGTGATCCTGCCCAACGGGACCAAGATCGCCTACGTCGATCTCTCTGCGGACGCCGCAAAGATTCCGCCCGTGCTCGATGCCAAGCCGCGCAATCCCTCGACATGGCGGATGCTGGGCAAGCCGATGATGCGGCTCGACATCCGCGACAAGGTCATGGGAGAGCTGAAGTTCGGAATCGACCTGAAGATGGAGGGCATGCTGTATGCCTCCGTCAAGCTGAACCCCAGCAAGGGGCAGCCGCTGAAGTCATACGACGCCGGCAAGGCGCGGTCGATGCCGGGTGTCAGGAAGATCCTCGAAATCAAGAATGGCGTCGCGGTGATCGCCACGAACAGCTGGTACGCGATGAAGGCGGTCGACGCCATCGCTTGCGAGTGGGCGCCCTCGGCCTATCCCGCCGAGCAGGCCGACCATTGGAAGGTGCTGGAATCCTCTTTCAAGCCGGAATTTCTGGGCAAGGAGTGGCGAAAGATCGGCGACATCGAAGCCGGCCTGAAGGCGGGCAAGCTCGTCGAAGCCGAATATCGCGCACCCTATGTGGCGCATCAGCCGCTCGAGCCGCTGAACGGGATCGGCCTCGTCACCGACAAGGGCATGGAGATCTGGGTTGGCCATCAGAGCCCGCGCTTCGTGCAATACGTCGCGGCGACCGCGATCGGTCTCAAGCCGGAACAGATCACCTTCCATAACCAGTGGACCGGCGGAAGTTTTGGCCACCGTCTCGAATACGAGAACGTCCGCGTTCTCGCCGAGATCGCCAACCAGATGAAGGGCACGCCGATCAAGCTCGTGTTCTCGCGCGAGGAGGATTTCCTTCAGGACATTCCGCGGCAGATTGCGATCGCGCGGCACCGCGGCAGCGTCGACAAGGGCAAGATCGTCGCCGCCGATCTGCAACTGGCCTCGACGACGCCGCTCAAGGGATTGCTCGAGCGTTCGGGCACGCCCTCGAAGGATCCCGACGGGCAATTGGCCGCGGGCCTGTGGAACGTCTACTACGACATCCCCAATTTCCGGGGTACCAGCTACGAGGCGCAGGGACTGTCGCCAAGCACCACGTGGCGGTCGGTCGGCGCCTCCACCTCGGGCTTCTTCACCGAAAGCTTTATCGATGAGCTGATCCACGCGGCCGGTCTGGATCCCATGAAGGCGCGGATTGCGATGTGCACCGTTCCGCACTACCGCAAATTGCTGGAGACGCTCGCGCAGATGTCGGATTGGAAGGGGCCGCTCGGCAACGGCCGCGGGCGCGGCGTCGCGTTCGTCGAATCCTTCGGGACGCCGGCAGCCGAGGTCGTCGAAGTCACGATGACCGACAGAGGCATCAGGATCGACAAGGTCTGGGTTGCCGTCGACGTCGGCAAGGTCGTGGATCCCGTCAATTTCGAGAACCAGGTGCAGGGCGGTGTCATCTGGGGACTCGGCCACGCCATCAACTGCGAACTCACTTACGCGAAGGGCGCGGTGCAGCAGACCAACTACAACCACCATGAAGCAATGCGGATCTATCAGTGCCCCGTCATCGAAGTGCGCGGGCTGGAGAACGATCCGAAGGTGAGGGGCATCGGAGAGCCGCCGGTTCCGCCGGCCGCGCCTGCGCTCGCCAATGCGATCTTCGCGGCCACCGGAAAGCGCATCCGCGAAATGCCCTTCAACAAGTTCATTGATTTCGTGTGAGGCGAGCCATGAGGAGATCTCTGATTGCGGTCGTCTTCGCGGCTTCAGCCGTCGCGGCGCTCACCGGGATCGTTGCGGCCAAGGACGAGGCCGCCAAGGACGTGCTGCCGCCCGGCAGCGTCAGCCGTGTCCAGGGACTGGAAGCCTGGAAGCGGATTGAGGCCGTCGTGACCCATCCACGTTGCGCCAACTGCCATGTCGATGCCAAGGCCATACCCATCTGGACGCCGGCCGGCGAAACCAAGCCGCGCCCGCATGGCATGAACATCCATGGCGGCGAGAGCCGCATCGGCGCGGAGGCGATCCCGTGCTCGACCTGTCACATGACCTCCACCCAGGCGAACGAGCCGGCACCGTCGCCGCCGCGCGCCGGTATCGACTGGCAACTCGCGCCGGTGGCGTTCATCTGGTTCGGCAAGAGTGGTGCCGAGATTTGCGCGCAGATGAAGGACCCGAAGCGCAATGGCGGCCGCGACGCCGCTGGCCTTGTTGAACATTTGCGGCACGATGCGTCCTTGAACGGCTTCATCCCGCGGGGCTGGGCGCCCGGTGCAGGCCGCTCGACGCCGCCGGGCACCTTCGAGGATCACGTCAAGGACATGGCCCTGTGGGGCGCCGCCGGACAGCCCTGTCCGAATTGACGACCGCGCGCCTTGATTGCGCGCGATCGTATCGGCCACACGGCCCGCCGGCTCAGATCAACGTGCCCGCGTGCAAGCTCGCATTGGCAAGCAGCGACTGGATCACGACATTGTCGCCGGGCCCTCCGTCCAGCACGTCGAGGCCGCCGCCGCCGATCAGCACATCGTCGCCGAGCCCGCCGAGCAGCGTGTCGTTGCCCGCGCTGCCGATGAGCACGTCGTCGCCGACGCCGCCATCGAACACGAGATGCGGCCCGCCCGGGCCGACGCCCGACGCCTCGATCACGTCGTCGCCGCCGAGGCCGTTGATGGTGATGGTGTCGTTGAAGTCGAAGTTCTCGATCACGACTTGGCTGGCCAGGCCGTCGATCACCAGCGCGCCGTTGCTGTTGAGCGACAACATGATGACGTCGTCCCCGCCGGTGCCGTTGATTGTGATGTTGTCGACCGCGCCGTCGCCGCCCGGGGTGCCGGGAACGCCGCCGAGGTCGATCTTGACCTCAGTCACGTCGGTGCCGCTCATGTCACCGACGGTGATCTTGTCGTCGCCGCCGCGGGCGTTGAACGCGATCGTCTCGACGCCGCCCGTGTCCATCGTGATGGAGGCGACGTCCCGCGTCAGCTCGGCACGGGCGCCGTTCGCGAAGATGTCGATGGTTTCGGCGATGTTGGCGCCGTTGAACAGCAGGGTGTCGCTTCCGGCCTGGCCCTCGATCGTGTCGTTGTCGTCGCCCGGATTCCAGACGAAGGTGTCGTTGCCTGCGCCCATCAGCGCGACGTCGTTGCCGTCGCCGCCGTTGATCAAATCGTCGCCCTGGCTGCCGCGGATGGTGTCGTTGCCGATGCCGCCGTTGATCGTCAGCTGCAGCACGCCGGCAGCGAGCCCGCTCGCGTCGATGGAGTCGTCGCCAGCGAGGCCATTGAGCGTGAGCTGATCGGTTCCGTCCATGGAGGTGAGGTGGGTCGCCGCATGCAGGCTGGACACCGTCACGCCGCCGGCATTGCCACTGACGCGGATCGTGTCGGCGCTCTGGGTGGCATCGACAAGGACGGTATCGACGACGCCGTCGGGCGTTCCGGCCGGACCGGCGAGGTCGATGTTCACCCGCGTCACGTCGGTCCCGGTCAGATCGCCCACCGTGACATGGTCGGCGCCGCCCAACGCGTGGATATCGACGTGCTCGACCCCGTGCAGATCCATCGTGATGCCGGCGACGTCGCGCGTCAGCAGCGCGCGATCGCCGTTCGCCACAACGGCCATGGTTTCCGCAATGTTGGCCCCGAAGAACCGCAGCGTGTCGACGCCGGTGCCGCCCTCGACAATGTCGCTGCCGTCGCCGGGATTCCATATGAAGATATCGTTGCCGGCGCCCAGCAGGGCGGTGTCGTTGCCCTGGTTGCCGTCGATGAGATCATTGCCGTCGCCGCCGATCAGCGTGTCGCTGCCGCCGCTGCCGAGGATCGTATCGTTGCCGGCGCCGCCGTCGATCGTCATGTGCACGATCCCGGCGGCAAGCGCTGCGGCCGAGATCGTGTCGTTGCCGCCGAGGCCTTCGATCACGAGCGCATCGTTCGCGCCTTCCGCATTGGTGATGGTGACGGCGGCCGGCAATCCCGCGATCGCAACCGACGTGCCCGAGCCGGATATCTGGATCGTATTGGCGGTGTTCGTGCCCACCAGCGTCACCGTATCGGCCGCACCGTCACCGGCGCCGGCTGATCCGAGATCGATATTGACTTGCTTGACGTCGGTTCCGGCCAGGTTGTTGACGACGATGTTGTCGCCGCCGCCCTGCGCATTGATGGTGACGGTCTCGATGCCATCGAGGTCCATCGTGATGTTGCCGACGTTGCGGGTCAGCAGCGTGTGTCCGCCATTGGCGGCGGACAAAGTGATGTCCTCGCCGATGTTCGAGCCGTTGAACAGCAGGGTGTCGGTTCCGGCCTGTCCGTCGACCTTGTCGCTGCCGTCGCCGGGGTCCCACTGGAAAGTGTCGTTGCCGGCGCCCAAGAGCGCGGTGTCGTTGCCTTGGTTGCCGTCAATGAAATCGTTGCCGTCGCCGCCCAAGAGGCGGTCCGCGCCATTGCCGCCGAGGATCGTGTCGTTGCCGTCGCCGCCGTCGATCGTCAGGGTGACGAGCGCGGCGAGATTGCCGGTGGCGGTTACGACGTCGTCGCCGTCCCCGGCGTCGACCACGAGGTTCTCGGTGCTGCCGATGTCCAGCGAGAACGGTGTCGGGTCGACCCTGTCGAAGCGCACGCGCGCCCCGTTGGCCGTGATGGCGAAGGTCTCGCTGCCGTTGCCGCCGTTCACCTCGGCGGTGTCGATGCCTTGGCCGCCTTCCATCAGGTCGCTGTCGTCACCGGGGTTCCAGATCATGCGGTCGTTGCCGGCTTCGCCGAACATCTGGTCGTTGCCGTCGCCGCCGACCAGCACATCATTGCCGGAACCGCCGAACAGCAGATCGTTGCCGCCCTTGCCGAACAGAGTGTCGTTGCCGGACTGGCCGAACAGCATGTCGCCGCCCGATCCGCCGGTCAGCGTATCGTTGCCGGCGCCGCCGAACAGATTCGCCGCCGGCATCGCGCCGTTGCTCTCGTCGATCGTGATGATGTCGTTGCCGTCCTGGCCGAAGGCCTGGATCAATTTGGTGTTGGCGACCGTGGCTGGGCCGCCTTTGATCGCGACGGCGCCGCCGTTGACGACGATCGTCCCGGCCGCGTTGCGGCCCAACGTGACCGCGTTGTTGTGACCGTTGCCGAGGACGGTGAGAATTCCGGCGGAAAAATTTGCTGTGACAGCCATGGGTGCTTCTCGCTTGACGTGATCGAAATGGGCCGTGCGGCTGGATCGTGACGCTTTGCGCGATGCCGGGACGAACGGCAGACGATCACCTCTGTAGGCCGGGACGCCGGTTCCGGCTTCGCTGAAGTCTTCGGACGGGCTCCTGTTTTGCTTGAGAGCCGCTTGATTTTCGGGAAGGCGAGGCGAAACGGCAGTTCACGCAGCCGTGTTCGCGGCAGCTCGGCCATGCCACCCACAACCTTTTGCGTTGCCCGACGGGCAAAACACGCAAGCGCTGGGTCGAGATCTCTTCGCGAAAAGATTCGTATTTACAGAAATTCTGTTTTACCGTACAAGCCGACGCATCCCGCCCGCCAAAGGGGCGTTTCGCGATCGTCACGAAGCGCGGGCCGGGATGCGGTGGCCGCGACGGCGTCGGCGCGCGATGGGGCTGCAGGGCGGGAATCCCGTGAGCAGCGACAGGCGCGACACGACACGGCGCTGACAGCGTCTTCGAAGGGCCTCGACGGTGAGCGCACGCCAGCCGTGGAGGACCCAGCGAGGACGTGCGCGGACGGAGAAGTCGTGTGGTCCCGACGCCCGGGGTCTGTGCGTCAAGTCATGCGGTGATGTGGCGGCCGACCGGTGCGCGCATCGATCATGCGCACGGCGACGGGGGCAATAGTGCATCGCTCCCCGAGGAGAGCACGAAGGACACCGTGAAAACCATCGCGCAGGGAAGGCCGGGATGTCCCGGCGTCATCTGTCGTCCACCCCGTGCGCTTTTCTGAAGCACACGCGGGACTTCGGGTGCCAGCCGGCGCCCGGCCTTCTCTGCGCCCTTGCTTTCGAAGAGGGCGGAAGAAGCCAGCAAAGCTCGGGCGAAACAGCCGCGAGGATGAGCAGCCATGTCTATCGCCAAACAACGGTCGTGTGCCCCCGGATGCGGTGCAGCGCCCCCGGCGATGCGAAGCATCGTCCGGCGCGGGGCTCTGTAGCGCCGGGGGCCATGTGTCAGCGGAATGCGCAGCCTTCCGGGTCCCGGCTCTGCGCAGCAGCGTAAGCACGCTGCAGCGCGTCCGGGACACGAGAGACGCGCGCTAAGGCGATGTCATCTCCCCACACTCCGTCATTGCGAGGAGCTCTTGCGACGAAGCAATCCAGAGTCTAACCGCCGAGGGATTCTGGATTGCTTCGCTGCGCTCGCAATGACGGAGTCTGCTGAGACGTCGATGCCTATTACCGCGACCGCTGCCCCGCTACGCCTTCTCCTCCAGCGCGCGGCGCAGCCTTCGGATGATGACGCCGCGGGCGCGGTCGTCGGCGGCGGCTGCGACACGATCGTTGATGTCGAGCACGAGCTCGGACATCTCGTTGTGCCAGTCGAGACGGGTCACAGCCTCCGGCGCGAGCCGCCGGCGATGATCCACGTCGAGCACGCGCGGTTCGGAGGCGGCGAGCTCATAGATATCGTCCAACATCGGCTGGTAGACCTTGGCCGCGGGAATGATGCGTTCGGCCACGCGCTCGGCTAGCCCTGCAATCGCCCCTTCCTCGCCGTGGACAAGGAACAGCCCGCGGGCGATCGGGCGGCGCGCCGCGATCCAGCTGGCCATGCCGGCCCCGTCGGCATGGCCCGAATATTCGTCGATCATGCGGATTCGGGCCGCGACCTTGATCTCCTCGCCCTGGATCCGCACGGCCCTGGTCCCGTTCTGGAGGAAGCGGCCGAGCGTGCCGTTGGCCTGGAAGCCGGCGAGAAGCACGGTCGCGCGCTCGTTCCAGAGCCAGCGCTTCAGATGATGGCGGATGCGGCCGGCGTCGCACATGCCGCTCGCGGCGATGATGATGTGGAATCCCGTGAGGCGCATGATCGCCTTGCTCTCGTCGGCGGTCTCGGTGAATTTGAGATGCGGCGAGTTGAGCAGGCGGGTGGCGTCGACGGATGGGTCGAGGCTCTCGGAATGCCGGCGGAACACTTCGGTCGCCCGGATCGCGAGCGGCGAGTCGAGGAAGATCGGTGCGGTCGGAATCCCGCCGTGCTCCATCAGGTCGACGAGATCGACGATCAGCTCCTGGGTGCGCTCGACCGCAAAGGCGGGAATCAGCAGCGCGCCGCCGGCCGCCGCGGCGTCGCGTACCTCGGCGGCGAGGTGCTTGCGGCGGAGTGCGGGTGTCGTGGCCTCGCGTACCCGGTCACCATAGGTCGATTCCGAGATGACGTAATCGAAATCGGTCGGCGCTTCGGGATCGGGCTGGAGCAGCTTGGCCTCCGGCCCGACGTCGCCGGAGAGCAGCACGCGCAGCGGACGCGGCGAACCTTGCTCGGCGATTTCGAGCTCGATCGAGGCGGAGCCGAGCAGATGGCCGGCGTTCCAGTAGCGCGCGCGGACGCCAGGGATCACGTCGGCCCAGCGTTCATAGTCGACCGGGCGAAACGATTGCAGCGATGCGATCGCATCGGCCTGCGTGTAGATCGGCTGCACCTCCTTGCGCCCGCGCGAGGCGTTGCGCCGGTTGAGCTGGGTGACTTCCGATTCCTGGATGCTGCCGGCGTCGGGCAGCATGTAGGAGCAGAGATCGATCGTGCCGCGCGTCGCCAGGATCGGCCCCTCGAATCCCGCGCGCACGAGTTTCGGCAGCAATCCGCTGTGGTCGATGTGAGCATGCGTGAGCAGCACGGCATCGATATCGGCGGGGCGAAACGGAAAGGCGCCGTAGTTGAGCTCCTTCAGCGTCTTCTGGCCCTGGAACAGCCCGCAATCGACCAGGAAGCGGCCCGTCGCGGTCTGAAACAGATAGCTCGACCCGGTCACGGTGCGGGCGGCGCCGCAAAATCGAACGGTGATGCTCATGTCGTCGTCTCCGGAAGATGTGTCGTGGCCAGTTCGGACCGCAAGGCGTCCGCGAGAATCTCGTCGAGCGAGATCGCATTGGTCGGATGCGGCACGCTGTCGGTCGAGCGGATCGACCGTATGCCGGCGTCGGTGAATGTGGCGATCATCGCGGGTGGAAACAGCGCGTGCGTCACGACCGCATCGACGACCGTCGCCCCCATCGCTCTCAGCGCCTTCGCGGCGGCCGTCAACGTCGTCCCGGAGGAGACGATGTCGTCCACCATGAGCGCCGGTCGTCCCGAGAGCAGGGCAGGATCGGCGAAGCTGACGGCGACGGAGCGATCGCCGTGGCGCGTCTTTCTCGCCACCGTGTGCTGCAACCGCAAGCGGCTCGCGACATCGTTCACCCAGGGCTCGGACTCCATGTCGGGCCCGATCACGACGGTCGTAGGATCGATGCTGCCGGCCGCCAGCGCCTTCGCGATCGCCGGCATGGCGGACAGGTTCTCGGCTTCGATACCAGGAAACACCGACCTGATGTCGGGAGTGCGATGCAAATGCGCATCGACGGTGACGACGCGGTCCACGGTCGTTGCAAGCAGATTGCCCATGGCGCGCTGGCTGATGGCCTCGCCCACATGAAATGCAGCATCCTGCCGCATGTAGCAGAGATAGGGCGCGACCAGGACGAGCCGCTTCGCGCCGCCACGTCGCAGGGCCTCCGCAGCGAAGAGCAGGGTGACCAGCTTGTCGTTGGGTTGATCGAGCGGGGCATAGAGGATCGTGGTGTCGCTCGCCGGCGCGACTGCAACGCGCAGTTCTCCGTCCGGAAAGCGGTGCACGGCGATCTCTCCGCAGGCAAGCCCAAGCCGCGCCGCGAGCCGCTTCGCCGCATCGGCGCCGGACGGCAATGTCTGGAACGCGATCGTGCTCACGGCGCCGTCGTGCCCTGCAGGGCTTCGTGACCGTTGACGAGGTAACCGGTCTCTTCGGCGGCGGCATCGGCGACCAGATCATGCTCGGGATGGTCGAAAGTGTAGACGCGATAGAGTGGCTCGCCCTGCTCGACGCGATCGCCGATCTTCTTGAACAGGCGGATGCCGGCGCCTTTGTCGAGCGGCGCGCCGGCGGTGCGGGCGAGGCGGTTCAGGCGCAGGCAGTCGATGGCGGACACGATGCCGTCATGCATCGCCTTGACGTCGAAGCTGAGCGGTCCCAGCTCGTTGCTGCATGTCGATGGACCCTGTGCGTCGATGATCTTCTGCATCTGCTTCAGCGCCGCGCCGCTGTCGAGCAGTTCGCGCGCCCGGGCATAGCCGGCGCCGCCGCGCAGCTTCGGGTCGTATTCCAGGAGATGGGCGGCGAGCCGGAGCGATTTCTCGCGCAGATCGCGCGGCGCGCCCGGCTCGTTGCCGAGCACCGCCATGACGTCGTTGGCTTCGAGCACGGGGCCGATGCCGTTGCCGATCGGCTGGCTTCCGTCGGTCGTGATCACCTCGACCGAGCGGCCGAAGCGGTCGCCGACGAATTCGAACAGCTTGCGCAGCCGCATGGCCTCGACGCCGCCGCTGACCTTCGCGGTCGGCCCGACCGGAATGTCGATCAGCAGATGGGTCGAGCCTGCCGCGATCTTCTTGGACATGATGGAGGCGACCATCTGCTCGCGGGTATCGAGGCTCAGGGGGCGCTCGACCGAGATCAGGACGTCGTCGGCGGGCGACAGGTTCACGTGCCCGCCCCAGATCAGGCAGCCGTTGCAGGCCGAGACGATCGCCTTCATCTCCTCGACGCCGACATTCACCCGTGCCAGCACCTCCATCGTGTCGGCGGTGCCGGCGGGCGAGGTAATGGCACGCGAGGAGGTCTTCGGGATCGGCAGGCCATGGGCGGCGACGATCGGCACCACGACCATCGATGTGCGATTGCCGGGGATGCCCCCGATGCAATGCTTGTCGACGACGATCGGGTTCGGCCAGACCAATTGCGTGCCGGCCTGCGCCATTGCCCCCGTGAGGGCGAGAAGCTCGTCGCTGGTGATGAAGCTCGCCGAACCGATCAGGAAGGCGGCGATCTCCATGTCGGAGTAGCGGTAATGCGCGAGGTCGCTGATGATCGCGCCGATCTCGGCCTGGCTCAAGGTCCGTCCGCGGATCTTCGCGCGCACCGCTTCCAGGCTCTCCGGAGGCGAGGCGGGCCTGACCGTGACCGGCGTGCCGACGGCTTCCGCAAAGCGCCGGAACGCAGGTTCGGAGAGGCCGATCTCGTCGGAAGCCACCAGCGTATCGTCGTCCGTGATCAGCAGCGTCGCCAGCAGAACCTTGTCGCCACGACGAAGCTCGACGCGGCTGAAGCCGCGGAAGATTTCCGCGCGCAGCGCCTTCGAGTGCCTGGAGACGACGACGACGTTTTCGCGGCCGGTATCGAGGCGGACGCGGCGGATCTTCAGTTGGGAGTGCGGGAGGTCTGGATGCATGGACAGGCCGGCAGCAGGGGAGTTGGGCCTCCATGCTTAACCGTCGCCGTTCTGGCGCTGTTGACCCAGATCATGGCCCGCGGGTCGGGGAGACATGGGGCGAGGGGCGTGGCGCGCCGTTACGCAGGCCAGGGCCGGCCGTTACTTCATCGCCGAGCTGATCGAGTTGAATTTGTTGTTGAGCAGCGCGCCGCCCGTGTTGTTCACGACGGTCACGATTGCCAGAGCGATTCCGGCAGCGATCAGGCAATACTCGATGGCGGTTGCGCCATTCTCATCGGCAAGAAAAGACCTCAGCAGACGCATTGCCAGCTCCTGTTCATCCGATCCAATGCATGGTCGCGTCCTAATCGGACTCGTAAATCGATCGAATATGTCCTTGTGCGTGCCGGAAGAATTTGGGCTCGCGCGATCGCGACCCCGCTCATACGACGGCATTCATTAAATTAAGGTTCCGTCGATCCGTCCAAATGGTTTCAAATCGGCAGCCCAGGGGCTGCACCGGCGCAGGGCCCCCTCAACGCGTCATCGTGTGGCCGCTTAACCGATTGTTGAGCCTGTTCGTCAACGGACCGGCAAGGACATCTCCGTCGCGCCTCATCCGCTCCGGCCGTCCGTATTCAGCGCCCGCAACATGGCGATGCGGGCGAACATCACCCAACCGCCGCCCGTCTCGGCCGCATTGATCAAAGTCTCGATGGCGGTCTGCCAGTGCGCTTCGTGCTGGGCGTCATCGGGCAGCTGCATGATGTAGTCCGCCGCATCCTGAAGCGTCAGCAGCTTGCGCTTGTTGCCGACGCGAACGGGATCGTCGAACGCCGTCGACCAGGGCATGTCAGGCCGGCCGATCGGTAGGGAGAGACATCACGGCGCGATCGCGGGGCGTGATGCTGCTAGCCGGCCTTCTTCGCCCGCGCCGGTGTCCGCACCGGCTTGTCGGCCTTCTTCGAAGCGTCCCTCGTCGCTTCCCTGGTCGCTGTCTTCGCCGCAATGTCCTTGCCGCCCTTGCCGGCGATCGGCAGCAGCATCTCGCGCTGGCCCTCGACGCGCTTCTTCGGCCTCTTGCCCTTGACGGTCTCCTTGGCAACCTTCGCCGCGGGAGCCGCGTCCTTCTCGTTCGCGATGCTCTTCTTCAGCGCGTCCATCAGATTGATGACGTTGCCGCCGGTCTTCGGTGCGGCCTTCGCGGTGATCGGCATGCCGCTGCGCTTCTTGTTGATGAGATCGATCAGGGCGGTCTCGTAATGGTCCTCGAACAGCTCTGGCTCGAACGCGCCGGACTTCTTCTCGACGATGTGTTTTGCGAGGTCGAGCATGTCCTTGGTGAGCTTCACGTCCTGGATGTCGTCGAAATATTCCTTTTCGCTGCGGACCTCGTAGGGGTAGCGCAGCAGCGTGCCCATCAGCCCGCTGTCGAGCGGCTCCAGCGCGATGATATGCTCGCGGTTGGTCAGCACCACGCGGCCGATCGCGACCTTGTCCATGCTGCGGATGGTCTCGCGGATCACCGCATAGGCATCGTGGCCGACCTTGCCGTCCGGCACGAGGTAGTAGGGGCGGATCAGATAGCGGTTGTCGATGTCGGCCTTGGGCACGAACTCGTCGATCTCGATCGTGTGGGTGGAGTCGAGCGCGATCTCGTCCAGCTCCTCCTTGGTGACCTCGATATAGGTGTCGGTGTCGACCTTGTAGCCCTTGACGATGTCCTCGGAGGTCACCTCGTCGCCGGTCTCGGCGTCGACCTTGAGGTATTTGATCCGGTGGCCGGTCTTGCGGTTGATCTGGTTGAACGAGACCTTCTCGGTATCCGAGGTGGCCGGATAGAGCGCGACCGGGCAGGTCACGAGCGACAAACGCAGAAAACCCTTCCAATTGGCGCGGGGGGCCATGGGCTACTCCAGACGCAACAGAGGACAAGCACCAAGGATAACATCGCCCAGGTGCGAATCATAGCAACCGCCGGCGCGGAATCTTGCAACGGCGTTAATCGCCGCCTGCGCCGTATTGCCGGCCGGGCTCACGGTCGGAACATCGCCCGAGATCACGCGTTGCCCCGGGCACTTCATAACCGCGAGGAAGTCGCGGTCATCGCAAGCGACAGCCACAGATTGAGGTCACCATGGCAACCACGCGAGAGCAGAACCGCATCGTGGAAACTCCGACCGAGGCGCGCCAGGGCGAGCCCGGGCCTTCGGTGGCGGCGCTGCTCGCCATCTCGACCGGGCTTGCGATCCTGATCCTCGCCGTCGTCTGGTTCGTCTTCTTCCGGACCTGACCGCCGGATCTGGACGCCGGCTCCCCGGCTCGCCGCGCGACGCGGCACATTGCGCCCGCCATGCCCCGGCTCGTCCCGCGGCATGGCGGGCGCAGTCGCATTGGCTTGCAACAGGTTCTATATGACCAAAAAGTAACGTAGGCCGGTTCCCTGCGTTCATATTCAGTTCACGCCGGAATTGCTCATCTCTGGCAGTGTTCATGCAGCCTGTTCTTGCAGCCTTTGGAGAGAAGCGTGCGCCTGCTCGTTGTTGAGGACGACCCCGATCTCAATCGCCAGCTCACCAAGGCGCTGACCGACGCCGGCTATGTCGTCGATCGGGCCTTCGACGGGGAGGAGGGGCACTATCTCGGCGACAACGAGCCGTATGACGCCGTGGTGCTCGACATCGGCCTGCCGAAGAAGGACGGCATCTCGGTGCTGGAGGCCTGGCGCCGCAACGGCCGCACCATGCCGGTCCTGATCCTCACCGCACGCGACCGCTGGAGCGACAAGGTGCAGGGCTTCGATGCCGGCGCCGACGACTATGTCGCCAAGCCGTTCCACCTGGAGGAGGTGCTGGCACGCATCCGCGCCCTGCTGCGCCGCTCGACCGGCCACGCCCAGAGCGAGCTCAGCTGCGGTCCCGTCACGCTCGACACCAGGACCGGCCGGGTCAGCGTGTCAGGCAATCCCGTCAAGATGACCTCGCACGAATATCGGCTTCTGGCCTATCTGATGCACCATTCCGGGCGGGTGGTCTCGCGCACCGAGCTGGTCGAGCATCTCTACGACCAGGATTTTGACCGCGACTCCAACACCATCGAGGTCTTTGTCGGCCGTATTCGCAAGAAGCTCGACGTCGACATCATCCAGACCGTCCGCGGCCTCGGCTATCTCCTGACCCCGCCGCCTGCGCCGGGCGCTTGAGGCCCGGCCTTCGAGCGGTCCGGGCTTGACGGCCGCCCTGACACGGGCCTTGGTCGGACCATGACCTCCGACGACCTGACTTCCAGCCCCTGCCGGGACCGTTCCGATGGCCGCTAGCTCGCTTGCGAACCGACTGTTCTTGTCGGCGACCGCCTGGCTCGTGGTGATCCTGGCCATCACCGGCGTGGTGCTGTCGTCGGTGTACAAGAACGCCACCGAGCGCGCCTTCGATCGCCGGCTCAATCTTTATCTGCGCACCCTCATCGCCGAGGTCGCGACTCCCGACGAGCCGCCGGACCGCCAGTTCCAGTCGCTGGGCGAGCCCCTGTTCGAGCTGCCGCTGTCCGGCTGGTATTGGCAGATTACGCGCACCGACACCGAAAAGCCGGAGGTGCGCTCCTCGCGCTCGCTCTGGGACAAGAAGCTGCCGAAGCTGGAAGACGAGGGCGCCGAGCTCACCGCCGCCGGTATCCGCCTCGCCTATGTCGACGGCCCGGAGGGGCAGAATCTGCGCATGGTGGAACGGCCGGTCGATCTCGGTGCCGACGGCAAGTTTCTCGTCAGCGTCGCCGGCGACGACACCGAGATCTTCGACGAGACGCGAAGCTTCGATTATTATCTCGGCGGCACCTTCACCGCGCTCGGCATCGTGCTGCTGCTGACGACCGTGTTCCAGGTCCGCTTCGGTCTCGCACCGCTCAAGCGGATCTCGGAGTCGATCGCCGACATCCGCTCCGGGCGGGCGGAACGGCTCGAGGGTGAATTCCCGGTCGAGATCGCGCCGCTGGCGCGCGAGACCAACGCGCTGATCGATGCCAATCGCGAGATCGTCGAGCGCGCGCGCACCCATGTCGGCAATCTCGCCCACGCGATCAAGACGCCGCTCTCGGTCATCGTCAACGAGGCCGGCGCCCACCTGGCCGATCCCTTCGCGGCCAAGGTGATGGAGCAGGCGGGCCTGATGCGCGACCAGGTCGCCCATCATCTCGAGCGTGCGCGCATTGCGGCGCGGGTTTCGGTGGTTGCGACCGTGACGGAGGTGGCGCCCGCCATCGAGGCGCTGCGGCGGACCATGGAGAAGATCCATCGCGATCGTGGCATCGTCGTCGAGGCCAGGGCTGATCCGTCGGCAAAATTTCGCGGCGAGCGGCAGGATCTGGAAGAGATGGTCGGCAATCTCGTCGACAATGCCTGCAAATGGGCGGCCTCGCGCGTCTTGATCGAGGTGCTGGTCGAGGCGCCGCGCCAGGCGGGTGCGGGTCCGCGCCTGCGGATCATTGTCGATGACGACGGCCGTGGCCTGTCGGAGGCGGAACGCGCGCAGGTCTCCAGGCGCGGCCAGCGGCTCGACGAGTCCAAGCCCGGATCGGGACTGGGCCTCTCCATCGTGGTCGATCTCGCCGCGCTCTATGGCGGCAGCCTTTCGCTCAGTGCCGCGCCGACCGGTGGCCTGCGCGCCGAATTGGTCCTTCCGGGACTCTAGTTCCTTGTTTTGACGTTGTTTTTCGTCTTCGTTGATCTCCGTCTGGTGGAAACCGCGGGCATTCGGACCCACTTCCTAAACGGCTTCTTAAGTGGGGCGTCCTATGATCGCGCCCGGACGCATCCCATGTCCGCCATTTTACCGTGCATTACCCGGGCGCATGAGCCAGACATCGATCGAGCGGCTGAGGGAATATCTCGCGCAGCTCCCGCCGCAGGCGCAGGCCCTGCTGATGCGAGAGTTCGAGCGCGCGCTGGAGCGCGGCCAGGATACGGCCGTCGCGACCCTGGTGCTCGAGCAGCTGCGCAACATCGTCCGCAAGACCGAAGCCGATGAAGCCGCGCCGCCGCGCACGGACGATCTGTCGCGATTGCTGTTCCAGGTGTTGGAACCGTTCCTGGTCGAGGCGGGCACGCCGATCCGGGTTGGCCAGATTCGCCGCTCCTCGCTCCAGCCGATCTGGCAGTGGCTCGGCCGTGACGGCGCACCGGACAAGGTGAACGAATTCGAGGCGCTGCTGTCGCGCTTGCCGGCCGACAATGCAGGGCAGGTCGATGCGCTGGCCTTGAGGCTCCAGGCGGTGGCCGCGGATGCCATCTTCGAGCTGACGGGACCGGGTGGAGGCGACAAGTCGCGCGCTTTGGCCCGTGTCGGTCCGCCGAACGTGATCGAGGATCTCTATTCGATTGGTGCGATACTCCAGATCCGCGAGGCCATCGCCACCGTGAGCGAGCGGCTGCCGCGCTTCCTGCGCACCTTCGGCGATCCCCAGATCGCCTCGGTGACGTCGGCGCTCAACATTCCCGCGCTTCAGACGCCGCAGATGCTGCCCTTCGCGCTCTCGATGGTCGTGCAGCGGATGACCGCCCCCTGGCAGATCATCCGCCTCGCCATCAAGATTGCCGCGTCCGACGACGAGATACGAGTCGCGGCAACCCCTTATGGCGTTGCCGTCACGATCGCGCTGCATGATTTGTCCTGCGTGGCCGCGATCCTTCGCATGGACATCAAGCGCGGCCATTTCGACAACGTCGCCGACAATCTCAAGACGCTGCATGACGGCGTGCGCGGCCTGCGCACCGAGCTCGACCTGCGCAACGATTCCGCCTGGGGCAAGCAGTTGACGTCGATCCGCGCCGACATCTCCAACGCGCTGCAGTCCGAGATCGACAGCGTTCCCGGCCGCGTTCGCCGCATCCTGCGCCAGCGCCCCGAGAAGGACATTCCGCCGGGCGCGCGGGTCGACAGCACAGAGGTAGAGGAAGCGGTGGCGCTGATCGACTTCGTCGCGACCTGCCGCAATTATGCGAGCGAGCTCGCGATCAACGAGGTGACGCTGCGCACCTATTCCGACCTCCAGCAATACGTGGAACGCTCGACCGAGCAGCTGGTGCAGTCGCTGCGCGCCGCCGATCACAAGGTCCGCACCTATCGACAGCAGCAGGTGCATGCCGCGATCCGCTTCTGCCAGGTCCTGTTCGGCGACGATTACGCCTCGCTGATGAGCCGGGCCGCGGAGAACGCACTCACTGGCGAACGCAAATCGTCGCGCGCGGGCTGATCAAGCGCAAATTTCATCGTCGCAATTTCTGGTTGACCATATCGATGGCGCGCCGTACGGTCCCCGAGCAAGTCCGGGGAATTTCTATCTGTGGGCGCATGAAACCCGTTATCAGCTCGATCGAGATTGAGAACCGCGTCATCGTTGCCAAGTATCAAAGGCTGATGGTTGGCGCCAAGGTGGTGCTGGTCGAGAAGGCGAGCGATCGGCAGCTGCCGGAGACGACCACGACGGTTGCATCTCGGGTTCCGGTCGGAGCGGTGCGCATCAGATTGCCGGAGGCAATCAAGCCGGGAACATACTTCCTGAGGGCCTTCAACGGGCACGGCGAGGACGCGGCGCGAAGCGCGGACTTCGAGATCGGCTAAGCTGTTGGATTTTCAACTCTTCGGGACTGTATGGCGTGCAGCGCTTTGACAATTGTCAATTGCCGCATCGTCCGGCCGTGGTGTAAAGGCACCTATAGGACCTATAGGCGCGGTTCGTGCGCTGCCGGAAGCTTGCCAGATGACTCTATGGTTCGTGTTCGCGCTGATGACGGTCGCGGCGATTTTCGCCGTGCTCTGGCCGCTTGGCCGCAATAGCGGCGCGCAAGATCAGGGCAGCGAGGTCGCGGTCTACAAGGACCAGTTGGCCGAGGTCGAGCGTGACCTCGCCGCAGGACTGATTCCGGCGCCGGAGGCCGAGGCTGCGCGCGTCGAGATCAGCCGCAGGCTGCTCGCGGCGGCAGCCAGTGAGCCCGCAACGGCGCCGAAGTCGAACCTCAAATGGCGCCGTGCAGCGGCCGTGGTGGCGCTGGCCGGCCTGCCGCTCGTTGCCGTCGCCGTCTACATGCCGCTCGGCTCACCCAGGCTTCAGGACTTTCCCCTGGCGCAGCGGGAGCGCGGGCCCGGCATGGCGCAATCGCTCGAGAGCCTCGTCGTTCAGGTCGAGCAACATCTGGAAAAGAATCCGACCGACGGGCGGGGCTGGAACGTGCTCGCGCCGGTTCTGGAGCGGCTCGGCCGCTTCGATGATGCGGTGCGCGCCTATCGCAACTCGCTCACATACAATGGCGAGAGCGCGGAGCGCCGGTCCGATCTCGGCGAAGCGATGTCGGCCGCCGCCGGCGGCGTGGTGACCGCCGAGGCCAAGGCCGAATTCGAGCGAGCACATGCCTTGAACGCCGACGATCCCAAGGCAAATTACTTCCTGGGTCTTGCCGCCGAGCAGGACGGCCGCAAGGACGATGCGGCCACGATCTGGCGCGCGCTGCTCGCAAAGGCGCCCGCGGATGCGCCGTGGCGTGCTCTGGTGCAGTCCTCGCTCGCGCGAGTCGGCGGGGGCGGTACGATGCCCGCGCTGTCCGATGAGACGATTGCTGCTTCCAAGGATATGGACGAAGGCGGTCGCAACGCGATGGTACGCGGCATGGTCGATCGTCTGGCCACGCGGCTGAAGCAGAACGGTGACGATGTCGAGGGCTGGCTGCGCCTGGTGCGCGCCTATCTCGTTATGGGCGAGCGGGACAAGGCCATGGGGGCATCGGCCGATGCCCGGCAGGCGGTTGCCAGCGACGCCGAGCGGCTGCGTCAGCTCAACGACGGCCTGAGGACTCTCGGGCTCGGCGGATGATGATTTCGGGACGCGACGAGCGGAGAACGGATACGCCATGACGCGCAAGCAGCGACGTATGACCATCATCGGCGGCTCGCTCGCCGTGCTCGCGCTCGCGGCCGCGCTGGTGCTCAACGCACTTCGCGACTCCATCGTGTTCTTCTCGACGCCAACCATGGTCGCCGAGAAGCACGTCGAGCCCGGCAAGCGGTTTCGCCTCGGCGGGCTGGTGCAGCCCGGCTCGCTGCAGCGCGGCGACAATCTCGCGGTGACCTTCGAGGTCGCCGACGGCAACGCCAAGCTGCCGGTCGCCTACAAAGGCATCCTGCCCGACCTGTTCCGCGAAGGGCAGGGCGTGGTCGCCGAAGGCGCACTCGACGCCAACGGCGTGTTCAAGGCCGATACCGTCCTTGCCAAGCACGACGAGACTTACATGCCCAAGGAGGTCGCCGATGCCCTGAAGAAGCAGGGGCACTGGAAGGACGATTACGGCGGCAAGGCGTCCGAGGGCACCAAGCCTGCAGCCACGACCGCACAGGGCAACCCGCAAGGAGCGATGCGGTGATCGCAGAATCCGGACATTACGCGCTGGTGCTGGCGCTTGGGCTCGCGCTGATTCAGTCCATCGTGCCCCTGGTCGGCGCGCGCCTGCGCGATGCAGCCCTGATGAATGTCGCGCGCTCCACGGCGCTGGCGCAGCTCCTGTTCGTCGGTGTGTCGTTCGCAGCGCTCGTGATGCTGCACGTGAATTCGGATTTCTCCGTCGCCAACGTGTACGAGAACTCCCACTCGACGAAGCCTCTGCTCTACAAGATCACGGGCGTGTGGGGGAACCATGAAGGCTCGATGCTGCTGTGGGTGTCGATCCTCGCGCTGTTCGGCGGTTTGGTCGCGAGCTTCGGCAACAATCTGCCGCTGTCGCTGCGCGCGCATGTGCTGGCCGTGCAGGCCTGGGTCGCCAGCGCCTTCTACCTCTTCATCCTGGTGACATCGAATCCGTTCCTGCGCATCGCCAATCCGCCGATCGAGGGACGCGATCTCAATCCCGTGCTGCAGGACATCGGTCTGGCCGTGCATCCGCCGATGCTCTATCTCGGCTATGTCGGCTTCTCGATCTCGTTCTCCTTCGCCATTGCGGCGCTGATGGAGGGACGAATCGACGCCGCCTGGGCGCGCTGGGTGCGGCCGTGGACACTGGTCGCCTGGATCTTCCTGACGCTCGGCATCGCCATGGGGTCGTACTGGGCCTATTACGAGCTCGGCTGGGGCGGCTGGTGGTTCTGGGATCCGGTCGAGAACGCCTCGCTGATGCCCTGGCTCGCCGGCACCGCGCTGCTGCATTCCGCGCTGGTGATGGAGAAGCGCAATGCGCTGAAGGTTTGGACCATCCTGCTGTCGATCCTGACCTTCTCGCTGTCGCTGCTCGGTACCTTCCTGGTGCGCTCGGGCGTCATCACCTCCGTGCATGCCTTCGCTACCGATCCCACCCGCGGCGTGTTCATTCTGCTGATCCTCTGCCTGTTCATCGGCGGCAGCCTTGCGCTGTTCGCGGGCCGCGCCACCTCGTTGAAGCAGGGCGGCCTGTTCGCGCCGATCTCGCGCGAGGGCGCGCTGGTGCTGAACAATCTCTTGCTCACGGTCGCCTGCGCGGTCGTGCTGTTCGGCACGCTCTATCCGCTGGCAATGGAGATGCTCGCCGATTTCAAGATGTCGGTCGGCGCCCCCTTCTACAATCTCACCTTCGCCCCGCTGTTTACCCTGTTGCTGCTCGCGGTGCCGTTCGGGCCGATGCTGGCGTGGAAGCGCGGCGATCTGCTCGGCGTCATGCAGCGCCTGCTCGCGGCGGGCGTTGCCGGCCTCGTCGCCGTCGCCATCGCCTGGGGCTGGGCAACTGGCGGCAGCACGCTGGCGCCGCTTGCGATCGGGCTCGGCGTCTTCGTCATCGCCGGGGCCGTGACCGACATCGTCGAGCGGACGGGCCTGGTCCGGCTGCCGTTCGCGACGGTGCTGCACCGGGCGCGCGGCCTGCCGCGATCGGCCTGGGGCACGGCGTTTGCGCATGCCGGCCTCGGCGTCGCGCTGATCGGGATCGTCTGCGAGACCACCTGGAACAGCGAATATATCGCGACGATGAAGCCGAACGACGTCGCTCATGTCGCCGGCTACGAGCTGAAGCTCGACGGGCTGTTTCAGCGCCAGGGCCCGAACTACCGCGAGATGATCGCCGAGTTCAAGATCAGCCGCGATGGCGAGGCGCTCACGGTCATGACGCCGTCGAAGCGCAGCTTCACCACGCGCGGCTCGTCGACGACCGAGGCCGCGCTGCTGACGCGCGGTGCGAGCCAGCTCTACGTCTCGCTCGGCGACGCCACCGCCGAAGGCGCGATCGCCGTGCGCATCTATTACAAGCCGATGGTGCTGCTGATCTGGTGGGGGCCGGTGCTGATGGCGTTCGGCGGCGTGCTCTCGCTCTCCGACCGTCGCCTGCGCGTCGGCGCGCCGAAGCCGGCGCGTGCCAAGCAGCGCCTCCAGCCCGCGGAATGATCCTATGCGCCGCATGATGGCCGCGTTCATCGCGTTGATGCTGCTGGCCCTGCCTGCGGCCCACGCCGTCCAGCCCGACGAGATCATGTCGGATCCCGCCAAGGAATCGCGCGCGCGGGAGCTGTCGCGCGAGCTGCGCTGCATGGTCTGCCAGAACCAGTCGATCGACGATTCCGACGCACCGCTTGCACGCGACCTGCGGCTCCTGGTGCGCGAGCGCATCGCCGCCGGCGACAGCAATTCCCAGGTGCTCGACTTCCTGGTGGCGCGCTATGGCGAGTTCGTGCTGCTGAAACCGCGCTTCGAACGGCAGAATCTCCTGCTGTGGCTGCTCGGGCCGGTGCTGCTGATCGGCGGGGCCCTGGCGCTGTGGCTGCAGATCCGGCGCCGCGCGCGAAGCGGTGCAGACGTACCGGCGCCGCCGCTGACGCCCGAGGAGGAGGCACGGCTCGCCGCGTTGATGTCGGACGATGCCAAATCTTCCTGACGTCCGACCACAAAATGGAACGGCGGCTGCGGCCGCTGCCGTGCGCTTCATGCTATTTTGACCTTTGTCTGGAAGCTTGTCGCGAGATCGATTCCAGCCTCCGAGTCCTCCCGATGTTCGCGAACAGCAATCTGACGATCCGCTTCCTGGTCGGCGCCGTCGTCGCTGCGTTATTGTTCCTGCTGGGCATCGGAGGCGGCACCGGCTTCATCGCGGTGCTCTATCTCAACAACGAGATCACCAGCCTGTCCTCGGACTTCGCCTCGCTGAGCGGCCCCGTGCGCGACCATGCCATGCAGATCTATCAGCAGGCGCAGACCGCGTTCTCCTGGTTCCTGGTCGCCTGCGGCGTGATCGCTGTCCTCGCCGCCGCGATCTGCCTCGCCACCTGGTTCGCCGTGCGCAACGGCATCCTCACCCCCTTGGCGGCGATCGTGCATGCCATGCGCGAGGTGGCCGACCAGAAATTCGAGACCGCCGTTCCCGGGCTCGGGCTCACCAACGAGATCGGCCTGCTCGCCGGCGCGCTGGAGGTGTTCAAGACCAACGGCCTCGAGCGGCGCCGCCTCTCCGAGCAGCAGCTGCACGAAGCACGGCATCAGGCCGAGCGGTCGAAATTCCTGGACGATCGGATCAGGCGTTTCAACGATCTCGTCGCCAGCGTCGTCGACAGTGTGGCGTCATCGGCCGTGCATCTGAAGACCAATGCCGAGACGCTGTCGCGGACGGCCAACGACACCAGCACCAAGGCCAATGCGGTCGCGAGCGGCGCGAACCAGGCCAGCACCAGCGTGCAGACGGTCGCAGGGTCTGCCGAGGAGATGACGAATTCGATCGGCACGATCAGCCGCCGCGTCACGGACGCGACCCAGCGCGCCGAGGGCGCGGCGTCACAGGCGGAGAAGAGCCGCGACACCATCCACACGCTGTCGGATGCCGCCGACAAGATCGGCGAGGTCGTCCAGCTCGTGCAGGCGATCGCATCGCAGACCAATCTCCTGGCGCTCAATGCCACCATCGAGGCGGCGCGGGCAGGGGAGGCGGGCAAGGGGTTTGCCGTGGTCGCGTCCGAGGTGAAGAATCTGGCGCATCAGACCAGCAAGGCGACGGAGGAGATCACCTCCCATGTCGCCAGCATTCAGGGCATCACTGCGGAGACCCGCGGCGCGATCGACGGCATTTCCAAGACGCTGTCGGAGATTTCGTCCATCATGTCCGGCATCGAGGTCGACACCGCCCAGCAGCGCAACGCCACGCAGGAGATCACGCGCAGTGCCCAGGACGCCGCGCGCGGCACCCTCGACGTTTCCAACCACATCGTCCAGATCACCTCGACCTCCGCGGAGACCGGCCGGATGGCCGCTGAGGCGCGGGATTCGGCGGTTGACCTGTCGCAGCAGGCCGAGACCCTGAAGCGCGAAGTCGACGAGTTCATCGTCAGCGTCAGGGCGAGCTGAGAGCGCCAACGTCGCGCTCAGGCGCGGTTCCAGGAACTCGGTTAAGTTCCTGTAGGACCACGATTTTCGGCGTGCGCTGAACTGCCGCATCCACGCACCCCTTCATTACGAAAGTTTAACCCCGCCGCCAGCGCACGGTAAGGCGCGAGCCCCCATGTTCAGGTTCGTAAGGTGCTGGCATCCCGCACCAAAGGAATTCAAGGCTCCTGGAGATTTCTGCATGACCGAACGTCCCGACCTTTCGAACCTTCCGTCGTACCGGCAGCCGCGCCGGTCGGTGTTCTCTGCGCGCAAGCTCGCGCTGATGGCCTCGGTCGTCGCCGGCCTCGGCGCGGCTGTCTACGGCTTCAGCCCTTCGACCTCGCCGGCGGACCTGTTCTCGAGCCCGGCGCATGCGCAGGTCAACAACGAGGTTCGTCAGGTTGAGCGTCCCGTCGGTTTTGCCGATATCGTCGAGCGCGTGAAGCCGTCGGTGATCTCGGTGAAGGTCAACATCAAGGAGAAGATCGCAAGCAACGATGACGGCGATGATTCCTCCTCGCCGTTCCAGCCGGGCTCGCCGATGGAGCGCTTCTTCCGTCGCTTCGGCGGTCCCGACGGCATCCCGGGCATGAAGGGAGGTCGTGGCCGCGTCGTGCAGGGCCAGGGCTCCGGCTTCTTCATCTCGGCCGACGGCTATGCCGTGACCAACAACCACGTGGTCGACGGCGCCGACAAGGTCGAGGTCACCACCGATGACGGCAAGACCTACACCGCCAAGGTGATCGGCACCGACCAGCGCACCGACCTCGCCTTGATCAAGGTCGAGGGCGGCTCGAACTTCCCGTTCGCCAAGCTCGCCGACAGCAAGCCGCGGATCGGCGACTGGGTGCTTGCGGTCGGCAATCCCTTCGGCCTCGGCGGCACCGTGACCGCGGGCATCGTTTCGGCCAGCGGCCGCGATATCGGCAACGGGCCCTATGACGACTTCATCCAGATCGACGCGCCCGTGAACAAGGGCAATTCCGGCGGTCCCGCCTTCGATACCAACGGCGAGGTGATGGGCGTCAACACCGCGATCTACTCGCCGTCCGGCGGCAGCGTCGGCATCGCGTTCTCGATTCCGGCCAACACCGTCAAGAGCGTGGTCGCGCAGCTGAAGGACAAGGGCTCGGTCAGCCGAGGCTGGATCGGCGTGCAGATCCAGCCCGTGACCTCCGACATCGCCGACAGCCTCGGCATGAAGAAGGCCGAAGGCGCGCTGGTGGCGGAACCGCAGGCCAACGGTCCGGCCGCCAAGGCGGGCATCGAATCCGGCGACGTGATCACGGCGGTCAACGGTGAATCCGTCAAGGACGCCCGTGAGCTCGCCCGCACCATCGGCGGCATGGCGCCCGGCGCGACCGTGAAGCTCAACGTGCTGCACAAGGGCCAGGACAAGGTCGTGAACCTCACCCTCGGCCAGCTGCCGAACACGGTCGAGGCCAAGGCCGACACCGACAAGGACAGCGGCAAGGGTGCCAATCGTGGCACCGACGTGCCCAAGCTCGGCATGACCGTGGCCCCCGCCAATTCGGTGGCCGGCGCCGGCAAGGAAGGCGTCGTGGTCACCGAGGTCGATCCGAAGAGCGCTGCGGCCGAACGCGGCTTCAAGGAAGGCGACGTGATCCTCGAAGTCGGCGGCAAGAGCGTGGCCACCGCGGGCGAAGTCCGTGACGCCATCAACGCGGCGCGGACCGACAACAAGAACAGCGTCCTGATGCGCGTGAAGAGCGGCGGCCAGTCGCGCTTCGTCGCGGTGCCCCTCGCCAAGGGCTAGGCCTTCAGGAGGCTTACGAGATGAAGTGTGTCGCCGGCATCAGTCGCCCCCGCCGACGGCGCCCTTCGGGGAAGCAGCGCAATGTTCGCTTCCCCTGTCTACCTTCCGGTGGAATTACGCCCCCCTCCGTCGGAAGGCCTAGGGCGGTGAGGTCCCCCCAGCTTCACCGCCCGCCTTTTTCCTGCTTCGACACTCTCCCGCTCGGCTTGCATGCCGGTGCCGCTCGCGCCATGTTTAGAGAAGGTTGACCTCCTTGACCGCCGCCGAACGCACGATGCGCCTCCTCATCATCGAAGACGACCGCGAATCCGCCGACTACCTCGCCAAGGCGTTTCGCGAAGTCGGACACATTGCCGACCACGCCGCTGACGGCGAGGAAGGCCTCGCCATGGCCGAGAACGGCGATTACGACGTGCTGGTGGTCGATCGCATGCTGCCCAAGCGCGACGGCCTGTCGCTGATCGGCGCATTGCGCGACAAGGGCAGCACGACGCCGGTGCTGATTCTCTCCGCGCTCGGGCAGGTCGACGACCGCATCAAGGGCCTGCGTGCCGGCGGCGACGATTATCTGCCGAAGCCCTATTCGTTCGCCGAGCTGCTGGCCCGTGTCGAAGTGCTGTCGCGCCGCCGCGGCGGCCCGGCCGAGGACACGCTCTACCGGGTCGGCGACCTCGAGCTCGACCGGCTGTCGCATCGCGTCGCCCGCGGCAAGGACGAGCTGACGCTGCAGCCGCGCGAATTCCGCCTGCTCGAATACCTGATGAAGCATGCCGGCCAGGTGGTGACGCGCACCATGCTGCTCGAGAACGTCTGGGACTATCATTTCGATCCGCAGACCAACGTGATCGACGTGCACATTTCGCGGCTCCGCTCCAAGATCGACAAGGGCTTCGAGCGCCCGCTGCTGCACACGATCCGCGGCGCCGGATACATGATCCGTGACGGGATCAGATAAGATGCGGAGCCCATTTAGTTTTTTTCAAGCGCCTTGATTTTGATTGCCAAATTCTTGCCACCTCTTTTAGCCGTCGGCTCAAAATAAGAGCCCCGCCTAAGCGGGGCTTTCTACGATCGGCTTCCGGCCGTCAGGCAGCGTTTCGAGCCACACTCTCAAATCGTCTGGCAAGATGATTGTGCGCCTCCCGTGCTTCTTCGCCCCAAGTTTGCCGGCGCTGATCGCCTCGCGAATGGAAGTCAGCCCGATCCCGGTAAGGGCGCTTGCCTCCTCAGGTGACACCGAGAGTTGTTCCGAGAGCGGTATCTCTCCCTTCTGTCCGAACTCGTTCATTTCGCCCGCGGTTTCGCATCCAAGCGGCGTGGACTCATAACGGGCGTGGCAAGCTCCCCGCGCAAGTCGGTGTCATAGCCTCGGTCGGCAGCAGCATTGCCCCGGATTTCGAAGAGATAGCAGTTTTTCGCCAAGTCGAACGTCGTGTACCTTGGCCCGGCTCAACGCCAGGCTTACCGGCAGACCATTGTGCGTGGCGGCTTCTCTTCGCGATGCTGCCACTATGGAAGCGGATGCGTCGCGGCAAGACGGATGTCGCGACTAGCTTCGCTCCATCCGTGCTGATGGCATCGTTCGTAACCTGGGTGGCGCTGCTGTTGATTGATCTCGGCCTCGTATCAGCAGCCCTTGATTGCGGAGGCTTTCTTGTCGGATGGCGACTATCGGACACTGCGGGCCCAGAATGAGATCTTGCAACAATGAGCCGGTTGGCCAAAGCCGCATGCGGTCGCGAAGATTGAAGTAAGTCCAATATTAGAATTAATGCAGCACAAGGGCGCCGCGATTTGCTTTTTCACTCGATTTTCCTGGCTGACGTCGCACAACACACAGCGATTTTCCGCTTTCTAAGCCACGATTAGACAACCCTTTATCGAACGCCGCTGGTGCGGTGCCGCCGTCAACGAACGATCATCTAATGGCTTGACTAGTTCTAAAAAAGAACTGTAGCTTGTCGCCGACAAGAAGGCCGAGCTCAACGGCCGCAGGGCTCACCACGCCGGCCATTCACATTTGGGCGGCGAGGCGCGCAGTTCGCACGGCACGATGCCGGGTGAACAGCCGGGTGACGCGACAAAACACAATGACGTGCCCGGACGGGTACGCATCAGGGAGGACGAGCCATGTTGGCGAAATGGAAGAGTCTTGCGGCTCTGGCTTTGCTTTTGAGCAGTCCGGCGTTCGCAGCCGACGAGCCTGGAGTGACCGCGACCGAGATCAAGATCGGCGGGGTATATCCATTCAGCGGACCTGCGTCGTCGATCGGTCTCGTAGGCAAGGGTCTGATCGCCTACATCCAATCGATAAACGACCGCGGCGGAATCAACGGCCGCAAGATCAACTACATCGCCTACGACGATGCCTACAGCCCGCCGAAGGCGGTGGAGCACGTCCGCAAGCTCGTCGAGAGCGATGAAGTGGCGTTCATGTTCGGCCAGCTCGGCACGCCCGGCCTTTCCGCAACGACAAAATACCTGCGGGCGAAAGGGGTGCCCAGCATCGCCATCATCAGCGGCTCGTCCAAGTTCACCGACGTCGCCAGCTACCCGCTGACGACGACCGGCCTCGTCAGCTACGACACCGAGGGAAAAATCTACGCCAAGTATCTGACCAAGACGCTGCCGAACGCCAAATACGCGATCCTCTATCAGAACGACGATCTCGGCAAAGACTACGTCAACGCCTTCAAGGCGTTTCTCGGCAAGGACTACGATCGAAAGGTCGTCAGCGCATCCTATGAGGTCACGGAGCCGACCGTCGATTCGCAGATCACAACCCTGAAAAGCTCCGGTGCCGAAGCCCTCATGATCGCGGGAACGCCGAAATTCGCCGCGCAGGCGATCCGGCAAGCTTCCGTGATCGGCTGGAAGGCGACGGTGATCATCAACTTTCCGTCCGGTTCGGTCGGCGGCACGCTCGCGCCGGCTGGCCTCGACAAATCGGTCGGCGTAATCGTCGGGACCATCAACAAGGACGTCGTGGATCCCAACTGGAAAGACGATCCCGCGATGCAGGCCTATCGGGCGTTTCTCGACAAGTACCTGCCCGGCGTCGACATCACCAACGGTAGCTATCTCACCGGCTATCAGCAGGGCATCCTGCTCGAGCAGATCCTGAAACAATGCGGCAATGATCTGTCGCGCAAGAACGTTCTGGCGCAGGCCAAGAACCTCAGGGATTTCGTCGTCCCGACCGCGCTGCCCGGGATCAAGGTGAACACCAGCGAAACCGAGAACATGATCTGGACGCAGATGCGGCTGCAGCGGTGGACCGGCTCGACCTGGGAAGCCTTCAGCGAAGTGTTGGACGCCAGGTCCGAGTGAGTTCGCGAGTCAGGGGAGCGGACGCGGCGCGAGCTGCGTCCGAGCCTGCTCTGCGTCGGCGGGCCGCCGACGGTCACGACAGGAACGCACCGTGTGCGGCCTTTCAGCAATTCGGGAGATCATTTTCGATGTCGACAACGGCGCTGACGTTTGCACCAAGAGAGGTCTCCATCGAGCGTCGAGCAGATGGCACGCTCATCTTGAGCTCGCCCCTTGCGTGGGAGCCGTGCGATTGGCGCATCACGGATTTTCTGCCACGCTGGGCCGAAGCCGTTCCGGACCGGATTGTCCTGGCGCAACGCAACGCGAGGGGCGGATGGGACGAGATCACCTATGGTGATGCCTGGGCGCAGGTTCAGGCGGTCGGCCAAAGCCTGATCGATATGGGCGCAAAGCCGGCCGACAAGCTTGCGGTCCTGTCCGGAAACTCCATCGAGAACGCGGTGATCTCATTTGCGGCAATGTCGATCGGGGTCGTTCTGGCGCCGATATCGCCAAACTACACCCTGATGCCCGGGGGCCTTGCACGCCTCAAGGACATCGCCGAGGTGCTGCGCCCGAGTTTCGTGTTCGTCCAGAGCGGCCGCGACTTTTCCGCTGGCCGCGCCATTCCCGAACTGGCAGCCGCGACCTGGATCAGCGTCGATGGTGCACCGGACACAGTGCCTTTCAAGGTTCTGACCGATCGGACCGGGAGCGAGGGATTCGCGCGCGCCTCGCGTGAGGTGCCCTGCGATTCCGTGGCGAAGATCCTCTTCACTTCCGGCTCGACCGGCTTTCCCAAAGGCGTGCTCAACACCCACCGGATGATGGCAAGCTCCCTGCAGATGGGGAGCCTGCTCGTGTCACCTCCGGCTGCGCCGGTGCAGGTTGAATGGCTGCCCTGGCACCATACGATGGGCAGCAACGTCATCCTTCACGGCATTCTGAAGAATGGCGGAACGCTCTATATCGACGATGGCCGGCCGCTGCCGCAGCTCTTTCACAAGACCATCGCCAATCTCAGGGAGATTTCGCCGACCGCGATGTTCAATGTCCCGGCGGGCTACAATCTCCTATGCGACGCGATCGAGAAAGACCCCGACCTCGGCGCCCGCGTGTTCAAGCGGATGGATCGTTTGAGCTACGCCGGAGCTGCAATCTCGCAAGGTACGCTTGAAAAACTCTACCGGCTGACATCGTCGATCACGGGACGCTCAATTCCTGTCATGTCAGGCTACGGCACCACCGAAACCGCCCCGACGATCAGTACGACCCACTGGGCAACCGATCAGCCGGGGGAGATTGGTCTTCCCGCGCCGGGACTTCAGCTCAAGCTGATTCCCGTCACCGATACTTACGAGGTCAGGGTCAAGGGACCCAACGTCACGCCTGGCTATCTCGGCCAACCGGAGTTGACGGAAAGGGCCTTCGATGAAGAGGGCTTCTATCGCATCGGCGATACCGTCTCGTTTCTGGATCCGCAGAAGCCGGAGCGGGGTCTTCGCTTTACCGGCAGAATCTCCGAGAATTTCAAGCTCTCGAACGGCACCTGGGTCGCGATCGGCAATATGCGCGCGGCAATCCTGGCCGCGACCGGCGGCGTCCTGCTCGACATCGTCGTTGCGGGCGAAAACCGCGAGGCGTGCGCGCTGCTCTGCTGGCTGAATCCGACCGAGGCGGCAAGAATTTCGAGCGGCCGAGCCGGCGATTTGACCTGCGATCCTGGCGTGATTCAATTCCTGAAGGATCGTTTTCAGCAGTATAACGAGACCGTCGGGAGCAGCGAAAGGATCTGTTCGTTCTCGCTGCTGAAGGATCCGCCATCAATGGCCGCGGGAGAAATCACCGACAAGGCCTACGTCAACCAACGTGCCGTGCTGAAAGTTCGCTCCGAACAGGTTGAGCGTCTCTACGCCAACGAACCGTGCCGCGATGTGGTCCTGGTGTGACGGGAAGTTCAGCGTTGCTTGCGGCATGCCGGGGCTGCCGTCTCAAGCGGCGCGTGATCGTGCCTTTGTCTTCCTGGTCTCCGGCGTCTTCCCGGTCTCCGGCGCGCTTTTCTCGAGCAGGCCGCCGCGGGCACCCGGCCCCGGGTGAGTATGAACCTCCTTGGCCGACAATGGCTCGCCGCATTCGGAGCACACCATGACAGGATCGAAGTCCTTTCCGCATTTGCGGTGCTGGTGCAGCAAGGGGCGGCCGCGCTCGTCGACCATATGAGTATCACCCCAATGCACGATTGCCATCATGATCGGATAGAGGTCGAGGCCCTTCTGAGTCAGGATATATTCGTGGCGCTTGGGCGATTCCTGGTAGGGAATGCGGCGCAGAATGCCCTGTCGAACCAGTTTCTTCAGCCGCTCGGCGAGCAAGTGCCGTGTGATTCCCAGCGCCGACTGGAATCCCTCGAAGCGGCGCGTGCGCAGGAAGCACTCGCGCAGGATCAGAAGCGTCCAGCGGTCGCCGATCACGGCGATGGTCCGGGCCATCGAGCACGGCTCTTCCTCGAGTTCTTTCCACTTCATCCACACACTCCAGTCGTGCCGGCATGGGCCGTTTCGAATCGCCACAAAGGCCGGCGCGGTCTCTTGCATTCTAGATAGGTACTAAATTCCAAACAATACCCCTCCGGGCAAGGGAAACCAGCGGAGTACAGCCGGATTTGACAGTTCTTTTATAGAACTATACCATAAATGGGGCTGGCGAGTGGATCGCCAGTGGCCCGTCATACGATCTCCGGGAGAAGCCGCGATGACCTTGAAGGTTGAATTCCAGTTCGATTTCGGTAGTCCGAACGCCTACCTGGCTGAAGTGGCTATTCCGGGCATTGAGCAGCGGACTGGCGTGAAGTTCGCCTATGTACCGGTTCTCCTAGGCGGAATTTACAAGGCGACCGGCAACATGTCGCCGTTCGACTCGCTTCGCGGGATCAAGAACAAGCCGGAATATCAGGCGCTGGAAACCCAACGGTTCATCGGACGCCACAACATCACGAAATTTCGCCAGAATCCGTTCTTCCCGGTCAACACGCTGATGCTAATGCGCGGCGCTGTCGCCGCCCAGTTCGAGGGCATGTTCGAGCCGTATTTTCGCGCCGCCTATCACCACATGTGGGAAGAGCCTAAGAAGATGGACGACCTCGAAATCTTCCGCAGCGCGTTTATCTCCTCTGGCATCGATGTCGACCGGTTGATGGCGCGCGCACAGCAGGATGACGTCAAGAAGCGGCTGATCGATCTGACCAACGACGCCGTCAGCCGAGGAGCATTCGGCTCTCCGACCTTCTTCGTTGGCAAGGAGATGTTCTTCGGCAAGGACCAGCTCCGCGACGTCGAGGAGTCCATCGCCGAGCAGACCAGACAGCCCGTTCCCAAGTCGGCCTGACGGACGCCGACTGCCCGGACCGAGTGGCGAAAGCCACTCTCGGTTCCAGAACAAAAGCAAAATCAGGCAGAATGCCCATACCTGGTCCACTTCACGGCGTTCGCGTGCTTGATTTGACCGGCGTGGTGTCAGGCCCGTTCGCGACCATGTTTCTGGCGAATCAAGGCGCCGAGGTGCTGAAGATCGAGCCGATCGGCGGCGGAAGGCTGTCGATCGACGTCAAGAGTGCGCCTGGGCGCGAGGTGCTCAGCCGGCTGGTCGCGCAGGCCGATGTCCTGGTGCAGAATTTCCGGCCAGGGACCATGGAACGTCTCGGTCTCGGCGTTCTGGAGTTACGCCAGCGCCATCCGCGCCTGATCTACATCTCGATCAGTGGGGTCGGCGATACCGTACGACAAGAAGCGCGTCTATGATCCGATCGTTCAGGGACTCTCCGGCTTCGCCGATATCCAGTCGCAGCCGGTGACGAATCGGCCACAAATGATCCGCACCATCGTCTGCGACAAGACCACCGCGGTGTTCACAGCGCAGGCAGTTGCGGCGGCGCTGTATGCGCGTGAGAAGAGGGGCAGGGCGCCCCCGTCGCGCCGGCAGATGCAAATCGTATAGCCGCCCTTCGCAAAGCGCCGCGCGACGGCTGCGCCCACCAGGATCGCCACGCCGCGGCTCTCGACCGTGCGTTCTCCTCAAGTACATTCTTATTTGGAACGTATTGGTACTTGCCCCCTGCAGCATTGTAAAGATCGCGCGAAAGGGTAAGTCAGCTGCCCCATTCTCGGGCCAGAGCCGAAAGCGACAAATTGGCGATTGACGAGTTCTAAAAAAGAACGTTAGATCGGATTAATGAATGCGCTGCGGCAAAGGACATGCGCTCATCATCCGGGAGGTTGGCAATGGCGACCCTTTCAAGCGCGACCGATATAGCAGGCGGCCATATGCTCACGACCGGCGAATGCCGCATTGGGCCAGGCGCTCCGGCCTCGGCGAAATAGCTTCAACAGATCAACCCTACCGGGAGACGAGCCTTGCAAAAGAGAAGCGCAACCGCGGCCGTGATCGGCGCCGGCGATTTCATCGGCGGCGAAATCGCCAAAAAGTTCGCAGCAGAGGGATTCACGGTCTTCGCCGGCCGCCGTAACGGCGAAAAGCTGGCTCCGCTCGTGAAGGATATCGAGGCTGCCGGAGGAGAGATCCACGCCCGTTCGCTCGACGCTCGCAAGGAAGACGAAATCATCTCCTTCCTGAACGATGCGGACAAGCACGCGCCGCTGGAAGTCTGCATCTTCAACATCGGGGCGAACGTCAATTTCCCGATCCTGGAAACCACCGAGCGCGTTTTCCGCAAGGTCTGGGAAATGGCCTGCTATTCCGGCTTTCTGGCCGGTCGCGAGGCGGCCCGGCTCATGCTGCCGCGCGGGGGCGGCAACATCTTCTTTACCGGGGCGACCGCCTCGCTCCGAGGCGGCAGCGGTTATGCAGCTTTCGCAAGCGCCAAGTTTGGCCTTCGCGCGGTCGCGCAAGCCATGGCCCGCGAGCTCGGCCCGAAAAACATTCACGTCGCGCATCTCATCATCGATTCCGGCGTGGATACCGAGTGGGTCCGGCAACGGCGGCTGGAGGCTCTCGGGCCGAACGCGCTGGATGATCCGGACGCCTTGATGCCGCCGTCCTCCGTTGCTGCATCCTACTGGCAGCTCTACCAGCAGCCGAAAAGCGCGTGGACGTTCGAGATGGAGATCCGTCCCTTCGGCGAGAAGTGGTAGCGGAGCCTGCTACGATGGAGCTCAAGCTTTCCCGCGAAGATACCGCGTTTCGCGACGAGGTGCGTACTTTCATTACGGAGAACTATCCGCCGGAAATGCGCGTTCCCAATCCGGAGACCGATCTGACCAAGGAGCAGTCGCTGCTCTGGCACCGGATTCTCTACAAGAAGGGTTGGATCGCGCCGCTCTGGCCCAAGGAGTATGGCGGCCCGGGCTGGTCCGTCACGCAGCGCTTTATCTTCGAGCAGGAAACCTCTCGCGCCGGCACGCTGCCGCCGCTCGCCTTCAGCGTCACCATGGTCGGGCCGGTGATCTACACGTTCGGCAACGAGGCGCAGAAGAAGAAGTTTCTGCCGCGGATTCTGTCCGGCGAGGATTGGTGGTGCCAAGGTTATTCGGAGCCGGGCTCAGGCTCGGACCTCGCAACCGTCAGAACCAAGGCGGTGCGTGACGGCGACCACTACATCGTCAACGGCCACAAGACCTGGACCACGCTGGCGCAGCATGCCGACTGGATCTTTTGCCTCGTGCGCACCGATCCGAACGCGAAGCCGCAATCCGGCATCTCCTTTCTGCTGATCGACATGAAGTCGCCCGGCGTCACCGTGCGGCCGATCATCACGATCGATGGCAGCCACGAGGTCAACGACGTCTTCCTCGAAAATGTCCGCGTGCCTGTCGAGAACCTGGTTGGCGAGGAGAACAAGGGCTGGACCTACGCCAAGTTCCTGCTCGGCAAAGAGCGCACCAGCATGGCCGGTATCGGCCGGTCCACCCGCTACATCAACAAGCTGAAACAGATCGTGAGGGCCGAGATACCTGTCGATGATCCCGCGCATCTCGAATTCCTGCGCGACATTGCCCGCATCGAGCTCGACGTGCTGGCGCTGGAGGCGACGGAACTGCGCGTCGTCGCCCAGATGGCGCGCGGCATAGACCCCGGTCCGGCGGCCTCGCTTTTCAAGATCCGGGGCACCGAGATATTTCAGAACATCACCGAGCTCACCCATCGCGCGATCGGCAACTACGGCCTGGCCATCCGCGAGCATCCGGTCAGCGCCAACCGCTTCATGCCAGGCCCCGATTACGGACACACCGCGTCGGAGAAGTATCTGAACGCGCGCAAGCTCAGCATCTACGGCGGATCCAACGAGATCCAGCGAAACATCATCGCCAAGGCCGTGCTCGGGCTCTAGCCACGACGGATCGGGAGGATCGGATGGATATTCAGTTCACGGAAGAGCAGGAATTGCTGCGGTCCAGCGTCCAGCGGCTGCTGCGTGACCAGTACGATTTCGAGGCACGACGCAAGATCGTGGCAAGCGAGGAAGGCTTCAGCCGGAAGCAGTGGGCGGCTTTCGCCGAGCTCGGCCTGCTGGCCGCCCCGTTCTCCGAGGGCGCCGGCGGTCTCGGCGGCGGCCCGTTGTCGACCATGATCGTCATGCACGAGTTCGGTCGTCACCTCGTTGTCGAACCGTTTGTCGAGACGGTGGTGCTGGCCGGCGGCCTGATCGAGCACGCGGGCACACCCGAGCAGCAGCAAAGTTTCATCCCGGGTATCATCGATGGCTCGCAGGTCTGGGCGCTGGCCTGGACGGAGAAAGCATCGCGTTTCGATTTCGCCCATGTCGCGACAAGGGCGCGGCGCGAGGGGAGTGACTACGCTCTCACCGGCGCGAAGACGATGGTGATCGCCGCGCCCTGGGCCGATCATCTGATCGTCTCGGCGCGGACTTCCGGCGACGACCGTGACCGTGGCGGCGTGAGCCTGTTCGTGGTCGATCGCCGTGCTGCCGGCGTCGATCTCCAGAGCTTCAAGACCATCGACGGTCGCCGGGCAGCCGAGGTCAGCCTGCGCGATGCGCGCGGGCAATTGCTCGGGCGGAAAGGCGAGGGCGTTGCTGCACTGGAAGCCGGCCGCGACCGCGCCATCGGTGCGCTCTGCGCGGAAGCGGTCGGCGCGATCGGCGAGCTGAATTCTGCCACGCTGGAGTATTCCAAGACCCGCAAGCAGTTCGGCACCACGATCGGCTCCTTCCAGGTGCTGCAGCATCGCATGGTCGACATGTTCATCGCCCATCAGGAGGCGCTCTCCTTGATGCAGCATCTCAGCCTCAGCCTCAGCGCCGGCGATCCCGGACTCTCGCGGCTTGCCTCCGGTGCCAAGTCGAAAATCGGGTATGCCGGCAAGTTCGTAGCCGATCAGGCGGTGCAGCTTCACGGTGGCATGGGAATGACGGACGAGCTCAACGTCGGGCACTATTTCAAACGCATCTCCTCCATCAACATCCAGTTCGGCGATCCCGCGTTCCACGTGCTGCGCTATGCGCAGCTGGACACGGCCGCGTAAGCAGAGAGGCCAGCCAGCATGACGACAGAAGCAGTCATCGTTTCCACCGCAAGGACAGCCGTCGGCAAAGCCTATCGTGGCGCGCTCAACAACACGGACGGCCCGACCATGGCCGGGCATGTGATGGCCGAGGCGGTGAAGCGTGCCGGCATCGCGCCCGGAGAGGTGGAAGACGTGGTCCTGGGCTGCGCGATGCAGCAAGGCACCATGGTGATGAACGTGGCGCGCAAAGGCGCGATCCGCGCCGGCTTGCCCGTGACGGTGGCCGGCACCACCATCGACCGGCAATGTGCGTCTGGCCTGCAAGCCATCGCGGTGGCCGCTCGCTCGATCATGCTTGATGGGGTCGAGGTCGCGATCGGCGGCGGCATCGAGTCGATCAGCCTCGTGCAGAATGAGCATATGAACAAGTTCCACGCCGTCGACGACGAGCTGATGGCGATGAAGCCCGAAATGTACATGTCGATGCTCGATACAGCCGAAATCGTTGCCGAGCGCTACAAGATCGGCCGCGACCGGCAGGACGAGTACAGCCTCGAGTGCCAGCGCCGCGTTGGCGCCGCGTTGCAGGCCGGCCGCTTCAACGACGAGATCGTGCCGTTCACCACCAGAATGGCGCTCGTCAACAAGGACACCAAGGAGGTCAGTTACGAGCAGGTGACGCTCACAAAGGACGAGGGCCCGCGTCCGGAAACCACCGCCGAGGGCCTCGCCAAAATCAAGCCGGTGTTCGAGGGCAAGACGATCAGCGCGGGCAATGCGAGCCAGCTTTCGGACGGCGCTTCGGCCTGCGTGATCATGAGCGACAAGATCGCCGCGAGGAAGGGACTGAAGCCGCTCGGCATCTTCCGCGGCTTCGTTGCCGCCGGCGTCGAGCCCGACGAGATGGGTGTCGGGCCGGTCGCCGCGATCCCGCGCCTGCTCAAGCGCCATAACCTGAAGATCGACGACATCGACCTCTGGGAGCTGAACGAGGCTTACGCGGTGCAGGTGATCTATTGCCGCGACAAGCTCGGCATCGATCCCGACAAGCTCAACGTCAACGGCGGTTCGATCGCGATCGGTCATCCCTATGGCATGACGGGGGCACGGCTTACCGGCCATATCCTGATCGAAGGCCGGCGGCGCAAGGCGAAATACGGCGTGGTGACCATGTGCATCGGTGGCGGCATGGGCGCAGCGGGCTTGTTTGAAATCATCCACTGAGCGGAAACGCGGGGAGATCATTCGTGAAGACAGCGATCACTGAACTGTTCGGCATCGAACATCCGATCATCCAGGGCGGAATGCATTATGTCGGCTTCGCCGAAATGGCGGCTGCCGTCTCCAACGCCGGCGGGCTCGGCTTGATCACGGGCCTGACGCAGCGGACGCCGGAGTTGCTGGCCAAGGAGATCGCGCGCTGCCGCGACATGACGGACAAGCCGTTCGGCGTGAACCTCACGTTCCTGCCGACCTTCAGCGCGCCGCCCTATCCGGAATATATCGCGGCGATCAGGGAGGGCGGTGTCAGGATCGTCGAAACCGCCGGGCGCAGCCCTGAACAGTACATGGCGGCCCTAAAGGCGGGCGGCATCAAGGTGATTCACAAATGCACCTCCGTCCGGCATTCGCTGAAGGCCGAGCAGATCGGCTGCGATGCCGTCAGCGTCGACGGCTTCGAGTGCGGCGGCCATCCCGGCGAGGATGACATGCCGAACATGATCCTGTTGCCGCGCGCGGCCGAGGAACTGAAGATCCCGTTCGTTGCTTCGGGCGGCATGGCGGACGCGCGCAGCCTGGTTGCGGCCCTGGCGATGGGCGCTGCGGGCATGAACATGGGCACGCGCTTCATCGCCACCAAGGAAGCGCCGGTGCACGAGAACGTCAAGAAGGCACTGGTCACGGCGACGGAACTCGACACCAGGCTCGTTATGCGCGCGCTCCGCAACACCGAGCGGGTCCTGAACAACAAGGGCGTCGAGCAGCTGCTCGAGATCGAGCGAGAGAAGGGCAAGAGCCTCAAGATCGAGGACATCCACGACGAGGTGGCGGGCGTCTATCCCAAGGTGATGATCGAGGGCGACATGGACGCAGGCGCCTGGAGCTGTGGCATGGTCGTCGGGCTCATTCACGACATTCCGACCGTGAAGGAACTGATCGACCGCATCATGGCGGATGCCGAGCGACTGATTAGGGACAGGCTGACCGGATTTCTCGACGCCGACAGCGGAGCCGCGCGGAAGGTCGCGTGAGGACCACGGGGATCGGCGCTTCAAGCGCCGCTTCCCCGCATTCGTCTGGTGAGGGGCCCCCGATCTCGGCTCCCTCACCGAGGCCGCTGCTAGGCGGCCATTCGCAGCAGACCGACGATGTCGGATTCGTCTTTGAAGGGGCGCGGATTGGCCTTTACGAAGCGATGATTGATCGCGATCCTGCTGATCCGATAGAACTTGTCTTCACCAATGCCGACGTCGGCCAGCCGCGCAGGCAGTCCAAGCGTCCTGGTGAATTCCGCGAAGGCATCTGCGGCTTCGCCGCCCGGCGCGCCCAGGGCCGTCGCCAAACGCTTCTGCGCATCTTCGGTGAACGGCTTGTTGTAGCGTAGAAGGCTCGGCATGATGACGGGCGTGCAATAGTAGTGGGGAACGTCGAACGTTCCGCCAAGCACGTGGCCAATGCCGTGACTTGCGCCCATGGGGACGCGAGCCTGCAGCCCGTACGACGCAAGCCATGAGCCATATTGTGACAATTGGCGTGCCTCGAGATCGTCAGGCTGTTGCAAGGTCTGGAGCATTCCCTCACGCAGCGTGCGGATGCCGGCCAGGACGACTTCGTCAGCCAAGGGAGTGCCGGCCGGCGAGCACAAAGCCTCGATGCCGTGATCCATCGAGCGGGTGCCCGATCCCATCCAGAGCTTTGTCGGCGTATGAAGGGTGAGGGCGGGATCGAGAATGATGGCCACCGGCATCATCTGGGGGTGAAAGAAGATCTGCTTCAGCTTCTGGCGCTCATCGGTGACGAGCGCTGCGGCATTGTATTCCCCGCCGTTCAGCGTCGACGGCACCGCGATCTGCCGAACTGCCGGCGCGCGGAAGGGAGATTGGCTTACGCCAGGCCCTATCGAAAAGGGATCGAAGCCCGCTTCATCGCGGATGTCGTGCTCCATCGCCATGATGACGATCTTGGCGAGATCGACCGCCGACCCTCCGCCGACAGCCACGACCAGATCGGCTCGCGCCTCTTTTGCATGTAGGGCGACCTCGGCAGCCTGCTTGCGCGTCGTGTGCTGTGCAATTCCGTCGAAGGTCGCTGCATGCTTGTCGCCGAGCGTAAGCCGGATTTTATCGATCTCGTCGGTCTTGGAGTTCAGGGTCCGGCTGGCGAGGAGGAAGACGCGCTTTGCGCCAAGTCGCTCCGCCTCGTCGCGGACAGCTTCGGCGGCGGCTTTGCCATAGATGACCCGATCGATTGCCGGAAAGTTATGGACACCAGTCCTGCGCATGTTTTCCTCCCACGGGACGCCCGACTACCGGGCGTTATATTATGACCATCATGTAAATTAGGAGCGGCCTTTCGGCAAGTTGGAGCTTTGCGATGCGCTGAAGATTAAATGGCGACGGTTGCCGTCGCCGATCAACGGCGTCTTCAACCCCGAGCGTCTTCAGGAGTTCGACGATGTCGTTGGCCATCGTCCTCTTGTCATAGCCGTTCGGCGGCTTGTCGGTCTCGCCGTATCCGCGCAGGTCCAAGTGCCGGTATCTGGAAACGCCAGGCGAAGCTGGTCTCCGGGAAGCCGTGCTACAGCACGATCGGGGGGCCGGCCCCGGCCTCCAGGTAGAATTGGCGGATGCCGTTTGCCCGGCAGGTTGCTCGACGAATGGTGGTCACCGATCTCATGCCCGGGGTGCGAGGTTTCCGGGCGCGATCCTTCGTCAAGTCGGAGGGGACTGATTGCAGGTTTTCACGGCGTTTTGCACGATTGCATCCCCAAAGCTGCGGGAACGCTGGGTTAGGTACCGAATTTTACCCTGGCGGCGGTTCCAAGATCGGGAGAAAGTCCAAGACGCGCGGAGATGTTCGGGGTTGTCTCTCCGGAACGAGCAGCAACCAGAGGGAGAACGAGGACCCGCGCGGCGGAAATGGTGCTCCGAACGGGCGGCCTCGGGACCGAGGATTAGGCAGCAATTGCGTGAACGCACGGGGACTTCATCACGTCACAGCGATCATCGGTGACGTACGCCGCGCCGCCGACTTCTACGCGGGTGTGCTGGGCCTCAAGCGGGTCAAGAAGACCGTCTGCTATGACGATCCCGGCAGTTACCACGTGTACTATGGCGACGACATCGGCAATCCGGGTGCCGTGATCAGTACGCTCGCCTGGAATTGCGTGACGCCGGGGCTGAGCGGCGTCGGCGAGGTCGTGCAGACCGCCTTCCGCGTCGCACCGGATTCGCTCGATGGGTGGGTGGATCGGCTCAACTCTTCGGGGGTCCCCAATCGATTGGACGTGTCGCCCTTCGGCGAGCGCATGCTCTGCTTTGCCGATCCCGATGGCACGGCGCTGTCGCTGGTCGAGACGTGGGAAAAGCTGCCAGCGACAACCGTCCAAAATTCCACGGCCGATCGTGCGCTACGCGGCCTTCATGGCGTCACGCTGAACGTCCGTGAGGAGGATGAGACGATCGACATCCTTCAGAAGGTTTTCGATTTCCAGCTGGTCTCTCAGAGAAACGGCGCCATGCGCTTCGTGGCTCATGACGGTCCGGGTGGCACGATCACCTTGTGCATGATCGGAAAGTCTTCGCGGGGGCGCCTCGGCGGTGGCACCATCCGGCACGTCGCCTTCCGCGCGAGCAATCTGGACGATCGATCGGAGATGGTCGAGAAACTTCAATCTGCGTACGGCATCGTGGTGAGCGATCCGATCGAGCGAACCTACCTGAATGCGGTCGGCTTTCGCGCACCCTGCGGCGTGCTTTTCGAGATCGCGACCGACGGCCCGGGATTCGCGGTCGACGAGGCGCCGGAGCGGCTGGGCCAGCAACTTCAGCTTCCCGCCTCTCTCGAAGAACGTCGCGCCGAACTGGCGGCGATCCTGCCCCCGCTCACGTGAACTGCCTGTCGATCAACGCGAGCCCGACCTTCCATGAAATCGGTCAGCCGTGGGCACATGAAGTCGAGGAATGCTCGCACGCGTAAGGGCAGCCGCGGTCCACCGTGATAAAGCGCGTGTATTTGCTCTTCGTCGCCCGCCGTGCCCTCGAGCACTTCGACCAGGCGGCCAGCCGATATGTCGTCGCGGACGTGATAGTCGGCGAGCCTTGCAAGGCCGATGCCCGCGATTGCCATTCGCCGAAGGCTTTGCGCGTTGTTCGCAAGCAGCGAGCCGCTGATCGCCCGGTCGACAATTCGCCCGCTCTCCTTCAGGGGCCAGACCGGGGCAGAGCGCCGGAAATTGAATCCCAGACAGTTGTGACGTGAAAGATCCTCGACCCTCTTCGGCTCACCCAGGCGATCGATGTAGTCTGGAGACGCAACGATCCTTCTTTTGACGACCCCGATGCGTCGGGCGACCATCGCGGAGGCCTGCAAGGGGCCGACGCGGAAGGCGATATCGGTCCGCTCGAGGTACAGATCGACGATCTCGTCCGAGAGTGAGATATCGACCACGATCTCGGGGTGAGCTTGCCAAAAGGCGGGGAGCAGGGGCTCAAGGCCGAGAATGCCGAAGGAAACGGTGGTGTTGACCCGGATCGTTCCGCCCGCTGCCGCTGCACCCCGAGAGATGCCGCGTTCGATGCCATCGAGCTCGGCCAGCAGCGCAACGCTCTTCTCGTGGTACATCCGACCCTCGGACGTCAGCGACAGCCGCCGCGTCGAACGCTCAAACAGTCTGACACCGAGCCGTGTCTCGATCCTTCCGATGAGCTTGCTGACGGTGGACGGCGTCATCAACAGCCGACGAGCCGCCTCCGAATAGCTCTTGGCTTCCACCACACGGAGGAAGACCTGCATTTCGCCGATGCGATTATCCATCGCGTATCCATCTATGAAATCGTTTCACAGATAAAGTGGAATTGGAGCGGATTATCAAGTCCGGTAAATGTCACCTATGGTGGATCATCGTTTCCTTATGCAATCGGTTTTCCGGCGAGCACATCGCTGTCGGATCGGTGACTTGAACGGGGACGACTATCGCTCTATGAGGAAAAATTGATGCGGTGGACGTGATCTGCACGTGGTCCTTCGGATTCACTATGGCGGCATATCCAACGGTGGATAGCTTTGAACACCCCGATGATGGAAGAGTCTGATAGTACGGCGGGCGGCTTCTATGGTCGTCGCCTCAGCCAGCACCTGGGAATGGAGGGCGACTGCCTGCTGCGCATCAAGCGCGAAGGGCAATTGGCGCTAGCGATGACCCGGCTGACATGCTCCCAATTCATTCGGGAGCGGACCGCGGCGATTCCTTCCGAGCCGGCCTACAGCATCCTACAACAGCTCGGCGACCTCGATCGGCATTCCTGCTGGCTCGCCGGACGACCGAGATATTCGGGAGCTTTCGGTGCGGGGAGCGTCAGCGTGATCAACCTGATGGACAACCCCCAATGTGAGTTCAAGGGCCCGTTCGATGCCGTCCAATACTACGTGCCGCAGACGGCCCTCGACGAGTTCGCTCGCGAGCACGGAGCCAAGCCGGTCTCGACGCTCAAATGGAGCAGGAATCAGCGTGATCCGTTCCTGTCGACCCTGTCCAGCGTTCTGCTCAGTGCGGTGGAGCAGGATCCGACGAGCAATCAGCTCTTCGTCGATCAGATCGGGTTGAGTGTCCTGGCCCATTTCGCCCAGACCTACGGCGGAATGCGCCCACAAGAAAAAGCTGCGGGTGGAGGCCTCGCTCCCTGGCAGGAGCGTCGCGCCAAGGAAATCATGCGAGCGCGTCTCGCCAGCAATCTCACGATTGCCGACGTCGCCGCGGAATGCAAGTTGACGCCGAGCCACTTCGCGAGGTCGTTCCGGCGCAGCACAGGCGTTGCCCCGCACGAATTCCTGTCCCAGCTTCGCATCGACGAGGCGAAGCGCCTGATGTTGAGTACGAAGCTTCCGCTCGCCGATATCGCGCTCATCTGCGGCTTTGGCGACCAGAGCTACTTCACGAGGGTGTTTTCCCGCAACGTCGGGGCCAGCCCCGGAGCCTGGCGAAGAGCCCGCTCCGAGGGCTGACGCGAGCATGCCCCTGTCTTAAGCCGGTCGGATCATCTCGCGGGCGTAGGCCAGGCCGATCCCGTAGCCTCCGGCGTGAGATTCGACGATGGCACGTGCGCCATCGTAGGTTTCATGCCTCGTCCAATCGCGCTGCATCTCGAGCAGAACCTGGATCCAGGACGTGAGGCGGGCGCCGGCGGCCTGCATCCGGCCGAGAGCCAGTTCGTGGCTCCCAGTCGTCAGCCCTCCGCAGGCGTCGCCGACGACATAGACCTCGAGGCCGGCTGACAGCGCCGAAAGCACCGCGAACGTCACGCATGCCTCGGTCAGCAGGCCCGAAACGATCAAGCGGTTTCGACCGGTGGCGAGCACGGCCTCGCGCGTCTTGTCGTCCTCCCACACGTTCATGCTGCGCCGGTCGATCGGTTCGACGCTGGGAAGCGCCGACTTGACCGCCGGCATCAGCGGCCCGCTGTACACTTTCGTCGCCGAGGTGGACGCGACGACAGGCAGGCCGAACACCGTCGCGGTCTTCGCGAGCGCGACAACGTTGTTCATGAGAGCCTGCCGGTCGATCGAGCCCACTCCGAAAGCCAGGCCGGCCTGTTGGTCGATCAGGAGCAGGGCGCAGTCCTTGGGCTCGAGCAGATGAAGTGGATTCGCGGCCATCGACTTTTTCCGGCTAGGCCTTCAGGAACGCGAGCAGGTCAGCATTGACCTGGTTGGCATGCGTCGTTGCCGTCGCGTGCGGAGCGCCCGGATAGGTCTTCAGCTTGGCGCCCTTGATCATCTCGGCGGCCAGCTTGCCCGTGTAGGGGAACGGCACGACCTGATCGTCCTCGCCGTGGATCACCAAAGTGGGTACGTCGATCTTGGTCATGTTGGGCCGGAAGTCGGTTTCCGAGAACGCGGTCACGCAATCGATCGTCGCCTTGACCGACGCCTGAAGCGCGATCTGGAGGGTCTGCTTGAATACACCTTGCGATACCTTCATGCCGTGGTTCGTGCCGTAGAAGAGGGCGCTGAAGTCGTCGAGGAACTGCGCGCGGTCCTTGACCAAGCCGGCCTTGATGCCGTCGAACACCGACTTGTCGACACCGTCATGGTCCGAGGTCTTGATGAAGAGAGGAGTCACGGCACTGATCAGGACGAACTTGGCGACCCGCGACGTTCCGTGGCGCGCCACATAGCGCGCGATGTCTCCGCCGCCCATGGAGAATCCGACGAGTGTCACATCTTTCAGGTCGAGGTGCTTGATAAGATCGGCGATATCATCCGCGAACGTATCGTAGTCATAGCCTGTCCATGGCTGGCTCGACCGGCCGAAACCCCTTCGATCGAATGCCACCGTTCGGTAACCACGCTCGGCGAAGAAAAGCATCTGCGCGTCCCACATGTCCGCGCTGAGCGGCCAGCCATGGCTGAACAGGATCGGCTTTCCGCTTCCCCAGTCCTTGTAATAGAGCTCGGTGCCGTCCCGCAATTCAAGCAAGGCCATCGTTCGCTCCTGTGACGAAATATGACCGAACGTGATCCTGCGAGGCGGTTCGGTCGTCCTGCCCTCAAGTTCACGGATGGAGCGCGGATTGGCTTGCACGATCTGCGCGTCGTTTGGACATGCTGGCGATCTCGGACCAGCGCCGCCGATGTGCGCCCGGCAATTCGTCGCACTTGGATGAGTCATCGGGCCGGAATCCAAGCTACGACGAAATCGTCCAAGCGTTGGCCGGTGTTCAGGGGGCACGATGAAGCCACTTGCTCCATTCCCTTTCGCTCGATCGCCTATGCCGATCGCAAGGAGAACCTCTCGATGTCGAAACTCGATATGCTTACCCCCGACAACAGCGCCATCGCGCTGATCGACTATCAGCCGGCCATGTTCCAGGGCGTTCAATCGCATGACCGCCTGGTCACGGTTAACAACGTCCAGATCCTGGCAAAGGCCGCCAAGCTTTTCAAAATCCCGACCGTGCTGACCACGGTGGCCAGGGATTCCTTCTCCGGGCCCTTCATGCCGGAAGTCACCTCGCTGTTTCCGAAGCACGACGTCATCGACCGCACGTCCATGAATTCCTGGCTCGATGGGAACTTCCGCAAGGCGGTGGCTGCCACCGGTCGCAAGAAATTCGTGCTGGCCGGTCTCTGGACCGAGGCGTGCGTGATCTTTCCGACCTTGGACATGCTCAAGGAAGGTTACGAGATCTACATCGCCGCCGATGCCTGCGGCGACCTCTCCCTCGAAGCCCATAACCGCGCCATGGAGCGCGCCATCCAGGCAGGTGCGGTCCCCATCACCTCGTCGCAATACGCCTACGAGCTTCAGCAGGACTGGGCGCGCAGCGAGACCTACGAAGGCATGATGGACATTCAACGCGCGCATTCGCCTTACGGAATCCAGATCCGCTTCTCGAAATGGGCGCTCGGAGAGCACGCCTCCGAAGGAGGCGCGAAAGCCGGCTGAACGTCCTCCAATCGCGGATCACCGTGATGAAAATCTATCTGTTGTCTCTCGGCGCCGGCCTCTTGGTCGGCGTCGTCTACAGCCTTCTCAACGTGCGCTCACCGGCGCCGCCGCTGGTGGCGCTGGTCGGGCTTCTCGGCATCCTCGCCGGCGAACAGATCGTCCCCGTAGCCCGGCAGCTGCTGTCCGGACACGGGCTGGCGTCGGCGTGGCAGCAGGCCAAGTGCGCTCCGCACATGTTCGGCCTGCTGCCCGGACGTCAAACCGACCAGTCGAAAAATGCCGCCCCGGCAGACGGCCTGGAGAAACATTCATGACCTCCGCACCCGATATCATCCTGCATCGCGGTCTGTTCACGACGCTCGATCGCTCGAACCCGACGGCTTCGGCGGTCGCGATCGCCGACGGCCGCTTCGTCGCGGTCGGGCACGATCATGACGTGATGAAGCTGGCCGGGCCGTCCACGAAGATCGTCGATCTCAGGGGACGGCGCGTTTTGCCCGGCTTGATCGACAACCACCTTCACATCATCCGCGGCGGTCTGAACTTCAACATGGAATTGCGCTGGGACGGGGTACGCTCGCTCGCCACTGCGATGGACATGCTGAAGCGGCAGGTCGCGGTCACGCCGCCGCCGCAGTGGGTGCGGGTCGTCGGCGGATTCACCGAACACCAGTTCGCGGAGAAGCGGCTTCCGACGATCGACGAGCTCAATGCCGTGGCACCCGATACGCCGGTCTTCCTGCTGCATCTCTACGATCGGGCCATCCTGAACGGCGCGGCCCTGCGTGCAGTTGGTTATACGAAGGACACGCCCGAACCGCCCGGCGGCGAGATTATGCGCGACGTCAAGGGCAACCCGACGGGTTTGCTGCTGGCCAAGCCCAATGCCAACATTCTCTATGCGACCCTCGCCAAGGGGCCCAAGCTGCCCTTCGACTACCAGGTCAACTCGACCCGTCATTTCATGCGGGAGTTGAACCGGCTGGGCGTGACCGGCGCGATCGATGCCGGCGGCGGATTCCAGAACTATCCGGAAGATTACGCTGTTATCCAGAAGCTGAACGACGAAGGTCTCCTGACGATACGGTTGGCCTACAACCTCTTCACCCAGAAGCCCAAGGGCGAGAAGGAGGACTTCCTGAACTGGACGAAGACCTCGAAGTACAAGCAGGGCGACGACTATTTCAGGCACAACGGCGCCGGCGAGATGCTGGTGTTCTCGGCCGCCGACTTCGAGGATTTCCGGGTGGCGCGTCCGGACATGCCTGCGGAGATGGAAGGCGAGCTTGAGGAGGTCGTACGCGTCCTCGTTCAGAACAAGTGGCCGTGGCGGCTCCATGCGACCTACGACGAGACAATTTCGCGGGCCCTGGACGTGTTCGAGCGCGTCGATCAGGACATGCCGCTGGAAGGGCTGCACTGGTTTTTCGATCACGCCGAGACGATCTCGGACCAGTCGATCGATCGCATCGCGGCGCTCGGCGGCGGCATCGCCGTGCAGCACCGGATGGCCTATCAGGGCGAATATTTCGTCGAACGCTACGGGCTGGGTGCGGCGGAAGCGACGCCGCCGGTCAAGAAGATCATCGACAAGGGCGTCAAGGTCTCTGCCGGCACTGATGCGACGCGCGTGGCTTCCTACAATCCCTGGGTCTCGTTGTCATGGCTGGTCACCGGCCGGACCGTCGGCGGACTGCGCATCACGCCGCAGCGCAACTGTCTGGATCGCGAGACGGCGCTGCGGATGTGGACCGAAAACGTGACGTGGTTCTCGAACGAAGAGGGTAACAAGGGCCGGATCCAGGTCGGCCAGCTCGCCGACCTCGTCGTCCCCGACCGCGACTACTTCTCCTGTAGCGAGGCCGAGATCGCCGATACGACCGCGCTGTTGACCATGGTCGGGGGAAGGATCGTGTTTGGTGCGGGAGACTTCTCCAGGCTGGAGAGTGTCACTCCGCCGCCCGCGATGCCGGACTGGTCACCGGTCCGCCGCTTCGGCGGGTACGCGGCCTGGGCCGATGACAAGGCACAGACGAAGGATACCAGCCTCGCGATGAAGGCCACGCAAATGTGCGGCTGCGCCAACTCATGTGGCGTCCATGGACACGACCATGCGGCGGCTTGGTCGAGCCGGCTGCCGGTCTCCGATCTCCGAAGCTTCTGGGGCGCATTGGGATGCGCCTGTTGGGCGGTCTGAGATGCAGGCCAGCGCCGCACCTGGCTGGATTTCCACAATCTTGCGCTGGCCGCTGCTGTGGCATGCGGCCAGATTGGCCTTGGTGTCCGCCTACATCCTCGGCGGTTTTGCCAAATTGCTCGACTTCGCAGGGGCGGTGGCCGAGCAGGAACACTTCGGCCTGTATCCGGGCTGGCTGTGGGCCGCCGCCGCCATCGTGGTCGAACTCGGCGGGTCTCTGCTTGTTGTCATGAATCGTTTGGTGTGGTTGGGCGCTGGCGGGCTCGGCGTTTTGACGTTCGTCGCGATGCTTACCGCGAACGCCTTCTGGACGATGGGAGGCCACGAGAGATTCATGGCAACAAATGCCTTCTTCGAACATCTCGGGTTGATCGCGGGCCTCGTCATAGTATCCATTCTTTCCGACGAGGCCTCTCTCCGTCCGAACCGCACTGCGCGACCTCAAGCCGCCCAAGGAATGCCTCAATGAAATCGATTAGTGCCATCGCTCTCGTGGCGTTTACCGCAATTGTCGCTGCGAACACGCCGGTCATCGCAAGGGACGCAACGAGGTCCAAGGACGCGGCGGTTGCCGTTGCCCCTCAGTACGACACGACCCACGTCTACGTGGCGCCTGAGGACGTGGACAGGTTCGCGGCAAGCTTCCTGGCGACCTTTGGCGGCAAGAGCACCAAGCAGGTGGTGGCGACGGTTACGCCCACGCCGAGCAGCACCACGTCACAACTGCTGCAGACGCCCGTCGGCACCGTCTCGCTGTTCGGCTTCAAGACGCCGATTCCATATCCGTTTGGCGCCGAGCGCAACGGCTACCTGGTCGCAGACATGGACGAGGCGATCAAAGCAGCGCGCGGCGCGGGCGCTGACGTGATCGTGTCCACCTTCCCGGATCCGATTGGGCGCGACGCCGTGGTCCAGTGGCCGGGCGGTATCAACTTGCAGCTCTACTGGCATACGACGAAGCCCGACTACGCTGCCTTCGAGCGAATTCCGGAGAACCGCGTGTACGTCTCTCCCGACAGGGCCGCTGCTTTCACCCGGAGTTTTCTTGCATTCTCCCGCGGCAAGGTCGTCTCGGACGACGCGAAGGCGCCCGGCTTGGAGATCGGAAGATCGGATGTGACCTACAGGCGCATCCGGATCGAGTCCCCATTCGGGAAGATGGTTGTATTGGTCACGGACGGTCATCTGCCCTATCCCTACGGCCGGGAGACGACGGGTTATGAAGTGGCCGACCTCTCTTCGACGCTCGGCAAGGCAAAGGACGCCGGCGCAACGGTGCTGGTCGAATCCTACACGTCAAGCGGTCGCTCTGCGGCGTTCGTCATGTTCCCCGGCGGGTACATCGCCGAGATCCACGCGCTTGGCCCGAAGAGTGCATCGCGGTCGGACGGCAAATGAGGTGACGTCTGCCGATGTTGGCACGGGTCGATATGCGTAACTTCCGGATCGTTCTGACGCTTGCGACCCTTGGCGCCGGCATCGGCTTCGCGCGGGCCGAAGACGGGGACGCTGCGGTCCCCAAGAGGCCCGCGATCCAGGCGAACCGCTGGGCAGAGGACTGGTCGGTCCTCGCCGATCCCAGGTTGCGGACCGAACCGTTTGACGGGCTCAAGTACATCCCGCTTTGGGCGAGCGATCCGAAAAGCTACGTCTCGCTGGGGGCCACACTGCGGGAACGCTTCGAGACCAATAGCGCGTCGGCGTTCGGCACCGGCAACACGCCCTCGGACAGCTATCTCATACAGCGTTTGCAGGTGCACGCCGACATTCACTTCAACGAGAACTGGCGAGTCTTCGTTCAACTCGAGGACGATCGGGCCTTCGACAAGCTGAGCGTCTCTCCGGTCGACCAGGACCGTGCCGACCTGCGCCTTGCCTTCCTCGAGTATGTCAACACATTCTCGGGCGGGACCCTGAAGGCGCGCATCGGACGACAGGACTTCGCCTTTGACCTGCAGCGCTTCGTATCGTCGCGGGATGGACCCAACGTGCGACAATCATTCGATGCGATCTGGGCGGATTGGGAGACCGGCGTCTGGCGCTTCATCGGCTTCGTCAGCCGTCCCGTCCAATACTTTGATGTACGTCCCTTCGATGACACCTCGAACGATAATTTCCGCTTCAGCACGCTCCGGGTCGAGCGGAAGGTCTTGGGTGACAACGAGCTGTCGGGCTACTACTCGCTGTACGAGCGCAAGGCCGCCAGATATATCGATGCCTTGGGCGACGAAAGCCGTCACATTCTGGATGCAAGATTCGCAGGAAAGTCCCAACAGTTCGACTGGGATCTCGAAGCCATGGGGCAGGCGGGGCAGGTGGGTACGAAGGACATTCGTGCCTGGGCCGTCGGTACGCGAATTGGATACACTTTGTCCGGTGTTCCCTGGCTGCCGCGCATCGGCCTCCAGTTCGACGCTGCGTCGGGCGACCATCACTCCGGCGACGGCACGCTGGGAACGTTCAATCCGCTCTTCCCGAACGGCTATTATTTCACGCTGGCCGGCTATACGGGATACGCGAACATCCTTCACTTCAAACCCTCCATAACCGTCAGTCCGGCGGACCGGCTGAAGGTGATGGGAGCGATTGGCTTGCAGTGGCGCGAAACGACGGCCGACGCGATCTACGTCCAGCCCAGCGTGCCGATAGCGGGGACCGCCGGCAAGGGCAGCAACTGGACGGGAGCCTACGGTCAGCTTCGCGTCGACTACGCGTTCAACGACCACCTGACCGGCGCGATCGAGGCGGTGCATTTCGACGTCGGCGACACGATCATTCGCGCTGGTGGACACACCAGCAACTATCTGGGTGTCCAGCTTCAATATGGTTGGTGATATGCCACGCAATATACTTTTGCTTCCGCTCCTCATGAGCCTGAATGCCGGCTTCGTCGACACCGCCGGTTTTCTTGCGCTTCAGGGGCTGTTCACTGCGCATGTCACCGGCAATTTCGTCACCTTCGGCGCGGCCATGGTGCTGGGGACGTCCGGTGGCCTAGCGAAGCTGCTCGCTCTCCCGGTCTTCTGCTTCGTAGTTGTCGTCACCAGAATCTTGAGCTTCTATCTCCCGGCAATGGGACTTCCGATCTTCCGCTCGATGCTGGCCCTCAAGACGATACTTCTGGCGGTGGGCGGTGCGTGCGCCGTCTATTTCGGACCATTCACGCAGGGCGATAGCTGGCAGGCGATCTGCACCGGCATGGTTCTGGTTGCCGCCATGGCCATCCAGAATGCCGCGCACCGCATCCATATGGGTACCGAACCTCCCAGCACGTTGATGACGGGCACCACCACCCAGATCATGATCGACGTCGCAGACGTTTTTCGCGGTGCGCCAGCGTCGGTGCTGACCGTCGCCAAGCCGCGGCTCGGCAAGATGGCAGCGAGCGTCGCTGCCTTCGCATTGGGATGCGCAGCCGGCGCCTGTCTCTACGCGAAGTTCGGAACGTGGTGCTTCATCTTGCCTCCGCTGATCGCGTTACCGGCGGTGTTTCTGGCCGCGGCCGAGCCGAAGTGACGCGGCGTGAGCGATCCGAATTGAAGGACCTGGCGAATGGCTCGGGCCCGGTCGACCCATGTCGATCGGGTACCTGCAGAAAGTCGAGAAGTCGCTGATCAAGAGGCCATCGCATACTGCATCGCTTCGGCCAATCACGAGCGGGCATCGCGACGACGGCCTGCAACGGGTGGTCTAACGGGAACGCGCGATGGTCAACCTTGGCTCCCGCCGTCGAAAGTATGGCCGCCAGCGCATCCGCATTGTCGCCCGGAACGATGGATCCTGCTGTCCGGACATCAAGACCGGCTTCGCGTCGAGAGGTGCGGCAGGCAATGCGCGAGGAAACTGAAATGGCTTCTGAGACTTCCGATCCATCCCCTCGATCCTATCCCCAGTCGGTCACGTTCGTGCGAAGAGCCGGTCCGATCGCGGTCGCCGTGGGCATCGCGGACAATTTCGCCGGGATCGAAAACTGGCTGCTGGAAGAGGCCTCCGCCGAGCGGCAGATGATCGACCTCCTCGTCAAGCTGATCCGTCAGATGAAGGCCGCCGGCTCTTCGGTCGATCGACTTACCCTGCATATCGGCACGCTCCATCCCAAGCTTGTCGGATTCGCATGGGTCTGGAATGCCGACGATGGCTTCTGCGACGAGGTACGGGTCGCCGACGCCGCGGTCGATTCTGACGCCTACAGACTCAATCCGCTGCAACGTATCGTCGAGACCGGCGAGACGATCCGGCGAAGGCCCAGCGAGCCGTCGACGCAGGCGGAATTTCCAATCATGATCGAGCTCGCGGCCGCCGGCATGACCGACTACGCCGCGATTCCGTTGTCCGGCCTGGATACACGCAACGTGATCACCATCGCGACGAAAGTGGCCGGTGGCTTCGCCGAGGCGGAGATAGACTGCTTGATCCACCTTTTCAAACTATTCGCCTTGCATGTGCAGCGGCATAGCGAGTTGAAGATTTCCGAAAACGCGTTGGGCGCGTACCTTGGTTACGGCGCCGCCGCCAAGGTGCTTGAGGGCGCGATCAAGCGCGGCGCGGGAGACTCGATACGCGCCGTGATTTGGGTGTCGGACCTCAGAAATTTCACGAAGATGTCGGACGTTCTGGCTCCGGCCGACATGCTGGTCCTGCTCAACGCCTACTTCGAGGCGATGGTAAGTGCCGTAACCGCTCACGGCGGCGAAATTCTCAAATTCATCGGCGACGGTATGCTTGCCGTCTTTCCGGTGACGGTGGGCGTCGCCGAATCGTCCCGCGCGGCCGTCTCGGCGGCGAGGGACGCGATCGCGCGACTCGAGGTTTTCAATCGGACTATTCGTGTTGCGTTCGACGCCGAAGGCTGCCACCTGCTGCGGGCCGGCATCGTCCTCCACGAAGGTGCAGTCTTTTTTGGTAACGTCGGCGCTCCGGATCGCCTGGACTTCACGGTTATTGGCGCCGCCGTCAACGAGGCCTGCCGCGTGGAGGCGCTCACCAAGACCATAGGCCGGGACCTGCTCATGACGGAAGCCGTCGCTCGGCACGTTCCACGGGACGTCGAGCATCTCGGTGAGCATCAGCTGCGAGGTATCTCCGCTAGGATGTCTATATACGGACTCGCGGGATGACGAGTCGCCGTCGACCTGTGCGATTGTTTCTGCACTAAGCTCGCGCTGCGGCCTCTCTGCTGACGGTCTCAAGCGTTGGGTAGTCGAGATACCCGGAATCCGAACCGCCGTAGATCCCGAACGGTTTTGGGGAGTTGTAGGGGCCTCCAACTCGAATCCGCGCCGGGAGGTCTGGATTGGCGAGAAAGAGGCGGCCAAAGGCGACTGCATCCGCTTCGCCGGAACTGACGATTTGCTCTGCGTGCTCGGGAGTGATGCCGGTATTGACGATAAGCGGTCCATATCGCGGAAACGATTTCCAGAAGCAACCTGGATCGCCCTTCGGCGTCCCCGCCGTAGTCGTCGGTTCGCAGATTAATGGTCGGAGACAGAAACTGGTGGATGAGATAGCCGTTGGCGCCGTGGATCTCCACGCCGTCGAACCCCGCGCGAATGGCGTTGGCGGCCGCCAGTCTGAATTCGTTCACGGCTCCTTGGATCTCCGCGAGCGACATCGCACGCGACGGTGTGGCGGCGATCCGCACGTAAGCGCCGTTTGCGAGCAGCGCCCATACCTGCAGCCGATCCAGATCGTCGTTAACGCCCGACGGAGACAGCGGTTGTTTGTCCGACAGTAGGCCACGCGCGCTGGCGCGTCCGGCGTGCCAGAGCTGCGCGACGATACGCCCCCCTTTTTCGTGGATCCGATCGACGACGGTTCTCCATCCCTCGGTCTGTTCGCCGGTCCAGAGACCGGACGTCCGATCGAAGGCGCAAGAGCTGAGCGGCACCACGGTGATGGTTCGGCAAAGACCGTCGCTACAATCGCCGCTTCCTGCAGATGTGCAGCCACTACCTGGTCGATCCGGTTGCCTGTACGCCAGCCTCGGGCTGGGAGAAGGGCCAGGTTGAGAACTAGGTCGGACTGGTCCGGGAACGCTTCTTCACGCTGCGGCTGCGGTTCAAAAACCTGGACGAGTTAAACGCCTGGCTGCTGGACAAGTGCATCGCCTATGCCAAGGCGCATCACCATCCAGAGCTGGCCGACCAGACAATCTGGGAAGTGTTCGAAGCCGAGCGTCCCAACCTCGTTCCCTATGCCGGTCGGTTCGACGGCTTCCATGCGGTGACGGCGTCGGTCTCGAAGACCTGTCTGGTGCGCTTCGACAACAACAAATACTCGGTCGCAGCCAGCGCAGTTGGGCGCCCCGTCGAGGTCCAGCCGATCGCATCGTGATCGGTCAGGACGGGCGCATCGTTGCGGAGCATCCACGATGCTTCGGACGCGGCGAGACCGTCTACGATCCCTGGCACTATGTGCCGGTGCTGGCGCGCAAACCCGGCGCCTTGCGCGACGGTGCACCCTTCAAGGACTGGGTGTTGCCGGCAGCGGTCGAGCGGATCCGGCGCAGACTCACAAGCACCGACGATGGCAATCGTCAGATGGTCGACATCCTCAACGCGGTGCTGACTGACGGTCTACCCGCGGTGGAAGCCGCCTGTGCCGAAGCTCTCGGTCATGGCGTCCATTCTGCCGATGTCGTGCTCAACATCCTGGCGCGGCAACGTGAACCTGCTCCACCGGCCAACATCATGACGCCGGCCGCACTGACGCTCCGCCATGCGCCGATCGCCGATTGTGCCCGCTACGACAACCTCCGGATGATCATCTGATGGAACGAACCCAAATCTTCGACCTCATGGGCGAACTCAAGCTCTACGGCATGAAGGCTGCCTTCGACGAGATCATGGCAACTGCCGTCAAGCGTCGCCGAGCATCTGACCCGGATGGACTTCATCGTGCTGGATGAACAGGTGAGGGCAACCGAACTATTTTGACCATCAGAACATTACAACGCTTCCCGTCGCTACACCTTTCCAGGCCAAAAATGTCAACGGGGTGGAGGCCGAAACGTCCCACCGCGATCATGATGTGACTTCGGCTGCTCTGAATGCAGGCAATGCGGCTATTTGCGTAAAGCAGACATTCTGCCGACACGCCAACTGCTTAGGGTCAAATCGGTTCTCGCTTTGCTCAAATTGGACGCAAGTACGTCTCCAATCGTCTGAAAGCAGACGCAGGATTGGAAGGGCTCTGATTCATCCCCGACGATAAGGCCGATCGCTCGTTTGGTTGCAGAATTCATTTGCCGGTACGCTCCACCTGAAAAACGTCGCCATGGCAGATCGCCGCGGCCGCACGCTCGGCGATCAGGATCGTCGGCGTCTGGATGTTGCCCGAGATCATGATCGGGATCACCGAGGCGTCGGCGACGCGGAGGCCTTCGAGGCCATGCACTTTGAAGGTCTGGGGATCGACCACCGCCATCTTGTCGTTGCCCATGCGGCAGGTTGAGGAGGCGTGATACAGCGTGGTGCAATGGCCGCGCACATACTCCGCGATGTCGGCGTCGCTGGTCGCCTCCACGCTCGGCGTGACTTCAGTCTCGATCAGCTCTTTGAGCGGTGACTGCGCGGCGATACGGCGGTTGATGCGCACGCCCTCGACCAGCGTTGCGATGTCGCGGCCACTCGGATCGGATGAGAAGTAGCGCGGGTCGATTGCCGGATATTCCAGCGGATCGGCCGAGCGCAAGGTCAGTTCGCCACGGCTGTTCGGCCGCTGCAATGTCGAGTGCAAGGTGATGCCCGGCTTCGAGGACAGGAAGCGGACGTAGTCACGGTGCGGGCTGATGGCGCCATAGAGCTGCAGATCGGGCTCGACGTCCGGACGGCTGCGGACATGCGCGCCAGCCGCGACCCAGGGCGATGAGCGGGGACCGCTGCGGCTGTCCTGCCATTCCTTCAGGCTGGCCTCGAGGGTCTCGTCGGTCCAGGCGCCGACGCCGATCTTTTCCTTGGTGTAGAAGGTAATGGGGATGTTGATGTGGTCCTGCAGATCCTTGCCGACGCCGGGCAGGTCGTGCACCGGCGTCACACCGACGTTCTTGAGTTCGTCGGCGGGGCCTATGCCCGACAGCAGCAGTTGCTGCGCGGACCCGATCGCACCTGAGGACATCACGACATCGCTCGATGCCTGCGCAGTCTTGAACTGGCCGTTCTCGAGGTACTCGACGCCGGTAGCGCGCCCCTTCTCTATGACCACCCGGATCACGCGTACGCCGGTCTTGACGGTGAGATTGGGCCGCGACAGCGCCGGACGCAGATAGGCCTTGCCGGTGCCGAAGCGCTCGCCCTGCTTGATCACGAATTGGAAGAAGCCAGCGCCTTCCTGGCTCTCGCCGTTGAAGTCGCGATTATGCGCATGACCGGCGGCCTTGGCCGCCTCGAGCCAGAGCTGCTCGTTCGGATCGACGAACGGCACGTGCGCGACATAGAGCGGGCCCTTGGTGCCGTGCATCGGGCTGTCAGTGAAGTCGGCATTGTTCTCAAAGGCGATGAAATCCGGCAGCACTTTGCGCCAGCCCCAGCCGGTGCATCCGGCCTTTTCCCAGCCGTCATAGTCGGAGGGCAGGCCGCGGATATAGATCATCGCATTCATCGCACCGGAGCCGCCGACCATCTTGCCGCGCGGCCAGAACACGCGGCGGCCGCGGCAACCGGCCTGCGGCTCGGTGTAGAAGCCCCAATCGACCGCGGTGTTGAACATCGTCGGCCAGTCTGACGGAATGTCCGACGCCAACGGCGCGGCGCGGCCGGCTTCCAACACCAGCACCTTGCGGGCCGGATCTGCAGACAGCCGGTTGGCCAAGACGCATCCGGCCGAACCGGCGCCCACGATAATCGTATCGTACATCTCTCGCTCCATGGGTCACGCCGGCGTTTCGCCGGACATCTCTGCTGTCATCCCGGGGTTGCGCGTGCGCAAGCGGTCCCAGATGCTCTCAAAGAGGCCGATCAGCCCGTTTGGCATCAGCACCATGACGGCGGCGATGATGATGCCGAGCCCGAGCGACCGGAATTCGCCGATCTCGCGCATCGCCTCGTCGGCGGCCACCAGCACGATGGCGCCGACCAGTGGCCCCCACAGCCGGCCGATGCCGCCCACGACCACCATGGCGATGATGAAGAACAGCTGCGAGAACGACAGCACGCCAGGACCGATCGCGTTGAAATGCGCGGCGTAGAGCCCGCCGGCGAGGCCGGTGAAGAATGCCGACAGCCCGAACACCAGGAGCTGCATCTGGAAGCGGCTGATGCCGCGAGCCATGGCGCAGCCGGGATTGTCGCGCAACGCCCGGAAGGCGAGCCCGATCGGGCCGCGGATGATCGCCCAGGTGAACACCATCGTGATGGCGAACAGCGCCACGACTAGCGCGTAGTTGGCGACCAGGAACTTGGCCTTGAACATCGCGCGCGTGCCGAGATCGCCGAAGCGAGCGAAGCCAACCGCGCCGCCGGTGAGTTGCCGGCATTGGGTGCCGACCATCACGAAGCAGTCCGTGTCGGTGACGATCAAAAGATACATCACCTGCGCGACCGCAAGTGTCAGCAGCGCGGTATAGGCGCCGCTCAGCCGCAGGCAGGCCGCGCCGATCACCAGGCTGAATAGCACGGTGGCAACAGCCGCGAGCGGCATCGCGGCCCAGATGTTGAGGCCGAAATAGAAGCACAGCATCGCGGTGGCGTAGCCACCGAAGCCGAACAGCGCCATCTGCGCCAGCGAGAAAACGCCGGAGAAACCGAACAGCAGGTTCCACTGCGAGGCGACGATGGCATAGAATAGGCCCAGCGTGACCTGGCCGATCACGTAACGGCTGTCGACATAGAACGGCAGCGCGATCGCCGCGGCGAGGACGACGAGGCCGACCAGGAGATGGGCGAGATCTTCGCGTTTCACATGGACCTCACAGACGCCGCACTTCAACCCGGCCGAACAATCCGCCTGGCCGGCGGATGAGCACCAGGATCACGATGGCGAGCAGAGCAGGGAAACCCCATCGCGCGCCGGCCAGGAACTGGACCAGCGCCTCGACGATCGCGAGACCGAACGAGGTGATGATCGCGCCCGGCAGATTGCCGAGCCCTGCCACCACGCACATGATGAAGGCCTTCAGCATCGGATCGGCGCCGAGCGAGGGCGAAAGCTGGGTAATCGATGACACCAAGACACCGCAGACACCGGCGAGCATCCCGGACAGGATCAAGACCTGCAGATAGACCCGCGCGACCGGCACGCCCATCAGCTTGGCGGCATCAGGGTTCTGTGCGGTGGCACGGATGGCGCGGCCCGTTTTGGTGCGGGTCAGGAACAGCGCGGTGGCGCCCATCAGTGCGATGGCGCTGACGACGATGATGAGGTTCTGCCAGGGTAGCGCGAAGCCGCCGAGATTGATCGCGCCGCCAACCGAGAGCGGTTGCCCCAGCGGCTGGCCGCCATAGAGCCGCAGCACGGCATTCTCGAGCGTGAGTGCGACGCCGAAGGTCGCGATCATGATGGTGGTCTCAAAGGTCTCCGGGCTGCGGCGCGACAGCGGGTAGGCGACCAGCGCGAAGATCAGCGCCCCGATCACGCCGCCGACCGCGGTAGCGGCAAGCACCGCAAGCGGCACCGGCAATCCGAGCTGGCTGGCTGCCGTGAAGGCCGCGTAACCGCCGAGCGTCAACAGTGTGCCATGCGCCATGTTGAGCATGCCGAGCGAGCCCCAGACCAGCGACAGACCGAGTGTCGCCAGCGCGTACAGAGCGCCGGTGGTGATGCCAGAGACGAGTACGGGTCCTATGATCTCCACGTCGTCAGCCCCCGAGATAGGTTGCGAGCAGCTCGTCGCGCTGCAGCAGCACGGCCGGCTCGCCCGACCAGACGAAGGCACCGTTGTCGAGCAGATGGATGCGGTCGGCGATGTCGGCGACGCGGGCGGGGTTCTCCTCGACCAGCAGGATGGTGCGGCCGCTCGCCTTCAGCCGCGCGATCACCTCGTAGATCTGCTCGATGATGATCGGCGCGAGGCCGAGCGACGGCTCGTCGATCAGCATCACCGAGCCGTTCATCATCAAGCCGCGGCCGATGCCGACCATGCGCCGTTCGCCTCCGGAGAGGCTGGCGGCAATCTGAGTCTGGCGCTCGGCAAGCTTGGGCAGCAGGGTGAACACCCCCTCGAGCCGCCGCGCCACTGCCGCCTGATCGGAATCGAGATAGGCGCCCATCAGCAGGTTCTCGAGCACGCTCATCCCTGCAAACAACAGATCGCCCTGCGGTACATGGATCACGCCGCTGGATGCCACGCGATGCGCCGGTTGGCCGGAGATCACGCGGCCGTTCAGCGATATCGATCCCTTGCGCACCGGAAGCAGGCCGGAGATCGCACGCAGCAGGGTGGATTTGCCGTGGCCGTTGGGGCCGACGACGGTGACGAGCTCACCCGGATCGACCGACAGCGATACGCCGGTGAGCACGTTACGGCCGTCGTAGCCGGTGACGAGCCCATCGACGACGAGACAGGGAGAGTTCGACGGTTCAACCATGTGCGCTCATCTCGGGCTGTTTGACGAAAAAGGCCTTCAACCGGCTGGTCGCGGCCTTGCCGAGATAGGTCTCGACCACGGTCTGGTCGTCGGCCACCGCCGCGGGCGCGCCTTCGAAGATCGATTTACCATGGTGCATGATCACGACGCGCGTCGACAGCGAGAGCAGGAAGCGCATGACGTGCTCGATCAGCAGGATAGCAATCCCCGAGGCCGAAAGCCGCTTCACGACGTCGGCGATCCGGTCGACCTCTGACGGGCTGAGGCCGCCGACCGGCTCGTCGAGCAGCAGCAATTGCGGCGAGGTCGCAACGGCGCCGGCAATCATCAGCAGCTTGCGGTCGAGCACCGGCAGGTCACGTGCGATGCGTTTGCGCCCCGCAAGGCCGACGAGATCGAGCGCTGTGGCGGCGCTCTGCCTGGCGACACGACTGATGGCAAAACCGGGAAAGCGGCGTTCGCTATGGCCGAAATGCGCGGCCACCTCGATATTCTCCTGCACCGACAGGCTGTCGAAGGCCGCATTGAGCTGAAAGGTACGGGCGATGCCGGCGCGGCACACCTCGTGCGCCGCAAGACCGGTGATGTCACGTCCCGCAAACAGGATGCGGCCGTCGGTGATCGGGGTGACGGCAGTGACGACGTCGAAGAAAGTCGTCTTGCCGGCGCCATTCGGCCCGCCGAGGCCGACCACCTCGCCGGGCCGGACGGTCAAGGAGAGACCGTCCACCGCGCGGAGCGACCCGAACGTCTTTGTCACGTCCTCGCAGACGAGCAGTGGATCGTTCGTCTGGTCAGGAGAGGTCACCGCGCCAGCCTCTCACGCCTTGATCCACGGCGGCAGCTTCATCGCGTCGATGGCGTAGAGCGGAGGCGCGATCAGCTTGGGATCGGTGCGATAATCCTGGTGTTGCAAGAACTGGTGCGCCATCCCGAGCGAGGGATCCTTGACCTGGGTCGGATAGCAGAACGCGGACTGACCCTTCGGATCGGCGTGATAGATGCCGTTGACGCCGCGATAGATCAGCCGCTTCATCGCTTCCGAAACCTTGCGGGTCTGCTCCTTGTTGTTGGGCTCGCTGGCGCCGCCGGCGATCGCTGCCGACAATGCGTAGTGCCAGAGCCCGTCATAGGTCTGCGAGCCCGTGATGAAGGCAGCTTTGGCGCCGAACTTCTCGCGATAGGTCTTGCGGTAGGCCGCGGAGAATTCATCCGGCAGGCAGCCGATTACGGTAGAATAGATCACGCCGTTGACGGCTTCCTTGCCGATCTCGCGAAACGCCGGTAACGAAGGTCCGTACTGCATGTAGACCAGGCTCTGCGTCGGCTCGGGCAGGAACTGGGTCATGAACTGCGCCAGATCCTGCGGTAGGAAATGCGTCACCGCAATCGCAGCCGGCGGATTCTGGCGCAGCTTGGCGAGCGTAGGTCCCCACTGATTGGTCGGGAAGGGCACCGTCTCGTAGAGCCCGAGCTCGAAGCCGAACTCCGTGAGCCGGTCGCGGATCGCGTTGGCGATCACGATCGAGTACTCGTTGGCCGAGGGGATGATCGCGATCTTCTTGTTCGGCGGATTCCACTGCTTGCTGTCGATCAGCGACTTCAGAAACAGCAGGAAGCCGGGGCCGTAATAGAATTCGGGCGGGTCGCCTTGGAAGCACGAATAATAACGCTGCGGGTCGCTGAGGAACTTGGTGTTGTGCGAGATCAGCGTGTTGTAGTGCACGAAGATGACGTCGTTGTCGGCGGCGACATCCATCTCCACCATGTTGGTGCCGACATTGTAGCCGTTGATGATGGCGCCGGCCGAATGGCGATCGATCAGGCGCTGCATCGCCTGGGTGACGATGTCGGCGCCCATCTCCTTGGTGTCCTCGATCTCGATCTGGATCGGGCGTCCGAGGATGCCGCCGGCGGCGTTAATTTCTTCGGCGGCGAGCGTGAGGCCGTTCTTGAACTCGATGCCATCTGCGGCGGCAAAGCCCGACATCGGCAGTGCCGAGCCGATCTTGACCGGTGCTCCCGCGGCGTGAGCTCCACCGTTCAGGCTCGCCAGCATTGCAATTGAACCTGCGCCGGCGGCAACGCCGCCGAGAAGTGAACGTCGGTCAATCATGATCGTCAGTACCCCTCGTCAATGGCGCGGACAATCCGACGCCTCCCTCTAAAGCAAGAGATGCACGGCGGTCGTTGCTGCACGAACCATGCCATGGCATCCGGCAATCCCGTTCATCGACAACACCATCGAGTGAACTCAGCGCGTGGCAGGAAGCTGCGCCACCAGTGCGGCGGCGGCCTCGATCACTGCGGCTTGATGCGGCTGCAGATCGTTACCGCCCCATGCGGCCATCAGCGGCTCCCAGGGATCGGCCATATGTGTCCGCACACCCGACAGCTCCTCGAGCACCGCAAGCCCGCAATACGGCGCATACATCTCGGAATAGCCGCCTTCATGTGTCATCAGGATGCGGCCGTTGCACAAGGTTTTGGCGGCGGCGAGCAGCATGCGCGTCATCTCGCGATAGGCCGCCGAGGACAGCATCATGCGGCCGAGCGGATCGACACCTGACGCATCGAAGCCCGATGCGACCACGATCATATCTGGCGCAAAGCGATGCAGCGCGGGCAGCACGACGCGTTCGAACGCCGCGCGATAGGCACCGATGCCCGATCCCGGCGGCAGCGGCACGTTGATGTTGTAGCCCTCGCCGGCACCAGCGCCGTTCTCAGCGAGCGCGCCCGAGTTCGGCGGAAATAGATTGTCCTGATGCAGCGAGACGGTGAGCACGCTGGGGTCTTCGTAGAAGATCGCCTGCGTCCCGTTGCCGTGATGCACATCCCAGTCGACGACTGCGACGCGGCCGACCTTGCCCGTCGCCTGCAGATGGCGGATTGCGACCGCTGCATTGCCGAACAGACAGAAACCCATGCCGAGCTCGGGGCGCGCATGATGTCCGGGAGGGCGGACCAGTGCATAGGCATTGGTCACAGCGCCGGATGCGACCGCTTCGCCCGCGACGATCGCGCCGCCGGCCGCGAGTAGCGCGATCTCGTAGCTGCCGGCGCCGAGCGGCGTCAGCTCGCTGGCATCGCCGCCGCCCGCATCGCTGAGGCGCTTGATATGCGCGATATGCTCTGACGTGTGGACGCGGGCGATCTCGGCGACCGTAGCCGAACGCGGCTTGATCTGCACGAGTTCATCGAGCAGGCCGCTGACCTCGACCAGATTGCGGATGCGGCGCTTGGTCTCCGGATTTTCTGCATGGGTCCCTGGCTGGATCGTCAATCCCGGCGGAAACACCTGAGCCCAGTTGCCGGTGTTGTGCCACATGTAAAGTTCATGGCAGACAAACCCAGTAGGCATGCATGCAATCCTTCGTCCTGGCGCCGCCCTCGTGTTGATCTATTCGACCGCGCTGATCGCCTCGTCGAACGTGTCCGCAATCTTATCGGCATGTTCGGTCGTGAAGGTGAGCGGCGGGGAGATGATGAACGTATCGGCGAGGTTGCGGATCAGGATGCCCTTGGCAACGCATCTCTCCCAGATCCGCTGGCCGAAATTCTCCGCCAGATCGAACGGCCGCTTGGTTTCAGGATCGGCGACCAGCTCGATGCCGATCATCAGTCCCTTGCCGCGCACGTCACCCATGTTGGGATGACGCTTCTGGATGTCCTTCAGCCGCGCCAGCAGATAGGCGCCGACCTTGCCGGCATTGGCCGGCAGCTCTTCCTGCTCGACGATGCGCAGATTGGCGATCGCGGCCGCGCAGGCGAGGGGATGCCCGGCATAGGTGTTGCCGTGCATGAAGGCGCGCGGCGTGAACTGGGACTTGTCGTCGGACTGGAAGGCCGCTGCAACCTTCGCATTGATCAAGGTCGCGCCAAGCGGGATGTAGCCGCTGTTGATCCCCTTGGCGAACACCATGATGTCGGGCTTCACGCCCCAGGCGCGGCTGCCGAACATGCTGCCGGAGCGGCCGAAGCCGGTGACGACCTCGTCGGCGATCAGCAGCACGCCGTGGCGATCGCAGACCTCGCGCAGCAGCGGCCAGAAATTCGCAGGCGGCACGATCACGCCGCCGGCGCCTTGCACCGGTTCGGCCATGAAGGCCGCGACGCTGTCCGGACCCTGGTAGATGATCTCGCGCTCCAGCAGCTCGGCGCAGAGCCGGCCGAGTGCCTCCGGATCCGACGTGAAGGGATTGCGATAGACGTGCGGTGTCTCGACCTGGAAGAAGCCCGGCAGCAGCGGCGTGAATTGCTCCTTGTAGACATTGACGCCGCCGGCCGACAACGCGCCGAGCGTCACGCCATGATAGGCGCCGCGCAGCGAGATGATCTTGGTGCGCAGCGGCTGGCCGGCGAGCCGCCAATACTGCTTGGCGAGCTTGATGGCAGCTTCATTCGCCTCCGAGCCGCCGGATGAGAAGAATGTACGGACCATGCCTTCCGGCTCGGCGAGCCGGCAGAGCCCGTCCGCGAGCGCGACCGACGGGCTGTTGGTGGTGTTGCCGAAGGTGGAATAGAAGCTGAGACGATCGAGCTGTTCGATGATTGCCTGTTTGATCTCGGGCCGGCCATGCCCGACATTGACGTTCCACAACCCGGCCTGTCCGTCGAGATAGAGAGCGCCCTGGCCGTCCGAGACATAGACACCGTCACCGCCCTCGATGCAGATTGGCGGGTTCGCGGCGAGGAAGTTAGCATTCGCGAAGGGGTAGACGACGTGACGAGTCAGCGTGTCGTTGTTGCGAGCGGCTGCTGTGGTCATGTTCTCGTTCCTTTTTTCCCCGCAGCTTCGATGTTCCCCTGCCTCAAGGATAAACACAGGAGCCAAAACTGGTCAAATGACCAATTTTGTGCAACATGCAAATTTGTGCGCCACGGGATAGACAATCGCGCGCGCATTGGAGAGACGGATGACAACTGCGGCACGTGAGCAGGTCGGCGCCAAGGGCGAACGGACGCGACGCCAGATCATCGTCGGCGCCTTGCAGGCGCTCGCGACCGGGGGCGTCGCGGCGACGACGACCCGCGACATCGCGGCCGGTGCCGGCGTTCGCCTCGCCACGCTGCACTACCATTTCGAGAGCAAGAGCGCGCTGCTGCTTGCGGTGCTCGAACATCTGATCGATGAGACGACCACGGCGCTGCGCGAGGAGACCGGCGAGGCGGCTGACATCGCAAGCTGCATCCGCGGGTCCCTGCGTGCCGGCTGGCGCTATCTGACGCGAACGCTCGAGCTGCAGATCGTGCAGTACGAGCTAACCTTGTACGCGCTCCGCCGCGACGATGCAGTCGGGCTCGCGGGTTATCAATATGATGCATATATCAAGGTCTATCAGGACATCCTGCAGGGCGTTGCTGGGCGCACCGGCGAGCTCGATGCGGCTGAGTGCGCCGACGTTGCGCGGTTCATGCTGGCCGGTATCGATGGACTATTGTTGCAGGAGCTGGCGAAGCCGAACAGGACCAGATCGTCGCACGCGATCGAGACGCTGATCGCGGCGACTCAGGTATTCGCAAGCGGGCTGTCGAACAACCGTAAAGCGCGAAAGGCGCGGAGGCCCGCGACGCGGGGATGAGCGCTGCTGCATAAGTCGGCGGAGTCGGCTATCAGCGCAGCCTGGCGCACAACCGTCGCCCGCACCGGATGCGAGACGGGTATATCTGCCCGCTCGTCCACACGGACAAGCACTGGCGGAGTTTCTTCGCAGCTATCGGGCAGCCGGTTGTTTTCGAGAACGACAAGCGGTTCTCCTCGCAAAGCGAGCGGCTCGCTCACAAGTCTACGGATATCTGGCCAGCGTGCTGGCAACCCGCACGACGGCGGAGTGGATCGGCATTCTTGCCGAAGCTGACATTCCCGTGGCGCACATGAACTCTTTGGGGGATGTCGTGAGCGGCGAGCACCTGCTCGCCATCAACTATTTTCGAACGATCGAGCATCCATCGGAGGGACTGGCCGTCCGAATGGCAAGTGTCGCTCGACGATCGAAAAACGAAGAGATGGTGCCATATTGATGCTAGCGGCGGAGCCGCCGCGCGGTCTTCGTGGGCTCGCGCCCAACGATCGCCTCGAAGATGCGATGGTGATCCTCGTGGCGGCGGCGAACGTCTCCTTCTTCAAACGCCACGACATTGCGTGGCGACGAGACCGGCACCTGCTGACACGGATAGACCATGTCGTTGAGGAGCCGCGAACCGGCAGACGCATGGATCGTGACGTGGAAAGATGCATTGATCCGGCTATACTCAGATCGATGCTCGTCGGTGATCTGCCCATTGCGAAGCAAATCGTCGCCGTCCCGGAGCGCCTGTTGTAAGGTCCCTATCTCGCCGACGTTAAGCCCGCGCTCGGCGCTGAGTCGCGCCGCAAGGCCCTCCAGCACGGATCGCACTTCATAGGCGCTGATCACTTCGTCGATTGAGAATTCCCGCAGCGTATAGCCGGGGTTGGGCGTGTAATCGAGCAGTCCCTCCGATGCGAGCTTCTGAAGCGCCGCGCGGACGGGGGTGCGCGAGACGCCCAGCAGCGTCGTCAGCTCGACGAGAGGGACGAGCTCGTGCAGATGCTGGCGAACGCGTGGGGTCTCGCCGCCCGCGTTCAGGGGCGTGAGCGGTATTATGCAGTCATGTTCGATCGCGTCGAGGGGGCCGTGTGCGCCTGGTCAAGCGTGTGCACGACGAGATCGTGCTCGCCAGCGAGCCATTCGCTTGGCAACTCGACCGCAAATACAAAGTTGAGCTGCGCGTGGCCGGCACGTGTATCGAGACGTATGTCGACGGCAAGAAGATGTTCACCGTTAAAGACACTGGCGAACTGCCGCTGACCGGTGGAGCGGTCGCGCTTCTGGTTGACAGCGGTTCGATCTCGACTGAAGAAGTACGCGTCTCCTCGAATGCGATGCGCGAAAGCTAGTGTCCTGAACCAGAAGTTCGCAACATCGCTCCGTTTTCTGCCGGGGCATTGTATCGGCAGAAGCGCTCGCTGGAAGCAAGGATGCCATCAGCGGACTTGGTCCATCGGAATGGTTTCGGATCGGCATTGTGTCGTTCGATGACGAGGTGATATCCGCCCTGAGGGCAGCGACACTGCGATAGACGCCGCGCGGGGACAATCAGGGGCAACGCGCACCAAAGCGCGAGAGCAGCTGTGATCGCCGGCCGGAGCGATCCTGCTTGTCGGATGCCCCGCTGTCGACTGAATGATTTCGCTCAGCACGATCCATGCAGTGCAGGTGTCGTCCTCGAAGATCGGCCAAAGCCTGGTCTTTTTGACAATCGCAAACCGGACGTGTAGATTCCGAACATATGTTCGTTAGTCGAACAAACAACAAGATGAGATGGGAATGATGGATTCACGTGGCCATGGTGCCCGCGGCGCGAACCGCAGCGAGTCCATCGGCGCGCCCGATACGATTTACACCAACGGCAAGTTCCTCAAGGTTGACCCGCTGTTCGGCGTGGCGAGCGCGGTCGCCGTGAGAGACGGCCGCTTCGTCGCGGTCGGCAAGATCGATGAAATATCTGCGCTCGCGGGCCCGAACACGGCCATTATTGATTTGGACGGTCGAACCGTCCTTCCGGGCCTGATCGATACCCATGCTCATGTCGAGCGGGCGGGATTGATCAAGTACACGGTGCAGCTGAACGACGTCACCACGGTCGAGCAGGCATTGACCCGTATCGGGGAGCACGCTCGCAGATTGCCCAAGGGGAAATGGGTGCGCGGTGCACAATGGCACCCGGTCTCGCAATTGGTCGAAAAGCGCTTCTTGACGCGCGAGGAGCTCGATCGGGCGGCTCCCCACAATCCGGTGTGCTTGCCGATTGGCCACTTCACTCTCGTCAACTCGGAGGCATTGGCCCTCGCGAAAATAACGAAGGACACGCCTGATCCGGATGGCGGGATCATCCATCGCGACAGATCCACCGGCGAGCCGAATGGTACGTTGGAGGAGGCCGCGGAGGACCTTGTTCACGACCTTCTGCCCGAATGGTCGGACGAGGATCGCGATGAGCAGATGAAGTTCGCGATGCAATACTTCAATCAATTTGGGCTGACCTCCGCAATTAGCGCGGCAGTCGATCCCGCAACTTTCCGCGCCCATCAGCGAGTCCGGCAAACCGGACAGGCGTCTTTGCGCATCAGTGCCATGTACGCGCCGACGGGCGGCCTCAATCCCAGCATGACGATCGAAGAATGGGAGCTGTTCTTCTCTCGCATCGGCGCAGCTTCAGACTTCGGCGACGATTGGTTGAGCTATTCCGGCGTCAAGCTTCAGATCGACGGCGGGATGACATTGCGAACAGCCGCGATGCGGGACGGTTACCCCGACGATCGCGAATACAAGGGGACCATCGTTATCGAGCCATCCAGGTTCAATGCCCTGGTTGCAGCGGCCAATCGCTATGGCTGGCGCGTCGGTGTTCACGCCGTTGGGGACGCCGCCATCGACCGTGTCTTGGACGCCTACGAGCTCGCGGATGCTGAGAGATCTATCAAGGGAAGGCGCTTTATCGTCATCCATGGCAGTCTGATGCGACCAGATCAAATGCAGCGTGCCAAGAAATTAGACGTGCGTGTCGATGCGCAGACCTCGTTCCTCTGGGACAAGGCGGCTGTCGTGGCGAAATTTCTCGGCAAAGATACCGCCGACCGGGCCTTCCCCATGCGAACCATGATCGACATCATGGGCTTGAAGTTGATTGGGCAAGGTACCGACTATCCGATCAACCTCCTAAATCCATTCGTCAATATGTATGTCATGGTGACCCGCCGCGACAAGAATGGCGACGTGTATGGAGAAGGCGAACGGATCAGCCGGAAGGAAGCTATCCAGCTCTACACGAGCGCAGCATCTCGATACTCGTTTTCAGAGGACAAAGTCGGATCAATAGAACCGGGCAAGTATGCCGACATGGTTGTTCTGTCCGACGATATCATGACGATCCCGGAAGAAAGCATCAAGGACATCACGGCTGTACGGACCATCGTTGGGGGGCGAACGGTCTACGACGGTGAGGCCATCTCATGAGCGCGACCTAAAAACGAGAACAACGTCATGCCGCACTTGGTGATCGAATACTCGGAAGGGGCGCTCGCTCGCGACGACGTAACAGGCTTGATGGAAGCGCTCTTTGAAGCCGCTTGGCGAACGGGGATCATGAAGGCGGAGGACGTCAAGGTGCGGGCGTGCGTCTACAACGATTTCCTGGTTGCCGGGAAGCGTGACAGCTTCGTGCATCTGTCGGTCTACTTGCTCGAAGGTCGATCGCCCGACCAGAAGGTTGAGCTGAGTACGAGCCTTCGACGGACGATGACAGAGCGATGCCCGGATGTGGTCAGCATAAGCGTGGATGTCCGTGACATGGACCCGGTCGCCTACAAGAAACGGCTGAAATGACGGGTGCTCGCCAAAAGGCGGCAGCTTCTCAGACGAGCAGGGGCTGCGCGGCGAGGGACATCTCTTTGAGGAGAGGCAGGAAGCGATCGATCATCTCACCGGTCGTGATGCGATCGACATGAGCGCCAATATTTGCGGCTGCGATGACGGCGCCATCGTAGCGGCGAATTGGCACCGATATGGAGCGAAAGCCCTCTTCGGCTTCCTGATCGACAAGGCTATACCCTTTGGTGCGGTCGGCAATGATTGTCGCAATCACTGCCGATTTGTCGAGCAGCGTCGACTGGGTCTGAGCCGCCAGCTTCATGCCGTCGACCGTTCTCGTCAGCTCGTCGTTTGCCAATCTGCCCAGCAGAACGCGTCCCACTGACGTGCAGAAAGCCGGCAGCCGATATCCTATGTCCAGTCCGCTCGAGAATACCCGCGCCGGACTCGAGCGGGCGATAAAAACGACCTCTTCGCCATCAAGGATCGCAAGGGAGCAGACCTCCTTGGCCTTGCCGGCGACCTCGTCCATCAACGGCTGCATCACGGTGCTGATTTGGTTCGACGTCAAATAGGCTGAAGCCAAAAGCAGTACCCTGGGCGTCAGCGAAAACAACCGCTCGTCGCTCACGACGAATCCGGATTTTACGAGGGTCATCAGGATCCGGCGCACCGTCGCACGCGGAAGATTCGCGCTCTTGGACAGGTCGCTGAGGGTCATTGGACGGCGATCGATGCCAAAGGACTGTATCACGCGAAGACCCCGATCCAGGCTCTCGATGAACTCGCTTCCCTCCCGCGCCTTTTCCTCTTCTTCCGTACGCTTCAGCCTCGGCATTCTATTGGGCGGTCCCTGTCGGCGGCCTCTCGGAAGTGAGAACCATCACAAATCCGCACGCTAGGCGCCAGCCTTGTCTCCGGCTGTCACCAGGGATTTGAGGTCAAAGGAAGCGTCTGCGGCCTGCTCCGGTGCAGGGGAGATCCCCGCGGCAATCAGGCGCCGGGCTGCCATTTGCTCGCCTGGCCGGTTGACGCTGTCCACCGCGACCAATCGGCCCTGGCGAAAGTAGAAGACCGAGAACCTTCCGTCGTCGACCGAACCTCGGACCGCCTGCCGATCATACTGTCCGGCCAGCCCGACGATCTGCAGCTTGACGTCATATTGGTCGGACCAGAACCTCGGCACACTCTCATAGGGCGCTCGATCGCCGGCGATCGCCAGTCCAGCGGCCTTCGCTTGATCCTGGGCGTTTTGCACCGATTCCAATCTGACCCAGCTTTCGCAAAAGCGGTTGAAGTGGTTGGCGCAGTCACCGGCCGCGAAAATGTCCGATGTTTCGGATTGTCCGTGCTCGTCAACAACAATTCCATTCGTGCATCTAAGCCCCGCCGAGCGCGCGATCTCGTCATTGGCGACACCACCAATCCCCACCAGCACCAGGTCGGCGCGGACACTGGCACCGTTGCCCAGCACGACAGCGGAAACTTTTCGATCGTTTCCTTTGAAGGAGGTAACCGTTTCGTCGAGCTTCACGTCGACGCCAGCCCGCAAATGCGTATCAAGAAGAAAGGTCGACAAGATCGGCGAGACCGCACGCTCAAGCAGGCGGCTGCTCGCTTCTACGACGGTGACCTTCTTGCCCAGCTTTGCCGCGGAGGCCGCAACTTCCAGCCCTATAAAGCCGCCCCCGACAATGACGATCTCCGCGGCATCGGCCAGCCGTGCTTTCAGGTCGATCGCATCGGTCACCGAACGCAGATAGAAAATTCCATCGAAGTCCGCGCCCTCGACCGCGATGCGCCGCGCGCGCGAGCCTGTGGCGATGAGGAGTTTTTCAAACTCCAGAGCGTTGTCGCCGGCCAGAGTGACCTGCCGCGCGCGCAAGTCAAGCAGCGTGGCGCGCTGCCCAAGAACGAGATTGATCTGCTTGCCTTCGAAGAAAGTCTCGTCGCGCAAGATCAGGTTTTGCTCGCTGATGCGCCCGAGAAGGAAGTCCTTGGATAGCGGCGGCCTCTGATACGGCAACCACTCTTCGTCGCACACAATGGTGATGGGCTGAGAATAGCCGGCGTCACGAGCAGTGAGAGCGGCTTGAATCCCGGCATATGAGGCGCCGATGATGACCAGCCCGGTCATGACCGCCTCGCCGGCACATGGACCACCAGCTCGTCGAGAGGGGCCAACACCTTCAGCTGGCAACTCAGCCGACTGTTCGGCTTTCGCTCTCCCGAGACGGCGGATAGCAACTCGAGCTCTTCTTCGCTCGGCTGAGGGAGAGAGCTTGTTTGTTCTTCGTCGACGTAGACGTGGCAGGTCGCGCAATCGAGGGAGCCGCCGCATTCGCCGTCAATGCCGGGAATACCGTTGCGAACGGCCGCGAGCGTCACGCTCAGGTCGCGTCCGACCTCGATGGATTTTTCGCTGCCGTCCTGCTGGACAAATCTCACTCGCGGCATTCGACCTCCGTTCGTTGTGGCTGTTCGGTCTAAGAACATAAGTTCGATTACCGGTTACAGCAATTCTAGGAGCCCCTCAATATCGATCTGGTCGCCGCGGCTGCGGTTCCATTAGGCACATTTTGCGGAAATATTTTGCTTGCCTGCTCGTCACATTGGAGTCATTCTGAGTTAAATCGAACCTTTGTTCGTCTATCGAACAAGCAGGAAGGGCGCAATGAAGCTGACGACAGCGATCGTGGGAGTGGTGCTGACATCAAGCGCGGCGTTTGCCCAGCAGCAGGAGGCCAATGCTCCCTCGCTTGCCTTGATCAATGGCAAGATTTTCACCATGGACGGTCAGTCAAAGGTTGCGGAAGCGCTTGCCGTTCGCGACGGAAAAATCTTGGCCGTAGGAGACACGGCGACGATCAAGGCGTTGGCCGGAAATCGCACCCGTACAATCGACTTGCAGGGCAAGACTGTCGTTCCCGGGCTGATCGACACGCACACGCATTTCAGGGCCGCCGGTCTGTCGGACTACGTCGTGAATATGAGCGGCGCCAAGACTGTTGCGGATGCCCTCGCAAGCATCAAGCAGTTCGTGGCGAAGAAGAAGCCCGGCGAGTGGATCATCGGAAGCGCCTGGCATCCCCCGTCACAGCTCGCGGAAAAGCGCTACCTGACACGTCAGGAGATCGATGGCGTCGCGCCGAACAATCCGGTCTATCTCCGGACCGTTGGCCACTTCTCGATGGCCAATTCGATGGCGCTCGAGAAGGCCGGCGTAACCAAGGCCACCCCAAACCCAAGCGGCGGATCGTTTGAGCGCGACAGTGCTGGTGAGCTGACCGGCGTTCTGGTCGAGACGGCGATCGACAAGGTCGAAAAGGCCGTTCCGGAGTGGACAGCGGACGACGAGTTTCGCCAATTCAAGCTCGCGGAAGGTGTGCTAAACTCGTTCGGGATCACCAGCGCCGTAGAAGGGGCCACCTCGCCCAGAGACATCGCGGCCCTGCAGCGAGTGGCGCAGGCCGGTGAAGCAACGCTACGGGTCGGTCTCATGTGGCGCCCGGAGCCCCCCGCCGAGAACGCAGCCTGGGAGGACATCATGCGCGGCAACGGCGCCTCGTCGGGCTTTGGCGATGACTGGCTGAAGTTCGCCGGAATCAAGATCCTTTACGATGGCGGCATGACGCTCAAGACGGCGCTCATGCGCGAGGCCTATCCGGACTCGCATGATGACTACCACGGCATTGCCCAGCAATCGCCGCAACGTCTCAAGGAGCTGGTGTCCATTTGCAATCGCCACAATTGGCGCGTGGGTGTTCATGCCGTCGGCGACAAGGGCATCGACCAGGTCCTTGATGCCTTCGAAGCAGCCGACAAGGAAAAATCGATCAAGGATCGTCGTTTCGTTCTGATCCATGGAAGCTTGATCGTGCCCGAGCAAATGGAGCGCGCGAAGCGCCTCGGCGTCAGAGTCGACTTCCAGAACGTGTTCATGTGGGACAAGGCGACCGCCGTCGAGCGTTTCCTGGGTGCGGCGGTCGCCAATCGGGCTGTGCCCACGAAAACTCTCATCGAGAAGGTGGGGCTGAACAGCCTCGGCGCAGGCACCGACTTCCCGGTGAACACGATCAATCCCTTCATCAACATGTACATCATGGTGACCCGCAAGGATCCTGCCGGACGCGTTTATGGAGCGAACGAAGCCGTCAGCCGCGAGCAGGCGCTGCGCCTCTACACCAGCGCGGCATCGCACTACATGTTCGAAGAGAACGAGAAGGGGACGATCGAGGCCGGAAAACTCGCGGATCTGACCGCGTTGTCGGCGGACCTCATGACGGTCCCCGAGGAACAGATCAAAGACATCAAAGCCGACCTGACGATTGTCGGCGGCAAGATCGTGTTTCAGCGTTAGTCTGCGTCCCGATAGCAAGAGGACGCATCTCGAAGCCGGAGAGAGGAGACCCAAGTCATGATGAGCCAAGAGCAGAACGACCTCATTACCCGCGTCGGACCAAAGGCGCCTGCGGGAAAGCTGATGCGGATGTATTGGCAGCCTGCTGCACTTGTCGACGAACTCGAGGAGGGACGCCCCATCAAGGCCGTCAAGCTTCTCGGTGAGAACCTCGTTCTGTTCAAGGACGAAACGGGGCGCTATGGTCTGCTCGATCGCGACTGCCCGCATCGGGGCGCCGACCTTGCCTTCGGCCGGCTCGAGAACGGCGGCCTGCGCTGCGCCTTCCACGGGTGGCTGTTTGACACCACGGGACAGTGTCTCGAGACGCCCGCCGAGCCTGCAAACTCCTCGCTCTGCAAGAACATCAAGCAGCGGTCCTACCCCGTCCTGGAGAAGGGTGGAATCCTGTGGGCGTATTTGGGTGAAGGCGAGCCGCCGGCGTTTCCGGAGATCGACTGCTTCGCGGCGCCGGGCGAATACACCTTCGCCTTCAAGGGCCTGATCGAATGCAATTGGCTGCAGGCCCTGGAAGTCGGCATCGACCCGGCTCATGCCTCGTTCCTTCACCGGTTCTTCGAGGATGAGGATACATCGGCGGCCTACGGCAAGCAGTTTCGCGGTGCGTCGGCCGACTCGGAAATGCCCATGACGAAGGTCCTGCGCGAGTACGACCGGCCGATCATCAACGTCGAGCACACCGAATACGGCCTGCGGCTCATCGCCTTGCGAGAAATCGACGAGCAGCGCACCCACGTTCGCGTCACCAACCAGCTGTTCCCGCATGCGTTCGTCATTCCGATGAGCACGGAGATGACGATTACCCAGTGGCATGTGCCCGTCGACGACGAGAATTGCTATTGGTATGCGATTTTCACCAGCTACGCCGCGCCCGTCGACAAGGCGAAAATGCGCGCGCAGCGCCTCGAGCTTTACGAGTTGCCGGAATACCGCTCGCGGAAGAACAAGTCGAACGACTACGGCTTCGACCCGCACGAGCAGGCGACCGAGACTTACACCGGCATGGGCGCGGACATCAACGTCCATGACCAGTGGGCCGTCGAGTCGATGGGCGCCATTCAGGACCGGACGCGTGAGCATCTCGGGCAATCCGACAAGGCGATCGTTCAGTACCGCCGGCTGCTTCGCCAGGAGATCGAGAAGGTGGCCGCCGGGGGCAAGCCGCTGTTGTTCCTCGACGCTGCCAGCGCGCGCAGCATCCAGGGGCCGGCCACAATGGACGGCATCGGTCCGACGAAGGGCTGGGAAACCTACTGGATGGAAGTGGACGTCAGGCGTCGTCGGGGCGCTCCCTGGGCCGCGCCGGTGCCCGCCGAGCTCGCCAAGAAGGTGCCTCACCTGACCGCCGCCGAATAACCCAGGCCGGCCCAGCTCAGCAAAGGAGATGTCGTTGAGTTTCGTCGAAAAGCACGGTCTCTGGTCGGCCGAACAGAAGGAGGCTGCCATCCGCATGCGGCGGATGGCGGAGGAGCAGGAGCTGCATACGATCCGGCTCTCCTTTCCGGACCAGCACGGCATCTTGCGCGGCAAGGCGCTGGTCGCTTCCGAGGCGCTCTCGTCGATCGAGAGCGGCTGCTCGATAACGACGACATTGCTCGCGAAAGATACCTCTCACCGCACGGTGTTTCCCGTCTTCACCGCCGGCGGCGGGTTTGGGATGAACGAAATGCAGGGGGGAGGCGACGTCATGATGGTCGCCGATCCCACCACCTTCAAGGTTCTCCCCTGGGCACCAAAAACGGGGTGGGTGCTTTGCGACCTCTACTTCTCCGACGGACGACCCGTGCCCTTCGCTACCAGGGGCCTGTACAAATCCGTGCTGGGGCAGCTCAAGGACCGGGGCTATGATTTCAAGGCGGGCCTCGAGGTCGAATGCCACATCTTCAAAGTCGAGAATGCCCGGCTAGCACCTAGGGACGCCGGCAGTCCCGGCCAACCGGGTGAGCCTCCGGAGGTCAGCCTGCTTTCGCAGGGCTATCAGTACCTGACGGAGCAACGTTATGACCAGATGGAGCCTGCGCTCGAGCTGATCAGGCAAAACATCGTGGCGCTGGGCTTGCCGCTTCGGTCGATCGAGGTGGAATACGGGCCGAGCCAGTGCGAGTTCGTGTTTCAGCCCACCGTCGGCATTGAGCCGGCGGACACGATGGTACTGTTTCGCACGGCAGTGAAGCAGATCTGCAACCGCCACGGCTATCACGCGACCTTCATGTGTCGGCCGCGGATACCGAACGTGATGTCATCGGGGTGGCACCTTCACCAATCGCTGGTCTCCCGAACAGACGGCGCCAACGTGTTCATGACGAGCGAACCGGCCGGTCTGTCGAAACTTGGCAAGCACTATATGGCGGGGCTGCTGGAGCATGCCAGGGCATCCGCGGTCTTCTCGACACCGACGATCAATGGCTACAAGCGCTACCGTTCCTATTCGCTGGCTCCGGATCGGGCGATCTGGGGACGCGACAACAGGGGCGTCATGATCCGCGTGCTGGGCGGTCCCGACGATAAAGCCACCCGGCTCGAAAACAGGATCGGCGAGCCGGCCGCAAACCCCTATCTGTACATGGCGTCGCAGATTCTGGCCGGCCTCAACGGCATTGATCGCCAGCTCGATCCCGGTCCGTCGGCGGACACCCCCTACGAGACCAAGGCGAACCTCCTACCGACCTCCTTGCGCGAGGCGGTGTTCGCGTTGCGCGATGACCCCTTCTTCCGCGAGGCTCTGGGAGAGAAATTCGTCGACTACTACGTTTTCATCAAGAACGCGGAAATCGAGCGCTTCCAATCGACGGTCACCGAGTGGGAGCAGCGAGAATATTTCGAAATGTTCTGAAATGGCATCACCGAAGCAGGAGAAGAGAGACATGGGCTTGAGGTTTGGACTTGTTGGGGCCGTCGCGATTGCCACCGCCTGGATCTCGCCGGCGCAGTGCGACACGATCAAGGTGGGGATCATTGGCACCATGTCCGGTCCGTATGCCTTGTTCGGCCAGAATTTCAAGTACGGCATTGACGCCTGGGTGGCCAAGCATGGATCGAAAGTCGGCGATCATCAGATCGAGTTCGTCTATCGCGACGAAGAATCGCCGAACCCTGCCAAGTCGAAATCATTGGCTCAGGAGTTGATCGTCAAGGAGAAGGTTCAATACATCGCGGGACTGTACTTCACTCCGGACGCGCTGGCCGTCGCTCCACTTCTTGAGGAAGCGAAGGTACCTATGATCGTCATGAACGCCGCTACGTCCGCGATCGTCGAGAAGAGCCCCTACATCGTGCGGACGTCCTTTACGATGTGGCAGAACACGGTCCCCGCGGCAAAGGTGGCGAAGGCCAGAGCGGCCAAGAAGGTGGCGATCGCCGTCAGCGATTACGGTCCGGGCGTTGATGCCGAAGCAGCCTTCAAGAAGACGTTCGAGGCAGATGGAGGCACCATCGTCCAATCGGTCAGGATGCCGCTCAATACAACCGATTTCGGCCCAATCATGCAAAGGATCAAGGATTCCGGCGCAGACATGATCTTCACGTTCTTGCCGGCCGGTCCGCCGACCCTGGGGTTCGTCAAGGCCTATATCGACAACGGACTGAAAGCGTCCGGCGTGAAGTTGCTGTCCACCGGTGATGTCGTGACCGAGCCGGATCTTCCGAACATTGGTGACAGCGGCGAAGGCATCTTGTCGACTTACCACTACGCGGTCTCGCACGACTCTCCAGAGAACAAGGCCTTCCTGGCCGATATGATCAAGGCTGGCGCCAAGCCTGACGACATCACCATGGCGTCGGTCGCGGCTTATGACGGTGCTCGGCTCATCTACAAGATGGTTGAGGCCACGAACGGTCAAAAGGATCCGGACAAAGCCCTTGCGGCCGTGAAGGGCATGAAATGGGTCAGTCCGCGCGGACCCGTGTCGATCGATCCGGATACCCGGCATATTCGTCAGAACGTATATCTGCGCGAAGTCGTGAAGCAGGACGGCAAGTTCCTCAACAAGGAACTGCAAACGTTCGATGCGCAGCCGGACTGGGGCCTAGCGAAGAACTAGAGCGGATTGCTCGCGAAGTAAATCTCGCGAGCAATCTCTTCATCGTGTCGGAGAAGGGCCCAGAATGAGTGGTCGGCCGCAGTCTATTCGCTTCGTCAGCGGTCGCATCTATCGCGATGCCAGCGACCGGCTTCCGGCCGATACGCTGGTGACGCAAAATGGCGCCATTGTCGGCGTTCAGGACGAGGCCCCCTCACGCAGCCAGACGATCGCGAGCTATTTGCAGGGTGGCGCGGATGTGTTGCGCCAGAAGAGCTGGCGGGGCACGCTTCGCGCTGGCAGCGCCGCGGACCTGGTCGCCTTGGATCAGGACCCGTTCGACTCGTCCGTCGACCTGCGGTCGGTCAAGACCTTGATGACGGTGGTCCGCGGCACCATTGGGCGTGACGCGTCGGGGTCGCAACATTTCAAAGCCGCGGAAGTATTCAACTAATGGCGTGGACGGTTCTCAGCATCGGGCTGGATGCCCTCTCGTACGGCATGGTGCTCTTCATCATCTCTATCGGGCTGTCCATCATGATGGGCCTGATGAGGGTAGTGAACCTTGCTCATGGCGCATTTGCGATGATCGGGGGATATCTCGCGTCTTTTGCGCTCAAGAGCGCAGGAGTTGGATATCCGATCGCGATTGTCCTGGCGGTCCTCGGCACCATCGTGATCGCCTTTCCGCTTGAGTTTCTTCTCTACCGCCGGATTTATCGCAAGTCTGATGAGCTGACCCAGATTTTGCTCACGATCGGCATTGCGTTCGTCATCATCGGCGTTGCCAACTACATTCTTGGCCCGACAACCAAATCCATTCCGCTGCCTCCGCTGCTGAGCGGTCCCGTCGATCTCGGCTTCCGAATGATCCCAGCTCATCGGATTTTCGTGATGATTTGCGGAGTGTGCACCGCAGGCTTGCTCTGGCTACTGATCGACCGCACCGAGTTCGGGATCCGGCTGCGTGCCGCGGTCGACAACGGTGACATGGCCGAGTCGCTTGGAATCAAGACGCAGATCCTTTTTTCCGCGACGTTCGCGCTTGCGGTCGGCCTGGCGGCGTTCGGGGGTGTGGTGGGCGCCGAGCTCTTGCCCGTCGAACCATTTTACGCGCTCAGATATATGGTGACTTTCCTTGTCGTCGTCTCGGTCGGCGGGGCAGGATCGATACCAGGCGCCGTGGCGGCATCGATATTGCTTGGTCTTGCGGACACGACCGGCAAGTACCTTGCACCCGAATATGGTGAGTTCTTCTTCTATCTTGCGGTCATCCTGGTCGTGTTTCTGTTTCCGAACGGCCTTTTGGGCAGGAGGCACTGACGTGACCGATCGAATCATGGTCGATGGCATGAGCGCGCCTCGTTTCTCCGTCCCGCTCGAGCTGCACGCTGTCGTGATCACGCTGGTGCTCGGAGCGCTCGGCTATACGCTTTTTCCGGACGACCTCGCGTTTCTGACAAGGCTGATCAGCATCGCGCTTCTGGTGCTGTCGCTCGATCTGGTCACGGGATATTGCGGTGTCGCCACCCTGGGGCATGCGGCGATCTACGGTGTGAGCGCCTACGTCGTTGGTAACGCCTGCCTTGCCGGGCATTCCGATCCCCTGCTGCTGTTGCTCGTGGGGGCGGTGGCCGGTGCTCTGATGGGGCTGGTCTCAGGGCTCCTTGTCACGAGGTTCAAGGGTCTCCCCCAGCTCGTGCTGTCCATTGCTGTCGGACAGCTCATCGCGGCGCTAGCCAACAAACTGTCCAGCCTGACGGGCGGAAGCGACGGATTGTCCGGCATTTCGCCTGGACGAATCTTCGGGGTCTATGCTTTCGACATGTACGGGCGCACCGGCTACGTATTCTCCGTTGCGGTGCTCATGGTCGTGTTCGTGGTGCTGCTTCGAATCGTGCACTCTCCCTTCGGCCTTCTCTGTCAGGCAATCAAGGATGACAGCCTTCGGGCACGGATGATCGGTGCCCGCGTGTATCCCCGGCTCGTGCTGATGTATGGCGTGTCGGGGGTTGTTGGCGGAATTGGTGGCGCTCTCAACGCCATCAATACAGGCGTCGTGGGACTTGATAGCGTCGGATTTGAGCGGTCGGCTGAAGCTCTCGTTATGCTCGTCCTGGGTGGCGCGGGCAGTCTCTGGGGCGCGCTGATCGGATCCATCGTCTTCCAGGTGTTCGAGCACTATGTCTCGGCTGCAAATCCATTCCATTGGATGACCATGGTCGGTGCGTTGCTGATTGCGGTCGTGTTGTTCGCCCCCAAAGGCCTGGTATCCCTGGGGGGCTTGCTTGCTGGTCGCACCGCGTCGCTGCTGAGGAGGCGCCCGTGAGCCAGTCCCTGCTTGAACTGCGAAACGTTTCGATGTCCTTCGGCGGGATGAGGGTCAACGATGATATCTCCTTCAGTATCGGGAAGGGAGAAAGGGTCGCATTGATTGGCCCGAACGGCGCGGGCAAAACCACGCTCGTCAACGTTATCTCCGGTGACTTGACCCCTTCACAAGGGGCCGTACACCTCGCCGGTGTTGATGTGACCGCGCTACCGATTTCCGATCGCGTCGATGCCGGCTTGATCCGGACATTTCAGATTACGAGGCTCTTCAAGAGCCTGACGGTCGCACAGAACGTCGCGCTCGCCGTGATGCAAAGGAAGGGGCTCACGAGAAATATGTTTTCCTCCCCGATTGATCGGCCGGACGTTCGCCTGGAGTGGGAACGGGCCCTTGGAACGCTCGGTATCGCACATCTAGCCGACAGGCAGGTCTCGCAACTGGCGTACGGTCAGCAGCGCCTTCTTGACCTGGCAATCGGGCTTGCTCTTGAGCCGAAGGTCCTGCTCCTGGATGAGCCCGCGGCAGGGGTGCCGTCAGAGGAGTCTTCCAAGATCATCGAGGCGATCGACAGATTGCCTTCTGATATTGCGGTTTTGATGATCGAGCATGACATGGACCTGGTCTTCAGATTTGCCCGCCGTGTGCTCGTTCTCGCCAACGGAAAGCTGATCTTCCAGGGCGATCCGACAGAAGTCACGAACCATCAGGAAGTCCGTCGAGCCTATCTAGGTAGCTACGCAGATGCCCGCCACGCGTCTTGAAGTCAAAGGTCTCAGTGCTGGGTATGGCCTCACGCGTGTCGTGGATGACATGTCTTTCGAGGTCTTGCCTGGAGGTCGTCTCAGCGTCCTTGGTCGAAACGGAGTCGGCAAGACGACCTTGCTCGCATCGCTAATGGGTCTGACAACCCATCATGGCGGGAAAGTATTCCTGGGCGAAGCAGATCTCACGGATTCCAAGGCATCTACACGTGCTCAGCGAGGTCTCGGCTACGTACCGCAGACACGCGACATTTTTCGGTCGCTGACGGTGGAAGAAAACCTGGTCGCAGGTCTCAAAGATCGAGGTCGAGAGGCGCTTGAAGAGGTCTACGTGATGTTCCCGAGACTGGCTGAACGCCGGCGCCACTTCGGGACGCAGTTATCGGGCGGCGAGCAACAGATGCTTTCGCTTGCCAGAACGCTGCTAGGAAGGCCCTCGGTTCTCCTCTTGGACGAACCGCTTGAGGGTCTCGCCCCGGTGATCTGCGATCAAATCATGGACATCATCACGGCGTTAGCGAGCTCTGGCGAGATGACCATCGTTTTGGTCGAGCAGCAGATCGAACGAGCACTACGGTTTGCCGATCAGGTCATGGTGGTTGAACGGGGCAAGGCGGTCTGGAGTGGGGAGTGCGCGCACTTGCGCGACGACCCTAAGATGGTCGAGCGCCTGCTCGGTGTCGGATTACATTAAAGCGGGCGGTGTTCCTGCTGACCCAATATGACGGTTCGGCATCATCGCCGACACGATGCGACAAGCAGAACTCAAGCACTTCGCGGCGAAAATTCTGTTTGGGCTCTAGGTCGCCCTTTATCTTCATCTTCTCAGCTGGAACCATCCACGTCTTTGCTTCGAAGTCGAGCTCGGTCCATTCCATGAGCCGGATTTCTTGGCTGCGCGACACGGTGAGGATGCCGACTTCTGTGCAGCGCGCGGCATTGCCGGGATCAGAGCGCAGCCCTGTCATCATTTGCGGCATCTTCGTGTAAGGCTCGGACCGATGTCCCTTTTTGCGATTCAGCTTGCGGGGCGACGGCAGCAGGTATTTGAGGTTGCCGCGCCATGCGGCCTTCTCGTGCAAGCTCGGCACGTCGCGGATGGAGAGCTGCCATTGAGTTTACTCCTCTTTGACGCGCGGATCGATGCCCTGGCGCTTCAATGCAACCTTGTATTCGCGTGCCTTCTCGCGCGCTGCTTAGGGTCAGAACGTCACCCCCTGCGCTGTCGCGGTCGCCAGCCTTGGCGAACTCCATCTGCGCCCGTTTGCCCTCGGGGTCGGTGAAACGGAAGGCCCACACCCGATCACCGCTTCCGCGCACGACCAGGTGGAGCCCGCCAGTGCCGCATGAACGCCAGCTTGCAGGGATTTAACTTGGTTCGAATTGAGCGCCGCTTTAACGTTCCCCTTTCGCTTACCACTTACCGGCGCGGATGCTTTGCCCGTCATGGTCAGTCGTTCCACAAGCACCAGTCGGATGTGTGACCGTCACGGATACTTTCAAAGAGGCGGATGTGCCGCCTTACCACTTTTTGCAAAGACCGGCCGGCGTTCGGCGATTTTAGGCGAAGACAGACGATAGCTTATGAACCCAAGGTACTGTAAATAAAGCAGAATACGAAGGGTGACGATGCTCGGTGATAGCAGACGCGGCACTGAAATTGGATACATGATCCGTGACGGCATTCGGTAAACTCGTCCGCACCACGGCGTTCCGGCTGACGCTGGTCTATCTGCTGCTGTTCGCGATGTTCGCGGCCTCGCTGCTGGCCTATTTCGCCTGGAACACGCGGCGGCTGATCACCGAGGAGATCACGCAGACGGTCAATGCCGAAACCTCGGAGATCAACGAGATCTACGGGCGCCGCGGCCTGTTTGGCCTCGTGCGGACGATCGAATATCGGGCGCTGCGCCCGGGCGCGAACCTCTACCTCGTGACCACCCCGACCGGGCAGGCGGTCGCCGGCAATGTCGGCTCGCTGGCCCCGGGCGTGATGGCGACGCGCGGCTGGTCCGAAACCGCCTACCGGCGGATCGAGGACGCCGATGACCGCGATCATCGCGCGCTGGTGCGCGTCACCGAATTGGAGAACGGCTTCCGCCTGCTGATCGGTCGCGACCTCGCCGAGCGGCGGCGTCTGTTCGGCATCGTCGCCAAGGCGGCGCAATGGTCGGTCCTCATCGTGGTCGTGCTTGGCCTCGCCGGCGGTATTTTCGTCGCGCGGAGGGTGCTGAGGCGCATCGACGCCATGACCGGCACGGCGCAGCGGATCATGACCGGAGATCTCAGCGAGCGCCTGCCCGTGGGGCGCAGCGGCGACGAGATCGATCGTCTCGCCGAGAACCTCAACGCCATGCTCGAGCGGATCGAGGCGCTGATGGCGGGGCTGAAGGAGGTTTCGGACAACATCGCCCACGACCTCAAGACGCCGTTGACGCGGCTGCGCAATCGCGCCGAGGAGGCGCTGGCGAGATCAGGCTGCGAGGCCGATTACCGCGCCGCGCTGGAGCGGACCATCGAGGAATCCGACGGGCTGATTCGTACTTTCAACGCGCTTCTGATGATCGCGCGCGCCGAGTCCGGACAGGCGCGCGGCAACATGGATGATTTCGACGCCGCCGAGGTCGCCAATGGCATCCACGAGCTCTACGAGCCCCTGGCGGAGGACGACGGCATGACCTTGAAGGTGAAGGCCGATCCGACACCGGTTCATGCCAACCGCGAGTTGATCAGCCAGGCGCTCGCCAATCTGGTCGAGAATGCGATCAAATACGGCAAGCCCGCTTCGCAGCCCGCGGGAACCGTGGTCAGCATGGATAGCCGGCAGATTACGATCGAGGCCCGGCGCGAGGGCGATCAGGTGCTGCTCAGCGTCACCGATCGCGGCCCCGGTATCCCCGAAAGCGACCGCAAGCATGTCGTCGAGCGATTCGTCCGCCTGGAGGCGAGCCGCACGCTGCCGGGCTCCGGTCTCGGCCTCAGCCTCGCCTCGGCTGTTGCCACGCTGCATGGCGGAGAATTGCGGCTGGGCGATGCCCATCCCGGTCTTGTCGCCACGCTGGCGCTGCCGGCGCGCGCGGGCGACAGGGTTGCTCCGCCAATGCCGGATGTGCCACAGAAGGTGGCATGAACCTCTCCGCGCCGGGAAACGCGGACAAGCATGGTGAGAGGCTGGCCGCACGCTTCGCGGAAGCTCCCCATATTGCCGCTTCCACAACCGACGAACGACGTTTGGAAAGCTGGCTGGCCGAGCTTGAGCCGGCCCAATCGGCGCGTCTGGAAGCGCTCCTGGGCCACCCCTTCGCCCGCGACATCCTGGCCGGGATCGCGGAATTCTCGCCCTATCTGTTCGATCTGGTGCGCGCCGATGCCCCGCGCCTGATCCGGCTGCTCGAATGCGATCCGGATACGCATCTCGCCGCACTGATCGCTGAGGCGAGGGGCGCGGTGCTCGCGGCACCTGACGAGGCCGAGGTGATGCGGCTGCTTCGCCGGATGAAGGCAGAGGCCGCGCTGCTGATCGCGCTGTGCGACATTGGCGGTGTCTGGCCCGTGATGCGGGTGACGGCGGCGCTCACCGATGTTGCCGTGTCCTCCGTGCAGGCGGCGCTGCAATATTTGCTGCGGCAGGAAGCCGCACGCGGCAAGCTCTCGCCGCCCAATCCGGAGGCACCCGAAGAGGGCTGCGGGCTGATCGTGCTCGCGATGGGCAAGATGGGCGCGGGCGAGCTGAACTATTCCAGCGACATCGATCTGATCGTGTTCTTCGATCCCGATGCGACAACGCTGGCGGCGGACATCGAGCCGCAGCCGTTCTTCGTCCGTGTCACGCAGGGGATGGCGCGCATCCTCCAGCAGCGCACCTATGACGGTTACGTCTTCCGCGTGGATCTGCGCCTGCGGCCCGATCCGTCCTCGACACAGGTGGCGATCTCGCGGGACGCCGCGCTGCATTACTACGAGCGGGAAGGCCGCACCTGGGAGCGCGCTGCAATGATCAAGGCGCGGGCCTGCGCCGGCGATCCCAGGGCGGGTGAAGCGCTTCTGGCAGAGATCGCGCCCTTTGTCTGGCGCAAGCATCTCGACTTCGCCGCGCTCGCCGACGTTCACGACATGAAGCGGCAGATGCAGACCTATCGTGGCCAGAGCGAGGTCGCGGTCGAGGGACATAACGTCAAGGTCGGGCGCGGCGGCATCCGCGAGATCGAGTTCTTCGCGCAGACTCAGCAGCTGATTGCGGGCGGCCGCCATCCGGAATTGCGGGTGCGGCCGACGCTCGAGGCGCTCGATGTACTCGCCTCCAGCAAGTGGATCACCTCTGCGGCGCGCGACGAGCTGACGACGGCCTATGAATTCCTGCGCCGGGTCGAGCATCGCCTCCAGATGATCGCCGACGAGCAGACCCATACGCTGCCTGAGGACAGGCAAGCGGTCGATCGCTTCGCCTGGTTCTTCGGTTATCGGGATCGCGAAGCCTTTGCGCGCGACCTGTTGCACCAGCTCCAGATCGTCCAGGGTCACTACGAAAAACTGTTCGAGGGCGACGATCCGACCGGGACGGCCAAGCTGCCGGCGCTCGACTATGGTGCGGGTCCCGACGATCCGCGCCTGCTCCAGCATCTGGCGACGCTGGGCTTCAAGAAGCCGGCCGCCGTCGCGCAGACCGTGCGCGACTGGATCACCGGTGACTACCGCGTATTCCGCAATGAGGCGACGCGAAGCGCTTTCGTCGAATTCGTGCCGGCCCTGATCGACGGTCTTGCCCACTCCGAGGAGCCGGACCGTGCCGTCGTGGCGTTCGATCAATTCCTCGGGGCACTGCAGCGCGGCGGCCGGCTGATCACGCTGCTCGGCCAGAACCGGGATCTCGTCGCGCTGGTGGCGCTGGTGCTGGGGGCGGCGCCGCGGCTTGGCGAGATGCTGGCGCGGCAACCGCAGCTCATGGATGGTCTGATCGACCCGCGCTTCTTCGGCGCCATGCCCGACAGGCAGGAATTGTCGGGCCGGCTCGCGGCCACCGTGCGAGACGCGGACTCCTACGAGGAGTTTCTCGATCGCCTGCGCCTGTTCGGCCAGGAGAGCCTGTTCCTGATCGGAACGCGCATCCTGTCCGGCACGGTTTCGGCGCAGCAGGCGAGCACCGCCTTTGCCGATGTCGCCGAAGGAATCGTGCACACCGTGCATGGCCTTGTCGCCGATCGCTTTGCCGCCCAGCACGGCCGGATCACGGGGCAGGAGACCGCGATCATCGCGATGGGCCGGCTCGGCAGCCGCGAGATGACGGCCTCGTCCGATCTCGACCTGATCCTGCTCTACGATTTCGACAGCGAAAATCCGGACTCCGATGGACCGAAATCGCTTCATGGCGCGCAATATTTCGCGCGCTTCACCCAGCGCCTGATCAGCGCCTTCACGACGCGCACCAATTACGGCGTGCTCTATGAGATCGACATGCGCCTGCGGCCGTCGGGACGCGCCGGCCCGGTGGCCTCGAGTCTCGTTTCATTCGCGGACTACCAGGCCACCGAGGCCTGGACCTGGGAGCACATGGCGTTGACGCGCGCGCGCGTGGTGTCGGCATCGCCCGAATTCCGGGAACGGATCGAGCGTGTCATCCGCGATGTCCTGACCCGCCGACGCGATCCCGCAATCACGGCCAACGACGTCGCCGACATGCGGCGCGCGATCGCGCAGGAGAAGGGCGAGGCCGATTGCTGGGATATCAAGCATGCGGCCGGCGGCATGGTCGACATCGACTTCATTGCGCAATATCTCCAGCTCGTGCATGCCCACGAGAAGCCGGACATTCTCGATGTCGGCACCATGCAGGTGCTGGAAAATGCATGCCGGCTCGGCGTGCTCGCACAGTCCGAGACCGAGATCTTGCGTGCCGCGGCGCGGCTCTATCACGACCTGACGCAGATCCTGCGGCTTTGCGTCAGCGAGCGCTTCAAGCCTGAGACCGCCGGCACCGACCTCCTGCGCGTGATGGCGCGCGCGGGCGACGCGCCGGACTTCTCGTCGCTGGAGGCGCGGGTGAAGGAGACCCAGACCGAGGTGCGGCGCGTGTTCAGGGCGCTGCTGGAAGGGACGTCGCCTGCTTCAACGAGGTGATGGCCTCGCGCACATCAGGTTCGAGGCCCGCACCGCCGGCATCGAGATGAGCGAAGATCGCGCGCTTCATGCGGGGATCCCAGAATTTCTTGATGTGCTCGGCAATCCCCGGCACGGACTTGTCATGGCCCTGGCTCCGGAAGAATCTGCCGATCTGGTTGGCCATGTAGATCAGGCGGTCAGGCGACATCGGCAACCTCCGTGGCATGGCGCGCGACGATCCGGCTGCCATGCGAGAATATTTCGAACCCGTCCTGCCGTGCGATCGCGATCAGCGTGATGCCGGCGGCTTCCGCCGTGCGTACCGCGAGCGCGGTCGGTGCGGACACGGCGATCATCACGGGGGCGCCGATTGCGGCCGTCTTCTGCACCATCTCCACCGAGACCCGGCTCGTCAGCAGCACCACGCCGCCGCGCGCATCCGCGCGGCTGCGCGCCAGGGCCCCGGCGAGCTTGTCGAGCGCGTTGTGACGGCCGACATCCTCGCGCAGCGCGACGATGCCGCGTGCTGGGGACCAGAACGCGGCGGCGTGAACGGCGCGGGTTTGCATGTTGATCGATTGCAGGGGCGTGATCGCCTGCATCGCCGTCATAATTTGGTCCGGCGTGAAGGTCTGCCCCTGCGGCACCACGGCCGCCGGCCGCACCGCCTCGGCAATGGACTCGATGCCGCAGATGCCGCAGCCCGTGGGTCCCGCGACGTGGCGGCGGCGCTCGTTGATGCGGGCTGCATCCTCCGATGCCAGCCACATCCGCAGCTCGATGCCGTCGTCGAGACGGACCACGTCGAGAGAGCGAATGTCGTCGACCGAACCGACGATCCCTTCGTTCACGCTGAAGCCGACCGCAAAATCCTCGAGGTTCTGCGGTGTCCCCATCATGACGGCGTAGGTGCCGCCATTATAGGTCAGCGCCAGCGGAGTCTCCTCCGGGATCAGCCGTGGGCCCTCTGATGCGATGCCATCACGCCAGATCTCGCGGTCGGTGGCCTGGACCGGAACGTGCATGCGGTTACTCCGCGGCCTCGGCCGGTGCGATGCGGCGGGAGTGCCGCGCCTGCGCGTCATAAGCCTTCTGCCAGTCGGACGGGCCGTTCGAGGGCGAGACCTGCACCGCCGTGACCTTGTATTCGGGACAATTGGTGGCCCAGTCCGAATAGTCGGTCGTGATGACGTTGGCCTGCGTGTCCGGATGGTGGAAGGTGGTGTAGACGACGCCCGGCGCGACGCGGTCGGTGATCTCCGCGCGCAACGTGGTCTCGCCGGCGCGGCTCTTCAGCCGCACCCAGTCACCGTCGCGCACGCCGCGCTGCTCGGCGTCGTGCGGATGGATCTCGAGGCGGTCCTCGGAATGCCAGACGACGTTCTCGGTGCGCCGGGTCTGCGCGCCGACATTGTACTGGCTGAGGATGCGGCCGGTCGTGAGCAGCAGGGGATAACGCGGGCCGGTGCGCTCGTCGGTCGCGACATATTCGGTCACGACGAACTTGCCCTTGCCGCGGACGAAGCCGTCGATGTGCATCACCGGTGTGCCCTCGGGCGCCTTCTCGTTGCAGGGCCACTGCACCGAGCCGAGCTCGTCGAGCCTGGCATAGGAGACGCCGGCGAAGGTCGGCGTCAGCGCCGCGATCTCGTCCATGATCTCGGACGGATGGCTGTATTTCATCTCGAAGCCCATGGCCTTGGCGAGGCCGATGGTGACCTCCCAGTCCGCCATGCCGTTCTTCGGCGTCATCACCTTGCGCACGCGCTGGATGCGGCGCTCGGCGTTGGTGAAGGTGCCGTCCTTCTCGAGGAAGCTCGAGCCGGGCAGGAAGACGTGGGCGTAGTTCGCGGTCTCGTTCAGGAAGAGATCGTGGACGATGACGCATTCCATCGCCGACAGCGCCGCCACCACGTGCGAGGTGTTGGGATCGGATTGCAGGATGTCCTCGCCCTGCACGTAGATGCCCATGAAGGTGCCTTCGACCGCGGCATCGAACATGTTGGGAATGCGCAGGCCGGGCTCCGGGTTGAGCCTGACGTTCCACAGCGCCTCGAACTGCTCGCGCACCGCATCGCCCGAGATGTGGCGGTAGCCGGGCAGCTCGTGCGGGAACGAGCCCATGTCGCAGGAACCTTGAACGTTGTTCTGGCCGCGCAGCGGGTTCACGCCGACGCCGGGACGGCCGATATTGCCTGTTGCCATCGCGAGATTGGCGATCGCGATCACGGTGGTCGAGCCCTGGCTGTGCTCGGTGACGCCGAGGCCGTAATAGATCGCGCCGTTGCCGCCGGTGGCGTAGGTGCGGGCTGCCTCGCGCAGGTCCTTCGGATTGACGCCGGTGAGGATGGCGGTGGCTTCCGGGCTGTTCTGCGGTTGGGCGACGAAGGCGGCCCATTCCTCGAACTCGCTCCAGTCGCAGCGCTCGCGCACGAAGGCTTCGTTGACGAGTCCTTCGGTGACGATGACGTGCGCCAGCGCCGTCATGACCGCGACGTTGGTGCCGGGCATCAGGGGCAAATGCAGCGCCTTCACATGCGGCGATTCCACCATCTCGGTGCGGCGCGGATCGATCACGATCAGCTTGGCGCCCTGGCGCAGCCGCTTCTTCAGGCGCGAGGCGAAGACGGGGTGAGCGGAGGCCGGGTTGGCGCCGATGACGACCACGACATCGGTCTCCTCGACCGAGTCGAAATCCTGCGTCCCGGCGGAGGTGCCGAAGGTGGTGGCGAGGCCGTAGCCGGTGGGGGAGTGGCAGACGCGGGCGCAGGTGTCGACGTTGTTGTTGCCGAAGCCGGCGCGGATCAGCTTCTGCACCAGATAGGTCTCTTCATTGGTGCAGCGGGACGAGGTGATGCCGCCGATGGCGTCGCGGCCGTATTTCTTCTGGATGCCGCGCATCCTGGCGGCGGCGAACGAGAACGCCTCGTCCCAGGACACTTCGCGCCAGGGATCCTCGATGCGCTCGCGGATCATCGGCTTGAGAATGCGTTCCTTGTGGTTGGTGTAGCCCCAGGCGAAGCGGCCCTTGACGCAGGAATGGCCGCGATTGGCCTTGCCGTCCTTGTAGGGCACCATGCGCACCACTTCCTCGCCGCGCATCTCGGCCTTGAAGGCGCAGCCGACGCCGCAATAGGCGCAGGTGGTGACGACGGAGTGCTCGGGCTGGCCGATCTCGATCACGGACTTTTCCGTCAGCGTCGCGGTCGGACAGGCCTGGACGCAGGCGCCGCAGGAGACGCATTCCGAGCCGAGGAAGCTTTCGCTCATGCCGGGCGAGACGCGGCTGTCGAAGCCGCGGCCGGAGATGGTCAGCGCGAAAGTGCCTTGCACCTCCTCGCAGGCGCGGACGCAGCGCGAGCAGACGATGCACTTGGAGGGATCGTAGGTGAAGTACGGGTTGGACTCGTCCTTCGGCATCCAATTGTCGTTAGTGCAGCCGTCCGACTTGCCAGGTGTCTTGGCGAAAACGTGGTTCTCGCCCTCGTAGCCGTAACGCACGTCGCGCAGACCCACGGCGCCGGCCATGTCCTGCAATTCGCAGTCGCCGTTGGCGCCGCAGGTGAGGCAGTCGAGCGGATGGTCGGAGATATAGAGTTCCATCACGCCCTTGCGCAGCCGCTTCAGCCGCTCGGTCTGGGTATGCACGACGAGGCCGGGCATCACAGGCGTGGTGCAGGACGCCGGCGTGCCGGCGCGGCCCTCGATCTCGACGAGGCAGAGACGGCAGGAGCCGAACGCGTCGACCATGTCGGTCGCGCAGAGCTTTGGAATCTGGTGGCCTGCATCCATCGCGGCACGCATGATGGAAGTGCCCTCGGGCACCGTCACCTCCTTGCCGTCGATGGTCAGCGTCACCATCGTTTCCGATTTGGAAGCCGGCGTGCCGAAGTCGATTTCTTCGATCAGAGACATTGTCGTTCTCCTATTCCGCGGCCTGAAGCGTGGTCGGGACCGGCGCGAAATCCTCCCGGAAGTGCTTCAACGCACTGAGCACGGGGTAGGGCGTGAAGCCGCCGAGCGCGCAGAGCGAGCCGAATTTCATGGTGTTGCAGAGGTCCTCGACGAGCGCGAGATTCTCGCTGACATGCTCGCCCTTGATGATCTTCTCGATGGTCTCGACCCCGCGGGTCGAGCCGATCCGGCACGGCGTGCACTTGCCGCAGGATTCGATGGCGCAGAACTCCATGGCGAAGCGCGCCTGCCTGCGCATGTCGACGCTGTCGTCGAACACGACGATGCCGCCATGGCCGATCAGGCCGTCGCGCGCGGCGAAAGATTCGTAGTCGAACGGCGTGTCGAACAGGGCGCGGGGAAAGTAGGCGCCGAGCGGGCCGCCGACCTGCACCGCGCGGACCGGACGGCCCGTGAACGTGCCGCCGCCGATGTCGTCGACGAGCTCGCCGAGCGTCACGCCGAAGGCGGTCTCGAACAGTCCGCCGTAACGGATGTTGCCGGCGAGCTGGATCGGCATCGTGCCGCGCGAGCGGCCCATGCCGAAATCGGCATAGGCCTTGGCCCCCTCGGCGAGGATGAAGGGAATGGCGGCGAACGACAGCACGTTGTTGATCACGGTCGGCTTGCCGAAGAGGCCGTGATGCGCCGGCAGCGGAGGCTTGGCGCGCACGATGCCGCGGCGGCCTTCGAGGCTTTCCAGCAGCGAGGTCTCCTCGCCGCAGACGTAAGCGCCGGCGCCGACGCGCACTTCGAGATCGAAGGCTTGGTTCGAGCCGCCGATATTCGCGCCGAGGTAGCCGCCGCGCCTGGCCGCCACGATGGCCGCGTTCATCGCCTCCACCGCGTGCGGATATTCGCTGCGGATGTAGATGTAGCCCTTGGTCGCGCCGACGGTGATGCCGGCGATGGTCATGCCCTCGATCACCAGGAACGGATCGCCTTCCATGATCATGCGGTCGGCAAAGGTGCCGCTGTCGCCTTCGTCGGCGTTGCAGACGATGAATTTGCGGTCGGCCTTGGCCTGGGCAACCGTCTTCCACTTGATGCCGGTGGGGAAGCCTGCGCCGCCGCGGCCGCGCAGGCCGGACGCGGTGACGTCGTCGAGGATTGCGTCCGATCCAAGCGAGAGCGCGCGCGCGAGGCCCTTGTAGCCGCCATGGGCGCGGTAGTCGTCAAGCGAGCGCGGGTCGATCACGCCGCAACGGGCGAAGGTGAGGCGGGTCTGGCGCTTCAGCCAGGGGATCTCGTCGGTCGCTCCCAGCCGCAAGAGATGCGGCGTGTTGCCGGCGAGCGCGTCGAACAGCGAGGGCACGTCGGTCTCGGTGACAGGCCCGAAGGCGATCCGGCCCTGGGGCGTCGCCACCTCGACCAGCGGCTCCAGCCAGTAGAGGCCGCGCGAGCCGGTCCTGACGATCTCCACTGCAACGCCGCGCTTGGCGGCGGCCTGCTCCAGCGCAAGGGCAACCTCGTCGGCGCCGACGGAAACCGCACCGGCATCGCGCGAGACGTACAGGCGGATGCTCATCGCTGCGCCTCCGCAACCAGCGCATCGAGGCGCTTCTGATCGAGCCGCCCGACGAGGCGGCCATCGAGCATCGCAGACGGCGCAGTCGCGCACAGGCCAAGGCAGTAGATCGGTTCCAGCGTGACGCGATCGTCGGCCGTGGTGTTGCCGAGCGAGACGCCGAGCCTTGCCTCGGCGCGCGCAGCCAGCGCATCGCCGCCCGCGGCCTGACAGGCTTCCGCACGGCACAGCTTCAGCACATGGCGGCCGGCCGGCTTGTGGCGGAAATCATGGTAGAACGTGAACACGCCGTGGACCTCGGCCCGCGACAGATTGAGTGCCTTCGCCACCATGGGAATTGCCGCCTCCGGCACATGGCCGAACGCCTCTTGAAGCGCATGCAGGATGACGAGCGTCGCGCCTTCCTGCCCGGCATGTTCGGCGATGATCTCGGCGCCGCGCGTCTCGTCCCAATCATAAACCGCTGTCATTCGTCATTCTCAACCAGAGCGTTTCCTGCTCCCAAACTATTTGGAATCATTCGAAGATCAATAAAGCTGTCCCGTGCTGCGATTGCGAATTCAGATCGATTGGCGGGCGCGATCACTCGATTTCAAATTGCAATCGAAGCCGTTCCCGCAGGCGGTTTTTGCGTGTTGCGGAGGAGTGGGCGTGCTAGCTTGCATGCCACCACAGAATCCGAAGGGATAACCGGTTGATCGACAAGCTTGAACTGCTGCTGGCGCTGGCGAAGGAGCGGCATTTCGGACGCGCGGCGGAAGCCTGCGGCGTGACGCAACCGACGATGTCGACCGGGCTCAAGCAGCTCGAGGAGATCCTCGGCGTGATGCTGGTCCAGCGCGGGTCTCGCTTCCAGGGATTTACCCCGGAAGGCGAGCGGGCGCTCGACTGGGCGCGGCGGATCGTGGGTGATGCCCGCGCGATGCGCGACGAGATCAACGGGCTGAAGCATCAGCTCTCCGGCGAGATCCGCATCGCCGCGATCCCGACCGTGCTCGGCATGGTCGCCTCGCTGACGACGCCGTATCGCGCCAAGCATCCCGAGGTGCGCTTCCGGATCCAGTCCACCACCTCGTCCGAGGTGCTGGGGCTGCTCGAAAATCTCGAGGTCGATGCGGGGCTCACCTACATCGAGAACGAGCCGATCGGCAAGGTGCGCACCATTCCGCTCTACAACGAGAGCTACCGCCTGCTGACCGCGCCGGATGCGATGTTCGGCGACCGCGAGACGGTGACCTGGAAGGAGGTCGGCCAGGTGCCGCTATGCCTGCTGACGCCCGACATGCAGAACCGCCGCATCATCGACCGCGCATTGCGCTCGGTCGGCGCGGAGGCGACGCCGACGCTGACCTCGAACTCGCTGCTGGTGCTGTTCACGCATGTGAAGACGGGGCGTTGGGCGAGCGTGATGCCGGCCAAGCTCGCCGAGACGCTCGGCCTGTCCGATACGGTGCGTTCGATCCCGATCGTCGACCCCGAGGTCAATTACAGCATCGGCATGGTGATCCCGCAGCGCGACCCGATGACGCCGCTGATCGCTGCGCTGGTCAATGTGGCGCGGGAAGTGGCGCCGACGCTGCAATTGTAGATTCGAGCAAGCGCCTCGTCCTTCGAGACGCCCGCTTCGCGGGCTCCTCAGGATGAGGCTCCGTTGTATCGGTGTTCGCTGAAGCTGCTGCCGCGCACGCAGACCTCATCCTGAGGGCCCGCCGCAGGCGGGCGTCTCGAAGGATGGCCTCAGGCGAACGTCCCGCCGTGCGCTAAGCCGCGGCCGATATCCCGGACGCCGCCTTGATCGCGTCGCGCGGCAGGGTCACGCGCACGACGGTGCCGACCTCGAGCTTGGAGCGCAGCCGCATCGAGCCGCCGTGGAGCTGCGCCAGCGAGCGGGCGATCGCGAGGCCAAGGCCCGAGCCGTGATAGGTCTTGGTGAGCTGGCTCTCGACCTGCTCGAACGGGCGGCCGAGCCGCGCCAGCGAATGTGGCGCGATCCCGATGCCGGTATCGGCGATCATCAGCACGATCCTGTCCTCGAGCTGCCGGCTGCGCACCACGACGCGCCCGCCCTCGGGCGTGAACTTCACGGCGTTGGAGAGCAGGTTGACGATGATCTGCTTGGTCGCGCGGCGGTCGGCGACGACGGAGATGGGCTTTGCGATGTCGGCGTCGAGCGTCAGGCGCTTGTCCTGCGCACGGCCGGTGACGACCCGCAGGGACTCCACCAGCGTCTTCGAGAGGTCGAGCTCCTCCATGTCGAGCTTCATGCGGCCGGCTTCGATCTTGGACATGTCGAGGATGTCGTTGATGACCTCGAGCAGGTAGTGGCCGCTGGTCAGGATGTCCTGGCAGTATTCCTGGTATCTCTCGCTTCCGAGCTCGCCGAACATGCCCGAGCCCATGATCTCGGAGAAGCCGATGATGGCATTGAGCGGCGTGCGCAGCTCGTGGCTCATATTGGCCAGGAATTTCGACTTGGTCTGGTTGGCTTCCTCGGCGCGGGTCTTCTCGCGCTGGTACTTCTCGGCGAGGTCGGCGAGCTCGATCGCCTGGCGCTCCAGCGCGGCCTGCGAGCGCTTTAGGTCGATGACGGTGGCACGCAGGCGCAGGTCGTTGTCGACCAGCTTCTGCTCGTGCTCCTTGATGCGGGTGATGTCGGTGCCGACCGAGACGTAGCCGCCGTCCTTGGTGCGGCGTTCGCTGATGTGCAGCCAGCTGCCGTCGTCGAGCTGCGCCTCGAAGGTGCGCGCCCCCGGGCCTTGGGCAGCGGTCTCGTTGTGGCGGGTGCGCACCTCCGGCATGCGGCCGACCTCGAGCACGGTCTCGTAGGAGGTGCCGGGAATGACGGCCGTATCGGGCAGCCTGTGCAGGCGCTGGAAGTGCGAGTTGCAGAGCACGAGCCGATCGCTCGCATCCCACAGCACGAAGGCTTCCGGAATCGTCTCGATCGCATCGCGCAGGCGGAGGTCGGCTTCCACGGTCTTCTCCGCGAGGCTCTTCTGCTCGGTGATGTCGACGGCGATCCCGATCAGGTGCACGCTGTCATCGGTCGCGCCGCGCGTCTTCTCGCAGCGCACGCGGAGCCAGATCCAGTGGCCGTCGACATGCTGCATGCGGAAGGTCTGGTCGATGTGGTCGATCTCGCCGGAGATGAGCTGGTCGGCGATCGCGAACAGGTCGATGTCGTCGGACTTCACCAGCGCGTTGACCTCGCCGAAGGTGAGGAGCTCGTGGCGGCCGTCGAGGCCGAGCATCGAGAACATCGACTGCGACCAGAAGATCCGGCCGCGCGACAGATCCCAGTCCCACAGCCCGCAGCGGCCGCGGTTGAGCGCGGTGTCGATGCGGCCGCGCACGGCGTCGTTGATGATGTCGCCCTCGCGGGCGCGGGTCGACTGCCAGTGGAAAGCGAAGCCGAGGATCAGGACGACGAAGCCGGTGGTCGCCGACAGCGTGACCGAGAGCGCGGCGTCCGAGCCCCAGATCGGCTCGTTGCGCTCCTGGATCACGGTGACGAAGCCGGGCAGCGACTTGATCTGCCGCGAGGTCGCCATCGCAGCGTTGCCGCTCGGCAGCGTCAAGTCGGAGACGTTGCCGTCGCGTGGCGGCGCCGCCATCAATTGCGCGGCCGTGATCGCATCGAGCAGGCGGTCGTTGCCGACGGAGTCGTTGTCGGCCGGGATGCGGGCGAGGATACGGCGGTCGACGCCGGCCGAGGTGACGATGACATGCCGGCCCGAGGCCGTGCCCCAGGAGGGGATCAGATCCGGCAACAGCGCCGGCAGGCTCTCGATGTTCTTCAGCCGTTCCTGCCGCACCGTGGTGAGGCGGTCGATGCGCTCGGCGAGCAGGTCGGCGAGTGCCGAAATGTCGTGGCTGATCACCAGCCGCTTCTGCCGCGTCTGGTCGACCACCTGCACGAACGCGCCGAGGCAGATCGTGATCAGGAATGCGATGATGAGTGTCGGCACGGCGCGGCGCAGCGCCGGCTCCGCGATCAGGAGCCGATGATAGGCAGGTTTCGCGATCGATTGCGCCAATCCCTTGATCGAATCGGATTGGACGCATGCGTTCGCGGCGTCTGCACGCGACATGCCTTCGGCCCCCTGAAACCTGCTTGCAACTGAAGTTCGGAAACAGCCCCACGTCGCTTCCGAATCACACTGATTTGAATCCAGTTTTCGCGGGCTGTCGAGAGTCAACGAATCGTTAACGCGAAATTATTCTTATCCAACGCGCAGTTTGTGCATCGTGTGGCCGCAAACTCGCGCGCGCGAGGAGTCCGAAACGAGAACGTGCGACTCCCCGTGCGTTCTGCGTCACGCGCGCGGCGGTTCGGCGTGACTGATCACGCGCTTCACGCTCGGAAACGCACGCCGCAACGCGCGCTCGATCGCATCGACATGCTCATGCACCTTGATCACGCTCATCGACGGTGCCGCGCGGCAGTGGAAGTTGACGATTTCTCCGGCGTCGGTGTTGCGGACCCGCACGTTATGGATGTCGTGGATATCGCCGCCGGCGGCATATTCCGTCAGAGCAGCGGCGATGGTCTGCACCCGTTCCGGTGCGGCATCGATGCCGAACGGCAGTTCCGGTTCCAATGGCTCGATGTGAACGTCGACCTCGACGTCCTCGCCGAACTCCTCCTGGATGTTGCGCTCCAGTGTGTTGGCGACGTCATGGGCGGCCTCGAGCTGCATGTCGGCGTCGACCTCGAGGTCGATGCTGACGGTCAGCTTGGCGCCGAGATCGTGCACCGTGACATGGTGAACGGCGAGGCCCGAATTGTGCGCGATCACCATGATGCGGTCGCGCACGGTCTCGTTGTTGCGGGCGACGGGGACGGCGGTGAAGGTGAGGTCGGCGTCGCCGAACGCCTTGTCCACGGCGATTTGCGCGCTGCGCTTGATCTCCTCGACGCGGTCGATCGGATAGGTTCGCGGCACCTTTGCGATGGTGTCGATGAACGTGGTCGCTCCGACCATGCGCACGCGCAGCCGGTCGACGTCGATCACGCCCGGCACGCTCCGGATCGCGGCGGTGGCCTTCTCCTGCGCGCCTTCCGGGGCGCGGTCGACCAGCGTCTGCACGGTGGAGCCGGCCATGCGCAGCCCGAGCAGGGCGATCATCACGGCAACCGCTGCGGCCGCCGCCGCGTCGCCCCACCAGAAGCCGAGGCCGGCGAGGATCAGGCCCACGATCACGGCGAACGAGCCCATCACGTCGGAGGCGAAATGCAGCGCATCCGCCGCCAGCGCCTGGCTCCGGGTCTCCCGCGCGGCGCGGTGCAGGGCGCGGGCGCGCCAGAGATTGACGGCGATGTCGAGCACCAGCACCACGAACGGCACGGCCGAAATGGTCGGCGGCGGGGTTCCCTCGCTCAGCCGGCTATAGGCCTCGACCAGGATGCCGCCGGCAAGCACGTAGAGCAGGGCGGTGACGCCGAGTGCGGAGACGCTTTCCAGCTTGCCGTGGCCGTAATGGTGCTCGTCGTCTGCGGGCTTGTCGGACACCCGCACCACCGCCCAGGTGATGATGGTCGCGACCAGGTCGATCGAGGAATGCAGGGCCTCGGAGATCAGCGCCAGCGAGCCGATCGCGATCCCGACCGCGAACTTCGCCGCCGCCATGCCGCCACTGGCGAAGATCGAGATCGCGGCGACCGAGGTTTTATTGTGCTGAGAGGCCATGGCGGGGATTTAGCAGGGCGTGGGTGAACATCAAGCGACGATCCACAGCCGTAGTCGCGAGTGACTTGCAGGAGCGGATCCCCCGACGCCGTCATGCCCGGGCTTGTCCCGGGCATCCACGTTCTTCTGCGTAAGGGGTAAAGACGTGGATGGCCGGGTCAAGCCCGGCCATGACGAGAGGAGAGAGCGTCGCTCCGCTCTTGTCTCACTGCCACAACCTTCACAGCGTCACCACGATCTTCCCCAGATGCCTGTTCGCCTCCATGTGCTCGAACGCCTGATCGATATCGTCGAACGCGAACACCTTGTCGATCGGCAGCTGCAGCTTGCGCGATTCCACCGCGCCCCAGACGTCCTTGCGGACCTCCTCGAAGATCTCGCGGACCTCCTCGATGGTGCGGGTGCGGAAGGTGACGCCGACATAGTCGATGCGGCGGGCCGCATGCAGGTCGAAATTGAAGTCGGCGTGGGTGCCGCCGAGCCGGCCGACATTGACGATGCGGCCCTTGATCTTCGTCGCGGCGAGGTTCTGGCTCGCGACCTTGCCCGAGACCTGGTCGACGATCAGATCGACGCCTTCCCCGTTCGTCGCCTTCAGCACCTCGTCGACCCATTGGGGATCGGAGCTATCGACGGCGAGATCGGCGCCATGGTCCTTCAGCCGGCCGCGACGAGCGGCATCGGTCGACGAGCCGATCACGAGCTTTGCGCCCTTGAGCCTGGCGATCTGCATCGCCATCAGGCCGACCCCGGAGCTCGCGCCCTGGATCAGCACGCTCTGGCCCGCCTGCACACCGCCAACGGTAACGACGGCGTTGTGCATGGTCGTGAGTGCGACGGGCAGGGTGGCGGCCTCCTCGAAATTCATGTTTGAGGGGGCGTGGAATAGCCGTCCGTGATCGGCCAGCGTATATTCGGCAAAGGCCGCGCCGCCCGAGCCCATGATGCGGTCGCCGACTTTGACGCCTTTGGCATTCGGCCCAAGCTCGGCGACTTCGCCGGCCCATTCCATGCCGAGCACGGTGCCGACGCCGCCGGCCGCCCCATGGGCGTGCCCCTTGCGCATGGCGGTGTCGGCGCGGTTCAGGGCGCTGGCGCGGACGCGGACCAGCACCTGCGTGCCCTCTGGCTTTGGTTGAGCGACATCGGAAATCGTAGCGCCACCAGGGCCGTAGACGTAAGCCTTCATGAATTGCTCTCGCTTCCTGCGGTGACTATTCCGCGGCTTCACGTTGCGGATGAACGATCATGCCTTCGAGCCGGCCGCGGATGATCGCTTCCGCCTCGCGCACGATGCGGGAGACCAGTTCGGCGCAGCTCGGGATGTCCTGGATCAGGCCCTGCACCTGGCCGGCCGACCAGATGCCTTCGTCGGAATCGCCGGTGGCATAGACCATCTTGCCGCGGGCGCCGGCGACGAGCTCGCGGATGTCCTCGAATTTCGCGCCCTCCTTCTCCATGGCGACGACCTTGCTCGAGATCGCGTTCTTCGCCACACGCGAGGTGTTGCGCATGGTGCGGAAGATCAGCTCGGTCTCGCGCTCGTCATTGGCGACGATCTTCTCCTTGATGAGCTGGTGGATCGGGCTTTCCTTGGTGGCCATGAAGCGCGTGCCCATGTTGATGCCGTCCGCGCCCAGGGCCAGCGCCGCGACGAGGCCGCGGGCATCGGCAAAGCCGCCCGAGGCGATCATCGGGATCCTGATCTTGTTGGCGGCGGCCGGGATCAGGATCAGGCCGGGGGTGTCGTCCTCGCCGGGGTGGCCGGCGCATTCGAATCCATCGATCGAGATGGCATCGACGCCCATCCTTTCGGCCGAAAGCGCGTGGCGCACGCTGGTGCATTTGTGCACGACCTTGACGCCGTGCCTCCTGAACTCGTCGACATGCTCCTGCGGCTTGTTGCCGGCGGTCTCGACCACCTTGACGCCGCTCTCGATGATGGCGGCGCGGTATTCGGCATAGGGCGGCGGCTTGATCGCGGGCAGGATGGTGAGATTGACGCCGAACGGCTTGTCGGTGAGGTCGCGACAGCGCGCGATCTCCCTGGTCAGGTCCTCCGGCGTCGGCTGGGTCAGCGCGGTGATGAACCCGAGCGCGCCGGCATTGGCGACGGCAGCGACGAGCTCGGCTCGGCCGACCCACTGCATGCCGCCCTGGACGATCGGGTGCTCGACGCCGACGAGTTTGGTGAACCGTGTCTGCAACATGATGTGTTTCCCCCGCCTGCGTGGCGCTCTGTTATCGGTTGATGGCGGGAGGATGCCGCTGGGGGTGGCAAAAGTCTATCGGGCCGGCGTGCGGTAGGGGCAGGGCGATCATGCGCGGAGCAAGGTGATTCCGCAGGGCGGATAATTCGGGTCCTATGACCAGCGCGCGCGCCGGGACACCGCTGAGGCGGCGCTTGAATCCCGCTGCTTCAACACCGTCATTGCGACTGTGGATTTGATAAGAGGGCTCGAGCAGGATGGAGCGAAGCGCAATCCGGTTGGATCGTGCAACACGCGATTCCGATCCCGGATTTCGCTGCGCTCCATCCCGGCTACAACGCTTCGGCTACTCCGCCGACAGCCGCACCATCTGACGGCCGCCGTTCATTTCCTTGAGGTGGTTGACGAAGTTTTCCGGGCGTTGCCAGCGGTTGGGGACCTGCAATCCCATGAATTCGGCGATATCGCCGATGAAGCCGGTGCAGTTGGTGGTCTCCGCGTTCCACACCGGTGAGTTCGCCTGCAATTTCTTGATGTAGGCGAATACTCGCTTTGCGTCCGCTTCGTTCAGGTAGACGCGATAGCTCGCGGTCAGATATTCCGGATCGAGATCGCCGTAGCTCGCGCCGGTCTCGGACGGCACAAAGGTGAGGTGACCGAGCACGTAAGCGAGCGTGTCGCCGGCCGGTGTGAGCCCTGCGACCTCCACGGCGCGCTCGCTGGTCTTGCCGTACCAGACGAAGGCATGGCCCCAGCTCGCGGCGGTACGCGCGCGGAAGTCGACGTAGTAGGGGCCTGTCTCCGCGCGCGCGACGGAGCGCCGCGTCGATTGCGGCTGAGGTCGCGAGGCGGTGTCGGTCGTGGCAAGCGCGTTGGCATCGGCAGCGCGCTTGTTTGCCTGGTGGGCCGAGGCCGAGGGCGTCGTGCACGAGAGCATAGCCGCAAGAGCGAAGCCCGCGAGGATGCAGGATCCCGATCGATCAGCTTTGTTCGTCACGCGACACCCCTCGACTGTCGGCTGCTACGCAGATCTGCGCGTATTCCGCTGCGCGTCAGTAGCGCGCTGCGACCGGGCCGGGCGCCTTGCCGATCGGGGCTTTTCCAACGGGGCTCTTGCCAATCGGCATCTTGCCAATCGGCGCCTGTTCGGCCGGATAGGCCGGCACGGGCTGCCGGCGCGGCAGATCCGCAGCGTTCGCAGCCGTCGCCAGAGCAAGCGTAGCACCGAGAGCAAATACAATCTTCTTCACAGTCATATACCCCTGAAGGTTTGGTCCAAACACGGCAGCGCCGTGCCCCCAGACACGCCACACAAAAGGGCGACCGAATGCGTCCAAGTTGCGGCAGGCGCGCGACATGTTGGCGGCATATGTCAAGCGCGCGCAGATGTGATGTGTCCGAATGCTTCGGAAATGTAGACGCGCCTCGGACTATCGTTTCCGAGAGATGTTCGAGCGCATCTTGTCGGCGAACCAAACGACGAAGATCGCAACGAACGAGAGAGCGAAGTAAAGGGCCGTCCACAAAAGCGCATTGCCGGCATTCGTCATGGCGTCCTCCCTTGCATCAGACATTGATTTCTTGCGGAAGGATAGCGGTGGCGGCGACGTCGCGGTTTGCGCCGGATCAATTTTGCTGCGCTGCGGGGCAATTAGCCGGCGAGCCGCCAATGACGGAGCAGAGGTCGTAGCCCGCATGAGCGCAGCGACATGCGGGGTGTCACACGACAGTCCTCCCGGATGTCGCTTCGCTCATCCGGGCTACTGCACCGTGTTGGTGGTTACAGCCGAAACTCGTTGGTCAGCTCGCCGATGCCGTCGATCGCGACGGTGACCGTGTTTACCGGCTCCTTCATCACGCCGACGCCGACGGAGGTGCCGACGGCGATGAGGTCGCCGGGCAGCAGGGTCATGTCATGGGAGATCCTGCTGACCAGCTCCTGAGCGCTGAAGATCATGTCTGAGATCGGATAGTTCTGCCGCTCCGCGCCATTGAGGATAGTACGGACCACGAGCCCGGCCGGATCGATGCCAGTCGCGATGACAGGGCCGAACGGGCCGTAATCGTCGATGCCCTTTGCGCGGGCCCATTGCGGGAAAGTGGGATCCCTGGTCAGGATGTCGTTGGCGGTGATGTCGTTGACGCAGGTGTAGCCGAAGATGAAGCTGTCGGCTTCGTCAGGCGAGACGCGCGCGCAGGCCTTGCCGATGACGATGCCGAGCTCGCCCTCATAGGTCGTCTTGCCGTCGTAGGAGGACGGGCGGCGGATCACCGCACCGGGGGCGGCGATGCTGGTGGTGGCCTTCAGCAGATAGAGCGGCTCCGGCGGCTCGGGTTGGTTGAGCTTGGCCGCGAGCGCGTGGAAATTGTTCCAGAGCGCGACGATCTTGCTGGGCGCACAGGGCGCGAGCAGCTCGACCTCCGACAGCGACAGCGTCTTGCCGGTAGCGGTGCTGCGGCCGAACACCTCGCCTTCATGCACGCTGATGCCTGATGGGCTCAGCGTGCCGAAGCCGGTCGTGCCATTGCTCCGAAAGCGGAGCCACTTCTTGATCTCGCTCGCCATCATGCCACCGCCAGTGCGCGCGGATCTGATGGCGTCGAGACCCCGTCATAGAGGCCGGCGATGCGGGCGCGCTGGGTCACCATCGCCAGCACTGAATCGAGCGCGGGCGTGGCGATCCCGGTAAGGCGGCCCATCTCCTGCACCACCGTGACGAGCGGATCGATCTCCATCGGGCGGCCACGCTCGAGATCCTGGAGCATCGAGGTCTTGTGCGCGCCGACCTTGCGGGCGCCCTCGATGCGGCGCTCGACGTCAACGCGGAACTTGACCCCGAACGTCTCGGCGATGGCTTGCGTCTCCACCATGATCGCGCGGGACAGTGCGCGCGTCGCCGGATCGGTGCAGATCACGTCGAGCGTGGCATGGGTCAGCGCGCTGATCGGATTGAAGCAGACGTTACCCCACAGCTTGAGCCAGATCTCGTCCCGGATGCGGTCGAGCACCGGCGCCTTCAGCCCGGCGGCGACGAACAGGTCGGCGAGACGCTGCACGTCATCAGTGATCTCGCCGGAGGGCTCGCCGAGCGGAAAGTTGCTGCCGTAGACGTGGCGGATCACGCCGGGCGCCTCGATCTCGGTGGCGGGATAGACGATGCAGCCGATGGCGCGCTCGGCACCGATTTCGCGCCACTGCCGCCCGCCGGGGTCGATGCTCTCCAGCGTCGAGTTCTCGTATTGGCCGCCGTGCTTGTAGAAGTACCAATAGGGGATGCCGTTGACGGCCGTGACGATGCGGGTGTGAGGCCCGAGTAGCGGCTGCATCTTCTCGATCACGCCGGTGATCGAATGGGCCTTCAGCGTGATGATGATGTAGTCCTGCACGCCGAGCTCGGCGGGGTTGTCGGTGCAGCGCGGGTGCACGGTGTGCTTCTCTTCGCCCGCGAGCAGCGTCAGGCCGCGCTCGCGCATCGCGGCAAGGTGCGGGCCGCGTGCGACGAGGCTGACATCGGCGCCCGCGCGCGCGAGCTGAACCCCGAGATATCCGCCGATTGCGCCGGCGCCGTAGATGCAGATCTTCATGAAATCCTCGCGGGACCAAGATTGGCATTCAGTTGGATCGATCAGGCAACAGGCTCCCTGCACCTCTCCCGCTTGCGAGAGAGGTCGGCGGGTTCGGAGAACTCGGCGGGTGAGGGCTCTATCCTCTTGGGGAGTCTCCCCAGCGGATGCAGCCCTCTCCCCAATCCTCTCCGCAAGCGGGAGAGGGGCGCAGCTCTTCCGTGGCTGGACGTGAGGGGGCGCTTAGGCTGCGGCTTGCGGCGTGCCGTTGAGGGCCTCGTCGACGGCCGCGGCGATGTCGCGCATGCTGATGACGGAGATGAGGCTGTAATCGTCGATCACGGGCAGATGGCGGATGTGATGACGGTTCATCAGATGGCGGACGTGCTCGATCGGATCCGAGGAGGTGCAGGACACGAGCTGCTGCACCGAGACGAGTTGCGAGACCTTGACATTGACGGCGTTCGCGCCGTGCTCGGCGACGGCGCGCACCACGTCGCGCTCGGTGAACATGCCGACCGCGGTGTTGCCCTCGGAGCGGACCACGTCCTTCACCACCAGCGCGCTGATATTGTTGGCGCGCATCAGCTTGGCCGCGATACCCACCGTTTCGTTCATACGCACCGTGACAACGCGCGGCGTCTTCTTGCGCAGAATGTCTCCGACCAGCATTGCAACCTCCCTGGGTGAGTGACGGGAGAAGTGTGGTATACATAATGCCAATCGTCAAGCGCTGGATTTGGCTGATCCGAAAAATCTTGCGACAGCCATACTGACGTTTGTCCTGAGCCAAAGAGACCAAAGAAAGAAGGGGCGCATCGCTGCGCCCCTTCTCACGGATGCAATCTGTGTGGTGCTTACGCCGTCTCGGTTTTGGCAGTGCCGGTGGCAGCGCCGGTGCTCTCGGCTTCCTTGCCGAGGATGAAGGAGCGGCGCAGCGGCTTGATCACGAGCAGCGCCATCAGCGCCGCCGTTGCGTTCAGCGCCACCGCGACCACGAACACGGCCTTCCAGCCATAGGCGGTGGAGATCATGCTTGCGAGCGGGACGAGCAGCGAGGCCGTGCCCTTGGCGGTGTAGAGCATGCCGTTGTTGGTGGTCGCGAACTTCGCACCGAAGGTGTCGCCGCAGGTCGCGGGGAACAGCGAGTAGATCTCGCCGAACACACCGAAATAGACCGCGGTCGCGAGCACGAAGATGGTCGGCAGGTGGCCATAGGCCGACAGCGTCAGCAACATCAAGGCAGCCGTGCCGAAGGCGATGAACATGGTGGGCTCGCGGCCGATCGTGTCAGAGACCCAGCCGAAGAACGGACGCCCGAAACCGTCGAAGATGCGGTCGAGCGAGATCGCGAACGTCAAGGCCGCCATCTGGAAGCCGGCGAGCGTTACCGGACTATTCGCGATCTTGTAGTCGTGCGCGATCGGACCGATCTGCGCCGCGGTCATCAGGCCGCCCGAGGCAACCATCACGAAAACGAGATACATCACCCAGAAAACGGGGGTGCGCAGCACCTGCGGCGGGGTGAAGTCGATCTTGGTCTGCGGCAAATTGAGCTGCTTCTTCTTCGGCGGAATCGAGATCCGCGGCGGCTGGATGAAGAAGGCGAGCACGAACACGACGACGCCCTGGCCGATGCCGAAGGTGAGGAACGCGTGCTGGTAGCCGCTCGAGGCGATCATGCTCGCGATCGGCACGATCGTGAGCGCGGCGCCCGCGCCGAAGCCGGCGGCGGTCGCACCTGCCGCGAGACCGCGACGGTCGGGAAACCATTTCAGCGCGTTGCCGACGCAGGTGCCGTACACCGCGCCCGCGCCCAGGCCGCCGATGATCGCGGCCGCGTAGAGCAGGGTGAGGCTGTCGGCGTAGGAGTTGACGATCCAGGACAGCGCGATCATCGCGCCGCCGAACATGACGACGATGCGCGGGCCGTATTTGTCGACGAACCAGGCCTCGACCGGCACCAGCCAGGTCTCGGTGACCACGAAGATGGTGAAAGCGAGCTGGATCGCGGCGCGCCCCCAATGATGGGCGGCGTCGATCGGATCGACGAACAGCGTCCAGCCATATTGCAGATTGGCGATCATCGCCATGCAGACGATGCCCATGCCGAGCTGGAGCCAACGGAAGCCGGTGCGAAGCGGCGCGGCGGTGGCGGCGCCATCCGGGCTGGAAATCATCAGAACCTCCCAACGCGCCTGTCTTGCGTACATCAGATTGCCAAGGTGACCTGATGTCGCAAATATTGTGTCTTATCGTCGCAGGCGTTGCTCGGAGATTGGTATACGATATTCCAGATTGCAAGTCCTATCTTGGCTCGGCGTTCACAAAAAGCGGCGGGTCAGGCCGCATCCCGCCAATCGCGGAGGTCTCCTCAAAACGAAAACGCCCGGCCGTGAGGGCCGGGCGTCGTTCGCGTGAACTGCGGTGGAGCGGTCAGATGGTCGATTTCGCGACCACGACCTTGCGCCAGGGTTTCAGCACCGCGATCGCCAGCAGCGAAGCCAGGATGTTGGCGCCGGCCGCGATGATGAACACGGCGTCCCAGGTGCCCGACGATTGCTGCATGTAGTTGGCGATGGGCACCAGGAGCGCGGCGGTGCCCTTGGCGGTGTAGAGCAGGCCGGCATTGGTGGTCGCGAACTTGGCGCCGAACGTGTCGGTGCAGGTCGAGGGGAACAGCGAGTAGATCTCACCCCAGGCGAAGAACACGAAGCCCGAGAGCAGCACGAACCATACCGGATCGTGGCCCCAGAGGTAGAGCATCCAGATGCCGAACCCTTCCATGCCGAAGGCGATGAACATGGTGTTCTCGCGGCCGATCATGTCGGAGATCCAGCCGAAGAACGGACGCGTCAGGCCGTTGAGCACGCGGTCGATGGTGGCCGCGAAGGTCACCGCCGTCATCGTCACCGCCATCAGCGTCACCGGCACGCTGTCGACTTTCCAGTCAACCGCGATCGGCTTCAGGTTCGCGGTGACCATCAGTCCACCCGCGCCGACGATCACGAACATGAAGTACATCAGCCAGAAGATCGGCTGGCGCAGCACCTCGGTCGGCTGATAGTTGCGGCGGGTCTGGATGATATTGGCATTCGCCACCACGTTCGGCACCTGGCCCGCTTTCGGCGCGAGCAGGAAGAAGGCGAGGATGCAGATGATGATGCCTTGCCCGAGGCCGAAATAGAGGAAGGTGGTCTGGAAGCCGCTGTCCTTGATCATGGCCTGGATCGGCGCGACGGTCAGCGCAGAGCCTGCACCGAAGCCCGCGGCGGTGATGCCGGCGGCAAGACCGCGCTTGTCCGGAAACCATTTCAGCGCATTGCCGACGCAGGTGCCGTAGACGCCGCCGGCGCCGATGCCCGCGATGATCATGCCGAGATAGTAGCCGTTGAGCGAGGTGGCCTGCGCGTTGATCGCCCAGCCGATGGCGCAGAGCACGCCGCCGACCAGCACGACGATGCGCGGGCCGTATTTGTCGACGAACCATCCTTCGACCGGCACCAGCCAGGTCTCGAACAAGACGAAAAGGGTGAAGGCCCACTGGATCGACGCGCGATCCCAGCCGAACGTCTTCTGGATGTCGGGGACGAAGAACGTCCAGCCATATTGGTAATTGGCGATCATCACCATCGCCATCACACCGATCGCCAACTGCGCCCAGCGATACGCATCGCTTACGCGTGCGGCACTGGGGGCCGCTGCCGACTGCACCATGTCCGTCATTAAAAACCCTCCCGAATGCGCCGATCATTTTTATGCATGCGCTGCCCGCATCCTGGTATTCATTATGCCAAGATTCAAGCGGAGGACGGGAGGTGCGGCGAAATAACGCGGGCCTGTTCACATGCGCCATGAGGGCTGGATTGTAAAGCCTCAATCGCTGCCGGCGCGCTCGCGGAAGCGGCGGTTGATCCTGTTCAAGTGATTGATTCAGCTCTTACTTTGGTTTCGTCGCGACGCCGCAAGACCGCTGTTGAATGACCGCACGTTTGGGGATTCTCCACGCGCGCGCCGCCGACGCGCGGTCCGTCGCTGAACACGCGATTCCTGGAATTCTATATTCCAGAAGTCCGCCCTGCGGCAATTTGGCGGCGGCGGCGCTGATGGCGCAGGTCGCTCGTCACGCCATCGACGTGCGCAACCGGCTATAGCCTTCCTGGATCGCGGACCAGAACAAGGCGACCAGACCGAGCGCCATGATCGTGCTGACGAGGCCGTTGGAGAAAAACACCCCGAGCGATCCCTGCGATCCCAGCAGCGATTGGCGGAAGGCTTCCTCGGCCTTGTCGCCGAGCACGATGGCGAGCACCAGCGGGGCGAGCGGGTAGTTGCACTTCTTCAGGAGATAGCCGAGCACGCCGAACACCAGCATCAGCATCACGTCGAAGGTGCTGTTGTGCACCGAATAGGCGCCGATCGCACAGAGCACCAGGATGAGCGGCGCGATGATGCCGAAGGGCACGCGGAGGATCGCGGCGAAGATCGGCACGCAGGTGAGCACGACGATGAGGCCGGCGAGGTTGCCGAGATACATCGACGCGATCAGGCCCCAGACGAATTCCTTCTGCTCGACGAACAGCATCGGGCCCGGCTGCAGGCCCCAGATCAGCAAGCCGCCGAGCAGGACGGCGGCGGTCGGCGAACCCGGCACGCCGAGCGAGAGCATCGGCAGCAGCGCGGCGGTGCCCGCGGCATGAGCCGCAGTCTCCGGCGCGATCACGCCTTCGATCTCGCCCTTGCCGAAATTGTTGCCGCGTCGCGACAGGCGCTTGGCGATGCCGTAGCTCATGAAGGAGGCCGGCGTTGCGCCGGCGGGCGTGACGCCCATCCAGCAGCCGATCAGGCACGAGCGCAGCGAGGTCATCCAATAGGCGGGCAATTCCCGCCAGGTCTGCAGCACCACCCGAAGATTGATGCTGGCGTTGCCGCCGCGGAACGCCAGCCCTTCCTCCATGGTCAGCAGGATCTCGCCGATGCCGAACAGGCCGATCACGGCGATCAGGAAGTCGAATCCGTTGAGCAGCTCCGTGATGCCGAAGGTCAGCCGCAACTGTCCGGTGATCGAATCGAGGCCGACCGCCGCGAGCGCAAAGCCCATCATCATCGCCGCGATGGTCTTGAACGGCGGCTCCTTGCTGAGGCCGACGAAGCTGCAGAAAGCGAGGAAGTACACCGCGAACTTCTCCGCCGGACCAAATCGCAGTGCGAAGCCCGCAACGAGCGGCGCGACGAGCGTGATCATGATGACGGCAAACAGCGCGCCCACGAAGGAGGAGGTGAAGGCGGCGGTCAGGGCTTCGCCGGGTCTGCCCTGTTGCGCCATCGGATAGCCGTCGAAAGTGGTCGCCACGGACCAGGGCTCGCCGGGTATGTTGAACAGGATCGAGGTGATGGCGCCGCCGAACAATGCGCCCCAATAGATGCAGGACAACATGATGATCGCCGATGTCGGCGGCATGCTGAAGGTCAGGGGAAGCAGGATCGCGACGCCGTTGGCGCCCCCCAGCCCCGGCAGCACGCCGATGATGACCCCGAGCGTGATGCCGATGATCATCAGCATGATGTTGTAGGGCTGCAGGGCGACCGCGAAGCCGTGAAACAGATTGGCCAACTCTTCCATATCGATACGTCCTGCAGAAGTGACGGAAATGACGGCGCGGCCCTTACAGGCCGAGCCATTCCTCGAACGGACCCTTGGGAAGCGGGACGAGGAACCAGCGCTCGAAAACGAGATAGGTCAGGACCGGCATTCCGACCGCGATCGCGATGGTCGTCAGCCAGCGATAGCCGCCGAGCCAGCGCATGAACCAGGCGATGAAAACCATCGAGGCGACGTAGAGGCCGATGAACGGCATCGAGCCGACATAGATAGCGGTCGGCACGACGACGCTCATGACCTGGCGCAGCTGTCCCCATTCCGCGAACAGCCGGCCGTCGTCGTCGCGTTGCGCATGCCAGAGGTTGATGGCGCTCGCCACGACGATGGCGGCGCCGATATAGAAGGGGAAGAAGCCGGCACGCGGGCCCTCCGCGCCCCAGTTGATGCCGGCCTTCAGGCTGCCGAAGATGACGACGAGGCCGAAGACGCCGATCAGCAGCGCCATCCCGATTTCCAGCGTCTTGTGGGCCGGGCCGGATCCGGATCGTTCAGTCATGGGATCGTTCAGTCATGGGGCCTCCAGGCGGAAACGCAGTCTTTCGCGGTCGCGGCGGGCGTGAGGACGAGCAGCGTCCTCAGCCATCGTCGATGCCGCGGCTCAATTCCCCGATGCGAGGAAACCGGCTTCCTTCATCAAGCCTTCGTGGCGCTTCTCCTCCGCCTCGACCCATTTGGCGTAGTCGGCTCCGGTCATGAAGGTCGTGTTGAAGGCGCCGCTCTTCATGAAGTCCTGCCATTCCGGCGTGGCGCGCACCTTCTTGAACAGCTCGACATAGTATTCGATCTGGTCCTTCGTGGCCTTGGGCGACATGAAGATGCCGCGCAGCATGAGATATTCCATCGCAAGGCCCTGCGACTTGCAGGTCGGAATATCCTTCCAGGCCTTGCCGTCGGCGATCGGTTCGTCATAGGCCATCGGCTGGGCGTCGAACACGCAGAGCGGGCGCAGCTTGCCGCCGCGCCATTGCGCGACCGCCTCGATCGGATTGTTGACGGTCGAATCGACGTGATTGCCGACGAGCTGGACGGCGACTTCGCCGCCGCCCTTGTAGGGAATGTAGGTGAACTTCGCGTCGATCGCCTTCTCGATGCCGACCGTGATGATCTGGTCTTCCTGCTTGGAGCCGGTGCCGCCCATCTTGAACGAGCCGCTTGGTGCCTTCTTCGCGGCGTCGACGTAATCCTTGACGCTGTTGTACGGCTTCTCGGCATTCACCCAGAGCACGAATTCGTCGAGCGCCAGCATCGCCACCGGCGTCAAATCCTTCCAGTTGAACGGAATGCCGGTGGCCAGCGGCGTCGTGAACAGGTTCGACAGCGTGATGATGATCTTGTGCGGATTGCCCGATGACGTCTTCACGTCGAGGAAGCCTTCACCGCCCGCGCCGCCCGCCTTGTTGATGACGACCATCGGCTGCTTCATCAGATTGTGCTTGGTGACGATGCCCTGGATGGTGCGCGCCATCTGATCGGCGCCGCCGCCGGTGCCCGCGGGCACGATGAACTCGACCGGACGGACTGGCTCCCAGGCAGCCCGGCTTGCGGTGCTGCTGGCGCACGACATCGCGATTGCCGCCAAAGCGACACTCAGAACGGATGGCTTCATTTGTTTCTCTCCCTGTCGAACCCTCAACGCAGCCGCTCTTTGTCGACTTGCGTCAGCCCATCTCGATTCAGATGCCTGGTGTCACCCTTGCGGTCGATCTCCCATGGCAGTCCCGATAGAAACTGTATGAGGAGGGACAGCGCGCGGCATCCGCTCCTTTCGGCTAAGGTTCCGCCAAGGTTCGCGGTGCGTGTGCCCTCGGCTGTTCCCGTCCTGCGTTACGTTTCCCCGCCTTACACCTTGGATTGTGCAATCGCTCTTGCTTGTCCAATGGTATGCGCGATGCCAGCGAACAAACAATCGGATCGGCGGCGGTCCGGAGGGACGAATCGTCGCAGTTGCGGTCGCAAGCCCAGGCAAGGCGGCAAAAGAAAATGGCCCCGAACATGCGGGGCCATTTGACCGAACTTGGCGTCTGCGAGTCTGTCAGCCCACCGTCTGGCGGGAGGACAAGGCCTCCTTACAGGCCGAAACGCGGCAGGTCGCCGTTGTGATTGGAAATCTCGGCGCTCGCCATCAGGAAGCTGTCGATCGCGGCCATCAGGCGGGCGAACAGCGAGGCGGAGGGGGCGAGAGCAACGGAAGCGGTCTTGGACATCGGAAATCCCTTTCTTGAGACAGTCAGTCTTGCTGCCTCATTTCGAAAGGCAGTTTATGTATACCAGATGCCAACGTCCATGTTCTTGTTTGCATAGCAGCATTCGTTCTTCCGCATTGCGGCATAGCCGGTGAGGCGCCCAGGGCAGGCACCTTGACATCGCCCGCCGAACCAAGAATGTTATGTTATAACATAACATAGTGAGATGCCGTGTCTCGCCGTCCTCGACCCATCCCGCTCAAAAGGCTGTTCGATCTCCATGCCCAAACTCCCCGTCACCGTCTTGTCCGGCTTCCTCGGGGCTGGAAAGACCACTTTGCTGAACCACGTCCTGAACAACCGGCACGGCCTGAAAGTAGCGGTGATCGTGAACGACATGAGCGAGGTGAACATCGATGCGGACCTGGTCCGCGATGGTGGTGCCAACCTCTCGCGGACTGATGAGAAGCTGGTGGAGATGACCAATGGCTGCATCTGCTGCACCCTACGCGACGATCTCCTGAAGGAGGTACGTGCGCTCGCCGAAAGCGGGCGCTTCGATTATCTGCTGATCGAATCGACGGGCATTTCGGAGCCGCTCCCGGTCGCAGCGACGTTCGATTTCCGCTCGGAGGACGGCGAAAGCCTCTCCGACATCGCCCACCTGGACACGATGGTGACGGTGGTCGACGCCGCCAACCTGCTGAAGGACTATTCCTCGACCGAATTCCTCGGCGAGCGCGGCGAGGCGCTGGACGGCGACAAGCGGACGCTGGTCGATCTCCTCGTGGAGCAGATCGAGTTCGCCGACGTGATCATCCTCAACAAGGTGGACGATGCCTCGCCGCAACAGCGCGAGGCGGCACGGCAGATCATCCGCTCGTTGAATCCCGAAGCCGACATCATCGAAGCCAATCACAGCCGCGTGCCCTTCGACCGCGTGCTCAACACCGGCCGCTTCGACTTCGAGAAGGCCCAGCAGCACCCGCTCTGGTACAAGGAGCTCTACGGTTTCGCCGACCACGTTCCTGAAACGCAGGAATATGACGTGAGGAACTTCGTCTACCGTGCCCGCCGGCCGTTCGATCCGTCGAAGTTCGACAAGTTCGTCAAAGGGGCCTGGCCCGGCGTGATCCGGGCGAAGGGTCATTTCTGGCTGGCGACGCGGCCGCAATGGCTCGGCGAGATCAGCCAGGCCGGAGCGATCGTGAGGACCGAAGCGCTGGGTTTCTGGTGGGCGAGCGTCCCAAAGGAGCGCTGGCCGAACGATGAGTCCTTTCGCAAGCGGCTCGGCCAGCATTGGGACAAGGTCTACGGCGATCGTCGCCAGGAGATCGTGTTCATCGGCACCGGCATGGACGAAGCCGAGATCCGCCGCAGGCTCGACGCATGTCTTGTCCCGGAAACGTCCACGATGGACATCGCCGCATGGTCCGCTCTCGCCGATCCGTTTCCGGCCTGGCGTCGAGGCGATCAGTCCAACTGATCGATTTGAGTATCAGAATCTCGGCATGAGGTCCGGGCTCGACCATCTCCGGCCAGGTCTTGCTCCGACCAGGTCTTGCAAGGCGACGGCAAAGCCGTTAGTGCTCTGCCCCCTTCCAATCCTTCATCAGAGTGGTTCATGTCGAGCGCCTCGCCCGCCGTCTCGATCGGCATCGATTTTGGGACCAGCAATACGGTCGTCGCGATTGCGGCGGACGACCGCCGGGTCGAGGCCATCCGCTTCGATCATGGCGGACAGCGCCACAGCGTCTACGTGTCGGCCCTGTGCTTCTGGGAGGACCGGCCCGGCGCCGGCGCCCAGGCCGAGGGTGGTCCGTGGGCGATCGAGCAGTTCCTCGAAGGCCGCCACGTCTACCGCTTCCTTCAGTCGTTCAAGACGTTTGCAGCGAGCAGCAGCTTCAACACCACGCAGGTGTTCCGGCAGCGCTACAAGTTCGAGGATATTCTGGCGGCGTTCCTGCGGACGCTGGCGCGCCATGGCGGCGGGAAGTTCGGCTTCGAGGCGGCGAATATCACGGTCGGTCGTCCGGTGCGCTTCGCCGGCGGCAATCCCGACGAGGCGCTGGCGATGCAGCGCTACCGGGCCGCGTTCGAGCGGCTCGGCGCCGGTCACGCGCGCTATGTCTACGAGCCCGTCGGCGCGGCGTTCTCCTTCGCGCGCCGGCTGGAGCGGGATGCCACCGTGCTGGTTGCCGATTTCGGCGGCGGCACCAGCGATTTCTCCGTGATGCGTTTCTCGCGCGCGGGCGGCAGCCTTCGCGCCGAGCCGCTCGGCCACGCCGGCATCGGCATCGCCGGCGACACCTTCGACTATCGCATCGTCGACCACGTCGTCTCGCCGCGGCTCGGCAAAGGCTCCAGCTTTCGCTCGTTCGACAAGGTGCTGCCGGTTCCGAGCGGCCACTACACCAACCTCGCGCGCTGGCATCAGCTCGCGATGATGAAGAGCAACGGCGATCTGCGCGAACTCCGCGAGCTCCAGCGCACTGCGCTGAAGCCTGATCTGCTCGAGGATTTCATCACCATTGTCGATCTCGACCTCGGCTTTTCGCTCTACCGCGCCGTGTCCGACACCAAGGTCGCGCTGTCGGCGCAGGACGAGGTGGACTTCCGCTTCAAGGGCGGCGGCGTCGATATCGGCGCGGCGATCACACGGAAGAATTTCGAAGCCTGGATCGCCGACGATATCGCCCGGTTGGGGGCGACGGTCGACAAGGTGCTGGGCGAGGCCGGCATCACCGCGCGCGAGATCGAGAAAGTGTTCTTGACCGGCGGCACGTCCTTTGTGCCGGCCGTCCGGAAACTGTTTGCTGAACGGTTCGGCAACGAACGGCTGATGTCAGGCGACCAGTTCGAGTCGATCGCCTATGGGCTGGCGCTGATCGGACATAGTCCCGACCCGGATCGCTGGGCGGCAAGTCAGGTCGCGTAGCAGGCGGCGAGCGGCGCTATTTGGTCGCTATTTCTGCTGAATTCGGTTCAGGTAATCGATCACGGCGAGAATGCGAGTCCGCACGACGACCTCCGGGTTTTGCTGCGGCCCGGCCTTTTGCCAATAAGTGGGATCGACAGCGTGAGGCAGGCTGACGATGGGGTTGAACCGCTCGCCCCAGACCGGCATTTCACGCGTTCCGTGAGCCGGGACTGATTTCGACCCATACAAGGTCTCGTAAACGGCGTTGGTGGGAAACACCCCGTTGTTGTTCTTGGCCAACATGGTCAGGTCGGAAGGCGGTGTCTTGAGCTGGCCGCTGATCGGGCCTTTGCCCTTTGCGTCGGCGCCATGACAACTCGCGCATGAAGACAGAAATTCCGCCTTCCCGATGTCAACTTCTTCGGCCTTGGCGGCAGCGGCGAAACCAGCGGCAAGACCGGCAATGATCAACCATCCGATAGCAGATCTCATCATCTCGCCTCCGAGGCCGGCAGGGAAGACTCCTGCTCCTAGCCGTTTTGCCCTTTAGACAGTTTGACGCACATCAAGACCGCACAGCCAGAACCGAAGCGCGCACATGACTTTGCACAGTCGCTCGCTCGCCGACGTGACGTCGTCAGTTCTCCATGGCCTCATAAATCAGCTGCTTGACGGTCCTTTGGATGCGCTGGCGCTCCGAGGGAGTCTGCTCGAGCAAGATGAAGAACATGTCCTGCTTGGGGTCGATCACGAAATAGCAGCCGCTGGCGCCGTCCCATTTCAGTTCGCCCAGATTGCCCGGCGGCGGCGGTTTGGCGTTGCCCGGATCGGTGCGCACCGCGAGGCCGAGCCCAAAGCCGAAGCCGTCGCCCGGAAAGTAGAAGAAGTCCCGCTCGACGCCCGATCCGGGCCCGACCTGGTCCGTCGTCAGCAGCTTGAACGCCTTGGGGCTGAGAATGGTCTTGCCCTCGTACGTACCGCCGTTGAGCAGCATCTGAGCGAAGCGGGCGTAGTCCGCCATCGTCGAGACCATGCCGCCACTGGCGTACATCATCTTCTTCGGCTTGGTCGGATCGTTTTCGCGGCCCACCCGGAAATCGCTGTCGTTTGGCATCGGCTTGGCAAGCAGCTTCTGCTTTTCGGGGTCGCCGACGAAGAAGCCGGTGTCCTTCATGCCGAGCGGATCGAGCAGCTTTTCCTTCTCGACCTCGATCAGGGACTTCCCGGACGCGATTTCCATGATCCGCGCCAGGATGTCGGTGGAATGGCCATACTGCCAGAGCGCGCCGGGTTGATTGTGCAGCGGCAGTTTTGCGATCCGCTCGGCGAACTCGGCGAGGTCGAAATCGCCGGCATAGATATCGGCAGCCTTGTAGGCCTTGCGGACCAGGCTGTCGCCGTAGAAGCCGTAGGTAACGCCGGAGGTCTGGCGCATCAGGTCGAGCACCGTCGGCGGCCGGTTCGGCGGTACCAGTTCGAGCGTCTTGGTACCGTCGCTGGCTGCCTTCTCGACCCCGACCTTCACATTTGCAAACGACGGAATGTATTTTGCGATCGGGTCGTCGAGGGAGAACTTGCCCTCATCGATCATCTGCACGGCAACCACGCTGGTGATGGCCTTGGTCATCGAGAACAGGCGGAAGATGGTATGGTCGGTGATCGGAGCCTTCGACTCCACGTCCTGCACGCCGAAGGATTGGTGATAGACCGGCTTGCCGTGCTGTTGGATGAGCAGGATCGCTCCGGGAATTTTCCCCGTCGCGACTTCGTTGCGGAAGAACTCGTCGAGTTTTGCCAGCTTGTCCTTGTTGAAATGTGCTCCGGCGGGAATTTCAAAAGTCCCTTCGGCCCGGGCCGAAGCTGCTGCGGCCGCAACGAGCAGCGCGCCACAGGTAATCATCCGCAACGCCTGGAATGGTTTCATCAACCCCCTCCCGATTCCTCCCGAGTGTAGCCTTCCGCTCGACCGGCACAAGGGGCATCGGACTGCGGGGAGCGCCTGCAACGCAGGCGGGAGGGCGCCTGCCGCGCCGCCGTCGGATACCGTTTCGCACGGACCCGGTGGCGGTCTCCTTGAGAGCCCGCCAATGGCGGGCGTCGCGAAGGACCGCCACAGGGAAATCGCGTTCAAATGCGATGGCCCTGCCCAAGCGGAGGGGGCTGAGCGAGCCAGCGGCTCTCGTCGACTCGGCTCAAAGCCACTGCGTCCAGCCTATTGATTGATCTCGGGCTCGACGAGCTTGGCCAGATTCCGCAGCGATTCCTGCCAGCCGAGATAGCAGGCCTCCGGCGGGATGACATCCGGGATGCCCGACTGCGTGATGTCGATTTCGGTTCCGACCGAGACCTTCTTCAGGATCACGGTCACCTCGATCAGGCCAGGCAGATTGGGATCGTCGAACTTGTCGGTATAGCGGATGCGTTCGCCCGGCACGAGCTCGACATATTCGCCGCCAAAGGAATGGCTGTTGCCCGTGGTGAAATTCCGGAACGACATCTTGAACGTGCCCCCGACCTTGGGCTCGAAATGATGCACGGTGCAGGTGAACCCGTTCGGCGGAAGCCATTTCGCCATCGCATCGGCCTCCAGGAAGGCGCGATAGACTTTCTCCGGCCTGGTGGCCAGGACGCGGTGCAGGCGGACAGTGTTGGGCATGGTTGTTGTCCTCAGTGATCGATGGGCCCGAGTTTGGCGTCTATGGCCCATTCATGTCACGAGGACGACGGGCAAGCCGCCGATCCGACAGGCGCCTTGGATTTTTTCGTTCGAGTCTTGTTCGGCCCGATTGCTAGACGGCAGCGACATCCTGAGACGTCATTGTGAATGCCAGCCTGTAGCGGCCAATTCCAGGGTTTTCGCAAGCGCCGGCCGCGTGAAGCGATGACGGCGAGAGCCGTCCTGCGATCACGTCCTCAACGGCATCGGAATCGTAACCGGACAGCAGCACGATCCAGTCGGCAGCGCCGTCCTTGCCGCGGATCTGCTGCTCGGTGGTGGGCGCGCTTGTCCGGGGCGTGTCGGTGAGCAGGAGGTGGGCGCCTGTCAGTCCCGGCTGCTGGGCCAATGCGGCGAGCGTCTCGGAAAGGTGCGCCTGCAACTCCGCATCCCGCCCGACGTCTGGCGACAGCCTGATGGTCGCAAGCGAGGCCGCCACGCCACCGCCAAAGCTCGCGATGATCCGGCACTGGCTGCGGACCATGCCGAGATGATGCGGCATCATCTTCCTCGACCACGGCGTCGGCGCGTTGAGCCGGTCGAGATATCCCTTCGACGTGAGCACCTCGTATTGCTCGAGCTCGTAGAGCACAAAGAATCCCTCGGCATCCGTCGTGCTGCTCCAGCGCGATCCCCGCCGGAAGCCGGGAATGCTCATCCGCTCCGGAAAATGCTCATGCGAGTGCCAGTCGCCGAACTCGCTGCGCTGCTCCGGGCGAACGCTCCACCACATCGCGACCGCGGCCTTGCCGAGCAGTGACATGCTGACCTCCCCTTTTTGCGGATAGTTTGCCTCAACGCCAACAGCGGCGGCAAGGTGTGCCCGCCCGACAAGCCGAAGCCACAATTCCGCTACCGTTCCGCGTTCAACTCCTGCGGGAGATCGGGGGGGCTTCCGTTGCGCAGCACGCTCTGGGCTTTGGCCATCACGCTCTGCTGTCTTGGTTCGCCGGCGGCGGCAGCTGGCATTCAGTTGCTCGACGCCGATCCGGCGCTGTCAGGTGCGATCTGGTATCCTTGCGCGGCGGAGCCGACGCATGTCGCGCTGGGCCGTCTTTCGGTCGGTGCCGATTTCGACCTGAAGGGCGTGAAGGATTGTCCCGTCACGGGTGCGAAGCTGCCATTGGTGATCTTCTCGCACGGCCGGGGCGGATGGTTCGGCCAGCATCATGACACGGTGGAGGCGCTGGCCGATGCCGGCTTCATCGTTGCGGCCATCAACCACCCCGGCGACACATACGGTGACTCCTCGCGGCGCGACACGCTGTCTGTGTGGGGATCGCGTCCGGCGGACATTGTTCGTTTGCTTGATTTCATGCTGAACAATTGGAAGGACAGGGCGGCGATCGATCCTGGCAAAGTCGGCTTCTTCGGCTTCTCGCTCGGAGGCTCTACCGGGCTCGTGCTGATGGGGACCAAGCCGGATTTCGCAAGGGTCGCCAGCCTCTGCAAGGAGACGACCGGCGCCTGCGCACAGCTTCACAGTGGCGAGACGCCGCCTGACCCGATCCGCGATGCGCGCATTCGCGCCGCCGTCATCGTTGATCCCGCACCGGCCACCCTGACGCGAGAGAACCTTGCCGCCGTCAAGGTGCCTTTCCAGTTCTGGCGCTCGCAGTTCGGTGGACCCGGCGTCGGCGACGGCTCCGGCAACGCACGCGTTGCCGAAGGCTTGCCGGGCAAGCCCGACATCCACGTCGTGCCGGCCGGCCATTATGCGTTCCTGGCTCCATGCTCGACCGACCTCGCGGCGGCCGTCCCGCGCATCTGCACCGATGTGCCCGCAGGGTTCGACCGGGCAGGATTTCATCGCGAGTTCAATGCGGCGGTGGTGAAGTATTTTCGTGAGCAATTGGCGGCCGGAGATCGTTGAGGGGCCCGGTCAAGCCGTTGCATCCGGGCGGCCGGGCACTACATCCGCTGATGCACCGAGGCCGAGCTTGAAGGCGCCTTTCTTGCCCTTCGGCCTGACCGGCCGGCGCCGCTCTCGACCTAGCTCAATGTTGACTTGTTGATCCCGATGATCCGGGCCGCCTCGCTGATCGAAATCAGCTCCAAGGGCGTTGCATCAGGGACTCGTTGCATCAAATTCGCCCCCGCAGCTAGCCAAAAAATGGGGCCGAACCACCGGGTTTGCTTTTCCGCTGGGGAGGACCCGCGTGGCCTCTTGCATACCCGCGCTGGTTGCGGTCACCATAATGATGCGCGGTGGAGGCGGGGAACATTGAATGACTGATCCATGGGCGTTCGGCTGGACGCAGGTGTTCACTCTCAGCGGCCTTGTCATCACCGTCGCGATTGCGATTGCCGGCTTTAAGACCTTCGACAAATGGCGACGCGAGAAGCTCGAAGAAAAGCGCATAGAGGTCGCAATAGACGCCCTTGCGTTATGCTACGAAGCTCGCTTCATCTTTGACGGAATAAGAAGCCCGCTTGCATTTGCTGGCGAGTGGGAAGACATGCCCGAAATCGGGCCGGACGCCGAGAGGTCGCAGCGGGGAGCATTCTTTGCGACCTTAAAGCGTATTCGCGCCAGCAAAGACTTCTTCGACCGAGCATGGAAGATTCAGGTGAAGTGCGCAGCGCTATTCGGATCGCAGGTCGAGGACACATTCCTGCTGATGCAAAAAGTGCGGCGAGAAATTGAAGTATCGGCGGAAATGTTGATGCATGACCCGCGCCCGCAGGATACCAGCCCCGAAAACCAGCGACTTTGGCAGAAATGGCGAAACAACGTCTGGGCGGTCACGAATGACGATGCTGTCAGCACCCAACTCAAGCGCCTTCGCGAGGAGATTGAGAAGCTCTGCCGACCGATCGTCGATCACGGCTGCAGATGAAACCCCGGACTACAGTGACAGTGCACCTAATCTGCCGCAGGCGAAGTGAATTGAGTGCACTGTCACCGTAACCCCATCAACTTGGCACCCGTGCCTATTCGGATTACGCTCCTCGAATGAGGGGACAGTAGATGCAATTGAGACGCCTCATCACAGTCGCGTGCCTTTCCATCCTTTCGACGGTAGGACAGGCAGCACCATTGAAGCACGTGCCTTTGGTATAGGCACACGGAGTTGTGCCTACTGGCAATCGGAAGCCATAAGCGAAGGCAAAGTATGGATTTTTGGATTTTGGAGTGGCCCAAATTTCGGGAACGATGACAACCATCATGTCGGCGCATTGACCGACGGGGCCGGCATCGTGGCGGAAGTTAAGAAGGTTTGCGATGACTGCCCGTCCACGACGTTGAGCCAAGCGACGATCGAGGTCTATGCCCGACTTGCTCGGATGAAATGAACCCCGCTAGCTTGACGGGAGCGAACCAGCGCCCTTGAGGGAGTGAATGAGTTTGACCAATTTCGCGAATATGACGGGTGACGCTCGTCCGAAATTGGATAGGTCAGGTGTCCGCTTTCACATCATTACCGCCGCGGGACCAAGCACCGTCCTAGATGCGTCAGTAAATGCAACCGGCTCTGTAATAGTGAAGCCGCGCCTTGGGCAATTTCGTCGCCCAGATTACCGCATCAACCGAGCAGACCACGTGATTACAGAAGCTCACTGCACAATTCATCCATCCCACCGGAGCGCCGAGGGTAATCTAGTACACTACACGGCACGTCACGACGAAGGTCCGCCGTTCGAAATGCACCTGTTCACTAACGCCATTAGAACGACGAATAGGTTCGCGCCACTCGTAATTGGTAGGCTGGCAAATCCTATTCTAAACCGACGAACCGAGGCGCCGCTTAGGCCCGGCTCAAGGAGCGTATCTTTGGGTCTGCTAAAGCCCGACGCATTTACGCTCTGCTATTTCGTCCTCGCGGGACCGAAAGACCGCCTCTTTGTCCGCAGTGATCTGAATCCAGACACCAACGTCAAACAAGAAGCTATCGGCAACATTAGTCTGGTGATTTTGTGGTCCTTTCTATGCCATCCGTCGCACACTACAGGTGATACCTTGCATTTTGGGTCGACGAAGAACCCACCCGACGATCTCGAACCTGAAGCCGTCGAGCTGATGCAATCGTTTCAGAGCGGAATGACCGAGTTTGAAGTCATGCAGCATTGGATCGTGGCGCGCGGATTGATAGTCGAGAATTTTCGCGAGATGGTGAGGCGTGAACACGCAGGCTTCCCAATGAATCTCGACTTTCTGGAATGGCTGCGCTTCTTTCAGCTAGGAGTTTTAACATATGAGCATTACCGATATCTGAGGCGCTTTGAACGCGTTAGGGTATCACCGGGTGAGCTGATTAGGGAGCCCGAGCTGTACCGTCTATTTGAACGTCGTCCTTTGATCGTTCCAACGTCCTTGAACTTGCTGGATCGATTGAGGATCTTGTGCGGGGGGCAGGCTCGTTCGAAGATGCGCTGGGAGCCTTGGCTCTCATCGGAGCCCACGCACGTTACGCCATCGCCCTTAAGTGGCATTTCTGCCAGCGACTAGCCGTATGAGCCCTTGCCGTCATTCTGACCCGGAGTGTTGCCGGGCAAGGTAATTACAGTGACAGTGCACCTAATCTCGCCGCTGGCGAAGTAAAATTGAGTGTACTGTCACCGTAATCCAGGAAAGTTCCCTGCCCACCGCCGGTGGCTAATTTGGTCTTCGGAGTGCGCTCTGACCGAGCAGCGGTTCAAAGGCGACTACTGCGATTTAGGCTGCCGACGTGGTCGGTTACTCCGCGTTAATGCAACGCTGGGGAAGCTACGTATGCAGTTCGAACGGCTGAAGCACGTAATAGCCGAGCCTGGCCTCTCCCCCACAACGAGCGCGAGTTGGTTGATTTGTTTTACGGTCCTGCCTCTTTTTTTTCGGGCGGCGGTCCGTCAGGCGTGTTCTGCATTTCATGCCACGGGCGCAGCAAGTCTACGGTTGGGCGAAAGCGGACCGGCTTCTCGTCGAGCTTCTTGTCGAGCCAGTTTAGCCAAGGGTCAGCAGGTGGAGGCAACAATTTGCCCATCGCCGCTTTTTTGTCCGCCTCGGTCTGCCAAATCTCAAAAGTCTTGACCAACCAGTAAATTCCAAACAGAACAACCCCGATAGTTTCGAGGGCAAGCACGCGCCATTTGAACTCTCCGAGTGACCAAACGGACCACAAAGGTTGTGCCGCAACGACAACAAGCACGGGCAGTGCAATCATTGCGATCCCAATCACACGGTAAATCCATCGGTACCGTTTTAGCTGCTTGTCATCCAGCGCAGCGAAGGTTTGCCGACTACACAGCAAAACAACCAAGGCCATACAAACGAAAACGATTACCGCGAAGGACACGTGTGGCCCCTCCGCCCAATGAGGCCACCACGCAAGCCACCACGGAAGCGCAGAGCCTCCGCAAACGTCCAGCTCTTTAATAATTACGTTACCGTCGATGAGGAGGGGTCGCCTGCAATACATTGGGTCGGGGTCCATGTGAACAACTGCTACGGCCATCGCGCAGAAGCCCAAAATACTCAACAAAATGCTCTCCAGCTTCGAAAACCCGCGGTAGAAAATCAGGAAGAATCCCAACGTGAAGAGGATGCCGACAAACCAAGTCCGCATTGGAAATGACATCGCGGAGGCGAAGTAGTAATGACTCATCGAAGGTAGGACGTCGTATCCCGTGTATAAGCTCCATACGACCAGAATAAGCGGCAACGAAAGAGCAAAACTGCCCATTGCAAGGCGGAGTCGGCGTTCAGTCGAAATAAGCTTGCTGATGAACTTAGATGGCTTCTCTTCCATGCGTCCCTCCAAGGCTGCGGCAAGATACTCGAAATCGCGCAGAGACGGGCGCGGCGGGCCAGCTCCTCTCTGAGCGAGGTAGCGTGCGAGCGACGAATTACTAATCGGGTCTAACGGCAGGTCCCCGACTGATTCCGGCACCAAACTAAGTTGTAGCAATCGTTAGGGCGCCCGACCGGTTACATCCCAGCCCGTGGCCACGACCGCAACCTTCATCGAAGTCTCGGCAAGGGGAACCTTTCTGTCGTTACCACCCAACATTGTATAGCACCTTCGGTAAAGTTCCAACTCGACCGTGCACCAAGGTGGACATCTGTTACACATGCGTTCTGGCGTGATGAGCGAGCAGGCCGCATCCCGGTCTGGTCAAGACCTGCTCGCAATAGTCCGGTGGCAAACTGGAATTGCGGTGACAGTGCACCTAATCTATTTCTGGCGAAGTACAATTGAGTGCACTGTCACCTTAGGACGCCTCGTTGCGCTATTCTGTCAGCCGTGCTGCCGGCCGTCGTGCCCTACGGCGCGCGCGGTTTAGTCCTGTGGCCCTTTGCGGAGATATCGAAGTCAAAACAGACCGAAACGGCTGAGACGAGAAGCACTGCGGCTTGGCTAGGGAAGTCCTTTTGTCATCGTAAAGGGATTGAACCCACGTTCCGCGAGGGCAGCCCACGAAGCTGCGCCAAGATGCGCCAATCGGAAATAGTTTCGCGGCTTGGTCGGGTCGGTGTCCAACACGAACCCCGTCGGTAACGCGCGGACAGTCGTGGCATAGAACCCACCATCGGGCGACCTCTGGGATTCGATGACAGCGATTAACGATTCTGCCCTCTCAGCCTTGCCGAGCAATTTCATCAAGAGAGCCATTTGGCCCGTACCTTCGGTCCACACACCGTCCCGGTCTTTACCGTAAGAAAAGCCTCCGCCGACGCTCATTCGCTGTTCGGCAGTCGTCATTGCCGGTGCAAATTTCCCGGCCGCTCCGTGAAGCGCTGTTAAAGGCCAGATCTGGGCATCCAGAGCCAACATCGGATTATGCGTGACACCGTCTTCAGCGGTCCCTGCGGCGAAACAGGCGCACCCCGGATCCCACATCGTATTTACAAAGTACTCGGCAACCGTTGCCTTATCGCGCCAGCGCAAATCACCTGTACGGATCGCAAGAAGGCCAAACGCGGCGGCGAGATCAGTATTATGTTCAGTCGATTTCCACGTCCGCACTTCCGGGGTCGGTTCGTGCCCAAACGTACCACCCGTGAAACCGCCAGTACCGCGCGTATCGGCCCATTGCGCGACCCAGGCGCCAAGCCGTGCTGCACCATCGCGGAGCCGAGCGTCGGCGTTCACGTCATCGATGGACAGCAACGCCAGCATGGCCCATGCCACGTTGCCAACATCGCTACCCACCTGATATCGATCCTCTAACCATTTGTTTTGAGTATTGTCCCACCACCCTGGAAGTTTGACGGGGCCGTTCACCACCACCACCACCCCCGCCGCGTAAGCGTTCCTGAGGCGGCCGTCATGCCAGGTGCGGTCGTTATCGATGGCCCAGAGAATCGCCGAGCCAATTCGATACGCTTTGTCTCGCTCGCCGCAGCCGACCAATGCGATGACGGCTACCGCATTGTCATAGAGGTAGGCGGCGGCATGGAGAGGCCCCGATTCGACGGTCGGATAGCTGGGCAGGAACAGTGGTCCAGATGGTGATGCCTTATCGATTAGGCCAGCGAGGTATCCGCACGCTGACGCTTCCGGTGTTGCTTGAGCCCGGAGTGGAGTGGCGACTACAATGATTGTGAAGGTCGCTACGATCCGTACGAAGGTTGCTATTCGGCTCACTTGCTGTTCTCCGGGTGGACGATGGTCTATGCCCAGCGGGCGATGTCTTGAAGTGGCCGATCTGTGAAGTTGCGCCTCATGTGCCAGGAGGCCCACTGATAGCTTTGTCGAAGAGATCTGAACGTGATTGCCGTTCCATTGTAACGCCCACACCTAATCGTCGCTCGGCTACTCTAGCGGATTTCGTCCGGCTCATCGCTGACGTCCTTGCGCCTCGCGCTGACGTCCGATAACCGCCCTTGGACTCCAGACCTCTGCAGCCCCTTCCGCGAACGGGGTGTGGTCGGGAAGCCGTTCCGATGCGCAGCAGCCAGCGCCCGGATGTGCACTCCCGCATGACATCCACGATGGCATAATACCCCTGTTTTGCCCGACGGATCGGAATTTTTTCGTCGAATCAGAAATATCGTGGCGGACCAACGGGATGGCTACTGTGCATGGGGTTGTTTTTCCAGTTTTGATTTTGACCCTGCGACGTCGCGCCTTCCCAAGCAAAAGGGCCGCCCCTTCGGGCGGCCCTTTCGTCTCGTTCGATGCGTCCCGCTTACTCCGCGGCCTGCTTCTGCGGCGGGTCGAGCGCGCCGGACTTGTGGATCTCGGCGACCTGATGGTCGCTGAAGCCGAGCACCGAGCGCAGGATCTCGTCGGTGTGCTCGCCGAGCAGCGGGGAGCGCTGCACATCGCTCGGAGAGTCCGACAGCTTGATCGGGTTGCCGACCGAGACGTACTTGCCGCGGGTGGGGTGATCGACCTCGACGACGGTGCCGGTCGCGCGCAGCGACTGGTCTTCCGCGATCTCCTTCATCGACAGGATGGGCCCGCAGGGGATGTCGTCCTTGTTGAGGATCTCCATCGCCTCGAACTTGGTCTTGGACATCGTCCACTGCTCGATGCGGCCAAAGATCTCGTTGAGGCGTGGCAGGCGCGCGGCCGGCTTGGCGTAGTTCGGGTCGGTCTTCCAGGTGGGCTCGCCGATCACGTCGCAGATCTTCTCCCAGACCGGGGCCTGGGTGATGAAGTAGATGTAGGCGTTGGGATCGGTCTCCCAGCCCTTGCACTTCAGGATGCGGCCGGGCTGACCGCCGCCGGAATCGTTGCCGGCGCGCGGCACGGCATCGCCGAACGGCACGCCTTCGCCGAACTGGCTGTACTCCTTGAGCGGTCCGTGGGCGAGGCGCTGCTGGTCGCGCAGCTTGACGCGGCAGAGATTGAGCACGCCGTCCTGCATCGCCGCGGTGACGCGCTGGCCCTTACCGGTGTGGGTGCGCTGATAGAGCGCGGTGACGATGCCGAGCGCCAGATGCAGGCCGGTGCCGGAATCGCCGATCTGCGCGCCGGTGACGAGCGGCACGCCGTCGCGGAAGCCGGTGGTGGAGGCGGCACCGCCGGTGCACTGCGCGACGTTCTCGTAGACCTTGCAGTCCTCGTACGGTCCGGGTCCGAAGCCCTTGATCGAGGCGACGATCATCTTCGGGTTGATCGCTTGAATCGTCTCCCAGGGGAAGCCCATGCGGTCGAGCACGCCGGGGCCGAAATTCTCCACCAGCACGTCGCACTTCTTGATCAGCTCGGTGAGGACCTCCTTGCCCTTGGGGTTCTTGGTGTCGAGCGTGATCGAGCGCTTGTTGTGGTTGAGCATGGTGAAATACAGGCTGTCCACGTTCGGGATGTCCTGCAGCTGGCCGCGGGTGATGTCACCCACGCCCGGGCGTTCCACCTTGATCACGTCGGCGCCGAACCAGGCCAGCAGCTGCGTGCAGGTCGGTCCGGACTGGACGTGGGTGAAGTCGAGAATGCGAACGCCCTCGAGCGCTTTGGTCATCGTGTTGCTCCGTACTCTTTGTCTGCCCCTGCACCCGGCAGGGAATAAGGGTTGAGGGGTGGACTTACTTCTTCTTCTGCAGAACGCTCTGCGGATTGAGGTTGCCGATGCGGCCGCTCTCCGAGCCCGCGGCCGGATCGATCACCGCGTTGATGAGCGTCGGCTTGCCGGATTTCATCGCCTCGTTCACGGCGCGCTTGAGCTCGTCGGGCGAGGTCGCATTGACGCCGACGCCGCCGAAGGCTTCCATCATCTTGTCGTAGCGCGCGCCCTTGACGAACACGGTGGTCGCCGGGTCGGCGTTGGCGTTGTTCACGTCCGTGCCGCGATAGATGCCGTCATTGTTGAAGATGACGACGCAGATCGGAAGGTTGTAGCGGCAGATGGTCTCGACCTCCATGCCGGAGAAGCCGAAGGCCGAGTCGCCTTCCACTGCGAGCACGGGGTGGCCGGTCTCGAGCGCAGCTGCGATCGCCTGACCCATGCCGATGCCCATCACGCCCCAGGTGCCGACGTCGAGACGCTTGCGCGGGCGGTACATGTCGATGACGCCGCGGGCGAGGTCGAGCGTGTTGGCGCCCTCGTTGACCAGGATCGCCTCGGGGTGCTCCTTGATGACGTTCTTCAGCACGCCGAGCGCACCGTGATAGTCCATCGGCGATTTGTTGTTCATGAGCTTCGGCGCCATCTTGGCGACGTTCTCTTCGCGCTTGGCTGACACGGCCTTGGTCCATTCGGCGGGCGGTGCGGTCCAGCCCGACGCCAGCGCCTGGTTGAACGCGGAGACGACCGAGCCGATGTCGCCGACGACGGGCGCGACGATCTCGACATTGGAGTCCATCTCCTTCGGCTCGATGTCGACCTGGATGAACTTCTTCGGCGCTTCGCCCCAGCTCTTGCCCTTGCCGTGCGACAGCAGCCAGTTCAGCCGCGCGCCGATCAGCATGACGACGTCGGAGTCCTTCAGCACCGTCGAGCGGGCCGCGCCGGCGCATTGCGGATGCGTGTCGGGGAGGAGGCCCTTGGCCATGCTCATGGGCAGGAACGGCACGCCGCTGTTCTCGACGAAGCTCTTGATCTCCTCGTCGGCCTGCGCGTAGGCCGCGCCCTTGCCGAGGATGATGAGCGGACGCTTCGCGCTCTTGAGCACGTCGAGCGCGCGCTTGACCGAAGCCGGCGAGGGGATCTGCGCGGGCGCAGCGTCGATCACCTTGACCAGCGACTTTCGGCCGGCCTCGGCGTTCATCACCTGGCCGAACAGCTTTGCCGGCAGGTCGAGATAGACGCCGCCCGGACGGCCCGAGACCGCGGCGCGGATGGCGCGGGCGAAACCGATGCCGATGTCCTGGGCGTGCAGCACGCGATAGGCCGCCTTGCACAGGGGCTTCGCGATCGCGAGCTGGTCCATTTCCTCGTAGTCGCCCTGCTGGAGATCGACGATCTCGCGCTCGGAGGAGCCCGAGACCAGGATCATCGGGTAGCAGTTGGTGGTGGCATGCGCGAGCGCGGTGAGACCGTTGAGGAAGCCGGGCGCCGAGACCGTGAGGCAGACGCCGGGCTTCTTGGTGAGATAGCCGGCAATGCCTGCGGCGTAGCCGGCGTTCTGCTCGTGGCGGAAGGAGATCACGCGAAGACCGGCGGCCTGCGCCATGCGGCCCAAATCCGTGATCGGGATGCCCGGCACATTATAGATGGTGTTGATGCCGTTCAGCTTGAGCGCGTCGATGACCAGATGGAAGCCATCCGTCAGTTCCTGCTCGGTGCCCGGTGCTTCGGACTTGGTCGCGGTATTCAGCATGGGCCTTGTCTCCCTGGTCTCAGTACTGGGGCGAGTGCTTCGCCCTTCTGGTGAAGGTTTGCTAGGTCAAGAGCTACGTGAACAGTTCCTGGCCGTGCGCTTCGACGTAAGCGGCGAGGCCGAGGGTGTGATCGCGGGCGCGCTTCTCGGCGAGCTCGGTGTCGCGCGCTTCCAGCGCTTCGATGATGCCGAGATGCTCGGGCAGCGAAGTTGCGGTGCGGTCCTTGCGTCCGATGGTCAGCTGGCGATAGCCGCGCACGTGCAGCAGGAGGTCGTTGGTGAGATCGACCAGCACCGGCGATTCCGACAGCGAGATCAGCGCCTGGTGGAAGGCGATGTTGGCGCGGGAATATTCCTCGACGTGATCCTCGGGCAGGCGGTCCTTGTTAAAGTCCTTGAAGAAGTCGCGCAGCGCGGTGATGTCCTTCTTGCGCGCAGTCGTGGTGATGAGGCGGGCGGCCATGCTCTCCAGCGCCGCCCAGGCGCGGATCATGTCGACGATCTCGCTCTTGGTCCTTCGCACCACCATGATGCCGCGGCGCGGCACCGTCTTCACAAAACCGTCCTGCTCGAGCATCGCGATCGCTTCGCGGATCGGCGTGCGGCTGACGCCAAGCCTCTCGGACAATGCGCGCTCGTCGAGCATCACCGGCTCGGGCGTCGAGTAGATGTCCATCTTGAGGATGGCTTCCTTCAAGGCGTCATACGCCTTGTTCTTGAAGCTGCTCTCCGGGGCAATACGAACGATTGCGATGTCTGCCTCGGCCATGTTCGGCAACGCCTTGGTTGGTTTCCGTAGTGACACGACGAATCTCCTCCAGTGGGAGTCGTCTTTTACAGGAATAATGACGGGAAAGTTTTTGGCATACCACATGCCAGAATGTCAAGGCGGCGATTTTTTGCGGCGTTCTAAGACATGCTCCAGCTTGACAAGTTGGCTTCTGGCATACCAAATGCCATCGCCAGCCATTTTTGATCCAAGCCGGCGGAGTAGTCTCGGGCTTTATGCCACTCCGTCCGCCGCATGGAACAGAGCGCGGCGAATGGCAAGCATCACAGGCAGCCGCTAACCATGCGCGCGCTTTGAAAAGAACGAACTCAGGTCAAGGGAGAAGCCAGATGTCCAATTCCAAAGATGCCGTCCGCAAGGTGCTTGACCAGGTCAAGGCGGACAACCGCACCAGCCTGACGGCGCCGGAGGGCAAGCTGGTCTGCGACGCCTACGGCATTCCGGTGCCGAAGGAGGGCGTGGCAAAGTCGGCAGGCGAGGCCGGCAAGATGGCTTCGGCCATGGGCTTCCCGGTCGTGATGAAGATCGTCTCGCCGGACATTCTCCACAAGACCGAGGCCGGCGGCGTCATTGTCGGTCTCAAGACCACCGAAGAGGCCGAGAAGGCCTACGAGACCATTCTTTCCAACGCCAAGAAATATAAGTCCGATGCCAAGATCGAGGGCGTCCAGGTGCAGCAGATGCTGGCCGGCGGCACCGAGGTCATCGTCGGCTCGATCACCGACGGCTCGTTCGGCAAGCTCGTCGCCTTCGGCCTCGGCGGTGTGCTGGTCGAGGTGTTGAAGGACATCACCTTCCGCCTCGCGCCGGCGACCAAGGAGGACGCGCTCTCGATGCTCGACGGCATCCAGGCGCATGAGATCCTGAAGGGCGTGCGCGGCAGCGAGCCGGTGAATCGCAACGCCCTCGCCGACGTCATCGTCAAGGTCTCGCAGCTCGTCACCGATTTCCCTGAGATCGTCGAGCTCGACCTCAACCCGGTGTTCGCGACGCCGAAGGGCGCGACCGCCGCGGACGTGCGCATCGTCGTCGATTTCGCTTTCAAGCCGAAGCCGAAGCCGCGCCCGACCGATGAGATCGTCGCGGCGATGAACCGCATCATGCAGCCGAAGGCGGTCGCCGTGGTCGGCGCCTCCGCCGAGGATGGCAAGATCGGCAATTCCGTGATGAAGAACCTCATCAACGGCGGCTACAAGGGCGAGATCTATCCGATCCATCCCAAGGCCACCGAGATCCTCGGCTACAAGGCCTACAAGAGCGTCAAGGACGTGCCCGGCGTGATCGACGTCGCGGTGTTCGCGATCCCCGCCAAGTTCGTGGCTGCAGCGCTCACCGAGTGCGGCGAGAAGAAAATCCCGGGCGCGGTGTTGATCCCGTCGGGCTTCGCTGAAGCCGGCGCGCCGGAGTTGCAGGCCGAGATCGTCGAGGTCGGCAAGAAGTACGACATCCGCCTGATGGGGCCGAACATCTATGGCTTCTATTATACGCCCGTCAATCTCTGCGCGACTTTCTGTACTGCTTACGACGTCAAGGGCCATGCGGCGCTGTCGTCGCAGTCGGGCGGCATCGGCATGGCCATCATCGGCTTCTCGCGCTCAGCGAAAATGGGCGTCTCGGCGATCGTCGGTCTCGGCAACAAGTCCGATATCGACGAGGACGATCTGCTCGCCTTCTTCGAGCAGGATCCGAACACAAACCTGATCGCGCAGCACTGCGAAGACCTCAAGGACGGCCGCGCCTTTGCCGAAGCGGCAAAACGCGTCTCCAAGAAGAAGCCGGTGGTCGTGCTCAAGGCCGGCCGCACCTCGGCCGGTGCCAAGGCTGCGTCCTCGCACACCGGCGCGCTCGCCGGCAACGACCGCATCTACGAGGACGTGTTCAAGCAGTCCGGCGTGATCCGTGCTCGCTCCTTGCGCCAGCTGCTCGAATTCGCCCGTGGCGTGCCGGTGCTGCCGACGCCGAAGGGCGAGAACGTGCTGATCATCACCGGCGCCGGCGGCTCGGGCGTGCTGCTGTCGGACTCCTGCGTCGACAACGGCCTGTCGTTGATGTCGATGCCGCCGGATCTCGACGCGGCCTTCCGCAAGTTCATTCCGCCGTTCGGTGCGGCCGGAAATCCTGTGGACATCACCGGCGGCGAGCCGCCGATCACCTACGTCAACACCGTGAAGCTGGGCCTGTCGGATGAGCGCATCCATGCGCTCATCCTCGGCTACTGGCACACCATCGTCACCCCGCCGATGGTGTTCGCCCGCAACATGGTCGAGGTGAAGAAGGAGATGGAGGCCAAGGGTTTTGTGAAGCCGATGGTCGCGTCTCTGGCCGGCGACGTCGAGGTCGAGGAAGCCGCCGAATATCTCTACCAGAACGGCATCCCGGCCTACGCCTACTCGACGGAGCTGCCGGTCGAGGTGCTCGGCGCGAAGTACAAGTGGGCGCGCGGGGCAGGGCTGCTCTGAGCCTAACTCTCCTGTCATCCCGGGGCGATGCGGAGCATCGAACTATGGTGCGCAATTGCGCACCTGGGGATCTCGAGATTCCGGGTCTGGTACGCCAGGCCCGCGCTGCGCGCAGTCCCGGCGCACCATCCCGGAATGACGGATGCACAAGCGGCAGGTCGCGATGAGCAAGAACGTGATCCGGCGCAAATCGCTCGAGCCCAAATCGGTCGCGGAATCCGATCACGAGGGCCGTGACGGCGGCGTGCAATCCGTTGACCGCGCGCTGTCGATCATCGAGACGCTGGCCGAGGACGACGAGGGTTATCGCCTCAGCGATCTCGCGGTCCGTACCGGCCTGTCGGCGTCCACCGTGCACCGGCTGCTTGCAACCCTCGAAAGTCGCCGCTTCGTGCAGTTCGACCGTGGCGAATCCAAATGGCATGTCGGCGTGCGCAGCTTCACGGTCGGCGCCAGCTTTGCCCGGCGACGCAATTTCTCCGCGCAGGCGATTCCCTATCTGCGCAAGCTGCGCGATCTCACCCGCGAGACGGCCAATCTCGCCGTGGTCGACGATGAGTTCATCATCGTGCTGACCCGCATGGAAAGCCGCGAGATCATGCGCTCGCTGACCAAGGTGGGCGGCCGCGTTCCCATGGTGACCTCCGGCGTCGGCAAGGCCGTGCTGGCGACTTATTCGGACGAGGACGTCGGCGCCGTCATCCGCCATCACGGCATGCCCCGCCTGACCGAGAAGTCGATCGTTCGGCCGAGCGACCTGTTCAAGGAGCTCGAAAAGATCCGCAAGCAGGGCTATGCCCTCGACGATGAAGAGGCCTGTATGGGCCTGCGCTGCGTTGCGGCGGTCGTCTACAACGACTGCGCCGAGCCGCTCGCGGCGATTTCAGTCTCCGGCATGACGGGCCGCTTGACCGATCAGCGGTTGCCGGAGATCGGGCAAATCGTCCGGCATGTTGCTGCCGATCTGACGGCCGCGCTCGGCGGGGTGATCCCGGCGCCCCGCTGACCAAGACCCCTGGGGGATGTCACTGGACAGTATCGGCCGTTTTGGCTGATATGCGACCAAACGACACAATGCGGCAAACGTCCGCATGAGCCTGGAGATGCCCCCATGTTTCGATTTCCCCCGCGCCTTGTCGGCGCAGCCGTCGCGCTGACCCTGGCGGCAGCCAATCCGGCCTTTGCCCAGCAACTCGAGCTCAAGCTGATGGCACCGGCAGCTCCGGGCGGGGGCTGGGACCAGACCGCGCGCTCGATGCAGCAGGCGCTGGTGGCTTCGGGCGTCGCGCGCAGCGTGCAGGTCACCAACGTTCCCGGTGCCGGCGGCAGCGTCGGCATCGCGCAGTTCGTCAATGGCGCCAAGGGCGACGGCAACCAGCTGATGGTCAACGGCTTCGTCATGGTGGGCGCGCTCGCCATGAACAAGTCGCCGGTGACGCTGGAGCAGGTGACGCCGATTGCCCGCCTCACCGAGGAGATCCAGGTGATCGTGGTTCCCGCGAATTCGCCGATCAAGAATGCGCAGGATCTCGCCGCCGCGGTGAAGGCCGATATCGCCAGGGTCACCTTCGCCGGCGGCTCGGCCGGCGGTGTGGACCATGTGATGGCAGCGCTGTTCGCCGGCGCCGTCGGCGCAGATGCGAAGAAGATCAACTACATCCCGTTCTCCGGCGGCGGCGAATCGCTGGCGGCGATCCTCGGCGGCAAGGTCACCGCGGGCATTTCGGGCCTGAGCGAATATGAAGGGCAGATCAAGTCCGGCAAGCTGCGCGCGATCGGCGTGACCTCGGAGAAGCGCATTGCCGGCAGTGACATCCCGACCTTCAAGGAGCAGGGCATCGACCTCGTGATTGCCAACTGGCGCTCGGTGGTCGCGCCTCCCGGCATCACGCCGGAGCAGCGCAAGACCTTGAGCGATGCGGTCGAGAAGATGGTGAAGTCCGACGCCTGGAAGGAGATCCTCAAGCAGAAAGGCTGGGAGGACGCTTATCTCGGCGGCGACGCTTTCGCCGACTTCCTGAAGAAGGAAACGTTGCGCGTCACCGACGTGCTGAAATCGGTCGGCCTCGTCAAGTCATGACCTCGGGCGATCCTGCGCAGCCGCCGCGGCGCGTCGACCGCGCCGGCCTCGTTATCGCCGCGGTGCTCGCAGGGCTGGCCGCGGTGCTGGTCTGGGATGCACGCGGCCTGCAATCTGCCGCGATGTACGGGATGGGGCCCGAAGCGATGCCGGTTGTGGTCGCCTCCGGCCTTGCCTTGCTCGCGATCGGCAATCTCATCGACGCGCTGCGTGGCAACCTGCCGGCGCGCGAGAGCGCCGATCCCGTTCCGGTGTTTCTGATCCTGGTCGGCCTCGCGCTGCTGATCGCGATCATCGGCTTCGGCGGCGGCTTCATCCTGGCGACGTCCGCGCTGTTCGTGACGACGTCGGCGGCGTTTGGGCGCCGTGCCATCCTGGTCGACAGCATCATCGCCCTCGTGATGTCGACCCTCATCTATCTCGCGTTCGACCGCCTGTTGACGCTGAGCCTTCCGGCCGGGCCCCTGGAGCGACTGCTGTGATGGACACTTTTGCCGCGCTGGCCCACGGCATGGCGGTCGCCGTCCAGCCGATGAACCTGCTCTATGCGCTGATCGGCGTGTTCCTCGGCACGGCCGTCGGCGTGCTGCCCGGCATCGGCCCAGCGCTGACGGTCGCGCTGCTGCTGCCGGTAACGTACAAGCTCGATCCCGGCGGCTCGCTGATCATGTTCGCCGGCATCTATTATGGCGGCATGTATGGCGGCTCGACCACCGCGATCCTGATCAACACGCCCGGCGAGAGCGCCTCGATGGCGACCGCGCTCGAAGGCAACAAGATGGCCAAGGCCGGCCGTGGCGGGCCGGCGCTTGCGACCTCCGCGATCGGCTCTTTCGTCGCCGGCACCATCGCCACCATCGGACTCGCCTTCCTTGCGCCGTGGCTGGTCGATTTCGCCGTGCGCTTTGGCCCAGAGGATTACTTCGCGCTGATGTGCGTCGCCTTCGTCACGGTGTCGGCGACCTTCGGAGATTCGCCGGTTCGGGGCCTGACCAGCTTGTTCATCGGCCTGACGCTGGGCCTCGTCGGCATCGACAAGCTGACCGGCCAGGCGCGGCTTGCGTTCGGCGTCCCCGAGCTGCTCGACGGCGTCGAGGTGACGACGCTCGCGGTCGGCCTGTTCGCGGTGGGCGAGGCGCTCTATGTCGCATCGCGCCGCCACCATACCGAGGAGAAGCTCGAGCCGGTGCGCGGCTCGCTGTGGATGACAAAGGAAGACTGGAAACGATCGTGGAAACCGTGGCTGCGCGGCACCATGTTCGGCTTTCCGATCGGCGCGCTGCCTGCGGGCGGCGCCGAGATCCCGACCTTTCTGTCCTATTCGACCGAGAAGCGCCTGACCAAACACCCCGAAGAATTCGGCAAGGGCGCGATCGAAGGTGTGGCGGGACCGGAAGCGGCCAATAACGCCTCCGCCGCCGGCACACTGGTGCCGCTGCTCACGCTCGGGCTGCCGACCTCGGCGACGGCCGCGATGATGCTGGCGGGTTTCCAGCAATACGGCCTCAATCCGGGGCCGCTGCTGTTCGCCGAGCGGCCCGATCTGGTGTGGGGTCTGATCGCGAGCCTCTTCATCGCCAACTGCATGCTGCTGGTGCTCAACCTGCCGCTGGTCGGACTGTGGGTGCGCCTGCTCGCGATTCCGCAGCCCTGGCTCTATGCCGGCATCCTCGTCTTCGCGACCATGGGCACCATCGCCGCCAAGCCGTCGGTGGTGGAATTGTCGATGCTGGCCGGCTTCGGCGTGCTCGGCTTCTTGATGCGCCGGTTCGATTTTCCGATCGCTCCCGTGGTCGTCGGCCTGATCCTCGGCCCGATCGCGGAAAGCCAGTTGCGGCGCGCACTCGCGATCAGCCTCGGCGATCCCATGACGCTGGTCCAAAGCCCGATCTCGGCGACGCTGCTGGCGGTGGCGTTGATCGCGCTGCTGGCGCCCTTCGTGCTGAAGGGGCTCGGGCGATTCAAGGCGAACGAGGATTAGCCGTCAAGACGCGCGCATGTTCTAATGCTGCGTCCATCCCGTGGAGAAATGCAATGCCGTCTGAACTTCGCTCGCCCCGTCTGGCCGTCCTGATCGACGCCGACAATGCCTCTGCGAAGATCGCGGATGGACTTTTCGAGGAGATTGCCAAGATCGGCGAGGCCAGCGTCCGACGCATCTACGGCGACTTCTCCAATGCGCGTTCCAGGGCCTGGGCCGACGTTCTGTCGAAGCACGCCATCATCCCGCAGCAGCAATTCGCTTATACGACGGGAAAGAATGCGTCCGACATCACCCTGGTCATCGACGCGATGGACCTGCTTCACAGCGGCCGGTTCGACGGCTTCTGCCTGGTGTCCTCCGACAGCGACTTTACCCGTCTCGCCGCCCGCATCCGGGAGCAGGGCGTCGACGTCTTCGGGTTCGGCGAGCAGAAGACGCCGGAAAGCTTCAGGCAGGCCTGCCGGAGATTCGTCTACACCGAGAACCTGCTTGCCGCCCCGGCGAACACCCAGGATGCCGCCTCGAGGTCGCCGCCGCTTCAGCCGCCCGATGCCGCCACGCCCATTATCAAGAAGGTGATCACCCAGATGGAGAGCGAAGACGGCTGGGTCGCTCTCGGTGAAGTCGGGCGGCAGCTCGCCAACCTGGCTTCGGATTTCGATCCGAGGACGTTCGGCTTTCGCAAGCTGAGCGATCTCGTGCGAAAGACGAATGCGTTCGAGATCGATGAGCCGAAAGGCCGGTCGATGCGAATTCGGGTCAAGCCCACTGCCGCACCGCCGAGGCGACCGCGGAACCCGCGCAGGCCTCCGGGCGCGGCAGGCGTTTCGGCGCCGAAGACGTAAGCAGGTCCTGCCGCTATATTTGAGCTTGCCCGGGGTGGGGCTGGGCGTAACCATCGCTCGGCCGTAACGTCACCAGAGAGCGCCGATGACCAGACTCACCCGTTTCTCCGTTGCGCCGCTGCACAGCATGACGCGTCGCCTCGCCGACGTCGCCTCGGCGCGCGTTGCGCCCGATCTCGTCGTCACGGGGGCCCGGGTGCTCTCGACCTATTCGGAGCGCATCCATCCGGGCCGCGAGGTCTGGATCACCGGCGGCCGCATCGCTGCGGTGAAGCCGGCCGGCACGGCGAAGAAGGTCTGGAGCGGCGTGCCGCTCTATGATGCGGCCGGCGGCATCATCGCGCCGGGGCTGGTCGATCCGCACATCCACATCGAATCCTCGATGGTGACGGCCTGTGCCTACGCGGAAGCTGCGCTGCTCAACGGAACCACCACGATCTTCTGCGACAGCCACGAGATCGGCAACGTCATGGACGTCGCCGGCGTCGAGGCGATGCTGGAGGACGCACGCGAGGCGCCGCTCTCGATCTTCCTGACGGTGCCGAGCACGGTGCCAGCAACGTCCGCGGAACTGGAAACCGCCGGCGGCGACCTCACGCCGGACAAGATCGCGGGCCTGTTCGATCGCTGGCCCGAGGCGGTCGCACTCGGCGAGAAGATGGATTTCGTGCCTGTCACCATGGGCGACGAGCGCAGCCATGCCATCCTCGCCGCGGCCCTGAAGCGCGGGCGTCCGGTGTCCGGTCATGTCTATGGCCGCGAGTTCGTCGCTGCCTATGCGGCGAGCGGCGTCACCGATACGCACGAGGCGATCGACCGCGACATCGCCGACGACCTGCTCGACGCCGGCGTCTGGGTGTTCTTGCGCGGCGGCCCGCCGACGACGCCCTGGCATTCGCTGCCGCAGGCGATCCGCACCGTGACCGAGCTCGGGGCCTCGCACAAGCGCACGGCGGTCTGCACAGATGATCGCGATGCCGACGATCTGCTGCTGTTCGGTCTCGACTGGGTGGTGCGCGAGGCGGTGAAGGCGGGGATGTCGCCGGAGCAGGCCTGGTCGATGGGTTCGCTTCATGGCGCGACACGTTTCGGTATGGAAGGCGATATCGGCGGGCTCGGTGGCGGCCGCCGCGCCGATCTCGTGCTTATGGACGACCAGCTCAAGCCGCAATGCACCTGGTACGGCGGCGAGCTCGTGGTCGAGAACGGCAAGATCACCGGGCTTCTCGATCAGGCCTTGTCGCAACGCTATCAATATCCGACGGCCGCCTACGCCACGGTGAAGCTTCCGGAAAAGTTGAAGCTGACGCCTGAGCTGCCCGCGAAGGCCTGCACCGTCAACGCGATCAAGACCGCGTTGCCCGGCATCACGCTGATCCATGAGAAGGTCGCGATCGAACCTGCAAAGGATTGGCCATCCCTGTTTGCCCGCTACGGACTTTGCTTCGTCACGGTCGTCGAGCGCCACGGCAAGTCGGCCGGCAATGTCGCCCATGGCCTTCTCAAGGATTTCGGCCTGAAGCGCGGTGCGGTCGCCTCCAGCGTCGGTCACGACAGCCACAACATCATCGTCGCCGGCACCAACGAGCCGGACATGCAGGTGGCAATCGCTGCGATCAAGGAGCATCAGGGTGGCGTCTGCGTCGTCGCAGATGGCAAGGTGAGGTCGCTGGTTCCACTGCCCATTGCCGGGCTGCTCTCCGACAAGCGCGTCACCGAAGTGGCGGAAGAAATGAAGGTGCTGAAGAAGGAATGGGCGGAGGCCGGCTGCACCATCCCCTACATGGGCTTCAATTTGATTCCGCTATCGGTCATTCCGGAAATTCGCATCACCGACAAGGGTCTCGTGCTGGTGCCGCAGATGGAGCTGGCGCCGCTGTTCGAGTGATCCGCTTTCACGCATTCCTCGATATAACCGATTGAGACCGCCCCGATTTTTCCGCGGTTGCCGCATCGTGGAAAATAAAACCGATCTCGTTGAGATCGGCTTCTGCGCAACCGATGATCTCGCTCACTGACGCAACTGAAGCGAGGTCCGATATGGCGAAGATGCGAGCCGTCGATGCAGCCGTGCGTGTCCTGGAGAAGGAAGGCATCTCGACTGCCTTCGGGGTTCCCGGGGCCGCGATCAATCCGCTTTACTCGGCGCTCAGGAAGCGCGGTTCGATCCGCCACATCCTGGCGCGGCATGTCGAGGGCGCCTCGCACATGGCGGAAGGATATACGCGGGCCAAGGCCGGCAATATCGGCGTCTGCATCGGCACCTCGGGGCCGGCCGGCACCGACATGATCACCGGGCTCTATTCCGCGATCGCCGATTCCATCCCGATCCTCTGCATCACCGGACAGGCGCCCCGGGCGCGGCTGTACAAGGAAGATTTCCAGGCGGTCGATATCGAGTCCATCGCAAAGCCCGTGACCAAATGGGCGGTGACGGTGCGCGAGCCCGCGCTGGTGCCGCGCGTGTTCAGCCAGGCTTTTCACGTGATGCGCTCGGGCCGGCCGGGGCCGGTGTTGATCGACATGCCGCTCGACGTGCAACTCGCCGAGATCGAGTTCGACGACGAGACTTATGAGCCGCTGCCGGTCTACAGGCCCGCCGCGACGCGCAAGCAGGTCGAGAAGGCGCTGGAGATGCTGAACGCGGCCGAGCGGCCGCTGATCGTCGCCGGCGGCGGCATCATCAATGCCGATGCCTCGGATCTGCTGGTCGAGTTTGCCGAGATCACCAACGTGCCCGTCGTCCCGACGCTGATGGGATGGGGTGCGATCCCCGACGACCATGTGCTGATGGCCGGCATGGTCGGGCTTCAGACCAGCCACCGCTACGGCAACGCCACGCTGCTGGAATCCGATTTCGTGCTCGGTATCGGCAACCGCTGGGCCAACCGCCACACCGGCTCGGTCGAGACCTACACCAAGGGCCGCACCTTCGTGCATGTCGATATCGAGCCGACGCAGATCGGGCGCGTGTTCAATCCCGATCTCGGCATCGTCTCGGATGCGAAGGTTGCGCTCGAGCTGTTCGTCGCCGTCGCCAGGGAGTGGCGCCGGTCAGGCAGGCTCCGCGAGCGCCAGGCGTGGCCCGCTGCCTGCCGCGATCGCAAGAAGACGATGCTGCGCAAGAGCCATTTCGACGACGTGCCAATCAAGCCGCAGCGCGTCTATGAGGAGATGAACAAGGCGTTCGGCCGCGACATCACTTATGTCACCGTGATCGGCCTGTCGCAGATCGCCGGCGCACAATTCCTCGGCGTCTACAAGCCGCGCAACTGGATCAATGCCGGACAGGCGGGACCGCTCGGCTGGACGCTGCCTGCCGCGCTCGGCGTGCGTGCGGCGTGCCCGGATCGCGACATCGTCGCACTCTCCGGCGACTACGACTTCCAGTTCCTGATCGAGGAGCTCGCGGTCGGCGCGCAGTTCAATCTGCCCTACATCCACGTCGTCGTGAACAACTCCTATCTCGGCCTGATCCGCCAGGCCCAGCGCGGCTTCGAGATGGACTATCAAGTCCAGCTCTCCTTCGAGAACATCAACGCACCCGAGATCGGCGTCTACGGCGTCGACCATGTCGCAGTTGCCGAAGGCCTCGGGTGCAAGGCGATCCGCGTCACCCGCCCCGAGGACACGCAAGCGGCGTTCGCCACCGCGCGCGAACTGATGGCCAGGCATCGCGTGCCCGTGGTGGTCGAATTCATCCTCGAACGCGTCACCAACATCGCGATGGGCAGCGAGATCGACAACATCGTCGAGTTCGAGGAGGTGCTGGACCTTCCGCTCGACGAGGTCGAGCGGGCGCGCCCGGGCGTGCTGCAGCCGGCGGAATAGGGGAGAGTATCATGCCGAAGTTTGCCGCCAACCTCACCATGCTCTTCAACGAGATGCCGTTCCTCGACCGCTTTGCCGCTGCGAAGGCGGCGGGCTTTGCCGGGGTCGAGTATCTCTTTCCCTATGATTTCGACAAGGCGCAGCTGCGTGAACAGTTGGAGGCCCACGGGCTGACGCAGGTGCTGCACAATCTGCCGGCCGGCAATTGGGCGGCGGGCGAGCGCGGCATTGCCATCCTGCCCGATCGCGTCAGTGAATTCCGCGACGGCGTATTCCGCGCCATCGACTACGCCAAGGCGCTCGATTGCGAGCAGCTCAACTGCCTCGTCGGCATCGCGCCTGTCGATGCGGACCCGCGCGAGCTGAACGAGACGCTGGTCGGAAATTTGCGCTTTGCCGCCTCGACGCTGGCGCGGGAGAACATCAAGCTGCTGGTCGAGCCGATCAACACGCTCGACATTCCCGGCTTCTATCTCAACGGCACCGAGCAGGCGGTGCAGCTGATCTCGGACGTGCGGTCGAATAACCTCTTCATCCAGTACGACATCTATCACATGCAGATCATGGAGGGCGACCTCGCTCGCACCATGCAGGAATATCTGCCTGAGATCGCCCACATCCAGCTCGCCGACAATCCCGGCCGCCACGAGCCCGGCACCGGCGAGATCAACTATCCCTTTCTGTTCCGCCACCTCGATGCGATCGGCTATCGCGGCTGGATCGGCTGCGAATACAAGCCGCGCACCACGACGCTCGAAGGACTTTCGTGGCACGCGGCACAGACGTTCGAGACATAGAGGATATCGAAGCCACAGTGACGGTGCACTCCCTCTTCCCGCTTGCGGGAGAGGGTTGGGGAGAGGGTGCTTCCGCAATGGGATTCGCGGTGCGGTGAAAATCCCCAAGCGGATAAAGCTCACCCGGCGCGCGGGACGATGCTTCGCATCGCCCGGACGCGCCGACTTCTCCCGCAAGCGGGAGAGGTGCACCGAGCCAACGGATGAATCTTGCATATGCAACTGAGGAAAGCTTGACATGATCGACATCGGCTTCATCGGACTTGGCACCATGGGACGGCCGATGGCCGGCCATCTCCTGGCCGCGGGCCATCGCGTTCTTCTGCATGATGTGGCGCCCGTTGCGCCGGAGCTGATCGCGGCCGGCGGCATTCCCTGCAACTCCGGCAAAGAGGTCGCGGAGAAGGCGGATGCGGTCGTCATCATGGTGCCGGATACGCCGCATGTCGAAGCCGTGCTGTTCGGCAAGGACGGGGTCGCGAGCGGCATTTCCAAGGGCAAGATCGTGGCCGACATGAGCTCGATCTCGCCGCTGGCGACGAAGGAATTTGCGAAGAAGATCGAGGCGCTTGGCGCCGACTATCTCGATGCGCCGGTGTCGGGCGGCGAGGTCGGAGCGAAAGCTGCGAGCCTCACCATCATGGTCGGCGGGCCGGAGCGGGCTTTTGGCACCATGAAGCCGATCTTCGACAGGATGGGCAAGAATGTCACGCATGTCGGCGCCAATGGCGACGGCCAGACGACGAAGGTCGCCAACCAGATCATTGTCGCGCTGACGATCGAGGCCGTGAGCGAAGCGCTTCTGTTCGCATCCAAGGCCGGCGCGGACCCAGCGCTGGTGCGCAAGGCGCTGATGGGCGGCTTCGCCTCGTCGCGGATCCTCGAAGTGCATGGCGAGCGCATGGTGAAGCGCAATTTCGATCCGGGCTTCCGCATCGAGCTGCACCAGAAGGATCTCAACCTCGCGCTCGAAGGCGCTCGCTCACTCGGCTTGTCGCTGCCGAGCACGGCAGTGGCGCAGCAATTGTTCTCGTCCTGCACGGCGCATGGCGGCAAGGCGTGGGATCATTCGGCGATGGTGCGGGCGCTGGAACTGATGGCGGGACACGAGATCGCCGCAGCCTGATGTGTTACGGCGTAACAGTCTCCGGATTCTGACGCTTCTTTGGCCGCAGGGAACCGGAACAATGCCTGCGCCCCGCGGTTGAAGGCGCAGGACAATCCACTGGAGACATAAGCACATGAAAACCCGTCTTGCGATTACGTTCGCCGCCGCCTCGCTGCTGGCGTCGAGCGCAGCCTTCGCCCAGTCAACGACCGCTCAGGGCGCCGCGGATGGCGCGCGTGCGGGTGGCGACATCGGCGGCCCAATCGGCGCGATGGTCGGCGGCACCGTTGGCGCGGCCGTCGGCGCCGGTCTCGAAATTCCGAATGCCGTGCTGGGCGGAATCCCGCGAAGCGATTCGGTCGTCGTGGAGGAGCGCGTTGTCGTCGGCGAGCCGCTGCCGCCCACCGTTGTGCTCCGCCCCGTGCCGAATTACACCGAGTATCGCTATGCGGTCGTGAACGATCGCCGCGTGATCGTCGAGCCGCGCACCCGCCGCGTCGTCAAGATCATCGACTGATCGGCGGCAATCCAGGCGCTGACGAGACAGCCCCTGCGGAGTGTCACTCCGCGGGGCCTTCGCTTGTCAGGGCAGCGCTGGTGCGAAAGCGCGCGAGCAGCCAATCGGCCGCGGCGGCGAGCGCAAAGCCGAGGCAGGCGGTGGCGGCATCGACCAGAAAATCCTCCAGCCGCGCATGGCGGCCGGGTGCCCAAAATTGCATCAGCTCGAGCACGCCAATCAGCACGACCGCGGCGGCTGTGACCAGCAGACGTCGTCGCCGATAGGCGAGGCCGAACGCCAGTCCCACCAGGATGAAGGCGAGCGCATGTTCGCCGTCCTGGCCGAGGTCGGAATGGGGCCGTAGGCCGGGGGGACCTAGGGTGGCGAAAGTGACGGCGGCCGCGAGCAGCCAGGCAACGCTACGAATGAAAAAGGACATCCGGACCGCTTAGCACGGATCTGGCGGGCTTGTCGCGAGGTCGGTATCAGATCGCCGTGTAGTTAATGACAAAATGTTAAAGTGGCTCGCGCACGCCGAGGCCGTGCATGAAGCGTTCCCGGATCTGCACGGGGTCGCGGCGGGTGGTGCCCACGCCCGGCTTGTCGTCGATCCGGACTGCGATCAGGCCCGGCTCGCTGGCAGCCATCGCATCGTCGACCAGTCGCTCGAAATCCTCCTCGTCCGCGGCCCAGGCGCTGTTGACGAGGCCGGAGCCGATGGCGATGGCGACGATGTCGGCGACGTTCGCTGCCGGTGTCGGCTGCGCGCCGGTGATTTGGTAGATGCCGTTGTCCATCACGATCATCGTCAGGTTCTTCGGCTTCAGGGCTGCAATGGTCGACAGCGCGCCGAGCTGCATCAGCAGCGAGCCGTCGCCTTCGAGTGCGATGACGCGGCGACCGGGCTGCGCCAGCGCCACCCCGAGCGCGATCGGAAAGGCGAGCCCCATGCTGCCCAGCATGTAGAAATTCTGCGGGCGGTGGCCGGCGGCCCAGAGATCGAAATTGGTGTTGCCGATGCCGCCGATCACGGCTTCCTCGTGCTTGAGCTTCGCGACGAGGCGCGAGGTGACGTCGAAGCGGTTCATGACCTTGGTGTTGCGCGTGTTCATGACCGGCCTCACTTGTCGAAGACCTTGCCGCCCGTGAGCAGCGGGTTGAGGATCAACGCCACCGGCGCCTGCGTGGTGACGGCCTGCTTGATCGAGCGGTCCGTGATGAATTCGAGCTCGTCGAGCCGGGTGATGGTGTGGTGCTCCAGCGCCAGTGAATCGAGCACCGGGCGCATGGTGCGGCAGACCAGCGACTGGCCGTAATTGAACTCGCCGAGCGTGCCGCGCTCGGACACGAACATGATCAGCGGGATCTGGTAGGGCACCGCGAGCGAGGCCAGCACGTTGGCCAGCGTGGCAAAGCCGGAGGTCTGCATCAGCACCGCCCCGCGCCGTCCGCCCATCCAGGCGCCGGAGACGATGCCAACCGCTTCCTCCTCGCGGGCGGTGGCAAAGGTGGTGAAGAAGGGATCGGCGTGCAGGTTCTTGATCAGCGGCGTCAGCACGCGGTCGGGCACGTAGGGGATGAGGCTGATCTCGTTCCGCTTCAACGTTTGCAGGACGATGCCGTGCCAGCTTCCTTCGCCGGAGCTTTGAGCGGCCTGGGGCGAGGTCCGTTGTTCCGCAATCGCCATTGCGTTCTCCCTTCAGCCGCGCATGCTTCTTTCTGGCCGTCGCGGCGGCCCGCCGAACTTGACGCAGGCAGTGGGATTGTCAACATGTCCGGGCCGGCACCGTGATCTGCGCCAGAAGGCCTGCCGTGGCCGGCACCGCCATGTCATAAGTGTGGCAATGAAGAAACGGGAGGAAGCACCGGAGGCAGCGCGTCGCGCCGACCTTGCCGAGCTCCCTCGCGAGCGAGCCGGAAGGGTCCTGATGTCCGTCAACAACAAGCGCGTCTTCTACGTCAAATACCTCGCCAATCCGATCTACATCGACATTCTGAAGGCGCGGCCCGACGTCCGGCTCGATCGCATCGAGAACGAGAGCCCTGAAGATTTTTATGCACCGGTCCTGAGCGCGGCCCATGTCTACCAGATCGGCGCGGCCCGCGACGAACTGGCGCCGCATTTCCACGTCGACGCCGCCTTTCTGAAGCGGACGCCGAAATTGCTGCTGGTCTCCAGCAATGGCGCGGGCTTCGACCCTGTTGACGTCGAGGCCTGCACGGACGCGGGGGTGCTGGTCGTCAACCAGTCCGGCGGCAATGCCCATTCGGTGGCCGAGCATGCGCTGGCGATGATGTTGACGTTGTCCAAGCGCATCATCCAGTCGGATCGCCGCCTGCGCCGCGAGCGCGACGTCAACCGCAACGAACTCGTCGGCAACGAGGTCGAGGGCAAGACCGTCGGCATCATCGGCCTCGGCAATGTCGGCCGGCGCATCGCCGCCCTGTGCAAGGGCCTGCTCGGCATGACGGTGCTGGCCTACGACCCGTATCTGTCGGCCGAGGTGATGGCGGAGCGGGGCGGGGAGAAGGTCGAGCTCGACGAGCTCCTGCGCCGCGCCGATTTCGTCTCGATCTCCTGCCCGCTGAACAAGGGCAGCCGGAACATGATCAGCGTGCGTGAATTCGCGCTGATGCAGCCGCATGCCTATTTCATCACCACGGCGCGCGGTTTCATCCACGACGAGGACGCGTTGCTTCAGGCGCTGCGCGACAAGCGCATTGCGGGTGCCGGCCTCGACGTCTGGTCCAAGGAGCCACCGCCGCCGGAGCATCCGCTGCTCCAGTTCGACAACGTGCTGGCGAGCCCGCACACGGCAGGCGTCACCATCGAGGCGCGCCAGAACATGGGCCGCATCGCCGCCGAGCAGGTGCTTGATGTGCTCGACGGCAAGCGACCGCCGCGCATGATCAATCCCGAAGTCTGGCCGCGCTATGCGGAGCGCTTCAAGCAGGCGTTTGGTGTGACGCCCGGGTAAGGGGCCGGCCGCGCCAGGTTGGATTGCGCTCCGATCATTGGTTACCACGATTGAAAGCCAAAGCGCCGCATCTTATCGATCGGGTAAGTGAACGCGTATCACTTGTCCTGTAGTTGAAAGTCCATGAGCGTCTTTTCGATTGCGACATCCGGACTTTCTGCGGCAAGTTTGCGCGTGAACGTGGCCGCGAGCAATATCGCCAACGTCCGCACGACCGGCCCGCTGCCAGCGTCAGGCGGATCGGGCACGTCGGCCGGTGCAGCCAGCTCGAGCACGAGTTCGACTTATCCCGCGGCTTATGTGCCGTTGCGCGTCGATCAGGTCGACCAATCCAGTGGCTCGATGCCAGGCGGTACGAAAGCGGTCGTGTCGACGGTTTCGCCGAGCTATATCGCACAATCCGACCCGGGCGCCCCCTTCGCAAACCAGGACGGCCTGGTCGCGGCGCCGAATGTCGATATCACCCGCGAATTCGTTGAGCTGGCGGCCGCAAAGTACAGCTTCATCGCCAATGCGAAGGTCATTCAGGCCTACTCGGAAACGACGGAGTCGCTGCTCGACATCACGACGTGATGGCTGATGTCGGCTCTGTCCCGCCTGCCTTCGCTCGTCCGCCTCCACCGGCGAGATGCCAGGGCAGGGCGTCTACCCGAACTTCGTGCCGAGCTGCTTGAACACGGCCTCCCAGGTCATGAGGTCGAGATGGCCGCCGCCCGCGTTCGTGAAGAAGGTGATGTCGGACGGTGAGGCGCGTCCCTGCGCGCTGCCGCTGGCGAGATCGTCGAGATCGCCGAGGACGTCGGTCTCGCTGATCGCACCGCTGGTGATCGGCTGCAGGATGGCGCCGAGGCCAGGGAAGGCCGATTCCCGCCGGTCCACGAAGACGCGCGTATTGGGCCCCCTCGCCGCCGAGAAAGGCGTCCAGGACTTCCATCTTCGGCCGGCGATGGGCCTCCTCCAGCGCGGCAATGAGGATAGGAGACGTCGGAACTTTCGTGACTTCGGTATCGGAGACGAGGTGCAAGGCAAGATCCTCATGGGCGCGGCCGGCATTCCGGCTTCTCCCCGGCCGGCAGGTTCCGAAATGGATTGTCCTTCCCGCCTTGATCCGCGTCAAAATCTCCTTCCCCGCTCCGCCCTAAATGGGACTAGAGTGCTGCGAGGGCAGCAGGAGGTCCTATGGCTACTTATGTCGTCAGGTTCATGAAGAACGTGCTCGGCGAATACGGCCGACAGAGCGAGGTTTGTCAGGGTACGCTCGAGATCGATGCCGCCGACGAGAATGAGGCCAAGGAGCGGGCGAAAGCGAGATTCTGCAAGGAACAGGCATTGCATGACTGGTCGCTGCATGCCGACCGCATCCATGTGAGACCGGCCGACTTTCCGTCGTAAGGCCTACCGGCCCGGCGTCATGATGGGCGGAGGTGTTGTCGTCCCGGCGCCGAGCGATCGCTGCACCATCACGGTGTCGGACCAGCGGCCGTGGCGATAGGCGACGCCGCAAAGCAGGCCGGCGCGCGCGAAGCCGAACCTCTCGTGAAGCGCCAGCGAGGGCGCGTTGTCGGCATCGATATAGCCGATCATCTGGCGGAAGCCGGCCGCCGCACAGGCATCGATCAATTCCTGGAGCAATAGCCGTCCGACTCCGCGGCCGAGATGCGCGTGGTGGACGTAGATCGAGTGCTTGGCCGTGTACCGATAGGCGGGACGCTTGCGGAACAGCACGGCATAGGCATAGCCGACGACCTCGCCGCGATAGGTCGCGACCAGATGCGGCAGGCGGGTCTGCTTCAGGTTCTTGCGCCGCTCGCGCAAATCATCCGGCGCCGGCGCACCGGTTCCCTCGACATCGCGCGGCACACCATTGCGGACGTGATGGCGGTAGATCGCCAGCATCGCTTCGACATCGCTTTCGCGTGACGGCCTGACCAGAACGGGCTCGTCACTCGCGCGCGCAGCTGTTTCGTTCATCGGCGCTACTCGGCGACCACGTAAGTGTAGAGCCCGATGCGCCCGTTCGCATCGACCTCCTTGTAGACCCCCTGGATCTCGACGTCGAAGCCCGGGAACGTGTTGAAGCAGGTCTCGAACATCTTGAGATAATCGATCATGGGTTTGGCCCGCTCCGTCAGCCGCTCTCCGGGCACGATGGTGGCGATGCCGGGCGGATAGACCACGAAGGGTGTGGTGGCGATGCGGCCGGCGATCGCCTCGATCGGCAGGTAGTCGACATCGTTGCGGAACAGATAGCGCGCGGCATCGCGGGGCGACATCGCGATCTCGGGCATGTGCTCGGGCATGAACTGCCGAGCCTGGAGCGCACTGACGTCGGCGGCTCGGAAGAAGCGGTGCATCTCGCCGCAGAGGTCGCGCAGACGCACGCCTGCGTAGCGCGCCCGTCGCCGCTGATGGAATTCCGGGATCGCGTCGGCCAGCAGCGCATTGTCGTCATGCAGCCTCTTGAACGCGACGAGGCCGGAGATGAGCGTGCCGGCCTTGCTTGCCTCGACGCCGGGCGTGAGCAGGAAGAGCAGGGAGTTGAGGTCGTTCTTCTCGGGGACGATGCGGTTTTCGCGCAAGTATTGCGCGACGACCGGTGCGGGGATGCCGTGTTCGGCATAGGCGCCGGTCGCACGATCGAATCCGGGGGTGAGCAAGGTCAGCTTGTTCGGATCGGTCATGGCAAAGCCTTCCGCGAGATCGGGAAAGCCATGCCAGTTGGTGTCCGGGGAGAGCTGCCACAGCGCGGGATTGGTCGCGAGCTCGTCGGTGGAGAGCGTCTCCCAGGCGACGTTGTGCGCGGCGCCGGGGCGGCTGACATCGGGAATGGCGACCCGATCGGGAACGAAGGGCTCGAAGAACCAGCGCCGCTCCGGATTTTGCTCTTTCTCCTCGAACTCCCTGCGCATCGCCCGGATCTTCTTGCGCAGCTCGATGCCGAGCCGGATCGTGTCGTCCCACAGCACTTCGCCGGAGCGACCCTTCATCATCTGCGCACCGACGTCGAGCGAGGCGAACAGCGGATAGAAGGGGGACGTCGATGCGTGCTGCATGAAGCTCTCGTTGAAGCGGCGGTGCTCGACGCGCCGCTTCTGGCCGCGGATGTGACGATCCTTGATGTGGATCTGCGAGGCCTGCGAGAAGCTCGCCAGCTGCTTGTGGGTCGACTGCGTCGCGATGATGCCGGGCGCCTCAGGAGGAAGATTGGCCAGGCCCATGGCGAAGCGCCCGGCATAGAGCGGATGGAATTTCATGAAGCCGGCCCAGGCCTCGTCGAACAGGATGTATTCGCAGAGATGGCCGATGCGCTTCAGGATCATCTCTGCGCTGTGGATCGAGCCGTCATAGGTGCACTGCTCGACCACGGCGACGCGGAACGGACGCTCCTTGCGCCAGGCGTCGCGGTCCCCGACCAGCGGATGGTTGCGGATGGCCTCGCGCAGGGCCTTCTCGTCGAGCATGTCCCAGCGCATCGGGCCGATCAGGCCCCAGGCATTGCGGACGGTCGGGACGTAGATGGGGACGCCGCCGCTGATCATCAGAGCGCCGTGATGGGCGGCCTTGTGGTTGTTGCGGTCGAACAGCACGAGGTCACCGTCGGTGACGAGGGCGCCGAGCGCGACCTTGTTCGACGTCGAGGTGCCGTTGAGCACGAAATAGGTCTTTTCGGCGCCGAAGATCTGGGCCGCTTCCTTCTGCGCCTTCAGCGCCGGGCCTTCATGGGTGAGGAGGTCGCCGAGATCGAGCACGGAATTATCGAGGTCGTCACGGAACACGGATTCACCGAGATGCTCGACGAACACGCGCCCGATCGGGCTGCGGTTGTAGAACACGCCGCCGTTATGGCCTGGACAGGTCCAGAGCTGGTTGCCTTCCTCGGCATAGTCGACCAGCGCACCGAAGAACGGGGTCTTCAGCGTCTCGGCATATTGCTTGAGACGGCTGATCAGGTTCTTGGCGATGAAGGGCGGCGTCTCCTCGGACAGAAAGACATAGCCGTCGATGAAATCGAGCACCTCGACTGGCAGATCCTCGAACCGCTTGCGACGGATCAGGAGGATGATGGGGAAGTCGAGGCCCCGGCGGCGCATCAGATTGATCAGGGCCGAGGTCTTGCCTTCGAGGCCCTTCTTGCCCCAGTCGACCACCATGCAGCCGATCGCCGCATCGGTCTGCACGGCCATCTCGGCATCCTCCAGCTTGCGGGCCCGGACCACCTCGAATCCGGAGCGCTGGATCTCCTCGATGATCTGGTTGAAGCGAACGCCCTCGAGGTCGTCGGCGTCGAACACGGGTGCTGCGAACAGGAAGTTGAAGCGCTTGAAATAGTCCATGTCGGATCCCGAATGTGGCAGAGACACAGCTCTCGGCACATTCGATGACAGTTGGATGACACGCCCGAGTGCCGCGGGAATGTTCGCGTATTTGCGGCCTCAGTCCAGCAGCTTGTCCAGCGTGATCGGGAAGCGGCGGATGCGCTTGCCGGTGGCGTGATAGACGGCGTTTGCGATCGCCGCAGGCACGCCGACAATGCCGATCTCGCCGAGACCCTTGATGCCCATCCTGTTGATCCGGCCGTCGGGCTCATCGACGAAAATGACGTCGATATCGTGAATGTCGGCGTTCACGGGAATGTGGTACTCGGCGACGTTAGCGTTCATGATGCGGCCGAAGCGGTGATCCATCATCGTCTCCTCGTGCAGCGCCATCCCGATCCCCCAGACCACACCGCCCATGACCTGGCTGCGGCCCGTCTTGGTGTTCAGGATGCGGCCGGCGGCGACAGCACTCACGACCCGCGTGACGCGGATGACACCCAGCTCCTCGTCGACCTTCACCTCGGCGAAAACCGCCGAATGCGTGTTGCGGGCATGCGATTTGTCCTCCGCGAACTGGTTGAGCTTCTCCTTTTCGATCCGCTCGAGCTCGCCGTGGCGCATGACATCCGCAATCGAGACGGCAGCCCCGTCCTTGCCGTTGCTGGCGATCATACCGTCGACCAGGGTCACGTTGGCGGCGTCGAGGTTAGCGAGCGGCGAGCCTGGCATTGCCTTTGCAAGACGTGCGAGCTCATGGCGAATGTCTTCGGCCGCCCCCAGTACGGCATGCGCGCTGGACGCCGCCATCCAGGAGCCGCCCTCGACAGGGGCTTGCGGCAAGGTCGAGTCGGCGAGCCTGACGCTGATGTTCTCGATCGGCAGCCCAAGAGCATCGGCCGCCACTTGCGCCACGATGGTGTACGTGCCGGTGCCGATATCGGACGCGGCGCAGGAGACCTCGGCATGGCCGTTGGCCGTCAGCACGATCCGGACGGCGACCGGCATCTGCAGCGCCTCCCACACCCCCGTCGCCATGCCCCAGCCGACCAGTTCCTTGCCGTCGCGCATGGAGCGCGGGGCGGGGGCGCGCCGGGCCCAGCCGAAGGCTTCCGCGCCGCGGGCGTAGCATTCCCGCAATTGCTTGCTGGTGTAGGGGAGGTCTTCGCTTTGGTCGCGATCCGAGTAGCACTTCAGGCGCAGCTCGATCGGATCCAGCTTCAGCGTGACGGCCAGTTCGTCCATGGCGCATTCGAGCGCCAAGACGCCCGTTGCCGCGCCCGGCGCGCGCATGTCGCAGGGCGTCGAGACGTCGAGGTCGACCAGCTTGTGGGAAAAGTGGCTGTTGGGGCTCTTGTAAAGCTGCTCGGCCCAGCCGGTGTCATTGCGCGAAAAATCCTCGTAGCGTGAGGTAACGGCAATGGCTTCGTGGCTGACGGCATCGAGCGTGCCGTCGCGCCTTGCCCCGAGCGCGACATGCTCGATGGTCATCGGCCGATAGCCAAGCCCATACATCTGCTGCCGTGTCAGCACGACGCGGACCGAGCGCTTGAGTGCGAGCGCGGCCAGCGTCGCCAGCACCACCTGGTATTGCGGCCGCAGGCCGGAACCGAATGCGCCGCCGACATAGGGCGAAAGCACGCGGATCTCCTCGGGCTTCTTGTCGAACACACCGCAGAGGAACTTCTGCACGTTCTGGACGCCTTGCGTCTTGTCGTAGACCGTGAGCTTGCCGTCGCCTTCCCAGACCGTCGTCGTCGCATAGAGCTCCATCGGATTGTGATGCTCGGTCGGAATGAGGTAGTCCGCTTCGTGCCGCAGGGGGGCGGCCGCAAGCGCTGCTTTGGCGTCGCCGCGGGGCTTGTGCGGCTTGTCCATCTCGCGGGCACTGCCGCGCTCGGCCTCGAGATCGGTTGCAAACCCATCCTGCTCGTAATCGATCCGCACCAGCGTTGCGGCGTACTTCGCGGTCTCCCATTCTTTGGCAACGACGAGAGCAATCGGCTGCCCGTTGAACCTGATCAAGTCATCATATAGCGGCCGGAAGGGCGAACCCTCCGGGGCCACCTCGTCCTTCCAGGCCTCGTCCTTGTCGGCGAGGGAAGGACGATTGGCGTGCGTGAGCACGTCGAGCACTCCAGCCACCTTCAGCGCTTCGCTGGTGTCGAGCCGCACGATACGACCGCGCGTTATGGTGGCCGCCACCACGAAACCATGGACCAGGCCCTCGGCGGTGAACTCGCCGGCATACTTCGCAGCTCCAGTGACCTTGGCCCGGCCGTCGACGCGCGACGTTGGTGTTCCGACATAGGCGTTCATCGGGCCCTCATGCGATCTTCTTGTGAGCTTGTGATTGCGGTGTGGCGCCTGTGGCCTGGATCAGCGTACGCACGACGGCTCGGCGCGCGAGCTCGATCTTGAACCTGTTGTGCGAGCGAGCGGTTGCTCCCTGCAGCAGCAGATCGGCGGCGCGCCCGAAATGATCCGGTGTTGCCGCCTGGCCGCGCAATGCCGCTTCGGCTTCGGGGCTTCGCCAGGGCTTGTGGGCAACGCCGCCGAGCGCCAGGCGCGCTTCGCCGATTGCGTTGCCTTCCAGCTTGAGCGCGGCTGCGACCGAGACCAAGGCGAAGGCGTAGGACAGCCGGTCGCGGATCTTCAGGTAGCTGTAGTTCCGGGCAAAGCCGCGCGGCGGCAGCTCGATTGCGATGATGATCTCGCCGCTGCCGAGATTCGTATCTCGGTGAGGCGTATCACCCGGCAGCCGATGGAAATCGGTCAGCGCGATGGTGCGCTGACCGTTGGCGCCTGCAATGTGGACGAGCGCACCGAGCGCCGCCAGCGCCACGCTCATGTCGGAGGGATTGGTCGCGATGCAGGACGTGCTGGTGCCGAGGATTGCATGGTTCCGGTTGAGACCATCGCTTGCCGAGCAGCCCGAACCGGGACTTCGCTTGTTGCAAGGCGTCGTCGTGTCATAGAAGTAGGCGCAGCGCGTTCGCTGCATCAGATTTCCACCGACCGAGGCCATGTTGCGCAGTTGCGCGGAGGCACCTGCCAGGATGGCGCTGGCGAGCAGGGGATAGCGCTGCTCGATCAGCGGATGATAGGCGAGATCCGAATTCGGCACCAAGGCGCCGATGCGCAGGCCGCCATCGGCAGTCTCCTCGATGTCGCGGAGCGGCAGGCGGGAGATGTCGATCAGCCGCGAGGGCCGTTCGACGTTCTCTTTCATCAGGTCGATCAGGTTGGTGCCGCCGGCAATCAGCTTCGCGCCTGGATCGGCGGCGAGCAGGCGAATGGCGTCGGCAACGTCGCTTGCGCGGGAATAGTGGAAGTTGTTCATGACCGGCTCATTGCCTGTTCGATCGCAGCCACGATGTTGGGGTAGGCGCCGCACCGGCAGAGATTTCCGCTCATCAGCTCCCGGATCTCGTCGGCATCCCGCGCACGGCCTTCGGCCAGCAGGCCGGCCGCCGAGCAAATCTGTCCCGGCGTACAATAGCCGCACTGAAAGGCGTCATGGTCGATGAAGGCCTGTTGCAGGGGATGCAGCGCGCCGTCCTTGGCAAGGCCTTCGATCGTCGTGATCTCAGCGCCATCCTTCATGACGGCGAGGGTCAGGCAGGAATTGACCCGTCTTCCATCGATCAGCACGGTACAGGCGCCGCATTGGCCGTGATCACAGCCTTTCTTGGTGCCGGTCAACTCCAGGCGGTCACGCAGGGCATCCAGGAGCGTGGTCCACGGCGCGACCTCGAGTGTGCGCCTTGCGCCATTGACGACGAGGTTGATCGGAATGCGTTTGGGGGTCTGATCCGCGATGTCGGCCATGGTCTGTTCCCTGCGGAAAGGCCGAGCCGGGCAACCGAGGCTGTGACGCGAGGATGCATTGCCGCCGCTGGCCAATAGCGCCCAACGGATGACGGGCTTCTTGGTTCCCGACCGGTTCTCCGGTTGGGACGGGCGAGGTCAGCGCTTCGTCTCCCCGAACACCACGGTCGGCACCGCGCGGTTGACGATCTCGCGTAGTGCGAAGCTCGATTGCACGCGCGCGACGCGGGGCAGGCGGGACAGCTCGGTGCGGTGGATCCGCTCGAAATCCTGGATGTCGCGGGCGAGCACGATCAAGATGTAGTCGTCGGTGCCCGACATCAGGAAGCAGCGCACGACTGAGGGGCATTTCACCACCTCAGCCTCGAACGCCTTCAGCGCATCGTCGCTCTGGCTCTCCAGCGCGATGCGAACCAGCACGGTGGTGGTGAGGCCGAACTCGGCGAGGTCGAGTGTGGCCTGGTAGCCCTGGATGTAGCCGTCGTCCTCCAGCGCCTTCTGCCGCCGCGCCAGCGCCGTGCTCGACAGGCCGATCTTGTTGGCAAGCTCGGTGTGGCTGGCCCGCGCATTGGTCGTGAGTTCCGCGAGGATCGCGATGTCTTTCCGGTCGAGGGCCAAGGTTTCGTTTCCAGCGTGAAAGGGCACTTTCGCGCCGGAAACCGGCGCGCGCGTGCCAAACCTAGCGGATATTTGCACGAAACCAAACGGGCGCCGTCGCTACGATGAATGAGCGGAATCAGTGCGTTGGCAATGGAGCTCGGGATGCGTGTCGGTGTGCCCAAGGAGATCAAGGTGCAGGAATATCGCGTCGGGCTCACCCCGGGCGCCGTCCGCGAGTATGTCGCCGCCGGGCACCAGGTGACGGTCGAGACCGGCGCCGGCAGTGGCATCGGCGGGTCCGACGAGATGTATCGGCGGGCAGGGGCGTCCATTGCCGAGACCGCCCGCGAGATCTTCGCCAAGTCCGAGATGATCGTGAAGGTCAAGGAGCCGCAGAAGGGCGAATGGGCCCAGCTCCGCGAGAACCAGATCCTGTTTACTTATCTTCATCTTGCGCCGGATCCGGAGCAGGCCAAGGGCCTGATCGACTCCGGCTGCACCGCGATCGCCTATGAGACCGTCACGGATGCGAGCGGTCACCTCCCGCTGCTCGCCCCGATGAGCGAAGTCGCCGGCCGCCTTGCCATCGAGGCCGCCGGCGCCGCGCTCAAGCGCTCGGCCGGCGGCCGCGGCTTGCTCCTGGGCGGCGTACCGGGCGTGCAGCCGGCGCGCGTCGTCGTGCTCGGCGGCGGCGTGGTCGGAACCCAGTCGGCGCGCATGGCCGCCGGCCTCGGGGCCGAAGTCACCGTGATCGACCGCTCGATTCCGCGCTTGCGCGAACTGGACGATCTCTTTGCCGGACGCGTGCGCACGCGTTTCTCGACCATTGAATCGGTCGAGGACGAGGTGTTCGCCGCCGACGTCGTGATCGGTGCGGTGCTGGTGCCGGGCGCCAGTGCGCCGAAGCTCGTCACGCGCGCCATGCTGAAATCGATGCGGCCGGGGGCCGTGCTGGTCGACGTCGCGATCGACCAGGGCGGTTGCTTCGAGACCTCTCATCCGACCACGCACGCCGAGCCGACCTACGAGGTCGACGGCGTCGTGCATTATTGCGTCGCCAACATGCCGGGCGCGGTGCCGGTGACCTCGAGTCAGGCGCTGAACAATGCGACGCTGCCGTTCGGACTGATGCTCGCGAACAAGGGGTTTGCGGCGGTGCTGGAGAACCCGCATTTGCGCAACGGACTCAATGTGCATCGCGGGCGGATTACGAACAAGGCCGTGGCAGAGAGCCTCGGGCTGGAGTTCGCTCCGGTGGAGAGCGGGCTGGCGGCGTAAAGGTGCGTTGGGTTACGCGGATGTCGCACTTCCTTCTCCCCCTTGTGGGAGAAGGTGGCGCGTAGCGCCGGATGAGGGGTTCTCGCGACTGGCCAGACTGCTCGTGGGGATAGATACCCCTCACCCGGCTTCGCCTTCGCGAAGCCACCCTCTCCCACAAGGGGAGAGGGTGCACTGGTTGCCGCTCCAGTTTCAGTCAGCCTTCGTCAGCGTGTACTGCCTCATATCCGGATCATGCGTCATGCGCCAGTAATCCACGAAACGCCACGGCATCGCCGAGAACACGCGGCCACTGCTGTTGCGGTAGTAGGTGCTCATGCCCGGATGGGTCCAGATCATCGCCTCGTGCTCGGCATCGACCTTGCGGACATACTCGTCGAGCACGTCCTGACGGACATCGATCGCGGCGATGTCTCGTTCGATCATGTCGACGAGACACGCCGAGATGTAGCGGCTCTGGCATTCCGACTGGAAAATGACGCTGCCGCCATGGGCCGGCCCTGAATTGGGACCGAGCATGCAGAAGAAGTTTGGAAAGCCCGGCACGGTGAGGCCGAGGAACGCGGTCGGATTGTCGTTGGTCCAGGCTTCACGCAGATTCGTGCCCCCGCGCCCGCTGATGTTGAGGCGTGCAGCCATCTCCGTCACCTTGAAGCCGGTGGCGACGACGATGATGTCGGCCGGGCGCTGCCTGCCGTCGGCAGTGACGATGCCGCTTTCGTCAAAATGGTCGATCGCCTCGGTGACGAGTTCGACGTTGTCTCGCCTCAAAGTCTTGAACCAGCTGTTGTCGAGCAGGATGCGCTTGCCATAGGGCGGATAGGTCGGCACGCATTTTTCGATCAGGTCGGGGCGTCCCTGCAGTTCCGCCAGGATGAAGTCCGTCAGCTCCTGGCGGTGCCGGTCGTTGCCCTTGTTGACGGCGCGTTCGGGATGCGGCCAGGCCGGGTCCTTGCGGAGGAAGGGAAGGAGGCCATCGCCGTAGCGCCAGAACATGTTGAAGCGATACCACTGCACATAGAATGGCAGATGCGCCAGCAGCCAGCGTGCGCCCTCGCTGATCGGGTCGGCATAGCCCTTCACCGGCCGAGCCCATTGCGCGCTGCGCTGGTAGACCGTGACCGAGGCTGCACGGCCGGCGATCGCGGGCACGAGCTGCATCGAGGTGGCACCGGTGCCGATCACGGCGACGTGCTTGCCCTCGACGTTGATGTTGTCGGACCACAATGCCGAATGCAGGATCGTTCCCTTGAAGCTGTCTTCGCCTTCGAAGCGGGCGCGTGAGGGATCGTTGAGCTGGCCGATGGCACTGACCAGCGCGGTGGACTCGAAGATCTCTTCGCCGTTCACTGTCTTCAGCGTCGAAATCCACCGCTTCTTGCCTTCGTCCCAGCGCGACGAGGTCAGCTCGGTGTTGACGCGAAGATGCTTGCGGATGCCGTATTCGTCGGCGACCTTAAGCAAATAGCCGAGCAGCTCCTCGCGCTGGCAGAAGTAGCGCGTCCAGGCATTGCGCGATCCGAACGAATACGAATAGGAGTGGTTCGGCGTATCGACGCCGCAGCCGGGATAGCGGTTGATCCACCAGGTGCCGCCGAGTTCCTCGTTCTTCTCGACGATGGTGTAGGGGATGCCGAGATGGCCGAGCGCCACGCCGAGCGCGATGGCACAGACACCGGCGCCGACGATCAGCACGTGCTGGTTCGCAAGCTTCTCGTCGGAAGGGCGCGCCGTCCAGCGTGCCTCGCGCGTCACAAAGCCCATCTCTTCGCGCATCAGGGGCGCATATTCCGGCGCGACGTTCTCGCCGAGGCAGGCGCGCATCATCCTCAGCAGCAATCCCTCGCCGGGGTCGGTGATGACGGGCTTGGGCGTCCCCTCGGCGAAGAGCTTGACCACGGCGGCGCGGATCTCGTCCTGGATATCGTGCGGCACCCCGGCCTCGGGATCGGGGATCAGGCGGATATCGCGCTTGGGCAGGTAGGGCGGTTCCAGCCACTTCTCGTCGCCGGTCATGTGCACCAGCACCATCAGCAGGCAACGGATATCGCCCTCGGCGATCGCCGAGGCGAAGTCGAGCGGCTTGTGCGGAGATTCGATGTTCATGGCGTGTCCTGATCTCCGAAGGCAGTGAAGAGGCCGCGCGTCATCAGCTTGCGATAGGCGGAGATGACGTGATCGGGAACGGTGGTGACGCCGCTTTCCGAATAGGAATAGCGGCGGCTGAGATAGCCGCGCGCCCCCATCAGCATGTGGACGATCGCCTCGAATTCCTCATCGCTGTAGTCCTCGATCGCGCCCGCAAGACGAGCCCGGCGCAGGATGCGGACATAGGCGACCGAAATGTTGTCGAGATGCTTCTGATACCCGGTCGGTGCGAAGAACTCGGCCTCGTTGAGGATGCGCAGAAATTCCGGCACCTCGCGGATGAAGTCGAAGAAGGCGGAGAAGCGCGCGATCTCCTGCCGTGCCGCATCCGCCGTGCCGGTGCGAGCGCGGATGAATTCGACCATGTCGAGACCGATCTTGGGCAGGAGCTGGTCGAGCAATTCCTGGCGATTCTCGAAATGATTGTAGAAGGTGCCCTGCGCGACGCCGGCCTGTTCGGTGATGCGGGCGACCGAGGCTTCGGCATAGCCGTATCTGCCCACGACCTTGGTGGCGGCCTCGAAGATCTTCTGCTTGGTCCAGGCGTTGCGCTCGACGCGGTTGAGCTTCGTCACCTTGGCGTTCACTTGCGTCATTCAGACGTCTCCAGCTCGGCGCGCAGCACGCGCTTGAGGATCTTTCCGCTTGGATTGCGCGGCAGGCTGTCGCGGACGACGAGCTGTTTCGGCACCTTGAAGCTCGCCAGCCGCGCACGGCAATGTTCGGTGAGGGCAGAGAGGTCGAGGCTGGCGCCGTCAGCCAGCACGACGATGGCGACCGGTCGCTCTCCCCAGCGCGCATCGCGCAGGCCGATCACGGCGACCTCGCGCACCTCGGGCAGATCGTAGATGACGCGCTCGACCTCGGAGGAGGCGATGTTCTCGCCGCCGGAGATGATCATGTCCTTCTTGCGGTCGGTCAGGTACAGAAAGCCCTCGTCGTCGAGATAGCCGACGTCGCCGCTGCGGAACCAGTCGCCGAAGAAGGCCGAGGCCGTCTTGTCCGAATCCTTCCAGTAGCCGCGCGTGATTTTCGGCCCGCGCAGGCAGATCTCGCCATTGACGTTCGGTGGCACGATCTTGCCGTCCTCGTCGCGAATCTCGATCTCGACATGGGCGATGGCGCGGCCGGTGGAGCCGATCTTCTCGATCTCGCGGCCGGCCTCCATGAACGTGTCGCCGCCGACGGTCTCGGTGAGGCCATAGGCGTCGATATAGCGCGCGTTGCGGAAGTATTCGGAGAAGGCGCGGATGCGCAACTCCGGCGTCTTCTCGCCGCCGCCGATCGCCCATGTCAGGCTGGAGACGTCGTAGCGATCGCGGGTGGGGCAGGTGAGCATCGCCGTGGTCATGACCGGCGCGAACCAGGCGGCGTTGAGCCTGTCCTCGGCGATCGCCGCAAGCGCCGTCTCCGGCTCGAAATTGCGCTCGATGCGGATAAAGCCGCCATGCCAGAGCACGGCGATGCCCGGCAGGTCGAGTGCACCGACGTGATAGAGCGGACCGACGACGAGAAGCCGCGTCTCGGCTCTGAGGCCGAGCGCAATCGTCTGATCGGCGGACTTCCAGTAGAAATTATCGTAAGAGAGCATCACGCCCTTGGGGCGGTCGGTCGTGCCCGAGGTGTACATCAGCCGCATCAGGTCCGATGGCTGGCGCGGATGCATCGGCGCGGGTGCAGCGCTGCTCGCGAGACGCACGACGCTGTGCTGCGCGGCCTCATCGAGCACGACACTCTTCGCGCCCGCGGCATTCGCTGCCAGCTCTTCATCGACGATCAGCAGGCGCGCGCCGGCATTGCCGGCGATGTAGCCGACCTCATCGCGTGAGAGGCGGAAGTTGATCGGCAAGAAGACTGCGCCGAGATGACTGGTGGCAAACACCAGTTCCAGGAATGCCGCGCTGTTCTTCATCAATACGGCCACGACATCGCCAGGGCCGATGCCCTGCGCGGCGAGCCACCCGGCGGCCTTGCGGACGCGTGCATCAAGCGCCGCGTAGGAAATCACCTCGCCGCGATATTTCAGCGCGGGCCGCGCCGGCGTGCGTCGGGCATGAAAGGCGATGAAGCTCGACAGATTGATCATTTGCGCTGGTTTCGGGCCAATTCTTGGCCTCGTTTCCTTCCCTGATGAATTCTGACTCGTAATTCATCTTTGGCTTGACGTCACCCCCCTACCTCTGAAATCCTTCGAGACACGGAGACGAGACGATCTCCGACAGGGATCAGGAAACGCCGACCCGAAAGAGGGAGGGGAAAATGACGAGGACCCGCACGCCGGGCATCAGCCGCCGTTCAACACTGGCGCTGATGGGCGCCGGTGCGATGAGTGTTGCCGCGCCCTGGGTGGCGCGTGCGCAAGCCAAGACCATCAAGATCGGAATGCCGACGATCCTGTCGGGCCGCGTTGCGCAGCTCGGCACGTCCTCGCGCAATGCGGTGATGCTCGAGGTCGAGAAGGTCAACGCTGTCGGTGGCCTTGCCGGCCGGCAGATCGAGATGGTGATCCGCGACTCCAAGGGCCAGCCGCAGGAAGCCGCCCGCGTCGCGCGCGAACTCGTCAACACCGACGGCTGCGAGCTCATGATCGATGCCGAAGCCTCCTCCGGTGCCTTCGCGGTGCACGAGGTCGCGCGCGATCTCGGCGTCTTCTGCATTCACACCAATTCGGAGACCTCGGCTCTGACCGCCGATCCCAAGCAGCACATTCCCAACGCGTTCCGTACCGCGCGGCAGGGCGTGCACGACTCCATCGTCGGCGGCAGCTATGCCGCTGCGATCGCCAAGGCGAAGGGCTTGAAGAAATGGGCGACCTGCTCGCCGGATTATGCCTATGGCCGCGACACCACGGCGGAGTTCACGCTGTACCTGAAGCGCTTCGCGCCCGAGGTCGAGATCATCAGCGAGTCCTGGCCGAAGCTGTTCCAGCCTGACTACACCGAGGTGGTGACGAAGATCCTGCAAGCCAAACCGCAGGCGCTCTATTCCTGCCTGTGGGGCGGCGATCTCACCTCCTATATCGACCAGGCCAACATCTACGCGATGTTCGGCCAGATGGAAGTGTTCGCGGTCAATATGGCTGACTACACTGCGCTCACCGTGGTGAAGAACCTGCCCAAGGGCATCCACTCCGGCAACCGCTACATCAAGACTTTCCCGACCACGCCGGAGAATGCTGCCTGGGGCGATGCCTACAAGGCAAAGTTCAATGAATATCCGACCAACTGGTCGTGGGAGAATGCCACCGCAATCATGCTGATGGCGGAAGCTGCGAAGAAGGCGAACTCGGCCGACGGCAAGAAGATCGCAGAGGTTCTGAAGGGCCTCACGATCAAGTGCCCGTTCGGTGCCGACGGCACCGTGACCATGCGCGGCGACGATCACACCCTCGTCGGCTACGCCATCGGCTGGGGCACGACGATCCCACAGGAGCCGTACGTGCCCGAAGTCAAGGCCGGGGACTGGAAGACCATCTTCGAGCTGGAAGCCGAGTGGAAGAAGAGCAAGGGCTATACCTGATCGCGCAAGCGGCGGGGACGGGTGACCGTCTCCGCCGTCGTGTCCTTTTCCGCGCCGTGTCAGGCGCGTCGCAATGAAAGTGCTCCCGTGGATCTCGATGCGCTTGCCGGCTGTCTCTCCAGTTCCGCGTGCCTGGTGACGCAAACCACCAGCGGCCTCATCATCGGCATGCTGCTGTTCCTCGTCGCCGTCGGGCTGACGCTGATCTTCGGCGTGCTCAAGGTGGTCAATTTCAGCCACGGCGCCTTCTATATGTTCGGCGCCTATTTCGCGATGACGGCCTATCAGCTCACCGGCAGTTTTGCGCTGGCGATGCTCGCGGGCGCGGCCGGCACCGCGGTTCTCGGCCTGATCTTCGAGCGTGTCTTCATGAGCCGCGTCTATGGCGCCGACGTCCTGATGCAGCTCCTCGTCTGCTACGCCTTCGTGCTGATCTTCGACGACGTCGTGCGCATCATCTGGGGGCCCGAGTTCAAGGCGATGGGCATGCCGGCGGCCTTCCAGGTGATGCCGCTGTTCATCGCCGGCGGCGTGGTGCCGCCTTACTATCTGCTGCTGATCGGTGTCGCGCTTCTCGCCGCCATCGTGCTCGGCATCGGCCTGTCGCGCAGCCACATCGGCAAGGTGATCCGCGCGGCCGCGCACAATCCCGGCATGGTGTCGGCGCTCGGCATCAACACCGGCCTGATCTATGGCGGCGTGTTCGCGCTCGGCGGCATGCTGGCGGGTCTTGCCGGGGCGCTGGCAGCGCCGGTGCGCTCGCTGACTCCCGGCATGGGCTTCTCGGTGTTGATCGAGTCCTTCATCGTCACGGTGATCGGCGGCATGGGCTCGATCCTGGGCGCGCTGATCGGCGCGCTGCTGCTCGGCCTGATCCGTTCCTTCGGGTCGCTCGGATTTCCCCTGTTCACGGAAGGCCTGATGTATCTGTTCATGGTGATCGTGCTGGTCTCAAAGCCCACCGGCCTGTTCGGCAAGGAGGCGGCATGACCGAGCTGGAGGCCGGACGCGCGCAAGCTCTGGTGCCGGTGCGCAGCGGTGCCGTGCTGCGACGTTATCGCGACGTGCTGATCGCGCTGATCGCCTTCGCCGTGCTGGCGAGCCTGCCATTGTTCACCGGCAGCAAGGCGCTGCTCGATTTCGTCATCCGCTGCTCGGCCTATGGTCTGTTCGCGACCTCGCTCAACCTCCTGGTCGGCTACACCGGCCTGACCTCGTTCGGGCACGGCATGTTCTTCGGCCTTGGTGCCTACAGCTTCGGCCTGATCATGCAGAAGCTCGGCGTGCCGATTCCGGTGGCTTTCGTCGCGGCATTGGCCATCACGGCGGTCTTTGCGACAGTCATCGGCGCGATCTGCGTGCGGCTGAAGGAGATCTATTTCGCCTTCGTCACGCTCGCCTTTCAGATGCTGATCCACTCGACCATCCTGTCCTGGGCCTCGTTCACCGGCGGCGATCAGGGCCTGCGCGGCGGCATCCCGCGGCCCGTCTTTCTCGGCATCGATCTGTCCAATCATGTCCATCTCTATGTCACGAGCTGCGCGCTGCTCATCCTCGGCCTGCTCGCGATGCGCCAGATCGCGCAGTCGCCGTTCGGCTACACGCTGCGCATGATCCGCGACAACGCCGCGCGCGCGAGCTTCCTCGGCATCGACGTCTGGCGCGCAAAACTCACCGTGTTCGTGCTGGCCGCGCTGTTCGCGTCGATGGGTGGCATGGTGATGGCGCTGTTCGTGTCGGGTGCCTATCCGGAGTTCGCCTATTGGACGATCTCGGGCGAGGGCATTTTCATCAACATGCTCGGCGGCGTCTCGACGTTCCTCGGCCCGATGGTCGGCACGGTGTTGCTGCTCCTGCTCAACGACACCGTGACGCGGTTCACCGAGTATCATGGCATCGTGCTCGGCGTGGTTATCCTGTTCTTCGCGCTGGGCCTGCGCAAGGGCCTGCTGGATTTCGTCGCCGAATGGCTTTGGGATCGGCGCGATGCAGGCAAGGGGCGCTAGCCAATGCTCGAGATCCGCAACCTCGCAAAATCCTTCGGTGGCGTGAAGGCGACCAACGACGTCTCGCTCGATTTCCCCGACGGCTCGCTCACCGCCGTAATCGGGCCGAACGGCGCCGGCAAGAGCACCTTCTTCAACCTGATCACCGGCGCCTTGAAACCGGATTCCGGCCAGGTTCTGCTCGACGGCGTCGATCTTGCCGGCCGCTCGCCGCCCGAGATCGTGCGGTACGGCATCGGCCGCGCCTTCCAGGTCGCGAGCATCTTCAAGTCGCTGACGGTAGAGGAAACCATGCTCGCCGCCGTCAGCGCCGATCAGCGCACTTCCGCGGTGCTGCACAAGCGCTTCCCGCTACCCGAGACGCGCGACCGCGCCGAACATGTGATGGAGCTGCTGGGTTTGGCGAGCAAGCGTCATCGCACGGCAGCGACGCTGTCGCATGGCGACCAGAAGCTGCTCGACATTGCGCTGGCACTCGTGCTCGAACCGAAAGTGCTGCTTCTTGACGAGCCGACAGCCGGGATGGGGCCGGAGGAGCGCTGGCGCATGATCGACAAGGTGCGCGAGCTCTGGGAGATCCAGAAGATTACGGTCGTCTTCATCGAGCACGACATGGACATCGTGTTCAAGATCGCACCCAAGATCGTCGTGCTGTGCTACGGCCGCATCCTCGCCATCGGCACGCCCGACGAGATCCGCAGCAACAGCGCCGTGATCGATGCCTATCTCGGGACCGAGCATGCGGGAGCCGCCGCATGAGCACCGCCGTCATCGAAGTCGCCGATCTCGATGTCTACTACGGCACCAGCCAGATCCTGTTCGGCGTCGGGCTGTCGGTGCGGCAGGGCGAAACGATGGCGCTGCTCGGTCGCAACGGCGCCGGCAAGTCGACGACGATGAAGGCGATCATGGGGCTGGCGCCGCCGCGGCGGGGCAGGGTGAGCCTGCGCGGGACTGTAATCTCCGGTCTTAAGCCGCACACCATCGCGCGCGCCGGCCTCGGCTTCGTGCCGGAGGATCGCCAGATTTTTCCGGAGCACACGGTGGAGGACAATCTCGTCATCGGGAAGAAGAAGGGACCGGACGGCCAGGACGAATGGCCGATCAAGCGCATCTATGAGGTCTTTCCGCTCCTGGAGCCGCTGCGCCATCGCATTGCCGGGCGTCTCTCGGGCGGCGAGCAGCAGATGCTGGCGATCGCTCGCACGCTGATGGGTAATCCGGCGCTGCTGCTGCTGGACGAGCCGAGCGAGGGGCTCGCGCCGATCATCGTGCAGCGGATCGGCGAGCTGTTGCGGCAGCTCCGCCAGCTCGGATCGACCGTGCTGATCGCCGAGCAGAACATGCATTTCTGCCTGGGGCTCGCAAGCCACGCCACCGTCATCGACAAGGGCCAGATCGTCTATGCCGCCGGGATCGACGAACTCAGGGCCAACGAGGCAATCCGGCGCCGCTATCTGGCCCTGTGAGTCGGGTGCCGGTGTTCAAATAGGCCGGAAGAAGAAAACTATCGTTCCGCGCCAGTCCGACGGAAGGAGATTTCCTCCGCGAGGACAAAAACGCCAATCGCTTCCATTGCTGTTTGCGGCCGAAACGACGACATTCCCATCAGAATTTGATGGATTGGCCAGAGCCATGGAACGTACCGGATTTGAACCCTTCGGCGAGCAATTGGTGTCCGCGACGGACACCCAGCCGCGGTCGCGTACGTCGAAGCTTTTGCTGCGCGCCGGCACCGGCCTGTTCTGGTCGCTGGTTGCGGGTATCGTGCTTGCTCGCGCCGCCTTTTTCGAGCCCGGCGTCTATGATGGCTTCAGCCGCGTCGCTTCCCTCGCCAAGAGCCTGATCTTCTGAGGCTGGTTACCCCGGGCTGAGGATAGAACTCCCCTCGGGCCTGATATGTCGAAAACTTATTTCCCTCCCGGGCCATGCTGCGTATAAATCTTTCTCTTCAGGGAGAGATTTGTGTCGCAGAATCAAGCATCCAGCCCGGCCGACGCCAAGCCGGCCACAGCCGCAAGCCGCATTGCGTCGCTGATTCCCGGCATTCTCCTTTGCGTTCTGGTCGCCGGCGTCTCCGCCCTGCTGGAGCGCGCCGAGCTGGGTATGTTCGAGCATCCCTATGTCGAAGCGCTCGTCATGGCGATCCTGCTTGGCATGGCGCTCCGCAGCTTCTGGAAGCCGGCACAGCGGTGGCAGGCCGGGATCGCCTTCAGCGCAAAACAGCTGCTCGAGGTCGCGGTCATGCTGCTGGGAGCCTCGATCAGCTTCGCCGCGATCGCCGCCTCGGGCATCGCGCTTCTCGTCTCGATCGCGGCCGTCGTCGTGATCGCGCTATGTGTCTCTTTCGGTCTCAGCCGTCTGTTGGGTCTGTCGACACGCCTGTCGATCCTGATCGCCTGCGGCAACTCGATTTGCGGGAATTCGGCGATTGCTGCTGTGGCGCCGATCATCGGTGCCAACAACGACGAGATCGCATCCTCGATCTCCTTCACCGCCATCCTTGGCGTGATGATGGTGCTTGGCCTGCCGCTCCTGATCCCGCTGCTGCAATTGTCGGCCACGCAATACGGCATCCTCGCGGGCCTCACCGTCTATGCGGTGCCGCAGGTGCTGGCCGCAACGGTGCCGGCGGGACTCGTCGCGACCCAGATCGGCACGCTGGTCAAGCTGATGCGCGTCCTGATGCTCGGGCCCGTCGTCGTCGGCTTGTCGCTGGTCGCCTCGCGCTGGCAGGCCGATGCCAAGAAGACCAATGTCGGCTTCTTCCGCCTGGTCCCGTGGTTCATCCTCGGCTTTCTCGCGCTGGCGACCCTGCGCTCCCTCGAAATCGTGCCGGCGACGGTGGTCGGCCCCGTGACGAAGATCACCAGTTTTCTCACCGTGGTGTCGATGGCCGCACTCGGCTTGGGTGTCGACGTCCGCGTGCTCGCCAATGTCGGAGGCAGGGTGACGGCCGCCGTCACGCTCTCGCTGCTGCTGCTGCTCGGCATCAGCATCGCGCTGGTGCACTGGTTCAAGTGATTGGAACAGGACGCGGCCTCGCTGCCGCTCTGGACTTCCCCCGCCAGACGTTTATTGGTCTTCGCCAATGTGATCGGCCGTCTTCGAGCGCGGCTGATCCTCAGAAACAGCGAGGACGCCGGCCATGACGACATTGACCGTGAAGGATCTTCTGCCCGAGGACGGCACGCGGGGAACATTGGCCGGCCGCGTCTGGCTGCCGCAGGTCGATGGTCCGGCCGTGGTCGCCGTGCGCGGCGACGGCGTGTTCGATGTCACCGCGAGATTCCCGACCATCAGCGCGCTCTGCGAAGAAGACAATCCCGCTCAGGCGCTGACCACGACCAAGGGCGAGCGTATCGGCGACCTCGAAACAATTGTTGCCAACACGGCACCCGACGGGCGTGACCCCAAGAAACCGTGGCTGCTCGCGCCGGTCGACCTCCAGACGCTGAAAGCCGCCGGCGTCACCTTCGCCATCTCGATGCTGGAGCGCGTGATCGAGGAGCGCGCCAAGGGCAATCCGGCTTCGGCCGAAGCGATCCGGAAAGAGGTCACGCGTCTGATCGGAGACGATCTGTCCAAGCTCAAGCCGGGCTCGGACCAGGCGATGCACCTGAAACAGGTGCTGATCGATCAGAACGCCTGGAGCCAGTATCTCGAGGTCGGCATCGGCCCCGACGCTGAAGTCTTCACCAAGGCGCCGACGCTGTCGTCGGTCGGCACCGGCATGGACGCCGGCCTGCATCCGAAATCGACCTGGAACAATCCGGAGCCCGAACTGGTGCTGTTCGTCTCCAGCCATGGCAAGATCGTCGGCGGGGCGCTCGGTAACGATGTGAACCTGCGCGACTTCGAGGGCCGTTCGGCGCTGCTGCTGTCCAAGGCCAAGGACAACAACGCGTCCTGCGCAATCGGCCCGCTGCTGCGCCTGTTCGACGACAGTTTTACGCTCGACGACGCGCGCAAGCTGGACATCAGCCTGAATGTCACGGGCACGGACGGCTTCGTTCTCGACGGCCATTCCTCGATCAGCAAGATCAGCCGCGATCCGACCGATCTGGTCGCGCAGACCATCGGCAAGATCCATCAATACCCTGATGGCTTCGTGCTGTTCCTGGGAACGATGTTCGCACCGGTCAAGGATCGCGATGCGCCGGGGCAGGGGTTCACCCACAAGCGCGACGACATCGTCACGATCTCCGCGCCCCAACTCGGCAAGCTCGTCAACCGCATGCGCACCAGCGACGAGTGTGAGCCGTGGACGTTTGGCATCGGCGCGCTGATGAAGAACCTGGCGCAACGGAAGCTGATCTAGTTTCTGCGCCTCTCCCCGCATGCGGCAGGGCAATCGCATATGGGAGCGATTCCTCTGTGTCCATCCTTCGAGACGCCCGCCGTCGGCGGGCCCTCTCCATGAACCACCTGCCAGACGTCGTCTGACAGGTGGTTCATGGAGAGGAGACCGCCACCGGGTCCGCGCATAGCGCGGCCCGATGACAGGCTCTGCGGTCGTCTCGAAGGACGAGGCGTGCGCTCAGGCCCCGCCGAGAACTCCTATGCGATAGCCCTGCCGCATGCAGGGGGAGGCCGACACGCAAAGCGTGGCGGATGAGGGACCTGCCACTGGTCGCTCTGGCTGACATACGCAGAGCTCTCTATCTACTCCTTCATTGCGAGCGCAGCGATTTGTCCGCCGAAGCCTTCGGCGAAGGCGGAAGCAATTCAGAGTCTTTCCTCGGAGGGATTCTGGATTGTCTCGCTGCGCTCGCAATGACGGGGAGGAGAGGTCGCGGGTCCGTTTATCACCGTCGCTGGATGGGCCCTTACCCCAACCCTCTCAGCGCGGGTGAAACTCGTCATCGCTGTCGCAGCAGCTCGCAATTTCCGTTCATCTCCCCGTTGCATCGCTGGAACAAAATCGCGCAGAGCGTGTCTTAAAACCGCGCGCCGCACTACCCGAACTTTTTGCGGCGAATAGTAAAATAATATGACTAGTCGGAACCGATCTTCCGTGAAATAGTGCCTTCCGCCGCCTCAAGGGCCGGCCTACGGGTGCCATGATACCAATAGGCGCCCCGGATAAACATCTTGGGAGACACGCCTGATGACCCTCAAAGCTCTATTTGCGGCCAGCGCCGCGGCCGCGTTGATGCTCACCTTGCCGGCTAACGCCGCCCAACTCACCATCGGCTTCTCGCAGATCGGATCGGAATCCGGCTGGCGCGCGGCCGAGACCTCGGTCTCCAAGCAGGAAGCCGCCAAGCGGAAGGTCAATCTCAAGATCGCCGACGCGCAGCAGAAGCAGGAGAACCAGATCAAGGCGATCCGCTCCTTCATCGCGCAGAACGTTGATGCGATCTTCCTCGCGCCCGTCGTCTCGACCGGCTGGGATTCGGTGCTGAAGGAAGCCAAGGAAGCCAAGATCCCGGTCGTGCTGCTCGACCGCGACATCGACCCCTCAGGCAAGGACCTCTATCTCACTGCTGTTACTTCGGACAGCGTGCACGAAGGCGCCGTCGCCGGCGACTGGCTCGCCAAGACCGTCGGGACGAAGGCCTGCAACATCGTCGAGTTGCAGGGCACGGTCGGCGCCAGCGTCGCAGCCAACCGCAAGAAGGGCTTTGACACCGCGATCGCCAAGCATGCGAATCTGAAGGTGGTGCGCAGCCAAACCGGTGACTTCACCCGCGCCAAGGGCAAAGAGGTGATGGAGAGCTTCATCAAGGCCGAAGGCGGCGGCAAGTCGATCTGCGCGGTCTATGCCCACAACGACGATATGATGGTCGGCGCGATCCAGGCCATGAAGGAAGCTGGCCTCAAGCCCGGCAAGGAGATCCTCACCGTCTCGATCGACGCCGTGCCCGACATCTTCAAGGCGATGGCTGCGGGCGAGGCCAATGCCACGGTCGAGCTGACGCCGAACATGGCCGGCCCCGCGCTCGATGCCATCGCGGCGTTCAAGGAGAAGGGTACGGTTCCACCGAAATGGATCCAGACCGAGTCCAAGCTCTATACCGCGGCGGACGATCCGCAGAAGATCTACGACAGCAAGAAGGGCCTCGGTTACTGAGGCGGGCAATACGCCGGACTGCTTCCAGCAGTCCGGTGCCCCCTTCGAAACCGCTGCGGGGAACGAATAGGCTGGACGTGCGCGTCACAGCGGACGCCCGTGGGAGTGACGTCGCGATGGAAAACAGCCTCGATCCTGTTTCGCCGCTCCTTGAGGTGCGCGGGATCAGCAAGAGCTTCGGCGCGGTGCGCGCCTTGCAGGAGGTCGACTTCACGCTGCGCGCCGGCGAGATCCATGCGCTGCTCGGCGAGAACGGCGCCGGCAAGTCCACGCTGATCAAGGTGATCACCGGCGTGTTTCCCCGCGATGCCGGCACTGTCAGGCTCGGTGGCGAAGAGGTCGTGCCGCGCTCGGCCAAGGCGGCGCTTGGCGCCGGCATCGCCACCGTCTACCAAGAGGTCAACCTGCTGCCGAACCTGTCGGTGGCGCAGAACCTGTTCCTCGACCGGCAGCCGATGCGCTTCGGCATCGTGCGCGAAGGCGAGATGCGCCGCCGCGCCAAGGCACTGCTTGCAGATTTCGGTCTCGATATCGATGTCGCCGCGCCGCTCGGCAACTATTCGGTGGCCATCCAGCACGTCACCGCGATCGCGCGCGCCGTCGATCTTTCCGCGCGCGTGCTGATCCTGGACGAGCCGACCGCGAGCCTTGACCGCCATGAGGTCGGGATTCTCTTCGGCATCATGCGCCAGCTCGCGCGGCGCGGCATCGGCATCGTCTTCGTCAGCCACTTCCTCGACCAGGTCTACGAGATCTCCGACCGCATCACGGTGTTGCGCAACGGCCGCCTGGTCGGCGAGCGTGAGACAGCTTCACTGCTGCGCCTCGAGCTGATCCGGATGATGCTCGGTCGCGAGCTCGCGGACACCACCAGCACGCGGGCTTCTGTCACCGAGCACAAGACACGCGAGATCTGCGCGAGCTTCGAAGGTTACGGCAAGTCCGGATACGTCGCGCCGTTCAATCTCGAGCTGCGCCATGGCGAGGTCGTCGGCCTTGCCGGACTGCTCGGCTCGGGCCGGACCGAGACGGCGCGGCTGGTGTTCGGCGCCGAATGCGCCGATCGCGGGCAGGCGAGGGTGGAAGGTGCGCCGGTGCGGCTGCAGTCGCCGCGCGACGGTGTCCGCCACGGTTTTGGCTATTGCCCGGAGGAGCGCAAGACCGACGGCATTATTGCCGAACTCAGCGTGCGCGAGAACATCGTGCTTGCGCTCCAGGCCAAGCGCGGCCTGCATCGCCCGCTGTCGCGCCGCGAGCAGGACGAGATCGCGAACCGCTACGTCAAGATGCTCGACATCCGCCCGCCTGATCCCGAGCGCCCCGTCGGTCTGCTCTCCGGCGGCAATCAGCAGAAAGTGCTGCTGGCGCGCTGGCTTGCGACCTCGCCGCGGCTCCTCGTGCTGGACGAGCCGACCCGCGGCATCGATGTCGGCGCGCATGCCGAGATCATCCGTCTGATCCGCGACCTCTGCGACGATGGCCTGGCACTGCTCGTGATTTCCTCCGAGCTCGACGAGATCGTGACCTATTCGGACCGCGTCGTGGTGCTGCGCGACCGCGCCCATGTCGAAGAGCTCGCGGGAGAGACGATCGACGTCGGCAACATTCTCGCGGCGATCGCCGCCGATGGCGCCGCGGCCGCGCACGAGGGCCGGGCATGACAACGCTATTGCCGCGCCGCGGCCTTGCCCAGGTCCTGGCGCTGATCGTGATCCTGGCGGTCGATCGCATCGTATCACCTCAGTTCTTCGACCTGCGCCTGCAGGACGGGCGGCTGTTCGGCAGCCTGATCGACGTGCTCAATCGCGGCACGCCCGTGGCACTGCTCACGCTCGGCATGGTGCTGGTGATCGCGACGCGCGGTATCGATCTCTCAGTCGGCGCCGTCATGGCGATTTCGGGCGCCATCGCGGCGAGCCTCGCCGACAGCTACGGGCTGCCGATCGTGCTGGCGGCCGCGCTTGGCGCAGGCCTCGTCTGCGGCTTGTGGAACGGTTTCCTCGTCGCCGTGCTCGGCATGCAGCCGATCGTGGCGACGCTGATCCTGATGGTGGCGGGACGCGGCATCGCCCAGCTCATCACCGAGGGGCGCATCGTCACCTTTTCCTCACCGGACCTGGTCTGGCTCGGCAATGGCTCGGTACTCGGCCTGCCGGTGCCGGTCGTGATTGCCCTGGGCATGCTGATCCTCACCGCCGCAGTGGTGCGCGGCTCCGCGCTCGGCCTCCTGATCGAGGCCACCGGCGGCAATGCGCGGGCGAGCGAGCTCGCCGGCGTCGGCACCCGCGCCATGATCCTTTCGGTCTACGTCTGGTGCGGCGTATGCGCCGCGCTCGCCGGCGTGATCGCGGCCGCCGACATCATGGGTGCCGATGCCAACAATGCCGGCCTGTGGCTCGAACTCGATGCCATCCTCGCGGTGGTGATCGGCGGCACCTCGCTGTTCGGCGGCCGTTTCAGCCTCGTGCTCGCCGTGTTGGGGGCGCTCATCATCCAGACCATGAACACCGGCATCCTGCTGTCAGGCTATCCGCCGGAGTTCAACCTGCTGGTCAAGGCGGTGGTGGTGCTCACGGTGTTGCTGCTGCAATCGCCGAAACTGTCGGGGCTCGCCGGAATTGCCATGCGGCTGCGGAGGACCAAGGCATGAAAGGCCTGCCGCCCGTTCTCATCACGGCCATCGTGCTCGTTGCGGGCTTCGCGCTCTGCGCGATGCAGTTTCCGAATATCGCCTCGACGCGCGTGGTCGGAAATCTCCTCACCGACAACGCCTTCCTCGGCATCGTCGCGACCGGCATGACATTTGTGATCATCTCCGGCGGCATAGATCTTTCGGTCGGATCGGTGATCGGCTTCACCACCGTGTTCGTTGCACTGGCGATCGAGCGCTGGGGCGTGCCGCCGCTGGTCGCCTTCGTCGCCATTCTCGCGCTCTCGGCAGCCTTTGGTGCGGCGATGGGCGCGGTGATCCATGTCTTCGACCTGCCGCCCTTCATCGTCACGCTGGCCGGCATGTTCCTGGCGCGGGGTGCGAGCTTCCTGCTCTCGACCGAATCGGTGCCGATCACTGCGCCGGTCTATTCCACCGTGTCGGACTTCGCGCTGCGGATGCCCGGCGGGGGGCGACTGACCGCGATCGCGATCATCATGCTCGTGATCGTGATCGGCGGCGCCTTGCTTCTGCATCTCACCCGGTTCGGCGCCAACGTCTATGCACTCGGCGGTAACCGGACCACCGCAAGCCTGATGGGCGTTGCCGTCGGCAAGATGACGATCAAGATCTACATGCTGTCGAGCCTGCTCGCGGGGGTCGCCGGCATCGTCTTCTCCTTCTACACAAGCGCCGGCTATTCGCTCTCCGCCGTCGGTGTCGAGCTCGACACCATCGCCGCCGTCGTGATCGGCGGCACGCTGCTGACGGGCGGCCAGGGCTCGGTGATCGGCACCTTCCTCGGCGTGCTGATCCAGGGCCTGATCCAGACCTACATCAATTTCGACGGCACCTTGTCGAGCTGGTGGACCAAGATCGCGACCGGCGTGCTACTGTTCGCCTTCATCGCCTTGCAGCAGGGGCTGGTCGCGCTGGCGCGCCGGCCGGTGGTCAAGAGCGCAGGAGCGGCGTCATGACCTCGCGCATCCTCGTCATCCCGACGCGGCGGGCCCACTCCAACCATGCGGAGGTGGCCCGTTCGATCGGCGTCGACATCATCGCCGGCCGCTATGCGGAAGGCACGCGTCTGCCGGGCGATGCCGAGATGATCGCGATGTTCGGCGTGTCGCGGCCGGTGCTGCGGGAGAGCGTGAAGACGCTGGTCGCCAAGGGCCTGCTCACCACCAAGGCGCGGGTCGGGACCGTCGTGCGCGAGCGCGGCGCCTGGAACATGTTCGACGCTGATGTGCTGGCCTGGCACCTCGACGCCGGCATCGACAAGCGCTTCCTCAATGATCTCGCCGAGATCCGTCTTGCGGTCGAGCCGCGCGCGGCCATGCTCGCGGCGGCGCGGCGGTCGGAGGAGGGCCTTGCCGAGCTCCGCCGCAGCATGGAGCGCATGCGGCATGAAGCGTCCGACTCGGTGGGCTTTGCCGATGCCGATCTCGCGCTTCACGTGGCCGTGGCGCGCGCCTCGGGCAATTTGTTCATGCGCTCGATCGGGCACGTCATCGAGGCTGCGCTGCGCGCCTCGTTCCTGCTCAGCGCCCCGGTCGAGCCGGAGGATCGCGACACTGTGCTGCAGTGGCACCAGAAGATCGTCGATGCCATCGCGGTCGGCGATGCCGATGCCGCCGCCGAAGCGATGGTCTTCGTCATTCACAATGGAATGCATCGCCATGAGGGGGCCGCGATCGAGACCGCGCCGGCCGAGGCGCTGCCGTCGGCGGATACTGGAGAACGAGCGTGACAGACCTTCGCATCGCCATCGTCGGGTTCGGCAAGATCGCGCGCGACCAGCATGTCGGCGCGATCGCGGCGACCCCGGGTGCAACGCTGGCGGCGGTCGCCAGCCGCAACGCTTCGCTGCCGGAATTGCCGCATTTTGCCACCATCGAGGACTTGCTGGAGCGGGGACCGCCGATCGATGCGGTGTCGCTCTGCACGCCGCCGCAGGTGCGCCGGGCCCAGGCTGCAGCAGCTCTCGCCGCCGGCAAGCATGTCATGCTGGAGAAGCCGCCGGGCACCGGCGTTGCCGAGCTCGATCCGCTGATCGCAATGGCGGCGGAGGCGAAGCGCACGCTGTTTGCGACCTGGCATTCGCGCCATGCGCCGGCGGTCGAGCCGGCGCGGCAATGGCTCGCCGAGCGCCGCATCGCCTCCGTGCAGATCAGCTGGAAGGAAGATGTCCGCGTCTGGCATCCCGGCCAGGCCTGGATCTGGGAGCCGGGCGGCCTCGGCGTGTTCGATCCCGGCATCAATGCGCTGTCGATCCTGACCAGGATTCTGCCGAAGCCCGTGTTCGTCACCGCGGCGGAGCTGGCCTTCCCGGCCAATTGCCAGGCGCCGATCGCGGCGAACCTGACACTGACTGATATCAGCGGTCTGCCTGTGACCGCCGAGTTCGATTTCCGCCAGACCGGGCCGCAGAGTTGGGATATCGTCGTCGAAACGGATCGGGGCCGGATGACTCTGTCCAGCGGTGGCGCGCGCATGGCCGTTGACGGCAAGGTGCTTGCCGAGGCTCCCGATGAGGAATATCGCGGGCTCTACCGGCGCTTCGTCGAACTCGCGGCGACCGGCGCGAGTGACATGGATCTGACGCCCCTGCGTCTCGTCGCCGACGCCTTTCTGCTGGGCAAGCGCACGATCGTCGAGCCGTTTGTGGACTGAACATGGCCGCACCAAAAATCACCAGAGACGTCTTCGGGACGCTGCCGGACGGCCGCAAGGTCGAGCGCATCGTGCTGCGCGGGGAGGGCGGCTTCGAGGCGCGGATCATCACGCATGGCGCCGTGCTTCAGGCGTTGATCGCCCCGGACGCGCGCGGCGGCCACGACGACGTCGTGCTCGGCTATGACACATTCACAGGCTATCTCGCCGAACGAAAGTTTTTCGGCGCGACCGTCGGCCGCTACGCCAACCGCATTGCCAAGGGCCAGTTTTCGCTCGGCGGCGAGACGGTGCAGCTTGCCGTCAACAACGGCCCCAATGCGTTGCACGGCGGCCTCGACGGATTCGACCGCAAGCTCTGGGAGCTTGCGGACCTCGACGAGGGCGCCGAACCCGCGGTGACGCTTACCTATGTCAGCCCGCATGGCGAAGAGAACTATCCCGGCCGGCTCGACGTACGCGTGACCTATCGCATCACCGGCCCGGCCGAACTCTCGCTCATCATGGAGGCGCGGACGGACCGGCCGACCATCGTCAATCTCACCAACCACAGCTTCTTCAATCTCGAGGGCGCAACGTCGGGCAGGTCCGTTCTCGACCACGAGCTGACCGTCCCCGCAGACCATTTCCTGGCGATCGATCCCACCGCCATTCCGCTGCGGGAGCCGCCGCGCCCGGTAGCCGGCACGCCGTTCGACTTCCGCGAGCCGCGGGCGGTCGGCGAGCGGATCCGCGAGAGCGATCAGCAAATGCAGAGCGGCAGGGGCTACGACCACACCTACTGCCTCGCCCGCGACGGCAAGCTCGCGTTAGCCGCCCGGCTGGAGGCGCCGCGCGCGGGCCGCATCATGGAGCTGTTCACCGATCAGCCCGGGCTCCAGGTCTATTCCGGCAATTATCTGGATGGCACGATCTTGGGAAAGGGCGGCAAGCTCATTCGTCAATCGGACGCCATGTGCCTGGAGCCTCACATCTGGCCGGACGCGCCGAACCGGCCGGATTTTCCAAGCCCGCGCCTCGACCCCGGCGAAGTCTATCGCCATCATACGGTCTATCGCTTTTCAGTGAGGTCACCATGATGGAACAGGTGCCCACGATTGTGCTCTCGGACCATCCCTGCCATCTGGGTGAAGGGCCGACCTATGACGCAACCACCGACACCGCCTGGTGGTTCGACATCCGCGAAGGGCTGCTGTTCGAGGCGCAGCTCCACAGCGGCAGCATCCGCGTCCACGCGCTCGGCCGGATGGCGAGCGCGCTCGGACGCATCGATGCGGAGCGCCAATTGATCGTTGCCGAGGACGGTCTTTACATCCGCAAGCTCGTCGATGGCGCGATGATGCTGCTCTGTCCGCTCGAAGCCGACAATCCCGCGACCCGCTCCAACGACGCGCGGGTGCATCAGTCCGGCACGTTCTGGATCGGCACCATGGGACGCAACGCGGAGCCGGGGGCAGGCGCGATCTACGCGTTCCACCGCGGCAGGATCTCGCTGCTGTTTCCCCGCATCAGCATTCCCAACTCGATCTGTTTCTCGCCGGATGGCGCGATCGGCTATTTTGCCGACAGCGCGCGCGCCGTGCTCTACGCTGTGCCGCTCAATCCTGCGACCGGCTTGCCGCGCGCCGAGCCGGAGGTGCTGTTGCGCCACAGCGGCATCGGCGGCCTTGATGGCTCGGTGTGCGATGCCGAAGGAAACATCTGGAACGCGTGCTGGGGCGCGAGCCGGATCGATGTCTATTCTCCGCAAGGCGAGCGCCTGCGCTCACTCGGCGTGCCGGCAAGGCAGGCGAGCTGTCCCGCCTTTGTCGGCCCGGATCTGTCGCGCCTGCTCGTCACCTCGGCCTGGCAGGACATGGACGCGACTGCGCGCGCCGCCGATCCGCAAGCCGGTTGCACCTTCTTGTTGGAGGCATCCGCACGCGGACGCGCGGAGCCCGACGTCAAGCTCGCATAGGAGACCAGAGGCATCCCACGACTACGTTCTCGACGTCACGAAGAAACAGTCTGATACCCAAGGGAGTGAAACATGCTGAAACTGAAGACGACAGTTCTCGCGCTGGCGCTGGCCGGCGCTGCCACGATGGCCACAGGCGTCACGGCCTTCGCCCAGAAGGCGACCGTCGGCATCGCCATGCCGACGAAGTCGTCGGCGCGCTGGATCGACGACGGCAACAACATGGTCAAGGTGCTGAAGGAGCGCGGCTACAACACCGACCTGCAATATGCCGAGGACGACATTCCGAACCAGCTCTCGCAGGTCGAGAACATGGTGACCAAGGGCGCGAAAGCGCTGGTGATCGCCGCGATCGACGGCACCACGCTGTCGGACGTGCTCAAGCAGGCGAAAGCAAAAGGCATCACGGTGATCGCCTATGACCGCCTCATCCGCGGCACGCCGAACGTCGACTACTACGCGACCTTCGACAATTTCCAGGTCGGCGTCTTGCAGGCGCAGTCGATCGAGCAGGGGCTCGGGTTGAAGGAGGGCAAGGGTCCCTTCAACATCGAGCTGTTCGGCGGCTCGCCCGACGACAACAACGCCTACTTCTTCTACAACGGCGCGATGAGCGTGTTGAAGCCGTACATCGACAGCGGCAAGCTCGTCGTCGCATCGGGCCAGATGGGTATGGACAAGGTCGCGACCCTGCGCTGGGACGGCGCCACCGCCCAGGCGCGCATGGACAATCTGCTCAGCGCCTACTACGGCAACAAGAAGCTAAATGCCGTGCTGTCGCCCTATGACGGCATCTCGATCGGCATCATCTCCTCGCTGAAGGGCGTCGGCTATGGCAGTGCTGGCCAGCCGATGCCAATCATCTCGGGCCAGGATGCCGAAGTGCCATCGATCAAGGCCATGCTGCGCGGCGACCAGTATTCGACCATCTTCAAGGACACCCGCGACCTCGCCAAGGTGACAGCCGACATGGTCGATGCCGCGCTCGCCGGCAAGGAGGTCACCGTCAACGATACCAAGACCTACGAGAACGGCGTCAAGACCGTGCCGTCCTACCTGCTCAAGCCGGTGGTGGTCTACAAGGACAATTGGGAGAAGGTGCTGGTCGACAGCGGCTATTACAAGAAGTCGCAGTTCCAGTAACTTTCTCTTCCCTCTCCCCGCGTGCGGGGAGAGGGTTAGGGTGAGGGGGCTCTCCACGGGGACGGTGATAGCTGCCCACGCGGAGACTCCCCCTCACCCGATCGCTACGCGATCGACCTCTCCCCGCAAGCGGGGCGAGGTGAAGTTAGCGACCAAGGGACATGATGCCATGACCGCAATGCTGGAGATGCGCAACGTCAGCAAGAGCTTTGCCGGTGTGCAGGCGCTGCGCGACGTCAACTTCCAGGTCGAGGCCGGGCAGATCCACGCCCTCGTCGGCGAGAACGGCGCCGGCAAGTCGACGCTGATGAAGGTGCTGAGTGGGGTCTATCCGCATGGCAGCTACGAGGGCACCATCATCTTCGAGGGCGAGGAGCGTCGCTTCCGCGACATCAACGATTCCGAGGCGCTCGGCATCATCATCATTCACCAGGAGCTGGCGCTGATCCCGCTGATGTCGATCGCAGAGAACATCTTCCTGTCGCATCCGCCGTCGAAGCTCGGGGTGATCGATCGCGACGAGGTCTACCGGCGCACGCGCGAGCTGCTGGCGCAGGTCGGCCTGAAGGAGTCCCCCGATACGCTGATCACGGATCTCGGCGTCGGCAAGCAGCAACTCGTCGAAATCGCGAAAGCGCTGTCCAAGCGTGTGCGCATGCTGATCCTGGACGAGCCGACGGCGAGCCTCAACGAAGCCGACAGCGCCGCGCTGCTCGAACGCCTGATGACATTCCGCGAGCAGGGCATCGGCTCGATCCTGATCTCGCACAAGCTGAACGAGGTTGCCAAGGTCGCCGACCACATCACGGTGCTGCGCGACGGCCGCACCGTCGACAGCATCGACTGTCATGCCGAGCCGATCCAGGAGGATCGCATCATCCGCAGCATGGTCAATCGCGATCTCGCGCACCGCTTCCCGGAGCGCAGCGCGAAGATCGGCGAACCGGTGCTCGACGTCGCGAACTGGTCGGTCTATCACCCCATCCATCCCGAGCGGCAGGTGATCAAGAACGTCAATTTCAGCGTTAGGCGCGGCGAAGTCGTGGGCATCGCCGGACTGATGGGGGCCGGCCGCACCGAATTCGCCATGAGCCTGTTCGGCCGCTCCTGGGGCACAACGATCAGCGGCTCTCTCCGGCTCGAAGGCAGGGAGATGGTGCTGCCGAGCGTCGCGGCCGCGATCGACGCCGGCCTCGCCTATGTCACCGAGGACCGCAAGCAACTCGGCCTGATCCTCGCCGACGACGTCCGCAAGAACATTACGCTCGCAAGCCTCCACCAGGTCGCACCCAGGAGGGTGATCGACGACATCGCCGAGCTGAAGGTCGCCAGCGACTACCGCAGCCGCATGCGCATCCGCTGTTCCGACGTCTACCAGGAGACCGGCCAGCTCTCCGGCGGCAACCAGCAGAAGGTGGTGCTGTCGAAATGGCTGATGACGGACCCCAAGGTGCTGATCCTGGACGAGCCGACAAGGGGCATCGACGTCGGTGCCAAGTACGAGATTTACTGTATCATCAACGAGCTGGCGGAGGCCGGCCGCGGCGTCGTGGTGATCTCCTCTGAGATGCCCGAGCTGCTCGGCATCTGCGACCGCATCTGCGTCATGAACGATGGCGCCTTCGTCGGGGAATTCAAGGGCCCTGAGGCGACGCAGGAAAAGATCATGCGCGCCATCATGCGCAACGAACGAAGCAATGGAAACAGCGTGCCTGAGGCCGCGGAGATGGGAGGATCGCAGCCATGACCGACAAGACGGTGTCGCTGCCCGAGGAGCGCCGGCACGGCAGCTTCATCAAGAACAATCTGCGCAATTATGGCATGCTGCTGTCGCTGATCGCGATCATGCTGTTCTTCCAGGTCGTGACCGGCGGCACGCTGCTGCAGCCGCTCAACCTCACCAACCTGGTGCTGCAGAACAGCTACATCGTCATCATGGCGCTCGGCATGCTCCTGGTAATCGTCACCGGCCATATCGACCTCTCGGTCGGCTCGGTCGCAGGCTTCATAGGCGCCGTGGCCGCGGTGCTGATGGTGACCTACAAGGTCGACTATACGCTTGCGTTCATCGCCTGCCTCCTGGTCGGTGCCGCCATCGGCGCGGCGCAGGGCTATTGGGTGGCCTATTTCAAGATCCCGTCCTTCATCGTCACCTTGGCGGGGATGCTGGTGTTCAAGGGCCTCGCGCTCGCGGTGCTGCAGGGCCAGTCGCTCGGGCCGTTCCCGGCGACCTTCCAGAAATTGTCGTCGGGGTTCATTCCCGAACTGCTGCCCGAAGCCGGCACGCTGCATCCGACATCCATGCTGATCGGCGCCGTGCTCGCGCTGGGCCTCGTCTACGCCAGCGCCAAGGGCAGGTCGCGCGAGCAATTGCACGGAATCGAGGTCGAGCCCTATGCGTTCTTTCTCGGCAAGAGCATCCTGCTGGCCTGCGCCGTACTCTATTTTACCTATCTGATCGCCTCGCATCGCGGCCTGCCCAACGTGCTTGTCATCATGACCGGGCTGATCGCGCTTTACGGCTTCGTGACCCGCCGCACCGTGATCGGGCGGCAGATCTACGCGGTCGGCGGCAACGCCAAGGCAGCGAGCCTGTCGGGCATCAAGACCGAGCGGCTGACGTTCCTGACATTCGTCAACATGGGCGTGCTCGCCGCGCTCGCCGGCCTCGTCTTCGCCGCGCGGCTCAACACCGCGACCCCGAAGGCCGGCCTCGGTTTCGAGCTCGACGTCATCGCCGCCTGCTTCATCGGCGGCGCCTCGGCCTATGGCGGTGTCGGGCGCGTCGGCGGCGCCGTGGTCGGCGCCATGATCATGGGTGTGATGAACAACGGCATGTCCATCCTCGGCATCGGCATCGACTACCAGCAGGTGATCAAGGGGCTGGTGCTGCTGGGAGCAGTGTGCATCGACGTGTACAATCAGCGGCGGTAGCCGCAACGGCGCTGTCGTAGGGTGGGCAAAGGCGCATCGCGCCGTGCCCACCATCTGTCTCCGATCGTGAGAAAATGGTGGGCACGCTTCGCTTTGCCCACCCTACGGTATTACGGCAGCGGTGATTGCGTCGTGAACAGCACCGCCGCGATCGCGACGGAGAGGCCCACCGCCGATACGGTCGCCACCGTCGACAATACCCCCATTCGCTGGAGCGCGATGGCGAAGGCGATGATGATGGGTGTCGCGGTCATCAAGCCGATCTGTGCATCACTCATGTGATCGTTCGCCATTCCGTGGTCCCTGAGCTGGTTCGTAACGCGATCCGGCCGGTCGGACGTTGCGTCGGCGCAAACAAGCGCACCGTAACTCGCCAGTTTGTCCGGCGACAAACTCGGAACCGGGCAGTCGGGCTAAGTCTGGCCGGTGTCCTGATCCGGAAAGATGATGTCGACGGCCGAGTGCGAACGCCAGGAAACCGGCTGGGGAATTCTGGAAGATCTCCCCGGCGATCCCATGATCTGGGTGCTGATCTTCAGCGAGCTCGTCGCCTTCGGCTTGTTCCTCGGCGCCTTCTCGGTCGCCCGCACGATCCACCCCGCGCTGTTCGCGGCCGGGCAGTCAGCACTCAATTCGAATCTCGCCGGCCTCAACACCGTCGTGCTGGTCACCAGCGGCTGGGCGGCGGCAAAGGCAACGAAGGCCGCGCGTGCAGGGGAACGGCCGGTGGCGCGATACTGGATCTTGGGCGCGATGGCGCTCGGCGGTCTCTTCATCGCGATCAAGATCGCCGAATATGCGGAAGAAATCGGGCGAGGCGTCGGGCTCGAGACCAGCCCGTTCTTCACGCTCTACTTCCTCCTGACCGGTTTTCATCTTCTGCATGTCGGCCTCGGCATCGTCATCCTCGCCGTGGTCTGCCGCCGCGCCGGGATATCGGGCGTCGAGACGGCAACGGCCTTCTGGCACATGGTCGACCTGGTCTGGATCGTCATGTTCCCGATTCTCTATCTGGTGAAGTGACGATGCCGGATCGTATCGACGTGACCTGGGTCGTGTTGATCGGCCTCGCGCTTGCGACCATCCTGCTGCCGCCGCTTGTGCCGCGGCCGTTGCTCGGCAACGCACTGCTGCTCGCTTTCGCCGCACTCAAGGGCCACCGGATCGCGCTCGACTTCATGGATCTACGCGCCGTCCCCGCACTCTGGCGGGGCCTCGTCGTGAGTTGGATCCTGATCGTCCTGCTGCTTGCCTGGCTCGCCTCGGCCGTCGTCGTCCTGATCTGACGCGCTCATTGCGCCCTGACAAAGAACGGGCCGGGCTGAGCGGCAATAAATCGCACCATCGCGATTTCGCAGGAATCAAACCGGAAAGGATTGGCAATGGCTGAACGCCTGACCAAGTCGGCCGCTCGAAATGTCTTCTACGGCGGCTCGGCCTTCTTCTTCGCCATCTTCATAGGGCTGACGGCGCACAGCCATTACTACATGGCCACGACGTCGACCGACGCCACGACGCTGACGTCGTCGGTCGCCCGCGGCAAGCATGTCTGGGAAAAGAACTCCTGCATCAACTGCCACACTCTGCTGGGTGAGGGCGCCTACTTCGCCCCTGAGGTCGGCAACGTCTGGGATCGCTGGGGCGGCAACGAGGACCCGGCGGCTGCGCGCGAGACACTGAAGGCCTGGATGCAGTCGCAGCCCTCGGGCGCGCCCGGCCGGCGGCAGATGCCGCAGTTCAACCTCACCGACCAGGAGCTCGACGATCTCGCCGACTTCCTGCAATGGACCAGCAAGATCAAGCGCCAGGAATGGCCGCCGAACAAGGCCGGCTGAGCACGCTGTTTCCTCTTTCAAGACAGAGAGACCCGAGATGAAATATCAGACCCAGAAAGTCGCGATGCTGTATTTCTACGGCGCGCTGACCCTGTTCCTCGCGCAGGTCCTGTTCGGCCTCGTCGCCGGAACCATCTACGTCCTGCCCAACACGCTGTCGACGCTCCTGCCGTTCAACATCGTCAGGATGATCCACACCAACGCGCTGATCGTATGGTCGCTGATCGGCTTCATGGGCGCGACCTATTTCCTGCTGCCTGAGGAAACCGAGACCGAGCTGTACAGCCCGCTGCTGGCAAAGATCCAGTTCTGGATGTTTTTTGGCGCCGCAGGCGTGGCCGTGGTCGGCTATCTCTTCCACTACCATGAGGGCCGCGAGTTCCTCGAGCAGCCCTTCATCATCAAGGTCGGCATCGTCGTCGTCTGCCTGATGTTCCTGTTCAACGTCACCATGACGGCACTGAAGGGCCGCAAGACCACGATCACGAACATCCTGCTGTTCGGCCTGTGGGGCGTTGCGATCTTCTTCCTGTTCGCCTTCTACAATCCTGCGAACCTCGCGCTCGACAAGATGTACTGGTGGTACGTCGTCCATCTCTGGGTCGAAGGCGTCTGGGAGCTGATCATGGCCTCGGTGCTGGCCTATCTCATGATCAAGCTCAACGGCATCGACCGCGAGGTCGTGGAGAAATGGCTCTACGTCATCATCGGCCTTGCGCTGTTCTCCGGCATCCTCGGCACCGGCCATCACTTCTACTGGATCGGCGCGCCCGGCTACTGGCAGTGGATCGGCTCGCTGTTCTCCACGCTCGAGGTGGCACCGTTCTTCACGATGGTGATCTTCACGGTGCAGATGACATGGAAGGCCGGCCGCAAGCATCCGAACCGCGCTGCGCTGCTGTGGTCGGTCGGCTGCTCGGTGATGGCCTTCCTCGGTGCCGGCGTCTGGGGCTTCCTGCACACGCTGTCCTCGGTGAACTACTACACCCACGGCACCCAGGTCACCGCGGCGCACGGCCATCTCGCCTTCTTCGGCGCCTATGTGATGCTCAATCTTTCCGTCATGGCCTATGCGATCCCGCAGATCAGGGGACGCGCGCCCTACAACCAGTGGCTCTCCATGGCAAGCTTCTGGATCATGTGCACGGCCATGATGGTGATGACCTTCGCGCTGACCTTTGCCGGCGTCGTCCAGGTCCATCTCCAGCGCGTGCTCGGCCAGGGCTACATGGACGTGCAGGACCAGCTCGCGATGTTCTACTGGGTCCGGCTCGGCTCAGGCGTATTCGTCGCGATCTCCGCGCTGATGTTCGTCTGGGCCGTGCTGGTGCCCGGTCGCGCCAAGCAGGCGGTCATCCCCGGCGCGTTGCAGCCGGCTGAATGAATGCAATCGGCGGTCGCGGTTCGCCGCGGCCGCCAGCTTCCTGGAAAGTCCGGAGAAACATCATGAAAGCTGCCCTTCACACGGTGACGTCGGAGCGCGAGCTGCCGGCCTATGTCGCAAGCGGCAACGAGTGCGCGCTGTTCGAGCACGCCTGGCGGCATCAGCTGCCGGTCCTGCTGAAGGGGCCGACCGGCTGCGGCAAGACGCGCTTCGTCGCGCATATGGCGGCGCGGCTCGGATTGCCGCTCCACACCGTCGCCTGCCACGACGATCTCACCGCCGCGGATCTCACCGGTCGCTACCTGCTGCGGGGCGGCGACACGGTATGGACCGACGGTCCGCTGACGCGCGCGGTGCGCGAGGGCGGCATCTGCTACCTCGACGAAGTCGTGGAAGCGCGCAAGGACGTCACGGTGGTGCTGCATCCCCTGACCGATGACCGCCGTATCCTGCCGCTGGAACGTACCGGCGAGGAACTCGCGGCGCCGAAGAGCTTCATGCTCGTGGTCTCCTACAATCCCGGCTATCAGACGCTGCTGAAGGCGCTCAAGCCCTCGACGCGGCAGCGCTTCGTCGCCATCGAATTCGGCTTCCTGCCGCCCGAACAGGAGATTGCCGTCGTGTCCGCCGAAAGCGGGCTGTCGCCGGAGCGCGTGCGACCGCTGGTCGGGCTGGCCGGCCGGCTGCGTGCGCTCAAGGGCAACGATCTGGAGGAGGGCGTCTCGACCCGGCTCGTGGTCTATTGTGCGACGCTGATTGCCGCGGGGATGCCGACGGCGGATGCGGTGCTCGCCGGCATGATCGAGCCGCTGACCGACGATGCCGACGTCAAGGCGGCGTTGCTGGACGTCGCGTGTGCCGTGATCGGGTGAAGCCGCCATGCTCGACTTCCTCGAACTGGAAGAGACGGTCGGCCGCGCCTGGCATCGGATGGTCGGCGGCGTCGCGAGCTATCCGGTTCACGGCGATCACGCCGTCGCCCTCGCAGAGGTGAGGAGCCGGCTCGCGGTGATGTTCCGCGCGCTTGGCGGCGAGACCGGCGTTCAGATCGCCAGCGCAGGCGCGCGCAGGCCGGGCCATCGTCTCGGCTGGCGGCAGCGCATCGGCCTCGGAGACGAGCGACTCGAGCAGCCGGGCCGCGACGCGGCAACCATCTTCCTGCCCGATCGCATCGCGATCTTTCCCGACCGGGCCCTGAACGCAACGCTTTATCGCTGGCTTGCGGCGTGGTTCGCAGCCGCGCCGATCGATGCGATCGCGGAAGCCGATCCGCTGCGGCGGGATCTCTTGATGTTGCGCCGGGCGAGCGAAACCGCGGTCTGGGTGCTCACGCAATTCCCAGGGCTCGCCGTCGATTACGCGCAGCTTGCCGCGGCCACCGCCGAGGCCCGGCCTCGTCGCCCCTTGCCGCGGATCGAGCAAGAGATCGAGCAAATCGTCCTGGCCCTGCTCGGAGCGGGAAAGGCGCCTGCAGGTCGACTGTGGCCGGCGATGATGGGGATGGGCCCGCTGCCGGACAAGGCGCCGCCGGGCTATCGCGCGATCCTGCCGTGCCCGCTCTGGGGAGATTGCTGGACGCGCGAGCTCTCGCCCGCACATGCGGACGAAGACGAATGCGCACCGGGCGCAGCGGCCGCGGCGAAGGACGATCGCAAGCGCTTTGCCGTCCGCGAGTGCGACGACGACGCCAATCGGCGCGATCCGTTCGTGCTGAACCGCTTCGAGAAGATCCTCGCGATGGCCGAGATGATCAATGTCGACCGCCCTGCTGACGACAGCGAGGACGAGGATGCGCAGAAAGCAGCCGACGATCTCGAGGAGATCACGCTCAGCCGCCGCGCTGGCAAGCCAGCGAGCCGGTTCAAGTTCGATCTCGACCTGCCGCCGGAGGCCCTCGACGCCTCGCAGCTGAATGCGGACCTGACCTATCCCGAATGGGACTATCGAAGCGGCTCCTATCTGCCGGATCATTGCCGCGTGCTCGAGGCTGCGGCGTCGGAGGAAGGCGAGAACTGGACGGCGGATGACGCGATGCGCCGACGCATTCGCCAGGTGCGCCGCCGCTTCGAGGTTCTGCGTCCGCGTCACGAGATGATGCGTGCCCAGAGCGACGGACATGATCTCGACCTCGACGCACTGGTGCGCGCGCGGTGCGATCTCAGTGCCGGCAGCGGCGGCGGTCTCGATCGCATCCATGTCGCGATGCGCCCGCAAGGGCACGATCTCGCCGTCACGCTGCTGGTCGACGTCTCGCTGTCGACCGATGCCTGGGTCGACGGCTATCGCGTGCTCGACGTCGAGAAGGAAGCGCTGCTCGTGCTCGCGCACGGGCTGTCGGCTTGCGGCGACCACCACAGCATTCTGACCTTCACGTCACGTCGACGTTCCTGGGTGCGACTCGAAACGATCAAGGCGTTCGGCGAACCAATGAGCGGGGTGGTGGAGCGCCGCATCGGGGCGCTCAGGCCCGGCTATTACACGCGGATCGGCGCGGCGGTGCGCCACGCCGCGGCCGGGCTCGCGCGCCAGCCGCAGCGCAAGAAGCTGCTGCTCGTCCTCACCGACGGCAAGCCGAACGACGTCGATCACTATGAAGGGCGCTTTGCGGTCGAAGACACCAGGAAATCCGTGCAGGAAGCGCGCCGGCTCGGCATTGCGGTGTTCGGCGTGACGATCGACGCGACCGCGCAATCCTATTTTCCGACGCTGTTCGGCCGCGGTGGCTATGCCATCGTCGGCAACATCAAGCGGCTGCCGGGGGCACTGCCGGCGATCTACCGGCAGGTGGCGCATTGACCCGGTCGAGCCGACCGCGGTTACCTTTTGTGAGCTATTGCTCAGAGATTGGGTATATGATCGAATGGCTGGATGAACCCATGCCGGCCACAACCCGATCTGATCATCTTCGACTGCGACGGCGTGCTCGTCGACAGCGAGCTCTTGAGCTGTCGTTGCCTGTCCGAAGTGCTGGCCGGGTTCGGATTCACGCTCAGCGAGGCGCAGGCGCTGGACCTGTTTCTCGGGCGCAGCACCAAGGCGATCGAGCAGCATTATCGTGATCTCGGGCAGTCGCTACCGGACAGCTTCCTGCCGGGATTGAAGTCGCGCGTGCTCGAGTCGTTTGCCGCCTCGCTGGAGCCAATCCCGGGGGTACGGGCGGTGATCTCGGGGGTGACCGTGCCGGTCTGCGTGGCCTCATCGAGCGACATCGATCGCGTCTCGCTCTCGCTCGACGTCACCGATCTGCGGGCGCATTTCGGCGATCGGATCTATACCGCGCAGATGGTCGCGCGCGGCAAGCCGGCACCCGATCTCTTCCTCTATGCGGCGGAGAAGATGGGGGCGCAACCTGCGCGCACGCTGGTGATCGAGGACAGTGTCAGCGGCGTGCAGGCGGGCAAGGCGGCCGGCATGACCGTCTGGGGATTTGTCGGCGGCAGCCATTATCGCGCGCGCGACGGCCGCGCTATATTGTCCGCCGCCGGGGCCGATCGGGTCTTCGCGCATATGAGCGATTTCTGGGAGGCGTGAGGCCCGCATGGCCGCCGAGAACGACAAGTCGAGGCTCGACGATGCCGCCCGCGCCGGCTGGCTCTATTTCATTGCCGGCCATACCCAGGACGAGATCGCAAGGATGCTCCAGGTCTCGCGCGCCTCGGCGCAGCGGCTGGTGTCGCTGTGCCTGGCCGAACGTCTCATCACTTTCCGGCTCGAGCATCCGATCGCCGCCTGCATGGAATTGGCGGCGCGGCTGAAGGAGCGGTTCGATCTCGTCCATTGCGAGGTGGTGCCGGCCGATCCCGGCGCGCCGCAGGCGACCGCCGGCATCGCCGAACGCTGCGCCAACCTGCTGGACACGACGCTGCGATCGGAGACGCCCGTCATCGTCGCGCTCGGCACCGGCCGCGCGGTGCGCGCCGCGGTCGAGCGCGTCACGCCGATCGACCGGCCCAATCACCAGATCGTCTCGCTGGTCGGCAACATCTCCGCCGACGGTTCGGCGAGCTTCTACGACACCGTCGGCCGGCTCGCCGACCGCACCGGCGCGCGGCACTATCCGATGCCGCTGCCGTTCCTGATGTCGTCGGAAGACGAGCGCAACAGGATGGTGCGCATCGAGCCGATCGCGAAGGTGAAGGCGGTCGCGGCCAAGGCCGATTTGCGTCTCGTCGGCATCGGCCAGATGGACCAGAAGGCGCAGGTCCACATCGACGGCTTCGTCACCCGCGACGAATTGTTCGAGATGATGCGGCTTGGCGCCATCGGCGAGATCACCGGCTGGGCCTATGATTCCAGGGGCCGTCTGCTCAAGGCCGGCACCAACAAGCGCCTGACCAGCATCCCGCCGGAAGTGCCGGCGAAGACCACGACGATCGGTGCGGCAGTGGGCGCGGCCAAGGTTACGGCGATCGCCGCCGCGTTGAACGGGGGCCTGATCAACGGGCTGATCACCGACGAGACGACCGCGAGGGCGATTCTGGAGCGGTAGGGCGCTTGCGCTTCCAGCGTCAGTGAGGCGGGCGGTCTTTCCATCCGCACCCATTGTCATCGTCCGCGAAGGCGGACGATCCAGTACGCCGCGGCCCCGCTTGAGGCAAACCAACAAGACGACACGGAATACTGGATGCCCCGCTTCCGCGGAGCATGACAGTCTGGTGGGCAACACCTGTCGTCACTCCCGCACCGCAGCACTCATAAGGTGCGCAAACGTCCGCGCGCGTGCTTGACAAGCGCCGCCCGTCCGTTGAACATACGCCCAATGCGTGGGCATATGCTCAAAAGCGCAAAGCCAAGGGAGGTCACCGTGAAACACGTCCTCGGCGCCGTCTGCGGCGCGTCTGTCCTGCTGGCCGTCCCTGCGATGGCCGAAACCACCCTCACGATCGCGACCGTCAACAATGGCGACATGATCCGTATGCAGGGGCTGACGGGTGAGTTCACCAAGAAGAACCCCGACATCACCGTGAAATGGGTGACGCTGGAGGAGAACGTGCTGCGCCAGCGCGTCACCACCGACATCGCCACCAAGGGCGGTCAGTTCGACGTGCTCACCATCGGCACCTATGAAGTGCCGATCTGGGCCAAGAAGGGCTGGCTGGTGCCGCTCGCCAATCTCGGCGCCGATTACGACGTCGCCGACCTCCTGCCCAAGATCAGGGACTCAGTCTCCGCCGACGGCAAGCTCTATGCCGCTCCGTTCTACGGCGAGAGTTCCATGGTGATGTATCGCACCGATCTGTTCGAGAAGGCCGGTCTGAAAATGCCGGAAAAGCCGACCTGGGATTTCGTCATCGATGCCGCCAAGAAGCTCACCGACAAGAGCGCCGGCACCTACGGCATTTGCCTGCGCGGCAAGGCCGGCTGGGGCGAGAACATGGCGTTCCTCTCGGCGATGGCCAATTCCTACGGCGCGCGCTGGTTCGACGAGAAGTGGGAGCCGCAGTTCAACACGCCGGAATGGAAGGCGACGCTGACGACCTACGTCAATCTGATGAAGGAGGCCGGTCCTCCGGGCGCAAGCTCCAACGGCTTCAACGAGAACCTGGCGCTGTTCAACGCGGGCAAATGCGCCATGTGGATCGATGCCACGGTCGCGGCGTCCTTCGTCACCAATCCCAAGGACTCCAAGGTCGCCGACAAGGTCGGCTTCGCGCTCGCGCCGAACACCGGGCTCGGCAAGAACGCCAACTGGCTGTGGGCCTGGAATCTCGCAATCCCAGCCGGCTCCAAGAAGACCGAAGCGGCCGAGAAGTTCATCGCCTGGGCGACGAGCAAGGACTACACCAAGCTCGTGGCGTCCAAAGACGGCTGGGCCAATGTGCCGCCGGGCACGCGCACCTCGCTCTACCAGAATCCTGAATATCTGAAGGTCGCCCCCTTCGCCAAGCTGACGCTGGCCTCGATCGATGCCGCCGATCCGAACAAGCCGACCGTGAAGCCGGTGCCCTATGTCGGCGTGCAATATGCCGCGATCCCGGAATTCCAGGGTATCGGCACGCAGGTGGGCCAGCAGTTCTCGGCCGCGCTCGCGGGATCGATGACGGTCGATGCTGCGCTGACCGCCGCCCAATCCGCAACCGAGCGCGAGATGAAGCGCGCCGGCTATATCAAGTGAACCCGAGCTCTTCCTCCTGAGCTCAGACTCGCGGCCATCCGCCCGTCCCCGGATGGATGGCCGCCTTCTTCGCGAGGTTTCATTTTGACGCGTTTTCTTCCCGCGAACCGGTCTCCACTTCGCTCGAAAACGCTCTGAAGGAGAGGTCACGGATGGCAACCCGGCAGACGCAGCTTCTCGCGCGCTCGCTCCTGGCGCCGGCGGTCGGGCTGCTGTTCATCTGGATGATCGTCCCGCTCGCGCTGACGCTCTACTTCTCGACGCTGCATTACAGCCTGCTCGATCCCGGCTCGGAATCCTTCGTCGGGCTGGAGAATTTCCGCTACTTCCTCACCGATCCCGCATTCCTTGCCTCGCTCCGGAACACGCTGGTGCTGGTCGGCTCTGTCCTGGCACTGACGATCCTGCTCGGCATCCCCTTGGCGCTGCTGATGGACCAGCCCGTGATCGGACGCAATTTCGTCCGGCTGATGGTGATCGCGCCATTCTTCGTGATGCCGACCGTGAGCGCGCTGGTCTGGAAGAACCTGTTGATGCACCCGGTCTCGGGCCTGTTCGCCTGGCTCGCCCAGTTGTTTCACCTGACGCCGATCGACTGGTTCACCGACGCGCCGCTGCTCGCGGTGATCCTGATCGTCGCCTGGCAATGGCTGCCCTTCGCGACGCTGATCCTGCTGACCGCACTGCAATCGCTCGACGAGGAGCAGAAGGAGGCCGCAGAGATGGACGGCGCCAGCGCGATCTCGACCTTCATCTACATCACGCTGCCGCACCTCGCGCGTCCGATCACCGTGGTGATCCTGATCGAGACCATCTTCCTGCTGACGGTGTTCGCCGAAATCTTCGTCACGACCGGCGGCGGGCCTGGCCTGCAGACCACCAACATCGCCTTCCTGATCTATTCGCAGGCGCTGATCCAGTTCGACGTCGGCACCGCCTCCGCGGGCGGCCTCGTCGCCGTGGTGATCGCCAACGTCGTCGCCTTCTTCCTCGTCCGCATCGTCGGCCGCAACCTGGAAGCCTGACATCATGGCGCGCAAGTCGACAACACAGCGGGTGGTGGTCTCGACGATCGGAGCGTGGTTCTTCGGCTTCCTGATTTTCTTCCCGATCCTCTGGATGGTGCTGGCGAGCTTCAAGACCGAGCTCGAGGCGTTTGCGATACCGCCGTCCTTCCTGTTCTTTCACTGGACCACGGAGAATTACGCGACCGTGCAGGAGCGCAGCGACTATTTCCACCACGCGATGAACTCGATCATCATCGCCGGTGGCTCGACGCTGATAGCGCTTTTGATCGCCATTCCCGCGGCCTGGTCGATGGCGTTCTCGCCGACCAGGCGCACCAAGGACATCCTGCTCTGGATGCTCTCGACCAAGATGATGCCGCCGGTCGGCGTGCTGGTGCCGATCTATCTGATCTACAAGTCCTTCGGACTGCTCGATTCCCGCATCGGTCTCGTCTTCATCCTCTGCCTCGGCAATCTGCCGATCGTGATCTGGATGCTGTTCACCTATTTCAAGGAGATCCCGCGCGACATCCTGGAGGCCGCGCGGATGGACGGCGCCACCATCGGCCGCGAACTGGTCTATGTGCTGACGCCGATGGCGATCCCGGGGCTCGCATCGACCCTGTTGCTCAACCTGATCCTGGCCTGGAACGAGGCGTTCTGGACGCTCAATCTGTCGACCTCGAACGCCGCGCCGCTCACCACGTTCATCGCGTCCTATTCGAGCCCGGAAGGGCTGTTCTGGGCGAAGCTGTCGGCGGCGTCCACGCTGGCGATCGCGCCCATTCTCGTCCTCGGCTGGTTCAGCCAGAAGCAGCTCGTGCGCGGGCTGACTTTCGGCGCGGTGAAGTAGAGGGGCTGGCGTATCATGGGTCAGATCACACTCCAGGGCGTGCAAAAATCCTTCGGCCCCGTGCACATCATCAAGGGCGCCGACCTGGACATCTCCGACGGCTCCTTCGTGGTGTTCGTCGGTCCCTCCGGTTGCGGCAAGACCACGCTGCTGCGCCTGATCGCGGGGCTCGAGGACGTCTCCGGCGGCAAGATCCTGATCGACGGCAAGAATGTGGTCGATACGCCCCCGGCCAAGCGCGGACTGTCGATGGTGTTCCAGTCATACGCGCTCTATCCGCATATGAGCGTGCGCGGCAATATCGGTTTCGGCCTGAAGATGGCAGGGCTGCCGAAGGACGAGATCAACCGCAAGGTCGAGGCGGCAGCGGCGACGCTGAACCTCACGCCCTATCTCGACCGCAAGCCGCGCGAGCTCTCCGGCGGTCAGCGCCAGCGTGTCGCCATCGGCCGCGCCATCGTGCGCGAGCCCAAGGCCTTCCTGTTCGACGAACCGCTCTCAAATCTCGATGCGGCGCTGCGCGTGCAGATGCGGATCGAGGTGACGCGGCTGCAGAAGCAGCTAGGCACCACCGCGATCTACGTTACCCACGATCAGGTCGAGGCCATGACCATGGCCGACAAGATCGTCGTGCTCAACAGCGGCAAGATCGAGCAATATGGCTCGCCGCTGGAGCTTTACGAGAAGCCCGCCAACCTCTTCGTCGCCGGCTTCATCGGCTCGCCCAAGATGAATTTCGTCACCGGCGAGTTCGCCTTGCAGCATGGCGCCGCCACCATCGGCGTGCGGCCTGAGCACCTCAAGATCGAGCGTGACGGCGGTGGCGGCTGGCAGGGGACGATCGCGGTCGCGGAGCATCTCGGCAGCGACACGTTTCTCTACGTCGATGCCGGTCCGCTCGGCATGCTGACCGCGCGCTACATCGGCGAATTGAGCCTGCATGCCGGCGATCGCGTGTCGCTGCTGCCGGATCCCGCGCGCATCCACCGCTTCGACGCGAGCGGCAACGCTCTTCGGGGCTGACAAGAAACGACGAGACAACGGAAAGACGATCATGTACCTCGAAAAATTCAAGCTGAACGGCAAGACCGCGTTCATCACCGGCGGAGGCCAGGGCATTGGCCTCGCCTGCGCCGAAGCGCTGGCCGAGGCCGGCGCCAGGGTCGTGATCGGAGACCGCGACGGCAAGGTCGCCGACAGCGCCAAAGCCGGCCTGAAGGCGAAGGGCTTCGACATCGAGACCGCGATCATGGACGTCACCGACACCAGGCGCGTGGCGGAGGTCGCGAACGACCTCGTCGCCCGCCATGGCAAGGTCGATATCCTCGTCAACAATGCCGGCATCGCGCGCAGCGAGACCCCGGCCGAGACTGTGACCGACGAGCACTGGCTCAACGTCATCGACGTCAACCTCAATGGCACGTTTTGGTGTTGCCGCGAATTCGGCAAGCACATGCTCAAGGCCAGGAGCGGCGCCATCGTCAACGTCGGCTCGATGTCCGGCTTCATCGTCAACAAGCCGCAGGAACAATGCTTCTACAACGCCTCCAAGGCCGGAGTGCACCATCTGACCAAGTCGCTCGCCGCCGAATGGGGCGCGCGCGGCATCCGCGTCAACGCGGTGGCGCCGACCTATATCGAGACGCCGCTGAATGCCTTCGTGAAGAGCAATCCGAAGATGTACGACGCCTGGATCGGCGGAACCCCGATGGCGCGGATGGGGCAGGTCGAGGAGATCGCCTCCGTCGTGCTGTTCCTCTCTTCGGAAGCCGCGAGCCTGATGACAGGCAGCATCGTGCTGGTGGATGGCGGCTACACTTGCTGGTAGGCTTGCGTCAAAACTGGCGAGAAGCGACCGGGAGCGACAATGCCGCGAGCGTATATCGGCGTCGACGTGGGGACCACGAGCACGCGGGCAGGGGTGTTTGACGAGGCCGGTATCCTGCTCGCCACCGCCAGGCATCCGATCCGGATCTGGCAGGAGGCCGGCGACATCGTCGAGCAGTCCTCCCAGGACATCTGGGAGGCCTGCTGCAAGTCGGTGCGGGCGGCGATGGCGGAGGCCGCGATTGCACCCGACAGCATCGGCGGCATCGGCTTTGACGCCACCTGTTCCCTTGTGGTGCTTGATCCGCAAGGCGAGCCACTCACCGTCAGCGCGTCCGGCGAGGCGCAGCGCAACGTCATCGTCTGGATGGACCATCGCGCCACGGCCGAGGCGCGGCTGATCAACGAGACCGAGGATGCCGTGCTGCGCTATGTCGGCGGCTCGATCTCGCCGGAGATGGAGATGCCGAAGCTGCTATGGCTGAAGCGGCATCTGCGCGCGAGTTTTGACGCCGCCGGTCACTTCTTCGATCTGGCCGACTATCTGACCTGGCGTGCGACCGGCGCACTGCAGCGTTCGACCTGCACCGTCACCTGCAAGTGGAACTACCTCGCCCATGATGGCGGCTGGAGTGCGCCGTTCTTCAAGCGCATCGGCCTATCCGACTTCGTCGCCGAGAACTATGCGCGCATTGGCACCGAGATCGTCGCACCCGGCACGCGGCTCGGCGCAGGCCTCACGCGTGCCGCCGCGACCGAGTTCGGTCTGGCACCGGGCACGCCGGTCGGCGCGTCGCTGATCGACGCGCATGCCGGCGGTGTCGGCGCGATCGGCGGCCGCGATGGGGCGGGCGGGGCGGGCGGGGCGGGCGATGTCAGCGACCGTCTTGCCTACATCATGGGAACGTCGGCCTGCATCATGGCGACGACGAAAGAGCCGTGCTTCGTCCCCGGCGTGTGGGGGCCTTATTATTCCGGCATGGTCCCGGAGTTCTGGCTCAACGAGGGCGGCCAGTCGGCCGCGGGCGCGGCGATCGACCATCTCCTCAAGTCGCATCCCGGTTTCGGCGAGGCGGGCGCGGCGGCACGCAGGGAAGGCCTCGACCTCATCGACTTCCTGGAGCGCCGCATCATGGCGCGTGCCGGCGATGCCAGCCGCGCGGCGCTGCTCGCGCGTGACGTTCATGTGCTGCCTGAATTCATCGGCAACCGCTCTCCCTATGCCGATCCTGACACGCGCGCGGTGATCGCCGGTCTCGATCTCGACACCGACATCGCCTCCATGGAGCGGTTGTTCGTCGCCGGCCTCTGCGGGCTCGCTTATGGTCTTGCCGAGGTGATCGAAGCCTTTGCCGCGCATGGCGTGCGCTCGAACATCATGATCATGGGCGGCGGCGCCAGCCGCAGTCCTCTGGTGCGGCAGATCATGGCGGATACGACCGGTCTCAGCGTCGCGCTGCCGCAGACGAAGGAGCCCGTGCTGCTGGGCGCCGCGATGCTGGGGGCGGTGGCCGGCGGCGCCTATGCCACGATAGCCGAGACCATGGCCAAAATGTCGGCGCTGGGGCGGAAGAGCGAGCCGACTGCGCCTGATATGACCGCGTTTCACGCCCGCAAGCGCGACGTCTACAAGCTGCTGCGCGAGGTCGATCGCGGCAGCCGCGCGGCGATGCGCGGCGTCGAACGAGGTTGAAGGACATGCTGATTGCCTGCGGCGATGCACTGATCGATTTCGTACCGACGCGAAACATCGACGGGCGCGAGGCCGTGATGCCGGCGGTCGGCGGTTCCTGCCTCAACGTCGCGATCGGCATGGCGCGGCTGGGCGCGCCGACCGGTTTCGTCGGCGGCGTCTCGACCGACCTGTTCGGGCGAATGATCGCCGATCACGCCGCGGCCTCCAATGTCGATATCAGTCTCGCCACCCGCAGCGATCACCAGACCACGCTCGCCTTCGTCCGCATCGTCGCGGGCGAGTCGCACTACGCGTTCTACGATGCCGAGACCGCGACGCGGAACTGGACCTACCGGCGCGGATCCATTCCATTCGCGAGCGTCGAAGCCGTTCATGTCGGCTCGACCACGCTGGTCAACGACCATGGCGCGGCCGAGACCAAGGCGTTGATCGCGGACGCGCGCGCGTCGTCCACGATCTGCTTCGATCCGAACTGCCGCCCGAACCTCGTCAGCGACAAGCCGGCCTATCTCGCGCGCATGGCCGAGTTCGCGGGAAGCGCCGATCTCATCAAGATGTCGGACGTCGATTTCGCCTATCTCTTCGGCGACGAGCCGTATCATCAGCGCGCGAGCACGCTGCTCGCACAGGGTATAAGCCTCATCGTCATCACCCGCGGCAACGACGGCGCGATTGCGTGGCACGCGGGGGCAGGGCAGATCGAAGTCCCCGCGCCGAAGGTCGAAGTTGCCGACACCATTGGCGCCGGCGACAGTTTTCAGGCGGCGCTGCTCTTCGCCCTGCACAAGCAGGGCGGGCTGGTGCGCGAGAAACTGAGCAAGATCGGAGCGGACGAGCTCCGCCGCGCACTGTCCTTTGCCGCCAATTGCGCGGGCCTGACCTGCACCCGCCCGGGCGCCGATCCACCCTGGAGCGATGAGATCAATTGGAGTTGGTAATCCGCGTCACATTGGTGCGACGACCTTCTCGGCGCACTTGAGGAAGGTGCGGATCAGCGGGCTGTGCGAGTCGCGCCGCCAGCATACGGCGACGTCGATGGAGTCGGTTGCGTCCCGCAACGGCCGGAACACGATGCCCTGCGGCGCGCCGAGCTTGGCGCAGGCGGGCAGGATCGCGAGCCCTTCGCCGGCCAGCACGAGGCTCATCGCCGAATGCACGGTTTCCACCCGGCTGGCGATCGGCATCACCACCTGATGTCGCCGCAGCAACGCCGTCACCGCAGAGGAGGCGGGGTCCTGCTCCGGCCGCGGCAGCGCGATCAGCGGCCGGCCGTGCAATTTCGCCATCGGCACCGCGCCGAGGCGGGAGAGCGGCGATCGGATCGGCATCGCCAGCATGAGAGGTTGCGCGCCGACCCGCGCCACCTGGATTTCGGGATGGTTGATCGCCGGCATGCACAGCGCGACCGTGACGCTGCGGTCGAGCAGCCGCGCCTCGCGCGTCGAGCCGCTGAGCTCGGCAAAATGAAGCTCGACGCCGGGAATGGAGCGCCGCAACTCGGGAATCAGGCGCGGCAGTACCGCATTTGCCAGCGCGAACATGTAGCCGATCGAGATCCGCCCGCGCCGCCCGGCCGCAACCGCGCGCGCGGCTTCGATGCCGTCGGCCGCCAGGGCCAGCGCCTCGCCGGCGCGCGCCAGCAGGGCCTGGCCGGCCTCGGTCAGGTCCATGCCGCGCGTGCCGCGGCGGAACAAAGGCGCGCCGACTTCGGCCTCGAGCTTGCGGATTTGCACCGAGAGCGGTGGTTGCGCCATCCGCAGCCGCTCGGCCGCCTTGCCGACGCTGCGCGCCTCGGCAACGGCGACGAAATAGCGGAGCCGGCGAAGATCCATTGGCATACCGAAAATATATGGGCTGACGGCAAAAATCGTATTGGACGGCGAGTTAACAAGGCTGTCATTCTTGCTGTCAATGTCTTCGGGCCAATGGCGGCCCGCTTCGGAGCGCGATGTGACCATGAACGGCGATCCCTGTCGCTTGTCCGCAACCGAGCTGCGCGGCCTCATCGCCGGAAAGCGGATTTCGCCAGTCGAGATCGTCCGAGCCGTTCTCGCGCGCGCCGAGGCGCTCCAGCCCGCGCTCAACTGTTTCATCACCCTGTGCGGCGATGAGGCGATTGCAGCGGCGCGCGAAGCCGAGCGCAAGGTGATGGCCGGCGAACTGCTCGGCCTGCTGCACGGCATCCCCGTTACCGTCAAGGACATCGTCAACACCAGGGGCGTCAAGACCACCTTCGGCGCCGTTCCCTACAAGGACAATGTGCCGAACGAGGACGCCGTGGCGGTGGCGCGGCTGCGCAGCGAGGGCGCGATCCTGATCGGCAAGACCACGACGCCGGAGTTCGGCAGCAAGTGCCTGACCGACTCGCCCTTGTTCGGTCGCACCCGCAATGCGTGGAGTGCCGACCGGTCCTCCGGCGGCTCCAGCGGCGGCGCCGCGGTCGCCGTTGCCAGCGGCATCGCACCGCTCGCGATCGCGACCGACGGAGGCGGCTCGACGCGAATTCCGGCCGCCTGCAACGGCGTGGTCGGGCTGAAGGAGAGCAACGGCGTCGTCCCGCACAGCCAGGCGCTGGATGTGTTCGGTAACCAGACCTATGTCACACCGACCACCCGCACCGTCGCCGACACCGCGCTGATGTTGCAGGCGATGGCCGGCGAGGATGCCTGCGATCCCTGGTCGATTGGCGTGCCCGTGCCCGATTTCGTCGGTACGGCCGCCCGACGCGGCGATCTGCGCGGGCAGAGGATCCTGTATTGCCTGACGCCGCCGGGCCGGCCGGTGTCCACTGAGGTCGCCGCCAATTTCAAGGCGAGCCTCGACCGGCTGGCAGGGCTCGGTGCCGAGCTCGAGGAGTTCTCCGGCGATGGTTTCGACATCGAGCCGATCTGGCGCGCCATCAACCACACGGTCTGGCGCACGCGCTTTGCAAAACTTGCGGCAGAGCACAGGGACCAGCTGAGCGAGGCCTTTCTCAAGCAGCTTGCGCTCGCCACCGACGTCAGCGGCGTCGACTACCAGGAGGCGATGTTCGCGCGCACCGCGCTGTTCCGCCGCCTGCAATCGCTGCTTGCGCGCGGGCACTTTCTGGCGACGCCGACCCTCACGCGCACCGCGCTGCCGATCGAGCAGGACCTGTTCGGCAGCATCGAGATCGATGGTCGGCATTTCGACAGCGTCCGGCCGCACTGGTTCCCCTGGACCATGCCCTTCAACATGACCGGCCATCCCGCGATCAGCCTGCCCTCGGGTTTTGCCCGCGACGGCCTGCCGATCGGGATTCAACTCGTCGGCCGCTTCCGCGCCGATGCGGAATTGCTGCGCGTGAGCGCTATGTTCGAGGCTTCGAGCGATCTTCTGTCCCGCTGGCCGGCTTGAGGACATGGGCATGCAGCAAGGGGCGCGTGTGCAAAGGACTTGCCTCCGGGGTCCAGACATGTTGATCGTGCCGCAGGTGAGCCCTGAAGCCGAGCGCGCATGAGCGTCTTTGTCCTCCGACGTCTGTTGACCTTGCTCGCGACGCTGGTCGGCGCATCGCTGATCATCTTCCTGGTGCTCGACGCGCTTCCCGGCAATGCCGCGCAGATGCTGATGGGCGCCGATGCCTCGGCGGATGCGGTACGCGCGCTCACCGTCAAGCTCGGGCTCGACCAGCCGCTGGCGGTCCGCTATCTGCACTGGATCAAGGGGCTGCTCGTCGGCGATCTCGGCAACTCCTATGCCTACGGCACGCCGGTCGCCAGCCTGATCGCGGAGCGGCTGATGCTGACCATTCCGCTCGCGATCATGGCTATGACCATCACCGTGACGCTGGCGCTCTCCGCCGGCATCTACACCGCCGCCAATCACAACAAGCTCGGCGACGTCGGCGTGATGTCGCTGACCCAGGTCGGCATCGCGCTGCCGAACTTCTGGTTCGCCATCCTGCTGGTGCTGTTGTTCTCGGTGCGCCTGCAATGGCTCTCGGCGGGCGGCTTTGCCGGCTGGGACGACGGCATCTGGCTCGGCGTGAAGTCGCTGCTGCTGCCGGCAATCTCGCTCGCAGTGGTGCAGGCCGCCATCCTCGCGCGCGTCACACGTTCGGCCGTGCTCGAAGTGCTGCGCGAGGATTTCGTCCGCACTGCACGCGCAAAGGGCCTCGGCAAGCGCGAGGTGCTGTGGAGCCATGTGCTGCGCAATGCCATGATCCCCGTGATGACGGTGATGGGGCTGCAATTCGCCAATCTGCTCGCCGGCACCATCGTGATCGAGAATGTGTTCTACCTGCCGGGCCTCGGCCGGCTGATCTTCCAGTCGATCGCCAACCGCGATCTGATCGTGGTGCGCAACTGCGTGATGCTGCTCGCCGCCATGGTCGTCATCGTCAATTTCGTGGTCGACGTGCTCTACGCCTTCATCGATCCCCGCATCAAGGTCCACGACCTGTGAGCGAGCCCCTGACCATCGATGCGCCGATCGCAACGCGGCCTCTGCCGGCCCGCACTTTCGTCCGTCGAGCACTGCGCCATCGCAGCTTCGTGCTCGGCGCTGCGCTGAGCCTGCTGGTGCTCGCCTCGGCGCTGCTGTCGCTGGTGTGGACGCCCTGGTCTCCTTACGAGATCGACATCGCATCGAAGCTCCGGCCGCCCTCAGCGGCGCATTGGCTCGGCACCGATTCCTTCGGCCGCGACATCGTCTCGCTGCTGCTCGCCGGTGCCAGATCCACCATCATGGTCGGTGTCATCGCCGTCAGTATCGGTCTCACCTTCGGCGTCACGCTCGGCCTGATCGCCTCGGCCCGGCGCGGCTGGACGGAAGAGATCATCATGCGCTTTTCCGACTTTACTTTCGCCTTTCCGGCCGTGCTCTCCGCGATCATGCTCGCCGCGGTCGTAGGGCCAGGCATGGTGACCTCGATCATCGCGATCGGCATCTTCCAGATCCCGACACTGACGCGGCTGACGCGCGGCTCGGCCAATGCGATCTGGGCGCGCGAATTCGTGCTGGCCGCGCGCGCGGCAGGGAAGGGACGCTTTCGCATCACCATCGAGCACGTGCTGCCCAACATCCTGTCGATCCTGATCGTGCAGGTCACCATCCAGTTTGCGCTCGCCATCCTCGCCGAAGCCGCGCTGTCCTATCTCGGCCTCGGCACGCAGCCGCCGCAGCCGTCCTGGGGGCGGATGCTGAACGATGCGCAGACGCTGCTGTTCCAGTCGCCGATGCTCGCGGTCTATCCGGGTGCGGCGATCGCGATCGCGGTGCTGGGTCTCAATCTGCTCGGGGATGGGCTGCGCGACCTGCTCGATCCCAGGCTGGCGCGGGAGCGATAATGATGGGCGAGCGCACCAACGTGCCGCTGATCGAAGTCGGCAATCTCGGCGTCCGCCTCAACACCAGCCGCGGACCGGCGCAGGCGGTGCGCGGCGTCGGCTTCTCGCTCGAGCGCGGCGAGACGCTCGGGCTCGTCGGCGAATCCGGCTGCGGCAAGTCGGTCACCGCGTTGTCGTTGATGGGCCTGCTGCCGGACAGTGCGGCCGTCACCGGCAGCATCAAGCTGGATGGCAAGGAGCTCGTCGGGCTTTCGGATGGCGATTATTGCCGGTTGCGCGGCAACCGCATCAGCATGATCTTCCAGGAGCCGATGACCGCGCTCAACCCGATGCACACGATCGGCCATCAGGTCGCCGAGCCGCTGCGCCGCCACAAGAAATATTCGGCGGCGCAGGCGCGGCGCGAAGCGATCGCCTTGCTCGACCGCGTCGGGCTGCCCGATCCCGCACGGCGCGTCGACGCCTATCCCCACCAGTTCTCCGGCGGCCAGCGCCAGCGCATCACCATCGCCATGGCGCTCGCCTGCGAGCCCGACCTGTTGATCGCGGACGAGCCGACCACCGCACTCGACGTCACCATCCAGGGCCAGATCCTCGACCTCATTGCCGATCTCGTCGAGGAGCGCGGCATGTCGATGATCCTGATTTCGCACGATCTCGGCGTCATCGCCGCGAACGTGCAGCGCATGATGGTGATGTATGGCGGTGCCGTCGTCGAGAGCGGGCCGACCAACGAGGTGTTCCGCCGGATGGGACATCCCTACACGCAGGGCCTGTTTCGCGCGCGGCCGAAGCTCGGCGCACGCAAGGGGACGCGGCTGAAGACCATCTCGGGCACGGTGCCGGAGCTCGCCGATTTGCCGTCCGGCTGCACCTTCTCCGATCGCTGTCCGCTCGTGATCGATCGGTGCCGCGCCGCGCTGCCGCCGATGGTGGACGTCGGCCCCGGCCACCTCGTACGCTGCATCAGGACGGATGTGTCGATGGCAGAGCGCGTCGGAGCGCTGACCGCATGACCGCCGCAGCAGAGCCTCTTCTCGACGTGAAGGATCTGGTGCAGCGTTACGCGCTGCCGCGCGAAAGCCTGTTCCGGCCGCCGGGACAGGTGCGTGCGCTCAACGGCGTGAGCGTGCAGGTCGCCGCCGGCAAGAGCCTCGGCGTCGTCGGCGAGTCCGGATCGGGCAAGTCGACTTTCGCGCGGCTGGTGATGGCGCTGGAGCGGCCGACGTCAGGGGAGGTCGCGCTGCTCGGCCGCGATCTCAACCGCATCTCCGCCGACGAGCTGCGCCGCGCAAGGCGCGATTTCCAGATGGTGTTCCAGGACCCCTATGGCTCGCTCGATCCGCGCCAGACCATCGCGCGCATCGTCGCCGAGCCGCTGACCGTGCTCGAAGGCGCGGACCGCACCACGTTCCGCGAACGCGTCGCCGCGGTGCTGCGGCAGGTCGGCCTGCGCGATGCGGACATGGACAAGTACCCGCACGAATTCTCCGGTGGCCAGCGCCAGCGCATTGCGATTGCGCGTGCGCTGATCACGCAGCCGAAGCTGATCGTCGCCGACGAGCCGGTCTCCGCGCTCGACGTCTCCGTGCAGGCGCAGGTGCTGAACCTGATGCAGGACCTCCAGGAGCAGTTCGGCCTCAGCTACATCCTGATCAGCCACGACCTCGCCGTCGTCGACTATCTCTGCGACGAGGTCGCGGTGATGTATCTCGGCCGGATCGTCGAGCAGGGGCGGCCGGAGGATCTGTTCGAGCGCTGCGCCCATCCCTATACGCGAGCACTCCTGGATGCCGTACCGCGGGCGCGCCCCGTCGGGGGCCGGCGGCGGCGCGGAGCGCAGGCGATCGCCTCGCAATCGGCGGCGGCGACCGGCTGCCCCTATGTCGCGCGCTGTCCGCTCGCCGACCAGCATTGCCGCGAGGTTCTGCCTGAGTTACGCAAGGTCGGGGAGGGGCACCTTGCCGCCTGCCACAAGGCCGAGGCCGCGATGGCGTTGCCGCAGGCGGCCATGGAAGGTTAGTGTTCGCAGCAGGATTGGCGTAGGCTTAAGCACAGGCCGGGGAGTCACGCATGTTCAGGAAACTGTCGATCGTCGCATTTGCCCTCACACTTGCCGCAGCGCCTTTGCCGGTGCTGGCGCAGGGCAAGAAGGACAGCGTCGTCATGGCGATGGCGCTGGAGCCGCCGGGGCTCGATCCCACCAATGCCGCCGCCGCCGCGATCGCCGAGGTCACGCTCTACAACATCTATGAGACGCTGACCAAGATCAACGAGGACGGCTCGGTCGCGCCGCTGCTGGCCGAGAGCTGGACCGCTTCGCCCGACCTGAAGACCTACACGTTCAAACTGCGCAAGGGCGTCAAATTCCACAACGGCGAGCCGTTCAATTCCGCGGCGGTGAAGTTCTCGTTCGAGCGCAACGCCGCGCCGACCAGCACCAACAAGGACAAGAGCCTGTTCCAGGCCATCGAGAAGGTCGATGCGCCCGACGCCGACACCGTCGTGATCACCATGAAATATGGCGAGCCGAACCTGCCGTTCCTGCTCGGGCAGGCGAGCGGCTCGATCGTGGAGCCGAAGAGCGCGGCCACCAACGTCACGCAGCCGGTCGGCACCGGGCCCTACCAGCTCGGCGCCTGGGCCAAGGGCTCCTCGATCACGCTGACCAAATGGGCCGACTACCGCAATGCCGCCGCGGTCAAGCTATCAAAGGTGACGATCCGCTTCATCTCCGAACCGGCGGCGCAGACCGCCGCGCTGCTCTCGGGTGACGTCGATGCGTTCCCGCGCGTCTCCGCACAGCGCGCGATCGCTCAGTTCAGGGCCGATCCGCGCTTCAACGTCCAGGTCGGCGGTTCCAGGGCCAAGACCATCGTCGGCATCAACCACCGGAAGAAGCCGCTGGACGACGTCCGCGTCCGCCGCGCCATCCTCGCCGCGATCGACCGCAAGGCGATCATCGAGGGCGCCGTCGATGGCTTCGGCACGCCGATCGGCAGCTTCTACGTCCCGGGGGCGCTTGGCTATGTCGACACCACCGGCATCAACCCCTACGACCCCGAGAAGGCCAAGAAGCTGCTCACTGAAGCCGGCGTCACCACGCCGCTCGAGCTCTCGCTCAAGCTGCCGCCGCCGTCCTACGCGCGGCAGGGCGGCGAGATCGTCGCAGCTCAGCTCGCCAAGGTCGGCATCATCGCCAAGATCGAGAACGTCGAATGGGCGCAGTGGCTGTCGCAGGTGTTCGCGCCCAACGGTCCACACAATTTTGATCTCACCATCGTCAGCCATGTCGAGCCGTTCGACCTCGTCAAGATCACCGAGCCGGACTACTACCTCGGCTACAACAACGAGAAGTTCAACGCGCTCTACAAGCAGATCGTGTCGACGCCGGACGAGGCGGCACGCGCCAAGCTGCTCGGCGACGCCCAGCGCATGCTCGCGACCGACGCGGTCTCCGCCTACCTCTACCAGCCGCAGCTGATCACCATCACCAACAAGAAGCTGAAGGGCGTCTGGAAAGACGTGCCGCAGTACGAGAACGATTTCTCGACCTGGTATTGGGAGTAGGGGCCGCCGCGAGATCAAGTCGAAAGGACCGTGTCCATTCTCCCGAGAGAGGATTTATGGGGTCCAAAACAAAAACCTGAAAAACAACCCCATGCACAGTAGACGGGGCCAGTCATTTCAAAGGCTTGCGCGTTGCGCCTTGCGTGGTCTGCGCGAAGGGGCCGACGTTGACCCGTCGGGCAAAACACTGGCATGATGCGATCGTCGGCGGTCTCGTGGTTCGGGACGCGCCATCAGGCGGGGCAGCCCTGAAGAAGCCGTGGCGCGGCGATGCCGTCATCGCGCCCCTTCCGCGCTTGTCGGTGAGCGCGTGCGCCCACGGCATGCCGCTATGGCGGATGCGCAGCCCACCCCTGGATTCCGCCCGTGATCAAGCCGCACCTCGGGGCCGGAAATTACTCGGCGGCAACGCCAACCGGAGCCCGCAACTCCGCGAGCGACTGGCGAAGAATCTGGAACGCGGAGGACAGGAAAAGTCCGGCCATCAATGCCGCAACGATGAGGTCGGGCCACTTCGACGCCGTGAGCCACACGGCCCCCGCCGCGACCATTACGGCAACGTTGCCGATGGCATCGTTCCGTGAGCACAGCCAGACGGATCGCACATTGGCGTCGCCATCCTTGTATCTCATCAACAGCAAGACACTCGAGACGTTGGCACACAGCGCGAGAAAGCCGATCGCGCTCATCAACTCGGCCCGTGGGACGTCCAGAACAATGACGTGATATGCCGTCGATCCAAAGACCCACAGGCCCATCACGAACAGCGTGAAGCCCTTGAAGAGGGCCGCCTTGGCCCGGATTGCCACCGTCGCCCCGATCGCTGCGAGCGTGATCCCATAGGTCAAAGCATCGCCCAGGAAATCCAGGGCGTCAGCCTGCAGCGCCTTCGATCCCGCCAGATGACCGCCTGCCGTTTCGACGATGAACATGCCGGCATTGAGCGCGATTACTGTCCACAGCCGCCGCTTGTAGTCTGAGGAAAGGCCCTCAAATTTTACATTGCTGCCGCAACAGCCACCGCAGTTTGCCATGCCCACCTCCGTCGAGGCTTCGTCATCGTGCTTGTCCGCCCGAAACTCTCGTCGCTTCAATCGTCTTTGCCGCGAATTCGTTTCACCAGAAGCCAAGGGTTTGCCATGGCCGCATGAGTATCACTGAAAAGCCGGGCAGAGGCAATGTGCAGGGGAATCAGCACTACGAACGCCGTTGCGGTCCTTGCGCAGATGTCATCGCCAGCGGCCTGCTGCCGCTGATCTGGTTCAGGCGGCGCGGCTGGTTCGATTGAGAGGCGGCGCACCGTTCGGAAACGATGCGCCGCCCGCGAGTCAGGCCGCTTCCGCCGCGACGTTGCCGACCCAGTCGCGGGCCAGCGACACGTCGGCCTGCGACAATTGATGGCCTGCCGGCAGGACCTTGTGGGTCACCCGCGCGCCCGCTTCCGACAACAGCGCCGCAAGCCTTGCGGAATTGCTCGCCGGCACGATCGGGTCCGCCTGCCCGGAGAGCAGCAGAACAGGTTTGCCTGCAAGGTCGGCGTTCGGCGGATCCGACAGCGGCACCATGGCGCGCAGCAGGATCGCGCCGGACAACGCTTCCGGCTTCAGCAGCAACAGCGCCGCCGCGATGTTGGCGCCGTTGGAGAAACCGACCGCGACCGGCGCGGCGAGGCCGTATTGCTTGCGCGACTCCGCGACGAAGTCGCCGAGCTCGTGCGCGCGTCGGCGGACGTCGTCCTCGTCGAACACGCCCTCGGCGAGGCGGCGGAAGAAGCGCGGCATGCCGTGCTCGAGCACGCGGCCGCGCGGCGAGAGCAGGGCGGCGCCGGGCGAGATCATCCTGCCGAGCCCGAGCAGGTCGTTCTCGTCGCCGCCGGTGCCGTGCAGCAGCAGCAGCGGGGGCGAGCCCGCATCGGTCGCGGGCTCGAAACGATGAATGAAGCTACTCTCGGTCATGACACGCTCTCTTCCAGGCTCGGCAACACGTCCTCGATCTGCTTGCGATGCTGCTCGAGGAAAACAGGCAGCTTCAGCTCACGCCCCAGCGTCGCGACGGGCTCGTCGACGGCGAAGCCGGGGATGTCGGTCGCAATCTCGAACAGCACGCCGCCGGGCTCGCGGAAGTAGATCGACCGGAAGTAGTTGCGGTCCCGCTGCTCGGTCGGGTGCAGGCCGTGATTGCTGACGAGCTTCTGCGCCATCTTGCCCTGTTCGGCATCGTCAGCCGCGCGGAAGGCGATGTGATGCACCGAGCCGCCGCCTTGATGCCCACGCAAAAAGCCCTTGGCCTCGTAGATATCGACGACGCTGCCTTCGGCATCGCCTGAAGCCTTGAAGCGGATCACCGAGCCTTCGCGTCCGGTCTCCTTGAAACCGAACACGTCGGTGAGGACGGCGGCCGTCTTCGCCGCGCTGTCCAGCAGCAAGGTCACGCCGTGGAAACCTCGGATGGCGTGCTCGGCCGGCACGTCGCCGTTGCTCCAGCCGGGCTCGTTCTCGGCGCCGGGGATGCCGACCAGCGCCAGCGCCATGCCATCCGGATCAGTGAACGGCAGCACGGATTCACCGAAGCGCTTCTCCAGCGCCTCGTACGCGATGCCCTTCTCGGTGAAACGCTGCGTCCAGTAGCCGAGCGAGCGCTGCGGCACGCGGAAGGCGGTCTGATGGGTCTCGCCGACGCCGCGGCGTCCGGCCGGGACGCCCGCCCAGGGGAAGAAGGTCAGGATGGTGCCGGGGCGGCCGGTCTCGTCGCCGTAGTAGAAGTGATAGGTGCCGGGATCGTCGAAATTGACCGTCTTCTTGACGAAGCGCAGGCCGAGATCCCGGGTGTAGAAGCCGAAATTCCTGATGGGATCGCCGGCGATCGCGGTGACATGGTGCAGTCCAGACATTGTCGTCCTCCAAGATTGGGGAGCGGGCTTGCTCTGGCCGGAAATATTGTTCTGCTTTGGATTGGAGACAATCCATGCGATTATGACGGCTATGTCTACGATTTGGAAACAATCGCCGGGGCGGGCCCTTGGATAAGCTCGGCAGCCTCCGGGCGTTCGTGAAGGTGGTCGAAAGCGGGAGCTTTGCCGAGGCCGGCCGCCAGCTGCGGCTGTCGCGCTCGGCGATCAGCAAATACGTCGCCGACCTCGAGGAGAGCCTCGGCGTCCAGCTGTTGAACCGGACCACGCGGCACGCGAGCCCGACCGAGAACGGCCAGCGCTATTTCGAGCGCGCGGTCGTGATCCTTTCGGAGATCGAGGCCGCGGACCAGGCGGTGACGCAGGCGCAGTCGGCGCCGCGCGGCCTGTTGCGGGTCAACGCGCCGATGTCGTTCGGCACGATGCGGCTCGGGCCGGCGCTCGCCGATTTCATGGCGCGCCATGGCGAGCTTCAACTCCAGATCGTGCTCAGCGACGATCTGCTCGACCCCGTGCAAGACGGCTTCGACGTCACGCTGCGCATCGCGGAGCTGGAATCCTCCAGCCTGATCGCGCGCAAGATCATGCCGGTGGCGCGCATGGTGTGCGCTTCGCCGGACTACCTTGCGCGCCACGGCACGCCAAGACATCCGCAGGATCTCCGCGGGCACACCTCGCTGACCTACGGCTTCCTGCTAACCGGCAACCAGTGGAAGCTCTCAGGCAGCGATGGCGATCACTGGATCCAGCCGGCCTGGTCGCTCTGCGTCAACAATGCCGAGGTGCTGCGCGACGTCGCCATCAAGGGCAGGGGGCTCGCGCTGCTCCCTGAGTTCATCGCAGCAGATGCCGTGCGGAAAGGCGAGCTGCGCGTCGTGCTCCAGGACTATTCTGCGCCGCCACTCGCGCTGTACGCCGTCTATCCGCCGACGCGGCATCTGTCGGTGAAGGTGCGGCTGTTCATCGATTTTCTGGTCGAGCGGTTCGGGCGGGAGGACGAGACAGGTGTGCGGCCGCAGTGAGACTCGGGGCCGCGAACGGATCGAGGGGGCAGCCGGCCGACGTCTGTTTGGCCCAATGAGCAGACTTCGCGCTCGATCTGCGTTGATCGTCCAGTACCTAGTCGGGCGAGAACCAGATCGGGCGCAGCCACGGCTTGCCGTCAATCGGTGAGGGGATGGCTTGCACGAGGGCGCTGCTCGGGCCACGCGCCCGAACGAGCCACGTCGTTGCAGCAATGGCTCCGTATGCCACGGCAGCGCCGCCAATAACGTCCACGCCATAATGCGCGCCGCAGAGTGGCGTTCCGGCGATGAGAAGGAGATTCAAGGGAACGAGAACGAAGCGCAAGATTCGGATCGGCCAAAGAGCCCAAGCAAACAAAATGGCATTGGCCGTGTGAAAGCTCGGGAAGGAGATCAGCCCCTCCACCGACCGAAAATCGATGACGCGTAGCGTTCCGTTGCGAAGTCCCTCCAGGACAGGGAAATAGCTGTGCCCGCCGTCCGGCAGGGTTGATAGTTCGGTGGCAACCCTGTCCACATAGATTATCGCGTTTGCGGCCGGAATGAAGCACGCGATTGCGGCGGTCGCCGTTACAGCAACCGCAAATGCGATGATGTAGAACTGCAATCGGTCAAGCCGTCGGGTCAGAATGGCGGCGGCCAGCACCAAGATATTCTGCGACATCATGGAGTTGTAGGCGAGGGAAAGTGCGTTGCGAAGTCCTTCGTGCTTTTTCACGACAGCGAGATAGCCGGCGCGATCGAATCCAAGCCACTGATCCATGGCGTGGAGGTCGGCGTCCCGGTAAGGCAGCGGCACTGTGGACGCGGCGTAGCTCAGCATCACTCCCATGAGGATCACGACAACGAGCTGGCCAAAGCAGATGAGGCCGCGCGCGATCTTTGGATTCGGTCGAACGAAACTGAAATATATGGCGCAGAAAGCATAGCATGACATCAACACGAGGGTATCGGCTGACACTTCAATGCTGCAGCTTAAACCGACAAGGCTGAGCGAGAGCGCCGCCAAGAGAGCGATCGCCAAGGTGGCCTGCCACGTAATGGTGGACAGCAGTCGGTCATCCGTGTTCGACCGGTCGTGCATTTTCCTCTGCCGCAGCTTTTGGTTGAAATGGATGGAGACGCCGCACGAAGGAATCCTTAATGCGCCGTAGACCAAGTCGGTCCCGGCGTAGCTTGAGAGAGCGCGACGTCTGCTGCCGATGAGGCGGCTCGGGCAAGCTGGCTGGAACAGGGCAGCAGGGCGGCGTTGGATTTACCAAAGTGTCCGTGGAGCTCGGATCTCCGGCAGTCCGGCGCTGGGAGGCTGGGCCGCCCCGCTTTTCGTGAAGGTTAGGGTGCGGCTGGCGCTGGGCTCAGCTTGGTGTTGATGCTCGTGAATACATCGCTCAATGCCGTGCCGGTGTTCTTGACCGCAGCAATGATTGCGAGCGCAATGCCCTCGGCGATCAGGCCATATTCGATAGCCGTAGCGCCGCTTTCGTCAGCCAGACAGAAACCTCTTGAACGTATGCAAGTTCGTCTCCTTATGATTGCTTTATTAGCGTGTAGCAACTGGTTGTAACAACTTGTTTCTACTCGTGAAGGAATTAAGGAGGCTTGAATCCGAACCGTTAATTTGAGTCCAACTCGAATGTTTCACACGGTTGCTGGAAGCCGCGTGAGTACGGTCGCGGCCGTCTGCTGCGGAAGACCGTATGTCGGGAACGACCGTCTTCAGTCTTGACCGGCGAGCCGAAGGTCGAAGGGAGCTCGAGGCGGAAGTCGACGCTTTCGACTCAGCCACGCTGTGCCTCGAGCCGACTATGAGGCCGCCCAGGCGAGCGGTGGTGCTATCCTACCGCCGCAGCGTGAACTCGTCCGCACCGCGCCGGTGCTCCCATTTCGCCTGCTCCAGTTCGGGCCGGTCGCACTCGATCTCCGGATAGCCGATGCAGAGATAAGCGATGAATTTCCAGGAGCTGGGCACGTCGAGAATGGCGTGAATCCGATCCGGGCTCAGGATCGACACCCAGCCGAGACCGATGCCCTCGGCGCGCGCGGCGAGCCACATCGCGGTGATCGCGGCGACCACGGAATATTCGGTCGTCTCCGGCATGGTCGCGCGACCGAGGCCGTGGCCGATGTCGCTGGTCTTGTCCGCGAACACGGCGAGGTGACCAGGGGCCTGTTCGAGACCCGAGAGTTTCAGCGTGGCATAGCGCGCGGCGCGCTCGCCGACATAGGCGTTCAGCGCGTCGGCGTTGCATGATCTGAAATCGTCGATCACAGCGCGGCGCCGCGCGTCGTCGTCGACGGTGACGAAGCGCCAGGGCTGGCTGAGGCCGACCGAAGGCGAGAGGCAGGCGGTCTCGATCAGGCGATCGACGGCGCCGGCCGGCAATAGGTCGCTGCGAAAGCGGCGCACGTCGCGGCGCCACACGAACAGCTCGCGCAAATGCTGGCGGAAGGCGTCATCGAACTCGACCATGACGTCAATGTCCCTCCGGGAAGGAGGCGGCAACCAGCAGGATCAGGATCTCGCCCAGCTGCTCGAACGCCCCGAGGATGTCGCCGGTCTGCCCACCGATCTGGCGGATGGCAAGCCGCGCCAGCATGAGGCCGGCGAGCGACAGCAGGACCAGGCCGGCCAGCGCCTTGCCCGGCCCCAACGTCAGGGCCAGCGCGAGGGTTCCAACAGCGAAGGCAATGGCCACGCTGCGGCCCGGCGGCGATCCGGCGCCGGCCGACAGCCCATCAGTCCGCGCCGGGCTGACCAGCGACATGAAGGCCGGCACACCGGCGCGGGCAGCAGCGTGCGCAGCGCACAGCGCGAGCATGACGGCCCAGGGATCGGCGATCGCCGCGAGCGCGCTCCAGCGCAGGCCGAACGTCAGGATCAGTGCGCAGACGCCATAGGTCCCGATCCGGCTGTCGCGCATGATCTCGAGCTTGCGCTCGCGTGTCCGGCCTCCACCGAGTCCGTCCGCGGTGTCGGCAAGTCCGTCCTCGTGCAACGCGCCGGTGATGAGAGCGGTCGTGGCCAGCACGAGCAGCGCGGCGGGGCCCGATGTCAGTCCGAAGCGAATGGAGATCATGTAGATGAAGGCGCCGGCGAGGCCGACCAGCAATCCCGCCACGGGCAGCGCCCAGGTTGCGCGCGCGATCGCGCCGTCGCCGGCGGGCTTCGACGATGCCACGGGCAGGATCGTCACGAACGACGCCGCGATCCTGAGATCGGCGACGACGTCTCGCAAGAGCTCGGCGCGCGGGATCATTTCAGCTTCATCGGCAGGCCGGCGACGACGAACTCGACCTCATCGGCGACATCGGCAATGATCTGATTCATGATCCCGGCGGCGTCGCGGAAGCTGCGCGCCAGCGCGTTGTCGGGCACGATGCCGAGGCCGACTTCGTTGGTCACAAGGACGACGGGGCTGCTGAGGCGGGGCAGGGCGCCGGCGAGATCTCGCACGTCTCGCTCCCAGTCGCGCGCCGCATGCATCAGGTTGGAGAGCCACAGCGTCAGGCAGTCCACGAGCCTCGCGCCCCCGCCATCGGTTGCGAGCAGCGCCGGCACGAGATCGAGCGGGACCTCGCGCTCGATCCAATCGGTTCCGCGCCGCGCGCGGTGTCGTGCGATGCGTTCCTCCATTTCACCATCGAGCGCCTCGGCGGTTGCGATGTAGACGGGCTGGCCGGGAAAGCTGCGCGCGCGCGCTTCCGCCCGGGTGCTCTTGCCCGATCGCGCTCCGCCGGTGATCAAGATGACGGCCATGAAGGTCTCCTGTCGCCAGCACTAATCATCAAACGCGGGCAAAGACAAAGCCGAAATCAGGCGGCGGGGGCTTGCGCTCGGCCGCGGTCTTGCGCAACAGGGACGGAGCGAGACGGGAGATTTGCGTGGATTTTGCGGGGGCCATGGCAGTGGCGATGGCGGTGGATGCCCTTCTGGGCTGGCCGTCGTGGCTGTTCGCGCGGATCGGCCATCCCGTCACCTGGCTGGGCTGGCTGATTGCCGCGATCGACTCGGCCTGGAATCGCGCGTCCGATCCGCCGGCGTTGCGCCGCGCTGCCGGCGTTGCCGGTGCACTCGTGGTGATCGCGCTCTCCGTCGCGCTCGGTTGGGGGCTTCAATCCTTGCTTCCTTCAGGCTGGATCCAGATCGTGCTGGTGGGCGTCCTGGCCTGGCCCCTGGTCGCCTTGCGCTCGCTCCACGACCACGTCGCCGCCGTCGCGGCCCCGTTGCGGGACGGCGACGTCGCCGCTGCACGAGACGCAGTCTCGCGCATCGTCGGCCGCGATCCAGCGGCGCTCGATGAAGCCGGCATCGCGCGGGCGGCGATCGAGAGCCTCGCGGAGAACGCCTCCGACGGCATCGTGGCGCCCGTGTTCTGGGGCGCGCTGTTCGGCCTGCCTGGAATCCTCGGCTACAAGGCCATCAACACGCTCGATTCCATGATCGGTCATCGCAGCGAACGGCACGAAGCGTTCGGCTGGGCGGCGGCGCGCATCGACGATGTCGCCAATTTCATTCCGGCGCGGGTGACAGGATTTCTCTTCGTGCTGCTGGCGCCGCACCGGTCGGAGGCGCTGTCGTGCATGACGCGGGATGCGCGCCGCCACCGCTCGCCCAATGCCGGCTGGCCGGAAGCGGCCATGGCTGGCGGGCTCGGTGTGCGGCTCAGCGGCCCCCGCATCTATCACGGCAGCGTCGCCAACGAGCCTTGGCTGAACGAAGGCGCGCGCGATCCGCGCGCCGCGGACATCGACGAGGCACTGACGCTGTACCGTCGCGCCATGCTGCTGCTCGCCGGCCTGCTTGCGGTCCTGGCTTTCGCGTGAAACAACGGGGCATGCGCGAGCACGGTGGAAATCTGGATCAGGCCCGGCAGCGTTTTGGTGGACGCGCGGAGGACTGGATCGATCTGTCGACCGGGATCAACCGGCTGCCTTATCCGGTGGGTGAGGTGAGCTTGCATGCGTGGAGCGCGCTGCCGTCGCGTGCCGAGATCGAGGCGCTGCATCGGGCCGCGCAGCAGGCCTACCGCACCGGTGCACCGGTCGTTGCGATGGGTGGCGCGCAGGCCGCCATTCAATTGCTGCCGCAACTGGCACCGCCCGGTCGCGCCCGCATCCTCGGCCCGACCTACAATGAATATGCTGGGGTCCTGTCGGCTGCAGGCTGGGACGTCCAGGAGGTTGAGAACCTCGACGCGCTGGCGGGCGCGGACCTCGCCGTCGTCGTCAATCCCAACAATCCCGACGGCCGGCATCATATGCCCAGGGATCTGCTGGCAATGCTGCCGCGCGTCGGCCGTCTCGTGATCGACGAGAGCTTTGCGGATGCCGTGCCGCAATTGTCGCTCGCTCCCGAAGCGGATCGGCCGGGACTTTTGATATTGCGCTCCTTCGGAAAGTTCTATGGCCTTGCCGGCCTGCGCCTCGGCTTTGTGATCGGCAATGCCGCCGACATCGCCAGACTCGCGGCGATGTCGGGTCCATGGCCGGTCTCGGGGGCGGCGATTGCGATCGGCTGTCGCGCCTTGCACGACCAGGCCTGGGCCGAGGCCACGTCGGCGCGGCTTGCGCGCGACTGCGGCCGCCTCGACGACATGGCGCGAGCGCGAGGCTGGCGGCTTGTTGGCGGCACGCCGCTGTTTCGCTCGTACGAAACGCCTGACGCGCGTGCCGCGCAGGAGAAGCTCGCGCGTCGCCAAATCTGGTCGCGCGTCTTTGCGCAGAAGCCGACATGGCTGCGCCTCGGGCTTCCCGGCAGCGAAGCCGAATGGGCGCGGCTCGGCGAGGTTCTAGCGCGCTAGCGCGAGCAGGCCATCGACGTCGAGGTGGGTTTCGATGTGGTCGGCGAGGGCGTCGAGCGCACTTTCGACCCTGGCGCGATAAGGCTCGTCGCCTGCGGGAATGTCGAGCCTGGCCAGGAACGCCTTGCGGAAATCGTCCGACGTGAACAGGCCGTGCAGATAGCTGCCTTGCACGCGTCCATCCTGCGAGATCGCGCCTTCCGGCTCGCCATTCAGTTGTGCGAACGGGCGGGCGCGATCGGGGCCGTCGGTGCGGCCGATATGGATTTCGTAGGCTTCGATCGGCTGCCCCGTGGCGGCATGCACGGCCGCAACCCGCGTCAGCGTCTTCTGTGGGCTCATCACCGTGTTCACGTCCAGAAGTCCGAGGCCCGGAGTCTCGCCCGCGGGGCCCTCGATGCCATCAGGATCGGCGACGCTGTGCCCGAGCATCTGATAGCCGCCGCAGAGGCCGAGCACATGGCCGCCCCTGCGGTGGTGCGCGAGAAGATCGATGTCCCAGCCCTGCGCGCGCAGGAAGGCGAGATCGCCTCGCGTGGATTTCGAGCCCGGGATGATGACGAGCCTGACATCGCCGGGAATGGCGTCGCCCGGACGCACCATGAGGAGATCGACGCCCGGCTCGAGCTTGAGCGGATCGAGATCGTCGAAATTGGCAATCCGCGACAGAGCGAGGCAGGCGATCTTGCATCGGCCCGGCTTTCGCGCGTCGCTCAGGCCCAGCGCATCCTCGGCCGGCAGCTCGCCGGCACGCGCGAACCAGGGCAGCACGCCGAAGCCGCGCCAGGACGTCTTGTCTTCGATCAGTCTGTAGCCGTCGTCGAACAGCGTGGGATCGCCGCGGAACTTGTTGATGACAAATCCACGGATCATCGCGGCATCGTCGGCGTCGATCACCGTCTTGATGCCGACGAGCTGCGCGATCACGCCGCCGCGGTCGATGTCGCCGACCAGCACGACCGGCACGTCCGCCTTGCGCGCAAAGCCCATATTGGCGATGTCGGCCTTGCGCAGGTTCACCTCGGCCGGGCTGCCGGCACCTTCCACCAGCACGAGATCGGCGCGCGCCTTCAGCCGCTCGAAGCTCTCCAGCACCGCGCCCATCAATGATGGCTTCATCGCGGCGTAGTCGCGCGCACGCGCCGTGGCGATGCGCTTGCCGTGAACGATGACCTGCGCGCCGACATCGGTCTCGGGCTTCAGCAGCACCGGGTTCATGTCGGTATGCGGCTCGACGCCGGCGGCGAGCGCCTGGAGCGCCTGGGCGCGGCCGATCTCGCCACCGTCGACGGTGACGGCCGCGTTGTTCGACATGTTCTGCGGCTTGAAGGGCAGCACGCGCAAGTCCCGCCGCGTGAAGGCACGCGCAAGGCCGGCGACGATGAGCGACTTGCCCACGTCCGAACCGGCTCCCTGGATCATCAATGCGCGCGTCATTGCCGAAGAGACTCAGAACTCGACGCCGGCTTGCGCCTTGATGCCGGAGCGGAACGGGTGCTTCACCAGCGTCATCTCGGTGACGAGATCGGCGATCTCGATCAGCTCGTCCTTGGCGTTGCGGCCGGTGAGCACGACATGCGTCATCGGCGGCTTTTGCGTCGAAAGGAATTCGACCACTTCGGTGATGTCGAGATAATCGTAGCGCAGCGCGATGTTGATCTCGTCGAGCACGACCATGCGCAAGCTCTCATCGAGGATCAGCTCCTTGGCCTTCTCCCAGCCGGCGCGCGCGGCGGCGATGTCGCGGGCGCGGTCCTGCGTCTCCCAGGTGAAGCCTTCGCCCATGGCGTGGAACTGGCAGAGATCGCCGAAATGGCCGGTGAGCAGGCGCCGCTCGCCGGTGTCCCAGGCGCCCTTGATGAATTGCACCACCGCGCAGGGGAAGCCATGGGCGACGCAGCGGACGATCATGCCGAACGCCGAGGAGGATTTGCCCTTGCCGCTGCCGGTGTGGACGATGATCAGGCCCTTTTCGCCGCTCTTGGTCGCCATGATCTTGTCGCGGGCGGCCTTCTTCTTCGCCATCTTCTGGGCGTGCCGGGCGTCGGTTTCCTCGCCCGTTCGGGTGTCCGGTTCAGGCGTCATCGGTCCAGTCCTTCGGCTTGACAAGTGGCAGCCACGGGCAAATGGTGGCCCGGCGTTGGTTCCTGTCCTATGACAGGCGAAGAGGGAATGCGATAGGGTCCGAATCGGCAAGATTTGGGTCCAAAATGCAGCCGCCCCCGCGACCGTGACCGGAGAGATGCCCGAAGCCACTGATTCCCGCGGGAATCGGGAAGGCGGGGATCGAAGGGCAAAGCCCTGCTCCGCAAGCCGGGAGACCTGCCAGCGCGACGAGTTTTGGACCGGCGGACGGGGTGTTCCGCGACGGGGAAACGGCCTCTCGAGTCAGGGTCCGTGTGCCTCTCGCCTCCCGCTGTTTATCCTGGAAGAGGCGATGACCGTCACACTTCACGTCTGCATCACCTGCCGCGCCGGCCAGACGCTTGGCGAGGGCGAGACGACGCCCGGCAAGCGCCTGCATGGCGCGATCCTCGACGCCGGCGTCCCCGAGGGCGTCAATGTGGTTCCCGTCGAATGCCTGTCGGCCTGCAGCCAGGGCTGCTCGGTCGCGCTCAGCGCGCCCGGCCGCTGGTCCTATGTCTATGGCCGCCTGTCGGAGACGAATGCGCAGGACGTGGTCGCAGGCGCGGCGGCCTATGCGGCTGCGCCCGACGGCCTCGTGCCCTGGCGCAGCAGGCCGGAAATCTTCCGCAAGCAGTCGCTTGCCCGCATTCCCCCCATTGCCGTCGTGCCGGAGGCCGCCGAATGAATTCGCTCGCAAAAGTTCCAGTGACGGTGGTCACCGGTTTTCTCGGGTCCGGCAAGACCACGCTGATCCAGCATCTGCTCGCCAATGCGAACGGCAAGAAGCTCGCAGTGCTCGTCAACGAGTTCGGCAGCGAGGGCGTCGACGGCGAGATATTGAAGTCGTGCGCCGATGCGAACTGTCCGGAGGAGAATATCATCGAGCTCGCCAACGGCTGCATCTGCTGCACCGTCGCCGACGATTTCATTCCGACGATGGAGAAATTGCTGGCGCGCCCGGTGCGGCCCGATCACATCCTGATCGAGACCTCGGGCCTGGCGCTGCCGAAGCCGCTGCTCAAAGCGTTCGACTGGCCGCAGATCCGCTCGCGCATCACCGTGGACGGCGTGATCGCGCTGGCCGATGCCGAGGCCGTCGCGGCGGGCCGCTTCGCGCCGGACCCGATTGCCGTCGAAGCGCAGCGCGCCGCGGACGAAAATCTCGACCACGAGACGCCGCTGTCGGAAGTGTTCGAGGACCAGATCGCCTGCGCGGACATCGTGCTGCTGACCAAGGCGGATCTCGCCGGCGCGGCCGGAATCGAAGCCGCCAGGGCGGCGATCGCCGCCGAGATGCCGCGCCGCGTGCCGATGCTTTCCGTCACCGACGGTGCGATCGATGCGCGCGTCATCCTCGGCCTTGGCGCTGCCGCCGAGAACGATCTCGCCGCGCGCCCGTCGCATCATGACGGCGAGGAGGAGCACGAGCACGACGATTTCGCCTCCGTCGTGATCGATCTTCCGGAGGTCGCGGATATCGATGCGCTGGTCGCCTCGGTCCAGCGTCTGGCGCGCGAGCAGAACGTGCTGCGTGCCAAGGGCTACATCGCGGTCGCGGGCAAGCCAATGCGCCTCTTGCTGCAGGCCGTCGGCGAGCGCGTGCGCCACCAGTTCGACAGGCCCTGGGGCGCGGGTATCAGGCAGTCGAAGCTCGTCGTGATCGGCGAGCATGGCGATATCGACGAGGCCGCGATCAGGTCAGGACTTGGTATCTGATGCACGTCGTTTTCCGCGAGAGCCGTGGTCTCGAGGAGACCTCGACGCCAAGAGACATCGGCCAGGACCCGGCCGATCTCGTGGTGCTCTCGTATTCGGATTCCGATCTTGCGGCGTTTGCGGCCGGCTGGCGGCGCGGCCGGAGCAGCCTGCCGTCGCTGCGGCTCGCCAATCTCGCCGAGCTCCGACATCCGCTGTCGGTCGACACGTATATCGAGCGCACGCTGTCGCAGGCGCGCGGCATCCTCGTGCGGCTGATCGGCGGCGAGTCCTACTGGCCCTACGGGCTCGCGGCTCTCCAGCAAGTGGCGAAAGATCGCAACGTCGTGCTCGCCGTGCTGCCGGCCGATGGCCGCGACGACACGAGGCTCGATTCGTACTCGACCTTGCCGGTCTCGACGCTGCGGCGGCTCAAGGTGCTCTGCGACACCGGCGGTCCGGTCGCGGCGCAGGCGGCGATCGCGCAGCTCGCGCTGGCCTCGGGGCTCTACGCGGGACCGGTCGTCGGCGAGATGACCGTGCCCGAGATGGGCTTTTACGATCCCGCGCGTGGCGTCATTGCGGCGCCGGCGGGTGCCGAGGAGAAGCCGCGCGCGCTGGTGACGTTCTATCGCTCCTATCTCACAGCTGCGGACACGGGACCGGTCGATGCCCTGATTGCGGCGCTGCGCGAGCGCGGCTTTGATGCGTATGGCGTATTCGTCACCTCCCTGAAGGCCCCCGGCGTCGCGGATTGGCTCCGCGCGCATCTTGCGCAGGATGCTCCAGCCGCGATCGTCAATGCAACGGCGTTCTCCGCGATCGGCGATGACGGCACGACGCCGTTCGATGCCGCGACGTGCCCCGTGTTTCAGGTCGCGCTCTCCACGGCGCGGCGCGAGGACTGGGCGAGCTCGCTGCGCGGCCTGTCGCCTGGCGACCTCGCCATGCATGTGGTGCTGCCCGAAGTCGACGGCCGCCTGTTCGCGGGCGTGGTGAGCTTCAAGTCGGCCGCGACGCGCGATCCCGATCTGCAATTCTCGCATCTGGCGCACACGCCCGACGCGTTGCGGGTGAAGGCCGTCGCCGCGCGCGTCGCGGCCTGGCGGCGCCTTGCCGAGACGCCGGCCGGCGAGAAGCGGCTGGCGATCGTGCTGTCGAACTATCCCGGTCGGCCGCACCAGATCGCGCATGCCGTTGGTCTCGACGCGCTGGCTTCGGTCGAAGCGTTGTTGTCCGATCTCGCTGAGGCCGGATTCGCTGTTGTTCCGGTTCATGCGCTCGGCGAGACGCTGCTCACGCAGCAATTGACCTGGAATGTCGCCGATTATCGCGCTGCGCTGTCGCGCCTGCCGCAATCCTTGCAGGACGATCTCGCGCAGGCCTGGGGCGCGCCGGAAGACGATCCGAGCTGCCGCGACGGCGCGTTCCATTTCGCCGCGATCGCATGTGGTCAGTCGATCGTCGCAATTCAGCCGGAACGCGGCGAAGCGGCCTCGCGCGATGCCGACTATCACGACCTCGCGCGCACGCCGCGCCATGCCTACGTTGCCTTCCATCTCTGGCTCAGGCAGCAGGGCTGTGACGCCGTCCTGCATATGGGCGCGCACGGCACGCTGGAGTGGCTGCCCGGGAAATCCGTGGCGCTGTCATCGAGCTGCTGGCCGGAAGCGCTGACCGGCGATCTTCCCGTCATCTATCCCTTCATCGTCAACGATCCCGGCGAGGCTGCGCAGGCCAAGCGGCGCATCGGCGCGGTCACGATCGGCCATTTGCCGCCGCCGCTGGAAACATCCGCGGTGCCGGAAGGCCTGCGCCGGCTCGAACGGCTGCTCGATGAATATTCGACCGCCGATGGTCTCGATCCCGCCCGTCGCCAGCGCCTCATCGCGGCGATCCGCGACGAGGCCCGTGCCGCAGGCCTCGAAGAGGATCTCGGTCTCGACGCATCGGCAGCGCCCGCCGAGGCGATTCCGCGGATCGATCGCTTCGTCTGCGATCTCAAGGAGAGCCAGTTCGGCGACGGCCTGCACGTGTTCGGCCGCGGCGCCTGCGGTGATGCGGAGCGGGACGCGCTGCTTGCTGCGCTGGCAGGCCGGCGCGTTGCGCCGGGCCCATCGGGCTCGCCCTATCGCGGACGCCAGGACGTGCTGCCGACCGGGCGCAATCTCTTCGCCGTCGATCCGCGCGCGGTGCCGACGCCGTCCGCGCATGCGCAAGGCATCAAGCTTGCGGAGGAGCTGCTCCGCCGTCACTTGCAGGATCATGGCGACTGGCCGAAGGGCCTCATCGTCGATCTCTGGGGCTCGGCGACGATGCGCACGGCGGGCGAGGAGTTCGCCATGGCGCTGCACCTGGCCGGCCTTGCGCCGCGCTGGGATCACGCCTCCGGCCGCGTCACCGGCTACGACATTGTCGCGCCGGCCGAGCTCGGCCGTCCACGCATCGACGTCACGCTACGCGTGTCGGGCCTGTTCCGCGATGTCTTCGTGGGTCTCGCGCAATTGTTCGAAGCTGCCGCCGAGGCGCTCGCTGGCCGCGCGGAGGAGGGCGAGGAGAACCCGTATCGTCACCGTACCTCACGCGTCTTCGCGCCGCGCCCAGGACACTATGGCGTCGGATTGTCCGCTATCCCGGATGCCTTCACGTCTGAGACACGCGATGCGGCGGGCGAGGCCTGGCTATCGGCATCGTCCTGGGCCTTCTCGGCAGATGGTGCGATGCAGCCAGATCGCGCCGGCATCGAGCAGCGGCTCGCGTCTGCCGACGCTTTCGTCCATGTGCAGGACTTGCCCGAAACCGATCTGCTGCTCGCGGCCGACTATGCTGCACATGAAGCAGGCGTAGCCGCAGCTGCGGCACATCTCGGCGCGGCGGGACCGTCGCTCTATCACCTCGACGCGACACGCCCCGAGCAACCTCGCGCGCGCACGCTGACGGAGGAGATTTCTCGTGTCGTCCGGGCACGCGCGGTCAATCCGGCGTGGATCGCCGGCATGATGCGGCATGGTTTTCGCGGCGCCGCCGAGATCACCGCGACGCTGGAGCACATGGCCGCCTTCGCGCATCTCGCGGGCGCCGTGCCGCCACATCTGTTCGACCTCTACTACGATGCCACGCTCGGCAATGACGACGTCCGGGCCTTCATGGCCAATGAAAATCCGTCCGCGCTCGCCGCGATGGAGACCTGCTTCACACGCCTGCACGAAGCCTCACTCTGGCGAACCCGCCGCAATTCGATCGCGGCGGCGCTGCGGGAGGCCTCATGAGCGCGGGCGCAGTCAAAGGCTGGTGTCCCGGCGCGCTGCGCCCGATGCTGTCGGGCGATGGGTTCGTGGTGCGCGTGCGTCCGTTTGGCGGGCGACTTGAAGCACCACAGATCTCCGGGCTTGCCGAACTGGCCGAACGCTTCGGCAATGGTCTGATCGACGTCACACGCCGGGCCAATCTCCAGATCAGGGGCGTCAAGGAGGAGGACCATCGGCCGTTGCTCGACGGCCTTGCGCAGCTCCAGCTGCTCGACCCCGACGCTGACATCGAAGCTCGGCGCAACATCCTGGTGACGCCGTTCTGGAGCAACGGCGACGAAACGCAGTCGCTCGCCGCGGAGATCGAGGAGGCGCTCGCCGATTCCGGCCTTGCGCTTCCCACCAAGTTCGGCTTCGCCATCGACGACGGAAGGTCGCGCGTTCTTGCCGGCGATTCCGCCGACATACGCATCGAGCGCGACCGCTCGGGCCGTCTCCTGGTGCGGGCCGACGGCGCAAGGCTCGGCCGCTCCGTCGCACGCGGACAGGCCGTCAGCACGGCGCTGGCGCTCGCAAGCTGGTTCATCATCTCCGGCGGCGCGAGGGGCGGGCGAGGGCGCATGGCAGCCCACATCGCGTCCGGCACCGCGTTGCCTCAATCGCTGCGCGGCGAGACCGAACCCGCGGCCGTCATGGCCGCGGCGCGGCCCGGGCACTATCCGCAAGGCGCGATGGTCGGCGTCGCGTTCGGGCAGATGCTGCACTCGACGCTCCATCAGTTCTCTGCTTGCGGACATGCGCTGCGCGTGACGCCCTGGCGGATGGTGCTCAGCGAGGGCAAGCGCGAGATGCCGGGTGGGGCGGGCCTCATCACCGAGCCGTACGACCCGGCGCTGCGCGTGATCGCCTGCAGCGGCGCGCCGCGCTGCCAAGAAGCTCATGCCGATACGCGCGCGCTCGCAGCAGCGCTGGCGCCGCGCATTGCCGCCGACACGCGGCTCCACGTCTCCGGCTGCGGCAAGGGCTGCGCCCATTCCGGCACGGCTGCGGTCACGCTGATTGCGACGCATGCCGGTTTCGATCTCGTCCGCGACGGCTCGACCCGCGACGAGCCGGTCCTGCGCGGTCTCAACGGCGCCGACATCGTCAGCGATCCCTCCATCCTGGTCGGAGGGAATTGATGCCGCACACCTATGAGACCGACGGCGCGGCGATCTACCGGCAATCCTTCGCGACCATTCGGGCCGAGGCCGATCTTGCGCGCTTTACGCCCGACGAGGAGCCGGTCGTGGTGCGCATGATCCACGCCGCCGGCATGGTCGGCCTGGAGGCGCATATCCGCTTCACATCGGGCATGGCGACGCTCGCGCGCGCGGCCCTGCAAAAGGGCGCCCCAATCCTGTGCGATGCGCGCATGGTCTCGGAAGGCATCACGCGCGCAAGACTTCCCGCGGCCAATGCGGTCATCTGCACGCTCGGAGATCCCGCCGTTCCTGCGCTCGCGCAATCCATGCGCAACACGCGCTCGGCCGCGGCGCTGGAGCTGTGGCGGCCGCATCTCGACGGTGCGATCGTCGCAATCGGCAACGCGCCGACCGCGCTGTTTCATCTGCTCAACATGCTGGAGGATCGCGACTGCCCGCGGCCTGCGGCGATCATCGGCTGTCCCGTCGGCTTCGTCGGCGCCGCCGAATCGAAAGCCGCGCTGATGGCCGATCCGCCGGTCCCGGCATTGACGGTCGAAGGCCGCCTCGGTGGCTCCGCCATCACGGTTGCTGCCGTCAACGCGCTGGCGAGCCGGAGCGAATAGCCATGGGACGCATCATCTGCTGCGGTCTCGGCCCCGGCGATCCTGATCTGATGAGCGTGCGCGCCGATCGCACGGTTCGCAAGGCGCAGCATGTCGCCTATTTCCGCAAGAAGGGCAGGCCGGGCCAGGCGCGCCGCATCGTCGAGGGCATGTTGGCTGCCGACGTCACCGAATATCCCATGGAATATCCTGTTACGACGGAGATCGCTTTCGCGAGCCCGGAATATGTCAATTTGCTCGCCGGCTTCTACGACGAATGGGCCGAGCGCCTGGCCCGCCTTTCTCGCGCGGTCGACATCGTCGTGCTCTGCGAGGGCGATCCCTACTTCTACGGCTCCTTCATGCATCTGCACACGCGCCTGCAGGGCCGCGTCGCGATCGAGGTGATCGCCGGCATTCCGGGCATGGTCGGCTGCTGGAACGGCGTCGGACAGCCGATTGCGCTCGGCGACGACGTGACGACCGTGCTGATGGGCACGCTTCCTGAAGACGAGCTTGAGCGCCACATGCGCGATTCCGATGCGCTCGTCGTCATGAAGACGGGCCGCAACCTCGCAAAGGTGCGCCGCGCGCTCGCAGCCGCCGGCCGGCTCGACGACGCCTGGCTGGTCGAGCGCGGCACCATGCCGGACGAGCGCGTGCTGCGGCTGGCCGAGACCGATGCCGCCGATTGCCCCTATTTTGCGATCGTGCTGGTGCACGGCAAGGGCCGGCATCTGGACGCAGCCGAATGACGGGCACGCTGACCATCGCGGGTCTCGGCCCGGGCAGCGAGGCGCTGGTGACGCCGGAAGTCTCGGCGGCGCTTGCAGCCGCGACCGACATCCTGGGCTACGCGCCCTATGTCGCCCGGGTGCTGCCGCGACCTGGGCTCACCCTGCATCCGTCAGACAATCGCGAGGAGCTGCAACGCGCGAGCGAGGCCTTGCGGCTGGCGGCCGAAGGCGGCCAGGTCGTCGTCGTGTCGTCCGGCGATCCCGGCGTGTTCGCGATGGCCTCGGCCGTGTTCGAGGCGCTCGAACGGGCGCCGCAATGGCAGGCGCTGCCGATCCGCGTGCTGCCTGGTATCACCGCGATGCTGGCGGCGGCCGCGCATGCCGGCGCGCCGCTCGGTCATGATTTCTGCGCGATCAATCTCTCCGACAATCTCAAGCCGTGGGCGGTGATCGAGAAACGCCTCCGCCTCGCGGCGGAAGCCGATTTTGCCATCGCGATGTACAATCCGCGCTCGGCAAGCCGGCCGGAGGGATTTGGCCGCGCGCTTGCGGTGCTTCGCGAGGCCGGTTGCGGCGAGCGGCTGGTGATCTTCGCGCGCGCGATCAGCGCGGCTGACGAGAGGATCGCGACCGTCACGCTGAACGAAGCGACGCCTGAAATGGCCGACATGCGCACGCTCGTGATCGTCGGCAATTCGCAGACGCGCCGCGTCGGCCGCTGGGTCTATGCGCCGAGGCGGGTAGAATGACCGAGCCACTGCATCACGTCGGCGACCTTCTCGACCCGCAATCGCTCGGGCAGTTGCGGTCGCGTGATCATGACCACGGGCAGGCCCAGCGTACGGGCCGCGTCGATCTTGGCGCGCGCGCCGTCGCCGCCGGAATTGCGGGCGACGATCCAGACGATGCCGCGCGCGCGCAGCATCTCCAGTTCGCTTGGAAGCGTGAACGGTCCACGCGACACGATCACATCGGCGGCGAAGGGCAGGGGCGCCTCTGGCGGATCGACGAACCTCAACGTGTAGGCATGCTGTGGCTTGCTCGCGAACGGCGCGATGTGCTGGCGGCCGATGGCGAGGAACACGTTTGTCGGCGCGTCAGGCAGCGCGGCGACTGCCGCGTTGACATCGCGCGTTTCGATCCACTTATCGCCGGGCGCTCTCGTCCAGGGCGCGCGTTCCAGTGCGATCAACGGTGCGCCGGTTTCCGCACACGCCTCGACCGCGTTCCGGCTCATCTCGGCCGCGAAGGGATGCGTCGCGTCGATCACATGGGTGATACTTTCGCGGCGAATGTAGTCGGCAAGGCCGCTCGCGCCGCCGAAGCCGCCGATGCGGGTCGGCAGCGGCTGGTCGGCCGGCGCGCGGGTACGGCCGCCATAGGAATAGACGGCGCCAATGCCGGCGCGCGCGATCTCCGCTGCGAGCAGGCTCGCATCGGCCGTTCCGCCCAGAATGAGGGCGCGCGTCATGTCTGATCCCTGGCTGACAATCATCGGTATCGGGGAAGATGGCCTTGCCGGGCTGTCCGAGGCAAGCCGAAAGGCGCTTGCCAGGGCTGAAACCGTCTTCGGCGGTGAGCGCCATCTCGCGCTTGCGGAGGCAGGCAGCCGTGGCCGCCCGTGGCCGGTGCCGTTCGACGCAAAGATCGTGCTGAGCTGCCGTGGCCGGCCGACGGCGGTGCTCGCCTCCGGCGATCCGTTCTGGCATGGCGCCGGCGCGAGCCTCGCCCAGATGCTCGATGGCGGCGAGTGGATCGCGCACCCCGCGCCGTCGACATTCTCGCTTGCGGCCGCGCGGCTGGGCTGGCGCCTCGAATCCGTGACGTGCCTCGGCCTTCATGCGGCGCCATTCGAGCGTCTCATGCCGCACTTGTCGCAAGGCGCACGCATCCTATGCCTGGTGCGCGACGCAACGGCGGTCGGCGATCTCACGAAATGGCTGACACAACGCGGATGGGGCGGCTCACTCGTGTGGACTCTGGCTGCGCTTGGCGGCCCACGCGAAAGTATCGACCAGCATCGCGCCGATCTCTTTGCCGGGGATATCGCAGGCAATCTGGTTGCGGTGGCGGTGCAGGCGCAGGGAGGCCAGGGCATTCCCCGCAGTTCGGGATTGTCGGACGATCTCTTCGTCCATGACGGGCAGATCACCAAGCGGCCGGTGCGCGCGCTCGCCCTCTCGGCGCTGGCGCCGCGGCCAGGCGAGCGACTGTGGGACGTCGGCGCCGGTTCGGGTTCGATCTCGGTGGAGTGGGGGCTGTGTGGTGGGACAGCCACGGCCATCGAGCTGCGCGAAGATCGCGCCGCGAACATTCGCAGCAATGCAGCCGCGTTCGGATTGGCGCATCGGATCGTCATCGTTTCGGGGAAGGCGCCCGAAGCCCTTGCTGCGCTGGAGCCGCCGGATGCCGTCTTCATCGGCGGCGGCCTCGATGGCGCGATGTTCGACGCCATCTGGGCGCGGCTCTCGCCCGGAGCGCGGTTCGTCGCACATTCGGTCACGCTGGAGACGGAAGCGCTGCTCGCCGAGCTGCACCAGCGCCATGGCGGCGATCTGATGCGGGTCGAAATCGCGCATGCGGCCCCACTCGGTCGCTACCGCTCCTGGGAGGCGACGCGGCCGGTGGTGCAATGGAGTGCGATCCGATGAAAGTCGCTGGTCTGGGCTTCAAGAGCGACGTGACGCTCGCCTCGTTGCGCGAGGCGCTCGCGACAGCCGGCGGCCCCGAAGGTCTTGCGGCATTCGCGACCGTCAGCGACAAGGCCGACGCGGAGGCGCTGAAGCAGCTCGCGCAGGAATGCGGTGTGCCGATCAAGGCCGTTCCGGCCGACAGGCTGGCCGGCATCGACACGCCGACGCAGTCAAAACTCGTCGCGGAAAAGTTCGGGACGGGATCGCTTGCCGAGGCCGCGGCGCTCGCTGCGGCCGGTCCTCGCGCGCGGCTGATTGCGACACGCGTCGTCTCGCGGGATCGCACCGCGACCGCGGCGATCGCCGAAGGAGATGGCGCATGACGGTGCATTTCATCGGCGCCGGCCCGGGCGCGCCCGATTTGCTGACGCTGCGCGGCCGCGATCTGATCGCAGCCTCTCCGGTCTGTCTCTATGCCGGCTCGCTGGTGACGGAGGGCGTGCTGGCGCATTGCCCGCCCGGTGCACGCATCGTCAACACCGCGCCGCTCTCGCTCGACGAGATCATCGCGGAGATCGCCGCCGCGCATGCAGAAGGCAAGGATGTCGCGCGGCTGCATTCCGGCGACCTCTCGATCTGGTCGGCGATGGGCGAGCAGCTTCGCCGCCTGCGCGCGCTCGGCATTCCCTGTTCGGTGACGCCGGGCGTGCCTGCTTTCTCGGCCGCTGCAGCGGCACTGGAGACCGAGCTGACGCTTCCTGGTCTCGCCCAGACCGTGGTGCTGACGCGCACGCCGGGCCGCGCCAGCGCAATGCCTAAAGGCGAGAAGCTCGCCGCATTCGCCGCGACCGGCGCGGTGCTCGCGATCCATCTGTCGATCCACCTGCTCGACAAGGTCGTGGCCGAGTTGACGCCGCATTACGGCACGGACTGCCCGGTCGCGATCGTCTGGCGCGCGAGCTGGCCGGACCAGCGCATCGTCCGCGCGACGCTTGGCACGCTTGATGCGACCGTGGGCAGCGAGATGGAGCGAACCGCGCTGATCCTGGTCGGCAGGACGCTTGGTGCTGCGGATTTCGACGAGAGCCGTCTCTATGCCGCCGACTACGACCGCCGCTATCGGCCGGTCGGCGCCGAGCCGCGTTTTCCGGAGGCATCGTGATGGCCGCAGCGCTCGTCATCTCCGCGCCGGCCTCCGGTGTCGGCAAGACCACGCTGACGCTGGCGCTCGCGCGCGCATGGCGCAATCGCGGCCTGAACGTGCAGTGCTTCAAGAGCGGGCCCGACTACATCGATCCCGCGTTCCACGCCGCCGCAACGGGCCGCGCCTCCGTCAACGTCGACAGCTGGGCGATGGATCGCGGAGCGATCGCGCATCTCGTCAGCCGCGGTGCCGACGCCGACGTCGTGCTTGCAGAGGGCTCGATGGGCCTGTTCGACGGTGTCGCCGCGCGCGGCGTCTCCGGCACCGGCGCCACCGCTGACATTGCGGAGATGCTGGGCTGGCCGGTGGTTCTTGTGATCGATCCCTCGGGCCAGGCGCAGACTGCGGCGGCGATCGCCGCAGGCCTTCGCGATTATCGTGCCGGCGTGCGCCTTGCGGGCGTCGTGCTCAACCGCGTCGCCAGCCCGCGTCATGAAGATCTGGTGCGGCGTGCGCTCGTTGATGCCGGCATCGCCGTGTTCGGCGCGCTGCCGCGTCATGCCGAGATCAGCCTGCCGAAGCGGCATCTTGGCCTGGTGCAGGCCGAGGAGCGGGCCGAGATCGGCCAGCTGATCGACGAGACCGCGCGCTTCGTCGCCGAGCATGTCGATCTCGATGCCGTGCTGCGATCGGCGGCTCGCTGGTTGCCGCAACCCGCCGCGAACGGTCTCAACGTGGCCCCACCCGGGCAACGCATTGCGCTCGCCCGCGACGCGGCTTTCTCCTTCGTCTATCCGCACATGCTGGAGGCCTGGCGCGCGGCGGGCGCCGAGATCTCGACATTCTCGCCGCTTGCCGATGAAACGCCTGACGCGAGCGCCGACGTCTGCTGGCTTCCTGGCGGCTATCCCGAACTGCACGCCGGCAAGCTCGCGGCCAATGCGCGCTTTCGGAGCGGCCTGCGCGCCTTCGCCGAGACACGGCCGGTCCACGGCGAGTGCGGAGGCTATATGGTTCTGGGCACAAGCCTCACCGATGCCGACGGGCTCCGCCATGAGATGACGGGCCTGCTCGGCCTCGAGACCAGCTTTGCCAAACGCCGCATGCATCTGGGCTATCGTCTCGCCGAACTGGCTGCGCCGATGCCGGGGCATCAGCCCGGTGCACGCCTGCGCGGTCACGAGTTCCACTATTCGACGATCGTCGCGCAGCCGGACGCGCCGCTGGCGGTCGTGCACGATGCGACGGGCGCCGCCATGGCCGAAACCGGCTCGCGGCGCGGCCACGCCACCGGTACATTCTTTCATCTGATCGCGGAGGACCGGTGAAAGGATTCGTGTCGTTCATTTCCGCCGGACCCGGCGATCCCGAGTTGCTCACGGTGAGGGGCGCTGCGCGGCTGCGCGAGGCCGACGTCGTGCTCTATGACGACCTCGCCTCCGGCGCGATTCTGGATCTCGCCCGGCCCGGCGCCAATCTCGTCGCGGTGGGAAAGCGGGCAGGGCGGCCCTCGACCAAGCAGCACCACGTCAACCGTCTCCTGGTGGACTATGCCGCGACGGGCGCGCGCGTGGTGCGGCTCAAGTCCGGCGATGCCGGCATTTTCGGCCGGCTCGAGGAGGAGCTGGAGACGCTGCGCGAAGCCGGCATCGGCTATGAGATCGTTCCCGGCGTCACTGCGGCCTGCGCCGCCGCCGCCCAGGCCGGCATTCCCCTGACCCGTCGGCATACCTCCCGCCGGGTGCAGTTCATCACGGGGGCCGATGTCAGCGGCGAGCTGCCGTCCAACCTGAACTGGGCGGCGCTGGCCGATCCCGAGGCCACGACCGTGGTCTATATGGGCCGGCGCACCTTTCCGGCGCTTGCCGCAAAATTGATCGCGCACGGCCTCGCCGCGGAGACCCCGGCGCTGTTCGCCGAATCCCTGGGCCGACCCGACGAGCGGCTGGTCCGCACCACGATTGCCGAGCTTGCCGAGCAGCTTGCCCGCGGCGGTGCCGCTTCCACCGCCGCCGTGATCCTGTTCGGTGCGCTGGCGGGGGATTATCCGTCATGATTGTCTTGGCCGCGCCTCGCCCCTTGACGCAGGCTCGGCGAAAGGGGCACACAGGAGAGGCAAGGTGCTCGACGCGGCGCAAAGCGCCGGAGCATAATCGGGAATGGGGATGGGCGGACCAAGTTGCGGCGCCCAAAACCCCAGCCGCCCCCGCGACTGTAAGCGGTGAGGGGCTCCGATCAGCCACTGGGCCGCAAGGTCCGGGAAGGCCGGAGAACCCAGTGAACCGCGAGCCAGGAGACCGGCCCTGCACGTTTTGAGGCCAAGGCCGTCGGGTGTGACGGCAGGAAGGATCTGAGCCATGCATATCGAACCGGGAATCGTCACGGGCGCCAAGCTCGTATTGAGTTACGCAACCGGCATCGCCGCAGGCGGCGTTGCGCTGAAGCTGGCGGCCGAAACCGTCCGCACGCAGGGCGTCGGCTCGTTCGCCGCGCGCACGCTCGCCACCACGGGCCTCGTCTTCACCTTCTTCCAGGTCCTGCCGCACTTCCCGGTCGGCGTCTCCGAAGTGCACTTCATCCTCGGCTCGACCTTGTTCCTGCTCTTTGGTGCTGCGCCCGCCGCCTTCGGCCTCGCTTTCGGCCTGCTGCTCCAGGGGCTGTTGTTCGAGCCCGCCGACCTGCCGCAATACGGCATGAACGTCACCACGCTGCTGGTGCCGCTGCTCGCGATCCAGGCCATCGCCACGCGCATCATTTCGCGCAACACCGCCTATGTCGATCTGAAGTACGGTCAGGCGCTGGCGCTGTCGACGACTTATCAAGCGGGTGTTGTCGCCTGGGTGGCGTTCTGGGCGCTCTACGGCTCCGGTTTTGCCATGAGCAACCTCGCCAACATCGCGACCTTCGCGGCCTCCTACGCGCTGGTCATCGTGATCGAGCCGCTGGCAGACCTCGCAGTGCTGGCGCTGGCGAAGTCGCTGCGTGGCGTCACCGCGCCCGGCCTCGTCACTCCGCGCCTGCACAGCGGCGCCTGAGAGACAAGCGAAAGGGCGGCCTTGATTGCCGCCCGTCGCGCTCGCGATGCTCACGCTCTCCCTGATAGGCATCGGTTGCGGCGATCCCGAGCAGCTCACGCGCGCCGCGATCGCTGCCATCAACGCGGCCGATCTCGTCCTGATCCCACGCAAGGGGGCTGCGAAGTCCGATCTCGCCGATCTCCGGCGAACGATCTGCGCGGACTTGCTCACCAGTGACAAGACAGCCATCGCCGAATTCGACCTTCCCGTGCGCGACGCCGGTGAGGCCGACTACCGCAAGGGCGTAGACGATTGGCACGATGCGGTTGCCGCGACCTGGTCGCAGACGATCGCGAGGCATCTCGATGGTGAGGGCAAGGTTGCGCTCTTGATCTGGGGCGATCCGTCGCTCTACGACTCCTCGCTGCGCATTGCACGGCGATTGAATCCGTTGCCGGCGATCGAAGTCGTGCCCGGCATTACCTCGATCCAGGCGCTGTGTGCGGCGCATGCGCTGCCGCTCAACGACATCGGCGAGCCGTTCTTGGTCACGACGGGGCGGCGCTTGCGCGAAGGCGGCTGGCCGCAAGGTGTCGATACCGTGGTGGTGATGCTCGACGGCGGCACGGCGTTCCAGTCGCTCGATCCGGAGCGTCTGCATATCTGGTGGGGCGCCTATCTCGGCATGCCCGATCAGATCATCATGTCCGGCGCGCTGGCCGAGGTCGGTCCGCACATCGTGATCGCGCGGCAGGAAGCGCGCGAGCGGCACGGCTGGATCATGGACAGCTATCTTCTCAAGCGCAGGGCGTAAGCGAGGCAGCATGCTCCCCGAATGGGTCCACCGGAAATGCCCCGAGATCTCCGCACATCATCGCGATGCGGCGATCGCGCGGCAGGCGCAGCTGACCAAGCCGACCGGCGCGCTCGGCCGGCTCGAGCAGCTCGCGATCGAGCTTGCGGGCTTGCAGGCGACCGAAGAGCCGCGCGCCTTGCGGGTGCCGATCATCATCTTCGCCGGCGATCACGGCATCGTCGCGCAGGGCGTGTCGGCCTATCCGCAAGCCGTGACGATTGCGATGATGGCGAATTTTGCCTCCGGCGGCGCGGCAATCTCGGTGCTGGCGCGCGAGCTGGGTTCGAGCCTGGAGGTGGTCGACGCCGGCACGCTGGCCCGGGAGCAGATGGCGGGCGTCGTCACCGACAAGCCGCGCAACGGCACGCGCGACTTCAGCGTCGAGGCTGCGCTGACGCCCGCGGACCTCGCCTTTGCCTTCGAGGCCGGCCAGCGTGCGGTGGTGCGCGCCGAGGCCGGTCGGCCAGATCTCCTGATCCTCGGCGAGATGGGCATCGGCAACACCACGACATCCGCGGCGATCGCGGCGAGCCTGCTTGGTGTGAGCGCCGCGGAGATCGCGGGCAGCGGCACCGGCGTCGATGCGGCCGGCCGCGCGCACAAGGCACGGGTGATCGATGCGGCGATCGCCCGCCACGGCGTCGCCGGAGCGTCGGTCGAGCAGATCCTGTGCGCCGTCGGCGGCCTCGAGATCGCGGCGATCTCAGGCGCGATCATTGCGGCCGCGCAAGCCCGCATTCCGGTGTTGATCGACGGCTTCATCGTGTCCGTCGCGGCGCTGGCGGCGGCGCGTCTCAATCCGTCCTGCCAGCCGTTCCAGCTCGCCTCGCATCAATCGGCGGAGCAGGGGCATCGGCTGGTGCTGCGCGCGCTGAACGTGCAGCCGCTGATCAGCCTCGATCTCAGGCTCGGGGAGGGATCGGGGGCGGCCATCGCGCTGCCGCTGGTCCGCGCGGCCTGCGCGCTTCACAACGGTATGACGACCTTCGCGCAGGCCAACGTGCCGGATCGCCAGGCCTGATGCGGCTCAAGCCACGCGCTGGTTGACGGAGACGACACGCCAGCCCGCCGCGAGCCGGTCGATCCGGGTCAGCGACAGCGGATCGATCACGAAGCGCAAGGCGGCTTGCGGCGTCAGGTCCAGTGCAATGCAGAGCGCGGCGCGGATGGTGCCGGAATGCACGACGAGCGTTGCCGATCCGGCCCCGATCCGCGACAGTCCCAGCCGGACGCGGGCGATCTGATCCGCAAAGCTTTCGCCGTTCGGCGGCCGTCCGTGCGCCGGATCGTGCCAGAACTGCGCGTAAGTCTCGCCACCGGTCGCGGCGAGCTCGTCATGCCGGCGGCCGGTCCAGTCGCCGAAATCCTGCTCGCGGAATTCGCTGACCAATTCCGGTTCGAACCCCAGTGCGCGCGCGGTCTCGACGGTGCGCCGCGACGGGCTGGCATAGCTGGTGGCATCCGGCGGCAAATGCCGCCGCAGAGCCGCCAACGCTGCGTGATCGCCGAGATCCGCCCGCGCATCAGTAGCATGGATCGTCCCCGCCACGCCCTCGACGGTCGCATGCCGTACCAGCCAGAGGAAGGTCTCGCCTTCCATGCTCATCTCCAGGGAAGTTGGTCGCTGTGGCCACAACGCCGCAACTGGCGCATTGACTCTGTCATGATGGTAATCCTAGATGATCGCGACGGTTTCCCCGAGAGGGAATGAAAAGGGAATGCGGTGCGGGGAAACTTGTCCCCAATGCCGCGGCTGCCCCCGCAACTGTAAGCGGTGAATCCTTCGTCAGAAGCCACTGGGTCCTCGGTCCCGGGAAGGCGACGAAGCGGTCACGACCCGCGAGCCAGGAGACCTGCCGTCAGCCGTGGTCACACGCGAAGATGTCGGTCGGGGAGTACAGACATTCGGCTTCATCGGACGGCCCGAAAGGCCAACAGATGAGACCTCGTTCGCTGTGACGTGCCACTGACGTCATACCGAGGTTTCGTATCGTGTCTTCCATCTGTATCTTACGGCCGAGCCGCTTCCTGCTCGCCTCCGCTACGCTCACGTCGTTTGTCATCGCTGATATCCCTGCCGCCCTGGCGCAGCAGGTCCGCGAACCCCTGCCGCCGGTCGAGGTCTCGCCTGCCGAAACCGGCAGGCAAGCCAAGCCGGCCGGCCGTGAAGCGCAGCGCGCGCGCCGTGCAGCCGCGCGCCGGCCAGCGACCGCATCGGCTCCGCCCAAGCCGAGCGCGCCGGCTGCGACAGCGCAGACGCCGCTCAACAGCAATGTGGTGGCCGAAAGCGCCTCGCGGCTCGGCCTGACGGTGCGCGAAACGCCGGCGACGGTCGAGGTAATCTCGGCCGAGACCATGCGCGAGCAGGGTTATCGGACGGTCTCGGAGGTGGCGCAGGGTGCCGTCGGCGTCACCTCCGGCGATAATCCGGCCGAGCCCGCGGCGTTCTCCATGCGTGGCTTCACCAACAGCCAGATCAATACGCTCTACAACGGCATCAAGATCGGCCCGCAGAACATGACCTCGCGGATCACCGACACCGCCAATCTGCAGGCCGTGGAGTTTCTCAAAGGCCCGGCCTCGCTGATGTCAGGTGAGGGTGCCGCCGGCGGCGCCATCAACTTCGTCACCAAGCAGCCCCACACCGGACCGATCCGCAACGAAGCCGAGTTCTCCTGGGACTCGCTCAACTCATTCCGCGCGCATTACGGCTCGGGCGGCAGCACCAATGTGCAGGGCCTCGACTATCGCTTCGACATCAGCCGCTCCGCCCTCAACGGTTTTGCCGACGACACCAACATCAAGACGTTCGGCACGTCCGGCCAGCTCGACTACCGCATCTCCGATAGTCTCAAGATCTGGGGCGCGCTCGAGTACCGCGAGGACCGCTCCAAGGCCTATTGGGGCGCGCCGCTGGTGCCGGTCGCTTTCAGCGGCTCGCATGCAACGACGGGGATCGTCTCCGGCAATTACGTCTCGAACTACAACGGGACCAATCTCGGTGCCGTCACCATCGACGACCGCACCTTCAACACCAACTACAACGTCCTTGATAACCGCAACGTCGCCCAGGAAGTGTGGCTGCGCGGCGGCTTCGAGCTGAAATTGGCGCCTGACCTGACGCTGAAGAGCCAGGCCTATGGCTATGGCGCAGAGCGGAGCTGGTTCAACAACGAGATCGAGGCGTTCAATTCCACCACGAACCTGGTCGATCGCGAGCGCTTCTATGTCGCGCACAGCCAGCGCCAGGTCGGCAACATCACCGATTTGATCTGGGACACGAATATCGCAGGCTTCGACAACCGGCTGGTCACGACCTTGTCGACAAGCTATCTCGATTTCGTCAGGCCGGGCGCGGCAAACTTTCCAGGCGATTCCGTTTCGCTGGTCGATCCCAATCGCGGCTACTACGGCCTGCTCACGACCCAGCAGCAGGCCGCGCGCATCGATAACGAAGCGCTCTCGTTCGAGGACCGGCTGAAGCTCACGCGCAGCTTCGCGCTGGTCGGCGGCCTCCGCGTCGAGCATATCGGGCTCGACCGCAATTCGACCAACGTGAGCGGGCAGGAGAAGGCAGGCTTTCCGTTCACGAAAGACTGGGCGCCGGTGACGGGCCGCATCGGCTACACCTGGGAGGCCGTTCCCGGCCTGACCTTCTTCAGCCAGTACGCCACCGGCGCCGACATCGCCGCCAACAACATCTTCCTGCTCGCACCCACCCAGCCGCTCGACCTGACGACCGCGCGCACCTACGAGACCGGCGTCAAGCATCTGTTCTGGGACAACAGGGCGGAATGGTCGTTCTCGGCCTACGACATCCTGCGCAAGAACGTCTACGCGGCGGCCGGCGGCATGCAGCTCAACATTGCGGGCCGACAGGAGTCGAAGGGCGTCGAGCTTGCCGCGGCGGTGCGGCCGATCGAGCCGCTTCGGCTGTGGGGCAACATCGCCTATGTCGACGCTCGTTATGCCGACTACGATTTCGTCGGCGGCTCGTTCTCCGGCAACACGCCGCCGAACGTGCCGCGTATCGTGGCCAATGCCGGCGCGTCGTATCGGTTCTTCACGCCCTGGCCGGTGGAGCTCGGCATCACCGGCCGTCATGTGGGCGACCGCTACAACACCGATGCCAACGTCGTGACGATGAAGGCGTACACGGTGGCCGACGTCTATGCCTTTGTCGATATCCCCAAGACGGTGTTCAATGCGGTGGACCGGGCCCGCCTGACCTTCCGCATCCGCAACATCACCGACAAGCGCTATGCGATCTGGGGCGATCCGTTCTACCCTGACCAGATCCTGCTGGGCGCGCCGCGCACCTACGAGATCTCGGCCGCGTTCAAATGGTAGGACGCTGAAGGCATGATGGGCGCGATCGTCCTCTCGCACCGCTGGCTCGGGATCGCGTTCTGCCTCCTGTTCGCGATGTGGTTCGCGACCGGGATCGTGATGCACTTCGTTCCGTTTCCGTCGCTGACGGAAGCGGAGCGGTTTGCCGGGCTCGCGCCCGTGGATCCCGGCGAGATCAGGATTTCGGTCGGAGACGCCGTGGCCGCGAGCGGGATCGTGGATGCCGCGCGCGTGCGGCTGATCCAGCGGATCGACGGACCGGTCTACATCGTGTCGGGTCCGGCGCGTTCCCGAGCGGTGCGCGCCTCCGACGGGCAGGATGCATCGGTGATCTCCGCCGATGCCGCGCTCGTCATCGTGCGAGCTCACGCCCGTCAGCGTGGACTCGACGCAGCACGCGCCGCGATCGCCGGGCATTCTGACTACGATCAATGGAGCGTGCCGAACGGATTCGACCGCCACCGGCCGTTGTTCCGCGCTGCCCTCGGCGATGCCGCCGGGACGGAGGTCTATGTCTCGTCATCGACCGGCGAGGTGGTGCTTGACACGACGCGCAGCGAGCGCGCCTGGAATTGGGCCGGCAGTGTTCTGCACTGGATCTATCCCACGGTTCTGAGAAGCAACTGGGCGCTGTGGGATGGGGTGGTCTGGACCTTGTCGCTGCTCGCATTGATCGCAGCATTGCTTGGTGCGGTGCTCGGGATCGCGCGGGTGAGGATTCGAGGACGTCTGATCTCCTCACCCTATCGTGGCTGGCATGCCCTGCACCACCTCATTGGGCTCGCGGCGATGCTCTTCGTGCTGAGCTGGATCTTCAGCGGCTGGCTCTCGATGGATCACGGGCGGCTGTTCTCGCGAGGGCATTTGACCCCGGCCGAGGCCGGCGTGATCAACGGTGCGCCGGATTGGAGGGAGGCCGCATCGCTCGATCGCCAGTCAATATCTTCCTCGGCCCGCGAGGTCGAATGGTTCGGCTTCAACGGCACCGTCTATCGGCGCGACCGGGTCGCGCTTGGCGGTCAGAGATTGATCAGGGCAGGGGATCTGCCGCACGATGAGCCGACGGGATTTCTCAGCGCGCGCGAAGTCTTGGCATTGACGTCGCGCCTCGCCCCGCGCTGCGACGCGCCGTCCGTCGTCGCCGATGATGATTTTTACAACGTGCGATCAGCTCTGCCGGGTTCACCTGTCTATCGCTCGCGCTGTGGCGAGTTCTGGTTCGACATCGATGGCGCGGAAGGCCGCGTGCTGCAACGGCTGGATGCGTCGCGGCGGGCCTATCGCTGGGTCTACAGCGCGTTGCACACGCTGGACTTCCCCGCCCTCATGGCACACCCGCGTCTGCGTGACGTCCTGGTCGTTGGGCTCTGCGCGGTCGGGCTGGTATTCTCGATCACGGGCATCGTCATCGGCTGGCGGCGTTTGCGTCAATCCAACCCTGTCTTGCCCGGCGCCCAATAGGCCTTGGTCCTCATCCGCGATGCTGCGACGCCGGCCGCTTTCAGGGCCCGGCTGATGCGCTGGATCGACGAAGCCTTGCCCGTCAGGACGAATTGCGCGCTTGCTGAAAGGCGCAGCAGTTCGGCCTCGACGGCTGCGAGATGGGCATCCTCGGCGCTGCGCGCGATCAGTGTCGCACTGCCGAGACCGATCGCCGCCAGAACGGGACTTGCTTCCGCGGCATCCGAAACCTCGAACACGTGGATTGTACCACCCGCCTGCCGGCTCTCCTTGAGTGCGGAAGCAAGGCCGAATGAAGTTTCATCGCCGAACACAACTATGGGCGGTTCTCCCGCGGAAGGATCGAGTGAGCGGCGCGGGCCGAAGAGCCAGCACATGTCGCCTTCCTGCAAGCTGCTTGCCCATTGGCTGCCAGGACCGCTGCCGTGCGCGAAAGCCAGCAATGTCGTGCGTCCGTTCTCCGCGTCCCACGACATCGGCGTGTAGGTTCGCGCGCTCAGGCCGGATCCCATCGCGACCTGGATCTTCTGACCCACGCTCCATGCGAGGCCCTTGAGTGCGTCGCCCTCGAGCGCGATCGACCGAAAGCGGCGGGGCGAGAGCACCTCGATCCCGGCGATGCGCGCAGGGCGCATCAGCCATTGCAGCAACATGCGCGTGACCCGTCCCTGCGGCGGCTTCGATGGCTCGGACATCCGGGGTTGGTCGGGCTCGTTCAAGGCCTGGCTCCAATCATTTCTCAGCGGTCGCCGGGACTACCTGGTCCTGATGGTCAGTTCGTTGCCGCGCCCCGGATTGAACGGCAGCGGCAGCGAGAGATAGCCATTCTGCGGATCGCGCACGTAGTCGAGATAGCCCGCGCCTTCCGCAAACGCGTTCTCGCCAATGATCACTGCGCCGCACTTCAGGTGGGGCTCGAGCAGCTTCAGGATGGGAAGATAGAGCGTGAACGCGCCGTCGAGCATCACCATGTCGATGTCGCCGCCGACGCCGGCCTTGAGGGTCTCGCGCGCATCGCCGACGCGAAATTCGACCAGGTCGTCGAGCCCTGCGGCAGCGAGGTTGGCGCGTGCACGCGCGATCTTGGCGGGCTCGAGATCGGTCCCGATCAGGCGGCCGCCGCTCATGTCGCGCAAGGCGGCGGCCATGTAGATGGCGGAAATCCCCATCGAAGAGCCGAACTCCACGATGCGCGTCGCCTTGCAGGCGCGGGCGCAGAGGTAGAGAAACCGACCGAATTCGGGGCAGACGTTCAGGAAATTGTCCGCGAGCCCGCGATAGACCCCCGCGAGATCCCTGGTCTCGGCTTCGATGAAGTGGCTGATGGTGCTCTGCTGATCGGTTGCTTCGCCCATGGCTTGCATCAGCGGCGCATCGGCAGCCTCCGCTTCCCGATGAAGACGGAGGAGAACGTCGGCGACAAGGCCTTGGCTGAGGGAATCCATGTTTCTCGGCTCCGGAAAATGCGCCCACGGACGGGCCTTGGAGCCTGAATACGGAATCGGTCTGGCGGCCGCATTCCGCGAACGTGACAATCGATTGCGATTTCCGGTCAGTGCGCGAGGACGCGGCGCTCGGCGAGGTATCGCGCCGGCGGCTTGCCCAGGGCTTTGCGGAACATGGTGACGAAGGCGCTCGCGCCTTCATAGCCGAGATCGAGCGCCACAGCGTGCACCGACGCTCCCTGGTCGAGGCGCTGAAGCGCAATCAGGATGTGGAGTTGCTGGCGCCAGCGGCCGAAGCTCATGCCGGTCTCGCGTTGCAGGATGCGGGTCAGGGTCCTCGGAGCGACGGCCATGCGGCTGGCCCACTCGTCGATCGTCGCGCGGTCGGAGGGATCGGCGATCATGGCACTCGCGATCCTGCGCAGCCTGGCATCGGCCGGCATCGGGAAGCTCAGCTCTTCGGTGGGCGCCAGCGCCAGCTGGTCGAGCAGGACAGTTGCGATCCGCCCGTCGGGGCCGTCGGTGTCATACAGGGCCGGCATCCGGGTGACGTGCACCAGCAGACGTTCCAGCAGCGGCGAGATCGACAGCGTGCAGCATTGCCCGGGCGGCCTTGGCACCGCACCCGGTTCGACGAACAGGCAATACACTTCGACGTTTCCGGCGACGCTGACACTGTGGGGGACATTTCGCGGAATCCACAGCCCACAGCGCGGCGGCACGATCCAGACGCCCGGCCCAGCCTCGCAGCGGACGACACCCCGCAAGGTCAGGACGAGCTCGTCCTTGCAATGGGTGTGCATGGCAAGCTCGGTGCCCTTGGTGACCATCTCGCCGCCGAAGGCGGCGATGGCGCGCGGAACGTCCTCCGGATCGAAATCGACCGCATCATCGGAACGAAGATCGTTGTCGTTGAGCCGGAAGAAGGGCATGGCGGCGATGGTCGATCCGATGATGACTGGCTGGCTCCGGCTATATCGAGACCGAGCCGCCGATTTTCAATGCGGAAGGCGCCAGTCTCGATTGGTTCTAACGGGCCATTCCCGGCGGCCTCCGTGATCATGGCAGCTGAGGGGATCAGCGATGCCTTGCGAGCGCAACATTGGTCCCTTTTCGCCGGCCGCCTTTCGGTGTAGCTCTGCGCCCAGTCGCGAGGTGGTGGACGCCAATGCCGCCGCCGAAATCATGCAGGAGGCAGCACGGATGTACCCGAAAGTTCAGATGTTCATCGCCGGCGAGTGGACCGATGGTTCGTCCGGCAAGTCGGAGAACATCCTCAATCCCGCCACCGGCCAGCCGATCGGCAAGACCCCGCATGCCTCGCGTGGGGATCTCGACCGCGCGCTGGAGGCGGCCAAGGCCGGCTTCGAGATCTGGCGCAAGACCTCGCCGTTCGATCGCTACAAGCTGATGCGCAAGGCCGCCGACATCATCCGCTCGCGCGCCGCCGAGATCGCGCCCGTGATGACCATGGAACAGGGCAAGCCGGTGGTGGAAGCGCAGGGCGAGACCATGCTGGCCGGCGACCTCATCGACTGGTTCGCGGAAGAGGCGCGCCGCGCCTATGGCCGCATCGTGCCGCCGCGGATGGGCAACGTCTCGCAGCTCGTGACCAAGGAGCCGGTCGGCCCGGTCGCGGCTTTCACGCCCTGGAACTTCCCGATCAACCAGGCGGTGCGCAAGATCTCGGCCGCGCTGGCCGCCGGCTGCTCGATCATCGTCAAGGGCCCGGAAGAGACGCCTGCAAGCTGCATGGAGCTGGTGCGGGCCTATGTGGATGCGGGCATTCCGGCCGGCGTCGTGCAACTTGTATTCGGTGTGCCGGCGGAAGTGTCGGAGTATCTCATTCCGCATCCGATCATCCGCAAGATCAGCTTCACCGGCTCGACCGCCGTCGGCAAGCATCTGGCTGCGCTCGCGGGCTTGCACATGAAGCGTGTCACCATGGAGCTCGGCGGCCATGCGCCGGCGATCGTGTTCGCGGACGCGGACCTCGACAACGCCGCAAAAATCCTGTCGGCTAACAAGTTCCGCAACGCCGGCCAGGTCTGCGTCTCGCCCACGCGCTTCCTGGTGCATGAGAGCGTCTACGAGCCCTTCGTCGACAAGTTCGTGGCGGCCGCGAAGAGCCTCAAGGTCGGCAACGGCCTCGACAAGGACACGCGCATGGGACCGCTGGCGAATCCGCGCCGCGTCGATGCCATGGAAGGCTTTGTCGCCGATGCGGTCCAGCGCGGCGCCAAGGTCAAGGCCGGCGGCAAGCGCATCGGCAATGAAGGCTTCTTCTTCGAGCCGACGGTGCTCACCGACGTGCCGCGCGATGCCCGCATCATGAACGAGGAGCCGTTCGGGCCGCTGGCGCCGATCACCTCGTTCCGCAGCTATGACGAGGTGGTGGCCGAGGCGAACCGTCTGCCTTACGGCCTGGCGGCCTATGCCTACACCACCTCGACCAAGACGATGCAGGCCATCGGTGCCGACATCGAGAGCGGCATGGTGTCGATCAACCATCACGGACTCGCGTTGCCTGAAGTGCCGTTCGGCGGCATCAAGGATTCCGGCTACGGCTCCGAAGGCGGCCTCGAGGCGATCGAGGGCTATCTCAACACGAAGTTCGTGACCCAGGCGAGCGCGTAACGAAGTGTCGCGCTGTCATTCCGGGGCGCGCTCCCGGAATGACGGCGGACAGTACCTGCGTTGCCCGGCAGGCGAGACATGAACAACAGCCGTCATCCGAGCAAGCGTGTATCCCTTGCCGGGATCCATATCGACCGGACCTCCGCGGTGCCGCTGCACTTGCAGATCGCGAAGCATATCCGGGACGGCATTCTCTGCGGCGCCTTTCCCTCAGGAACGCAATTTCTCGGTTCGCGCGAGATCGCGCGCGAACTGGGTTGCTCGCGGACCGTAGTGCTGACGGCATGGGATCTGCTCTACGCCGAGGGCTATCTGGAATCGACGCCGCGCGGCAGCGTCATGGTGGCATCGGTGGCGGCGCCTCATGCCGAACCATCGTCCGCGTTGTCTGCGGCCAAACCCGCCCACATGTCGGAACGCTGGCGATCGCTGCTGGCCTTCGACTACGAGACCAACTGGCCGTCGGAGTTCAGTCCCGGCGCGCCTGACATCTCGACCTTTCCCTTCAAGGATTGGTCGCGCCTGCTGCGCCAGGCCTGGCAGAATCCAAGAGAGCAGGAGTGCCTCGATCTTCCGCCCGAAGGCCATCCGCGGTTGCGGAGCGAGATCGCAAACTTCCTCAGCTCCGTGCGCGGTCTCGTTTGTTCGCCGGACGAGGTCGTCGTCACCTCCGGCACGTCGGGTGCACTGGATTTCTGCAGCCGGATGATCCTCGATCCCGGCGACGAGGTCTGGGTCGAGGAGCCCGGTTTCGTCGAGGCGCGATGGGCGCTCACGGCGGCCGGAGCAAAGCTCGTTCCGATTCCGGTCGACGACAAGGGACTGGTCGTCTCGGAAGGGATTCGGCGCGCACCACGCGCGCGCCTGATCGTGGTCACGCCATCGCATCAATATCCGCTCGGGATCAGCATGGGCCTGGAGCGGCGGCTCGAGCTTCTCGACTGGGCGAACAAGAACGACGTCTGGGTGATCGAGGATGACTACAATTCGGAGTTCAGGCATCAGGACAGCATGATCGCCTCGCTGCGCTCGCTCGATCGCGAGGGCCGGGTGATCTATTTCGGCACCTTCTCGAAGATCATGATGCCGAACCTGCGGCTCGGATACCTCGTTGCGAACAGGCATTTCATCGAAGGGTTCGCCAAGGGCCGCGCGCGCATCGACGTGCACACCTCCGGCATCGGACAGCTCGCCTTGGCGGAATTCATGCGGGAAGGCCATCTGCTGCGGCACCTGCGCGCAATGCGGCGGGTCTATGCTGCGCGGCGAAAGGCGCTGATCGACGCGATCGGAGCGCTGATGCCGGATGATCTGACGGTGTCCTCCGCCGTCACCGGCCTGCACCTGGTGGCGTTGTTCACCGACGCAATGCAGGCGCGGATGAGCGATCGGGAGGCGGCCGCGGTCCTGAAGCGGGCCGGCATCCACGTGCAGCCATTGTCGCAGAATTTCCTGGAACGGCCGACACGGCAAGGCCTGGTGTTCGGCTACGGGCGGTTGCGCGTCGAGGATGCCGCTCCGCTACTTGCAAGAATTGCAGCCTGCATCGGCGGCGCCTCTCGCGACGCACCATCCGACCCGCCCAAGTCGCTCTCTTACTGATCGTACAATAAAGAGAGGCTGAGCCGACCGCCGTGCATAGCTCATAGGCATCCGGAACTCCCGCGCGGCCGATTGATCGCCTGCAAATTAGACAACTGATCTCGGTCGCTCGGACTGCGGTGCCATGGACATCGCGATTTGCTCAGAGAAATCCGTGGTGCGTTGCGCGTTTCCTACGTGGAACAGCGCGCGTTCGCGTGCTGTCTTTGCAGGCACTTCTGCACCAAAACGTGCATCCCGTCCTGCGGCGCGCTGCGCCATAGGCCTGCTGGCCCAGTGAATTGCGACAACTCTGGCCCTGTCGGAGGGCCACCGCTCTGTCGCACGCTCGCTGACGGTGGCATGACAGGGGATGCAAGATGAGCGCTCTCGGTTCGGCATTCGAGTTTGCGATGGACGGGAAGGGCCCGGCGTCCGGTTTGGACGTCACGCGTAGCTGACGCCACATGAGCTCTTTCGAAAGTCACTGGGAAGTCGGCACCGATATCGGTGGCACCTTCACCGATATCATCGCCATCAGGCGCGATTCCGCCGAGGCGCGGATCGCGAAAGTGCCGTCGCGCCCGCAGGCGCCGGTTCAGGCGATGCTGGAGGCGATCGAGGCGGTGGGCCTGCACAAGAACGAGGTCAGGCGCTTCGTCCATGGCACCACGCGCGTCACCAACGCGATCGTCGAGAACCGGCTGCCGAAGGTCGCGCTGGTCGCGACCGAGGGCTTTGCCGACGTGCTCGAGATCGCGCGCTATCGCCGCCGCGACCTCTATCGGCTCGACATTCCGCCGAAATCGCCGCCGCTGGTGCCGCCCGAACGCTGCTTCGGGCTTGCCGAGCGCCTCGATCACGAGGGCCGGGTGCTGAAGGCGCTGGAGCAAGCGGAGATCGAGCGTCTGCTGGCCTGGCTGAAGGACACCGGCGTGCAGAGTGTCGCGGTGGCCTTGCTTCACGCCTACGCCAATCCGGTCCACGAGAAGATGCTCGGCGAGCGCCTCAAGGAGGTCGTCGCCCATGTCTCGCTGTCGCACGAGGTCAATCCCGAGGCACGCGAGTATGAGCGGACTTCAGCGACCGTGTTCAACGCGGCCGCGATGCCGATCGCGGTCGAGTATCTGACCGAGCTGGAGCAGCGGCTGCCGATCGGGCCGGGATTGCAGGTGTTTCATTCCGCCGGCGCCATGATCCCCATCTCGGCGGTGAAACGCCGGCCGCTGGTGATGGCGATGTCGGGACCGGCCGCCGGCGTCTCGGCGTCCGTCAGCATCGCGCGCCAGCTCGGTACCTCGCGCATGCTGACGTTCGACATGGGCGGCACCACCACCGACGTCTGCCTGATCGTCGACGGCCAGGCCGAGATGACCGACGGCCGCATGCTCGGCGACAAGCCGCTGCGCCAGCCGATGCTCGCGGTGCATTCGATCGGCGCGGGCGGCGGATCGATCGTGCGCAACGGTCCCGGCGGCCTCACGGTCGGGCCGGAGAGTGCCGGCTCCGAGCCGGGGCCGGCCTGCTACGGCCGCGGCGGCACGGAGCCGACCATCACGGACGCCAACGCCGTGCTCGGCTATCTCAATCCCCAGACCAAGCTTGGTGACCGCATTGGCATCGACATCGAGGCAGCCAGGCGCGTCATCGCACCGATCGCGGGCGCGCTCGGATTGAGCCTGACGGAAACGGCGCTCGGCATTATCAAGGTCGCGAACGCGACCATGGCCCGCGCGTTGCGCCGCGTCACGGTCGAGCGCGGCATCGACGGACGCGACTGCACGCTGCTCGCCTTCGGCGGCGGCGGCCCGATGCATGCCGCGGGCCTCGCCGATCTCTACGGGATCGCAGAGGTCGTTGTGCCCAGTGCATCCAGCGCCTTCTCGGCGCTGGGCTGTCTCACCGCCGATTTCAGCTTTCTCCAGCAGCAGACCCTTCGCGCCGCACTCGACGGCATCGACCTCGCGCGCGTATCGGAGCGGATCGAGGCGCTGATTGCCGATGCATCCGCGCCGCTGCTCGCCAATGGCGTTGCGAAGGCGGAGATCCAGGTCGAGCTGGTCGCGTTGATGCGCTATGCGGCGCAGAACGACGCTATCCCGGTGGCTTTCGCCTTGCCGCTGGACGTCGCCAGGCTCAAGCAGGATTTCCTGACGCGGCATCACGAGCTGTTCGGCTATGCGACCGGCGAGCCTTGCGTCATCGAGTCCGTGCGGGTGCAGGCCCGCCGCCCGTCGACAACCGTCGTGAGCCGGCCGGCGACGGCGGCGAGGGCGGTATCCACGGGCACGCGTGTCTGCTCGTTTGATGGTCTGCCCGAGACGGCGACAGCGATCGTCGACCGAGCGTCGCTGACAGAGATGGTGAGCGGCCCCGCGATCATCGAAGACGCGTGGTCGACTGTGGTCGTGCCGCTCGGTTGGCAGGCGAAACCTGATGCGACGGGCAATCTGTTCCTGACGCGGAGGAGGGCATGAAGCTCGATCCATTCGTCGTCGAGGTCATCAGGCACGGGCTTTCCGCCGCGGCCGAGGAGATGAGCCTGGTGATGACGCGCTCGGCGCGCTCGCCGCTGTTGCGCGAGGCGGGCGATCTGTCGTCCGCGATCACCGACGGCCACGGCGGTCTGGTCGGGCAGGGGCGCGACATCCCGATCCACCTCGGCGCGATGGCCTACACCATCCCCGAATTGCTGAAGGTGGTGCCGCGCGACAGCCTGAACGACGGCGACGTGCTGATCTACAATGTCGGCGCGCTCGGCGGCAATCATCTCAACGACGTCAAGGTCGTGCGCCCCGTCTTCGTCGACGGCGAGATCGTGGCATTCGCGGTCAGCCTCGCGCACTGGCCCGACATCGGCGGCACCTGGCCCGGCAGCTATTTTGCCAAGGCGATCGACACCTTCCAGGAAGCGATGCGGATTCCGCCGGTGCTGATCGCGACCGCGGCCGGCGTCAATGCGGCGATCGTGCAGCTGCTCAAGGCCAATGTTCGCGACTCCGAATCCTGCGAGGGCGACCTCCTCGCCCAGATCGCCGCCACCAAGGCCGGCGAGAAGCGCATCGTCGAGCTTTGCCGCGAGCACGGCAAGGCCGTCTTCATGGCGGCGCAGTCGCGCCTGCACGATCTCTCCGAGATCGAGATGCGGGCGGCGCTGCGCGACCTTCCGGACGGCGTCTATGAGGGCGAGGATTATCTCGACGACGGCAGCGACAACAACGCGCCGGCGCGCATCCATGTGAAGATCACCATTCGCGGCGACGAGGCGACGTTCGACCTCTCCGGAAGCTGCGATCGCGTCTCGAACTTCTGCAATACGACACCGTTCATGGCGCGCTCGGCCGTCGCCTATGCCGCGCGCATCATGAGCGGGCGCGACATGCAGCAGAACGCCGGCGCGCTCAGGCCACTGACCATCATCACGCGCCCGGGCTCGATCCTGGAGCCCGGCTGGTCGGCGTCTGTCGCGGCCGGCAACCATGAGACGTCCATGCGCATCGTCGATGCGATCTTTCGCGCGATGCAGGACACCATCCCCGAACGCCTGTCGGCCGGCGGGGCGACCACGGCGGGTGTGCTTTTTTTTGCCGAGCCGCGGCCGAACGGATCGTGGAAGATGCTCTACGAGGTTCACGGCGGCGGCGAAGGCGCGCGCCACGATCGGGACGGCATGTCGGCAACCCGGGTGCATCTGTCCAACACCTCGAATACGCCGGTCGAGGTGATCGAGGCGAACTACGCGATCCGGCTGGAGCAGCAGGCGATCCGCCGGCAATCCGGCGGCGCGGGGGCGCACCGCGGCGGCGACGGCTCGGTTCGAACCTATCGTATCCTCGCACCCTCGATGCACCTGACCACCTGCATCGAACGGATGGTGATTGCGCCTTGGGGCATGCAGGGCGGCGAATCCGGCAAGGCATGCCGTATCTCGCTGGTCAGGCATGGCGCGAACGTCGCGATCGACGGCAAGTCGAACCTGGTGTTGCAGCAAGATGATCTCGTCACGATCGAGATGTGCGGCGGCGGCGGTTATGGCGCTGCAGCTGTAGAGTGAGGGGATTGCGATGAGCAGATTGTTGCGAACCGGGCTGAATGCGGGCGACAGCGCGCCGATGGCCGTGGTCGGCGGCGAGGGCGTCTACTTCCACCTGTCCGATGGCCGCAAGCTCATCGACGGCAGCAACACCGGTGGCGGTCTCGGCCATCGCCATCCCGCGATGGTGGAGGCGATCCGCCGCGCGGCGGATACGCCTGTCGTCAACGAGGGCTGGACCTGGGTCGGCCGCGAGCAGGCGGCGGACGATCTGATGGCGACCGCTTTCAAAGGCGAGGAGGACTGGGTCGGCGCGGTGCGCTTCTGCATCAGCGGCAGCGAGGCCAACGACATGGCGCTGTCGCTCTGTCAGGCGCTGACGCAGCGGTCCGCATTGGCGACGCGCGAGCGCGCCTATCACGGCATCACCGGCCTGTCGCGCAGCATGACGGTGCAGCCGCAATGGCACGGCGGGCTCGCGGTGCATACCGGTGGTTCGAAGCTGCCGGCGCCGATGGCGCCGGTGCGGATCCTGCCGGCGCCGGATGGCGCGATCTACGGTGCACCGGCCAACAATACGCCGCCGAGCGAGTATCTCGCGGATGCCACGCGGCTGCTCTCGGACACGGCGGCAACCATCATCGACTACACCCAGGGCGGCATCTATTACGACGGCGAATATCAGGACGAAGTGGCGCGCTGCGCGCGGCAGGCGGGCTCCTACTGGATCGCCGACGAGGTCGTGACCGGCGCGGGGCGCGCGGGCCGCTGGTTCGCGTTCCAGGGGGCGCAAAGCCGCCCGGACATCGTCACGCTGGGCAAGTCGCTCGGCGGTGGCGCCGCGGCGGTGGCGGCGGTCGTGGTGTCCAAGGACATCGTCGAGCGGCTCAAGGGGACGAGCTGGCAGAACTACGGCACGCTGCGCGGCCATCCCATCAGCATGGCGGCCGTCAGCGCCTATCTGAAGGTTGTCACCGAGGACGGGATTCTGGAGCGTGTGCAGCAGCTCGAGAAGCGGTTCATCCGCCGCCTGCTCGCGATCGCGCAGAAGCATCCGAGCGTGCAGCGCGTCGCGGGGCAGGGGCTGCACTGGACGGTGGAACTGCACGGGCCGGATTGGCGGACCTGGCATGCCGACACCACGGAGGTGCCGATCGCCTCGCGCGTCGCGGAGCGGGCGCTGGAAGCCGGTGCGGTGATCGGTACCAGCGGCGAGCAGACCTCGCTGTTCCTGGCGCCGCCGCTCGTCATTTCCGAGCGCGAGGCTGACCAGCTTCTGGATGCGCTCGATCACGGACTCGATATCGCTGACGAGGAGCACGGGTGAGCGCGGATCATGCAACGCCACGCCGGTCGCCGGCCTGGCCGGCGGATGAGTCCTGGCATCTCGCGATGCCGGAGGGAACGCTCTACGACGCGCTGGCGCGTGCAGCACGTGAACGAGCGTCGCATCCGGCGACGGTGTTCTACGGCGCAAGCCTGAGCTACGCCGAGCTGCGCGACCGCGTCGATGCCATGGCCGGCTTCCTGCAGGGCGCCTGCGGGGTGAAGCGCGGCGACCGCGTCATGATCGCGCTTCAGAACTCGCCGCAATATGTCATCGCCTATTACGCGGTGATGCGGGCGGACGCCGTGATCGTACCCGTCAATCCCATGAACAAGACCGCCGAGATCGCGTATCTCGCCGTGGACAGCGGAGCCAAGGTCGCGCTCATCGGGAGCGAACTGAGCGATGTGTTTGCCCCGCTGCTGGGCGAGGCCATCAGGCATGCGATCGTCGCGCAGTATCGCGACGAGATTCCAGCCGCGACGCCCTATACGCTGCCATCATGCGTGACGGAAGCGCCGGCCGAGGTGCCGTCATCGCCGGGCTGGCATTCCTGGTCGTCCGCGATCGCACAAGGCTTGCAGCCGGGTGTGATGACCGCGGGGCCGGACGATCTCATGATCCTGCCCTACACGTCGGGCACCACAGGCAAGCCCAAGGCGTGCATGCACACGCATCGCAGCGCGCTGTTCACCGCCGTCTTGCAGGCGCGCTGGTATCGGCTCGATGGCAGCGACGTGATGACCGGCTTCATGCCTTTGTTCCATGTTGCGGGCATGCAGGGCTCGATGAATGCGGCGATGGTCACCGGGGCCACGCTGCTCCTGATGGCGCGCTGGGACAAGGATCTGTTGCCGGATCTGTTCGAGATCCATGGCGTGACGTTCTGGAACGCCGCGCCGACCATGATCGTCGACGTGCTCGCCAGCGCCCGGTTTCGCGACAAATGCTTTGCGAAGCTCAAGGTTCTGACCGGCGGCGGCGCGGCGATGCCGACCGCGGTCGCCGAACGGCTCAAGGGGCGCTTCGGGCTCGACTTCGTCGAGGGCTACGGCATGACCGAGACGATGTCGCCGACGCATCTCAACCCGATGGCGGCGCCGAAGCGGCAGTGCCTTGGCATCGCCGTGCAGGAGACCGACGCAAGGGTCGTCGATCCCGAGAGCCTGATCGAGCTCGGCGACAACGTGGTCGGCGAAATCGTCGTGCACGGACCGCAGGTGTTGCAGGGTTACTGGAACAGGCCGCAGGCGAATGCCGAGGCCTTCATCGAACTTGACGGCAAGCGGTTCCTGCGTACGGGCGATCTCGGCTATCGCGATGCCGAGGGCTATTTCTTCGCCGTCGATCGCCTGAAGCGGATGATCAATGTCAGCGGCTTCAAGGTGTGGCCGGCCGAGGTTGAGGCCGCGATGTATCAGAACCGCGCGATCCGGGAGTGCTGCGTCATTTCGGCGCCGGACGATTACCGCGGCGAGACCGTCAAGGCGCTGGTCGTGCTGGATGAGGCGGCGCGGGCAACGACATCGCCCGACGACATCGTTGGCTGGGCGCGCGGCGCGATGGCCAGCTACAAGGCGCCGCGCACGGTCGTCTTCGTCGACCAGCTGCCGCGCACCGCAAGCAACAAGATCAACTGGCGGCTGTTGCAGGACGCCGAATGGGGGCGAACGGCATGAAATCTGCTTGGCTGGAAAACGGACGCAAGGCGGCGTTATGCTGCCGCTACGCCCTTGAAGCTGCGATCCCCAGCCTCGCCAAGAAATTCGTGAAGAGATCAGGAAGTCGCTGATGCGAATCGTCAATGTCGCCGCCGCCCAGATGGGCCCGATCCAGAAAGCCGACAGCCGCGAGGTCGTGGTCAAGCGCATGATCGCGCTGATGGACGAGGCCAAGAGCAAGGGCGCCGACTTGATCGTCTATCCCGAATTGGCGCTGACGACGTTCTTCCCGCGCTGGTATGTCGAGGACCGGGCCGAGTTCGACGTCTGGTTCGAGCGGGAGATGCCGAACGCGGCGACAAGGCCGCTGTTCGAGCGTGCCGCGCAGCACGGAATGGCGATGAATTTCGGCTATGCGGAGCTGACGCCGGACGGCCATCATTTCAACACCGCGGTTCTCACCGACAAGTCCGGCAAGATCGTCGGCAAATACCGCAAGGTCCATCTGCCGGGCCATGTGGAATACGACACCAAACGCTCGCACCAGCATCTGGAGAAGCGCTATTTCGAGCCGGGCGATCTCGGCTTCAAGGTCTGGCGTACGCTGGGCGGCATCATCGGCATGGCGATCTGCAACGACCGCCGCTGGCCCGAGACCTATCGCGTCATGGGCTTGCAGGGCGTCGAGATGGTGCTGATCGGCTACAACACGCCATCCGTGAATGCCGAGAAGAGCGAAGAGGGCGTCGAAAAGCGCCTGTTCCACAATCGCCTCTCGGTGCAGGCCGGCGCCTACCAGAACGCGACCTGGGTGGTCGCGGTGGCCAAGGCCGGCGTCGAGGACGGCCATCCGCTGTTCGGCGGCAGCCTGATCGTCGATCCCAACGGCGAGATCGTGGCCGAAGCGAAGACGGAGGAGGACGAGGTCCTGGTCCATCCTTGCGACCTCGATGCAACGACCTTCGGCAAGACCACGATCTTCGATTTCGCCCGGCATCGCCGCATCGAGCATTACGGCCTGATCACCAGCCAGACCGGCGCGGTGCCGCCGCCGGAGACGTGACGCCGATGGCTGACAAGGGCATCTCCCTGCGCGAGCTTGACGCGCGTGACCGCTACAAGCTGCTCTGCGGCGTTGTGGTGCCGCGGCCGATCGCGCTGGTGACGACGCTGGACGAGAACGGAGCTGTCAATGCCGCGCCGTTCAGCTTCTTCAACGTCTTCTCGGAAAGCCCCGCGCTGATCGTGCTCGGGCTGCAGCACAAGCCCGATCACAGCCCGAAGGACACGACCCGCAACATCCATCGCGACGGCGAATTCGTCGTGCACATGGTGGATGAAGCGCTGTCGGTGGCGATGAACGACTGCGCGGTCGATTTCCCCTCCGGCGACAGCGAGGTCGCCGCGATCGGGCTTGCCACGCTTCCGTCGATCGACGTGAAGGTGCCGCGCCTCGCCGCGGCGCCGTTCGCGCTGGAATGCCGGCGCCACGTGGTGCTGACTTTCTCGGCGGATCGCGAGTTGCTGGTTGGCGAGGTGATCAGGGTGCACGCGCGCGAGGGCCTCGTCGATACCGCCAACATGTATGTCGATCTCGATGCCTACCGGCCGATCGGCCGCATGTTCGGCAATCTCTACACGACGCAGCGGGATACGTTTGCGCTTGTCCGCGAGAGCCATGCGCAATGGCTCGCGCGGCAGGACGCCAGAGAGCTGAAGGACGCCTAGTGAGCCGAGAACTGCACCGTGCCCAGCGCCATGGTGACGGCCGCCTGCGTCGGGTCGATCACCGGGATTCGCAGCGCGTCTTCGAGCGGACGGCGATGGCGCGCCATGCCGGCGCAGCCCATCACGATGGCACGGGCGCCGTCCTCGTCGCGCAGCGCGCGGCCGACCTCGATCATTTTCGCCAGCGTGCCTTCGCCCGAGGCCGTTTCCGCAACGCTCATGTTCAGCGGCCGCTCGCCGGCGAGGCGGTCGGTCAGCCCCATCTGCCTGAGATAGCGCATGTGACGCGGGATCGATCGCTGGGCGATCGCGATGACGCCGAAGGTCTCGGCGCGCGAAAGCGCGGTCAGCACGCCGCACTCGGCGATGCCGAACACGGGGCGGTCGGTACCTTCACGGCAGACTTGCAGTCCGGGATCGCTGTAGCAGGCGATGACGAAGGCGGCCGAGCTGTTGTCACTCTCGACCAGCCGGCGCAGCGGCATCGCGACGCTGTCGACGTCGGCCTGGCTCTCGATGCCGAAGGGACCCTCGGCCAGCGTCTGGCAGACCACTTCCGGCCCGCCCTCGAAGTCGAGCGGCTTCAGCGCATCCTCCAGCCCTTGCGTGACCTTGTGGTTGGAGTTCGGATTGATGACGAGAATGCGCGGCCGGGACATGATGGTCTTCCTGCAAAATGGAGATCACTCGTTTCAGGCATATCATGGAGTGCCTCATGACTGAACCCGTTTACGACCTGATCATCCGCGGTGGCCGCGTCGCCACCACCACCGACGTATTCGAGGCCGACGTTGCGATTTCCGGCGAGACCATCGCAGCCGTCGGAAAGGGCCTGCCGGGCGCCAAACGCGAGATCGACGCGCGCGGCAAGCTGGTGCTGCCCGGCGGCGTCGACAGCCATGCTCATATCGAGCAGCTCTCCGCTGCCGGCATCATGAATGCCGATACGTTCGAAAGCGCGACGGTCTCTGCTGCCTTCGGCGGCACCACCACGGTGATCCCGTTTGCCGCGCAGCATGTCGGCATGAAGCTGCCGCAGGTGGTGGAGGACTATCACGCGCTGGCGAGGAAGGGCGCCATGATCGACTACGCCTTTCACATGATCATTGCGGACGCGACCAAGGAGACGGTCGAGGAGCACATCCCGGCGCTGGTGAAGCAGGGGCATGCCTCGATCAAGATCTTCATGACCTATGACCGGCTCAAGGTCGACGACGAGCCGCTGCTCGACATTCTGCTCGCCGCGCGCCAGTCCGGCGCGATGCTGTGCGCGCATGCCGAAAACCACGGCATCATCGCCTGGATGGTCAAGCGCCTGCTCGCGCGCGGCTACACCATGCCGAAATACCACGCCGTCAGCCACGCCCGCGTTTCGGAGGCGGAAGCGTTCACCCGGCTGATCGGCATGGCGGCGCTGATCGACCAGCCGATCATGATCTTCCACGTCTCGACCGCCGAAGGCGCCAAGGTGATCCGCGATGCGCGCGGGCAGGGGCTCAAGGTCTTCGCCGAGACATGTCCGCAATATCTGTTCCTCACGGCAGGCGATCTCGACAAGCCCGGCTCCGAGGGCGCCAAGTGGATGTGCAGCCCGCCGCCGCGCACGCATGCCGACCAGGAGGCGCTCTGGCAGGCGCTCTCGCTCGGCGACCTCCAGACCATCTCGTCGGACCACGCGCCGTATCGTTACGACGAGACCGGCAAGCTGCGCGCCGGTCCCAATCCGAACTTCAAGCAGGTCGCCAACGGCCTGCCGGGACTGGAGCTGCGGCTGCCGCTGCTGTTCGACGCGATGGTTTCGAAGGGCCGGCTGGGCCTGGAGAAATTCGTCGAGCTGACGGCGACGGCGCCGGCAAAGATCTACAATCTGCATCCGCGCAAGGGCTCGATCGCCGTCGGCGCCGATGCCGACGTCGCGATCTGGGATCCGAACCGCGAGGTGACGATCGCAGACGAGATGATGCACGATCTCACCGGCTACACGCCGTTCGCGGGCCGCAAGGTGAAGGGCTGGCCGGTGTCGGTGCTTTCGCGTGGCCGCGTGGTCATCGACGGCAACAAGTGCCTCGCGAGCGCCGGCAGCGGAAAATTCCTGGCGCGCAGCGGCGGCGAGGCGGCGAAGCCGACCGGCCGGCTCGTTGCCGACATGGATCCGGAGCGGAATTTTGGGGCAAAGTTGCTGTGACGGTGGATCGCGCGCGATGAAGATCGTCATCTTCGGCGGCACCGGCTTTGTCGGCCTCAATCTTGCCGAGGTTCTGCTCGCGCGCGGCCATGAGGTGACGCTGTATGATCGTTCGCCGCTGCCGCCGGCTGCGCAGCGATCCCTGCTGGATTCTCGGGAGCGGCTCCGACTCGTTCAAGGCGATGTCACCGATGCGGCCGGCATCGATGCCCTCATCGCTGAAGGCTGGGACGCAATCGTGCTGGGCGCCGCGGTCACTGCAGGCGATGACCTCGAACGCGCATCGCCCGCGCGCGTTCTCGAGATCAACGTCATGGCACAGATCCCGATCCTGCAAGCGGCGATCCGTCACGGCGTTCGCCGCGTCGTCAATTTATCCTCGGCGTCTGCCTATGGCGCCGCGGGCCAGCGTCATCAAGTCCTGGACGAGGAAACGGCCTGCGATCCCGTCTCGTTCTACGCCATCAGCAAATTCACCTCGGAGCGCTCCGTCGCGCGCCATGCCGAGCTCTTTGGCGGCGATTTTCTGAGCGTGCGGCTGAGCGCCGTGTTTGGTCCGTGGGAGCGGGCCGGCGCGGTGCGCGATACGCCCAGCCTCCAATTCCAGATCCTGGCCGCGTTCGCCCGCGGCGAGCCGGCGATCATGCCGGGACCTGGCCTTAAAGATTGGACCTACGCCGTCGACGCCGCCGAGGCCGTGGCTGTGCTGGTCGAGGCCGAGCGGCCACGCCATCGTCTCTACAACATCTCCAGTGGCGCGGCCTGGTCGGCGCTGCAATGGGGCGAGGCCTTTGCGGCACTTCATCCCGGCCTGCACTGCCGGCTGGCGGTGCCCGGAGAAAGCACGGTTATCAAGCTCCACGGGGGTGATCGTGCACCGCTCTCGGTTGCACGGATGGCCGACGAATTCGGCTGGCGCGCGCGGTTCGGCTGCGCCGAGTCCGCCGCTGCGATGAGCGCCTGGTGGGTGCAGCACAAGGAGGGGATCTGACATGCGGCTGCAGGGGCGCACCGCCATCATCACCGGGGCAGGCTCGGGCATTGGCCGCGCCAGCGCAAAACTGTTTGCAGAAGAAGGAGCGCGTCTCGCTCTGGTCGATCTCGATGCCGCGGGCCTCCAGGAAACGCTAGGTCTGGTAGGTGAAGCAACGACGCATGTCGGCGACGTCGGCGATGCTGCATTCGCCGAGACTGTTGTCGGCGAGGTCATCGCGCGGCACGGCCGGCTCGACATCCTGATGACGGCAGCAGGCTTCTCCTGCGGCGGCACCGTGCTGACGACGAGCCCGGACGATTGGGACGCGGTGTTCCGCGCCAATGTCGGCGGCACCTGGCTGTGGGCGCGGGTGGCGGTGCCGCACATGCAGCGGCAGAACAGCGGTTCGATCATCACGCTGGCCTCGCAGCTCGCGATGGCCGGCGGCAGGGGCAACAGCGCCTATATCGCCGCCAAAGGGGCGATCGTCAGCCTGACCCGGACCATGGCGGTGGATTTCGCCGCCGACGGCATCCGCATCAACGCGATTGCACCGGGCGCGATCGATACGCCGATGCTTCGCCGCAGCTTTGCCCGCCACGCCAATTCGGAGGAGGTGCGCGAGGCCTCGCGCAACCGCCATGCCATGAAGCGGTTCGGTCAGGCGGAGGAGATCGCCCAGACCGCGCTGCATCTCGCCAGCGATGCGTCCTCGTTCACGACCGGCACCGTGATGGTGGTCGACGGAGGCTGGCTCGCGGCATGAGTGACGCGCTGGCAAAACTTGAAGCGGGCGTTCGCGCCGATCTCGACAAGATCGCGCATCCCGGTGCCGCATGGCTCGAACCGAAGACCGGGCCGGACGGCAATCCTGCGCTGGATGTGCTCATCATCGGCGCCGGCCAATCCGGCATCGCCATCGGCTTCGGCCTGATGCGCTCGCGCGTCAGCAACATCCTCCTGATCGACAAGGCCGAGGAGGGGAAGGAGGGCCCGTGGCTCACCTATGCCCGGATGCCAACGCTGCGCAGCCCGAAGGATTACACCGGTCCCGACCTCGACATCCCGAGCCTCACCTACCAGTCCTGGCACGAAGCCCGGTTCGGCAAGGAGAGCTGGCAGACGCTCGATCTGATTCCGCGCGCGCACTGGGCCGAGTATCTGCTCTGGCTGCGGCGCACACTCGGCCTGCCGGTATGCAACGGCTGTGAGCTCCTGGAGATCGCGCCAGCGGCCGACGGCCTGCTCGCCGCGCGCGTGAAGCATGCCGCAGGGGTGGAGACGCTTTATGCGCGCAAGATCGTGCTGGCGACGGGACAGGAGGGCATGGGCGGCTGGATGATCCCGGAGCCGCTGCGTGATCTGCCGGCGAGCTCGGTCGCGACCGTCGCCGACGCCATCGATTTCGAAAGCTTGCGCGGCAAGCGTGTCGCCGTGATCGGCGCCGGCGCCTCCGCCTTCGATAATGCGGCCACCGCGTTGGAGGCGGGTGCTGCCGAGGTGCACCTGCTGTGCCGCCGTGCGCAGATCCAGGTGATCCAACCCTATCGCTGGCTGACCTTCCGCGGCTTCCTGCGCCATCTCAGCGATCTCGATGATGCCTGGCGCTGGCGCTTCATGCGCAAGGTGCTCGAGATGCGGGAAGGATTTCCGCAAGCGACCTATGACCGCTGCGCGCGCCACGCCAATTTCATCCTGCACGAGGGCGCGCCGATCGAAGCGGCGCGCGAGACAGGCAAAGCCATTGAATTGCAGACGTCGCGGGGCGCCATCACCGCCGATTTCGTCATTTGCGGCGCAGGCATCGACATGGACTTTGCGGGGCGCGGCGAGCTCTCCAGGTTTGCCGGCAATATCGCCACCTGGGCGGACCGCTATCAGCCGCCGGAGGGCGAACGCAACGAACGGCTCGGCCGCTTTCCCTATCTCGCCGACGACTATGCCTTCAGCGAGCGCGTGCCTGGAAAGACGCCGTGGATCTCCGACATCCATCTCTTCGCGATCGCCTCCACCATGAGCTTTGGTGCCTCGGGATCGTCGATCAATGCGATGACCACCGCAGTGCCCAAGCTCGTGAATGGCCTGACACGCGGCCTGTTCCGCGCTGATGTCGAGCGGCACTGGGCTTCGCTCAGCGCCTATGACGTGCCGCAGGCCGTGGTCACGCGGCCAGCGCGAGCAATGGAGCAACCGCGATGATCATCCATGCCCCGCCACGGCGAAGATTGGCGCGCAAATTGCTTCTTTCTTGACCAGCCTTGCCGGCCTTCCTGCTCGAAATTCAAGGGAAAACGAATGCGTTTTGTGTCTTTCAGGTCCGCGACCTCAGTCCTTGCCATCACTGCGCTGTTGCTGATCGCGACCGCGCCTTCGCACGCGCAATCCAGAGCGGAAACGCTGCGCTATGTGACCGGCGCGTCGGTCAACACGCTCGATCCCAACATTCCCGGCGCGACGCGCGAATCCTTCGGACTCAGCATGAGCACCTACGATCGGCTTGTGTCGTTCGGCCGCAAGCAGATCAACGGCAAATGGGTGTTCGATCTCGACACGATCACGGGCGAGCTCGCCGAGTCCTATGACGTCAGTCCTGACAAGCTGAAGATCACGTTCCATCTGCGCAAGGACGCCAAGTTCCAGGACGGCTCGCCGGTGACGGCGGATGACGTGAAGTGGTCGCTCGACCGCTGCGTCACCGCGCCGATCCTCGGCAAGGCGCAGCTGCTGACGGGGTCGCTGACATCCGCCGATCAGTTCAAGGTGATCGATCCCTTGACGATCGAGGTGACGCTGCCGAAGCCCGACAAGCTGGCGCTGCCGAATCTCGCCACCGTCTATCCGATGATCATCAATTCGAAGCTGGCGAAGGAGCATGCGACCGCGGACGATCCGTGGGCGATGGCCTGGCTGAAGGAGCACACCGCAGGCAGCGGCGCCTACATCGTCGAGACCTTCAAGCCCGGCGAGCAGGTGACCCTCAAGCGCAACGAGGCCTGGAACCGCGGTTCTCCCGGCAAGCCCGCCTCCTTCAAGCGCGTCATCGTGCAATCGGTACCGGAGCCGGCAACTCGCGCCAATCTGGTCGAGCGCGGCGACGCAGATATCGTGCTCGATCTTCAGGCAAGCGACGTGCAGTCGCTCGAAGCCAAGGGCAAGTTGAAGGTGGTCTCGACGCCGCAATACAACGCGATCACGTTCGTCTCGATGAACAACCAGATACCGCCCTTCGACAACGTCAACGTCCGCCGCGCCATCGCGTTCGCGCTGCCTTACGAGGACATGTTCAAGGCGGCCTTGTTCGGCCGCGGCGCGCCGCTGTATGGCGCCAGCTGGCCGGACGGCAAGCCGCTGAACGGGACTTATCCGTTCCAGCAGCCGGTCAAGCTCGACCTCGACAAGGCAAAAGAATATCTCAAGGCCGCCGGCCTTCCAGACGGCTTCTCGACCACCTTCAGCTTCAATGTCGGATGGGCCTCCCAGGCGGAGCCGATGGCGGCGCTGGTCAAGGAGTCGCTCGGCAAGATCGGCATCAAGGTCGACATCCAGAAGCTGCCGGACGCGCAGATGTCGACGCTGATCAACGAGAAGAAGGTGCCCTTCTTCACCGAAGGCATCATCGCCTGGCTGCCGTCGACGGACTACTTCTACCGCAACTTCTATACCGGCAATCAGCGCTGGAATTACAGCTCGATCAACAATGCCGAGCTGTCGGCGATCGCCCAGGAAGCCCGGTTCGAGCCGGATAAGGCCAAATACGAGGAGGACGGCCGCAAGCTCAACGCGATGCATGTCGACCTGATGCCCCAGATCATGCTGTGGCAGCCGAACCAGGATGCGGTGATGGCGACCTCGGTCGAGGGCTACATCTACGAGTTCCATCGTCAGGTCGACTACCGCAACCTCAGCCGCAAGTAACGTCTGAAGGCAAGAGAGGCTCCTAAGGGTGAAGACCGGTCTTGGTGCAACGATAGTGAGAGCGGGCAGGCGGCTTCTGTCTTCGCTGCCGGCGCTGTTCGGCGTGCTGGTCTTCACCTTCCTGTTGATGCGCGTCCTGCCCGGCGACCCCGCGGTGTTCTTCGCCTCGGGGCCCAATGCCGGCAAGGAGGAGATCGAGCAGATCCGCAAGCAGATGGGGCTCAACAAGTCGGTGCCGGAGCAGCTCGTGTTCTATCTCTCCGACATCGGCCACGGCAATCTCGGCCGCTCCATGATGACGGGCCAGCCGGTGCTCAAGGATCTGCGCGAGCGGCTGCCTGCTTCGCTCGAGCTCACCTTCACCGCGCTCCTGATCGCGCTGATCGCGGCGGTGCCGCTCGGGGTGGTCGCGGCCTTGCGGCCGGGCTCGATCGTCGATCACGGCGTGCGGCTGTTCTGCGCTCTCGGTGTCTGCGTGCCGACCTTCGTGTCGGGCCTGCTGTTGATCTACGTCTTCTACTATCTGCTCGGGCTGGCTCCTGATCCGACCGGGCGCATCGACGTCTTCACCTCGCTGCCGCCGCAGCACACCGGTTTTCTCTCCATCGATTTCCTGCTGGCTGGCGATCTCGACGGCTGGTGGGCGGCTTGCAAGCAGCTGATCCTGCCGGCGCTGAGCATGGCCTTGTTCGTGATCGCGCCGCTGGCGCGGATCACGCGCGCGTCGATGCTGGTCTCGCTCGGCAGCGATTTCGTGCGCACCGCGCGCTCGGTCGGATTGTCCTGGCGCAAGGTGGTCGTGACCTATGCGCTGCGCAATGCGATCCTTCCCGTCATCACCATCGCCGGCATCGTGTTCTCGACCATGCTGGGCGCCAACGTGCTGGTGGAGAAGGTGTTCTCCTGGCCGGGCGTGGCTTCCTATGCGCTCGATGCGCTGCTCTCGTCCGACTATGCGCCGGTGCAGGGCTTCGTGCTGCTGATGGCCAGCCTGTTCGTGCTGGTCAATCTCGTGGTCGATGTCTGCTACGGCATCGCCGATCCCCGGGTGTCGATCGAATGACCAGTGCAACCCTTCGCCATTCGGTCTGGATACTGCGCGGCAATCCGCTCACCGCGGTTGCTGCGACCGGTGTGCTCCTCTTCGTCCTGGTCGCGATCTTCGGACCGTGGATCGTGCCTTACGATCCCGTAGCCTCGAACGTCTCGGAGGCGTTGCAGCCGCCGAGCGCGACGCACATTGCCGGTACGGACCAACTCGGGCGCGACGTGTTCAGCCGTCTCATCATCGCCGCGCGGCTCGACCTCGCTATCGCGGTCTCCGCGGTCGGAATCTCCTTCGTGATCGGGGCCGTCGTCGGCGCGTTCTGCGGCTATGCCGGCGGCCGGCTCGATCGCGCCGTCGGCCGTTTCGTCGACGTGATGATGGCGTTTCCGCTGTTCGTGCTGGCGATGGCGATGGTGGCCGCGCTCGGCAACCGGATCGAGAACATCGTGATTGCGACCGCGATCATCAATCTTCCCTTCTACATCCGCTTTGCACGGGCCGAGGTCAACGTCAGGCGCAATGTCGGCTGGGTCGAGGCCGCACGCGCCTGCGGCGAGAGCCATTTTTCCGTGGTGCTGCGTTTTCTGCTGCCGAACATCCTGCCGGCGATGGCGGTGCAGATCTCGCTCAATCTCGGCTGGGCGATTCTGAACGCGGCCGGCCTGTCCTTCATCGGCCTCGGCGTCAAGCCGCCGACGCCGGAATGGGGCATCATGGTCGCCGAAGGCGCGCGCTTCATCTCGACGGGGCGGTGGTGGCTGGTGGCGTTTCCAGGCCTCGCGCTGATGATGGCGGTGCTGTGCTTCAATCTCCTCGGTGACGGGATGCGGGACATTCTCGATCCCCGGATGCGCACATGAGCGAGGACCTGCTCAGGATCGACGACCTCCACGTCGCGTTCTCGACGCGGCGCGGAATGGTCGAGGCCGTGCGCGGCGTGACGCTGACCGTCAAGGCCGGTGAGATGCTCGGCCTCGTCGGCGAGAGCGGCTCGGGCAAGTCGGTCACCGGCTTTGCGACGACGCGGTTGCTCGATGCCGCCGGGCGCGTCACCGGGGGCAAGATCCTGTTTCGCGGCCAGGACGTGACGAAGCTCAGGGGCGATGACCTCCGCCAGCTCCAGGGCGCCGCGATGTCGATGATCTTCCAGAACCCGCGGGCGGCGCTCAATCCGATCCGGGCCATCGGATTGCAGATCGCGGACGCGATCCTCACCCACAAGCGCATCTCGAAGGAGGCCGCGCGCGCCGAGGCGCTGGACCTGCTGCGCGCCGTGCAGATCCGCGATCCCGAGCAGCGGATGAACGCTTATCCGCACGAGCTCTCGGGCGGCATGTGCCAGCGCGTCATGATCGCGATTGCGATCTCCTGCAATCCCGCGCTGCTGATCGCCGACGAGCCGACGACCGGGCTCGACGTCACCACGCAGAAGGTGGTGATGGATCTGCTGGCAGACATTGCCGCCGCGCGAGGCATGGCGACGATTTTGATCACGCATGACCTCGGCCTCGCCGCGCGCTATTGCCGCCGCATCGCCGTGATGGAGCGTGGCCGCATCGTCGAGGAGGCGAGCCCCGGCAAGCTCTTCAGCGCGCCGCAGCACGCCTATACGAGGCGCCTGGTCGCGGCATCGCCGACGGCGACGTCACGGATCGAAGACCTCGTGACTGAGGAGGAGAGAGAGCGTTACAACGCCATTCTCGACAAACCGCGGCCGGTGCTGCCACATGGCACGCCGCCGCTGCTGGAAGTGCGAAAGCTCGCAAAGCGTTTCGACCAAGGCTCCGCCGCGGTTGCCGACTTCTCGATGACCATGGCCGGCGGCGAGAGCGTCGGTCTGGTCGGCGAGTCCGGCTCAGGCAAGAGTACGACGTCGCGCATGATCTGTCGCCTGATCGACCCGAGCGAAGGCGACATCGTGTTCGACGGGCAGTCGATCGGGCACGTGGCGTCGCGTGATTTTCACCGCTCGCCATTTCGCAAAGACATCCAGATGGTCTTTCAGGATCCGAACGAGAGTCTCAACCCGCGCTTTACCGCGTTCGATTGTATTGCCCATCCCTTGATGCGGCTCGACGGCATGCGCACGGGTGAGGCGCTGCGTCAGCGGGTGGAAGAATGCGCGCAGCGCGTCGGGCTGCCGCTCGATCTGTTGCCGCGGTTTCCGCATCAGCTCTCCGGCGGGCAGAAGGCCCGCGTCGGCATCGCCCGTGCCATCGCCTGCCGGCCGCGGCTCCTGGTGCTGGACGAGCCGACCGCCGCGCTCGACGTCTCGGTTCAGGCAGTGGTGCTGCAACTGCTCGACCGCCTGCGGCGCGAGAACGACATCGCGCTGCTGTTCGTCAGCCACGATCTCAACGTGGTGCGCATGCTCTGCGACCGCACCATCGTGCTGCGCAATGGCGGCATCGTCGAGCAGGGTGAAAGCCGGGCGCTGTTCGACAATCCGAAGACCGACTACACGCGCAAACTGGTCGAGGCGATCCCGCACATCGAGACTGGGCCGACGCTGGCGGCCGCTCTGTGAAGCCTCGCGCGGCCAAAAAAGAGAAATGAGATCCGCCGGCGAAGGCCCATTTAGTGGCATACCATTTGCTTGCAAATGGGCTCGGTTTCACTTGCCCCTGGCCAATGCTGGCCGGAATCACGGCATTACTGGGAGGATTTCATGGATCGCAGGACCGTATTGAAGGGACTGGCCGGCGCGGGCGGTCTGGCATTGACCGGTCTCTCGGCGCCCGCGATTGCGCAAGGCGCATCCGCCCGGACCCTCCGCTTCGTGCCCCAGGCCAATCTCGCCAATTTCGACCCGATCTGGGGCACGCAATATGTCGTGCGTAATGCCGCCGCGATGGTCTGGGACACGCTCTACGGCATCGATTCCTCGCTGCAGCCGCAGCGTCAGATGGTCGAGTCCGAGGAAGTGACCGACGACGGCACGACCTGGACGTTCAAATTGCGGCCGGGCCTCAAGTTCCATGACGGCGAGCCGGTGCTGAGCAAGGACGTCGTTGCAAGCCTGACGCGCTGGTCGGCGCGCGATCCGATGGGACTGATGATCAAGGCGCTGCAGCAGGAGCTGACGGCCGTCGATGACCGCACCTTCAAATGGGTGCTCAAGCAGCCCTTCCCGAAGCTGCTCTACGCGCTGGCCAAGAACAACTCGCCGTGCGGCTTCATCATGCCGGAGCGCATCGCGCAGACCGATCCGTTCAAGCAGATCACCGAATATGTCGGCTCCGGGCCGATGAAATTCGCCAAGGGCGAGTGGGTGCCCGGCGCGAAGGCGGTGTTCGAGAAGTTCGCCGACTACGTGCCGCGGCAGGAGAAGGCATCCTGGCTCGCGGGTGGCAAGCAGATCCTGGTCGATCGCGTCGAATGGATCGTGATGCCGGATCCCGCCACGGCAGCCGCCGCCTTGCAGAACGGCGAGGTCGACTGGTGGGAGAGCCCGATTGCAGACCTCGTTCCGGTCCTGAAGAAGAACAAGAATATCAGCGTCGATATTGGCGATCCCCTCGGCAATATCGGCTCGTTCCGCATGAACCATCTCTTTGCGCCCTTCAATGACGTGCGGGCGCGGCGAGCGGTGCTGATGGCGCTCAGCCAGGAAGACTACATGCGCGCGATCGTCGGCGACGACACGGCACTCTGGAAGCCGCTGCCCGGCTTCTTCACGCCGGAGACGCCGCTTTACAGCGAAGCCGGCGGCGAGATCCTGAAGGGCAAGCGCGATCTCGATGCGGCCAAGAAGCTTCTGGCCGAGAGCGGCTATTCCGGCCAGCCGGTGACGTGCCTGGTGGCACAGGACCAGCCGATCACCAAGGCACAGGGCGACGTCACCGCGGACCTGCTGAAGAAGCTCGGCATGAATGTCGACTTCGTCGCCACCGATTGGGGCACGGTCGGCTCGCGCCGCGCGCAGAAGACGCCGCCCGGACAGGGTGGCTGGAACATGTTCCACACCTGGCACGCCGGCGCAGACTGCATCAATCCCGCCCCATACACCGCCATTCGCGCCAACGGCGACAAGGCCTGGTTCGGCTGGCCGAACAGCCCCGGCACGGAGAAGGAGGTCGCGTCCTGGTTCGAGGCCAAGAACCTCGACGAGGAGAAGGCCGCCATCGGCCGCCTCAACAGGGCGGCCCTCGATGACGTCGTCTACGCGCCGACGGGCTTCTTCCTGAGCTACACTGCGTGGCGCAAGAACGTCTCCGGCATCACCAAGGGGCCGCTGCCGTTCTTCTGGGGCGTGTCCAAGTCTGCATGATCGTGCGCTGAGGCCAGATGCTCTCCTACATCCTCCGTCGCATCGTCGCGACCTTGCCAGTCATGGCGATCGTCGCGCTGTTCGTGTTCAGCCTGCTCTACATCGCGCCGGGTGATCCGGCCGTGGTGATCGCGGGCGACCAGGCGAGTCCGGAGGATGTGGAGCGCATCCGGCAGAGCCTCGGCCTCAACCGTCCGTTCCTGGTCCAGTTCGGAAGCTGGGTCTGGCGCATCCTGCACGGCGATCTCGGCACCTCGATCTTCACCAATCTGCCGGTCTCGGCGATGATCGGGCAGCGTCTCGGTCCGACGCTGTCGCTGATGATGGTCACGCTGCTGCTCACGATCGTGGTGGCGGTGCCGCTCGGCGTGGTGGCGGCGTGGAAGGCGGGCAGCCTGATCGACCGCGTCATCATGGGCTTTGCCGTGTTCGGCTTCTCGTTGCCCGTGTTCGTGGTCGGCTACATGCTCGCCTATATCTTCGCGCTGGAGCTCGAATGGCTGCCGGTGCAGGGCTATACGCCGCTCACGCAGGGCTTCTGGCCGTGGCTCGAGAACCTGATCCTGCCGGCGATCGCGCTCGGCTGCGTCTATATCGCGCTGGTCGCACGCATCACGCGGGCGGCCATGCTCGAAGTGCTGCAGCAGGACTATATCCGCACTGCGAAGGCCAAGGGACTCGGGCAGGGCGGCATCCTGTTCATTCACGCGCTCAAGAACGCGGCGGTACCGATCGTGACCGTGATCGGGATCGGCATCGCGCTGCTGATCGGCGGCGCGGTCGTGACCGAGAGCGTGTTCGCGATCCCCGGCCTCGGCCGCCTCACCATCGATGCGATCCTGCGCCGTGACTATCCGGTGATCCAGGGCATCGTGCTTCTGTTCAGCTTCGTCTACGTCCTCGTCAATCTGATGATCGACGTCGTCTACACGCTCGTTGACCCGAGGATCCGCTATTGACCGATACCACCGTCAATCCGCAATCGCTGCCGGCCGGTCTCGTCGTCGCGCCGCAGCTGCCCGAGATCCTGCGGCCGGTCACGATCCGGCGCGGCTTCGTCGGCCTCCTGCGCGGCCATCCGACGGTCGCGATCGGCGGCGCGCTGCTGCTGACGCTCGTGCTGATCGCGGTCTTCGCGCCTTATCTCGGCACGGTCGACCCGACCGCGCTCGCGCCCGCCAAGCGCACACGGGCGCCGTCGGCCGATTTCTGGTTCGGCACCGACGTGCTCGGCCGCGACATCTATTCCCGCGTGCTGTTCGGCGCGCGAGTCTCGCTCACGGTCGGCCTGTCGGTCGCGATCTTCGCATCTGCGGCGGGTCTCGCCATCGGCATGATCTCCGGATTCATCCGCTGGGCCGACGGCATCCTGATGCGGTTCATGGATGGCCTGATGTCGATTCCGCCGATCCTGCTCGCGATCGCGCTGATGGCGCTGACGCGCGGCAGCGTCGGCAACGTCATCCTGGCGATCACCGTTGCCGAAATCCCGCGTGTCTCGCGCCTCGTCCGCAGCGTGGTGCTGTCGCTTCGCGAGCAGCCCTATGTGGATGCGGCCGTGGCCTGCGGCACGCGCTCGCCAATGATCATCCTCCGCCATATCCTGCCCAACACGGTCGCGCCGATGCTGGTGCAGGCGACCTATATCTGCGCCAGCGCCATGATCACCGAGGCGATCCTGTCCTTCATCGGTGCCGGAACGCCGCCGACCATCCCGTCCTGGGGCAATATCATGGCCGAGGGCCGCGCACTGTGGCAGGTGAAGCCCTACATCGTGTTCTTCCCGGCGGCGTTCCTGTCCGTCACCGTTCTCGCCGTGAATCTGCTCGGCGACGGCCTTCGCGATGCGCTCGACCCGCGCATGGCCAAGAGCCTCTGATGGATCGAGGCTGATCGCGATGGCTTTGCTCGAAGTCGAGAACCTCCAGACCCATTTCCGCACCCCCAGCGGCATCAATCGCGCGGTCGACGGGGTGTCCTTTCATGTCAACGAGGGCGAGACGCTCGCCATCGTCGGCGAGTCCGGCTGCGGCAAGTCGGTGACGTCGATGTCGCTGATGCGGCTGATCCCGGAGCCGCCGGGCAGGATCGCCGGCGCCATCCGCTTTGCGGGCAGGGACCTGCTGAAGCTGTCCGATCGCGAGATGCGCGCGATCCGCGGCAACGACATCTCGATGATCTTCCAGGAGCCGATGACCAGCCTCAATCCGGTCCTGACCGTCGGCCGCCAGATCCGCGAGACCTTGATGATCCATCAGGGCCTCGACAAGCAGGCGGCGGAGGCGCACGCGATCGAGATGCTGACGCTGGTCGGCATTCCCGAGCCGAATCGCCGGGTGCGCGAATACCCGCATCAGCTATCCGGCGGCATGCGTCAGCGCGTCATGATCGCCATCGCGCTCGCCTGCAATCCCAAGCTTCTCATTGCGGACGAGCCGACAACCGCGCTCGACGTCACGATCCAGGCGCAGATCCTGAAGCTGATGCTGGACCTGAAGAGCCGGGTCGGAGCTGCGATCATCCTCATCACCCACGATCTCGGCGTCGTCGCCGAGATCGCCGAGCGCGTCATGGTGATGTATGCCGGCCGCAAGGTCGAGGAGGCGCCGGTGGCCGAGCTGTTCCGTTCGCCGCGTCATCCCTATACACAGGGTTTGCTTGGCGCGGTGCCGCGGCTCGGCTCCTCGCTGACGGGCACGGCAAGACGGCTTGCCGAGATTCCCGGGCAGGTGCCGGATCTCCGCAAGCCGATCACCGGCTGCGTCTTTGCCGGCCGCTGTGCGCTCGCGACCGATCTCTGCCGCCAATATGCGCCGGGGCTGGAGGAGAAGGGCCCCCGCCACGTCGCCGCCTGTCATTACGCCGCCAAGGGAGCCATCGCGGCATGAGTCCTCCGCTGCTCCAGGTCAACGACCTCAAGAAGCACTTTCCGGTCAAGACCGGCCTGTTCGGCCGCAAGTCCGAATTCGTCTATGCGGTCGACGGCGTGTCGTTCGAGATCGCGCGGGGCGAGACCCTGTCGCTGGTCGGGGAGTCCGGCTGCGGCAAATCGACGGTCGGCCGCGCCATCCTGCGGCTGTTCGAGATCACCTCGGGCCAGGTCATCCTCGACGGCCAGAGGATCGACGACGCCGCGCCGAGCACGATGCGCCAGATGCGCCGGCGCGTGCAGGTGGTGTTCCAGGATCCGTTCTCGAGCCTCAATCCGCGCATGCGCGTGCGCGATATTCTCGCCGAGCCGATCCGCAATTTCGGCCTCGCCAAGTCTGCGGAAGATCTCGAGGTTCGCGTCACATCGCTGATGGACACGGTACGCCTGCCGCGCGAGGCGCTGAACCGCAGGCCCCACGAATTCTCCGGCGGCCAGCGCCAGCGCATCGGCATTGCGCGCGCGCTTGCGGCCGAGCCCGAGTTGATCGTGTGCGACGAGGCGGTTTCCGCGCTCGACGTTTCGGTCAAGGCGCAGATCGTCAATCTGCTGCAGGATCTCCAAAGCGAGTTCGGCCTCGCGCTGCTGTTCATCAGCCACGATCTCGCGATCGTCGAGCACATGACCCATCGCGTTGCGGTCATGTATCTCGGCAAGATCGTGGAAGTGGCGCCGCGGCGGGAGATCTTTGCCGCGCCAAGGCACCCCTACACCAAGGCGCTGCTCTCGGCCGTGCCGCTGCCGGAGCCCGGAGCGCAGCGCAATCCGATCATTCTCAAGGGCGACGTGCCGAGCCCGATCAACCCGCCGAACGGATGCCGCTTTCACACCCGCTGCCCGTTCGTCTTCGACCGCTGCCGGACAGAGGAGCCGATGCTGCGTTCGACCGGAGCCGAGCAGTGGGTGGCCTGTCACCTCGACGAAGTGCCGTAGGGTCTAACCCTGCCGGCGCAGGAAGCCCGTGATCGTGACCTTTTCCCAGATGCCGGCGGCAGCAAAGGGATCTGCGCGGTTGAAGGCTTCGACCTCGGCGCGGCCCGGCGCTTCGATCAGGAACAGGCTGCCGATCATCGTCTGGCCGTCGTCGGAGACCAGCGGCCCCGACATCACGATCTTGACGCCGAAGCGCGAAGTATCGCTCAGGAAAGCCTTGTGCGCGTCGTAATTGGCAAGCCGCGTGGGCAGCGCACCGGTGCGGTCGAGAGCGTGAATGGCGAACAGCATGATGGTCTCCGTTTCTTGCTTCGGTTCTTGGGACGGCCGCGGGGGCGGCCGTCCGGACTCGACGTGATCGGGTGGTCTACTTCGCGCCAAGCTTGCCGGCGTCCTCGAAGGTCGGGCAGGTGCGCTGCTCCAGCGGGACGTCGAACGGCTGGTAATTGTCCTTGGTGATGACGGTCGGCTTCAGCACGATCTCGCTGATGACGGGCTGATTGCGCAGGGAGCGGATCGCCATCATGGTGCCGAGGCAACCTTGCGCAAAGCCGTTGTAGTCGCCGCTCGCCAGCAGCTTGCCTGACTTGATCGCGTCGATCGCCTCCTTGGTGCCGTTGATGCCGATCACCTGGGCCTTGCGATTGGCACCGTCGAGCGCCTCGATCGCGCCGACCGCCATGGCGTCATTGGCGGCGAGCACGCCGTCGATCTGCGAGTTCGACTGCATCAGGTTCTCCATCACCTGGAGCGCCTGGAGCCGCTGGTAATTGCCGGGCTGGGAGGCCAGCAGCTTGGCGCCCGGATTCTCCTTCAGCGCGTCGTTGAAGCCGCGGACGCGGTCGACATTGGTCAGCGAGCCCTTGACGCCCTCGATGATGACGATGTTGCCCTTGCCTCCCAGTGTCTTCAGCAGGAAGCGCGCGGTCTCCAGCCCGAGGCTGTAGTCGTCGGCGCCGACGAAGGACAGGAACTTGCCGCCGGCTGAGCGGTCGGTGATGTTGACGACCGGGATCTTGGCCTCGTTGATCTTCTCGACGCCGGGCACCATCGCCTTGTAGTCGACCGGCGTGAAGACGATCGCGCTCGGCTTCTTCACCACGACGTCCTCGATCTGGCTGAGCTGCTCGGGGATCGAGTCCGGCTTGGTCGGGATGTACTGAAGCGTCTTCGCGTTCAGCGTCTTCGCCATGTTGTCGGCGCCGACCCGCACCGTCTGGAAGAACGGATTGGTCTGGTTCTTGGTGAAGACGGCGATGGTCTCGCCATCGGCGCGCGCCCCGGTGGTGAACGCGGCCGCCATCAGCAGCGGCAGCGCCAGATAGCCAAGTTTCTGTTTCATGTTGCCTCCATCCCTCGTTTTGCTTGTTGGAACTTCAAGAACTCATTGCGCGCGGCGGCGGGTCTTCATGTCGAGCCAGACCGCGAGAATGACGATGACGCCGGTGACGAGCGGCTGCCAGTTGGCGCTGACCGAGAGCAGGTTCATGCCATTCAGCACCAAGGTGAGGATCAGCGCGCCGATGAAGGTGCCGAACACGGTGCCGACGCCGCCGAACAGCGAGGTGCCGCCGATCAGCACGGCCGCGATGGCGGGCAGCGTCAGGCTCTCGCCGATGTCGGCCTCGGCCGAATTGAGCCGCGACAGGAAGATGATCGAGGCGAGCCCGGCCATGGTGCCGGAGACGGCATAGACCAGCAGCAGGCGCCGCGCGACCGGGATGCCTGAGAGCCGCGCCGCGACCGGATTGGCGCCGATCGCATAGATCTCCTGGCCCCAGATCGTGCGCTGCGCGAAGAACGTTCCGATCCCGAGGAAGACCAGCAGCAGATAGACCGGGATGGGCAGGCCGAACAGATAGCCGCTGCCGATCTGGCGGAAGCCGGCCGGGAAGCCGTGCAGGGTCTCGCCCGCCATGTACCAGTAGGTGAGGCCGTTCAGCACCCAGAGCATGCCGTAGGTGGCGATGAAGGAGGGGATGCGGAGCGCAGTGACCATGATGCCGTTGAGCAGGCCGACGATGCCGCCGCAGGCAAGGCCGGTGAGGATGCCGAGCGCCGGCGAGCCGGTCGTGTGGATCACGGTCCCGGCGATACAGGCGGACAGCGCGACATTGGCGCCGACGGACAGATCGAGGCCGGCGGTCAGCACCACCAGCGTCAGGCCGGAAGCGATGAAGAAGGTCAGGCTCGCCTGCCTGAGCACGTTGAGGATGTTGCCGAGGCTGAGGAAGGAATCGCTGAGCACGGCGAGCACGGCGCAGATCAGGAGTGCCGCGAGCAGGCGGTAAAACACCTGGATCGCGTCCTGCGAGAGGAACGAGCGGGGCGGCGCGATGGCGTCCTTGGTGATGTCGGTCATGCGCGGCTCCTGAGGCCGTCGAGGAACAGGGCAACGATGACGAGCACGCCGACGCTTGCGACCTGCACAGAGGACGGCAGCGAGATCAGGTTCAGCCCGTTGCGCAGCACGCCGACCGAGAGGACGCCGAGCAGCGTGCCGAGCAGCCAGCCATTGCCGCGCTCGAATGAGGTGCCACCGACGGCGACGGCGGCGATGGCATCGAATTCGAGACCGAGGCCGGCGGTGGGGTGACCGGAGTTCATCCGCGCGGTCATCAGCAGACCCGCGATGCCGGCCATGGCGCCGCCGATCGCGTAGACGGCGATCAGGAGCCGGTTCGGCGAGAGGCCGGCATAGCGCAGCGCCTCGCGGTTGCCGCCGAGGGCGAAGATGTAGGTGCCGAATCTCGTATGATAGAGCAGCACGTGGAAGACCGCGTAGGTCACGAGCGCCATCACGATCGGAACGGGGACTCCCAGAAGCGTCGCCGAATAGATGTCCCGCACGCTGTGGGGAATGCCGACGACGCTCTGGCCGTCGCTGACGATCAGCGACAATCCCTGCGCCATGCCGAGCGTGCCCAGCGTCGCGACGAAGGGCGGAATGCCCACGATCGCGACCAGCCAGCCATTGGCGAGGCCGAAGGCCGTGCCGACCAGCAGGCCGGCACCCAAGCCGAGCAGCATCGACTTGGTCGCGAGCGACACGATGGCGACGCAGAGCGAGGTCAGCGTCAGCACCGCGCCCATCGACAGATCCAGCCCCTCCGTCATGATGATGAGCGTCATCGGCAGCGCGAGCATGGTCAGGATGGTCGACTGCACCAGCACGTTGGAGAGATTGGCGACCGACAGGAAGCCGGGCGCGATCACGCTGAACAGCGCGATCAGCAGCACCAGCACCATGGCAACGCCGGGGATGCGTTGCAGCGGATTGGGCTCTGAGACGATCGCGGCTTCACGCATGATGCATCCCCAGTCGCACGATGTTCTCCTCCGTCAGTTCGCTGCGCGTCAGGTGCCCGGCAATGCGCCCCTCGCGCATCACATAGGCGCGGTCGCAGACATGGCAGATCTCGACCTGCTCGGACGAGATCATCAGGGCCGCCGCGCCTTCCGCGACGAGGCGGTCGATCAGCGCAAAGATCTCGGACTTGGCGCCGATGTCGATGCCCCGCGTCGGCTCGTCGAAAATGAACAGCTTTGAGCCGGCAGCCAGCCACTTGCCGATCACGACCTTCTGCTGGTTGCCGCCCGAGAGCAGGCCGACGGTTTGCCGCGCACTCGGTGTCGCGATCCTCAACTGGCGGATCAGGCCGTCGGCGGTGCGCTGCGCACTGCGCTGGTCGAACAGGCCGCTCGGGAACAGCTTTCGCAGCGCCGACACCACGAGGTTATCGCTCACCGACCGCAGCAGCGCCAGGCCCTCGCTCTTGCGGCTCTCCGGGATCAACGCGATGCCGCGGCGGGCGGCGAGGTCCGGCTCGCCGGAGATGGTCTTGCCATCGAAGATGATCTGCCCTGATGTGACGGGGTCGGCGCCGAAAATGGCGCGCGCGACCTCGCTGCGACCGGAGCCGACGAGCCCGCACAGGCCGACGATCTCGCCCCGGCGCACCTCGATATTGATATCGGAGATGCCGGTTGGCGCGGTCAGGCCCTTGACCTCGAGCAGCAGCTCGCCGGGCTTGTCGGCAAAGTGCCGCGGATAGGTCATGTCGACGTTGCGGCCGACCATCATGCGGACGAGCTGGTCCGGCGTGACGTCAGCGGGACGGACGCCGTCGATGCGGCGGCCGTCGCGCAGCACGGTGATGCGATCGCCGAGCGCGAACACCTCGGCCATGCGGTGCGAGATGTAGACGATGGACACGCCGTCGGCCTTCAGCCGCGCGATCAGCGCAAACAGCAGCTCGGTCTCTCGGTCCGACAGCGCCGCGGTCGGCTCGTCCATGACCAGGATGCGGGCGTCCTGGCTGATCGCTTTCGCGATCTCGACCATCTGCTGCTGCGCCACGCCGAGCTTGTCGATGGTGGTGGAGGGATCGATGTCGAATCCGATCGTGGCGAGCACGCGCCTCGCATCAGCCAAGATCTTCCCGCGATCGATGGTACCGGGGATGCGGCCCTTCGGCTCGCGACCCAGGAAGATGTTCTGGGCGATATCGAGATGGGGGACCAGCGAGAATTCCTGGAAGATCACGGCAATGCCGAGCTTCTGCGCGTCCGCGGTGGAATTGATCGCGACGGTCTCGCCCTTGTAATAGAACTCGCCGGCGTCGGCGCGGTAGGCGCCGCAGAGGACCTTCATCAGGCTCGATTTGCCGGCGCCGTTCTCGCCCAGCAGCATGTGGACTTCGCCGGGATGGACGGCAAAGGACACGTCGTCCAGCGCCTTGACACCGGGGAATTCCTTGCTGATGCCGCGCAGCTCGAGCAGCGGCGTCGGCGAGGTGACCTCGATCGGAAGTGCGTCGCTCATATCTTGGCTCCGCTCGCAAAGATCTTTCCGGGGTTCATCAGTCCATCAGGGTCAAGCGCGGTCTTGATCTGCCGCATCACGTCGACGGCTTCGCCGAGTTCATCGGAGAGATAGCCGATCTTGCCGAGCCCGATGCCGTGCTCGCCGGTGCAGGTGCCGTCCATGGCAATGGCGCGGGCGACCATGCGGGCCTGCAGCGCCTTGGCGCCTTCGGCCTCCTCCGGCTTTGCGGGATCGATCAGGATCAGCATGTGAAAATTGCCGTCGCCGACGTGACCGACGATCGGCGCGACGAAGCCGTGCACGTCCGCGTCGCGCCGCGTCTCGGTGAGGCATTCCGCCAGCCGCGAGATCGGCACGCAGACATCCGTGATCACCGCGCGTGCGCCGGGGCGCAGGCCGAGGCCGGCATAGAGCGTGTTGTCGCGGGCGTGCCAGAGCCGGCTGCGATCTTCCGGCGCCTTCGCCCAGGCAAAGCCATGGCCGCCATGGTCGGCGGCGATGGCCTGCGCGGCTTCGGCCTGCTCGGCGACGGAGGTCTCCGAGCCGTGGAATTCGAAGAACAGGGTGGGGGCCTCGCGATAGCCGAGCTTGGCATAGGCATTGATGCCCCGCATCATGACGTCGTCGAGCAGCTCGATGCGCGCCACGGGGATCGCGGACTGGATCACCGAGATCGCGGTATCGACGGCATCGTGCAGGGTGTCGAAGCTGCAGACCGCGGCCGAGATGGCCTGCGGGACCGGATGCACTTTCAGCGTGATCTCGGTGATGACGCCGAGCGTGCCTTCGGCGCCGACGAACATGCGCGTCAGATCATAGCCGGCGGCCGACTTGCGCGCGCGCTTGGCGGTCCGGATCACGCGGCCATCGGCCAGCACGACTTCGAGCGCCATGACATTGTCCTTCATGGTGCCGTAGCGCACAGCCATGGTGCCGGAGGCGCGCGTCGAGGTCATGCCGCCGATCGAGGCGTCGGCGCCGGGGTCGATCGGGAAGAACAGGCCGGTATTGCGCAGCTCGGCATTGAGCTGCTTGCGCGTGATACCGGGCTGCACCACGACATCCATGTCGCTGTCGTGCACTGCGACAACCTTGTTCATGCGCGCGAAGTCGAAGCAGACGCCGCCGGCGACCGCGGCCGCGTTGCCTTCGAGCGAGGTGCCGGCGCCGAACGGAACGATCGGCATGCCTGCGCCGGCGCAGAGCTTGACGATGTCCGCGACCTCCTGCGTGGTTTCAGGGAAGACGACGATATCGGGCGGCAGGCTCTGATAATGCGATTCGCTCTGCCCATGCTGATCGAGCACGCCGCGCGCAACGCTCGCGCGCGGGCCGATCATGCCGGTGAGACGATCGGCCAATATGCTCGTGCTGACCCGCGGTCCCATCCTCAGCTCCCGTCTGCTCCCTGTTGCCGGACTCTCGTTGGTCCGTAGCCCAGCTTAGGCGGCTCTCGCGTTGCCCGCGACCTGCTTCAGCCCGAAATCGTAGTTGAGATGAAAATACTCGCTGTCTACCATGCGACCATCCGGCGCACGGCCGGCGGGCCGACGTACGAACTCCCGGATCAGGCTGTCCTTGACGCCGAACACGACGTCGCTGTCGAGATACTGGTCGCCCGCGACGAACACGTGAGTCACGAGCTTTTCGAACCCCGGTGCCGAGATCATGAAGTGCACATGCGCCGGGCGCCAGGGATGGCGGCCCTGGGCCTCCAGCATCTCGCCGACCGGGCCGTCATGCGGAATGGGGTAGGCAGCCGGCTTGATCGACCAGAAATGGAAGCGGCCGTTGGCATCGGTGTGGAAACGCGCGCGCATCGCGAGATCGCCGATGGCGTCGAGCTGCTGCACGTCATAATAGCCGTCATCGTCGGAATGCCACACGTCCACGATGGCACCCGCAAGCGGCCTTCCGTCGGCGGTCGAGACCGAGCCGGTGACGAGCATCGGATCGCCGTCCATCGGACCCGAAATGTCGGCGCCGCTCTCCTTTTCAGGCGCGGCCTGAACGAAGAACGGGCCGAGCACCGTGGTCTCGGTCGCGCCTTCCGGCACCGGATGGTTGATGGCGTCGACCAGCATGGAAATGCCGAGCGTGTCCGACAGCAGGATGAACTCCTGGCGCTTGTCGTCGCACATGTGCCCGGTGCGGGTCAGGAAATCGATGCCGTAGTCCCATTCCTTCTGGGTCGGCCGCACCTCGCGGACGAAGGCATGGAGGTGGCGGACCAGCGCTTCGCTGACCTGCTTGATCCGCGGGTCGGTTGCGCCGGCAATCCGCTCCAGCACCGCGTCCGTGATCGTGCTCTCGTTGAAGTTGCGCATGGGTGCCTCCGTTGATCAGAGCTTCGGCTCGCCGAGGCCGGACAGCCGTTCGAGATGCTTGACGGTTGCGATGAAGTCGGTGTCGCCGTCGCCCTGCGCCACCAGCGAGCCATAGGTCTCGCGCACCTGCGCCGCGAGCTGAAGCGGCACGCCGACGGCGTGCCCGGCGCCGAGGATGAGATCGAGATCCTTGGCCATCTGCTTGCAGGAGAAGGTGGACTCGAAATCGCGGGTTCGCAGCGGCGCGGTCTTGTACTTCACCATCGGCGAGGCGATCGCGCTGTCTTCGAGCACCTTCAGGATGTCCTGCCAGGCGATGCCGCCCTTGCGCGCCAGCGCCAGGCTCTCCGCCATCATCGCCGCCGACACCGCGATCATCAGGTTGACGGACAGTTTTGCGTAGCGAGCTTCCTCGGCCGGCCCCAGATAGGTCTGCGCGCGGGTAAAGGTCGCGAACAGCGGCTTTGCGTTCTCGAAGGCCTGCTTCGGCCCCGAGACGAAGCAGGTCAGCGCGCCGGTGTGGACGATGCTGGCATTGCCGGAGACCGGCGAACGGAGATAGGAAATGCCGCGCGCCTGCGCCGCGGCCGCAACTTCGGTCGAGGCCTCGACGCTTACGGTGCTGGTCTCGATCAAGCTGGCTTCGGGTGCCATCGCGGCGATGAGGCCGGAGGGGCCGAGCAACGCGCCGCGTAACGCCGCGTCATCGGGCAGGGACGTGACAACGGCCGGCTTGCCGCTCACGGCGGCGGCCGGCGAAGCGGCAACCGAAGCGCCGAGTGCGCGTGCCTCGTCGAGCCGTGCGGCACTCTGATCGAAAGCGGTCACGGCATAGCCGGCCTTGATAACGAGCGCCGACATCGGCAGACCCATCTTGCCGATCCCGATGAAAGCAACATTCCTGGAAGCGTCAGTCATTGTTCTTGTCCAATGGCGCTGCTAGGCAGCGCGTCCCTGTCGTTCGATGTCCTGCACCAGCCGCCGGCCGGATTGCGCCAGCAGCTCCTTCTTCGTCTCCAGTCCCTCGGCCAGCAACCGGCCGTTCCGTTTCTTCCAGGCGCCGCCGATCATCACGGCCTCGATGTTGGCGAGGCCCGTCTGCATCACGACGGTGGCGACGGGATCGTGCACCGGGACAAGATTGAGATCGGAGGCGTTGATGATGACGAGGTCGGCGAGCTTGCCCGGCGTCAGCGAGCCGATCTGCCTCTCGCGGCCGAGCATGCGCGCGCCTTCCGTCGTGATCCAGCGGAGCGCCTCACGCGCGGAGATCGTGGTCGTCGCCGGAATGGTGCCGCTCGTTTGCTGCGACGCCGCATTGTTGAGCGCCCGCTGCATCGAGAGCGCAACGCGGGCGGCGGAGAAGAGATCGCCTGCCAGCACGGATTCGAGATCGATGCCGATCGTCGGCCGAACGCCGCGCTTGAGGAGGCGTCCGGTGATCGGGAAGCCGTGGCCCTGGATCATCTCGTTCTCAGGCGTCACCGAGAAGGACACGCCGAGATCGATCATCCGGTCCAGGAGTTTATCGGGCAGATCGTTGCCATGGACGATGTTGACGCCCGCGCCGACGAGGCCGGCCTCGATCAGCTGCTCCCAGCCGCCGGGCGTCTTGGCCGGTCCGCCGCCCTGATGCATCGAGGCGATCAGCTCGAGCTCTCGCGCCAGGCGGAAATCGTGCATGGCGACGTCGAGCGTTGAATAATGCGGACCCAGGATCGCAAGACCGAGCGTGACGAGGCCGTCGCGGTCGGCGAGGGGGCCCGCCAGCAGCCGCTCGACCTCGCGGCGCGGATGCGGCACTTCCGAGAAATGCGGCTCGCCCGGCTTCGGCTCCGGCTTTGGGGAACCGTGGAAGAAGGCGGCGCGGATGCCGCTCTCGATCAGGCCGCGCACGGCGGCATCGGTGTGATCGGGCGTCGGATTGTTGTGGCACCAGTCGACCAGCGTGGTGACGCCGTGGTGGATCTGGTTCAACGCGCCGACCAGCGTCGCGATATGGATGTCCTCGGGCCGGAACACGGTCGCGAGTCCGGCATGCATGCGGCGGAAATATTCGAGCAGCGTCCAGTTCGCGGCATAGCCGCGCAAGCCCGTCTGCCAGGTGTGCATGTGCGCGTTGATCAGGCCGGGGATGACGATGCGCCCGGCGCCGTCGACGATTTCGGTCTCGCCGGCACCACTGCCGAGGTCGATCGACGGGCGCACGTCGACGATCCGGCTGCCTTCGACCAGCACATCGCCGCTCGAAAGGTCGCCGATCGCGTCATCCATGCTGATGACGGTGGCCGATTTGATCAACGTGCGCCGCATCGCTTTCACGCCGCCGCTTTTGCAGTGCCCGGCGGCTCGCCGGCCCAGGCGCGTGCAATCAGGTCGCGGATGGCGTTTGGCTCGAGCGGCCGCGGATTCCAGTAGGCATTTGTGACGGCGAGGTCGGCCGCCTTGTCGATGCCGCTTTGGGGCATGCCGATATCACGCAGCGCGACCTTCGCACCCAGCCGCTTCGCAAGCTCGAAAAGCCCCTGCGATGCGTCTGCAGCGCCGATCGCGCGCGAGATGCGCGCCATCGCGTCGGGCACCGCAGGTGCGTTGTAAGCCAGCGCATGCGGCAGCACGATGGTGTGGGTCTCGGCGTGCGGCAGGTCGAAGGTGCCGCCGAGCGTGTGGCAGAGCTTGTGATGCAGCGCCATGCCGACGGTGCCAAGGCAGACGCCGCACAGCCACGCGCCGTAGAGAGCCTCGGTGCGGGCCTCGCGGTCGTTGGCCCTGGCGGCGATCGCGGGCAGGGCACGTGCCAGCGCGCGGATACCTTCTTCCGCCATCAGCGATGTCACGGGATTGGCGTCGCGGGCATAGAGCGCCTCGACCGCATGGGCGATCGCATTGATGCCGGAGGTTGCGGCGAGGCTTGCCGGCAGCGTCAGGGTTAGATCGACATCGTAGATCACGGTCTCCGGCAGCACGGCCGCATCGCGGACCGTGGTCTTCAGGCCGTTCTCGGTCTGCCCGACGATCGGTGTCATCTCGGAGCCGGCATAGGTGGTCGGGATGCAGAGCTGGTTGACGCCGGTGCGCAAGGCGAGCGCCTTGCCGAGACCGGTGGTCGAGCCGCCGCCGAGCGAGACGACGCAATCGGCCTCGCACGCCTTCAGCGCCGCGAGCGCCCGTTCCGTGACCTCGACCGGCGTGTGCATGGTCGCGCCGGAAAACAGGCCGGCGTAGAGCGGGCCGAGCGCGGTGCCCAAGCTCTTGCCTTGCTCCTCCTGCTGCGGCGTCGTCAGCACCAGCGCGCGCTTGCCGCCGAACCGCTCGACCTCGGCCTTGGCGGAAGCCAGCGTTCCGCTGCCGAACACGACGCGGCAGGGCAGGTTTTCGTAGGTGAACGAGCCGATCATGCGCCGGTCTCTTTGATGGGATAATCGACCTGGAAGCGTCCGATCCGCAAGTCGCCCAGCGCCTCGCGGACGCGCAGATGTTCCGGATGGTTGGCGTAGGCGGCAAGCGCCGCCTGGTCGGTGAATTCGGAGAACAGGACGACGTCGCAGGCGTAGTCGACAGCGCTGACGTCGAGGCCGACCTCGATATGGGTGAGGCCGTCGATCCGGCCCTTGAGGCCCTCGAACAGGATCTTGACCTTGACCCGCGCGGCGGTGCGTTCCTCGGGGGTGTCCCCGCGCAGCCGCCACATCACGATGTGCCTGATCGGGCCCGACATTTCCCAGTTTCCTCGCCTGCGATAGTGCTTTGTTGGCGCCATTTTGCCTTGCAGAAATCGGAAATAAAGGTCAAAATTTGTAAGTCTCTTTTCCTTTTTGCGAAAAAATGGACCGGCTGCTCCAACTCGAGGTGTTCTCCAAAACCGCTGAACTCGGCAGTCTGTCCAAAGCTGCCGACGCGCTGCGGATGTCGAATGCGGCTGTCAGCCGTCATCTCAGCGCGCTGGAGGAGCGGCTTGCGGTCCGGCTGATCGAGCGCAACACGCGCCGGCAATGGCTGACCGAAGCAGGGCAGGAACTCCTGCAGCGCTGCGGCACGCTCTTGAACGAATTGGCTGAGGCTGAGGATGCAGTCTCCGACCGCGCGCTGTCGCCCAAGGGCATGCTCCGCGTGACGAGCTCGTTGTCGTTCGCGATGATCTATCTCGCGCCGATGCTGCCCGCCTTCCGCGCGCTCTATCCCAATCTCAGCGTGCAGATCATCAGCGCAAACCGGTATCCCGACTTCATCGAAGCTGGCATCGACGTCGCGATCCGCACGCGGGAGCAAGAACCGGATTCCAACATCATCGTCCGGCGGATCGGCCAGATGCACCGCGTGCTGGCTGCGGCTCCCTCCTACCTGGAGAAGCACGGCTGGCCGGAGCATCCCGCCGATCTCGCCCGCCACAATATGCTGATCTACAACCTCGCCAACGATCCCTATTCGCTGCGGCTGAGCCAGGGCAGCACGACGCAGACCATCCGCATCGCGCCGACGCTCGACAGTAATGACGGCCAGATCATCTGTGGCGCAGCCCGTGCCGGGTTAGGCATCCTGATCCAGCCGCTCTATATCGTGCAGGGTGATATCGCGGCCGGCCGGCTGGTGCCGGTCCTGATGGGCTGGGAGCTGCCTCTGCTCACCATGAACATCGCCTATCAAAACCGCGTCAGGCTGCCCGCCAAGATCAGGGTCTTTTCCGACTTCCTGGTCAGCCACATCCGTGAGCATTCGCAGCCCGGCATCTGGATCGACGCGGCGAAGTGAGCGGGCAACCCGAGAATTCGGGTCGCCGTGGGCGGATCGGCGAGCGAAACGCAGATCAAACAGCCGAACTCGGGCTGGTTCGCGCAGACACGACCGTCGACGGAAAGTGACTCGCGAACGCGCGCGTCTTGGGTTGGACGCGCGATCCGTCGATCACCTCGAGCCGGCCGCAGCGGTTCAAGGTATGCAGCTTCCTGCCGGGCCATAGCGGTCCGGGCTTCAGAGAGTGGCGGACGATCTGCTTGAACGCCGTCGGCGACAGTTCGACCACCTCTGCCAGGGCGAGCGCCGCGCCGTATCCGTCGGCACAATCCTGGACCGGTCGCCACAATCTGCCATTGAGGGTGACGAAATTCCCCGCCGGCCGCGTGCTTGCGCGGTCGATCAAGACCGGATTGCTGGCGTGGGGCAACCAGGGCCCCAAGAGACGGTCGGCGTAGTAGATCGCCAGCGAATCCGAATAGCCACCCGCTCCGTCGCGCCAGGCGCCGAACAGATAGTGCAGGCCGTTGTGCCGCGTGATCGTGGCGTCGGCCAGCTCGAGGCCGGAAAGGAGCGTCGCATATCGCTCCCATTTGTCCGGAAACCGAACGCATTTGTAGAGGGCGACGTCCCCGCGCGTCGAGCTCTCCGGGATCATCCACAGCTCGCCATCGTCTTCGATCAGAAACGGATAGGAGAGGTGCCAGGGCTCCTCCAGCACCGGCATCACCTCGCCGACCGGCCCCGCGTCACTGAACTCGATCGCCGAAATGATGCCTTTTCCGACGCGGTGATCGAGATCCTCAAAGAAGACGAATGTGCGCCCCTGCCACGTGATCGGAAAGGGATCGGCGTAGAAGTGGTTTCCAGGATCTCCCAGCACGTTCCAGCTTGGGCCGGACAGATCTCCGGTCTGCCAGACGCCTCCGCCGTCATTGAAGCGCCATCCGATATGCCAATGCGGGGCATAGCAGCAGAGGCGATAGATCTCCTTGGCGATCGATGCGGCAAGGCCGCGAGCGACATAGCCGACAGCTTCGCGGCGCAAGTCATTCCCGGCGGGGCGCGCCAGTTGCGGCACAATGCGCGGCCTTCCCGACAGGACCGCCGCCACCATGGTCAGGGTTCGCGCCATGACGGTTTCGAGCGCGCCGCTGAGGCCCGCGGCAATCTCTCCGGATGGATGGCCGCGGTCGAGGACCGAACCATCGGCCTCGTTGACGATGTCGATCACGGGCAGGTCGCCGGCGAGAATGGCGGCGAGGGCGGCATTTTCGCCCGCAGCTCCGTTGAACAGCGGACGCAGATACAGCCGGGCAGAGCAGTCCGGATCCCGCGCGGCGCCCGTAAAATCGACGATCACGTCGGCGGCGCCGCAAGCCTGCGACCCTTCCGGAACGAGCTTCAGCCTGTCTGCGCCGCCATGTTTGCCTTTGCGCAACGCCACGCGTTCGAGCTCGAACAGGGCGTCGAGCCCTGCGGGCCGCGGCTCCGCCGTTGGCGCCCATACGATTTGAACCGGCACGTCCCGGCCGTCGATCGACAGCGTCTCGCGGGCCATCCATTGCCGCGCGTACTCGCGTTCACAGCGAAACTCGATGATCATGTCGAGCCAATCTGTTTCAACGGATCATGTCAAATGACCTGCTCGAGAATACGAACGTATTCGTCAACCATCGCATCTACCGAATAGCGCAATCTCAGGCCTTTGGCGTTTTGTCGCAGTTCGTCGCTCAGGTGCTTGTCCGTCAACAGCGTGGAGACGGCTGCAGAGAGCTTCGCATGATCGGAGGCATCGACGAAAAGTGCGGTCGGTCTCCCTTCGTAGGACAACACTTCGCGCAGGACGGGAAGATCGGTCACGACCGAGGGAACACCGGCGTTCGCAGCCTCGACAGCGGCCAGACCGAAGGTTTCGGCCTGTGTCGGAAAGACGAACACGTCCAGGCAGGCCAGGAAGTCCGCCATCCGGCTGGGAGGAATCTCCCCGAGCCAATGCAGTCGGTCCGAGACGCGCAAGTCGCTCGCCAGCAGCTTCAGCCGGGCCTCGTCGGCTCCCTGGCCGGCAAGCGCAAGGTGCCAGGATGGCTGATCCGGCAACAGGCGTATCGCCATATCGAGCCGCTTGTGCGGATGCAGCCTTGCCGCGCAGCCGAGCAGGACGCTGTCCGGCGGCAGGTTGAGCTTGTGTCGTGCAGCCTCCTTCGACAGCGTGAGGGCCTTGTCGTCGAAGCCGTGCGGCACATGCACCATGCGCGACCGGTAAGCCGCGGGGTAGCGCGAATATTCGCGCTGCATGTCCTTCGAATTGAGCGTGATGCAGTCGAAGAAGCCGAGACTGCCCATGACGATGTCGGCGGTGCGGACCGGCCAGCTCATCGACATTGCGGATGAAACCTGATTTGCGACAACCGGTGCACGGCTGACGAGACGCGTCACGCCACCGCCGATGACGTTGCCGAAATGTTGGAAAGTCAGGACGGCGTCGGGCCTCGTGGCCCTGATATGGCGGCCGAGCGTCCGCAGCATCCGCAGCAGCGCCACCGGATTGCCCGGCCGGCTCTGTGCGCAGTAGAGCGTATCCGGCGGTTCATCGAAGGAGTCCGATTTGCGGAAGAAGAATAGATTGGTGACCCGATAGCCGCGAGCGGTGAGCCCGGCGCCGAGGAGCCGCGAGATCTCCTGCGCACCGGCGTTCTCGGCCTGGGTTTGTGCGAGAAGCACGTGCAGTTTCGGCGCGCCGTTGTCCGGCCGCGCCAAAGCCGTCGCGCTCGTCTCGCCCAATTGCTTGTTCGGCTGATAGTGGAGCACGGATCCCGACCCGCTAAAGAAACGAAATCTTCACCTTCTTAACTCCGTACCTATCATGCGGGTATCGCCTGGACAGCGCCTAGCAACAAACGGAGTTAATGCGAGGCCTTTGCAACCACATCGTTCGCGCGGCATTTCCGCTGTTTCCCCGAGGGTGCGCGGCGAGCGCGTTAACCAATCGGTCTTGCACGCTGCCGGCGCGTGACTGCGGATTCCCCGAGCAGCGGCCTGATGACACCTAATCGCTCGAGTCCGCGCCGCGAACTGCATAGTTGCCGCGCCTCGAAGCAGAGAAGCGCAAGAGCACGAGGACCGAGGGATCCACCCCGGATCGCCGGCGGCAGAGGACGTTCAGGGCAATGGTCGCGAGCGCGAGCGAGACCGTCGCCGAAATCGCCGCGCCAAGCACCCCGAGCCAGGGAATGAGGACGATAAATCCCACGAGCCGCAGCGCGACGTTGGCGGCAACGACCGGCACATAGATTCGTTCATGGCCGGTCAGCTGCAGGATCGCAGCAGACGGGCCGCCTGCTGCCTGGATGGCGGTCCCGATCGCGAGCACGATCAAGACCGAGTGCTGTGCAGTGAAATGAGGTCCGAACAGGTTGAGGAGATAGGGGCCGCCGATCCAGATGATGACGAGGCCGGCGATCACGCAAAGTGCGGTCACTTCCGCCATCAACCGCAAGGTCCGCTCGAACTCCCGGTGGTTCTTGCTGAAATACAGCGACGGAAGCCGGCGCGCGCCGAAAGTGTACAGCGCTGCGGACAGCATGGCGAAGATGTTGGCAAGGCGCGAGGCGGCAAAGTAGATTCCGGCGGTCGTCGGATCCAGCATCCAGTAGACCAGAATGACGTCGAAATACTGGTTGGCGGCTTCAAGGATGGATGCGAGCCAGAAGTGAAGGGCGCTCGATCGCCAGCGGGATGTCTCGGTGCGCGCCGGCGTACCGCGCAAATCCGGCAGCACTCGCGCGATCGAAATGATCTGCGCCACCAGGCCCACCGACATGGCCATCGTCATCACCGCGATCAACTCGGTGGGATCGAGTTGCCGATGGCTGAGCAGCATGGCGAGCAGGAACAGGACGACGATCACCCGCCAGAAGAACTCGCGATTTCCTTCGCCCATGAGAATGCTGACCAGCGAGCGAGCGATCTGGCTCCCAAGCATCACTGCGGCGTTGACGGCCGTGTAGGCCGACACCACGAGGATCAGCAGCCACCAGTCGCCTCTCATGCTCGCTACGATGGCGATCCCGGCGATCACGATCAGCATTGCGACCGAGGCAATCTTGAAGCTCGATAGGAGGACGCCTTTGGTAAGGTCCGGCCTCTCGCTGACCTGATACTCGTTGAGGAAGCGCACCAGCAGGGATTCCTGGCCGACCAGTCCCAGGACGGCTGCGATCTGGGCGACCGAGAGCCAGGTCGCAAAGATGCCGAAGCCGTCGGGCGACATCGTCCGTGCCGCCAGCGAGAACAATGCAAACGCGAGCACGCCGCTGCCAACCTTGAGGAGGATGGTCCCGGCAACTCCGCGCGTGACATCGCGCCGCATGAACTGGAGGATGGCTTCGATCATGGAGGTTTAAGGGGGTGCGCTCCCCTGAAGAGACGTGTTCCGATACCGGCGACAACCTAGCATGCTGCAACGGCGCGAGTGTTAATGGACGAGATGCAGGATCTCGCCGGCCGCGACGACATCGCGGCGACGTCGGCTGCTTCACTCTGGAACATCGTCGTCCTCATTGTCCCGGTTGGTGCAAAGTCCAGCTCGACCGACTGACGGCCTGGCGCCGCATCGACGACCGAAGAAGGCGAGATCGGCCGTTCGAGTGCGGAATGGCGCGCTGGATCGGTCGCCGGGATGTCGGAACCCGGAATCTACGGAGCATCTCGAGCAAGACGCGTGCCGCAAGGGCGGCAGCGCGCCTGCCGCTTCAGATCATTAACCTCAATCTTCGGAAATGATCGCACTCGGCTCCGCGATGCGACATCAGGCGGGAGAGTTGCACTGGAACCGCCGTTAACCTGGGAGCCGAAGCCATGACGACGGATGGAGCCGTGACCGAGCCGATCGACGAGGGCGAGACGGCAACGGTCGTCTCCGATATCGCCGTTGTCGGCGGTGGCCTTGCGGGATCGCTTGCGGCGGCCGTGCTGGCGCGGGCAGGGCATCGCGTTGCTCTCGTCGACAAGCGCGCGATCTATCCGGACGAATTCCGGGTCGAAAAGATCGGCGGCCATCAGCTGGAGCTGTTTCGCAAGCTGGGCTTTCTCAACGCGCTCGAGGACGTCGCCTGTCGATATGACCAGGTGCTCAATATCCGGGAGGGCAAAGTGGTCGATGTCAGTGTCGGCCAGGCTTACGGATTCCCCTATGCCGATCTCGTCGCCATGGCGCGTCGCCAGATCCCCGATCCATCCCGCCTGATCGTCGACGAGGTCACGGCGATCAGCAGCAGCGACGATGTCCAGAATCTCGAGCTGGCCTCCGGGCGGCGCGTCACCGCACGCCTCGTTGTTCTGGCCACGGGCATGGCGGGAGTCCTCGGTTACAAGCTCGGCGTCAGGCGGCGCGTGCTGGCCGAGCGCCATTCGGTTTCATTCGGCTTCACGATCGCCCGCCAGGACGGTACTCCGTTCGATTTCGAGGCGTTGACCTGCTACGGCGAACGTACGGCGGATGGCATCGACTATCTCAGCCTGTTTCCGGTCCGTGCCGGCATGCGGGCCAATCTCTTCATGTTCCGCGATCCGACAGACCCGATCATGCGCGAGTTGCGTCGCGAGCCGGAGGCGACGGTCTTGCGCCTGCTGCCGGGATTGCGGGACTACCTCGGCGATTTCCGTGTGATCGACCGGGTCCAGAACTGGGTGATGGATCTGACTGTCGTCGAGGGGCATCTCCAGCCCGGCGTCGTGCTCATCGGCGATGCGTTCCAGACCAACTGTCCCGCCGCCGGCACGGGCGTCGCCCGCCTGCTGGTGGACGTCGAGCGTCTTTGCACCGAATACGCGCCGCGGTGGCTCATGACCCCAGGCATGGGCCTGGAGAAGATCTCGCAGTTCTATTCCGATCGCGACAAGATCGCGGCTGACCAGCAGTCGCTGAAGATGGCGCGCTTCCGCGAGGCTCTGACGTCCCGCAACGACATCGGCTGGGACGTACGGCGACGGTTGCACTTCCTGCGGCGCAGTCTGACACATCGCGTCGATCAGATGCACCCGGGTTGGCTTGGGCGTGTCCGCGGCGCGTTGCGCGCCTGAGTTCTGCTCCTCGTTCGCGTGCCGTGGGTCAGCGCGTGGGAGTTGGGGTGCGCTCGGGCTGGAGTTTCAAATCCGATAGCCGCTTGGCCGCCAGCTTGAGCCAGGGAGCCTGCTTCAGCGCGAAGAGGGCGATGGCGCCTGCGGTGCTGCCGGCCTGCGTCACCGCCCACATCGGCGAAGGCTGCCCGCCGAACGATTTCTTGTATGGCTCGTCGCCAATGGTGAAATCGAGCATCTGATCTCCGCGCTCGATACAGTCCCGCGCCACCTGCTCGAACATCAGCGCGCCGAGGGACTGGCTCTTGTAGCCGGCGATGTCGAAGGCGCTCATGATGATGAGGAAGCTGCCCCGATGGCATAGTCCGAGCACGGCGGCAATCACCTCGCCATCCATCTTCATGGCGTAGAGGCGGACAAAGGACCCGAGGCCGCGAAGCGCGACGGCGGAATAGAAGCCGTAATATTCGGGGCGCTGCAGCAGGTCTCCGTCGCCCTGTGCGTGAAAGCGCGGACCCCGGAACTTCCTCATGACGTCCAGCGCCTCGAGCACGGACGCGCTGTCGCCGCAGCATGAGAAGCTCAGCGCGCCCTTCTTCTCGAGCTGACGACGTTTCTTTGCGAGCTCCTTCTGATAGGAGCGATCGAGCGTGCTGGCCCGCCATTGCTCGAACGGCGCGACGAGAACCGTCGCGTAGGCATTGGTGTCCATCGCTACGCGGCGGGACGCGGCCAGGAGGTCTTCGATCGGAAGCCGTCCGTCGGGCAGCTTGACCAGTCGGAGCAGATCGAAAGGACGGACAAGGCGCCGAATCTGCGCGCACGCAGCCGCGTCGTCGAGCAGTTGCGAGAACACGTCCGGGCTGCAAACCGGCGCCAGGTAGTCGGAAACGCGGAGGTCGGCGAACTCGACGGTTCGTATCGGACCGCGCCGGATCCGAAGCAGGGGCAGCACCATCGCAAGGGCCCCCGTCGCGCGGTGGCGGACCACGACGACCAGAGGGGTTGCGCCCGTTTCCGGCGCGAGCCCGGTGTAGAGGCTATGCAGCCAGACCGGATGCTGGAACGCGGTGGCGGCCGAGCGATCAAACAGTGCTGCATATTCCGGAGAGAGAAAGTCGAACGACTGCTCGATGACGATGTCGAACGTATTGCTGAGCTTGTTCATGAGCAATCAATGAAACCAGGTCGATTTCGCGAGCGTTGATCGCGCCTGGCCGGGCTTATAGCAAGGTCGTTACGGGGCAGACACCGGCAGCGTGCGATTTGCATTAATGCGTTCAGCGACGTTCGTATCGTTGCCAAATTCCTAAAATGTCGGAGTGCATGGACCCAGGCTGAGGATGAGATCGTGTGCGGCCGGCTCGATGCCAGATGACGCTCCGCCGGCTGGAATTCACACCCGGCGAATTCGAGCGCCGGCAGAGATCCCTGTCGCTCGCAGCGGGAAGTGCCGACGGCTTGGCTTTGCATAGGCCCATCGGCAGGTTCGACCGCGCAACCTTCGATAGCGCACGTCAGGTCCGAATGCAGGACGTCGGGCGTGCCGTCATGTCGACGGCGCATCGGCGCGTGGGCTCGGATCGGATGCACAGTTTTGCTGCACCACGATACGAATCGTAGCAGCTTTCGCTGCAATAACGCGCTTGACTTCGTAACTGATCTCAACGACCGTGCTACACAAGCGTTGGGCAGTTCAGCCCGTCAACGCAGCGAGTTTCAACCATTTCCAACATCGCGCGGATTTCGCGTGCTCGGTTGGCGGCGAGGGCGCCCTCGGCTTAACGAGCCGATGGGCGCCTTTTTCATTTCGGGACGAGTGATGGCGCGGACGATATACCGAATCGGCGTAATGCTCTCGACGACGGGGTCCTATAGCGTCGTCGCGCGATCGATGCTGAATGGGGCGCTGCTCGCCTTTCGCGAGATCAACGCGAGCGGAGGCGATATTGCGCTCGAGCCGGTGGTCGTGAATCCGTCCGGCGACCTCGCGAGCTATCGCTCGCTCAGCCTCGAGCTTCTCGGCTCCGGCGTCCGGCATGTGGTCGGCTGCTACACCTCGTCGAGCCGCAAGGAGGTGATCCCTTGCTTCGAGAAGCTCGACGGACTGCTGTGGTATCCCTCTCACTACGAGGGATTCGAGAGCTCCGATAACGTCATCTACACCGGCGCCGCGCCGAACCAGCACGTGCTGCCACTCGTCGACTACCTGGCATCCCGCCTCGGTTCGCGCGCCTTCTGTGTCGGCTCGAATTACATCTGGGCCTGGGAAAACAACCGCATCTTCCGGGAGGCACTGACTGCGCGCGGTGGCACCGTGCTCGCCGAACGCTATCTCTCCGTCGGCGACACCGAGGTCGATCAGGTGATCGCGGCAATCATCGACCAGCGCCCCGACTTCGTCTTCAACAATCTGATCGGCACCAGCGCCTACGCGTTCTTCCGGGCGTTCCGGGCCGCCTGCCGCGCGCGCGGCATCGACCAGGCCGCCGAAATCCCGGTCGCGAGCTGCACGCTGTCGGAGCCGGAATTGCCGGAGATCGGCCCGGATGCGATCGATGGACATCTATCCTCGAGTGTCTATTTTTCTTCGCTGAACTCGGCGGAAAACGGCGCCTTCATTCGCGCCTATACGACGTCCTTTCCGGACGGACCGGCCTCGTCGGCGGATGCCGAAGCGTCCTACATCGCCGTCAAGCTGCTCGGAGCGGCCTTGTCGCAGGCCGGCACCGACGACGCCCGGACGGTCCGCGCCGCCGTGGCAGACCAGCGGCTGCACGCGCCGCAAGGCGAGGTCCGCATCGACCGCCAGACCTTCCATGCCTGGCTCACGCCTCGGATCGGCCGGTCGACAGCCGACGGGCAGTTCGAAGTGCTGCTGGAATCGCGCGAGCCGATCGCGCCGGATCCCTATCTCGTTCAGTCGTCGCCGCGCTTTGCCAGCGCAATGCGCTCTCCACATTTGAAGGTGGTGCAATCATGAGCTCCCGACTGCTGCAGAACTTCAAGGGCGGCCGTGCCATCGTCGTCACCAGGCGGGGAGGGTGGGAGAGCGCGCTCGAAACGACGCTGGCCAAGCTCGGCGTTTCCACGGAGTACCCGGAAATCATCGACGGTCGCGCCCAGATCGATGTTGCGAGTCTGCAGGCCGACCGTGACATCCTGTTCATCGACGGCGATCTCGAAGGCGCAGTCGCGATCGAGGTCAATCCTGGCTCGCGATTGCCGCCGGCGCCGGTGATCGGCCTCGTTGGTGTCGAAGCGCCGAGCCGGCTCAAGGCGCTGGTCAATCTGGGCGCGACCTCATTCCTGCGCAAGCCGGTGCATGGCGGCGCGGTCTACACGTCCCTGTTCATGGGCATCAACCAGTTCCTGCTGCGCGCCGAGATGTATGAGCGCCTGCAGGGCCTCGAGGAGCGCCGCCGCGGCCGCCGCGCGGTGATCCGGGCCGTCATCCTGCTGATGCGGCAGGAGGGCCTCGACGAGGAGGGTGCCTATTCCCAGCTCCGCCGCGAGAGCATGCGCGCGCGGCAGAACATGGAACTCTATTGCGAGGAGTTTCTGAGCAAGCGGGCGAAGCCGCCCGACACGTCCAGCCGCACGACCGGCATCACGCTGCAAGGCGGCAACAAGCAGGCCATCTAGGAGAAGCAAAATGAGCAAGTCTGTATTGCGGGGGCTGCGCGCCGCAGCCCTCACGGGGACGCTTGTCCTCGGATCACCCCTTGGATCACACTTGGCGCTCGCGGCGGAAAACCCGATCAAGCTCGGCGTGCTGGAGGATCAGTCCGGCGATTTCGCGGCGGCCACGATCGGCAAGGTTCACGCCATCCAGCTCGCCGCCGAGGAGATCAACAAGGCCGGCGGCATCATGGGCAGGCCGCTGGAGCTCGTCGCTTACGACACGCAGTCCGACAACACCCGCTACCAGGAGTTCATGCGGCGCGTGCTCCAGCGCGACAAGGTCGATGTCGTGTTCGCAGGCTTCTCTTCGGCCTCGCGCGAGGCGTACCGCCCGATCGTCGATCAGTTCAACGGTTTCGCCTTCTACAACAACCAGTACGAAGGCGGCGTCTGCGACGGCCACATGATCGTGACGGGCGCCGTGCCCGAGCAGCAGTTCTCGACGCTCATCCCCTACATGATGGAGAAGTACGGCAAGAACGTCTACACGCTCGCAGCCGACTACAATTTCGGCCAGATCTCGGCGGAGTGGGTCCGCAAGATCGTCAAGGAGAACGGCGGCAAGATGGCCGGCGAGGAGTTCATCCCGCTCGGCGTGTCGCAATTCTCGCAGAGCATCCAGAACATCCAGAAGGCCAAGCCGGACTTCGTGGTGACGCTGCTGGTCGGCACCGCGCAGGCCTCCTACTACGAGCAGGCGGCCTCCGCCAACGTCAACCTGCCGATGGCCTCCTCGGTCAATGTCGGCCAGGGCTACGAGCACAAGCGCTTCAAGCCGCCGAGCCTGAAGGACATGTACGTCACCACCAACTACATCGAGGAGATCGACTCGCCCAAGAGCAAGGCGTTCTACGCCAAGTTCAAGGCCAAGTTCCCGAGCGAGCCTTATGTGAACCAGGAGGCGGAGAACTCCTATCTCGCGGTCTATCTCTACAAGCAGATGGTGGAGCGCGCGAAGTCGACCAAGCGCGAGGAGATCCGCAAGGTGATCGCGCTGGGCGACGTCTGCATGGACGCGCCGGAGGGCAAGGTCTGCATCGACCCGAAGAGCCAGCACATGTCGCACACGATCTATCTCGCCAAGGTCGGCGCCGATCACTCGATCTCCTTCCCGAAGGTCTGGGAGGACATCAAGCCGTACTGGCTGGGTGAAGCCGGCTGCGATCTCACCAAGAAGGATCCGACGGCCCAGTACACGCCGTCGAATCCGCCGCCGAAGCCCTGACCGGCGGCTGATCGCCCCGGCGCTTTCGGCGCGCCGGGGCGATCAAGGACATCTGCGGCGGCGACGCCGCATCCTCCCACATCCTGGTTGATTCATGGACATCGCGACCCACGTATTCTCGGCGCTCTATCAATTCGGCGACGCCTTCGCATTCCTGGTGCTCTCGGCCTGCGGGCTCGCGGTGATCTTCGGCATGATGGGCGTGATCAATCTTGCCCATGGCGAGTTCATCATGTGCGGCGCCTACGTCACCGCCGCGACCGTGCATGCGGGCCTCCCGCTGCCGCTGGGAATACTGGCCGGCACGCTCGTGTCGGCGCTGGTCGGCGTCGTGGTGGAGCTCGCGGTCATCCGTCATCTGTACGACCGGCCGCTCGACACCATCGTCGCCACCTGGGGGCTGAGCCTGATCGCCACGCAGGGCACGCTGATCATGGTCGGCTCGACCATGGCGGGCGTCGGTACGCCGTTCGGCAGCTTCCAGGTCGGCGACTACTCCTATTCGATCTATCGCATCGTGCTGTTCTGTGCCGCACTCGGCGTGCTCGCCGCGCTCTACGCGCTGTTCAACTGGACGCGGTTCGGCGTGCTGGCGCGCGCCACCATCCAGGTGCCGCACATGGCGGCCGCGCTCGGCGTCGACACGCGCCTGATCTACAGCCTCACTTTCGCCTGCGGGGCAGGGCTCGCCGGTCTTGCCGGTGGCCTCTATGCGCCGACCATGACGCTGGTGCCGACCATGGGCGCGACCTTCATCATGGAGGCCTTCGTCACCGTGGTGATCGGCGGCGCCGACGTCTTCCTCGGCACCGCACCGGCCGGCGGCGTGCTTGCGGTGGTGAAGTCGGTGATGACGTCCTGGCAGGGACAGCTGTTCGGCCAGATCGGTCTGCTGGTCGCCGTCATCATCGTCGTCCGGGTGTTGCCGAAAGGCATTTCCGGCTTCGTGCTGCGCGAGCGCACCTGACGGAGTGATGGCGTCGTGACCGGTCTACTTGCAATGTTCCGCCGTCTCGAAGGCCCGCAGACCGTCGGTCGCGGTCCGGCCTTCTGGGGCCTGTTCGCACTCGTGCTCGCTGCCGCACTCGCCTATCCGCTGTTCAGCGACGGCTACACGGTCGGCAACACCGTCTACTTCTTCGTCTGGGTCTTCATCGCGCTCAGCCTGTGCCTGATCTGGGGCTATGGCGGCTCGCTCTCCTTCGGCCAGACCGCCTTCTTCGGGATCGCAGGCTATGGTTACGGCATCCTCACCATCAATTTCGGCTCCGCCTACGGCTTCACGCTGCTGGCGCTGGTGATCGCGGTCGGGATCGCCGCACTGTTCGCGGTCTTGCTCGGCTACTTCATGTTCTTCGGCCGCATCGCCGGCGTGTTCCTCGGCATCGTCACGCTCGCAGTGACCCTGATGCTGGAACGCTTCATGGCACAGACCGCGGGGCCGGAATGGCACATCGGCAGTGCGCGGCTCAACGGCTTCAACGGCATGAGCGCGATGCCGCCGCTGACCATCCCCTGGCCGGGCGAGCCGATCGTGCTGTTCGCCGATGTCGGGCTCTACTACCTCGTGCTCGGCCTTCTCGTCTTCGTCTATCTGGCCTTGCGGATCCTGATGAACTCGTCTTTCGGCAACGTCATCGTCGCGATCCGTGAGAACCCGGAGAGGGCGGAGATGCTGGGTTACGACATCCGCAAGTACCAGCTCATCACCTTCGTCATCGGCGCTGCGCTCGCAGGGCTCTCCGGCGTGCTCTACACGGTGTGGGGCCAGTACATCACGCCGTCGAGCATGGGCATGACGGCCGCGGCGCTGCCGCTGATCTGGGTCGCGGTCGGCGGCCGCAGCGACCTGACGTCGACCGTGATCGGCACGCTGGTGGTGCTCGCCGCGTTTCAGGCGCTCACGATCTATGGCAGCCAGTACGCGCTGGTCTTCATGGGTGTGCTGCTGGTGCTCACGGTCCTGATCGCCCCGAACGGTCTCGTGCTCGGGGTGATGAACTGGCTCCGCCGTATCGCCGCACGCCTCACGCAGAGGGCCGGCTGATGTCGCTGCTCGAACTGCGCAAGCTGAACAAGCATTTCGGTGGTCTGCACGTCACCAATTCCGTGGATCTCACGCTGCAAGCCGGCGAGATCCATTGCCTGATCGGCCCGAACGGCGCCGGCAAGAGCACGTTGTTCCGCCTGATCCTCGGCGAGCATCATCCCGGCAGCGGCGACATTCTCTTCGCCGGCGAGAACATCACGGCGCTGAAATCCTTTGCGCGGATTCGCCGCGGCCTTTCGGTCAAGTTCCAGGTGCCCGGCGTCTTCAAGGGCCTGTCGGTCCGCCAGAATCTCGAGATCGCCCTGCAGAGCCGGCATCGCGGCGCGGAGCTCGAAGCGGAGATCGGCCGGCTGCTGACCTTCCTCGGGCTGGAATCGGAGCAGGCGCAGATCGCCGGCAATCTCAGCCATGGCCAGAAGCAATGGCTCGAGATCGGCATGGCGGTCAGCCTGAAGCCGCGCCTTCTTCTGCTGGACGAGCCCACCGCCGGCATGTCGCCCGAGGAAACCCACATGACCGGCGAGATGGTGCAGCGGCTCAATGCCGACGGCATGACGGTGCTGGCGATCGAGCACGACATGGCCTTCGTCCGGCAGGTCGCGCACCGCGTCACCGTGCTGCATCTCGGGCAGGTCTTCGCGCAAGGCTCGATCGACGAGATCGTGGCCGACGAGCGCGTGGCGGCGATCTATCTGGGGCAGGCCCATGCTTGATCAGCCGCGCAAGGAAGTGATCCTGTCGACCCTGGGCTTGCGCGCCGGCTATGGCGGCAAGCCGGTGCTCCAGGGCCTCGAGATCGAGGTGCGGGAAGGGGAGATCGTCGCCGTCATCGGTCGCAACGGCGTCGGCAAATCCACGCTGATGAAGAGCCTGATCGGACTGGTGCCGGCGATGAGCGGCTCGATCGTCTATCGCGGCGAGGCGGTAGAGCTTCTTCCCGCGCACAAGCGGGCGCGCCTCGGCATGGGCTATGTGCCGCAGGGGCGCGACGTGTTTCCGCGCCTGACCGTCGGCGAGAACGTCGCGGTCGGCGCAGCGATCAAGGGCGGCGGCATTCCCGAAGCGGGCCGGCGCAAGATCGTCGAAGCCTTTCCGATCCTCGAAGAGCGTTGGCATCAGCGCGCCGGCACCATGTCCGGCGGCCAGCAGCAGCAACTCGCAATCGGACGGGTCCTGATCGCCGATCCCAACCTCATCCTGCTCGACGAGCCCTCGGAGGGCATCCAGCCCAACATCGTCCAGGACATCGCGCGCAACATGGTCGAGCTCAACCACAGGACCGGGGTGACCATCATCCTGGTCGAGCAGAATCTCGACATGATCCGCGCCATGGCGCAGCGTTGCTACGTCATGGACAAGGGACGCATCGTCGCCAACCTCGATCGCGCGGCGCTCGACGACGCGGCCGAGATGCGCCGTCATCTCGCGGTTTGAAGACCTACGCCAACGACAGAAGGAGAAAAGCAAATGTCCTGGCAGAAAGACTCCATCATGGCCCGCAAGGGCGTCGCCAAGGGCGAGCGCGGCACCGGCTACACGATCACGGAAAGCGAGCAGGGCAAGTACCACTATGTCTACGGCCCCTATGTGAAGCCGGTGCTGACGGTCGACCCCGGCGCCGTCGTCTCCGCGGAGACCCATGACGCGTTCGAGGGCGCCATCAAGAACGAGACCGACAGCCCGTCGAAGATTCTCAACTTCCCGTTCCTCAATCCGCAGAACGGGCCGATCCACGTCAACGGCGCCGAGAAGGGCGATACGCTCGCGGTCTATATCGAGAGCATCGTACCGCGCGGGCCGCAGCCGCGTGGCACCACGGTGATCATGCCGGAATTCGGTGGCCTGGTCGGTACGGGCAACACGGCGCTGCTCAATCCGGCGCTGCCCGAGCGCGTCAAGAAGCTGGAGATCGACGCCAAGACCGGCACCAAATGGAACGACAAGATCACGTTGCCCTATGAGCCCTTCATCGGCACCATCGGCACCTCGCCGGAGATCGAGGCGATCTCGTCGCTGGTCCCGGATTACTATGGCGGCAACATGGATCTGCCCGACGTCGGCGTCGGCGCCGTCATCTACCTGCCCGTCAATACCAAGGGCGCGCTGCTCTATCTCGGCGACTGCCATGCGGCGCAGGGCGACGGCGAGCTCTGCGGCGTCGCCATCGAGCATCCGACCGTGACCACGGTGCAGGTCGACCTTATCAAGGGCTGGACCATCGCCTGGCCGCGGCTCGAGACCAAGGACTTCATCATGACGATCGGCTCGGCGCGTCCGATGGAGGATGCAGCCCGCATCGCCTATCGCGAGCTTTGCCGCTGGATGGCGACGGACTACGGTTTCGACGAGATCGATGCCTACATGCTGCTGACCCAGGCCGGCCGGGTGCGCCTCGGCAACATGGTCGATCCGAAGTATACGCTCGGCGCCTCCATCAAGAAGTCGTATCTCGGTTGAGGCCAGCCAGCTCATGTCCACCGTACACAAGGTCGCCACCGTCCAGTTCGAGCCGATCATGTTCGAGAAGGAGCGCAACGTCGCGCGCCTGCTCGAGCTCTGTGAGCAGGCGGCGGCGGCCGGCGCGAAGCTCATCGTCACGCCGGAAATGGGAACCACGGGCTATTGCTGGTTCGACCGCGCCGAGGTTCGGCCCTATGTCGAGCGGATTCCGGGGCCGACCACCGACCGGTTTGCGGCGCTGGCACGCAAGCATGACTGCTACATCGTGGTCGGCATGCCTGAAGTCGACGAGGACGACATCTATTTCAACTCGGCCGTGCTCGTCGGGCCAGATGGCATCGTCGGCCGCCATCGCAAGACGCATCCTTATATCTCCGAACCGAAATGGGCGGCGGCGGGCGATCTGCACAACCAGGTCTTCGACACGCCGATCGGACGGATCGCGCTCCTCATATGCATGGACATCCATTTTGTGGAGACCGCGCGGCTGATGGCGCTCGGGGGCGCGGACGTCATCTGCCATATCTCCAACTGGCTCGCGGAGCGAACGCCGGCGCCATACTGGATCAGCCGTGCATTCGAGAACGGCTGCTACGTGATCGAGAGCAACCGCTGGGGGCTCGAGCGCACCGTCCAGTTCAGCGGCGGGAGCTGTGTGATCGCGCCGGATGGCAAGGTGATCACGGTCCTCGACAAGGGCGACGGGGTCGCACTGGCCGAGATCGATCTCGATATTGCGCGCGCACGTCGCGTGCTGGGCGAGCCTGTCTTCCGTCAACGCCGGCCCGAGCTTTATCCGGAGCTGCTCACCGACACCTTCAGCTGGAATCCGCGCGATTTCTTCGGCCTTTACGGCCACGAGCCCTGGCCTGAAGGCGTGCGCTCGCGCGTTGCCGCGGCCCAATTCGCACCCAGTGCCGATGTTGCGCGAAATCTCGAGGCGATGGCGAATCTTGCGCGTCAGGCCAGGGCGGACGGCGCGGCGCTCGTCGTATTCCCGGAGCTTGCGGTCACCGGCCTCGCAGATCCCGTGAAATCGGCGCAGCCGCTACCGGGCCCGGCCACGCAGAGCCTGCACGCGCTCGCTGCGCAGCTCCATATCCACATCGTCTGTGGGATGGCCGAGCGCGCGGGCGATGCCGTCTACAACAGCGCCTGCCTGATCACGCCGGATGGAGAGATCACGCTCTATCGCAAGACGCATTTGACGGAAGAGGAGCGGAGCTGGGCCACGGCGGGTGACGACTGGGCCGTGATCGACACGCCGATCGGGCGAGTAGGCCTCTTGATCGGCCACGATGCGGCGTTTCCGGAGGCGGGGCGGGTGCTCGCACTTCGCGGCTGCGATATCATCGCGTGCTGCGCGGCGGTCAAGGGCCCCTTCGGTTCGCCACATCCGGGGACATCCGTTGTGCAGCCGGCCCCGATCCCGACCGGCGCCGATCCGCATCATTGGCACCACTTCCGGGTCCGCGCCGGCGAGAACAACGTATTCCTGGCGTTTGCCAATGTCTTCGATCCCGAACACGGCTATCCTGGCCTGAGCGGCGTGTTCGGCCCCGATACGTTCGAATTCCCGCGCCGCGAAGCGATTGCAGCGGACGGCACGAACCTTGCTACTGCTCTGGTCGACACCACCAATCTCGACAGCGTGTATCCGACCAACGTCGTGCGACGAAAGGACCTCGTTTCGATGCGGATGCCACACAGCTATCGAGGGTTGGTCAGGGCAACGGCAAATAACCATTGAACGTGTGAATCTACTGGGAAGAAGGAGCCGATCATGGATCTAGGACTTGCGGGTGCCAAGGTTCTCGTCACCGGCAGCACCAAGGGGATAGGCCGGGCGATCGCGGAGACCTTTGCCGCCGAGGGCGCTAATCTCGGCATCTGTGCGCGCAGCCAGGCGGACGTCGACAGCACCGTTGCAGCGCTCAAGAGCAAAGGCGTCGCGGCCTTTGGCGCTGCGGTCGACGTGTCCGATGGTGCGGCGCTCAAGGCCTGGGTGGTCGACATGGCGACCAAGCTGGACGGAATTGACGTCGTCGTGGCCAATGTGAGCGCGCTCGCCATCGGGCAGGACGATGAAAGCTGGGCCAAGGAGTTCTCGACCGACATGATGGGCACGGTCCGGCTGGTGAACGCGGCCATGCCTTATCTGGAGAAGAGCCGGGCCGGTGCGATCGTCGCCATCTCCAGCGTCTCCGGGCGCGAGGTCGATTTCGCGGCCGGCCCCTACGGCACTTTCAAGGCCGCCATCATCCACTACACGCAGGGTCTCGCCAATCAGCTCGCACACAAGGGCATCCGCGCCAACACGGTTTCGCCGGGCAACACCTATTTCGAAGGCGGTGTCTGGAACACCATCAAGGACAACAATCCCGAGCTCTACAAGACGGCGCTTGCGCTCAATCCCACCGGCCGGATGGGGACGCCGCAGGAGACGGCGAACGCAGTCGTATTTCTCGCAAGTGGCGCCGCCAGCTTCATCACAGGAACGAACCTCGTCGTCGACGGTGCCCTGACGCGCGGTGTGCAATTCTGAGGCGTGAACGCTGAAACGCAAATCTGTCACCCGCGTCATGATTGACCGTGTGATCGCAGGGCAGCTGCGGCCACTGCTGCCCGCATTGTGCAGGGCAGCGATCTCCCCGCGTGGATTTTCGGGACACCTCATTCGTGCAAGATAGCGAGCCCGGTCCCGAACACGCAGACGATGTCCCTTCTCTCACGGCGAGAACTGCTCGATGCGGCGGCGCGTCTCACGGCGCTGGCTGCCTGGCCCGGCGGTGCGACCGCCGACGATTATCCCTCCCGCTCCATCAAGCTGGTCATTCCCTATACGGCTGGCGCCGCGGGTGATCAGATCGGCCGTCCCTGGGCCGACAAGGTCGCGCCGCTGCTCGGCCCGGTCCATGTCGAGAATATCGGGGGCGCCGGCGGTGCGATCGGCTCCGCATCGGTGGCGCAGAGCGCTCCCGACGGCTACTCGCTTCTGCTCGGCAATGGCAGCACGAAGGTGACGATTCCGTTGTCCTCGGCGCAGCCTGCCTACGACACGATTCGCGATTTCCGTGCCATCTATCGTCTGATTACCAGCACCCTCGCATTCGCGGTTCATCCGTCCCTGCCGGTGAAGGACCTGCGGGAGCTGGCAGCGTTTGCGAAGTCGAATCCGGGCGGGCTGTCCTATGGCACTCCGGGGGTCGGCACCGGCAATCATCTCGTCGGAGAGATGTTCAGGCAGCAATCGGGTCTTGCGGCAGATTTGATCCACGTCCCTTACCGGGGCATGGCGGCCGCTACCAACGACCTCGTCAGCGGCCAGATCAACTCGGTCATTGCGGTCGTCTCGAGCCAGAACCTGCAATTGCACTTTGCGGGCAAGCTGCGGCTGATCGCCGTGACGAGCGACCGGCGGCTGAGCGGCGCGCCGGAGATTCCGACGGTCATCGAATCCGGCATGCCCGGCCTCAGATACGCCGGCTGGTTTGGCCTGTTTGCCCCAAGAGCAACCCCGGATGCGATCGTGGCGCGGATCGCTGCGGCGACCCGCACGGCGATGGCTGATGCTCAGTTGCAGGAAAGCTATCGTTCGCAAGGTCTGGAGCCGGACATCGATTCAGGCCCCGACAAATTCCAGCGCCTGGTCGAGGACGAACTCGTCCGCCTGGCTCCCATCGTCAAGTCGATCGGGCTCAAGCGCGACTGAGCGCTCAGAGTCGTACCGCGGACGTAGCAAACGCTTGAGCGACGGGCTCCTGGACTCGATTCAGGATCTCCATTCCCGCAATCGCGATGACCAGAGCCGCGACGCAGCCAAGTAAAAAAGCCTTCATCCTCAGCCTCCCCCGATTTGGAACATCAAGCCATCTATACGACGCGACGTATCGCGAGCAAGCTCGTCGATCGCGCCCAGGCATCCGTGGCAAGGCATCCGCGGTCCTATGGGCTCTTGAACACGGGATCGGCGGAAAACGCATCGCCCATCAAGCCAAGGGACCGAAGCCCGGCGCTGTTCGAATCGACTTCCAGGATTGCGAGCAGCAGCGCGAGCACGACGGCAATGAGGAAGAGGAAAGGGGAGGCTTCTCGCGCGGCGGGATCTTGCGGGCCATCAATGGCGCCAAGAACGCGCAGCCGCGCAATCATCCGCAGAATTGGCCCCGTTCGCCCCTGCATGCGGTCTTCCTTGGCATGAGCAGGCAGAATCTAGTGTCCGGGCTCTCGGCATTCAAGCGGCGGATGCCCGAGGTGGGCTGTTGCGCTGCACGCTTCGGAACGGAAGCGGGTTTCGCAGGTTTCTTGCAAGCCTAAAGCACGGTCCGGAAAAGTGCGCAGCGGTTTTCCGGAAGATCATGCTTGAACAACAGCCTGAAGCGCGATGGCGATTTATCCTGATCGCATTGCGCTTTGGTGAGCGCATCGGAGGCCTTGCGTGACATTGCCGAGAACGATCTTGTGCTTCGCAGCACTTTGTTTTGTTGGGAGTGCCCTGGCCCAGCCCGCGCAAACCAACCCGTCGGCGACGAAAACCCCTCCTGAAGAGAAGGGCCAGGCACAGCCGCAAGGTTGGACGGGCCCAATCAATACAGGTTCGGGTGGTGCGCCGGCCGAAAGTCCCCAAGGCCAGAGTCCGCCTGGAATGCAGGCCGCGCCGGAGGGATCCTCCAAGACCACCACGGAACCGGCCAAGTAGACCGGTCCGGGATGTTCATTTCGGCCGCCCGTTCTGGCAGTCTTGAGAATGCGAACGTCAAGCAGGGCCGGCCGGAAATGAACAGATCACCTTTGTGCACGAAGGTGGCCGTAGCGCTGTGGGCCATCGTTGCCGGATCATCCGTGCATGCCGACATGGTCGGACACGGTGGCCCGATTCGGGCTCTTGCCGTTTCCCCGGATGGGCAGGACCTTCTCTCCGGCAGCTTCGACACGGCGGTCATTCGCTGGTCGCTCAAGACGGATACCGCAGAGCAAGTGCTGCGGTATCATACCGGCGGCGTCAATGCCGTTGCCTTTCTGAAGGATCGCCGCCTGATCACGGCCGGCGCCGACGCACGAATTGCGGTGTGGACGGCGGGCCGGGTGGAGCCGGACCGGGTACTGGAGGGACATGTCGCTCCGATCGCGGCGCTTGCTGTGTCGCCCGACGGGGCGCTGCTCGCATCGGCGTCATGGGACCGGACGGTGCGGCTCTGGTCGCTGTCGGACGGCACGTCGCGCGTGCTCGAAGGGCATACGCAGAACGTCAACGGCGTCGCTTTCGCGCCGGACGGCGGGCTTGTCAGCGTCGGCTACGATCTCGCGCTGCGCATCTGGCGTTTGCCGGACGGCCAGCCTGAAATCGTGACCTTGCCGGCGCCGCTGAACGCCGTGGCGGTGGCGCCGGATGGTGAAATCGTCGCAGGCGCGGTCGATGGCAGGCTGCGCATGCTGACCAAGGACGGCAAGGTCAGCGGCGAGGTCGCGGCCAGCCCGACACCGGTGGTGGCCTTGACGATGTCGGCGGACGGCGCGTTGATCGCTGCGGCCGGCATCGGCGGCACAGTGGAGATCATCGATCGCAAGTCGCGCAACCTGCTGCGCACGCTGGTCGGGCCCGGGCTACCGGTGTGGTCGGCCGCCTTCCTTCCAGATGGCGAGACCCTGATGACGGGTGGTGCGGACGGCAGGATCAGGCGCTGGAATGCGCGCACCGGCGATCCCGTCGGGTCAGTCCTGATCGGCACACCCGCCGATCCGCTCGCCGCCTATGCCGGCGATCATGGCGCCGATGTATTTCGGGCGTGTGTTGCCTGTCACACGTTGTCGGACCAGGAGGTGCAGCGTGCTGGTCCGACACTTGCGGGACTATACGGCCGCAGGATCGCTTCGCTGCCGGGATATCGCTTCTCCGATGCGCTGAAGACGATGGACATCGTCTGGACACCGGAAACGGTCGCGAGACTGTTCGAAATCGGGCCGAATGCCTACACCCCCGGAACCAAGATGCCGGAGCAGCGCATCGGCTCTGCAGAGGACCGACGCGCGTTGACCGACTTCTTGGGGCGCGCGACATCGCGATAGTTAGTTGTCCCTTCTGGGTTATTTTCGCTTCAAGTACTTCCATTGGAAGCCACGAACAACGCCATGTTCTGCGCCCACGCTTGTTGAACGAAAAGCAAGCCAGCAACGAAGACCACGCGAATTATTTTCAGCCTCCACTCAAGGGACGTTGGCCCGGGCCTCTGTTCGGTGCAAGCGGACGTCGCTTGTCCAGCAATCTGTGAGGATACGATGGTCCGCGGCGGCTTGAGAAATCAACTAACGCGAGTTGGCAACTACCGCACGGCCGACTTAGGTTTCTGTGCCTCTTCGATATGCCGCCGCTGATCGAGAAACGCCTGGCTGGACCGCGTCTTGTACAAGTCCAGATTTTCGGTCTCGTCGGCCTGCATTGTGATCGCCTCATCGACATAGGCGAGCCGGTGCGGATCCGACTTGACCTTGCGAGCCAGCCGGTGGAGGCGCAGCGCGAGCGATGCCCATTGCACGGCCTTCACGACGGTCTCGGCGACATAGCGCGGATAGAACGACCAGGCCGGCTCGACCGGCAGATGCGGACGGCGCTCGTCGCGGCTCTTGAGCCGCAGCACCCCCCCTTCAAGCGGATGGACGCGCTCGATGGGATGGTAGCCTTTGAAATAAAGCGCGTAGGTCCCGATCTTGCCGACATTGTTGCCCATCGCCGCGGCGCGCCGCATCAGCCTCTCGATGTGCTCCCAGCTGTAATAGCTGTTCCAGGCGAGCTCGCAGGCCCGCTCCCAATCCGCCTTGGACATGGCGGGGTGGCCGACCGTAACGTGGTCCAGGTCGTATTTGTTGAGGTCCGCATCCATCGCGACGCCCTTCATGTAGAGCGTCTTGTGGTCCTCCGAGCCCGGTAGCGGCGTCAGGAAGAAGAACTCCAGCATGTCGATCGGCAACTCATGCTTGATGATCTCGATGTCGCGAACGATCGATTCCGGTGTGTCGTTGGGAAAGCCCAGAATGTAGCCTCCGACGGTCATGATCCTGGCTTTCTTCCAGGCCAGCATCATCTCGCGATAATCGGTGATCTTGTTCTGCCGCTTCTTGGCGCCGAGCAGACTATCCGGGTTGATGTTTTCGAGGCCGATGAAGCATCGCCGGACACCGGCCTTTGCGCATTTCTCGATGAAGTTCGGCAGCTTGTGGCAGAGCGTGTCGACCTGGATCGTGAAGCGGAGATCCCAGCCCTCCTTCTCGCGCAGCGCGATCACGCGGTCGAGCAGGCCTTCCCAATCCTTGTTGCGCGCAAAATTGTCGTCGGTGAGGAAGAAGGCGAAGACGCCCTGGGCGACGTTGGCGCGGATCACGGCCTCGATGTCGTCGGCGCTGCGGCGTCGCGACTTGCGGCCCTGCACGTTGATGATGGTGCAGAACGAGCACTGGAACGGGCAGCCGCGCCCGGCGTCGAAGCTCGTGGTGTGGCCGATGACCCGCCCGATCTGCTGCCGGGGAATGATCGGCAAAGGCTGGCTCTCCAGATGCGGCAGATCGTCGATGTAGTTGTAGAGAGGCTGCAATCGCCCGGCGACCGCGTCTTGCAACAGCCCCTCCAGTCGTCCCTCGGCCTCGCCTGCGAAGACCGACACACCGAGGTCCATCATCTCTTGAACGCCGGGATCGCGCTCCGGCAGCATCGAGAGGGTGCCCGACACATGGAAGCCGCCGATCGCAACGTCAATTCCGAGCTTGCGAAATCGTCTCGCCAGATCGAGCGATCGGGGAAACTGGTTGGACTGAACTCCGACCAGCATCACCATGCCGGCATCAGCGGCTTTGATTGCGCGCGCCAGATCCGCAACACGCACCTTCCAGTTGGTCTCGTCGATGGCGTCGATCTCGATGTCGAAATCGGGCCCGAGAACCTGGCGCTCACGACAATCGAGCACGATGCCGTACAGGCAGGCCAATGAGTTCGAAGGCAGGCCGCCGCGCCACCATCGAATGACGTAGCCATCGTCGTCGTAATGTGACGGCTTGATCAGAACAAGCCGGAAACTCTTGTTCTTCCCCATAAGCAACCGGTAGCTCGATGTCGGTCAAAGGCCAACTGGTTTCCGCTAGGTTCTGCCAAAAAACGACGAACTGTGGCACGAAAAACATCCTATCCAGGTACCTCAGCTATTCGCAGAGCACCTCGGCTAACCGCATCGCGCTATCGCATGTTTGGCACAAATTGAGATGCACAGTCGCGAGGTGGTCATGCGCCAGACATCACTCCTTGGCGTCATTGAAGAATATTCCTCCTTCATTGCTATGGGACGCCTGCCCCCCTGAGCGCCGCATCGAATTCAGCCAATGCCTGCACCGGTTGTCCAAGTAAGAGAAGGGTTCCCTTGATTGTGTGAGCCCTCGGGTTTCCTCCGCTCTTGGAAAGTGCGCTGTCGATGAGTTCCGTTGCTTGCTTCTTGTCCTACGCCGCGGATTCAGACCATCCGAAGATCAGCTGAGTCGCCAAGCACCCCGCCTTTCCGATCATCGCTTCAACGATATCGGTATTACCCGCAGCGAAATCGACTACCTCGCTTCGGATCGAGGCTGCGATCCGCGAGGCTTACTATCCGGCGAATGAATGTCGATATCTGGCAGCGATGGACGGTCGGAATGGTCACTACCATAAGCGTCGTAGCGCAGATGCTGACTTCCGATATGGTTCACACAAGCCGCAGATCACGCTCAAGGTGGGTGACTTCCGCTTTACGTTGGTGAGCCGACATCTATGAGTACATGCGCTAGTCCTTGCCCTCACGCTGGCGCAGATAGTCATCCGTCGTCCGCGGCGGCGTTCGTTCCGGGACGCCTTTGAACGGATCGAATTGCTGCTCGCTCATGACGATGACGCGGCAGTCCGCGCACATCCTCAGTGCCTCGATCCGCCGGTCGCCGGCCGGATACATCCAGTGCCGGCCCTCGAGCTTGGCTGCGATGCGGTCGATCGTGCTCTTGACGCCGAAGGCCGTGCCGCAGCGGACGCAGAGTGCGGGCTCCTCTTCCTTGATGATCGTCGCGGGAGCGCGCGCCGCACGGAAATCGATCTGCGGCTTGAGGCTGATGACCTTTTCCGGACAGGTGCTCTCGCACAGGCCGCACTGCACGCAGGCATCCTCGATGAATTTCAGCACGGGCCGCTCGGGATCGTCCCGCAGCGCGCCGGTCGGGCAGGCCGAGACGCAGGAGAGGCACAGCGTGCAGCCATCGGTGTCGACGGTGATTGCGCCGACCGGCGCCCCCTGTGGCAAGGCGATCACGTCGACCGGCTGCGGCGCCAGTCGATGCAGCTCGCTCAGGGCGAACCGCAAGAGGTCGCGCCGCTTGCCGACGGTCCTGAAGGTCGCGGGCGTCGCGACCGCGGTGAGCGTGCCGATGTCAGTCAAATGCTCGCCCAGCGCATCGGGGTCGTCGGTTTCGATGGTGGCGAGGCGACGGCCCGCAAATCCAAGGCCGCCGAGGATCGCTTCGGCCATCGCGATCGTCTGCGACAGGCCGGTCACATCGTGGCGCGGCTTGGCACGGAGCAGGAAGCGCACAGCCGATACGCCATGGGCGAAGGCGCCGACGATCGCTTCCAGCCCCAGCTGTGTGAGCTCGTTGACGGCAAAGGGAAGCACGTTCGCCGGCAGGCCGTCGCCATGCCGCGCGAGGGCGTCGATCAGGGGCGTACCGTGCGGGCTGTCGTGAAAGAGCAGCACTGCATTCGCGCCGCCGGCCTCGCGGTAGGCGAGCAGCATGGCGCGGATTTTCTGGAGCTGCGCATCGGCTGGAGGCAGCGTGTAGGATACCGCGCTGGTGGGGCAGGCAGCTGCGCATTGGCCGCAGCCTGCGCAGATGTTCGGATCGATTGCGACATGATCGCCGACGGGGGTGATCGCCCCGGTCGGGCAGAGATCGAGGCAGCGATGGCAGCCGGTGCGCTTCGAGCGCGAATGGGCGCAGAGCGCGGGCGCGACGTCGACATATTTCGGCTTGTCGAAGCTGCCGACGAGATCGCGCGCGGTCAGCACGGCGCGGAGCACTGCAGCGGGATCCTTCGTGTCGGCGCGCAGATAGCCGTCGCGCAGGTCGTGGGCAGGAAACAGCGGCATAGCGCCGGACAGGTCGATGATGACATCGCAGCGCGAGGTGACGCCGCTTCGCGGCGGGTCCAGCACGAAGCGATCGCGCGAGGAGGGACGGGGACGCGCATAGTCGTCGATCGCAAGCTCAAATGCGCCGAAATGTCCCTTCGCGGAGCGGATCGTGCCCTGCACGATCGGGAAGACCGCTATGGCCGGAGGCACGGTGTCGTCGAGCTGCTTCAGCATCACCGTGACGTCGAGGTGATCCGCTAGCAGGCGGCCGGCCTCGATCGCGGCCTCATCGCGTCCGTAGATCAGGATCACGCCCTCGCTCGACAGGGTGACGAGCGGATAGTCCGGGGACGGCACGGCGGCGGATGCGAGCAGGGCGGCCATTTTTGCGCCAGTGCGCGCGCCGTCGCGGGACCAGCCGGCCGTTTCGCGGATGTTGACGAAGCTGATCGCATCGGGCCGTTCGCCGGCCTCGTCCGAAAACTGCGCTGCCTGCTGCGTGCAGGCGACCGTCAACACGCCCTCTGCCGCGGCAAGCTTGCGGAAGTGGTCAAGCTCCGCACCGCAGAGGTGGCGAAAGCTCTTGACCTCGCTGTTCGGGCATCCGCGCCGGATCGCAGCCACGTCGAGGGGCATCGTGTCTTCGCACGAGCAGATCAGGACGGTCTTCGACGGCTGCTCCAGGTTAACCCCTCCGCCATTCGGACGCCGACGACGGACTCGCGCCGGCCCTTCGCCTCGTATAGACATTATCCATCGGGAAGAAAAGGAAAGCGGAGGACGGCCTGTCGTCGACCCCAGTCAACCATGTTTCCCTGGCGGAACCTATTCACTTGCCGCCGCCGTTCACGTTGGTGCGATTGCGCGAGAGCGGAGATGCCTTTGCCCATGCATGCCGCATCGCACCGGAGGCCGGTGCCGGCACGCTGGTCTATGTCGGGCGCTTCGACCTCGCAGAGTTCGCCGTGGTGCTGGAGCCGGCCGAGCCGTTGCGGAGCGCGCGCCGCGCCTTTTACGCCGGCATGGTCGCTCTCACCGATGCCCTTAGCGCCTATGCGCCGCCGAGCAAGCCGATCACGATCAATTGGCCGGACGCTGTCAGGATCGACGGGGGACTGGTCGGTGGCGGACGGATGGGTTGGCCATTCGCAGCTGACGAGGATGCGCCGCCGCCCTGGCTGGTCTTCGGGGCCATGATCCGGACGGTTGCCATGAACGATGACGATCCGGGCGTCCACCCGCTGGCCTCGGCACTCGACCAGGAAGGTTTTGGCGAGGCCGGCGCGGCGCAGATCACGGAAAGCTTTGCCCGGCACCTGATGCTGGTGCTGGATGGCTGGCGGGTTGACGGCTTTGACAGCGTCGCGCGCGACTATCTCACTCGAATGCCGCGTGAAAGACAGACAGTTCAGCGCATTGACGAATGCGGCGATGTCCTGACGCGCCGCATCGGGACGGATCGGGTCCAGCGAAGCGACCTCGTGCAGGCGCTCGCGACTCCGTCCTGGCTCGATCCGGCCCTCGGAGGACCGCGCCTGTGAAGCTCCTGCGCACCATCGCGCTCGATCCCTCCGACACCTTCGTGTTCGACGTGGCGGCGGAACCGGGCGAATGGGCCGTCTCAGGCGCTTTCCGCTTCTGGGATCACGACGCTGCCAGGCTCGAGGGCAAGGCGCGCGCGGCGTTTCGCGGCGGTTTCCTCGGGGTGCAGTCCTGGGGCTGGTCGACGCTGGCGCAGATCGTTCCGGCAACCGAAGACGAATATCGCAGCCTGGTCGATCTCCTCGCCAGGCAACTCGTCGATCGCTTCGGTGCGCCGGACATGGCGGCGGCGAAGACGGCCGCGGAAGAGGAGGTCGCTTTCGCGCAGTCGCTCTGCAGCCATCCGATCAGCTCTCTCATTGCAGTGCACCGCACCTCGAGCGACGGCGAAGTCCGCGAGTCGTTCCGCCGGCTGCAACTCCGGCAAGGACAAGGGCAGGGGCACAGCAAGGCGTTCTCGTTCATGGAAATCGAGGACGAGGTCCAGCCTGACGGCGATCTCAAGCTTGCGGATCTGGGCCGGGAGCCGACCGTCCGATGAACGATTTCTGGATCGCCTGTGGTCATCACCTGCTCGATCGCGACGAAGGCGGTGGGCTCCGTGTCACGGACGAGTTCCTCAAGGCCTATTTTGCCCGCCCCGAGCTGATGCCGCCGGACGATGCGTGCCCGCTCGAGCGCCGGCTGCACCGCGAATTGCTCGCCGATCCGCGCCAGGCGGTCAGCGCCGCCGAAATCGCCGGGATCGTCGATGCCGATGCGCGGGAGAATTGGCAGTTGGTGCTGGCGTTCCGCGATCTTCTGTTGCGGCATCCGACGCTCGAAGCCGCCTATCTCGCATCGGTGAGATCGGGCGCGAACGATTTGCCGCCGCTGTTCGTCAACCAGCTCGTGCACGTGATCCTTCGGAACGCGCTCGACGGCTGCGACGACCCGTTCGTGCTGCGGGCGGCCGAATTGTTCTTCCGGACCCAGCGCATCCTGCCGCATGAGCACGCCCTGTTGCTCGGAGACGAGGAGGTCGTCGGAGGCCGGAGCCCGACGCCGGTACTCTCTCTGATGTCGATGCTGGGCGCCACCACCGATGCCGTGGTCGAGGTGCTGGGCGAGGAGAATGCCGAGGCCTATTGGCAGCGCAGCGACCAGTTCGACATGGCCCTCGACCTGACGGCCGGCGGCCGCGGGCCGGTTGCCCTGGCGCAGGCGATGACGCGCTGGGTCTCCCATCTGCTCGGCATCGACGTCATGATCGAGCCGCTGCGCGCGCTGCACGAGGCACGGCTCACCTGGTATGTCGGGCTCGATGCCGACGCCACGAGGCTCGGCGACCGGCTGTGGCACGGCGAAGAACTCGGCGAGCGCGACGCCGACCGTGTGCTCGCGCTGTTCCGCCTGACGTTCGCGGATTCAGGCAGCGCTCTTGACGATGTCGGGGGTGAACCGGTCTACCTGATCCTGTCGATGACGGCGGATCAGAAGCTCCGGATGAAGCCACAGAATCTGCTGACCGGGCTGCCGGTGAAGCACCTGGAGATGGCGACATGAGCCCTGCGGCGTTGCCCACCCTCTCGATTGCCGTCGGCGTCGTGGTCGAGCGGTGCAAGGCTGACTCGCCGTGGGTCGATTTCATCTGGCGCGGAATTGCCGTCCTGCCGGACGAGCCGGCGACACAGCCGTGGACCGTGCTTCGCGAGCAGGACGGCACGACCCTGTTCTATGCCGGAAGGGCGACCGTCGATCTCTATCCCTCCGAGACGGCGCGCTACCGCGACAATCTCGCCTCCGGCAGTCCGAGCATCTGGACCGTGCTGTCGCCCTCGGACGGCGCCTGGCCCTATGCCGTCACCGCGGTGACGGCCGACCCCGCCGAGGGCGAAGGCTTTACCGAAGCCGCCGACAATCTCGTCGAGGCCGTGCCGATGCCGGAGGTGCTGCGCGAAGCGATTGAAAGCTTCGTGGCCGAGCACCATGTCGAGCGGGAATTCGTCAAGCGCAAGCGGCGCCGCGCCGACCCGGAGGCGCTGGCACGGCGCGAGCATGAAGGCGGACAGGAATGAGCGAGGAGGAGTTCCTTGCGCGTTGGTCGCGCCGCAAACGCGAATCGCAAGCGGAGCCGGCGAAGCCTGCTGCGGCGCAGCCAACGCCGCCGCAGTCAACGCCGCCGGTCGCGGCCAAGGACGAGGAGGGCGAGTTCGATCTCTCGTGCCTGCCCTCGATCGACGAGATCAATGCCGCAACCGACATCACGGCCTTCCTCAGCAAGGGTGTTCCCCGGGAATTGAGCCGCGCAGCGCTCCGGCGCGCCTGGACAACAGATCCGACCATTCGCGACTTCGTCGGGCTTGCGGAGAATGCATGGGACTTCAACGACCCGACCGCGATGCCTGGTTTTGGACCGCTGGATTGCTCGTCGGAAGAGCTGGCCGCACTGGTCGACCGCATCGTCGGCGGAGTGCGCGAGGCGGCCCGGTCCCTCCCCGAGACGCCGACCGAAGCGGGGGTTTCTTCGGCGGAACTGCATGAGGCCGATGTGCCGGAGATGTCCAACGTCGTCTCGTCGCCGGACGAGACGAAGCAGCTGGCTGCTCCTGTTGCGGTGCAACCGAAGATGGCTGACGGATCCGACGATTTCGCCGAGCCCGTCAGGCCGCGGACTCACGGCAGTGCCTTGCCGCGCTGAGCAACACGACCAAAGGCTATAGGCACAGGCTATGGCAAGCGTTGACGGCTTACGGAGCCCGGATTACCCTGCGTACTGCTTTGTAACAAAAGCGATAATCAGCAGACGGGACTTGGATGGGAGGTCCACGTGCGTGATGACGGGCTTGATCGCGCGATCGACGCTGCAGGCGGCATTGCTCAGCTTGCGCGCAAAATCGGCATCAGCCAACCCTCTGTATCGAATTGGACCCGCGTGCCCGCACAACGGGTGATTGCAGTCGAAACCGCCACCGGCGTTTCCCGGAACGATCTGCGGCCCGATCTCTATGGCGAACAGGCCGGCTCCGGCGAGTTCGTCGATCCCATCGAAGCGGCGCGCGCGCAGGAATACGCGCTCCTGGCAACGCTGCTGTCGGCGCCTCCGTCGAAACGCCTGCTGGATCAGCTCGCCGCGCTGAGCGGTGACGCGACGCCGCTCGGGCGCGCGCATGCGGCGCTGGCCGATGCCGCCTCGAGCGCCGTCGCAGCGCAAGTCGAGCGGGAGTATTTCGACCTGTTCGTCGGACTCGGCCGCGGCGAATTGCTGCCCTATGCCTCCTACTATCTCACCGGCTTTCTCAACGAACGGCCCCTGTCGCGCCTGCGCGGCGACCTGGCGAGGCTCGGTATCGCGCGGGCTGCCAACAATTCCGAACCCGAGGATCACGCCGCCATCCTGTGCGAGATCATGTCGGGGCTTGCCGGCGGCCGCTTCGATGCCTCGCCCGAGGCGCAGCGCGCCTTCTTCGAAAAACATGTGTCGCCCTGGATGGGGCGGCTGTTCGCCGACATCGAGAGCGCCGGGGACGCCCGTTTCTATCGAGCGGTCGGCGCGCTCGGCCGCACCTTCATCGAAATCGAGACGGAAGCATTCACATTCGCCAACTGACCGAGGCGCCTTGGTCCGGGAGAGATGCGATGAGTGACGAGACGAAAGCAAAGGTCGGACGCCGCGATTTCCTTCGCAGGGTCGGCTTGGGCACGGCCGGTGTCGGCGCGACGCTGGCGACACCGTTGGTCGGGTCCGCGCAGGCGGACAGCGAGAACAACGATGAGAAGCGCAAGGCGCGCTACAAGGAAACCGAACACGTGAAGACGTTCTACCGCGTCAATCGTTATCCGGCCTGAGAGGGAGGCTGCCGTGCTTATCAAGCAAACACATCAGCGTTCCGATCGCCGCGGCTCCGTCGCCGAATCCCTTGCGGGCCAGGGCGGGGGACTTGATCGCCGCTCCTTCCTGCGCAAATCCGGTCTGGCGGGCGGCGCTCTCGCAGCGCTGGGGGCCATGCCGGTCGTCAGCGTGCGCAAGGCGGAAGCGGCCGCTGCCGGCCCGCTCGCGGCCGGCGCCACCGTCAAGAAGAGCATCTGCACGCATTGTGCCGTCGGCTGCACGGTGACGGCGGAAGTGCTCAATGGAGTCTGGATCGGGCAGGAGCCGAGCTGGGATTCGCCGATCAACCGCGGCTCGCATTGCGCCAAGGGCGCTTCGGTGCGCGAGCTCGTGCACAGCGATCGCCGCCTGCGCTATCCGATGAAGCTGGTGAACGGGCAGTGGACGCGTGTGTCGTGGGACACGGCAGTGAACGAGATCGGCGACAAGCTGCTCCAGGTTCGCGAGAAGTCGGGCAGCGATTCCGTCTACTGGCTCGGCTCGGCCAAGATGACCAACGAGGGAGCCTACCTGTTCCGCAAGCTCGGCGCGTTCTGGGGCACCAACAACACCGATCACCAGGCGCGGATCTGCCACTCCACCACCGTCACCGGCGTCGCCAACACCTGGGGCTATGGCGCGATGACGAACAGCATCAACGACATGCGCAACTCCAAGACGATGCTGTTCATCGGCAGCAACGCCGCGGAAGCGCATCCGGTCAGCATGCAGCACCTGCTGGAATCCAAGGAGCTCAACAAGGCGAACTTCATCGTCTTCGATCCGCGCCTGACCCGTACCGCGGCGCATGCCACCGAATATGTCCGGATCCGTCCCGGCACCGACATTCCCGTGCTCTACGGCATGATGTGGCACATCCTGAAGAACGGCTGGGAGGACAAGGAGTTCATTGCCCAGCGCGTCTACGGTTTCGACGACCTGCGCAAGGAGGTCGAGAAGTGGAACCCGCAGGAGGTCGAGCGCGTCACCGGTGTGCCGGCCGCGCAGCTCGAGCGCGTCGCCAAGATGCTCGCGACGGTCAAGCCCGCGACCATCATCTGGTGCATGGGGCAGACGCAGCACACCGTCGGCACGGCCAATGTGCGCGCGAGCTGCATCGCGTTGCTGATGACGGGCAACGTCGGCAAGGCCGGCGCCGGCGCCAACATCCTGCGCGGCCATGACAATGTGCAGGGCGCGACCGACGTCGGCCTCGATATCGTGACGTTGCCGTTCTACTACGGCCTTGCGGAAGGCGCCTGGAAGCACTGGTCCCGAGTCTGGGAGGTCGACTACGACTATCTCGTCTCCCGCTTCGACGAGAAGAAGCTGATGGAGACGCCAGGCATCCCGCTGACGCGGTGGTTCGATGCTGCGCTGTTGCCGAAGGCCGATGTCGCACAGAAGGACAACGTCAAGGCCGTATTCGTGCAAGGCCACGCCAGCAACAGCATCACGCGCATTCCCGAATCGATGAAGGGCCTGAAGGCGCTGGAGCTGTTGGTGATCGCCGACCCGCACCCGACCACCTGGGCGTCCCTGGCGGTCGAGGCGGGACGCAAGGATGGCGTCTACATCCTGCCCGTGGCCACGCAGTTCGAATGCACGGGATCGCGCGTCGCCTCCAATCGCTCGATGCAATGGGGCGAGCAGATCGTCAAGCCGATCTTCGAATCCAAGGATGACCTCGAGATCATCTATTTGCTCGCGAAGAAGTTCGGCTTCGCCGACAAGATGTTCAAGAACATCAAGGTCGAGAACGACCTTCCGGTCGCCGAGGACGTGCTGCGCGAGATCAACCGCGGAAGCTGGTCGACCGGCTACTGCGGGCAGTCGCCGGAGCGCATCAAGGCGCACATGAAGAACCAGCACAAGTTCGACCTGGTGACGCTGCGTGCGCCCAAGGACGATCCGGAGGTCGGCGGCGATTATTACGGCCTGCCCTGGCCGTGCTGGGGCTCGCCCGAGGTGAAGCATCCCGGCTCGCCGCTGCTCTACAACAACAATCTGCACGTGATGGACGGCGGCGGCGCGTTCCGCCCACGCTTCGGCATCGAACGCGAGGAGAAGCTGCCGGACGGCACGACGCGGAAGGTGAGCCTGCTCGCCGACAAGTCCTTCTCCAGGGGATCGGAGATCGAGGACGGCTATCCCGAATTCACGCTGGCAAGCCTGAAGAAACTCGGCTGGGACCAGGATCTCACCGAGGCCGAGATGGCGACGATCCAGAGGGTCAACCCGGCCAATCCGGATGCGGTGTCCTGGGCGGTCGACCTTTCCGGCGGCATCCAGCGCGTCGCGCTGAAGCACGGTTGCGTGCCCTTCGGCAACGGCAAGGCGCGCATGAATGCGTTCGGCCTGCCGGACCCGATACCGGTGCACCGCGAACCGATCTACACGCCGCGCGTCGATCTCGTCGAGAAATATCCGACCCTGCCCGACGCCAAGCAGTTCCGCCTGCCCAACATCGGCTTCTCGGTGCAGAAGGCGGCGGTGGAAAAGGGGATCGCCAAGCAGTTTCCGCTGATCCTTTCCTCGGGACGTCTCGTCGAATACGAAGGCGGCGGCGAGGAAACCCGCACCAATCCATGGCTCGCCGAATTGCAGCAGGACATGTTCATCGAGATCAGCCCCGCCGATGCCGCCGATCGCGGCATCAAGGACGGCGGCTGGGTCTGGGTGAGCGGTGCCGAGAACAATTCACGTGCCAGGATGAAGGCGCTGGTGACCGAACGCGTCGGCAAGGGCGTCGCCTGGATGCCGTTCCATTTCGGCGGCTGGCTCGGGGGGGCCGACCTGCGCAAGAACTATCCCGCCGGCACCGATCCGATCGTGCTGGGCGAAAGCGCCAACACGATCACGAGCTACGGCTACGATCCTGCGACGGGCATGCAGGAGCCGAAGGTCACGCTTTGTCAGATCGTCGCAGCCTGAGAGGAGCACGCACATGGCTCGGATGAAATTTCTCTGCGACGCCGATCGCTGCATCGAGTGCAACGCTTGCGTCACCGCCTGCAAGAACGAGCACGAGGTGCCCTGGGGCATCAACCGCCGGCGCGTCGTCACCATCAACGACGGCAAGCCGGGCGAGCGCTCGATCTCGATGGCCTGCATGCACTGCACGGATGCGCCCTGCGCGGCCGTGTGCCCGGTGAACTGCTTCTACACCACGGCCGATGCCGTGGTGCTGCACTCCAAGGATCTCTGCATCGGCTGCGGCTATTGCTTCTACGCCTGCCCGTTCGGCGCACCGCAATATCCGAAGGTCGGGAACTTCGGCTCGCGCGGCAAGATGGACAAATGCACCTATTGCGCCGGCGGCCCTGAAGCCGACGGCAGCAAGGAGGAATACGAAAAGTACGGCGCGAACCGGCTGGCCGAAGGCAAGCTGCCGCTGTGTGCCGAGATGTGCTCGACCAAATCCTTGCTTGCGGGTGACGGCGAGATCATCGCCCAGATCTACAAGGAACGCGTCACGAAGCGCGGCTATGGCTCGGGTGCATGGGGCTGGAAGACCGCGTATCGCGAGACGATCGAGTCCTGACGTGGGCAGTCGACGGGCGCGCAAGACCGGGGAGGACGTGATGGCGTCGTTTGCAAGGTTCATTCGTCTGGCGTTTGGCGCCTGGGCGCTGTTTCTTTTGGTGACGGCGGTGCCCGCGAGCGCTCAGCAGGTCAATCCGACCGCGAGCGCGGTCAAGGAGCAGCAGCTCCTGCAGGAGCTCAACCGGATCCAGGGCCGCGTCAGCATTCCCGACCAGCGCTCCCGCGTTCTCGAGCAGCCGCAGGGGCGGGAATGGCGGGAATTCCGCATGGTGACGCTGCCCTGGATCGGCGGCGTTGCCATCATCGGCATGATCGCCCTGATAATGATCTTCTATCTCACCCGCGGCATGGTTCGGCTGGAGAGCGGCCGCTCGGGCCGCACCATCGTGCGCTTCAATGGTTTCGAACGTTTCGTACACTGGATGACGGCAACCTGCTTTATCATCCTGGCGATCTCCGGCCTTAACGTCACCTTTGGCCGGCAGCTGCTTTTGCCGCTGATCGGTTTCGAGGCCTTCTCCGAATGGTCGCAATGGGCCAAATACGCCCACAATTATCTGAGTTTTCCGTTCACGCTGGGGGTCGTGTTGATCTTCCTGATGTGGATCGGCGGCAATATTCCCGGCAAGGTGGATATCGAATGGGCCAGGCGGGGTGGCGGCCTGATCGGGCATGATCATCCGCCGGCCTATCGGTTCAACGGCGGCCAGAAGATGATCTACTGGATCGTCGTGCTCGGCGGCGGTCTCGTTGCAGCGTCAGGCTATGCGCTGATGTTTCCGTTCTACGGCACGGGGATCGAAGGCATGCAGGTGGCCCAGATCGTCCACGCCATCGTGGCGGTCCTGTTCGTCGCGGCCATGATCGGGCACATCTATATCGGCACCATCGGAATGGAAGGCGCGTTCGAGGCCATGGGCTCGGGCGAAGTCGACGTCAACTGGGCTCGCGAGCACCATAGCCTCTGGCTCGACGAGCAGAAGGCGCGAACCGGACCGAACGACGGACAACCGCAACCCGCAACGGCCGCGGCCGAATAAGCGGAGTCCGACGTGGGCGCTCCAGCCTACTGAGCCGGCTCTTTCGCAAACAAGACGGAGCGGTCCTGCAGCTCCTGCTCGGGAAGCTTGTTTGCCTGGCCGGTCTGCATGTCTTGAATGGACGCCATGCCGTGCTGACCGAAATGTAGAACGGCATGCGACCTGAACATGTTGCTGGCCGCACCGGCGAGAAGCATGGCTGCAATGAGCGAAAGCATGAGGGGTTTCATGCGCATCTCCGTCTGCCATCTCCACCCGGCACGACCAATACATCCAGATTGTCCGGCCGCATGTGAGCCACTTCACAGCGATCGGTTCCACCACCGTTGAAACCGAGCTGCTCTGGAGGCGGCCGGCACTTGCGGCATCAACATGCAATCCATCCTCAGATCGGATGGTGCGGCGGGCATGTCCGTGAGCCCCTGCCAGCCGTCAACTTGCTCGTCAGAGTGGATATCAGCTTGCCAATAGAAGCGCTCCGTCCCGCCCCGGCGTCGTCAAGGGCCGGCGCGGAATTCCTCCATTAGAGCAGCCATTTGGCTTCCGTTTTGTCGGCGTTCGGCCGTGAGGTCGAAAGTGGTCCGGCTCTTGCTCTTGTCAGTATGAGAAAGTTTGATAAACGTCATACTGTAAAGGCGGGGCTGATGGAGCGGGCGGCGAGGCGGAATTTGCGGGCGGTCGAGCCCGGGACTGCCGGGACGAAGGTTTTGGAATGCGCCGATGCGACTGAGACGGCCTAAGTCCGGCCGTCGTGGCGGCGCGCTGACGGCACTCTCGGCCCTGGCGCTGCTTGCCGATGACGGCCGCGCCCTTGCGCAGAGCAATAGCGCCTCACGCGAACTGCCGCCGGTCCAGGTCAGTGGCAGCGAGACGCCGGGGCGCAAGAGGCCGGCCGCATCGCGCCGCACCGGCAGACCGGCTGCGGCCAGTCACCGCATCTTCCTGTATCCTGTACCGACGCAGGCGTCGGATGCGCGCAGTGCCGGCTCGGGTGCAAAGGGCGAGGCCGGCATGGCCAGCGAGATCACCGTCTCCGGCGATGAGATCAACGCGCGCCCGGTCTCGCGGCCGGGTGAGGTGCTCGAAGCCGTCCCGGGTCTGATCGTGACGCAGCATTCCGGCGAGGGCAAAGCCAACCAGTATTTCCTGCGCGGCTATAATCTCGACCACGGCACGGATCTTGCGATCACGGTCGACGGCGTCCCCGTCAACATGCGCACCCACGCGCACGGCCAGGGCTATGCCGATCTCAACTGGCTGATCCCGGAAACCGTCGCCGTCATGGACGTGCGCAAGGGGCCTTATTTCGCCGACGAAGGCGACTTCGCCTCGGTCGGAAGCGTTCATATCGGTCTGATCGACCGCACCAGGAGACTCGCGCAGGTGACGGTCGGCAGTTTCGGCTATCGCCGCCTGCTCGGCATGGATTCCGCAAAAGTCGGTGACGGTTCGCTGCTGGTGGCCGGCGAAGTTGGGACCTACAACGGCCCTTGGGACAATCCGGACAATGTGCGAAAGCTCAACGGGCTCGTGCGCTACAGCCAGGGCACTGCGACCGACGGCCTGTCCGTCACCGGCATGGCCTACGTCAACAGATGGAATTCGACCGACCAGGTGCCGCAGCGCGCCATCACGGGCGGCCTGCTCGATCGTTTTGGCTCGGAGGATCCGACCGACGGCGGCAACACCAACCGTTTTGCTCTGTCGGGCCGCATCGCGCAGAGCGACGATCTCGGGTCGTGGAAGGCGAATGCCTATGTGGTGAAGAGCCAGCTCGACCTCTTCAACAATTTCACTTACTTCCTCGACGATCCCGTGCTCGGCGACCAGTTCCACCAGCACGACGACCGCCTGATGGCAGGCGCCAACGTCTCGCGTACGCTGAACGGTTCATTCGCGGGCCTGCCGACGCAGACCACGGTCGGCCTGCAATCGCGTTATGATGCGATCGACCTCGCGCTCACCGACACGTTCCAGCGCAGCTTTCTCTCCAACGTGCGCAGCGACAAGGTCGGCGAGGGCAGCGTCGGGGTCTATGCCGAAAACACGGTGCGCTGGACCGATTGGCTCAGGACGACGGTGGGCTGGCGCGGCGACTATTATGCCGCTGATGTCACCTCGCTGTTCAACAGCGCCAATTCCGGCCGCGCCGATGCCGCGCTCGGCAGCCCGAAATTCAGGATGGTGCTTGGTCCGTTCAACCAGACCGAATTTTTCCTCGGTGCCGGCTACGGCATGCATTCGAACGACGCCCGCGGCGCGACTACGACTGAAGATCCGGCCGATCCCGCGACAAGGCTCACGCCGTCGCCGCTGCTGGTGCGGACCAGAGGCGCGGAGGTCGGCGTCCGCAGCAGGATCGTTGCGGGCCTCGACACCTCGCTCAGCCTCTTCATCCTGGATCAGGATTCCGAGATCCTGTTCTCCGGCGATGCCGGCGATACCTCGGCAACCCGCGCCAGCCGCCGCTACGGCTTCGAGTGGACCAACCATTACCGGCCACGGTCCTGGATCGACATCGACGCCGATCTTGCAATGACGCATGCGCGGTTTCGCGGCTATGACAGCGAGCAGGCGGAGGTCTATGCCTCGCTTGCCGGCTATCCCGAGGCGCAGATCGGCAATGCCCCAGGCAACTACATTCCGAACGCACCGGCGATGGTGGCGTCAGCCGGCGTCACGCTGGGCGAGAAGGCCGGCTGGTTCGGAACCGTGCGTTGGCGCTATCTGGCCTCGAGCCCGCTGACGGAGGACAACGCGTTCCGCTCCTCTGCGACCAGCATCTTCAACGGTCGCCTCGGCTATCGCATCGACAATGGCTGGCGCATCCAGCTCGACGTGCTCAACCTCTTCAACACGAAGGCGAACCAGATCACCTATGCCTATGGGGCGCTGCTCAAGACCGACTCGCTCTACAATCTCTGCACATCAGGCACAGCGCCAACGGCGGTCTGCCAGAACGGCGTGATGGATTACGTGCTGCACCCGGTGGAGCCGCTGACGTTCAGGGTCACTGTGGCGGGGACGTTTTAGCCAGCCTGGAAGTCACCGGTATCCTCTATAACGGCGCGCATAGGCGTAGCGGGGATTGATGCCGCAATAGGCGTTCGTTCCCGATGCGGTTGCCATGCACTGAGCGTAACTGGCGAACTGGCAGTTGCCTGGATAGCCCCAGATCCGGCCCTGGAGGCAGTAGCGATCTTGTGCCACGGCGGCGCTCGAAAACCCGAAGCTCGTCAGGATCGACAGCGCGGCGGCAGCTATCAACAAAGGTCTCATCAAAACCTCCAATTTCGACACTGAACGCGGCTCGTGACCGGGCGTTCCAAAGCCCGGCGCGCAGGATGGTTGCAGCGACGCCCCAACCGGAAGGAAGATGCCTGATCAGTGCTCCGCCTCGGAGACCTCACCATCATGATCCCCGGCATCCCGCAGTCCAATGGCGCGCTGCGGACGACAGTCTAAAGCATGATGCGGGAAAGTGCGCAGCGATTTTCCGAAAAGATCATGCTTGAACAACAACCTGAAGCGCGATGACGATTCATCCCGATCGCAGCGCGCTTTAGCCCGGCAGAGGTGTGTCGGCGATGTCCAGCAGGGCGCCGAGACCCTGCCGCAGGCGGCGCGTCGCGATGTTATCGTTGGCAAGGCCCAACATCAGCAGGGATCGCCCGGTCACCGCGTAGGCGTGCCCGAACTCGAACTCGGTCGTGGGCGCCTCAGGCCGATTGGTGTCGATCAGGCCCAGCCAGCTGCGCCCGTCGGTGACCTCCGGCAGGGTGAAGTTCACGACGTCATGATGCGCGTTGTAGACCAGCAGCATGGTCGCATCCGAGCCCCGACGCTTGATCCCGGTCTCCTGCGCGCGTCCGTCGAGCAGCATCCCGAAGCATTTGGCATTGCCATCCTGCCATTGCTCGGTCGTCATCTCCTCACCGGATGGCGACAGCCAGGTCACGTCCTTGACGTCGAGTTCCTCGTTGTGCGAGCCGACCAGGAAGCGGCTGCGGTAGAGGATCGGAAACGCCTTGCGGGTCGCAATCAGCTTGCGGGCGAATTCGCGAAGGCTGCGGCCGTTCGCGGTGATTCCCATCCAGTCGAGCCAGGTGGTTTCGTTGTCCTGGGCGTAGGCGTTGTTGTTGCCATTCTGGGTGTGGCCGAACTCGTCGCCGGCGAGCAGCATCGGCGTGCCGTGGGAGAGCAGCATCGTCGCCAGCAGATTCCGCTTCTGGCGCTCGCGCAGCGCGGTGATCTCAGGGTCGTCGGTCGGCCCCTCGGCGCCGCAGTTCCAGGAATGGTTGTTGCTGTGACCGTCGCGATTGTCCTCGCCATTCGCCTCGTTGTGCTTGTCGTTGTAGGAGACGAGATCGTTCAGGTTGAAGCCGTCATGGGCCGTGACGAAGTTGACACTGGCCCAGGGCCGCCGCCCGCGCTTGTTGAAGAGGTCGCCGGATCCCGATACGCGCTTGGCAAAGTCGGCCAGCGTGCCCGGGTCGCCCTTCCAGAAGGTGCGCACCGTGTCCCTGAACTTGTCGTTCCACTCGGCCCAACCGGGCGGAAACTGACCGACCTGGTAGCCTCCGGGCCCGATGTCCCAGGGCTCTGCGATCAGCTTGACGCTGGAGAGCACGGGATCCTGGCGGCAGGCGTCGAGGAAGCCGCCGCCCTCATCGAAGCCATACGGTTCGCGCGCCAGAATGGTGGCGAGGTCGAAACGGAAGCCGTCGACCCGCATCTCGGTCGCCCAGTAGCGCAGGGAATCGGCGACGAGTTGCAGCACGCGCTGATGCGAAAGGTTGACGGTGTTCCCCGTGCCGGTGTCGTTGATGTAGTAGCGCTTCTTGTCCGGCAGCAGGCGGTAGTAGCTGGCATTGTCGATGCCCTTGAACGAAAGGGTCGGGCCGAGCTCGTTGCCTTCCGCGGTGTGATTGTAGACGACGTCGAGAATGATCTCGATGCCATGGGCGTGAAACTGGTTGACCATGGCCTTGAACTCGTTCGCGGACGGCGTCTTGAGGTAACGCGGATCAGGCGCGAAGAAGGCGATGGAATTGTAGCCCCAGTAGTTGCGCAGGCCTTTCTCGACCAGATAGCTGTCGTCGACGAAGGCATGGATCGGCAGCAACTCGGCGCTGGTGATGCCGAGCGAGCGTAGATAGGCCGGGACTTCGGAATGTGCCAGGCCCGAGAACGTGCCGCGGTCGGCTTCCGGCACCAGCGGATGCAGCTGGGTAAACCCCTTGACGTGCATCTCGTAGACGATCGTCCGCTCCCAAGGCACTTCCGGCTTGCGCGCTGCGCCCCAGGTGAAGGCGGGATCGATCACGCGGCACTTCTGCATCAACGGCGCGCTGTCGCGTTCGTCGTAGGAGAGATCCTTGTCGGCATGGTCGAGCCGGTAGCCGAATAGCTCCGGTCCCCAGCGGAGCTGGCCGACCAGCTGCCTGGCGTAGGGATCGAGCACGAGCTTGTTGGGATTGAAGCGGTGGCCGGCGTCGGGTTCGTAAGGGCCATGGACGCGGTAGCCGTAGACGGTGCCGGGGCGGGCGGAGGGCAGATAGCCGTGCCAGACTTCGTCGGTATATTCGGGAAGCTCGATGCGCTCGAGCTCGGTTTCACCGGTGTCGTCGAACAGGCAGAGCTCAACCTTGGTGGCGTGGGCCGAAAAGAGCGCGAAGTTGACGCCGAGCCCATCCCAGGTGGCGCCGAGCGGAAACGGCCTGCCCTCGGTGATCCGGGTGCGGCGCAGGCTTAAGGCCGCCCGCGTCAGGGCGTCGTCTGAATGTACTGTTTGGTCCATCCTTCCCCCCGAATAGTCCGTCAGGATGACGGCGCGGTCGCTGCGACCTCGGCCGTCGTCTGCTCGCTGGCGGTCGCCGAAGCGATCACGGCGGCAGGCGCCACGTCCGCCGGCTTGGACAGCGCGTTGGCTCTTTGCTGAGCTGCTTCCTTGCTGATGGCCGGAATCGAGTTGCCCATCCGCCCGACGATCGCGGTCAGCTCCGCGTCCGACAGTCCGAGGCGCTTCCTGAGGAGGCGCACCTGGGTGCGGTCGGTCAGGTCCAGCTTGTTGCGGATGGCTTGCGGTTTCGGGCGGCGCATGGCGACAGCTCCTGTGTACGAGGGTAACCGTCGCGCCGCTGATTCCGTTCCCCCATGTGCTGCAAATGTCCGGCGTCGACGCGTGGAGGAACGAACGCACGCGGCTCCGCTTTGTGGTCCGGACGATGCAAGCGATCACAAAGCACGCCGAGGCGCGGGGCATGCGGGTGAAAGGGGACGGGTTTGAGGCACAGATTGGGAACGGCCGAGCAAAGTCGGCGCCATGGTCCTCAGATCGTCGATCACGGGGTCTCGTTCAACCTATGGGCGCCCACGGCCCGATCGGTCGAACTGCTCGAAGTCGGCCAGCCGTCCCGCAGGATGCCGCGGGATGACGACGGCTGGTATCAGCTGCTGAGCCCAACCGCGCGCGCCGGCACGCGCTATCAGTTCAGGATCAACGAAGACCTCGTCGTCCCCGATCCCGCCTCGTTCTTCCAGCCGGACGATGTCGGTGCGTCCAGCGAGGTGATCGATACGACCGCGCTGAGGGACCCGGTTCTCTATCCGAGCCGTCCCTGGGCGGAAGCCGTGATCTACGAGCTGCATGTCGGCACCTTCAGCGAGGAGGGCACCTATGCCGGCGTCGAGAAGAGGCTGCCTTATCTGCGCGATCTCGGTATCACCGCCATCGAGCTGATGCCGCTCAACGACGTCCCTGGCCGGCACAATTGGGGCTATGACGGCGTGCTCCTGAACGCGCCGAATGCCCGCTATGGCCGGCCAGAGGATCTCAAGCGGCTGCTGCAGGCCGCGCATGCTCTCGACATCATGGTCTATCTCGACGTCGTCTATAATCATTTCGGGCCGCAGCTGAACTATCTGCACTCCTATGCGGAAAGCTTTTTCAACCCGCGCCACACCACCGGCTGGGGGCCTGCCGTCAATCTCGAAGGGCCAGACGGCGCGTGCGTGCGCGGGTTCCTGATCGAGAATGCCCTGATGTGGCTGCGCGACTATGGGTTCGACGGTCTGCGGTTCGACGCGGTCCACGCGCTGAAGGACGATTCCGAGCGGCATTTCCTGATCGAGCTGGCCGAGACCGTGCGCAGTCAGCTGGTGGGCCGGCACGTCCATCTGATGCTGGAGAACGAGGCCAATCAGGCGCACCTGCTCGCGCGTTCGCAGGGACGGGCGAGGTATTACGACGCGCAGTGGGGCGACGATTTTCACAACGCGCTCCACGTCCTGCTCACGGGCGAGGACGAAGGCTATTACCGGGCGTTCGCAGACAAGCCGCTCGAACATCTCGCGCGATCCCTGACCGAGGGCTTTGCCTATCAGGGCGAAGTCTTTCCTCTGCACCAGGAGCCGCGCGGCGAGCCGAGTGCTCATCTGCCGCCCGAAGCGACCATCTTCTTCGCCCAGAACCACGACCAGGTCGGCAACCGCGCCTTCGGGGAGCGGCTCTCCCGATTGGTCGGCCCGGAGAAGCTGGAGCTCGCCCTGGCGCTGGTTCTGCTGAGCCCGCATATTCCGATGCTGTTCATGGGTGAGGAAGCCGCCGCCGACACGCCCTTCCTGTTCTTTGCGGACTGGACGGGCGAAGCGGCCGAGCTGACGCGGGACGGCCGCCGCAGGGAGTTTTCGCACTTCAAGGCTTTCGCAGCCCCCGAAACGCGCGCAAGAATTCCGGACCCGTGCGACGAAGGAACCTTCCTGGTCTCCAAGCTGGACTGGACGAGCATCGACCAATCTCCTGCCGGCGCGAGGTTTCGAGCGCTGACAGCGCGGTTGTTGACGATACGGCGTGAGAAGATCGTGCCGCTCATCAAACGGGGGTTTGTTTCCGCGCAGCGGCAATTGCTCGGCGCGGATCCCCACATGGGCGGCGCGGATGTGCGCTGGCAGACGGAGAGGGGCGACGTTCTGCAGATTGTCGTCAACTTCGCCGGCCACGCGCTTCCCATGCCGCCGCTGGTCGAGGGCGAAAGCCTGTGGCGACTGCACCCCCATGCCGCCGAAGCACTCGTGCCCGGCGACATGATCGTGAGACTTCGCCAGAAGGACTGATCGCTGGACGCGGTCCGTGTCCTCCTGCTACCGGCCAGCACTGCTCGCGACGACCGATGACGGCGAGGTCGCGAACTTGCCGAGCGCAAGATAGACGAGACCTGCGACGCCAATTCCGAACAGCCAGCTCAGATCGGCACCGCCGAGCAGATTGATCGAGATCGGCCCCTGCAGCGCGCTGACCAGGCCGTCCTGCACCAGCCAGCCGGCAACGAGGCCGGCAAAGAAGGCGATCATGCCGGCCCAGTTGATGTCGCCATAGGCGCTGCTCTCCGGCGAGCGATAGAGCTCGGCCACCTCGATCCTGCCCTTGCGCTTGATGAAGAAGTCGGCGAGCACCACGCCGGCCCAGGGGCTCATCCACAACAGCAGGCTGATCATCCAATGGTCGAACGCCTTCGCGAACGACGGCGCGAAGATGAAGTAGAGGGTAACCAGATAGCCGGCGACGCCGACGATGACGGTGAGCCAGAAGCGCGAGAGTTTCAGCCCCGCGCTCAGCGCCGCCAGCGCCGCCGAATAGACGTTGAGGATGTTGGTGGCGATCGGGCCGTGCAGCACCATCAACAGGACCAGAATGCTGACGGGACCGCCGAACACCGCGCTGACCATCTTGGCTGGGTCCGTGTCCAGCGTCGTCGAAGCAATGGTCGCGCCGAGAATGCCGAGCCAGACTGTCGGCACGAACATGCCGACATAGCTGTACCAGAACACGGCCTTCGATGGCGTGGAGCGCGGCACGAAGCGCGAATAGTCGGAGGCCCAGGTCACCCAGGAGATCCCCCAGCCGACACCGATCGCGGTCGTCAGCATCGTCAGCATCGCAAGATGCGCGCCGGGCGGCAGCGAGGTGGTCAGGTTCCAGTTGACGACGCCGGGCCGCGTCCAGGCCAGCACGCTCATCAGCACCATGATGGCGATGGTCGGCGGCACCGTGTATTTCTCGAAGGTGCGGATCGCGTAGAAGCCGTAGATCCCGATCAGCACCTGCACCGCCATCACCAGCGTGATGACGACGAGCTCGACCGGCCAGGTGTCGGGCACGCCGAACTGGCCGAGGATGCCCATCGAGACCTTCACCGGGAAGTAGGTGTTGACGCCGATCCAGCCCAACGTCATCAGGAACATTAGGATGCTCGGCAGATAGGCGCCGCGTACGCCGAACGCGGACCGGCTCAGCACCATCTGGTTCACGCCGGTCTTGTGCCCCATCACCGTGAAGGTTGCGAAGATCGCGCAGCCGACGATGTTGCCGAGCACGATGACCGCAATCGTCTCCATCAGCCCGAGCTTGAGGATGATGCCGAGCGCGCCGAGCGCCCAGTTGACCGGCGCGATGTTGGCGCCGGCCCAGATCCACATCTGCTGCGGGCCGGTGGAGTCCCGGTCCGCGTCGGGAATCGGCTCAATGCTGTGAATATCAGCGCGAAGTTCGGAATCCGTCATGGTATCCCCCAATACGAAGCACGCTTCGCATCACCGCAGCATAAATCGTGCCATGGAATTGCGGAGCGGCCGAGCCGGCGGGCGGCGATGCCGGAAGCCATGCGCGTCGCGCCGGATGCGACTGCGTTTTCAAGCGCTGGCCGATCTTGCGCGTGAGTACGCTTCGGCATGTCTGCCGCGCCGGCGAGAGGCGGGCGATGTTGCTCGGCCGGGCAGCGGTACGATGATAAATTGAGCAGCCCAACTCAAAAGCGCAGCACTGGCTCCTAGTCGAATACGGCAGCAGCGCTGTCGCGACTGGGATGGCCGGCCACGATGCGCTGCATCATCTCGATGAAAAGCGCCTGTTCCCGCTGGTTCAAATCGCCGAGCGTCGCACGATGCGCCCGTCGCGCCCCGCCCTCGATCTTGACCAGCAGCGCGGCTCCGGCCGGTGTCAGTCGGCACAGCCGGGCCCGGCGATCATCCTTGTTCACCGCACGTTCGACCAGATTTCGGGCGGCAAGCCGCTTCAGGGCCCCGGTCGTCGTGGTGCGATCGAGGGCGATATCGGCCGCCAAAGTGGTCTGATCGGCGGTTTCACGCACCGCCAGCGCCGAGAGCAGGCTGTATTGCAGCGGCGTGACCTCGAATTCGCCGCAGGCTTCCTGAAACAGCGCGACGTGAATCTGATGCAGCCGGCGGATCAGATATCCGGGCCGTTCCGACAAGGGCCAGGGGCGGTGCCTCGTCCCGCCGCGACGTGTCTTCGCCTGCCGCAATGCACACTCTCCCAAGCCGAAACCCTGCCGCGCTTAGCTCGATTCGAGTGCGCCTGCCACATCGGGATCATGGCACGATGCTTGCTTTTGTCAAAATGCGAAGCATGCTTCGTAATGTCAAGATACGAAGCATGCTTCGTAATTCGAGGGGACGAAGCCGTCGCCCTCGCAAGAAGAGGAGAGCGCCATGTCCGTCACTGCCAGCTTCGACCTTCTACTGCGAGGCGGTCGCGTGATCTGTCCGGCCTCCGGCGTCGATGGCATCAAGGATGTCGCGATCCGCAACGGCAAGATTGCCGCGATCGCGTACGACATTCTGCCGACCAGCGCCCGGGAGGTCGTCGACGTTGGCGGCAAGCTGGTGCTGCCCGGGCTGATCGACACGCACGCCCACGTCTATCAATATGTCTCCGGACGCTTCGGCATGAATCCGGACATGGTCGGCGTGCAGTCGGGTGTGACGACGCTGGTCGACCAGGGCGGTCCGTCCTGCATGACGCTGCCCGGCTTCCGTCATTTCATCGCGGAGCCCGCCGCCTCGCGCGTCTACGCGTTCCTGTCCGCCTATCTCGTCGGCGGACTCGAGGGGCATTTCTATCCGCAGCTCTATAGCCCCGACGGGGTCGACGTCGACGCGACCGTCAAGGCGGCGACGGCCAATCTCGACATCGTGCGCGGCATCAAGGCTCACGCCGAGATCGGCGGCTTCGCGCGCTGGGGCATCCGCGTCATCGAGATGGCGGCGGAGATCGGCAAGCGCGCCGATCTGCCGGTCTACGTGCATTTCGGCCAGCTCTGGGGCCTGCCCGAGAGCGGCGCCAATGGCGAGGATGCCGACACGATCCTGACGCGCGTGATTCCGCTCCTGCGCGAGGGCGACATTCTCGCCCATCCCTTCACGCGCCATCCCGGCGGTTTCGTCAATCGCGAGGGCGAGGTGCATCCGGTGATCCGGGCTGCGCTCGACCGCGGCCTGAAGGTCGATGTCGGTCACGGCAGCCATTTCTCCTACCGGCTGGCAAAGAAGGCGATCGCCGCCGGCATCGTTCCGACCACGCTCGGCGCCGATATCCATGGCTACAACACCCATGTGCCCGCGCCGGCCGGGACGCCCGACCAGCATGAGGACGACGAGAACCATCCCTTCGCGGGCCAGGCCAAGTTCAGCCTGGTCCAGGCGATGAGCTCGATGATGGCGCTCGGCCTGTCGCTGGAGCAGGTGGTGCCGATGGTCACCTCCAATCCCGCCAGGATGCTCGGCCGCAGCGGGGAGATCGGCGCGCTCAGGGTCGGCATGGATGCTGACGTCTCCGTGCTAACCGAACAGAACGGCCGCTTCGTCCTCAAGGACAATGAGAAGAACGAGGTGATCGCCGAGCGCCTGCTGCAGCCGGCCTTCTGCCTGCGCGCCGGCACGCGCTTCGACGCGGTTGCGCCGATCCTGCCGCAAGCTGTCGCGGCATAAGGGCGGGCGGTGAAGGAGAAGGCCGGCGTGCGCAACGAGCGAGAATTTCCTTCGGGCAAGTCCGGGCAGGGCGTGGGCGCGCGGCTGCCTCGGAAGGAGGACGACCGCCTGATGCGCGGCCGCGGCCAGTATGTCGCCGACATCAGGCTCGCCGGCCTTCAGGACGTCGCCTTCGTGCGCAGCCCGCTGGCGCATGCGCGCATCCGCGGGATTCATGTGCCTGAACGCCATCGCGGCAACGTGTTCACGGCGGCCGATCTCGACGGCATCAAGCCCATCCGCGCCGTCTCGGGACTTCCCGGCTTCAAGATTTCCGAGCAGCCGGTGCTCGCCACCGGCAAGGTCCGGCAGGTCGGCGAACTCGTCGCGATGTGCCTTGCGCCGACACGCGCCGAAGCGGAGGACATCGCGGCCTCCGTGACGTTGGATCTCGAAGAGCTGCCCGCGGTCTACGACATGCTGAGGGCGCGCGAGCCCGGTTCGGCGCTGGTGCACGAGCATTGGGGCGACAATGTCTTCCTGGAGACCAACTACGAGGTCGACATCTCGGCTGCGCTGGATGCGCCGATCAAGGTGACGCGCGAGATCTCGACGGCGCGGCAGTGCATGTCGCCACTCGAAGGCCGCGGCGTGGTCGCGACCTTCGATCCGAGGCTCGACCAGCTCACGCTGCACTCCGCAGCGCAGATGCCGCACATCACGCGCAGCGGTCTTGCCGAATGTCTCGGCATGGAGGAGGGACAGATCCGCGTCATCTCGCCCGACGTCGGCGGCGGTTTCGGTCACAAGGGGATTTTGCTGCCCGAAGAGGTCTGCCTGTCCTGGCTGACGATGCAGCGCGGCCACCCGGTGCGCTGGATCGAGGATCGCCGCGAGCATCTCGTCGCCAGCTCCAATTGCCGCGAGCACCATTACAGGATCACGGTCTATGCCGACGGCGACGGCACGCTGCGCGGCATCGATTGCGAGGCGACGGTGGATTCCGGCGCCTACTCGTCCTATCCGTTCTCGGCCTGCCTCGAAGCCGCGCAGGTCGCGAGCATCCTGCCGGGTCCTTACAAGATGCCGGCCTATCGCTGCCGCACCTTCTCGGTCGCCACCAACAAATGTCCAATCCTGCCCTATCGCGGCGTGGCGCGCACCGGCGTCTGCTTCGCGCTGGAATTGATGCTCGATCTCGTGGCGGCGGAGGCCGGGCTCGAGCCCGGCGTGGTCCGGCTGCGCAATCTGGTGCGGCCGGAGCAGATGCCGTTCGACAACATCACCAGGAAGCATTTCGACAGCGGCGACTATCCGGAGGCGATGCGTCGCGCGCTGGCGCAGATCGATATCGATGCCATTCGCGGCCGCCAGCGCAAGGGCGAGGCCGACGGCCGCCGGATCGGCGTCGGCGTCTCCATCTATTGCGAGCAGGCCGCGCACGGCACATCCGTCTATTCCGGCTGGGGCATCCCGATGGTGCCGGGCCACGAGCAGGCTTCGGCGCGGCTGACGCCGGACGGCGGCCTCGAATTGCGCGTCGGCGTGCATTCGCACGGCCAGGGGATGGAGACCACGCTCGCCCAGGTCGCGCATGAGATCCTCGGGGTGGATGTCGCGAAGATCCGCATCATCCTCGGCGACACCGCGATGACGCCCTATTCGACCGGCACCTGGGGCTCGCGCTCGATGGTGATGGCGGGCGGCGCGGTGGCCACTGCCTGCCGCGAACTCGGCGAACGCGCCCGGCGCATCGGCGCCAAGCTGCTTCAGCATGATCCGGCTTCGGTGGTGTTGCAGAATGGCGAAGTGCGCGGCGTCAATGGCAGCGTCAGCCTGAAGGCGATCGCCCACACCTGGTACCGCCGCCCGCAGGATCTGCCGGCCGACGTCGATCCCGGCGGGCTTGAGGTGACGCAAGGCTACAAGCCGGTGCGCGACAGCGGTACCTTCAGCTACGCCGCGCATGCGGCGGTGGTCGCGGTCGATCCTGATCTCGGCGAGGTCGAGATCCTCGATTACGTGATCGTCGAGGACGGCGGCGTGCTGGTCAATCCGCTCGTCGTCGACGGCCAGATCTATGGCGGCCTCGCGCAAGGCATAGGCACCGCGCTCTACGAGGAGATGCCGTTCGACGCCTCCGGCCAGCCGCTGGCGACGACACTTGCCGACTATCTGCTGCCCGGGCCGACCGAGGTTCCTGCCGCGCGCCTCGACCACATGGAGACGCCGTCGCCTTATACGCAGTTCGGCGTGAAGGGCATCGGCGAGGGCGGGCGAGCGCGCCGCCGGCCGCGAGCGCCAACGCCGTCAACGACGCGCTGCGCCCTCTGGGCGTCGAGCTGATGCAGTCGCCGATCACCCCGCACCGGATCGTCGCGGCCGTGCTGGCCGCGCGCGCGGCCGAAAGGAGTGCGGCATGAAGCCCGCTCCCTTCGCCTATGAACGCCCACGCGATCTCACGGCAGCACTCTCGATGCTGGCCGCCGGCAGTGGCTCGGCGAAGATCATCGCCGGCGGCCAGTCGCTCGGGCCGATGCTCAATCTGCGGCTGGTGCAGCCGGAGCTGATCGTCGATATCTCGAGCATCGCCGAGCTTAAGCGCGCCGAGATTTCCGGCGGCGAGCTCGTGCTCGGCGCCCTGGTCACCCATGCCGATATCGAAGACGGGCGCGCGGTCGACGTGACCCGCGGCGCCATGCGCGGCGTGGCGGCCAACATCGCCTATCGCGCCGTGCGTAACCGCGGCACGATCGGCGGTTCGCTCAGCCATGCCGATCCCGCCGCGGACTGGATTTCGGCCCTTGCCGCCTTGGGCGCACGGGTGACGTTGCGCAGTCTTGGCGGTGCACGCACGATGCCCGTCGAGGCGTTCGTGGTGGGCGCCCTGGAATCTGCGCTGCACACGGGCGAGATCGTCGAAGCGGTCCATGTGCCGGCGCGATCGGCCTCGGCGCATTGGGGCTATGCCAAGAGCTGCCGCAAGACCGGCGAGTTCGCCCATGCCATCGGCGCGGTCCTGATCGATCCCGCCGCGGCTTCGGCGCGCATCGTGATCGGCGCGATCGACACGACCCCCATCGTCATCACCGACGCCGCCGAGCTGTTCGGCGGCCGCATCACGGCCGACTACAAGCAGCGCTTCGATGTCCGCGTTGCCGACGCCGTTCTGGCCAAGGCCGGCATCGACGATGCCGCGCAGCGCCATATCCATGTCAGCGTGCTGAAACGCTCCGTCCAGGAGGCCGCGGCATGAGCACGATCGCGCTTCACGTCAATCGCCGCGCTGTGGAGCTGTCGGCCGAGCCGCGCACCAGCCTTGCCGATTTCGTTCGCGACAAGCTCGATCTGACCGGCACCCATCTCGGCTGCGAGCACGGCGTCTGCGGGGCCTGCACCGTGCTGCTCGACGGCGTGCCGGCGCGCTCCTGCATCACCTATGCGGCGGCCTGCGAGGGCGCCGACGTCACCACGATCGAGGGCCTCGACGAGGACGAGGTTACGACCGAGCTGCGCGCCGCCTTCACCCGCGAGCATGCGCTGCAATGCGGCTATTGCACGCCGGGCATGCTGGTCTCCGCGCGCGATCTCGTGCTGCGTCTGCCCGATGCCGACGAGCGGCGCATTCGCGTCGGTCTCAGCGGCAATCTCTGCCGCTGCACCGGCTATGTCGGCATCGTGCGCGCGGTGCAGTCCGTGATCGAGGCGAGACGCGCGCGCAATATCGCGCCGCTGGCTGATGGCGGCAGGACCGTCCTCGGTCCGGCCGGCTCGGGGCGAGCTGAATCCGGCCGATACGACTCGCAGCCTGCGCGCACCGTGCTGGCTCCGACGTCCGAGAGCGTCGCGCGCGGCACCATTCCCGACTTCACCCCGGCGACCGTGCTCGACCAGCGCTTCACGCTGCCGCACGCGCCGGCAAAGGTGTTCGCGATGTTCGACGATATCGCGGGCATTGCCGCCTGCCTTCCTGGCGTATCGCTGACATCGCCGCCGATACCGGAGCGTGTGGAGGGGTCGATCCGGGTGAAGCTCGGGCCGATCGCCGCGGCCTTCGAGGGTGCCGCGCGCGTCGAGCGCGATCCCGCGACGCTCTCCGGACGCATCGTCGGCATCGGCACCGACCGCCGCAGCCATTCGGCGACGCAAGGCGAGATCCGTTATCGCCTGCTTCCGCTCGAAGGCGGCGCGGCGACCGCGGTCGAGCTGTCGATCGGCTACACGCTCACGGGAATGCTGGCCCAGATCGGCCGGCCCGGCCTGGTGCGGGATCTCGCCAAACGCCTGGTTGCGGACTTCGCCGCCAATCTCGATCGCCGGATGTCTGGCGTGTCGTCCGGACCGGGAACGCCGGCGGAGCTGAGCTTCTGGTCGATCGCGTCGGACGTCTTGCGCGCGCGGATCGCCCGCATCTTTGGCCGCCGGAGCGAGGCGGGGTGACGGTGTGCCCGCACACCGGAAGTGACGAAGCCTGGACAGACTTAAGACATCAACAGCGTTGGATTTGGAGAGACAACATGACACGAGCACTGGGATTGGTTCGGACGATCGCGCTGGCGACGACCTTGATCGGCGGCGCCGCCGGGGCGCAGACCATCAAGATCGGCGTCAACGAGCCGCTCACCGGCGCGTTCGCGGCGTCAGGCACTTACGTCGTCAACGGCGCCAAGATCGCCGCCGACGAGATCAACGCCAAGGGCGGCATCCTCGGCAAGAAGATCGAGCTGGTGATCGAGGATAACAAGAGCAACCCGACCGAAGCGGCCGCAGTCGCCGAGAAGCTCATCACCAGCGACAAGGTGCCGGTGCTGATGGGCGCCTGGGGCTCGAGCCTGACGCTCGCGGTGATGCCGAAGCTGATGGAATACGAGACCCCGATGGTGGTCGAGACCTCGTCCTCGGGCAAGATCACGACGACGGGCAATCCCTTCATCTTCCGCATCTCGCCGCCCTCCGCAGTCGAGGCCGCGGCGTTCAAGGGCATCGTCGACAAGCTCGCGCTGAAGAAGGTCGATTTCCTCGTCATCAACAATGACTGGGGCCGCGGCACCGCCGAGGACTTCAGCAAGATGATGAAGGAGAAGGGGATCAGCATCGGCCTGGTCGAGACCATGGACCAGGGCGCGCAGGACATGAGCGCGCAGCTCTCCAAGATCAAGAGCTCGGATTCCGAGACGGTCATCGTGACGACCGCGGTCGACCAGCTTACCCTGATCTTCAAGCAGGCCGCGGCGCTGGGCCTGAAGAAGCGGATCATCACCACCGGCGGCTCGCAGAATCCGGACCAGATCATTGCCCAGGCAGGAGCTGCCGCCAACGGCACCATGCATCTGACCACGTTCCTGCCCTGGTTCCCCGAAAAGACGCCGAATCCGGAAGCGACCAACTACTTCATCACGGAATGGAAGAAGCGCGGATTCGAGTTCGCGGGCTGCACCGAGAGCTTCCGTGGCTATGACGGCATCCGCACCGCGGCGGCCGCGATCGAGAAGGCCGGCAAGGCCGAGCCCGCGGCGATCAAGGCCGCGCTCTGGCAGATCAACATCAAGGGGCTCAACGGCGACATCGTGTTCCGCAAGTCCGGCCCCGAGGGCAAGGAGAGCGGGCAGAGCCAGCCGAACGTCTATCTCATCGAGATCAACGACGGCAAGGTCGAGATGAAGACGCTCTAGCGCATGATTAAGCTAGGTCCGATTGCAAGCCGCGATGCAGGTGCGCTCCCTCTCCCGCTTGCGGGAGAGGGTTGGGGAGAGGGTGTCTCCGCGGTGGGATTCCCCAAGAGGATAGAACCCTCACCCGGCGCTCCGCGCCGACCTCTCCCGGAGGCGGGAGAGGTGACGGAGACCGCTGCGAGATCGACCCAATCAAAAGCCGTCAGCTTTAGGGCCGGTCACAGGCGAGGGGCGGCGCATCGCTATTCTCGCCTCACTACACAGGCTATCGCATATGAAGAAAAACGTGGCGGGCAGCTTGCCTGCGGTCCATCCTTCGAGACGCCCGCGTGCGGCGGGCCCTCAGCATGAGGTCGCGTTTTGCGGCGAGATGTCAGACCCTCATGGTGAGGAGCCCGCCAAAGCGGGCGTCTCGAACCATGCGGGCCGAGTTCGTCCGTCACTCTCCCACTGTCATATGCGATAGCCCCAACTTACCACGGGTCACTCGGAAACAGTCTTGAGCGAATTCCTCCAGCATCTGATCAACATGCTCGTGCTCGGCGGCACCTATGCGCTGCTGGGCATCGGGCTGACCTTGATCTTCGGCATCATGAACGTCGTGAACTTCACGCATGGCGTGCTGTACACGTTCGGCGCATACATCATGTTCATCGTGGTGCAGCAGCTCGGGCTAAACTTCTTTCTCGCGCTGCCCGTGGCCGTGCTGGCCGGATGGCTGCTGGGTGCGGCCATCGAATTGACCTTGCTGCGACCGCTGCGCGGCTCTGACATCGACACCACCATGCTGGTGATGATCGGCGCCTGGATCGCGATGCAGTCCGGCACGCTGTGGATCTGGGGCGGGGTCGCCAAATCGGTGACGACGCCGTTTCCCGAGGCGCCGCTGGTGCTCGGACCGGTGTCGGTGTCCTGGCTCCGCCTGTTCGTGCTCGCCGCCGCGGCGCTTCTGATCCTGGTGACGTATCTGCTGATCAACAAGACAAGCCTCGGACGCGCGATGCGCGCGACGTTCCAGGATCACGACACGGCCTCGCTGATGGGGGTCAACGTGGACATGATCTACACCTCGACCTTCGCGATCGGATCGAGCCTTGCGGCCGCGGCGGGCGCGCTGCTCGGGCCGGTCTACGTCATCTTCCCTCAGATGGGAGACCTCGCCGCGGTCAAGGCCTTCGCCATCGTCATCCTCGGCGGCCTCGGCAACATCACCGGCGCCGTGATCGGCGGCTTCATCCTCGCCCTGGCCGAGGAGCTGGGCGCCGGCTACGTCTCGTCGGGCTACCGCGACGCCATGGGCTTTGTCATCATCATCGCCGTGCTGATCTTCCGGCCGACCGGCCTGTTCGCGCGTGCGGAGCGGGTCGGATGAAAGCGATCGTCACCATTCTTGCCGTCGCAGCTCTCGCCTCGGTGCCGCTCTGGCTGCGCGATCCCTATCTTCTCAACGCCCTGATCACGACCGGCATCTTCGTCATCGGCGCGATGAGCCTTAATCTGCTGCTCGGCTTCACCGGCCAGCTCAGCCTCGGCCACATCGCCTTCTTCGGCATCGGCGCTTATGTCAGCGCGCTGACCTCGCTCGGCTTCGACGTCGGCCTGCCCGGAGGCTTTCGGCTGGTTCACACGCCCTGGCCGCCGATCATAGGCTTCGTACTGGCGATCCTGATTGCAGGATTGTGCGGCTATTTCGTCGGCCTGTTGTCGTTCCGGGTCCGCGGCGCTTATTTCGTCATCGTGACGATCTCCTTTGCCGAGGTGGTCCGGTTGGTCGCGCTGAACTGGGTCGAACTGACACAGGGCCCGCTGGCGTTGACCAACATCCCCTCCATCGCGTTGCCCTTGCCGGGCGTCGGCGAATTGACGCTGCGCACCAAGCTGCAGAACTACTATCTCGTGCTGGTCGTCGCGCTCATCGCCTATCTCCTGATCGCGCGCCTCGTTCATTCCCATTTCGGCCGCTCCATGCGTGGTCTGATGGAAAACGAGACGCTGGCCGTCTCCGTCGGCATCGACGTGACCAGGACCTTGACGATCGCAGCCGTGATCTCGGCTGCCATCGCAGGCGCGGCCGGCAGCCTCTATGCCCATTATATCAGGATCATCGACCCCGAAGTGTTCGCCTTCATCAACACCGTCACCATGGTGATCATGGTCATCACCGGCGGCAAAGGCTCCCTGGCCGGACCCGTCGTCGGCGGACTCATCTTCGGGCTGCTGCCGGTCGCGCTCCGTCCGGTGATGGCGCCGGAAGCGCAATGGATTGCCTATGGCGGCGTGCTGATCGCCATCCTCTTCGTGCTGCCGCGCGGGATCGTGCCGTCGCTCGCACTGCGTTTGGCAGGGCGGCGGCGCCGGTCGCCTGCGCCGGCGACCCTCACGGAGACCGCTGCCAAGGAGCCGGCGTGATGACGGCGCGCAGTATTGCCATGACCATCGACCAGGTCGCTGTCCGCTTCGGGGGGCTGGTTGCGATATCCGACATGAGTTTCACCGTGGGCGAGGGCGAGATCGTCAGCCTGATCGGACCGAACGGTGCCGGCAAGACCACCGCCTTCAACGTCATGACCGGCTTCCTGACGCCGAGCGCCGGCCGCGTGACCTATCGCGACACTGCGCTCGCCGGTTTGAAACCGCACGAGATTGCCGATCTCGGCTTGATCCGCACCTTCCAGCGCACCAGCGTTTTCCCCAACGACACCGTCTACGACAATCTGCTGATCGGCCTGCATCGACAGGGCCGGGTGCGGCTGCTCGACGCCATCCTTGGCCTGCCGGGCGCCCGCGCCTCGGAGCGCAAGCTGCGGCAGCGGGCCAGCGAGCTGCTTGAATGGGTCGGGCTGGAGCGGCGCGCGCATGATGCCGCGGGCTCTCTGTCCTACGGCGAGCAGCGTCTCGTCGGTGTCGCGCTGGCGCTTGCCGCGGAGCCGTCGATGCTGCTGCTCGACGAGCCGGTCTCCGGCATGAACGCCTCGGAGACCCATCGCTTCGTTGAATTGATCCGCAGCATCCGCGACCGCGGCATCACCATCCTCCTGGTCGAGCACGACATGCCCATGGTGATGACGGTCTCCGACCGCATCGTCGTGCTCAACTATGGCCGCATCATCGCGGAAGGGACGCCCGACGTCATCCGCAACGACCCTGCGGTCATCGAAGCCTATCTCGGACATGGAGCGGGACGTGCTTGAGATCCGCGAGATGGTTTGTGGCTATGGCGGCGTCACCGCGCTGCGCGGCATCTCGCTGGACGTGAAGGCCGGCCAGCTGGTCGCGCTGATCGGTGCCAACGGCGCCGGCAAGAGCACGACGCTGCGCGCGATCTCCGGCCTCGTGCCGCCACGCTCGGGCCAGATGCGGTTCGAGGGCATCGACATCACCGGGGCGAGGCCCCCGCGCGTGCTGGCGAGCGGAATCGCGCATTGTCCGGAAGGGCGGCGCGTGTTTCCGCACATGAGCGTTGAGGAGAATCTCGACATGGGGGCTTACCTCCGTCGTGGTTCGGGCGAGATTGCGGCCGACCGCGACCGCATCTATGCGGAATTCCCGCGGCTCGCCGAGCGGCGCCGGCAGGCGGCGGGGACACTGTCCGGTGGCGAGCAGCAGATGCTTGCGATCGGGCGCGCGCTGATGTCGCGACCGCGGCTGATCATGTTCGACGAGCCATCGCTCGGGCTCGCGCCCAACATCGTCGAGCGCACCTTTGCCATCATCCGCGGTATCCGCGATGCCGGCACCACGGTGCTGCTGGTCGAGCAGAACGCCTTCGCCGCGCTCGAGATGTGCGACCATGCTTATCTGCTCGAGAACGGCCGTATCGTGCTGTCCGGAGCCGGCTCCGAGCTGATCGCGAACGAGCATGTGCGCAAGGCCTATCTCGGTGGGTGATGGGGCCGGCTGGACTCCGGTCTGCGATCTCGACCGGCTGAAGGCGGAAGCGATCGTCCGCGTCGCCGCGCGCGACCTGATCGTGATCTGGAACGAAGGCAACGTTGTCGCCTGCGAACGGGCGTGCCCGCACGAACAGGCCGATTTGGCTCAAGGGCAGGTGGCGGCGGGGCGGCTGCGTTGCCCCCGCCATGCGGCATCATTCGATTTGAGCAACGGTGCAATCACCGCGGGATGGCCGAGCCGGCCACTGCGGCTCTATCCGGTGCGGATCACGGGCGGGCAAGTCTGGATCGAGATGCAGGAGCGGCAGCCGGGGCGATGATGGCATCATGCCCCTGTTTTGCCCGACAAGTCAAAGCGGTGGCGGCGTCGTTCTGCCTTCAAGAATTTGCATTTGAAAACAACGGCATCTCTACTGTGCATGGGGTTGTTTTCGCACTTTTTAGTCCAGCAACCGCCGAGCGGCGTCGACCAGCATGCCGTCCGGCCGGCGCAGCGCCTCGAGAATGGTGAAATGGTCGGCGCCTTCGACCGAGATGAGCTTGCCCGGTGCCTGCGCCGCCGCGCGCTTCTCGTAGAAATCGATTGAATCGTTCACGAGAGCCGGCAGCTCGCTGCTGCCATAGGCAATGTCGAGCCGCTTCTGCGTCACCGGCAGGCGGAGCGGCGACAGCGTGGCGATTTCCTCATCCGTCAGCTTCAGCGCGTTGTTCAGCCCGGTATCGCGGATCGGCGCGAGATCATAGACGCCCGATATCGCCAGCCCCGCGTGGACACGCGGATGATCGAGCGCCATTGCGACGAGATGGGCACCGGCGGACCAGCCCGACAGCACGACCGGCCCGGCGACGCCATGGGCCGCGCCATGTGCGGCAAGCCAGTCGAGTGCGCGCGGGATCTCGCCGACGATATCGGTCAGCGACACCTCGGGCGCCAGTGAATAGCCGGGGATGGCAACCGACCAGCCATGTGCAGCGACGCCTTCGACCAGCATGGCGAACAATTCGCGCGAATTGCGCTGCCAATAGCCGCCGTGCAGAAACACCAGGCAGGGCGCATCCGGCTTGGCGGCGGGGTAGAGGTCGATCTTGTTGTTGGCCCGCTCGCCATAGGGCAGGTCGAGGTGGGACTTCAGCGTGCCCCGCAGCCGGCTGGAGGCGTCGTTGCGCTCGGCGATCAGGGCCGCGCTGTTCTTGACCGCCGCGTTGTTGTCATAGGCGGCATTGCGTTCTGCCTGCGACAGCTCGGACCATTTCCCGCGGGGGTCGAGCGACCGAATCGTCGAACGCGCGTTCTCAGCCATGAAACTCTCCGTTGCGGCCCTGGACGACACTCTTGTCGATTTGGACCGGCCAGTCACCCTCTATTGAGCTGTTGGATCAACCGTGTCCAGCCTTGGACAAGACGGCTCGGCCTGCCGGCTGCGGGGCAGGTCGGGCGCGCAACACCCGGGAACATTTGGTCATGGGGCTACCCCGTGCTTTTACATTTTGTCGTACCTGCGGCTGCAGCTATGTCGGAGCGAGCTTGTCAGCTCGAGTTTATTCTGCTCAGTGTCCGTCCAAACCGTGCATGCGATCCACGCATGCATGCATCGACTAAAGTCGACAATCAGTGAGGAAACATTATGCGTAGACTGATTTTGGCCGCCGCCGTGATCGCCCCGATGCTCGGCCATGCGGCATGGGCGGAGGATACCGTCAAGATCGGCTACATCGATCCACTCTCCGGTGGCGGCGCCAGCGTGGGTGAGGGGGGCCTGAAGACATTCCAGTACCTGGCTGACGAGCTCAACGCCAAGGGCGGCATCCTGGGCCGCAAAGTCGAGATCGTGCCCTTCGACAACAAGACCAATCCGCAGGAGGCCCTGGTGCAGGCCCAGAAGGCGATCGACGCCGGGGTTCGCTACATCACACAGGGCAATGGCTCGTCCGTCGGCCTGGCGCTGGAGGATTTCGTCACGAAGTACAACACGCGCAATCCCGGCAAGGAAGTGCTCTACTTCAACTATGCTGCCGTCGATCCGGCCATGACCAACGAGAAGTGCAGCTACTGGCATTTCCGCTGGGATGCCAGCTCCGACATCAAGATGGAGGCGCTGACGAACTACATCAAGGACGTCGCTTCGATCAAGAAGGTGTACCTGATCAACCAGGACTATTCGTTTGGTCAGTCGGTGCGCAGCGATGCGCGCAAGATGTTGATGGCGAAGCGGCCTGATGTCCAGATTGTCGGCGACGAACTGCATCCGCTGCTGAAGGTCACGGACTTCTCGCCCTACATCGCCAAGATCAAGGCTTCCGGTGCTGACAGCGTCATCACGGGCAACTGGGGTCAGGACATCGCGCTGCTGCTCAAGGCCGCCGCTGATGCTGGTCTGAAGGTCAATTGGTACACTTACTATGCCGGTGGCGCCGGTGGGCCGACCGCGATCAAGCAGACGGGTCTCGACCATCAGGTATTCCAGCTGACGGAAGGTTTTGCCAATTCGGCCCACCAGCCTGCGATGGATTACGAGAAGGCCTTCCGTGCCAAGGTCAACATGTCGCTTTGGTATCCCCGTGCGGTCAACGAGATGCGCATGTTCAAGGCCGCGGCCGAGAAGGCCAACTCGGTTGAGCCCGTGAAGGTGGCGGCGGCGCTCGAGGACCTGAAGTTCGAGGTCCTGGATGGTGGTACCGGCTTCATGCGCAAGGACGACCATCAGTTCTTCCAGCCGATCTACATCTCCTCCTTCGGCAAGCTTGCCGCGAACGAGCCGTTCGACGAGGAGAACACCGGCTGGGGCTGGCATCTGGTCAGCAAGGTCGATACCCCGCAGGCCATGGTCACCACCACCTGCAAGATGACGCGACCGTAAGGGCCATACACGCCGCCTGCCCGCGGCACTCTCGTCGCGGGCAGGTGGCGGCCGAAATGCTTCCTGGATGGAAACCGGGGCCCTGCCTCGGATAGTTCACGAGTACGCTGTGCTAGAACTCATTGTCATTTCGACCCTGAACGGTGTGCTGTTCGGCATGCTGCTGTTTCTGCTGTCGAGCGGGCTGACGGTCATCTTCAGCATGATGGGCGTGCTGAACTTCGCCCATGCCAGCTTCTACATGCTCGGTGCCTTCTTCGGCTTTCAATTGACGAAATGGATCGGGTTCTGGCCGGCTTTCGTGCTCGCCCCGCTTCTGGTCGGCGCGATCGGGATGTCGGTCGAGCGCTACGGACTGCGCAACACGCACAAGCATGGCCATGTCGCGGAATTGCTGCTGACCTTTGGCCTCGCATTCGCGATCGAAGAGATCGTCGCAATGATCTGGGGCAGGAGCCCGGTCGACTATCGCGTGCCGGCGCTGCTTGACTTCCCAGCCTTCACGATCTTCTCCACCAATTATCCCGCCTACAAGATCTTCATGCTCGCAGTATCGGTGGTCATCTTCGTCGCGCTCTTGCTGGTGCTGCGGCGTACCAGGGTCGGCCTGATCGTGCAGGCGGCGCTGACGCATCCTCACATGGTCGGGCACCTCGGCCACAATGTGGGGCGCGTGTTCATGGTGGTGTTTGGTGTGGGCAGCGCGCTCGCAGGCCTTGCCGGTGTCATTGCGGGACCGGCGCTGGTGACGCAGTCCGACATGGCGGCCGCGCTCGGGCCGATCCTGTTCGTGGTCATCGTGTTCGGCGGCCTCGGCTCCTTGCCCGGCGCCTTCGTCGCCTCGCTCGTCATTGGCCTGGTGCAGACTTTTGCAGTGGCGTTGAATGGCTCGCTGGCCAGCGTCTTCGGTCCGCTCGATTCAGCGGGGGGACCTTCCGCTCTTTCCGACATCTGGAACGTCACAATCGCACAGGTCGCGCCGATCATTCCTTATCTTCTGCTGGTCATCATCCTGATCGTTCGCCCCATGGGCCTGATGGGGACGCGCGAATCATGACGACGGCAACGACATCGGTATCGGGACCCGCAGCGAACGCGGCCGGCGAGAACCTGCGCTTCTACGGCGTCTGGCTGGCCGGCGTGGTCGTCCTCATCGTGCTGCCGCTGGTGTTCTCGTCCGGCGGCTCCCTCACGTCCTTCAGCCTGATCGGGATCGCGATCGTGTTCGCGCTCTCTTACAATATCCTGCTTGGACAGACCGGATTGTTGTCGTTCGGCCATGCCGTGCACTACGGTCTCGGCGGCTTCACGGCCTGCCATGTGATGAACGCGATCGTTTCCCACGGCTGGCCGATCCCGCTTCCGTTCATCCCATTGTTCGGCGGCCTCGGCGGCCTCGGGTTCGCCATCCTCGTCGGCTGGCTCATGACCAAGCGTGCCGGCACCGTGTTCGCCATGATCTCGCTGGGCATCGGCGAGCTGGTGGCGTCTTCGTCTCTGATCCTCCGGTCGGTCTTCGGCGGCGAAGCCGGCATCACGACGGACCGCACAGCGCTGCCGCGCATGTTCGGCTGGACCTTCGGGCCGCAGATCCAGGTCTATTATCTGATCGCGTTCTGGCTGGTGGTCTCGGCGATCGCGATGTACGCACTGACCCGAACCCCGCTGGGGCGGATTAGCAATGCCGTCCGTGACAATCCCGAACGCGTCCAGTTTATCGGCTACGATCCTCACGTGGTTCGTTATCTCGCCTATTGCTTTGCAGGATTCTTCGCCGGCATCGCCGGGGGGCTTGCCGCGATCAGCTTCGAGATCGCGAATTCGGCCTATCTCGGCGCGATCCAATCCGGCCTGGTGCTGTTCGCAACCTTCATCGGCGGTACCGCCTATTTCTTCGGACCCATTCTCGGCGCGATCCTGGTGACCTATCTGCAGCTCGGGCTGACCAGCGTCACCAGCGTCTGGCAGCTCTATTTCGGCATCATCTTCATCGGCATCGTGATGTTCGCGCCCGGCGGCATCGCCGGACTCGTCATGATGCACCGGCCGCTCCTTCGCGCCGGAACGTTATGGACGGTGATTCCGTCCTATCTCGTCGCGATCGTGCCGACCGTGGCGCTCGGTTGCGGCGTCATTCTGGTGATCGAGACGATCGCGCGTCATTCCGGCGGGGAGGCCAATGCGATCAACCTGTTCGGCATCGCCTTCAATCCCAAGTCGCCAACCACCTGGATTGCCGCAGCGGTTCTCGTGGCCGGTGGCTTCGTCATCGCGCGATTGACGTGGCGGCGGGTTGGCGAAGCATGGGATCGGGCGGCCACGGTCGCGCGCGAGCGGGGGTATCTGGCATGACTGCAGCCATCGAAGTCCGCGCCGTCGAGAAGCGCTTCGGCAACGTTGGCATCATTCGCGACCTGAACCTCAGCATCGCGCAGGGCGAACGGCACGCCATCATCGGTCCGAACGGCGCGGGGAAGTCGACGACGTTCAATCTGATCAGTGGGCATATCAAGCCGACTTCGGGCGAGGTCCGGCTCAATGGCGACGTGATCTCCGGCCTGCAGCCGTTCGAGATCAACCGGCGGGGGCTGTCGCGCTCGTTCCAGGTCACCAACGTGTTCGCCCGCATGACGGTCTGGGAAAACGTCCGCTGCGCGGTGCTGTGGGCCACCGGGCATCGCTACGCGTTCTGGAAGAACGTGGACAGCCTGCCCGAGGTGCGCGAGCGGACGGCGCGGATTCTCGAAGACATTCACCTCACGCACCGCCGCGACGTCCCGGCCGGCCTGTTGACATATGCCGAGCAGCGCGAGCTGGAGATCGGCATCACGATCGCAGGGGGCGCTACCGTCGTCATGCTCGATGAGCCGACCGCTGGAATGAGCCACGCCGAGACGGAGCGTGCGGTGTCGTTGATCCGGCGCCTGACCGAAGGGCGAACGCTGGTCATCGTCGAACACGACATGAGCGTCGTGTTTGGCCTTGCCGACCGCATTTCGGTGCTGGTTTACGGTCATATCATCGCCTCGGGCACTCCCGAGGAGATCAGGCGTGATCCGAAGGTCAGGGAAGCCTATCTTGGCGAGGAGGCACACTGATGCTCGAAGTCAGGAACCTCCACGCCTATTACGGCAAGAGCCACATTCTCCAGGGCGTTGATCTCGACGTCGCCGCCGGCGAAGTGGTGAGCCTGCTCGGCCGCAACGGTGTCGGGCGTTCGACCACGGTCAAGGCGATCATGGGCGAGGTCGTTCCGCAGGGCACGATCCGCTTCAAGGGCAAGGACATTGCGGGCCTGCCGAGCTACAAGATCGCGCGCCTCGGGCTCGGCTACGTTCCCGAGCATCGCGATATCTTTCCGAGCTTGACGGTGCGACAGAATCTTCTGCTCGGCATCAAGGACACGCGACGACCGGGCAAATGGCGGCTGCAGGACATGCTCGACATGTTTCCCAACCTCGCCGCGCGCGCCGACGCGCCTGCTGGGGTCCTCTCCGGCGGCGAGAAGCAGATGTTGACGACATGCCGCACGTTGATGGGCGATCCTGATCTCATCATGATCGACGAGCCGACTGAGGGTCTCGCGCCGCTGATCGTGCAACAGGTGGGAGATCTCATCGTCCGCATCGCGCAAGCCGGGGTCGCGATCCTGCTCGTCGAGCAGAAGCTATCGATCGCGATGCGCATCTCGAAGCGCGTCTACATCATGGGACACGGTCGCGTGGTTTTTGAAGGCACGCCGGACGAACTGAGGGCGAACGCGGCGGTTCGCCAGGAGTGGCTCGAGGTTTGAACTTATTGTGAGACGGACCGTTCAACGGGTGCAACAGCGCACACGTCCCGAGTTCGGCTGTAGCTCTCGCAATCCATAGACCTTCGGAATTTGATGATGGCAGCTCCCTACGTTCCTCAAATGGCCCTGTATCGTCAATGGCTCGGGGATACGCGCGGCCTTGTCTTCTCGAGCTACGAAGAGATGCGGCAATGGTCGGTGCGCGATCTCGACGGGTTCTGGCACAGCATTTGGGACTATTACGATCTGCAATCGCCGACGCCGTTTGCCGCGGTGATTACCGAGCGCAGAATGCCAAATGCGGTGTGGTTTCCCGGCGCGCAGGTGAATTACGCCAGGCAGGTGTTCCGGCATGTCGCGGCGGCAGACGCAGCCGGGCTGCCCGCCATCGTCAGCGGCGGTGAGGACGGCAGTCTCAGGGAGACGAGCTGGCCGGAGCTGCGGCGCAAGGCAGCGGCGCTCGCGCTCGATCTGAAGGACAAGGGCGTGCGCCCCGGCGACCGCGTCGCAGCCTATCTGCCGAACATCCCCGAGACCATCGTTGCGTTCCTGGCGACAGCCAGCATCGGTGCAATCTGGAGCGTCTGTGCGCCCGACATGGCGGCGCCCGCGGTGATCGACCGCTTCAAGCAGATCGAACCGAAGGTGCTGATCGCCTGCGATTCCGTGACTTATGCCGGACGGCGGCATGACCGTCGCGACGTCGTCGGCGAGCTCAGGCGGTCGCTGCCGACCGTCGAGCACGTTATCCTGCACGGCGAAGCCGGCGCAGCTGCCGCACCGGACGCGCTGCTCTCCGACATTCTCGCCAGAACGGGCGCGGCAATCGATGCCTTCGAGCCGATCTGGCTGCCGTTCGATCATCCGCTCTGGGTCGTCTATTCCAGCGGCACGACCGGCCTGCCGAAGCCGATCGTACACGGCCATGGCGGCATCATCATCGTGGTGCTCGCGCTTCTGGGGCTGCACAACGACATCGGCTGTTCCTATCACCAGAATTCCTTCGGTGAGCGTTATCACTGGTACAGCTCGACCGGCTGGATCATGTGGAACAGCCAGGTCGGCGGCCTGCTCAGCGGGACCACCTGCTGCATCTTCGACGGCAGCCCGGCCGGCGCGAAGGACAAGCCGGACTGGACCACGCTGTGGCGCTTCGTCGCGCAATCGAAGTCGACCTTCTTCGGGGCAGGCGCGGCGTTCTTCGCGAACTGCGCCAAGGCCGAGATCGACCTTGCTGCCGCCGGCGATCTTTCGCAACTGCGTTGCCTCGGCTCGACCGGCTCGCCCCTCAGCGCCGACACGCAAGCCTGGTTCAACGCGCGCTTCGCTGCGTTGTCGAAGACGAACGGCAGCAAGGCGCAGGCCGACATCTGGTGGGCCAACATTTCCGGCGGGACCGATTTCGCCGGCGCCTTCATCGGCGGCAACCGCGAGCTGCCGCAGACGCCGGGCGCCATGCAGTGCCGGCTGCTGGGCGCGGCCGTGGAGGCCTTCAACGAACAGGGGCGCGCCGTCATCGACGAGGTCGGCGAGCTCGTCTGTACTGAGCCGATGCCGTCGATGCCGCTCTATTTCTGGAATGACGAGGGTGAGGCGCGCTATCGCGCGAGCTATTTCGAAACCTATCCGGACAATTTCGACGGCAGCGGGCGCGGTCCGGCGTGGCGGCACGGCGACTGGCTCAAGGTCAATCCGGATGGCTCCTGTATCATCTATGGCCGCAGTGATGCCACCATCAACCGGCACGGCCTGCGCATGGGTACGAGCGAGCTCTATTCCGCAATCGAGTCGCTGCCCGAGGTGCTCGACTCCCTCGTCGTGGATCTCGAATATCTCGGCCGCGACAGTTACATGCCGCTGTTCGTTGTGTTGCGCGACGGCATTGCGCTCGATGCGGCGATGCAGGCGAAGATCAACAAGGCGATCGAATCCAGCCTGTCACGGCGCTTTCTGCCGAACGAAATTTTCGCCGTCGCCGAGATTCCGCGGACGCTGTCCGGCAAGAAGCAGGAGCTGCCGATCAAGAAGCTGCTGCTCGGCCAGTCCGTGGAGAAGGTCATCAACAGGGAGGCGATGGCCAATCCCGGCTGTCTGGATTGGTATCTCGATTTCGCAGCGATGCACCTGAAGAAGGTCGAAGGAGCGGCTTGACCGCGATGGACACGGCATCTGCCGTCCGACCACTGCGCAGGGCGGGCTGAGGAGTGGCTCCACCCGTAGGCTGCTGTGCGGTCTTCTTCGCGCGCACAGTTCGATCGATCCGGGCCGCGAGCTTGCGTGGTCCGGACCGATCAGCGTCGTGCGCGCGGACCTAGCTGCAGCTCAGCGGCAAGGGTTGGGCCGGATGCAGCTCGTACCAGTCATAGCAATCCGGATAGCCGTAGAATCCATATCCGGACCGGAAGCGGTCAAAACGGTGAAACGCGTGCTGCCGGAAGCCGCCGGTTGCGACATGATGGCCGAAGCCGAGGTGCTCGCCGCCGAATCGGGCTCCGCCACCGAATCCGCCGCCATGTCCCATGCCGCCGAAATGCGCACCGCCGCCAAAGCCCATATGTCCGCCGCCGAATCCGCCACCGCCAAAGCCGCCGTGGCCACCGCCACCGCCAAAGCCGCCGTGGCCACCGCCACCGCCGCCGCCATGTGCCTCGGCCGTTCCGATCGCCAGCGCGGAGGCGAGCGCCGCTGTCGCCATGATCATCAATGCTCGTTTCATGAGGGACTCCTTTCGTGTCCGGATGCCCGGCGGACGATGCCGTCGCTTTCAGCCTCGTGCCGTCGGCAAGCCCTGTCGTGAAGGGAAGATAGGAAGGTCGCGCGGCAATCCCACTGAATTCGATTTCAGGAGCGGGGCGCTGCGCTTCGGCGAGGTGATCGGCCGGCGCGTCGACCGGGCGTGGGCGGGGTCAACGTCAGGCTCGACCCCATCGTGAAAGGCGGCGGCCGAGCGAGGGACCCGCCCGGCCGCCGCGACGTCGTCGGGATCAGAAGCTGCCGGTGCCCGGCTCACAGGGAACGTTGTTGCCGGTCCACGGCGCCGTCGCAAACGCGCCGACACGCGGCGCTGGAACGCAGGCGCGGCCGACCTGATAGTCCGACCCGTACGATGCAACCGGATCGGCTTGCATGGCGGATGGCCGGGCGCCTTCATGACGCTCCCGCGCCATGGCGGGGCCACCGAGCATGGCGACTGCGATCAGTCCGGTCGACAAGAGCTTGAGAGTGGTCATTTGGCTTCTCCTTTGATGACAGCTGGCAGTCCAAGCCGGCCTGCGGAGGAGGTGCGGACGAGCGCGCGCCGACAAAACGCACGAATTGCTCACCGGCGTTCAATGGGCCGTGATCCCGGCCTTGCCGACAAGCACGATCGTGCAAACTCGCAACGTCGCCGATTTCGGCGGTAACAGCAGCCTCGCTGAGGACATAACTGTTGCAACATCCCGCTGCATGGAGATGAGCCATGACCACTGCGACAGCACATTCGATCGCCTTCGCGCCGGCGCCCGCAGCGGCCGTGTTCTCGGACGCCCTGAAATGCAATTTAATGGTGCTTCATTCGACGCAGGCTTACTTCTGTTGCGAGACAGCGGTGCGTCGCATGCCGGTCCTGCCTCGCGTGTTCGGCCCGGGCGGGCATTGAACATGTCGTCGCGGATCACCGAGCCCATGCTTCGCCGCCGGTCTCGAGGCCTCGCAGGACGTGGAACCAGCACAATGACGCGGATTCTCCTGATCGAGGATGATGCCGAGACCGCTGACGCGATCGTGGCCGAACTCACCGAGCGCGGGTTCGAGGTGCGATGGGCGCCCGACGGGATCGGCGGTCTCGATCGGGCGCGCGAATCGTCTCCCGATGCCCTGATCGTCGATCGGATGCTGCCTGGAATGGACGGGCTGACCGTCATCGAGGCCTTGCGCAAGGACCAGGTCAGGACGCCCGTCCTGGTGCTGAGCGCGCTCGGCGCGGTCGACGACAGGGTGCGTGGGTTGCGCGTCGGCGGAGACGACTATCTCACCAAGCCGTTCGCGCTGATCGAGCTCGTCGCCCGGGTGGAGGCGTTGCTGCGGCGTCCGATCGACAGCCGCGAGACCACGTTGTGCGCCGGGCCGCTGGAGCTCGACCTGATCGAGCGGACCGCGCGGCGGGGCGAGCGCGAGATCGATCTGCTGCCGCGCGAATTCCGCCTGCTCGAATACATGATGCGCCGGAGCGATCAGCTGCTGACCCGCGCGATGCTGCTCGAGGAGGTCTGGAACTACAAATTCGTTCCGGCAACCACCAATCTCATCGACGTGCACATGGGTCGCCTTCGTCACAAGGTCGACGGCCCCGGCGAGACGCAGCTCATTCACAATGTTCGCGGCTCCGGCTTCGTGCTGCGCACTCGTTAACAGGTTCGGCGGATCGATGCGCCAGATTCAGTTCATTCGTTCGAACACGTTCCTGTGGGCCGCGGCGATAGCAGCCGCGCTGGCGTTGTTCGTCGCCGCCCTGTTCGCCTTCATCTACTGGAAGATCGACGACTACCTGATCATGCGATCCGACCGCATGATTGCAACGCAGCTCAACTTCATGGCCGAGCTGCCGCCCGGCCGTCTCATGGACGCGATCTCCGATCATCTCAAGCAGGATTCCAGGGGCGTGCAATATGCCGGGCTGTTCGATGCCGTAGGGACTCCGCTTGCCGGCAACATCGGGCGATTGCCAGCACAGCTCGATCTCGGCGGGCCGGTCCGGAGCGTGCGGCTCGCACGGGACGGGCCGTCGGCGGTTCGCGACACCGTTGTGAAGGCCGCGGGCAGGCGGCTGGGCAACGGCCATATCCTGGTGATTGGGAGGAACGTCGACGAGACGCGCGAGATATCGAACGTCGTCGGGCAGGCGCTTCTGCTCGGTCTGCTGCCGGCATTCTGCCTCTGCCTGCTGGCCGGAGCCTGGCTGAGCGTCCGCGCCCAAAGGCGCGTGGAGGAGGTGAACCAGAGGGTTCAGCGCATCGTGGCCGGCGATATCCGCGAGCGCCTCCCACAGACCAACGCGGACGATCCCTTCGCGCGGCTGGCCAGGATCGTCAATGGCATGCTCGATGAAATGGAGACCACTATCAACGCGCTGGCCGGTGTCGGCAACGATATCGCTCACGATCTCAGGACACCGCTCACGCGAGCCCGCCTGGCTCTGGAGCGCGGGCGCACGCATGCGGCCACGCTGGAGGAGCTTTAGGACATCGTGGACAAGGCAATGGCCGGAATCGACCAGTCGCTCGCAATCATCACCGCGCTGCTGCGCCTCGCCGAAATCGAGAGCAGCAGCCGTACGGCCGGCTTCGGCGACGTCGCGCTCGACGAGATCCTGCGTCAGGTGTGCGACGTCTACGAACCCATTGCCGAAGACAAGGATATCGAGATCGACGTCGAGATCGACCGCAAAGTGCAGGTGCGGGGTGATCGGGACCTGCTGTTCGAGGCGGTTGCCAATCTCGTGGACAATGCCGTCAAGTTCACCCCCGCGGGCGGAAGAGTGACGCTCGAGCTGGTGTCGGACGACAGGGCCGTGCTCGTGCGCGTGAGCGATACCGGCCCCGGCATCGGCGAGTCGGAGCGCGAGGCGGTGCTGCGTCGGTTCTATCGCTCCGACAAGATGCGCAACACGCCGGGAGTGGGACTGGGACTGAGCCTCGTCGCTGCGATCCTGAAGCTGCACGGCTTCTGCCTGACCATTTGCCCGGCACCCGGCGGACGGGTGGAGATCCTCGCCACGACGGGCGCGACATCACGCGAACCCGCGGCATCGGCGCCGGTTCGTTCGCTTCACGCGAGCCTCGCGCCGATGTGACCGCCGATGCCACGTGCGCGACGTGCGAAGCGGAAAGAGCGGCGAGATCTCTGAAAGCGAATTCAGGCTTGTTAAGTGCAGTTTACTGGCGCCGTCAGTCGGAGGCTTCTTACGTTCCGTTTGCCGGTTCGAATGTGGGAGCAAAAGATGCCAATGCGACATGCGGGTTTGAGCAGGATCGAGACGGCTGAGCCGGGTAGGCGTACGGCGGCCGCTGTGTTCAATGCGTATTCCTCGGTCATCGGCCGTTACGACCTGCTCGAACGCGAGCAGGAGCAGCAGCTTGCGCGTCGCTGGCAGGAGACGAGGGACGGCGACGCCGCGAACGCGCTCGTCACAAGTCACCTCCGGCTCGCCGCCAAGGTCGCGCGGAGCTACAGGGGATACGGCCTTCCGTTCGCCGATCTCATGGCCGAGGCCAATCTCGGGCTGGTGATTGCCGCGTCGCGGTTCGAGCCCGACCGAGCCTCGCGATTTTCCACCTATGCGACGTGGTGGATCAAGGCCGCCATCCACGAATACATCCTGCGCTCCTGGTCGCTGGTCAAGATCGGAACAACGGCCGCTCAGAAGAAGCTGTTCTTCCGGCTTCGCGGCGAGATGAGAAAGGCCGGCCAGGGCGGGATGGCGCGGCTTACCCCCGATGTCGCCGAGGCGATCGCCACCAAGCTCGAAGTTTCGGCGCGCGATGTGATGGAGATGGATTGCCGCCTGCACGGCGATCTATCGCTGAATGCGCGGGTTGGCGGCGACGAGCAAGGTACTGAGTGGGAGGCCTTGCTTGTGGACGAGGCGAGCGACGCCGAGACCGTTCTTGCCGATCAGGATCAGATGGAGCATCGGACCGATGCCCTGCGCATTGCGCTGAATGGCCTCACGGGGCGCGAGCGGCGCGTGCTGGAGGCAAGGCGGCTGGCGGAGCATCCCCCGACGCTCGATCAGCTCGCCCGCGAGCTTTCGATCTCCAGCGAGCGCGTCCGGCAGATCGAGATTCGCGCCTTTGCAAAGGTCAGGCGTGCCGCCATCCGTGCCACCCTCGAGCCCGCGGCCACTCCCCGGGGACAGGGGCGGCGCGCGGCGTCGTCTCTGTCGTCACCCACCTGTCCCGACACTATCTCGAGCGCGAGGCGTTCGCATCGACGTGAACGATCGAGAGGTCGCGATGCTGAACTCGATTTCATTTGAACGGTCAAGCATCGTCGCCATCTGAAAATTTCCCGCAACCTGCTCGAAGTAGTTGTCTCCATGGGAATTGTCCGCTTTGCGCTCCGGTTTCCGCACACATTCTATGTGCTCGCGGCGCTGATCCTGTTTCTGGGCGGCATCTCTGTCTGGTCGATGCCGACGGACATCTTTCCAGAGATCCGCATCCCCGTCGTCACCGTCATCTGGAGCTATACCGGCCTCTCGACGCCGGAGATGGAGCAGCGCGTCTCCACGTACAGCCAGTATTCGATCAGCGCCAATGTCAGCGGCATCAAGAATATCGAAGCGCAGACGCTCAATGGCCTGTCGGTTCAAAAGATCTACTTCCAGCCGGACGTCAATCTCGATCTCGCGATCTCGCAGATCGTATCGGCAACGAACGCCATCCGCGCCCTGATGCCGCCGGGCATTCAGCCGCCCGTGATCGTGCAGTTCAATGCGTCGAGCGTGCCGGTCCTGCAGCTCAGCCTCGAGTCCGACAAACTGAACGAGGAGCAATTATACGACTTCGGCATCTATCGGATCCGGCAGCAATTGGCTCCCGTCCCGGGGGTAACGCTGCCGACGCCTGCGGGTGGCAAATATCGCCAGATCATGGTCGACATCGACCCAAACAAACTCTCGTCGCGCGGATTGACGCCGCTCGACATCGTCAATGCGGTGAACACCCAGAACCTGACGCTGCCGACCGGAACGGCGAAGATCGGCGATACCCAGTACACCGTGCGAACCAACGCGACGCCGGCCTCGATCAAGGATCTCAACATGATCCCGGTCAAGTTCGCGAACGGCGCGACGATCCTGCTGAAGGATGTCGCCCAGGTTCGGGACGGATCGCAGGTCCAGCAGAATATCGTGCGCGAGGATGGTCACCGCGCGGTTCTGCTCAGCGTGATCAAGAATGGCAACGCCTCGACGCTTGCCGTCGTCAACGGCGTCAAGCAGGCCTTGAAGTCGATTCGGGCGTCGGCGCCGGCCGGGCTGAAGATCAGCGAATTGTTCGACCAATCGGTTTTCGTCACGCACTCCGTCGACGGTGTGCTGCGCGAAGGAGCGATCGCGGCCGGTCTCACGGCGCTGATGATCCTGGTATTTCTGGGATCTTGGCGGTCGACGCTCGTGGTCCTGATCTCCATTCCGCTCGCGATGCTGTCCTCGCTCATTGTGCTCCATTTTCTCGGCGAGACCCTCAACACGATGACGCTGGGTGGGCTGGCGCTCGCAGTGGGCATTCTGGTCGACGATTCGACGGTGACGATCGAGAACACGCATCGGCTCTGGACCGAGGAGGGGATGCCGCTGTCGCAAGCGACGCTGCACGGCGCGGCCGAAATCGCCGTACCGACGCTTGTCTCCACGCTCGCCATCAGCTGCGTCTTCACCTCGGTCATATTCCTCGAAGGACCGGCGCAATACCTCTTCACGCCGCTCGGCCTAGCGGTGGTGTTTGCCATGCTGGCATCGTACGCGCTGTCGCGGACTCTCACGCCGATCACGATCGGTCTGCTGCTGAAGGGGGAGCGGCGCCATGGCGAGGGCGAGAGTTCGTCCGGCATGTTTTCGCGCGCGTCCGCCGCGTTCGAGCGCGGCTTCGAGCGCCTGCGCGACGGCTATTCCGAGCTCCTGACGACCCTGCTCCGGAGTCGCAGCATCGTGCCGATCGCTGCCGTGCTCGTGCTGGCACTCGGGGCCGTCACGTTCGTCTACGTGGGCAGGGATTTCTATCCCCTGATCGACGGTGGTCAGATCCAGCTCCATGTTCGTGCGCCCGCCGGGACCCGGATCGAGCGCACCGAGGCCATCTTCCAGGCGGTCGAGGACAAGATCCGCGAAGTCATTCCGGACCGGGATCGCGGGCTGATCGTCGACAATATCGGTTTGCCGGCGCGTCCCTACAATCTGGCCTTCACCGACGGTTCGACGATAGGAGTGAACGACGGCACGATCCTGGTATCGCTCAAGGACGGCCACAGGCCGACGGCGGATTACGTCAGGAAGCTGCGCCAGGTCCTGCCAGCGGCATTCCCCGAGGATGTCTTCTATTTCCAGGCGGCGGATATCGTCACCCAGATCCTGAATTTCGGCCTGCCGGCGCAAATCGACGTTCGTACCGTCGGCTACGGCGCCAACAATCTGTCCGTGGCGAAGGAGCTGCAAAAGCGCCTGGCGGCCATTCCGGGAGTCGTCGACGCGCATCTTCAACAGGAGGTCGACGCTCCCGCGTTCTACGCCGACATCGACCGCACGAGGGCCGCACAGCTGGGGCTCAATGCCAGCACGGTGGCAACCAACATCAATGTCAGCCTCAGCTCGTCGGCCCAGGTCTCACCGAACTTCTGGACCGACCCGACGTCGGGCATCCCTTATTATCTTGCCGTTCAGACGCCGGAGTACAGGGCGAACTCGCTCAACGCACTGGGGAACACGCCGGTGTCGGCCTCATCGGCAGCAAGCGGACAGACGGTGCCTGGCCTGCTCAGCAATGTTGCGACCTTCAAGCGGGGGACTGTGCCCACCAATTTGAACCAGGCAAACGTTCAGCCGGTGTATGACGTCTATGCGAGCGTGCAGGGGCGCGATCTCGGCAGCGTCTCGGCTGACATCGAGAAGGTCACGTCGACGCTTCAAAAGCAGCTCCAGCCGGGAAATTCGATTCAGGTTCTGGGGCAGATCCAGAGCATGCATCAATCGTTCCGCGATCTCGGGATCGGGCTGCTGTTTGCCGCCATCCTGGTCTATCTGCTGATGGTCGTGAACTACCAGAACTTCGGCGACCCCCTTGTCGTCATCATGGCGTTGCCCGCGACCTTCTGCGGTATCATGACGATGCTGTTCATCACGGGGACGACGCTGAACGTGCCTTCGCTGATGGGTGCGATCATGGCCGTGGGCGTCGCATCGGCCAATTCCATCCTGCTCGTGACCTTCGCGCGTGACGCGCAACTGAATGGGCACACCGCGTTCGAGGCTGCGCTGAGCGCGGGCCGCACGCGAATCCGCCCCGTGCTGATGACGGCCGCCGCGATGATCGTGGGCATGATCCCGATGGCGATCGGAGGCCCGGGCGAGGAGCAGAACGCGGCGCTCGCCCGTGCCGTGATCGGCGGGCTGCTGTTCGCAACGCCGACGACGTTGCTGATCGTGCCCTATCTCTTCGCCTGGCTGCGCAAGCGCAACGATGGCAAGCCTCACCACGGCGTGTTCGAGGAGTTACCGGAATGAGCGATGTTCGGGTGCGGACCAATAGTCATGACGTGAGCGAGCCGCCCGATGCGGAGAGCTGCCGCATCGTGGAGCTGCCGGGCAAGGACGCACGGCCGCGCCGCCGCCACGGCGGCGCATGGCTCGGCGGCGCCATGGTCCTGCTCCTTGCCGGCGGTCTCGGCGTGGGCGGCTGGCGGCACTATCAGGCCGCACGCGATCTGGCCGTATCGGCAGAGCAGATCAAGACTGCCGTTCCGGAGGTTCGGGTGGCGACGGTCCGCGCCAGCCCCGAGTTCACGAAGGTAACCCTGCCGGCGACGACGACGGCATTCGAGGCGGCGAACATCTTCGCACGGGCTAGCGGCTACATCGAGAAGCGCTACGTCGATATCGGCGATCACGTGAAGAAGGGCGATCTCCTGGCGGAGATCACGGCGCCGGAACTCGACCAGCAGATTGCGCAGGCGCAGGCGACGCTGGCGCAGAACCAGGCGGCGTTGCAGCAGGCGCAGGCGAGCCGGGAGCTTGCCGACGTCACCAATGCGCGGGACAGCAATCTGGTCAAGCAGGGCTGGTTGACGGCCCAGCAGGGCGACAACGACCGTCTCACCCTACGCGCCCAGCAGGCGGCCGTGAGCGTGGCCCAATCGAACATCACGGCACAAGAGGCGCAGATTCGCGTGCTTCAGCAGGAGAAGGCCTACCAGCGCGTGGTGGCACCGTTCGACGGTGTGATCACGCAACGCAACGTGGACAATGGCAGCCTCGTTCAGGCGGGATCGACCTTCATGTTCACGCTGATGCATTCGAACGTGATCCGAACGCAAGTGTTCGTGCCGCAGGACGAGGCCTTCGGCGTCGCGCCGGGCGTCGAGGCCGAGATTCACGTTCCCGAGATCCCGGGCCGGGCATTTCCAGGGAAGGTCACGCGCATCGCGAGCGCGTTGCAGCCGGGAAGCCGAACGCTGCTGACCGAGATCGACGTGCCCAATCCCGACGGCGCGTTGAGTCCCGGCATCTACTGCACGGTCGAACTGTCGATCCCGCGCAAGACGCCGTTGATGTCGATTCCCGCCGATGCGCTGGTCTTCGACCAGAACGGCCTTCATGTCGCAGTCGTGCGCAACGGCACCGTTCATTTGCAGAAAGTCTCGATCGCGCGAGATCTCGGCACGTCGGTGGAAGTGCGCGAGGGCGTGGAGCCCGGTGAGCAAGTCGTGCTCAATCCGGCGGTCAATCTGGCGGAGGGCAACCAGGTCACCATTCGCAAGAATGAGGCGAGCCAGGGGAGGCAGACATGATCCGGATCGTTTGCGCAGCGCTCGCCGCCCTGCTGCTCGGCTGCCCCGCGGGCAAAGCCCAGGTCGCGACGACCGGCAGCACGGCGATGAGCCTGCCAACCGTACCGGGCGCCATCGTCACCTCACCGCTCAATAGCCCGGGTCCGTTCTCCGCAACGACCGTGCAAGGTGCACCCGACACCACGCTGGCACCGGTTCCGCTCGCGTCGGATCCGACGACCCCCGGTACCGCCGTCGTCTGCGCGCCACCATCGACATCTCCGACGTCGGTGCCGACAATGCCGACCGCATCGAGCATGGGATCGCCGACGGCGGGCAATGTGGCTCCAACTATACCGATCATGGGACAAATCGGGAGCTCGATCGGTACAATCTCCGCGGCCGCGCCGTCAGGGACAGGAGTAACGGTGGCGTGCAGCTCAATGCCGGGCGGGTTGGTGGCGAGCGCTGCGAGTTTGCCGCTCTCGATCCCGCAAGTGCAGGCCGGGCCGCCGCCGGGTACGATCCCGGTCGCGATCAGCGGCGATGTCGGCACGGGCATCGATCCAGGTGCTGTCGTCGCGCCCAGCCCCAACACCTCGACCTGTGCGGAAAGCATGACGATGAATCTGGCATCTCCTGCGACAGTGCTGCCGGCCAACGCATCAGGTGCGGCGCCGACGCCGGGAGTCTCGCCGATCTTGCCGCCGGGGTGCTGAGGGACAGCCGTGCAGCGCAACCGCCTTATCGCCATGTCGCGACCATCGCGACAGACGGATGGATGTGTCACCCAAAACGGTCGTCGCCGCTCTGCCGGGTGGCGGCAATCATTCCTGATGTCGGCACCTCCATCGCCCGTGCAGCGGCGGTGACGGAGCGGACGACTCGAGAGTTGTCGATCAAATTGGAGGAATGACAGCATGAGGAGCTGTCATTCCTCTTTTCCGCGTAAGCCAAAAGGCCCCGAGACGCGCAACGATCCGCTTCAGTTCGGCACGCGCAATTGCGTTCTGCCGAGGCAGCGTTGTCCGGCCGGTGCGCTCAATAGCCGGACTTGGGCTCGCAGGGCGGGCGACGCCACGGGGCAGATGCATAGGCGCCGACGTCCGGAGCCCGCGTGCAACCGCGCTTGGAGGTAACCGGAACACGTTGAGCCGACGCGTAGGCATCGACATTCGTCCGCCGCGCGTTCGTATTACCTTCACGCGCCATCGCCGGGGAAGCAACCATGGCCGCAGCGATCAACCCGGCCGAGAACAGTTTCAGTGTAGTCATTGTACATCTCCTTGACAAAGCGACGCCGGGAACGCCTCGGCTCGCGCATCAGACATGTGCATGCGTGCACCGGATCGGCAGTATCAATTGAACGATCATTTTCGTCATTGCACGAAGGGATGCATGCACATCCACGCCGCGGGGTACGCCGCATCGCGCGGGCGTACTCCGTTCGAGGCGTGAACGATGGTCATCTGAATCTGGTAGCTGTATTTGATTGCTCGTTCGGCTTGTCATCGGCGCCAGTGGTGGTTGCGAACCTGAACCGCGCCAAACACGGGAGCCGCGCCACCGGGGCGCTCGAGCCCCATTCGTCCTGCCGGGGTCAACGCGCCGCCATTCAGCACGTCGCGGTCGGGATACATCGAGGCAAAGGTTGCGGGCTCCTGGTCGGCGAAGGACCAGGCGGCGGAGGCCGACGACACTGTCGCAGTTGAGATCAGCACCGAGGCGATCAGGATTTTGAGTGCATTCATAGCGAGTCTCCATTGCGTTCTCGTGCGGAGAGTCGCTTGGCGAGGATCGCTGCTCGGCTGACGGCGTTTCCGGAATTGTATTCTATGCCGAGATATATAAGTCGCTTTGTTCGCAAAGCCCGTGATTGTGCATCACTGTTGCGAGAAGACGATGGCTATCGCGAGGTACTTGCCGGCGTGGATTGCACGCGACAGCGCGGCGACCCGACGTCGGGAGGGTGATGCCGGGAAGGCCCGAAGCCGCTTCGCGTGCGATATCGGTGGTGATCTTATCGGACGGGCCCGCCGTGCCTTCACGAAATTGACGGTGCGTTTGGGAAGATCGGAATAGCGACGGTCCGCTAAGTTAGCTTCGTGTGATTGAGCGGAGAGCTGCGCGCTTTCGAGCGCCGGGCGGCCGCCGCGTTGTGAGAGGACTTGATGAATCAGCCAGGTAGAGTAGAGCGTTCGAGCCTTGGATGGCTCGTTCTGATTGCCGCCGTGGTCGGCGGCAGCGCCGCCGCCTTTGCGTATACCGCGGGATGGCTCACGCCGGGGCGTCTTACGCCGGATCGCATGATTGCAGCGTTGACGCCTCCGAGCGGCCCACCGCTGGGGCACCGGCGGAATCATGCCAAGGGAATCTGCTTCACCGGCATGTTCGAAGCGAACGGAAATGGTGTCGAGCTGTCCCGCGCCAAGGTGTTCGTGCAGGGCCGCTATCCGGTTCTGGGCCGTTTCAATCTCGGTACGGCCGATCCGAACGCGGTGGACGCGACCGTGCGCGTGCGCGGCATGGGGCTCCAGATATCGGCGGCGGACGGAGAGGAGTGGCGAATGGCGATGATCAACCCGCCATTCTTTGCGGTGTCCACGCCTGACGCGTTTCACGATCTGCTGGTTGCGGCCGGCAAGAAGGATCCGGAGGCGATGAAGACGTTCATCAGCGCAAATCCGGAGTTCGCCGCTTTCGCAGCCTGGGCCAAGGCGGCGCCCTGGACCGGAAGCTACGCGGAGGAATCGTATAACAGTCTCGACAGCTTCGTCTTCACGAACGCGAAGGGCGATGAGCACACCGTGCGGTGGTCGCTGGTGCCCACGGCAGAGCCTGCTTCCATCGCCCAGGCGGAGCTTGAGAAACGCGGCCCGGATTTCCTCGAGCAGGAGATCACGAACCGGGTGCAGTCGGCGCCGCAACGGTGGACCATGGTCACCACTGTGGCCGAGCCGGGCGATCCGACCGCTGATCCGAGCAAAGCCTGGCCGCAGAACCGGCGCAAGGTCCAGGTCGGAACGCTGGTCGTGCAGCGAATTGAACCCGAGCGCGATGGGCCGTGCCGCGACATCAACTTCGATCCGACCGTGCTGCCGCAGGGCGTCCGGGTGTCGGACGATCCCTTCCCGGCGGCGCGCTCGTCCGTCTACCGCAAATCCTACGATCTTCGCGCAGCCGAAGCCAGCGACTATCCGAGAACCGAGGTTGCCAAGCCATGACCAATGTCCCGCAACGCTTCGCCCCGATCCAGCGGCTGCTGCATTGGCTGATGGCGATCTGCATCATCGCCATGCTCTTCATTGGTGTAGGCATGGTGTCCACCGTGGCTCAGAAATATCTGCCGCTCATCCTGATCCACAAGACGCTCGGCGTTGCACTCCTCGTGCTCGTCCTGGTCAGGCTGGCGCTGCGGCTTCATTTCGGCGCACCGCCATTGCCGGCCGACCTTCCGGCGACGATGAAGCTGGGAGCGCGATTGTCGCATCTGCTGCTCTATGGCTTCATGATCGTCATGCCCTTGCTTGGTCTCGGCATGCTCTGGGCTGCGGCCTATCCGGTCGTCCTGTATGGCGGGATTCGGCTTCCGGCGTTGCTGCCGCAGAGCGACCACGCACACACGCTGCTTTGGAATGCCCACGTCTATCTGGGCCTCGCGTTCTTCGCCCTCGTGTTGCTGCACCTGGCAGCAGCGCTGTTCCACGCCCTGATCCGTCGCGATGGCGTGTTCGCGACGATCTCGCCTCTGCCGCAGCGGCAGCGGATGAAGCCCACCGAATGAGTCACCGCGCGCCTGTAGGCGTGCAATCCGAGAACGATGTTTCGGCACGGAAAGACCGGCTGCCCGCCCTCAAGCTAGAAATTGTCCACTTTCCAACAAGGATGCCAACCATGACCAAAGCAGACCTGCAAAGCCCGACCGATCTGGGAGCCAATGCGAACCGGGACATTCCTGCCGCGCTGAGAGCGCTGCTCGCCGACGTTTTCGCGCTGTACCTGAAGACGAAGAACTTCCATTGGCACGTATCTGGCAGTCACTTCCGCGACTATCATCTCATGCTCGATGAGCAGGCCGAACAGATCTTCGCCATGACCGACGATATCGCCGAGCGCGCGCGCAAGATCGGCGGCACCACGCTGCGATCGATCGGTCACATCGCCCGCGAGCAGCGCATTCTCGACAACGACGCGGATTATGTCGATCCGCAGGATATGCTGGCCGAGCTGCGCAGCGACAATCAGCAGCTGACACGGGAAATGCGCCGGGTCCACGAGCTCTGCGACGAATATGGCGATGTCGCCACCGCAAGCTTGCTGGAGAACTGGATCGACGAGACGGAGCGGCGGATCTGGTTCCTGTACGAGACCGGGCGGAGCGGCGCGAATTCGTAAGAAGGCAAGTCGTTCGGCCGGGAGGCGGGTGAAGGATGAGCAGTCTCTCGGAGCTATCGCCGGATAGCGGCACCAATGCGGAGCGCATGTTGCTGCGGGAGCTGGCCCATCAGATCGAGGGCGAGCTCGTGTCCGTGATCGAGTTGCTGTCGGAGGCTGCCGGTCGCTGCGAAGGCACGGAGGCGAGAGCGATACTCGCTTCCGTGCAGGATCGACTGGAAAGCCATGTGTGCCTCCACCACGCATTGCAGATGCCCCAGTTCGCCACGACCATTGATCTGGCCTCCTATCTCCGGCAACTGTGCAGGTCGATCAGCCGCTCACGGCTTGAGCATGAGGGCATCGCGCTTTCGCTCCTGCTCCAGCCGCTCAAGGTAAGCTCCGAGCGTTGCTGGTTGCTGGGCATGATCGTCTTCGAACTGATCACCGCCTCGGCGCGTCACCTCTCCCTCGATGGGGCCGGCGCCATCCGGCTCGAAGTCTGGGGAACCGCAAATTCGGTCACGTGCTGTATCATCGACAATAGGATAACTGCCGAAGGCCGGCCCGGGCTCGACCGTTCCATCGTCGATATCCTCGCTGCGCGTCTGAATGGAACGATGGATATCCGCTTCGGACCCGACGGGACCAGGACCGTCGTCGAGATCCCGCGTCGGGCCTAGCGCGGTCTCGACGCGCGACGACGGGAAACTTCCCGTTCGTGCCCCGCAAGCTCACCGCGCCAACGCTCCGCATCGTGCAGATCAACAATATCGCCGTTTTTGCGAAAGATGGGGCGTGGGCCCGCTTGTACCCTTGCTACCATTCATGACCGGGAGAGCGGTCATACGTGCAAGGGTCAAGCCATGACGGACATGTCGAATTCGAAGGCGTCGCTTGGAAGAGCCATCCACGCGATCGGCGGAAAATGGGGCTGGTTCGTTGCTCTGGGCGCAGGCGAATTGGTCCTCGGTGGCATTGCGTCCGCAAACCTGATGGCCGCCAGTCTCGCCTCCGTGCTGGTCATTGGCGCCACCATGGCTGTCGCTGGCGTCTTCCAGATTGTGCATGCTTTTTCGGTGCGCGCTATGCGGGGATTCCTGTTCTGGTTGCTCGCGGGCATTGTCTACGGCGCGGCCGGGATCATCATCCTCTATGATCCGGTCCTGGCCTCGTTCACGCTGTCTCTCGCGGTGTGTGCCTTCCTCGTCGTCGCCGGTGTGATGCGGATGTGGGCAGGTGTTCACATGCGACCGGCTGCGGGTTGGCGCTGGATCGTCGCCGCCGGTGTTTTGACGTTCTGCGTCGGCGTGATGCTGGTGGCGGCTTGGCCCGCGATCGGCCTGTGGCTGCTCGGTGCGATGCTGGTGGTCGACCTGATCTTCCAGGGCTGGGGTTTCATTGCATTCGGGCTGGCGCTCAGAAGCCGGGCGTCCCGCCACTCGGCCCAGCCGGCGACGGTGTGAGCCATGATGACGGGATCGACTTTCACGCGGCACTCGGAGATTGCCTGGCGCGGCGGTCAGACGCGGTCGACCTCTCGGCTGATCGCCGAGGAGACGGCCATCGCGCTCACCTATAACGGCTCGACCCATGCCGTGATGATGGGAACGCCCGCCGACCTGGAGGATTTCGGTATCGGCTTCAGCCTCACCGAAGCCATCGTGGGACGAAGAGACGAAATCAGGAGCATCGATCTGATTCCGAACGAGCTGGGCGTCGAGGTGCGGATGTGGCTCGATGGCGACTGCTCGGCGTCCCTGGCGGCCCGCCGCCGCGCCATCAGCGGTCCGGTTGGGTGTGGGCTATGCGGTATCGAAAGCCTTGAACAGGCGCGACGTGCGCCCTCGCGGGTGAAAGATCATAACATTGTCTTTCGCGCACGGGATCTGCTGGACGCGATGCAGGCCCTGTCTCCGCTCCAGACATTGAATCAGCACACGCGATCCGTTCATGCGGCGGCCTTCTGGACGCCGCGCAGCGGCATCGGTCCGGTCAGGGAAGACGTTGGGCGGCACAATGCCCTCGACAAGCTCGCGGGTGCGGTCCTCCGCGACGGCGGTTCGGCCGGCGAGGGCGCCGTGCTCCTGACGAGCCGCGTCTCGGTCGAGATGGTGCAGAAGGCGGCGATGATGGGCGTGCCGGTCGTCGTGGCTGTATCCGCTCCGACCGCGCTCGCCATCCAGACTGCGAAGGAAGCGGGCATCACGCTCGTGGCGATTGCCCGCGATGACGGATACGGCGTGTTCACACACCCGCGACGCGTTTTGCTGCCTGACGAGGCTGCTCCGCGCGCGGAGGCCTGACACTGGGCCGACCGGCATGGCGATGCAAGCCGTATCTCCGGACGCCGCGGCCGAGCCCCGCGCCGTCGCCTATGCTCCGGAACGATCGCTCTTCGTTGCGGCTCTGCTGACTGTTTCGGGCGGCTTTCTCGATGCCTTCACCTGGCTCTCGCTCGGTGGTGTGTTTGCGAGCTCGCAGACCGGCAATGTCGTCTTCCTTGGCATCGATGCCCTGTCCGGGCGATGGCAGCAAGCGGCGCACCATCTGCTGCCGATCGTCGGCTTCCTTCTTGGCGCCTGGGTCGCAATCCGCATGCAGGCGCCGCTGCGCTGTCTCGTTGCGCATATCGTCTGCCTCGCGGCAGCGATGTTGTTGCTGCATCGGATCCCAGATCCGATCGCCATCCTCATGATCTCCTTCGGCATCGCGCTGCAGTCGGCCAGCTTCAGGCGCGTCGATCGCTGGAGCTATCTCTCCGTCACCGTGACCGGCAACATGTTGCGCGCTATCGATCAATTCGTGTCGACCTCCGATCGCGACGCCTTGCGTGGTGGCGTGGCCATGCTCGTGCTCTGCCTGACATTCCTTTGCGGCGCGGCCATCGGCGGCTATGCGACGACGTGGCTCGGGGCGGCCAGTCTTTCGGCGCCGATCGTATCGTCGGGGTCCGTGCTGCTGCTCTGCTTGCAGAGCCGGATCCGCCGCGATCCCGGTTGAGCGGTTCTTTCCCGGTGCACCGCCACGCCATGCCATTCGGCAAAGGGGCGTTCGTTCGCGAAAGCAGGCTTGCCGGGCGCAACGTATCATTTCCAGCACGCGTCGGGATGGCGCCTTCCGAGATCAACCGCCACGAGAGCCAGGGATGAACGACCTCCGCAAAGAGACAGACAGCCTCGGTGAAGTGTCCGTTCCCGCGGACAAGCTCTGGGGCGCGCAGACGCAACGTTCGCTCGAACATTTCAGCATCGGCAGAGACCTCATGCCGCGCGAGATGATCCAGTCCTACGCGATCCTGAAGAAAGCGGCTGCGACAACGAACTGCGCCGGCGGCCGCCTCGATGACAAGCGTCACGAGCTAATCGTCCAGGTCTGCGACGAGATCCTCGCCGGCCAGCACGGCGACATGTTTCCGCTCCATGTCTGGATGACCGGCAGCGGAACGCAGTTCAACATGAATGTAAACGAGGTGATCTCGAACCGGTGCTGCCAGCTCGCGGGCACGCCGCTCGGCAGCAAGGATCCCGTTCATCCGAATGATCACGTCAACATGTCGCAATCGTCGAACGACAGCTTCCCTTCGGCCATGCATATCGCCGCGGCGACAAGCGTCACCCAGCGACTCGTGCCGGCAGTCGAGGCGCTGCACGCCGCAATCGCGGAAAAAGCGGCCAAGTGGGACGACGTCGTCAAGATCGGCCGCACCCACATGCAGGATGCAACCCCGCTGACACTCGGGCAGGAGTGGTCCGGTTACGCCGGCATGCTCGCGGACGATCTTGCACGCATCGACGACGCGCTCAAGGGCGTCTTCCGGCTCGCGCTCGGGGGCACGGCCGTTGGCACCGGGATCAACGCTGGCCCGGGTTTCGCGGAGGCGGTCGCTGCCGAGATCGCGCGGTTGACCGGCCTGCCGTTCGTCAGCGCTCCCAACAAATTCGCCGTGCAGGGCGCGCACGATGCGCTGGTGCAGCTATCCGGCACGCTGCGCACGCTGGCCGGCTCGCTCTACAAGATCGCGAACGACATCCGCCTGATGTCCTGCGGACCGCGCGCGGGCTTTGCCGAATTGCTGATCCCCGTGAATGAGCCCGGCTCGTCGATCATGCCGGGAAAGGTCAACCCGACACAGGCGGAAGCGCTGACGATGATCGCGGTGCAGGTGATGGCGAACGACGTCGCTGTCGGCTTCGGTGGCGCCGGCGGCTACCTCGAAATGAATGTCTACAAGCCGTTGATCATCCATAATATCGCGCAATCCGTCACGATCCTTGCCGATGGCTGCACGAACTTCCGCACGTTCCTGGTCGAAGGCACCCAGCCGAATCGCAAGAAGATCCAGGAATATGTCGAGAGATCCTTGATGCTGGTGACCGCACTGGCGCCAGTGATCGGCTACGACAGGGCGTCGCGGATCGCGCACTACGCAATGGAGAACGATCTCACGCTGAAATCGGCGGCGTTGAAACTCGGCTTCGTCACCGAGACGGAATTCGACTGTATCGTGGATCCCGTGAAGATGGTCAGACCCTATGTTGCCGAGATCAAGGCGTCGTCTGCGATTGGTGAGAAGGCTGGTTGAAGGGAGAGAAGCAATGATCCGCTGTGTACGTCTGTGGACTGGACAGGACGCCAATTCGCATTTCGAGGAGGGTTTCATCGAGCTGGAGCCCGGCCAGCGCGGCGACTTCCTGAGCGGCAAGGTCGATGCCGTCAGCGTCTCCTTCCAGGAGACTGAGTCGGGCGGCGCCTTCTCCTGGCACACCGCGCCGGTCCGCCAACTCGTGATCACGTTGAGTGGAACGCTCGATTTCCAGACGCGTGACGGCCATCACTTCCTCATTCATCCTGGCAATGTCCTGCTGGCCGAAGACACCGCAGGATCGGGCCACAGCTGGAAGTTGACGGACGATTCGTCCTGGCGCCGCGCCTACGTGGTGCTGCGGCCGGGAGCAGAAGTGCCGTTCCGCGCCAAGGCGCCGCAGCCGGCGCGGGCCTGATCGGCCATCCAGAGCACAGCATCGAACTCCAACTGAACGAAGAGAGGCGCCATGCAAGGAACTTCCGACCACGAATGCGACGTCGTCCTCATTGGCGCAGGCATCATGAGCGCGACCCTTGGGGTCCTTCTCAAGGAGTTGGAGCCCTCCCTCACGATCCAGATGCTCGAGGCCCTTGAGGATTGTGCGCTCGAAAGTTCGGATGCGTGGAACAACGCGGGCACCGGGCATGCCGCCAATTGCGAGATGAACTACACGCCGGAGAGGCAAGACGGCAGCGTCGATATCTCGAAGGCGCTCCAGGTCAATGTCGAGTTCGACCTGTCGCGGCAGTTGTGGTCCTATCTCGTTGGGCGTGGCGCGATCGCCGATCCGCGATCCTTCATTCATCCCGTGCCGCATATGAGCTTCGTGCACGGTGCCGACAACGTCGCCTTTCTCAGGAAGCGGTTTAAGGCGATGGCCGCCCATCACTGTTACGAGGGCATGGAATACAGCGAGGATCCGACGAAGATCGCCGAGTGGGCGCCATTGGTGATCGAGGGCCGCACCGGCGGTGATCCCGTGGCGGCCACGCGTATCATCACGGGGACCGACGTCGATTACGGGGCGCTGACTCATCTTTTGGTCCGTCATCTCGTCGGCCAGCCGGGCTGCACCACGCACTACAAGAGCTTCGTCACCGATCTCGTTCGCGGGCAGGACGGCCGCTGGCGTATCGAGGCGCGCGATACCGACAGCGGCGACATCCGGTCTGTCCTCGCGAAGTTCGTCTTTATCGGCGCCGGTGGCGGTGCTTTGCCTCTGCTCGAGAAGTCCGGAATTCCGGAGGGACGCGGCTATGGCGGTTTCCCGGTCAGCGGGATCTGGCTGCGCTGCGACGATGCGGAGATCAACCGACGTCACCACGCCAAGGTCTACGGCAAGGCCGCCGTCGGCTCACCGCCGATGTCGGTGCCGCATCTCGACACGCGCGTGATCGGCGGTCAGCGGTCGTTACTATTTGGGCCCTATGCCGGCTTCTCGAGCAAGTTCCTCAAGCACGGCTCTCTGCTCGACCTCTTCGAGTCCATCCGTCCCGCGAACGTCAAACCGCTACTTTCGGTGGCACGCGACAATTTCGATCTCACCGAGTATCTGATCGGGCAGGTGCTGCAGTCCGAGAGCCACCGTCTGGCGGCACTCGACGAATATTTCCCGATGGCCGATCCGAAGGACTGGAGGTTGCAGGTCGCGGGCCAGCGCGTCCAGATCATCAAGCCCGACGTCAAACGTGGCGGATTCCTTGAATTCGGAACCGAACTCGTCGGCGCGGACGATCATTCGCTGGTTGCGCTGCTCGGCGCTTCGCCAGGTGCCTCCACTGCGGCGTTCATCGCCATCAGCGTGCTGGAGAAGTGTTTCGCCGGTGAGCTGACGGCAAGCGCTTGGCTGCCGAAGCTGAGGCAGATCATCCCGTCCTATGGCGTGTCACTGATCGAGGACGCGGATTTCTGCCGCAAGATCCGCGCGGCAACGGCGGAGGTCCTCAAGGTCGAAAACATTCCGCAGCCGGCCGCATGCGCACCGGCGCCCGTGAAGCGAGCGTGAGAAAAGAAGGGGCTTCCCATGGATCCGACGGCGCTTCTCCTGTCCCGGCTGCAGTTTGCCTTCACCATCTCGTTCCACATTATCTTCCCGGCGTTCACGATCGGGCTCGCCGCCTGGCTGACCGTGCTCGAAGCGATGCACCAGTACAGTGGCAGGCCAGTGTACCGGACGCTGTTCGAGTTCTGGCTCAAGATCTTCGGTGTCGCCTTCGGCATGGGCGTCGTATCGGGCGTCGTGATGGCGTTCCAGTTCGGAACGAACTGGAGCGTGCTCTCCAAGATGTCGGGGCCGATCCAGGGCCCGCTGCTGGCTTACGAGACGTTCACCGCCTTCATGCTGGAGGCGGGTTTCTTCGGTATCCTCATCTTCGGTCGGCCTCGGGTGCCGCCCTGGTTCTATCTGTTCTCGACCGCGATGGTCGCGCTCGGAACCACGCTGTCGGCGTTCTGGATCATGGTCAACAACAGCTGGATGCAGGTGCCGACCGGCTATGTCCTGCAAAACGGCCAGTTCGTGCCTGACGATTGGGCGCAGATCATTTTCAACCGGGTGGTCTGGGTCAGATTTCCGCACATGCTGCTCGCCTCTTATCTGACGGGCGCGTTCTGCGTGGCGGCGACCGGCGCGTGGTACGTGCTGCGGCGGACCTATCGGCCCGAGGCGCATGTGATGTTGCGCATGGGCCTCGCGCTCGCGGCCGTGCTGCTTCCGGTCCAGCTGTTCATCGGGCATCTCGTCGGCGACTACGTTCACGATTACCAGCCGGCCAAGTTCGCCGCGATTGAAGCGCGCTGGCATGACGAGCAACCGGCTTCGGAGGTGCTGATCGCGATCCCGGATTCGAGCACCGAATCGAACAGATATGCCGTCTCGATCCCGGTGCTCGGCAGCATCATCGCAAGCATGAGCCTGAGCTCGAAGGAGGTCGGCCTGAGCAGCTTCGCGCCGCAGGACCGCCCGCCGGTGGCAATCCCGTTCTTTGCCTTTCGCATCATGGTCGGCTGCGGCTTCGTGATGCTGGGGCTTGCCTGGCTCGGGACCTGGCTAGGGCTCAAGCATCGGCTCGAGCGCAGCCGCTTGCTGCTGTGGGGCATCTTCCTCAGCTTTCCATTGCCCTGGATCGCCATCCTCACGGGCTGGTACACCGCGGAAGTCGGCCGCCAGCCATGGACGGTCTATGGCGTGCTACGCACGGCAGATGCCGCGACGCCGTTCCTGACCGCGTCGGCCGCCACGGCTTCGCTGATCCTCTTCGTCGCGGTCTATGCCTTCATCTTCTCGTTCGGAACCTATTACATCTATCGGCTCTTGCGCGCCGGACCGGCGGGACTCGGCGGCAAGCCGCTGGACGTTCCCGTGCCCAACCGGCCGATGTCGCTTGCCGACAAAATGCCGACAATCGTCGAGGCGGGAGAATAGCCATGGTGACGTTCTGGGTTGCGCTTCTTGCCATCAGCATCCTGATCTATCTCCTTCTGGACGGCTTCGACCTCGGGGTTGGGATGCTGTGCAGCCTCGCACGCAGCGAGGCGAAGCGGGAGACGATGCTGCACACGGTTGCTCCGGTCTGGGATGGCAACGAGACCTGGCTGGTCGTCACCGGCGTGATCATGTGGGGCGCGTTTCCGCTGGCCTATGCCACGGTGATGTCAGCGTTCTATATCCCGGTTATCGTGATGCTGCTCGGATTGATCCTGCGCGGCGTGGCGTTCGAGTTTCGCAGCAAGGCGCTCCGTTCGCGCTGGATTTGGGACGTCAGCTTCGTCGCGGGCTCGTTCGCTGCCAGCTTCATGCAGGGCGCGATGGTGGGCGCCCTCGTGGAAGGACTTCAGTTCTCCAACGGCCACTACGTCGGCGGGATGTTCGGCTGGCTGACCGTCTTTTCTACCCTGTGCGGGATCGGGCTCTGCTTCGGATATTCGCTGCTCGGCGCCTGCTGGCTGGTGCGGAAGTGCGATGGTCTCGTTCGGGACGCCGCGCGGCGCCAGATCCCGCCGCTGGCGATCGGCGTGCTGATGTTCCTGATCGTCGTGTTCGCCTATGCGCTTGCCGAACATCTGCCGATCCTGCAGCGCTGGACCGACCGGCCCTATCTGTTCCTGTTTCCGCTCGTCGGGGCCGGTGCCGCTGCCGTGCTCGCCACGAGTGTCCTGCGTCACGACGATTACTGGCCATTTCACATGGTCGCGCTGATCTTCGCGGCGGCGTTCGGCACGCTCGCCCTGTCTTTCTGGCCCTATATGATCCCGTTCGTCCTGACGATCGACGAGGCCGCGGCGCCTCATGCAAGTCTCGCGTTCATGTTCTGGGGCGCCGGCCTGTTCGTCTTTCCGCTGATGCTGCTCTATGTCGCGGTCGGCTACCGCGTCTTCCGCGGCAAGTCTGCCCCGGCAGTCGATCACTACTGACGGCGGCATGGCTCGAACGTGCCGCGAATTGCAGCGGACAAGAAGAAAGGCGCCGTTTCCGGCGCCTTTCTCGTTGAAGGGCTCTCGTTGAGCGGCTTCATTCAGGACTTGGGCATGATGCCGGGACTGTTGTCCGGCCATTGCGCGATCAGCTTCTCGTCGATGTTGAAATGCTGGGCGACGAGCTTGGGCGGCGTGTGCGTCAGCCAGTTGGTGAGCGAGACCTCCTCGTAGCGCGGCGCACGGAACACGCCGACGAACTGCAGTTCGGTGTCGCCGACATTCTCGACATAGTGGCCCAGGTTGCGCCGGACATAGCCGATGTCGCCGGCCGCGAAATCCGTCGTCAGCGCGTTCGGACCGGTGTCGAACACCGTCATCCGCGCCTTGCCCTTGATGTAGTACTGCCACTCATCGGCGTTCGGGTGCCAATGCATTTCCCGGACCGCTCCTGGCGGCATCGTCACCAGCGCCGCGGCGATGGTGGTGGACACCTTGAAGTTGCTGCTGTCGGCAACGCGGATGCTTCCGGCAGAGCTCTCCTTGACCGGGGTCGAGCCGCCGAGCGTGTGGACGAAGGGGTAGGGCGGCGCTTCGGCGTGCCTGGCGACTGCAGCGCGATCGGCTGCGAGATCGCCGGGCACCGTCCCCTGGAAGATCCAGAGATTGTGCAGCGGGATCTTCGCGAAGGCCTCGGCCGGGACGCCGAAATTCTTCGCCAGGACCTCGGGCGGGGTATGGGCGAGCCAATCAGTCACCAGCAGCGTGTTGAACTCATTGGCATGGCCGTCATCGAAGCAGATCACGAATTCGCAGCCATCGGGACCCAATCCCTGCAGCGAATGGGGCGCGCCCGATGGAAAATACCAGAGATCGCCTGCTTTGACGTCGGCGACATAGGGGCGTCCCTGGGTGTCGAGCACCGTGATGCGGCAGGTGCCGTAGGTCATGATCGCCCATTCGGCGGCCTGATGCCAATGCAGCTCGCGGATGCCGCCGGCGGACAGCCGCATGTTGACGCCGGAGATCTCCTTGGAGATGGCGAAATCCGCGACGGTGACCTGACGGGCCCAGCCGCCATTCTGGATGCGCCTCGGCGCATTGTTGAACGAGGCCCAATCCATCGGCTGACCGCCCACGTCGGTCGCGGGCGGGGTCTGCGCCGATGGGAATTGCCTGGCCAGCGCGGGATTCTGCGGACCGGGATCTGTCAGGCTGCCAGGACTCCTGGCGTTTACGGCCCCTTGCGGTGGCTCATCCGGATTGCCGAAGCTTGCGGCCTGCGCACTTGTGCCGACCATGGCGGCGCCTGCCGCGGACATAGCCAGCAAATCACGTCGTGAGAACATGTTGGGTCGCTCCTGAGGATTGTCCAAAGCCCTCTGTTTCGACGGGGCTCCAACCGCCCAGCCTAGTTGCCCATTGCCGCTTCAGCTTCCGCGAACGGCGCTCTTCTTGCCGGAATGCACGGGCTGTTGCGGCAAGCCGGCCGGGCTCGGCCGTGTGCAAATTGAGAAATTCGGCTTCGTTTTGAAAAGACGTCTCTGCCCGCAGGATCCTTAACTGACCCGGAGAAGCGCAAGATCGAGAGACATCGAGATGACCAAGAAATCGGTTCGTCCCTACCGTGAACCTGCCGGCGGCTGGGGCGCACTCAAGGCGCTCAGCGAGGCGCTTCTGCTGCAGCGGGTGCCGCTGAAGGGCGCGGCGACGCTGAGCCGGATGAATCAGCCGCAGGGGTTTGATTGTCCCGGCTGCGCATGGCCCGATCCGAAGCACACTTCGTCGTTCGAATTCTGCGAGAACGGCGGCAAGGCGATCGCCTGGGAGGCAACGTCAAAGCGCTGCACGCCAGAATTCTTCGCGGAGCATACCGTCACCGAGCTCGCAAGCTGGAACGACTATGATCTCGAAATGGTCGGGCGGCTCACGCATCCGATGGCCTATGATGCCGCATCCGACCGCTATCTCCCGTTGGAATGGAGCGATGCGTTCGACATGATCGGACGGGAGCTCAGGGCACTGCCGAATCCGAACATGGCGGAGTTCTACACTTCCGGGCGGACCTCGAACGAAGCAGCTTTCCTCTATCAGCTCTTCGTGCGCGAATACGGTACCAACAATTTCCCCGACTGCTCGAACATGTGCCATGAGGCGACCAGCGTCGGCCTGCCGTACTCGCTCGGGGTCGGCAAGGGCACCGTGCTGCTGGAGGACTTCGACAAGGCCGATTGCATCTTCATTTTCGGCCAGAATCCGGGCACCAACAGCCCGCGGATGATGACCAGCCTGCGCAATGCGGCGCGTCGGGGCGCATCGATCATCTCGTTCAATCCGTTCCGCGAACGTGCGCTGGAGCGCTTTCAGGCGCCGCAGAGCCCTGTCGAGATGATCACGCTGAGCGCGACGACGATCAGCTCGAAGCTCTTCCAGGTTCGGGTCGGCGGCGACGTCGCTACCCTCAAGGGGATCATGAAGATCCTGGTCGAGGCGGACGAGGCCGCCCGCGCCGCCGAGCAGCCGGAGATCCTGGACTGGGACTTTATTCGCGGCCACACCGTCGGCGTCGAAGCCCTGATCGACGATCTCAAGAGCACGCAATGGCCCGACATCGAACGTCAGTCCGGCCTGACGCGCGAGGACATGGAATATGCTGCCGGCGCGTACATGAAGGCCGAGCGTGCCATCATCGTCTACGGCATGGGCATCACCCAGCACTGGCGCGGCGCGCACAACGTGCAGCAGATCGCCAATCTTGCGCTGCTGCGCGGCAATGTCGGGCGAGAAGGCGCCGGCGTCTGCCCGGTTCGAGGTCATTCCAACGTGCAGGGCGATCGCACCGTGGGGATCACCGAGGTTCCCAAGGCAGACTTCCTCGAGCGCCTGGAGCAACGCTTCGGCTTCAAGCCGCCGGCCGCGCCGGGGCACAACGTGGTGACCGCGCTGGAGGCGATGATCCGCGGCGAGGTGAAGGCCTTCTTCGCGATGGGCGGCAATTTCGCCGCGGCCATTCCGGATTGGCAGGCGACGCAGGCGGCACTCGGCAAGCTCGATCTCACCGTCCACGTCTCGACCAAGCTCAATCGCAGCCACATGATTCATGGCCGAGCGGCCCTGATCCTGCCATGCCTCGGACGCACTGAGATCGATGTCCAGGCGTCGGGGCCGCAGTCGATCACGGTGGAGGACTCGATGTCGATGGTGCATGCGTCCGGCGGCCGCAACAAGCCTGCGTCGGAGCATCTGCGCAGCGAGGTTGCGATCATTGCCGGCGTCGCCAAGGCGACGCTGGGCGAGCGCACCGTGGTCGACTGGGACGGCTTCGTTGCCGACTACGACAGGATCCGCGATGCGATCGAGGCGGTGTTCCCGATCTTCCAGGGCTACAATGCCCGTATTCGTGTTCCCGGCGGCTTCCACCTCACCTCGACGGCGCGCGAGCGGATATGGGCGACGCCGTCGGGCAAGGCGAACTTCCTGGTGTTTCCGGGGTGCGGCGAAGACCCGCAGAGCGATGCCGATTTTCTCTGGCTCACCACCATACGCAGCCACGATCAGTACAACACCACGCTCTACTCGATGTCCGACCGCTACCGCGGTGTGTTCGGCCAGCGCGACGTGGTCTTCCTCAACGAGTATGAGCTGAAGAAGCGGGGACTGGTCGACGGCGACCGCGTCGACCTGATAACCGTATCGACCGATGGCGCCGAGCGGATCGTGCGCAACTTCCGCGTCGTGGCCTATTCGTTCCCGACCGGCTGCTGCGCCGCATACTATCCGGAAACCAATCCGCTGGTCCCGCTCTATGCCCGGGATCCCCTCAGCTTCACGCCGTCATACAAGGGCGTTCCGATTCGCCTTGTGCGCTCGGTGGCGGCCGGGGAATAGAGCCAGCGCCGGGCGCGTGGCGGTCACGCATCGCAGCACGGCGCATCCACCCGGACGGAGACCGGCAGCGTGAACCAGAAACGGGCTCCGCCATGCGCGCCATTGCCTTCCGCGCCGATCCGGCCTCCATGCGCTTCGACGATCGACCGGCAGATGGACAGTCCCATGCCCATCCCGGTCTCTTTGGTCGTAAAGAAGCTGTCGAAGAGCCGACCGACATGTTCGGCATCGATGCCAGGCCCGTTGTCCTCAACAGAGCAGCACAGTGTCGACGGGTCCGGCGTGACCGTGCTGATGACGATCCGGCGATCGTCATATCCGGCCTGGGTCATCGCCTGCACCGCGTTGATGGCCAGATTGACGATCACCTGCTGGAGTTGGGTGCGATCACCGAGCACCTGCGGCGCGCTCGGGTCGGGCCGGTGCACGATCGTCACTGCGCGGGATTCGAGTTCGTGTCGGAGGAAGAGAAGCGCTTCGTGAATGATGTCATCAAATGACAGGGATGCCCGTTCCGGGGGCCTCCGGGAAGCCATTCCGCGAACGCGCGCCACGATGTTCGCCGCCCGTTGCGCATCTACGACGATGTTTTCGATGGTCTTGCGGATCTCGATGATGTCGGGAGTGGGCCTATTCAGCCATCGCAGTCCGGCGGCGCCATTGGTGGCGATGGCTGCGAGGGGCTGATTGACTTCGTGGGCGATCGATGCGGTGAGCTCGCCGAGCATCGAGACCCGCGCGGCATGTGCGAACTCGGCCTGTACCTGCTGGAGCTTCTGCTGGGCGCGAAGACGCTGTGAGATATCGATCGTGCCGACCAGGCTTATTTCGAGATCATTGATAGGGCCGACGCGCGCGGTCGTGAAGAGAACGTCGACGATTCGACCGTCCCACGTGACCATCTTGGTCTCTTCCTCGAAATTCGTCTCGCCGCGATAGCGGGACTCCATCGCGCGGCGGAACGTATCGGGCCGTTCCCTCCAGGTATCCGCCATGGAAGGTCCGACAAATCCTTCGACGCCTCGCCCGAACATCTGGACGGCTCGTTCGTTGGCCTCCTGGAACGAGAGCGCATCCATGCAGGTGCGGAGGAATTCGGGATGGCTGTCGAAATAGGCGCCGAGGTCTTTGACGCCATCGGCACGCAATCTTCGAAACAGCGCGACAAGTCTGCTGGCGTCGAGCTGCTGGAATGCGATCGGCATGCGGCCGAACAGCTGGCGGTAGCGCTGCTCGCTCCGCTCCAGCTCGGCATTGGTCTTCTTCAGGGCCGTGATATCCATGATCGCGCCGACGAGCGTCAGCGAAGCGGCTAGGAAAGCAGCGAAAGCGATCGCCGTGAAATTGTCTCCAAGCAGTGAACAGGCGAAGGACAGCAGGGTCAGAACAAGGCTACCCCAAGCCCACAGCAGAATCCGATCCTGTATTGTCTGGATCGGCAGCAAACGCCGCCACCATCGCTGGGGCTGTACCGGGGTTGAGCCATCCAGGCGTTCGAGCATCATGCGGAAGGTCTAGCGCGCCGCCGACGGGAGGTCTTTTGCGTTTTCGCAGGCGTCTTGTCAAAACGCACGAAACTGCGATCGGGCTTGCTGGATGCGATCCTGGGCCATCTCGGCGGTTGGCCTCGTGACGCCGAATCGCTGCTCGAACTCGGCGACATTGACGACGCCACGGCGGTGGGTGCCGTCGCCGATCTTGCGGTCGCCCTCCCAGGCCTCGACCTCGAACAGGACGCTTCTGGCGTCGATCGCGACGACCCGTGCCGTCGCTCGCACCGTGCGGCCGACCGGCGTCGCGGCCAGATGGCGGATATTGACCATCATCCCGACGCTGACATGACCTGCGGGAAGGAACGGCTGAACCGCCGATCCGGCGGCCATTTCCATGTGCAGGATCATCATCGGTGTGCCGTAGACGGCTGGCATGCCCGGCACCACGTGGCCGACCGTCATCTCGGGCGTGACGGTCAGCAGTTTTTCGGCGGTCATGCCGGTCGTCACTTTCTCAAGCGGATTCATGGCTCAATTCCGTCTGTGCCTCGGTCGTGGATGGGGTGGATGTCTTGGCGGCCTGCGGCTTGCGTCCGGTGAACCAGTTGCCGAGCCGATCGAGATAGAGATAGACGACGGGCGTGGTGTAGAGCGTCAGGATCTGCGACAGCATCAGGCCGCCGACGATCGTGTAGCCGAGCGGCTGGCGCAGCTCCGCGCCGGTGCCGGAGCCGATCATCAGTGGCACGCCACCGAGCAGCGCAGCCATGGTCGTCATCAGGATCGGGCGGAAGCGAAGCGTGCAGGCCTGGTAGATCGCCTCCTCCGGACTCAGCCCCTGCCGCCGCTCCACCTCGAGCGCGAAATCGACCAGCATGATGCCGTTCTTCTTGACGATGCCGATCAGCAGGATGATGCCGATGATGGCGATGACGCTGAGGTCCATGTGGACAGCCAGCAGCAGCAGCAGCGCGCCGATACCCGCCGAAGGCAGCGTCGACAGGATCGTGATCGGATGGATCAGGCTCTCATAGAGCACGCCGAGAATGATGTAGATCACGATCAACGCGGCCCCGATCAACAGCGGTGTGCCGGACAGGGAGGACTGGAAGGCCTGGGCGTTGCCCTGGAACGAGGTCGACAGCGAGGCGGGCTTTCCCGTATCCTTCTCGATCTTCTGGATCGCCGTCACCGCATCGCCCAGCGCGACGCCCGGCCGCAGGTTGAACGAGATCGTCACCGAGGGAAACAGGCTCTGGTGGTTGATCAGGATGGGCGCAGGCTTGATGACGGCATGGACCAGCGTGCTGAGCGGGACCTGCTGGCCGCTGGCCGAGTTCAGGTAGATGTCCTTGAGCGCCTCGGGCCCGTACTGGAAGCGCGGATCGACTTCCATCACGACGTGGTACTGGTTCAGCGAGGTGAACATGGTGGAGACGATGCGCTGGCCGAAGGCGTCGTCAAGCGCATTGTCGATCGTCGTGGGCAGGATGCCGAAGCTCGAGGCGACCTCGCGATTGACGGTAACCTCCAGCCGTGGGCCGGCATTGGCCTGGTCGCTCGCGACGTCGCTGATGACGTCGAGCGCGCGGAGCTTCTCCAGGAAGATCGCCGACCAGTGGGTCAGCTCGTTGGAATCGGCATCCGTCAGGGTGTATTGATATTGTGTCTTCGACAAGCGTGCGCCGATCGTGATGTCCTGCGCCGCCTGCATGTAGAGCGTGATGCCCTGGATGTGGGATAATCGCGGGCGCAGCCGGTTGATCACCTGGTCGGCGCTCGCCTTGCGCTCCGGCTTCGGCTTCAGCACGATGAAGATGCGCCCCTGGTTGAGCGTCGCGGTCGGACCGCCCGGACCGATATAGCTCGCCACCGACTGGATCGCGGGATCCTTTGAGAGGATGTCCACGATCGCCTGCTGTCGTTCCGACATCGCGGGGAAGGAGATGTCCTGGGCAGCCTCGGTGATGCCGACGATCTGTCCGGTGTCCTGTTGCGGGAAGAAGCCCTTCGGGATGATCACGTAGAGGTAGCCGGTCAGTGCGATGGTCGAGAGCATGACGAGCAGCGTCGCGAAGCGATGCCGCAGCACCACGCGCAAGCCCCGCGCATAGAGCGCAAGCAAGGCATCGAAGCCGCGTTCGAACAGGAGATAGATCCGGCCGTGCTTCCTTCGCGAATCGTCCTTCAGAAGGCGCGCGCACATCATGGGCGTCAGGGTGAGCGAGATGACCAGCGACAGCAGCAGCGCGGCGGTGATGGTGACGGCGAATTCCTGGAACAGCTTGCCGACATAGCCGCCCATCAGGAAGAGCGGGATGAACACCGCGATCAGCGACAGCGTGATGGAGACGATCGTGAAGCCGATCTCGGCGGAGCCCTTGAGTGCGGCCTCCTGCGGCGTCATGCCCTGTTCGAGATGGCGCACGATATTCTCGATGACCACGACCGCATCATCGACCACGAAGCCGACGGCGATCGACAGTGCCATCAGCGAGAGGTTGTCGAGGCTGTAGCCGAGCACATAGAGCACCGCAAACGTCCCGATCAGCGCCAGGGGAACAGTGATCGCCGGAATGACGGTGGCCCAGAAATTCCGCAGAAACAGGAAAATGACCATCACCACCAGGGCGACCGTCAGCAGCAGCGTGAACTGGACGTCGGAAACCGCGGCGCGAATGGTCGCGGTTCGATCTGCGGCGATCGTCACCTTGATCGCCGGCGGAACGGAAGCCTGCAGCTGCGGCAGCAGTTTCTTGATCCGGTCGACGGTCTCGATCACGTTGGCGCCGGGAACGCGTTGAACGGCGAGGATGACGGCCGGCTCCTTGCCGTACCAGCCAGCCAGAAGATCGTTCTCGGGGGCCTCGATCGCCGTGCCGACGTCGCGGAGTCGCACCGGCGAGCCGTTGCGATAGGCGATGATGAGGTCTTCGTAAGCAGAGGGTTTCAGCAGCTGATCGTTGGTGTTCAGCGTGTAGGTGACGCGCGGGCTGTTGAGCGTGCCCTTGGGCAGGTCGACATTGGCGCCGGCGATGACGTTGCGGACGTCTTCGAGGCCGATGCCGCGGGCGGCAAGCGCCTGCGGATTGACTCGAACACGGATCGCCGGCTTCTGCTGGCCGCCGATGCCAACGAGGCCCACGCCCGGCACCTGCGAAATCTTCGGCAGCAGGATATTTTCCGCATAGGCATCGACCGTGGTCAGCGGCAGCGAATTCGACGTCAGCGCGATCAGCATGATCGGCGTCTCCGCCGGATTCACCTTTCTGATCGTCGGCGGATAGGGGATGTTCGGCGGCAGGAAGGGGCTGGCGGCATTGATCGCGGCCAGCACATCCACCGCTGCGCTGTCCACCGTCCGCGACAGCTCGAACTGCACCGTGAGCTGGGCCACGCCGAGCGCACTGGACGAGGTGAGCTGGGTGATGCCGGGGATCTGGCTGAGCTGCTGTTCGAGCGGTGTGGCGAGCGACGAAGCAATGGTGCCCGGATCGGCGCCGGGCAGTTGCGCCGAGATCTGGATCGTCGGGTAATTGACGTTCGGCAGCGCGCCGACCGGCAGCAGCGGATAGGCCGCGAGGCCGCACAGCAGCAAGCCGGCCATCAGCAGGGCGGTTGCGATCGGCCGCAGGATGAAGGGCGCCGAGAGGTTCATGGGATCGCTTCCTGCACGGCGCTCTGCAAGTCGGCTTCTTGCGCAGCTTTGCCATGCAGTTCCCGGACGCGGCTGCCTTCCGTCAGCCGATACTGGCCGTCGACCACGACCACGTCGCCTGACTTCAGCCCCTGGTCGATCAGTGCCTGGCCATCACTGATCTGTGCGACGTGAACAGGGCGCAAGGTCGCCGTCTGGCCGCCGGTCAAGACATAGACATAGCTGCCGTTCGGTCCCTGCTGCACGGCCGAGCCCGCGACGGTGAGCGCGTCTTTCCGAATTTCGAGCAACAGACGCGCGTTCACAAGCTGGCCCGGCCACAGCCGGTGCTCACGATTCGGGAACACCGCCTTGAGCTGGACGGTGCCGGTCGTCCCTGCGATCTCGTTGTTGACCAGCAGCAGCGTGCCTTCGTCGAGCTTCATCTTGTTGTCCTGGCTGTAGGCAATGACCTTCAACGATCCCTTTGCAGCGTGCTCCTGGATTGCGGGCAGGTCGGTCTGCGGCAGAGTGAACAGCAGCGAGATCGGTTCGATCTGGGTGACGACGACGAGACCATTGGGGTCGGTCGGATGGATCACGTTGCCGACATCGATCTGGCGAACGCCCGTGATGCCGGGAATGGCCGACGTCAGGCGCGTGTAGCTGAGCTGGACGTTGGCCTGATCGATCAGCGCCTGGTCGGCCTTCACGGCGGCCTTGAGCTGCGCCACCTGCGCCGTCTGCGTCTCGATCAGTTGCGGGGTCGCGTAGCCCTTGTCGCCGAGCTGATTGTAGCGTGCGAGATTGGCCTCGGCGTTCACGAGTTGCGCCTGGTCCCTGTCGCGGTTGGCCGTCAGCTGCTCGATCTGCGCCTCGTAGGGACGCGGATCAATCTGGGCGAGCAGGTCGCCGGCCTTGACGGTCTGTCCCTCGGTGAAGGCGATCTTGACGATCTGCCCCTGAATCTGGCTGCGCACGACGTCGGTGTTGTAGGCGATCACGGTGCCGATGCCGCGCAGGTAGATCGGAACGTCCTTGCCGGTGACGGTGGCTGCGACGACCGGCACGGCAGCGGGCACCGGCGCGGCCGCCACGGCCGGCCTGTGGTCGCTGCCGTAGAACCAGAGGCCTGCGCCGATCAGGATCGCGGCCAGAGCAACCAGTGCAAGGGTGAGGTTCCGTTTCACGGTGATGGTCCTTCTCGATTTCAGGGATTGCCGGAACCGTTGATTGAATTCGTGTCGCCCATGGGAGCAGGGCCGGGCACCGGCAGGGACGGACTGATTCCGGCGCCGCCGAGCTCGGTGGATCCGAGCGGAATCCCGACGCGTCCGACCGTCGATGTCGAGGGTGGCAAGGCCGATTGGGTCGTCGTGCCGTCGGGGCAGCCGAGTGACGGGCTTCCGGAGAGTCCGCCGCCGTCAAACAAGGCCCCCGACGATCCGGTATTCCCCGTTTGGGAGCAGTTCGTCATTGCTTGCGAGGGATTGATCGGGGATACGCCAGGGGTGGCGATTTCGGTCGAGCCCAGCGGAATGCCTTCAGGCCGCGTGGAGCCCAGGTTGAGCGGCGAGGTTGCGGACATGCCGACAGGGGGCAGCGTCGTCGGCAGCGTCGTTTGCGCACTTGCCGCGGCCGGGATCAGCCATATCAGGCTGGTTGCGAGCGCCATGCCCAGATGCACCGATGCAAATCGGCGGCATCCGAACCGCTTCGATGAGGGCTGTTGTCGCATGGGCTGCTCCGGGTTCTTTCATGTGTGCGGGACGATAGGGAGCGGCCGGCGTGCGGGTATTCCCTGAATGCACGTCCCGCTGTCTGGCCGCACGATCGAAAGCCATCCACCCCCGGGATCATTGGGGCCCCTTCCGAAGTAGTCGCTTTGCCTCGGACAGCTCCCGGCGGCACGTGGCGATGTCGCTGGAGCTGTTCGCGGCGCGCGCGCGGTCGAGGGCATCGAGCGCGAGCCGAAGGTACACTCCGCTCGCGCCTTCCGCTTGCGCCAGCGATCGCGGCGTGGGCTGATGACCGCGCAGTGCATCGAGGCTTTCCGGGCTCCAGCCATGTGCGCCGGCATTTTTCTCGATCGCGGCGTCCAGCTGTGCCTGGACACGCCCGATCGAATCCGAACAGGACGCAGCACGAGCCGGGGATGCCGCCTGCAGGAGGATTATAGTGGCAGCTGCAATCCGGATGAGTGAATTCGAAGTCATTGTCGATCCTTCGTGTCGGTAGCGAACCTCTGTCTCCAATGACAGGACCGGTACGCGCCGTCTTTCGCTTGCGAACGTCGGCTGGCTTGCACGCGCGCGAGATCGTGCCATCAGAGAAACCGGAATGTGAGCTGGGTCAGCGCCGGGCGCGATAATTTCCGGCGTGCGAAGTGGCAAGGGCCGTTGCTTGCCGAAATACACAGGCAGGCCGCCAACCTAGTGTCGCATCGTTCCAACCCGGAGTGATCCCGACATGAAGCACCTCGACGCAGGTCTCGCCTTTGTTGCAGCCCTCTCCCTGTTCGCGAGCGTCGCCCCGGCGCGTGCGGAACCCCCTAAGAACATCGTCCTGGTGCACGGCGCCTGGGTGGATGCGTCCGGCTGGAAGCCGGTCTACGAAATCCTGAGCAAGGAAGGCTTTCACGTGACCATGGCTCAGGAGCCGGAAACGTCGTTCGCCGACGACGTCACGGCAGCGAAGCGGATTCTCGATCTCCAGGACGGCCCAACACTCCTCGTCGGCCACAGCTATGGCGGTTCGATCATCACCGAGGCCGGCGTCCATCCCAACGTCGTCGGTCTCGTCTACGTCGCCGCGCACGCCCCCGACGTCGGCGAAGATGAATCGGCGCTGGGCAAGAAGACGCCGAGCGTGCTTGGAAAGACCGAGGGCGTCATCAAGGTCACGCCGGACAAGTTCACCTATCTCGATCCGGTGCAATTCCCAAAACTGTTCGCACCCGATCTGCCGCGTGAGCGTGCCGAGTTCGTGGCACGCTCCCAGGTCCTGGCCGCTGCACAGGTGTTCAGCACCCCACTGACGGCGGCTGCGTGGAAGACCAAGCCGAGCTGGGGCATCGTTGCCGGCGGCGACCAGATCATCAATCCCGATCTGGAGCGCTGGTACTACGAGCGTGCCAAGAGCCACACCACGGTGATCCCGGGCGCGAGCCACTCGGTCTACGAGTCGCATCCCAAGGAAGTGGCGGCCGTGATCACCCGCGCCGCACGCAGCATCGATCAACCGGCCGCCCGCTGACGACGCATTTTGCCGGTCCTGACGCATGGCCGGCGGAAGGAAGGCCGGCGGGGGAGACAGCACTCCCGCCGGCCTGACTGCCCACCCCCGGAGAATTCCATGAGCGTGATCGAGAAGACCAGCGCAAGTCGAGGACCGGTTCGTGACCTGACGCGCGTCAAGGAGCAAAGGCCATGACGAGCTGGCAAAGCAACCGCGCCATGCGTGATGCCCGCATCGCCGCAGGCGGTGGACTTGCCCGCGGCAAAGTCGTGGAAGCGGGCAATGCCACGCGCCTGCTCGAGGCCGTGATCCGGCCGGGCGACCGGATCTGCCTGGAAGGCGACAACCAGAAGCAGGCCGATCTGCTCAGTCGCGCGCTGCTCGCGGTCGATCTCTCCAGGGTCAACGATCTGCACATGGTGCAGTCGGGCGTCGTTCTTCCAGAACATCTGGATCTGTTCGACCGCGGCGTCGCGAAGCGGCTGGACTATGCCTATTCCGGGCCGCAATCGGCCCGCATCGCGCGCATGCTGTTCGGCGGCAAGATCGAGCTGGGCGCGGTCCACACCTATCTCGAACTGTTCGCACGCTACTTCATCGACTTGACGCCGCACGTCGCGCTGATCGCCGCCGTCAGCGCCGACCATGACGGGAATCTCTACACCGGTCCGAACACCGAGGACACGCCGACCGTGGTGGAGGCAACCGCCTTCAAGGACGGCATCGTGATCGCCCAGGTCAACGAGATCGTCGAGCAGGTTCCGCGGGTCGACATCCCGGGGGACCGCGTCCACTTCATCGTCAAGTCCGACAAGCCGTTCTTCGTCGAGCCGCTGTTCACGCGCGATCCGGCCGCGATCACCGAGGGGCAGATCCTGACCGCGATGCTCGCCATCAAGGGCATCTATGCTCCCTATGGCGTGCAGCGGCTCAATCACGGCATCGGATTCAGTACGGCCGCGATCGAGCTTCTGCTGCCGACCTTCGGCGAACGGCTTGGCCTCAAGGGCAAGATCGCAAGCCATTTTGCTCTGAACCCGCATCCCGCACTCATTCCGGCGATCGAATCCGGCTGGGTGCGCCAGATCCACTCGTTCGGTTCGGAAGTCGGCATGGACGACTACATCCGCGCCCGATCCGACGTCTACTTCACCGGCCCCGACGGCTCGCTGCGCTCGAACCGCGCCTTTTGCCAGACCGCCGGGCTCTATGCCTGCGACATGTTCATCGGTTCGACGTTGCAGATCGATCTGCAGGGAAATTCGTCGACCGTCACCACCTCCCGCATCGCCGGGTTCGGCGGCGCGCCGAACATGGGAGCGGATGCGCGCGGCCGGCGTCATCCGAGCGAGCCCTGGCTGAAGGCCGGGGCGGAGTCCGATCCCGACGGCTCGCCCCTGATGCGCCGCGGCCGCAAGCTGGTCGTTCAGATCGGCGAGACGTTCGGCGACAAGAACGTGCCGCTGTTCGTCGAGAAGCTCGATGCCATCGAGCTCGCGGAGAAGCTGGAGCTCGAGCTCGCGCCCATCATGATCTATGGCGACGACGTCACGCACATCGTCACCGAGGAGGGCGTGGCCAACCTCCTGCTGTGCCGCACCGCGCAGGAGCGGGAGCAGGCCATCCGCGGCGTCGCCGGCTATACCGATGTCGGTCGTCGGCGGGATCACGGCATGGTCGCGCACTTGCGCGAACGCGGGGTGGTCCGCCGCCCGGAGGATCTCGGCATCAATCCGCTCGATGCGGATCGCAGCCTGCTCGCGGCGCGCTCGATCAAGGATCTCGTGCGCTGGTCTGGCGGCCTCTACGCGCCGCCGTCGAAGTTCAGGAACTGGTGAGGACGGGCCATGGAAGATCTTAGGTTTGAGCACAGCGTTCGCACCAGGGCCGGCGGCGCCAGGCAGAGCGCGATCGTCGGCGTTGTCGCCTCGGGCAATCTGGAGGTGCTGGTGGAACGCGTCCTCCCGGATGCGGAATGCGCCATCGAGATCAGGACCGCGGCGGTTGGCTTCGGCGAGGTCTGGACTGCCGTAATCGGCGATTTCGTCGAGCGCTATTCGCCCGGCGGGCTGAGATTCTCGATCAATGACGGCGGCGCGCGCCCCGATACGGTCTCGCTTCGGTTGGCGCAGGCAGTGCGATTGATCACGGAGAACGGCCAATGACCACACCACTCGAGGACGTGACGCCGGCCGAGCGCGCCCGCAGCACCAGCTTCTACGAAGCGTCGGCCCGCACGCGGCTGGAGTTGCTGCTTGACGTCGGCAGCTTCGTCGAGTTCATCGGTCCGGAGCAGCGCGAGGTCAGTCCGCACCTGAAGATTTTTGATCTGCCCGAGCAGTTCGACGACGGCATCGTCGTCGGCCATGGCCGCCTCGATGACTCGCCGGTGTTCGTCGCCGCACAGGAGGGCCGTTTCATGGGCGGCGCCTTCGGCGAGGTGCATGGCGCCAAGCTGATCGGGTTACTCCGCGCGGCGCGCCAGATCGCATCGATCCCCGTCCTGATCCTGTTCGACACCGGCGGCGTCCGGTTGCAGGAAGCCAATGCGGGCGAGCTCGCCATCGCCGAGATCATGCGGGCGGTGATGGAGGCGCGCAGCGCCGGCGTGAAGGTGGTCGGCCTGATCGGCGGTCGGTCCGGATGCTACGGCGGCGGTGGGTTGATCGCAGGCTGCTGCTCGGCTCTCGCCGTCTCGGAGCCCGGGCGCATCGCGGTGTCGGGCCCCGAGGTCATCGAGACCAATCGCGGCGTCGAGGAGTTCGACTCCCGCGACCGCGCGCTGGTCTGGCGCACCATGGGCGGCAAGCATCGCCGGCTGCTCGGCGCCGCGGATGTCTTTGCCGATGATAATGTGCAGGATTTCCGCGAAGCCGCGCTCGAACTGCTGGGCCTGATCGGACCTTTCGGCCTCGACAGCTTGAAGGCAGAGCAGGAGCGGCTTGCTGACCGGCTAAGCCGCTACGGCGCCTGCCTGGATGCCGTCGACATCTGGGCGGCGCAGGGCATCGCGCGCGCTGAAACGGTTCCGGAGCTGCCGGCCGATCAATTCATTACGCTCGCCGACAGAATCGGGAGGACCAGCCGTGACGCTCGATGACATTCTTGCCTCGCTCTTCCCCGACGGCCATGAAGTCAGGAACGACAAAGGCGTCCTTCTCGGCTCGGCGACGCTGCGACCCGGCGACAAAATGCTCGTCCTCGGTGTTGCGGATCTGACCGCACTGGGCGTCGACGAGGCGATCAGATTGTCCGGCCATGTCCTGGCGTCGATCGGCCGGGACTCTGGCCCGATCCTGGTGCTCGTCGACAGCGACAGCCAGCGCATGAGCAAGCGCGACGAGTTGCTCGGGCTGAACGAATTCCTCGCGCATCTGGCGAAAGTGTTGATCCACGCGGACATGAATGGCCGCCCGACCATCGGCCTTCTCTACGGTCACTCGGCGGCGGGCGCTCTGCTCGCGACGGGACTTGCAACCCGCGTGCTGGTCGGGTTGCCCGGTGCACACCCTGCAGTGATGGACCTGCCGTCGATGGCGAAGGTCACCAAGCTGTCGATGGAAGCCCTCGAGGAGAAGGCGAAGTCGACGCCGGTGTTCGCGCCGGGGCTGTCCAATCTCGTGCAGATGGGCGCGGTTCACATGACATGGAGCAATGACGCCTCGCTCGCCGATCAACTGGAGGCGCTGCTGGCCGACATGCCGGCCGCGCGAGACCAGCGGGATGCGCTTGGTAAGGCGCGTGGTGGCCGGCTGAAGGCCGCTGATATTGCGGAGCGTGTTCGTGACCTGGCCCTGCAAGCACGGTGAGCGTTCACCGGGTCGTCATGACCTCGTCTTCGTCAGCCCGGCGGGATGGCGTGCGATGCTGGAAGCGCGCGGCGATCTCGCTGCCGATGCGTTGGTCGCGCGTTGGTCCAAAATGGGCTGGCCGGCGATCAGGCGGCGCGCTCTGCCATGCGAGGAAAGCGGTCTTGCTCTGGGCCTGCCATTGCCGCCCTCGGCCGGCAAGAAGCGGATCTCCCTCCTGGTTGATATCGACCACGTCGTCTCGGTCGCGAGGCCGCCGTCGCTGCGGCAGGCGCGCGCTTACGCGCCACGCAACTGGTGGCCGACGCTCGATCGGCTCGACCGGTTGGAGCTTCGTCACTCGGTGGACGCGCGCGTCTTTGGCAGCCTGGCCTGGCAATCGCTGACCGGTCTCGACTACGTGACGGACCGATCGGACCTCGATGTGCTGTTCGAGTTTCGCGGTGAAACCGACATCGATCGTTTCGTTGCCGATGTGGCTGCGATCGAGAACGAAGCGCCGATGCGGATCGATGGCGAGCTGATGCGCGCGGACGGTGCTGCCGTGAACTGGCGCGAGCTCCACGGCGGCGGGAGCGAGCTTCTGGTGAAAAGCATCGAGAGCGTGATCCTGCTCGGCAGGAATCGATTCATTTCGGGAGCGAGGGGATCATGATCACCGCGGCTATGCGAGGTTTGGAAAGGTCGGTTCAGCGTCGGGCGCGCATCACGCCCGACGTTTCCGCCATCGGCGCCATCGCCGCCCGCTGTCTCGTCGAGGAGCTGGAAACCTGGCCGAAGCCGGGGCTCGTGAGTCATATCGACAATGGCAGTCACGATGATATGGATGCCGGCACGTTCCGTCGCAGCGCCGCGGCGATCGAGCCCCATCTTCAGCGCCTGGCCGATGCAGGGGCGCGCAGTTGCGGCATGGGGCGGCTGCGGATCATCGGCCTCGAGGCCGAGCACGCGATGTTTGCGGCGACCTCTGGCGTCAACACGCATCGCGGCGCGATCTTCGGGCTCGGCCTGTTGTGTGCGGCGGCCGGTGCGAGGGCGGGCGGGTTGGTCGATCCCGAGCTTTCGCTTGGCGAGGTCGTGAGGCGCCTGTGGAGCGACGGCATCCTCGACGGTCCAGTGCTGTTGCACAGCCACGGCAGCGCGGCCCGACGCCGTTTTCACGCCGGCGGTGCGCGTACCGAGGCCGCGAACGGATTTCCCAGCGTCTACCGGATCGGATTGCCGGCGCTGCGCAGGGCGGGGCATGCCGTGCCGGAAGATGGGGAAGCCGCCCGGGTCGAGGCATGCTTTGCCCTGATCGCCTCGGTCGAGGACACCAACCTCCTGCATCGCGGTGGGTTCGACGGCCTTCGCTTTGCGCATGATGCGGCGCGCGGCTTCATCGATGCTGGCGGCGTCACCGCGGCTGGTTGGCGTAGGCGGGCGCAATCGATCCATGACAGTTTCGTCGCCCGTCGTCTCAGCCCGGGTGGATCGGCCGATCTGCTTGCGATGACGCTCTTCGTCGACGCCCATGAGAGCCCATGCCGATGATGTCCAATGCAATCCTGATGGCGCTCGTGCCGGTCTTCTTCGTTCTCTTGTTGGGATACGCTGCCGGCAAACTTCATGTCGTCGACAATCTCCATGTCGACGCTCTCAACGCGCTCGTGATGGATTTTGCATTGCCCGCTTCACTGTTCGCCGCGACCGCCTCAGCGTCGCGCCGTGAGATGATCGACCAGGTCCCGCTCTTCTTGGTGCTCGGCGTCACGATGCTGCTGCTCTATCTTGCCTGGTATTTTGCCGCACGCCGGATCTCCAAGCTCTCCCAGTCCGAGGCGTCCCTGCAGGCGTTGACGATCGGCTTCCCGAATCTCGCCGGGGTGGGTCTTCCGATCATGACCTCAGTCGTGGGTCCAACCGGCACCGTTCCGGTTGCCGTCGCGTTGGCGGCGGGCTCGATCCTCATCAGCCCATTGACCCTGATCGTAGCGGAAATGGGTGCCGCCAAGGCTCGTGGCGAAGAAATGGCGGCGCGGCAGATCTTGACGGCAGTCCGCCGTGCGATCACCAAGCCGGTGGTGCTGGCGCCCGCGCTCGGCATCGTGTTCTCGTTGTCGGACGTGAGCCTCGACGCGCTGGCGCATGCGAGCCTCGCCCTGATCGGAAGCTCGGCCGCCGGCGTCGCCCTGTTCCTCACCGGAGCCATTCTGTCGGCGCAATCGTTTCGGCTGGATTGGAAGATCAGCGCTGCAACGGTGGCCTCGGACATCGTCCGCCCGTTGTTGGCTGTCGCGGTCATTCTCGTCCTTCCGATCGCGCAGGATGCAGCGAAGACGGCCATTCTGCTCGCCGCCGTTCCCTCGGGCTTTTTCGGGATTTTGTTTGCGGTCAACTACCGGCTGGATTCCGCGAGGGTGGGGTCCATGGTTATCGCCAGCACCGCATTCAGCGTCCCGACGCTGGCGATTGTGATTGCGCTGCTCTTTCCGCATTAGGGCGCGACCATGACATTGGCAATCCTTTGTTCGGGGCAGGGCAGGCAGCATCGCGACATGTTCGCCCTCACGGGCGATGCGCCGCAGGCCGCGCCCCTGTTTGCGCATGCGGCGACATTGCTTGATGGCAAGGATCCACGCGATTTCGTGCGCGCCGAATCCGACGAGGCCCTGCATCGCAATCGTGCCGGCCAGGTTCTGTGCACCTTGCAGGCCCTCGCCGCCGCGGCCGCGCTCGGAGATGCCATTCCACCTGGCGCCATCATTGCCGGCTACAGTGTCGGCGAGGTCGCGGCCTGGGGTGTCGGCGGCCTGTTTGACGCGACCGTCACGCTGGACCTCGTGGCACGCCGGGCGGAGGCCATGAATGCGGCGACGCTCGCCGGCGATGGACTGGTCTTCGTCCGCGGTCTTTCGCGAGAACAGGTCGGTCGCCTTTGCGAGCGCTACGGAGCAGCGGTTGCCATCGTCAATCCGGGCGATGCCTTTGTCATCGGCGGTGACCGGCAGGCGCTCGATCAGATCGCGAAAGACGCGAGGGCGATGCACGGCGTGAGGATCGTCGCCTTGCCGGTTGAGGTTGCCTCCCACACCGAACGGCTCGCTGAAGCGTCTGTGGCATTTCGTGAAGCCTTGCGCCTTGCGCCGGTGATATTCCCGCCGCGGACCGGTGCGCGCATTCTGAGCGGAATCGATGCCGCTCCGGTCGTCTCGCGCGAGACTGGTCTCGACAAACTCGCCGCGCAGATATCGCAAACCGTGCAATGGGCCGATTGCCTGCAAGCCTGTGTCGAAGCGGGCGCGACAGGGTTTCTCGAGCTCGGGCCGGGACATGCGCTGAGCGGCATGGCTGCGGAAATCGCGCCCGGAGTTCCCGCGCACTCGCTGGATGATTTCAGGAGCCTTCAGGGCGTCCGCACCTGGCTCACGCGTCACGTCATCCTCTAGCTAGCGCCGGCAAATCGCGAACGGGACGATGGCCTCGATCGCGCATTGTGCCGTCGAAAAAAAGGGGCCGTCCCTTGGGGGAGGACGGCCCCTGAAATGCTCGGATGCCTAGGGAGGAGGGAGGCTCGAGCCGTGACTTGGGGATCTCAGTCACTTAACACGCACATCATCCCCGATCCCGCAGCCAGAGTATTTCATGAACCCCCGCCATTTCCCGTTTCGCATGATCCACGAGAGGCCCGTACGCAGCACGTGAGATCGGGCTTTGCGGTGTCGAGGCCAGGTCGCCGCACGGAACTGCGCGCTGGGTTGCTGCGCTGGTGCGTGCGGAGGAGACGAGACACATGGCGCGTCTCGTCCAGGTCAGGCGTCCTGGCCTGCTTCAGGGCAGGCGTGGCGAGGCGTCGATGCCGGGTGTCAGGCCGGGCGCGATCTTCTCTGCCGGAGGAACCGCGGACTCGCGCGTATAGGGAAGTACTTCCACCTCGGGGCGTTGCTGCGCGGTCGGCTGGAGGCAGTCCGGACGAGGCGGGCGGCCGGCGCCGAACAGATCGGAGACGGGATCGACGAAGTTCGCGCGGAACCGGTCGTGCCAGGTCTGGCCCTCGCTCGCGGAGGGCTGCCGAATCGTCACCGTCGCTGTCATGCCGGAGACGAGCGGCACATCAGGCGGCACGGTGTCGATGGCGAGGCGAACCGGTACGCGCTGCGCGAGCCGCACCCAGGTGTAGATCGGGTCCACGTTGGGCAGGCCCTGTGTGCCCGCGGCGGCGTTCGACACGCTGACGCCGCGTGTCACGGTCTTCACATGTCCCAATATCGGCTTGGGATAGCCCATCAGTTGGGCTTCGGCGCGATCGCCGATGCAAACCCGCGCCATCTTGGTTTCCTCGAAATAGCCGTCGATCCAGAAACTGTTGGAATCGATCACGGAAACGTTGCTGACGCCGGTGACGGCATAGTCTCCCGCGCGCAACAGGAGGTTGGTGACGTAACCATCGACGGGACTGACCACGCTCGTACGCTTCAGGTTCAGTTCCGCCTGTGCGAGCTGGTGCGCCGCAGCCTCGTAGGCAGCCTTCGCCTGCGCCGCGTTGCCTGCATAGATTTGCTGTTCTTCGGGCGTCGTCGCAAGATCTGACAGGTGCTGCCGGCGGTCGAACTCGGCCTGCTTCACCACGAGGTCCGCCGCCCGCTGGTCGACCAGAGCCTTGCCGACCCGAACGGCCACCTCGAAGTCGAACGGATCGATCACGTAGAGGACGTCGCCCTTGTGGACGAACTGGTTGTCGGCCACCCGAAGCTCCACGATCTTGCCCGCCACTTGCGGCGCCACGCTGGCGACCTGCACGCGGACGCTGCCGTTCCGCGTCCAGGGCGCGGTGACGTAGTGCTGCCAGGTTGAAGCCGCTATGAGAATTGCGACCAGTGCGATGCCGAGAGTCGCAAGGTGCCTGCCGGCACCGCGCATGAAGCGGCCGACCGCTTGGCGCAGGCGCCTCGTATCGGGCGTCGCCCATGCGGAGGGTCTGATGCTGTGCCGTGCCCGATCGCTGGTGTCTCGCGCCACGGTCTCCGGCGCGTTTGAACCGTCCACAGCGTCTGCGGCATCGACCGGTGCTTCGGCTGGGGGCTCGCCATGAAGCGGAGTGACGTCCCGAGGCAGGGTGGCTTCCATGGCACTTTCTCCCTAGAAGAACAGCGCGAGCGTGCCGAACATCGCCACGTAGAGGCAAAGTTCGGCCAGCGACGGGTTGCTGAAGACTCTCGCGAAGCCGACGAAGCGCAGCAGCGGGCGAAGCATCAGGAACGCAAGCAGCGCAATTGCGGCATAGGAGACGATGGGAGCAATGAGCACGCCACCGATGACGAGCTCCCGATATGTGTTTGTCATGGCTGCTTGCCTTGGCTGAGGTCTGTTGGAGACTGCGATGGTGCGAATATGGCGGCTGCCGGAACCAGCGCGGCGATGGCCGAGTTGGCGGACAGGTTGTTTTGCGATGCCGCCTTGCTCAGCGCCCCGGCAGCGGCGAGGATCGCGGCACCGTTGCGCTGGGCGAGGGCGTCTCGTGCGTCCTGCACCACCCGGGCGAGCGGATCTTGGGTCAGCCGCTCCAGTTCGGCGCGGCAGCGTCGCAAGCTCTCAGCCTGGTCGAAACAGCACATCGCCTTCGCCGCGATCTGACCATTGAGAGCGGAGGCGCCGTTTGCGCTCAAGATCTGTTCGACTCGCCCCGCGTCGCGAAACGCGGCTTCCTCTGGCGCGAGGTCTCGAACTCGCCAGTGGTCGAGGTGGCCCAGCTCGCTCGTGGCCTCTCGCAACAGCAGACGAACTCGCTGGTCGCCCGACAATGAAGGAAGCAGCGTCTGCGCTGCGAGCACGAGCAGGGACGACAGGCAGGCAAAGAAGCTCGTCACGAGAAACACCTCAGGGTCGTAGCTCTGCGGGTTGGTCGGTGCGAGTACGGCGATCGTGAACACCAGGGTGAGCCGGCCGAGGGAGGACAGCAGCGGGTTCGGCGACGAGATCAGCAGCGCGAAGCCGATGACGACAGGTGCGAGACCGATCGCCAGCAGTTGAAATTCGGACACGCCGTTGAAGACGAAATATTTCAGGATGCCGGCCAGCGCGCAGGCGATTGGCATCGCCATCACCGTGACCTTCGTGAAGGTGCGTGGCGCGGGCGCCGTCGAGCCGAGGCCGAGGATCACCGCGACGAGCGAGAGGCAGAGCTCGGTGGTCGGCCATCCTGTCAACACGAAGAAGAGCCCGATCAGCGCGAACGAGATCGCGGTCCTTGCGCCGGTTTCCGCCGCGATGCGGCGCGAGCGGTAGAGCGGCGTGCGCCATGCATGATACGGACGTACCCCTTGGTGCAGCGCATCGAGGCTGCTGCGGACCTCGGCAAGCTTATGGCAGATCTCGCTGCGGAGCCAGGATCGGGAAATGGCCGTCAGCCTCGCCGCCTTCTGGCCCGGGCCGTTCGCACTCTGCGCCGGGGCGGACGTGACTGGGAGCGCCGCGAGCATGCGCCCAAGGGAGAGGACGCTGACAAGGTCGACCAGCGCGGAACGTGCGGCCGCAGTCCTTGCCGTGCCGATGCTCGATTCCGTCGTAAGGCTGGCGATCTCCGGACGTATCGCAGCGATGTCGTGCAACAGGCTCGCCGCAGCCGCTGCGGAGCCACGGTCGGTACCGTGCGCGAGCGCCTTGACCCGGTCGTACTGCGCCTCGATGCGGCCTGCCAGTACCGGATGATAGTCCGGCGCGGCCAGCACCTCGTTGACCAGCGCCACCGCAAGCACCCCGATGCCGATGGCGGCGCCGCGCGCGATGCCGGTCGGAAACACCTGGAGCGGCGTGTCGATCTGCTGGATGGCGATCAGGGCGACGGTGATGCAGCCGAGCGCCGCCGCATAGGCACGATTGCCGTCCAGCATGGCGGCGACATAGACGCAGAGCCCGACCCAGATGCCGAGCACGGCGAGTAGGAGGCCGTCGGTCTGAGAGAACACGCCGGCGATCGCAATCGATGCCATGACCCCAATCGCCGTCGCGAGCAGCCGGTAGCCGGCCTTTTCCATGCCCTGACCGCGTGTCGGCAAAGCGAGGATCGCCACGGTCAAGGCCGCCGACGAGGGGGATTCGAGCTCGAGCCAGAAGCTCGCATAGAGTGCGAGCAACATCGCCAGCCATACCCGCAGCGCAAAGGTCCAGGAGCTTGCCGGGAAGCCGGCGAAGACCAACGGGGACGGCGCGGCAGCACTGGTGGCGTTCACGGGCATCGTGCCTCATCCGTTTTTCGGCAGAGCGTACCGCCCGGCCGAAGTCGAGAAAGTCGACAACGATTATGAGGTTTGCAGTTCCTGCCGGTATTTCCGGTCCACCAACCCAGTTGCCGGAATGCACGTCTGGTTAGGGACGAGAGCCGTTGCGCGAGGGGGGGACAGACAGGCTAAGCCGCGTGGCCTGCCAGCGCCTCTTCGAGGCAGCGGATGATCTCATCGCCGCTGGAGGGCTTGCCGAGAAAGCAACGCGCGCCTGCGGCCATTACGCGCTGGCGCACGGATTCGCTTGGAAATGCCGTCATGAAGATGATCGGGAAGCGGCGGCCGGCGGCGATCAATTGGGCCTGCAACTCATCGCCCGTGATGACCGGCATCTGCACGTCGGCGATCATGCATGCCGGATCGTCTCCCGGCGCATGCCGCAGGAAGTCCAGGCCGGACTCGTAGGCATCGGCCTCGTAGCCGAGCGAACGCACCAGGCTCGCAAGCGAAGCGCGAACGCCTTCATCGTCGTCCACAATCGCAATCACAGGGGTCTTGGCCATTTGCGCACAATCCTGACCGCGGTGCTCCGCAAGGCAAGGAGGATATCTCCCGTTGCGCGGCCGATACCGCCTTATGCACCCAGGGCCCGGACCGCCGAAATTATACTCAGGTTTGGTCCGTAGTCCTGCGGGTTTGGGAAACTCCGAGCGCCTCGGCCTTGCGAACGAGGTCGGCCAGTGACCTAACACCCATCTTGCGCATGACGTTCCCGCGGTGGATTTTGACCGTGATCTCGCTGAGGCCGATCAGGGCCGCCACCTGCTTGTTCATCAGGCCGGCGGTGACATGGCCCATCACCTCGCGTTCGCGCGCCGTCAGGGTCTCGTACTGGGCGCGGATGTCCTCCTTGGCCGCGGCTTCGGCACGGTGCTGCGCATCGCGCTCGAGCGCCGCGGTCACGGCATCCAGCATGTCCTGGTCGCGAAACGGCTTTGAAAGGAAGTCGACGGCACCGGCCTTCATGGCACGCACCGACATCGGAATGTCCCCGTGGCCGGTCATGAAGATGATCGGATAGCTGATGCCCTGCCGGACGAACTGGCTCTGCAGATCGAGACCGCTCACGCCCGGAAGGCGGACGTCCAGCACGATGCAGCCCGGACCGTCGGGCAGCGAGCCGGCAAGCAATTCGGCGGGCGAGCCGTACAGGCGCGTCTGCAGGCCGACGGACCGGAACAGGCTGTCGAGCGAGGCGCGGATGCCTTCGTCGTCGTCGACGACGATTACCAATGCACTGGAGGGTTGGGCGGGCGGCTGCGCCTGGTTGGGTCGTGTCATGGCAAGGCGTGTTCTTGGCTAAATGGCAATGTCAGGTGGAATGTCGTTCCCGAGCCCGGAGTGCTCGCCACCGACAACCGGCCGCCGTGAGCTTCCACCGTGGTTCGGCAGATCGCAAGTCCCATGCCCATTCCGCCATCCTTCGTCGTGAAGAACGGATCAAACAGGCGCGGCAGGTCCTCGGGTTGGATACCCGGGCCGCTGTCCTGTACCATGATGGAGAGGGTTTCGCTGCCCTCGCTGCCGGCGCGCACCGTGATGGTGCGGGAACCGGGCTGGCCTGACATGGCCTGGCCGGCATTGATCAGAAGATTGACCAGGACCTGTTGCAGCTGGACCCGATCGCCGCGAATCGGTGGCAGATCGTGCTGCGACTCGACGGTGAGGGTGACCTGGTCCTTGGCGAGTTCGCGCGCGACAAGTGCGGTCGCCTCCTCGATGATCTCGCCGATTTGCAGCATATCCCGCTGGGGCGGGGCCTTCTTCAGGAAGGTGCGGATACGGGTCACGATCTCGCTGGCGCGGCGGCCCTGAGCGACGACATGGCCGATCGTCGTCGTGACCTCCTTGAGATCGGGGACGTCGCGCCGCAGCCACCGCAAGCCGGCCTCGCCGCTGGTGACGATCGCCGCCAGCGGCTGGTTCACCTCATGTGCAATTGACGCGCTGAGCTCGCCGAGGGTTGCAACGCGTGCAGCATGAGCGAGCTCGGCTTGGGCCGCGAGCAGCGCATCCTGCGCCTGCCGGCGCTCGGTAATGTCGACGACGAAGATGAGCACGTTGTGATCTTCGTCGGATTGAGGCGGAAAGGTGATCGTGAACAGCACGGGGACCTTGCGTCCGTCGAGGCGCACGAGCTCGCTCTCCCCTTCGTGGAACTGCTCTCCTTCCGCGAATGCCACCAGTGCGTCCAGGAAACTGCGATCGTTCTCGCCCAGCAGCTTGTCCACGTTCTCGATGAAGGCCGCAGAGCTGCTCGCCCCCGCCATCTTCTGCAGGGCAGGATTGACGTCGGTAATTCTGGCAAGTCCGCGGGCATGGCGGACGAAATCGGGATGTCGTGCCAGATAGTCGCGCAGGTCCGCCCCTCGGGTCGGTAGCGAATGCAGCGCGGTCCGTAGTCCGCTCCAGTCCTCCTCTACGACGCCGATCCGGCTGGCGTCGAACATCCGGCGGTATCGTTGCTCGCTCTGCACGAGCGCGCTGTGCGCCGCCACCTGGTCCGTGACGTCGGTGTGCGTTTCGAGCACTCCAACGGGTTTGCCGAGATGGTCGTGTTGCAGCGCCCAGCGGGCATCGACCGCGAGTACGGCACCGGCCTTCGTGCGCTGCTCAACCCTGCCTTCCCATCGCCCGGTATCGAGCAGGGTGGCCTCGATGACTTCCCTCCGGTCGGGATAGCTGGTTCGCAGAAGCTTGTCGGCGATCTGCCCGAGCGCCTCGTCGGTGGTCCAGCCGTAGGTCTGTTCCGCGGCCTTGTTCCAGAAATTGATCACGCCGGCGCGATCGCGGACGAAGATCATGTCATGCGAGAGGTTGAGCAGGCGGGCCTGCGCCGCCAGGCGATTGGTTGCGGCATGATTCTGGAGCGCGAGCAGCGTGGTGATTGCGATGGCCGCGAGGCTCACCAGGGCACGAAGGGCCGGTGAGCCGATGGGCTCGTGATCATGCGATAACAGATACGCGGTCATCGTCAGGGCGGCACAGCCAATCGCGGCGACGATGATGTCGTTGCGCCGGTTCGTCCTCGCCGCGAGCAGAATCGCAACGACGTAGAGAACCGCGACCGCACCTTCGAGCGGCGTCAGCACGTCGACCATGAAGACCGCGAGGGCGAGGACGGCGGACCAGAACCGCAGGCCGGCGCGGCTCATGGACGAGCCCGTGGGCCGATCAAAGTTCGTCATCGTCTCAGGTGGGGTTTCTTCTCATTGCAACCGCGTTGATGCCGCGATTTAATCGCGCCCACAATATCCCGCCAGCTGATTTTCGTGCCCTCTTGGAAGACCTCGTGGATAGTCCAATGCGGCGAGGGCGGCGACACGGAAATTCCCCTGCGGAACAAGGCTTATCGGTGATTTTGCCGATCGCGGACGCGTCAACTTACCGCAGGCAGGGGGAGCTTCAGGGCTCGAGCGTGGGGCGGAGTGTTCCGCTCGCCCTCTCGCCCCGGGATCATACCTACGTATGACTCGGTTAACCCGAGACCTTATCCATGCACCCGCGCGTAGAATGGAGCGCGCGGATCGCCGAACTACTCTGCTCCCATAGCATTCGGACAAGCCGGCCAGGCATTGCTGGTGCGAATTGGGACAAGGAGGTTCGACGATGTCGCTGCAGATATCATACTCGCAAAATGCCAAGGATCATGTCGCCGCCACGATGGACGTCTCTCCCATCGACGGCCCACAGCTGCGGTCGTCGAAACGTTCGTCGCGCTCCGGCGAGGAGGCGGTGATGCTCTCTCTCGTGCATCTGGATGTTGCGCTGGCCATCGAGCCACCAGCACCGGGCGTGCAGGGATCTGCCAGTGGCGGGCCGAGCTTCAGGGTGTCCGCGAAACGTCTTGCGCACGTGTCCGCGGAGTCCGATCGGGAGACGGGTGCGGAGGGAAGTGCGGACCCGGTGATGCGGCGCCTCTCGGATGCCCTCGCGGCAACCAAAGCCATGCAAGATCCGCATTCCGCCATTCTCGTCGACGCATTGCGCCTGGCCATTCTGACCCGCAAGGCCAGCGGAGGGACGACGGCCGCACGAGGCCAGTCCGAGCCGGCCGAGAGTGACCGTGGAGGGCACGCCTGCCGGGCGGTGCGGTCGCTGCAAAAATGGCGCCTCAAGCGCGTCATGCAGTATATCGACGACAATCTGGACGCGAAGGTCACCTTGCAGCATCTGTCCGCCGTTGCCGGCCTCAGCCGGATGCACTTCGCCGCGCAGTTCCGGGCGGCCGTCGGCATGCGGCCGCACGAATATCTGCTGAAGCGGCGGATCGAGCGGGCTCAGGAATTGCTGCAGCGGCCGGACATCTCGCTCGTAGACATCGCCTTGACCGTCGGGTTCCAGACGCAGGCTCATTTCACGACAGTCTTCAAGCGCTTCGCCGGCAATACGCCATATCAGTGGAGGAGTGCTCATCTTGCGCAATTCCTGCCGCTGCCGCGCCCGGAAGCGAGGGCGTCATGAGCGGCGTCGGTATGCAGGCCCTGTTGCTGCCGCTGCTCGGCATTCACTCGGCACTGGCGCACCACGAACTCATGGGATTGTACGAGATCGCGCGTATTCTCGGTGCCTCCTATCGCTTCGCATCCTCGCAGCCGGGGTCAGGCGCCCTATATGGTCGCTTCACCCTGAACTTCTGCAAAGCTATCGTCGGAGGCGTCGCACACTATGTGTTGATGGACCGGTCGATAGATGACGCGGTCCCGCAGACTTGAAATAGACAGGCGCTGGACTGATACGAGCAGCTCCGCGGTCGCTCGACGGGCCATTATGGCCGAGCGCTCCGCCGGGATGCGCTGTGGCGAGCAGGTGTTCGAGGTCGATGGGCCGCGCAGTGACAGTGGGATTCAAGCTCGCAGGACGGCCTCGATCTCTTGCGCTGCTCTAAGCAGCGAGCGGTCTTGCCCACGGGCGCCGATGATCTGAAGGCCGAATGGAAGGCCGCACCGGTCCGTTCCGCACGGAATCGAAATTGCCGGCAGGCGGGCATGATTGACAAAGGGCGTGAACACCGCGTGGGCACGCGGGCTCACGGCTTTTCCGCCGATCATGTCCGGGCCGAGCTGCGTCAGCGGCCACGCGACGCATGGCACCGTCGGCGTCAGCAAGAGGTCAACTTCGGTGAAGAAAGCCGAGAAGGCATTGGCGATCGCGGCGCTCGCGAGCAGTGCTCCGGCAACCTCAGCACCCGACCAGGAGAGACCTCGCTCGATCTGCTTGGCGATGTCGGGATCGAAGACGGTGGGATCCTTGCGGAAAGTATCACCATAGAGTGCCGCGAGACCCGCATGCTGAAGCGGCATGATGGCGTCTTCCGTGGCGCCTGCCGGCCAGACGGGATCGCGCTGCGTGATGCACAAACCTGCCGCCGAAAGGCGGTCGATGGTGGAGACGAGCCCATTCGCGACGACGTCATCGATCGCGGCATCGAGACCGAGGCGCGGCGAGAACGCGATGCGCTGGGCGCCGATCTCTTCGGCCTGCCGCGCAACGACGGCAGAATCCGGATCGCGCGGGTCGGCGCCGACCATGGCTTCGAATGCCAGCGCAATATCGGCCGCATCGGCTGCGATCGGTGCGATGACGGAGAGGCCGAAGAAGGGCTCGGCGAAACCCGGCCCATAGGGGATCGCGCCATAGGACGGCTTGAAGCCGGCGACCCCGACATGGGCTGGCGGCCTGCGGTTCGAGCCGCCCGCGTCGGTGCCGATCGCGAGCGGCACGAGGCCGGCGGCGACGGCCGCGGCCGGGCCGCCCGATGAGCCGCCGGGCGTCAGCGCGGGATCGAGGGGGTGCCGCGTTGGCCCATACAGCGGCGAGGTGGTGACGCCCTTGCAGGCGAACTCGGATGTTGCGCCGATGCCGACGACGACCGCACCGGCCCTGCGCAGGCGCTCGATCGCGATGGCATCGCGCGGTGCGATGAACTCGCGAAACAGGCGCGAGCCCTGCGTCACGCGCCAGCCGCCGACCCAGATGTTGTCCTTGACGATGACGGGGACGCCGGCGAGCGGCATTGCCTCGCCGGCACGCAGGCGATCGTCGACCGCCGCAGCGTCGGCCAGCGTGCGCGCGGGATCGATCGTGACCACCGCGTTCAACGCCATGCCGGCCTCAATGCGGGCGAGCGCGGCCTTTGCGGTTTCGACGGCGCTCGTCCGCCCGGCTGCGACATCGGCCGCGATCTCACGGGCACTATGCGCTGGCATTGTCACGGCCTCCCCAGAACAGCGCCACCGTGCCGCAGAGGGCAAGGCACGCCAAGGCAAAGAATGCCGCGCCGAGGCCGGCCACGCCATCAAGGATTGATACCAGTGCAGGCGCCGCCAGCAGGCCGGCATAGGATGCGGTCAGCACCGCGCCGGTGGTTTCGCCGATCCGGTCTTGAGGGGCGAGGCGGGCGATCTCGGCGATGAAGACGCCGTTCCAGCCCGACGCCGTCAGGCCGAACAGCGCCGCAATCGCGAACTGCCAGGTGCGACTGAGCGATCCGCCGTCGAGGCCGAGCAGCGCGGCGCAGAAGGCCATGCCGAGACCGATGACGATGAGCACCATCCGCGAGGCATCGAGCCGCATCGCCACAAATCCCCAGCCGAGCCGGCCGACGAGGCCGCCGGCCTGCGCGCAGGCGAGCGCCATGCCGGCCTCGATATGGCTGAGGCCGAGTTCACGGGTGCCAAGCGTGACGAACACCGTGTTCAGCGACACCTGCATCGCGCTGAACGGCATCGAGGCCAGCGCCAGCATCGCGATGCGCCGGTCCGCCGTCATCAGCGCCAGCCGCGCACGGAGATCGAGCTTCGGGGGCGGGACGAGCTTGACGGCGTAGGCCGGTCGCAACCATTCAAACAGAATGATCGCCAGCAGCGCGCAGAGGCCCACCACCGCATAGCACCAGGCCGGCCCGAATGCGATGGCGATCGCGGGCAGGGCCAGCGAGCCGCAGACGGCGCCAATCTGGTTGCCGGTCTGGCGCACCGAGAACACGAAGGTGCGCCGCTCGGCGGTCACGAGCCGCGCCAGCAGTGCCGCGCTCGCCGGTGTCTCGGGCCCCATCGCAAGGCCAAGGCAGATGCCCGCGGCCAGCAGGGCGGCGGTCGATCCGAGCGCGGCCAACGCCATGGCGACGACGATGGCCGCCGCGCACAGGCTCGCGATCCGCAGCGAGCCGACCCGCGCGATGAAGCCGCCGCCCCAGAACGAGGCCGGGATGCCGACGGCGAACACAGCGCAGGAGAACATCGAGAGCTGCCAGACCTCGATATGGGCGCGCGGCGCGACCACGCCAGGCGCGAACAAGGCAAACGCAACGAGGGCCTGCAGCAAGGTCATCGCGCCAAGGGCCGGCAGCAATGCGGGTGCTGGCCGAACGGCCGCGTTTCCGTCTACCATCGCGGCTTGCTCATGGGAGGAACAACGTGGCAGGCGGCATTTCCATTCACGCGGTCGATGTGGCGAGCGGGCGCCCGGCGCAGGGGCTGCGCGTCGAGATCCGGCGGATCGATCCGGACTCCTCGCGCATCGCCGACGGGCGGCTCGGCGCCAACGGCGTACTCGATCATACCGTCGCGCAAGGCGCTGGCGTGACGGCCGGCGAGTACGAGGTGCTGTTTCATCTCGGCGAGTTCTTCGGCGACAGCGACGGTTTCCTGACCGTGACGCCGTTCCGCTTCCGCATCAAGAACGTTGACGAGCATTTTCATCTGCCGCTGAAATTCACGCGCTGGGGCTACTCGCTGTTTCGCGGTGCCTGATCAGTTGGTCAGCCGCCGCGACAGGCCGGTGACACGCTCCATGACCGCGACCAGCGCGACGGTGGCGATGATCAGCACGCCGGAGAGCGCGGCGATGGTAACGTCGAGCTTGCCTTCGAGATCTTGCCACATCCGGATCGGCAGCATGTCGGTCGCGGCATCGCGCAGGAACAGCGACACCGGCACGTTGTCGAAAGACGACATGAAAGCGATGAAGGCGCCCGCGATGATGCCGGGCCGGATCAGCGGCAGCACGATGCGCCGGAACGTGTAGAGACGGCTTGCCCCCAGCACGGCCGAGCTTTCGAGCAGGGTCGGCTCGAGCTGGGCGAGGGCGGCGACGGTGTTGCGCACGACATAGGGGACGCAGACCACGGTGTGTCCGATCACCAGCGTCAGCGGCGATACCGGCAGGCCGACCAGCGAGAACAGCATCAGGGCGGCAAGGCCGAAGGCGAGCGCCGGCAAGACCAGCGGCGACATGAAGAGGGAATCGAGCAGCCGTGCGGACAGCGTCCGCGACCGCGAGATTGCGAGCGCGGCCGCGACGCCGAGCACGACGGAGAGGCCCGTTGCCCAGAACGCCACGATCAGGCTGTTCTTCGCCGCGAAATGCAGCTGCCAGGCATTCCACAATTCGGCGTACCAACGCAGCGAATAGCCGGGCGGCGGGAAGCGCAGCGAGAAACCGCTCGTGAAGGAGACGATCACAACCACCAGCGATGGCGCGATGATGATGATCAGCGCGATCACCGCGATCACGGTCATGACCAGCTCGAAGCTCAGGGCTTCCAGGGTACGCCTGCGGCCGCTCATCACGCGCCTCCATAGCCGCGCGACAGGCGGCCGAGCGTGGTGAAGACCGAGACGACCGCGAGCACGGCGAGCAGGAAGATGATCGAGATCGCCGCCGCAAACGGCCAGTTCTGCAGCGTGGAGGCTTGCTGATAGAGATACATCGGCATGAATAGCATCTGCCCGCCGCCGACCAGCGACTGGGTGATGAAGGCGGTGATCGCGGCGGCATAGGTCAGCGTGCAGCCGGCGATCACGCCGGGCAGCGACAACGGCAGCACGATTCTGAAGAAGGTGCGCCAGCTTCCGGCGCCGAGCGAGCAGGAGGCATCGTCGAGATTGGGATCGATGCGGCTGAGCGCGGTGATCAGCGGCAGTGTCATCAGCGGCATCTGCACCTGCGCCAGCGCGATCACCACGCCGAACTGCGTATAGAGCAGCTTGAGGGGAGTATCGATGACGCCGAGCGATTGCAGCGTGGCGTTGATGATGCCCTGCCGACCCAGGATGACGATCCAGGCGAAGGTACGAACGACCACGCTGGTCAAAAGCGGCAGCAGAACGATCAGGATGATGATGGTCTGAAGCTTTGGTCCGACTCGTTGATAGAGCCACGCGATGGGAAAGCCGAGCAAGAGACAGACGGCGGTTACCTCGGCGCCCAGCAGCAGTGTCGAGCCGAGCACGCCCAGGCTGAATGGATCGGTGAGAAAGTGCAGGTACTGGCCGAGCCCCCAATGGAGCCCGGCCGTGTCGTTGTGCAGCGAGAGCCAGAACAATTGCAGCAGCGGCGCGACGAAGAAGAAGAGGAAGAACAGCGCCAGCGGCGCTGCCAATCCCATCCCGTAGGATGTCACATCGCGTGATGCCGGTGCTGTGCCCATGGCTCAGATCTTGATTTCGCGGTTGAAGCGCTCGATCCAGGCCGAGCGCTGCTCGTTGATCTTCTTCCAGTCCTGGAACACGAACTTCTTCTTCAGCTCGGCCGTGTCCTTGGCCAGCACGCGCGCGATCTCGCCGCCCATCGTGACCTTGGAATTGGTCGGCACGATCAGATAGGGCGGGTTCATCAGCGTGGTCTGTACCTCCGGCGTCAACGCCGCCTCGATCAGCTTGAAGGCGAGCTCGCGGTTGGGCGAGTTCTTGACGATGTGGATCGTGGTCTTGAAGGCGATGGCGCCTTCCTTCGGCGCCACGAACTCGACCGGCACGCCCCGCGCTTTCAGGATCTGGATGGCGTTGAAATTGCCGGGCGAGATGTCGATCTGGCCTTGCTGGAACAGGGTCGCGAGTGCGCCGGGATTGGCGGCGACCGCGGCGAGATTGGGCTTCAGCTCTTCCAGCGCCTTGAAGGCGGGATCGACATTGGCTTCCGAGCCGCCGCGCATCTTGGCGATCTCGACCAGCCATCCGGTGCCGAGCGTCGAGTTGAGATTGGTGATGCCGACGCGGCCCTTGAACTCGGGCTTCCAGAGATCGGCCCATGACGTCGGCGGCGTCTTGACGGCTTCCGGATTGTAGGTGAGGCCGACGACCTGAAAGAACGGGGCGGGGCCCATCGGCTCCTGCGCCTCGGCGATCAGGTCCTTGTAATGGGCGCTTTTCTCGACCGGATAGGGCTCGACCAGGTCCTGGCCGATGGCGACGAGTGCGGGGCCGGGATCATGCAGCATGACGTCGATCGGCGGATTGGCCTTGGCGGCGTTGACCTTCGCGATCTGGTCGACCGAGAGCATCGGGTCGAGCACGATCGCGGCGTCTGCATTCGCCTTGCGAAAGGCCGGCACCAGCACTGCCTTGTGGGCTTCCTCCCAACTGCCGGTGAAGGTCGCGAACACCAGTGGGCGAGCCTGGGCAAAGCTCAGTCCGGGAAACGCTTTCATGGCGCCGAGTGTGAGGGCGGTGGTCAGCAGGCTTCGGCGGTTGAGGATCATGTCGAACTCCGTTTGGACTATGACTGCATTTCAAAGCGTTGCGGAAAAGGCGTTGGCGAGCGACGGGGCGAGCGGCGCGAGGCGCACCGCAGCACCGTTCTCCAGCGCGCGCGTCTCGCCGATGCGCGCCTGGGAGACCTTGACGCCGGAGCCGTCGGCAGTGGTGACTTCGTGCACGACGGTGGCTCCCAGCGGCAGCGACATGCCGACCACACCGGCAAAGCCGGTCTCGTCGCCGACGAATTGCAGATGCTCGGGACGGATGCAGACGGTGACGCGGCCACCCTCACTGAGCGCCCCGCCGGCGGGCCGTGCGATGATCTCCGCGCCGGCGTCGAGGCGCACCTTGGCGGCGGTACGGTCCGCCGAAACCACCACGCCGGGCATGCGGTTGGTCGAACCGACGAAAGTGTTGACGAACAATGTCTGCGGCCGGTCGTAGACGTCGGACGGTGTGCCGAACTGCTCGAGCTTGCCGTGGCTCAGCACGGCGACGCGGTCCGCCATCGACAGCGCCTCTTCCTGGTCGTGAGTGACGATGAGCGTGGTGATGCCGGAAACGCGCTGCAGCCGCTTGACCTCAATCTGCATGTCGAGCCGCAGATTCTTGTCCAGCGCGGCAAATGGCTCGTCAAGCAGCAGGATCGACGGCTTGATCGCGAGCGCCCGGGCCAGCGCGACGCGCTGCTGCTGGCCGCCGGAGAGTTGCCGCGGCAGCCGCTCACCCATAGCAGGCAGCTGCACCAGATCCAGCAGGCGCTGCGCCTCGCGCTGGCGCGTCGCCTTGTCGATGCCGCGGGCTGCGAGGCCGTAAGCGACGTTCTCACTGATCGACAGGTGCGGAAACAGCGCGTAGTTCTGGAACACGATTCCGACCGCGCGGCGGTTCGGCGGCAGCGTGTCTACGATGTCATCGCCGATGATGATCCGCCCTTGCGTCTGCGCGATGAAGCCGGCGATGATACGCAAGAGCGTTGTCTTGCCGCAGCCGGACGGGCCGAGCAGGGCGATGATCTCGCCACCCTTGATGTCGAGATTGATGTTCTCGACTGCAAGCGCGCCACTCGGGTAACGGTGGGTGACCGCGTCGACGATGAGCGATCGGCCGCCTTGCGTTTCAGCCATGGTGTTGCCTCCCGTTGCCCCAGAGGAGAAAGCAAGTCTCATGCCCGCGCCTGTCGCTTTTCGGCGCGCGCTCAGGCATGGTGGCCCGATGACATCGGATCGATCGGTTTGCGACCTCACAACCACGGAGCTTGCGCGCGGGATTGCGAGGCGCGAGCTGTCCTCGCGTGAGGCCGTTGACGCGCATCTTGCGCGGATTGCGAGTCTCGACAGTCAGTTGGCGGCGTTCGTGACGGTCGATGCTGATGGTGCTCGCCGCGCCGCGCAGATTTGCGATGCGGCATCGGAGCCGTTCGGTCCGCTGCACGGTGTGCCTATCGGGATCAAAGACCTCACCGACACCGGCGGGCTCAAGACGACTCATGGATCGATGCTGTTTCGCGATCACGTTCCGGCCGAGGACGATCTGGTGGTCGCGCGGCTGCGCCGCGCCGGTGCGATCATTCTGGGCAAGACCAACACGCCGGAGTTCGGTTTCGGCGCGGTCTGCACCAACCGATTGTGCGGGCCGACGCGCAATCCCTACGATCCCGCACTGACCTCCGGCGGATCGTCCGGCGGCTCTGCCGTCGCGGTCGCGGCCGGCATGGTGCCGCTGGCGCATGGCACCGATTTCGGCGGCTCGGTGCGCACGCCCGCAAGCTTCTGCGACGTCGCCTCGATCCGGCCGACGCCCGGCCGCATTCCGTCGCCGTGCCGTCCGCTCGGCTGGGACATGCTCGCCACCCACGGTTTCCTTGCCCGCGGTGTCGATGACCTCGCGCTTGCGCTGTCCGTGTGCGAGGGAAGCGATGTGCGCGACCCCGTATCGCTCGGCCTCGGCAGCGACGATTGGTCGAACGCGGGACGTCCGAGGATCGCCGTAACACCCGATTTCGGTGTTGCGCCGGTCGCACGCCACGTTCGCGCGCGTTTCAACACCGCATGCGAGGCGCTGTCCCGGGTTGCCGAAATCGTGCCGTCGTCGCCCGATTGTAGCGGCGCGGTCGAAACCTTCCGCGTGCTGCGCGCTGCGCACATCGCCAACAGCTATGGCGAGTTGCTGAGGACCAGGCGTGCGGAACTCACTCCGACGGTGATCTGGAATATCGAGGCCGGCGCGAAACTGTCCGCGCAGGATTACCTCGACGCTGAACGGCGTCGCACCGCCATCTACCGCAGCTTTCGCGAGCTGTTCATCGGTACCGATTTCCTGATTGCGCCGGCCGCGTCCGTCTTCCCCTGGCCGAACGAGATCAGCGATGTCACCGCAATTGACGGGGCGGCATCGGAGACGCCGATCGACTATCTCGCGGTCACCTTCATCGTGTCGCTGGTCGGCTTTCCGGTCCTGACCATGCCGGTACGACGAGACGCGAGCGAACTGCCCTTCGGCATCCAGATCATCGCGCCGCCGGGCGGCGAATCCCGCTTGTTCGCCTTCGGCCGTAGTCTCGAGAACGAACTGGGTTTTTCGCATCGCCGGCCGCCTTTCTGATCAGCTGTCGCGATGCTCGATCCGGGCGGCGAGCGCCGCGGCGAGACCGAGGGTCGGTTTGGCGGCGGGCCGGCGGAACGTTCCCGCTGCTGCCTTGCGCAGGCGCAAGGCAACCAGCGCTTCGGCCTGCTTCACTGAGGCGACGACCTGATCGACCACGGGAACGGGAATCCGGTCGGCGACGCGCTCGGCGAGGCCGGAGAGCGGGGCCCCGGCAAAGATCAGCACATCGGCCTTGTCCTCGACGATGGCGCGGTGGGCGAGCTCGACCAGCACGTCCTCCTTCTCGGTGCCGACCTCGGAGATGGCCTGGAACGGCGTATCGAGCATGCGGATGCCGGCGCAACGCTCCCACAATCCATGCGCGCGGACGCACTCCTCGTACCAGGGCCCGAGCGCCTGGGCGAAGGTGACGATGGCGAAGCGGCGCCCGGCCATGCAGGCGGTCAGCATTGCCGCTTCCGCCATGCCGATCACGGGAATGTCGAAGGTCTCGCGCGCGGCGAACAGGCCGGGATCGCCGAAGGCCGCGATGATCGCGGCATCGACCCTCCTGTGCTGCTCGGCCAGCATCTCCAGCGCAATGGCCCCGCCGATCTGCGCCTCGGTGCGCGTCGCGATATAGGGCACGCCGCGGGTCGCGGTGCAGGGGATCAGCTCCGTCCCGGGCGAGACCGCCCGCTGCCCGACACCCATCATCAGGTGCGTGACCTCGGCGCTGGTGTTCGGGTTGAGCAGCAGCAGCTTCATGACTATGCCGCCGTCTGCTTGGCCTGAGAGGCGGCGAGGACTTCGAGCAGGGCCGTGCCGGTGCGCGCGACATGCGCGCCGAGCAGGCGGCCCGCCGCTTCGCCGTCGCGCGCTTCGAGGGCGGCCAGGATATCGGCGTGCTCGTCGACCGAATTGCTCCAGCGCCGTTCGGCGCCGAGGGCGAGATATCGCGCGCGCTCGGCCCGGGAGATCAGCGTCTCGTGAGCTTCCCGCAGCGGCGTGTTACGGGCCATGCGGACGATGGCGTTGTGGATCTCGCCGTTGATGGCGAAATAGTCGTCCAGCTTGCCGCTGCGGTGATGACCCTCCATGCGGGCCTGAAGCGTGCGCAGGCGGGCGAGGTCGCGCTCGGTCGCGCGCTCCGCAGCGAGCTCGGCGGCGAGCCGCTCGATACCGGCGAGCGCTTCGAACAATTCCGAGATGCCGTCCGCCGCGATACCGGCAATGCGCGGGCTGCGGTTGGGACGAAGCTCGATCAACCCCTCCGCGGCAAGCACTTTCATCGCCTCGCGCAAGGGGGTGCGCGACACGCCGAGCTCCTTCGACAGCCAGGTCTCCTGGGTCTGCGACCCCGGTGGCAGTTCGCCGCGAATGATCATCGTCCGCATCCGCGCCGCAGCACGCTCATGCAGGCCCATCCGCTTGAGTTTGGGCGACTTTCGTCCCTTTGACGCTTCCGGTTTTGGCTGCACGCGTGCCTCGCTTCTCACCTTGATCTTAGCCGCTTCCGGCTCCTTGGCTTGCTCAAAATATCGACGTATCTCGCTGAAAACAATGGCATAGCGCGCAAATTGTATGCAGCATGCAGAAAGTGGATTGCGTTGCGGCGAAGGGCGACGGATGATCCTGCGCAAAGCGCGGATATCGCGCCTTCGAAGCGGAGTAAGCGATGCGGACGAGTTTGCGACTGGGTCTAGTGGCAATGGCGGCAATGCTTGGCGGAAGCGATTTCGCCTCGGCGCAGACGGCGAAGATCAAGCTCGGCTACGCCAAATGCGCGCACTGCCTGCCGATGTCGCTGATCCCAGGCATGGCCAAGGGCGTCGAGGTCGAGGCCACCGGCTTCAACTCGGGGAACGACGTTCTCACCGCCTTGATATCGAAGAGCATCGACGTCGCGCAGGTCACCTATCTCCACTACATCACCGCGCTCGACAAAGGCTTTGACGTCGTTGCCGTGTCCGGTCAGATCAATGGCGGCTCGGAATGCCTGTCCTCCGCGAAGCTGAGCCTGCCGCCCGAGGACTGGGCCACGTTCAAGGCGACCGTTGCGAAGGCGAAGAGCGACGGTCAGCCGCTGAAGGTTGCGGCCTCCCGCGGCAACGCGCAGGACATCCACATGCGCGGGGCGTTCCTCAAGCAGGGCGTCGATCCCAACAAGGACATCCAGTTCATCAACATTCCCAATCCGTCCGACCATCTCGCGGCACTCCAGCGCGGCGAGGTCGACATGATCTGTTCGGTCGAGCCGTTTGCATCGCAGATCCGGCTCGCCGGTGCCGGCAAGCACTTCGTGTTGCCGTATGAACAGGCCGCAGGCAATTTGACCAACTTGATCGTCACCCGCTCCGATGTGATCGCGGGCCAGCGCGCCGGCGTCCAGGGCGTGGTCGCCGCCGTGGTCGAGCTCGACAACAAGCTGATCGCCGACAAGGCGCCGTGGATCGAGGTCATCAACAAGCTCACCGGCCTCGACAAGAATGTGGCGACCGAAGCGCTGAAGAATGCCTCGCCAGATCCCGCGATCCATCGTTCACAGACGCTGGCGATCGCGGCGATGATGCGCGACCTCAAATACATCTCCAAGGACGTCTCCGCGGAAGCGGAGAAGAACATGGACTATTCGTTCCTGGAAAAGGCCACGGGAAAGGCCAAGAATGACCTCGGTTACTGACGTCTCGCCCGCGAGGCCAACGGTCCGGCTGACGCGAGCGTTCCAGGGGCTCGAACGCCTCGTCGTCCCCGCGCTGTTGATTGCGGGCTGGGAGGCGTTTGCCCGCAGTGGCATGCTGCCGCCCGCGCTGCTGCCGGCGCCGAGTGCGGTACTGCATGCGCTCGGCGATTGGGTGTTCGGCTTCGACGAGACCACGCAGACCTACTCTGGCCATTGGCTGCGTGATGCGCTCGCCAGCGCGCTTCGCGTCTTTGGCGGCTTTGCATTGGCAAGCCTGCTCGGCATCCTCGCCGGGGTCGCGATCGGCTGGTCCCGGCTGTTCGAGAAGACGCTGGAGCCGACACTGCAGATGTTGCGCCCGATCCCGCCGGTGTCCTGGATTCCGCTCGCGATCATCTGGTTCGGGATCGCCGACAAGCCGGCCATCTTCCTGGTCTTCCTCGGTGCATTCTTTCCGGTGCTGATGAACAGCATCCATGGTGTCAAGACCGTCGACCACAATCTCGTGCGGGCCGGCGCGATGATGGGCGCCAACGGCCGGCAGATGCTGACAGACATCGTGCTGCCGGCGGCGCTGCCCTCGATCTTCGCCGGCCTGCGCATTGCGGTCGGCTCGGCCTGGATGCTGACTGTCACGGCCGAGATGGTCGCGGTGAAGAGCGGCCTCGGCTACGTGCTCTGGGATTCCTATTACTTCCTGCGCTACGACATCGTGCTCGCGGCAATGATATCGATCGGGCTGCTCGGCTATCTCTCCGACCTCGGCCTCAAGGCGATCATGGCGCGCACGCTGCGCTGGCAGCAGACAACCACCGTGCAGGGCAGGGCGGGCTGATGGCGGCAATCGAGCTTCGCAACATCGTCAAGGTGTTCTCCGACAAGCGGCGCGGCCGCGACCTGCTGACGCTGGACAACATCAATCTCGACATCGAGGCCAACGACTTCGTCTGCCTGCTCGGCCCCTCTGGCTGCGGCAAGTCGACCCTCCTGAACATCATCGCCGGCTTCGAGCAGGCGACGTCCGGGCGCACGCTGGTCGACGGCAAGCAGGTGGAGCGGCCCGGCTCGGACCGCGGCGTGGTGTTCCAGCAGCCGACCCTGATGCCGTGGCTGACGGCCATCGACAACATCGCCTTCCATCTCAAGCTCAAGGGCGTTGCCAAGGCCGAGCGGCACCACCGCGCCATGGAGTTCATCGACCTTGTCGGCCTTCGCGGTTTCGAGCATCATCATCCCTCCGAAATGTCGGGTGGCATGAACCAGCGCGTGGGCATCGCCCGCGCACTGTTGATGAATCCGAGCGTCATCCTGATGGACGAGCCGTTTGCGGCGCTGGATGCCCAGACCAAGCTCGAAATGCAGGAGGAGCTGGTCGCGATCTGGCAGAAGCGCCGCTGCACCATCGTGTTCGTCACCCACAGTGTCGACGAGGCGCTGGTGCTCGGCAACAAGATCGTGGTCATGACCAGGCGGCCGGGCCGGATCCGGGAGGCCGTCAATTTCGACCTGCCGCGCCCGCGCGATATCACCAGCCCCGAGTTCAACGACGCAAAACGCCACATCCTGTCGCTGATCCGCGAGGAGTCGACGCGCCTTGCGCAGGCGTCGTAAGGTTTCGGCATGCGCAAGCGTCTCGGCATGATCACGCCGTCCTCCAACTCGGTGCTCGAGCCCGTCACCAGCGCCATGCTGGCAGGCGCTCCCGGCGTCACTGCGCATTTCTCGCGCTTCCGCGTCACGGAGATTGCGCTCGCCGCCGCCGCGCTGAACCAGTTCGACGCGTCCGTGATGCTTCCGGCAGCGGATATGCTGGCGGATGCCAAGGTTGATGCCATCGCCTGGAACGGCACCTCCGCGAGTTGGCTCGGGATCGGCCGCGACAGAAGCCTGTGCGAAGCGATCGCGGCGCGCACGGGTATCCCGGCGACAACGTCCACGCTGGCCTGCATTGACGCCGCTCGCGCGCTCGGCGCCAGACATGTCGGATTGGTCTCGCCCTATACCGATGACGTGCAGCAACGTATCGCGGAGGTCTGGGCCGGGGAGGGAGTCGCGCCGCATGCCGAGCGGCATCTCGGCCTGCGCGACAATTTTTCCTTCGGCGAGGTCGCGCCTGCGACCATCGCCGAGATGATCCGGGCCGTGGCGGCGGAGGGTGCCGACGCGATCGTCATCCTCTGCACCAATCTCGACGGCGCCGCGCTGGCGGCCACGCTGGAGCGGGAGCTGGACATCGCCGTGCTCGACTCGGTTGCGGTGACGCTTTGGCGATCCCTCGGCCTCGCCGGGGGCAACGTCACGACCCTTGCGCAATGGGGCCGGATCTTCCAGACAATGCCAGCCATCAAGTGACGGAGGCCTCAGTGACGCAGCTCGATCTCGCCATTCGCGGCGGCACCATCGTGACGGCCAGCGACGAGTTTCGCGCCGATATCGGCATTCGCGACGGCCGTATCGTCAGCATTGCAGACAGCATCGAGGGCGCGGCACGCGAGATCGATGCGACGGGATTGCTCGCGCTGCCGGGCGGCATCGACAGCCACGTCCACATCTCCCAGCCGTCGGGCCCCGATGTGGTGATGGCCGACGATTTTGCCTCGGCGACGCGCGCGGCTGCTGCCGGCGGCAACACCATGGTGCTGCCCTTCGCGCTCCAGGAGAAGGGCACCTCCCTGCGGACCTGCGTCGAGAACTACCGTAAGCTTGCCGAGGGCGAGTGCTATATCGACACGGCGTTCCATCTCATCATTTCCGATCCGACCGCGGTCGTGCTCGGCCAGGAGCTGCCGGCTCTCGTCAAGGACGGCTACACCTCGTTCAAGGTGTTCATGACCTATGACGACCTCGTGCTCAGCGACAAGCAGCTGCTCGAGGTGTTCGAGGTGGCGCGCCGTGAGGAGGCGCTGGTCATGGTCCATTGTGAGGGCTACGACGCCATCCGCTTCCTCACCAGCAAGCTGGAACGCGAAGGCCATATCGCGCCTTATTATCACGGCACCTCGCGGCCCCAGGCCGTCGAGCGCGAGGCGACGCATCGTGCCATCAGCCATGCCGAGGTGATCGGCGTTCCCATCATGATCGTGCACGTCTCGGGCCGAGAGGCGATGGAGCAGGTGCGCTGGGCCCAGCAGCGCGGCTTGCCGGTGCATGCGGAAACCTGCCCGCAATACATCACGCTGACGGCCGACGACATGAAGGGCCTGAACATGGACATATCAGGTGCGAAGTACGTCTGCTCGCCGCCGCCGCGCGACCTCGAGAGCCAGCAGGCGATCTGGGAGGGTATCACGTCAGGCGTGTTCCAGACCTTCTCGTCCGATCATTGCCCGTTCCGCTACGACGATCCCAAGGGCAAGCTGACGCCGAATGCGCGCACCTCGTTCCGCTGGGTGCCGAACGGCATCCCCGGTGTCGAGACCCGGCTGCCGATCCTGTTCTCCGAGGGCGTCTCGAAGGGACGCATCACCCTGCAAAAGTTCGTCGAGCTGACCGCGACCAACCACGCCCGCATCTACGGCCTCTATCCGCGCAAGGGCTCGATCGGCGTCGGCTTTGATGCCGACATCGTTCTCTGGGATCCCAAATTGAAGAAGCCCATCCGGCAGGCCGATCTGCATCACGGCTCAGATTACACGCCATGGGAAGGTTTCGAGGTCACGGGATGGCCGGTGACGACGATCGCCCGCGGCCAAGTGGTCTATGACCAGGGTCGGATCGTCGGCGCCAAGGGGGCAGGCAATGTGCTGAGCCGGGGCAAGTCGAGCCTGATCTGATCCAGATCGATGCGCCGTCAAGGCTGAGTTCTAGAAGGTCGTGGCCATTGCAGCGAGGCGCCGATGGGCCCTTTCACGGGCGGCATCGACCGGCTGCTGAGGTCCGGTGGTTGGACCGATCAGAACGAAGCGGACATTGCTGATTCCGATGAAGCGCAGGATCTCCCGCAGGTAAGGCGTTGCCATATCGGTGCGGCCGCGGTTCATGCCTGTGGCAAAATCGCTGCCGCTGGCCAGGATCACCAGTGTCGGTCGATCCTGCAGCAGCGGGAAATATCCGTGCGACGGGTCGAAGCGAAAGGTGAGCCCGGGCTGGACGATGATGTCGAACCACTGCTTGAGCTTGTAGGGAATACCGAAGTTCCACATCGGGGTCGAGATCAGCACCCGATCGGCAAGCGAAAAGCGCAGCGCCATTCGCTCGGCCTCGGCGAAGCTGTCGCGTTGGGTGTCGTTGAAGGCCTGAGCCTTCATGCGTGCATATTTGGCCTCGACGATCGGGCCCGTGAATTCCGGCATCCGCTCGCGCCAGATGTCCACGACGTCGACGTCCCAATCCGGGCGCGCCTGGCGAAATCTGTCGAGAAAGATGCGCGCCCCGTCACTCGACTCGGACTCGGCGCGGGGCGAGCAGGTCAGATGCAGCAGCTTCGCCACAGCTCATCCCAGCGCTCTGATGACGGCATCGGCCCTGGTCACGACCGCGACGTTCTGCATGGCAAAATTGATCGAGGCATTGTGCCAGTCGGAATTCATCGTCGAGCAGCAATCCTCGGGCACGATCATGAAATAGCCCTTGTCAGCACCGGTGCGAGCGGTGTGCTCGACCGACATGTTGGTCCACGCGCCGGTATTGATGATCATGTCGCGGCCGGTGGCCTTGAGAATCGTCTCCAGCCGCGTGCCTTCCCAGGCGCTCATGCGCATCTTCTCGACCACGAAATCGCCGGGCCGCGGCTCGAGGCCGGAAACGGGCGCGACGCCCCAGCTTCCGCGCACCATCGCCTTGCTATCGACGAGGCCCTCGAACAACGGTGCATTCAGCGTGACGCCGGGGGCGCCGGGCTCCACGACGAACCAGACATGGATGATGGCGACACCGCGCCCGCGTGCGGCTTCCGCCAGACGGCGCACATTCTCCACAACATGCTGTTGCTTTGCATGACCCGGCGCGCCTGAATCGGCGAAAGCGCCGCCGTCCATGATGACGTCGTTCTGGAGATCCTGGATGATCATGGCGCAGCGCTGCGGATCGAGCCGCATCTCGCCCTCGGTCAGAACAGGCGAGGCCGGCGATGAGCTCGGGCCTGCTCCGCCGCCTGCGCGCTTGCCGCTCATGTAAGGCTCGTGGCGGGGCCCGACCCTGGTCGGGATTGCGTACACCGAATGCGTCGAGGTGAGATAAAGCGTGCGGAAATCCGGCCCGCCCCAGGTGAGGTTGGCGACCAGCTCCGGCACGCGGACCTTGCCGAGCAGTTCGCCGCGTGGCGAATAGACCCAGACGCCGCCGGGCGCGGTGACCCAGATATTGCCGTGCTGGTCGCACTTCATGCCATCGGGCAGACCGGGTTCGAGCTCGGACTTTATCCCACTCGCAAACACCCGTGCATTCGAGAGCGAACCGTCGCTGCCGACGTCGAATACGCGGATCAGGGCTTGCACGGTGTCGTTGACATAGAGCAGCTTCTCGTCCGGCGAGAAGCACAATCCATTCGGCTGATCGAACAGGTTGCGATCGACCATGAGTTTCGGTTCGCTGCCGGGCACGACCCGATAGACGCCCTGGAAGCCGAGCTGGCGCGGTCGCTCGACGCCGTAGACCGGCATGCGGCCATACCAGGGATCGGAGAAATAGATCGCGCCCGACGAATGGACGCAGACATCGTTCGGGCTGTTGAGCTCCTGACCGCTGAAATGCGAAGCGAGCACCTCGCGCCGTCCGTCCGACCGTTCGCGGACCAGCGACGACGTCGCGTGCTCGCAAACGATCAGGTTGAGCTCGGCGTCGTAGGTCATGCCGTTGCATTTGTTCGACGGGCGTTTGACCTCGACGACGCCCCGCCGCGCATCCCAGCGCCGGCGCACGTCGCCCGGCATGTCGGAGAACAGCAGATAATGATCGACCGGATGCCAGATCGGCCCCTCCGTGAAATCGAATCCGGTGCCGATCTGTGCGACCGGCGCATAGGGGTCGATCAGGTTGTCGAACTCGCTTCGCAACGTCACATGCGTCATCGGTTGATCCTCGACAACATCAAGCCGGGAACCAGTTGCGCTGGGGGAGCGACTGCACGATCGGACCAGGAACTTGGTCGTGCAGGCGCCCCACGACATTGCCGCCTTCGATCTTGGCGGGCCGGTCGTGGACGGGGAGCAGGTAGCGTGAATTGCTGAGCAGCTTCTTGATCGCCGCCTTCTCGGCACGCTTGCTGGTGCCATGGTTGCCGGTGGTGCGCGGCTCCCAATCGTGGATTTCGTGGAACGGCGTCACGATCTGATCATTGAAATCGTAGATCACGTCGCCGCAGATGGTGGCGATGCCATCGGCGGTGTGGACGATGATGTTCATCGATCCTTCGGTGTGAGCGTTGGCGGCGTCGCAATAGACCCCGGGCATCAGCTCGATCGGGCCGGTGATCTCGAGGTCGAGGAAGCGCAGCGCGCTCTTGGTATGCAGGCGGTCGATCAGGTGCTTGATGTCGGGTGCCGGATATTGCGGATGCATCAGGCCGGACACCGAATATTCGAGCTCCTTGCGGTTGAGCACGACGGTCGTGTTCATCGGGAACAGGTCGTCCTTGCCGGCATGGTCGATGTGCAGATGCGTGTGGCAGACGAAGCGGACGTCGCCCATGCGCACGCCGTGCCGCGCCAGCTGGTTTTCGATCATGTTCTCGTGGTACTGAAGTCCCCGCATGCCCAGCGTCTCCATGATCTGGTTGGAGCGATATCCGGTGTCGACCACGACCGGATAGGGGCCGCCGAGGATCAGGAAGCCAAGGGTGAGGACACGGCGGGTACGGCCGCAATCGCGGCCGAGCACCAGGAAGCTCGATTCCAGCTCGATATCGCCGTAGTCCAGGATCTTGATCTCCAGCGCCATTCGGTTCCCTCCTGTCTTGCTTCTCGTCTTTCAAAGTCGATACACGCGCGCCGCGGTGGCACTGAAGATCGCGTCCTGTTGCGTGGGACTCAGCGGCGCGGCGGCTGCGCGAAACGCGCCAACCAGCTCGCGATAGCTGGTCCACAACTTCTCGATCGGGAAATTGGAGCCGAACAGGCAGCGCTCGGCGCCGAAGATCGCGACCGTGTCGGTGAGCACGGCGGCGATGTGCGCGGGATCGTTGCGATGGATGAAGGTGCCGAGACCTGAGAGCTTCGAGACCACGTTAGGACAGGCCGCAAGCCGCGCCATGCCGGCGCGCCAGGCGCTGCGGCCAGACGGTGAGAGGTCCTCCAGCATGCCGGCATGCTGAAGGATGAAGGTCACCTTTGGACAAGCGTCGGCCAGCTCCGCGGCCTCCGGCATCTGTGGCGTGAACACCTGCAGATCGAAGCTCCAGCCATAGTCGGCGAGACGCGCGACGTTGCGGCGGATCAAGGGGTCGGCGCAGAGATCCGAGCGGGCCGCAAAGCGGTAGAGCGGGTTCTCGTGCCAATGCAGCTGCATGCGCACCCCGCGCAGCAGCGGATAGCGTTTGAGGCGGTCGAGCTGCGGGCGCACGTCATCGGCCGCGAAATTGGCGTAGGCGACGATGGCGTGCGGCCAGCCGTGCTCATCAGCCGTCTGCTGCACCCAGGCAGCCTCGTCCTCGAAACGGTCATTGGCCCAGTTGGTCTGGACGTAGACGGAACGGGTGACGCCGCTGCCCTTGAGGTCGTCGAGATATTCCTGGATCGGATAATCGCGCCGGATCGGCTCGTAGGGGCCGAAGATGCGGGGCTGCATCGGGCCGGTCAGCCAAGGCAGGTCGGCCTGCCGCCAGATGTGATGATGGCCGTCGACAATATGGTTCACGCCGCTCTCCTTCCCAGTGCCAGTACATGAGCGACGATCGTGGCGCTCGATCCGCCGTCCACGAGATCGTCGACGAAGCGTTCGATCGCGACCAGCGCTTCGGTCTGCGGACGGAAGCCGGGGCCTGTCGCGAGGGGCGTCAGCCAGCTGAGGCGCCAGGCCCGCCGCGACAGTTTCGCGACCGCGTCGCGAAGGGCGTCCGGTTGGCCGCGCTCGAGTCCGTCCGACAAGATGACCACGGCAGCGCCGCGGGCGTAGCCGCCGAACCGCGGGACCGCGAGAAAGGCCTGCAGCGCGTCGCCGATGCGGGTGCCGCCGTCCCAGTCGCTGACGAGATGCGCTGCCGCATTCAGCGCCTGTTCGCGGCGTTTCAGCCGCAGCGCGCGGGTGACACGGGTCAGCCGCGTGCCGAAGGTGAAGACTTCGACGTTCGGCGCAGCCTGCACCAGCGCGTGGGCGAGCTTCATGTTCTCCTCGGTGCGGCTCTTCATCGAGCCGGAAACGTCGATCAGCAGCAGGATTTTTCTCGGGCGCTGACGTCGCTTCATATGGCCGAGACGCAGGATCTCGCCATCGCTGCGGACGCTGTCGCGCAAGGTGCGGCGGAGATCGGCGAAGGGGCCGCGGCGCGCCCGCATGCGGCGGTGCCCGCGCCGCCGCGGCAGGCGGCGGGGAGCTTCTCGTGTCAGGCGCCGGAGCGCATCGATCGTGGAGAGTTGGGCGAAGCGCCGCTCGACCAGCGCTTCGGTGCGCGTCGCGGCAAGGCCGGACTCATTGGCATCGTCGGAGAGCAGGGGCTCCTCGTCGCCGCGACCTTCCTCCTGGAGACGCACGGTCTCGTCGTCCTCGCCGTCTTCGGCATGCTCGATCGCCTCGCTGCCGCGGAAATGGTGATCAAACAGCCGGTCGAAGGTGGCGCGGCGCTCGGGCGGCGGGGCGAGGGTGGCGAGCGCAGATTGCCTGATGTCGCCGAGGTCGCGCGGGCCCAGCAGTGCGATTGCGGTAAGGAATGCGGTGGTCTGCTCCGGGGCAACGGCAAAGCCGTTGACGCGCAGCAGCGCGGCGAAGGAAACGAAGATGCGGGCAGCGCGCGGAAGCTGCAACTCGGTGCTCATGCGGTCGCCTCCGCGAGCAGGGCATCGAGCCGGGGCGCGATGAAATGCAGATCCTCCTCGTCCTTCAGCGCTACGCCGATTGAGCGTTTGAAGGCGTCCGGCCAGCGCGCGCCGCCCCTGTTGAGGAGCGTCGCGGCCTCGGCCCAGTCGACAGCTTCGGCGATGCCGGGCGCCTTGCTCAGCGGTTCGCGCCGCAATTTCTCCACGGCCGCGACAACGGCGCGCGCCGTGGTTTCGGCGACGCTGGATGCGCGCATCATGATGATCCGTGCCTCCCGCTCGGCGTCGGGATAGTCGATCCAGTGATAGACACAGCGGCGGCGCAGGGCTTCGTGCAAATCGCGTGTCCGGTTCGATGTTAGCACGACCACCGGCCGCTCGGCCGCGCGGACCGTGCCGCGCTCGGGGATGGAGATCTGGAAATCGGACAGGAACTCGAGCAGGAACGCCTCGAACTCCTGGTCGGCACGGTCGATTTCGTCGATCAGGAGCACGGTGGAATCGGGCGCGCGGAGCACCGCCAGCATCGGTCGTTCGATCAGGAAGGCCTCGCCATAGATGTCGATGCTCTCGTCGCCGGCCTGGCGGATGGCCAGCATCTGGCGCGGGTAGTTCCATTCATAGAGCGCAGCGGAGGAGTCGATGCCCTCGTAGCATTGCAGCCGGATGAGGCGGCGGCCGAGCACGGCGGCGATCGCCTTTGCTGCTTCGGTCTTGCCGACACCGGGGGCACCTTCCAGCAGCAGCGGCTTGCCGAGGGCAAGGCCGAGATAGGCCGCCGTCGCCAGTCCCTCGTCGGCGAGGTAATAGGCCGCGCGCAGCGCCTTCTCCAGCGCCTCCGGGCTGTCAATGCCGACGATGTTGCTGCGAACCGCCACGGCCGATCCCCTAGCGCCGCGCCTGCGGCCGTGCGCCCCCTTGCGCCTTGATCGCGCGCAGCACCTTCTCGGGCGTGATCGGCAGATCGTTGATGCGCACGCCGACCGCATTGAAGATCGCATTGGCGACCGCCGGCAGCACCGGGTTGGCGCACATCTCGCCGGGTCCCTTGGCTCCGAACGGGCCATCGGGAGCGGGACGCTCCAGCACCGCGATGTCGTGCGGGCAGATGTCACCGGGGCCGGGCATCAGATATTCGACGAAGTCGCGAGGCCCGTGAGCTGGATCGGGGTAGTAGGGTTCGGGCGTCTCGTAGAGCGCGTGACTGACGCCCATCCAGGCGCCGCCGACGAGCTGCTGCTCGACCAGGCGGGGGTTGAGCGCGCGGCCGAGTTCGTAGGCGGAATCCATGCGGACCATCGCGACCTCGCCGGTCTCGTCGTCGACCTCGACCTCGGCAACGAGGCAGGCATGGGCGTAGCAGGTCGCCGGCGACATCTCGCCGGTTTCGGGGTCGACGTCGGACAGCGGCACGAGGAAGATACCGCGGCCGGAGATGGTCTTGCCCTGCTTGAACTGCGCCGCGATTGCGACATCCTTCGTCGAGATCGAGCGATGCGGCGCGCCCTTGACATGGATGTTGCCGCGGCCGTCGGTTTCGAGATCGGCGGCGTTGACCTCGAGCTCCTCGGCCGCCGCTTCCATCATCACGCCCCGCGCCTCGCGAGCGGCGGCCATGACGGCATTGCCGACACGATGGGTGCCGCGCGAGGCGAACGAGCCCATGCAATGCGGGCCGGTGTCGGAATCCGCCGTGTCGACATAGACGTCCTCGACGGGCACGCCGAGCGTCTCGGCGCAGATCTGCCGCGTCACCGATTTCATGCCCTGACCGAGGTCGATCGACGACAAAGCCACCGTGAACTTGCCGCTCGGATTGGAATGCACCAGCGCCTGGCTCGGATCGCCGCCGAGGTTCATGCCGATGGGATAGTTGATCGACGCCATGCCGCGTCCGCGATGCCGGGTCATCTAGCGCCTCCTGGTCCCGAATACGGAGGAGAAGCGGGTCGCGCCATGCGATGGCGTGGCCGGCCGCGGCGAGGGCGGCGGCGGAGTCGGCGGTGGCGGCTCGCGCGGCGGTTCGCGGGTGACGGTGGGCGGGAGCCGATCGTAGCTGGTGCGCTGCTGTGCCGGAGCCGTCGACCTCGGACGCGCATCCGCCGGCGTTGGCGGGATCACGGCGCGGCTGCCGCCGCCATCCTTGCGCGAGGAGGCGCGCCTGAACTCGTCGCGGATCGGCCATTTGGCCTTCTCCGCGGCGACCTGCACGCATTCGATCAGCGCCGTGTTCTTGGCCTCGCGCCGGTGCGCCTTCATGTCGCCGTCGCGATAGGCGTTGAGGATGCGGAACTCCATCGGGTCCATGCCGACGAGGTTTGCCAGCTTGTCCATCTGGCATTCGATCGCAAAGTCCATCGCGGTGACGCCGAAGCCGCGCATGGCGGTGGCCGGCGTGCGGTTGGTGAAGACGCAATAGACGTCGCCATGGACGTTCGGGATGGTGTAGGGGCCCGGCAGGTGGGCGGCGCACTTGACGGCAGCGTAGCTCGACAACCGCGTATAGGCGCCGCTGTCGAAATAGGCGCGGATCTTGCGCGCGACGATGCGGCCGTCCCGCATCACACCGTCCTTGATGTAGATGCGCTCGGCGCCGCGCGGCGGGCCATATTGCATCTCCTCCTCGCGGCCGAACACGTAGCGGACGGGGCGCCCGGTCAGCATGGCGCCGAGGATCGCGAGCGGTTCGGTCAGCGTATCCACCTTGCCGCCAAACCCGCCGCCCACCGTGCCGCCGATGAAGTGGAAGGTGTTGGAGGGCACGTCCAAAATCTTGGCGCAGGTGTCGACCGAGAAGAACAGCGCCTGCGTCGAGGTGTAAACCACGTAGCGGCCGTTGGTGTCGGGCGCGGCGATCGCGCCGTTGGTCTCGGTCGGTGCGTGCTCGATCGGCGACATCTGGTAGCGCTGCTCGAGCACGTGGTCGGCGGTTGCAAGCGCCGCGTCGGCGTCGCCAAAGCGCAGGCGCTGGTGGTCGTAGACGTCATGATAGATGAATGCGTTCTTCGGATAGGTCTCGTTGACCACCGGCGCGCCCGGCTTGAGCGCATCCTCGACGTCGAACACGGTCGGCAGCGGCTCGTAGTCGATCCGGACCTTTGCGGTGGCCTCGAACGCCTCGCGCTCGCTGTCGGCGACGATGGCGAGGATCGGTTCGCCCTTGTAGCGCACCTTGTCGACCGCAAGCGACGGCTCGTCGTCCCTGCCGAAGTTGATGAGGCTGAGCAGCGTGTTGAGATTGCGTGGCACGTCGGCGCCGCGGATGATGCGCCGTACGCCCGCCGAGCGTTCCGCTTCCGTGGTGTCGATGCGACGCAGTCTCGCATGCGCATGAGTCGAACGCACGACCTTCAGATGCAGCATGCCTTGCAGCTTGTGGTCGCCAAAATAGCTGGACGTGCCCGTGACATGGCCGAGCATGTCCTGGCGCTGGGTGCCCTTGCCGATTTCGTTCAGGTTGTCGTCGCGCTCGTCGGCGAAGATGTCTTTGCGCAGTTCCAGCATGGTCGCGTCCCTCTAGGCGCTGACCCGGCCGCCGGCGGCGGCGAGGATGGCGTTGATGATCGGCTCGTAGCCGGTGCAGCGGCAGATGTTGCCGGAGATCGCCTCGACGACCTCGTCGCGGCTCGGCGAAGGGTTGCGGTCGAGCAGGGCTTTTGCCGCCATCAGCATGCCCGGTGTGCAATAGCCGCACTGAGCGGCAAAATTGTCCGCGAAGGCGCGCTGGAGCGGATGCAGGTTCGGGCCCTGTTTCATACCATCGAGCGTCTCGACCGAGCGACCCGAGACCGTCTCGGCGAGTGTCAGGCAGGAGAGGTGAAGTTCACCGTCGATCAGCACGCTGCAAGTGCCGCAGCCGCCCTGGCCGCAGCCGAATTTCGGGGTCATGTCGCCTATCAATTCGCGCAGCGCCACCAGGAGATTGGTGCCGCCATCGACGAAGATTGCGACGTCGCGGCCGTTGTGACGAAATTGCAGGGGTATCTTGGACATGGCGATCTATTCCTGTCCCGACAGCAAACGACGCAGATGCACGCCGACGATCTCGCGGCGATACCAGGCGCTGCCGAGCGCGTCGTCGGATGGCGATGTTCCTTCGTTCGCTGCCGATGCGGCAGCCGCGATGGTCGCGGCATCCAGCGAACGGCCCTCGAGCGCGCGTTCGGCGGCGCGAGCGCGGATCTGCGTCGGGGCCATCGATCCCAGCGCGATCCGGGCGCCGGCAATCCGGCCGCCGCTGATCGGCAGATGCGCGGCAAGGGTTATGACCGAGCCGCCCTTGGGCTTGATGCGGGCGATCTTGCGATAGCGAAAGGCGTCCGTGCTCCCCGGCCGAGTGCAGGAGACCGATAGCACCAGTGTCCCGGCCTGCCGATCGCGCGCCTGCAAGAACTCTTCAATCGGGATGTCGCGGGTGCCGAATCCGCCTTGCACCGTGACGGTGGCGTCGAGTGCCAGCAGCGCGACGGTGAAATCGCCGTAAGGGTTGGGCGCGAAGAGATTGCCGCCGACCGTGCCCATGTTGCGCACGGCAGGACCTCCGATCGAGCGAGCGGGCGCGTGCAGAAAGGCGAGGTCGCGTTCGGCGAGAATGCGCGCGAAGGTGACGCCGGCCCCCAGCATCATGCGCGGGCCGGACGCATCGATACGGGTGAGCGCGGGATCGCTGGCGCGAACGACGGTCGAGATTGAGACGTCGCCCTCGTTCAGCGCCCGCATCACCAGCGTGCCGCCGCCGAGATAGCGGGCGCTGCGATCGGAGGATATTGCCCCGGCCGCTTCGCTGACGCCGGCAAAGGTCTTTACGGTCACAGCCATGGCTAGGCGGCCTCCTTCAGATGGCGGCGGATCGCCTCGAATCCCGCCTGGTAGATGTCTTCCGCCACCATGTGGGTGATGCGATCCCTGTCATCGGGCTTCGTGGTGAAGCGCGATTCCCAATGCCAGAAGGTGCGGTCACCATCGGTGACCGGCAGCAGGCGGACATGGGCGACGTAGTTGAACATCGGGATCGGCGTATCGAGCAGACAATAGCTGAAGGTCTGTTCGAGGTCGGACAGCGCCAGCAACTGTTCGCGCAGCTCCGAGCCGTCCTTGAGCTTGAACCGCCTGACACAGCCGATCTTGTCGGCCGACTGCGCGCGTTCGATGGTGGAGGTCGCGACCGCAGGATGCCAGCGATCGTGCCCGTTGAAATCGCGCAGCACGCTCCACACCGCCTCTGTCGGCGCGTTCAGGATCGTGCTCTTGACGACGTGGGGCACGGCTAACCTCCGAACACGCGTTTCAGGGCGTCGAAGCCGCCCTGAAACACGCCGCCGCCGATGTTGCTGACGAGCTCCGTCTCGCGTTCCGGCGCGCAGTCGAATTCCGCGGTCCATTCCATGAAGGTCTGGTCGCCGTCGGTGATGGGCGTCAGCCTCAGCGTCGCAACGTAGTTCTCGACGCCCATCGGGGATTCCAGGATCGAATAGGTGCAGAACATGTCGTAGTCGGAGAGTCCCAAAAGCTTCTCGCGGATGCGGTCGCCGTTGCGCAGGCGGAAATCCCGGACGCAGCCGATCTTGTCGGAAGGCTCGCCACCCTCGATCCGGCTTTCGGCGATGGCCGGGTGCCAGTTCGGCAGGCCGTTGAAATCGCGCACCCGTGCCCAGACGCGGTCGTTGCGGGCGTTGACGACAGTGGAGACGTAGACGCGGGCCATGGCGCGACCTCAGCTCTTCTTCCTTGGACCGCGCTCGGCCGGAGGCTCGCCCGCCTCGGCCGCAGGCGGAGAGGCAGCCGGCTTGTCGCCGCCGCCACCACCCTTGCGCGCGGCCTCCTTGATGCCCTGCATGTCACGGGCCTCGCGGATCAGGCCCGGCATTTTCGAGAGACTGCCGCCCTCGACGCCGATGTCGGACAGGATGGAGTCGATCAGCGGTGCCTGAACCCGGTAGCGCAGGGCGGAGTCGATCACCTCGTCGGTGGCGCTGCGGCCGCCATTGCCATTTCCGTGACCGCTGCCGTTGAGCCCGTCGACCTGGAGGATGCGGATGCCCTCGATCTTCTCCATCGGCTTGACGCTCTCGCGCACGATGCCCTCGATGCGGTCGAGCAGCTTGCGCCGGAACAGCGAGTATCGCGCCTGGTCGGTGAGCACGTTCTCGGCTTCGTTGAGCATCCGCTGCGCCTCGGCCTCGACCGCCGCGCGCACGCGCTCGGCTTCGGCCGCGATGCGCGTCTCCTCGGCCTGCTTCTCGGCGAGCAGGATTTCGACGGTCTTGCGCCGCTTGGCGATCTCGCTCTCCCGCGCCGTGACGACGCGCTCGGTAGCTTCCGTCGCGCGCATGCGCGCTTCCTCGGCCGACGCCTTGGCCGCGGATTCCTCCAGGGACTTCAGATGGATCGCAATCGCCTTCTCCATCAGGACGGTCTCGACCTCCTTCTCGCGATTGACCTCGAGCTTGCGCAGCTCGCGCTCGCGGCCGATGCGGGCTTCGTCGAGACCGCGGTCGGAGGCGATGCGGGCACGCTCGACCTCCTCGCGCGCGCCGATTTCGGCTTCCTGCAGCGACTGGACGCGGGCGACCTCGAGCTGCTCGATGGCGCGCCGCCGCTCGATGCGCGCCGCCTCCAGCGCCTGCTCGCGGGAGACATCGGTGGTCTCGACCTCCTTGCGGGCGACGATCTCGGCCTGCTTGACCTGGCGGTCGGCATCGATCCGTTCCGAGCGCTTGGTCGAGAGGGCGATGACGCGCTCCTCGTCGGCGATCTCGATCGCCTTCTTCTGCTCGATGTTGAGCACCTCGCGCTGCTTGGAGGAATTGATGCGCTCGGCCTCCAGCGCCAGATCGACCGTGATGCGCTGGCGCTCGATGGCGTCGCGCCGCTTCAGTTCGGCGGCTTCGAGGACACCGGTCCGCTCGATTTCGAGTGCGCGGGTTTCGCGTTCGGCCTGGATGCGCTCGGCGGCAACCGCCTTTTCCTGGGCGATGCGCGCCGCCTCGATCGCCTCGCGGGAGGCGATGTCGGCTTCCTCGACGGCGCGGTTGCGGGCGATCTCCAGCGAGCGCACGCGCTCCTCCTGCGCGATGCGCGAGGCTTCCGTGGTCTCGCGCGCGGCGATGCCTGCAACATCGAGGGCCTGGTTGCGCTCGATCTCCAGCTTGCGCGTGTTCTGCTCGGCGGCGATGCGCTCGGCAGCAAGCGTCCGCTCGCGGGCGATGCGGGCGGCTTCAACCGCGCGCTGCGCGTCGATCTCGGCCTCCTGGATGGTCCGCACCTGCTGGATCTCCAGCGCGCGGGTGCGCTCGTCGGAGGAGATGCGCTCGACATTGACGGTCATCGTCTGGGCAATGCGGGCCTTTTCGGTGGCCTCGCGCGCGGCGATCTCTGCTTCCTCGACGGCGCGGGTGCGCTCGATCTCGCGGCGCCTCGTTTCCTCCTCGTTGGCGATCCGCGCATCGGTGACGACGCGGTCCTGCTGAATCCGCGCCTTCTCGATGGCTTCGCGGGCCGCAATCTCGGCTTCCTCGACCGTGCGCATCCGCTCGATCTCGCGCTGGCGCACCTCGCGCTCGGAGGCAATGCGGGTGGTGTCGATCGAGCGCTGGTTGGCGATCCTGGTCTTCTCGATCTCCTCGCGCGCCAGCAGCTCCTTCTCCTCGATGGTGCGGGTCCGCTCGATCTCCCTCTGGCGGGTTTCGCGCTCGGAGGCGATGCGGGCCTCCGCGATCGCCTGGTCGTTGGCGATTCGGGCGCGCTCGATGGCTTCGCGGGCCGAGATCTGCGCTTGTTCGGCTTCGGTCTCGCGCAGCGCCCGTTCGCGGGCGACTTCGGTGCGCTGGAGCGCGCGGCGCATCTCGATGTCGCGCTCCTGCTCCAGGCGAGCGGTCTCGCTCTCGCGCTCGATCTCCAGCGCCTGCCGCTCGGCCTCCAGGTTGCGGGTGCGGATCTTGATCATCGAGTCCTGCTCGATGTCGTTGCGCAGCTTGCGCTTGGCCTCGATGTCCTGCATCAGCTGGGTCAGGCCTTCGGCATCGAAGCGGTTCGAGGGGTTGAAGAATTCCAGGTCGGTCTGGTCGAGATCGGTGATGGCGACCGATTCCAGTTCGAGGCCGTTCTGGGCGAGGGCTTCCGCCGCTTCGGTCTTGACGCGCGCGACATAGTCGCCGCGCCGTTCGTGCATCTCCTCCATGGTCATCTCGGAGGCGACCGAGCGGATCGCGGAGATGAATTTTCCGGCGAGCAGCGCATGCAGTTGCTCCGGCGCCATGGTGCGGCGGCCGAGCGTCGCCGCGGCGATCGAGACCGCTTCGCGGGTCGCCTGCACCCGGACATAGAAGTCGGCCTCAATGTCGACCCGCATGCGGTCGCGGGTGATGACGGCATCCTGTTTGGAGCGGACGACACCCATCGGCAGCACGTTCATGTTGACCGGCGTGTAGTCGTGGATGAATGGCAGCACGAAGGCGCCGCCATTGATCACCACGCGTTCGCCGAGGAAACCCGTCCGGACGAACGAGGTCTCCTTGGAGGAGCGATGGTAGAGCCAGTTCACGATATAGACGCCAACCACGATCACGATGATCGCGACGATCAGCCAGAGGATCAATTCACCGACCAGCATCCCTGACATCTTTCCCTCCCTCGAACCTTCCGGCGTTACCGCGCGCCGATCGCCTTGAACTGACGTACCTGCTCCGTCAGCGCCCGCTCGACCGGCAGTCGCTCCATCGAGGAGGCGCCGTAGAAGCCATGGCAATGGCGGGTGTTCTTCATGATGAAATCGGCGTCGGCGGGATCCGCGATCGGACCGCCATGCGCCAGCACCAGGATGTCCGGATTGACGCTGAGCGCTGCCGAAGCCCAGGTGTCGATACGCGCGGGGCAGTCCCCGAGCTTTGGCGCGGTGTGCGCACCGATCGTGCCGCCGGTCGTCAGGCCCATGTGACAAACGATGATGTCGGCGCCCGCGATCGCCATTGCGGTCGCCTCTTTCTCGCTGAACACGTAGGGCGTGGTCAGCATGTCCTTGTCGTGTGCCTTCGCGATCATGTCGATCTCGAGCGCATAGGACATGCCGGTCTCTTCGAGATTGGCCCGGAAGGTGCCGTCGATCAGGCCGACCGTCGGAAAGTTCTGGACCCCTGCGAAACCGAGCGCCTTCAACTGGTCGAGGAAGACGTCCATGTCGCGAAACGGGTCGGTGCCGTTGACGCCCGCAAGCACCGGGGTCTGGCCGACCACGGGGAGCACCTCGCAGGCCATCTCCAGCACGATGGCATTGGCGTCGCCGTAGGCCATCAGGCCGGCGAGCGAGCCCCGGCCAGCCATGCGATAGCGGCCGGAATTGTAGATGACGATGAGATCGACACCGCCGGCTTCCTCGCATTTGGCCGACAGCCCGGTGCCAGCACCTCCACCAACGATCGGCACGCCGCGCCTCGCCATGTCGCGAAACTTCTTCAGGAGGGTTGCGCGTTCAAATCTGGCCATCGGTCACCTCGCTAGTCTCCGCCGCGCGCCGGCGCGGCCGAACAGGGTTCGGAACGCGCCGACGATGGCGGCGGCGAAGTCGGGATCGTTGATGTTCTTGGGGACGCGAACGATCTGACGGTTGCCGGTCTGCCGCACGTTGCGCTCCAGCGCACGGAACAGGGCAGCGTCGGATTCCGGGTCCCAGAACGGCTGGCCTCGCGCATCGAGCGCGGAGACGCCGCCCTCCGGCAGGAAGAAGCGCACGGGGCCGTCCATCTGGTTGAGCCGCTCGGCGATCCAGCGGCCCATGCGCTCGTTCTCCTCGGCGGTCGTCCGCATCAACGTCACTTGCGGATTATGGACGTGAAACTTGCGGCCGCGGTAGCGTTCGGGAATGGTGTCCGGCGCACCGAAATTGACCATGTCGAGGGCGCCAACCGAGCCGACATAGGGCAGGCGGCTGCGGATAATCGCGCCAAGACGATCTTCCGTCGCCGGAAACACGCCCCCCATCAGCAGGTCGCAGATCTCGGTGGTGGTAAGGTCGATCACGCCGGCGAGCTGACCGGACTCGACGAGCTTCTCCATGGAACGGCCACCGACGCCGGTGGCGTGAAACACGAGACATTCGAAATCATCGCGCAGCTCCGCCGCGATCTTCTGAACGGCCGGTGTGGTGACGCCGAACATGGTAATGCCGACCGAGGGCAGGCCGCGGGGCTCGCGCGCCGTTGCGGCGCGCGCCTCGAGCCGCGCCTTCACCATGCCGGCAAGCGCATTGGCACCGTTGGCCAACACCGCCCGCGAAATCGAGTTCAGCCCCTGCACGTCGGTGACCGAGTGCATCATGGTGATGTCGGCTGGTCCGACATAGGGCCCGACATCGCCGGAGGCGACGGAGGAGACGATCAGCTTGGGCACGCCGACGGGAAGGGTGCGCATGGCCGGCGCCACCAGCGACGCCGCGCCCGAGCCGCCGGCCGAGATCACGCCGGCGACATTGCCCTGGCGCCGCAGCCAGCTGGCGAATGCATCGGCCATCGCCGTCACGGCGGCGCCGCGATCCGGGCCGAACACAGCGGAGCCGCCGCGGCCGTGGTTCAGAGCGATCTCCTGCGCGGAGACGTCGCACGACGAATGCTTGCCGCTGGTCGAAACATCGACCAGCCGCGCGCGCAGTCCGCTTTCCGCGATGATGTCGCGGATGTAGCGCAGCTCGGGGCCCTTGGTGTCGAGCGTGCCGACGACCAGCACGACAGGCGGGCCCGAGGCCTGGGCCGCTGAAGGTTCACGCTGGCGGCGCACCGCCTCGTCGAGCCGCGTCACCTGCGTCGAGACCGTGCGGGCGGCGGCCTCGATGCGGGCGATCGGCACGGGTTGGGACCATCGCGTCGGAAGCGTCGGGTTGGAGATGTAGATGCGGAGCGGCCCGTCGCGGCGTGGCGCAGGCGCCGGCTTTACTTCACGGCCGGACGGGGCGATGTCGACATCGGGCTCGAGCTCGGCGTGAAGCCCGACGCCGAGCAGGCGCTGCTGAAGTTCGCGGTCCGCGGCAAGGCGCGCGGAGTCGATGATGCGGTTGATGCGGCCATTGACCATGATCGCGACGTTGCGCGAGACCGCGGTGGCAACGCCGATGTTCTGCTCGATCACGAGCACCGACATGTCGCCGTCCTCGCCCAAGCGCAGCAGCATCTCCTCGACTTGAGTCACGATGACGGGCGCGAGGCCCTCGGTCGGCTCGTCCATGATCAGCAAATGAGGATTGGTGAGCAGCGCGCGCGAGATCGCCAGCATCTGCTGTTCGCCGCCGGAGAGCTGACCGCCGCCATGATCCTTGCGCTCGGCCAGACGCGGGAAGGTGTCGTAGATGCGCTCGACGGTCCAGGCGCCGGCGCGCATGCCTCCGGCGAGCCGCAGATGCTCGTCGACGCTAAGCGAGCGCCAGAGGCGGCGGCCCTGCGGCACATAGCCGACGCCGAGCCGGGCGATTTGCGCCGGCGGCCGCCGTGTGACGTCCTCGCCCCGCACGCGGATCGACCCACCGCTCACGGGCACCAGCCCCATGATCGCCTTGCACAGGGTGGTCTTGCCCATGCCGTTGCGGCCGACGACGGAGAACACGCCGCTCTCCAGCGTGAGGTCGACCCCTTGCAGCGCGTGCGAGTGGCCGTAGTAGACGTCGAGGCCGCGGACCTCGAGTGCGGCACTGCTGCGGCGGGCCTCATTCATGGCCGCCTCCGAGATAGAGCTCCTGCACTTGGGGATCCGACTGGATCTCCTCCGGCAGGCCCTCCTTGAAGATGCGGCCGTTGTGCATCATCGTGACGCTCTCGACGACGCGCAAGGCGACGTCCATGTCGTGCTCGATGATGATGTAGCCGATGTGCGCCGGCAGCGAGGTCAGGATTTCGATCAGCTCGGCCCGCTCGGTCGGCGACAGGCCAGCAGCAGGCTCATCGAACAGGACGAAGCGCGGGGCGCCGGCGAGCGCGAGCGCGATCTCGAGCTGACGCTGCTGGCCGTGCGCGAGCTCGGCCACGCGCTGGTCCTTCACCGCGGAGAGATGCACGGCCTGCACGAGATTGTCCGCCGCATGCATCAGGGCATCGTTCTGTCCCGGACGCAGGAAGGAGAAGCGCCCGCGCGAGACGCCGCGGCAGGCGAGATAGACATTGTCCTGGACGGTGAGGCCGGGGAACAGCGCCGAGATCTGATAGGTCCGGCGCAGCCCGCGGCGGATGCGTTCATAGGGCGGGAAGTGCGTGACGTCCTCGCCGAAGAAGCGGATGGTGCCGGAGGAGGGCGGGAAATCGCCGGTGATGCAGTTGAACAACGTGGTCTTGCCGGCGCCGTTCGAGCCGAGCACGGCGCGCCGCTCGCCCGGACGCACGGTGATGGTGACGTCGGTCAGCGCCGCCAGGGCGCCGAAAAACCGTGTCACCCCGCGCAGCTCGAGAGCGGCACCGGCGCCAACGGCGGAAAGGCGTTGAGCGACGCTATCCATGGCCGCTTCCTCCGCCCGGGCGGTCCGTTCGTGGACGCTGGCTCTGACGCCAACGCTGCCATAGGCCGATGACGCCATCCGACGACCAGAACACGATGGCGAGGAAGCCGAGCCCGATCAGCAGGCGGAATCGGTTGCCGTCGAGCCCAAGCCGGACCAGGAAGTCGAGCGCGAAGGTGCGGAGCAGCACGAAGATCAGCGCGCCGATGAAGGGGCCGATCGGGCGCGTGATGCCCCCGACGACCGCGATGATCAGTACGTCGATGCAGGCGCCGACGCTGACCGAGCCCGGCGAGATCTGGCGATAGTTCCAGACCTGGAGGACGCCGGCGAGCGCGGCTACGAGGGACGCGAAAGCATAGGCCGCGACGCGGTGGGCATTGACGTTGAAGCCGAGCGCGGCCATGCGCCGCGGATTGTCGCGTACGCCCTGAAGGGCAAGGCCGAAGGGCGCGCGCGAGAGATACTCGACCGCGAAATAGCAGAGCGCCGCGACCGCGAGCACGATATAGTAGAAGGGAATGTCTGCGCGCCAGTTGACGCCCCAGAAGTGCGGCGTCGCCACGGTGTTGATGCCCGTGTGGCCGTTGAAGATCGCCCAGTTCTGATTGGTGAAATAGTAAAAGGCCGCGCCGATCGCGAGCGTGATCATGATGGTGTAGATGCCTTCGGTGCGCACCGCGAGCGCGCCGCCGAGGGTGCCGAAGGCGGTCGCCAGCGCCAGCGCCATCGGCACCGCGAGCCACCAGGGCCAGCCCAGGCTGATATTGGCGTTGCCGCTGACGCCGAACACGGCGACCATATAGGCCGAGAAGCCGGCGATGGTGAGCTGCATCAGGCTGACCATGCCGCCATAGCCGGCGAGGAACATCAGGCTCAGCGCCATGGTGCCGAGGATCAAGGTGGAAGCGAAGATCTCGATCAGGAAGAATCCGTTGGCGATCAGCGGCATGATCAGGAGAATGACCGCGACGATCCAGGCGGCGGGATTGTTGACCTCCGGCCATGTCCGCGTCGGGCGTTGCGCCGCGGCGGCGGGGCGAACGGCAACGTGAGCATCGTGAGCGAGCGACATCTCAGCGCCCCGCCAATAGGCCTTGGGGCCGGATGGCCAGCACCAGCACCATGATCAGGAAGGTCACGACGATGGCATAGGTCGGGATGTAGACCGAGCCGAGCTGCTCGGCGAGGCCGATGATGAGCGCGCCGAGCGCGGCGCCGGGGATCGAGCCCATGCCGCCGACGATCACGACCACGAGCGAGGCGAGCAGGAAGCGGATGTCTTCGCCCGGCGACAATGACTGGAAGGTGCCGCCGACGACGCCGGCGATGCCGGCAAGTCCCGCGCCGAAGGCGAACACCAGCACGAAGACGAGCTGGATGCGCACGCCGGTCGCAGCCAGGATATCGCGATCGTCGACGCCGGCGCGGATGATCATGCCGATCCGGGTGCGGTTGAGCGCGAGCCACATCGCCACGCCAATGACCACGGACGCTGCGAAGATCACGAGCCGCACCGAGGGATATCTGAGATAGACCGGCTCGCCGGAGGATTTGATCGCGGTGATCAGTGGCAGCTCCACCGGCCCGATCAGCCAGTTCGGGGTCTGGATCTGGTAGAAGTCGCCGCCGCAGGCCCACAGCATGAGGTCGGCGAACACGATCGAAAGCCCGATCGTCACCATGGTCTGCCTGAGATCCTGTCCCTCCATTCGGCGGAACACGATGACCTGAAGCAGGACGCCGACGAGGGCGGTCAGGATGAAGGCGGCGATGAAGCTGAGGACCCAGGACCCGGTCGAGGTGCTGATGGCATAGCCGACATAGCCACCGAACAGATAGAGCGAGCCGTGGGCGAGGTTGACGTTGCGCATCAGGCCGAAGATCAGCGTGAAGCCGCTGGCGACGAGGAAGTAGAGGCCCCCGAGCGTGATGCCGTTGAAGACGGCGTTGAGGAAGACGCGCTTGCGGCCGACGGCCTGTTCGAGACCCGGCGGCCAGATGGCGAAGACCAGCCAGAGCATGACGGCAACGGCAATGATCGCGATCAATGCCCAGGCGGGATGGCGTTCGACAAAGCGGCTCATGTGCGCCGTCCGGTTTTCCGGGCCACAGGCCGAAGGTTCACTGAATGCAGGTCGAACAGCCTTGCAGCGGCTGCAGGCCTTGCCATGGACGTGTGCTCCCGTCGGTCGCGATCATCTCGGGATCGCGTTGCCTACATCCTACCCGGGCGGCGAGGGCGGCGTTTGATCGTGAGTATCTTTTCGTGGCCCGCGGTCAGGCGCGCAAAACCTTGGCTGCGCGACGATAATCGGTCGGGGCCATCCCCACATTGGCGGCGAAGAAGCGGGTGAATCCGCTCTGCGAGGAGAAGCCGAGATCGAAGCCGATGTCGGCGATCGGCGTTTCGCTCGCGACCAGCGCTTCGAGCGCCTGTTCCATGATCAGTGTATTGAGATAGAGGTTCGGCGTGAGGCCGGTCTGCACGCGGAACAATCGGTAGAAGTGGGGCCGCGACAGGCCGGATTCGCGGGCGATGGTGTCGAGCTCGATCTCGGCACCGGGGCTTTCCGACATCATCTTGATGCATTTGCGCACGCGAAAGTCTGTGACGGAGCCGCTTGCGCGCGGATCGCGCGCGATCTCGGCCTGCTGCCAGCTTTCGTCATAGCAGATGTCGATCAGCCTCCTCAGCTCGGAATCGAGACTGGAGAGCGATGGTGCGCCGCACACGAGCGCGGCGGTCCGCCTGATATGCTTGTCGAGTGCAGGAGTGCGCCTGAACTGGGTGCGGCCGAAGCGCAGCCGGTCGCTGCCCGAGGCATCGGGCGCAAACCATTCGGCGTTGACGTAGAGCACGAAAAAGATGGCGCCGCCATCGAGATCGGCCGGCAGGAAGTTGTGTGGCTCCCACGGATTGACGGCGACGACGGACGATTCGGTGAGATCATAATGCCCGTTGGAGACATCAATGCATGCGGGCATGCCGCCGACATGAAAGATCAGATGACCTTCACGATGGGCGTGGATATTGAAAGGGCGGTTCAACTGGTAAACCGTCGCCCGGCCGAAGCGGCCATGGAAGACGGCGAGCGCACGGCTCATGCCTTCCCCTCCCGAATGTTCTCTTTTCGGTCAGCGTTCAACAACGCCGACGAGATTGCAAGAGCGGAGAGCGACCGCGTCAGCAAGTCGCTCCCCGTCTACGTACTGCCGAGGTGATGCGTCAGTACTTCTTACATTCCGGAACGGTGCGGCTTGGCAGTCCGATCTTGGAGAAGACGGCCGGATCGTAGCCGAGCGTCTGGTTCACGTTCGGAATCACCTTCACGACCTTGCTGAACAGCGCGCCCTTGCCGTCGTCGACGACCTCGGTCACGAAGTTGGTGCCGATGGCCTGGCGGTTGGAGTCGAGCTTGATCTTGCCGTTTGGCGCATCGAGCTCGATCTTCGCCAGCGCTTCCTTGAACTTCGCCTGGTTGTTGGAGAGATCACCGTTGACCTGACGCAGCGCGAGGATCAGCGCCATGGTTGAATCATAATAGTTGGTCGCCAGCAGAGAGGGGCTCGGGAAGCGCTTGTTGGGCGGGAAGGCGTCCTGATAGGCCTTCACGAACTTCTGCCAGCCCGGATCGTCCCAGGTGTCGGCCTGGCCGCTCGCCGCAATGGTGCCGATGAGGGCGTTCTTCGCATTCCCTTTTGACGACAGGATGGTCTGGTCGATCATGATGGAACCGCCCATCAGATGCGCCTTGCCGCCGGCCTGCTGATATTGGTTGAGGAAGTTGACGGCATCCGCGCCGCCGAGCCCGAGATAGATGGCGTCGACGTCGTCGGGCAGGGCGGCGATGACGGAGGCGAAGTCCTTCGTTCCCAGCGGCACCCATTGTCGGTTGGTGACTTGCCCGCCCATTCCGCAGAACTCGAGCACCAGTCCGAACACCTGGGTGTAGATGAAGGAATAGTCTTCGCCGACGGTTGCGATCTTGCGGTACTTCTTGTCCTCATAGGCGTATTTGCCGAGGCCGACCTGCCACTGGGCGCCGTCCATATTGTAGCGGAAGAAGTTCGGGGCAGGGTCGACATAGGTCGTTTCCTGCGCGCCGGAGGCCGCATTGATGAAGGTCAGCTCGGGATGGGTCTTTGCAAAGTTCTTCACCGCGATGCCCTCGTCGCCAGAGAGCGGCGACAGCAGGATCTGGACCTTGTCCTGCTCGATCAGCTTGCGCACAGCGCGCACGGCTGAGTCCGGCGTTGCGTCGGTCGAGGCGACGATGAATTCGAGTTCCTTATCGCCGATCTTCTTGCCCAGCACATTGAGTGCCGTCTGATGGCCGCGCATCCCATCCTCGCCAAGCACGGTGTAAGTGCCTTCGAGTGTTGCGGTCACGCCCACCTTGATCTTTTCCTGGGCGATTGCTGCGCCTGAAAGAAACAGGCTGCTCAACGCGAGCAGTCCCATGCTGCATTTCGACATTTGCTCCTCCCCTGTGTCGTCGTTTTGTTGCCGCGCCGACCTGCGCGACGCCCGTGGCTCTCGAAGGCCGCGGCTTTAGAGGGAAGCTAGCCGAAGTCGAATGCGGTGCACGCATCGGTGTCTCGTTCGGTTTGACTGGCAGTCTCATTTTTGAATGTTGCGGCGCAAGTCGTTTCGCGGTGCAGCAGGGGCTCGCGCTGCAAGAAATCCTGCCGCAGCCGACCAGAACAATCGCATCCGCCGATGATCGTGATGCAGATCCGCGCACCTACGATTTCCGCGACGGGACCGCCGAGCGCAACGCGCCGCGGACCAAGTCCCGATCGACCCCTGACCAACCGCCTGTCGCGTGACGGCACGTTGGCAACCCTACGCCAAAATGGCGGGAAGGACCTGCGCCTGGTTATCTCCACGAGATCGAACGACGCCGCGACCACCCTGAAGATGAAAAACATCAGCGAGAACGGGTAACTGGCGCTGACTAGTGTACGCGGTGCGACTCGGTTCCCAGCATTCGAGCGGGGAAAACATCGAGCTGGCGTAGGCGAGCCTACGATCACGAGTAGCTCAATAAACGTCCTGACCCGAGAGTGTTACTACGGTCCGGATCATGATGCGAATGTCCAACCAAATGCTCCAATTGGTGACATACCAGACATCGTACTCGACGCGTTTCTTCATCAGCTCGATGGTCGGTGTCTCGCCGCGGAGACCGTTCACCTGAGCCCAGCCCGTAAGGCCGGGTTTGACGTGGCGACGACAGGCATAGTTGCCAATCATCTGATCGTAGTAGTTGTCATGCGCGAGAGCGTGCGGCCGCGGACCCACCAGCGACATTTCTCCGCGCAGCACGTTCCACAGCTGAGGCAATTCGTCGATGCTGGTCTTGCGCAAGATCCGCCCGACCGGGGTAACCCGCGCATCCTGTTTGCTGGCTTGCTTGATCTCGGAGCCATTCTCCGACACCGTCATGCTGCGGAACTTCCAGATATTAAATAGCTCGCCGTTGAAGCCCCGGCGTGTCTGACGGAAAATGATGCTGCCTGGCGAATCGAGCCTGACTAGGAGCGCCGTCATGGCGAGTAGAGGTGCGAGGCATAGAAGGCCGAGCGAGGCAAGACAGATATCGACGCTGCGCTTCAAGGCTCGTTCGCTGACCGAGAGAGGCGCTCTCTGGACTTCGATCACCACAGAGTCGCCTACGGGCGTGAACGGCCGCGATACCAGGTCGGCGATCTCAAGATCTGGCAGGAGGCGAACCGGATTTGGTACCTGGCGCAGAGATTGGCTGAGGCGCTGAAACAGCGCCAGATCGCGCCAATTGAAGGCCAGAAGGAATTCGTCGACGCCTGCTCCGCGCGAATTTCGAATGATGGTGGCCAGCTCGCGCTCCATTGCTGCGTCGTCGGACTTCAACGTAGCGTCCAGAACGAAGTGGCGTACCACCTGAAAACCGTTCCTACGCAAATCCTTGAAGCGGATTGAGGTAAAGTCGAGTGGCTCTCCGCTGATCAAAACGACCCTTCGTTTGACGGAGTGTCTTCGCGCGAAAGAAGAGATCAGAGCGAATCGCCAGATCACGCGATGCGCGCCGAGACCAGCAAGGCCGATTACTGCGAACAGAACGATGGTGATACGGGACAGCTCGGCGGTCGATCTCAGCAGGAAAGCAGAGAATACAAGAATCGCAAGCGAGAGAAGCCAGACGGATGAGGCCTTCCGCAACTGCCAGTTCGTATTGGCCAGGTTGTGGTTATCGTAGCATCCCCTGAAAAAGGCGATCGCGACGAATGTGGTCGCCACAAGCAAGGCGACGCCGACGGAAAGTTCCCGTTCGGCCAGTGTCGTCATGAACTTGCGGTGGACCAGGTTGGCGGCGACATAGCTGAGCAAAATGAGCAGGAAGTCGCCTGCCATAATGGCAAATTGAACCGGTCTCTGTAGTGAGACACCGCGTCGTACCAAAATCGAGGATGAGGACTTCGAACCGTAAGTGGTTAATGACATGAAATGCCTCATTCCAAAAGACGTCACGTGGCAATACTTTAGCTAAAGCAAGGGTGCGTTCAAAAAAGCCTAGATCGGGAGGTTACAGGTCCGATGATTTCGGTGTAGCGCCTCGCGACATTTCGAAGACGGCGATCGCAAATATAAACTGTGCCTAGTGTACCTATCGCGGCGCCAAGGTCCGCAGACACGGCGAGGGTCCGGCTGCAGTGCGCCGCGTGCTGGTGGCTGTAACAGGAAGCGGAGACTCCGCCAGGGGTGGGGGTGGATCTGCGACAAACTGCGCTGTGCTGCCCGAAAAGAAGTAGAGTGTTGACCAGTCTGGGGAGAGCTCGACCCAGTTGCTGCTGCCGGCTGCTCGATTATTGGCGCCGTTATGCGGCGAGTCCGAAGAACGCCACCAGTCGGCTCCAACGTTGGCAACCACTTTCATTTCGGGGTCGGTCGTCTTCATCTCTATCTGGACGTAGACAGAATCGACAGCTCCGGCGGCGAAGTCGCCGCGTCTCACGAGCCACATCAGGTCGTTGCGGCCGGGAGGGGGACTGTCAACAAGGGTAGTTCCATCCGTCTGAACTTTAATCTTCATCTCGACAGCAGCGTTCTTGGGAGCCATTACGTCAAAATGGGCCCCGACGATCTCGTTCTCTGCCTGATCTTGTACCAGGATCCATTCCTTCGTGCTGCGAAGGCGTACATATGTCTTTCCGTTGGCGACGAGGATCTTGCCGTCCTTGTTCGGTGTGGTCGCACCAAACTTTGGAAATATTGATGCCATTCCTGTGACGGCAGTGAAGTCGGCGGGAGGTTCGCCGTTTTCGGGCTTTGAGGCGCCGTTGCACCAGGAAGAGGTCTTGGGGACGCCCGCAGGATATGCCTGGCTGTAACCAATGCTGTTTTGCTCGATGACACTCGAGGCGAGACCCACGGAGGTGACGGCGTCCGGTCTCCCGCTGGCCGCATCGGCACTCTTCGGAGAGATGGCCAGAATTCCGATGAGACCGAGTGGCAGGAACCAGCCCGAGACAGATCGCTCGAGGACGTAAATCATACGCGCAATAGCAGCGGGCGGCGAGCAGAACGGGATCGAATGGGAGGTGCCAGACATAGACCGACCCATAACCAGTTAAACTTCTTTTCATATCGTAGGCACTGGAGGCGCTGCAGAGTTGACGAACGTCAAGAATGGGCATGCGATTTGGGGTGCCGATAGATCGGTGCACGCCTGGGGCCGTAATGCTTGTCACGCCCGGTCTATACGTTTGCGCCTCTGCAAGTTGCTCCAGCGGACCTTGGCCAGTGCTCCCATGGTCAGGGCGAAAGCCAAAAGGCAGTCGTTCGACAAGGCTTGGACTGCTGTGATTGGATAAGCAAGCATGGCGCGTGAACCGGAGTTGATCGACTGAGGCCAGATCTCTTCCGCGAGTGGAAATTCCGCGGTTCCGTTTGCCGTGGTGTGTTTCTGGTCTCCTGAGGTGGAGGCAGGTCCACCCGGTTCATTCGGGATGAAGTTCTCGCCGCTCCGCGTTGGCGTAGGAGGGCGTGTGGGCGGCATCTCCCTCACCAAGTCGCGCAGCGGCGGAGCCGGGTTCGCGCGAAGGTCCTCGGCGCTCATGGAATAGAATCCGATCGTCTTCCACTGGGTCGAAAGTTCGATCCAGTTACTGCCGCCAACGCCCGGATTATTGCTGTGATCGTCGAGATAGGGCGCTCGCGCGTCGCGCCACCAGTCGGCGCCGACCATGGCGACGAGACTTAGGTTCGGATCGGTAACCCTCATCTCCATCTGAACGTAGACGGCGTCCACAGTGCCGGCCGCGTAAGTTCCGCGCGCCTTATACCAAAAATGGTTATTGTAGCCAGCCGGAGGCACATCAAAGGCGATCGCCGCGCCGGCCAGAGGGGTGGCTTTCATGGGAATGGCAACATTGCCAGCGAAATCCGGGACGAAATGTCCCCCAGTCAACTGCGTTCCCGACTGGTCTTGAACCAACGTCCATTCGCCGGCTTGCTTGATGCGAACGTAGGTCTTGGCGTTGGCGACCTCGACTGCCGCGCCCGGACTTGAATACGACGGTGCCCCCACCTTCGCATAGACTTGTCCCCAGCCCTCAACAGCGGTGAAATCTTCGGGTGGCGACCACAGTCCGTCATCATTCCATCCGTGATACCAATTGTAGCTTGACGGTACGCCTGCCGGAAAGCCTTCGCTGTTTCCGGGAGTGTTTTGCTTGATGAGTTCGGAGAGTGAGAACTCCATCAATTATGCTTTCTTGCTCGCGCCGGACGAGCTGCGTTCCGGCCATTTCGGAGACGTAAACCGGCCCGCGTAAGAAAAGAACAGCGCCATCGAAGTGAAATTGTCGATGAGGTTTTCGGATAAAAAGTAGATGAGAAGCACTGTGTACATCGTCTTGGCAGCCCGATCCTTCAGTGAAAACACAATGCTGAAGACGAAGACGACGAAAACAATGCAATTCAGAAGTCCATACTCTGCCAAGACGCGCAGATAGTCATTGTGCGGCGGCAGCGGCAAGACGGTAAGGATGCCGGTCTGACTCGCACCATATCCGAACAATATTCCGCCGAGCCCCAGCGACGAGTATATCTGCCAGATGTTCGTCCAGTGGGTGATGCGGAAGAACGCGGACATGTCCGTCGATCCGGTCAAATCGATCAATTGCTTCGTTGTCATTCTGGCGACAGTGCTGGGGTCAAGGCTCCAGATGACTGAGATTGCGTTCAAACCGGTTATCAATCGATCGAGCGCGCCCACGGCGTAGGCGGCGACGCTGGCGCACGCCAACAGGATGATCACGACGAAGACTTGCGGTCGCAAGGGAAAAAAGGACCAGAGGCCAATCGAGATGATGGTCGCCAGGGCGGGCCCGACACGGTTCATGATCGCGGCGTTTACGAACTGGGCAATCAAGACCCTGTTTCCGAACCAGGGAGAAAGGGCAAACAGTAGGGCCGAGAAGTAAAGCGCTGCCGTATTTGTGTTCGGAAAGTAGGAGAACACGTCGGGATATTCGATGCCGGTGTAGACTTGAGTCTGGCCGATCGCCTTGAACAGGAGCGGCAGTGCCGCAAGCACGTAGATGCAACGCCTTTCGGCTGGCTGTATCTGCTCGGCCATGCCGCGGCCGGCGACGTAAAATGAGTAGATTGAGACGAGCTTCAGCCCATCGGACAGCTCAAAGGAGCCAAAGTTCACCAGGTAGCTGGCACCCGTGAAGACGCAGGCGAGCGCCAACAGGAGATTGTAGAAGTAGCTTCTCTCGTTCGCGATCAGCACGTGGCGCGCAGACCACAGGATCAGAAGCAGGCTCGTCGAATTGCTCAGGACGTTGAATATGGTCGATCCGGTGAAGTGATAGAGAAAGGTCAGGAGGTTCAGGAACACAAGGCCGAAGCAGGTCACCACGAAGAAGCGACCGTGCATGGTCATCGAACCGGAAGCGAGGTGCGGTGTACCCTCTCTTCCCAGAGCCAGATCGTTCACGGCAGGCGTACTCCGCGCTTCTGAAGAGTTCGGTTCCGCGGCGCCACTCCAAGCGGGAGCGACCTGCCAGGGACCGTCCGGTCGGCCCAAGTTGTCGGGAATTGCCAAGTCTGAGTTGACGGTCGTCAATACCTGCCCGAACGCTTCGGTAGACCCTAAGCCGTCAAAAGAAGTGGAGCCGGTGGTGGAACGTAACACGAGCAGTGCATTCGCCAGAGCTTTCGGTCTGCTATGGCGGCGGCAATGGGTCATATATCTGTGCCTATTGTTGACGTCCGGCGCGGCCTTTCTCTACTACGCAGCGGTTGGAGACCGTTACGAGGCCTACGTCTTGCTCCGTGCCGGGCAGGGGATCAAGGAACGCTCTTCGAGCAACGCAGCCTCGCCATTCGGGGAAGGCGTTGACCTCCAAAGTCGCATGGAATCCCTGTCGCGGATCGCCAAGATCGATCTGGTCATCTTGGAAGCGGCGAAGAACGTCGGCTACGAGAGGCTATCGTCCGACGCAAATCCAACGCTTCTGGCCAGGTTTATGGCCTGGGGCAAGGAGATCGATCTTCGGGATGTGTTCGCCACGGAATCTGCAGAGCCGAAGGAGCGGCCGAAGCCTGTCGACGAGACGGAAGAAGATATCGAGCGTAACCAGGCGGGGATTCTCAGCTTGCGAGACCGCGTGAATGCGAAACAGGAGGGGCGCTCCGATCTGTTGAGGATAACGTTCCGTCACAAGAATCCGGTGGTCGCCGCGAGCTATCTGAACGAGCTCGCGAGCGCGTTGGTCACGGTGCAAAGCCTGGACGTGCAAATGCCGGGCGCGCAGGAGTTCTTCCAGCAACAAACGAAGCGGCTGGAGGAGGAGGCCGAGATCGCTGCAGCGGATCTGAAGCGCTTCTCCGTCGAAGCCTCAATCTATGCCGTCGACGACCAGCGGCAGCTGCTGCTCAAACGCGCCAGTGATCTGTCTGCGCTGATTGCCACGACGCGAGGAGCGATCGAGGACAAGAAGGGACAGAAACTGTCGGTCGCCGATCAGTTGGCCATATTGCGGCCTGTTGCCCAGAACAAGGCCGTGAGTAGGATGGTGACCACTCTCGGAGGGCAAGATAACCGTAAGAGTCTTGACCCGGTCGCCAAGCCGCCTGAGCATTTCGAGGAGCAGCCGCCGTTGCTTCTGATCAAGGTTTACCAGGACAACATGGCAACGCTGATGAAGCTGAATGCCGAACTCAATGGGCAGACGGAACTCCTGAATCAACTCGGCATGGAGCTCGAGAAGGTGAACGCGGAGCTGGCCTCGCTTTCCGCGAAGGAAGCGGAGTACGGAAGATTGAAACGCGTTCTCACAACCGCATCGTCTGCCGCCGCACAATATGCAGCTCGTATTCTCGAGGAGCAGATAAGCTCCGAGGTCGCCAAGAAGAGCCAGCTCTCCAGCCTTAGAGTGGTGCAGAAGGCCATAACGCCAACAGCGCCTGTGTTTCCGCAAGTCTCGCATCTGATCGCGTTGGCGGCCGCTGGCGGAGTTCTGCTCGGCTTGGGTGCCATCTTCGGTCCCGCGCTTGCCAAGACCACCATGCATCCGGCGTCGAGCTCGGTCACCGGCGCCGAAGATCACGATCCTATCAAGAGCTTGTTGATGGCTGCCCAAAGAGGAGATGGCGTGAGGTCGCTACATGCTGCCGGGCGGGCCGACTACGAGGAAGGCGGTGTCGGGAGTGATGCACGATCATCCAGAATGCCTCCGTTACGGGGGTGAAAACAGTGATGTCATGCGTGCGCCGTGTGAGACGTCGGTAGCCACCGCCGGTACCAAGGGCAATCCCGACATGAAGATATTCAGCATTTGTTGTGTTCGAGACGAGAACGACATTGTCGGCGAGACGCTGAAAGCGGCTCTCGCATGGAGCGATCGGATCTTCGTTTTCGACAATGGAAGCACCGATGGAACCTGGGAGACGCTTCAGGACCTCGCGAAGCGCTATCCCAAGATCGAGCTCGTTGGCCACGACGATCGCACGTTCACCGACGAACTCCGCGGAGAAATATTCGAGGCCCGACGGCACGTAGCGTCGCCGGGGGACTGGTGGTGCAGGCTCGATGCTGACGAGTTCTTCATCGATGACCCGGCACAGTTTCTTGGGAACGTGCCCCAAAGCTATGGCTTCGTCTTTTCGGCAACAATGAACTTCTATTTCACGGATGCCGATTTGAAGAACTACGAGGAGAATCCGGCGGCATGGCTCGCCCGTCCCGTGCAAGAGCGGCTCAGGTACTATCAGAACAATTGGAGCGAGCCGCGCTTCGTTCGCCATCGGAGGGATCTGCGCTGGGGTGGACTGATCTGGCCCCACAACCGCGGGCGGACATTGTCATCGCGGATACGTTTGAAGCATTTCCCATATCGCTCGCCGGCGCAGATATCCAAGCGGCTGGCGATACGCCAACAGCAGCCGGGACTGTTCAAGCACGAGGCGAACCGAGCGCTCGCGAAAGGTGGTCAGTCTGACTGGATCGATAAGGACCCGATGCCCGTGCATGAGCTGGCCTCCTGGCGCGATCGCGTGAGGGAGGCGGCCGAATGTGACGTTGATCGGGGCGATGGAATGTTCCTCACGCGCGATGACCTGATGCCTCCACTTCCATCGCCGGCCTTGGACCTGGTGAAGGTCGGCCTGCGGCGGACCGAGGTGGGGAGAGCAATGCTGTCAACGCTCGTGAGATGGCGTCGAAGTCAGTTCGGCTAGCGGTAAGCCATTTGGCCCACCGGCGCGCAAGATCAACGGCCTGGCCGAGTTGGACTGAAATTGATAGGGAGCGGAGAGATGATGGTGAAAGAGCGACTGAAATCGTTTGTAAGGTCGACAGGCTACGAAATTCGCCGTCATCACCCGAATTTGGCGGAGTTCCTCCAATCTCGTTCCGTGGGCCTTGTTCTGGACGTCGGCGCGAACGAGGGCCAGTTCGTGGACGATCTGCGATCGCAGGGATACGCAGGGCGGATCGTCTCCTTCGAGCCCGTGCTTGACGTGTTCAAAAGGCTCGAGAAGAGGTGCGAGGCCGATCAGAAATGGGATTGCCGAAATATCGCATTGGGAGATGTCAATGGGGTCATCCAGATCAATGTGAGCAAGAACACGGCCATGAGTTCTATCGTCAACCAGACCGAGATCGGCCGGAACAGCATCTACGAATCCGAAGTAGTTCGCGTCGACAAGGTCCGGATCGCCACGCTCGATTCGATATTTGAGGAGTTTGCCGGAGAGCGTGTGTTCCTGAAGGTCGATACGCAGGGATTCGAGCAAAGCGTCCTGCGCGGTGGTGTCAACGCGCTTCATACCCTGCTTGGCGTTCAACTCGAATTGCCCCTGATCCATCTCTATGAGGATACCTGGAAGTTCGATGAAGCAGTCCGATTCATGCGCGAGGCTGGCTTCACGCTGAGCCAGTTGCGTCCGGTGACCTACTACTCCAGGGATCCCGCTTCGCTGCTCGAGGTAGATTGCCTGTTTAGGCGGACTGACTACGCCGATGGCTTTAGCTAAGACTAGTCGCCGAACATTCTTGAATCTGCAACTAGGCGCCCACTCTGCGGGAATAGGCGTTCGAGCTCGGGAAGCCGAACAGCAACCAGTAGCGCCATAGTGCGATGATAAGCGATGTCAACAGAATTGCTGCTCCGGCGCCATGGAGCCCGGCGAGCGGCAGCAGCGCCAATTGTGCTACCACCAGAATGCCTACCGAGGCCAGGTTCGTGACCGTCGTCAGACGGTCTAGATGCGCTGTAAACAGGCCCAAGGCTCCGAAATCGGCCATATAGCGCACCGCCAGCCCAGCTACTATCAACCAGAATGCCGACCACTGGGCGACAAGCCCGGGTTGAGCGACCCATGGCAGGAGCACCTGGAAAGCAAATCCGATTGCCGTGCTGAGCGCGGCGGTCGCGAATGCGGTCGTCTGCAGGTAGCGCCAGGCCAGCAGCCGGTGCGCAGAGGGACCGCTGGTCCGATATGCGCTGATCAGCGATGGTCGTTGCTTTTGTTGTAGGACGAGAGCCAGGAATGTGGTTGCAGAATTGCCGACCGTCCAGAAGAGGAAGTAGATGCCGGCGACTTTCAAACCGAGGAACAGTGTGATCAGGTAGCGGTCGATATACTGGCTCGTGATAAAGCCGAGGTCGCTCAGCAGCATGAGGAAGGACTTCTGGATCGCGTCGGTGATCACTCTGAGCCTGAACGGCCGAGAGAAGGATGCCCGCCATGGCCATGACCGGCTGAGGGCAGCGAACAGCCCCATCGAGGCGACACCTCCCACCAACCAGAAGCCGAACAGATGCGAAAGCGATCTGAAGCTGGGGTCCCAAATAGCGAGCGGAATATAGATCAGGATCCAGGCTGCGCCGCGGATGAAGCCGATGGCGTTTGCCCAGACGTGGTGCTGCAGGCTGGAAAGGAGGTAAAAAATGTCATTGCCAACGTGCTCGAACATGATCACGGCAACGATGAGGATCCAGAGAGGCGAAGTGCCGACGAGGACGGTGAAGAGCGTCGTGATCGTCAGAAGGACCGCGTACGCAAAGGCCACGAAGCCCCAATAGTGGCGCATGCTGTCGATCATTTCGCTGGTGGAGGCTGTTACGGCGTCGCGCATCAGCAGGTGGTTCATGCCAAGATTGACCACGATCGGAACGGCTGCGATCGCGCCGGCGGCGAGGCCATAAAGACCCAGCGACGACAAGTCGAGATAGCGGGCAATGAACAGGGCGAGACCGAACTTGCAGCCCATGACGCTCGCCCGCATGGCCATGACCATGAGATCGACGAGGAGGCGGCTGGGTGAGCCGGGCAGAGCTGGTGTGCTCATGATGCAGGCAGTGAATTAGGCATAACGTCACCATCGCCTTGATCTCGCGTTCGGTTCGCTTGATCGGAAAACCAGTGAATCTTGGGTCAGCCTATGGGTGCAAGAGCCGGGCGAATTTGAGGGCTATCAATAACGGTTCAAGCCGATAAATTGTGGCCGACCGTTTTGCACTTGGTATCGGAATCGTGTGCGGGGAGACCGACCATAACTCGTGCCATTGCCGTCAAGCGAGTTGTTCCGGGGTGCCGCGCCTCAGACGACGCAGGCGAGCGGCGAGAAGCGGCGGACAAAGGGCGACAACAACGAAGCGAAGGACAGCTTGCAGGCTCACACCGTGGAGATCGCGACGGAAGTGCCAGGCCATGCTCAACATATCGAGCATGCTTGCTCCGTTCTTGCGAACGTCTGTCAGCGCGATCAGCCCGCGACGTGCGAAGCAACGCCAAGCCTGGAGCTGGATGGTCTTGCGCAGCTGTGTGTCCTGAACACAAATCTCCGCAGTGTCCGCGATCAAATCGGCTACCTTGCGTCCGTCGTGCAGAAGCCGTTCCACCCCCAATCGAGCCGTTTCGGAATCGTCGTGATAGGTGTAGGTTGCGCAGGCCTCGTTGACGAGACCGGCCTTGCCGAGAAGCAGCAGCGGCGCCCATGCAGCGACGTCGGCAGTGTGCGGCAGATCGAGCGGGATGCCGCCACGTTCGCGCAGAAGGGCGGTGCGCATCACCACGCCGCACATATTGACGGTGATCTGGTCAGTAAGGAACGCATTCAGAATCGCAGTGCCGTCCCGAATGCCGGTATCGAGAGTCCGGCTGACGCGCGGGGAGCGCGTTTGACCGAGTGAGGCCGCGTGTAGATTGCTCAGGGTAATGACGATCGGAAGTTGCGGGTGTTGGCGAATGAGCGTCACGCATCGCTCGAGCAGCTCCGGCATGATCCTGTCGTCATCGGATACGAAGATGATGTAGTCGCCTCGGGCATTCGCGAGACATGCATTCCAGTTCGGGAGCAGGCCGATATTCGTCTCCTGGGTGATGACGCGCAATCGCAGGTCGCTAAACTCGCCCAAGATCTGTGCCGTATCGTCCGGCGAAGCGTTGTTCGAGACGAGAACCTCGAAATGAGGGTAGGTCTGCGCCAAGGCAGATGCGATGCATCCTCTCAACAGCGCGGCCCTATTGTATGTAGGAATTGCGATCGTTACGTAAGGATGGTCAGTCTTTGCCGAAAGTGCGCTGTTCACGGCTCTGCTAGCAGAACTCGCGGGCGAACACTCCATGATATTTCCCGAATGTGTCATGGATTTCGGTTGTCAGGACTGTCGTCGCGGCAACCGCCACGAGAGGCTTGACCCGGCGTTTCTTGGCTTCCGATCGGAGGTGGACTTGCTGCAATGCATGGCCGGCTCCTTCCATGTGCGATATCGTATGGACGGCGAACGGCAATATTCTGGGCGCGCCCAGCATCATCTAAGCTGATACAGGCATGTCGGAGTTGACGGCTATCAATTCCGCGAGGCTGCTCGTAGAGCGGCGCCTGCTGGCTGGAAGGCGCTCCTCCGCGCTCGCAACGCAAACCGCGGGGGCCGTAAATCGGCGCCCCGCGATTTGACTTATAGCCTATCGCCGGGGAACTAGTGTTGTGCCGGCAACGAGAGCGTCTGCGAGAGCAAAGTGGTCGTATCGGTTGCAAGGGGACCACTCGTCACCGCACCGGTCGTGATCGCATCGGTCGCGGTGTACTGGTTCATCAGCGCAACTGCCTGGCTTGCACTGCTCAGCAGGGACGCCGAGGCAGGGTTTGCCTGCTTAGCAACCAAGGACACATTGTCATAGAGCGCACCGAGCCCGTCACCACCCTGGCTCGCAACCTCGCGGAATGTCACGCGGTCCTGTCCACCTGTCCCGGTCACCGTGAAATCATAGTTCTTCCAGTCGGCGTCTGGCGGAACGACCCCAACGACCGAGCCATTCCAGAGGACTTCGATCGAACATGTCGAGTCTGAGAACCCCGGCCGTGAGCGCGCGTCGAAGGAAAGAGCATATTGCTGACCGGCGACCGTTTTCACATCCTGGTAAAGTCCATCACGGGCTCCGAGATAGTCCAGTTCGCCGTAATTGCCGCCGTCACTTGCTGTCGCGCCGTTCAGATTATTCCAGAGCTCGATGGTTCCGCCACTAATGGCGTGCCAGCCGGGAATGGCATCGAAGCCCGCCCAGCCGCCGGGCGCCAGTGAAGATGACTCGAACGACCCGTTCATCAGGAGATTCTTATCCCCGACCTCCGGCAGCGGAGTGGTTGGCGCCGCTGTGGTGGCGGTGAGCTCGATATTGTCATAGAGGGCACCCAAGCCATCGCTACCTTGGCTGGCCACTTCGCGGAAGGTCAGGCGATCGTTGCTGCCAGTGCCCACGACCTTGAAATCATAGTTGGTCCAGTCGCTGCCGGGTGGAACAGTCGCGATGACCGAGTCATTCCACAACACCTCGATCGAGCAGGTTGTACCGGTGAATCCGGGGCGCGAGCGTGCATCGAAGGACAGTTGGTAAACCTGTCCCGCGACGGTCTTTACGTCCTGGTAGAATCCATCCCGAGCACCGAGATAGTCGAGCTCGCCAAAATTGCCGCCATCGCTCGCCCTGACTCCATTGATATTGTTCCAGAGCTCTATCGTGCCGCCGGAGATCGCGGTCCAGCCCGAAATCGACTTATAAGCTCCCCAGCGGCCCTCACCGAGGGGCGACGAGTCCGTCGTCTCGAACGACCCGTTGACCAGCAGGTTCTTTCCGTTTGCCGGCGGTGAGATGAGGGGCTCGCTCACCGTCACATTCAGGGCACCAGACTTCGTGCTGACATTGCCTGCAGCATCGGTGGCCATCGCAGTAAACGCGTGGTTCCCGACGGCCAACTGTGCCGTCGTCAGGCTCCAGGCGCCGCCTGCGTTAGCTTGAGTTGTGCCCAAGACGGTCGTTCCCTCAAGGACCTTGACCGTGCTGCCTGCTTCCGCTGTGCCCGTCAGCGTCAATTGGCTGACGTTGGTCACCTTGTCCCCGACGGTACCAGTATCCGGTGTGAATGCCGTGATCCTGGGTGCCACCGGCGCGAGCGTGTCCACCCGCATACTGAGAGAAGCCGATTGTGGACTGACGTTGCCTGCAGCGTTTGTGGCGGTCGCGGTGAAGGCATGGTTCCCATCTGCCAACTGGGCAGTGGTCAGGCTCCAGGTGCCACTCGCATTGGCCTTGGCCGTACCAATTACGGTCGAGCCCTCAAATACCTTGATGGTGCTGCCCGCTTCTGCCGTTCCGCTCAGCGTCAGTTGTTTGGCATTGGTGACCTGGTCTCCGACGGTACCCGCATCCGGCGTGATTGCGACTATCTTGGGCGATGCCGGTGCTACCGTGTCAGGAGCCTCGACTGGAGGCGGTTGAGTGGATCCAAGCAGAGGCGGAGGCAAGTTTGCCTGGAACGCCGCGGTGCTCATGGAATAGTAACCGATCGTCTTCCATTGCGTCGATAGCTCAACCCAGTTGCTGCCTCCGACACCTGGATTGTTGCTGTGGTCGTCAAGATACGGCGCTGACGCGTTGCGCCACCAGTCCACGCCAACCATACCCACCAGATTCGCGTTGGGGTCGGTCTGCCTCATGTCCATCTGGACGTAAACGCCGTCGACCGTACCAGCCGCATAAGTCCCACGCGCTCCGTACCAGAAATGATCGTTGTATCCGGTCGAAGGCGCATCAAAGCTCACCGCTCCGCTTGCCAGGGTTGTCACTTGCATCGGGTAACCTGAGTTACCGCTGAAATCAGTGACGAAATGTCCGCCTGCGATTCCAAGCTGTGACTGGTCCTGAACCAGCAACCACTGGCCGGTCTCCTTGATATGGACGTAGGTTTTTGCGTTCGCGACTTCGATGTCCGAATTTGGGGACGCGGGAGCCCCTTCTTCCGTATAGACTTGCGCCCAACCTTCGACCGCGGTGAAGTCGGCAGGCGGGGTTAGCAGTCCATCAGGATTCCAACCCTTGTACCAATTGTAGCTGTGCGGAACACCGTCTGGATAACCCTCGCTCTGCCCAAGCGTGTTTTGTTTGATCAGCTCTGATAACGAAATCCCCATTTCACCTTTCCTAGTCGTTCGAATTTGTGATGTGAGATGACTGTGTTGTGCGGCATACGTTCGACGCCGACCGCGAAGGCGGACAGCCAGAACGCATGCTCGACCTCACGCCGCTCGCCTGCTGCTTCTGCTGATACTCGAGAATTGCAAGAGCTGGGGCCGGACGCCCTGCGGCCATCTCTTGCACCACCGAATCGGACTTACCGAATCACTTTGAGCCTTCCCCATAAGCATGAACCAAGCCAGAAAAAGTTCAACCGACCATGTCGCGGCGAACTCTTCGCAGCTTCTGTGACTGCACTCATTTCGAGCAATTGGTCGTCAGAGAGACGACCTGCAAATGTATTCCGGCGCATTTCGCGATTTCACGCTTGCAACAGAATCTGTCGTCAATGTGATTGATTTGTTGCCGAATGGGGTGTCAGTGAGGCGCTCTCCTATCATTGCCGTCATATGGCCGCGTTTACTTCTCGAAGCAGCAGGAGCAAACGGATAGCCAGCCCTGCTATCGCGAGGAAATATCGGCCGTTCTTGTCTTTCGCGCACTGTGCGGTGGTCGTACGGGGAGCGCGTTGCGTCGAATTGTCCCGCCTTGGCGAGGCGCGTGCCGCCTCTGACATTTGAGACTTCGGACATCGGAGTGTGGTGGCCAGAATCGGTGCGACGAGAGGTTGCCGTGTCCGCTACCATTGCGCCGCTCACTATTGAGCATCGTCAACTCGATCGGAAACGTTGGAGCCAAGTGAGAAGAATGGCGTCTCTCTGAACGGTAAATGCGTAAGGTAGATGCCATGCGTAATCGGCCGCCGAGTGACGGGTCCGACGTTGGAATTGAGCGGTCCGGGATACATCGCGAGATAGCTGACGAGGAGTGCGGCCAGATCCTCTCCGGTGCGGTTCGAGGCGAGCACGGAAGCAACGAAGCCGACAAGGCTGACGAGAAGCAGCCGGCGCGAAAAAGCGATCCGGGTTCGATTGAGCAACAGCGCCACTCCGCACAGGCGCGCAGGAGATCGAATCCTGCGGGTCGTCCCTTCGCCGCTTCCCACTTGTCACCAATCGACCTCGTCGCGTGCCCGCCAGGGTAGTAGGCGTTCGCCTCGAACTTCGAACATTGGCAGCTCGGATCGGCAAGTTGACGAACGTCGGATCGTTACGTGCGCGAACGCTTGTGATGACGAGAGGTGCCGCATCGAGCGAGGCCGCTTTGCCGAGTTGACGGTCATCAACTCGGTCGTGCCGCAGCGAACTACGGTCCGGGCTGCGCCATCCGAAAATGCATCCGCGCATGTTCGGTGGGGAACCCAGGATAGGAGATCCCTATGAAGGTTGTTATTCTCGCCGGTGGCTACGGTACGAGATTGAGCGAGCACACTTCGGTGGTCCCGAAGCCGCTGGTTGAAATCGGTGGTCGTCCGATCCTGTGGCATATCATGAAGCTGTATTCCCACCACGGCCTGAACGAGTTCGTCATTTGCTGTGGCTACAAGGGTACGGTGATCAAAGACTATTTCATGAGCTATTTGTCCCATCAGGGAGACTTCACGATCGACCTTCAGCGGAACCGCGTCGAAGTGCATCGCAACGGATCGGAGCCCTGGCAGGTTACGCTGGTCGATACCGGAGAGAAGACGATGACCGGGGGACGCATCAAGCGAGTGCGCGAGCATCTCGGGAATTCGACCTTCTGCATGACATACGGCGATGGCGTCGGCGACGTCGACATCCGTGCGCTAATCAAATTTCACCATCAACAGGGCGCCCTGGCGACGGTCACCGCGGTCCAGTTGCCGGGCCGCTTTGGCGCGATCAATCTCTCGTCTGACCGCCCCCGCGCGGCCGGCTTCCGCGAGAAGGACGCGAGCGACGGTCAGGTCATCAACGGCGGGTTCTTCGTCATCGAACCTCAGGCCCTCGATCTCATCGACGACGATAGCACGAGCTGGGAAAGCGAGCCTCTTGCCCGTCTGACCGAGCAGGACCAACTGGCTGTCTACAGGCACCGCGGCTACTGGCAGAATATGGATACCCTGCGCGACAAGGCCATTCTGCAGGATCTCTGGGATAGCGGAAATCCACCCTGGTGCGTCTGGAATAAGGACGCCGTCGCGAATGGAAGCGCCAAGGTACAGCACCCCGCAATCCCGGATCGGGCGACCCTTTGAGGAGATGAATCACATGCGCGTTCTCTTCACTGGAGCTGACGGATATATCGGGGCGGTGCTCGGCCCGAGACTGCTTGATCAGGGTTACGATGCGGTCGGGATCGACACGGGTCTCTACCGCCGCGGCTGGCTGTTCGATGACGGCAGGACTCGTCCAATGGTCATGTCGCGCGACACGCGGCAGCTGTCGCCGTCTGATTTGGAGGGCTTTGACGCCGTGGTTCACCTGGCGGAGCTCTCCAATGATCCGCTGGGGGAGAATGATCCTGCGATCACGATGGAGATCAACCATCGTGGCTCTGTAGAGTTTGCCCGCAAGTGCAAGCAGGCGGGCATCGGGCGATTCATCTATGCGTCCTCATGCAGCATCTATGGAGCGGCCGGCAGCGAGGTGAAATCCGAGACGTCCTCTTGCGAACCTCAGACGGCCTACGCGCGATGCAAAGTGCTCGTCGAGCGCGATCTCGTCGAACTGACCGACTCCCGGTTCACGCCCGTGTTTCTACGTAACGCGACCGCGTTCGGAGCGTCTCCCCGACAGCGCTTCGATCTCGTCCTGAACAACCTTGCAGGGTGGGCGTTCACGACGGGGAAGATTCGCGTCATGAGCGACGGCACGCCCTGTCGCCCATTGGTCCACATCGAGGACATCTGCCAGGCGATCTTGTGCGCTCTGAAAGCGCCGCGCGAAGCGGTTTGCGCCGAGGCGTTCAATGTCGGCGATGAAAGTCAGAACTATACGGTGCGAGAGATCGCGGAGATCGTGAACGACACGTTCACCGGCTGCGATCTTTCCTTCGGCCCCAGTGGCCCGGACAATCGCAGCTATCGGGTGTCCTTTGCGAAGATCAAGGCCCACATGCCGGATTTCCGTTGCCAGTGGAATGCGCAACGTGGTGCGCGACAGCTAAAGGGAGTGTTCCAGCGCATCCAACTGGATGAGGCGACCTTCAATTCCGCGCCATTTACGCGCCTGTCGGAGCTTCGCCACTTGCAGCATACTGAGCAGTTGGACCCTCATTTGCGCTGGACGCCAATTCCTGAATTCCTTCCGGCGATTGCGCGCACTTAGTGTTCTCTGCTGCGAAAAGGTTCACGCATTTGTCTGCCGACGCCGATGGAACCATATGGGGCCATCGGCGCAGCAGTGTCTGGAAACGAATATTTATAATCAGTTGACTCTTTCCCAACAAATCATAATATTTTCCGCAATGCAGAAGAGAAGGAACACCTAGCAGAATATCGAAGTCATATTGTCGTTTCATTGGTTCAGACTGCCAACGATGTGAGAGTCCCGGGTAAGAGTACGGGATTGTTCGGAGATTGCGCAGTGGCTGTTATTCTAATTGTTGATCAGCATAGTGTTTATCGCAGTGGCCTCCGAGATGTGATCGAGGCCCGTTTTAAGAAGTCCCGCGTCATAGACGCGTCACAGCTTGAGAATTGCGAGCTTGAGACAAGCATCGATTTGATCCTGATCGATCTGGGTAGTCTTAACCAAAGTTCGCTCGCGGTCCTCTCGGAAATCGTCGACTTAAGACCCGCAACTCGTATTGCGGTGATGTCGGCTTCGAGCAGCCGAACGGACGTGTTGAAATGTCTTTCGGCTGGCTTTCACGGATTCCTGCCCAAGCTTCAGGCGGATGAGGAATTGCTGTCGGCAGTCGGCGATCTGCTGTCTGGGCGCATTTATGTTCCGCGATGGTTGGCGGATGATGATGTGAGCCGACCGGAGCCCCCTCAGACCGTTAACTTCAATTTGGAAGCTCTGCGATTGACACGTCGGCAACGCGAAATTCTTCCGCTGCTGGCTCAGGGAATGTCGAACAAAGAGATCGCGCGCGAGCTGAGCATCGCGGAAGGCACCAGCAAGATCCATACAGCGGCGCTCCTGCGCGCGCTCTGTGCGCGCAATCGGACGGAGGCGGCCTTTATCGCTGCGAAGTTGGTCGGTCCCAAGGACAGGCTGGCTCGTAAAATGACAAGCAAGAGGTTCTCGATGGACCAGGGGAATGGCTCAGGCCCTGGCTCCGAGTTGATCGTTGGCGATCGATGGGCGCAGTCCACGGACAGGTTTGCCTTTCGAAGACCAGCCGGGTGATCGGCGCATTCCCTGGCCTGAGCGTGCTCAGCAATCGAGTCTCGTTCGGCGGCGGCCTACTGGAGATGGCCTCATGGAGGCCACGTCTCCGGTGATGGCGTAAGCTCCCTGCAGCAAAGCCGTTCCCGCCCCCCTGACATCTGTCGTTGCGGTTCAGCTGCCTTGTGGTGGACACTGGAGTGTCACCAGTAGGATCGGGTTGCCATGCGCCAGCGCAACCGAGGAGCCGCCGGTGATCCGCAGTATCATGCAGCTCCGCACGCGTGCGGACGAGAAGATCAAAACCTTGTCGTTCGGGTCGAGGCGTGACTGGCTGCATCGGTGGATCGACGTCACATCGGTGAAAGGCGCTGCGCCAGGGATGCATCGTCAGGCCTGGCAAGCGTTGCCGTGTCAACTCCTGAGCATTGCCCTGGCGCGGGCGGCTGGCTACCATGGGATTCATAGGAACCTCTCGTGAGGCTCGTTCTCAAGCGTAATTCTTCCCAAGATCGACCCAGGGAAGGCGCTGTTGAGTTGGGCAAAGGTGGCGCACGCGTGAGCAGTTCTTCCGCGAAGTAGCACGAGCTTTTTGCGCTTTTGAATGCCGCATAGGCAGCGGATAGTTTTACGACTAACGGGACTAGTCCAACCGGCCTATGTGGAACCCGTATAATCCTAACGCTTTAGCCTGAATATCCCTCGAATTAAGTACGTCTACACTGAAGGGTATTGGATTACGTGCTGAGGTGATTTCAAATGCTTACAGAATCCACATTTCTCCAGAACACAAAACCCCCTTCACAACTTCATAAATCGAACAAACTTCCCGATTTCCGACGCCCGTCTACGTCCTTCGTACCTCGCTGCAGAGCTCTCTTTTGGGAAGGAGAGGAAGAAGCTCAGAAGATCGAGATCGTCGAGGGCGTCGTACGGGCGGTCCGCCTTCTGGAGAACGGAAATCGCCAAATCCTCGCTTTCTACTGGCCCGGCGATGTCGTCATGCCGACCCATTCAACCCATCAGCAGTTTACTGCGGAAGCCGTGACAGATTGTCGCGTCATTCGATCGAGAACTTCTGGAGTTTGCCGGAGCGATGAGCCCTGTGGTGCCCACCAGGTCCTGGCAGATACCCTCACCTTGGTGATGACCATGAGCCAGAAGAATTGTGTGGCGCGTATCGCCTGGCTGTTGCTGCGCATTCGGCCACACTTGCCTGCAGACCCCAAGCGGCCTGGTGCACTCCGACTTCAGTTGCCCCGGGCCGATATCGCAGACCACGTTGGAACGTCGCTCGAAACGGTTTGTCGTACGCTGGCCGAGTTCAAGGCGAAGAAGGTCATCGACCTTCCAAATCGCAAGACGATCAAGTTCACCGATATCGAGGGGCTCGCGAGGATTTCCAACGGGCGAGCAGTTTGATTAAGGCGCGATGCGATCAGGATGAATCGTCATCGCGCTTTCGGTTATTGTCTAAGCATGATCTTTTCGGAGAACCGCTACGCACTTCTCCGGATCATGCTCTAGACCGATCCATGTCTCGAGCATCCCGCATCGAACCGTTCCTTGCGGTCGCGGCGGGTGCTCCGGATGCCGACGTGATCAGAGTTCGGCTACCCCGATACAACCCGCTGCGTGCCGGGCATTGATTGACTAGCTGGCTTTCGCTTTCCTTGAACCGCGAACTTTCGTTCTCGGCGTTCCGGCCGAAGTCGAAGTGGCTCGCCGGCGGAACACCGGCGCCACCGGTCGGCCGATCAGATGGGCTTCCGGCCCGTCCTCCAACGCCTTCTGATATACGGCGAATGCGCCATCGATGGCCTCGATGGTTCGGTCGATATCATCGTTGGTGTGCGAATAGCTTGTGACCAGTGAGGGCGCCAGCACGCCACGGCGGATTGTCTCCTGGAGAAACAATGTGCGGAACGTCTGCGACGGCACTCCGTCACGATCACAGCAGGCATAGACCATATTGGACGTCCGGCCGACGAGCCGGAAATAGCCGGCTAGTCCGCGGCGCTGCACGGCGCTTTCGATGCCGGCCTTCAGGCGACTTCCTTGGCGGTGTAGCGTCTCGATGACCGGTTCGTCACGATAGGTGTTCATGACGGCCAGGGCTGCGGCCAAAGCGTGAGTCTCGGCACCATGTGTCGTCGAAAGCAGGAAGACGCGATCGCGATCATGGTCGAGGCCGCCCAGCTCCATGATCTCGCGTCTGCCGAGCAGCGCAGAGATTGCGATGCCGTTGCCCATCGCCTTGCCGAAGGTCGACAGATCGGCCTCAATTCCATGGTGCCGTTGGGCGGAGCACTCCGGCCATCGGAAGCCCGTGATCATCTCGTCCAATATCAAGAGAGCGCCGTTCCGATGACAGAGTTCACGCAGCGTGGCGAGATATCCCGGCGCCGGCGGGACCTCTCTTTCCGCTTCGAGGATCAGGGCTGCTATCCGACCTGGATGCTGCGCAAAGAGCGCCTCCGCCGAGGACAGGTCATTGTACCGAAATCCCTGTGTCAGCTGCGCCATGGCCTGGGGAATGCCGGCGTTCATCGGTGTCATACAGATCGCCCAGTCGTCGTAAGAGAAGAAGGGGTGATCGGAGCAAACCGCTATCATGTCCCGGCCCGTGTAAGCTCGGGCAAGCCGGATTGCAGCCGTCGTGGCCGTCGATCCGTCCTTGGTGAACTTTGCCATGTCGGCGCCGGGGACAAGCGCGATCAGCCGCTCCGCGCATTCGACCTCGAGTGCCGAAGGCCGCGTAAAGTTCGTGCCTCGGGACAGCTGTTCAACTGCTGCTTCCACGACAGCTGGAAAGCCGTGGCCCAGCGACACCGCGCGCAGTCCCATTCCGTATTCGATAAATTCGTTGCCGTCGACGTCCCATACATGGCAGCCCAAGCCTCTCGAGATGAAGCCTGGCGCGAGGAGCGGATACTGATCGTCGCCCTTCGCGTAAGTATGTGCTCCGCCTGGGATCGCAGCCCGCGCTCGAAGCCGCAGCTCTCCTGACCTTCCGAAGTTGTCCTGATTCTCTTTGGAAAAAAAACGCGACCGAATATTCATTGTCAAATCCCTCTCAACGCGTGATTGTTGAAGAATGCTGTTACGCGCCGCCCGCGTCGCATTTCAGGACGCAAGAAGGTTCCCGAAGTTGAGGGTTCTCAACTTTGCTATCAGCGGTGACCAGGATTCCAGGCGATCTTTCGAATTGCTGCAGGTGCGTTCGGGCGACGCACAAGAATACTCGACCCTTTGGCAGCGCCTGGCTGGACGGACGCAGCGGCCGGGGCGGGGGCATCACCCGCTGCCCACAGCATCGTTTGGATGCCACCGTAGCATAGCCCGCCGTTATTGAGCTTCGTCAGGTTATCGAGCCACGGTCTGGCTAGGGTGCCGTGAGGTCACGTCACAGATTGAGCGGGCAATGTCTGAATTCGATCGACTCAGGACCGCAAGCTATGCAACCCAGTTCAGGGCCGCGAAAGCTGCGAGCCGGGCTCTCGACTGGCCCGTCCTCGGTATCGCAGTTGCGCTGGTTAGCGTCGTTGCGTGGGACCTAGCCCTGCTGTGGCTTGCCGTCAAACTTTGTTGGATCGTGTTCCTGTAGCAGCCCAGCCATCTCATTCACCGCATGATATTTTCCGAAACAATCCTCGCGGGCGCCTACACCGTGGAGATAGACAGGCATCAGGACAACCGAGGATACTTCGCTCGGGTGTTCTGCGCCGACACGTTCCTGGCGCATGGCCTCAAGCCTGTCGTCGCGCAGGCAAGTATCAGCTACAACGCAAAACGCGGTACCCTGCGGGGCCTGCATTTTCAGTATCCGCCCGCGGCGGAAAACAAGTATGTCCGATGCACCAAGGGGGCCGTGGCCGACGTGATCGTCGACCTGCGGCCGGAATCGGCAACCTACCTGCGACATGTCATCGTTAATCTCTCCGCGGACAATGGCCGCGGGCTCTACATTCCGGAGCGCTTCGCGCATGGCTTCGTCACGCTCACTGACGATACGGAGTTGATCTACCTGATCAGCAATTACTACACGCCAGGCGCGGAGGGCGGGTTGCCGCATGATGATCCGTCGCTTGGGATATCCTGGCCGGCGGAGGTGCGCGTGCTCTCGGATCGTGACAGGGCATGGAAGCCTCACAGCAATATCGGGGACGAGCTGAAGGCCCGCATGAACGTCGCAGTCCACAACAGGTCGTAGGTGAGGGCTCCACGTTCGCAAAAGCCAAACGTGACTTGACGACCGTCAATTGCTCTGGCCCGACCAGCGTTAGCGTGTCGGCGACTTCACAGATTGCCACGGCAGGAGCCATAGAATGCTGAAGGAAGCGACATCCACCCTCAACGTCAAGGCACCAACCGCGCATGCAACTGAGTTGAGCTGCTGTCGTTTCTGCAGTGCGCCTCTTGAACGTGTGTTTATCGATCTCGGAATGTCTCCGTTGGCAAATTCCTATCTTCGGAACGAGCAAGCCAAGCAGGACGAGCGCTTCTTTCCCTTGCGGGCTTACGTCTGCGGAGAGTGCTTCCTTGTCCAGCTCGAGGAATGGGAGGCGCCGGAGAATATCTTCGGAGACTATGCCTACTTTTCATCCTACAGCGATTCATGGCTGCAGCATGTCAAGTCCTACGTCACTCGAGTCATCGACAGATTCGGTATCGGGGCGCACAGCAAGGTCGTCGAGATCGCAAGCAACGACGGCTACCTGCTGCAGTACTTTGTCGAGGCCGATGTGCCGGTTCTAGGCATCGAGCCGGCTCAGAACGTCGCTGCCGTGGCGCGCGCGAAGGGCATTCCGACGCGTGTGGAATTCTTCGGCGAACGCGCAGCCCGTACCTTGCGACGCGAGGGGCTGCGCGCTGATCTCTTGATTGGAAATAATGTCCTGGCTCACGTGCCGAACTTGAACGACTTCGTCAAAGGCATGAGCCTTCTTCTCGCCGATGCGGGGGTTATCACGATGGAATTCCCCCATCTGATGCGTCTGTTCGACGAATGTCAGATCGACACGATCTATCACGAGCATTTTTCATACTTCTCGTTCATCGCCGTCGAGAAGATCTTTGCGGCACATGGCTTGACGTTGTTTGATGTCGAAGAGTTGCCGACCCATGGTGGTTCGTTGCGAATCTATGCGCAGCACGCCAACAAGGGATGGCATCCGATCTCCCATCGCGTCCTGGACCTCAGGCGTCGCGAAATCGACGCCGGATACGCCAATCTTGATCATTACGACGCGTTCGAAGAGCGCGCCTTGGAAACCAGGCAGAAGCTTCTGTCGTTTCTTGAAGAGGCAAAGCGACAGGGCAAGCGCGTCGTCGGGTACGGCGCCCCTGCCAAGGGCAACACTCTCTTGAACTACTGCGGCATTACCGCGGACCTCATTGAGTATACGGTCGACCGAAACCCGCACAAGCAGGGGTCGTTGCTGCCGGGATCTCACATTCCAATTTTCGAGCCTGAACGCATCAACGTGACGAAGCCGGACTACATACTCATTCTACCCTGGAACCTGAAGCGGGAGATCGTCAGCCAGTTGTCGTTCGCCCGCAGCTGGGGAGCTCAGTTCGTAGTGCCGATTCCCGAGCCCAGGATCGTGGATTGAGCCCATTGGATCCGAGGGAGAGGGCGCATGGATGATATCGCAAGGCATGCAGACCTCGCGGATCTCAGGGAGAGTGACGCGGCCGTTGACCTGTCGGCGGACAAGACCGGACGTGCACTCCACGAGTTCATTGCAGAGATGTATCCCATCTCCCGCAGCATAACGGGAGCGGGGACCCGAAGAACGATCGATCTCATCCGAAACTATATCCCGCTTACCACGTGCGAAGTACCGTCCGGCCTGCAGGTATTCGATTGGACCGTTCCACCGGAGTGGAACGTGCGTGATGCATACGTCAAGAACAGCGCCGGCGAGCGCGTGATCGACTTCAAGAAGTCGAACCTGCACCTTCTTGGTTACAGCGTCCCGGTGAGGGCGCGCATGACGCTCGACGAGCTTAGGCCTCACCTCTACTCGGACCCGGAAAAGCCGGACTGGATCCCCTATCGGACAAGCTACTACCAGAAGACCTGGGGCTTCTGTCTTCCGCACAATCAACTATTGGCAATGCCCGACGGCGAATACGAGGTCTGTGTCGATGCGGATCTTGCCGCAGGCCATCTGACGTATGGGGATTTGAGATTGCTCGGCCGGACCTCGGACGAGGTGCTGATCTCCTGCCATATCTGCCATCCGTCGCTCTGCAATGACAACCTGTCCGGGATCGCGGTCGCAACCGCGCTGGCGCAGTATCTGCGGAGGATGGAGCTCAGGTATACCTATCGCTTCGTCTTCATACCGGGCACTATCGGAGCGATCACCTGGTTGGCGCTCAACCAGGCTCATGTCGGTCGGGTGAAGCACGGATTTGTGTTGACCTGCGTCGGCGATTCGGGGGCGATGACCTACAAAAGGAGCCGCCGCGGCAACGCAGAGATTGATCGTGCCTGGTCCTACGTGCTTGAGCAGAGCGGCCAACCGCACGAAATTCAGGAGTTCTCACCTTACGGCTACGATGAGCGGCAATATTGCTCGCCTGGCTTTAACCTGCCGGTTGGGACCGTGATGCGAACGCCCTTCGGTCAGTTCGCGGAGTATCACAGCTCTGCCGATAATCTGGACTTCGTTCGCCCTGCTGCGCTGTACGATACTCTAGCGAAGGCGATAGCGGCGATCGATGTCATCGAGAACAACGCCTGCTTTCGGAACGAAAAGCCGTTCTGCGAGCCAAAATTGGGCAACTATGGCCTTTATGGTGGATTGGGCGGGCTCGCGGCCGGAGACTTCCAGATGGGGCTGCTGTGGATCCTGAACATGTCGGACGGGGATCATTCACTTCTCGACATCGCCGAACGATCCAAATTGCCCTGGGAGGTGATCAAGAAAGCCGCCGCCGCGCTCAGCCGGGCTGGTCTCATCAAGCAAGCCGAGCCCGGTCTGACAAGCTAAAGCGCGCCTGGATGCTTGATTGCATCGACGGCGGTGCCCTCCCTCTCCCGCCAGCGGGCAGGGCAATCGCATATGGATTTCACGGGGATTGTCCGCTGGCTTTGCTCCGCCTCTCCCGCTTGCGGGAGAGGCCGACGCGCTCGCAGAGCGCGGCGGGTGAGGGCTCTCGCTACGCAGGGACGTCCTCAGTTAATCTCAATAATCTCAGCGCGGATACACCCTCTCCCCAACCCTCCCCCGCAAGCGGGGGAGGGAGCCTAGTGCCGATGCCGCCGCACCGTGCGCACCATATGCGATTGCCCTGCGCCAGCGGGAGAGGGCTGGGGAGAGGGTGTATCCCAGATGGGACAATCTCCGAGAGGAGCAAGCCCTCTCCCGGCGCTTTGCGCCGACCTCTCCCGCGAGCGGGAGGTGAACGGCCCGCGGCGATCGATTGAACCTAAAGCTGCTTTAGTTTCGTCAGGGCGGGTGGTGTTTCGTCGCCGATAGAGGTTGAGACTGCTGAAGGGGTGACGAGGGCGTCCGCTGGAGGTTGCTCGCCAGCACGTCGGATCTGAGCATTCCCGGACCAGCGAGAGCTCGTGATCCAAAGGGCGGCGCTCATTACCGGCTCGGCAGCCAATGCGCTTGCATAGTGCTCGCATGCTACCGCTCCCGCATGCTCTCCTGTTTGTACCGCATGATCGGTGACAAGAGATAGCTGATGACACTGCGCGATCCAGACTTGATCTCGACGGTGGCGGCCATGCCGGGAGAAAGGCTGACACGCTTGTTCTCGATGTTCATGTAACTGCGGTCGAGCGACACCCGCGCCGCGTAGACAAGCTCCTGTCCAATGGGTTCGCTGCTTGCTGTCCCGGCACCGAAGGACTTCGCGTTATTGTTCTCCGGTGGCTTGTTGCGCGGAATGGCGTCCTGGGAGATGTTAAGGACCTTGCCATGTAGCAGTCCGTACCTGGTAAAATTGAAGGTGTCGATCTTTATGGCCGCGTCCTGGCCTGCCTCGACGAAGCCGATATCCTGGTTCGAGATCATGGCCTCGACTTCGAGATTGCTGTCGATTGGAACGATCATCATGATTGGTTGCGCCGGAGTGACCACACCGCCAACAGTGTGAACGGCGAGCTGCTGTACTATGCCGTCGATCGGTGCCGTCAGATTTTGTAGGCCGGTGTGCCGTTCGGCCTTGATGACGTCCTGGCTCAGGCCGGCAGCTTTCTGTTCCGCCTTTGCGAGCTCCTCGAACAATGCGCGTTCGTACTCGGCAATGGTTTTGTTGCGGGTCTCCACCAGGACCGCGATGGCGGCATCCGCTTCGCTAAAACGGCTTTGCTGAACGAGTATTTCCTGCCGTTGGCCGACCAGCTCCTGGTACTCCGTCAAATACTGCAGCTTGGATCCGAGTTCCTTCTGGTACAGCTGCTCGCGTATCTCGACGCGCTGCTGGAGCGGGCCGATTGTAGCCTTCAGCTTGTCGATCGACGCCCTGGAAGTGGCTCGTTCAGCTTCCCTTTGCGAGATCTGGCGATCAATCGCGGCAATCTTGGCGGCCTGCTCGGTGTTCTGGCTGACGAGAAAGCGACGATGCATCTCGGTCAGGGCAGGTGTGGTCGACGGTGGCGGGTTGAACGCCGAAGCTGGATCAGTCTTGTTTGACAGCAACGCCGTCAAACGGGCGGCGTCGAGCTGCGCACTCGTCAGGTCGCTCTTGAGGCGGTTCAGTTCTGCGGCCGTAATGGTCGCATCCAGATCGATCAAGCGCTCTCCGGCCCTGACGGTCTGGCCGTCCTGAACGTAAATTGCACGCACAACGGCGGTCTCGAATGGCTGAATGGTCTTGGTTCGATCGCTCGGGATGATCTTGCCCGGAGCGACAGCAACAATGTCGATGGTGCCAAGGCTGGCCCACAGCAAGGCGACAACGAAGCCGGCCGCGATGCTGATGACGATGGTACGTCCAATCGGCGAAGGAGGGCTCTCGACGATTTCGAGCGCTGCTGGGAGGAATGCGAGTGCTTCGCTCGGATGAGACCCGCGGGAAGGTGTCAGCCCCGCGACGGCGCGTCCGAGCTTGCGTGCGTGATCCGCGAATACAATGACAGCGCTCCCGCTGTTCGCATTCCGGGGAGGCTCCGTCGGCGCGGCCGACTGCTGCTTGGACATTGCCGGCGCGCGATCGGCGAGAGACGAAAGCATACCAGCCAGTCGTGCCCCGACGATCAGGGAGCGTTCCTTTGCACGCCGAATGAACTCCAGGCAGTATCGCGAGAAGCGCAGGAGCCGAACGGTGACGGCGCGTCGTTGGGCGACCACGACCAGTCGCCCGTCCCAATTGGCCTCGAGCTCGTGTCTTGAAATGATAGACGGCCTTTCGGCGCCAGAGGTCATCACCACAGCCTCGTGGCCATGCACCCTTCCAAGCAAGAGAAAGCCTCCGCCGCGAATCGGCAGGATGCCAGGTAAGGTCGATGTCGACAGTCCATCCCAATCGGTCAGGGCACAGCTTGCGGAAAGATCAAGCTCTTTCGCGTAGGCGAGCATCTCCGGGACATCGATAGGCGCTTGATTGAAGCGCTGGCGAATATGGTCGAGGCTGCTGTCGACACCACGCAGTCGGAGCAGGAGGTCGAACACAAACAACCCCGGATCGTCGAACGTTCTTGCGGTTGTTTGTTTCATGCGGCCTCGTCGATGCTGATGTGAGCTCCATCGTGGCGCCTGTTGGTCTCGGCGCTCGCGAAATGCGGACTATGTAAGGTCATGGAAGCCCGACTGTAGGCGGTAGAGCTTTGAATAACGTCCTCCGCGCTTGACCAGATCCTGATGAGGACCATCCTCGACCAGGCGGCCTTCTTCAATCGTGATGATCCGGTCGGCCATTCGCAAGGCCGATAGCCGATGCGCGATGATGAGTACGGTGCGGCCCTGTACGATTTTTGCCATGTTCTGTTGAACGATGTGCTCACTCTCATAGTCGAGTGCGCTGGTCGCCTCGTCAAAGATCAGGATCCGGGGATCGGTCACGAGCGCGCGTGCGATCGCAATGCGCTGACGCTGTCCGCCGGACAGGCTGCTCCCGCGTTCTCCGACGACCGTGTCGTATCCGTTCGGTAGTTGTAGAATGAAATTGTGCGCACCGGCCATCGTGGCTGCTTCAATTACACGCTCCGTCGATGTCGCGGGATCCGCGAAAGCGATATTGTCCCTGATCGAACAGTTGAAGAGGACGCTGTCCTGGAGAACCACACCGATCTGTCGGCGTAACCAGGCGGGGTCCACCTGAGTCAGGTCGATCCCATCGACCAGAACCCGGCCTCGCTCCGGGATATACAGGCGCTGCACCAGTTTGGCCAAAGTGCTCTTTCCCGATCCCGAGGAGCCCACTATTCCAATGACCTGCCTTGCCGGAATGTGCAGCTGCACATCTCGAAGGATCTCGGGCCCATCGATGCGGTAGCGAAAGGTCACCTGTTCGAACGCAATATCGCCTCGGATGGTACTCAGCGCCATTTTTCCGGGGCTGTAGACAGGCTCCGGTTCTGTATTGAGGATGTCGCCGAGGCGCGCGATCGAGAGCCTCGCTTGGTGAAAATCCTGCCAGGTTTGAGCCAATCGAAGGACCGGAGCGCTGATGCGACCGGAGATCAGATTGAAGGCAACCAATTCGCCGACGGTAAGATCGCCGGACATGACGAACCGGGCGCCGAAATAGAGGATGGCCACGCTGACCAGTTTGTTCACAAGTTGGACCGATTGGCTGGATACGTTCGCCAGGCTGATGACACGAAAGCTCGCCGCGACGTACCCGGCCAGCTGTTGCTCCCAGCGACGTTGCATCTGAGGCTCCACGGCCATCGCCTTGAGCGTTTCCATGGCGGTGACGCTCTCAACGAGAAAGGCCTGGTTCTCCGCACCCAGCTGGAATTTTTCGTCGAGCCGCCGCTGGAACAAAGGCGTCGCTCCGGCAGAAATCGCGACATAGACCGGAAGCGAGGCGAGAACGATCAAGGCTAGCGTCGGCGAGTAGAAGACCAGAACGGCAATGAAGACAACCGAAAAGGACAGGTCGATGATCAAGGTCAGAGCCGAGCTCGTCAGGAAGTTGCGGATATTTTCGAGTTCCCTGACCCGCGCGACGGAGTCACCCACCCGCCGTGCCTGGAAGTAGCCGATCGGCAACGCCAACAGGTGACGGAACAGCCGAGCGCCGAGTTCGACGTCGATGCGGTTGGTGGTATGAGAGAAAAGGTAGGTGCGCAGAATTCCAAGGATCGTTTCAAACAGCGCGGTCGCGACGAGGCCGATGGCGAGTACGTCCAGCGTGCTCATGCTGCGATGCACGAGAACCTTGTCGATAACCACCTGGAAGAAGAGCGGTGATACGAGGGCAAACAGCTGAAGGCAGAACGAGGCCGCAAGGACTTCGAGGAGCAGTCGTCGGTATTTTCGAATTGCGCCGAGAAACCACGTTATGTCGAAACGCCGCGCAAGATCGGAAAGAGAAGCTCGACGCGTCATCAGAATGACCGCGCCGTCCCAGATGGCTTCGAGTTCCATCCGCGACATCATGACCGGTTGTGGACGACCCGGCTCCAGCGCGATGACCCGCTCGTCGGTTGCCTTTCCGAAGATGAGAAATCTGTCCTCACGAAGGATGGCGAGCGCGGGCATCGGTAGACGGGAAAGCCTAGTCCAATTGGTCCTGACGACACGGGCCTTCAAGCCGAGCTCCTTGGCACAGCGGAGAACCTCGGCGACCCTGATAATAGTCCCGAATTGATGACGGATGCGCTCGGGATCCACGGCAAGGCCGTTAAATCGGAGCATCATGACCAACGCGATCAACCCCTGATCGGGGGCTGCGCCAGTTGGCTCAAGGTGCTCGGGCATCCGCGCTCCGCATGGTATCGAGCAGTTGCGCTCCGGCAGTCACGGTGCAGTTCTCGCTGATCATGAAGATATGTCGTTTTGACGCTCGAGCGCGTCCCAGACGCAGCCGGTATCCGCAGAATTGGGCAGCATTCCGACTCGAAAAGGGCCATCTCTATCCTAGGCCGCGCACCGGTACCAAGTTGACGGCCGTCAATATCGGCGCATAGCGGCCGCCTATCATCCTGCTGATGGTTGTAGTTGCAACGAGATCAGCCTTGCACCGCCCCGCCGAACACCATTCTGCAGGCGTTGGTGTCCGCCTTGCAGCGCGGCCTGTTTCGATCTCCAGACGAGGACCGCGGCGATGACGGAGCCTTCGTTCGATCTCACCGACGATGTCGCTGTTTCGGTGGCGCGCTCGCGGCTGGGTCCGGAGACACAGGTTCCGTCTTGGAGACGAGAACGGACTGACGGATCGGGTCGACGCGCTCTGAAAGTGTTGTTCGCGAACAAGTTCTTCTTTCGTAACGGCGGCTCCGAAGTCGTGATGTTCGACGAGATGGAGTTGATGCGCAGGCGGAATGTCGACGTCATCGAGTTCTCCATGAATGACGATCGAAATATTCCATCACGCTTCCAATCGTATTTCGTTTCGCAGAAATCGTATCGCGCATCATCCAGGCGCGAAAAGCTGAGATCGGCGCTGTCCTTCATTCATTCATCCGAAGCTGTCTCGCAGATCAGGCGCCTCATCCGAGATCAGAAGCCGGATGTACTGCACTGTCACAATATCTATCACCAGCTGACCCCCTCAATCGTCACGGCGGCCGCGGATATGGGGGTTCCCGTCGTTCTCACACTCCACGACTACAAACCGGTGTGCCCCGTATACACGCAGCTTAGCAACGGGCAGGTCTGTACGAGATGCGGGGATGGCGCGTTCGAGACGATTCTCGCGCGCCGCTGCGCCGACGGGTCTCTCGGGCGCAGCGCTCTGCTTTGGGCGGAGGCGCGCTATCACGCGCTGCTCGGAAGCTATCATCGCGTCGAAAAGTTCATTGCGCCGAGCAGGTTCATGTATGAAGCCATCGTCCGCAGGTTCGGTGCGGCCAAGGTGATTCATATTCCCAATGGGATAGATGCATCGCGTATCGAAACGTCCGTCGGCGACGATGAATACGCGCTGTATCTTGGTCGCTTGTCACCCGAGAAGGGCGTCGAGGATCTCCTTAAAGCCCATGCCGCAGCTCAGGGTGCCTGGCGGTTGGTGGTCGCCGGCACTGGACCGCTTCTTGATGAGTTTCGGCGGAAGTACCCGGCGGTAGAGTTCAGGGGGCACCTTACGGGCAGCGACCTTGAACGAACGATCAGCGAAGCCGGGGTGATCGTGGTGCCTTCGGTCTGGCACGAGAACAGCCCGCTCTCGATCCTCGAGGCGATGGCGCACGGTAAGCCGATCATTGCTTCGCGCATTGGCGGAATTCCCGAGATGGTCAGGGAAGGGACGACAGGTCTGCTGTTCGATCCTGGCAATGCGTCTCAACTCTCCGAAAAAGTCAGCGATCTTCTCCTCGATCGCAGCCGGCGCGAAGCGTTCGGTCGCAACGCACGGAGAATTGTCGAGGACGAGTACTCGCTCGAAGATCATGGCTCGGCATTGTTCTCGTTGTACGAGAATCTGATTGCAACAGCTGGCTTACATAGGAAAGTTGGATCATAAAATGGACCTCACCGTCATTTCGACGTTCCGCTGCAACTCCAAGTGTCAGATGTGCTACATCTGGCAAAATCCAACCGAGCCGAAGGAAGAGGTGTCGCTGGCCACGCTGTCGAAGCTTCCGTCGGGCTTCGACAATCTGAACGTGTCGGGTGGAGAGCCGACGCTTCGCAAGGACCTCGGAGAGATCATCGATCTTCTCTATCCGAAGGCAAGAGTGACGGAGATATCGTCGAACGGGCTGCATCCTGAGCGCCTCGTTCCGATCATCAAGAAGCACCCCAACATCAAGGTGCGCTTCTCGCTCGAGGGCGATCAGGAGACGAGCGACAGAATTCGCGGCGAGAAGGACGGTTACTACACCAAGATCGCCGGGCTTCGTATGCTGCGCGAGGCAGGGGGCACCGACCTTGGCTTCGCCATGGTCATCCAGGACGAAAACGTCGATCAGCTCGTCAATGTCTACGAGTTCGCTCGCAAGGAGGGATTCGAGCTGGCGACGTCGACGCTCCACAATGCGTGGCAGTTCTACAAGAACGACAATTACTTCTACGACCGGAAGGCAGTGGCCCGGAAGGTCGAGGGGCTCATTTCGGCGATGCTGCGTAGTCCGAAGCCAAAGAACTGGTTTCGGGCCTACCTGAACCTTGGCCTGATCGAGAAGATTCTTGGTCATGATCGGCTGATCCCATGCAGCGCGGGCAAGGATTTCGCTTTTATCGACCCCTGGTCGGACGTCTGGGCCTGCAACGTCCGCTCGGATCTGCCGATGGGAAATCTTGCGCGGCAATCGTGGGACGAGATCATGAACAGCGACGTCGCTCAGCAGACACGGAAGAAGGTCGCGGGCTGTGAACAGAACTGCTGGATGGTGACCACCGCGCGGACCGCGATGCGATCCAACCTGGTCCCTCAGTTTCCGAAGAGCGAGCCGCTGCTGTGGGTCCTCAAGAACAAGCTCAAGGTCTCGATGGGCAAGAGCATATGCTTTGATAGTTACATCAATTATTCCGACGTGCGCCCGTCGCCGCACGTCGAGCGAACGTCGTTCTTGAACAAGACCGTCAAGGCCCGGCTGGTCAAGGGCCGCGTGACGCCGGACGAGCATTACCCGTTGCGAACCTTTATGAACAATTAGATTGGAAGGAAGTCCAGATGAGCAGGCGTGAGATCTACATGTTCGGCTTCCGTGGCTTCCCTCAAATTCAGGGTGGTATCGAGACACACGCAGAGAATCTTGCACCAAGGGTGGTGGAGCTCGGCAGACGGGTTACCGTCTGCATGCGGTCGCCCTATGTTGCGTCGGACGTCCCCAAGGTGTGGAGGGGCGTGCGGGTACTGCGGCTGTGGACTCTGAGCAACAAGTACCTCGAGACTCTGCTCCATTCCGTGGTCTGCGCAATTGTTGCAATGGTTCGGCGTCCGGCATTGGTCCATATCCATGGCATTGGGCCTGCAATCGTAACGCCATTGCTTCGTGCCGTCGGCCTGCGGGTCGTCGTCACGCATCATGGCGAGGACTACAACAGGGAGAAATGGGGCTGGGCGGCGCGCACGGTGCTGAGGACCGGCGAAGCTCTCGGAATGCGCTACGCCAGCAAGCGCATCGCGGTCAGCCGCAGCATCGGCGAGCTTGTCATGTCCAAATATGGCAAACCCTGCGAGGTGGTGCCGAATGGCGTGGTATTCTCGGACATGCCACAGCAAAGCGAGAAGGTGGTCGAGCTGGGATTGGAGCCGGGACGATACGTATTGACGGTCGGCCGGCTTGTTCCCGAGAAGCGACAACTCGATCTGTTGCGCGCATTCCTGGCGACCGCGCTGCCCGGATGGAAGCTCGCCATAGTTGGAAAGATCGACCACCGGAACGAGTACGCGGATCAGCTGGCTAGGGAAGCGGCCGGCCACCAGAACGTCGTCATGGCCGGATTCCAGACCGGCGATGGCTTGCGACAACTCTACGCCCACGCCGCGCTGTTCGTCCTGCCGTCGTCGCATGAGGGGCTGCCGATCGTGCTGCTCGAAGCGCTCAGCTATGGATTGCCGGTGCTGGTAAGTGATATCGCACCCAACCTGGAGGTGGTGGCTGATCCCGAGCACATCTTCCATGTCGGTGATTGCGAGGAATTGGGTGCGAAGCTGTTGGCGCTGACGAAGACGCGTCCGAGTGCAACCGAACGCGAAATCGTACGCCGCGAGAGTGCGGTGCGGTACGATTGGTCCGATATCGCATTGCGCACGCTGGAGATTTACGATGACCTGCTCGGCCGCAAGCGGCAGCAGGGCAATCTGTCGCGCGCAGGCTGGGCCGGCAGCAGCGCAAGGTCGCGACAATCGGTATACGGCAGGCCCGCCAACAATTGAGCTCCTGCCAGCGACCTCGTCGACAAGTCTGGCAGCATACTGGTGCGCGCCTTGCGCTGTCCGGCTGAAGTGACGCCGCGCCCGGGCTGGCGGCGCAGAGGATTGTGGCGGCTGCTCGGAGCCTGATTTCAGGCCGGGCGGCCTCGTTCTCGTTGCTGAGATCCCGGCCTTTTGTTACCGTCCCAACTATTGGCGATAGTGCCGGTCACGATCGATGGGCCGGCGTCCAAAGCCCGCTGCCCGCGATCGAAATCCTGGCGAGCCACCAGCTCTGCGACCGGATCCGATCGCTCGACCGGCCCCCGGCACGAGCTGGATTTCTTCCATTGCCTAAATAATAGACATAGATTGGGGCTTCCGAAAGCCGTTGGACCCTGAGAGGCTCCGCGTTGGGGATTCGCAGGCCCGATGATGCTGGTCAGGTGTCGAAGCGCCGGGCGTTGCTGGAATATGTGAAAATGAACAGGGTGGATGGGCTAACGCCCGGTGAGATTGACGAGCGGATCGTTTCGATCATCGAACTGGCCGGTGAAGAGCTGATGCGCCAGTCCGATCCGTCGTTCGAGTTCGTGCCCGAGCGGATGAGAGGGGGGATCTTGACCGTTCATCAGCGCCTGAAAGCAGAGCTTGCAGCGCTCCTCAATCTGCGGACCGTATACGGCGATCTGATTGTTTGTCGCGTTGTTGCCGGCGACTATCCCTGGATCCATAACCAGTTATCGCCATATCAACATTTGAGGCTCGCGTGGCTTCAGCTCACGCAGCTGAGCAGCATGTTCGATCGTTCCAGGACCGAGCTTGATCGCCTTCACAACGAAACGTTAGAGTTGCTTTCTATCGACGTCGAAAGGGACGTTGCTGATGGCTCTCCTGAAGCGGTTGAGCGGAGCGCACGGGCAGATCGCTGGTTCGAAGTCATGCCGCAACCTGGAGCGTCAGCGTCGGCGACCATGAGGATTGCAAGCGAGTTGTCGACTGACGTAGTCGTTGCCGAGTATTGTGACGCTGCGCGGCGCGATCTATTGGAACAGATCGACGCGACGATACGAATCGTTGGTTCCAGCATTGCTTGTTTCTTGTCGCGCCACGGGGCCGAGCTGGTCGACCTCATTGGTCGTTACAACGACATGATCGAGAACATCCAGCCCCGAAAGTGACACGAAGAAGTTCGAACTTTCGATAATACGAAAGCTCCATTCATCCTTCAGATTTGGCTTCATGGGTTCCGACTCGCAGGCGACTGGCCGTTACCCTGTCCGCGACGGAAACGAGTTCGTAGCTCACTCTTTGCCCTTCGATGAGCGTTGGCAGCCCAGCTTCTTCGACGGCGGACATATGAACGAATATGTCCTTGCCTCCGCCGTCGGGCCTTATGAAGCCGTAGCCCTTGAACTTGTTGAACCAGACTACGAATCCGTTAGCCATACGTCGAGCCCAGGCCTCTGCTTGCTTCAACCGCTGCTACGCCTTAGTCGGGGGAGGGGCTGAGCTTCGTTCATCTGGATTGAGCCGGTGCTGCAAAATGCCGCGCACAACCGGAACTCTGCGTCGAAAGCTCGTATCCTCACATTCTCAATATGCCGAGCCCTGCCGTGCGAATATCCTGCGCTGATGCGCAACGCGCCTTCTGGTTTGCCTACGCTGTGGGCGCAAGCGCCTCAATACATTGCGTCGGCCGATAACCCAGAGGGCTACGCCGCATCTCGCTCTTGGATGCAAACTCATTGAAAATTGATTGCGTTCCAATGGGTCAGGTAAATTCAAAAGAGAATATGGAGGGCCTCTCAGCATACCTCACCGGCGCAACCGGCGGGGCGAGGGCGGTCCGCAACTGTGCGCTTGAGAGAAGTGTCAGTCAGTGGCGGACATTGAGACGGAAATCAGCTCATGAGATGAAAAGATCGGAGCGGGAGCTTCAGCCTGCTGGCAATTTTTCTCACCGCTTGTGGCGTTCGTCCAAGACGTCGCGAGACAGCGTACAAGCTCTTCCCTTCCAAGATGAGCAACCTCACCTGCTCGATTTCGTGATGGCTCCATGGCGGAGCAAGCTTCTGCTTGTTGGTCTGCAGGGACGACACTGTCTCGCTCCTTTTCAGGCGGTTGAGAGGGCGTTTGCCGAAGGGGCAGCGCAGCAGATCTCGGTTGCGCAACTCCTCGCGGCTGCGTCTTTGCTGTTTGCTCCGGCGGCTCAGGAGGTGCCCTCGCACTATTCCCGATGCTCCCGGACTGCCTTGCGCGAAGGAAGCTATCGGAACAAGGCGGTGCGGAATCTGATCACCGTCAAGTTGCAGGATGGCCGCCGGCGTCGATAGCCTACGTGCGATGGCGCTGCGAGGGCAATGTCGACTTCGCGATGATCAGGAACCGTTGCCGGCGCAGGAAAATTCTCCTGTGTGAATGATCGCCGATTTGTGCGCGATCGGTTCCGCCCTCCCGCGTCGCTGAGCGGCGTGTTCACCGAGAATCCGTTCGGTCGGTGTCGGCGCAAATTGCGCCGTTGTCGCGATGGGGCGAGAGCAGCAAGCTTTGACAGTGCAGACAAAGTCGTATCGGTGCATCTTGCGCTGCTCGCTGCGAGCGCGCTCGCCTTCTCGCAGATGAAGCCGGTGGCGGCGACGATCACTCGCGTGCTGAAGGATCTGGATGGTCCGCGAGATGACAGCCGAGCGGGGCTCGACGCGGTTTGCCTGCCTGCCGCCTTCGTAAGCTGCGTGCTGGAATGAAATGCAGAGAGTTGAGCCATTAGGCGCGCTTATGTCGCGAATATTTACTTCCAATTTTACTTCGCGAAATCCCGTCAATAGCCTCAAGCGCAATTGATCACATCCGCAGGGATCGCTGAAGATCGTTGCGGCCGCTCATCGTAACCAACGAGGGTTGCCATGCTTGACAGGGACAAGGGGAATGTTGGTGCCAACCAGGCCGAAGCGGAGCCGGCGGAAGTAAGAAAACTGAGCCGCCGCAGCCTGTTGAAGAGTGCCGCAGCGGTCGCAGGCGCGGCCGTCGGCTCGGACGCGATCCGCGGCTTCCCGACCATCTGGGCGCAGGAGATCAAGGACATCGAGCTCCGCCACGTCGGCGTCTCCTATTCGGTGGTGAAGGCGATAGGCGACCAGGCCGCCAAGGATCTCGGCTTCAAGGTGACGATGCAGAACCTCGATACCTCCGCCGCCATCAACCGCTTCATTAGCCAGCCTAATACGGTGGACATCGCCGACCTCGAAGGCTGGCAGGCCAAGCTCGCCGCCAAGCGCGGCGTGATCCAGGGCATTCAGGTCAAGAAGATCAAGGAGTTCGACAACATCCTGCCGATCTTCACCAAGGGCGAGATCGATGGCCACAAGATCCCGCGCCAGGGCATCTCGCCCTATGAGGCCATGTATATCGCCAAGCCCGATTCCACCGATCTGCACGACGGCGTCACCGAGTGGGCGACCTTCCTGCCGCAAGTCTACAACGCCGATTCCATCGGCTATCGTCCCGACCTCGTCGGCCACGAGGTGACCGAGTGGAAGGACCTGATCGATCCCAAGTTCAAGGGCAAGGCCGCGATCCTCGACGTGCCCGCGATCGGCATCATGGACGCCGCGCTCTGCTTCGAAAGCGCCGGACTGATCAAGTACGGCAACAAGGGCAACATGACCAAGGAGGAGATCGACTTCACCTGCAACAAGCTGATCGAGCTGAAGAAGCAGGGCCAGTTCCGTGCGACCTGGACCACCTTCGACCAGTCGGTGCAGCTCATGGCTGCGGGGGAAGTGGTCATCCAGTCGATGTGGTCGCCGGCGGTCGCGGCGGTGCGCGTCAAGGAAATTCCCTGCGTCTACGCGCCGGTCAACGTCAAGAACGGCAAGGAAGGCTATCGGGGCTGGTGCAACGGCATGGGCCTGATGAAGCATCTCTCCGGCAAGAAGCTCGATGCGGCCTATGAATATCTCAACTGGTACCTGTCCGGCTGGCAGGGCGGCTTCGTCGCGCGCTACGGCTATTACAGCCCGGTGCCCTCGACCGCGAAGAAATTCCTGACCCCGGCCGAATGGGCGTTCTGGTACGAGGGGCAGCCGGCGCCGGAGGTGGTCAACGATCCCTACGGTGTGCCGATGGAGAAGGCCGGCACCAAGCGTGACGGCGGCTCGTTCCTCGATCGCGTCAAGAACATCTCGTGCTGGAACACGCTGATGGACGAAGCGGCGTACATGAACAAGCGCTGGAACGACTTCAAGGTGGCCTGAAACCTGCTTTCCCCGACCTGAAGCGATGCGCCGGCGCCGTCACGCGCCGGTGCGAGAAGACCGACTTCGAGGCGTTTGCCGCTATGCAGTCCAGTCAAACTCCGCCACGCGCAAATCTCGCCGGCTGGCTCTATGTCGCGCCGCTTGTCCTGGTGCTCGTGCCGTTCTTCGTTGCGCCGATCCTGGTGGTGCTGGCGGCGAGCTTCTTCGCCACCGACGGCTTTGGCGGGCTGACACCGGGCTTCACGCTGGCAAGCTACGTCGAGGTCCTGCATTCGGCGCTGACGCTGAAGCTGTATCTGGCGACGATCAAGTTCACGGTCCTGACCTGGATCTTCACGTTGATCATCGGCTTTTTCGTCGCTTACTTCCTGGTGTTCCACGTCCGTAACCAGTTGCTCGCGATCGGCCTGTTCCTCTTGTGCACAGTGCCGTTCTGGACCTCGAACATCATCCGGATGATTTCCTGGATTCCGCTCCTGGGCAAGGAAGGCCTGATCAACCAGGCGCTGCTTGGAATGGGCGTGATCCGTCAGCCGCTGGAGGTGCTGCTGTTCTCCGATCTCGCGGTGGTGATCGCCTATGTCCATCAGCTCACGATCTTCATGATCGTGCCGATCTTCAATTCCATGGCGCGGATCGACAAGAAGCTGATCGAGGCCGCGATCGACGCCGGCGCCAGCCGTTTCGACATCATGCGCCTGGTCGTGGTGCCGATGTCCAAGAGCGGCATCGCGCTCGGCACCATCTTCGTGGTCTCGATCGTGATGGGCGACTTCTTCGTGGTCAAGGTGATGTCCGGCGGCGGATCGGCGTCGGTGGTCAGCGCCTTCTACGAGGACGTGGGCGTGCTGCAATATCCGACTGCGGCGGCCAGTGCCGTGCTGCTGACGCTGGTGCTGGTCGCGATCGTCTCGCTGATCCTCCGCACCGTGGATATCCGGCAGGAGATCACGCGATGAGCGCGGTTCTCGCCGACACGCCAAAGTCCGACGTGTCGAAGACGGTCGCGCCCGCGACGACCAAAGCGATCGCGCCGAGCAAGGGCGGCCGGCCCTGGACGTTCTACGTGCTGGCGACGCTGTTCGCCTTCTATGTCATCGCGCTCTACGGCCCAATGTTCTGCATCTACATCCTCTCGTTCCAGGACATCCGCGGCGGACTTGTGTTTCCGATGAAGGGTCATTCGCTGCACTGGTTCGTCGACCTCTTCACGCAGGTGCGGACAGGCGACGTCATGGGGTCTTTCGACCGCTCGATCAAGCTTGCGGTCATCGTCACCATCATCACTGTGGTGGTGTCGTTCCTCGCCGGCCTCGGCTTTCGCAAGCGATTTCGCGGCGACACCTTTGTCTTCTACATGATGATCGGCAGCCTGGTCGCACCCGGCCTCGTGCTCGGTCTCGGGACGGGACTTTTGTTCCAGGCGCTCGGGCTGAATGCGAGCTGGTACACGTCGGCACTGGGCGCGCAGCTGTCCTGGACGTTGCCGTTCGGCGTGCTCGTGATGTTCGCGGTGATGTCGCGCTTCAACCACGTCTGGGAGGAGGCGGCGTACGATCTCGGCGCCAGCCGTTGGCAGTCGATCCGGCTGGTGATGATCCCGGTGCTGGCGCCCGGTCTCGTCGCGGTTGCGCTGTTCGGCTTCACGCTGTCCTACGACGAGTTTGCGCGCAGCCTGCAGACGGCAGGCTCGCTGAACACGCTGCCGCTGGAAATCTGGAGCATGACGCTGAACGTCACCTCGCCCTCGCTCTACGCGCTCGGCACGGTGACCACCATCGTCTCCTTCGTCGTCATCGGTGCGAGCCTCGGCACCATCGTGCTGATCCAGAAAAGGCGCGGGAGCGCGACAAAGGGTTAGGAATGAAGAGCGATCGCGGCGATATCGAACTGGCGGGCGTCTGCAAGAGCTTTGACGGTGCGACCTACGTGGTCGACGGCGTCAATCTGAAGATCGCGGACGGCGCCTATTGCTGCTTCATCGGCCCGTCCGGCTGTGGCAAGACCACGATCCTGCGCATGATCGCAGGCCATGACGACCCGACCGCCGGCGAGATCGTGATCGGTGGCCAGAACGTCGTCGGTCTTGCGCCGGTGCAACGGCGCACCGCGATGATGTTTCAGTCTTACGCGCTGTTCCCGCATCTGACCGTGCGGGAGAACATTGCCTTTGCACTTCGCGTGCGCGGCCAGTCCAAGTCCGATCGGCTGCGCGCAGCGGATGCCATGATTGAGAAGGTCAGGCTGACGCAGTTCGCCGACCGCTTGCCGGCCCAGCTTTCCGGCGGCCAGCAGCAGCGTGTGGCGCTGGCGCGGGCCGCGATCACCGAGCCGCGGGTGCTGCTGCTCGACGAGCCGCTGTCCGCGCTCGACGAGCAGCTCCGCGTCCAGATGCGCCAGGAGCTGCGGCGGATGCAGCAGGAGCTCGGCATCACCTTCATCCACGTCACCCATACCCAGCTCGAGGCGATTGCGCTGGCCGACCTCGTCGTCGTGATGGAGCAGGGCAGGATCAAGCAGGCGGGCCCGGCGCGCGACGTCTACGCGCATCCGCACGATCGCTATGTCGCCGAATTCATGGGCGGCCAGAACGTGTTGTCGGGCCGCGTCGAGAAGGTCAACGGCGCGAGCTTCACGCTCGCGCAGGCAGCGCCTGATGGCATCGAGGTGCCGTTGCGGCCACGCTCGGCCGTCAGCGTCGGCGACAAGGTCGATATCGCTGTGCGCCGCGACGACGTCGCGCTGGTCCGGCCCGGCAGAGACTTGCCTCCGGGTTGCACAACTTCACTGCCGAGCCGCGTGCTCGCGATCGAATACCAGGGCTATTTCGTCAAGGTCATGCTCGACACGGTGCCGGACGACGAGTTCGTCGCCTACGTGCCGGAGAAGACCTTCTTCGCAGATCCCTTCGCCGTAGGCGATGTCGTGATGGCCACATGGGCCGCCGGCAGCGCGTTGCCACTCGCCTGAAGACCCGTCGCGCACAGGAGCATGACCGTGCAGATATCCTTTACCCTCAACGGCCGCCCCACCACCGTGGATGTCGAACCGGCGACGCTCGTCGCCGAGCTGCTGCGCGAGCAGCTCAACCTGACCGGCACCCATATCGGCTGCGACACCAGCCAATGTGGCGCCTGCGTGGTGCATCTCGACGGCCTGCCGGTGAAGAGCTGCACGCTGCTGGCGCCCGCGCTCGACGGCGCGACGCTGCTGACCATCGAAGGCCTGCAAGGCGCGCCGGGCTCGAACCTGATGCATCCGATGCAGGAGGCGTTTCGCGAGCATCACGGCCTGCAATGCGGCTTCTGTACGCCGGGCATGCTGATGACGGCGGTAGCGCTGGCTGCCGAGAAGCCTGATTTGACCGAGGCCGACGTCCGTCACGGCCTCGAAGGCAACATCTGCCGCTGCACCGGCTACCAGAACATCGTGGTTTCCGTGATGGCCGGCGCTGCCGCCATGAACGCCGCCAAGGGAGAGTGACCATGGGCAATGTGATCGGCATTGGCGCCGCGCCGAAGCGGAAAGAGGACCAGCGCTTTCTCACTGGCCGCGGCAATTACGTCTCCGACATCAAGCGCCCCGGCACGGCCGCAGGCGTGTTCGTGCGCTCGCCGCACGGGCATGCGGTGCTGCGTGGTGTCGACAAGAGCGCGGCGCTGGCTGCGCCCGGCGTCATCGCCGTGCTGACCGGCGACGACGTCAAGGCCGATGGGCTCGGCTCGTTGCCCTGCGGTTGGGGCATCTCGGATGCCAAGGGCATTCCGATGAAGGAGCCGCCGTTCCCGATGCTGGCGCAGGGCAAGGTGCGCTTCGTCGGCGACATGGTGGCCTTCGTCGTCGCCGAGACGCCGGAGCAGGCGAATGTCGGGGCCGAGCTGTTGAAGATCGACTACGAGGTGTTGCCCTCCGTGGTTGGTGTGCTCGAGGCGATCAGGCCGAATGCGCCGCAGCTTTTCGACGATGTTCCGAACAACATCTGTTGCGACTGGGAGCTCGGGGACAGGGCCGCGGTCGAGACCGCGTTCAAGAAGGCTGCGCATGTCGCAAAGCTCAGCCTGGTCAATAACCGCCTGATCGGCAACCCCATGGAACCGCGCGCGGCGATCGCCGAATACGAGCCGGGCACCGATCGCTTCACGCTGTGGACCACAAGCCAGTTCCCGCATGTCGTGCGCTTCCTGATGGGTGCCTTGGTGCTGAACATCCCGCAGCACAAGCTGCGCGTGGTGGCGCCGGATGTCGGCGGCGGGTTCGGCGTCAAGCAGTTCCATTACGGCGAGGAGGCCGTGATCACCTGGGCCGCCAAGCGCGTCAGGCGGCCAGTGAAATGGGTGGCGAGCCGCTCGGAGGGCTATGTTTCCGACCGTCACGGCCGCGACCATGTCACGGAGGCCGAGCTTGCGCTCGACGAGACCGGAAAATTCCTCGCCTTCCGCGTCAACACGCTCGCCAATATGGGCGGCTATCTCTCGACCTTCGGGCCCAACATCCCGACCAATCTCTATGGGCCGCTTCTTGGCGGCGTCTACACCACGCCCGCGATCTACTGCAACGTGAAGGTGGTCTTCACCAACACCGTGCCGGTTGACGCTTATCGGGGCGCTGGCCGGCCCGAGGCGACGTTCGTGCTGGAGCGCATCGTCGATGTCGCAGCCAGCGAGATGGGGATCGACCGTGTCGAGATCCGCCGTCGCAACATGATCCCGAAGGAGGCCTATCCGTACCAGACGCCGGTATTGGTGCAGTACGATTCCGGCGATCCCATGGGATGTCTCGACGGCGCGCTGGTCGCCGCCGACGTCAAGAATTTCGGCATACGCAAGGCGGCTTCCGCCAGCAAGGGCAAGTTCCGTGGGCTCGGTTACTCAACTTATGTCGAGGCCTGCGGCCTTGCGCCGTCGCGCTTCGCGGGGAGGCTCGGCGCGCGCGGCGGCCTCTACGAGAGCGCCACGGTGCGCGTGCATCCGACCGGCCAGGTCACGGTCATGATCGGCACCCACAATCACGGCCAGGGCCACGAGACGACCTTTGCGCAGATCGTCTCGGAAAAACTCGGCGTTGCCTTCGAGAATGTCGACATCGTGTTCGGCGATACCGATCGGGTGCAGTTCGGCATGGGCACCTATGGCTCGCGCTCCCTCGTGGTCGGCGGCGCCGCATTGTCGAAGGCGACCGACAAGGTGATCGCCAAGGGCAAGAAGATCGCGTCCCATCTGCTCGAGGCGGCCGAGGTCGACATCCAGTTCGAGGCAGGAAAGTTCTCGGTCGCGGGCACGGACCGCAGCAAGACCTTCGAGGAGATCGCTGGCGCTGCCTATGTGCCGCACAATTATCCGCTGGAAGTGCTGGAGCCGGGGCTGGAGGAGCAGGCCTACTACGATCCCGTCAACTTCACCTATCCCGGCGGCTGCCACATCGCCGAGGTCGAGGTCGATCCGGAGACGGGCACGGTGACGCTGATCAACTATACCGCGGTGGACGACGTCGGCACGGTGATCAACCCGATGATCGTCGAAGGGCAGTTGCACGGCGGCATCGTGCAGGGCGTCGGCCAGGCGCTGTTCGAGAACGCGGTCTACGACGAAGGTTCAGGGCAATTGCTGTCGGGCTCGCTGATGGACTACTGCATGCCGCGCGCCGATCATCTGCCGATGATGAAGGTGGCGACCCATTCCACCCTGTGCACGCATACGCCGATGGGCGTGAAGGGGTGCGGTGAGGTCGGCACCATCGGCTCGCCGGCGGCGGTCATCAACGCGGTCGTCGACGCGCTCTCGCATCTCGGCGTCACCCATGTCGACATGCCGGCCACGCCGAACCGGATCTGGCGCCTGTTGCAGAACGCGTCGCTGCCGGTCGCCGCGGAATAGGGAGGACAACAATGAAGCCGTTTGCCTATCACCAGCCTGACCAGATTCCCGATGCGGCCAAGCTTCTGACCTCGATCGAGGACAGCAAGCTCGTTGCGGGCGGCATGACGCTGATTCCGACGCTGAAGCAACGGCTGGCCAATCCGCCTGCGCTGGTCGATCTGTCGAAGCTCGGGTCGCTGAAGGGCATCACCGATGGCGGCGCGACGATTACGATTGGCGCAATGACCCCGCATGCGGTGGTCGCCGCCTCCAAGCTGGTCCAGACGAAAATCCCGGGGCTCGCCGCGCTGGCCTCGATGATAGGCGATCCGGCGGTGCGCAGCCGCGGCACCATCGGCGGCTCGGTCGCCAACAACGATCCCGCGGCTGACTATCCCGCCGGAGTGCTCGGTCTCGGCGCGACTGTCATCACCAGCACGCGTGAGATCGCTGCCGACGAGTTCTTTCTTGGGCTCTTCGAGACGGCACTTCAACCGGGCGAGATCATTACCGCGATCCGCTTCCCGGTGCCGCTCAAGGCAGGCTACGCCAAATTCAAGGCGCCAGCCTCCCGCTATGCGCTGGTCGGCGTGTTCGTCGCCAAATTCGCCGATGGTGTCCGCGTCGCCGTGACGGGCGCCGGTCCTGGCGTTTTTCGCGTGCCGCCGATGGAGGCCGCGCTGTCGTCCAATTTCGATCCCTCGGCCATCGCTGCGATCAAGATCGATACGGACGGTCTGACCTCCGACATTCATGCCGAAGCCGATTACCGGGCGCATCTCGTCACGGTCATGGCCAAGCGCGCCGTCGACGCGGCGCTCAGCTAATCTTTAGGATTGATGATGACTGATGGTTCCGGCCGAACGGCCTTCCCGCCGGCGCCGACTGGCCTTGGTGCGCTCTCTGTTGCCGAGATCATGGCCGGCTACCGGCGCAAGGCGTTCACCCCGCGCGATGTGGTCGACGACACCATCGCTGCGCTTCAGGCGACGAACGAGGCCTGCAATGCGGTGGTGACGCCGATGTACGAGCAGGCGAGGGCCGAGGCCGATCGGCTCACCAGGGATATGAGTGCGGGCGAGGCCAAGGGGCCGCTTGCCGGTGTGCCAGTTACGATCAAGGATCTTGTCTTCGTCGCGGACGTGCCAGCCTATGCCGGCTCGCCGATGAACAAGGCGTTCGTGCCCAACGTCGATGCCGCCGTGGTCTCGGCGCTGAAGGCGTCCGGCGCGATCATCACCTGCAAGACCACCACCTGCGAGTCCGGCTACAAATTGACGGCCGACAGCCCGGTCACCGGCACGACGCGGAATCCCTGGAATCCCGGCCGCACCAGCGGCGGGTCGAGCGGCGGCGCAGCAGCCGGTGTTGCCGCCGGTTGCGGGCCGATCGCGATCGGCACCGATGGCGTCGGCTCGATCCGCGTGCCGTCGTCCTTCTGTGGCGTGGTCGGGCTGAAACCGACCTTCGGCCTGGTGCCGCGCTCGCCGGGCTTTTCGCCGCCGTCCTGGGCTTCGCTCGCCCATACCGGGCCGATCACGCGCACTGTCGCGGATGCCGCGCTCACCTTGGAGATCATCGCTGCTTACGATCTGCGCGACCCCGCGAGCCTGCCGGTGTCGCCACGCCGCTTCGACACCAACGCGGCGCCGTTGGATGGCATTCGCATCGGCGCCAGCGCCGATCTCGGCTACGCCGCTGTCAGCCCGGATGTGCGGGCCGCGTTCAGTAAAGCGCTGGCCGTTCTCGACGGTTGCGGTGCGCAGATCACCCTGGACGGTCCTGGCCTCGATCCCGGCATTTTGGAGCACACGCTGAAGCCGATCGCCTTCACCGAGCAGGCGGCGGCGGTGGCGACCAAGACCGCTGCCGATCTCGCAAGCTCGGAGGCCGACTACCGTGATGTCGTCACGGCCGGCCGGCGTTTCAGCGGCACGGACTACATCGAGGCCGGCTACCGCCGCGGCCAGGCGCGCAACGCGTTCGTAAAGCTGTTCGAGCGTGTCGATGCGCTGGTGACGCCGACGGTCGCGGTGACCGCGTTCGAGGCCGGGCGGATCGGTGTCGATACGATCGACGGCCGCAAGGTCGACTCGCATCTCGGCTGGTCGCCCTTCACCTGGCCGATCAACCTTGCCGGCCTGCCGGCGGCGACGTTGCCCTGCGGTTTCGACCGCGACGGCCTGCCGGTCGGTCTCCAGATCGTCGCGCCCTGGCTCGACGAACCCACGATCTTCCGCATCGCCGCCGCCTTCGAGCAGGCGCAACCCTGGGCCAGGTTCTGGCCGCCGCTGGCTTTACGTGAATTGGACCGAGCGCGTACCAAGGCGTGACGGGCCATGGTGGGATCCTGCTGCTGTTTTGCCCGACATGTCAAACCACGCTGCCGCCAGTGGATGGCCTCTTTGCTGCCCGCGTAAGTCCTTGATCCGACTAGCTCCGCCTACTGTGCATGGGGTTGTTTTCCCACTTTTTGTGGGAGAGCGCGGGACGCGCGCAATCTTGTCGTCTCAGGACAGCTCGATCGGCATACCCCTGCCGCTGAGCTCTTCGTCCAGGCGCAGATAGTGCGCGAGGTAGTCGTGCAGGGCGGTTGCTGCTTTCGAGGTCGCGCCGCTCGACTTGTAGAGCAGCAGCTCGATCTTCGGCAGCGGTGGAAGGCCTTCGTTCGGCCCGATCTCGCGCATCGCCGGCACCAGCGCGCTGCGCCCGAGCACGGTAACCGCCATGCCTGCGAAGGCCGCGGCCTGAAGGCCGCCGACGCTTTCGCTGACACAGGCGATGCGCCAGCGCAGGTTTGCGCGTTCCAGCGTATCGATGGCGTAGTCGCGATAGATGTTGCCCGGCGGCAATAGCGCGAGCGGGATCGGACGTTCCTGATGCGCGGCGGATTGCTCGCCGGTCATCCACACCAGTTGCTCTCGGCGAACCACCTGGCCGCCGGTGAAATCGTTCATGCGGGTGACGAGCGCGATGTCGACATCGCCGCGCTTGACGAGGCCGACCAGCGGCGTCGAAAGGGCGCAGTTGAGCTCCACCTGCACGCGCGGAAAGGATTTCCGGAACACGCTGAGGATCTGCGGCAGCATGAACGCGGCGTAGAGATCGGGCGTGCCGAGCACGACCTGGCCCTCGATCTCCTGTGACGCCAGCTGCGAGATCAGCTCGTCATGCAACCTCAGGATGGATTTGGCGTAGGTGAGGACGGTGGTGCCGTCGTCAGTCAGCGTCAGCCGCCGGCCGCCATGCTCGAACAGCTGCTTGCCGGTCAGCTCCTCCAGCCGCTGCAACTGAAGGGTGATCGCCGGCTGGGTGCGGCCAAGCCGGCGCGCGGTCTCGGTGATGCTGCCGGTCTCGACCACCGAGATCAGCGACCGGAGCATGCGGATGTCGAGACTGATGAGGTTCATGCGGCGTCCATGTCGCCCAGAATTTATGCAAGTTCCGTGCTACCTCTCGCGAGCTTGTCGATGACGGTCTTGTCGGAATGCGCCGGCGTACGAAGTAGCCCGCGGGCGAAGGCCATCAATCGTGGATCAGTGTTTCTCGTCCGCGAACAGGGTATGAATGCGCGGAGGCACGGTCGCTAAGCAACTCCGAGAGCAGGCTCGTCAGAACTGTGGCATCTGATGCGCCCAGCCTGTTCAAAAGGTTCTGTTGAATGGATTTGATGATTGGGCCGATGTCCTTGAATTGCTCTGCTCCTCGCTGCGAGAGGAAAATCAGGACCCTGCGCCGGTCCTGTGGATCGGGCGCGCGATAGACCTGCGCCGACTCGACCATTCTGTCGATGATCTTTGTGAGCGTTGGACCGTCGACCAAGAGACGGGTTGCCAGATCGCCCATCGGCAGCCCGTTTCCTTCGGTCAGCGCCTCGAGCACGCGGTACTGGTGAAGAGATAGGCTTCGTGGCTTGAGCTCCGCTTCCAGCATCTGCTCAAGCCGGCGATTCACACCTCGGATGAGTTCGGGGAGGTCCACGTTGCACCCTTAGCGAATTATTTGATATTTCAATATTTGCCTTGGAACGTAACGAGGGGCAAGCGAAAAGCAGGTTTGCGCGCAACTGCCTAGGGAAGGGGCTAATGCATCGGCTGGCGCCCTGAAAAAGGGCATGTTCCCTTCAGGATCGAGCGTTCGCGTCGTCAAACGGGCCGTCCCGGCACAGGATTGCCGTTGGCACGATTCGTGAGTGTTCTGTGCACGGAAAGTGCGGAGACACCATCGTTGCGTAGCGTCCGGATATGTCTGCTCATCCCGCAGAGCGGCGCCGCGGGGCTTTGGGCCCCGTCAGCCGAGGCGTGCGGACGCTTGGCCGTCGACGAGATTAACGCCATGTCCGGTGTCCTGCGCTGTCCCGTCGAATTGCACGTCGTGAACGCCGGAGAAACCGGCCCAAGTGCGGGGTGGGCCGCGCGCGATGCAATTGACATCGATTGTGTCGACGGCATCGTCGGAATGTTGCCGAGCTTCGCGCGCGATTTCGTGGCGCGCGCGGCCCGTGGTCGCGTTCCGTTTATATATACGCCGCAGTTCGAAGGCCGCTCATCGACGCTGGACGTCATGGCGACCGGTGAGACCGCCGAAGAGCTGCTTTCTCCCGCGATTCAATGGCTTTCGGAAACGAGGCGTGCGCGCCGATATTTCCTTTGCGGCAATGACTACGTATGGCCTCGCTCATCCCTTCAGATTGCGCGCAGGTTGATTGCCCGCTTCGGCGGCACGGTGACGGGTGAATATTATCTGCCGGTCGGCCAGCATGACTTCGACGAGATGCTGGACCGGATCAAGGCAACGCGCTCGGACGTCGTTCTTCCGTATTTCCTGGGCTCTGACTGCATCGCATTCAATCGCGCCTTCTGTGCGGCCGGGTTGAGTTCGCGCACGCTGCGGTTTTCCTCGGCGATCGACGAGACCGTGGCATACGGCCTCCATGTAGATGAAACCGAGAATCTTTACGCCGCTTCGAGCTACTACGGGTCGATCCGCTCACGTAACAATGGCGCGTTTCTGGAGCGTTATCATACGGCGTTCGGCGATAGTCCACCTCCCGTGAATGCCTTTGGTGAGTCCTGCTACGAAGGCATTTACTCGCTCGCGTCCCTGATCGAGGAGGCCGCCAGTCTCGATGCGCGCAAATTGACGCGCCTGTACGGAAGGACGTTCCAGCGACGCACGGCACGAGGCGACCTGGCGCAATCGGTGGTCGGCGGCCGCCATCCTATCTATCTGGCTCAGCTCGATGGGTACGATTTCTCCATCATCGCGCGGCGATAAAAACGCTTGCCTTTTCAAATATTGTATTAGTAATATTTTCCATCTCAAAGATTGAGGGGACATTTATGACTTTCTCCCGCCGTCGCTTCCTGCAGCGCTCAGCAATTGCAACGACCACGTTGATTGCTGCACCTGCAATCTTCCGCTCCGGCGCCTTTGGCGCCGAAAACCCGATCGTCGTCGGCAGCCTTCATGACCAGTCTGGTCCGATCGCAGCGTCCGGCACGCCCATGGTCTACGCGCTCCAGCTTGCCGTGGATGAGATCAATGCCGGCGGAGGATTGTTGGGGCGGCCGCTGAAGGTCATCCACTACGACACGCAGTCGAACATTCAGATGTACTCGCAATTCGCGCAGCAGCTTGCGGTGAAAGACAAGGTCGATGTCGTTCATGGCGGCATCACCTCGGCCTCGCGCGAGGCGGTGCGTCCGACCTTCGACCGATTCAAGGTGCTGTACTTCTACAACGTTCTCTACGAGGGGGGTGTCTGCGATCGCAACACCTTCTGCACCGGTACCACGCCTGCGCAGACCGTGGAAAAGCTGGTGCCGAGCGCGATGAAGAAGTCCGGCAAGAAGGCCTACATCATTGCCGCCGATTATAATTACGGTCAGATCACCGCGAAGTGGATGACGAAGTACGTCAAGGACAATGGCGGCGAGGTGCTGGCGACCGACTTTTTCCCGCTCGACGTCACCAATTTCGGCACGACCATCTCGAAGATTCAGGCGGCAAAGCCCGACCTCATCCTGTCGGCACTGGTCGGCGGCAATCATACGGCCTTCTACCGGCAATGGACCTCGGCCGGCATGAAGGGCAAGATTCCGATCGCGTCGACCACTTTCGGTCTCGTCAACGAGCCGACCACACTCGATGCGGCCGAAAGCGATTCCATTCTCGGCGCCTACGGCTACTTCGAGGAGCTTACCACGCCGGCCTCGAAGAGCTTCGTCGAGAAGATCAAGAAGGCCCATCCCGACTCCCCTTATGTCAGCGAGCTGGCTGCCTGCACCTATGAGGGCGTCATGCTTTGGGCTGCCGGCGTGAAGAAAGCTGCCAGCATCGATCGCATGAAGGTGATTGCCGCGCTGGAGGACGGGATCGCTTTCGATGGCCCGAGCGGCAAGGTCACCTTGGACAAGCCGACCCATCATACCACCCGAAATGCGTTCCTCGCCGAGGTGAAGGATCGCAAATGGTCGGTGCTGGAGAGTTACTCCGACGTCAAGCCGGCCGACACGGCGAGCGTCTGCGATCTCGTCAAAAATCCGAACGACACCAAGCAGTACATCATCAATCTTTGACGTTTGCCGGGCCTCGCCATCGGCGGGGCCCGTGACCTCGAGGGGACCGGAAGAATCCAAGAATGGCGATCTACCTCATCGTCGCGCTCGACGTCCTGAATGGGATATCGTCGCTGTTCCTGTTGTGCCTTGGATTGGCGATCATCTTCGGCATGATGAAGATCATCAATCTCGCCCATGGCGAGTTCATCATGCTCGGCGCCTATGCGACTGTCATATCGGCCAATGCAGGCGTCAATATCTGGATCGCGATGCTGGTCGTTGCTCCGCTCTTCGTCGGTCTCGTCGGTCTCGTCATCGAGCGGTGTCTTATTCGCTTTCTCTACGGTCGCCTCGTCGATTCGATGCTCGCGACCTGGGGGCTCAGTCTTCTCATCATCGGGATCGTCACTACGATCTACGGCAATACTCAGCAGGGCGTGCCGACCCCGCTTGGCGGCTTCTCCATCGGTTCGTATCAGTCGAGCTATTACACGCTGTTCCTGGCCGGAATGGCGGTGGTAATGATGGCCGTGGTCTACGGCGTGATGAGCTACACCCGCTTCGGCCTGATCGCCCGCGCGACGATGCAGAACCCGGCGATGGCGGCCACGCTGGGAGTCAATCCGGCGCGGGTCTACATGAGTACGTTCGCGGTCGGAGCGGCCATCACAGGGCTCGCCGGAGGCCTGCTGGCTCCGGTTTCGGGCATCACGCCCGGCATGGGTGGCGCCTACGTCGCCAAGGCCTTCATGACCGTCGTCGGGGGAGGCGCCGCCATTCTGTCGGGGACGATGTCGGCGGCGAGCCTGTTCGGTGCTGTCAATCAGGTCGGCGCCTTCTTCACCACGCCGGTCTATGGCGAAGTCCTGGTGTTCACGGCCGCAATCGTGCTGATCCGCCTGCTGCCGCAGGGAATTTCCGGCCGCTTCTTCAAGGGGAATCTGTAATGACCATCCGCTTTCGCCTTGTGGCTCAGGCGGTTGCCGTCCTCATCGCGATCATCGCGATCGTGCTGATCCCGAGCGTCATCGAGCTGTTCGCAATGATGCAGTTGACGTTGTTCGCGGCAATGGCGGTGCTGGCGCTCAGCCTCGCCTTCATCTGGGGCTTCGGCGGTATCCTGTCCTTCGGACAGACGGCCTTCTTCGGCCTCGGCGGCTATGCCTACGCGATATCAGCGATCAATTTTCAGGATTCCACGCCGTCGATCCTGCTTGCCATTATCATTCCCGCGTTGTTCGCCGCGATCCTCGGCTACTTCATCTTCTTCGGCCGTATCTCCGACGTCTATCTCGGTGTGATCACGCTCACCGTGACTCTGATCCTGTTCAACTGCGTCAACTCGACCTCGGGCGACGAGTACAGGATTGGGAAGGCGTTACTCGGCGGCTTCAATGGCATGCCGGCGGTGCCGACCTTCAACGTTCCATTCTATCCGGACCAAATCCTGTCGCCCGAACAATCCTGGTGGGTGACGGGTGGGACGTTGCTCGGGACATTTCTGCTTCTCCGTTTGCTGCTGTCTCTACCGGCTGGACGCGTCATCGTGGCGGTGCGTGAGAACGAGGTTCGTGCCTCGCTGCTCGGTTACGACCCGCGGAAGGTCAAGTTGCTCACTTTCATTCTGAGCGGCGCGATCGCTGGGCTCGCTGGTGCGCTCTACGTCAACTGGGGCGCGTTCGTCGGGCCGACCATCTTCAGCCTGTCATTGTCGGCGGAGATCATCATCTGGATCACGGTGGGCGGGCTCGGCACGTTGCTGGGTCCCATCGTTGGCTGTGTGCTCATCGAATACATCGTCGCCTATATCGGCTCGCAACAGGCCCTGAACTCCAACCTCGTGCTTGGTGCCGTGCTGGTCGTCTTTGTGCTGCTGCTCCCCAAGGGACTGGTGCCGACGGCGCGCGACCTGCTGATGCGGCTCGTGCCAGCTCCAGAAGCGAAGGCGCAGCCCGTAGATGATCAGGTGCCGCCATCAGTGGCCGCGTCCCACATGGCCGGAGCCGAATGACCATGGCGGACCTCGTACCTCTGCTCAAGGCCGAGCACCTCACGATGCGTTTTGGCGGCGTAGTCGCCAATGACGACATTACCTTCACTTTGGAAGAGATGGAGCTGCGCTGCCTGATTGGACCCAATGGCGCCGGCAAGAGCACGTTCTTCAAGACGCTGACTGGACAATTGGTTCCAACTTCGGGCGCAATTGCGTTTCGCGGTCAGCCGATCGCCGGCAAGCTGTCGCACGAGATCGCCCGCATGGGAATCGGCATCAAGACCCAGGTGCCGAACGTCTTCAACGGTCTCTCGGTGCGAGAGAACATCTGGCTCGCTGTTCGGCGGAAAGCGACGCCGCGCGCCCAGGGGCCCGCGGTCGATGCGGTATTGCAGATGATCCGGTTGACGGATCATGCCGATCGCATCGTGGCGACGCTGTCACACGGCCAACGGCAATGGGTCGAAATCGGCATGGTGCTTGCGGCTGAGCCGGAATTGATCCTGCTCGATGAGCCGGCCGCCGGGATGACCGACGAGGAGACACTGCACACAGCCGCCATCATCCGCGAGATCAACCAGACCCGCGCCATCATCGTCGTCGAGCACGACATGGAGTTCATCAAGCAGATCGCAAAGAAGGTGACGGTCTTTCATCAGGGGCGGGTGCTGGTCGAAGACACCGTGGACAAGGTCTTGGCGGATCAGCGCGTGCGCGACGTCTATCTCGGCAAGAAGGTGGCGGCATGAGCGCGCTTCTCGAGGTCCGGGATCTACGATCGGGCTACGGCCGCATCCCAATCTTGTTTGGTCTCGACATGACGGTTCAGGATGGCGAGTATCTCGGTATTCTCGGCCACAATGGCATGGGCAAAACCACGACGCTGCGTGCGCTGATGGGGCATTTGCCGACGACGGGCGGCACCGTCACGTTCGCCGGCAAGCCGATCACCCATCTCAAGCCGCACGAGCGGTCCAGGCTTGGCATCGGGCTTGTGCCGCAAGGACGAGAGATATTTCCCGACCTGAGCGTCCTTGAGAACCTGCGAATGGGCCTGGCGGCGGCGCCGAAGGAGGACCGATCGGTGATCGACGCGGTGCTTCAGGACTTTCCGCGCCTGGTGAGACTGCTCGACCGACGCGGTGGGGCCCTCTCGGGCGGCGAGCAGCAATTGCTGGCATTGGCGCGCTGTCTCTGCACGAAGCCCCGACTGATCCTGCTGGACGAGCCGACCGAGGGTATCCAACCTTCGATCATCGAAGAGATCGTCGAGACGCTGCTCGCGCTGAAGAAGCGGTGGAACATGTCGCTGATCGTCGTCGAGCAGAACCTCGAGTTCATCACCTCACTGTCGGACCGGATCCTCAATATCCAGAAGGGGCGCATCACCGGAGAGCTCGACCGAGAAAGCCTTCTGGCTCGGGACGGCGCGATGCATCCAAACTAAGTTCAATCTCCGGCGCGGCTGCGCCGGTCGTTACGATCGCTGGTTCTGTTGCTGCCGGCTTGTCCTCACAAGAAAGGATGACTTATGTCTATCAAACGCCCGACTGCCGAAGATGTCGCCGAGCTCGCCGCGAGCCTGCACATGAACATGACGGTCGAAGAAGCCGGAAGCTATCTTGCCCTCATGGGCGGGATGTTCGACGCCTACGACGTCATCGACGAGCTGCCGAACCCGCTGCCGCCGGTCAAATATCCGCGCATGCCGGGCTCCAAGCCGATGCCGAAGGACAACAAGTACGGCGCGTGGGCGATCAAGACCGAGGTCAAGGGCGCAGCCACCGGCAAGCTCGCGGGTCGTACCATCGTGCTGAAGGACAACGTCGCCTTGGCCGGCGTCCCCATGATGAACGGCTCGACCACGCTCGAGGGCTTCATTCCCGCCGCCGACGCAACGATCGTGACCCGCATACTCGATGCCGGCGGCACCATCGTCGGCAAGGCTGTGTGCGAGCATTTTTGCTTGTCGGGCGGCAGCCATACCTCCAATCCTGCACCGGTTCACAATCCCCTCAAGATGGGCTATTCGGCCGGCGGCTCCTCGTCGGGAAGTGCGGCGCTGGTCGCAGCCGGCGAGGTCGACATGGCGATCGGCGGCGATCAGGGCGGCTCGATCCGGATCCCGGCATCCTATTGCGGCATCTACGGCATGAAGGCGACGCACGGGCTCGTGCCGTATACGGGCGTGATGCCGATCGAATCGACCATCGACCACACCGGCCCGATGACGGCCAACGTCGCCGACAACGCTCTGTTGCTGGAAGTGCTGGCAGGCCCCGACGGACTCGATCCGCGCCAATATGCGCCGAAGGTCACGAGCTACACGGAGATGCTCCGCAGGGGCGTCAAGGGCATGAAGATCGGCATCCTCAAGGAGGGATTTGCCGTTGCGAACATGCAGGAAGGCGTTGCGTCCAAGGTGAAGGCCGGCGCGGAGCGGTTCGCGAAGCTCGGTGCCAGCGTGTCGGAAGTTTCGATTCCCGAACACCTACATGCACTCGCGGCCTGGAACCCGATCACTCTGGAAGGATTCCTGGTCCAGATGATGATCGGCAACGGCATGGGCTTCAACTGGAAGGGCCTCTATGACGTGGGCCTGCTCGACGCCCATTCCGGTTGGCGTAGCCGTGCCGACGACCTGTCGGAAACGCTCAAGCTCACCATGCTGGTCGGGCAGTGGGGCGTCAGCCACTATCGCGGTCGTTACTATGCCAAGTCACGCAACATCGCGATCGCTGCCAAGGCGGCCTATGATGCGGTATTCGGCTCTTACGATCTGCTGCTGATGCCGACCTTGCCCTGTGTCGCCACGCCGATCCCGGCCAAGGATGCGCCGCTCGCCGAGATTGTCCAGCGTGCCTTTGAAATGACGGCCACGACCAGTCCGTTCGACGTAACCGGCCATCCCGCGATGACCATTCCCTGCGGGCTGTCGGACGGCCTTCCGGTCGGCCTGATGCTGATCGCCAAGGACTATGACGAGGCGACCATCTACCAGGCGGCGAGCGCCTTCGAAGCCGACGGTGATTGGAAGAAATTCTGATGATCACCATCACCGCCGTCATCAGGGCAAAGTCCGGGCATGAGACCACGATGCGCGACGCGTTGATGGCCGTCGCCGCGAATGTTGCGGCCAACGAGCCTGATACGATCGGATTCTTCATCTCGCAGAGCGAGGAGGACCCGGGTGTGTTCACGACGTATGAGCGATTTGCCGACAAGGCCGCGATGGATCGCCACAACAGTTCGGCGGTCGTCGCGACCTTCTTCGGAATTGCCAAGCCCATCCTGGATGGCGAGGTCACTTTGGTGACCTCGAGGGAGGTGTCGGCAACGATGCGGTGAGCCGGGTCCATCTGTCATTTGCGGGAGGGTATCGTGACGTTACGGCTTCACGGCATCATCGGACGATCCGACGACGCGGCCTATGCAGGCCGTCTCCACCACGTCGAGCATCATGGCGGGATCGAACTCCTGTTCGTGCCGCCGTCCGACGTCGGCCGCAAGCGCTTTCGCTTGACGACCGATCGCGGTACCGATTGCGCCGTCAGCCTGGACCGGGACGAGGACCTGGTAGACGGGGCACTGCTGTTTCTCGCACATGATCGCGCCATCATCGTCCGCTTCGGTGAGCAGGAATGCTGGCGATTGAAGCCCGTCAACCAGGCTGCTGCGCTGAAGCTCGGCTGGAATGCCGGAAATCTGCATTGGCGGGTCCGTTTCGAGGGCGATCTCCTTGTTGTCCTGCTGGACGGGCCGCTCGACACCTATCGGGCACGGATCAGACCGCTGCTCGAGGCGGGCGAGATCGTGGAGAGCGATGCTGTTTGACAGATTGCAGACGCTGGCCTTGTTGCAGCTCGGGGACAGTGCCTACCCGGCCGGCGGCTTTGCATTCTCCTGGGGGCTGGAAGGACTTGCTGCCGACGGCATGCTTGCCAATCGCAGCGAGCTCGACCGGACTATCGCGGACCAGCTCGAGCGGCGCTGGGCAAGCATGGACCGTGTCCTGCTGCGCCAGGCCTTTCGGGCAGAGGATTGTGTGGCCATCGCGCGCGTGGATCGCCTGGCCGAGGCGGCAACACCTTCCGCCGAAATGCGGGAAGGATCGCGGCGGGCGGGCAGGGCGCTACTCGGGGTATGGTTCAAGCTCGATGGACCGCTATCGGTCGCCTACCGTGGCCTGGTGTCGTCGGACACGAGGCTGGGCCATCTGGCCGTCGTGCAGGCCGTCGTCGGCAGGGACGCGGGGCTCAGCCTGGAGGCCGCAGAACTGGTCTCGGGCTGGACGCTCGTGACCGGCCTTGTCAGCGCAGCCGTAAGGCTCGGGATCATCGGCCACATCGAGGCGCAGCGCAGCCAGGACGCCGCACGCATGTTGCTGGCGGGACTGCTCGAGGAAACCCCGCCGCCCGATGCGCTGCCTGCGAGCTTCACGCCGTTTATCGACATCGCGGTTTCGCGTGGACCGCTGCGACACGTCCGCATGTTCACGACTTGAGAGAGGATGCTTTTCCATGATGAGCCTTTCACCGACCGAGATGGACCGCCTCGTCATCTTCAATGCCGCGCAAATGGCGCGCCGCAATCGGTCGCTTGGAATCCGGCTGAGCCATCCGGAGGCGGTCGCCTACATCACAGACGAGGTCATGACCGCGGCGCGCCGTAACATGCCTTACGCAGAGATCCGCGACATGGCAGGCCGATTGTTGACATGGGACGATGTCGAGCCCGGCGTCGGGCAGATGATTCCGATGCTCTATATCGAATGCATGTTCGCGGAAGGGACCAAGGTGATGGCGCTTTTCGAGCCGGTCGGTCCCAGTGACACATCTGTCGTGGACGATATCGTGCCCGGTGAGATCATCCCGGGTGACGGAGACATTGAGAGCTTCGCAACCTTGGCTGCGATCACCATCGATGTCACGAATACCGGCGACCGTGACGTTCAGGTTCGAAGCCACACCCATTTCTTCGAGGTCAATCGCGCCTTGCTCTTCGATCGCGCGGCGGCCTGGGGCAGGAAAATCGACCGTCCCGCGGGGGCCGGTATCCGTTTCGAGCCGGGGGTCACCAAGTCCGTGCGGCTGGTCCCGATCTCGGGTGATCGCGTCGTGCATGGGCAGGCAGGCCTCGTCAACGGTTCGTTGGATGCGCCGTCGGCGAGGGATGATGCGCTTCAGCGGGCTCGCGCCCGCGGCTATCTGGGAGCCTGACCATGGCCACACTGTCACGCAGGGCCTACGGCGAACTCTACGGGCCCACCAAGGGCGACCTCGTGCGACTGGCCGACACCAGTCTGCTCGCCGAGATCGAGCACGACTACACCACCTACGGGCACGAACTGCTGGTTGGTGCAGGAAAGAACCTGCGCGATGGCGAAGGCGTCAACGCCTACAGGACTGCCTCGCACAAGGCCCTTGACGTTGTCATCAAGAACGCCACCATCGTCGACGCAGTCGCCGGCATCGTGAAGGCCGACATCGGCATCCGTGACGGGCGCATCGTTGGCATCGGCAAGGCCGGCAATCCCGACGTGATGCCGGACGTGCATCCCGACATGGTCGTAGGTCACACGACGGCGCCGATTGCTGGCGGTCCTTTCATTGTCACCGCCGGCGCCATTGAGTCCCACGCGCACCTCATCTCGCCCGAGCAATCCGACCATGCGCTTTCCGGCGGGACGACCACCCTGGTCGGAAACGGATCAGGACCCGTTTTTGACGTCGGCAGCGGGGCCGCTTCGACCTTCGCGCGCTTCCTGCAAGCGATCGAATTCTCGCCGCTCAATTTCGCCTTGTTCGGACGTGCGGGGTCCAACCCCGAGGCGATCGAGGAAGCGGTTGCGGCCGGCGGCATGTCCGTGAAGATTCACGAGGATTTCGGCGCCGCCCCCGCGGTGATTGATCAGAGCCTCATTGCGGCAGATCGCAATGATTTCGCTGTTCACCTCCACACCGACTCGATCAACGAATACGGCTTTTGCGAGGATACGATGGCGGCCGTCGAGGGTCGCACCATCCATATGTATCACGTGGAGGGCGCCGGCGGCGGTCACGCCCCGGACCTGCTGAAGGTCGTGTCGTGGGACAACGTTATTCCCTCGTCGACCAATCCGACCAATCCGTACACGTCTTACGGCATGGAGGAGGGCGTGCCGATGACGATGATCTGTCATCAGCTCAATTACAACGCGCCCGAAGACGTGATGTTCGGCGAGGCACGGGTGCGCGCCCAGTCGATGGCGGCGGAAGACTTTCTGCACGACATGGGGGCGATCTCGATATTCGGCACGGATACGCAAGGCATGGGACGCCTCGCCGAGAACGTCGCGAAGTGCTGGCAGCTGGCGAGCGTGATGAAGGACCGGATCGGCCGCCTGCCCGAGGAAAAGACGGCACGTGCGGACAACGAGCGCATCAAGCGCTACATTGCCAAGCTGACCATCAATCCCGCCATTGCGGTGGGCATCGATCACCTCGTCGGCTCGATCGAGCCCGGCAAGATGGCCGATCTCGTTCTCTGGCCGCGCGCTTCGTTCGGCATCAAGCCCTATATGGTGATCAAGAACGGTTTTGTCGTCTGGGCAGCCATGGGCGACGGCAATGGCAGCCTCGGCCTGTCGGAACCGATGATCCAGAAGCGGATGTGGGGGGCGCTCGGTGCAGCACCGCAAAGGCTGGGCGTCAACTTCATGTCGAAGCTCGCCATGGATGCCGATGTGACCCGCAAGCTCGGCCTCGAGCGCGCCCCCGTCCAGATCAAGAATGTACGGAAATTGCGGAAGGCAGACATGTTGCGCAACGCCGCGACACCGCATGTCGAGGTCGACCCGCAAACGTTCGAGGTTCGGGCTGATGGGAAGCTTCTGATGTGCCCGCCGGCGACGAAGGTGCCGTTGGCAAGACGGTATATGCTCCGATGAGCCGGCTCTCGCTCAACAATGGAGTGGCGCAGCCACGGATCGCGGCCGCACGGGTTGGAATCGGAGGACCGGTCGGTTCAGGCAAGACTGCATTGGTGGAATGCTTGATTCCAGCACTCACTGCGCGGGGCATCGATATCGCCGTCATCACCAACGATCTCGTCACGGCTGAAGACGCCGAGCGGATCAGGCGTTCCGGGCTGATCGATCCGGCACGGGTGTCGGCGGTCGAGGCGGGTGCGTGTCCGCACACCGTAATTCGCGAGGATCCCACACTCAACATTGAAGCCGCGGATGAGCTCGAACGCCGTTTCCCGGGAGTCGAGCTGATCCTGCTCGAAAGTGGTGGTGACAATCTCGCCTCGACGTTCTCGCGCGATCTGACGGACTTTTGGATGTTCGTGATCGATGTGGCCGGAGGCGACGATATTCCGCGCAAGCGCGGTCCGGGTGTCATTCGCGCCGATCTTCTCGTCATCAACAAGGTCGATCTGGCGCCTCACGTTGGCGTAGATCTGGAGTGCATGCATCGAGACGCATTGAACGTCCGAGGAGATCGCCCGGTACTGCTCACCAATTGTCGCCGCGGTGACGGTATCGAATCGATCGTCGACCTCCTCGAGCGCGAAGTGTTGTTCAAGACATGAATGATGCAACGGCGAGCGACGCAGCGCGGCTCGACCTTAGCTTCGTTCGGCGTGCCAACCGTACTGTGATCGACCGACGGAACTTCGCTTGGCCATTCGTGCTGACGCGCAGCTTTCATGTCGATCCGGATCGTCCGGATCGCCTCAGTGTGATTGTGCAGACGGCGAGCGGAGCGGTTCACGGAGAGGACAGCCTTGCGCAGCGCCTCATGCTTGGCCCCGGGACAGCCGTTTGCCTGACCAACCAGGGCGCGACGTCGGTTCATCGCGCCCACCCCGCTGCGCGCGCTGTCGAGACGGTGGAGCTTGATGTCGCGAGCAGGGCCAGTCTCGAATATCTGCCGGAGCCGCGCATCCTGTTTCCCGAGGCGGCATTGTCACAGACGATCGAGCTTGACTGCGCGCCCGACGCCTATGCGTTGATCGTCGATGCATTCACGATGCACGACCCCAGTGGTAGAACGAGCTACTTCCGCGAGCTGGAGTCGACGTTCTGCCTGAGAAGATCGGGTGGCGAGCCGCTGCTGGTGGAGCGGACGCGCCTATTTCGCCCAGACCGAAGCCTCTTTCGTGGCTACGGGGCCTTCGGATCGGCATTCATTGTGCTGCCCTCTGCACATGATCTGGGGAAGCTGCAAGGGAAGTTGGCAGGAACGCTACAGCGAATCAAAGGGCTCTATGGCGCAGTGAGCGCGTCGCCGGCACAGGCGGGGCTCTCGATCCGTCTCGCCGCCCTGGACCTAAGATATATCCGTCAAGCTTTTGAGAGGATCAAACTAATCTACCGCGAAACGCTCTCGGAATGGATTGACGGACTTCGTTCCGAGAACTTGTCCATCACCGAAAGAAATGCAGGTCACGATGCGAGGCTTGAAGAGCCGGCGTCGGTATCGCACCGGGGCGCGGCGAGCTGTGAGCGACGCTGAGAACAGCGACCGACGCGATGATGGAGCGAGCCCATCTGGAAGCAGAAGCCTTGATTCGGGATGTGGTGTCCGATCAGGGGTGAAAGTGGACATCGCCCATGGCGACGTGTTCGATCATTGCGCAAATGATGTCCGCACCGCTTGCCCATCTTAGAAGCGCACAAGATTTGGAAAGAGGTGCGACATCCTGCGCATGGTCCTCCGCTGCGCGAGTCTGAGGACTTCGAGTGTATTGATGTGCGATCCAAGGCGGCAATGGACTTGCTGGGAACGGGCGATACGCAACCTGCTCGGAACGGTCGGAAATCCGAGACGGAGCAACGGAGTCTTGCCGAGATGCCGCATGCGGACTGAGATTAGAACGATTTGAAAATAGAAACATTCAAAGATTGAGCGGCGTCATTCGAGGCCGGCAACGATCGTCCAATCGCGACGGTTTGTCGTGCAACCTTAGATAACTTCTAGTTCTCCATCCCTTCTCGGAGCACCCGCGTATGTTAGGAAGCGCGGGGACCTGTAGTGGAATTGGGGTGCAGGAATGACGCGTGAACTCTCGGCTAGGAAAATTGTGCGTACGCTATCGCTGGGAGCGGTGAGCTATCTTGCGCTATCGCTGGAATCGTCGGGTGACCTTCAGCAAGCGTTTGCGCAAACGAACCTGCCGCCGGTGACCGTCGATGCACCCAAGCCGAGAACACGACAGTCGGTTCAAAGATCCCAGTCGACGCGCGCATCGCGGGGACAGCGATCCGTCGCCGCGGCGGCTCCGCGCCAGGCCGCGCCCGTTCCCTATGTCGTACCGTCGACCGGAACGATCGGCACCGTCCCGCCGGCCTATGCAGGCGGCCAGGTCGCGACCGGCGGCAGTCTCGGTCTTCTCGGCAATCGCGGTGTGATGAACACGCCGTTCAATCAGACAAGCTATACGGCAGAGCTGATACAGAACCAGCAAGCTCGAACTGTCGGCGACGTGCTGTTCAACGATCCCTCGGTTCGGACGAAGACGCCAGCAGGCAACGGCATTGATGGCGTTTACATCAGAGGATTCTACCACGACAGTGGTGACTACGCCATGAACGGCCTGTATGGAATGGCGCCGTTCTATTCAACGTCGGCGAACTTCCTCGAACGTGTCGAGGTTTTGAAGGGGCCGGGCGTGCTTCTCAGCGGTATGCCCCCTGCGGGAGCTAATGGCGGCAGCATCAACCTAGTGACGAAACGCGCACCCGACTTCGACATAACGCAGTTGACCGCACTCTATATATCGAAGTCGCAATTCGGACTGCAGACGGATGTGAGCCGGCGATACGGCGAACATAAGGAATGGGGAGTTCGGTTCAACGGCGAAGCGCGGGGCGGGTCGACCGCTTATGACCGGCAGACCGATCAGTTCGGCAACGCTGTGCTCAATCTCGATTATCGCGGTGAGCGTGTCCGCTTTTCAACGGACATTGGTTACCAAACTGAAAATCTCAAGCCACCGCTCCGATTCTTGACGTTTACCACCAGTCCTCCCTTCGCCACCACGATTCCGGTTCCAGCCCTTCCGAAGCCCGGCGCAAACTACATGCCGGACTGGGCGACATGGAAACCGAGAGATGCGTTCGCCATGACGCGCGGCGAAGTCGATCTGACGGAGTCGCTAACTGCATATGGTGCGGCTGGATATCACAAGAGTGAGATAGACTACGTCTATCCGTCTCCTCGCATAACGAGCGCGAACGGCAACTGGACGGCGGCTCCGTTTAGTGGACGCGATGTCTATGACAACTACGCGGGTGAGGTCGGGCTGCGCGCCTCTGTGGATACCGGTCCTATCAATCATCTCTTGACCGTCAACTACTCAGCCTTCGAACGGGATTACAGTTCGTTCGGCAAGGCAGGTGCTGCCATCAATTCGAATCTGTATAATCCGCTCCCGATCCCCTATCCGAATTTCGCTACAGTCGTGCAAAATTTGGAGACGCAGACAAAGCTTACCAGCGTCGGTGTCGCTGACACGATGTCTATGCTCGACAACAGGCTTCAGTTCGTCATCGGGGCGAGGCGACAGACCGCGGGTGTAGATAGTGTGAATCTACTGACTTCCGCCAAATCAAGTGTCGATGTTCCGACCTGGAGCCCCGGCTATGCGGTTATCGTCAAGCCGGTGGAGAATATTGCGCTCTACGCAAACTACATCGAAGGCCTGAAGGCGCCGGAAGTCGTTGTCGGAGCCACGTCGTACTCGAACGTCGGCGAGATCATTCCTCCCGCTCAGACCAAGCAGAAGGAAGTCGGGATGAAGGTCGATATGGGCCGGATCGGCTTTACCGCGAGCGTATTCGACATCACCAGTCCGAATATTATCTCGGTCGCCGTTCCGGGGCAGGCCTTGCCCGCGAGGCGACTTTCCGGTGAGCAGCGCAATCGGGGCTTTGAACTGTTCGCCTTCGGCGAGCTGACGCCGACGTTTCGGTTGCTGGGTGGCGTGACCTTCATTGACGGCGAGGTGGTGAGGCAGGCAGTCTCGGTTGGATCGATCATTGTCAGCTATAACGGCAAGATCCCTGTCGGCGTATCTGCGATCAACTTCAACCTAGGAGCCGAGTGGGATACTCCGTTCCTGCCGGGACTGACTATGACAGGTCGCGTCATCTACACTAGCGAAAGTTACGCCAACGATGCGAATACGCAGGAGCTTCCTGCTTGGACGCGGGTTGATCTTGGTGCGCGATACACCTTCCTGTCGCCGTGGAACGGCAAGCCGATCGTCATTCGTGCCAGTGTCGAGAACGTGTTCAACGAAGCGTACTGGAATTCCTATCGGACGGTCAGCAGCGCGATTTCACTAGGTGCGCCACGTACATACCTTTTATCGACGACGTTCAATTTCTGAGCACCACGACGCTTCAGATATGTACCGCCGCGGATCTTGTCCGCGGCGGTTTTTTGTATGCTCTATCGTCAGCAATGGCGCGCTTGTCGCAATTGATGACAATGCGATGAAGGATGGCCCGCGACAGACCGCGCGATCATTCTGCATCCGAAAAGTTCCTGCTTGTCCAGTTAGAATTGCAGCAAACTGCGACGTGTCCTGAAATCTCGATATTTTCCCGCGCGTTGGCGCGCAAGCGCGGAGGTTGCATTGTGTCTCCGCGTCGCCAGTTTTGAGGTCTTAAAAAAAGTCGCGTCGATATTGCTTTGACCATCGTCTGCTTCTGACCTAGTCAAACGTCTCTACTTTCGCTTGCTGAAAGGGGATCGCGCCATGATGGTGTTCGACAGAGACGACGTCACCTTCACCGTCGTCATCAATCACGAAGAGCAATACTCCATCTGGCCGACGTTCAAGACGATTCCGGCGGGCTGGAAGGCGGTGGGGAAGACCGGCAGCAAAAAGGAATGTCTCGACCACATTGAGCAGGTGTGGACCGACATGCGCCCGCTCAGCCTGCGCAAGTTCATGGACGACGCGACGCCTCAGCGGTCGGCGTAGTCGGCGGAGCCTGGTCTTCCATGCGGCTTCTTTGTCTGCCTTACTCCGGCGGCAGCGCCATGTTCTACGCGCGGTGGCGCAGGCTGCTGCCATCGTGGATCGACGTGAGGCCGGTGGAGTGGCCTGGGCGCGGCGCGCGCATGGATGAGCCTTTGGCTACCGATCCGCATGTATTGGCCGCGAAGCTCGCTGGCGAGCTCGGCGGCCAGCTGGACGGGCCTTACGCGTTGTTCGGGCACAGCCTCGGTGCCGTGATCGCATTCGAGCTCGCACACGGCCTGCTCGATCGCGGCGCGGCTGCGCCGGCCGTTCTCTTCGCCTCGGGTGCGGAAGCGCCTGCGGTTCGGGACGGCAGCAGGTGGCGCGAGCCGCTGAGCGACGATGCGCTGATGCAGGAGCTGCGCAATCTTCAGGGCACGCCCGATGAGGCGCTGTCGAATGCAGAGCTGATGCGATCTGCGTTGCCGGTGCTCCGCGCCGACTTCCTGATGTGCGGGGCCTATGTCTATCGACCGCGTCGTCCCTTGCCGTGCCCCGTGCACGTCTTTGCCGGAGCGGACGACGAGACCGGCCGCGAAGCGCTCGAGACCTGGCGGCGGGAGACCTCCGCGTCATTTACGCTCGATGTGCTGCCCGGCCATCACTTCTTCATTCACACGCAGCAGGCCGAGCTGATCGAGCGGATCGGTGCGGCGCTGGCCCGCCGATCGGGGCGATCGATTGATCTGCATCGGAGCGAGGATCATGAGCACGTTCTCCGTCCAGCCACTCATTGAGGGCAGAACTCTTCCTCTGCTGCTCAAGGCCGGTGAGGCCGGGCAGCCGCTCGGCAAAGCACTTCCCATGCTACGCGAGACGATCGACAGGCACCTGATCGAAACTGGCGGCATTGTGTTCCGCGATTTCTCGCTCGATGGCCCCGATGCGTTTCGGGCCTTCGCGGCTGATTTCGGTCACCCGCTGCTCACATACGAATTCGGATCGACGCCGCGTTCGCAGGTGACCTCCGGGGTCTACACCTCCACGGAATACCCCCCGCACCAGCATATTCCGCTGCACAACGAGCAGGCCTATACCCGCGATTGGCCGATGAAGATCTGGTTCTATTGCATGCAGCCGGCGCTGGAGGGCGGGGAGACGCCGATCGCCGACAGCCGGGCCATCTATCGAGACATGCCGCCGGCCATTCGCGAACGGTTTGCCGGCAAGGGCGTGATGTATGTGCGGAACTACGGCAACGGCCTCGACGTCGATTGGCAACAGGTGTTCGGCACGGACTCCAGATCGGAGGTGGAGGCTTACTGCGCTCGCCACGACATCGAATGCGAATGGAAGGAGGATGGCGAGCTCCGTACGCGCCAGATCTGTCAGGGGACGGCGCAGCATCCCGTCACGAGTGAGTGGGTCTGGTTCAACCAGGCACATTTGTTCCACGTCTCCAATCTCGAGCCTGAGGTCCGCGAGAGTCTGCTCGACGTGGTCGATGACGAAGCCGATCTGCCACGCAACGTCTTCTATGGCGATGGTTCGGCCATCGACGATGAGACGCTGTCATCGGTTCGGGCCGTTCTTGAGAAGCACAAGATCAGCTTTCCCTGGCAAGCTGGCGACGTCGTGATGCTCGACAACATGCTCACCGCGCATGCGCGCGCGCCATTCAAGGGACCACGCAAGGTGATTGTCGCCATGGCCGAGGCCCATCGGCAGGGGTGATCGGCGGCAATCGTCGGTGGTGATTTCCGGCTCGCGGCCGGACAGGGATTCGAGAACATGGACAGAGCCAACCTCGTCGAACGCTTGCGGGAGCACGCCACCTTGCGATCGGAAAAGGTGGCGTTGCGGTTCCTGGAAGGCGACGACGTCGCCGATGAGCTGACGTTTGCCGCGCTCGATGGTCGGATCAGGGCGCTGGCGGCATGGCTGCAGCAGATGGGTGGTGCAGGCGAGCGGGCGGTCATCCTGCTTCCGAGCGGGATCAACTATGCCGTGGCGTTCTATGCCTGCCTGTATGCGGGCGTGATCGCTGTTCCGGCCTATCCGCCGGAGGGCGGCCCGGAGCGCTATGCAGGACGTCTCGATGGCATCCTGCGGGATGCGGCGCCGCGCTTCATATTGGGCGAGACGGCCCTGCACGATCTCATCGCAGCAACGCTGCCCGCATTGGGCGACGTGCACATCGTCACGGTAGATACCATCCCGCCCGAACTCGCCGCAGACTGGCGCGAGACAAGGCCCGCGGCCGATGCGATCGCGTTCCTCCAGTATACGTCCGGGTCGACCTCGCAGCCAAAGGGGGTTTGTGTTTCCCATGGTAATCTGGTTGCCAACGAGCGAGCCATTGAAGCGGTTGCCGGTGGTGCGCCGGACGACGTTTTTGTGAGCTGGCTGCCCCTCTATCACGACATGGGATTGATCGGCGGGCTCCTGAACCCGCTGTTCACGGGTTTTACCGGCGTCCTGATGTCACCGCGGAATTTCCTGGAACGGCCGCGCCGCTGGCTCGAGGCGATCGATCGTCACGGCGGCACGATGAGCGGCGGTCCCGATTTCGCGTATTCGCTCTGCGCCGACCGCATCTCGGACGAGACGATCAGTCGACTGGACTTGAGTCGGTGGAAGTTCGCGTTCTCGGGCTCGGAGTTTGTCCGCCGGACCACCCTCGAGAAGTTCGGTGACCGGTTTGCGCGGGCTGGCTTCAATCGACGGGCGTTGACCGCTTGCTATGGCCTCGCCGAAGCGACGCTGCTGGTCACGGCCGGCGACATCACCGCTGACACCGTCAGCTATACGCTCGACACCGCGGAACTCGCCGCAGGTCGTATCGCCAGCGCCAGCACAGGCACCGATCTCGTAGCGTGCGGTCGAACCGCCGCAGGCCACGACACTCGCATCATGCGTGTCGACGGATCGGCGGTGGCCGAGGCGAATGAGGTGGGTGAGATCTGGGTCGCGGGTCCCAGCGTCGCGCTCGGTTACTGGAACAACCCCGAGGCCACGCACCAGGCCTTCGTCGAGCGGGATGACGCGCGCTGGCTGCGGACCGGCGATATCGGCTTCATTCGTGATGGCGCGCTGGTCGTGGCCGGGCGCCTCAAGGACCTGCTGATCGTTCGGGGACAGAACGTCTATCCGACGGACGTCGAGCAGGCGATCGAAGCCGACGTCGAGACTGTCCGTAGCGGGCGGGTTGCCGTCTTTCCGGTCGAAATGGACGGGCGTGAAGCCATCGGCGTGGCGGCGGAGTTCAGCCGCGCCGTGCTCAGGCTCAGCGATCCGGAAGCGCTCGCACATGCGATCGGCGAAGCGGTCCTCCGGCAGGCGCAGGAATATCCGGCCGTGATCGCTCTGCTGAACCCGCAAGCGATGCCGCTGACCACGAGCGGCAAGCTGCAACGCTCGGCCTGCGCCGCCCGCCTCGCCGACAATGCGCTCGACAGCTTCATGGTGTTCGAGAGGGGGCGTCGCCGTGGCGGCGCATCCTTGACGAAGCCCACGACCGATACCGAACGCACCGTCGCCTCGATCTGGTGCGATGCGCTTGGCGTCGCGGCAATGCATCGCGAGGACGATTTCTTCGTGCTCGGCGGAAATTCGATCGCAGCCGGCCAGGTTGCCGCGGCGATCCGCGATCGCCTAAGCGTGGAGGTCGAGCTGCGCACCTTCTTCGACGCGCCGACGCTCGCGGCCTTCGCCGGCCGGATCGATGCCCTGGCGGGCGCTGGTGCCGGCCGGACGTTGCCGCCGATCCCGTGGGCCGCCGCGGCCGATCGTGCGATGCTGTCGCACGCGCAGGAGCGGCTCTGGTTCCTCTGGAACATGGACCCGGCCGGGACCGCCTACACCGTCGCAAGTACAATCCGTCTGAAGGGGCGGCTCGATCATGCCGTCCTGTCGCGCGCGCTCGGCGAGATCGTCCGCCGTCACGAGATATTGCGCACCACGTTCAGAGCCAGCGACGGCCGCGGAACGCAGCTCATCCACGATGTCATGAGCATCGGCATCCGGGACGAGGATCTTCGTTCCCATTCTGTAGGGGAACGCGCCGAGCGCGCGGAGAGCCTCAAGCGATCCGAGCTCGCCAAGCCGTTCGATCTCGTGAACGGTCCGCTGTTGCGCGCGGTGTTGCTTCGGCTCGCGGACGATGCGCACGAGCTGCTGCTGCTCGCCCATCATATCATCGTCGACGGCAGGTCGCTCGACGTGCTGCTCGACGAACTGGCCGCGCTCTATCGCAGCGGTATTGGTCATGGCGGAGGCGCGCCGCCGATTCCGGCAATTCAATACGCCGACTTTGCGGCTTGGCAGCGAAACTGGCTCTCGGCAGGCGAGGCCGAGCGGCAGCTCGCGTATTGGCGCGCGAAGCTCGGCGATTTTCATCCCGTTTTGGCGTTACCGCATGATCGGCCGCGCCCGGCCATCCAGAGCCATGCCGGCGAGACGATCGGTCTTATCATCGACGACGCGCTTGCGTCCCGACTCCGGGAGATCGCTGTCAAGCAGCACGTCAGCGTCTTCATGCTACTGCTCGGCGCATATCAGGTGCTGCTCCATCGCTACACTGGACAGAGTGATCTGCGCGTCGGTGTGCCGATCGCAGGACGCCGGCACACGCAGCTCGAGGGCTTGATCGGATGTTTCGTCAATACGCTGGTGCTGCGGGCTGAGATTGCAGCCGATGCGACCTTCCCGAGCGTGCTGCAGCAGGTCAAGGAATCGGTGGTCGAGGCGCTATCGCACCAGGACCTTCCTTTCGAAATGCTGGTTGAAGCCCTCAGGCCGGAACGCAGCGGGGGCCACAATCCGCTGTTCCAGGCAAAGTTCAACTACATGACTGCGCCGGGCGGGTTTGCCGGCATCGAAGGGCTCACTGCCGAAATCGACATCATCGATCTCGCAGGTTCGCATTTCGATCTCGCGCTCGACGTCATCGATAGCGCCGGCGGCGGCATGAAGGTGACGTTCAACTACGCCACCGATCTGTTCGATCGTCCGACCATCGGGCGGCTGGCGGCGCAGTTCGGTTCGAACCTACGCCAGATTGCCGACAATGCCGAGCGGCGGATATCGGACTTTGCCATTGACGATGGGCACCGGCAGGCCGTTCCAAGTGAGACCGCCGCATTCGGCTTCACCGATGTCATCAGCCTTCACCGTGCGGCGACCGCAGATCGATCGACCGCCACGGCCATCCAATGCGGCCGGGAGCGATTGAGCTTTGCGGAACTCGAGCGCAGGTCGAACCGTATCGCGCAGGTGCTCAGCGCCAGGGGCTTGGCGCGGGAGACGCCGGTCGCGCTGTGGATCGAGCGCTCGCCGGTTTTTGTCGTCACCTTGCTCGGTGTGGTCAAGGCCGGCGGCGCTTACGTCCCGTTGGACCCGAAATGGCCGATGGAGCGCGTCCGCCGCATCCTGGCGGACGGCGGCATCGAGATCTTGCTGGCGGCGGGTGAGAAGCTCGGGGATGCGCGTGGGCTCGATTGCCTGGTGCTCGATGCTGAAGCCGAAGCCGCGCGCGGGGAGATCCCGAGCCTGCCGGTCGACACGATCATTCATCCGGAGCAGACCGCCTACGTCATTTATACATCGGGATCGACCGGCGCGCCGAAGGGCGTCAGCATCTCGCACGGCGCCTTGGCCAACTACGTTCAGGCCCTGCTGCTACGCCTGGAGCCGCGTCCATCAGCGAACATGGCGATGGTGTCGACGGTGGCGGCCGATCTCGGCCACACCGTCCTGTTCGGCGCGCTGGCGTCCGGCGGGACGCTGCATCTGCTGTCTCCAGACGCCGTGTTCGACGCGGATGCCTTCGCGCAAGCGATGCGCGAAGGCGAGGTCGACATTCTCAAGATCGTGCCGAGCCATCTGCGAGGGCTGTTGAAGGCCTCGCGGTCGGCCGATCTTCTGCCCCGCGAGGCGCTCATCCTTGGCGGAGAGTCTTGCGACCGGGCGCTGCTGGACGAAGTCCATCGCTTGCGCCCGCAATGCCGGATTCTCAATCACTACGGGCCTACGGAAACGACCGTCGGTGCGGTAACGCATGAATGCGCGGCCGAGCGCGAGAGCAACCCGGTTCCAATCGGTTTGCCACTTGCCAATCTGAGCGCCCATGTCCTGGATGACGCGCTGAACGAAGTGCCGATCGGCGTTACCGGCGAACTCCATATCGGCGGCGCCGGCTTGGCGCGCGGCTATCGCGGCGCGGCCGGTCTGACTGCGGAACGTTTCGTCCCGGATCCGTTCGGGGCAGCAGGCGAGCGCCTCTATCGAACCGGGGACCGTGTCCGCTGCGATGAAGCGGGCCGGCTGATATTCCTGGGCCGCACCGATGATCAGATCAAGTTGCGTGGCTATCGTATCGAGCTCGGAGAGATCGGGCGCGTCATCAAGACACTGCCGGGCATCGACGATGCGGTAGTGCTCCCGCGCGCGATCGGGGCGAATGCCGATCGGCAGGAGCTGGTTGCATATTGTGTACCATCGCGCGATGCCAGTCCGCAGGCCGATACGATCAAGCAACAGCTACTTGCGATCGTGCCGGACTATATGGTGCCGTCACACGTCGTCATGCTGGCGCGATTGCCGCTGACGCCCAATGGAAAGGTCGATCGTCGCACCTTGCCCGAACCGGCGGAAGACGGGGTGTACGCCGGCTATGCCGCACCCGCGGGAGATACTGAAGTCGCGATCGCGGCGGTATGGTGCGAGGTGCTCGGTCGCGAGCGTGTGGGCCGCAATGACAATTTCTTCGAGCTCGGTGGCGATTCCATCCTCAGCCTGCAGATCATCGCCCGCCTGCGCAAGCGCGGCATCCGGCTGACGCCGAAGCAGATATTCAGCCAGCAGACGGTTGCCGGATTGGCGACCGTCGCCGTCATATCGACCGGGACGCGCGCGAAGAAGGAGAAGCCGGACACGAAGCCGTCTGCTGGCGGCAATGCCGATCCCGGCATGCGTCACCTGATGCCGATCCAGATGCGTTTCTTCGACGAGGATATCGGCAACCGGGATCACTGGAATCAGGCGGTTCTGCTGCTGCCACACATGCAGATCGATTGGGAGACGCTGCGGCGTGCGCTCGCTGCCATCGTAGAGCATCACGATGCGTTGCGTCTGCGGTTCAGGCAGGTGGATGGCGTCTGGCGGGCGGAGCAGGGGCCGCCGCCGGCGTCCTCCGAACTATTGTGGAGTCACCCACACGTCGGCGACCCGACGGAGATCGTCGGGCTTGCCCGCGCCGCGCAGGAGAGCCTCTCGCTGTCTTCGGGACCGCTGCTGCGCGCGGTCGGCATGAACCTTGCGGACGGCAGCCAACGACTGCTGCTTGTGATTCATCACCTCGTCGTCGATGGCGTGTCCTGGCGCATCCTGCTCGAAGACCTGGCGTCGGCCTATGACCAGCTGCAGCATGGCGGTCCCGTCACGCTGCCCCCGAAGAGCGAGTCTTACGGCTCGTGGAGCGAGCGGCTGCGTGCCTATGCGGCGACCGCGGAGGTCGCGGCCGAACTGCCCTATTGGCTGGATTGCGGTGCCGGTGCGCGCTTGCCATGTGACGACGACCATGGCGGCATCGATCGCGTCGGCGATGCCGGCGAAGTATCATTGGTGTTCGATGCCGAGTTGACGGCGCGGCTGCTCGAACAGGCGCCTGCCGCCTATCGGACCCAGGTCAACGACCTGCTGCTGGCCGGTCTCGCGCGAGCGGTGTCGCGCTGGAGCCAGCACGACGAGGTGGTGGTGGAGCTCGAAGGCCACGGCCGCGAGGATATTTTTCCGGGCGCGGATATATCCCGTACCGTCGGCTGGTTCACGACGGCATTTCCGGTCCGACTGAGAGATGCAGGCTTCGACGAGGCCTCACTGATCATGGAGGTAAAGGAGAGGCTGCGCGCGATTCCAAATCGCGGGCTCGGTCATGGCGTGCTGCGCTATCTCGGTTCCGAGCAGCAACGTCATGCTCTCGCGCAACTGGCGGAGCCGCAGATCGTCTTCAACTATCTGGGCCGCTTCGACGCGAGTGTTGGCGCCACACGTCGCTTCTCCTTCGCACCTGAGAGCGCGGGTCCTTCGCGCAGCGCCGCGGCGCCTATGCGCGGATGGCTCAACATCAACGCTCTCGTGCGCGAGGGCCGGCTGGAAGTGTCTTTCAGCTACGGACGCAAGCGCTACCGGCACGCCAGGATCGAGCGCCTGTCGGCGCAATATCGAGATGCGTTGCGCGAATTGATCGCGCACTGCTGCAACGGAGCAGTCGGCCTCACGCCATCGGATGTTCCATTGTCCGGACTCGCACAGGCTGACCTCGATCGGCTAGCCACGACCTTGGATCTTCGCGGTGTCGAGGACATCTATCCGCTCTCGCCCATGCAGCAGGGCATGTTGTTCCATACGCTGCGTGACGGTCCCACTGATTCCTATGTGAACCAGGTCGGGCTCGAGCTGTTCGGTGTCGATGCCAGCAAGCTGCGGGCTGCGTGGCAGGCGGCCAGCGACCGGCATGCCGCCTTGCGGACCGGGTTTGTCTGGCAGAACCTGTCAGGCGCGTCGCAGCAGGTGGTGCATCGCCATGTGACCGTGCCATTCGTCGAGGAGGACTGGCGCGACACCCCACCTGCGGAGCTGGATGCCGCGCTCGCCGAGATATCCCGACACGAGCGGGAGAAGGGCTTTGACATTCTGCAGCCGCCGCTCCAGCGCATTCGCCTGATACGGCTCGACGAAAACCGTCACTGGCTGATCTGGACCCATCATCACATCTTCGTCGACGGTTGGGGCTCGGCCCGGCTGATTGCGGAGGTGTTGCAGCAGGCGAGCGGTGAACCGCTGCCGGCCGAGCAGGGCAGCTATCGTGACTACATTGCATGGCAAAGGAGCCGCGATCACGAAAGCTCCGAGAGATTCTGGCGCGAGGTGCTGGCGGGGCTCGGAACGCCGACGCTACTCGCGAATGCGCTGGTGGCCACCAAGACGTCCGGCGCCGAAGGCCACGCCAGCATCGGCCTTGCCGTGGATGCGGCACTGACCGAACGGCTGAAGTCGTTCGCAAAGCGCGAACGGGTGACGCTCAATACGCTCATACAGGGCGCGTGGGCACAGTTATTGCGCAGACATTCGGGGCAGCCCGCTGTCTGCCTCGGTGTGACCATCTCGGGTCGTCCGGCCGAATTGCCCGGCTCGGAGGAGATGGTGGGCCTCTTCATCAATACGCTGCCCATCGTCGATGCGCCGAACCCAGAGGCGATCGTCGGCGATTGGCTGCGCGCCTTGCAGGAACAGAATCTGGCACTACGCGAGCACGGCTGGACGCCGCTCTACGAGGTTCAGCGCCTCGCCGGCCATGCCGGGCAGCCGCTGTTCGACAGCATCCTGGTGTTTGAGAATTATCCGATCGACGAGGGACTGCTGCGAGGCGGGGAGGGCGGCCCTCGGATTGGGCGTGTGGCGCATGTGACGCCGACGAACTATGCGCTGGCGGTGGCGGTGTTTGCCGTAGGCGACAGGCTGAATATCGAGTTCAATTATGACGCGCGCCAGTTCGACGAGGCCGATATCCTGCGTCTTCGCGACATTCTGCAAGATCTGCTGGTGCGGATCGTGGCGAACGCGGAGCGCGTGCTCGGTGACCTCCGGTCGGCGTCTGATGAAGACGCTCGACGAATCCTCGATTGGAGCGGCGCAGCGCAGCTAACCGCGGCATCTTACTGTGCCGACGTCGTGACGCATATCGAAGTGCAAGCCGCGCAAGCGCCGTCCGCCGTCGCCATCGTCTGGGGCGACCAGCGCATCGCCTATGGCGAGTTGAACGGGCGTGCCAACGCGCTTGCGCGGCGGCTTCGCCTCTGGAGCCTCGGTCCGGATCGGCTGGTCGGCATTGCACTGACCCGAAGCCCGGACATGATCGTTGCGCTGCTCGCGATTCTGAAGGCCGGCGTCGCTTACTTGCCGCTCGATCCGGACTATCCGTCCGACCGGCTTGCCTACATGTTGCGTGACAGCGGCACGACGTTGGTTCTGACACAAGGCATGCTGCTGGAGCCGCTCGCGCCGGTGCTGCGCGAAGCCGGGGTCGAAGTGCTCTGCATTGATGGGCCATCGCCATCCATTGACGGCGACAGCGGCAATCTCGACGTCGAAGTCCATCCCGAGAGCCTGGCCTATGTCATCTACACCTCGGGATCGACCGGAATGCCGAAGGGGGTAGCTGTCGCGCGCGGATCGCTTGCGATGCATTGCGAAGCGATCGGTCGGCTGTATCGCATGACCTCCCGCGACCGAGAGTTCCAGACGGCGTCGATCAGTTTCGATATCGCCCACGAGCGCTGGCTGGTGCCGCTGATGACGGGCGGGTCGCTGGTCCTGCCCTCGAAGCCCGGCCTCTTGGTCGACGACCTCGTCAGCGAGATCGCGCGCCATGCGGTGACCTCGATCTTTCTTCCGCCGGCCTATGCGGATCAATTGAGCGCGGCGTTGCGGCAGGAGGGGCGAAAGCTCGCGATCAGGGCCTGCATCGTCGGCGGCGAGGCCTGGTCGGATATCGGGATCAAGGCCTTGCGTGGTGCTGCCGATGTCGACCTTCTGGTCAACGCCTATGGTCCGACCGAGACGGTGATCGCCCCGACCGCATGGATCGTCGACGACACGACGTTGAAGCCTGGCCAGTCCGCACCGATCGGACGGCCAGTCGGCGTGAGATCGGCGCATATTCTCGATTCCGACCTCAACATCGTTCCCGTTGGCGTGACCGGCGAGCTGTTCATTGGCGGGGCGGGCCTGGCTCGCGGCTATCTGAACCGGGGTGCATTGACCGCAGAGCGGTTCGTCCCCGATCCGTTCGGGGATAGCGGCATGCGCCTCTATCGCACCGGCGATCTCGCGCGCTGGCGCGACGATGGCGTGATCGACTATGTCGGCCGTGCCGACCAGCAGGTGAAGATCCGCGGCTTCCGCATCGAGCTCGGGGAAATCGAGGCGCGCCTGCTCGAGCAGCGCGGCGTGCGTGCGGCGGCCGTGGTGGCCGGCGAGGGCAGGACCGGACGCCAGTTGTTTGCCTATGCCAGCGGTGAACCCACGCTCGATGGTCGCGATTTACGTGATGCACTGTCCGCCATTCTGCCGGATTACATGGTGCCGTCGACGGTCACGGTGCTGGAGCAACTGCCGCTCACCCCGAATGGGAAGATCGATCGACGGGCGCTGCCCGCGCGGGGCGAGGATGCGCTGACGCGCCACTCCTATGAAGAGCCCGAGGATGAGATCGAGCTCGCGCTGGCCAGGATCTGGGCGGAGTTGCTCGATGTCGACCGGATCGGACGTAACGATCACTTCTTCGAGCTTGGCGGGCATTCCTTGCTCGCAGTGCGGGTGCTCAGCCGCGTCTCGCAAGAGATCGGCATATCGATCGCGGTCTCGGATCTGTTCGCTCATCCCGATCTGGCATCGTTTGCGCGTGTCGTGTCGATCAGGCTGATCGAACAGGAATTCGATGCCGAAGAGCTCCGGGAACTGGTTGGAGTGGAGCAGTGAGCATGGCCGACACGGCAAAGCCGAGTTTGCGAGAGATGGATCCGGCCCAGATGAGGAGGCTGGTCTCCTTGGCCCGGGGACGCGGTCGAAATGCCGACAGGGGCGGCGCAGATGCGATTCCTGTCGTGACGCGTGGCGGCTCACTGGAGATGTCCTTTGCGCAGCAACGGCTTTGGCTGCTGGCGCAACTCGACGGCACCAATTCCAGCTATCACATTCGAGGAGCATTGCGGCTCTCCGGCGAGCTCGATGTCGACGCGTTGCGTCGGAGCATCGACCGGTTGTTCGCGCGGCACGAGGCGCTGCGCAGCGTCTTTCGCGTGATCGACGAGCAGCCGTGCGTGGTGCTGCTGCCCGCCGATGAACGTGTCCCGCTGCTTGAACAGGATCTGCGCGGCCGGGCCGATCGCGAGCAGGAGCTCGTGCGCCTCTGTCGCGAGGAGGCTGCGACGCCGTTCGATCTTGCCAGAGGACCATTGATCCGCGGCCGGCTGATCCGAACGGCGGAGAGGGAATATTTCTTCCTGCTCACCCAGCATCACATCGTCTCCGACGGCTGGTCGATCGGCGTGCTCGTGCGTGAGCTGGGTGCCCTCTACCGGGCTTTCGCCGCCGGAAAAGACGATCTCTTGCCGCCATTGGCGATCCAGTATCCGGACTATGCTGCCTGGCAGCGACAATGGCTGACGGGCGAGCGATCGCAGCGGCAGGTAGACTATTGGCGTCAGGCGCTCGCGGATGCTCCTGCCGTGCTCGAATTGCCGACGGATCGGCCGCGTCCGCCGGTCAGGTCCCTTACAGCGGCGTCCTTGCCGATCGAGATCGATGCAGAGCTCGCATCCGGCATCCGACGACTGAGCCAGTCGCATCGCGCCAGCCCGTTCATGATCGTGCTGGCGGCCTGGGCGGCTGTGCTGTCGAGGCTTTCCGGGCAGACGGATATCGTCATCGGAACGCCGACGGCCAATCGAAACAGGCCCGAGATCGAGGGCCTGATCGGATTCTTCGTCAACATGCTGGCTGTCCGCATCGATCTTTCGGCCGAGCCCAGCGTCGCCGAACTGCTCCGTCGCGTGCGCATTGCCGCGCTTGCCGCGCAGGATCATCAGGATCTGCCGTTCGAGCAGGTCGTCGAAATCACCCAGCCGCTGCGGGGACGGGAGCATACGCCGGTCTTCCAGGTCGCGTTCGCCTGGCAGAGCAACGAGACGGGGACTCTCGAGCTGCCGGGCCTGAAGGCCGAGACCGCCGATATCCCGCTCCAACAGGTCAGGTTCGATCTGGAGCTTGATCTGGGCGAGCTGGGCGGACGTATCGTCGGCTTCCTGAACTATGCGACCGCGTTGTTCGACGAAGCGACGATCAGGCGCCACAGGGACTATTTGTTGTCCTTCCTGCGGGCGATGGTTGCCGATGCGGACCAAGTGATCGATCGCATCGATATCATTGGTGCCGCGGAGCGCAGACGCGTTCTCGACATGTGGAATGAGACCACCGTGCCATTTCCCTCGGAGCGCTGCATTCATGAATTGTTTGCGGAGCAGGTGAGAAGGACGCCGGAGGCCGTCGCCCTGGTGTACGATGACGTCCGCCTGAGCTATGGTGACCTCGATGCCAAAGCGGGCCAGCTTGCCCGGCACCTGATGGCCTTAGGCGTGGTGCCGGATCAGCCCGTCGCAATCTGTCTGCCGCGCGGCATCGCCATGGTCGTGAGCCTGTTCGCCGTGCTGAAGGCGGGCGGGGCCTATCTGCCGCTCGATCCCGCCTATCCAGCAGAGCGGCTGCGTCAGATCGTCGACGATGCCGAGCCGCGCGTGCTGATAGCCGAGGAGGCGGGAAGGGCGATATTCCCGAATGGGACCTTTGAGATCGTCGATCCCGAGGCGAATGCCTCCGCCGTCACAACGCCAGGCGATCCGGGCGGCCTTGTCGAAGGACTGACGTCGCGTAGCCTCGCCTACATCATCTACACCTCCGGCTCGACTGGCCGGCCGAAAGGGGTGATGGTCGAGCATCGCGGCCTGGTGAATCTGGCGTTGGCGCAACGGGCGCTGTTCGAGGTCAATTCGCACAGCCGCATCGTGCAGTTTGCCTCGTTCAGCTTCGATGCCAGCATCTGGGAAATCGTCATGGCGCTGTGCTCGGGCGCCTCGTTGTTTCTGGCTGGCCCGCGCGAGCATCAGGACACCTCGGAATTGCTCGGCTACCTCACGGACAACGCGATCACGCATGCGACCCTGCCGCCGGCGATGCTGCACGGGCGCGCCGATCTCGACCGCTCGGCCTCGCTGCGGGTTCTTGTTCTTGCCGGTGAATTACCCAAGACCGAGCTGATCAAGGGATTGCCTCCTGGCATCGCCGTCTTCAATGGTTACGGGCCGACGGAAGCAACGGTCTGCGCCACGAGCTGGTTGCGGCCACCGGGTTTTGATGGTGATGTAGCCCCGATCGGTCGTCCGTTGCCGAATGCGCGGATCTATCTTCTGGACCGGTTTGGGGCGCCCGTTCCGCTCGGCGCGATGGGTGAAATTTGCATTGGCGGAGTCGGTGTTGCGCGCGGCTATCTCAATCGCGCTGACCTGACGGCCGAGCGCTTCGTGCGCGATCCCTTCCGCGGCGATGCGGATGCGCGCATGTATCGCACCGGTGATCTCGGGCGTTATCTGCCGGACGGCAATGTCGCGTTTGTTGGTCGCAATGATCAGCAGGTCAAGATCCGCGGCTTTCGCGTCGAGCTGGGCGAGATCGAGTTTCGGCTCAACGAGCACGCCGACGTGACCGATTCCGTCGTGCTGGCTCAACGTGATCGTGGCGGCGACATGCGGCTGATTGCCTATGTGGCCGCGCGTCGCGGTAACAGCGCGCGGCTCGACGCCGGTGAATTTGCCGGCGCGATGCGCGATCACCTGCGTACGTGCTTGCCGGATTACATGTTGCCGTCAGCGTTGGTGCGCCTCGATGCACTGCCGCTCACGCCAAATGGCAAGGTCGACCGCAAGGCGCTGCCGGCGCCGGAGGACGATGCATTTGCGCGGCGCCGATTCGAACCGCCGCGGGGCGATGTTGAGCAGATCGTCGCGAATGTTTGGGCCGAGCTCCTGGGCGTCGATCGCGTTGGACGCGGCGACCACTTCTTCGAGCTCGGCGGCCACTCGCTGCTCGCCGTCCGCATGCTGGAGCGGTTGCAGCGGCACGGGCTGAGAGCGGACGCGCGCACGCTGTTCGCAAAGCCGATGCTGGCAGACTTTGCTGCCGGCCTCGGTGGCGACGGAGCAGTCGACGTTCCCGTCAACCGGATCACTCCGCAGACGAAGGCGATCACGCCTGAATTGTTGCCGCTGATCGGATTGACGCAATCCGACATCGACAGCATCGTGGCCAGCGTTCCGGGCGGCGTTGCCAACATCCAGGACGTCTACGGCCTGTCGCCGCTTCAGGATGGCATCCTCTTTCACCATCTGCTGTCGAAAGACGGCGATCCATATCTGCTGGTCGGCCGGATGGCATTTGCAAGCCGCGGCCTGCTCGATCGCTATCTCGACGCTGTCCGGCAGGTGATCGACCGCCACGACATTCTGCGAACGTCCATCGTGTGGAACGGTTTGTCCACGCCGGCACAGGTGGTTTGGCGGCAGGCTCCGCTGGTTGTCAGCGAGGTCGTGCTGGATGGCGAAGGTGCTGCGGTTGAACAGCTCGTGCGACGATTCGACCCGCGTCTCCATCGGATCGATCTCGGTCAGCCACCGCTGCTGCGATTTGCAATTGCCGCCGATCCCGAGGGCGGGCGCTGGCTGCTCTTGGTGCTGCTGCACCACTTGATCGGCGACCACTCCGCGCTGGAGGTGATGCACGACGAGGTCGGGAAGATCTTGTCGGGACGGAGTCATGAGTTGCCGCGGCCATATCCGTTCCGCAATCTGGTGGCGCAGTCACGCGGCTCGGCGGCGAGCGCGGAGCACGAGCGTTTCTTCCGCGGCATGCTCGCCGACATCGATGAGCCGACCGCGCCGTTTGGACTGGACCGGGTGCACGGGGACGGCGGGAGCGTTGCGGAAGCTCGACGAATATTGCCCGAACAATTGGCCGCAAGGCTTCGTGCTCAGGCTCGGCGACTGGGCGTCAGCCTGGCCAGCCTTTGTCATCTCGCCTGGGGGCAGGCGGTGGCACGAACCAGCGGGCGCGAGCGCGTCGTGTTCGGGACGGTCCTGTTCGGCCGCATGCAGGCCGGCGCCGGCGGCGATCGCACCATGGGCCTGTTCATCAACACCTTGCCGCTGCGGCTCGATCTCGATGATAGGGCGGTCGAGGACAGCGTTCGAAATGCACATGATCGGTTGACCGAGCTGATGGCGCACGAGCACGCCTCGCTGGCGCTCGCGCAAAGATGTAGCGGCGTCGCGGCGCCGGCGCCCCTGTTCAGCTCGATCCTGAACTATCGGCACAATGCAATGCCGGCCGATTTGGCCGACGACAGGGACGGCGCCGGAATCGAATGGCTTGGTGGCGAGGAGCGCACGAATTATCCATTGATGCTGGCCGTAGAGGACTATGGTCAGGCGCTCGGGCTGACTGCTCAGATCGTCCGTCCGCTCTCGCCTGACCGCATCTGCGCCTTGATGCAGCAGGCGCTCGATCGACTGGCCGAGGCACTGGAACGCTCGCCGCGCGCGCCGGTCCGAGAGCTCGACATTCTGCCTGCAGAGGAGCGCCGGCTCTTGCTGGAGGCGTGGAATCGGAGTCGGGCGCATTATCCGCCAGACCAGTCGTTCGTCGCGCAATTCGAGGCGCAGGTCCGGACGTCGCCGGAAGCGATCGCGCTGGTGTTCGGCGAGTTGAGGCTGAGTTACGCCGCGCTGAATGCGCGTGCCAACCGGCTGGCGCGGCGCTTGCGCGATCGCGGCGTCGGGACCGACGTGATGGTCGGGCTGGCGCTCGACCGGGGCGTCGAGATGCTGGTGGCGCTGCTCGCCGTGCTCAAGGCAGGTGGGGCGTATCTGCCGCTCGATCCGGATTACCCGCCCGAGCGGTTGGCGCACATGCTGCGCGACAGCGGCGCGGCGCTGGTGCTGACGCAGACGGACTTGCGCGATCAGTTCGCCGCCGTGCTGGCGGAGACCGGAGCCAAGGCCTGGCTGCTCGACGGGCAGGACGGCGGGGCCGGGGATGCCGGCAATCTCGATGTCGCCGTTCACGGCGAGAGCCTTGCCTATGTGATCTACACCTCGGGCTCGACCGGCCTGCCCAAGGGGGTGATGGTCCGCCACGACGCCGTGACCAATTTCCTGGCGACCATGGCGGAGCAGCCCGGCATGACCGCGAGCGACCGGGTACTGGGACTGACCTCATTGTCCTTCGACATCGCTGTTCTGGAGCTGTGGCTGCCGCTGACGATCGGGGCCTGCGTGGTGCTGGCGGATCGTGCGGCGGCGCATGATCCTGCGCGGCTCAAGGCGATCGTGGAGCGACACGGCGTGTCCCTGATCCAGGCCACGCCGTCGACCTGGCGGATGCTGCTCGATCACGAAGGTCCTTCGCTGCCGGCAAGCTGCAGGGTGCTCTGCGGCGGCGAGGCGCTGCCGCCGGATCTGGCGCGGCGGCTGGTGGAGCAGGCCGGCGAGGTCTGGAACCTGTACGGCCCGACCGAGACCACGGTGTGGTCGGCCCGCCATCGGCTCGATGCGGCGGACGATCGTCCGCTGCTGGGCGGCCCGATCGGCAACACCACGCTTTATGTTCTCGACGGCGATCTCAACCTGGCGCCGGTCGGCGTTGCCGGCGAACTCTACATCGGGGGCGCCGGGCTGGCGCGCGGCTATTGGCGACGCGGCGCGCTGACGGCGGAGCGCTTCATCCCCGACCCGTTCGGTCCACCCGGTGCGCGGCTTTATCGCACCGGCGACGTGGCGCGGTGGCGGTCCGACGGCGTGCTCGACTATGTCGGCCGTGCCGACCACCAGGTGAAGATCCGCGGCTTCCGCATCGAGCTCGGCGAGATCGAGGCGCGGCTACAGGCGCAGCAGGGCGTCCGCGCGGCGGTGGTGGTGGCGCGTGAGGCCGGCGCCGGCCGCCAGCTGGTCGGCTATGTCAGCGGCGAGGCACTGGACGGAGCCGCCCTCAAGACGGCGTTGTCCTCGGTGCTGCCGGACTACATGGTCCCGGCGCGGATCGTGGTGCTGGAGCGCCTGCCGCTGACGCCAAACGGCAAGATCGACCGCAAGGCGCTGCCGGCGCCGGATCAGCTCACAGCGTCAGTCGAGCACGTCGCGCCGCGCACGCCGGCCGAGGCGGCGCTGGCCGCCATCTGGGCCGATCTGCTGCGCCAGCCCGACATCGGCATCACCGACAATTTCTTCGAGCTCGGCGGCGATTCCCTCATCGCCGTCCAGCTCGTCAGCCGCATCAAGCGCGATCTCGGCCACGACCTGCCGCTCAACCGTCTGTTTGAAATGACGACCGTTGAAACCATGGCGGCTGCGCTGGGCCAGGAGAGCGAAACCGACAAGCGAGGCGACGACATCGCCGCGATGCTCGACATGTTGAAGGAAGTCGAACTGTCCGATGAGTGACACGGCAACCACGCAAGAGCAGCAGCTGCGCGACATCTCACGGCGCCTGATGCGCCTCGATGCCGACAAGCAGCACGCGTTCCTTTCGCAGCTCGCCGCGAAGGGCGTCAATCTCGCCATGCTGCCGATCGTGCGCCAGGAGCGCAAGCGGGCACCGTTGTCTTTTGCGCAATCGCGCCTCTGGTTCCTGTGGCGGATGGACCCGGGGAGCGCCGCATACAACATCTCTGCGACCGTGCGCGTGCGCGGCACGCTGAAACCGCGCGCGCTGCAACAGGCGTTCGATGCGCTCGTCGCCCGCCACAGTGCGCTTCGCACGGTATTTCGGCAGGAAGGCGAGATCGCCGAGCAATGCATATGCGACCCTCAGCCCGTCGTATTGCGGCAGGTGTCGCTCGATGGCGATCACCGCGAGGGGCAGGCGCGTTCGCTGGCGCGGCGAGAAGCTTCGCTGCCGTTCGATCTCGAAGCCGGCCCGCTTATGCGTGCGGCATTGCTGACGTTGGACGAGAGCGACCATTTCCTCGTCGTCAGTCTGCACCATATCGTCACCGACGGCTGGTCGATGGGCGTGCTGGTCGACGAATTCTGGAAGCTGTACGCGGCATTCGCACACGGTGAAACGCCCGCTCTACCGGAGCCGGAGATCGATTGTGCCGACTATGCCGAATGGCAGCGGCTCTGGATGAGTGCGGTCGACGGCACGCGGCAGGCCGATTACTGGACCAGGCGTCTTGCCGATCCGGCCGTGCTCCAGCTGCCGATCGACCGGGCGCGGCCGGCGGTCCCCGATCTTGCGGGAGCAGCACGGCACATTCCGCTCGATCCGGTATTGGCCGATGGCTTGCGCGCTCTGGCGCGGCGACGCCGTACGACACTGTTTGTTGTCATGCTGGCGAGCTTCAAGCTGCTGCTCTATCGCTACACCGGCCAGTCCGATATCAACATCGGTGTACCCGTCGCCAATCGGCACCGCGACGAAACGCGCGGCGTGATCGGCTTGTTCGTCAACACCCAGGTGCTTCGCACACAGATCGACGGCCGGGCGGCGATCGCGGACTTCATTGCGAAAGTCCATGCGGCCACGATCGAGGCACAGGAGAACCAGGACCTTCCGTTCGAGCGACTGCTCGAGATCCTCCAGCCCACGCGCAGCCTGAGCCAGAACCCGCTTTTTCAGGTCCTCTACAATCACCAGCACCGTCGGGCGTCGGGCAATCCACCGGATCGGACCGGCCTTCAGATCGAAAAGATCGACGCCGACGTTGATACGGTCAAGTTCGATCTCGCGCTCGATACCGAAGAGGGGCCGTCGGGCGAAATCCGCGCGATCTTCACCTACGCGAAGGCGCTGTTCGAGGCCTCCACGATCGAGCGCCTTGCCACGCATTGGACCACGATACTGAAGGCGATGGTTGCCGACGACATGCAATCGATCGCCGATGTGGCGCTGCTTTCCGAACAGGAACTGGAGAGGCTGCGCCAGTGGAACGACGGGGTTGATGGAACGACCGGTACGCCGTTCATGCCGGTTCACCGGACTGTCGCACGGCTGGCGACCGAAACGCCCGATGCGCCGGCGCTGGTCTTCCGGGGGGATGAAATCACCTATGCCGAGCTCAACCGGCGCGCCAATCGCCTCGCGCACCATCTCATGCGCCTGGGCGTCGGGCGCTCCGACCTCGTCGGCATCTCGGCGCGCCGCTCACCACATCTCGTCGTGGCCCTGCTCGCAGTCTTGAAGACGGGTGCCGCCTATCTGCCGCTCGATCCCGAGCATCCGGCGAGGCGGCAGGTCGGCACCATGCGCGATGCCGGCGCGCGTATCGTGCTGATCGACGCGGATGGTTCGGCGCTCACGCCGTCGCCGCCCGGCATCGAGGTCGTTCACCTCGGTGGGATCGACCTCGCGGGGGAGAGCGAAAGCGATCCGGAGATTGCGCTGGCTGCGACCAGCCTTGCCTATGTGATCTACACCTCGGGCTCCACCGGTATCCCGAAAGGCGTCGCGGTCGAGCACGGCCCGTTCGCGATGCATTGTGAGGTGACGGCCCGGCTTTACGACATGGACCGGCACTCGCGCGAACTGCACTTCCTATCCTTCACCTTCGATGGAGCACATGAGCGGCTCTGGACGGCACTGACCTGCGGCGCCGCACTGTTGATGCGCGATGCAGATTTATGGTCGGCCGAGCAGACCCTCGATGTCCTGCGCCGGCAACGCGTCACCAATGCCGGCTTCCCGCCCGCCTATCTACAACAGCTCGCCGAATTCGCGATGTGGCGCGGCGATCCGCCGCCGGTGGAGCTCTACTCGTTCGGCGGCGAAGCGATGCCCAAGGCCGGCTTCGACAAGGTCAAGCGTGCGCTCAAACCGCGGACATTGATCAACGGCTATGGCCCGACCGAAACCGTGGTGACGCCGTTGGTCTGGAAAGTCGATGCCAGCGAGGAGATTGACGGCAATTACGCGCCGATCGGTCGTCCGGTGGGGCGCCGCTCGGCCTATATTCTGGACACTGATCTCAATATCGTGCCGGTCGGCGTGACCGGCGAGCTGTTCATCGGCGGCGAGGGACTCGCGCGCGGCTACTGGTGGCGTGCCGAGCTGACGGCTGAACGCTTCGTCCCAGATCCGTTCGGTACGCCGGGCGCGCGGCTCTATCGCACCGGCGATCTGGCGCGGTGGCGCGCCGACGGGGTCATCGAATATGTCGGCCGCTCCGATCACCAGGTGAAGATCCGCGGCTTCAGGATCGAGCTCGGCGAGATCGAAGCATGGCTGATGCGGCAAGCCGGGGTGCAGTCGGCTGTCGTCGTTGCCCGCGAAGCCGGCGTCAGCCGTCAGCTGGTCGGCTATGTCGCCGGTGATGGACCGTTCGACGAAGCGGCGATGCGCGCGGCACTCGCGGACGAATTGCCCGACTACATGGTGCCGGCCCGCATCGTGCGGCTCGAGCGGCTGCCACTCACCGCGCATGGCAAGGTGGATCGCGACGCCTTGCCGGCACCCGAGACGCTCCTGGTGACCGCCGCATACGTGGCGCCGCGCTCGCCGGCCGAGACGGCTCTCGCCGCGATCTGGGCAGAACTGCTCGGTCAGCCCGTCATCGGTGTCGAGGACAATTTCTTCGAGCTCGGCGGCGATTCCATCATCTCGTTGCAACTGGTCGGCCGCGCCCGCCAGGCGGGACTGCTGATCGAGCCGCGTGACGTCTTCCGGCATCAGACCTTGCAGGATCTGGCGCGCGTCGCGCGGCGTGAAGATAAGGCGAAAGATGTCGTCGTCGAAGGCGATATCGAGGGCCGCGAGCATCCGCTGCTGCCGATCCAGTTGCGGTTCTTCGGCGAGGACGCAGGGGACCGCCATCATTGGAACCAAGCTGTCCTGTTGAGACCGAAGTCGCGGCTCGATTGGCGATTTGTCGAGCGCACGGTCGGCGCTCTCGTCGCTCATCACGCGGCCTTGCGCTTGCGCTTCGAGAACATGGATGGCACCTGGCGTGCGATTTATGGCGCAACGCCGCCAATATCGGAGCTGCTGTGGATTCGCAACAACGTCCGCGACGCTGCCGCAGTCACGAACGTCGCTTCTGAAGCCCAGGCCAGCCTCTCGCTGGCCGGACCGTTGCTGCGCGTGGTCGGTATGGACATCGTGGACGGCAGCCAGCGGCTTCTGGTGGTGGTGCATCACCTCGTCATCGACGGCGTGTCATGGCGCGTGCTGCTCGAGGATTTTGCGACGGCATACGATCAGCTCCGCCAAGGCGCGGCTTCGGTCGCGCTGGCGAGGAGTGAGCTTTATGCATCTTGGGGTGCGCGGTTGCAGGCCTATGCCGCGACCGACGAGCTGGCCGCCGAGTTCGGTTACTGGCTTGATCGAGGAGCGCACGCAGCGTTTCCCTGCGACGATGATCATGGCGGCATCGACCGGGTTGCGGACGGTGAGGAAATCCTGCTGACATTCGACGCAGAACTGACGACGCGGCTGCTTAAGGAAGCGCCGTCCGCCTATCGCACTCAAGTCAATGATCTCCTGCTGGCGGCGCTCGCGCGGGCGGTCGCGCGCTGGGGCGCGATTGATGATGTTGTCGTCGAGTTCGAAGGGCACGGCCGGGAGGACATCTTCGCAGGCATGGACGTGTCCCGCACCATTGGCTGGTTCACCACAGCGTTTCCGGTGCGCTTGCGGACCGGATCGGGTGACGACGCTGCGCTGATAAAATCGGTCAAGGAGGAGCTTCGCGCCGTTCCCAACCGCGGGCTGGGCTATGGCGTCCTGCGCCATCTCGGCACGGAGACGCAGCGCAGCGCGCTTGAGGCGCTGCCTGAGCCGCGCATCGTCTTCAACTATCTTGGCCAGTTCGATTCCAGCATCGGTGGGAGCAACCCGTTCCAGCTCGCGGCCGAGAGCTCCGGGCCGATGCGCAGCGATAGCGCACCGCTTGGCCGCTGGGTCAGCATCAACGGCCAGGTCGGTGAAGGACAATTGCGCCTGTCGTTCAGCTATGGCCGCAGGCGCTATCGGAGGGCGACGATCGAGCGTCTCGCAGAGCATTATGCTGCGGCCTTGCGCGAACTCGTCGCGCATTGCACGGGTGGCGCGCGCGGCGTGACGCCGTCGGACTTCCCGTTGTCGGACTTGAGCCAGGCTGATCTCGACGTGCTGGTCGCAACGATCGACTGTCGCGAGATCGAGGACATCTATCCGCTGTCGCCGATGCAGCAGGGCATGCTGTTCCACGCTCTGCGTGACGGCGAAAGTGGCAATTACGTCAACCAGATCGGCCTGGAGATCCGTGGCCTCGATTCTGGCCGGCTGCGCGCAGCCTGGCACGAGGTCAGCTTACGGCATGCGGTGTTGCGAACCGGATTTGCGTGGCGTGAGCTGTCGGGGGCGGCACAGCAGGTGGTCTATCGCTCTGCGCATTTGCCGTTCGAGGAGGAGGACTGGTGCACACAGGCGGTCGCCAGGGACGATGAAGAGCTCCGGGCCGCGTTGGCGCGCGCCGCGCAAGCCGAGCGCGCCAGGGCATTCGACTTGTCGCAGGCGCCGTTGCAGCGGGTGCGGCTGATCAGGCTCGACGAGACACGCCACTGGCTGATCTGGACACACCACCATATCCTGCTCGACGGCTGGAGCGCGGCGCGTCTGATGGCCGAGATCCTGCAGCACGAACGCGGCGAGCGCTTGCTGGCCGCGACGGGCCGCTATCGCGATTACATCGAATGGCTGCAAAAGCAGGACCGTGTCGCGTCGGCGTCGTTCTGGCGCACCGCGCTAGCGGAATTGGACGAGCCCGGTTTCCTCGCGGACGCGCTGGGAGGACCAGCAATCAGGCGAGCATCCGGCCATGGCTCGCTGGACCTGCTTCTCACGGCGGAGCTGACGGCAGGCTTGCAAGCGTTCGCGAGGCGCGAGCGCGTCACGCTCAACACGTTGGTGCAAGGCGCGTGGGCGCAGTTGCTGCGTCGTCACACCGGCCAGCGCGCGGTCTGTTTCGGCGCGACGATCTCCGGCCGACCCGCCGAGATCAGTGGCGTCGAGGACATGGTTGGCCTGTTCATCAACACGCTGCCCATCGTCGATCAGGCCAACCCGCAGGAGGAGGTGGGGGCGTGGCTACGCGAGCTCCAGGCGCGCAACATGGATCTGCGCGATTACGGCTGGATGCCGCTTTATGAAATTCAACGTCTTGCCGGGCGCTCCGGGCGAGCGCTGTTCGACAATATCCTCGTGTTCGAGAACTACCCGATCGATCAGGCGCTGCGAGACGAGAGCGAGAGCGGCAGCCGGTTCGGCCGCGTCGAGCAGGTCTCGATCACCAATTATGCGTTGACGGTGGCGGTGTTCGCCAAGCCCGACGGCATCAATCTGGGCTTTCGTTACGACCGCAGCCGCTTTGATGACGATCAGATAAGGCATCTGCAAGCCTCGCTGTCGCGGCTGCTGGCCAGGATCGTGGAGGACGCGTCTCGCCCGCTTGGCGTGCTCGAGGGCCTCGATGCCGACGAGACCCAGAAGGTGCTCGGTTGGAGCGGCTGCGTTGAGCGGGCTCCGAAGCTTGGTGAGAGTATCGTCGTGCAGATTGAAGCACGGGCCGAGGCTTCGCCGTCGTCGGTCGCGTTGGTCTTCGGCGGCCGCGAGATCAGTTATGGCGCGCTGAATGCGCGCGCCAATCGCCTGGCGTGGCGGCTGCGAGATCATGGGATCGGTCGCAACCGGCTGGTCGGCTTGGCGCTCGAGCGAAGCATCGAGCTGGTCGTCGGCGTCCTGGCTGTTCTGAAGGCCGGCGGCGCCTATCTGCCGCTCGATCCAGATTATCCGTCCGATCGCCTCCTTCACATGCTGCGTGACAGCGGAACGGCGTTGGTGCTGACCCAGGAGCGGCTCTTGACGCATCTGGAGCCTGTGATCGCGGATGCGAACGCCGAATCCTGGACCATCGATGGAGAGGACGAAGCTCGCATCGAAGACGGCGCTGGCAATCCCGATGCAGCGCTCCATCCGGACAGCCTCGCCTATGTGATGTACACGTCGGGATCGACCGGCGTGCCGAAGGGCGTGGCCTGTTCTCATCGCGCGCTTGCAGCGCGGCTCGGCTGGATGCAGGTGGAATATCGCCTCGATGCCGGCGAGACCTTCCTGCACAAGACGCCGTTCAGCTTCGATGTCTCGGTCTGGGAAATCCTGTGGCCGCTTGCGACCGGCGCGCGGCTCGCGATCGCGGCTCCGGGGGCGCATCGCGAGCCGCGGCGTCTCGTGGAAGCCGTCATCGCCCATGACGTGACGACGCTGCATTTCGTGCCTCAGATGCTCGAGCATTTCGTGGCCGAGCCCGGCGCAGTGCGCTGCACCTCGCTCAAGCGCCTGTTCGCGGGCGGCGAAGCGCTGTCGCTCGACCTGATGACGCGCGTGCTCGCGACGTTCCCCGGCGTCCGGTTCGACAATCGCTACGGTCCGACCGAAGCCTTGATCAACGCGACCTACTGGACCTGTCGTGATGAAGGTGCGGCGCGCGTGCCGATCGGACGGCCCATTCCCGGCGTGACGATCCGTATCATCGACACTGATCTGAACCTGGTGCCGGCAGGCGTGACCGGCGAGCTGTTCATAGGCGGGGCAGGTTTGGCGCGGGGCTATTGGCGGCGCGAAAGCCTAACGGCGGAGCGCTTCATTCCCGATCCCTTCGGCGAAGCGGGGGAGCGGCTCTATCGGTCGGGAGATCTGGCGCGCTGGCGGGCCGATGGTGCGATCGACTATGTCGGGCGTGCGGATGACCAGATCAAGATTCGTGGCTTCCGCATCGAGCTCGGTGAGATCGAGGCGCGGCTGCTCGAGCAGCCCGGCGTCCGCTCCGCGGTCGTGGTGGCGCGGGAGATCGGCGCCGGCCGCCAGCTGGTCGGCTACGTCGCCGGCACGGGTGAACTGGAAGAGACTGGGCTGCGGACGGCGCTGTCGGCCGTCCTGCCCGATTACATGGTGCCGCCGAGAATTGCGGTTCTGGAGCGGCTGCCCTTGATGCCGAGCGGCAAGGTGGATCGCCATGCGCTGCCGGCGCCCGACATGGTCCATGGGAATGCGGAGCACCAGGCGCCACGCACGCCGGCCGAGATCGCCTTTGCGGCGATCTGGGCCGAGCTGCTCGGTCAGCCCGCCGTCAGCCTCCGCGACAATTTCTTCGAGCTCGGCGGCGATTCCATCATCTCGCTCCAGATGGTGAGTCGCGCCCGGCGCGCCGGCTACTTGATCGAACCGCGCGATGTGTTTCAGCATCAGACGCTGGAGGCGCTCGCGCTCGCGGCGCGGGCCGAGCAGCGTAGCGAGATGCTCGCCGACCAAGGGCAGGTCACCGGCCCGCATTCGCTCTTGCCGATTCAGTCCCGCTTCTTTGCGGAGGACATGGAAAATCGCGATCATTGGAACCAGGCGGTGCTGCTGCAGCCGAAAGATCATCTCGACTGGGACGTGATGCGGCGCGCACTTGTCGCTGTGGTCGACCATCACGACGCGCTGCGCCTGCGCTTCGAGGGGAGGCGGGGGAGCTGGCATGCTGAGCACGGTGCCGCACCGGCGGCGGATGAGATGCTCTGGGGCCGGCACGCGGCCGACCGCGACGCTGTGACTGCGCTGGCATCGTCGGCGCAGGAAAGCCTGTCGATCTCCAGCGGAGTGCTGGTGCGAGCTGTCGGCATTGATGTCGCCGATGGCAGCCAACGGTTTCTGATCGTGATCCACCATTTGGTGGTCGACGGCGTATCCTGGCGAATTCTGCTGGAGGACATCGCCTCAGCATACACGCAGCTCGCGCAAGGTGATGCAACGGTCGCGCTTGCGCCCAAGACCCACGCTTACGCGCTGTGGGGACAGCGCTTGCGAGCCTACGCCACATCGCCTGAGTTCGCGAGGGAACTGTCTTACTGGGCCAGCCGCCATGCAGAGGCGGACATTCCTTGCGACGACGATCATGATGGCGTCGATCGCATTGCAGATGCCGATGAGGTCCTGCTGACGTTCGAAAGCGAATGGACGCGGCGGCTGCTCGCGGAAGCTCCGTCGGCTTATCGCACGCAGATCAATGATCTCCTTCTCGCCGGCCTTGCACGCGCCGTTTGGCGGTGGTGCGGACAGGACGACGTCCTCGTCGAGCTGGAAGGTCATGGCCGCGAACACCTGTCCGGCGATCTCGACCTCTCGCGCACGGTCGGCTGGTTCACGACAGCTTTTCCCGTGCGATTGGCCGGTGGCTCGCAAGAGTCCTCGCGGTTGATCAAGTCGGTGAAGGAGGAGCTTCGTGGCGTTCCCGGCCGCGGACTGGGCTATGGCGTGTTGCGCTATCTCGGCTCGGAGGAGCAGCGCATGGCGCTGTCGCGTGTTGCCGAGCCGAGGATCGCCTTCAACTATCTTGGCCAGATCGACGGCGGTGACGCTGAAGCGGCGCTGTTCACGATGGCGGCGGAAAGCGCCGGTCCATCCCGCGATGCATCGAGCCCGCTGAGACGCTGGCTGAGTGTGAACGGCACGGTCCGCGATGGACGGCTACGGTTGTCGTTCGGTTTCGGCCGCAAGCGCTATGGGCGCGAGACGGTCGAGCGACTGGCCGCGTTGTACGAGGCTGCACTGCGTGAGCTGGTCGAACACTGCACCGGCGGCGCCTGCGGTCTGACGCCATCCGACGTGGCGTTGTCGGGACTCGGTCAGGCCGAGCTCGACAGGCTTGCGCTCGATTGGCGTGAGGTCGAGGACATCTATCCATTGTCGCCGATGCAGCAGGGCATGTTGTTCCATGCGATGCATGACGGCGAGAGCGGGCTCTACGTCAATCAGGTTGCGGCGCATATCCGCGGCCTGGATACCGGAGAACTGCGCCGCGCCTGGCAGGCAGCCAGCGATCGCCATGCGGTGCTGCGGACCGGATTCGTCTGGCGTGACCTGTCCGGCGCGCCGCAACAGGTCGTTTATCGCCGTGCGGAAGTGCCCTTTGTCGAAGACGACTGGCGTGAGCGAATTGATGGGTGGGACCACACACGGTTGGACGCGGCGCTGGCCGACGTCTCGCGGCAGGAGCAGGCCGCGGGGTTCGACTTGTCGCGACCGCCCTTGCAGCGCGTCCGGCTGATCCGACTCGGCGAAGACCGGCATTGGCTGATCTGGACGCATCACCACATCCTGCTCGACGGGTGGAGCTCGGCGCGGCTGGTCGCTGAGGTGATGCAGCATAACGGCGAGGGACGTCTCCCGGCGCTGCAGTATCGTTACCGCGACTACATCGCGTGGCTGAAGGGCCATGACAGCGACGCGCCGGCAAGGTTCTGGCGCGATGTGACGGCCGGGCTGGACGAGCCAAGTTTCCTGGCTGAAAGCCTGGCCGAACGGACGGAGGCGCACTCGTCCGGTCACGGCTCGCTTGCGCTGGAGCTGGATCCTGCGTCGACTGGACGGTTGCAGGAATTTGCGGCGCGCGAGCGGATCACGGTGAATACGCTGGTGCAGGCGGCATGGGCGCAGCTGCTGCGACAGCATACCGGGCAGAGGACGGTCTGCTTCGGTGTCACGGTATCGGGCAGGCCGCCTGAGCTTGGCGGCGCTGAAGAAATGGTCGGCCTGTTCATCAACACATTGCCGGTCGTCGACGGCGTCAGCCCGCAGCAGACGGTTGGCGCATGGTTGCGCGAGCTGCAGGATCGCAATCTGGCCTTGCGCGAGTTCGGTTCGACACCACTCTACGAAATCCAGCGCCTGGCGGGGCGTCCCGGACGTCCGCTGTTCGACACCATCCTGGTGTTCGAGAATTACCCGGTTGACCGCGCGCTGATCGGAAAGGACCGGCAGATCCAGGTCGGCGAGACCCGCATCGTCGAGACCAGCAATTACCCGTTGTTCGCAAGCATTGGCATCGACGAGCGCCTGCGCCTCGTCTTCAACTATCAGCGCAAGCATTTCGACGAGGTGCGGATCGCGCGGTTACAGCGGGCTTTTGTGCGGCAGATCGACGCGCTGAGCATTGATGCCGATCGACCGGTCGGCATGATTGCGACCCGCGATCCCGCGGATGACGTCCTGCTCGCACGGGCGAACGACACGCGCAGGGATGTGCCGCGCAAGGGCATCGTCGCACAATTCGAGACACAGGTCCGGAACTCACCCGACGCGATGGCGCTGGTGTTTGGCGAGACGGAGCTGAGTTACGCCGCGCTGAATGCGCGAGCCAACCGGCTGGCGCGGCGCTTGCGCGATCACGGCGTCGGAACCGACGTGGTGGTCGGGCTGGCGCTCGACCGGGGCGTCGAGATGCTGGTTGCACTGCTGGCCGTGTTGAAGGCCGGTGGGGCGTATCTGCCGCTCGATCCGGATTACCCGCCCGAGCGGCTGGCGCACATGCTGCGCGACAGCGGCGCGGCGCTGGTGCTGACGCAGACGGACTTGCGCGATCAGTTCGCCGCCGTGCTGGCGGAGACCGGAGCCGAGGCCTGGCTGCTCGACGGGCAGGACGGCGGGGCCGGGGATGCCGGCAATCTCGATGTCGTCGTTCACGGCGAGAGCCTTGCCTATGTGATCTACACCTCGGGCTCGACCGGCCTGCCCAAGGGGGTGATGGTCCGCCACGACGCCGTGACCAATTTCCTGGCGACCATGGCGGAGCAGCCCGGCATGACCGCGAGCGACCGGGTACTCGGCCTGACCTCGCTGTCCTTCGACATCGCTGTTCTGGAGCTGTGGCTGCCGCTGACGATCGGGGCCTGCGTGGTGCTGGCGGATCGTGCGGCCGCGCATGATCCTGGCAGGCTCAAGGCGATCGTGGAGCGACACGGCGTGTCCCTGATCCAGGCCACGCCGTCGACCTGGCGGATGCTGCTCGATCACGAAGGTCCTTCGCTGCCGGCGAGCTGCCGGGTGCTCTGCGGCGGCGAGGCGCTGCCGCCGGATCTGGCGCGGCGGCTGGTGGAGCAGGCCGGAGAGGTCTGGAACCTGTACGGCCCGACCGAGACCACAGTGTGGTCGGCCCGCCACCGGCTCGATGCGGCGGACGATCGTCCGCTGCTGGGTGGCCCGATCGGCAACACCACGCTTTATGTTCTCGACGGCGATCTCAACCTGGCGCCGGTCGGCGTTGCCGGCGAACTCTACATCGGGGGCGCCGGGCTGGCGCGCGGCTATTGGCGGCGCGGCGTGCTGACGGCGGAGCGCTTCATCCCCGATCCGTTCGGTCCACCCGGTGCGCGGCTTTATCGCACCGGCGACGTGGCGCGGTGGCTGTCCGACGGCGTGCTCGACTATGTCGGCCGTGCCGACCACCAGGTGAAGATCCGCGGCTTCCGCATCGAGCTCGGCGAGATCGAGGCGCGGCTACAGGCGCAGCAGGGCGTCCGCGCGGCGGTGGTGGTGGCGCGCGAGGCCGGCGCCGGCCGCCAGCTGGTCGGCTATGTCAGCGGCGAGGCACTGGACGGAGCCGCCCTCAAGACGGCGTTGTCCTCGGTGCTGCCGGACTACATGATCCCGGCGCGGATCATGGTGCTGGAGCGCCTGCCGCTGACGCCGAACGGCAAGATCGATCGCAAGGCGCTGCCGGCGCCGGATCAGCTTGCGGCCTCCGCCGTGCATGTCGCGCCGCGCACGCCGGCCGAGGCGGCACTGGCTGCGATCTGGGCCGATCTGCTGCGCCAGCCCGACATCGGCGTCACCGACAATTTCTTCGAGCTCGGCGGTGATTCCATCATCTCGCTGCAGATGGTGAGCCGCGCGCGGCGCGAAGGCGTGCTCATTGAGCCACGCGACGTGTTCCGGCATCAGACCATCGAGGCGCTGATTGCGTCGTGCCGCGATGTCGGCCCCGGCAAAGGCGCCGCGGCGTCGGAGCGCGGCTCGCTCGCGGGACTCTCAGTCGAGCAAGCCGAACGGCTCGGTCTCGACTCGGACCGCATCGAGGACGTCTATCCGCTGTCGCCGATGCAGCAGGGCATGCTGTTTCACAGCTTGCGCGATGCCGGCAGCGGCGTCTATGTCAACCAGGTCAGTGTCGAGATACGCGGTCTCGATCCGGAACGGCTCGGCAGAGCGTGGCGCGAGGTCAGCGCGCGTCATCAGATGCTTCGGACCGGCTTCCTGTGGCGGGAGCTCTCCGGTTCTCCGCTGCAAGTCGTCTATCGTGATGCCATCGCTCGGTTCGAGCAGGAAGACTGGCGTGGGCAGGCGGTCAGTGATGAACGGATTGCGGCTGCTCTTGCCGATGAGCGGGCCGCCGAGTTCGATCTCCAGGCGCCGCCGCTCCAGCGGGTGCGGCTGCTGCGGCTCCAGGACGACCTGTACCGGCTGATTTGGACCTATCATCACATCCTGATGGATGGGTGGAGCTCGGCGAGGTTCGTCGGAGACGTCCTGGAGTGTTATTACGGCGGGACCCCCGCCGCGAATGCGACGCGCTACCGCGACTACATCGACTGGCTGCTGGCTCAGGATACAAAGGCAGCCGAAGGCTTCTGGCGCGAGCAGCTCAAAAGCTTCGACCAGCCGACGCAGCTCGCCGACGCCTTCGGCCCGCGCCGCCATGAGGCATCCGGCCACGAACGCTGTTACACTCGTCTAGGAGAGAGCGCGACCGCGGAGCTGAAGGCGTTCGCGCGCCGCGAGCGGGTTACGTTGAACACCATCGTCCAAGGCGTGTGGGCGCTGCTGCTGCAGCGCTATACGGGCCAGAGCACCGTGACGTTCGGCGTGACGGTGGCCGGTCGTCCGGCCAGTCTCGACGGATCGCAGCAGATGCTCGGGCTCTTCATCAATACGCTGCCCGTGATCGAAACGCTTCCGCCCGCCAGCACCATCGGAGAATGGCTGCGCGCGCTCCAGGACCGAAACTCGGCGATCCGGGACTACGAGCACACGCCACTCTACGACATCCAGGGCTGGGCCGGCCGCGCCGGCCAGACGATGTTCGACAGCATCATCGTCTTCGAGAACTATCCGATCGAACGCAGCATGCATCGCGGCGACGGCGCTTTGCAATTCAGCGGTCTAAAGAATGTCGACGTGACGAACTATCCGATAGATCTGTCGGTGCTCGTCGAAGATGCGCTGCAGGTCGAATACACCTATATGCCGAGCCACTTTACGGCCGCGCAGGCGGAGCAGATCAAGGCGCAGTTCGAGCATTTGCTAACGGCTCTGACGCGGGACGCGATGGCCCTGCTCGGCAACCTTGATCCTGTTACGGAGCTCGACGCCGCACTGGCAGATCGCTGCAATCGGAATGCCGCGGCGAGTGCTCCGCTGCCGCTGGTGCATGAGGCGATCAGCAGTCACGCGCAGCGTCATCCGGAGCGGACGGCATTGACCGTAGGCAGCACGGTGCTCTCGTTCGGGGACCTCGAACGCAAGGCCAACCGTCTGGCCCATCATTTGATCGCCCGCGGGCTCAAGCCCGAGCATCGCGTCGGCGTGGTGGCCGAACGAACGGAAGCCACGATGATCGCGCTGCTGGCCGTCCTCAAGGCCGGCGGAGCTTACGTTCCGATCGATCCCGAGCTGCCATCGGAGCGGCGTGCGTTCGTCATGCGCGATGCCGCAATCGCGTTCCTGCTGACAAGACGGCTCGAGATCGAGGGCGGGCTGGATGGTATCGACGAAGTCTCGCTGGCCACCTTCGACTTCGACGCGGGACCCGACCATCCGCCGCGCCCTGAGCTGCATCGCGAAAACCTTGCCTATCTGATCTACACCTCGGGCTCGACGGGGACACCAAAGGGTGTCGCTGTCGCCCATGGGCCGCTGGCGATGCACTGTCACGTCACGGGCGGTCTCTACGAGATCGACGAAAGCTCGTGCGAGCTGCATTTCCTGTCACTGGCCTTCGATGGCGCTCATGAGCGCTGGCTGACGGTTCTGTCGCACGGCGCGCAGCTGCTGATGCGTGACGCCGAGTTGTGGACGCCGGAGCAGACGGTCGAAAACCTGCATGCCCATTGCGTCAGCCATATCGGATTGCCGCCGGCCTACCTCCAGCAGGTCGCGAAATGCGTCGAGCAGAACGGCAACCCGCCGCCGGTCAAGCTCTATTCGTTCGGCGGCGAGGCAATGCCGAAGGCTGCGTTCGACAAGGTCAGGCGCGTTCTCAAGCCCCGTATCCTGATCAATGGCTACGGCCCGACCGAAACCGTGGTCACGCCGCTGGTCTGGAAGGTCGACGGGGCGGGTGAATGCGACACGCCCTATGCGCCGATCGGCGTTCCGGTCGGTGACCGCCGCGCTTACATTCTCGATGGCGCACTCGACATCATTCCTGCGGGTGTTGCCGGCGAACTCTATTTGGGCGGCTTCGGGCTGGCGCGCGGCTATCACGCTAAGGCTGGCATGACTGCGGAGCGCTTCGTGCCTGACCCGTTATCGACGGTGCCGGGCGCCCGGCTGTACCGCACCGGCGATCTGGCGCGATGGCGCAATGACGGGACCGTCGAATATCTCGGGCGCAGCGATGATCAGGTCAAGGTCAACGGCTTCCGGATCGAGCTCGGAGAGATTCAGACCTCGCTGCTCCGTCACGAGGCGATCGCGCAGGCGGCGGTGGTGGCAGTCCCAAACGCGGCCGGAAACCAGCTCATCGCCTATGTCGCGCCGAAGGTGGCACGCGACGCCGCGCGAGGTGCGGCTGAGGCTCTGGTCGACCGCATGAGCGACTTCCTGAGGCGAATCCTGCCGGCCTATATGGTGCCGGCTCGCATCATGGTGCTGGAGCGGCTGCCGACATTGTCGAGCGGCAAGATCGACCGTCGCGCGTTGCCGGCTCCCGATGAGTTGATACGCAGCTTCGTTGCGCCGCAAGGTCCGGCAGAGATAGCGATGGCTTACCTGTGGTCCGACATTCTGAACGTGCCGCAGGTCGGCGTCACCGACAATTTCTTCGAGCTCGGCGGCAATTCGATCCTGTGTCTCAAGGTCGTGGCGCGGCTCCGCCAGGACAAGGCGTTCGGGATCGAGATCAAGCTGCGCGATCTGCTTCAGAAGCCGACGATCCGTGCGTTGCTCGACGGCAGCGCCTCTACGGGCTCTGCCGTCGCTGCGGCACCGTCGGCGCTGCTGCCGCTGAATGCTGCGGTTGCCGGCGTCAATCCCGTGTTCTGTTTGCATGGTGGCTTCGGCACGGTCTTCGACTATGGACCGTTGGCGCGCCGCCTCGAAGGGTATCGGCAGGTGGTTGGGTTGCAGTCGAGAATGTTGGTCGATCCAACCTGGACCGACAGCTCGCTCGAAGCGATGGCCGTGGACTATGCGGCCGAGATCAGGCGGATGCAGCCGCGCGGCCCCTATAGCCTCGTCGGCTGGTCGCTGGGAGGGATGCTGGCCGGTCTCGTTGCGGCCGAGCTCGAGCGCGGTGGTGAGCGTGTCGATCGTCTTGCCATGGTCGACAGCTTCGTGCCGCGGCAGCCGGACGGATCGAGCCGGCCGGAAGCGATCGCCCACTGGGCGGATGATCTCGCCGGATTGCTGTCGGCGGTTCTTCCGGCCGCTGCGGCCTCTCGGATCAAGGCGCAAGTCGAGGCAGCGAAGCGAGCTGACTTGCCGGAGACTCCTGAGGCCATTCGCGATCTGGTCGCGGCCGTCGTAGAGAAGGGCAGGAGCGTGAGGGCAGATGATGCGTCGCTAGGCGCGGACGATTTGTCCGCCGCCTTCGCTGTCGGACGACATCTCAACAGGCTGGCGCAGAACACCACGCTGCCGCGCGGCCTCGAAGCCACGCCGCTCTGCTGGTGGACGTCGGCTCGTCTGGCGCAGCGCGGTCGGCTGGAACTGGAGCTGCCGAAGGCGACCGATCGCGGCGTCGCAGGCCACAACCATTTCACGATCCTGAAGGAGGCCGGCCTGCTCGATGAGATCTGCGATCTGCTCGTGCCGGCGACGGCGTCGACGATCGCACAAGATACCGTGCCGGAACCGGCGGAGTAAGCCCTTGAGCCTTGATCCTGATATCGCAGCATTGCTCGAGATGGTTCAGGCCGGCACCGAAAGCGGCGTGCGAACTCCGTTTCCGCAATTGACCGCCGCGCAGGCGCGGGCCGATTTCGATGCATCCTCGCCGCTGCTCGATGTCGATCCGCCGGCGCTCCCCCATGAGCGCCGCCTCTCGCTGCCGACGCGGGATGGCGCGGTGATCGAGGCGCGGCTCTATGCGAGCGAGGCGCCGAGCGATCGCCTTCCGATGCCGGTACTTCTGTATATGCATGGCGGCGGCTTCGTCGTCGGCAGCCTGGATTCGCATCAGCCATTGTGCCGCGGCCTTGCCGAGGACAGTGGCGCGGCTGTGCTGTCGGTCGGCTACAGGCTTGCGCCGGAACACAAGTTTCCGACGGCTTTCGAGGATGCGGTCGATGCGCTGACCTGGATTGGCCGCGAGGGCCGAGCAATAGGGCTCGACGGCCGCCGCGTTGCCGTCGGCGGCGACAGCGCCGGCGGGACGCTTGCCGCCGCTCTCGCGATCGAGGCGAAGACAAACAAGGACCTTCCGCAACCGGTGCTTCAGGTTCTCGCCTATCCCGGCCTCAGCTCGCGGCAGACCTCCTCGTCCTATGAACGATATGGTACCGGCCATCTCCTGGAACGCAGCACCGTCGACTGGTTCTTCCGGCAATATCTGCGCGATGAGTCAGATCGCGACGATTGGCGCTTTGCACCGCTCGCCGCGACGGATTTGTCGGGCCTCGCTCCCGCATTCATCGTCCTCGCCGAGTTCGATCCTCTGGTGGATGAAGGGCGCAACTATGCGGTACGGTTGGCGGCGGCCGGCGTTCCGGTCGATCTGCGCGTCTATCCCGGCATGATCCATGAATTCCTGCGCATGGGGAATGTCGTGGCCGATGCCTTGCAAGCGAGGGCGGCGATCGGCCAGGCGCTGGCCAATGCATTTCGTTCCGGTGGCGAAAGGGCAGCTTGATATGGAAACGCGGCGCGAACGAGGGTATGTCATGACTGTCATCGTCCTCTCCTGAACTGCATTCCATGAGCACGTTCGTCCCAGACCACAGGCTGTCCCGCCGCGCGCTTCTCCGCGCGGGCGCGGCGATCGGAGGCACGGCGCTCGCGGGTGCATGGCCGATGGCATTTGCCCAAACCAGCGGATCGCCAGCCGGGCCCCGGATCGCCGCGCTGGGCTGGGCCTGTGCCCAGACGATACTGGCGCTTGGCGTCGTGCCGTTGGTCATTCCGGAGATCGAGCGCTATGGCCGACTCGTGGTCGAGCCGGCTGTCCCGCCCGGCGTTCAGGAGATCGGCCTGCGTTCGGAGCCCAATCTCGAGCTGCTGCAGAGCTTCGCGCCTGAGATCATCATCATTGATCCCAGCATCGCGGCCGTCGTACCCCGGCTCAAGCTGATCGCGCCGGTCGAAATGTTCACGATCTTCAGACCCGGCGGCCATCCCCTCGACACGGCACGCCGTTCGACGATGGAGCTTGCGAAGCGTCTCGGGGTGCAGGGGGCCTGCGAAGCCTATTTCGCGCGCTTCGATGTTGCCATGGCTGGCTACCGCGAGCGGCTTCGCGATCGCGGCGGCAAGCCGCTCTATCTCGTCAGCGAGATCGCGCGTAACCGCGCGCTCGTGTTCGGTCCGAACAGCCTCTATCAGGAGGTGCTCGACCAGTTCGGATTGAAGAATGCCTGGACCGGACAGAGCGGCCCATGGGGATATACCAGCGTAGGGCTCGAAGTGCTCGCCGCGGTACCGGATGCGCGACTGGTCCTGATGACCTCGCGGGTCGCCGACGTCGAGGCCTTGCTGAAGGCTAGCCCGGTGCTGCGGACCCTGCCGTCGCTTCGGTCGCACAGGCTCACGATCCTGGACAATCAGTTCTTCTATGGCGGCGTGCCGGCGGCCGAGCGCTTCGCTCGTCTTCTCGCCGAACGGCTGCCGCGGGAAAGCCATGAGCAAGGTTGACGCGCTGCCGACCCGATCCGGCTTCGAAATGCATCCGGCGATGCTGATCGGGTTGTTGGTAGCGGCGGCGGCCGCGCTCACCTGGCGGAACCTGTCGGGATATCTGCCCGCGAGCGCCTGGCTGCCTGTGTTGTGGCGGCCGGAGATCACCGATCCGCAACAGATGCTTGTGCACTACACGGTGTTTCCGCGCATCGCAGTGGCGCTACTGGCCGGCGCAGCTCTCGGCCTCGCCGGCGCCGTCTGTCAGCAGGTGCTGCGTAATCCGCTCGCTGAACCGAGCACTCTCGGTGTCCTGAACGGCGCGTATCTCGCGCTGGCTGTGACGACCCTGTGGGCGCCGTCGCTGCTTGCCTTTGGCCGGGAGTGGATTGCGCTGTTCGGCGGGTTCGCCGCGTTCCTCTGCGTGTTCGGGCTGACCTGGAAACGTGCGCTGTCGCCCGTCGTCCTGGTGCTCGCGGGACTGATCGTCAGTTATTACTGCGCCGTGACCACCCAGGCGCTGGTGCTGCTCAACCACGAATATCTGATCGGGCTGTTCATCTGGGGTGCCGGTTTCCTCAATCAGCAGGACTGGAGCAACGTCACGTTCCTGGCGCCGCGGCTCCTGATATCGATCGTCCTGATCGCGATGATGGTTCGCCCGCTAACCCTGCTCGGCTTCGACGATGAGACTGCGCGCAATCTGGGCCTCGGATTGACGCGAGCGCGGATCTTCGCGCTCATCATTGCGATCGCGCTCAGCGCTTCGGTCGTCAGCGTGGTTGGCGTCATGGGATTCGTCGGCTTGTCCGCGCCCGCTATCGTCATGCTGTCGGGCGCGCGTCGCTTTCGCGACCGGCTGATCTGGGCGCCTCTTTGCGGCGCCCTGCTGTTGTGGCTGACGGATCAGCTCGTGCTGTTGATTCCGCCCGGCTATCGCGAAATGCCGGCCGGCGCGGTGACGGCCCTGATCGGCGCGCCGATGCTGCTCCTGTTGCTGCCGCGGCTGCGTGCGGCCATGCCGATGGGTAACCTCACGCCATCCGCTCCGCCGCGTCTCGATCACCCCTGGCGCGTGATCCTGTTCGCTATTGTCTTGCTGCTGCTCGTGGTCTGGATCGCACTCGCTCTCGGCGTCGGTGCCGACGGCTGGCGCTGGAGCGGTCTGTTCGGCTTGCAGGAGTTCTGGCCGTGGCGCTGGCCGCGCGTGGTGTCGGCGCTGGCCGCGGGCGCGACGCTGGCGGTCGCCGGCACGCTGCTGCAACGGATGACCGGCAATCCGATGGCCGCGCCGGAGGTCATGGGCATCAGCTACGGCGCTGCGATGGGCGTGATCGTTCTGCTCTATCTCTTTCCCGCGCACACGCGGCTGGCGCAGATTGCGGCGGCCGGCATCGGCGCTTTCATCGTGCTGGCGCTGGTGCTGCTGTTCAGCCGGCGGTCCGAGTTCAGTCCGGAGCGCGTGCTCCTGGCCGGGGTCGCCATGAGCGCGGCGTTCGGCGCGATCATCGCCATGGCGCTGGCGACGGGCGATCCGCGGATCGGCACGCTGCTGTCGTTGCTGACCGGGTCGCTTTACCAGATCGGGCCGGCCGAGGCCGCGGTCCTCGCTGCGGCGGCGCTCGTTCTGCTGATCTTGGTGCCGCTGCTGTCGCGCTGGCTCGACATGCTGCCGCTCGGACCGACGGCTGCGCGTTCGGTCGGCATCTCGCTGGCGAGAAGCCGCATCATCATCATGCTGCTCACGGCATTGCTGACCGCAACGGCGACACTGATGGTGGGCCTTCTGAGCCTGGTTGGCTTCATCGCGCCGCACATGGCGCGGATGATGGGCGCGCAGCGCGCGCTGCATCAGGCGGCGCTGGCCGCGTTGATCGGGGCGATTCTGATGGTCACGGCGGATTGGGCCGGACGCATGGTGATATTTCCGTTCCAGATGCCGGCCGGTATCTTCGCCATGATGCTCGCCGGACCCTACCTCATCTGGCTGCTGGGGCCGCAGCGGCGATGACTGCGGTCCAAGCGATGCCGCTTACCGCGCGAAGCTGATGAGGTGGCCGTGATCCGGCGACGGCATCACGCCCATCGGGATGCCGTAGATGGTTTCGAGCTCGGCGGGCGTCATGATCTTGTCTGGCTTGCCGCGGGCAATCAGCTTCCCCGAATGGAGCGCGATGATCTCGTCGCAGAAGCGGGCGGCCATGTTGACGTCGTGAAGCACGACGACCACGCCGAGATTGCGCTCGCGGGCGAGCTGCTTGACCAGCGACAGCACCTCGATCTGATGGGCGATGTCCAGCGCAGAGGTCGGCTCGTCGAGCAGGAGGCACTCGGCATCCTGCGCCACCAGCATGGCGATCCAGGCCCGCTGACGCTCGCCGCCGGACAACGTATCTACCAGGCGGTCCGCGAATGGCTGGATATGGGTCAACGCCATGGCGCTTTCGACCTTCTCGCGGTCGATCTCGCTGAACCGGCCGAGCGCGCCGTGCCAGGGATAGCGGCCGAGTGCGACCAGCTCCTTGACCAGCATGCCGGCAGCGGGCGGCGTCTGCTGCGGCAGGTAGGCGACCTTGCGGGCATAGTCCCGATCGCTCCAGGCGCTTAGCGCGCGGCCCTCGAAACGAATCATTCCCGACGAGCTCGGCTGCTGGCGCGACAACAATTTCAGCAAGGTCGATTTGCCGGAGCCGTTGTGCCCAATCAGTCCGACGACGCTGCGCGCGGGAAGGGACAGGGTGAGCGGTTCGAGCAGCGCGCGCCCTGCCACCGCGAAGCCGACCTGGTCGAGTTCGAACAACGAGGCGGGCAATTCCGGCGAGGCCTGCGTGATGCTGGTCGGCGCCGCGAGCGTGCTTTCGCCCGTCTGCGCGTGTTGGAACGTCATGGTTGGCGCAGGCTCCAATAGGCGACGGCCAGATGCTGATCGCGGGAGAGCTTTCGCTCGTCGCGCAAATGGTTTCGCAGGGCCTTTAGAGCCTGCGCCTCACATGCGACCCAGGCGAAGACCTCGCCATGGTCGGGCCATTGCACGGCCCTGACGGCGTCGACCAGGAGCTGCGTCGTTCCGGCCGGACGGCCCCCGCGATGCAGCCAATGGATCGCTACGCCGCTCGGCGCGACCAGCGGAACTTCCTCGCTTCGATCGGCAACCTCGATGAAGGCCTCACCCGTTGTCGTCGTCGGCAGCGTCTCGAGAATTCGCGCGATGGCGGGGAGGGCGGTTTCGTCGCCCGCGAGAAGCAACCAGCGTGCCGGACGAATGCCGCGGCCGAGCGGGCCGGCCATGCCGCAGATGGCGCCAGCCTTTGCGTTGACGGCGAAGGCCGAGCCCGGTCCGGCATGATCATGAACCACGAAATCGATATCGATCTCGCGGGTCTGCAAGTCGATGCGGCGGATCGTGTAATAGCGGGTCACGGGCCTGCGGTCGGGCTCCGGCCAAAGGATACGTCCGTCCGGCGCCGGCCACGGCCATTCTGGCTTGGCGAGGCCTTCGGGCGGGAAGTACAGCCGCACGTGCAATTCGCCGTCGTTCACGAAACGGGCGATGTCGTCGCCGGTGAAGGTCAGCCGCCGCATGTGCGGCGTCAGGGTGATCGCGGCCGTCAGCCGCACCTCGCGGAAGTTGGCCAGCGTGCTGCCGTTGGACTCATGACCGGACCAAACGATGGTCGGGGCAATATCGCCCGCGAATTCGATCACATGCGAGGCGACGACCGCGCGCAGCATCTCCAGATTGCCCTTGTCGTCGGCCTCGACGCGGATCTTGAGCACTTCGGCCTCGACGGTGAGGGAACTGGTGCCGAACGGCAGTGTCGCCACCATAAGGCCGCCGCGTTCCTCAAAGGCGATGTCATGCTCGGCCAGATGATCGATCATCCGCGCAGCGAGGCCGGCGGCATCGGGAAGCGCGATGCGGGTTTCGGAGATAAGCGGGTCCAAAGTCATTCTCCATCGGGCCGGTCCGATGCTGGCCTTCGAGTGCTTCGATGTCCGGATGTCGCGGCCAGGCACGGCGTTGGATCAAAATCCTGCTCGCTCGCCGGCTGCGCTGCAAAAGCGGTACTACCCGCATCATATTAAAGGCATTGGCGATCCCAAATTAGAATCCATCGAAAGAGCCGACGAAATAAGCTCTGGAAGAGCGGTGCTGCCATCATGTATTCGCATCACATCGGCACGGCTTGTTCTGATCGTGACGGACCGTATAGGTTCGCTTCAGGTCTCCTCCAGCGCGGCTCTCATCATGAACTCACGAAGCGGCCTGATGGCGCAGATTCTGCACCTCCTGCGGCCTTACTGGCCGCTCGTGTTCGGCGGCATCGTTCTGGGTCTGGTCGGCGGCGCCAGCGTCGCGGCGTTGCTCGCGGTCGTCAATCACGGGCTCTATGCCACGCAGGCCGACGTCATCACGCTGCTGCTCGCGTTTGCCGGCCTGTGCCTCCTGATCCTGATCGGGTCCATCGGCGCCGATGTCAGCGCAAACTATGTCGGACAGCGGATCATCGCCGAACTTCGCAAGTCGCTGGCCGCCAAAATCCTGGCCGCGCCCATCGATCAGCTCGAAATCTACCGGACCCATCGCCTAATCCCGGTCCTCACGCAGGACGTCGACACGATCAGCGATTTCGCGTTCTTCCTTTCGTCCTTTTTCGTCTCGCTCGTGATCGCGCTCGGCTGCATGGTTTACCTGGCAGTGCTGTCGTGGCCGTTGTTCCTGATCACGGGGGCCGTCATCGTTCTGGGGTCGCTGGCGCATGGCTATGCAAGAACCAGAGGCGTCCACGGCTTCAACGTGGCGCGCGATGCGGAGGATCAGCTGCACAAGCAGTATCGCGCGATCGCCGAGGGCGCCAAGGAGCTGCGTCTCAATCGCGTCCGCCGTTGGCGCGTCTATGCGGAGCAACTCCAGCAGACCGTCGACCGGATCAGCTCGGTGCAGATCAGGTCGATCAATCTGTTCGTGACGGCGCGGGCGTTCGGCACGATGCTGTTTTTTGTCGTGATCGGCGTGGCGCTGACCTTGCGTCCGTTCCTATGGCCCGACAGCCCTGCCGCGGTGTCCAGTGGCTTCGTGCTGGTCCTGCTCTACATGCGCGGACCCATTGATCAGGTCATCGGTATCCTGCCGGCGCTGGGCCGCGCCCAGGTCGCGATGCGCCGCATTGCGGAACTCTCGGAGCAGTTCTCGACCCCCGAGCACAATCTTCTGGCCACTGCTCCCGCTCCGCCCGGCAAGACGACGATCGAATCGATCGAGCTCCGCGGCGTAACCTATGCCTTTCGCGCCGTGCCGGGCAGTGCCCCCTTCGTCCTTGGGCCGGTTGATCTGGTTGTCCGGCAGGGAGAAATCGTCTTCATCGTGGGGCAGAATGGAAGCGGAAAGACGACTCTCATCAAGCTGTTGCTGGGCCTATATGCTCCTCATGGCGGCACGGTGCTTCGCGACGGCTCGCCCGTCCTGACGGAGACGCGGGACGATTACCGCCAGCTCTTCACGACCATCTTCTCCGACTACTATCTGTTCGAGGATCTCATACGTGGAGAGGGCCCGGTTCCCGACGTCGCGGAGCGCTACCTCCAACGGTTGGAGGTCGCGCACAAGGTCTCCGTCGAGAACGGCGTGTTCACGACGACGGACCTGTCGACCGGACAGCGCAAGCGATTGGCCCTGATGAATGCGTGGCTGGAGGAAAGACCCGTTCTCGTGTTCGACGAGTGGGCGGCGGATCAGGATCCGGCCTTCCGGCACATCTTCTATACGGAGCTGCTGCCGGATCTGAAGCGTCTCGGAAAGACCATCATCGTGATTTCCCACGATGATCGCTATTTCGGGATTGCGGATCATCTGGTGCGGCTGCGCGACGGCAAGATCGTCGCAAGTGAGGCGAGGGCCGATAACGTCGCGGGGGCTTCCGCAGTTCCAACCAACGCGCCACTTTAGATCTCTTGTGATGAAGTGCCGATGCCTTTCTGTCGCATGTAAACGACGACATGCGAGCCGCTTTGCGACAGGTTGTCAGATTTGTAGAGAATCTAATCTGCGTGTGCGCGCATTTCTTGTCAGCCTGTAGGCGAGTGATTTACACCACGCGTCAACGATGATCGAGATGCGAGGGCCGGATGAACAAGGCTTCGGATTCCGGGACCGGACCTCGTGCGTTTCCGGTCGGCCCCTATTCCGCTCTGACCGTTTTCCAGGAGGCCGATCGCCTTCGCGTCCTTGCCGACGACGTAACGGCACTGGAACTGCGTGTTCGGGATCGCGTCGATCACCTCGAGGTCTTGAATGCGTCGGAGGACAGTCAGCTTGCGGCACGGGCCGTGTTGGCGTCCGCCGAAGCGGTGTTCGCTTGGAGGCCGGGCGCTGATCGGCTCGTTCTCGGTCTCGCTGATGGAGCGTCGCTTGCACGGGAACTGATGGATAGCGGCCTTGCTTTCTTGTCCGAAGGACAATTGGTGATGCTTCCCGAACTTGTCATGCAGCGACGGGACAATTGGCTGGTGAACCCCGGACGACCGCCATTTCCGCAACTCCACGTCATGACGGACGGACGGCGGCATCCGCGGCGCGCCGCAAAGCCGACGGGGAAAGTATATGGCCGGTTCATCCCCTGGCTGTCGCAGATCATCTCGTTTCGCGTGGCCGCTCTCGAGAATGATCTCCATCTGTTGCATCGCTGGATGAATGACCCCCGCGTCGATGCGTTCTGGAACGAGGCGGGCGATCTCGACAAGCATCGACGCTATCTGGCCGGCATCCTGGCCGATCCTCATATGCTGCCGCTGATAGGCTGCTTCGGTGATGAGCCGTTTGGCTATTTCGAGCTGTACTGGGCCAAGGAAAATCGGATTGCGCCGTTCTATGATGCCGGGGACTACGATCGGGGATGGCACGTGGTCGTGGGCGAGGACGCTTTTCGCGGCCGTCGTTATATCAGCGCGTGGCTGCCCTCGTTGATGCACTACATGTTCCTCGACGATTGCCGTACGCAGCGGATCGTGGGGGAGCCGGCCGCGGCGCATTCCCAGCAGCTTCGCAATCTGGAACGCTCGGGGTTCGCCAAGATCAAGAATTTCGACTTTCCTCACAAACGGGCGACCCTGGTGATGCTGTTGCGCGAACGCTTCTTCGCCGATCGGCTGTGGCTTCCGGCTCCTGCGGGCCCGGCGGTCTCGTCCTAAAGCGCAAGCGGAGTGCGGCTTCATGTCTCATCAACTTGCGATCGAGCACGACGTCATCGGCGTCGGATTCGGGCCTTCGAACCTCGCGCTCGCCATCGCACTGGACGAATGCGCGAAGCGATCGCGGCTGAAATGCACGCCGCTGTTCGTGGAGAAGCAGCCGCACTTCACCTGGCATGGCGGCATGCTGCTTCCAGGCAGCGACATGCAGATATCGTTTCTCAAGGATCTTGTCTCCTTGCGCGATCCGACCAGTCCCTTCACTTTCGTGAACTATCTGCACAAGCGCGGCCGCTTGCTGGAGTTCATCAACTGCCGGACGTTCCATCCGAGCCGGGTCGAGTTCAATGATTACCTCCAGTGGGTGGCGAGCCATTTCAAGTCGCAAGCTGCCTACGGCGAGACGATCGTTGCCATCGAGCCGGTGACGGCCGGTCAGACAGTGACGTCATTGCGGGTGCATTCACGATCGCTGGCCGGCGGCGAGACCGTGCGGCTCGCACGAAATCTCGTGGTCGCGGTCGGAGGCCAGCCGAATATCCCGCAGGTGTTTGCCACGGCCGCTGACGACCGCAGGCTGCTGCATTCCAGCCGCTATCTCGACCTGATCGACCGCGTCGTCCCGCGCGGTCGGGCCGTGCGCGTGGCCATCATCGGCGGCGGACAAAGCGCGACCGAGGTGACCGTCGATCTCCATGGCAGATGTCCCCAGGCGCACATCGATCTGATCTTCCGCGGCCATGCCCTGAAGCCGTCCGACAGCAGCCCCTTCGTCAACGAGATCTTCAACCCCGATTATACCAACTTTGTCTACGCGCAGCCTGCCGAGCGGCGGGACGCGATCGTCCGCAACTTCCGGAATACGAACTACGCCGTGGTCGATTCCGACCTGCTGGACCAGCTGTACCGGCTGCTCTACCAGCAGCGCGTTGGTGGCGGCGAAAGGATCGTGCTGCGTCCGCGCAGCGAGATCACGACTGTGGACGCGGGACCGGACGGTATCGATATCGGCGTGATCGACAAGTTCCGTGGCGAAAGCCGCCGGTCGACCTATGACGCTGTCGTCCTGGCGACGGGATACGACAGGGAAGCGCCGCACAGGTTTCTCGAACCGGTCCGTTGCTACATTCGCGATGCGGCGTTGGATCGCAACTACAGGCTCGTGACCAGCCCGGCGTTCCGGCCGCAGATCCACCTCCAGGGCTATTCGGAGTCCTCCCACGGCCTGAGCGATACGCTGCTTTCGGTTCTTGCCGTGCGTTCCCAGGAGATTGCGGAGTCTCTCCTCTCGACCATATCGCGCCGGGAACTCATTGCTTAGCCCGCGGTGACACGCCATTGCTGTGCCGAACCAGGCGAATCCGGCACGGCAAGCACGGCCGGCGAGGACCCCGCATCGGAGCGGCCTCGATCTAGAACTTGTCTAATCGAGATCAACCAGGGGATGTGCACCGGGGACAACGCCGAACGGCTCTGCTAGAGATGTTCTTAGAACGATCTTTGGAATGTTTGTAGGTTCGGGTGGAACTGACCGTGAGGAAAGCCTTCGCTCTCAAGCAAAGCCAGAGTCATTTGCCGGAGCGGATCGCAGTCATATTGGTCCACAGCCCACTTGCGGCGTTGATCGGCAGGGAGCCGTCGACGCGCATGAACTATCTCTTCGAAATTGCGTCGCTCCATACCAGGGCCGAACTCCTTGCGCAGCCGGGGCTGGGCCGCACGGGCGTGCGCCGGATCGAGAAGTGGATGGCCTTTCACGGGCATCACATGCGCGACGTCAACGAGAGTCTCGATAGCGTCATCTGCCGTTTTGCGTTCCAACGTTCTTTCGTGCGGAAGGGTAGTCGTCGTTGTCTCTCCTCGGTAACCACCTTGGTACATGAGCGATCGCGCGAAGCGGCTCCGTAAAATCGCTGGTAGCTGTCCAGGAGTATATCCCGACTGGGTGACCCGCGACTGATGGTTGCTCATTCCCTGAACGTCCACCAGGGTGAAGCGCAGGGGCCGGTCGAATTGCAAGACAGACAATTGCTGCGCAAGAATACCCATCGCGCCGCCGAGATCACGCTTCCGATTCACGATGAGTCACGCTCGGAGCGCCGCGAGGAATGCTCCGATATGGTGGCGCTGAAATGCGGCCAGTGGACAACGCTCCGCTTCCGTCCTTCCGGCCGGGCCAACATATCAGCCTCTGGATGGGCGATGCGATCCGCTCCTATTCGCTCACCGGAGCCGCGGTCGCATCGCCCGATGGCTATGACATCGGGGTCAGGCATATCGAGGGTGGACAGGTCTCGACAGCGATCAGGCACGCGCTCGCGCCCGGCGACGTCGTCGAGTTGCAGTCACCGAAAGGTGGCTTCGTCTTGCCGCTGCGCAACGAATTCCCGGTTGTTCTCATCGCCGGCGGCATCGGCATCACGCCGTTCCTGTCCTATCTCGAAACGCTGGAGGGGAATGCCGGCCAGCCGCGCATCGCGCTGCACTATGGTTGCCGGGATGACCGGAGCCGGCCGTTCCAGAATCGGCTCGAGGCGCTGCAGCAGAGGCTGCCGAACCTGACGCTGGTCACCCATTTGAGCCGGCTGCAAAGCGGCGACCGCTTCGACCGGCCGGGCCAATTCACAGTGTCGGACATCGATCCTGAACTATTGCGCAAGCGGGCGCGCTTTTACATGTGCGCATCCGATGCGATGATGGAAGAAGTCAACGCGGGACTTGAGGCGTGCGGCGTGCCTGCCTTCGAGATATTCGGGGAACGCTTCCGTTCGCCCGCGCCACCTGTGCTCGATGCCTGATGCCGCGCCAGCTTCATTTTGCTCGCTCTGGCCGCACGCTGACATGGTCGCCGCAGGCACCGCTTACCAGCATTCTCGCGGCAGCCGAAGGCGCCGGTCTCACACTTCCGAGTGGTTGCCGCGTCGGACAATGCGAGAGTTGCGCCGTGGCAGTAAAGAGTGGCGAGGTTCCTCATCTCATCGATTGTCCGGAGCTGGATGAGGGATATTGCCTGACATGTCAGGCAATACCGCTTTCCGACGTCGTCATCGACGCGTGAGGTGGTCTGCCGAAGTCGCGTCTATTTTCGGCTGCTACTCCGAGTTTGCACAGGCCGTCGCTGCTTGCTTCAGGTCGTCCGCGATGTGGAACGGGCTGGCGGCCGACGACGCATCCGCCGGTAGATCGGCGGGGCACCTCGTATCTGGCATCTTCGGTAAACAGCGCCAGCCATTCGGGCAGGCGCCATTAGGCGGCACACTCCCGTGAGCTGCTCGAAACAGGCCGCGGACAAATGCTGCGAAGAGCCGACGGCATTCGGTCGGACATCTACCAGCTTGCGGCAGGCCCGCCTTCCGGCGGCAGAAAAGGCAGCGCGTTGATCACGCAGTGCATGCGCCATAGGCGCCCTTGTTTCGCCAGACGGCACATTATTGCGCAGGGCTAGCTCCCGCGAGAGGCACTCTGCCAGATAACCGGTCAAAAACCACAAATCTGTGCGCAAAAATCGCCACGCTTTGCACTGGCACAGCCCGTGCATGACCGTTTTGACCGATTTGCCGGCTGTTCTGAAAGAAGGGGAGTATCGATGCATTCGAAATTTGACCGCCGCCAGCTTCTAAAAGGTGCGGCAGCAGCCGCGGTTGCTGCGGGTTACACGCAGATCAATCCAGACTTCTTCATCTCGGCCGCGCGCGCTCAAGCCGGCAAGACGCTGACTTTCCTGTCGGCCGAGAACATCACCGGCAACTGGGACCCGACCGCCCACACGACGCTGTCGCAGAAGAACATCGAAGGCTTCGTGATGGGCTTCCTGACCCGGACACCGATGAAGCTCGATAATCCGGGCGAGGTCGTCTACGAGCTCGCAACCGACATCAAACTGCTTGATCCCAATCGCCTGCAGATCAAGCTGCGCGAGGGAGTGGTGTTCCACGACGGCAAGCCGTTCAAGGCAGAGGATGTGAAGGCCACATTCGAATACGGACCGAAGGCCGATCGTCCGGCGCAATGGTATCCCGGGCCCAGCGAAACCCTCAAGATCGAGACCCCCGACGACTACACCGTGATCGTCGATACGTCGAAGGGTGGATATCCCGCGCATCTCTTCATGTTCCTTGCGGCCTTCCTGCCGATCATGTCGGCAAAGGACATCGCGGGCGGTCCTGGCGGCGTGCTGTCGCAAAGGCTGAACGGGACCGGCCCCTTCAAGTTCGTCGAGCAGCGCGGCAATGATACCGTGATGAAGGCCTTCGATGGCTACTTCAAGGGCAAGCCCGCCATCGCCGGAATCAATTTCGTCTTCACCGGTGACAGCACGACGCGCATGCTGTCACTGATGAACGGCCAGGCCTCGATCGTCGAGCGGCTGGAGCCCGAGCAAGTCGACACCCTCAAGGGCAATTCCAACATCCACATCAACCGGGTGGTGTCCGTCGAGAACAAATACCTCTGGTTCCGCTGCTCCAAGCCGCCCTTCAATGATCCGCGCATCCGTCTCGCGGCGTGCCACGCCATCAATCGCGATCTCATCCTGGAGGTGCTGGGTTCGGCCGGCCATGCCTCCTCGAATTTCGTCTCTCCGGTGAAGTTCGGCTATGTCGACCTTCAGAACTATCCGAAGTTCGATCCGAAGAAGTGCCAGGCCTTGCTCGCGGAAGCCGGCTTTCCGAACGGCAAGGGGCTGCCCCCGCTGGAGTACATCACCTCGGTGGGCTTCTATCCCAAGACCAAGGAATACGGCGAGATCATCACCGCGATGTTGAACGAGCAGGGCTTCAATGTCAGCCTGACGGTGCTGGAGCCGGCGGCCTGGAACGAGCGGCTGTATCATCGCCCGGGCGGCGGTCCGGGCCATATGGTCGACTGCGGGTGGTCGACCGGTTCGCCAGAGCCGGACCTGATTCTTCGCACGCACTTCCATTCGTCGTCGCACCGCATCTGCGGCATCGAGGATCCGGCCATCGATGCCAGCCTCGACAAGGAGCGCAGTGCCCCCACGCTGGATGAGCGCAAGAAGATCCTGCAGACCGAGACGATGCCCTTGCTCGCATCGAAGATGCCGGCGCTCTCGCTATTCACGTCGGTGATGATTCACGCGATGCAAAAGGACTTCGCAGGCCTCTACATCTATCCGGATGGATCGATGGACGCATCCAAGCCCATCGCCTGATCATGGATCGCGGCCGCGTACCGCATTCCTGCGGTGCGCGGTTGCCCGCGCTGCTCACGGAGCCCTGCTAATGTTCGTCCTGAACTTCCTGATGCGCCGAATGGCTCAGGGCGTCTTGATCATCTTCCTCGTCTCGCTGCTGATCTTCACGCTGCTGAGGGTCGTGCCGGGGGATCCCGTGCGCCTGATGGCGGGCGGAATGGCGCCGGAGGCCCTGATCGAGAAGATTGCGACCGACATGGGATTGCGCGATCCGATCGTCGTCCAGTTTGGCCGTTACATGGCGGGAGTCGTGCGAGGCGATCTTGGCCAATCATTCGTGCGGCCCGCCAATGGCGCGGCTACGGGAGGCGCGACCTTCAACGACACGACGCGGGGTGAACGCGCAAAGGTCCTGAGCCTCATCGTGGAAGCCCTTCCCATGACCCTGCAGCTCGCAGCAGTGACTCTGGTGTTTGCACTCGTCTTTTCTGCCGTGGTGGGAATCGCCGGCGGTCTCGCGATCGGCCGATGGCCGGACAAGCTCGCGTTCTACATCTCCTCCATCTTCATCTCCCTGCCGAACTTCTGGCTCGGCATCGTTCTGGCGCTGCTGTTCTCCGTCAAGCTCGGTTGGTTGCCTGCCATTGGCTACAAGGGATTCGCCTACACCATCCTTCCGGCGATCGTGCTCGCGGTCGAACTGTCGCCGGTCCTGATACGGACCCTCGTCAGCTCGGTGGCGGCCCAGATGACCGAGCCCTATGTGGCAGTGGGACAGGTGCGCGGGCTGAGCCGCAGCCGCATCATCGCCAACCATGCGCTACGCAATGCATCGGTGCCGCTACTCAATCTGCTCGGAATCCAGTTCTCGAGCCTGCTCGGCGGCGTCATCATCGTCGAGTACATCTTCGACTATCCGGGTCTCGGGCTATTGACGATCAATGCGGTGCTGCAGCGCGACTTTCCGTTGATCCAGGGGATCGCCATCGTCACCAGCGCCATATTCGTGTTGATCAACATCGTCGTCGATCTCATCGCCACCACCATGGATCCGAGGCTCGAATATTGATGTCCGTTGCAACCGCCGCGGCCGGGCCGCTCGTGCACAAGCCGGCCCAACGCTCGATCGTCCGGCGCATCTTCGACAAGGCGGTCTCGACTCCGGGATTCCGTGTGGGTCTCGGCATCTTCGTGGTGCTGGCCCTCGCCACCGCGCTGTATCCCGAACTGAGCGGCCTTGATCCGACGAAGATGGACGTGAAGGCCCGCCTGCTGCCGCCGGTTTTTGTCGGGAGCAATTGGAGCTGGGCCCATCCGCTCGGCACCGATCAGATCGGCCGTGACATGTTGGTTCGATCGCTCGTCGGCTTGCGCTACTCGCTTCTGATCGGCGTTGCGTCCGTCATCGTCATGCTGGCGATCGGGTGTGCGCTGGGTACGATCGCGGGCTATTTCGGCGGGCGCATCGACTCGGTCATCATGCGCCTGACCGATGCGCAGCTGTCGATCCCCATGATCATCCTTGCCATTTCCGTGCTGGGTGTCTCGCGGCCCACCATCCCGGCGATCGTTCTGGTTCTCGGAGTTTCGAACTGGCCCGTCTATGCGCGCATCATGCGCAGCATCGTGATGACCGAGCGCCAGCGCGAATATGTTCGTGCCGCGAAAATCGGCGGCTCGACCGACCTGCGGATCATCCTGACCTTGTTGCTTCCCTTGCTGCTACCGCCGGTGCTGTTCACCTCCGTTCTGGACGTGGCGCGGATGATGATCTTCGAGTCGACGCTCGGGTTTCTCGGGCTCGGCGTGCAGCCGCCGACGCCGACGTTCGGCAACATCATCGCGGACGGGCGCAAGTACCTGCTGAACGCATGGTGGATCGCCACCATGCCCGGCCTGTTTCTCGGCCTCACGCTGACCAGCATCAACCTGATCGGCGCCTCGCTCGAACGCGCGCGGAATACGATCCATGGGGGAGCGGAAGCATGACGCAGCCACTTCTTTCGCTCAGGAACCTCACCGTCGCGGCCGGCCGCGCGGCGTCAGCAAGAACCATCCTCGACGGTGTGTCGCTCAATCTGGCGCCGCGGGAGATCGTGGGCGTGGTGGGCGCCAGCGGCTCGGGCAAGACCGTGCTCTCGAAGGCCGTCGTCAACTGGCTGGAGCCTCCGCTGACCAAGCGGTCCGGGGAGGTGCTGTTCGAGGAACGCGACATCTACGCGTTGCGCGGCGCGGACATGCGGCTGCTGCGGCAGCGGATTTCCTATGTCGGTGCCAACCCCATGGGAGCGCTCGATCCCACTCTGCCCGTCGGCGCGCAGATCGTCGAGAAGATGCGCGCCGTCGTGCCGGGGGTGTCGCGGCGGGCGGCCGAGAGCCGCGTCATCGAGCTGCTGGAGGCCGTGCGCATTCCCTCGGCACGCAGCCGTTTTCACGATTATCCCTCGCAGTTCTCCGGCGGCATGATGCAGCGCGCCCTGATCGTGGACGCGCTGGTGACCAACCCCGCGCTCCTCGTCGCGGACAACGTCACGCAACCGCTCGACGTCACGGTCGCGGCGCAGGTCATTCGCCTGATGAGGGAGTTGACGGCGACTTTCGACACGGCCGTCCTTTTTGTTTCATCCTCGTTGCCGGTCGCGCGCGAAGCCTGCACGCGCATCCTGGTGATGGACGAAGGCCGCATCGTCGAGGAGCAGGCGACCGAGGATCTGGTGGCGCGGCCCGTCTATCCCTACACCCGCGAGCTCGTACGGCAGACGCCGAAGATCTGGGGCGATGGGGCCGCGACGGCGCCCGATCGGAACGAGCGTCGCGAGGTTGTGCTCAGTCTGCGCGACGCTTCGCAGGTCTACAAGGTCAGGAAGAAGACCGGGTTCGGCGGCGTCGATCTGGTTCGCGCCGTCCGCAACGTCACCTTCGACATTCGTCGCGGTGACAGCTTCGCCATCGTCGGCGAATCCGGCTGCGGAAAGTCGACCCTGATGCGGCTGCTATGCAGGCTCGAACTTCCGAGCTCGGGGCAGATCATCTGCGCGGACAAGGACATCGCATCGCTCAAGGGGAGGGCGCTGCTCGAGTTTCGCAGCAAGCTCCAGATGGTGCTGCAGGATCCGTTCGGCTCCCTGCCGCCGCGGACGTCGATCGGCAAGATGCTCGAGGATCCCCTGCGCACGCATGGCAGGCGCGACAAGGCCGCGATCCGCGAGCGCGTCCTCAAGGTCATGGCAGAGGTGGGCCTGCCTGCCGAGCTCTATGAGGAGCTTCCGCTCGGCCTGAGCGCAGGACAGCGCCAGCGCATCAACATTGCCCGTGCCCTCGTGCTCGAGCCGGAAATCCTGATCATGGACGAAACGCTTTCGGCGCTGGATCAGGCCGAGCAATTCAAGCTCCTCGACCTGTTCGACAAGCTGCAGAAGGAGTACGACCTCACTTATATCTTCATCTCGCACGATCTCGCGATGGTCAGGAAAGCGTGCAATCGGGTCGCGGTGATGTATCTCGGCGAGGTCTTCGAACTCGCCGACAACGAGCGCCTGTTCTTCGATCCCGGACATCCCTATACAAAGGCGCTGTTGAGCGCGATGCCGACGCTCGAGCAGCGTCGCTACAATCCCGAGGAATGCCTGCTGGAAGGAGAACCGCCGAGCCCCCTTGAGATCCCCGACGGCTGCAGTTTCAGATCGCGTTGCCCGCAAGCCTTGAACAAATGCGGCAGGCTCCAGCCGAGCCTCACGGTCCGATCGCGGCAGGATTTCGCTGCCTGCCATCTCGTCCTGCCGGCGACTGCGACCGGTGGCCTCGGCCAAGCGAGTCCAACCGCGGTATGAGGCAGGTGGTGAAAGCGGACACATGCCAGAAAGCGGCCGCCAGTGCCGTGACATGCAGGGAATGTCCATGAGCTTTACGGAACAGCGACTTGAGTTGATCCGGGATCTGCTGCGCCAGCATCAGCGGGTCCACGTGAAGGATCTGGTGGATCAGCTCAAGGTCAGCCAGGAATCGATCCGACGAGACCTCAGAGAGCTCGAGACCGAAGGTTTCGCTCGCCGCGTCTATGGCGGCGCCGTGCTCGACCGCCAGGAAAGCGACCAGCCCTTCGCCGACCGTCTGCGGGTCGGCGCGAGAGAGAAGGGGCGGATTGGCGAGGCGGCGGCGGCCCTGGTCAAGGACGGCATGAAGATCTTCGTCGACGAGGGCACGACCGCGCTTGCGTGCCTGAAGCACCTCGATAGTCGCAAGGATCTCACGATCGTGAGCAACTCGCTCGCGGTCGCGGCCCATTTCTACTACGCATCGACGCCCAGCGTCCGCGTGCTCGGGGGGCGGCTGCGGCCGGATTATCAGGCAACTTTCGGTCCCGAAACGGTGGCGGCGATGAAGGAGCACTTCTTCGATCTCGCCATCATCGCGATCAGCGCCGTTCATTCCGAACGCGGCTTCATGGACTACGGCGAAGACGAAGCGATCATCCGCCGCGTCGCGCGTGCGCAGGCGAAGCGTTCGGTCATCGTCGCGGACAGTTCCAAGTTCGGCCGTCTCGGCTCGATCCACACCTTCGGCCTGCAGGACGTGCATGCCGTCATCACGGGTGGGGCCCTGACCAGGGACTTCACCGACCAGTTCAACAAATCCCACGTGGACATCATCTATGCCTGACGTCTCCTCCGCCCGCGCTCCCATCGATCCATCGCGCCTTCAGGCCATGATGGATGAACTCTCGGCCTTCGGCGGCGGCCCCGACGGGTCCATGATGCGGCTCGCTCTTTCGAAGGAGGACGGGGCGGCCCGCGACTGGCTCGGCCGCTGGTTCGCCAGGAATGGCTTCGCGCAATCGGTGGACGTGATCGGCAACCAGTTCGGTACACTCTCGGTGGCCGGAGCCAACGCGCCGGTCGTCATGGTCGGTTCTCACCTCGACAGCCAGCCGAACGGCGGCCGCTTCGACGGCGCGCTCGGCGTGGCGTCTGCGTGTGAGGCGGTGCTGGCCGTGGCGGAAAAGCTGAAGGCGGAAAAGAAGCTGCCCGTCTGCAATTTCCAGGTCGTGAACTGGACCAACGAGGAGGGGGCGCGCTTCCAGCCGAGCCTTCTGGGCAGCAGCCTGTTTGCAGGGGCGATCGAGCGCGAATGGGCTCTCGATCGCAAGGACGGGAGCGGCGTCAGCGTGCGCGAATCCCTCGCGGCGATCGGGTATGCCGGCACGGACAACGTGGCGCGGCCGAGCGCCCTGCTCGAGCTTCACATCGAGGGCGACAAGGAACTCTTCGAGGCCGGCGAACGGTTCGGAATCTTCACCAGGTACTGGGGGGCGACCAAATATCGTGTCGCCTTCCTCGGACGGCAGGCTCACACCGGTCCGACGCCAATGGCGCAGCGCAAGGACGCCGTGCTGGGCGCTGCCTACCTTATTGCGGATTTGAGGCAGATCGCCGGCGAACATGACCTCGATCTCCACACCTCCGTCGGACGGCTCGAGGTGTTTCCGAACTCGCCCAACACGGTCCCCTCCGAGGCCGTTCTGTTCATCGAATTGCGTTCGGGGTCGCCGGAGATTCTGGCCGAAGCCGAACGCAAGATGAAGCTCCGGATGGAAGCCGCAGCGGCGAACGCCGGCGTTTCATTCGAAGTGAGGTCGATCGATCGCCGCAAGGCAGGCCGATTCTCGCAAGGACTGGTGTCGCTTGCCGAGCGAGCGGCCGCGAGCTTCGGCGAGACGGCACGCCACCTCGATACGATCGGCGGTCACGATGCGGTGGCCCTGTCCGCCGTCTGTCCCTCGGTCGTTCTTGCGGTTCGTTCGCGTGACGGTGTGATCCACCATCCGACCGAATTCACGAGCGCGGAAGACCAGGCATTCGGGACCCAGGTGCTTGCCGACATGCTCTATGCGCTGGCGAGCGAAGGCCTCGCAGCGATCGAGGCCGCCGCATGAAAACGCTGGGTTATCCGGAAACGGCCATGGACGCGCGGATCGAACGCGCGATCGGAAATCTGCCGGTCGTCGACGCGACCAGGGCGGTTTACGCAGTGTCCGCGTTTCCTGTGGCTTCGCCGTCCTATCATGCGGTCGAGTCGACCAGTTTTGATGTCGGACCGCGCGGCCAGGAGGCGGAGTTCTTCCTTCGGCTTGCGAATGACGAGGTCGTCGAGTTGGTGGACGACGAGATCGCCTTTGCCGCGGCGAAGCGGTTTCACGAACTGGGGTTCTCGCCGCTACCGGCCGGCCGCGCACCGGCCGAGAGGGCGGTGTTGTTCACGCGCCTCGGGAGCGCCTGGAGGACGGCGAAGATCGATGATCTGATGCAGCAGGACGCGGTGGCGCGGCTCGTCGTCATGCAGAAGACGATTGCCGCCGGGCAGACGTTCGGACGCCCCTGGTCCGTGTTCGATGGCATCGACCATCTTTGGTCCTTGATTTCGAATACGAGCGCCGTCCTTCCCGGCGACCTCGGCTGGATGCTGGCCTGGATGAGCTCGATCCGCGATGCGGTGTCGGCGGCCGGTGTCGACCTGAAGCCGGCGCATGGCGACCCGCACTCCTCCAATGTGATGCTCGGTCCGGACGGCGCCATGATGCTGGTCGACTTCGACATGGCCGGCGATATCGATCCCTATTATCAGCTCGGGGTTCAGATGAACGAACTCTATCAGTTCGAGAGCCAGATGAAGCCGCTTCTGGAAATGCATGACGGCCGGTTCAGCGAAAAGGCGTTCAGCCGATGCCGTCTCTACGCAGCCGCGGACGATCTCTACTGGGCTCTCCGAAGCCTGTTGCAGGATGTGCGGTCGCCGATTCAGGGATTGGAGTTCCTGAAATACGCGTCGTGGCGATTTCTTCGATGCCGGATGCTGCTCGGGCACCCCGGCTTCGAAGAGCGGTTGCGGTCTCTCTAGCGAAGGTGGGCGAAATGATGATGCAACTTGGTTCGGGTCGGACCGAAGCCGAGCGCGCGCTGGAGGCGGCCATCGTCCAGGTGGATGCCTGGAAAGGATCTCGCCTGACTTACAGGCCGGTCTCGGGCGGCATCAGCAATACCAATTTCCGGGTTGCCGTCGAAGGCCACGGGGTAGGCTATTTCGTCAAGATTCCCGGGCGTGGGACCGAGATGTTCATAGACCGTCGCGCGGCGCGTGCGGCCAGCAAGCAGGCGGAGATGATCGCGGTCGGCCCCCGGACCTTCGACTATCTGGATCACCTGGACATCGAAATATCCGAGTTTCTGGATGACAGGCGAGCCTCCACGCATCGGGACTGCGTCGATCCGTCATTTCGTGCGAGCGTCGTGCAGATGTATCGCCGTTTCCACGAGGGCCCGCCGCTTCCTCTCACCAAGACCGTCTTCGAGATGATCGACGAACACTATGAGCAGGTGAGGCAACTCGGCGGCCACTCGCCGGAAGATCACGTGTGGCTCTATCATCAGTACAGGCAGGCCCGCGCGGCACTCGAAGCGGCCGGACTGGATCTCGTGCCATGCTTCAATGATCCAATGCCCGGGAATTTCCTGATCGGGGAAGACAGGTCGATCAAGCTCATCGACTTCGAATATGCCTCCAACAACGACAGGCTCTATGACCTTGCGATCTGGAGCGGCGAGCATTTCTTCTCCGAGGACATCGAACAGGAGATCATCGAAGAATATTTCGGCTCTTACAGAAAGCAGTGGCACGCGCGCTTCATCGTCCACAAGGCGCTGGCGGACATCAAGTGGAGCACATGGGCCATGGTGCAGAACCGCGTTTCGACGCTCGATTTCGATTTCTACAAGTACGGAATATGGAAACACATGCGGGCCCGATCCATCATCCACGATCCGCGATGGCCGCTGTTCCTGAAGGATCTGTGATGGGAGTCCCCGCCGTCGCGGCCGACGACGCCCACACATATGTGTCCTTTGCGGCGGAGCTTGCGGATCTGGTCCGGCCCGTCGTGCTGTCCTATTTCCGCACCCCGCTGGACGTGATCTCGAAGCCGGACAGCAGTCCGGTGACGATTGCCGACCGTACGGTTGAGCTGCGCCTCCGCGAGCGGATAGCGGAGCGCTTCCCCGAGCACGGCATCATCGGTGAAGAGATCGGGCGACGGCCTGGCGGCGCATTCACCTGGATCATCGATCCGATCGACGGCACCAAGAGCTTCATCACGGGCTTTCCGTTGTTTGGCACGCTGATCGCGCTGACCCATGAGGAGCAACCGTTCTGCGGCCTGATCGACATTCCGTTTATTGCGGAGCGGTGGGTTGGAAGACCGGGCCGGACTCTCTTCAACGGCGGATTGGCGCGGACGAGCGCGTGCGAAAGCATCGCACAGGCGCGCTTCTACACGACTTCGCCGGACATGTTCACGGGACGCGAGGCTGAGGCGTTCGAGAGGGTTTCGAGGGCCGCACGAGTGCGCCGTTTCGGCGGCGACTGCTACATCTACGGCTTGCTCGCGTCGGGACACTGCGACATCGTCCTCGAAACTGGCCTCCAGCCGCATGACTACATGGCACTGATTCCGGTCGTGCAGGGGGCGGGGGGCTGTATCACCGATTGGGCAGGGCGCCCGCTGACGCTCCGATCGGAGGGACGTGTACTTGCGGCCGCCACGCCGAGGCTTCATGCCGAAGCACTGGCGCTGATCCGAGAGTAACGGGATGCCGTACAAGACCACTATCGACGGGACCGTCTATCGCTTCGCCGACCTCAGGGACCTCCTGGCCAAGGCGACGCCGGAGCGCTCGGGCGATCAGCTTGCCGGCATCGCCGCGGACGGCCCTGTCGAGCGGCTGGCGGCGCAGATGGCGCTCGCGGACATGCCGCTGAAGACTTTCGTCGCGGAGGAACTGATCCCGGCTGAGACAGACGAGGTTTCGCGCCTGATCATGGAACGGCACGATCGAGACGCCTTCTCGATCGTCTCGTCGCTGACGGTCGGCGAATTCCGCGAATGGCTGCTCAAGCCCGACACGTCCCAGCGGCAGCTCGAAGCGGTGGCGCCCGGATTGACGCCCGAGATGGTCGCTGCCGTCTCCAAGATCATGCGGCTTCAGGACCTGATTTCGGTGGCGTCCAAACGGGAGGTGGTCACGCGCTTCCGGTCGACCATCGGCTTGAAGGGGCGGCTTTCGACACGTAACCAGCCAAACCATCCGACCGATGATTCCTACGGCATCGCCGCCTCAGCGATCGATGGCCTGTTGATGGGATCAGGAGATGCTGTGATCGGCGTCAACCCGGCGACCGATACGGTGGATGACTACATCCGCATTGTTTCGCTGCTGGATGAGCTCCGCGCCCGCCTGTCCATTCCAACGCAGACATGCTGCCTCGGTCACGTAACGACCGCGATGAAAGCGATCGCGGCGAACGCGCCGGTGGATCTGGTGTTCCAGTCGATCGCCGGATCGCAGAAGGCGAATGAAGGATTCGGCGTCAGCCTCTCCCTGCTCAAGGAGGCTCATGAGGCCGTGCGTGGGCTTGGCCGCGGGGCGATCCATGCCAACCTGATGTACTTCGAGACAGGGCAGGGAGCCGCGCTGTCTGCGGATGCGAACTTCGCCGTCGATCAGCAGACGATGGAAGCCCGCGCCTACGCCGTCGCGCGCGAGTTCGATCCGCTGCTCGTCAACACGGTGGTTGGATTTATCGGGCCGGAATATCTCTTCAACGGCAAGCAGATCATCCGCGCAGGTCTCGAAGATCATTTCTGCGGTAAGCTGCTGGGCTTACCCATGGGTGTCGACGTTTGCTACACCAACCACGCGGATGCCGATCAGGAGGACATGGACGCGTTGCTCACGCTTCTCTGTTCTGCCAACGTCAATTTCGTGATTACCGTCCCAGGTGCCGATGACGTGATGCTGAACTACCAGTCGCTGTCACATCACGATGCCGTCTATTGCCGCGAGATCCTGAAACGGCCTCCCGCGCCGGAGTTCGAGCGCTGGCTCTTCGACATCGGGCTGACCGACGGCGAGGGCCGGCTTCTGGAGGCGCCGCCGCGGCTCCTGGATCATATGGCCGATGCCCGACTGCTCGGAGGGTGACATGACGCACGAGCTAGATCGAAAGCCGGCAGTGCCGTTCGATCTCCGGAAAATGACCCAGGCTCGGGTGCGTCTCGGCCGGTTCGGCGCGGGACTGCCGACCTCCGCAGCGCAGGCCTTCCTGCTCGATCATGCGCGGGCAAGGCAGGCCGTCTGGTCGGAGGTCGATTGGCTCTCGGTGCGAGCCGGCCTGGCGGGTTTGGAGCTGGAAATCATCGAGGTCGAAAGCCAGGCACCAGACCGGGCCACCTATGTCCGTCGTCCGGACCTTGGCCGAAAACTCTCGTTGCAGGCGGCGGAGCGGCTCACCGGCATCCGTTCGGACTATGACATCCTGATTGTCGTTGCTGACGGACTGTCTGCGAGCGCGATCGGTACCAACGCGGTGCCGTTGACGCAGGCGATCGTCAAGCGCCTTTCAGCGCTGCAACTTTCAATCGCTCCTCTGGTTCTGGCCTCGCAGGCGCGCGTCGCGCTCGGCGATCCCGTCTCGGAGATCGCCGGCGCGAGAATCTCCATCACGATGATCGGCGAACGTCCGGGCCTTTCGGCCGCCGACAGTCTCGGGGTCTATGTGACCTACGCGCCGCGGCCGGGCACGCCCGATTCAAGGCGAAACTGCATATCCAACATCCGCAATGGCGGGCTTGCCATCGACAGTGCTGCCGATGGCGTGGCATCGCTGGTTACGGATATGCTGAGAACAAGCATCAGCGGAGTTGGATTGAAGGATGCCGTGGCGAGACTGTCGCACGACTGACGTTCAGACGGTCTTTCCTCGCGGACAACGCCTCAAGTTAACCTTTGTCCCAGCAGGTGGGTGGTAGCAGCAGTAAGAATGCTATCGATCGCTTCGCGTATCGCCAGTTTGGCTAACTGAGAGCGACCTGCCTGCGATATTCCGCCGGCGTGATGTTCATATGGCGGCGGAAGATCCGATTGAGATGACTCTGATCGGAAAAGCCGCTGAGGAGCGCAATCTCCTTCAGTGCCAGCCGATCCCTGCGCAGGTATTGGCAGGCGCGCTCAACCTTCTGGTTCAGGACATAGGCATGCGGCCTCATGCCGTAATGCATGTGGAACTTGCGCGCGAACTGAACCGACGTGCAGTTACAGATATTCGCCAACTCCTCGAGCGTGATGTTCCTGGAAATGTTCTGCTCGATGTACTCTTCGATTAGCCGTGCATGCGCTGGTCTGAAGCGTCCCTGCGAGCAGGGCGTCTTGAATTCTACCGAAGCATATCTTCGCAAGAGGTGCACGCTCGCCTGCAGCGCCAATGCATCGTAACAGAGCCGGCCGCCCGGGCCGCCGTCGGTCACTTCCTGGACCATCCGATCGCTGATCCAAGTCAGCACGGGATCTTCGATCCTGAGCAGGTCGTGAAGTTCGATGCTCTCGGCATCGCGGTCAAATGCCTCGCTCGCAGTCTTCGCCATCAGATTCGGGGAAATGTAGAAATGGCTGACCTCGATGTCGTGGCTCCAGCGCCAGTTGGAAGCCTCCGCACGCGTGAGCAACGTCGTGACGCCGCGGCCGACATGGTCCTGTTTCCACGCGCCGGTCACGCGGCGATTCATCGCCGTCCTGCCGTCGCGATACACGACAATCAAATAGTTCTCGGACGGAGGCACCCAGATGTCCGACGGCGCATAGCGAAAGACGCGCAGCCGAAAGTCGGCTTTGCCGACCTCCTGGCTGTCCAACTTTAATTCGCCAGGAGCGTAACGCGGCAGCTCCTCTACCGTGATCAATTGGCCCATCGCGCAGGCCTCCCTCCCTGGAATGTCGGGCGCGGCTTACCGCTTCTGCTTCTCATTGGCCGAACAGGTGCGAAGCAGCATAAGCCGGTTTTGTCATTTGCCAAGCGATCTGCTGGCGCCGCTTGAGCGCGCCCTGCGGGCGTCCTCGGGCTACGTCCAAAGGATTGTCAATTTCATTCAAGCCCAAGCGGCCCGTCTCCGCCTAGCTTTTCTCACGTCCAGACAGGCGTGAAAGCGAAGCGGAGGCGAGCCGCGGGCCGAACGCATCCGCCCAATCACGATGCCGGGACTGACAATGACGCACTGCAGCACCGTCCGATGACACAACGGACGGGCAAGGTCGTGCGTGCTCAGGAAACGCAGGAGAAGGGACAAAAAATGACGAAAGTCGAAACCAAATCCAACGGAAGCAATGGTGCGCATGCGAGGACGAGGCTCGATGCCGTCGTGATCGGGGCCGGCGTCGCCGGCCTCTATGCGCTCTATCGCCTGCGCAAGCAGGGACTGAATGTCAGGGCGATCGATGCGGCCTCAGGGGTCGGCGGCACCTGGTATTGGAATCGCTATCCCGGCGCGCGGTTCGATTCGGAAGCCTACATCTATCAATACCTGTTCTCAGAGGAGCTCTATAAGGGATGGAGCTGGAGCGAGAAATTCCCGGGCCAGCCGGAAATAGAACGCTGGCTGAACTACGTCGCCGACCGCCTCGAGCTTCGCAGGGACATCCAGTTCGACACTGCCGTCAAGAGCGCTCATTTCGATGAGACGACGCAGCGCTGGCTGGTCATGACCGACCAAGGCGAAACGATCGATGCCCAGTTCCTGGTGACGTGCTGCGGCATGCTATCGGCGCCGTACGTGTCGTTTCCGGGCCAGGAGACATTCAAGGGACAGTTGTTTCATACGGCGCGCTGGCCGAAGCAGCCAGTCGATCTTGCCGGCAAACGTGTCGGCGTCATCGGGAACGGCGCGACCGGCATCCAGGTCATCCAGACCATCGCCGGCGAGGTCGGTCATCTCAAGGTGTTCGTCCGCACGCCGCAATACATCATCCCGATGAAGAATCCCAAATATGGCCCTGCCGAGGTCGACGCTTACAAAGCCAAATTCGAGTCGTTCACGGAGCGCCTGCCGCGCACCTTCACCGGCTTCGAATATGATTTCGAGCACGCCTGGGCAGACCTCACGCCGCAGCGCCGCCGGGCCGTGATCGAGGATTGCTGGAACGACGGCTCGCTGAAGCTCTGGATCTCTTCTTTCGGCGAACTGTTCTTCGATCCGGTCGTCAACGCCGAGATCTCCGAATTCGTGCGCGGGAAGATGTGCGATCGGCTCAAGGACCCGGAGCTTTGCGAGGCGTTGATCCCGACCGAGTATGGTTTCGGGACGCATCGGGTGCCGCTCGAGCAGAATTTCCTCGAGACCTTCCATCGGCCCAATGTCGAGATCGTCAGCGTCAAGAACAATCCGATCGAAAGCGTGACGCCCACAGGCATTCAGACTGCTGACGGTACGCGACACGAACTCGACGTCATCATCCTGGCGACCGGCTTCGACGCCGGCACGGGCGCCTTGACGCGCATCGACATCAGGGGCTGCAATGGACGATCGCTGAAGGAGGAGTGGAGCAAGGACATCCGCACCATGATGGGCTTGCAGGTCCATGGTTATCCCAATCTCTTCACGACGGCCGTGCCGCTTGCACCATCGGCGGCGCTCTGCAACATGACGACTTGTCTCCAACAGCAGGTCGAATGGATCGATGGCTGCATCGGTTATATGCGCGAGAAGAATCTGCGCGTGGTCGAGCCGACGAAAGACGCCGAGGACGGCTGGGTGGCGCACCACGACGAGATCGCCAACGCGACGCTGATAGCGAAGACCAACTCCTGGTACTTGGGGTCCAACGTCGCGGGCAAGCCGCGCCGCGTTCTGTCCTATTGCGGCGGCGTCGGTGCCTATCGCCAGAAATGCGATGAGGTCGCGGCCAACGGTTACCCTGGCTTCGCCATGCATTGAGCTCGCACGAAGCGCATGACCATGAGAGCAGAATGAAAGCAGACCGGAGCAAGCACATGAGCACCAATTTCAGCGCTGCGGCAGATGCCGTTCTCGGTGATGTCGTGACGTCAACGCCGTGCGTGCCCGGGGTCGTCGCCATGGTGACAGACCGCCATCGCACCATCTATCAAGGCGCAGCTGGAAAACGCCGGCTCGACCGTCCGGAGGACATGACGACAGACAGCATTTTCGCGATCTTCTCCACCACAAAGGCCATCACCGGTACGGCCGTGCTGCAGCTCGTCGAGCAGGGCAAGCTCGATCTCGACGCGCCGGCCAAGCGCTACGCACCTGACATCGGCAAGCTCCAGGTGATCGAGGGCTTCGACGCTGCAGGCGATCCAATCCTCCGCGCCCCGAAGCGCGACATCACCACGCGGATGCTAATGACGCATACGGCGGGGCTTAGTTACGACTTCATCAACCATACTTACAACCGCCTCGCGCAGGAGCAAGGCCAGCCCAGCGTGATCACGGCAAGTAAGGCCTGCCTGATGACGCCGCTGCTGTTCGACCCGGGCGAACGATGGGACTACGGGACGAACCTCGATTGGTGCGGTCAGATCGTCGAGGCCGTGACGGGCTACCGGCTTGGCGATGTGTTCAAGGCACGGATTTTCGAGCCGCTTGGAATCAAGGACATGGCATTCGAGCTCACTGAAGCGATGCGCGGCAGACTGGCCGGGATTCATGCGCGCGGCGCCGACGGTTCGCTGACGCCGATGGATTTCGAGCTTCCGGCCCAGCCCGAGGTGCACATGGGCGGTCACGGCCTGTACGGCACGGTCGGCGATTACATGCGCTTCATCCGGATGTGGCTGAACGACGGAGAGGGTGAGTACGGCCGCGTACTGAAGGCGGAGACGGTGCAGATGGCGGAAAAGAACCATCTGGGCGACAAGAAGGTTACGGCGATCACCGGCGTGATTCCGTGGTTATGCAACGATGCGGAGTTTTTCCCAGGCCAATCAAAGTCCTGGGCGCTCAGCTTCATGATCAACGACGAGGAGGCTCCCACCGGGCGTCCGGCCGGCGCGCTGGGCTGGGCGGGTCTTGCGAACCTGTTCTATTGGATCGACCGGCAGAATGGCTTCGGCGGATTCTGGGCCACCCAAATTCTTCCGTTTGGCGATCCGACGTCGTTCATCGGCTACATGAGCTTCGAGACGGCGTTCTACCGCAGTCTTGCGCAGCGAATGGCGAGCTAGGACTTCGCCGACGGAGTAGCATCCCGGGGCACGTATGCAAGTAAGCCACGGCTCACGCACTGAGGCCGTTCGTCAGGTCGTTGCGTGCCACCGGGATATGCGCCTGAATTCCTGTCATGAGTGAAGTTCCCATTGATGCAGCGGGCGGTGGATGCCTGGCATGCGCCTGCGCTTCATAGGTCCCGTGGCATGTCAGTTAGGTCTGGTCGGTGGTATCGAGTCGATCACTTCGACGCTGACGCATTCGATCTTTGCCATTTGAGGATGGGTCCCAATGAAAAAGCCGCGGATTGCTCCGCGGCCATCTTTCTGGGGTATTTCGTTCTCCTTCAGTAGCGCTCGCTTCCGATCCCGACGCTCACGCCGGGTGCGCTGAAGCCGATGCCGCCACGGTCCTCATAGCCGCGCCGTTCGATGTAGCGGTCGCGGGGCGCATATCCGTAAGAATCGCGCTCGTCGCGGATGATGACGCGGCGTTCGCCACGCTGGCGCCAGCAGCGACCGTCCTCGTTGCAGACCATGCGAACGTTCTGTAGGTGGCTCTCCGGTCCAACTGTTGCATTGGTGGAAAGTGGTGCGGCTGATGCGGCGGCCGCAACAAACGTGCTTGCCGTGGCAGCCAGAATGATTGTGAGAGCTTTCATCAAATTTCTCCAAAAGTAATGGTGTCAGTGAGCCAATAGGTTCGCGAGAGAATGGTTCCATGGGGCTGGCCCTGAATACCTGGCGCAGGATGGAGACGGAGCAGTAGCGAGGACCGGGTCATGACATTATCGTGCGGATCAGGGTTGCAGGCAGGGCCGAGAAGGTCTGCCGCCACCCGCGGCGAGGTCGGGCGTCGGCGGCTGAGAGATTGCTGTTGTACCTGCAGTGTAGGGAGGCGGGGCCTGCCGGACCGCTATTTAACCGTCCTCGGGCGATGCGCCCAAGCGTCGCCGACCCGAGGAGCGACAGAGCTATGATCCGAACAGCGTGTTTCAGGTCGTCGGCAGCGGAAGTTTGAGCGAGGATCAGAAGAAGAGGCTGACCGACGAGGAAAGAGAAGGGATGTCGATCAGGTAGGCATCGAACATCATGAAACGGATCGTCTCGTCACGCATCGCGTGGACAATGTCATGGATCATCCACGTCGCTGTCTCTTCCTGATAATGCGGTCACTTGCGTGCTCGTCTTAGGATAGAAAATCAAAAATCGTTCAATTCGACCCGCCAGCGCCGTGCGGGCGCAGCAGATTGTTTGTCCAGGCCTCGGCAATGTGGGGCAGGGAGAGGGCTAGCTTTTGGTCGACGAGAAGCGCGAGGACCCGCGGCGGAGTCAATGGCAGTTCCTCGACCGGCTTTCCGGTTGCATTAGCGACGGCACATGCGACGGCGGCTGCGACATTCAGGATCGGAACTTCGCCGGCGCCCTTCGTCCCCAGCGGTCCGATCGACGGCGCGCCTTCGTACAGCTCGATCTCGACTGGCACGACATCGAGGGCCAGCGGCAAGCGGTAGCTCTCGAAGCCATTTTGACGGACGCGGCCGTTGCTGCCGATCGTCACTTCCTCATGCAGGGCATAACCCAATCCCTGAACCACGCCGCCCTGGATCTGGCCATGGATCGCGCGCGCGTTCAGCGCGCGACCAACGTCCTGGATGACGCGATAACTCAACACCTCGACGTGCCCTGTCTCGGTGTCGACGGCAACCTCGCAATCATGGACGGCGAACACGGGGATGTCGATCGCGCCGATGAAATGGCCGGCGACGCAGCCGGGCATCGCGGGCACGCCGGCTCCTGTGAAGGCGCCGGTGCCGGAGATCGGGCCGATCTGCGCCTGGGCGCGCGTCGCAACCTCGGAAATCAGGCGACCGGAGCCGGGCGCTCCAGCAATTTCAATTCGGCCAGAGCGCATCACAAGATCCTCGGGCGCGGCCTCGATCATCTCGGAGGCGACCTTCAGCAGCTTCGTGCGTACCTCTTGCGCCGCCGACAGGCTGGCTGCACCAAGCGAAACAGTGGTTCGGCCGCCTCCGACACCGACATCGTAGCCGGCGGCATCCGTGTCGGCTGCGCGGACGATCACATCGTGAGGGCTGAGGCCAAGCGTGCCGGCCACGATCTGAGGCAGACCCTGCATCATGGAGCCCGAGCCGATCTCGACGCCCGATGTCACCAGCGTTGCCGTCCCGTCGGCATTCATGTTCACGGTCGCGGCCGAAGGACCGACAAAGACGAACCATGTGCCGACAACGGTCGCGCGTCCATGGAGCCGGCCATCGGCACGCGCTGGCGGCTTTGTTGCGGCATTCCGCATCGTATCTATCCGGTCAAGCATCGGTCCCAGCACATCGCCCTCGAACACCTGGCCGGTGGCGCCGAGATCGCCGTCGCCGAGCACGTTGCGGCGGCGGAAGGCGAGGGGATCCATGCCGATCCTGGCTGCGATTTCGTCGGTATGCCGCTCGAGCGCAAAAGTATTGTAGACGCCGTTGCAGGCGCGGAAAGCGCCGTTCGGGGCGGTGTTGGTATAGACCGCGCGCGAGACCAGCCGTACCGCGCCGAGGGAATAGTTTCCGCCGAGGGTGTGGGCGGTCATCGTGGTCAGGAAAATCTGTTCGCCACCATAGGCGCCGCAATCCATCAGGACGACGGCCTCGCGTCCGGCGATCCTGCCATCGCGCGTCACCGCCGAGCGTATGCGGATTTCGGCGTTTTCGCGAAAGAGGCAGGTAAGCATCTCCTCCTCGCGCGAGTTGACCAGCCGGACCGGCCGTCCGCTCGCCCGTGCAAGCAAGGCGGCGAACGGCTCGATCGCGAGATCGAATTTGAGGCCGAAGCCACCGCCGACCGGCGGTACGGTGACGCGAACCTGGGAGGCTGGCACGTCAAGCAGGCGCGCAGTTGCGTTTCGGATGGTCCAGGGCACCTGGGTGGACGTCTCGATGTGGAAGCGTCCGTCTTCATAACTTGCGACCGCCGCGCGCGGCTCGAAGGCGACATGGTTCTGACGACCAACCCGGAAGGAGCTTTCGATGATTTCGACATCGGGCCGGGCAAAGGCGGCGTCGACGTCGCCGCGAACAACGGTCGCCTCCCAGGCGACGTTGCCCCCGCGGGCACCGCCTTCGAGCAGAACTTCGTAGTTGCGCCAATCGGGATGCACGAGCGGAGCGTCCACAGCAAGCGCATCCGCCATCGTAAGGACAACGGGCAGCGGCTCGATCTCGACGTCAATGGCAGCAAGCGCGGCGTGAGCCTGCATCAGCGTGTCCGCCGCGATCGCGGCGATTGGCTCGCCGTCATAGCGGATCACGTCGCGGGCAAAGAGGGGGTGGTCGGCGATGCCAATTCCGATCATGCCGGGCGCATCCGCAGCGGTCACGATGGCGCGCACACCGGGCATGCGGGCAGCCCTGGTGATGTCGAGGCGCACGATCCGGCCCGACGGCACACTGGCGCGGAATATCGCCGCGTGCAGCATGCCGGGCAGGTAACGATCGATAGTGTAGCGCGTGCGGCCGCGCAGCTTGTCCGCCGCGTCGCGCCGCGCGAAATTCATGATTGCGGAAGCGTCGGACACGTTTGCCTCTCCCGTCATTTCGTCGCAAGCGCCAGCAGTGCGGCTTCGATGATGCGTTCGTATCCGGTGCAACGGCACACGTTGCCGGTGAGAGCGGCACGAATGTCGTCGCGCGTTGCGGCGGGGCGGATCGTCAGGAGATGCGTCAAGCTCACCACCATGCCGGGAAAGCACATACCGCATTGGACGGCATCGCAGGCCTCCAACGCTACCTGGATCGGGTTCAACCCGCCGTTTGCGGTCAGGCCCTCGACGGTGCGGATATCGCAGCCCTGGCCGAGGGCGACCGGCATCAGGCATGACGGTGTGGGATTGCCGTCGATCAACACCATGCAGGCGCCGCAAAAGCCCTCGCGACACACCGGCTTGGCTCCTGTCAGATAAAACTCCTCGCGCAGGACGTCGACGAGAGGCGTGACGGGCTCGGCACCGGAGGTGAGGTGATCGCCGTTGACTGTCAGGCTGAGGCGCATGTTCATCCCCGACCGTTCAAGAGCCAAGCGCGGCGACTGCACGGCGGACGAGGCCGGATAGCACGCGCACCCGGTACCAGCCGGGCACGTCGGCACCGTCGCGGCCTGTAAATTCACCCGCCAATGCGGCCGCGGCTTCCGCAGCCCTCGCCGCGTTCAACGGACGCCCGGCGAGCGCGGCCTCGAGGCGGTGCCATCGGCGCGCGACCGGCTCAACTGAACCGACGGCGACACATGCCGTCTGAACGTGCCCGGCATCGTCAAGGCTCACGGCGAGACTGACGATGGCCGTTGGATAGTCTCCGGCCTGCCGCAGCGGCAGGCGGACGTGAACGGTCTTGCGCCCGCGCCGGGGCACGATGATCCGCTGCAGCAGCCGCCCGGGCGCAAGTGTCGATCTCATCGTTAGGAACTGCTCCAGGCTAGTTCGCTCCCGCCCAGCTCGGCTCGCGATCTCGACTTGGGCATCGAGGCAGAGCAGCGCGGGCACGCAATCGGCCGCGGCGAACGCGGCTGTTGCGAGGTTGCCGCCAACGGTTGCCATCGTCCGGATGGCCGGGTTGGCGGAACGGCCGGCCGCGGTCGTGAGCACGTCAAACTCCGCAAGGTCCGCCAGTGATGCGGCCAATGCGGCGTGCGTGACCGCCGCGCCGACCTCGACCACATCAGCATCGACTTTGATCGCGTGGAGTTCCGGAATTTTCCCGATTGCGACGTAGCGCGACTTGAGCGGCTCATGTCGGATCGGAGCGCGCATGATCCAGGTACCACCGGCGAACGGCGCGGCTTCAGAGCCGCCTTCGTCGAGTGCATCGAGCGCGGCCATCAGCGATGGCGCGACATAGAAGGATCCTGAAGCGAACGTCTCCATGGCGTCGGCGCTCCCGGTTCGATCGGTCAGCCTGTGCTCCATTTCGCCACCGAGCGACGCTCGAAAACCTCGCGGAACTGGCTTGTGGATTGCGGAAGGAGGGCTCCAGTGCCCCAGTCGAGGATCACGGCGTACTGGCGGATCACGTCGAACGCGTCGATGGCCCCGCTGCGATAATTCTCCGCCACGACCTCGGGGTCGATCCGCACATTTGCGACACGCTCGGCCCTGATTTTGGCGCGAAGTGCCGCGGTCGCGGCGCTGTCGACCTCATATTCGCAGAGTTCGGCATCGACTGTACGCACCACAACGCCATAGTCCTTGGCAGCGCGTTCCACCGAGACGTAGTCGTCCTTGATGTCTTCGATCACGAGGGCCGGGTCGCGTTCGAGCGGATCGCCGAACCCGCCGCCGCCGGCGGTCGGGCGCGAGAAAATATCGCCTTCACCGATCGGGACATCCGAGAAGATGGAGCCGAGTCGCTCTTCGCCTTTGCCGTCGGCGCGGGTCAACGTCAGCCCGTGCGGCATGGACGGCAAGCCACCTTCGATGCCCCACACGACGGCGCGCTCGCGGTCGCAGATATAGGAGATCACGGTCTTCTCCGCCTGGAGCATGCGGGAGGTTTTCACGACACCGGCGCCGCCGCGCCATTTTCCAGGGCCTGGCGAGTCCTTGAGAATTTCACATTCCGTGGTCAGGATCGGATTGGCGCGCTCCTGGCCTTCGACGGGTTGCGACATCAGGCCGGTGCCGAAGCAAGCCGTCGTGACATTGCTGCCATCCTTGCCGTTGCGTCCGCCCCAGCCGCCCGGCAGCCAGTCGTAGAACATGAAGATGGGCTTGTCGGAGCTTCTGGCGTCGAGCCCCCCGGTGAGCAAATATTCGAGATTGAAGGCGCAGGCGAGTGCGCGCTCCGGCATCAGCTTCGACCACATCTCGTAGATCGAGTTCATGATCTTCTCGAACGGCATCAGGAAGCCGGTGACCGCGATCGGCCATTTGGCATCGACGATCGATCCCTCCGGCGCGATGATCTCGAAGCAGCGGTAGAAGCCCGAATTGAGCGGGAGATCCGGGAAGAAAGTCTTCATTCCGGCCGCGACGGCGGAGAATGTCGTACCGAACGCCGAGTTGTAGATCGAACTGATGGTCGGATGGCTACCGGTGAAGTCGTAGATGGCGCGGTCGCCCCTGATCGTCAGCTTGATGCGTATCGGGATCATGCCTTCGCCGCCGGCAGGATCGCGGTCGATGAAGTCGACTGTCTCCCATTCGCCGTCGGGTAGCGCCGCGATACGCTGCCGTACGGAACGTTCGACATAGTCCTGCACGGCAGCAAGGCCGGTCTCGACCGTGTCGCGGCCATATTTGTTGACGAGACGCAGGATCTCGCGTTCGCAGACCTGGGTGGCCTGGGATTGGGCCTGGATGTCGCCGATGATCGACGCCGGATCGCGGGTGTTGGAGGCGATCAGATGCGCGACGTCCTTGCAGAAGCGGCCCTTGTCGAACAGGCGGATCGGCGTGATGCGCAGGCCCTCTCGGAACATTTCGCGGGCGGCGACGTCGAACGATCCCGGCACGCTGCCGCCGACATCCGACCAATGGCCGTTGGACTGGCTGAAAGCGATGATCCTGCCGTCGGCGAAGATCGGCCGGATCAGCCGTACATCCGGGAAGTGCGTGCCGCCGGCGTAGGGGTCGTTGATGGCGAAGACGTCGCCCTCATGCATATCGTCGCCGAAGAAACGCACGACGTCCTTGCAGGTGAAATGCAGGGTGCCGACATGGACCGCGATGTCCTGGTTGCCCTGCGCGGCGCATTCGCCGTGCGCGTCGTGCAGGGCACTGGAGAAATCGCGGTTGTAGATGACGAACGAGTAGCAGGTCCGGAGCACCTGCTCGCCCATCTGGTCGACGCTGGTAATGAAGGAATTCTTGAGCACCTCGAAGGTCACGGGGTCGAGCGGGAGATCTCCGGCCATGGTTCACTCCTTCACGCGAATGATGATGTTGAGATATTTGTCGACCTCGGCGCTCGCGCCCGGCGGCACGACGGTCGTCGCGTCGACCTGCTCGACGATCGCGGGGCCTCGAAAGGAGAAGCCGCACGGCAGGTCGTTGCGCTCGTAGACGGGCGTGTCCAACCCGCTGCCGCCGAACCACACCCTGCGGCGTCCGACCGGCTCAGGGATCACACCGGTTGGTTCGCGGACGGCGAACTCGGCCTTGGGGACGACGCCCACGGCCTTCAGATTGAGACGGAAGAAGCTGACCGGGGCGCTGTCGCGGCGGAAATTGTATTCACGCTTGTGCTCGGCGTGGAAACTCTGGACGAGGTCGGTGATCGCGCCGATCGGACTGGGCGCGTGTACCGCGAGCGAGCGCCACTGGCCACGATACATCATGTCGATCGATCGCTGCAGCACGATATCCTGTGACGCGATGCCTTCGTGGCTAAGCCGGGCGAGTGCGTCCTTTTCCAGCGCTGCGAACTGCGCCTCGATGTCGGCGGCATCGGCCTCATCGGCGCCGACCATGCAGCTCTGGGAGAAATCGTGCTGCATATCGACCAAGAGACAGCCGAGCGCCGAGGTTACGCCGGGATTGGGCGGCACGATCACGACCGGGATCGCCAGTTCGCGGGCGACATCGACGCCGTGCAGTGCACCTGCGCCGCCGAACGCCACCAGGGCAAAGTCGCGCGGATCGTAGCCGCGGCTGATCGAGATCAGCCGGACCGCGTCCGACATGTTGGCGTTGGCAACCTTGACGATTGCGTCAGCAGCCTCCTGCAAGCCGAGACCGAACGGCTTTGCAACGCCGTCCTCGACCGCTTGGCGTGCCAGCGCGGGATCGAGCGTCACCTTGCCGCCGGCGAGATTCGTGCCGAGCCGGCCCAGCGTGACGTTGGCGTCCGTATTGGTGGGCTGCGTGTTGCCGTTGCTGTAACAGGCGGGACCCGGAAAGGCGCCGGCCGACTGCGGGCCGTTACGCAGCGAGCCGGCCGAGTCGGTCCAGGCCAGCGATCCGCCGCCGGCACCGATGGTGAGGACCTCGATGGACGCAAAGCGGATAGGATAGCCGAACTCGATGTACCAGTCCTTGGTGATGCGTGACTGCCCTTCATAGGCCAGCGAGACGTCGGTCGACGTGCCGCCCATGTCGAGGCCGATCGAGTTGGGAAAGCCGCAGAGCCCGGCGATGTAGCGGCTGGCGATGGCACCGGCGGCGATTCCGGAACCAGCCAGACGCGCGGCGAAGTCCTTGACGCTGGCCGGCGTCATGACGCCACCTCCGGTGTGCAGCAGCAGGAGATCGCGGGTGTAGCCTTCTTCGGCGAGCCGATCGCCGAGCCGGCTCGTGTAACTGACTACGACCGGGCTCACGACGGCGTTGGCGACGGTGGTCGAGAATCGTTCGTGCTCGAAGATTTCGGGGAGCACCTGCGAGGAGACCGAGACCGGGATATCGGGCATCTCCTCGACGAGGATATCGCGCATGGCGCGCTCGTTTGCCCCGTTGAGATAGGCGTTCATGAAACAGACCGCGATGGCCGCAACGCCGCGGCGCTTGAGAATGCGTGCGACGTTGCGTGCTGCCTCGACATCGAGCGGCTCGATCACGGTTCCGGCAGCGTCGACCCGCTCCGGCACGGTGAGGCGGTCGCGCCGCGGAACGTAAGGCTTGACGACGTCCTTGTAGGTATCCCAGAGGTCTTCCTTGTTGGCGCGCCGGATCTCGATGACGTCGCGAAAGCCCTTGGTCGTGACCACCGCGGTGCGCGGCAGGCGGCGCGTGATCAGGGCGTTGGTCGCAACCGTCGTGCCGTGGGAGAACAGTGCCACTTCGGCGAGGTCGACGCCGGCCTTGGATACGCCGCCCATGATCCCGTCGATGGGATCGGGCGTCGACGCCGTCTTCTCGATACGGATGAGGCCGGTTGCTTCGTCCATGATGCAGATGTCGGTAAAGGTTCCGCCGACGTCGACGGCCACACGAAGGTTCTGCACCATGCGCCTGCCTCATCAAATATGCTCCGCCGGATCATAGGCAGATCGGCGGCATCACTTCTTGACGCTAAGCGCAGGAAGATTTGTGCGAGAGAGCGCGAACGATCGGTCCGTCGGGATCGACCGCCGGATGCCTGGGAATCGGTCAGGTAGCGGCGCCGGGATGCGTCATCGGGGATGGGCTCCGCGCGCAGCGGCGCGGGCTTCGCTCGGGGTGCAGCCGAACCGGCTGCGGTAATTCCGGCTGAACTGCGCCTGGTCGCCAAAACCCCATTGGTAGGCGATTTCCGAGATGCTCTTGCGGCAGCCGGGATCACGCAGCATGGCGTCTGACATCGACAGCCGTTGGTTCCTGATATGGGTGCAAACGGTGACACCTTCTCCCTCAAAGATCTGATGCAGATATCTGAGCGAGATGCCACAGCCGTCCGCGACCGTTTGTGGCGTGAGCCGCATGTCGCCGAGGTGTGTGCGAATGAACTGTTCGCAGCGATGGAGATGGCCGTTGCGAACGGAGGAGGAATGGCCCACCAGCACGCGGTCGTCGGCCTCGATCACCATCGCGAGCAGATCGATGAGATGCTTGCCCATTACGGCTCGGGCCGCGTCGTCCATGTCGGCGATGCGTTCGCCGGCAAGCCGCAGCGTGTCGACGAAAAGCGCGCCCACGCTGCGGCTGGCGTCGAACTGCAGCGTCGCAAGGCGCTCGGGACGGGATATCCGGGCCCGCAGGACGGCGCTTGGAACCTTGAGCACCCAGAGCGCCGCCGGATCATGATGGCTGAATTCATAGGGCAAATGGCTTCGCTCGATCACGAAAGCGCCCGGCTGGCACCGCACGTCCTTGCCGTCCTGCTCGAAACGGATTTCGGCGAGCTCGGGGACCGTGATGAGAAAGCATTCTTCCCGCTCGTTCACGAGGTGCCGTTCGCGGCGCCTGTAGAGCAGGCCATTCGAGACATTGCGGGATACCGAGAGGGGGCCCATGGACCAGGCGCCCAGGCTCGCGTGGAAGTCGCGGCCGCCCGGAAAGACGAGATCGAGCGGGAAGTAGGTCTTGGAGACGATGTCCTGCCAGAAATGCCGCCGATTTTGCGAGGGAACATCGCTGGTCGCGTAGGTGGCCTGCATGCCGCACTCCGTCCCTGCTATTGCCCGTTCGGGCCTTCTCTTTCACTGCCGCCGACGGCCATGATTTTTCCAAGCTTGGCGAGGACGACGCCGACGGCGTCAAATCGAATTAAACGGGCGACGGTATCTCAGATTTCGATGGCCTCGTCCGATCGTTGCCGGTGGTCGCTGCCGACCGGGGGACGTGCCGGACCGACTCCCGCCACGGCAAAGCGCATGAAGTCGCGATACGCCTTCGCGGCCTCGGAAAACTGGGTGTCGCGGCGCCAGGCCAGTCCAACGTCCATGCTGGGCACTTCGTTCTCGATGACGCGGGTCTCGATCCGCTGTCCCTCGAGCGACCAGGGCCGGTAGACGAGATCGGACAGGATGGTGATGCCCATTCCGCCCGCAACCATGGATCGGACGGCTTCGACGGAGGAGGTGCGGAAGATCGTTTTCGGTTCGAGCGACAATGCGTTCCAGTAGCGCATCGACGTGTGCTTGGCCTCGTCGACGGTGAGCATGACGTAAGGGTAGGTCGCGATCTCAGCAAGATGGACCCGCTCGGCGCGCGTCAACGGATGATCGGGAGCCAGCCACAACCGGCGCGGCGACCGCAACAACGTCTCGCTCGCAAGCATGGCGTTGTTGTGCAGGTTCGATACCAGCATAACCGCGAGATCGAGCGCACCGTCGACGACGGCACGTTCGAGTACGTCCCGCGGCGCTTCGAACAGCTCCACCGTGATCCCGGGAAAACTTGCCTGGAAACGCATTTGATGGCGCGGCAGGAAATAGCCGGATACGGTATAGGTGACGCCGATGCGAACCGTGCCGAATAGCGGGCCGGCGGATATGTGCGTCCCGCGCACGGCTTCGGCGACTGAAGCAAGGATCTGGCGTCCCTGCGACAGGAACCGGCTACCCTCCATGGTGACGGTTACCCCGGTCGGCGTACGTTCCAGCAGGCGGGCGCAGACAGTGGCCTCGAGTTGCTGGATCGCGGCGGTAACCGCGGATTGCGAGACATTCAGGTCGATGGCTGCCTGGCTGATACGTCCAGTTTCGGCTGCGGCGACGAAATAGCGGATTTGTTTCAGAGAAACGGACATCGTGGTCGATCCGATATTTTAGTTTTGCCTAACGCACGAGCAGTGGTTGAGCGCTGTTTTTGAGCGCAAGCTTTTCAGTGCAACTCTCGTGCCTAACGGGAGGATGAACAACCTGAGGAATAGAATGCGTGGAACGGCGCGCGGTCCGAGCGACCAGACGCCTTCGCTTCGGCCCTTGGCAGCCCAGGTGCAACCAGCTACCGCGCGACCTTCGGCGCCGGGTTGCAAAGGCGGTTACGCCAAAGTGCTGCGAAGCCTGCCTAACAATTCGGCCCGGCTCTTGCGTGCCGCAAGGGCTTCATCCATCCCGACCTTGACGAACTTCACCTGTGTGTTGGGCTGGAGCTGGCCGATCAAATCCATGTCTGCTGCGATGACCGTGCCGACCATGAAATAGCCGCCGCCTGAGACCGCGTCACGATGCAGCACGATCGGCTCAGTGCCGCCGGGAACCTGGATCGAGCCGTAGGGATAGCACGCATCGGTGATGTTCGACGGATCGGAACCCGCCCCGAAGGGCGGCTCGCGCGGCACGAATGCGAGAGGCTTGCCGCCCTTGAAGCGATAGCCGATCCGGTCAGCTTCCGGTGCCACCTTCCAGGTGTCGTCGAAAAACCCAACGCCGGCCGTCTCGGTAATGCGGTGCCAGTAAAGCCCGGGCATCATGCGCAATTCGGTTGGCATTGCTGCCGGCAGGCCTCGCAGATCTTTCGCGACCGTGCGGCCATCCTTGACGGATGCATAGGACTTGCCGATGGGAAGTTCGTCACCCGCCTCGAGCTTCCGGCCTTTGAAGCCGCCAAGTGCGCCCAGCGCATAGGTGGAACGCGAGCCCAGAACAAGCGGCACGTCGATGCCACCGGCGATTGCAATATAGCCGCGTGCGCCCTGCCTGAGGAAATCGAAGGAGAGCCTTTGGCCGCGCTTCACCTTGAAGCTCGTCCAGGTCTCGCGTGGTTCGCCATCGAGCTTCGGCGGTAGCTCGGCTCCGGTGATCGCGACCAGGGCGTCATCGGTGAATTCGAGCTCGGGCCCCATGAAGACGGCCTCGAGGACCGCAGCGCCTTCCTCGTTGCCGACCAGCAGGTTTGCAGCGACAAGCGCGTGACGATCCATGCCGCCGGAGAGCGGGATGCCAATGTGATAGTAGCCGGGGCGTCCCAGATCTTGCACGGTTGTGGCAAGGCCGGGCTTCAAGACTTTAATGGCCATGGAGAACCCCCTCGAGCTTGCGATTGTAGGCGTCGATGTCGTTGTTGAACTCGGTCAGCGAGAACGAGACATCGCGGATGATTGGCGCGAAACGGCCCGCGTCGACGTCGGCCACCGCAGCGTCGTAGGCCGGTCGGTCGATCGGTTTCCATTTCACGATGTCGCCCGGCTTGAACAGGCACATGAAGTCGCGCAGGTAGCTGATCTTCTGGTTGGGATCGTAGATCGGCATTGGCGTGATGCCGAACATCTGGTAGCCGCCGGCGCCGCGTACCGAGTAAATGCAGCTGAAGCATCCGCCGTGTCCGACGGTGAGCTTCGGCGTGTCCGTGCGTGGGCGCAGATACTTCGGAGCCTGGATCTGCCGCTGGCGCTCCACCATCTGATAGAGGAACGGCAGGCCGGCGACGAAGCCGACCATCGAGACGAACCAGGGCGCGCTCGAATGCGCCTCGATGAACGCATCGACGCCGTCGAGTCCGTTGATGCGTGCCGCGTATTCGAGATCGGTGCCGTTCGGATCCTGATGGCGTTCGCGGAAACGCATCAAGGTCTCGTGCGTCCAGGGATCATTGTAGAGCACGGGGATTTCGATGATCCGCGTCTTGATGACCGGTGCGGATGTTTCGGATGCGGAATCGAGCTGCTTCAGCTCGGCGAGCAAGTCATCGGGCTTGATCTGATCCGGATCGAACTTGACCTGATAGGATGCGTTGGCCGGACAGATCTCGGTCACGCCCTTGATCCTAGCGTCGCGCACCGCATTGGTGACGAAGAGGCCCTTGAAGAAAGCCTCCAGCGACATGGACTCAGCGACTTCGGCGAAGATGTGCTCATCGCCGCCGTAGGAAAATCGGGTTTGCACGACTAGCGGCCTCCTGTTGCAGACGGGGCGGGTTCTCTCGCCGTCATAATGCGACCTTGGTGGTCGGTGACAGCGCTGCAGCGCCGAGCGACGCTGCATGGTTCTCCAGCCATGGCTCGAGCCAAGCTGTATGAAAGCGTCCGGCCAGGACATCCGGATCACGTGCGAGCGCCTGATGCAGGGGCTTTGTCGTCGCCAGGCCTTCGACGCTGAGCTCCGCAAGGGCCCGCTCGAGCCGCCGGATCGCACGCGGTCTGTCCTCGTCGTGCACGATCAGCTTGCCGAGCAGGCTGTCGTAGAACGGCGGCACCGTGTAGCCCTGATAGAGCATGCTGTCGAAGCGCACGCCGTCACCGGCAGGCACGGTGAGTCCGCTGATTGTGCCGGGGTTCGGAAGAAAGCCTTTCGCCGGGTCCTCGGCATTGATGCGGACTTCGATCGAATGACCGCGGACGCGAACCTGATCCTGGCGGATGCGAAGCGGCTCACCGCCGGCAATCCGGATCATCTCGCCCACGAGGTCGATACCGGTGACCATCTCCGTCACGGGATGTTCGACCTGGATGCGCGTGTTCATTTCGAGAAAGTAAAATTCGTGGCTGCGGTCGTCATAGAGATATTCGAGCGTTCCGGCGCCACGATAGTCGACGGCCTTGGCGAGCGCGACGGCGGACGAACACAGCTTGTCGCGAACGGCAGGCGTCAGCGACTGCGAGGGAGCTTCTTCCCAAACCTTCTGACGGCGTCGTTGCAGCGAGCACTCGCGTTCGAAACAATGGATGACGTCGCGTCCGTCGCCGAGAATCTGCACCTCGATGTGCCGCGCGCCTTCGATTAGCTTCTCGACATAGAGCCCGCCATCGCCGAAAGCAGCGAGCGCTTCCGCCTGCGCCTGGGGCATCAGATGATGGAATTCCTCGGCCGAACGCGCGATGCGGATGCCGCGTCCGCCACCGCCAGCGGCGGCCTTGATCATCACGGGAAAGCCGGTCTTCTCGACCAGTGCGAAGGCGGCCTCGGCAGATTCCAGGCGCCCAGCGCTGCCGGGGACTGTCGGCACGCCGGCCGCAGCCGCAGCCTTCCGGGCCGCGACCTTGTCACCCATCAGCTGGATCGATTGCGCCGTCGGGCCGACAAAGATCAATCCCTCCGCCTCGACAGCGGCCGCGAACTCGGCGTTCTCGGCCAGGAAGCCGTAGCCGGGATGGATGGCGTCGGCGCTGGTCGCCTTGGCGGCGGCGAGGATCGTCGCCTGGTTGAGGTATGACTTCGAAGCCTGCGGCGGACCGATCTCGATCGACTCGTCGGCGAGCCGGACGGCAAGCGAGTCCTTGTCGGCCTTGCTGTAAGCTTGGACCGTCGCAATGCCGAGTTCGCGCGCCGCACGAATGATGCGGACGGCGATCTCGCCGCGATTGGCTATGAGGAGCTTCTGGATCGTCATCGACGCGCGAGCCGTCTCAAACGTCGATCTCGGCAATCGGCTGGCCGGCCATCACGGCTTCCTCGTTCTCGGCCAGGAAGCGCAATATCTTGCCCGTCGCGCCGGCCTTCACCTCGTTGAATGACTTCATGACCTCGATGAGCCCGATCGTGTCGTTCTCCGTGATGCTGTCTCCGTCGGACTTGTAGTCTGGCTTGTCGGGTGCCGGTTTGCGATAGAATATGCCGGGTAGGGGCGAGAATATCTGCTGCGTTGCCATGGGGTCCTCCTGGTGGATGTTCTTTTCGCCTTCCGCCCTCACCGTGCGGTGAGGTAGGGGCGGACGGCCTCGCGAACGGCATGGGCGATCGCGACGGCATTGGGCGTGTCGGAGTGGATGCAGATGGAGTCGGCGCCGACCAGGACGTCGTTCCCGGCCACCGACCGGGTCTTGCCTTCATTCACGGCTCGCGTGCAACGCGTCGCCGCATCGGCCGGATCCTTGGCCTCGTGCTCGCGCGTGATGATGAGGCTGCCATCGGCGTTGTAGTCGAGGTCAGCGTAGTATTCGGCGACGAAGGTGTGGCCACGCCGTTCATAGACCATCTGATGCAGCGTGCCCTTCATGCCGAGCAGCGGTACCTTGTAGACATCGGCGGCGTCTGCGACTGCCTCCGCGATGTTCTCATTGCGCGCGGCCATGCCATAGAGGGCGCCATGCGGCTTGATGTGATTGAGCGGCATGCCTTCGGCATCCAGGAATGCCTTGAGCGCGCCGATCTGATAAAGCAGGCAGTTGGTCAGTTCTTCGCGGTCGATCTTCATCTCCCGCCTTCCGAAGCCTTGCAAGTCCGGCAGTGATGGATGGGCGCCGACCTTGACGCCGAATTGCTTGGCGAGCTGCACCGTCTTGCGCATGTGATTGAAGTCGGATGCATGGAAGCCGCAGGCCACGTTGGCGACATCGATGTGAGGCATCAGCCCGTTGTCGTCGCCCATTTTGTAGAGACCGTAAGCCTCGCCCATGTCGCAATTAATCATGACCATCTCCTGCTTCCTCTCAACGGCTTGCGTTCGATCAAAGGGGTAGGGCCGCCCGTAGGTGCGACAGGCACCGCGGGCGGCACACTGCCGATTTACTTCGACACCAGATAATCGACCGGGATCTTTTCCGAGATCGTCCACTGATCAACCATCTTCGGCTTGCCGCCCTCGGTGTCGATGATCAGGTAACGGCCCTGATTCTGATGGTGAATGTCCTTCGTGAAGGTGCGCGGCCCGAACAGGGTGGCTTCGTTGTTCATCTTTTCCAGCTCGGCGACGACGGCCGGGGCGTCGGTGGTCTTGGCGCGTTCGACCGCCTTGGCCCAGACCTCGATCAGGACGTAGCCGGGATAGACGTACTGGCTGGACGGATCGCCGCCCGTCACGTCCTTGTACTTCTTGTTGAACTCGTTGACTTTCGGATTGGGATCGTCGCCGTAGATTGAGCCCTGCACCGGAACGTAGAAGTTCGACAGATCCGGGATGGCGTTCAGCCAATAGCTGCCGTCCATGCTCGAGCCGTTGAGGATCATCGATTTGATGCCGGCGGCCCGGATCTGCTTGATGGCCGAGACAGCGCCCGGCATCATCGTGCAGACCATGATGGCGTCAGGCTCCTTCGGCAGGCTCTTGATGCGCGTGATCTGGGACGCGATCGAAGCGTCGTCATTCTTGAACGTGTCGCTTCCGGCCAGCTTCGCTTCCTTCAGCTTCGGCATCATCCAGTCGAAGCCGTCGCAGATACCCTTGTTGTAGACGGTCCAGCTGTCGAGCAGCCGATAGAATGTGCGGGCATTCTTCTTGTTGTATGCCCATTCCGCCATGGTCGCGCCTTGCACGGCCGCCAGAACGGAGCCGGAGAAGGAGTAAGGACCGACGCCCGGGATGCCGGCCTTGATCGATTCGGCGCAGAGGAAGAACGAGACCTTACCGGCCGCTTGTGCCTGAAGCGCCGCTGGCGCGCCAAAGTCGTAGTCGCAGGAGACGACCACGAGGTCGGCGCCCTGGTCGAGGACCGCAAGGCCAGCCTTCGCGCCCTCAGCCTGATCAGTCTTGGTGTCGGCGAACACGGCCTTGATCTTCTTGCCAAGCAAGCCGCCCGCCTTGTTGATCTCGTCGATGCGGATCATCGCCGCATCTTGTGCCGGCTTGTCATAGGCCTGCATGAAGCCTGATGCTGCGGTCGCAAATCCAATGACGATCTCGTCGGCCGCTTTCACTGGCGCGAACCAGAGCGCGGATACTCCAGTCAGGACGCCCAGTATTCTCGCAAGACGCATAACCATTCCTCCAGTTGTGCAGGGAAGTTCAGTTCAGTTCCTTTGCCGTCCGCACGGGGCGTGACCATCGCCGCAGCATCGGCCAGCCGCGCCAGGAGAACTCCTGATTACGGGTGAGTCCGGTCGGCAGATACATCAGGATGACGATGGTGATGATGCCGATCGCGATCTCCTGGACCCCGTTGGGCAGTGCGACCTTGAGCGCGCCGAGGCTGACGCCCTTTTCGAGGTTGCGGAACAATTCGATCAGCACCGAGATCGCGACCACGCCGGTGACCGCTCCGCTGAGGCTGTACATGCCGCCGACGACCAGCATCGACAGGGTGATGAAGGTCGTCCGCAGATAGAAGGCACCCGGATTGACGATACTCAGGAAGTGGGCGTAGAGCGCGCCGGCGATGCCGATGATGAAGGCGCTGACCACGAACGCGATCAGTCGTTCGCGTACAATATCGATTCCCGAGGCGCTGGCGGCGACAGACTCGTCGCGTGTGGCGCGAAGCGCGAGCCCGGAGCGGGAGATCGCGTAGAGATAGGCGATCACGATGGCAACCGCCGCGCCCAGCCAGCCGACCCACACGTTCATGGTCGGTGGTATGCCGACGATCGAACCCTGTCCGCCCGTAACCGAATCCCAGTTCGAATAGACGTTGTTGACGACCCCGAGCAGGCCGAAGGTCGCGATCGAGGCGGCGATCCCCGACAGGCGCATGATGACGCGCCCGACGACGAGCGCGAACAAGGCCGCGAACGCACCCGAGATGGGTGTGGCGACCCACATTGGCAGTTGCGTATGCAGCAGCCAGGTGGGCAGTCCCTTGAGTGTGATCGATTTCATCACGGGCGGAATCGCGAGCCAGGCGGTCATGTAGGCACCGAGGCACATGAAGCTGATGTGCCCGAACGACAGCAGGCCGGAATTGCCGACAAAGACGTAGAGGCCGACGACCACCATGATGTTGATGAACATCTCGACGGCGGTCCGGTTGAATGCGCGGCTGCCGAATTGATAGGTCAGGGCAGCCATGACGAGCAGTACGACGATCAGAACGATCGGTGTCAGGATCGTTTGCCGGATGACAGACGGCCGCTTTGGCATCGATCAGACCCTCTGCTTGGCGGATTTCGGCGCGAACAAGCCTTGTGGCCGCACCAGGAGGACGACGATCACCGCGCCGTAGACGAAGGCATCGCGGAAGACGCGCGCGTCGTGCGGCAATGTTGCCTGGAAGACGACGCTGGCGGCTCCAATGATGAAGCCGCCGGCGACAGCGCCGGGCACGCTGCCGAGACCGCCGATCACGGTGGCGATGAAGGCGATCAGCATGACGTTGGCGCCCATGTTGATGTCGGCGGTGCCGGAGATGGTGGCCAGAATCAATCCGATCGCCGCGGCCAGCATGCCGCTGATGGCAAAGGCCAGCAGGATGACGCCGTTGGCACGGACTCCGAGCATGCGCGCCATGGTGAAGTTTTCGGCAGCCGCGCGCATTTCGAGGCCATAGCGCGTGCGCTTGAGGAACAGCACGAGGACGGCAAGCGCGGCCAGCGTGATCACGATGGTCACGACTTGAAGCATCGGTATATGGGCGCCGAGAAAATCGACGGGCAAGCCGAGACTCGGCCAGAGCGTGATTGATTTCGGCCGGCTCGAATAGAGCATCAGCAGCAGGTGCCGGATGACGAAGCCGAGGGCGAAGGAGGCGATCATCATCGTTGCCGGATTGGTGTTGCGGAAACGACGGAATACGATGATCTCCGACAGGATCGACAGCAGCGCCCCGATGATCAGCAACAGCGGAATCAGGAGATAGAACGGCAGCAAGCCGGCGAACACGACCGCCGTTGCATCGATCGACGGCCACAGCATCGCGAAGACGCAGAAGGCTATGAAGTCGCCATGGGCGAAGTTGACGAGCCGCATGACTCCGAAGATCAGTGCGATGCCGAGCGCACCGAGGGCATAGAGACTGCCGAGGCTCAGTGCGTCGAAGATGATTTGCAGGACCGCCGTCATTCTCAGTGGTCTCCGAAGCCGAAATAGGCCTGCTTCAGACGATCGTCCTTGATCATGTCGGCTGCCGCACCCTCGAGGATGATGCGCCCGCCGCGGATCAGGATCATGCGGCCGCCGGTCATCATGGCCCGCGTCGAGCTCTGCTCGACGATCAGCAGCGTCAGCTTGCGCTGAGCCCGCAGCCGCACGAGGATTTCGTAGACCTGATCGATGATCTTGGGTGCAAGTCCGAGCGACGGCTCGTCGATGGCCATGATGCGCGGAGCCGTCATCAACGCACGACCGATGACGAGCATCTGCTGCTGGCCGCCGGAGAGCATGCCGGCCGCAGTGTGACGGCGATCGGCCAGCATCGGGAATTCGGCGTAGACGGACTCCAGGTCATCGGCGATCTTGTGCCTGTCGGCCCGCATGCCGGTGCCGACCTTCAGATTTTCCTCGATGCTCAGTGCGCCGAACACGTTGCGTCCTTCCGGCACCAGCGAGAATCCGCGCCGGGCGATGTCCTCCGGCGAGGCGCCCGTCATTTTCGCGCCGTCGATCGTGATGGACCCCGAGCCAGGCGGCACGACACCGGCGATCGCGTTCAGCAGGGTCGACTTGCCCGCGCCGTTGGGGCCTGTCACGAACAGGACCTCACCCTCGGCAATTTTTAGCGTGACGCCGCGCAGGGCGGTCAGGCGTCCATAGTTGACGGTGATGTCCTCGACGGCGAGCAGCGTCATGATGCGGCGTCCATCTCGGCCGCGAGCGCCGGAACCACTTCGTCGTGCTGCGTGCCCATATAGGCGTGCCGGACCGCGTCGCTGCCGCGGATCTGCGCGGGGTCGCCGACTTCGATAATCTCGCCGGAATCGAGAACGAAGATGCGCTCGCAGAGTTCGAGCACGAGCCCGATATTGTGCTCGATCAGCAGGACGCCGACGCCGAGTTCACCGGCGATCCGCCTGATAATATCGGCCAGATCGTGGCTTTCATGCTCGGACATGCCTGCGGCGGGTTCGTCCAGCAGCAGGTAGCGCGGTCTGCACATGATGGCCCGGCCGATGGCCACGCGGCGCTCGTCGGTGTAGGGCAGGGCGCCTGCGATCGTGCTGCCGAGGTGCGATATCCCGAGCCAGGTCATCACGCGCTCGGCCTCCGTGATCGCCTCGCGCCGCGCCTGACCCAGCCCCACGCCCGTGACCTCGAGATTGTCCACGACGGGAAGGTCGCGGAAAAGTCGGCCTGACTGGAAGGTCCGCGCGACGCCCTTGCGTCGAAGCTTGTGTGCCGCGATGCCGTTGAGCACCTCGCCTTCCAGCTCGACGGTTCCGGTACTGACGGGCTGGAATCCGGTCAGCACGTTGATAAGTGTTGTCTTCCCGGCGCCGTTGGGGCCGATCAGTCCGGTGATGCGTCCCCGTGGAATGGTGAGCGTAACGTTTGACAGCGCTTTCAAGCCTTCGAATTGGACGCTGACGTCGCGCGCGCCCAACTCCAAGCCACCGGAAGTCATCTCAACGCCTTCTCACTCGCCACCCATCACGGACGGAGTTTTGCGTTGGGAGAGGCGCTTGTAAAATTCGAAATATCGTTCGCCGATATCGGAAATTGTGATGACGTTAATGTTCCGGGAATGTTTTGTGGCCGAGCGGTGATTACCGACGCGTTTTTAGACGCTCTAAGCCCCGTCCTTACCGCCGCTGCCTTCTGCACGGATAACCCCGCCTATTGCTTGAACACGGCGAAGGATACGTTTGAGCCCACGCCCGGCAGCACGCGCTTCAGCGTGGTGCGCACAGGGGCGGCCGACCTCGATCTGCTGTCGGCGCGCGGCCTCAATATGTCCTCGCTGTTCGGCGTCTACACCGCCGGTACATCGTCGACGGCGACCAGTAGCAGCGATCCGTATAACCTGCCGCGTGTCCTCAATTTGCAAAACACGTTCCTCGGCGATGCCGATGGCGCCTATGAGAAGTTTGTCGATGGCGGCGCCGACAGTCTGGCGCGGGCGTGGTATCCGACCGGCGGCGGCAACCTGACCATCAAGGCCAGCGGTGACCTCATCGGCAATATCATGACCCTCCCGGTATCGGGCGGCGGTCGCCCCAATTCGGCGGATTCGGGCTATAACAGCGCGGCGGTCGGCAACTGGCTGTGACGTCAGGGAACCGTCACGATGCTGGGCGGATCGCAGGATCAGGCCACGGCCTGGTGGATCAATTTCGGTAGCTATGTGAACGCTGGGCACGACAAGATGATAGGCTTCACCGGCTTCGGCACGCTCGGTGGCGGCGATTTGCGCGTCGAGGTCGGTGGCGATGCCGGCATTCTTTCGCCGCTCACCAGCGAAAACGATCAGCAGATCAACCAGCGTACCCAGGGCATCGTTCTCGCGGTCGGCAGCGCCGGCCGGGTCAGCGCAGACGGCAGCCTGACATCGACTGGCGGCGGCGATCTCGACCTGCGTGTCGGCGGAGCGCTCAATCCGGCTGCGACCAATGCCAACAGCATTTACAACGGTGTGGTCACCCAATCTGCGTGGCCATAGCCAGATCGACATCGGGTCGGTGGGCGTGCTGCAGCAGCTGTACGGCACTTCGGAATTCTCTCAGTCGCCGCGCGAGACTCGCGCCTATGATCTCTTCGCATCATCCCGCGCCGATGCGTTCGGCGGCCTGTTGCTGACGCCGGGTGACTCCGTCTTCACGCTCTCCTCCAGAACTTTCGGGGGTGACCGCAGACTGTGCGAGTGCTGACGAGCAACCTCAGTTCTCGAAGATGAAAATTGTCACTCAATCGCCACGTAATCGCATGGTCGTGCTGATCGATCCGAGGTCAAACCGTTCCTATAGGGTGTGGGTTGGTCGCGTTCCCCGCGACCAATGAGTATAGCGGGCGAATGCTGTTCCCCCATCAACGGCTGTTGTTGATCGGGTCGGTCGTATGTGCGCGGCCACTCATGAGACAGTGCAAGCTTGTCAATTCGTCGGCCCGTCGCCGCGAATGGCGAACGTCGTGGCCTTCAGCTTGGTCATGCCGAACTTGTCGAACAGCTTGTCATAGGTGCCGTCGGCGCGGATCGCAGTGAGGGCATCGGCGACGGCCTGCGCGAGCTGCTTGTCGCGAAAGGCGAAGGTGATGTCGGTGCCGGCGATGTCGCGGACCCAGATCTTTGCGATGCCCTTCTGCTCGAGCGAGTCGGCGGTCTCGTTGATGTTGAGCGCGGCCTCGAGCTGCCCGGCGCGCAGCGCCGCCGAGGTGGCGGTGACGGTGGTGAAGGTGCGCAGCTCGATCGGCTTGAGGCCCTTGGCCTCCATCGCGGTGCTGAACTCGCGCGCCTTGCGCTCGGTGTAGGTCGCCGATTCCACGCCGACGACGCGGCCGGCGAGATCCTCGAACTTTTCGAGCTTCAGGCTTGAGGAGGGATCGGTGTAGATGCTGATCGCCTGCTGCGCATAAGGCACGAGGTAGAGCATCTTCGAGCGCTCCTCGGTCCAAAACAGGCCGGTGTTGATGGCATCGAACCGCCCGGAGCGTAGCGCCGGGATCATCGGCGGGAAGTCCATGCGCAGGAAGACAGCCTCGATGCAGAGGCGCTTGGCGATTTCCCTGGCGAGCTCGACATTGAGACCCTGCAACTCGCCCTTGTCGTCGACGAATTGCTGCGGCGGCAGCGTCGGGTTGATCGACATCTGCCATTTCGGCGCCTCGATCAGGCTCGATGCCGGCACCTTTGGCGTGCAGGTCTGCGCACCGGCCGCCTGGGACAGGCCGATCAGAACGGTGAGGGCGGAGAAGGTCTTGGGAAATCGCATGTGAATACTCCGATCAAATCGTGGGTGGCAGAGGAGCCGTTCTCCGGTCCGACGTCTTCTTCGTTGTCGCGTCAGGTGGCCGCCGTCACGTCGGCTTGCCGGGTCAGGATCAGCGAGATGTGGCGTGCCGCGGTCACCACCTCGTCGCGCTGGTTGATGAGGTCAACCGTCTCGATGACGATGCCGCGCTCTGGATTTTTGGTCGGCCGCTTCTCGTCGAAGCGGAAGCGGACGCGCAAGGTGTCGCCGGCAACGATGGGGCCCTTGAACTTCACCTCGTCCCAGCCGAGCGAGGCGACTGACGTCTCCTCGTACAGCTTCAGCTCGGACTTCAGCCCCTCCATCAGCGACAAGCCGAACAGCCCATGGCCAATCACCGCGGGAAAGCCGCGCGATCGCGCGTAGGCGCCATCGACGTGAAGCGGATGATGGTCACGCGTGACATCGGCGAAGACTGCGATATCGGCCTCCGTCACAGTGTGCACGGCGGTCTCGAACTCCGCGCCGAGCGCAATGTCCTCGTAACGGAGATTGATGAGAGCGCTCGTGACCATCTGAATTCCTCAGGCGACTTTGCGCGGCCGTGCTGGCAGCGCCTTGAAACTCTGCGCGATCCCCATCGGCCCGGAGCGGAAGATACGCGGGTCCATGTCTTTCAGGTGCGGGCTGATGCGCGGCCGGAAACCAATATGGGCAAGGATGTCTTGCTCGAGCCGAACGCCCGGCGCGATCTCGGTCAGCGTCACGCTGCCGTTCTCGAGCTCGAACACGGCGCGCTCGGTGATGTAGCTCACGTGCTGGCCGCGCTGGGCAGCGAGGCTTGCACTGAAGCTGATTTGGGCGACTTGCGGAACGAATTTGCGAAAGGCGCCATCACGCCGGATTGCGAGGCGTCCGTTCTCGACGCCGATGTCGAACTTGCCGCCCGTCATGGTGCCGCTGAAGATCAGCCGCCGCGCATTCTGGGTGATGTCGATGAAGCCGCCCGAACCGTCGCGGCGCTCGCCGAAGCGCGTGACGTTGACATTGCCCGTCTCGTCCACCTCGGCGAAGGAGAGGAAGGCGCAGGAGAGGCCGCCTCCGTCATAGAAATCGAACTGATAGGCCTGGTCGAGAATGACGCGCGGATTGATGGCGGTGCCGAATTCGCGGGCGTGCCCGGGCACGCCGCCGATGACGCCGGACTCCACCGTCAGCGTGATCAGGTCGGAAATGCCTTCCTCGGCCGCGACATTGGGGATCATCGCGGAGATGCCGACGCCGAGATTGACGACGTCGCGCGGGCGCAGTTCGAAGGCGGCGCGGCGGGCGATCACACGACGTTCGGTGAGCGGATCAGGCGTGATCATCGCCACCGGCACGCGGCTCTCGCCGCAGCGCGCCGGATCATAGGCGGTGCCATAGGTCTGCATCTGCTCGGGCTCGAGCACGACGTGGTTGATCAGGAAGCCCGGAATCTTCACCATCTGCGGATGGATCGAGCCGCGCTTCACGATGCGCTTGACCTGGCAGATCACGGTGCCGCCGGCATTGTGCACGGCCTGCGCGATCGACAGATCCTCGCGCGTCGTTCCCTCGTGCTCCATGCTGATATAGCCGTCCTCATCGGCCGAGGTGCCGCGGATGATGGCGACGTCGGGGGGAGCGGGGACGCGATAGAGCAGCCAGGACTGACCGTGTAATTCGAGCAGGTCGACCAGCGGCGCGGTGGTGCGCTTGTTCATGCGCCCGCCATCCTGGCGCGGGTCCATGTAGGTGTTGAGGCCGACATGGGTAAGCACGCCCGGATGCTTCGCGGCCATGGCACGGCAGAGCTGGCTCATTACGCCTTGCGGGAAGTTGTAGGCGTCGATCAGCTCGTCGCGTACGAGGCGCATGAACGGCACCTGGAGCCCGAAGTTGCCGCCGATAACGCGCGCGATCAGGCCTTCATGGGCGAGATGGCAGAGGCCCTTCTCGGTCACGGCGCCCACGCCGGTGATGTTGATCAGCGTCAGATTGTGCGGGCCCTGGCCACTGATGAAACGTCGCTCCAGCGCATCGAGGATGGCTTCGGCAGCGCCGGTGCCGCCATTGCCGCCGACGATCAGCGTGTCCGCGTCGCGGATCAAACCGGCTGCCTCTGCCGCGGTGATGATGCTCAGCATGACGGCGCTTCCCGCATCACGCGGCCTCCTTCTCGACTTGGCGGGCGATGATCAGCCGCTGGATCTGGTTGGTGCCCTCGTAGATCTGGGCGAGGCGGACGTCGCGGAAGATTCGCTCGATCCGATACTCGCGCGAATAGCCGTTGCCGCCGTGGATCTGCAGCGCGTTGGAGACGTGCTTCATCGCCATGTCGGTGGTGAACAGCTTTGCCTGCGCCGCCTCCTTGGCGATCGGCTCGCCGGCATCGTGCAGGCGCGCGGCATGGTGGATCAGCAGGCGCGCGGCGGCGATGTCGGTCGACATGTCCGCGAGCATGAACTGCACCGCCTGGAAGCCGATGATGGCTTGACCGAACTGCTTGCGGTCCCTGGCATAGGTGGTCGCGTCCTCGAACGCGGCCTGCGCCATGCCGAGCGCCATCGACGCCATCATCAGCCGGCTGAAGTTGAAATTGCTCATCGCCATCTTGAAGGCCTGGTTCTCCGGCCCCATCACGCTGTCAGCTGGCAGGCGCACGTCGGAGAAGGTGATCTGGCAGTCGTCGAGGCCGTGCATGCCGAGCAATTCCTCGTTCTTGCCGCGGGCGATGCCGGGCAGGGCGCCGTCGACGAGGAGGCACGAGATGGCGCGATGGCCCGCATCCGCGCCGGTGCGCGCGAACACCATGATGCGGTCGGCGACGCCGCCGAGCGTCACCCAGGCCTTGGTGCCGTTGAGCCGCCAGCCATTGCCCTCGCGTACCGCGTTGGTGCGGATGCTAGCTACATCGGAGCCGTGATCGGGCTCGGAGACCGCCGTCGCGGGAATGATGTCGCCGCTCAGAATCTGCGGGATCAGCGCCTTGTGCGCCTCGGTGCCGTGATGGTCGAAGAACAGCACGGCCTCGACCGGGATCGCGAAGGCATTGGCGACCGCGCCGGAGCAGCGCGCGAGCTCCTCCATCGCGATGCAGGCTGCGACCGCATCGAGACCGGCGCCGCCGGCGCCTTCGCGCAGGCAGATGCCGAACAGGCCGAGATCAGCCATGCCCTTGTAGAGCGTTCGATCGAAGCGGTCCTCGCGATCGATCGCGGCGGCGCGCGGCAGGATCTCGGCTTCCGCGAAGCGGCGGGCGGTCTCGCGCAGGGCTTTCTGGTCTTGGCTGTAGAAGCGGTCCATGGGCGTGCTCCCGTCAGTCGCTGGCGAGCTTGGAATCGTGGGAGACCTCGCTGCGGTCGCGATCGCAGAAATAGACCGCGACGTCGTCGCCCGGCACGCCATAGGCGCTGCAAACGGCGCGCGTCAGCGCGATCGCGGCAGCGCGCCGCTCGGCCTCGCTGCGGCGGAAGGCGTGCACCTTGAGCAGGATGCGCTGGCCGGTGACCTGAGCGCCGAACCTGCCGGCATGGGCGTAGTCATCCGGCGCAATGTTCAGAAAATAGAGTGTGACCGTATCGGCGGTGACACCGAAAGCCGACATCAGGCCGTCGGTCACGGACTGCGCCAGTGCGGCCTTGCGCTGGGCTGGAGCTTGCGGGGCGAGCACTTCGACATAGGGCATCGATCAGACTTTCGCGGATTTGGCCGCAGACGATTTGGGTGAGGACGATTTGGATTTTGCGGATTTCGCAGGGGCCGGGGTGTCGATCTGGCGGCAGGAGTCGCGCTGGATCAGCCGGGCGCCGACGCGATATTCGCGGACGCCGTCATTGCTGCTTCCCTTGGCATCCATGCGATGCAGCAGCCGGTCGACGGCGAGATTGGCGAGATCCCGGGCGCCGTTGTCGACGATGCTGATGGCCGGGCGATGCCATTCGAACCATGGCATGTCTTCGTAGCAGAGCAGCGAGAGATCATCGGGAATGGCGATGTTCCGCTCCGCGGTGACGCGCAACACGCCGAGCGTCGCTTCGTGATTGGCGACGAAGATCGCGCTCGGCGGGCGGGATAGATCGAGCAGCTTGCGGCAGCAGGTCGCGCCGGTCTCGGGCACGTAGTGGCCGGCATGAATCAATGTGTCGTCCCTGGCGATGCCGGCCTCACGCAGCGCGCGGACATAACCGGACAGCCGTTCGCGGCCTGACGTCGTGTCCTGGCGGCCGACGATCAGTCCGATGCGCTTGTGCCCGAGCTCGATCAGGTGACGTGTGCCCAGATAAGCGCCTTGCGGGTCGTCCGCAAGCACGGTTTCGAGATCGGTCGCGTCATCGCGCCGCACCAGGCAGACGATCGGTATGTCCTTCGCCAGCGCCTTAAGCTGCGGGCCGTTCTTGCCGGTCGGCACCACGATCAGCCCGTCGATGCGGTGGTCGACCAGCGTGGTGAGGGTGTCGCTCTCCTGCTGCGGATCGTCGCCGCCGATGCACAGAAGCATCTGATAGCCCAGCGCCTTCAGGCGCGCCTGCACCACTTCGGCCATTACCTGGAACGAGGCGTTGGTGAGATTGTGGACGAGCAGCGCGACGAGCCGGGACTGTCCGGTCTTGAGGCCGCGTGCGATCGGGTTCGGCCGATAGCCAAGCTCGCGCGCGATGCGCGCCAGGCGCTGCTGCGTGCGCTCGCTGGTCAGGCCGGTTCCCGTCAGCGCTCGGGATGCAGTGCTGACTGAAACACGGGCCGCCTGCGCCACATCTTTGAGCGTGACGCTCATCAAACCTGCCGATAGAGTGCAAACGATTGCAGAAACGTTATGAGCATACTCCACGCGGATCAAGCTCAAAAAATGGATGGTGTTGCCCAATGCAGAGCCGTTTATGCAAACGATTGCATAAAGCGTGCGGATATTCCGCAGAGGGCTCCCATCGCCTGAATCCACCCGAGCACCCGGCAGTACCCTGATGAAGACGTTCCGCGGCACCTATACCGTCATGATCACCCCGTTCACGGCAGCGGGCGAGGTCGATGTCGCGGCATTGCGCGCCTTCGTCGACTGGCAGATCGCGCAGGGCATTTACGGGCTGATCCCGCTCGGGTCGACCGGCGAGTTCCTCTCCATGGACGATGACGAGAAGGCGCTGGTTGCCGAGGTCGTCATTCGCCAGGCCGCGGGCCGCGTCCCCGTGCTGATCGGCACCGGTGCGGAGGATACGCGCGAAGTGGTGCGCCTCAGTCGCCGTGCTGAAAAACTGGGCGCCGACGGCGTGATGATCATCCCGCCATACTATTCGACGCCGACCGACGACGAACTCGTTCATCACTACAAAACGGTGGCCGATGCGATCGCGCTGCCGATCATGGTCTACAACAATCCCGCGACCGCCAATGTCGATCTCAAGCCGTCACTTGTGGCGCGCATCGCCGAGATCGACAACTGCCTCTATATCAAGGAGTCGACGCTGGAGGTGACGCGCGTGCGCGACATCATCCGCCTCTGCGGCGACAGGATGACGGTGTTCGGCGGCATCCTCGGCTTCGAATCCTTCGTCGAGGGCGCGCAGGGCTGGGTGGCCGTGGCCTCCAACGTGGTTCCGGCGGAGATGGCCCGCATCTTCAGCCTCGTCGCCGACCACGGCGCGATCAAGGACGCGCGCGAGCTCTATCTCAAATACCTGCCGGTGATCGAGTTCGTCGGCGGCCAGGCCTACGTCGCCGGCAGCAAGGCGCTGCTCGGTCATATGGGCTTTGCAGCCGGCCATCCGCGCCCGCCGCGACTGCCACTTCCCGCAGCACAGGATGCTGCCGCGCTGGCGTTGGTCGGGCGCCTCGGTCTGACCTGGCCGGATGCACCAAAGCGGGCGAGCGCATGAAGGCCTCACTGCCGCGCCACTGCAATCCGGGCCGCGATCTCCTCGCGCGCGTGCCTGATCAGGGATTGCGTCAGCCGTTGCTGCATGCGGCCGGCCGGCACGACGGCAGATATGGTGACCTCGGTCTTCGGTTTGAACGGTATGCTACTGAGGCGGCTATAGCGCGTCGAGGACGCCGTCAGCTCGTCCATGATGGTCACCCCGAGCCCTTCTTCGACGAAATGTCCGGCGACATTCATGAAGCGCACCTCAATGGCGGGCGCGAAGTTGACGGCGCTGCGGCGAAACGCCTCCTGGATCAGGCTGCTGATGCGGCTCGAGGTGCGGGCGTTGATCAGAGGCATATCGCGCAGATCGGTCGGACTGACGAAGCTCAATTGCGCCAGCGGACTGTCGGCCGGGCAGGCGCAGACCATGTCGAGCTGGGCCAGCGGCAAATAGTCCAGCGTCGGACGCGGATGCGGCTCCATGGCGAAGCCGATGTCGACGATGCCGGTCTCGACATATTCCAGGAGGTCGTCGAGCCGCTGCGTCTCCAGCGAGATCTCGACCCCGCCGTGATCGCTGCTGAAACGCGCGACCACCTGCGGCAGGAGCGATTCCGACAGTTCGGAGGTGGCGACGATCCGCATCCGCCCCTTGCGGCCGGCGCGCAGATGCGCGGCCGTCTGGCTGATCAGATCCTGCATCAGGAACAGCGGCTCGGCCTCCGCGAGCAGGATCTGCGCCTCCTGCGTCGGGACCATGCGCTTGTTGACGCGGTCGAACAGCAGGAAGCCGAGCGTGGTCTCCGCATGCTTGATGGCGTTGCTGACGGCGGGCTGCGACATGCCGAGATCCTTCGCCGCCGCGACCGTGGATCGCGTGCGCATCACGGCGCGCAGGATTTCAAGCTGTCTAAGATTCATCTCGCATGGTCCGGTCATGAGTGAGCGATGACAGTGTGCATCATAGATTTCGGTTATCAACCTCGCTCGGAAAATAATTGATGGCGATGTTGTCGGTCGTTCAGGTGTCAGCTTACGCTTCATGCGAAGACATCGCGCGATGGACGAAGCATTCTCAAATGCGAAAGCCTGAGCGCCAGCATGGTGTAAACGCATGAACCTGCTCGACGGCGTCAAGATCCTCAGTTTCAATCACTATCTCGCGGGTCCACTTGCCGCGCAGACGCTCGCCGATCTCGGCGCCGACGTCATCGCGATCGAGCCGATCGAGGGTGCGTTTCAGCGCAACTGGGCGGTCGCCAACCATTTTGTCGCAGGCGACAGCGTCAATCATCTGGCTACGGGGCGCAACAAGCGCAGCCTCGCCGTCGATCTCAAGCATCCCGACGGCGTCGCCGCGGTGAAGAGGCTGGTCGCGACCGCCGATGTCGTAATGGAGAATTTCCGGCCGGGCACCATGGTCAAGCTCGGTCTCGGCTACGACACGCTGAAGGCAATCAACCCCGCCCTGATCTATGCGGCGGCGACCGGGTTCGGATCGGAGGGGCCGTACAAGGATCGCCCCGGCCAGGATCTGCTGCTCCAGGCGATGTCCGGCCTTGCGATGCGGACCGGGCGGGCGGACGGCGAGCCGACGGCGGTTGGCGCTGTCATCGTCGATCAGCACGCCGCCTCACTCTATGCCATGAGCATTCTGGCGGCATTGTTCGCACGAACGAAGAGCGGCAAGGGGCAGCTCGTCGAGGTCAATCTCTATCAGGCCGCGCTGGATCTCCAGGTCGAGCCGCTGACGGCGTGGTTGAATGGCGCGCCATCGCCGACCTCGCGCGGTCCGGCCGGTATCGCGGCGTGGTTCAGCCCCGGGCCTTACGGCGTCCACGCCACGGCGGACGGTCATATGGCGATCTCCATGGCGACGCCGAGCGCGCTCGCGGTCGCGCTTGAGAGCGAAGAGCTGCAGCAATTCGCCGACACCGACAGCTTCTCGAAGCGCGAGGAGATCACGCGGATCGTTGCTATCAGGCTGAAGCAGAAGTCGACGTCCGACTGGCTGCCTTCGCTTGAAGCCGCGCGGGTCTGGCATGCGCCGGTGCAGGACTATCGCGATCTCGAGTCCGATCCTCAGCTTAGGCATCTCGGCGTGTTCAAGAGCGCCGAAAGTGCAGGCGGCGCGCCAATCCGGATGGTCGCCCATCCCGCGCGCTATGACGGGCAGACGCCGGAGGTACGGCTGGTGCCGCAGCGGCTGGGTGCGCAGACGTGCGAGGTGCTCGGCGAGATCGGCTATGGCGCTGCCGACATTGACGCGATGATCGCCGGCAAGGCCGTGGGAGTGGCGCGATGATCGATTTTTCTCTCCCCGAGGAGACGCGCCTGCTGGTCGATACCGTCCGCCGTTTCGTCGAGACGGAGGTGCAACCGCTCGAAGACGTCGTCGAGCAGACGGCTAAGGTGCCGGCCGACGCGCTGGCGGTCACCAAGGCCAAGGCGCAAAAGCTCGGCCTTTACGCCATGAACATGCCGGCGGATGTCGGCGGCGGCGGGTTAACTTGCGTCGAGCATTGCCTTGTCGAGGAGGAGTTCGGCAAGACCTCGGATGCGCTGATCCGCCGCGTGTTCGGCCAGGTCTATCCGATGCTGATGGCCTGCAAGGGCGACCAGGTCGAGCGTTACCTGCTGCCGACCGTGAAGGGGGACAAGATCTGCGCCATGGCGATCACCGAGCCCGGCGCCGGCTCCGACGCCGCGTCGATCAGCACGACCGCGCATCTCGACGGCGACGAATGGGTGCTCAACGGCACCAAACACTTCATCAGCGACGGCGACATCGCCGACTACATCATCCTGATGGCGCTGACCGACAAGGACAAGCGCGCCCGCGGCGGCATTACCCTGTTCCTGGTCGACCGAGCTACGGCCGGCTTCAAGGTCGCGCGCACCCAGCCGATGATGGGCCATCGCGGCTATGGCCACGCTGAGTTGAGCTTCGAGGACTGCCGCATCCCGAAGACGGCCGTGCTCGGCGAGGTCGGTGGCGGCTTCAAGCTGATCATGCAGAGCGTGCTTCAGATCCGGCTTGCCCATATCGGCGCGCGCGCCGTCGGCATGGCGCAGCGCGCGCTGGAGATGATGCGCAGGCACGCCGGCGAGCGGCGCCAGTTCGGCCAGCTGATCGGCGATTTCCAGATGGTGCAGAAGCTGATCGCCGATTCCGCCACCGAGATCTTCGGCGTGAAGATGATGGTGATGAACGCCGCCTGGGACATCGACCAGAGCAAGGATGCGCGCGACAAGGTCTCGATGATCAAGGTCGCGGCGTCCGAGATGCAGGGCCGCGTGGTCGACCGTGCCATCCAGGTGTTCGGCGGCATGGGCTTCAGCAAAGACCTGCCGCTGGAGCGGATGTATCGCGACGCCCGCGTCACCCGCATCTATGACGGCACCTCCGAAATCCACCGCATGCTGGTCGCGCGCAGCACCATCAAGAACGGCTTGCAGCTCTAGGAAACGATCGATGTCCCACACACCTCTCAACCCCGGCGCCGCCTTCGCTTTCCGCAAGACCATGACTGTGGCCGAGCAGGCGATGTTCACTGGCATCAGCGGCAATCTCGGCGGCCTCTATGTCGATGCCGTGCGCGCCAAGAAGGCCGGCGCGTCGAACATGGTCGCCTTCGAGCTTGCCGTTGGCGGTCTCGCCACCACCTGCCTGAGCCAGCTCGGTGGTCCCACGCGGCGGATCGGTAGCATTGCGCTGAATTTTGCGGCGCCCGTGATCGTTGGCGAGTCCGTCGAGGCCAGGGCCGAGATCGTTTCGGTCACAGGTGACGACGCAGTCTGCCGGGTCACCTGCACGCTGTCGCCCTCAGGCGCCACCGTGGTGGACGGCACCGCGACGCTGGTTCCCTTCGCGAAGGCCTGAGCCATGTACGAGCCGAAATCCTTCGACGATCTCAAGGTCAATGACAGGGTCAGCCTGAGCAAGACCATCACCGAGGCTGATGGCGCGCTCTACATCGCCGCCACCGGCGATTTCGGCCCGGTCCATGTCGACGAGATCTATGCCGGCGCGACCCGCTTCGGCCGTAGGCTGGCGCCGGGGATCATGGTCGCCGGCCTCTGCACGAGCATCCTCACCTCTGAGCTCGTCGGCACGATCGGCGTCTCCGTGGAGGACCGGTTCTGGTTCACGGGTCCGGTTTTCTACGGCGACACGCTCACCTTCGATGTCTGGATCGCCGAGCAGCACGATGAGACCCGCACCATCATCTGGGAGGCGAGCGCGCGCAACGAGGGCGGCCTCGAAGTGCTGAAGGCACGCGCAAGCCTGAAATTTCCACGGCGGAAACCGTCATGAGCAAGCCGATGAAGAAACTTGATCTGCGTGGCGTCACGGTGGCTACCGTGCTGCCCTTCAAGGACGACATCTCGATCGACTGGGACGGCTATGCCCGCGTGCTGGACTATTGCGCCTGCCCTGATGGCATCGCGGCGGTGTTCGTCAATGGTCACGCGGGCGAGGGCGGATCGCTTTCGGATGACGAGCGTCAGGCCGTGATCGAGCGGACGCGCCGGCAGATCGGCGCCAAGCCGCTGCTTTCAGGCATCATCGCGCATTCGACGGCGGAAGCGATCCACCAGGCCCAGCTCGCGGAAGCGGCCGGCGCCGATTGCGCCGTGTTGTTCCCGCCTGCGCCGCTAGGCGGCGGCGCCTCGACGACCTCACGCGCGCCGCTGGCTTTCGTGCAGGCGGTCAGCTCCGCGATCGGAATTCCCGTGTCGATCTTCCAGTACCCGCTTGCGTCCGGGTTTGGCTATTCGTCGGAGACTCTCGCGAAAATCGCCGCGCTCGACAGCGTCATCGCCATCAAGGAGGGCAGCGACACCATGCTGGCCTATGACGAGAACCGGCGAGCGGTGAACCAGGCCGATCGCTCTGTCGCGATCCTGCCGTCGAACTTCAACTGGTTCTTGCCGCAGCTCGCCGTCGGCGGTGACGGCATTCTCTCCGGCCTTGTCAGCCTCGCGCCGCATCTGTTCGCAGCGCTCTGGCAGGCCTCGCTCGCCGACGACCTCAAGACGATGCGCGCCGTCAACGAGCGACTCTATCCGATCGTCCGCGCCATCTACGGGCCTGCCCCGATCATGGACATGCACACCCGCATGAAGGTCGGGCTGAAGGCGCTCGGCCTGATCCGCAACGCCGATCCGCGGCCGCCGCTGCTGCCGGTTCTTCCAGCGCTGTGCGATGCCATTGCAACCATCGTCGGCGCGGCGCGCGCGGCCGGCGACATCCGCACTTAGCATGAGGGGCGAGCCGATGCCGGACGACGCCTTCATCCACATCGTGCGGGTCGACATCGATCCCGAGCACGAGGCGGCGTTCAACGCCTGGTACGAGCAGAAGCATTTTCCTGATCTGCTCGCTTGTCCCGGCTGGCTCTCGGCAAAGCGCTTCGTCACCGTCGGCGACGGGCCGAAATACGCCGCCATGTACGAGGTCGCGGGCAGCTGGGCGTTCGAGACGCCGGAGTTCCTGAAGGTGAAGGGCTTTGGTCCGTTCGAATCCCTGGTGAAGAATTTCATGCGCATTCAGCTCAGGCCGATGTCGGGATCGGCTTGAGCAGATCGAAGCCGGTGCTGCCTGCCGTGTCGCGAGATCCGGCCGGCCGCATCCAAGAAATGTCGAGGGGAATCCCGGGCGAGGAACTGCATCGGTCATTGGCGTCTTACTGGAGGTATCCATGGTCTCGACACTGTTTCGCTTGAGTGCGGCCGCCGCACTCGTTCTTGCATCCACGGCGGTGCATGCCGCCTGTACGCCCGTAATCACCGATGACAAACTGATTGCGCCCGGCAAATTGCAGCTCTCCATCAACCCGACCAATCCGCCGCAGCAATTCGTCGACAAGGACGGCCAGTTGCAGGGCCTCAACGTCGAGCTCGCCGCCGAGCTCGGCAAACGGTTGTGTCTTCCGGTCGAACTCGTTCGGATGGATTTTCCAGCGATGATTCCTGCTTTGGGCGCAGCGCGCATCGATGGCGTGAATACCGGCATGTTCTGGACCGAGGAGCGCTCCAAGCTGATGTACATGGTGCCTTACGCTATTCAGGCCATTTCGGTCGTGGTGGCTCCCGACAGCGGCACAAAAATTGCTACCGAAAACGATCTGATCGGAAAATCATCCGCCGTCGAGGTCAGCAGCTACCAGATGAACTGGCTCAAGAAGCTCAGCGATGCCAGCGTAGCGAAAGGCGGAGCGGCCGTCGAGATGCGGACGTTCCCGACTGCGACCAACGTCATCAGCGCCCTGCTTGCGGGCCAGGTCGACAATGCGCTGCTGGTCGACAGCGTGGCACGCGATCTGGTCGGCCGTGGTCGTGTGAAGGAAGTCCTGAGCGGGCTCGGCACGGCCAGGACCACGCTTGGTTTCCGCAACAAGACGGTCGCCGATACCGTCGTCAAGGCGCTCAACGCGATGCGCGCCGACGGCAGCTACCAGGCCCTGTTCGACAAGTTCGGCCTGACCAGTATGCCGGCCGATCAGCCGCTTGCGATCGCCGGCCCCGGTCCGGCCTGATACCCACGGAGAAGAGCCGATGAGCCATTTCAGTCCGACGGCCGCCGTCAGCTACTTTTTCAATTACTTCCTGATGAAGGGAGTCCTCGTCACCATCGGCTTGACGGTGGCGGCGGTCGTCGGCGGATTGATCCTCGGCTTGGGCATCGCGTTGCTGCGCATGTCGTCCAATCCGGTGCTCGCGGGAGCGGCGCGCTTTTACATCTGGTTCTTTCGCGGCACGCCGCTTCTGATCCAGCTGGTGGTGATCTACAGCGGCTTGCCGCAGCTGGGCATCAAGTTCAGCGTGATCATCTGCGCGCTCGTCGGCCTGATCCTCAACGAGGCGGCCTATCTCGCCGAGATCGTACGCAGCGGCTTCATGGCGGTGTCGGCGGGGCAGCGTGAGGCCGCCTGGGCGCTCAGCCTGTCGCCCTGGGTGACGTTCCGCCGCGTGACCCTGCCGCAGGCGTTTCGGCTGATGATCCCGCCGCTTGGCAATTCCATCAACTCGCTCTTGAAAGCGACCTCGCTCGCCTCCGTGATCTCGGTCGAGGAGCTCATGCGCCGCAGCGACATGCTGATGCAGGAGCATTTCCAGATCCTCGAGGTCTATGCGGCGGCAACGGCCTATTACCTGATCCTCACATCGGTCTGGGATGCGGTCCAGCGCCGCCTGGAAAAACATTTCGGTCGATCGAGCGTTGCGAAATCCAGGAAGGTCGCGACGAGGGCGCCGGTCGCACAGGCGAGCGTGGAGGCCCGGGCATGAGCGAGGCGTCGATGACGACGACGGAAGGTGCAACAGTGCAACCGCAGCTCCGCCAGGTGCCCGCGGTCCGGATGGAGGCGGTCTACAAGCACTATGGCGACTTCACCGCGTTGAACGAGGTCGATCTCAAGGTCGCCAAGGGCGAGAAGATCGTGGTCTGCGGTCCCTCCGGCTCGGGCAAGTCAACGCTCATTCGCTGTATCAACCATATCGAGAAGCATGATGAAGGGCTGATCTACGTCAACGGCGTCGAGCTCGATCATCAGCGCAAGAACATCGACGCGGTCAGGCGCGACACCGGCATGGTGTTCCAGAGTTTCAATCTGTTCCCGCACATGACGGTGCTGGAGAACTGCACTCTGGCACCGATGACCGCGAATGGCATGAGTGAGGCCGAGGCCAAGGATCTCGCCATGCATTTTCTCACAAAAGTGCGGATTCCGGACCAGGCGGAGAAATTTCCCGGGCAGCTCTCGGGTGGCCAGCAGCAGCGCGTTGCGATCGCGCGGGCGCTGTGCATGCGCCCCAAGATCATGCTGTTCGACGAGCCGACTTCGGCGCTTGACCCGGAAATGGTCAAGGAGGTGCTGGAGACCATGAAGAAGCTCGCCGAAGAGGGCATGACCATGCTGTGTGTGACCCACGAGATGGGCTTTGCCCGCGAGGTCGCCGACCGCATCGTGTTCATGAACGAGGGCAAGGTGGTCGAGCAGGCCGCGCCGGAGGAATTCTTCAAGCATCCGAAGTCGGAGCGGGCGCGAACGTTCCTCGACCAGATCATTCGCTAGCTGGCGATGTCGGCCACGATGCGGACATTCAGCGATCGCCTGCGCGGCATTCACGCCGCCACCATCCTGCCGATGACACCCGATTTCGAGGTCGACGAGGCGCAACTCGCAGCCCATGTCATCTCGGTTTCGTCCACGCCAGGCATCAATGGGCTCCTCGTCAACGGCCACGCCGGCGAGAATTTCATGCTGTCGCTGTCGGAGAAGCGGCGCGTGGTGGAGCTGACGCGTCAGCACGCGAAGGAATGCCTGATCGTCTCCGGGGTCAATCATGAATCCAGCCTGGAGGCCGCGCGCGAGGCGGCCGCGCTGGAACAGGCCGGTGCGGACGGGCTGCTGGTGTTTCCTCCCAACAGCTGGGCGCTCGGCCATGCCGATGATTGCGTGATCGAACATCACCGCCACATCCGCGATGCCACGACGGTACCCTTGATGCTCTACGCTGCGCCCGTCGGCGCGGGCGCGATGGCCTACGCGCCGCCGCTGCTGACGCGGCTTGCCGCCGATCCTCGCTTCGTTGCGGTGAAGGAGGGCAGCTGGGAGGTCGCAACCTACGAACAGAATCTCAGGCTGATCCGGAAACTGCGACCGGAGTTCGTCGTGCTCGGCTCGGGCGATGAGCACCTGATGACGAGCTATATCGTGGGCTCGGCCGGCAGCCAGGTCAGTCTCGCCTGCGTCGTGCCGGAGCTTGTGGTCGGTCTCTGGACTGCCGCCGAGGCCGGCGATTGGGAGCGGGCGCGCGCCGCGCATGAGAAGCTGTATCCTCTGGCGGTCGCGATCTATCGTGAGGCGCCCGGAGGGCGGGCGACCGTGCGGCTCAAGGCGTGCCTGAAATTGCTCGGACGCCTGTCATGCGATGCGGCGCGGCCGCCGCAGCCGCCAGCGACACGCGGCGAGTTGCAGGCACTCGAGCAGGCACTGCGAACTGCCGGCGTGCTCTAAGCCGCGAAGAACGGATTGGCCGGCCGCGCGAGGCCGAGATGATCGCGCAATGTCGTTCCCCCGTAGTCCGCACGGAACAGCCCGCGCTCCTGCAGGATCGGCACGACGAGCTGGACGAAATCTTCGAACCCTTCGTGGAAATAGGGCGGCATGACGTTGAAGCCGTCGGCGGCATGCTCTTCGAACCAGAGCTGGAGCGTGTCCGCGATGCGCTCGGCCGAGCCGCACAGCACCCAATGGCCGCGGGCGGCGGCGGTGAGATTGTAGAGATCACGCAGCGTCATGTTCTCGCGACGGCCCTTGGCAAGCATGACGCTGGCGAAGCTGTGATAGTTGTCCGACGGTGCGATGTCGGGGATCGGCCCGTCGAGATCGTAGGCCGACATGTCGCGGCCGAAACGGTCGGACAGGATCGCGAGCGCATTGCTGCCGCTGACGAAGCTCTGGAGCACGTTGAGCTTCTCGAACGCCTCCTTGTCGGTGCGGCCGACCACGGGCATCACTCCCGGGAGCACGGTGACGTCCTCGGCCTTGCGGCCGAACGCAGGCAGCCGCATCTTCAGCGAGGTGTAACCGGCCTTGGCTTCGTCGATATCCTGCACCACCGAAAACACGATGTCCGCGGTGCGCGCGGCAAGTGCCTGTCCGGCCTTGGAGCCGCCGGCCTGGAGCACGACCGGGTGGCCCTGCGGGCTGCGGCCGATGTTGAGCGGGCCCTTGACCTTGAAGAATGCGCTCTCGTGGTCGATTGCGCGCAGTTTCGAGGGATCGATGTAGAGACCGGTTGTGCGGTCGGCGACGATCGCATCATCCGCCCAGCCGTCCCAGAGCCCCTTGACGACGTCAAGGAACTCGCCCGCCATCTCATAGCGCCGGGCATGGTCGGGATGGGTCGTGCCGAAATTCGCCGCGGTTGCCGGATTGGCCGTTGTCACCGCGTTCCATGCGGCGCGACCGTTCGAGATGTGATCGAGCGAAGCAAACACGCGCGCGACCGAGAAGGGATCGCTGTAGGTGGTGGAGACGGTGGCGCCGAGCCCGATATGACTGGTCGAGGTCGCGAGCGCGGCGAGCATCGTCAATGGCTCGAGCCGCAGCGTGTAGGAGGGATGGGCGGCAGCGTCGGCATAGAGGTTGTCGCCCATGAAGATCAGGTCGAACTTGCCGCGCTCGGCGGAGCGGCCGATCTCCCGGATCGCGGCAAAGTCCTGAAAGCTGTCAACCGCACCGGGATAGCGCCAACCCGCGACATGGCTGCCGGTGCCGAGGATGAACAGGCCGAGATGCATCTGTCGTTTCATGGTGTGTTTCCAGGCGTCACGTCCAGAACAGGATCTTGCGTTCGAGGAAACCGATCAGGCCGAAGAAGGCGAGGCTCGCCGCGGATGCGACGAAGATCGCCGCCCAGACCTGGACGAAGTCGATCTGGAGCACGGCCTGATAGATCACCCAGCCGAGTCCGCCATGCGCGCCAAGCATTTCGGTGACGATCGCCACGATCACGCTGCGCACCGTGGAGACGCGCATGCCGGCGAGCAGCAGCGGCAGGGCGGTCGGCAGGCGCAGGCGCCACAGCACGCCGAAACGGCTTGCCCCGAAGCTGCGCATGAGGTCGACAGCGCGACGATCGACACGGTCGAGCCCGGCCAGCATCGACAGCAGGATGGCGAAGCTCACGGCCATGGCCACCATGACGATCTTGGAGCTGACCCCGATGCCGAACCAGAGCAGGATCAGCGGGGAATAGCCGACCACGGGCACCGAATTGATCGCGGTGGCGAGCGGCAGGATCGCGCTGCGCAATGCCGGGACCAATGCGATGGCGACGGCGAGGCCGATCCCGATCAGGCAGCCGAGCCCATAGCCGACCAGCGCTTCGAGCAGGGTGTAGCCGGCAGCGTCAATGAGCGTCGCGCGCTTGGACCAGAGGCCTGCGAGGATGTCGCTGACGGCGGGCAGGACATAGGCCGGCAGATGCAGTCCGCGCGCCGCGCCCTCCCAGCATGCGACCAGGAGGACGGCGCCCAGGATGCCGCGCTGGACGGCGAGCGAAGGTGAGGCGAGCGCGCGGCTCATTGCTCGGCGCTCCAGAACACCAGCCGTCGTTCGACCGCGGCGACGACTGCGTAGAAGCCCGTGCCGAGCAGGGCTGCGGCGAGCAGGGCGCCCCAGATCGCGACGACATTCTCGGTAAACATGGCCTGGAGCAGCAGCACGCCGAGCCCGGTGGTGTCGCCGAACCATTCGCCGACGATGGCACCGACGAGGCTCAGCGATGCGGCGAGCCGCAGCGCGACGAAGATCTGCGGCAGCGCGGTCGGCAGCTGCAGGCGCAGTAGCAGCTGGCGATTGGAGGCGCCGAAGCTGCGCATCAGGGCGACCTGCTTGGGATCGACGGTCTCGAGACCGAGCAGCGTATTAACGGTCACCGGGAAGAAGGTCAGGTAGAATGCGATGATCGCCTTGGCGAGCAGCGTGTTGCCGAACCACAGCACCACCAGCGCGCCGAAGGCGATGACCGGAATGGTCTGCGACACCACGAAGATCGGAAAGATCATCTCACGCAGCGCGCGGACGCGGAAGAACAGGATGCCCATGAGCACGCCGAAGGCGCCGCCGCAAGCAAAGCCGATCAGCGTCTCGGCAAGGGTCCGCAGGAAGCCGTCGATATAGGCGCGAGGCGTCGCCGCCATCGCCATCAGGATTGTGCTGAGGCGTGGCAGATAATACGGCCGGATACCGAACAGCAGCACCGCGCCTTCCCAGATCACTGCCGCGATGGCGAGGCCGAGCAGGAGCCGGATCAGCTTGCGCAGGAAATCCGGCATTGCGATCCGCCGTGCGGTCGCGCGGCTGCTACTAATCGATGACGCGGCAGGGCTGCTCACGGCAGGCGGTCTGCCGCCGGAACGCTCTGGATGAAGCTTGCGTCATAGGCGGCGGCAAGATCGAGCGGCTTGGAGATCACGCCATACTTCAGGAAGAAGTCGTGGGCGGTCTTGACCGCGTCGGCGTCAATCCAGAACATGCCGTTCTTGGCGGCCGCGCCTGCGGTCATCAGGCGCTTAACCTCGGTGAGCATGAACTCCTGCTGCGTCCGATCGAGCGTCGGGGCTGCAGCCATCACGGTGTCGACGGCGCCCTTGGGATCGGAGAAGGCGTCCTTCCAGCCCTTCAGCGAAGCGCGCAGGAACGCCTTGACCAGCTCCGGCTTCTCCTTGGCGGTCGCCTCGGCCACGATCAGCGTGTCGCGGGGGAAGGTGATACCGTAGTCCTCGGCGACGAAGGTCTTCAGGCTGTCCTTCGGCATGCGCGACTGGATGGTGTAGAACTCGTTGTAGTAGGTCGCCGTGATGACGTCGACGTTGCCATCGACGAACGGCGTCACCGAAACCTGCTGCGGCTGGATCTTCAGCTCGTCCGGCTTGATGCCTTCCTTGGCCAGCATGCCGTTGAGCACATGGTTGGCGCCGGTGAACCAGGTGGTGACGGTCTTGCCCTTGAAATCCTGGATCGTCTTCACCGGCCCGTCCTTGCGGGTGACGAAGATGAAGGGCGTGATCTGGTGCGACACGCCGATGCAGACGATCGGCAGTCCCTTGTCGCGGGCAGCGAACACGCTGTCGGTGCCGCCGGACAGGCCGAATGTGTCGGCGCCGGTCGCGACCAGGTTTTCGGTCAGCAGGTTGGGCCCGCCGGGATTGATGGTGAGGTCGATGCCCTCGGCCTTGTAGTAGCCCTTGGCCGCCGCGACGTAGAAGCCGGCGAATTGCGCCTGCGGCAGCCATTTCAGCCGCAGGCTTGCCTTCTGCAACTCTGCGGCGGGCGCAGCCGTGACAAGCGAGCCGGTCGCCAGTGCGATGGCGGAGAGGACGAAGAGGGCGTGGCGACGGCTCAACATGGTCATACTCCAGACGGTGAAAATCAATTGCGATAGGATGGATCGGTGCGGTCAAGCTGGCGCATCAGCGCCGGCCATTCGCGTTCGCCGGGCACGAGGATGTCGCCCTGCAATTCCCAGAACTGGCGGGCGGCCTTCTCGCAAACCTCGTGCGGCGGCATCACCAGCTTGGCGCCGGCTGCTGCGGCGGCCTGCATCTGGAGCTGAATCCGCGCGGCCCGCTCGAAATAATAAAGCAGCATGAAGGCCTCGCCCGGCGTGCGGCCGACGGTCAGGATGCCGTGGTTGCGCATCAGCATCACCTTGTGCGGACCGAGATCGCGAACCAGGCGGATCTGCTCGTCGAGGTCGATGGCGACGCCTTCGTAGTCGTGGAAGGCCTGGCGGTCGTAGAAGCGCATCGCGAACTGGCTGAGCGGCAACAGGCCTTTCTCCTGTCCTGAAACCGCGACGCTCGCGTCGGAATGGGTGTGCAGCACGCAGGCCGCGTCGTGGTTCGAGGTGTGGATCGCGGCGTGGATGACGAAAGCGGCGACGTTGACGGCCTGCGGCGTGTCGTCGAGCTTGTTTCCCTTGGTGTCGATCTTCACCAGGCTCGACGCCGTGATCTCGTCGAACAACAGGCCATAGGGATTGATCAGGAACTGATCGTCATGGCCGGGCACACGCATGGAGATGTGATTGTAGATCAAATCGTCCATGCCGAGCTTGGCGACCAGACGATAGCAGGCCGCGAGCTTTATCCGGGCATCCCATTCGGCCGGATCGATCCCGCGCGGTGCGGCTTGCGGTTCTTTCGCTGGCATCGCGTTCACTGCGACTTCTCCTGCGCGATGGAGGATTGAAACGACTTCATGCTTTCCTCCTCGATCGCATCGAGCAGCGTGCGCTTCAGGCGCACGAATTCGGGGGAGGTGACGATCTCGGGCCGGCGCGGGCGCGGAAGATCGACAGCCTGTTCGAGCTTCACTGAGCCAGGACGCGCCGTCATGACCAGCACGCGGTCGCCGAGGAAGATCGCCTCGTCGACGTCGTGGGTGATGAAAAGAATGGTGCGGCGGTATTTCTGCCAGACATCGAGCAGCCAGCGCTGCATCATCGCCCGCGTCAGCGCATCGAGCGCGCCGAACGGCTCGTCGAGCAGCATCAGGTCACGCTCGAACAGGAAGGTGCGCATCAGGGCGACGCGCTGGCGCATGCCGCCGGACAGTTGATTGGGGTACTGCTTCTCGAAGCCGGCCAGCCCGAACTCGGGCAGCATCTTCAGCGCCTTGGCGCGCGCCTGGTCGCGCGGCATGCCCTCGACTTCGAGCGCGAGAATGGCGTTGTCCACCACGTTGCGCCAGGGAAACAGCAGGTCGCGCTGCGGCATGAAGGAGACGCGGCCGAGCAGATCGGCGGCATGGCAACTCTTGCCCTCGAAGCGCAGAATGCCGCCGGCATCGGGCTCCTCGAGACCGGCGACGATATTGAAAAGGGTGCTCTTGCCGCAGCCACTCGGTCCGACGACGGTGACGAACTCGCCGGGGACAACGCTTGCCTGAAGTCCCGAGAGTGCCGCGACGGAGTCGAAGGTCTTGTTGATTGCGCGCAGCTCGAGCAGCGGCTCAGGCTTCGGGTGAGCCGGCGGGGCTTCAATGATCGGTCCGGGATCGGGGAGGCGGGCGGCCTGCACCAGCATGTCCTTGTATAATGGCGGCGGTCATTCGCATACGAAATCGGACCGCGTCGAAATCTCTTAGCAACTCGTGTGCCAGTGCCATTTCCGAGCAAATCAGGCATAAGACTTGCGAGATCGACGGTGAAAAGGTCGGAGAGACGTGGGTCTCCGACCGAAAGTAGGTCGTTTCGTTAGGGTGAGAATGCTATTATGTATACGTTTTTTGGCGTCGGAGAAACATAATGGCGGATATTGGTGCACATACCGGCGGCAGGCGCGTGAAAAATGGGCACGAAACCCTCGCCGCAAGCCCCGGTACGACGCTCGCCGAGAGCTTGCGCCAGAAGCTCGAAGGGGCGATCGCGGCAGGCCACCTCGAACCGGGCAGCCGGCTCGACGAGCAGGAGATCGCCCAGCGTTTTGGCGTCTCGCGCACGCCGGTGCGGGAGGCGTTCCGCCTGATGGCTGCGAATAATCTGGTCGAGCTGCGCGGCCGGCAGGGGGCGACTGTCCGCTGCATCAAGGCGCAGGCGCTGATCGAGATGTTTCAGGTCATGGCGGAGCTCGAAGGGCTCTGCGCGCGGCTTGCCGCAAGGCGCGTGTCCCAGGCCTGGGGTTCTGAAATTGGCAAGATACATCAGAGGCTTGTCGCCGCAGGCGAGACCGGCGACATCGACGTCTTCTACGACATCAACCAGGAATTCCACGAAGCGATCTACGAGGCTTCGCGCAATACCTTCCTCGCGGATCAAACCCGCAAGCTGCGCAATCAAGTCGCGGCCTATCGCCGCCGGGTGACGCGGATGCCGAACCGGATCGCCGATACCGTCCGCGAGCACGAGGCGATCATGCAGGCGATCCTGGCCCACGATCCCGAGCGGGCGCACAGCGCGATGCGCGACCACGTCAACCTGCTCGGCGACAACCTCCTGGACTTTCTGGCCGCCTTCGAGTGACCTTCCGGTCTCTTGGTATGCAAATTGCTAGACTTTGTATATCTAGCTTGCATCCTGGAGACCCGGAGTGGACCTGAAGCTGACGAACAAGACCGCCCTCATCACCGGCGCGTCGAAAGGGATTGGATTGGCGGTGGCCGAGCTTTTCGCCGCGGAGGGGTGTCATTTGCATCTCGCCGCCCGCAACGGCGAGGCAATGCTCAAGGCCAAGAAGCAGCTCGAAGCCCGCCATGGCGTGAAGATCACGATCCATGCACTCGACCTGTCGAGCACATCCGCGATGGAGAAGCTCGCTGCCGAGGTCGGCGATATCGACATCCTCATCAACAATGCCGGCGACATCCCGGCCGGCTCGCTTGAAATCCTCGACGATGCCGCCTGGCGGCGCGGCTTCGATCTCAAGGTGTTCGGCTACATCACGCTGTCGCGTCTCTATTACCCGCGCATGAAGGGCAAGGACGGCGTTATCATCAACATCATCGGCAATTCCGGTGAGAACTGGGACGCGAGCTATATCGCAGGCTCGACCGGCAATGCGGCGCTGATGTCCTTCACCAAGGCGCTCGGCGGCCGCAGCCTCGATCACGGCGTCCGCGTCGTCGCCATCAATCCGGGGCCGGTTGCCACCGACCGCATGCTCAAGATCATGAAGCGCAAGGCGATCGACATGCTCGGCGACGAAGGCCGCTGGGAGGAGCTGTTCGACAAATATCCGGGCAAACGGCCTGCGACCTCGGAAGAGGTCGCCGATCTCGTCGCCTTCCTGTCCTCGCCGCGGTCCGGCTATATCACCGGCACCGTTGTGACGATCGACGGCGGCATTGCCGCGCGCGGCTCGGTGATCTGAGGCATAGATGTCGAAGCCTCAATCCGCCGCGCTGGTCCGCAACCGTTATTTCGACGAGCTCTCGGCGACGCCGGGGCTCTATTGGCTCGGCCAGAATACCAACCACATCGAGAGCCATCCCGCTGTGCGCGAGGCGATGCTGCGCTCGATCGAGGCGGGCGAGTTCAATGCCTATGCGCCGCCGCTCGGCTTCGAGGCGCTGCGCGCGGCGATCGTCGCCGATCTTGGCGCGCCCGGCGCAGAAGCGCTGGTGACCGAGGGCGGAGTCAACGCGCTGGCGATGATCTGCCGCGCGCGCTGCAAGCCCGGCACCACGCTGGTCACGACCGACCCGACCTGGAAATGGCCGTGCCTGTTCGCGCGCCAGCAAGGCGCCGAGGTGATCGAGATTCCGATCTACGATCCCGCCTGCAACTACCGCCTGACGCCCGAGGCCTTGAAGGCGAATGTCGATGAGCGCACCGCGATCATCTACCTCGTCGATCCCAACAATCCGCTCGGCATCCGCTACACCCGCGAGGAGATCGAGAGCTTTGCAGCGATCGCGCGCGATTGCGGCGCGCTGCTGGTGCACGACTGCACTTATCGCGATTTTGCCGACGGCCATACTCCGGCACTGCATGTTGCCCCGAAAGGCTCGGTGGTCTCGACCAGCTTTTCGAAATGGCTAGGGCTCGCGGGCCTCCGCATCGGAGCCCTCGTCGCCGCGTCCGACCTGTTCGAGGAACTGGCGCACACCTCCACCAGCGTGCTCGGCGCCAGCGTCATCGCCCAACGCGCGGCGCAGGCGGGGTTGTCGGTCAAGGCCGAATGGATGAAGAAGGTCCGCAGCACCGACCGGGCCAACAAGGCGATGATCCAGGAGGCCGCCGCCGCGATCGACGGGCTCGGGCTGCCGATCATGCCCTCGCACGGTAACTTCCTCGTGCTCGAGACTATCGCGGCGGGCATCCGCCCGGAGGCGCTGGTCGAATGCTATCGCCGCCAGGGCATCATGATCCGGCAGGGCACCTATCACACCCAGCGCTTCGGCGACCGCTTCGTCAAGATCAGCACTTCGGTGCCGCAAACCTGGGTCGAGAAGTTCTGTACGCTGCTGCCGGAGATGGTCGCGCAGGCGCGCACGCTCAACGACCTGCCGCCGCAATTCTAGGGACGATGCCGATGACGACGATCACAGCAAAAGATGGCGTGAAGCTGCACGTGGAGGAAGCGGGCGAGGGAACGCCAATCCTCTTCATCCACGAGTTCGGCGGCAATCACCAAAGCTGGGAGCCGCAGCTGCGTTATTTCGGCCGGCGCCACCGCTGCATCAGCTACGCCGCACGCGGCTATCCGCCGTCAGACGTGCCCGACAGCGTGGAGGCCTATTCGCAGGTGATCGCCGCCGACGATGCGGTCGCCGTGCTCGATGCACTCAAGATCGAGAAGGCGCACATCGTCGGCCTCTCCATGGGCGGGTTCTGCACGGTGCATTTCGGCTTGCGTACGCCGGAGCGCGCGTTGTCTCTCACGGTGGCCGGCGCCGGCTATGGCTGCGAGAAGGAGTTCGCGGAATATTTTCGCGACGTTTCGCTCGAAGTCGCCGACAATTTCGAGAAGCAGGGCGCCAGGGAATTCTCGAGGATCTATGCACTCGGTGCGAGCCGGGTGCAGTTCCAGAACAAGGATCCGCGCGGCTGGCAGGAATTCGCCGATCGCCTCGCCACCCATTCCGATCGCGGCGCCGCCAACACCATGCGCGGCGTCCAGGCGCGGCGGCCGTCGTTCTATGATCTCGAGGACGGCTTGAAAGAGATGATGGTGCCGACGCTGGTTATCGTCGGCGACGAGGACGACCACTGTCTCCAGCCCGGCATCTTCCTGAAGAAGACCATTCCCGCCTGCGGCCTCTCGGTCTTCCCCAAGACCGGCCACACGCTCAATCTCGAAGAGCCGGCGGCGTTCAACGCATTGCTCGCCGAGTTCATCGCCCAGGTCGAGGCCGGACACTGGCTGCCGCGCGATCCCCGCGCGCTGCCGGGCCAGATCATGCGCACGAAGTAGTCGATGACTAGCCTGCCTCTGATCAACGCCGATCGGCTCTGGACGCGGCTGATGGCGCTCGCCGAAATCGGCGCGACGCCGGCCGGCGGGGTCAACCGCCAGGCGTTGAGCGACGGCGAGATCGCCGCTTGGCATCGCGTCATCGGCTGGGCATGCGAGGCGAGCCTGACGCCGTCGACCGACGCTGCGGGAAACCTGTTCCTGACGCTGGCCGGCCGCGATCGCGGCGTGCCGCCGCTTCTCCTTGGCAGTCATCTCGACAGCCAGCCGACCGGCGGAAAGTTCGATGGTGCGGCTGGCGTGATGGCGGCACTCGAAGCGGTGGTCTCGCTCGCCGGCCAAGACGAGAAGCCTGCGCGCGACGTCATCGTCGTCGCCTGGATGAACGAGGAGGGCTCGCGCTTCGCGCCGGGCATGATGGGCTCGGAGGCCTTCACCGGCGAGCGCGACCTGGCCACGATCCGCATCGCACGCGATTCAAACGGCATCAGCGTCGGCGAGGCGCTCGATCGCCTGCACCAGGCGTTTCCTGATATGCCGCGCCGGCCGCTCGGCTTTGCCACCGGGGCCTATCTCGAACTGCACATCGAGCAGGGACCGCTGCTGGAAGCGGCCGCCTGCACGATCGGCGTCGTCACCGGCATCCAGGGCAAGAAGACGTTTCAGGTCGTGGTCGAGGGTGCCGAGGGCCATGCGGGCACGCTGGCGCAACAGGAGAGGCGAGACGCGCTCGCGGCTTTTGCGCGGATGGCGACCGCACTCCATGCCGAGATCGGCGGAATCGATGCCGACATCAAGTTCACCATCGGCCGGGTCGCCGTCGTGCCGAACGCACCGTCAGTGGTGCCTTTGCGCGTCAGCTTTAGCATCGATCTGCGCCATCCCGACAATGCGGTGCTGGATGCCGCGGGCGCGCACATCGGAGCTCTTTGCCAGGAGAAGGCGCCGCCGTGCTCGGTTACGGTGACGCCGCTCGTCGACGCGCCGTCGAACGGATTCGATCCGCGCCTGCGCGCGCGCATTGCGGCGGCCGCGCGTGAGCAGGGGTATTCCGCTATGGCGATCCTCTCCGCCGCCGGTCACGATGCCCGTCATCTCGCCAAGGTCTGCCCGACCGCGATGATCTTCATCCCGTGCCGCGACGGGGTGAGCCACGTCGAGCACGAATGGGCCGAGCCCGATCATGTCGCCGCAGGAGCATCCGTGCTGGCACAGGTGCTGCGCGAACTCGCATTCGCGCCTGTTATCGAGGCATGAGGACGTCAATGCAAGATGTGACCCCTCGGGACTATCGTGACGCGATGGCCTGTCTCGGCGACCACGCGGCTGCGGCGAAGCGTTCCTCGGCCGGCGCCTTGCCGCCGAACAGGCGGGACAGCGGCTCGTGCCGGGCCGGGAGCACGTTGACGCAGACGACTTTATTGCGCATCACGCTGGCATAGGCGAAGGAGCCGCGGTTGATGCAAACCAGAAGAGTTGGCGGATCGTCGGTGACGCTGCAGATCGCGGATGCGGTAAGTCCGGCGCGGCCCGCGACACCGTCGGTCGTAACGATGTTGACGGCAGCGACACTCGCAACAGGGGCGCCGGTGCTCGCTGACTGTTCCGTTGCGTTCGATTGCCGGATTGCCGACATGGTCAATGTCGGGACGCATGACGTGCTGTTTTGCCGCGTGGTAGCCGTGCAAAGATCCGGCTGCACGGACAATCTGATCAATTTCGGTCGAGCCTACCACACTGTCGGGGTGACCAGTCCGGCTGGGGCTGGAGCCGAAACCGCTCTTCGCCGATCCTAATGGGGAGCGCGTGTGTATCGCCAACCGTTTCAACAGCCTCTACGCCATGGGCAGAGATCATCGCCCGAGCAAGCCTATCCCTTGCGGGGGATGTCGGCGGTCGCAGCTGGCTATCGTCGCTTCAGAAATAGCCATCGACGTGCAAAGGTCGGCACATTATCTCGTGGGCCACACGGCGACTGTCTCTTGAAGCGTGCTCTATTTGGCGATCTTTGGCTGGAGGTGGCCCAAATTAGCCCATGATGGACTGGAACGAGAGTTTAAGTCTTTCAATCGGTTAGAAGGCGATGTGTGCACGACGTTTGCACCGGGGGATCAAGAAAAATCATGCGGCAGCCAACGTGATTGCTGGCCAATAGCGAACCTGATGTGTTCAACGCGGATTATCGTCACTTGTGTTTTATCCGAAAGCCTCTCTTCGATCCCTTGATGGTGAAATCTACTGTGGCTCGATCCCCGCGGCCTTGATGATCCGTCCCCACTTGCCGATCTCGGCTTTCAGGAAAGATTCGAGAGCTTCCGGCGTTGCGCGCGCGGGCTCAACCGGCGCCATGCTGAGCTCGGCAAAGCGGCCGATCAAGGCCGGATCCTTGAGCGCGGTCCGGAGCGCGCCGACCAGATGGTCGACCACCGGCCTAGGCGTGCCGCGCGGCGCGTAGAGGCCGTACCAGGTCGTGACGTTGAACTCGGGAACGCCGGCCTCTGCCGAGGTTGGCACGTCAGGCAGCGTTGCGACACGTGTCTTGCTGGTGATGGCATACCCCTTGATCGTCTTCGACTGGATGTATGGCGTCGGCCCTGTCGCGGGATCGCAATAGACGTCGATATGGCCGGCGATGACGTCGTTCAGCGCCGGTCCGCCACCCTTGTAATAGATCTGCGAGAGCTTCGTGTCGGTGGCGCTCATGAACATCAGGCCGCATAGCTGTGAGGCCGAGCCGAGCCCGACATTGCCGAAAGTCATCTTGTCACCCTCGCTTCGGATCCGAGTGATCATCTCGCTCAAATCCTTCGCCGGAAAATCCGGCCGCGCCACCAGGATCATCGGCACGTCAGTGACGAGACCGATCGGGGCGAAGTCACCGACGGGATCAAACGGCAGTTTGGCGTAGAGGGCAGGGGCCGTGGCCTGGCCGACATGCATCAGCAGAAGCGTGTAGCCATCAGGAGCCGCCTTGGCGACGCGGTTGGTGCCGAGCGTGCCGCCGGCGCCGACGACATTCTCGATGACGATGGACTGTTTCAGCGTTGCGCTCATGGCGCTGCCGAGGATGCGCGCAATGACGTCGCCGGGACCGCCGGCGGAGAAGGGCACGATCATCGTGACCGGGCGATTGGGATAGTTATCCGCGATCGCGGCGCCACAGGGGTAGAGCAGGAAAAACAGGATCAGCGATCGTACGAGATACGTCATCGAACACTCCCTGGCGGCATTGTTCTAGTCGTCGGAAGGCGCCGCCTCCTTGGCCGTCGACGATTTTTCGATCATGTCGAGCGCGGCCACGGCGGCCGCATTGATGTGGTCGACGCAGCAGCGCTCGGCGAGATCCGGATCGCCGCTCTGGATCGCGCGCCAGATCGCGGTGACCTCGCGCAGGCTCTTGTTGATCCGTTTAGGCTGCGACATTGATGTAATCCGCAGCAGTTGAATTCGGTCGTGCAGCGGCTTGAGCATGCGCTCGATGAAGGCATTGCGGCAGCCGCCGATCAGCGCCGCGTAGAAATCGGTCTTGGCTTCGAGGCATCCGACGAGGTCTTGCTTGGCCGCCGCCGCCTTCAGCCGTGTCAGGGCATCCCCGATCCGGCGCGCGACGTCCGGGTCGTGAAGCCTGGCGCATTCGCGGCCGGCGAAGCCTTCGAGCACCGCGCGTGCGGCGTAGAGCTGCCGCGCCTCTTCGAGGCTGATCGTGGACACCACGGGGCCGCGGTGCGGGACCATCCTGACCAGCCCGTCGGCTTCGAGCGCACGCAGCGCTTCGCGGATCGAGGGACGGCTGACGCCCATCATCTCGCAGAGCTCGCGCTCGACCAAGCGCTGGCCCGGCTTCAGCGTTCCCGACATGATCGCCGCACGCAGCTTCTGCGCCACCATCGCCCGGACGGTCGGGACGTCGTCGATGCGGAGTGTCGACTGCAATTCGCGGCGTCTTTCCATGTTCTGATCCTGTTCGGGAAAAATCAGTACCGGTTTACAGGCAGAATCATCATTTCGGCAATTTGAACGTGGGCGGGCTGGTCGAGGGCGAACACGATCGAACGGGCGATATCGGCCGGATCGAGCGCCATCCTGAACTGGTCGAAATAGTCCCTTTCCTTCTGCTGATCGCCGCGGTAGCGGGTCAGGATGATGTTGGTCCGGGTCAGGCCGGGCTGAAGCTCGGTGACCCGGATCGCGGTTTCCGCGAGTTCGCCCCGGAGGGTCTCGGTGAACATGTGCACGCCCGCCTTGCTGGTGCTGTACGCGGCCATGTCGGGCACGATCCGCACCGCGTTGATGGAGCTGATGTTGACGATATGGCCGGCGTTGCGCTGGACCATCTCAGGCAGGATCGCGCGGGTGACGCGCATCAGGCCGATCAGATTGGTCTGGATGATGTTGGACCAGTCGTCCGCGGAGCCGATGTCGAAGCGGGTCCGCCCGCCGATATCGTGGCCGGCATTGTTGATGAGGACGTCCAACGGTTTGAAATGACCGGGAATGGCGTCTGGCAGGCCATCCACAGCCTTCGCGTCGCTGATGTCGAGCTGGATCGGAAACACCGCGTCTCCGCCCGTCGCCGCCAGTTCCTGCAGCGCCTTGGCGTCACGATCGACCAGCACGACGCGGCGGCCGCTGTCCAGCAGCGCCCTGGTGATGGCGCGTCCCATGCCGCCAGCGGCGCCCGTCAGCACGGCGGTCTGGCCCGATTGTTCAGTCATCGCAGCACTCCCATTCCAGTGTCCTCATGCGACCGACCAGCCGCCGTCGATCGGCAGGCTGGCGCCGGTGATGTCGTTTGCGGCGGGACCGCAGAGAAAGACGACCATGGCGGCGACGGCATCCATTTCGACGAAGCGCTGCGTCGGCTGGCGCTCGCCGAGATAGTCGCGGGTCACGTCCTCGACGGGACGGCCGTTGTTTGCAGCAATGCCGGCGATCTTGTTAATGATCGCAGGGGTCGGCAGCGTGCCCGGGCAGAGCGTGTTGCTGGTGACGCCGCTGCGCGCTGTCTCGATGGCGACGGCGCGGGTCATGCCCAGGATGGCCGTCTTGGTGGTGACGTAGTCGATGCGGTCCTCGACCGCGCGGCTCGAATAGATCGAGCCCAGATTGATGATCCGCCCAAAGCCACGCCGCTTCATCGCTGGCAGCGCCAGGCGGATCAGATGGAATGGCGCCGACAGGTTAACGGCCAGCGCTTGCTCCCACCTCTCGGGCGGAAACAGCTCGATGGCGGAGAAATGCCTGACAACGGCGTTGTTGACCAGAATATCGATAGCGCCGCAGCGATCGAGCAGATCGGCCATCATGGCCTCGATTGCCTCGCGTTGGGATAGATCGGCACCGGCCGCGATAACCTCCACGCCGAAGCGGGCGCGCAGGTCATCTGCGGCCTGTTTCGGCTGAGCGAGGTCGTGCAGGACAATGTTGGCGCCCGCTCCGGCAAGGCCTTCCGCGATGGCGAAGCCGAGGCCCGCGGTCGCGCCGGTCACGAGTGCCCATTTGCCCTTCATCGCGATCACGCTCGATTACTTCTTGTCGAGCTCGGCGAAGACTTCCTTCGCGTTGCGGAACGCATCCACACCGGCCGGCACGCCGCAATAGATCGCGACCTGCATGAAGACCTCGCGGATCTCCTCCTTGGTGGCGCCATTGGCGAGCGCGCCGCGGACATGCGTCTTCAGCTCGTGCGGACGGTTGAGCGCGCAGAGCATCGCCAGGTTGAGGAAACTGCGGGTCTTTCGCGTCAGGCCCTCGCGTCCCCAGACGTAGCCCCAGCAATACTCCGTGGTGAGGTCCTGCATCGGCCGGTTGAACTCGTCGGCGGATGCGATCGCCTTTTCGACGAACTCGTTGCCGAGCACGCTCTTGCGGATTTCGAGGCCGCGGTCGTACGTCGCCTTGTCCATTGTGGTCTCCGTTTCTCTTTCGGCGTTGTCAGCTGTTAGGTCAGCTCTTGGGCCAGAACGGCTTTGCCAGCGCGAGTTCCGGCGGGAACACAGTCACCGGCACCCCGGATTGCCACTGCACGATGGTCATGCCGGCGCCGACGCGGCGGCCCTTCTCGTCGAACTTGATCTCGCCGAGCGGGTAATATTTCGAGGGCCCGCCATCCATGGTGCGTAGCGCTTCGCCGACGGCGACGCGATCGGCCTTGCCGGCCTTTTCCAGCGCGTCCTTGATCACCCACATGTCGCCATAGGTGGAGATCGCGTTCTGCGTCATCCACGGCTCCTTGTAGCGGGTCTTCAGTTCGGCGATCAGCGCCTCGTGGCCCTTGGCGCCCCAGCTGGCGACGCAGGTCAGGACGCCCTGGAGCAGTTCGGGGCTGACGGTCTGCAGCATGTCCGGCTCGGCGATCGCGATGCCGAACGAGATCGTCGGCACCTTGCCCTGGCCGAGGCCGAATTCGTTCATCTTCTCGAGCAGCAGTTTTGCGTCCGAGATCACTGTCGGCAGGAAGAAAAGCAGGTCGGGCTTGGCCGAACGGATCTTCTGCACCAGCGAGGTTGCATCGGCCAGCGGCGGCGTAAACGTCTCGTCGACGATCAGCTGCAACTGGTTTTCCGCCAGCAGACCCTCGCGCATCGCCTTGGCGGAGGCGATCGAGGCCCCCGTGTTGTCGGTGAGGATCGCGACCGTCTTCGGTCGCTTGCCCGCGGCCGTTTCCGCCAGCTTGATGATCTGCGGCAATGCCTGCTTGGCCTGCGATCCCGCGGTGGCCGCGGTCTGGAACACGTATTTGAATCCGCGCTCGGTGATCAGGTCGGAGTAGGAGAGGGTGAGCATGGGCAGGTTGGCGCGCTCCGTCACCTCGGTCACCGCGAGCGTGAAAGAGGAGAGATAGGCGCCGCTGGCCGCGACCAGATCGGTCTCCTGCGCCACCATGCGCTGCGCCGCGTTCTTGGCCTTCTCGGTGGTGTCGCCGGAATCGAGCACCACGAGCTTCAGCTTGGCGCCGCCGAGCGCTTTGACGCCGCCTTGCGCGTTGATGTGGTCGATCGCCATCTCGGCGCCCTCGCGCATCACCGTTCCCGGGCGGGCGTAGAGCCCGGAGATCGGCACAAGCAGGCCGACCTTCACCTCGGCAGGCTGCTGCGCCCAGGCAACACGGGATGCGATCAGCGTGCCGGAGGCGCCGGCCAGCAGCATTCGGCGAGAGATCGTGGTCTTGCTCTTTGCAGTCATGACGTTTCCCCTCCCTGAAAAATCGCGCGACGCTTTAGGATTTCTTCGGCCAGAACGGCTGCGCCTGCGCGAGCTCGGGCGGATAAACGGTGACTGGCACGCCCGATTGCCATTGCACGATGACGACGCCGGCGCCGACGCGGCGACCCTTCTCATCGAACCTGAGCTGGCCGCCCGGGTAATATTTCGACGGGCCGGCATCCATGGTGCGGAAAGCCTGTGCGACCGCATTGCGATCGGCCTTGCCGGCCTTCTCCAGCGCCTCCTTCATCAACCACATGTCGCCATAGGTCGAGATGACGTTCTGCGTCATCCAGGGCTCCTTGTATTTGGCCGTGAGCTCGGCGATCAGCGCCTCGTGGCCCTTCGAGCCCCAATTGGCGACGATGGTCATGATGCCTTGCACCGTCTCCGGGCTGACGCTCTGCAGCATGTCGGGCTCGGCGATGGTGATGCTGAAGGACACGGTCGGGATCTTGCCCTGGCCGAGCCCAAACTCGCTGATCTTCTCCAGGCCGAGCTTGGCGTCCGACACCGCATTCGGCATGAATAGCAGCAGATCGGGCTTGGCCGAGCGCACCTTCTGGATCAGCGGCGTCGCATCCGACAAAGGCGGGGTCCAGACCTCCTCGACCACGAGCTGGAGGCCTTCCTGCGCGAACAGCTTCTCCTTGAGCGCCTTGGCGGTGGCGACCGAGGTCGCGGTATTGTCCATCAACATCGCAACTGTCTTCGGCTTCTTGCCGGAGGCATTCTCGGCGAGCTTCATCAAGGTCGGCAGGCCGAGCTCGGACTGGCGGCTCGCGGTCGCGGCGGTCTGGAAGATGTATTTGAAGCCGCGGTCGGTCAAAAGGTCCGAATAGGACAGCGTCAGCACCGGCAGCTCGGCGCGCTCGGTGACCTCGGTGACCGCCAGCGTGAAGGAGGAGAGATAGGCGCCGGTTGCGGCGACCAGATCGGGCTCCTGCGCCACCATGCGCTGCGCCGCGTTCTTGGCCTTCTCGGTGGTGTCGCCGCAGTCGATCACGACCAGCTTCAGCTTGGCGCCGCCGAGCGCCTTGATGCCGCCTTGCGCGTTGATGTGCTCGATGCCCATCTCGGCGCCCATCTTCATCACCTGGCCGGGGCGGGTGTAGATGCCTGACAGCGGCACGATCAGGCCGACCTTGATCTCTGCCGGTCCTTGCGCGCGCGCCACGCCGGCGAGGCCGACGGCGGCGACACCGGACAGCACGGTCCGGCGCGTCAGGCCCGTCGATTTGCTCTTCGATATCCTGTTCATGTTGTTTGCTCCCTGATCCCTGTTTTTATGGTTGTCACATGCCGAGATAGGCCTTGCGCACGCGATCGTCGGCGCGCAGCGTGGCGTTGTTGCCCTGGAGCACGACGTGGCCGGCTTCGAGGACATAGCCGTGATCGGCGGATTCCAGCGCCTCCGCGACGCGCTGCTCGACCAGCAGCATGGTCAGCCCGGACTGGCGCCGGATCTCGATCAGCCGCTCGAAGATGAAGTCCGCGGTCGAGGGAGCGAGCCCCATCGAGGGCTCGTCCAGCATCAACAGCTGCGGCGAGGAGGCGAGGCCGCGGCCGATCGCGAGCATCTGCTGCTGGCCGCCGGACATCGTGCCGGCGAACTGGTTGCAGCGTTCCTTCAGCACGGGCAGCCATTCGAAGATGCGCTCGATATTGGCCTGCCAGTCGCGCCGGCCGCTTTCGGTCATCGCGCCCATTTCCAGGTTTTCCATCACGGTCAGGGACGGAAAGACCTGGCGTCCCTCGGGGACATGGGCGATGCCGAGATGGGCGCGCTGCGGCGGCGGCACCGCGAGCAGGTCGACGCCGTCGAAAGTGATCGACCCGCCGCTGGGCTTGACGATGCCGGAGATGGTCTTGAACAGCGTGGTCTTGCCGGCGCCGTTGGGGCCGACGATGGCGACGAACTGGCCGGCACCGACGTCGATCGAGACGTCGTTCAGGACGGGCTTGGCCGAATAACCCGCGCTCAATCCCTCAATTCGCAGCATGGCCCACCCATTTCTTGCCGAGATAGGCCTCGATCACCCGACTGTCGCGCGTCACCACCTCGGGCAGGCCCTCGGTGATGACGGCACCGTGGTCGAGCACGAGGAAGCTGTCGACCAGGCGGACCATGGCCTGCATGGTGTGCTCGATGATTGCGATGGTCATGCCGTCGCGCGCGAGCTGCTGGATCACGGCGACGACCTCGTCTGCCTCGCCATGGCCGAGGCCCGCGAGCGTCTCGTCGAGCAGCAGGATGCGCGGCTGACCGGCAATCGCGCGGGCCAGCTCCATCAGCCGCAACTCCTTGGTGGAGAGCTCGCCGGCGACACGGTCGGCGACGGCGGAAAGCCCGACGCGGGCGACCGCATCGGCGGCAAGCTTGCGGGCTTCGTCGTCGGTGCGTGCGCGGACATAGGCGCCGACCACGACATTGTCGAGGATCGACATGCGCAGGAACGGTCGCATCACCTGGAAGGTGCGGCCGATGCCGGCCTCGCAAATCACATGCGGCCGCTGGCCCGACATGTTGCGGCCGTCGATCAGCACCTCGCCCTGGCTCGGCTTCAGGAAGCCGTTGAGGAGGTTGAACAGCGTGGTCTTGCCGGCGCCGTTCGGGCCGATGATGCCGAGGATCTCGTTCTTGTGCAGCTTGAAGCTGACGTCCTGCACGGCCTTGAGGCCGCCAAAGGAGCGCGACAGGTTCTTGACCTCGAGCATCACTTCACCCTTGGCGGCGCGCTGACGCGCAGCCGGTTTCAGCGTCGTGACGTTGGCGACAGCTTCCGCTGTATCGCTGACCGATGCCTTGGGTGCAGTGCGCCTGCGCAGGAGATCGCGCAGCTTCCAGAACAGGCCTTCCGGCGCCATCAGGATGACGCAGACGATGGCGAAGCCGAAGATCACGCCCTGGATGCCGGGAAAGCGAGCGCCGGCTTCGGCGTGCAGGATCTCGGCGAGGGGGATCAGGATCACCGAGCCGATCACCGGTCCCCAGACCGTGCCGACGCCGCCGAACATCGCAACCGTCAGAGCCTGCGCCGACACCAGCATGCCGAACACTGATTGCGGCGTCACGACCAGCAGCACCTGTGCATAGAAGCCGCCGATCGCGGCGGCAATGGCGCCGCTGAGCGTGATCGCGCGCAGCTTCCAGGCCAGCGTGTCGATGCCGGCGGCCTCGGCCGCGGCCTCGTTCTGCTTGATCGCGAGCAGCGCCATGCCGAAGCGGGAGCGCTCGATCAGTTGCGTCAGCACGATGGTGCCGAGCATGATAGCCAGCCCCAGCAAGGTGTAGACGTGAGGATCGGTGAACTGCATGAAGGCGATCGGCGCATCGCGCTTGATCGGAAGCGTCACCTCCTGGAAGCCGAGCCATTCGAACACGTAGAGAATGGCGAGCGGATAGGCGAGCATCGCCAGCGCGAAGTAGTGGCCCTGCAAGCGGAAGGTCGGAAAGCCGATCAGGAGCCCGGCGATGCCGCCGAGCATGGCGGCGACCGGAATCAGCAGCCAGGGCGAGATGTCGAAATAGATCTGGCCGAGCGCGGTCACATAGGCGCCGATGCCGAAGAAGGCGGCGTGGCCGAACGAGATCAGGCCGGTATAGCCGCTGAGCAGATTCCACGACAGGCCGAACACCGCCCACACCGGCACCAGCGTCAGGATCAGCTGGTAGTACGAATTGGTGACGCCGAGCGACACGACGGCGTAGACGAGCGTAAAGAGGAGGGGAGGCAGAAAGGAGCGCATCCGGAGCATGGTCACGTCCTCTCCACCATCCGCCCGAAGAAGCCCTGCGGTCGGAAGAAGATGATGAGAAGGAAGACGGCGAAGATCGCGGCGTTCTGCAGCTGTGTCGGCAGGATCAGCGTCGACATCTGCTGGACGAGGCCGATCGTCATGCCGCCCCAGAAGGCCCCGATGATGCTGCCCATGCCGCCGAGCACGACGCCGGCATACATCACGATGACGTACTCGAGTCCGACAAAGGGATGGAACGGATAGTTGGTGGCAAGCAGGCCGCCGGCAATCGCGGTGATGCCGCAGCCGAGCGCGAAGGCGGTTCGGTGCGCGCGGTCGACGTCGATGCCCATATAGGTCGCGGCGGTCGGGTTGTCCGCGGCAGCGCGCAGCGACTTGCCGATCCGCGTTCGCGTGATCAGGAGCGAAAGCAGAGTCATGATCGCGAGCGAAACGATCGCGTCGATGCTGCGCGCCTTGTTGAGGAAGATGCTGATGTCGAGGAAGGGAACGAGCTCCCACGCCGAGCTCGAAAGCGGCGTGCGGATCGAGGCCAGAACGGATCCGAAAACGATGAGGCCGCCATTTTGCAGGATCAGCGCGATGCCGAGCGTCAGGATGAGCTGGGCGTAGTGACCGTCGCCTTCCAGCGACGCGGTGCGCGTGCCCGAGACGCGCGAGATCAGGGTCAGATGGACGAAATAGCCGAACACGGCGAGCACGGGTCCTGCCAGCAGGATGGCCACGAACGGCCCCACCGTGTTGCCGAACAGCGCCTGGATGCCGGCGGCGGTGAAGAGATAGAACGCGGCATACATGCCGAGCATCATGAAGTCGCCATGGGCGAAGTTGATGACGCGCATGACGCCGAAGATCAGGCCGAGCCCGACGCACATCAGGCCATAGACGGCGCCGATCAAGAGGCCCGCGGCCAGCGCTTGCAGAAATGCTTCCATCAGCCCCGCCTCCACGCGGCGGTCACGCAGGCTTGCCGGCGATCGCTGGCTGCTGACGATGCTAGACTGGTCTCGAAGTCGACCATGTTTCCCCCGTTACTCTTCGGCACTTCTTATGATGCCGATCGTAAAACCCGTTCCGGTGCGTCCAGACGGCATTGTGCTGCGATCGCGCCGGCATCGCCGAGCTGCTCGCAATCGTCGATGAGTTGCTCGAGCCGGTGCGCGCGGTCCTCGCCAAGCACGCGGCTAGCGGCGGCGCGGAAGCGCGCGCGAATATCTGATGGCGTTGCAGCGACGACGTCGGGCAAACCGTGCCGAATGGTCCGGCCGTCGCGCAACTGCACGGTCACCTCCGCGCCCTGCTTGCCCGGGAAGGCGGCGGTGAAAACGGCGTCTGCCTTCAGCTCCGTGACCGCAACCAGGCGGACGATGTCGGCATCATCGAGCCCGGCGTAGTTCTCTTCCTCGATCTCGCCCCGCGCCAGCGTCGCCGCCACGCTGAACGGGATGCTCATCTTGGCCTGAAGCGCGTTGCGATAGGGTCCCATGGAATCACAGCCGGGATAGCGAACCGCGGCGTCCGGCGCGCGGATGACGATCCGGTCGATCTCCTCCGTGCTGGCGAGCTCGTGCGCAACGCGAAGCGCCGCCTGCGCAGCAGTCTGCGCGAAATTGCAGGCGGGGACCGGCTTGTTGTAGACCGCCATGATCTCGCACGCGCCGTTGGGGAACAGCACGATGCTGTCGGGCGCGGCCTGGCGGCGATAGGCGGCGAACAGACCGGCTTCACCCTCGATGATCGTTTCCGAGCCGAACGCGCCGGCCGCGGCAAGGCCGATCGCCCTGATCGCGTTGCCCGCGGCAAACCCCGGGTGGAAATACATGTCCGAGCCGCCGGCGTGCGGCCATTCGTTGAGCCCGCCCGATGTGTTGGCCGCGATCGCAATGGCGCTGACTGCCTGATCCTCGGACAGGCCCAGCGCAAAGCTTCCCGCGAGCGCGGCGCCCAGAGGGGCCACGAGGCCGGTCGGGCGATAGAGACGCGCGAGGTCGGAGGTCAGCAGCGCGCGGCCGATCCGCGCGCCGGTCTCGTAGCCGATGATGGCAGCTGCGAGCAGCTTGGCGCCGTGCAGCGGCACCTGCTCGGACAGTGCAAGCAGGGTCGGCCAGATCACGACGCCGTGGTGTGCGATGCTGGCGGCATGCATGTCTTCGCGGACCAGGCCGTGCCCCATCACGGCATTGGCGAAGGCTGCGTCGGCCGGCGAGGAGAGCTGCGAGGTGCCGATGATGGTCGCGCCGCCGCAGCCATGCGCGATCGCAACGGCCTGACGGCTCCAGGGATGCTGGCCGGCTTCGAAGACACATGACAGGAAATCGAGCAGGCAGAGCTTTGCCTTGGCGACGACGTCCGATCCAAAATCACCGAGATCGATGGCAAGCGTGCTCCGCGCCATCTGGCGCGCGAGCGGTACTTTGCGTGATCCCGTCGGGCCGATCGTCATCGCGGGCTTCTCTCCCTGACAGCTTGCGCGATCAGCCGCGCATTTCTACCCCGGCCCACTCCTCGAGCACTTTTGCGATCGAGGTGAAATCGGATGACGCGCCGTATTTGGCATTGGTGATGGCGAGCATCTGCCGCACCACTGCGCCGCAGACCATCGGGACGCCCATTGCCTCGGCCTCGTCCACGCAGAGGCGGACGTCCTTGTAGGAGAGGCCGGTGGTGAAGCCGAAATCGAACGTGCCGGGCAGCACCGCGCGGGGGAATTTGTCTTCCGAGGCGCTGTTGCGGCCGCTGCTGGCGTTGATGATGTCGATCAGGACCTTGGCGTTGACGCCGCCCTTGACGCCCATCGCGACGGCTTCCGAGGTGATCACCAGCGCTGCGGCCGCCATCAGATTGTTGGCGAGCTTGGCGGTCTGCGCCACGCCGGGCTTGTCGCCGGTGTAGAACAGCTTGCCGAAATTCTTCAGGATCGGCTGCACCGTCTCGTAGGTCGCCCGCGGGCAGGACACCATCACTGCCAGCGTGCCGTTGACGGCGCCCTTGATGCCGCCACTCACGGGCGCGTCGACCAGCGTCATGCCCTCGGCCTTTAGGCCTTCGGCAACGAACTTCGCGGCGCCGGGACCCGAGGTCGACAGATCGATCACGATCTTGGCGCGGGTGCCGCTGCTGATGCCGTTCTCGCCGAGCATGACGGCCTTGACGATGTCGGGCGTCGGCAGGCTGGCGAGCACGATGTCGGCGCGCGAGGCGACGTCGGCCGGCGACTTGCCGAGCAGCGCGCCGCGCTTGACCAGCGGCTGGGTTGCCTCGGCCTGCGTGTCAAAGACGACGAGCGAATAGCCCGCGTCCATCAATCGTCCCGCCATGGGACCACCCATGCGGCCCGTGCCGATCACGCCGAGCGTCTCTCCCGCCATCGTTCACTCCCTGTCGCGCGGTCCCGTGACGGGCGCGCCTTCTTGACTTTCTGGTCGATCGTGTTCGGCGGCTGGCCATGCCGACCGCCGTCGTTGCGGCGAGGGGATCCCGCGCCACCGATGAGGATTGTTATGATTGTCAGACAAGCTGTCAAGCATAACATTTGGGGTCGACAGTTTGCCGCGGATCGGCTTAAGGTCGAAAGAAAGCGAGGAAAGACGTCCCGCGTGCCGCAAGATCCGATTCCGAGTGTGAGCAAGACGCTCGCCGATTTCGTCGCCGCTTCGTCATGGGCGGACGTGGAGGCGCAGAGTCACGAGGCGCGACGGTCGATTCTCAATTTCTTCGCGACGGCGCTGGGCTCTGCCCGCGACCCGGTGGTCGAGGCCGCGATGCGGACGTTGTCGCCATTCAGCGGCGTGGCGACTTCGACGGTCATCGGCCATACCGAGCGAATGGATGCGTTGTGCGCGTCGTTTCTCAACGCCATCTCGGCGAATCTGCTCGACTTCGACGACACCCATCCCGACACGATCATTCATCCGGCAGCGCCGGTCGCGGCGCCGGTGCTGGCGCTGGCGGAGGCGCGCAGGATGTCCGGGCGCGAGGTGCTGACGGCCTTCATCCTCGGTGTCGACGTCGAGTGCCGAATCGGCAATGCGGTGTCGCCGCACCACTACGCGCGCGGCTGGCACATCACCTCGACCTGCGGGATTTTCGGTGCCGCCGCGGCATGCGCGAAGCTGCTGGGCCTTTCGGCGGAAGGAGTTGCGAACGCCATCGGAATTGCGGCGAGCCAGTCGGCCGGCAATGTCGAGAACCTGCCGAGTGCCGCCAAGAATGTCAGCGTCGGCAACGCCGCGCGGAACGGATTGTTTGCCGCGCTGCTGGTGCAGCAGGGCTTTGAGGCCGCGCCCCGCGCCATCGAGGGGCCGCTCGGTTGGGCGCGCACCATGGGGGGTGAGCCCGATCTCGCGCGGCTTCTCGACGGTCTCGGCAAGACCTGGGAGATCGCCGAGAATACCTACAAGCCGTATCCGGCCGGCATCGTCTTTCACGCGGTAATCGACGCCTGTCTGCTATTGCGCGAGCGGATTGGTCGGCGCGCCGACCAGATCGAATCGGTGATCGTACAGGGCTCGGCGCTGCTGCTTGCCCGTGGCGACCGTCCCGTCAACAACGCGCGCGATGCGCGCGTCAGCATCCATCATTGCGTGGCGTGCGGCCTGTTGCTCGGCAGGGCCGGCGTCACCGAGTTCGAGCAGGAGACCGTGGTCCGGCCCGATATCGCGCAATTGCGGGGGAAGGTCAGGGCAGAGCTCGACCGCGAGATGCCGGATGGCGCCGCACGCGTCACCTTGCGCCTGTCGTCCGGCGATGTGCTCACGGAGGCCGTCATTTCGCCGCGCGGCAGCCAGGCTGCGCCGCTCTCGGACAGCGACATCGAAGAGAAGTTGCGCGACGGCGTGCGCACCGGTCGGAGCGACTGGGATGCGGACCGCGTCATCGACGCAATCTGGCGGCTCGATGCGGCCGATGACGTCGGCAATCTCATGCAATCGCTATGGCCGCCGCCGGCATTGCACCACAGAATCTCCAACTGAAATCTCTCAAGACCTGAAAGGGACGATCATGAGCAAGACCGAACTGTTCGAAAAGGGCCTCAAGGTTCGTAAAGAGGTGCTCGGCGAGGACTACGTCAACAAGTCAATCGCGGGTGCCGATGAGTTCACACGCACCATGGCGGAGTGGTCGACCGAGTTCTGCTGGGGCGCATTGTGGACGCGGCCCGGCGTAGACCGGCGCACGCGCTCGATCGTCAATCTCGCGATGCTCGGCGCGCTAAACCGCCCGCACGAATTGAAGCTGCACGTCAAGGGCGCCTTGAAGAACGGGCTCACCAAGGAGGAGATCAAGGAAATCCTGCTCCAGGTCGCGGTCTATTGCGGCGTGCCCGCCGGCATCGACGCCTTCCGCAACGCGCGCGAGGCCTTCAACGATGTCGACGCGGCCGGCTCCTGAGTACCTGTCCGCTCGATTGGAAGTCTCATGGCCGACCCGGACTACGAGCTCTTCGCCATCCGCTACGCCACGCGCGAGGCGCAGCGCAGCGAGCACTTCATCGGCGGCGACCCGCATGACGGGCCGATGCCGATGGACTATTTCATGTGGCTGGCGCGGGGAGGCGGGCGCACCTTCGTCATCGACACCGGCTTCAACGCGGACGTCGCCAAGCAGCGCAGGCGGACTTACCTGCGCTGTCCGGTGGAGACGCTGCGCGCCTTCGAAATCGATCCTGCCGACGTCAAGGACGTGATCCTCACCCATCTTCACTACGACCATGCCGGCAATTTCGACCGTTTTCCGAACGCGCGGTTTCATCTCCAGGAGCGCGAGCTGGCCTACGCCACCGGGCGATACATGCAATATCCGCGTCTGTCGCATTCCTTCGAGGTGGAGGACGTCTGTGGGATCGTACGGCTGAACTACGCGCGCCGGGTGCTGTTCTACGACGGCGATGCCGAGATTGCGCCGGGATTGACGGTCCATGCGGCCGGTGGACACTCCGCCGGCCTTCAGTTCGTGCGCGTCAACACGCGGCGCGGCCCCGTCGTGCTCGCCTCCGACGTCAGTCACTTCTACGAGAATATGACGAGCGAGCGTCCGTTCACGACGGCGTTTCATGTCGGAGACATGCTCGTGGGGTTTGACAAGCTGCGAGCCGCAGCGCCGGACGAAGATCACATCGTTCCCGGCCATGATCCGCTGGTGATGAAACGTTATCCGGCGCCAAGCCCGGACCTGGATGGCGTTGCCGTTCGCCTCGACTTGGCGCCGTTCGGCGCTGCTCATTCGTAGGACGCTGGTAAGGATGCGGCGGTGGTAGAGGCCGTCCGGTGCAATCAAGCAGCTCGAGGCCAACGAAAGTCTGCTTGGGGTCGGCAGCGTTCCGGAGGAACTAGCCACTATATGGGGCAAGAAGGAAAGCCCGACACGCGCATCGCCATCCTTTACCAGAATGATGACGCCGGAAAGGATTATCTTAAAGCAACAAAAGAAGCGCTCGGGGCTGCCGCAGACCAAGTCATTGCAGGCGCGGTGTCATTCGAGGTGTTGGATCCTACGGTCGATTCCCAGATTCTTACGTTGCAAGCGACCGGCGCGGACGCACTCATAATCTACGGGGTAACTCCCAAAGCCTGTTCGCAGGCTCTGCGAAAGCTGCACAAAATCAGCTGGCAGCCGATCCGCTAGAAGACGGCGTGTGCACCGCGAGATACAGAAAATTCATGGTGGGCAAACTGTGGATGTGATCTGCAGAGATCCAGTTCTGTCTCCAACCCTTGGGAGAGATCGTCGTAGTCGTTGTGCTTTCGAGTTGTTCAACTGCATTGGCCACCTGTATCGGCGCAAGTCAGCATCCGACATGGCGTTCGCCTTTCAGCTATCGCCAATAGAGACCTTCCCAACTTGAACTTGTTGGCCAGTCGGATAGGCGACGATCGCCATGAGACGCTGGTCCAGATGCGTACTGGCAACTCATGATCCGCACGATCTGGAGTAGACCCGCTTCAACCCACCGTACAACTTGATGCGGTCAGAACGCTTCAAGATCCTCTCCCGGACATCCCGAGCGGGCGCCCGAGATGCATCCGTTGAAGCGCGGGCGATCTACGGCTGCCACATCGACACGCGGCTTGTCGCCCGTTGAAACCGTCGTTTGCGCTGCAATAATAGATCCGCTGGCACGAAAAATGCTGAGGCGCCTCGGCGATGGCGAGCACGAAGTTCGCTGGGCAGACGGAGGACAACATGAGAGCCCAAGTATTGAGAGCGTATGATGAAGAGCTGTCCAACGACCAGTGGGTCAGCGAGGAGAAAGTGCCGGATCCCAAGCTGACCAAATCGACGGACGTCATCGTCCGTATCGGCGGCGCGGGCGTATGCAGGACCGATCTTCATATCATCGAAGGCGTCTGGAAGCCGCACATGGATCCGACCGGCGATAAACTGCTGCCCATCATCATGGGCCACGAAAATGCGGGCTGGATCGAAGAAGTTGGCAAGGAAGTTGATGGCCTGAAGAAAGGTGACCCGGTCATTGTTCACCCGAAGATCACCGGCGGCACGTGTCTCGCCTGTCGCCGTGGCTTCGACATGCACGGTCCCGGCACTTTTCCGGGTCTCGACTGCAACGGTGGCTACGCAGAATTCCTTTGCACCTCGGAACGCAACATCGTGCCGCTGCCGCGGACGCTTGCTCCGAAGGACGTGGCGCCCTACGCGGATGCGGGCCTTACGGCCTATCGCGCAATCAAGAAGGCCACGCGACACCTTCTGCCAGGCGAATCCTGCGTCGTTATCGGAGCGGGTGGCTTGGGCCACATCGGAATCCAGTGTCTCAAGGCGATGTGCGCGGCCGACGTTATCGTGGTCGACAAGTCCGAAGAGTCGCTGAAATTGGCCGAAAAGTCCGGCGCCGATCATCTTGTGAAAGCGGACGGCAACGAAGTGGCAGCAGTGCTGGCTCTGACTGCCGGAAACGGTGCGGAAGCGGTGATCGATTTCGTCGGGGAGAAGGGCACGACATCCAAAGGCCTGGCGATGACCCGTCCGATGGGCAGCTATTACGTTGTCGGCTATGGTGAGGACATCCGTGTTCCGACCGTCGACATGGTGATTACCGAGAAGAACATCATCGGAAATTTGGTCGGCACATGGGCCGAGCTAACGGAGTTGATGGCGCTCGCGGATCGAGGCTTGGTCGAACTCGCCACCGCCGAATATCGCCTCGCGGATGCAAACAAGGCGTTGCACGATCTCAACGCCGGCAAGATCCACGGACGTGCTGTTTTGATTCCTTGATTCAGAACCAGGTCATCCATCGCGAGAATGCGCTCCTCGCGATGGATTTGACGTCCTCTGGCTGTCCAAGCATTCGCGCAGACCACTCATGTTGCGGCGCAAACGCGAGGGTCGCACAGAGTCTCAGTTTGCGTCGTCGTCGCAATTTGCAACGCGACCGGTCTCAGGGCGATATCGCCATCCCCCAATGTTGCCCAGCTCCGTCTTCCGCTGCTCGGAAGACCATCCAAAAGAGGCCATCGAACGATCTGGCACGGCCGTTGCACACCTCCTGTGCAGGTACTCGCCGGCGAGGCGCACCGATACGGCCAAGAACGAGCCGCTTCGCCTTCAGGCGCACATCAGAGACAAACTCTTGCGCCTGGCGTCCGTATCCGCCGCGAGACATGGCAAGCCAGCACCATCGCCGACGCCGCACTTCGCGTGTGACCGCGGTGCTGTGTGAAAGCTCGGAGAACTATTCACGCGATATCAACAGGAGGCCGGAATGGGCAAGAGCTCCAAGAATCCACACCACGGTTTAGCGAGTTGCTGCGCCGTCTGCGGCGGAACGTGTGACCTTATCCGTTACTGCTGCTGGCCAACGGCCCTTTGCTCCGGCAAGTGCGTCGACCGGTTCAGAGTACGTAGGGAGGCCGACCATAGATGGCTCCGCTGTTTGCGAGTCGCCTAGGTGTTCAACGATGACATGGTGGCATCGTCATGCTTCGCATTGGGAGGCGCCACGTGAGGTTCATTCTGGTAAACGGCAGGACGCCATGTCAAATAACGTTTTGCATGTTTTGCTGTGAGCCAATTCACGCAAGCTATCTGAGAGAATTCAGCACCGGACTGCCCTTTTGCGATCATGATTGTTACGCCCTCTATTCCGGCCGCTGGATGTCTCGAGCTGGGCAATCAAGGAATTCAACCGTTGTGGAAGACTATCGCTAGTTCGAGCGGGCGAACAAGGAGCCAGCTCACAATAACGCCGATCGCCAAGTGCGAAGCTGCACCGGTTGCCAGTCCCGACTAACGGCGAACAAAAACAATTTCAGCATCCAAGAGAGCCGACAGATCGATATTGCGACGCAAACGTTGCGGTGCAAAATCGCTGGCTATGCGCGCGCTGAGATTCTCATTCTGCAATTCGTGTCGCAAATTGCATCTCAGGCAGTTGCGACCCAAGCATGCGATGCCTCTGCCTTCGCCCGATCTTCCACTTACCCAATCAGAAATCACTTGGCCGGGCCCCAGGACGTGCTGGCACGCCCATTGCAAAGCTCCTGGGCACAACAACGCAGACTGCTCCGTCCGGGGCGAGCCGCGAAAAGAACGAGGGAAGGGGATGCTCAGCTGAAGGCGCGCTTCATGCGGGATGGGACAATTGCGATCGGCAGGCCGCTGGGTCCGAAGATCGTCCCTGATCATCCCCGGAGGGCTCCGCAGTCATCCTAGACCCTTGCCGATATCAAACGTCCGGTCGCGCGAGCGGCCGCGAGGTGGCCCGTAACGCACGGGTAAGCACTGCCCGGCTCGACGAGGTCCTCGGCAGGCGGAATATCGAAGTGGTCTCTGACCCGATCAGGAGGATAGGCTAGATGTCTGGAACTTTGACACTCAACAGGATCACCGCTCAGCGCGGCATTTCCGTCGGTGAGGCTGCAAAGAAGATTGCAGACCTCGGGTGGAATCCTTCCTACGTCCAGGAAGCGATGACCTTCCCCACGGACTACAAGATCGCGAAGGCGCCGAAGGATCCGATGAAGCAGGTCCTTCGCTCTTACTTCCCGATGCAGGAAGAAAAGGACAACCGCGTCTATGGCGCGCTCGATGCTGCCCTGCGCGGCGACATGTTCCGCAACGTCGAGCCTCGATGGGTCGAGTGGATGAAGCTGTTCCTGGCGATCATCCCGTTCCCGGAAATCTCCGCTGCCCGGTCGATGGCCATGGTCGGACGCCTTGCGCCCGGCGAAGATCTCCGCACCGGCTTCACCATGCAGATGGTCGACGAGTTTCGTCACTCGACGATCCAGATGAACCTGAAGAAATGGTATATGGAGAACTACATCGACCCGGCGGGGTTCGACATCACCGAAGAAGCGTTCGGCAAGTGCTACGCCACCACCATCGGCCGTCAGTTCGGTGAAGGCTTCATCACCGGTGACGCGATCACGTCAGCGAACGTTTACCTGACCGTGGTTGCCGAGACCGCGTTCACCAATACGCTGTTCGTCGCGATGCCATCGGAAGCCGCCCGCAACGGCGACTATGCGCTGCCGACCGTCTTCCTCTCGGTTCAGTCGGACGAGAGCCGCCATATCGGCAACGGCCACTCGATGCTGATGTCGATGCTGAAGGAGCCGGAGAACCATCTGCTGCTCGAGCGCGACATGCGCTATGCGTTCTGGCAGAATCACGCCATCGTCGATGCCGCGATCGGAACCTTCATCGAGTATGGAACCACCAACCGCGACAAGACCAAAGAGTCTTACGCGGAGATGTGGCACCGCTGGATCTTCGAGGATTATTATCGGACCTACATGCTGCCGCTCGAAAAGTACGGCATCAAGATCCATCATGACGACGTGCAGACCGCCTGGAAACGGCTGACCGAGAAGCACTACGTCCACAAAGTCGCGCAGTTCTTCGCGGTCGGCTGGTCGGCGAACTTCTGGCGCATCGAGGCTCAGACCGACAAGGACTTCGAATGGTTCGAGCACAAGTACCCGGGCTGGTATGCTCAGTTCGGCGAATTCTGGAAGTGGTACGATAAGCTGTCGTACCGCGGCCAGACCAACATTCTGTTCAACGGCGATGTCGGCTATGTCTATCCGCATCGTTGCTGGTCGTGCCTGGTGCCTTGTCTGATCCGAGAGGACATCGTCACAGATGAGATCGACGGCGAGCTCTACACCTTCGCCCATGAGATCGATCGCTGGACGGCGGTGGAAGCTTTCGCCGGCGAGTATCAGGGGCGTCCGACCCCGGCGATGGGACGGTTTAGCGGCCGTCGCGAGTGGGAAAGCGTCTATCACAATGTGGACATCGCCGATGCCATCAAGGATCTCGGCTTCGTGCGTACGGACGGCAAGACCCTGGTCGCCCAGCCGCACCTGCGCTTCGACGAGAAGGAGATGTGGACGCTCGACGATGTCCGCGGCCACATTCTCAAGAGCCCGCTGCTCACCCTGCGGGAGATGAGCCCGGCCGACCGAGAGGCGCACCTCGCCGACTATCGCAAGGGATTCACGATCAATCCTTGCAACTAAGCGAAGCGGAAGGAGCCGGCTCTGGCTGGCTCCTTCCCGCCCCCCTGAGCAAATCTGCTAGCCTTGGTTTGAGGAGGCCCCTATGGGCGCGCCTGCTAATGTCGTTCGCCTGCAACCGGTAGGAATAGAGTTCGAGGTCGAGGAGAACGAAACCGTTCTCGACGCCGCGTTTCGCCAGGGCATCGCGCTGCCGCACGGTTGCAAGGAGGGACAATGCTCGGCGTGCAAATGCGTGCTCACCGGCGGTGATGTAGAGCTGAAGAAATACTCGACCTTTGCCCTTAACGAAATGGAGCGCGGTCAGGACTATATCCTGTTGTGCCGAACATTGGCCTACTCGGATCTTGAGGTGGAACTCCTCAACTACGACGAGGAGGTGCTGTCCAAATCAATTCCGGTAAAGGATTTCACCGGCACGGTGACGGGCGTCTCCGCGCTGACCCACGATATCAGGTACCTCGAGATATCGCTGGAGCAATCTCTGAAGTTCTGGGCGGGTCAATATGTCGACATCACGCTCTCGGGGACAGAGACGATTACGCGCTCGTTTTCCATGGCAAATTCGCCGGGCGAAAGCCAAAAACTCTCATTTATCATCAAGAAGTACCCGAACGGACGCTTCTCCTCCCGGCTCGACGGAAACCTCGCCGTCGGAACGAAGGTCGGAATCAAGGGACCGTACGGCACCTGCTTCAGACGAGAAAACAAAACCGGAGCCATGATCCTGGTTGGCGGCGGCTCCGGAATGTCGCCGCTGTGGTCGATCCTGCATGATCACCTCAACTCCGGTGAGGTGCGTCCCGTACATTTCTTCTACGGGGCTCGCACGCAAAACGACTTATTCTATCTCGATCGTTTCGCCGGACTGTCCGAGAAGCATCCGGAGTTCAAGTTCGTGCCGGTACTTTCTCATTCGGCCGACGACGCGACTTGGCACGGCGAAAAAGGCTTCGTGCATGAGGCCGTCGGGGCACACCTGCGCAGCTCAGGCTATGGCGAGGACGTCGACGTTTATGCCTGCGGGCCATCGCCGATGATCGAGGCGCTGACGCCAGTGTTGCAGATGAATGATGTCGAACCGGAGCGTGTCTTCTTCGACAAGTTCACACCGGCCACCAACTGAGACGTTCTGCGTGTCGACCCAACGAATGTAGAGCCACCAATGGGAGGAGAGAGACTATGACTGCCGTTCCAAGTGTTTCAGTCGGATCCGGCGCAGCCGGCGCTGCAGTATTTCCTGACTCCGACAGCCGCAAGTACCGCTATTTCGAGCCACGCAGCAAGCGGGCCACGCACTACGAGGACGTGACCGTTGACGTACAGCCTGATCCGGAGCGCTATCTGCTGCAGGACTGGATCATATCTTTCCCGAACGGAAAGGGCGCCTATACCAAGGACAACACGGCGGCGCTGAGCTCAAACTGGCATGCCTTCCGTGCTCCGGACCAGGAATGGGAGCGCACGCACTATCAGCGGCAGTCCAAGATCGAGGCGATGGTTCAAGCGGTGATCGCCAACGGCCGCAAGTCAGGTGCGCCGAAGTCGTTCGACAAGGCATGGATCAAGATCCTGCAGCATCACCTCGGCGCGTGGAAGCACGTCGAGTTCGGGCTCGGCACTTCGCTGATGCAGGCTCAGCGCTACGGCTACACCCAGATGATCAACAACGCGACGCTGACCAACTCGTCCTACAAGCTCCGCCTTGCCCAAGATATCACGCTCTACTTGGCCGAGATCGGAATGGATATTTCGGGCTTCGACGACGCAGCTGGCAAGCACGCCTGGCTCGAAGACAAGGGCTGGCAGGGTACCCGGGAAGCGATCGAGTCGATCATGGGCTCGACCGATTATCTTGAGCAGTACTTTGCCACCAACATCGTGTTCGAGCCGCTCGTCGGCGAGCTGTTCCGCAGCGGCTTCCTCATGCAGGCGGCCTCGTCGAACGGTGACTTCATCACGCCGTCCGTCATCTCGGCGGCGGAGGCTGACTATGAGCGCAATCTCGCGAATACGATCGACTTGATGCATCTGCTGGTCACCGATAATCAGCACGCAGCTCACAACAAGAAGCTGTTCCAGGGCTGGGTGAACAAGCATGTGGCGCTCGCGAACAAGGCGGTAGCAGGTCTGCAGCCGATCTGGTCGCAGCCGCATTCGAAGCCGGTGCAGTACGCCGATGCCCGCGCGCAGTCGGTCGAGCGCATCAAGAAGATTCTCGGCGAACTCGGCCTCACCCTTCCCAAGGAGTAAATTGCAATGTCCGTTGCTTCCAGATCTGCCACCAACCAGAACATCTTCCAGAAGATGGGAGACCTTCGTTTCGAACAGACGATCTCCCATCAGTGCGGGGTCACCATGAACGACAGCGTTGAGGCGCGCGCCATCGCCGAATTCATGGGGAAGAAGCCGAACGTAACCGTGACCTATCAGCCGGCCCTGATCCGCATCGACGGCGAGGGCAAGCTGATCTTCAAGATGGATGAAATCAGCGAAATTCTCGGCAAGGATATGACGGCCGAGATATTCGAAGTGAACACCTCTACCCACTACGGCCGAATGGTGCGCATCGACGACAACACGGTGACGCTGTTCGGCAACATGGACGAGGTCTTCGAATACATCGAGTGAACCTGTCTCCCGAGACTAGGTGGGCTGCGTCTGTCCGGATTGCAGCTCCACCATCTTCTCGCGCGGACGGTCGTTCCCCGACATCGATGGAAAAGCACCTATAAACGTTGGAGACTTTCATGTTCATAACTCCCACTGGCGAGGAAGTGTTCGTCATCGACGGTCACACCCATTTTTGGGACGGTAGCCCGGCGAATCAGCTCAACATCCACGGCAAGCAGTTCATTGATTGCTTTTATGCCTACCACACGTCGCTCAGTCCGAAGGACAAGCTTTGGCCCAAGGAGCAGTTCGAAAAGTACAGCGCCGAGCAGATGTATCGCGATCTGTTCGTCGATGGCCCGGACGACATGGCCATCGTGCAGTCGACCTACCTGACGGATTTCTACAAGAACGGCTTCAACACGATCGATCGCAACGCTGAGATGGCGAAGAAGTACAAGGATCGCTTCATCGTCAATGGCGCGTTCGATCCGCGCGATGGCGAGCGGGCGCTTGAATACATCCACTACATGAAGGAGACGTTCGGTATCAAGGGCGTCAAGCTCTATACGGCGGAGTGGAAGGGTGATTCGCGCGGCTGGAAGCTAACGGATCCCAACGCCTATCGCTGCTTAGAGCTCTGCGAGAAGCTCGGAATCAGGAACATTCATGTCCACAAGGGACCGACCATTATTCCGCTCGACAAGGATGCATTCGATGTTCACGACGTGGATCATGCGGCGACCGACTTCCAGGGCCTCAATTTCATCATCGAGCATTGTGGGCTGCCTCGACTGGATGACTTCTGCTGGATCGCAGTGCAGGAGACCAACGTCTATGGCGGCCTGGCGGTAGCGCTGCCGTTCATCCATGGGCGGCCCCATTATTTCGCCGAAGTGATCAGCGAGCTCCTGTTCTGGGTTGGCGAAGACAAGCTTCTTTTCGGCAGCGACTACGCGATCTGGACGCCCCGCTGGCTGGTCGAAAAGTTCTGGAATTTCGAGCTGCCGGAGGATCTGAAGCAGGAGCATGGTGTCGATCTCACTCCGCAGGCGAAAAAGAAGATCCTCGGACTCAACGCCGCGCGCCTCTATGGCGTCGACGTCGAGGCGCAGAAGGCGAAGCTCGGGAATACAGCTCACGCGATCGCGGCGGAATGACGGGGATGGACGAGGTCATCCCACATCGCGACCGAAGAACCGGCGAGGTGTGGACGCGCCTCGCAACGGTCACGGATCCTGAATTAGACGAGTCCGTGACCGACCTCGGGTTCGTCGAGCTCGTCACTGTCCATGACGATGGCGGGGTCGATATCGTCTTTCGCCTGCCGACCTACTGGTGTTCGGCGAGCTTCGCCTTCCTCATGGCCGACGACATGCGTCAGTCTGTGTCAGAGCTACCGTGGGTGCGGGAAGCGCGACCGGAACTCCGGGATCACATGGTCGCCCACGAGATCAATCGTGGCGTCAGCGAGGGGAAGTCATTCGCTGAGGCACTCAAGGACTTCGCGCCTGGAGGATCTCTTGACGACCTCCGCGAGAAATTCCGCCGGAAGGCGTTCGAGCGGCGCCAGGAGTGCATGATGCTGGCGTTGCGCGGACTGGGTTATGAGGATTCGGCTATCTGCCGAATGACTCTAGGCGCTTACGACGAAGTCGACTTTGGACCGGGAGAAGTCGCGCGCCAGAAGCTGCGCTACCGCGAGCTCCTGGTTGAACGGCATCTGGCCCAACTCCCCGACGATCGCGCCTTCGTCACTTGCGAGGGCTTCGCGATCATTCCTCAGGAGCTCGTTTCGTATCTGCAGCGGCTGCGAGGAGTGCGGATAAACATGGAGTTCAACAGCTCGCTGTGCAGGGGCCTTCTAGCTGCCCGCGATCGCGAATTCGATGGTGGTAGTCCGGAACGGGCATCCACCTGCGGTGCGTGTGGCAATGGTTGTGCCGGCTCGACCATCGGACTGGCGGCAACTGCCGAGAAACATGTCGTCGCGCCCGCGTGAGACGCGTCTGGGACTGCCGACAACGGAGCGGTCAGCAAGTCCGCCCGATCTGACAAACACGAGACCACGTGGGGAGTGAACGCAATGCCAAAAGTTCTGCTGCATGACATAGAGGCCCGTCGCGCCCTTGCGCGTGGAGTCCAGAAGCTCGCCGCTGCCGTCGAATCGACCCTTGGTCCCAAGGGCATGAATGCGATGGTCGACAGGCCAATCGGTACACCGATCGTGTCACGCGATGGCGTCACCATCGCGTCTGAAATCGAACTGCCCGATCGCTTCGAGAACATGGGCGCCCAGGTGGTGCGCGAGGCCTCGATGCAGACCAACGAAGTCGCCGGGGACGGTACGACGACGGCGATGGTGCTTGCAAATGGTCTCATTCAAGGAGGGGTTGCTGCCCTTGAGCGCGGCGCCAAGGCCGTGGATCTCTGCAAAGGTATTGACCGGGCCGTCGAAGTCGTCGTCGAGAGCCTGAAGAGCTCGGCAATTGCTGTCTCGGACCGCAAGACGCTCCAGGCGGTAGCGACGATTGCGTCGACCGATGCACATCTCGGCGGGCTGATTGCGGAGGCCGTGGAGCGCGTCGGCAAGGATGGCATCATCAGTTCCGATTACGGGCTGACGACGAACACGACGCTCGAGGTCGTCGAAGGCATGTCGTTCGACCGTGGTTACATTTCACACCATATGGTGACCGATGTCGAGAAGATGGAGGTGGTGCTCGATCAGCCCTACATTCTTCTGACGGATCTGAAGATTAGGACGCCGGGCGAGCTGTCGGCGGTGCGCGCAGCGGTCGCTTCGACCGGGCGGCCGCTTGTCATCGTCGCGGAAGAGATAGCGCCAGAAGTCGTGCCGACGCTGCTTGGCGACGGCAACCGCGGCAGGGTGCTGGTAGTCAATCCGCCCGACTATGGTCATTGGCGCAAGTCCATGATGGACGACCTCGCCATCATAACGGGAGGACGAGTGATCGCTCGCGAGCTTGGCGGCAGACTGGAAGAGGCCGGCCTTGCCGATCTCGGCACCGCCCGCCAGGTTCGGGCCAGTGCCCGCGAAACGGTGATCATTCGCGGCGCCGGCGACAATGCGGCGATCGCCGCGCGGCGCCAGCAGGTCGCTAAGCAATACGATCTGGCACCGCCGAATATCGAACAGGACAAGCTCAAGGAGCGGCTGGCGAAGCTCTCAGGTGGCACTGCCGTGATCTTCGCGGGGGGCGTCACTCCTGTCGAGCAAAAGCGTACGATCCAGTTGATCGACGATGCACTCAGTGCAGCGCGTGCTGCAGCCGAGGAGGGCATTGTGCCGGGTGGTGGCACCGCATTGGCACAATGCGCGCCGGTGGTCGCCCGCACGCTCGGCAACATCAATGGCGACCTGGGCGAGGGCATCAAACTGGTACGCGAGACACTGTCCCGGCCCGCCGCGTTCATTGCCCGGAACGCGGGGCACGATGCGGCAAAGGTCGTGGCCGACTTGCAGGGCGCGCCGGCGGGTGTCGGCTTCGACGCCGCCAACGGCAAGTTCCTCGACATGGTCTCGGCCGGCATCGTCGACCCGGTCCGAGTGACATATACGGCGCTTCGGAACGCGGCTTCCGTCGCCACCCTGGTCCTGACTACAAACACGCTGGTTGCAGACGTGCCGGAGTACATCGATCCGACACAGGGACCAGCATTGGGCGGCGGGGCAGAGAAGCTTGGGCGCGCATGAGGCACGTGTATGCGGTCCGTATTCCGCCGCGCTGGATACCGTGGCCGGATACTCGGATCAATCGCAAACCAGACCGGACAGAGACGGGCGGATCAACGGCCTCGACATCGAAATATGGTGTCGACAGCTTGAGCTCCGCGATCGCGTGATTGGACGGTGACAACGACCTAGAACGGGCTACAATCTTGGAAGCTCCGGCATGGCCGAAGGAGGCGGTCCAACAAGCCTTCATGGCCATCCGACTGACCGGGGAAGGAGGAGACCATGGTCCACATCATCTCGAAGCGCGACGGTCCGCACCGCGAGGAGGCTGCGGCGAAGGATTTCATTCAGAAGAACCGCACGAAGATCGACGCGGTCGCCAATCATCTGACCGGCGGGCGCTGGCAGGAGTTGCGCGATCCCACGCCTCCTGCTCAGCCCCAGCCATCAGGCAAGCTGTGGTACACGCCGCCGGGCCGTCCGAGAGAGGCGGAACCCTATGTGCGGATCAGCCTCAACGGCCGGGTCGTGATCGCAGATCTCGGGTCGGGGCGACAACTCCATTTTGTCGGCGAAGTGCGTGGAAAGGGCCAATCGCGATACTTCACCCTGGCGACGCGGGAGAACGGGATGTTCGATCCGCTGGATGAGGAAATCCGGAAAGTCCTCGCCGATCTTGAGGGCGTGAGCGTGCCCGACGAGACGTCCGAGCAGAGTCTGGAAGAAGTCATCGCAGGCCGTCTCGGCTTGGATGCCGTCGCCAAAAGCGCCGAATGATCTCCGTGAGCCGGGCCTTGTGGGGATGACGATCCCGATCAGGTCCGGTTCAGGTCGTTTCTGCCGATCGGGTTGTTTGCCAACTTACGTATGGTGCTCCAATGCTGACGGAAACGCTCATGGCTAAGCCGCCGTTTTCGCTGGAAGGCTACAAGGTTCCGGGCGTCACGGATGTCGAGCAGGGACAGCCATACGATGAGCGAGAGACCAACAGAGCGTGGGAAAATTTTCTGACGTCCGGCGACCTCAGGCGCGAGAATGCGCTGGTGCGCGGTGTCATTGAGGAATCATGGAAGCGCAGCGTCAAGTCCGGAGTCAATGCCCATTGTAAGGGCAGCAATCTCGTGGCCTCGCCGGACCATCTCTATGAGCTTCGTCTGAAGAACGATGACTTGCTGGGTTCGAGCGCTCAGACGTTCCGCCGCGTCGCCGAAGTGCTTGGTGACGCCGCGACCATGCTGGTTATCACCGATAGGAACGGCGTCGTGCTCGATGTGGGCGGTGATCAGCGGACGATTGATGCAGGGCACGATATTCGCCTCGAGGTTGGCGCCGCCTGGGGTGAGACGGTGACAGGCACTAACGGCATCGGCACTGCGCTCATCACGGGAAAACCGGTCCACGTCCATGCAGCCGAGCATTTTTCCGAAGGCATCAAAGCCTGGACTTGCGTCGGTAGCCCCATTCGCAGCCCCATCGACGGCAGTATCATCGGCATCATTGATTTTTCCGGACCTCAGGCGATCTTTCACCGGCATAACGTCGCACTGGCGGTGATTGCGGCCAACCACATCGAGCTTGCGCTCTCGGAAAAGATACGCCTTGAAAGAATACGGCTGCTCGAGGCCAGCATTTCGCGGATGCCGGGGATGGGCAGCGGCGACGGAGTGGTGATTCTCGACCGCTTCGGCAGGGTCGTTCATCACAATGACATGGCGTCGGTTCGTTGGCGACGGATCGCGCAGTCCGGCGACTTGAGCGTCGGAAATCGGATTCTTCCAAGCAGCGATGGTCGTTTGGCTCAAGACCTGGCCAATGCGCTGCCGGAGGAATTGCAGGAACAGCGGATTGAGCCACTGCTCGTCGACGGTATTGTGAAGGGGGCAATGCTCGTGCTCGCATCGAGGCCGCGGATAAATTCCGCCGCGTCCCAAGTTTCGCCGATAGCGCGCGCAGCTCTCATGTCAGCAAAGGACGCGATTGTCGGATGCAGCGAAGCATTGATGCAAGCGGTCGAAAAGGTTGAACGGGCGGCACTCGGCCGAACGGCTATTCTGCTCGAGGGCGAGACGGGAGTTGGCAAGGAACTGTTTGCTCGTCTCGTTCACGCCGCCAGCCAGAAGACCGGCAAGGAGCCTTTCGTCGCCTTCAATTGCGGTGCGGTCTCGAAAGAGCTTCTTGGCGGTGAATTGTTCGGACATGCCCCAGGTGCCTATACCGGCGCGACGCGAGAAGGAAAGTCAGGCCGTTTTGAATTTGCCAATGGCGGCGTGCTCAGCCTCGACGAGATCGGCGAGATGCCGCTGGATCTGCAGCCGTATCTGCTCCGCGTGCTGGAAGAGCGTGCGGTGTACCGCCTCGGCGACAACAAGCCGCGTCCGGTGGACGTCCGGCTCGTGGCGTCGACCAACCGGAATTTGAAGCAGGAAGTGGCGGAAGGACGTTTCCGCAAGGATCTGTATTTCCGGATCAGCGTTGTCAAGATCACTATCCCGCCGCTCCGCGCGCGCTTGGGTGATGTCGAGATTCTGATCGATCATTTCAATCGACAATTCGCGGAGACCTATAGCACCGAACCGGTACGTTTCGAGGCAGCCGCAATGGAATTGTTGCGGCGCTATAGCTGGCCGGGCAACGTTCGGGAACTGCGCAATCTGATCGAAAACCTGGTGCTGATGACGCTCACCGGCGTGGTGACGCCCAGGGAGTTGCCCGAGGATTTCCTGGAAGCAGCATCGGTCCTGCCAAGTCCGGGCGCCTTGCAGACAAGGCATGGCACCACGGGACCAGAAGCCGAAGAGATCGCACGCTTCGACGATATAGAGCGTCGTGCCATCGAAAGAGCCGTCGCAAACGCAGGTGGCAACATTGCAGCCGCCGCCGAGAAGCTCGGCCTTTCGCGCGCCACGCTGTATCGCAAATTGCATCAATATCGTTCGCGGATATGAGGACAGGATCACGCATGGCGACGGCCTGGGGCGGAAAAATGGGGGCAGAGGAGCCTGCCGCTGCGGCGCTCGCGTCGCAGATCCTTTCGCGTGCGGACCGCGACGTAACCTTCATGGTGCACCTGGTTGGCGAAAGCCAAGATATGCTGGTTAGGCATTTCGTAGTGTTCATTGAGACCGAACTCGTGAATCGCGGCATCAGCTATGGCGCGCATCCGCTATTGCGTCCTTTCATCGAAACGCATGCGCGTGAATTGACGGAGTTTGTTTTGCAAGGCATTGGTTTGCGGCATCAGTTCGGTCTGCAGGCGCTAGAGAACATGGCTGGTGATCCGTCGCGGTTGCTGAGGATCGATCTATGGGACTCGCTGGGATCTCACATCAATGATGCGCAGCGTCACTTTGTATCGGGCGTGGGTGGCCTGCGGCGGATCCTGGTCCAGATCGAGACTGGTGCATGAGGGCCGGCCCGCCGACCGTTGTCGAAATGCTGACCCAGCGGCTGCAGGTCGTTCAGGAGATATCGGCGGCCCAATCGCGCAATTTGCTCAACCGTCAGCTTGGGGGCGGCGCCGAATTCGAGATTCAGTGCATCGAGCAAGAGATTGCGGCCTCCGGCTGTTCGCGTGAACTCGCCAGAACCCTCGCGGATGCGCGCGAGCGCTTACGAAAGGCAAATGCCGAGATGGCAGAATGCGACGCTCATTGCGCCGTGCTGGAGCAGCGCCTTGAAGAACTGGACAGGCGGATTGCCGCTAGTAGTTGAGACGACCCGAACGTGAGGCGACTCGATGGATACGATGGAAGCAGAGATCGCGACGCTCTATGAATTGCTTGGGCGGCATTGGACGGTGGGTGCGGCCGTTACAAATACGGCCTTCGATCCAGCGGGACAGGTAGTTGCGTTTGCGCTCGCCGATGGCGCGTTGGCGATAGCTCCGCTAACTGACGTCGAGCCGGCGCAAGATCGCTGTCGCGTGGCGCTCGACGAAGGTCGGACGACGATTTCACCGCGACGGAGACCGGTGCCTCCATTGACGAAAGTGATAATCAGCGATGCCCCGCTTCATCTCGCTCCGCTCGGGACCTCGGATTTCGTGGTCAGTGATCACGGCCGCTTGCTTCGTGTGTCGGCGTCCGGTGTCACACGGGTGGTCTCGAGCAACGGGGCGCCTATCGATGTCATTGCCCCGGTATCGGCGGGGGACATCCTGACAGCATCCGGCGGGTCAATCATATTTTACGATTCCAATGGTGAAGTCGCCTGGCTCCAAGAGCGGGTCGGAGGGCATGCGTCGGCAATGGCTGTATCGCCAGATGGCCGGCGCTTTGCGATTGGAACCGACGGTTGTCTGCTCGTCCGCAGCTTTGGACCAGGACCCGAACCCTCCGCCTCATTTGAGTTGGGCTCAGTCTCAGCCCTGTCGTGGAGCCCCGATGGGAACTGGTTGGCGGTGTCAGTCGGGAAAGCAGGCATTGTTTTGGTGCGTCTTGCCGATGCGCGGATCGTCCGTATTCCGACCTATCCTGCAACCGTTGCATCCCTTTCGTGGAGCACGGATTCCCGCGTCCTTGTTACGAGCGGAGCCTATCGGATGATCGCATGGGACGTTTCCAGCCTTGACGACGAAAGCGAGCAGCCGACGAACCTCGCTACGGGGCGCGCCCGGTTCGTCCTTGTCGAGACGGTAGATATTCACCCAGAGCGTCGCCTGGTTGCGGCGGGTTACGCCGACGGCATGGTCGCGGTCGCGAGGATCGGACAATCCGACGAATTGGTCGTCAGGCCGCCTGGTCGAGGCGCCGCCCACATCCTGCGTTGGTCCAGCGACGGCGAGCATCTTGCAATCGGAACAAGCGACGGGGAAGCGGCGATCGTGACGTTTCCTCCGTACATTTTCAAGTAGTTAACCCGGTGCCAAGCCGGAGAGCTCTGCCAGCATCATCAGGAGACAAGTTATGACAGCCACCCGATCGCTCAACGAAGCCGAAAGCAAGGATCAATTCTTTCAAGAACTGGCGGAACTCTCGGAGCGCATGATCGCTGCGCATGGAAAGGAATTTTCGATGGGCGCTTTGGTGCTGGCCGCGAGGTTCATCGCTGAAAATAGGCCCTTCGAGCGAAGCGCAGCAACGCAGTGATCCGCGCTTCTGCTAAAGGCGAAATTCGTGGTGGGCGATTGAGGGGGGACGATATGTTAGAGAGACTTTTTGGGGACGATGGACTTCTCCTGCGGGCATTCTGCGCTTCAATTTCCTGTTTGGCGGCTTCCGGTCGGCTCGATCTGAAGGTTTGTCCAATTTGATCGGGTCGTTCACACTCTGTTGACAGTTGGACCATCCGCGCCAACGCTAGACCCAGATCCATCTCGTTAGGGCATTCGTGCTCGGCATTGAGCTTCCTGGCTCGCCACCACCTTTATTGTAGTTGAATGGCAGGCGTATTCGGGCGAATGATACTTGGCGAGCAGGTTCAAGAGGGCAGCAAGCATTGATACGCTGACATTGCTTTTTCGATCGCGACGCAGGATTAAGTTGTTGGGATATCAAGACTATCGCTTTTCCGTGGCCCCCATGATGGATTGGAGCGAGAGTTTAGGTTTTTCAATTGGTTAGAAGGCGGTGTGTGCACGACGTGTGCACCGGGAGATCAAGAAAAATCCAGTACCAGCCAGCATCTGCAGTCCTTGTCGGGTGTCGCGTGACGTCTGCGTGAGAGCGGGCGATGCGCACAAAAAGAGAAGCCACGACATCTCATCTTGCTGATCTCTCGTCTAATATGTCGCCCGTCCTCCGGACAGGTCGAACACGGCCCCGGTTGAGAACGAGCACTCGTCGGAGGCGAGCCAGGCGACCATGGCGGCCACTTCTTCGGGGCGACCGGCGCGGCCGAGTGGGATCTTGGCCAGCACGTTGCGGTAAGTCTCCTCCGACATCTGCTTGACGAGGTCGGTGGCTATCACCGCCGGCGCGATAGCGTTGACGCGGATGTTGGTGCTCGCGAGCTCCTTGCCGAGGGATTTCGTCAGCGCGATCACGGCGGCCTTGGCTGCGGAGTAGCCGGTCATGCCGGCATTGCCTTCCTTGCCGGCGATCGATGCCAGGTTGACGATGTGTCCGGCGTTCTGCCGGCGCATCGGCGCGATGGCCGCCTTGCAGCACAGAAAGGTGCTGGTGAGATTGACGTCGAGCACGCGTTTCCAATCGGCGAGGCTGTAGTGCTCGATGTTGACCGTGGGGCCTGTGATGCCCGCGGCATTGACCAGTACCTCGATCCTGCCGAAACGATCGAGCAGGCGCGCCATTGCGCCACCGACCGCGGCCTCGTCGGTGAGGTCGATGCGTTCGTCGGCCCGGTCAGCCAGATCCCAGACGACCACGGTTGCGCCGGCGGCAGCCAGCCGCGCGCGAACCGCCTGACCGATGCCGCCGCAGCCGCCCGCGATGACGGCGACACGTGATAAGAAATCGAGGCTGGTCATGCTGTGGCTTGTCCTTCCGCGGTCTCGGCCACGATCCGGCGGGCCGCAGCAAGCGCACGCCGGCTCCATTCTTCCGCACCGAGCTTGGGCAGCCATTCGTCATTCGGGATTTCAATGCTCAGCGGCAGATCGCCGGGCAATGCACGCACCATTCCGCGCAGGTCGATGCCGCCGTCTCCCGGCAGCAGCCGGGCGCATCGCGCGGTGTAGATGAGCTGCTCATTGGTTGCGGGAATGCCGGCCGGTGCGTCGCAGAGCTGGGCGTAGCTGAGGAGCTGCCGCGGCATGCTTGCGATGTCGTCAAGCGTGGTCGCCGAGCGGCCGGCGTGCAGCGAGTCGACCAGGATGCGGCCGTTCGGCTCACCGGCATTGGTCACGATGCGGAGCGCCGCCTTTGCGTTCTTCACCGCGGTCCACGGCATGAATTCAAGGTCGGCGGTCAAGCCATAAGGCGCCGCGGCGCGGCAGAAGGTGGCGAACGACTCCGTCAGGCGCGCTTCGTCCGGATCATCACCCGCGACCAGGATGGCGCGAGCCTTCAGCCTGCCGGCGGTCTCGAGGAACGAAGCGAAGTGGTCGGCCTTGAAGTCCGCATTTAGCCGCGCGATCTCGACGTCGAAGATGGGCACGCCGGTGTCGTCGATCCGGCGAATGGTCTCGCGCAGCATCGCGGCGTCGGTCGGAAGCGGCGAGAAGTCGCCGCCGGGCGCCGCGGGTGCGATGCGAACACCGATCGCCTGGTAGCCGAGCTTGTTGGCCAGCACGACGGCCTCGGGCGGCGCCAGCGGTGTCGAGGTGAGATAGGCGAGCGAATAGATGTGTGTCATGGCGATCGCCTTAAGCCAGCGGCGAAATCGCGGTCGGCAGCGCGATAACCGAGCGCATGTCGCCGGTCAGCCAATCGGGCCCGCCCTTCGGCGGCCAGACACCCTTGGCGACGGACTCGGCGCGCACCGCGGCGCGGGCATCGAGGCTCGCGAACGGCCAGATATGGGTGAAGCGCGGCGGTCCGTCGAGCGAGTACATGGCGATCGAGAGCGGCGACAGCTTGACGCGCTCGGGTATCGCGGCTTCCCACGCCGCGATCGTCGGAGCTACACCGCCATGCTTGAGCCGATAGGTGCGGATTTCATACACGCTGCCATACTTGCCCGGCACGACCGGCGGCAAAAACGGGAAGGGCGCATAGGTGTCGAAGTTCATCTGCGTGATGGCTTCGCCGGCGCCAAAGGGATTGGATGTGCGCAGCGCCCCCTCGCGCTCGCTGCGCCAGGCTTCGTGATCGGCAAAGGAGCGCAGCACCAGGAGCTGATTGAGGTCACTGAACTCGCTGGCCCAGCAGCCGAGCAGCGTGCCCTTGGCTTCCGATGCCCCGACATATTCGCCAATACCGGCTACAGCCTTTGCCGCGGTTCCGAGCTTCACTGTCAGCGTTGCTATTTCGTAGAGCATGTTGTTTCTCCTTGCGGTCATGCGGCTGCCGACCTGTTGTTCTTGAGCGGAATTCCACTGGCGTGATGAGCGGCGACGTACCCGAACGTCATGGCCGGACCGAGCGTGATTCCGCCGGAGGGGTAACGGCCGGCCATGATGCTCGCCATGTCGTTGCCGACGGCATAGAGGCCGTCGATCGGGCTGTGTTCGGCATCGAGCACCCGGGCGTGCTCGTCCGTGTCGAGGCCGGCGAAGGTGCCGAGGCTGCCGGCAACGATCTTCACGGCGTAGAACGGGCCGGCTTCGATCGGCGCGACGCATGGGTTTGGTTGATGCGTCATCTCGCCCTGCACGCGATTATAGGGCGTGTCGCCGCGGCCGAAGTCAGGATCCTCGCCACGTGCGGCAAAGCCGTTGTAGCGCTCGATCGTCGCGCGCAAGCCGGGAGCCGAGATGCCGCAGGCACTGGCAAGCGCCTCGATGCTCGCGCCTCGCTTCAGATAGCCGTTGCGAAGCCAGGGCGTGATCGCGAACGGGATCGGGCGAACGCGGCCGAGCCCATAGCGCCTGAGGAATCTTGCGTCGCAGATCGCCCAGGCCTCGGCCGGCTGGCCCGCAGGCGTGGCGGCAAACAGCGCCTTCATCACGTCGTGATAGGAATCGGCCTCGTTGGCAAAGCGAGTTCCGTCGTCTCGCACCATGATCAGGCCCGGCTTGGCACGCTCGATCAGATGCGGGAAGCGGCCGACCGAACCGTCGCGATGCGGCACCAGTGACACCGGCGCCCAGGCGCCATTGTCGGACAGGTCGGTTCGCGTTCGTCCGCCGGCGGTCTCGCCGAGATTGATGCCATCGCCGGTGTTGCTCTCCGGTGCGGCCGACCAGTGTTCGCGGCCGGTCGGCGCATGCGGAAACATGGCCGCCTTGCGCGCGGTGTCGTGCGGGAAGCCGCCGCAGGCGAGGACGACGCCACGCCGGGCGCGGATGTCGAGCGGTGTACCGTCATGGATGATACGTGCGCCGGCGATGCGGGATCCTTCCGACAGCAGTGTCTGTGCCGGAGCCGACGTCATGATACTGACGCCGAGATCGTCGGCGGATTTCACCAGCCGCGCGATCAGCGCATTGCCGTTGACCAGATGCATGCCGCGGCCGAAGCGCAGGACGTCGAGCAGGTGACGGGCAAGGCGGCGCGCGACGTGGAGGAACGAGGTCAGCGACGAATGCGCGTTGAGGAAGTGCCGCAGATCCGCGCCTGAGGCGATCCCCATGCCAAAGGGCGAAGTCTCAGCGAGCGGCGGTTTGAGATCGCGGATGCGCGGGCCGAGCGCGCGGCCGTTGAACGGCGCGGCACAGACGGAGCGCCCGCCGGTGGCGGCGCCCGGTGTCTTGCCGTGAAAGTCCGGGATGGCGTTGCCGTCGATGAAGGCGAGCTGCGTCTCGCTACTGAAGAAATCGACCATGCGCGGACCCTGATCGAGAAACATCTCGATCCGGCTCTGGTCATATCCCTCGGCCAGCTCGTTGCTCAGATAGCGCTTCGGCTGGTCATGCGGTTCGACGATGCCAGCGGCCAGCGCGAGCGGGTTGCGCGGAATCCACATCCAGCCGCCGGACCAGGCGGTGGTGCCGCCGAGCTGCGCCTCTTTCTCGACCACCACGACGTCGAGGCCGAGCACGGCGGCGGTGACCGCCGTGGACAGGCCTCCGGCGCCCGAGCCGATGACGAGCAGGTCGCAGTCGAGGCGTTGACTGTTGTCCATGAAAGTCTGTCTCTCGGCCCGCTTAAGCGGCGTTGCGCGCTTGTGCACCGCCGAGGGCATGGCGCACGGCGCGGTAGGCGAAGGTGATGGCCGGGCCAATGGTGATACCCGGTCCAGGATAGGTCCCGCCCATGATGGAGTTTGCCTCGTTGCCGCACGCATAGAGCCCCGTGATCGGCCGGCCGTCAGCTCGCATCACTTGCGCCCATTCGTCGATGACAAGCCCGGTCGCAGCGCCGATATCGCCGGGATAAAGCCGCACGGCGTAGTAGGGCGCGGCCGCGATCGGGCCGAGCGTCGGATTGGGACCGACCGAGGCATCGCCGTTGACCCGGTGATAGGGCGTGGTGCCGCGGCCGAATTCGTCATCCTTGCCGCTTGCGGCATAGCGGTTCATCGCGGCGATGGTGACTTCGAGGTTGGCCGCGGGCACGCCGATCTTGCCGGCGAGTTCCGCAACCGTCGCTCCCTCGGTCAGGTAACCGTCGGCGAGATAGGGAGCGAGGTTGCCCGTCCCCATGCGCACCATGCCGAGGCCGTATTTCTTCAGGCCGACCGCATCGGTGATGATGAAGCAGGGGATGCAAGGCACGGTCTTGTTGTGCTCGAACATCGCGCGCCCGAACAGGTGATAGGAGACGGATTCGTTGACGAAGCGTCGTCCGGTCTGGTCGACACAGACGGTGCCGGGCTTGCTTCGGTCCATGACGAAATGCGGAAAGCTCGCGGTGCTGCCGTCGGGGCGGCGCCGGATCGAGACCGGAGCCCAGAACGCGCTGTCGAGATTGCCTTCGCCGAGGCGCGCGCCAAGTCGCAACGCGATGTCCTGCATGGCGCCGGTGTGCCCCGGTGCCGCTGGGCTGTGGCTCTCGCCCTGCGGCAGCAATTCGCCGCGTCGCTGCGGATGTCTGTTGAACCCGCCGGCGGCCAGCACGACGCCGTGTGTCGCCGTGACCTGTCGCGTTGTGGTACCCGAGCTGAGCTTCACGCCAGTGACGGCGCTGTTCTCGGTGACGATGTCCTGCACTTCGGTCCGGAGCAAAATGTCGACGCCACGGGCGTTCAGCGATGCGAGGAAACGGCCGATCAGCGCGTTTCCCATCACCAGCCGCGATCCGCGCCGACCCTTCAGCCTGTCACCAGCATAGTGCGCGAGAATCTTCGCCGCGTGGGCAAAGGAGCGCGCCGACTTCTTGATAGCGAGAAGGTGGCCGATATCAGTGCGATCGACCATCATGCCGCCGAAAATGGTGAACTCCGGAATCGGCGGGCGAATCTTATCGAGATCGGCGCCGAGGCCGCGGCCGTCATACGGGACCGGTTCCAATGCGCGGCCGCGCATGGTTGCGCCCTCGAACTGCTGCTCGTAATCGGGATGGGTCGCATAGGGACGGAACTTGACCTCGCTGTTGGCCTCGAGCGTTGCGACCGCCGCAGGTGCACTGTCCAGGAACGCCTCGCGCATCGCCGCGGGCGAATGGTTGCCGACCACGCCGTCGAGGAACTTGCGCACCTTCTCCCGGCTGTCGTCGGGATTGACGGTTTTGGAGTGATGCGAGTTCGGCATCCAGGTGGTCGCGGCCGAGATCGCGCTGGTGCCGCCGACATATTCGGTACGCTCCACCATGAGGACCTTGCGTCCTTCGATCGCCGCGAACAGCGCGGCGGCCATGCCGGCGGCGCCGGAGCCGATCACGATGAGGTCGTAGCGCGCATTTTGTGAGATTGCGTCGATGGTTTTGAACATGGCGCTTACCTCGATCCGTCGCGCACAAGCAGGAAGTCGATCATCGAGCTTTGCAGCGCATTGTACATGTCGGTGCCGGTCGAGGTCGGACACCCCAGACCTCGCGCCGCCGCGACAAGCGGGGAGACCGCGGGGCTGGTGATGACGCAGCCGACGAACGTGCCGGGCTTGAGCTTCGAGACGTCGACCGGAAGCGGATCGCCGGCTTTCATGCCAAGCGGAGTTGCGTTGGCGACGAGATCAAAAGCGGACGGATCGGCAGAGCCGGCATGGATCTCAGCCCGGCGCAGGGTCGTCAGCTTCGCAATCAGCTGGTCGCGGCGGGTGACGTCGTTGTCGTGAATGGCGAGCGAGCGAACGCCGGCTTCGACCAGCGCCATGGCGATGGCCGAACCGGCGCCGCCGGCGCCGACCAGCAGCGCGCGCTTGCCGGAGGGATCGCCGCCATTGGCGCGCACAGCGCCGACAAAGCCGAGCCCGTCGACGATGTCGCCGTGCCAGCCGCCTTCGGGCCGCCGGCGCATGATGTTGACGGAGCCGAGCAGGCGGGATCGTTCGGTAGAGCTGGCGCAGAACTCGAAGCAGGCAAATTTGTGCGGCACCGTCACGATGATGCCGTCGAGATTGCGGATCTCCGTTGCTGCCGTCAGGAGGCCCTTCAGATGGGCCCCGTCGACCTGAACGGGGACGAGAATTCCGTCATAGCCGCGATCGACGAAAGCCTTGGTGACGCCGCCGGGCGACTTCACCTGTGCGATGGGGTCACCGACAATGATGTTGAGGCGGGTTGCCCCGGTCAGGTTCAGGCTGATCATCTTTTTTTTCTCTTGTTGTTAAGCCGCTCCGCGGGCCTGAGCTGCTTCGGTCTGTACGACGCCGAGCAGCCGGGCCTGCAATTCGTGATCGCGTTCGAGGATCGTCGCGTCGCCGCTGAAGGCGATCTGGCCGTTCACCAGGACATAGACGCGATCGACGATGGGAAGGACGAGCTCGGCATGATGCTCGACAATGACCATGGCGACCTTGCCGCGCAGCTTGATGAGGGCGTCCATGACCTCCTTGACCACGGCTGGTGCAAGGCCCTCGAAGGGCTCGTCGAGCAGGATCAGCTTGCTCGGAACCATCAGCGCACGCGCGATCGCGACCATCTGGCGTTCGCCGCCCGACAGGCTTTCGGCCTTGGCGGAACGACGCTCGCGCAGACGTGGGAACAGCTCGAACACCGCCTCCAGTCCGAGGCCGCCCGCGCGCGCCGCGAGCTGCAGGTTTTCGGTGACGGTGAGGTTGGGGAACAGCCTGCGTCCCTCCGGCACCAGCGAAATGCCGAGCCGGTTGATCTCATAGGGTTTGAGGCGTGCAAGCGGCCTGCCTTCGAAGACGATGTCGCCGTTGCTGATGGTCAGCGTCCCGCAGAGGCTGCGGAGCAGAGTCGTCTTGCCGACGCCATTGCGGCCGAGCAGGGCGACGGCCTCGCCGACGTGCACGGTGAGGTCGACCGCTTCGAGCACCGTGCTACCGCCGTAGCCCGCGGAAACGCTGGTGGCTTCGAGCAGGACCGCGGCGCGGGCATGGGCGATGCGCTCGATCGCCGGAGGCGCGGCCTGCGCGCCGTCCTTGGCGGCTCCGAGATAGGCCGCGATCACGTCGGGATTGGCGGCAACTTCCGAGGGCTTGCCGTCGGCGATCATGCGTCCCTGGTGCAGCACCGAGATGCGGTCGGAGATCGCGAGCACGCGGTCGATGTCATGCTCGATCAGCAACACGCCGTGGGTCTGCGCGAGTTTCTTGATCAGGTCGGCGACGATGACACGGTCGGCTTCCGCGAGCCCTGCCAGCGGCTCGTCGAGCAGCAGCAGCTTGGAATCGATCGCAAGCGTGATCCCGATCTCGAGCAGCCGCTTGGCGCCGTGCGGAAGATTGACGCATTGCTCGGCCGCGACGTCGGCGAGACCGACGGCGTCTAGGATGGACCATGTCCGGGCGTTGGTCGCATCCAGGGCATAGGCATCGGTGAGTAACTGGCTCGATCCCTTGCGCTGGGCCTGCACCGCGACGCGGACATTCTCGAAGACGGTCAGGTTCGGGAAGATCGACAGGATCTGGAACGAGCGGCCGATACCGAGGCGGGCCCGCGCATGCATCGGCAGTTGCGTCACCTCGGTGCCGTCGAACACGATCCGCCCGCCGCTGGGCTTCAGCGCGCCGGATAGCATGTTGAAGAACGTGGTCTTGCCGGCGCCGTTCGGTCCAATGATGCTGTGAAGCACACCAGAACGGACCTCTAGGTCGATGCTCTTGGCCGTGACGAGGCTGCCGAAATTCTTGCTCAGCCCGAGCGTCTGGAGCAACAGCTTGCCACGCTCGAACCCGGCCGCGCTGCTCGCAAACGGGACGATCGCGGCAGGACGCGGCGGGATATCTGGGCGCACGAGCGTCCAGCGCTGGCGGCCGAACAGCCGCTGCCAGAGACCCTGGATGCCCTCGGGTGAGGTCAGGGCGAACAGCATCAGTATCGGTGCGAACACCAGCCACCAGTTCTCGGTGATGGCGGACAGGCGGTCTTCCAACAGAATGAAGGCAACGGCGCCCCATAGCGGCCCAAGGACGTGATGAACGCCGCCGAGCACGGTCATCAGCAGGGAATCGCCGGCATGCTGCCAGCTCAGATTGTTGGCGTAGACGCCCTCCAGCATCAGGGTCAGCAATGCGCCGCCGAAGCCGACGAAGGTCCCGGTCAGGATCAATGCGCCGTGACGGAAGCGGTGGACGTCGTAACCGAGACTGCTCGCGCGCTGTTCATTGTCCCGGATCGCCTGCAAGACGCGGCCGAAGGGGGAATGCGCGATCCGCCACAGCAGCCAGATGCAGCCTACCGTGACCGCCACCACGAAGACGTGGAACGACCATGCGCTGGTGAAGGTGGTGCGCTGAACGCTTTGCAGTCCGTTCTCGCCGCCGGTCACGGCCGTCCATTTGAACGCGATCTCGAACGCAATCTGGGAGAAGGCGAGGGTGAGCAGCGAGAAATACAGGCCTTTGCGGCGCAGGATGATCGCCCCAATCGCGAGCGCGAGCAGGGCCGAGAATATCGTTGCGAACAGCAGCGACACGAGGTCGTTGCCGTAGCGCCCGAGGATGAAGAAGGCCGCCGCATAGCTCGCACAGCCGAAGAACACCGACGCGCCGAACGGCACGAGGCCGGTGTAGCCCACGAGCAGGTTCACGCCGGCGCCATAGAGCGTGTAGATCGCGATCTGCGTGATCAGCGAGATCGGCGAGCCGAGCAGCGACCAGAGCGCGGTCAGTGCGGCAAGGACGAGGGCGGCGACGAACGCCGGATGACGTAGCGCAGACAGATGTGTCACTCGAACCTCTCCCAGCGTTCACCGAACAGCCCGCGCGGGCGGATCAAGAGGATGGCAGCCATCAGAATGTACATGGCGGCTCCCGACCATTCCGGCTGGAACTGAATGGTCATGGCCGTGGTGATGCCGACGAGAAGGCCGGCGACAATGGCGCCGAGGAAGGAGCCGAGACCGCCGATGGTCACGATGACAAAGGCCGGCATGATGGCGCCGGCGGCCATCGACGGCGTGATGGTCCAGAGCGGTGCCGCCAGCAATCCGCCGAGGCCGGCGAGCAGGCAGCCGATGCTGAACACCCCGGTGAAGACGATCGGCAGGTTGATGCCGAGCAGCCCGACCATTTCAGGGTCACGCGATCCGGCGCGGATGATCCGGCCATAGGGTGTATAGGCGAGAAACGCCCAGAACAGCACGAGCACGAGGACCGTCGTCGCGAGCACGAACATCCGGTATTTCGTGATCAGGATCGGGCCATATTCGACGAAGCCTGCGAGGAACTTTGGCGCGGCGAACGGAACCGGCGCGCCACCGAACACCAGCCGCAGCGCGGCCTCGGCCAGCAGCGCGAGCGCGAAGGTCAGGATCAATCCGAGCAGCGGCTCCTTGCCATAGAGATGCCGGATCAGGACCATCTCGACGACCACGCCGATCAGGCCGGTCAGGATGGGAGCGGCGAGCGCGGCCCACCAGCCGAATTCCTTGTTCAGGGCATAGGCAAGATAGGCTCCGATCGCGAAGAAGGCGCCATGGGCAAAATTGACGATGCCGAGCATCCCGAAGATGATCGACAGGCCGATCGCGATCAGCACGTAGAGAAAGCCCAGCACCAGGCCATTGACGGCCTGCGACAGGATCATATCGAGCATGGCGTCATCCGTTGTTGGTTTGCCCCGCACGATGCCGCGGCCGTCGGCCGCGACACAGCGCGAGGCTTTGAAACGACGTCAGAGCGTGTCCATCTTGCAGGCGCTGTCGGCCTTTGTACCGAAGGCCTTGGCGATATCGTCCGGCGTCTTCGGCAGTTCGGCCTTGACGTCGAAATAGTCCCACTTGTCGGTGATCTTCGGATGAATGCCAGCAACCAGGAGGCGGCTGATCATCTGGTGATCAAAATCCCGGTAAGCGAGGTCGATGTCGCCGCGGTGGTACTTCCAGTTCTCGAGTGCCTGGACGATGGCGCCCGGCTCGGTCGATTTCGCCATCTCGATGGAATCGAGCAGGCTCTTCATGCCGAGCCAGCCCATCCAGGCTTTGTCGGCGGCCGGCCTGTTGTGCTTCTTCTCGTAGGCTGCGGCCATCGCCTGTTCTTCGGGCGTATTGCTGGGGTTTTTGTACCACCAGCTAAGGGTGAACAGGCCGTCAGCAGCTTCGGGTCCCACGCCCCACAAGTCGGTATTGCCGACCGCGATCTCAGCAAAAGGGATCTTGCCCTTCATGCCGAGTTCGTTCCACTGCTTGAGGAACGTCGTGAGGTCGCTGGCAGCAATGCCGCCGATCACGACGTCGGGCTTCGCAGCGCGGATCTTCAGGATGAACGACGAATAATCCGGTGTACCGACCGGGACTTCGTCGGCGCCGACCACAGTGCCGCCATTGGCGGTGATGTAGTCGGTGAAGGAGCGCTTGATGTCCTGGCCGAAGGCGTAGGACGCGGTCAGCAGGTACCACTTCTTGCCGATCGACGCGCAATAGGGCGCGAGGACGCGGGCATGTACGTCAACGGGCGGCTGCAGGCGGAACGTATACTTGTTGCACGACTTGCCCGTGAGATCGCCGGTGGCGGCATTCGCGGCGACGTAGGGAATCTTGGCTTTCTTGGCGACCGACGAGATCGCTAGCGCGAACGAGGACAGCGCACCGCCGACCATGCCGACGACCTTCTGCTCGCCGACCAGGCGTTCCGCGCTCTGCTGGGCGCCTTGCGGATTGGGTTCGTCCAGCCAGACGATCTCCGCGGGCCGCCCCAGCAGCGTGTTGTTGCGCTGTTCCAGCGCGAGCATGCCGCCCTGGGCGAGATATTCCGCCTGATCGACGATCGAGCCGGTCTTGGCCCAGATCATCCCGATCTTGATCGGTTCGGCGGCCTCGGCATTGCCGATATAGGGCATGCCGAGGCGTGATGCGGCGAGCGATGTGGCGCCCAGCAGCAACCCGCGCCGGCCGATCCGTAACCCTGTCGTTGCGATCGTCTTCTTCTGTTCGGTCATTTTCGATCCTCCCCTTTCCCAAAAACCAGTCATTGCCGGTTGGCCGTACATGCGGCTCTTGCCGGAGGCCCTAACACGACTGGAATTGAATTCCAATATCCAAAATTGAAAATTGGAATCCAATTCCAATTTTAGAAGGCGCGTGCTAGAAGCCGTCCCGAAGCAATGCTGATGATGGGAGAGCGTCGAATGTCTGAGGTCGCGGTGGCAGTGTTCGGCGCTGGCGCGATCGGGCGGGCGCATGTCGAAACCCTGCGTCGTCTGGACTCCTGCGCGCTTGCGGCAATCGCCGAACCTTCAGCTGCGGGAAGGGCTTATGCGGAGGGGCTCGGTGTTCCCTGCTATGCGGATCCGCTCGATCTGCTGCGCGAGGTGAAGCCACAGGCGGCCGTCATCGCCACGCCGAACGCGACGCATCGCGAACTCGCCATCGCCTGCATCGAGCGCGGCATCGTGCCGCTGGTCGAGAAGCCGATCGCGAGCACGCTTGACGATGCGGCCGCAATTGCGGTCGCCTCCGAGCGCGCGAACCTGCCGGTCCTGGTCGGGCATCACCGGCGGCACAATCCGATCATCCGCCGGGCGCGCGCGATGATCGCCGAGGGCGCGCTCGGCCGCCTGACCAACGCGACCGTGCTCTATACTTTCTACAAGCCCGCCGACTATTTCGAAATGGCGTGGCGGCGCGAGCCCGGCGGCGGGCCGGTGCTGATCAACCTCATTCACGAGATCGACCTGATCCGCCATCTCTGCGGCGAGATCGTCTCGGTTCAGGCGATCGCGTCGAACGCGGTCCGCGGTTTCGACGTCGAGGACAGTGCCGCGGTTCTCTTGCGCCTCGCCAATGGCGCGCTGGTGACGCTGAACCTCAGCGACACCGCGGCCGCGCCCTGGAGCTGGGACCTTGCAAGCGGCGAGAGTCCGAATTATCCGCCCCAGCCCGTTGCGGTGCAGACTCATTTCCTGAGTGGCACCGAAGGCTCGCTCGCGCTGCCGACGCTCGACCATTGGCACTACGCCTCGGGCAAAAGCTGGTTCGCCCCGATCACGCGTGACAGCGTGAGGTTCGAACGCGGCGATCCTTACCGCGCGCAGCTCGACCATTTGGCGCGGGTGGTTCGCGGCGAGGAGCGGCCGCTGATTACCGCGCGCGATGGCGCGCTGACGTTGCGGGCCACAATGGCAGTTCACAAAGCCGCCAAAACCGGCCAGATAGTGCGCCCTGATCAGGAGATCGAATTGTGAATCAGGAAGCCCTGATGCTGAAAAACCCGGAAACCGGCGAGGCGCCGAGCGGCCTTCTGGAGCGCACGCTCGGCGTGCTCGAGCTGCTCGCGACCAACGCCCATGGCATGCTGCTGTTTGAGATCGCCGATTCCCTGCACATCCCGCGCAGCGCCACGCACCGCGTGCTGACCAGCCTGATCGAGCACGGCTACGTCAAGCAGGAGCGCGAGCAGGGCGCCTATCAGCTCACTGCCAAGATCGCGTCGCTTGCCTTCACCTTCCTCGCCGGCAGCGGCATCACCGATTTTGCCCAGCCGCTGCTCGATCGCCTGGCGCGGGAAAGCGGCGAGCTGGTGCGCCTTGCCATGATCGACGGGCGCGAGCTGGTCTGGGTCGCCAAGGCGCAAGGCTCGCCCGCCGGCCTGCGCTACGACCCTGACATGGGACAGGTCGGACGGCTGTCCTGCTCGGCGAGCGGTCACGCCTGGCTATCCTGTCTCTCCGACGACGACGCACGCGCGCTTGTCGAGAAGCAGGGGTATGGATTGCGCAAGGACTATGGACCGCGCGCTCCGGAAAGCTGGCCGGCTTTGCAAAAATATCTACGCCAAACCCGCAAGCGCGGGGTCAGCCTCTGCCTGCAGACCTATACGCCCTGGATGAACGCGTCCGCCGCACCGATCCGCCATCCCAAGACCAAGGAGGTGACCGGTGCCGTCGTCATCGCCGGCCCGCATATCCGCCTCACTGAAGAGCGGATGCTCGAGCTGGCGCCGGCGCTGATCCAGACCGCGCAGGAGCTTTCGATGGCGACGCTGGCCTCGCCCGGCCTCCAGGGCGGGCGGCCGCACGGCAGTTTTTTCGACACGAACGCTTCCTGAACAATGTGAGTCCCGAGTACGATGCGAATTCTGATTACGGGCGGTGGTGGCTTCATTGGTGCGTGGCTGGCGCGCCGTCTTGTCGATGGCGGGCATCAGCTTCAAATCTTCGAGCCGGTCGATCGTACGGCGCTGTTCAGCGCGATCGTGGGAGGCGCCGCGGCGGCGGTGGAGTGGCGCCTCGGTGATATCGCCGATGCGCATGCGGTGCGCGCGGCTGCCGAGGGATGCGATGGCATCATTCATCTGGCCGGCGTCCTGACGCCGGCATGCAAGGCCGATCCCGTTCGCGGCGCGATGATCAATCTGGTTGGAACGCTGAACGTCTTCAATGCGGCGCAGGGGCTGGGCATCCGGCGCATCGTGTTCACGAGCAGCGCCGGCGTGTACGGTCCCGACGACGCCACGACGCCGCGTCCAATCACCCATTACGGCACCTTCAAGCTGGCCTGCGAGGGCAGTGCGCGGGCCTATTGGGCGGATCACGGCATCGCCAGCGTCGGCTTCCGGCCCTACATCGTCTATGGCTTCGGCCGCGAGACCGGCTCGACCGCGGGGCCATCGCTGGCCTGTCGCGCAGCCGCGCGGGGAGAGAGCTACGTGATCCCTTATGCCAGCACCGCAGGTCTCGTGTTTGTCGACGACGTGGTCGCTGCCTACGAGGCCGCATTGTTGCGCGAGCCTGACGGCGCGCACGTCTTCAACCTGCCTGGCGAGGTGGTATCGAACGACGACGTCGTGGCCGCCGTGAGGGCCGTGGTCCCGGATGCGAAGATCGGCATCGACGGACCCGAGCTTCCTTTCGCCGAGGATATCGGAGAGGGCGACCTCAGGCGCGTATTTCCGAACCTGCCTGCGACTTCGCTGCGGGACGGCATTCGCCGTACCATCGAACTTTATCGGACGACGTCATGACGATCCCGGTTCTTGGTGCTCACACGTTCGGCTTCGCCTGGGATTGCGTCGCGGAGGAAGCCGTGGCGCAACTCGCCAATGCTGGCTATCGCACCGTTCAATTGATGGCGACGCCACCGCATTTCGATCCCTGGCGACAGGACGCCGGGCGCACGCAGCGGATCGGCGCGCTCATCGAGCGCCACGGTCTGTTCTTGCTGGCACTCGATCTCGCCAGCAGCGACATCAATCTGGCGAGCCCGTCGGCCGACGTGGTCGATTTCGCCGTCGAGGCCTACATGTCCGCGATCGATCGTGCCGCCGAACTTGGCGCGCACTGGATCTGCGTCGGCTCCGGACGGCGGCATGCGCTGCTGGCCAAGGCGAACGATCGCCTCATGACGAGCTTTCGCGCGGCCTTCGCCCGCATCCATGACAAGGCTCAGCGCACTGGAATCCCGATCATTCTCGAAAATCATCCGCAGGGGCTTCTGGCCAGCGCGAGCGATATCGTCCGCTTCCTCGATGCCGAAGGCTATGGCGACATGCCTGTTATCTACGACGTCGCCAACGCGCTTGCGATCGGCGAAGATCCGGTCGAGGGTCTTAACAGCTTGTGGCCGCGCCTCGGTATCGTTCATCTCTCCGATAGCCCGAAGGGGCAGTGGCGGCACGATCCGATCGGCACAGGCGACATCGACTTCGCGGCCATTGCCGCACTGTTGAAGCAGCGGAGCTACGGAGGCAAGATCGTCCTCGAGATCCTGTCCGACCGGCCGCTCGCAGATCTCGAAACGGGCACTGCCAGGTTGAAAGAGCAGGGGTTGGCCTTCACGCTCGGCTCTTGATCGCTCCGACGGGCGGTGTAGACCCGCCATTGCGGGCGGCGCGGGACGCGTCTGGTAACAGGCTCTCCCGAAAACGGCCGGGCGGCATGCCGACATTGCGTGAGAAGAACCGGTTGAAATAGGCCGGGTCCTCATAGCCGAGGATGGCGCCGATTTCGTTCACGCTCATGTCCGAATAGAGCAGATTGCGCTTGGCCTCGGTGAGCAGGCGATCGTGGATGAGCTCGAGCGATGACCGGCCGGTCGTGACCCGGCAGCAAGCATTGAGGCGCGCCGTCGTCACGCCGAGCTTGCGGGCGTAGAGGTCGAGCGGGGTGTGATCGCGATATTGCTGCTCGACCAGCTCGCGAAAGCGCATCACCGTGTCGGCATCGCGTGCGAGGGCAACGGGCCGCTCGCGTTCCTGCTCGCGCAGGCGGCGCACCGCCACCGCGAGCAATTGCAGATAGGCCTGGATGGCCGCCCGCCGGCCCGGCGCGGACCAGACGAATTCATGTTCGAGCGAGGCGGCCATGCCGACAAGGTCGATATCGTCACCGATCTGGTGCGAAAGAAACCGGGCCGGGAGGTGAAAGCCGTCGACGAGTTCAGGATCGTCGTCGAGCGCGGACTGCAGGAAGGGCGGGGCCACGGTGGTGACGTAGCCGTCGGTGCCGGGCTTGAAGCGGATGGCGTGGATCGTGAGCGCAGGGATGATCACAAGGGCCGGGGGCTTCAAGTCCCAGCGCTCGCCCTCAACCTCGATCGCCCCACCGCCCTTGCTGATGACCAGGATCTGGTGGTGGTCCGGGTGCGTATGCGTTCGGATTGTCCAATCGTGGCGGCCGCTCCGCACCGGGATAGGCTCGATATGCAGGAACGAGGGTTCGACCTTGGGAGCGGCCTCCTCATAGAGAAAATAGTGCGGGATCATGCCGGTGGTTCCCTCTGCGGCATCGGGCGCGCGTGCCGTTCGCTGCGCCGCGCTTACGAAAAGTACAATACGAAACAAGTTTCGTCCATTGGCGTCGCGGTTGAGCGCGCCTATCCAGAACGTGCGCATCCGCAAAGCCTGCAGCAAGCAGCGCTCCGGGATGTCGCGGGAGGGACTGCCAATGCCGGGACAGGAGCGTGATCTGTCGTGCGACGTGCTGGTCGTGGGCTCCGGTGCCGGCGGATTGTCCACCGCGATCACCGCGCGCAAGGCCGGGCTCGATGTGATCATCATCGAGAAGGATGAGTATTTCGGCGGCACCACTGCGTTCTCCGGTGGCGTGCTCTGGATCCCCGGCAATCGGCACGCGCGCGATGCCGGTGTATCCGATAGCCGTGAGGCGGCGCGGACCTACCTCAAGCACGAGGCCGGCAACCATTTCGACGATGCGGCGATCGATGCGTTCCTCGACGCCGGCCCGCGCATGCTCGATTTCTTCGAGCGGGAGAGCGAGGCGAAATTCATCCTCTCGGGCTATCCCGATTATCATCCTGACGTCGAGGGCGGCGCGCAGCAAGGCCGTTCGGTGACGGCGGCTCCCTACGACGCCCGGGCGCTGGGAGAGGACATCAAGCGGTTGCGGCCGCCGCTCGAGACCATCACCTTCATCGGCATGATGTTCAACTCGTCCAACGACGAGCTGAAGCATTTCTTCCGCGTAACGCGCTCGCTGACCTCTGCGGTCTATGTCGCCAAGCGGCTCGCGAGCCACCTCTGGGATCTCCTGCTGTATCGTCGCGGCGTCAAGATCACGAGCGGCAATGCGCTCGCGGCGCGCCTGGCGAAGACGGCATTGGATCTCCGGATTCCCTTGCTCACGGCAACGCCGGCACAACGGCTGATCAACGAGGGCGGCACCGTGACCGGTGCGGTCGTGCGCGATGCAAAGGGAGAGTACCGGATCACGGCGCGCCGTGCGGTGGTGCTGGCGAGCGGCGGTTTCCCACACGACGCCGCGCGTATCGCCCGTGCCTATCCTCACCTGGCAAGGGGCGGCGAGCATCTGTCGCCGACGCCCGCGGCCAACACCGGCGATGGCATTCGCATGGCAGAGCAGGCCGGAGGCACCTGCGACATCCGCTTCAGCAATGCCTCGGCCTGGATGCCGGTGTCGCGCGTTCCGCTGGGCGAGCGCACTGGCGTCTTCCCCCATCTCGTCGATCGCTACAAGCCTGGGGTCATCGCGGTCAATCGGCAGGGACGCCGCTTCACCAACGAATCCGAGTCCTATCACGATGTCGGCGCGGCCATGATTGCCGATGGCGCCGGCGGAAAGGAGACCGCGGCCTGGCTGATCTGCGATCACGCCACCATTCGGAAATACGGCCTCGGCTACGCCAAGCCGGCGCCGGTGCCGGTCGGGATCTTCGTGCGCAACGGCTATCTGAAGCGCGCCGCGACCCTGCGCGCGCTGGCGGAGGCAGTGGGCATCGATGCCGATGGTCTGGAACAGACCGTGCGCGCCTATAATGAGAGCGCGGTCCAGGGGATCGACCGCGCTTTCAAGCGCGGCAGCACCGCCTTCAACCGCTATCTCGGCGACGCCGAGCACAAGCCGAACCCGAATGTCGCTCCGATCGGTGCCGGGCCCTATTACGCGCTCAAGATCATCATGGGCGATCTCGGAACATTCGATGGATTGACCACCGACGTGGTCGGCCGAGTACTGCTCCGCGACGGCGCCGCCATACCGGGCCTCTACGCCGTCGGCAACGACCGCGCCTCGATCATGGGCGGCAACTATCCCGGCGCCGGCATCACGCTCGGGCCGATCATGACATTCGGTTACATCACCGGCCGCCATCTGGCCGGCCAGCAAGCCTGAAGGACATCCGATGACCGAACCTGCGATCGTCGATTTGCGCGTCTACACCATTCGCCTGCGCAAGATGGCGGAGTTCATCGATGTGTTCGACCGGCTCGCAATGCCGGTCCAGCTTCGTTATCTCGGTCGGCCGCTCGGAATGTTCACGAGCGCGGTCGGGCCGTTGAACCAGATCGTGCACCTCTGGGGCTTTCCCGACATGGGCGAGTTCGAGCGCCGGCACGCTGCGCGCGACAAGGACTCGGATTGGCCGGCTTACCTGAAGGCGTCAGAGCATCTCATCACGGCGCAGGAGAACCGGCTGATCCGCAGGATCGAACTGCCGTCGCTGGCTGGCTTGACGACCTGACGCGCCGGCGTCCTCAACTCCCGGAGATTTGCATGACATGGATCGACCTCACCGCAAAAATTGCGATCGTCACCGGCGGCGGTGCCGGCATCGGGCGAGGCATCGCGCATGGTCTTGCCGCGGTCGGAGCGAATGTGGTGGTGCTCGATCGCGATGAGGCGGGGGCATCCGTCGCGGCAGAGATTCGCCAAGGGGGAGGGCAGGCAGAGTTCTTCGTCTGTGATGTCACTGGCGATGACGATGTCGCGCGCATCGCCGAGCATGTCGGGACGAAGGTCGGTTCTCCCGATATTCTGGTGAACAATGCAGGCACTATGCTGCCTGGCGGTCTCGACGCCGTCAGTATGGCGGATTGGGACAAGATTCTTGCGCTCAACCTGACCGGCTATCTGCGTTGTGCGCGGGCGTTCGGCGCGCCGATGCTGGCGCGGATGGCGGGCGCGATCGTCCACGTCGCCTCGATCGCGGCCTCTTTTCCGCAAGGACATAGTGGTGCCTATAGCGTGAGCAAGGCGGGCGTCGTCATGCTCTCCCGTCAGCTCGCGACCGAGTGGGGACCATGCTGCGTGCGCAGCAACGTCGTCAGTCCAGGCATGATCCGCACCCCGATGACCGAAGCCATCTACCGGGCGCAAGGTGTTGAGGCCGCGCGGCAAAAGCTCGTGCCGTTGCGCAGGATCGGCCGGTCCGGAGATATCGCCGATGCGGTGGTGTTTCTGGCAAGCGAACGTGCGAGCTACATCAGCGGCGAAGAGATCGTCGTCGATGGCGGCTTCACCAGGACAATGATGGGCATCGTTCCGCGACCGGGGTTCGAGGACAATTGATAGGGAGCGCAGCGATGCTGCTGGAGGGAAAGATCGCGGTCGTCACCGGCGGCGGTTCCGGGATCGGTGCGGCGATCGCACGGCTGTTCGTTGCCGAGGGCGCGAAAATCGTGATTGGCGATCTCGCCGAAAGCGGTGCGGGCCTCGCGGCGGAGCTTACCGACGACGGATTTTCCGTTACGTTCCAGCGCCTCGACGTGACCGATGAGGCTGATGTTGCTGCGCTGATGCAATTCGCGACATCCCGCTTTGGCCGGCTAGACATTCTTGTCGCCAATGCCGGCATTCCCGAGCGCAAGTCGCCGATCCATGAGCTCGATCTTGCCGATTGGCGTCGCGTGATCGACGTCGATCTCACCGGCGTCGCACTCTGCAACAAGTTCGCGGCCGGCGCCATGCTGGCGGCAGGCGGCGGTGCGATCGTCAACATGGCGTCGATCCTTGCCCATGTCGGCCAGGAGAACAGCAACGCCTATTCCGCCGCAAAGGCCGCCGTCGTCAATCTAACCCGCTCCGTCGCCCTGACCTATGCAAAGTGCGGCATTCGGGTCAATTGCGTCTCGCCGGGCTATGTCGATACGCCGCTTCTTGCCAAGCTTCCCGAAGCGACCCGGCAGGCGATGCTGGTGCGCCAGCCGATCGGCCGTCTGGCCCGTCCCAAGGAGATCGCGGAGGTTGTTGCCTTTCTCGCCAGCGACAAGGCATCGATCATCACCGGCGCCTGCATCAACGCCGACGGGGGCTACACGGCGATCTAGTCTGTTCATTTGCGCCACAGAATGGATGACGTGTGCTCCCTCTGGTGTTCGCTGGACCAAATTGGCTCAAATTGGCCCATGATGGATTGGAGCGAGAGTTTAGTAATTCCAGCCAGTTAGAAGGCCGCGTGTGCACGACGTGTGCACCGGTAGATCAAGAAAAATCCATCATTAGCCAGCTTTGGCAAGCGGCCTTGGAGCGATGATGGGGCTCGGGAGGTAGTTTCGTGCGATAGGATTGACGTGCGTATGTCTTCGCCGGGGCCCTGCCGATGTGGCAGCCTCAATGAGCGTCTGATGAATTGCTCAAACCAGAGCGGGCCGACGACCACAAACTTAGAAGCGCCGAGGGAGGGCCGACGGTCAGTCAGTCGATCCGTTCTGTCCCCTCGAGAATGTCCATCTCTTCCACGGTCAAAGACGCGAGAATGGGCGAAAGTATTCGCTCAACGGTTCCATTTCGACGAGCCCGGCCCAACGCCCGAGAGTGGCAAACGCATTTGATCAATTCTACAATTTTTAGTTGAGTTGTGCCCCCGACGCAGAGAGCGTATGTCCGGCTACATCTGCTACCAAGAGCTCTCGAGCGCGAAAAGAACAACCATGAAGGCCCTGAACGAGCAGCGCGTTCACGTGGCCGCACTTCGAGCGCGGCGTTCCGGATGCTCGGCACGGCGATCCGCCAAACCAGCAGCCGCGTTCAGTTGAAGCGAGCCGGTCGCGGACTACCAACTTGTTCAGGCGATGATCGCCGACTGCCCGACCGAGATTTCAAGTCGATGATCCTCGATACTGCGCGCAAGCGCGACCGCGCCTCCGGAGGGGATTCTGCTGGAGTCGCGCGACAACAGCGTAAGCTATCCGGCCTGTGTCTTCGCTGATGAAAGATGGAACGGCAGCGGGCCGGCAACTCAGCCTTCGAGTTTCGGTTGCCGCTGACACGGCAACCCGAACCTTTGCGCGCCGAACGGCTCTCCGCGAGGGCTTCTGCTCCGGCTGCCGGCAGCGGCGTTTGAACCCCGGCGCTGGCCGACCGGCCTTGGCAGTTGCACCCTATCGCCGGGGGCAATGGCGTCAGACCGTGCATTCGAACTTGCCTGACGGCGGTAGCTCTGCTAATAGTTAAACGGTCAGTCGGATTATTATTCGCTCGAGGGCCGGACGATGAACGTTGTGCGACGGATGGCGCAATGGAACGAGCTGATCCACCCCGATCGGGTCCATGGCTCGCTCTACACCGATCGTTCCATCTTCGAGGCGGAGCTGCAGAACATCTGGTACCGGACCTGGGTCTACGTCGGCCACGAGAGCGAGGTCCCGAAGACCAACGACTACGTAATCAAGTCGATCGGCCCGCAATCCGTGATCATGACGCGCGACGAGCAGGGCAAGGTCAACCTGCTGCTCAACCGCTGTTCCCATCGCGGCAATCAGGTCTGCTCCTATGAGCGCGGCAATGCGCGGTCCTTCACCTGTCCGTTCCACTCATGGACCTTCGCCAATGACGGCCGCCTGGTTGGCTATGCCTTCCCCGATGGTTACGAGGGACAGGACAGGGCCGAGCTCGCGCTCGGTCGGGTGACGCGCGTCGAATCCTACCGCGGGTTTGTGTTCGGCTCCTTCGCCGCCGATGGGCCAACGCTGAAGGAGCATCTCGGGGGCGCCACGGAGACCATCGACCGGCTGGCGCGCACGTCGCCGGAGGGCGAGGTCGAGATCACGGCGGGCTTCCTCAAGCATCGCGTGAAGGCGAACTGGAAGTTCATCCTTGAGAACGAGTGCGACGGCTATCATCCGGCCTTCGTTCACACCTCGATCTTCGGCGTCGCCGACAGCATGATCGGCAAGCTCTATGGCGGGACCTCGACCGCACTGACCCGCGACTACGGCAACGGCCACACGGAGATCGACCTGCGGCCGGAGTTCCGCAAGCGCGACCTGCCGATGAGCTGGTTCGGCACCAGTGAAGAGCGCTTGCCCGCCTACGCGGCGCGCATGAAGGCGGCTTATGGCGATACGTCCGCGCGCGAGATCATGATCGACGGCACGCCGCATGTGATGATCTTCCCGAACCTGTTCATTGCCGAAATCCAGATGTTCGTCATTCAGCCGCTCGGTGTCGACGACAGTGTGCAGCACGTCACTGCGCTCCAGTTCAAGGGGGCGCCCGACCTCAACCGCCGCCTGCGCCAGCAGACCATGGGCTCCGTCGGCCCGGCCGGCTTCCTGCTCGCCGACGATTCCGAGATGTACGAGCGCTGCCATCGCGGCGTGCTGGCGCGCAATCCGGAATGGGTCTTTCTCGGCCGCGGCGAAAAGCGCGAGCGCCGGGACGAGCTCGGCTTCAAGGTCGGCCACGTCACCGACGAAGTGCCGTCGCGCGGCATCTGGGCCCACTATCGCAAGCTGATGGAGGCCGCCTGATGCTGTCGCGCGAGAGCAGCGCCACGCTGATGAGCGCGGTGACCGCCTTCCTGAATCGCGAGGCGCGCCTGCAGGACGAGCATCAATACGAAGCCTGGGAAAGGCTCTGGACCGATGACGGCGTCTACTGGGTGCCGGCCAACGGCGCCAATATCGATCCGGAGCGGGAGATGTCCATCATCTACGACAACCGCTCGCGGATAGCCCTGCGCGTGCGCCAGCTCATGACAGGCAAGCATTTCACCCAGACTCCGCAATCGAACCTGCGCCGGCTCGTCTCCAACATCGAGCTGATGGACGAGCGACCGGGCGGCGACATTGCGGTGGCCAGCAACAGCCTGATCTTCGAATCGAGCTTGCGCGACGACACGCTGTGGGCCGCCCGCAACGAGTATCGACTGCGCCATGTCGATGGCGACCTGCGCATGGCTTACAAGAAGGTGGTGCTCGTCAACAACGACAAGGCGATCTACACGCTGTCATTCCTGGTCTAGGAAAGCTCTCGCGCCATGATCGACAAGGGACCCGTTCTGCTCGACATCGACGACGGCATCGCGCGCCTGCGTCTCAACCGGCCCGATGCCGCGAACGGGATGAGCGTCGAGCTTCTCGGCGCGCTCTGCGATGCCATCATGGCGTGTCACGGCCACCCCGATCTGCGCGTGGTGCTGCTGAGCGGCGAGGGCGCGAACTTCTGCGCCGGTGGCGACGTGCGTGCCTTTGCATCCAAGGGCGAGAAATTGCCGGACTATATCCGCCAGGCGACGGCCTATCTGCAGAATGCGGTCAGCGGTTTGCTGCGGCTCGAAGCGCCCGTCATCGCCTCGGTGCACGGCTTTGCGGCGGGCGGCGGCGGCTTCGGCCTCGTCTGCGCCTCCGACATCGTCATCGCGGCCGAGTCGGCCAGGTTCCTTGCGGGGGCGACGCGGGTGGCGATGGCGCCGGATGCGGGCGTATCCGTCACGCTGTCCCGCCTGGTGGGCCTGCGGCGCGCGATGTCGATCCTCCTCACCAATCCCGTGATTACGGCGGCCGAGGCGCTACACATGGGAATCGTCACCAAGGTCGTTCCTGACGACGAACTCACTGAGGCCTCGCTGGCGCTGGCGCGCGAGCTCGCCGCCGGCGCGCCGAAGGCGCTTGCCGCGACCAAGCGCCTGGTCTGGGCCGGCACCGGGACGAGTATCGAGCAATGCCTATCCGAAGAGGCGCGCACGGTCTCGGAGCTGTCGGGCATGGCCGACGCGCGCGAGGGCCTTGCCGCCGTCATCGAGCGGCGCAAGCCCGTCTTCGCGGGACGCTGAGCGTGGCCGATACGCTTCCATTCGGACGTCTGGACGGCCGGCGCGCCTTCGTGTCGGGCGGCGCGCGCGGCATTGGCGCCGCGATTGCAAAGAACTTCGTCGGCGCGGGCGCCAATGTCGTGATTGCCGATCTCGACATGGCTCAGGCTTCCGAAACAGCGCGGCAGATGGGCGCCGTGGCGGTTCGTCTCGACGTCAGCGATGCGGGCGCGGTGCAGGCGGCGATGGCGCAGCACGGGCCGTTCGACATCCTGGTCAACAATGCCGGGATCGACCAGCACGCCTTTTTCACGGAAACAACGCCGCAGGACTGGGCGAAGCTGATCGCGGTCAATCTCACGTCCGTTCTGGCCTGCACCCACGCCGTCCTGCCGGCGATGCAGGCTGCAAGGTACGGCCGCATCATCAACATCACTTCCGAAGCCGCCCGGCTCGGCTCCAGGGGCGGGGCGGTTTACTCCGCCGCCAAGGGCGGGGTCATCGCCTTCACCAAGAGCATGGCGCGAGAGAACGCGCGCTACGGCATCACGGCGAACGCGATTGCGCCCGGCCCGATCCGCACGCCAATGCTGGATCAGGCGGTCGCCCGCGGTGGCGACAGGATTCTTCGCGCGATGACCGACGCAACCTTGCTGGGCCGACTCGGCGAGCCCGATGAGGTGGCAGCGGCCGCGCTGTTCCTCGCTTCCGACCAGGCCGCTTACATCACGGGTGAGACGCTCGGCGTGTCCGGCGGCATGGGGATCGGCGGTTGAGATGAAGGATGCGGCCAGCGATATTGCGGTGACCCCCGTGGATCGTGCGGTCGAGCGGCTGCAGTCGATTTACCGCAAATGGACGCGCGATACGGGCGTCGAGCAGATGCGTCGCGATTGGGATGAAGCGTTCGCGGGCTGCTCCGTGCCGGTGACCTGCCGTCAGGTCTCCGCCGGCGGTGTCGAGGGCGAGTGGATCGTGCCGGCCGCCGCGCTGCAGGAGAGAGCCATCCTCTATCTGCACGGCGGTGGCTTCCGTGTCGGCTCGATCGCCTCGCACCGCGATCTGATCGCGCGCATCGTTCACGCCTGCGGCTGCCGCCTCCTGGCGATCAACTACCGCCTGGCGCCGGAGCATCGCTTTCCAGCCGCGCTGGACGATGCCTTGAGCGCCTATCGATACCTGCTCGACCAAGGCTTGCGGCCGGCCGACATCGCGCTCGCGGGAGATTCGGCCGGCGGCAATCTCGTACTGGGCGCCATGCTGGCGTTGCGTGATGGCGGCGAGCCCCTGCCGGCTGCCGCCGTGCTGATGTCGCCCTGGACCGACCTCGCCGCGACAGGTGCGAGCTACGAAAGCCGCGCGAAGGCCGACCCGATCCATCAGCGTGCGATGATCCTCGCGCTTGCGAAGAACTATCTGGGCCGGGATGGCGATCCGCGTCATCCGCTGGGCTCACCGCTCTACGCCGATCTGTCCGGCTTGCCGCCGCTTCTGATCCAGGTCGGCGACCGCGAGACGGTGCGCGACGATTCGACCGAGCTCGCTGCAAGAGCCAGGGCTGCCGCCGTCAACGTCGAGCTGCAGATCTTCGATGGCATGATCCACGTGTTCCAGATGTTCCCGGAAATCCCGCAGGCTGGAGAAGCGATCGCCGCGCTTGCAAATTTCCTGCGCGGACATCTGCACATCGAAGATGGGAGGGCGGCACAATGAACGTCATGACTTCAGGTTCCCGCCAGCCGGTTGACGCCGAATTCCAATTTTCGGAGCAGCCCAATCTGCCCGAAGAGCTTCGCATGCTGCGCGAGCAGGTACGCCGCTTCGTCGAGAAGGAGGTCGTGCCGCAGGGCGACGCCTGGGAGCGCGACGGCAAGATCCCGCGCGAGATCTTTCGCCGCATGGGGGCGCTCGGATTCCTCGGCATGCGCCACGCGCCGGAGTATGGCGGCACCGACATGGGCCCGCTGGCCTCGATGGTGTTCGCCGAGGAATTGGGGCGCTCGAGTTTCGGCGGTTTCACGTCGTCGATCCTGGTGCACACCGACATGTCGGCGGTGCACATCTCGCTGCGCGGCACGCCGGAGCAGAAGCAGAAATACCTCCCGGCAATCATCCGCGGCGAGACCATCTGCTCGATCGCAGTGACCGAGCCGGACGCCGGCTCCGACGTCGCCGGTCTGAAGACCCGCGCGACCCGCGATGGCGACGGCTGGGTGATCAACGGCTCCAAGATGTTCATCACCAATGCGGTCTACGGCGACATCCTGATCGTCGCGGCCCGTACCGATCCGCATGCCAAAGGCAGCCGCGGTCTTTCGCTATTCATCGTCGATCGCAATTTGCCCGGCATCGCCGTGACCGAGCTCGACAAGCATGGCTGGCTCTGCTCGGACACCGCCGAGATCGCCTTCCAGGACGTCCGTGTACCGGCGAATGCCCTGCTCGGGGAGGAGAACAAGGGCTTCTACGGCATCATGGAGACGTTCCAGAACGAGCGCATCTGCATCGGCGGCATCTGTGCCGGCGAATCCGCCAAGGCGATCGAGCTGACGGCAAGCTACGTGAAGACGCGGCAGGCGTTCGGCGGACCGCTCTGGAATCAGCAGGCCGTGCGGCTGAAGCTCGCGCAGCTCGCGGCCAAGGCCGCCGCCGCGCGCCAGCTTGCCTATCACGCCGCCGAGCTCGCCGCGGCCGGGCAGCCGTGCTTGCGCGCGGTGTCGATGGTTAAGGCGCTGTCGCCCGAGGTGCTGCACGAAGTCGTGCACGGCTGTCTGCAGTTGCACGGCGGCAGTGGCTTTATGCGCGGCACGCCGATCGAGCGTATGGTTCGGGACGCGCGGGTCCTGACCATCGGCGGCGGCGCCACCGAAGTCATGCTGGAAGAAGTCGCGAAACGGATATAGCCGGACCCTTGCTGACGGGGAGCACGAGAATGCAGAACACGCGTTCCGACACCGCGCGGGCGCTCTACGCGGCGCTGGCGGCCGGAAACAGGGAGCAGCTCGAGATGCTGCTCCATCCGGATTTCGTCGGCGAGATCGCCGAGGGAATGCCCTTCGGCATTGGCGGCCGGCACGAGGGCTCCTCTGCGATGCGCCGCAATGGGTGGGGCGCGATCGCCCGGCATTTTGCGGCACGTGCGGAGCCGGAGCGCTTTCTCGAGGTCGGAAAGGCGTGCCTGCTCGTGACCGGCCGGTATCGTGGCGAGGGCAGGCATGGAGGAGCCTCTCTCGACGCCTCCTTCGCGCACCTCATCACGTTCGAGGGCGAGCGCATCACGCGTCTCGAGCAATATACCGATACGGCTCGCTGGCATGATGCCGCGAGCCCGTTCAAGACCGTCCTCCTCGATATCGCGGATGGTGTTGCAACGCTTAGGCTCAATCGTCCCGACAAGGGCAATGCCATCAACGAAGAGATGGCCGCGGATCTTGAGGAAGTTTCAGTGCGAATTGCCGAAGCCCCGGGCTTGCGCGCCGTGCTGATTGCAGGAAACGGTTCGAACTTCACCGTGGGAGGCGATGTCACTCTCTTCGCCGGCACGCCGTCCGCCGAGTTGCCGGGCAAGCTTCGTCGCATGATCGATGGCTACCATCGCGCCATCGATCGCTTGACCAGCATCGATGCACCGGTCGTGGCGGCGGTGCGCGGCGCGGCGGCCGGAGGCGGATTGGGCCTCCTCTACATTGCGGACATCGTGGTCGCATCCACCGACGCGCGGTTTGCGCTCGGATATGGCGCGCTGGGCCTGACCTCCGACGGCGGTAACACCTGGTTCCTGCCACGGATGGTCGGCATGCGGCGGGTGCAGGAACTGTTCCTGCTCAATCGCCGCCTGTCGGCGCAGGAGGCCCTAGAATTCGGCTTGGTCTCCCGCCTGGTGCCGGACGATGCGGTGGAAGCGGAAGCACTTGCCATCGCCCGCGAGCTGGCGGTGGGGCCGACGCGGGCCTTTGGCGCCATGCGGCGCATGCTACGGCAGTCCTTTGAAACGAGCCTCGGCAATCAACTCGAAGCCGAAATGCAATCCATCGTCGGCGCGAGCCAGTCCGACGATGCGCGCGAGGGCATCGCCGCCTTCGCGGCCAGGCGTCGGCCCGTCTTCAAAGGCGGATGACCGGGCGCTGCACGGCCATCCGCCGGTGGTGATCACTTCACCGGCTTAAAGCTGACCGTAGCCGTGTCGGCCTGCATGATCTGCAGCTTCTGGTTTGAGAAGCGGACGCCGGGTCCGAAGCTGATCGGAGCCATCACGCCGGTCTCGACATTCTTGGTCTTCTCCAGCTCGCTGATCGTACAGGCCCAGGTCGGCTGCTTGCCGCAACGCTCGATCGCCGCGATCAGGACCTTGGCCGCGGCATAGCCGCTCATCGTGTAGCGATTGATCCCCTTGAACTCGGCTTCCGACACGAGCGGCTTTGCCTTCTCGAGGAACGCCTTGCCGGCTTCGCCGGCAAAAGGCTCGACATAGTCCACCGCGAAGATGCCATCGCCGGCCGGTCCCATCAGCTTGAGCACCGGCTCGACGCGGCCGGGCCAGAAGATGCCGGTCACCGGCTTGACGTTGAGCTTCTCGAGCTCCTTCATCATCGCGATATTCTCCGCGATTATGCCGCCGGCCAAGAATACTTCGGCGCCGGAATCCTTCAGTTGGAGCATGTCGGACGAGAAATCCTGCTGGCCCTTCTTGTAATTGCCGCTGTAGACGACGTTCAGCTTCTTCGACTTGACCACGGAATCGAAGCCATCGCGCACCGTGATGCCGTAGTCGTCGTCCTGCGTGATGAGGCCCCATTTCTTGCCAGGGTTCTTTTCCGCGAGGTAGTTGACGAGATGAATGATTCCTTCTTCGTAGGATTGACCGACCACGAACACGTTCTTGCGCGGCGGCTCCCACAGCAGCTTGACCGGCGCGACGTCAATCACCGTCGGGATGCCTGCCTTCTCGAGCACGGGCATCACGGCGATCGACTGGCCGGAGCCGGACATGCCGAGCATGGCAAAGACCTTGTCGACCTCGATCAGCTTCTTGGCGCCCTGGATGGTGCGCGCAGTGACGTAGCCGTCATCCTCCAGCACGTACTTGATCTTGCGGCCGTTGATGCCACCGGCGTTGTTGGCTTCCGCGATCGCGATCTTGTGGCCGATCGAAGCGGCGACGCCGAGGAGCGCCGGCGGACCGGTGAGCGGTTCGACGTCGCCGATCAGGATCTCCGTGTCGGTGATACCAGGGTCGGCAGCCAACGCGCTGCCGCCGGCGAGCAGGGCCGCTGCGAGCAGCAGGGACGCAGTCATTGGATGATTTCTCATGTCTCTGTCCTCCCTCAAAAATTGATCTTTGTATTCAGTATCGCAGTGGCCAGTTCACCCAGGCGCGGCGGATGTCGTGCCAGGCACCGACCAGGCCGCGCGGCTGAAAGCGAAGGAACAGGATGATGACGAGGCCGTAGAGCATGCTCTTCAGCTCCTGCGCCCCGGTCGTGAACACCGCGTCGAGCTGCGCGCTGAAGACGCTGAAGACGAGGCGCGTCGCCTCGGGAAGCAGCACGATCAGAACGGTCCCGAGCACGGCGCCGAGCGCCGAGCCGAGGCCGCCGACGATCAGGATCGCGAGCGCCTCGATCGATAGCAGGAACGGAAAGCCTTCGACGCTGACGAAGGAGAGGTAGATGCCGTAAAGGGCGCCGGCGAGGCCGGTAATGAAGGCCGACGTGACGAAGGCGAGCAGCTTGTAGGCATGCAGGTTGATGCCCATGACGCGGGCCGCGGTGTCGTTGTCGCGGATCGCGACAAAAGCCCGACCGACCCGGCTGCGGCGAATGTTGAGCGTGGCGAACAGGGTCAGCGTGGCAATCCCGAGGCAAAGGTAGGTGAAGGCCGCGTCGCCGTCAAAGCTGATGCCGAGAATCTCCGGCCGCTGCACGGAGATGCCGCGGGCGCCGTTGGTGAGCCAGCGCATCTCCAGGATCACCGTGTTGATGATGAACGAAAAGGCAAGCGTCGTGATCGCGAGGTAGAGGCCCTTCAGGCGCAGCGACGGCGCACCGACGATCAGGCTGGCCAGCGCCGGGACGAGCCCCGCGCCGAGGAAGCCGACCAGGGGCGGCATGTGATATTTCGACACCAGGATGGCGTAAGCATAGGCGCCGGTGACGAGGAAGCCGACGTGGCCAAGCGAGATCAATCCGGTGTAGCCGGTCAGGATGTTGAGGCCGAGCGCGCCGGTCACGGTGATCAGGATGATCATCAGGAACGACAGCGCGTAGGCGTTCAGCACGTGGGGCGCGGCGATCAGCGCCAGCATCAGCACCGCCGACCACAGCCAGACCGGGGGTGAATCGATCAGGGCGACGAGTTCGCCATAGGTCTGCTTGTAGTCGCCGGTGCGCATCGTCCTAGACCCTCTCGATGTCGCGTTCGCCGAACATGCCGAACGGGCGGATCATCAGCACGACGATGATCATCGCGAAGCCCGCGATCTCCTTCATGCCGGAGCCGAGATAGCCGCCGGCGAGATTTTCGGTGATGCCGATCAAAAGGCCGCCGAGGCCGGAGCCGAGCACGGCATCGAGCCCGCCCAAAATGGTGGCTGGAAAGGCCTTGAGCCCGAGCTGGAACATGGCCGGCGACAGATCGTAGGAAAGCGCGAAGAACACCCCGCCGATCCCGGCGATGACCGAAGAGGCCGCCCAGGCCAGTGCATGGACGCGGGTGGCGCTGATGCCCATCAGCAACGCGGTCCGGTCGTCGGCCGCAACCGCTCGCATCGCGACCCCCATCTTGCTGTAGCGGAAGAACGCCCAGATCGCCGCGAGCAGCGCCAGCAGCGTCGCGATGACGGCGATCTGGCCGGTGCGGACGCCAATTCCACCCAGGCGGACGATGTCGCGCCCCATGCCGACGTCGAGGCCATGCGGATAGGCGTCCCAGACGAAGTTGATCGTCGAGCGCAGGATCACCGCGAGCCCAATGGTCACCATCACGGTCGCGAACACCGGCTCGCCCAGCATCGGCCGCATCACGACGCGCTCGATGATCAGGCCGAGCAGGACCGCGGCGAGAATGGCGCCGAACGCGACCATGACGACGTTTCCGCTGACGGTGGTCGAGATGGTCCAGGCGATATAGGCCGTGATCATGGTCATCTCGCCCTGCGCGAAATTGACCAGCCCGGTCGATTTGTAGATGACCGCAAAGCCCATCGCGATCAGGCCGTATATCGCGCCGATCGCAAGGCCCGAGATCAGGAGCTGCAGGAGATACTGCATTCAGTCCTCCGCGGGATAGATGATGGCGAGCTCGCGCGCGAACTTCTTCTCGATCATGGCGCGGCGTACCTTCTGCGTGGCGGTCAGCTCGCCGTCATCGTGGTCGAGCTCCTTCTCCAGGATCGCGAACCGTCTGACGTTCTCGACCCGGGCAAAGCGTTTGTTGGTCTCGCCAACGATGCGCTCGACCAGCTCGTGCACCTCGGGAAGCTGCGACAGCGACTTGTAATTGGTGTAGGTCAGCGCCCGGTCGCGCGCCCAGCGGCCCACATTGTCGTAGTCGACCTGGATGATGGCGCCGAGATACTTCTTGGCCTCGCCGACCACGATCGCTTCCTTGACGAACTCGGAATCCTTCAGCGCGTTCTCGATCTCGGAGGGCGCGATGTTCTTGCCGCCGGCGGTGATGATGATGGCCTTCTTGCGGTCGACCACGGCGATCTCGCCATCGTCGAGCACCTCGACGATGTCGCCGCTGCGCAGCCAGCCGCCGGCCTCGAGGGAGGCCGTCGAGGCCTTTTCGTCGAGGAAGTAGCCCTTGAAGACACCGGGACTGCGCAGCAGGATCTCGCCGTCGTCGTCGAGTTTCCATTCCGTCCCGGGAAGGGGCAGGCCGCAGCCGCCGATCCGGTGGTGGCCTGCCGACTGGACGAAGGCGACGCCGCCGCTTTCGGTGAGCCCATAGCCCTGCGAGACCGGGCGGCCGATGATGTCGAAGAAGCGCAGGGTCTCGGGTGAGATCGACGCGCCTGCGCAGAGCCGATGGCGGCTATAGGCGAAGCCGAGGTGACGCTGCAGATTCCGGAACATCAGGAGATAGAGGAGGCCGTAAGCGGCACGATCGATGAGACTTTCCTTGCCCGCCTGCCGGCGGTCGGAAAGTGTGCGGCCCCAGGCGAGGCAGGCCCTGGTCAGGCCTTGCCGCAGCCTGCCGCTTTCGCCGAGCCGGAACAGAAAGCCGTGCTGCAGCTTCTCGTAGATGCGTGGCACGCCGACGAAGAAGGTCGGCGCGATCTCGCGGATATTGGTGGCGACGGTGTCGATCGATTCGGCAAAGCTCACCGTGCCCCCGAGCACCAGATGCGTCACCATACCGTAGCAACGCTCCGCGACGTGGCACAGCGGCAGGTAGCTGACGGCCTCGAACGGCTTGTCGGCGATGCCGACGGCTTCTGCGTAGGTGAAGGCGGCGTAGACGAGATTGCGATGCGTCAGCATCGCGCCCTTGGGCGGGCCCGTCGTGCCGGAGGTGTAGACCAGGATGCAGACGTCGTCGGGCGCGCCTTGCGAGATTAGGCGGTCGAGCGTCGCGTTCGCGTCCGGAGTCTCACGCGCATGGGCAAGGCCGCGCTGGCACAGCGCGTCGAACGACATCAGCGCCGGCTGGCGGTAGTGCCGCAGGCCCTTCATGTCGATGCAGACGATGGCCTCGACACCGGGAAGCCCGCCATTGTTGGCCATGGCGTCCAGCACCTTGTCGGTCTGCTCCTGGTCGCCGGTGACGACGACACGCGCGCCGGAATGCTTGACGATGTATTGCAGCTCGACCCAGGGGTTGGTTGGATAGATGCCGACGGTCACGGCCCCGATCATCTGCGCGCCGAGATCGGCGTAAAACCATTCCGGCGTATTCTCGCCGGCGATGGCGACGCGGTCTCCCGCCTTGATGCCGAGCGACAGCAGGCCCAGCGCCACCGCACGCGCCGTCTCGTGATAGTGGCGCCAGGAGTGGGGATTCCAGATGCCGTAGTCCTTTTCGCGCAAGGCCCGCGCTTCGCCATGCATGGCGGCACGCTGGCGCAAGAGTTGCGGAATGGTGATGGCGCCGTCCCGGAGCGAGGCGCGGAAGGGCGCCGCGTCGCTCGCTGGCGCGCTGCGGGGGGCTGTGGCCTGGAGCGGCGGAAGTGTGGAGCGGAGGCTGTCGAGCGTCGACATCACGATCCCGCCTGTGCAATGGCGCCGCCGGGGCGCTTGCCGCCGAGATAGGCTTCGGCGACGGCCGGGTGGTGCCTGATCTCGTGGGGCGTGCCTTCGGCAATCTTGCGGCCAAAATTGAGCACGTGGACGCGATCGGAGATGTCCATGACGATCCGCATCTCATGCTCGATCATCAATACGGTGATGCCGAGCTCGTCTCTGATGTCGAGGACGAAACGGGCGATGTCCTCCGTCTCCTCCTGGTTCATGCCCGAGACCATCTCGTCGAGCAGCAGTATCTTGGGCTCCGAGGCGAGCGCGCGTGCAAGCTCGACGCGCTTCTGCTGGCCATAGGACAGTGTCCCGACGACGGCGTCCCTGACATGCTCGATCTCGAGGAACTCGATGATGTGCTCGACCCGTTGCCGCGCCGCAATCTCCTCGCGGCGGGTGCGGCCGAAGAAGACCACGGCATCGATCACGTTGGAACGCAGGTGGGTGTGGCGGCCGGTCAGGATGTTCTCGACCACCGTGCCGTGTTTGAACAGAGCGAGGTTCTGGAAGGTGCGGCCGATCCCGGCGGCGGCAAACCTCCAGGGCGAGATGGTCGAAACATCGACGCCTTCGAATACGATGCGCCCGCCGCTCGGCCGCAGCACGCCGGAGATCATGTTGAACAGGGTGGTCTTGCCGGCGCCGTTCGGGCCGATCACGCTGCAGATCTCACCGGGCGCGACCGTGAGGCTGACGTCGGCAATGGCCTGGAGGCCGCCGAAACGCTTGCTGAGGTTTTCGACGGTGAGGAGCGCGGTCACGATAGCCACCGCTTGCGCCGCTTGTAGTGCTTGACCTCGCGCAGGCTCTTGCGGCCGGCCGAGGAGACGCCGAGGTAGAATTCCTGGACATCCTCGTTGGCTGTGAGCTTGCTGGCAGTGCCGTCGAGCACGACGCGCCCCGTTTCGAGGATGTAGCCGCAGTCGGCGAGGTCGAGCGCTCGCTGCGCGTTCTGCTCGACCAGAAGCACCGTCATCTTCAATTCGTCGCGCAGGCGGGCGATCACCTCGTAGATGCGGTCGATGATCAAAGGTGCGAGCCCCAGCGACGGCTCGTCGAGCGCGAGCAGGACCGGATCGGTCATGAGCGCGCGGCCGATCGCCAGCATCTGCTGTTCCCCGCCGGACATGTAGCCGGCGATCTGGTCGCGCCGTTCGTGGAGTCGCGGGAACAGCGAGAATACCTTGTCGCGACGCTCGCGCGCTTCCGCAGCGGTCCTCGTGTAGCCTCCCATCTGGAGATTTTCGTCGATCGTCAACGCAGCGAAGACGCGACGGCCCTCGGGTACCTGCACGATTCCGCGGCGTACGAGCTCGTCGGGGGCGAGCTGATGCACGTCCTCGCCGTGGAAGCGGATGCTGCCGTTCTCGATCACGCCTTCCTCGGTGTAGAGGATGCCGGACATCGCCTTCAGCAGCGTCGACTTGCCGGCGCCGTTGGAGCCGAGCAGGGCGACGATGCGACCCTCGGGCACCGCAATCGAGACGTCGCGAATGGCCTCGATCGCGTTGTCGTAGACGATGCGGATGTTGCGGAATTCGAGCAGGCCATCCGGCGCGGGCATCGCTTGCGTCGCAGGGCAGGAGGTCGGTGTCCGGATCGTGGTCGGCATCGATCAGATCCGGCTCGCCTGGGCCGCAGGCGGCCGCGTGGCGAGGATGGCGTCGGTGACGATCTTCGCCGTCTCGGCGCAGGCCTGCGTGCCGCCATTGCCGTATTGCTTGACCGCATCGCCGACGCACCACAGGCCCTCGATGCCGGTCTCGCGCGGCAGGTCGTAGCCGGCGCAGCTCCGTTGCGCCGGCCAGTCGCCGCGCATCACGCGGATGGAGAGGATCTTGGCCTGATCGAAATTGCTGAACTGCTCGCGCAGATCGGCCAGTGCGAGCGCAATTTCGGCATCGGAGTCGAACACGCCGAGCGCGGGAACCGGCACGGCATAGGCAACATAGAGATGCCAGCCGGGCGGCGCGAGCTCGGGGCAGGTGGCGGAGAGGTTCGCCATGTTGCACAGCCGGCGCGTCTTGCCGAACGTCACGATACCGGGATGGTTCAGCAGCGGCTCGCGGCTCGCGACATTGATGACGATGTTGGCGGCCGGACGAAGATCGTTCCTGACTCTCGTGACATAATCAGCGGGGAAGGCGGTTTCGCCGGCAAGCGCGACGGTTGTCTTCGGGCCGGCATTGCTGATGACGAGATCGGTGTCGATCCGCGTCGGCTTGCCGTCCCGGAGCAGAGTCACGCCGCTCACCTGTCCGTTCGTCGTGTGGATTTGGGTGGCCGGTGTGCCAAGCCAGACCTCGCCATTGCGCCCGACCGCCGTCGCAAGGCTGTTCCAGACGCCGACTGTCCCTTCCGGGCAGAAGCCGAACTTCTTGAAGGCGCCCTTGCTGGTGAAATAGGTGAGGAAGGCGCGAGCCGGCAGCTCGGCCGCATTGCAGGCGAAGATCGCCGCACAGAGATTGCGGAAGAGCGCATGTACGGTGGCGTTGCTGGTGTAGCCCTTCAGCCAGTCTTCGGTCGATTGCCGGCCGTCGGGCAGATTGCCGGAGCGGGCGTCGGCGAATTTCTCGAGGATGCGGGAGGCCTGCTTGGTCAGTTGCCCGAGCAGGAGCGACCAGCCGCCGCGGCCGACGTCGATCAGCTTGCCGTCGATGAAGAAGGAGCTTGCCGGCTCCGGCGCGCGAATGTCGAGCGGGACGCCGACGGTGCGAAACGTCTCCTCGAACACGCCGCCGAACTCGATCGCGATCGCGCCGATATTGACCTTGAAGCCGTCGATTTCCTCGGTGGAGGCGCGGCCGCCCAGCTTGTCGTGATCGTCGACCAGGACGGTGTAGAGCCCGGCATGCGCCAGCCGCGCCGCAGCGCACAGGCCGCCAGCGCCGGCACCGATCACGACAGCATCGACCTTCCGACTGTCCACGCACAACCTCCCTGATGCCGCCGGGTTGGTCCCGCGTGCCTGAATTGCTTGCCTGACGAGATCGGACGATATTATAATCCGACCGGCCGTTCAAATTATTTTTTGATCTGGATCAAATTTTTGGACGCCGTGGCTACGGTTCTGGTGGACTTGTGTCCGCGGGTTGAGCGCGATGGCCGAAGCGGTTGTATAGAGGAGCGGGTCGCCGGATTCGGCGGCGTTCGTTTGAGCGAGAGAGGCCGATGGCGCGGACGCGCTCCGAGAACTACGACGACATCCACCGCGGAATCATCGTGGCGGCCCGCGGCCTGTTCGCCGAATACGGCTATATGCGCGCCTCGATCGCCGATCTTGCCGAGGCGTGCAAGCTGTCCCGCGGGGCGCTGTATCACTACTTCGAGTCCAAGGAGGCGATCCTGTTCGCAATCCTGGACGAGCACGTGCGCCAGATGATCGCGGACGTCGAGAACGCGATCGCGAAACATGCCGAGACGCCTGATCAGTTTCGCGCGGCGATCCGTGCCATCGTCGATCTCAACGCGCGTTCGCCGCAAGAACAGCGCCTGATCCTCAACGATCTCACGTTCCTCGCCGAAGACGACCAACAGACGATCAAATCTCTGGAGCGCCGGATTGTCGATCTGGTTTCCGGCCTGCTGCTCCAGCTCGATAATCAGGGCAAGATCGTCAAGCGGACGCGGAAGGTCTACGCCATGATGCTCTTTGGCACACTGAACTTCAGCCACACTTGGTACGATCCCAAGGGAGGGATCGGGCCGGCAGAGTTCGCGGACATGATCGTGGATCAATTCCTGTATGGGATCGCAAGTCCCGTTGTGTCACGGCATCCCGCGATATCCGCGCGCTCTGCCAAGTCCTAGCTGACCCGCCAACGCCACAATGGTCAAGGCTGAGCAAGCGAGGTGATCTTCAGGTACTTCACCTTTCTCTGCTTCTCCAGCTGAGATATCGATTGTTGGAGCTAGCTCAACTTGCGCACGATGGATTGGAGCGAGAGTTCAGTCTTTTTAATTAGGGCCCCGCACCACATCCTTGTTGAGCTTCGCTCCCTAGGTAATGGACAAAGGTTTCGCTACTTGGCTGCAATTGGATATCGACTGCTGGAGCTAGCCCAAGCTTGCCCATGATGGATTGGAACGAGAGGTCAGTATTATCAATTAGTTAGAAGGCGGCGTGTGCACGACGTGTGCACCGGGAGATCAAGAAAAATCCTGTTACAGTCGACATGATCAAGCTGGCCGAACGGATTGGAACAGACTTGCGTTGCCGACAGCACGCGGGGATATCTCCCACCGCGAAGATCTCATCAGGTGTGGATGTGGAGAACGTCACGTGGAACATCGCGAGTGGGCCTTGCGGCGGTTAGCGCTCTACTGGTGGGACTGAACTCAAATTCGCCTGGGCAAAGTGACCAAGTTCGACGCGAAGCGATAGAACCACACGCCTGTCACGAGGGACAGTATGGCAGTAGTTTAGCGCTTCGCCTTGCGGCCGCCAACAGACTCGGCCAATAGCCTGAGCAGGTGATCGCGCCAGCTGCGCCGCCAACGTGCTCCGGTGCTCGACGCGATCGGAGTGGCGCAGTGTGAAGCCGAAGAGGCGGCTTCGAACCCAAAGCGGCGTAGGTGAATGAATTACGTCGGAGAGTGCCTTCCTCTTCAAGCGGTCAACGTTGGCTTCGCTCCCAACTATCAGCATCCGCTGGCTCACAGCCATTTGACCGATCGTGTCGTGAATCATCATCTTTTTTGCAGCATGATTCCAGACATCACGTTTGGCACGTTATGAAATTCGGCGAAGTCCAATGGGCGCAGCGCGACGGTGCGCCGACCATACTGACGACTGCAGTGCCGCGCGGTGAAAGGGGCGTGTCGCTGCTGCGAGCGCGCTTCGCTCAGGCCGCCTGGTTCAAGGGAACGGCGCGGCAGCATTTGGTCTTCCTCCAGATGTTGCCGTGCCATCGGCTGAATTGCCGGATAGGAGAGCGGCGCCTCGTGCACGAGCCGAGCGCCGGCGCACTGGCGATCTGCCCCGCTGGTGTTGACTGCTCGGCGGAATCCGAAGCGGACATGGACACCGTGCTGCTAGCGGTTGAACCCAGCCAGCTCACCTTGGTTGCTGCGGAAGCAGATGCCCCGCAAGATCGGTTGAAGGAACGCTTATCGGGTTATGATACGCAGCTGCTTGCAATTGTTGTGCGGTTGATCGCGGAGGCGCGGGCTGGCTATCCCAACGGCCCGCTGTTCTGGAGTGAGACCAGCGACGACTTCATGGGCCGCCTTGTCGAGAGTCACACGTCGTCGCCCGTTCGTTCGTTGCGCGGCGTTATCGGGGCGCCGACCCTGCGACGGATCAGGGAATATATCAGCGAACATTTGGCCGAGCCGATCGAGGTCGCCGAACTTGCCAGTGTCTCTGGCCGAAGCCCGTTCCACTTCACGCGCGCATTTGCACGCAGCGTCGGCATGACCCCACATCGCTATGTCGTTCACCTTCGACTGCGGGCGGCGGTTGCACGAATCCGTGAGGGGCGGACCCGGCTCGCCGATGTCGCCGCCGAGACCGGCTTTTCCGACCAAAGCCATCTGTCGCGTTGGATCCGGCGCGTTCACGGCGTCGCCCCGTCCGATATTGGGCCCTGATCGGCTCCTCAAACAGCAGGATTGTTCACGATCGCTCGCCACATCACTCGATAGATGAGGCACGCGCCCACATCACCGCGCGAGTACCGATGGGAGATCACCTGTGAGCAAACTGTCCGAACAAGCGGCGCTGAAACTGGCGCCCGATCTAGCCGATCGAATTTTCTGGCCCGGCAGCGGCGGCTATGCCGCGGCCCTGCGGATCTGGGCAAAGCCCAGCCTCGAAACCCGGCCCCGTGCTGTCATCCGTTGCCAGACGGCCAACGATGTCCAGGCCGCAATCCGCATCGCGCGCGAGCACGACCTGCCGGTCTCTGTTCGCTGCGGTGGGCACGACTGGGCCGGCCGCGCACTCTGCAATGGCATCGTGATCGATCTCGGCGGTATGCGGCAGGTCACGATCATGCCCGGCAATCATCGTGTGGCGATGGGAGGCGGCGCATTGGCTGCCGATATCGCCGCCGTCACCGATCGGCAGCACAGCGCAGTCGCCGCTGGTTCCTTTGGCTGCGTTGGCATGGCGGGCCTGACGCTCGGCGGCGGTTATGGACCTTTCATTGGGCGCTGTGGCCTAGCGCTCGACAACCTGCTCGCCGCAGAGGTCGTGCTTGCGGACGGACGGATCGTAACCGCCGATGGTGAGAACCATCCAGAACTGTTTTGGGCCCTGCGTGGAGGTGGCGGCAATTTCGGTGTCGTCACCAGAATGCAGCACGCGCTGCATAAATGTCAGGCCTTGTGGTCCGGTACGCTGGTCTATCCTGCCGCAGAGGCAGCAACTGTGCTGACAGGCACGGCGGCGCTTGCTGCAGAAGCGCCCGACGAGTTGTCCGTACAAGTCGTGCTAATGGCCGATCCATCTGGTATGGCGGTGGTACTGGTAATGCCGACTTGGTGCGGCGATCCAGCCAAAGGCGAAGCACGTCTCGCTCCCTATAGAAAACTTGGCACTCTCATCGCAGGTGGGATCGAACAACAATCCAACGGAGCACTGCTCGCAGCGTTTGATGCGCAGATCGTCAATGGTCGACGGACTACCATGGAAACCTGCTCCGTGCCGGCGCTCGATCGTGCAAGCATCGACGCGTTGGTCGGCGCCTCAGCAAGCGCGCCTTCGCCGGGGTGCGTGCTGGTGACGCATGAATTCAAAGGAGCAGCCTCTCGAATTGCGCCAGACAAAACCGCATTCACGCTGCGCCGCGATCATGTGCTGATCGAGATCATCGCCGCCGTTACTGACGAAAAAGATTTGGATGACGTGGTCAAGCATCAGCAATGGGCACGGCGTAGCCGGGAGGGCTTCACCACCGCGCTCCCTGGCGGTTATCCCAATCTACTGGCACGATCCGCGATCTCGCGCGCCACCGCAAGCTATGGCGACAACAGGGAGCGATTGCTGCGCGCAAAGGAAACCTATGATGCCGATAACGTCTTCGCGTCAGCGATCCCGCTGCCATCGCGGCTATCAGGTCCGGTCTGAAGCGTTTGAGTGCTTCGCTGGCCGCTGAAGGTCGCGATCTCCGCTTCCGTATCGCAGAGATCCGCAACTGTTCGCTCACGATCGGCTGTTGGAGGATGCCCGAACACGCTTTGCCAGGCGTCGAAATCCCGGAATGGAACGGCCAGCACACCGATGCGGAGATCGGTGGCGCGGATGACCGCAGCTGCGAACCATCGCTTCCTTAACGATGATTTCATCGTCGGCCTACCCGCCGTGGCAGGCTGATCGGGTTCGCTTAAGCCCAAACTCGCGCGGTGACCCACCACGGCTGCTACACCACTCGATGGAACACGAGCCTCGCCCTCCTTGATCGTATAGCGCGCATCGGCGAAGACCGCAGGCCGGCATTGTGTCGGTTCGCATCTCTACCTCCCTTCGTCTGGGGGGATCTTTGAGTCGCAATGCCGGATCTTAACGTTCTCACGATCTCGTCAGGATCGTTCCATTCGAATAGAAAATTCGGCTGTGCGGGATATTCTCAGCCTGCAAACTTCGTGCTGAAGAATTAGTCTGGACGATCGGAGACGATTAAGTGCGGAAGCGCCTGCTCGTCATCGCTCGATTGCTTTGGTGCTGGTTAACAAATGTGAGTGAGGGGTATGACACAACTCGCTATCGATGCGCTTTGGTCAGAGCGACAGCAACAAGATGGCGGACGTCGGCCGTTCGGGGGGGCACCGGTTGTATGCGGGCGCGAGGACGACATTGCCCTCATCGACGGGGTGATTGACCGCGTTCGTGACGGTGGCGCCGCGCTGGTCCTCAGTGGCGAACCGGGCATCGGAAAATCCACGTTGCTCGAGCTTGCGCAGGATCGAGCTGTGGCGCATGGAATGCACGTAATCCACCTCAGTGGGGTGCCATCCGAGGCGCACCTGCCCTTTGGTGCGCTCCACCAGGCGATTAGACCGATGCTGAAGCAGCTCAAATCGCTGCCGCCACGCCAGCGGTCGGCGTTGCAAGCTGCCTTCGGCCTGTGCGATGGCACAGCCACACCGGATATATTCCTTATCGGCCTAGCGACGCTCAATCTTCTCACGGCGAGTGCAGCGCGCAGGCCCATCCTGCTGCTTGCGGATGATGTGCAATGGATCGACCAACCCAGTCGCGATGTGCTGGCGTTCATCTCCCGTCGATTGAGCTCTGATCCAATCGTGCTCCTAATGGCCGTGCGCGAAGGATTGGGCGTGTCGTTTCCGTATTCGGGCGTCTTGCGGCATCGGCTGTCAGGGCTCAGCGCGGCGGCTGCCGAACGCCTACTCGATGCCGCGGCGCCCGGCCTCTCGCCGGATTTGCGTCGTCGTTTTCTGAGCGAGGCTGCGGGTAATCCTCTGGCACTCGTCGAATTGCCGCGCGGCGAGCGCACGACGGAGACCATCGAGGCGCCATGGCTGCCGCTCACGGATCGCTTGGAGCGCGCGTTCCTCAGCAGGGTTGCCGTTCTACCGACAGCCACCCGCGTGCTTTTACTGGTGATGGCGGAGAATGACAGCAGATCGCTCCGCGAGGTGTTCGACGCGGGCGAAATACTGCTTGGCGAAAGCACCGGGCTTGACACCCTCGCGCCGGCGGCCTCCGCGATGCTGATCGAGATTCACAGGGGTGAGGTGCGGTTTCGCCACCCACTCGTCCGCTCGGCGGTTCATCAGTCAGCTAGCCCCGTGATGCGCCACGATGTCCACGCGGCATTGGGGCGGCTCATGAGGGATCAAGCGGACCGAGCCATTTGGCATCGTTTGGCATCGACCTTTGGGCCCGACGATACTCTTGCTGAGGAGCTCGACGACGCTGCCACTCGATCGCACCATCGCGGCGCCCTGGCAATGGCAATACCCGCGCTGGAGAATGCAGCGCGACTGAGCGGTACGGTGATGGCAAGAAGCGAACGGCTCCTGCGTGCGGCTGGGCTCGCCGCCGATCTGGGCCAGCCTGCGACCGTGGAGCGCTTGCTCCGTGCGGCGGGTCCGGATCAGCCGCAACCGCGCCTGCGGGCACAAGTCGCGTTGATCCGCGAGCTGAGCCAGCCTCTCACAGCGATTGATCCCGGCCGGATTCCCGTGTTGGTCCACTTTGCCGCTGATGCGCGAACTGACGGCGCAAACGACGTCGCACAGAACCTGCTGTGGCGCGCGGCTCAGCGCTGCTGGTGGGGCAACGCGAGCGATAAGGTGCGGGAGGGCGTTCTCGCCTCCGCGAAGCAGTCGGGATTGCCCGCGAGCGACGCGCGACTGATCGCCATCGCGGCCTATGTCGAACCGCTCCGACACGGACACGCCGTGCATCAACGGCTCGCGGCACATGCGGATGCTGGTGTGGCAGACCCGGTGGCGGCATGGACCTTGGGGCTTGCGGCCAATACCGTCGGCGCATTCGACTTCGGCCTCAACTATTTGAATCAGGCGAGTACGGAGTTTCGCGAGCAGGGGCGGCTTGGTGATTTAGCGCGGGTGCTCTTCGCCAGAGGTTGGGCCGAGATGGAAACGGGTAACTTAATGGGCGCGCTTCGTTCGGCCGAGGAGTCGATCCGATTTGCGGAGGAAACTGGGGCGACGGTCTGGATTGCGGCCGGGACGATCGTGCTGGCGACTGTCGCCGCGCTTCGGGGCAAATTCGATGCATGCGAGGCTCACGCGTTGCGCGCAGAGCGGTTGATTCTTTCACCAAGTGTGAATTTCCTGTTGGCTCTGCTTCAGAGTGCGCGAGGCGCCGCCGCGCTCGGTGCCGGTCGATCCGCGGAGGCCTACGAACACCTCAGACGGCTCCACATACCGGGTGATCCGGCGTTCAACACCAGCCTTCAGTTTTTCAGCCTCGTGGATTTCGTCGAGGCGGCGATTTCCTGCGGACAAGAGGCCGTGGCTTCCTCGTTCATCGCGGAGGTCGAGCGACGTTCGGGCCCTGTGGCGGTGCCGTGGGTCCAGATGATGCTCTCCCACAGCAGGGCGCTGCTTGCCGCACCGGACCGCGTAGAGGCGTTCTTTCAGGAGGGGCTCGGCACTATCGCGCAGAACTGGCCATTCCTACGCGGACGATCGCTCCTGGCCTACGGCGAATGGCTGCGGCGTCAGCGACGAGTCATGGACGCGCGCGCGCCTCTGCGAACGGCGCGCGACATCCTCGATGCCCTGGGAGCCCTGCCGTGGAGCGAGCGGGCACGACGAGAATTGCGCGCTGCAGGTGAAACCAGCCGTCCGCAGGAGGGGCTCGCGCTCGACGCGCTGACGTCCCAAGAGCTGCAGATTGCGGAACTCGCGGCCGGCGGACTTTCGAACAAGGAAATCGGCGCACGTCTTTATCTGTCTCACCGGACCGTCGGCTCTCACCTTTACCGGATCTTTCCGAAACTTGGAGTCGCGACGCGAGCCGGTCTGCAAGAAGCATTAAACCGGTCGCCCCAATCCGCGGTGTGATCGGACCCGACCGGGGGCAGTCACCTGGTCAGTCATTTGACTGAAGCGGTACCACCCAAGCTCCTGCTATCCCTCGAGGACAGAGAAGCAATGTGGACAACGCTCATGAACGGCAGCAGAGCTCTCAAGGCATCCTGCAGCGGCAGTGTGAACCTGTCTTGGCCCTCTAGGCCCTCACTGCGGCTCGGACCAAAGCTGTTCGCGCACCAATCCGTATTCCCCGGCATGATCCAGATTGCGCCCCCGGGCTTCTGGCGCGTTCCGTCTATTCACAGCCGGCGGCAGGTCCAATGCTTGCGATGACATCGCTTGTCGGACGTTAGGAGACCATCCTTGGACCCTCAGAGACCTAGGTGCCTTTTGCTCCAGGACGTCAAATAATACTTGGAAGGCCAGGACCACTTCGTGCCGAATGACAAAGCGCAACATAGCCAACCCAAGTGCAGCTCCCCGGCCGAGTTTCGGGCACATCAGCGTGGCCCGATCCGCACAGGTGAAACGTTCATGGCGGATAATTTGGTTATGAGGGCGGAGGAATTCTTGTCCTTTGGACCGTTCCGACTCTCGTCCGCCGGACGTATCCTATACCGAGACGATAAACCTGTAGCGCTTGGCAGTCGCGCGCTCGATATCCTGATTGCACTCGTCGAGCGGGCCGGGGAAACCGTTTCCCGGCGAGACCTGATGAATCAGGTCTGGCCCGACTTATTGGTGGAAGATGCGAACCTTCGCGTTCACGTCACGAATCTTCGCAAGGCGCTGCTCGATGGCCGTGATGGCGCTCGTTACGTGACGAACGTTCCTGGCAGAGGCTATTGCTTCGTAGCACCTGTTAGGCGAATCCCGGCGGCGCAACCGCAAGCCAATCCCGTTCTGCGCCATTCCTCGGTTCCCACTTGCCATTTGCCACCGCGTTTGGAGCGCATGGTCGGGCGCGACGAGACCGTCCTGGAGCTCTCAAGGCTCCTTCTTGAGCACCGCTTCGTCAGCGTGGTGGGGGCAGGAGGCCTGGGTAAGACAACGGTTGCAACGGCTGTATGCCACTCGCTCCTCCATAAATTCGACGGAGCGGTCTACTTCGTCGACCTCAGCGCGATTTCTGATGGCTCCCTCGTCGGAAACGCGGTGGAGTCTGTGCTTGGTTTGTCCACGGGTTCGCAGGACTGTTTCGAAAGCCTCGTTTCTGTTCTTGCCGGCAAGCAGACGATGCTGGTCTTGGACAATTGCGAGCACGTGATCGACAGGGTCGCACCGCTCGCCGAGAAAATCTTCGCCAGTGTTTCCGACGTGTTCATCCTTGCGACCAGCCGCGAAACGCTTCGTGTTGAGGACGAGCACGTTTACCTGTTGCATCCGCTTGATGCGCCTCCCGCCGGCGCCGACCTGACGGCGGATTGCGTAGTCGGCTGGCCTGCCGCCCAGCTTTTCATGGAGCGGGCGGCCGCCGGAGGATATCGCTTGCAACTCAGCGACGACGAAGCGCCGGCCGTGGCGAGCATTTGTAGGCAGCTCGACGGGTTGGCGCTCGCGATCGAGCTGGTGGCCAGCCGGGTCGGTGCATACGGGATTCAGGGGACTGCCGACCTCCTGGAAAACCGATTCAAGTTGCTCTGGGAAGGCAGGCGCAGTGCTTTGCCGCGGCACCAGACCATGCGGGCTCTGTTGGACTGGAGCTACCATCTCTTGTCCGAACACGAGCAGCACGTTCTCTGCAGATTGTCGGTCTTTGCCGGGTTCTTTCCGCCCGATGCAGCACAGGTAGTTGTGGCCGACGAGGCGGTATTGGAGCAGGACGCCGCCGAGGCGCTGGCAGGCTTGATCGACAAGTCCCTGATCGGGATTTCGACGGTCGGCGGCAAGAGCTACTATCGTCTGCTGAATACCACGCGGTCTTACGCGATGTTCAAGATTGAGGAGACGGGGGAGTACGATATCGTCGCCCGTCGGCATGCCCTATACTATTGCGACATGCTTCGATCGCGGTCGATCGCCGACTTCGATCGACCGGGACCGGATTCGTACAGGCTCCATATGGGCAACATTCGAGCGGCGCTCGAGTGGTGTTTTTCCCCTGGCGGAGACAGCAAGATTGGAGGCGAACTCGCGGTCGGTGCTGCACCGCTATTTCTGCGCATGTCGCTGCTCGGCGAGTGTCGGCATTGGTGTGAACACGCGCTGGCCGCGCTGGAGACCTCCGATCGAGGAGGCGTGCCTGAACTCGTGCTCTGGCGATATCTGACAGTCTCGATCATGTTCACCAGAGGAGGGCGGGAGGATATTCGTCATGCCTTCCAAAGAGGGCTTGACCTTGCCGAAACGGTCGGGACGCCTGAGGACCAATTGTATTTCCATGCCGGGCTGCATCTCTTTCTGATCCGCGTTGCCGAGTTTTCCGGCGCCGCAGAAGCGGCCGAACGGAGCGCCGTCCTGGCGGCGAACCTCGACCGATTAGACGCCATGGTGGCTGCCGAATGGATGCGCGGTACCGCCTACCATTTGATCGGCGATCAGCGGAGAGCGCAGCACCACTGCGAGATCGGATTCAGACGGGCGGCCTCGCTGGGGCAGCTCGAGATCAATGTTTTTGGCTACGATCATCGTGTTCGCAGCCTCGCGGTCTTGGCTCGTGTCCTATGGCTGCGTGGCTTCCCGGAACAAGCTGAACGGACAGCGCGTCAGGGAATCGAAGAGGCGGAGCGCTGCGGGCATCCCGTAAGCCTATGCGCGACCTTGTTCTATACAATATCGGTTGCGTTATGGGATGCGGACTACGAGCTTGCCAATAGGCGTGTGAAGCGCCTTGTCGCTCATGCGGCGAAGCATTCGCTTGTTTCCTACCATGCCATTGGGTGTGGATTCAGGGGCGAATTGGCGGTGTGCCGGGGAGGCGCAGCATCCGGCGTCGCCATGCTGCGTGATGCCCTAGCCGCTCTCCATCAGGAACAGCACCATATGTTCATGACCGCGTTTCAACGTGCGCTAGCCGAGGGCTTGGCCGTCAGCGGCCAGGAAGAGGAGGCGGCAAATATCATTGACGGCGCTATCGTCAGGGCAACCGAGCGGGGCGAGACCTATGAGCTTCCGGATCTCTTGCGCGCGCAAGGAGAGATACTCTTGGCTCAGCCGCGTCCCGATGCGGCCCTTGCCGAGGAGTCGCTGTTACGCTCGTTGGCGATGGCCCGTGAGCAATGCGCCAGGGGCTGGGAGATGAGGACAGCCGTTCCGTTGGCGCGACTTTGGCTCGCCCAGGGACGCAACCGCGAAGCAGACGAACTGCTCGCCAGCACGCTGCAACAGTTCAGCGAGGGATTGCGAGGCGCGAGCCTTGTGGAAGTGGCAAGGTTGCGGCGAGAGGTTCAACACTCAATCGGTCGCAGCTAGGCATGACAGGCACAATGCAAGCCGCCATCTTCGAGAAATAAGGCCGTCCATTCCGCGTGACGACCATAAGTCGCGCGCCGGGGCCAGGTGACGTGCTGGTGCGAATACGAGCCCATGGCATCAGTTCGCTCGACCTCAGGATTCAAGACGGCGGAGCCGCCCATGCGCGTCACCTCCCGACCGGAATGGTGGGCAGCGTCGGGACGGCGGCATTTGGCCGTCCCGATCGTTGCGCCCGATCGTTGCTCGTCCGCTACTTGAGGAGCACCGGACCCGCGTCGATTTTCACGCGAAACAGGGAGTAGGGCTTCTCGCGCAGGTCCCTCCCTTCGTGGAATTGGGGCTGCCGATGCAATTGATTGGCTGTGAAATAGAGATACCCGTCGCTGGCCACAGAAAGTGTGTCCGGCCATAGAATGCGCGGATCATGGGCGATGGTCTTCCATTCGCCGTCGGTCTGACGCTGCCGGATGCTGTTACGTTCGTAGTCGCCGGCATAGATGCGGCCCTTGTCGTCCGCTTCGAGGCCGTCTGAGGCGCCTTTCTCGCCGAGGTCGATGACGGCCTTCGCCACGTCGGCCTCGGAGACCGCTCGGTCGAGCAGCAGGGCGGTCGGGACTGAGTACAGATGCCGGCTCGACAGCGGGCAATAATATAGCGTCGCGCCATCCGCCGAGAGAGCAATACCATCGGATGCCACGGTGAAGGGAACAGGCGCCTTTCCCGTTTCGCGAATTGCAAGGGTCTCGCCCTCGACCACGGGAACAAACGCGGGGTCGGCCGACGTTGAAGCGTGGCCGCTCAGCTTACGCCAGCTTTCACCGCTGTCGAGGTCGACGACGATGATCGCGCCCGGACCCGAGACCGAGGAATCGGTGATGTACGCGAAGCCCGCTTTGCCTTTCCGCAGATCGAAGCGCACGTCGTTGATGTAGGTGGTCTTCAGCACGGACGTCGGCGCCAGCACGATGGTCTTGACCACTTTGTCCGTCGCGAGATCGACGGCGACGAGCTTGGCGCCATCGGGCACGGGCGTGCTGAAGGAGGGAGCCGCGGTGTCGAGGATCCAGAGCCGGTTCGCCGCGTCGACGACGACGCTCTGCACGCTGCCAAGCGTCTCGCCCGGACGCTTTGGATCAAACTTATTTATCTTCGCGTCGGGATAGGGAACGATCTTTCGGCCGCGGATCTCGGCGACCGTAAAGGGAACCTCGCCTCCCCATCGTGGAAAGTTGACGAAGATGCGACCGTTGCGGGCGACGGTAACCCCGGTGGGCATGTCGTCCCGAAATTCGAAAACCGGCTCGATGTCGCCGATCGGACGATCTGTTGGCGCGCGAGCTAACGTATTCATGATCTCTCCATGGGTTTGGGCGCATACGGCGACAGGCAACGCTAGAAGGAGAGCGAAGCATGCCGCAGTTGGGCGTGGAAGACGGCTCATCATCGGCTCCGGAATGGGTGGGCCGCCTGTCAATCGGTTTGGGCCGAGAGAGCGGCGAGCACGGCATCGCGCCCGGCTTCGGCCACCGTTACGTCCTGCTCGGTGGTGCCAGACCCGACGCCGATGGCGCCGAGGACGCGGCCGTTGAAGATGATGGGAAAGCCGCCGCCGAGATTAGCGATACCGCCTTGGCTCGCGAGGCCGAGATTGGCACCAAATTCGAACGGTATGCCACCTGTCGGCATCGCCAGGGAAGCCGCCGTGGCAGCCTTGGCGACAGCGGGCTCGCGGGCGAGCACTGCGGCCCCCTCGACCCTTGCGAAGGCCAGAAGGTTGCCGCCGGCATCGACAACAGCGATGCATTCGGGCGCCGCGATTTTCTTCGACCTTGCGACTGCGGCCGCGATGGCGATCGCAGCGCCGGCATAAGTCAATTGTTGTGTGTCCTGGAGAAGCTTGGAATGGGTCATGTGTCGGTTCCTGACTGAGGTGAGCGAGAAACTACTTTCGTTGGGAGAGATAGTGTCATCGTCCTCGCTTGGGTGGCGGGGAATCCAAGCCGGTGGTGCGGCGCAGCGCATCGTCGAGCGCGCTCATGCGCGCGTTGCCGATCGTCAGGCGCGATAATTCGGCGAGCGCGGGCGCGCCGATCCGTACCTCGGCATCGTGACGCACGATCAGGGTCGCCTTGTCGGTTCCGCCGAGCAGCCCCTTTGGCTCCTCAAGCGCGCGAATCTTATGACGATGATGCAGCGCCTGCGGATGCCAAAGCGGAATGACGACCCAGCGGCGTTCGGCCACCGCGCGCTCGAACCGGCCGAAGCTATCCTGCTCTGTCCCGGCCTCGAAGTGATAGCCCGCGGCCGCCAGGCCGTATTGCTCAATGATGGCCTTCGAGAAGCGGCTTATGCCGGCCCCCGGATTGATACCCTGAATCAACTTCTCCATTCGGGCCGAAACCTCTGGTCTTAGGAGGTCCGCAACACCGGCAACTTCCGCTGGGATGTATTCCGGTACGCCCCAGATGCAGTAGGGTTCATACAGGACGGTGACCTTTCGCACCTCCTGCTCGAATCGTCTGAGATAGTCGCCGTGACTTGCCGGAAGCCACGCCGAAACAAGCATATCGATCTCGCCGCGGCGCATCCGCTGGAATATCTCCTCATGCGGTGCCGCCGAGCGATCGACGTGGTGGCCGTGAGACTTCAAGATCGCCTCGACTTCCCGCGCACCGGCGTCGTGGAAAGACAGATCGATGTGACCGACTCGGACTACGCTGCTTGTATTGTCCGTCATTTCACGTCCTTGCCGCTATTGTTGGCTCGTGCCCGGCGGGGGAGATGGGGCGGGTCATTTTCCCGCAGCGACGGAAGGCGCGCCATCGAGCCAGTCCTGGCGCTGCGGCGCGAAGAAATCGATATCGATTGTGTCTTCGGTGCAAACGAACTCGTGCGGCGTATTCGGCGGGATGACCAGAACGGTGCCAGCCGTCATCACGAACTTTCTGCCCTGGGAGTAAACCTCGCACCGCCCTTCGGTGATCCACGTGATCTGCTCGCTGGCATGATGATGCAGCGGAAATACGCCACCTTTCTTCACTGTCCATTTGACAAAGGTCGACTGCGTGCCGCTCAAATACTGGCGCTGGACAAGCGGCGAGATCTGCTCAATTGGCTGTGCGTCGAGTTGGTAGAGCGTGGGCACGATGGCGGTATGGCCGCTCACGGTCGGCAAGGTGCCACGATCAGGTGCGTCCGTGACGACCGGAGGTCCCGACTGGGCTGGGGCAGGCATCTTCTGGGCAGATGCGGGCGAGCATGCGGCCAGGACCAGAATGGCGGCGGCGAAGACAGCCGTTGGAGAGTTTTTCATTTCGATGAAGCTTCTTTGATGTGAGATATGCATTTCGGTTGGTCGTGGCCGGTCGCCTCAAAAGCCGGAAAGCACTGTCTTTCCGATCGCGCGACCACTCTCGACCAGCGCGTGCACGCGCTTCAGATTCGCGACGTTGATGGCGCCCGCATCTACCGTCATCGTGGAGCGGAGTACACCATCGTCGACGAGAGCGGCGACTTCATTCAAGAGTCGGTGCTGCGCAATCATGTCCGGGGTCTGGTAGAGTGATCTGGTAAACATCAACTCCCAATGCACTGATATGGACTTGCGCTTGAGACTGACGATGTCCAGCGCATCGGGATCGTCGATCAGCGCCAGGCGCCCCTGTGGCGCCATCACTGCCTCTATGGAATGAAGATGCTTTCCGGTTGCGGTCAGACCGCAGACATACTCGACCTGCGCAATCCCGAAGCCCAGTAACTGTTCGCGAAAAGGCTGACGATGGTCGATCACGTGATGTGCGCCCATTTTTCTGCACCACGAGATCGTCTCCGGTCGGGATGCCGTTGCTATGATGGTAAGTCCGGTCAGACGCCGCGCAATCTGGGTCAGAATCGATCCGACTCCGCCGGCCCCGTTGATGATCAGCAGCGTGCCGCGTTGCGTCTTGACGCCATAGGGAACGCCCAGACGGTCGAACAGCAACTCCCACGCGGTGATCGAGGTGAGCGGCAACGCGGCGGCCTCGGCAAAACTCAGTGTCTTGGGTTTATTGCCGACGAGGCGCTCGTCGACCAGATGCAGTTCGGCATTCGTGCCGAACCGATCGATGGCGCCTGCATAGAACACCTCGTCGCCTGGCCGGAACATCGTCACGTCGGAGCCAATAGCCTCGACGACGCCCGCCGCATCGTAACCCAGGATGCAGGCCTCTCCCTTGGGCGGCGGGCTGCTGGCACGACGCTTGACGTCGGCCGGATTGACCGAGATCGCCTTCACTGCCACGCGCAGATCGCGTGGCTTCGGTGCTGGGATGGGCAACTCGAGCTCGACGAGAGCGTCCGTTGCCGTGATGGGCTGCGGAACAAGATAGCCGATTGCCTTCATGTTGACCTCCTGATGGACTTCGCGGGTTGGGAAGTCAGATGAGGGGCGGGACGACCGGATCGATCTCCACTTCGATCAGGTGCGGAGTTTGGCTCGCCATGCCACAGCGGAGAGCGCTTGCCAGCAACGCCGGATCGGAAACCCGCTCCGCGATGACACCGTAGCCGGCAGCGAGTGAGACAAAATCAAGACCCGGCAGATCGAGGCCGGGAACACCGGGAGTTTCGAGCAGGTGCGCGAACGACTTCAGAATATTGTAGGCGCCGTTGCGAGGGATGACGAACAGGATCGGCAACTTGTGCTGTGCAGCCGTCCAGAGGGCCTGGATGACATAGTTGGCGGCCCCGTCGCCGACGATACAGACGATCTTGCGGTCGCCGCCCTTGTCGCGCTCGGCAAGCGCGACGCCGACGGCGGCGGGCAGGCCGTAGCCAAGAACGCCGCTCGACATCGAGAAGAACGAGCGTGACCGGCTAGTCGGCAGGCGTTGGCGCAGCATCTTCAGTGTCGAAAGCGATTCCTGGACCACAACGCTGTCCTGCGGTCGCGCCTCGTTGATCGAATGATACAGGAAGTCGGCCGTGATCTTCGTCGCGCTCTCCGGTCGCGGCAGCGGGCTCCGTGCCGGTGGTAGTGCCCGATCTGGCGGCGAGACATGATCCGCCAACACCGCGCAGGCCCGTCCGGGGTCGGCAAGGACGCTATCTCCCACCGGTGCACGGCCAGCCTCGGCTGGGTCGTCGGTAATGTGAAAGAGGCGAGATCCCGCAGGAATGTAGTCGCCGGGAACGTGAGGATAGTAGCGAAAGACCGGCGCGCCGATCACGACGATCACATCACGCCCTGACAGTTGTTTGCCGAGCGGGCCGATCGCGCTGGTCAGCATGCCCTGATAGAGCCGATGGGTCTCGGGAAAGCCTGGCCGGCCCTCAGCGGGCGCGGCCCACACCTCGCAACGCAGCTTTTCGGCAAGCCGGACGGCGTCATCCCAACCGCCGCTCTGGTCGACGGCGCCGCCGATCACAAGCGCGGGCGACTTGGCGGAGGAAAGCGCTTCGATGACAGAGGCGAGGTTTTGTTGATCCGCCCCCAGGCGACGGCTGAGCGTCCGGATTTGCGGTGGGTGCGGACAGGGCTTGTCGACATCGTCCATCGGGATCGACAGGAAGACCGGCCCGGCTGGCGGCTGCACCGCCATCGCATAGGCACGCATCAGCGCGGCCGGCACGTCCTCCGCACGGGCAGGCTCATAGGCCCATTTGACGAACGGCTTGGGGATTTCCAGCGGCTGCACGTTGGTGAGATATGGCTCGATCAGCAACATCTCGCGGGTCTGTTGACCGGCTGTGATGATCAGCGGCGCGCGGTTGTACCAGGCGCTCTCGATATTGCCCAACGCATTCCCCATGCCGGCCGCGGTGTGCAGATTGACCAGCACGGCCTCGCCCGTGGCCTGGGCATAGGCATCCGCCATCGCAACGGCGGGCGCTTCCTGCAGCGCGAGCACGTAGCGGAAATCGGAAGGAAAGTTCTTCAGCAGAGTTTCTTCGGTCGAACCGGGGTTGCCGAAGATCGTGGTCAGCTTCAGCTTGCGAGCGACATCGAAGAATGCTTCTTGGACTGTCTTCATCTTGGGATCTCCTGGTTGATGCGCTGTGGTTAGCCGCCCTGGTTGACGCCGGGCGGTGGCGATCCGACGGGCGAAATACTGATGAGCCGCCGGTTGAGGAATTCGCCGAAGCCCAGCTCCGAGAGTTCACGGCCGTACCCGGAGTTCTTGATGCCGCCGAAGGGAAGTTCGGGTGCGGTCCAGGTCGGATGATTGACAAAAACCATGCCGCTCTCGATCCGACCCGCTACCTGTCGGCCGCGCCTCAGGTCCGCCGTGAAGACGGAGCCGCCGAGGCCATACGGGGTCGCATTGGCCAGCGTGATCGCCTCTTCCTCGCTATCGACGACGTAGAAACTTGACACCGGGCCGAACAATTCCTGCCGGAAGATCGGATTGTCTCTGCTGATATTGGTCAGGATCGTCGCCTCGACATAGAAGCCGGGCCGCTTCACGCGGCCGCCTCCGAGAACGACTTCGGCGCCGCCCTTCCTGGCGGCCTCGATCTGCTCGAGCAGCCGGTGCATGGCCTGCTCCGAGCAGACGGGGCCGAGCGTCGTGTTCGGATCGACGGGATCGCCGGGCTTGAGCGCGCCCATGCGTGCCTTGAAACCCTCGAGGAATGCGGCGCCCCGCTCTCTTCCGACCACGATGATCCGTTTGGCGGCGACGCAGCTCTGTCCAGTGTTGTTCATACGGCCCCAAAGCGCATTGTCGAGCGTCGCCTCGAAAGGAGCATCCTCGAGCACAATGAGCGGATCGCTACCGCCGAGCTCCATGACGGATTTCTTGAGATTGCGGCCGGCGCGCTCTGCGACGATCGCGCCGGCACGTTCGCTGCCGGTGAGGGTGACGCCGCGAATGCGCGGATCGTCGATGAGGCGTCCGACTTGCTCGAAATTGGCGAAGAGGTTGGTATAGAGCCCCTTGGGCGCTCCGGCCTCTTCAAACAAGCGAGCGAATGCAAGTGCCGATTGCGGGACATTGCTCGCGTGTTTGATCATCACGACGTTGCCGACCATCAATTGTGGCCCAGCGACCCGAGCGAGCTGATAGTATGGAAAGTTCCAGGGCTCGACGCCGAAGATGATGCCAATGGGCAGTGCTTCGACGATGGCGCCCGGCGCCTCTGGTAGGGATTGCGGCCTCAGATATGCCTCCGCACGCGTCGCATAGTAATCGATGATGGCTGCGGAGAGAGCGACCTCGCCACGGGCCTCGGCAATGAGCTTTCCCATCTCGAGGGTCAGGTATCGTGCATATTCTTCGGAATTCTCGCGTAGCTTGGCCGCGACGGCGGTGAGAATTTTTGCCCGATGCTTGACAGGTTGCCGGTGCCAGGTCTCAAAAGCGGCTTGGGCGTCGGCCACGGCCACCTCGAGGTCAGCATCCGAGATTTCCGCGAAGCGCTTCACGACTTCGCCGGTGGATGGATTGATCGTCTGATAGGCCATTTATTCGTCTCCGTGCGCCGGAAGGGTGGTGGATCGGGAATATCTCGCTCGATCTGTGAGAGGCGCCATCAAACCTTGACGGCATATTTCGCGACGCCCTTCTCGTTCCAGCTGATGCCGACGCCGGGCCGGTCGGAGGCATGAACGCGGCCTCCACGCGGCTGAAGCGGCTCCTCGAGAATCGGGTTCGCCCAATCGACCCACTCCAGCCAATGCGCGGTCGGCGTCACACGGAGCAAGTGAGCGGAAATCTCGGGGTACAGATGATTGGAGAGCTGGACGCCCGTCGCTGCTGCGACGCTCGTCGCGCGCAGCCAGCCGGTGACGCCGCCGATACGCATTAGATCGGCCATGGCGTAATGGATCGCACCGGCGCTCAGATTGGCGAAGAAATCGCGAGGACCGTAGAAGTTCTCGCCCATTTGCAACGGCGTGCGTACTTTGGCAGCGAGCTGTGCATATCCGCGGGTGTTGTCATACGCGATCGGCTCCTCGAACCAGTAGAGGCCTGCCTCATCAAGCTCGTGACAGCGTCGAATGGCGTCGCCGAGGCCGAGGGCCTGATTGAAGTCGACCATCAAATCGATGTCGCTGCCGACGCCCTCGCGGACTGCGTTGATCGCGGCGACGTCGTCTTTCAGGTGCTCGTTACCGAGCCGCAGCTTCATAGCGGTGAAGCCACCTTCTTGTTGAAGCTCGCGCGCCTCGCCGGCCAGCGTGCTTACTTCGTGCCGCCATAGGCCGTTGCTGTCGTAGCTGCGAACGGGACCGGGAGTGCCGCCGAGAAATCTGACCAACGGCTGGTTGGCGGCCTTCGCCAGCGCGTCCCAGATCGCCATGTCCACCGCAGATACCGCGATCATCGACATGCCGGCCGAACCGACAACGTTCAGGGCCTTGGCAGCTGACTCGAATGCATCAAACGGCGCCACAGGCGTGCCTTTCAGCATGTCGTGCAGATCGCCCAGGGCGGCAACAACGACCGGGATGGCCGCCGCGCGGTACGGCGCCACATAACTGTGCCCAACGATGCCGGACGTGGTCTCGAGATCGACGAGCACCAGCGGCCACAACTCGAACCGGCCGATGCCGGCAATCACCGGACGCCGCAATGGCACGAGTACAGCGCGCGTCCGGATATTCTTGATCAATGGCGCAGATTTCATCACGCAAGCTCCTGCATGGTATCTTTTGGAGAGCCTGTTCCGCCCGAAGGGTGCGTCCAAGCTCTTCGCCTGCAATGTCGCAGAGCGTGGCGTCGAATGCTCGCTAAGCAGCGCAAAGAGGCGCTAAGCGCTGTCAGTCTGGCGTGATCTTCGTGTCGGCAGGGGAGCGGCTTGGTGGGTGCGTTCCGGTGCCGGAGCCGCGCGATGCTCAGCCGAATGGCCGGTGTCGATGCGCGCCTTTACAATGATTTGCACCGATCAGCACGACCGTGGGCCTCCCACTTGTCATAATGAGAGGGCGCAAGCCTGGTGGCGCGGGATCTGATGGTGCGGGCATGTCTGGTTGGAGTCTTCCCTCCCGAGTCGACAAATGTCTTCGTGCCGCTCAGGTCAACGACGTTGGTCGACTGGTCTCGGCGATGGAGAACGATTCCGTTCTTGTGGATGCGGGACGAGAACTTCGAGGCGACGAGAGAGCCGCCTGGCTGCGCGCCTTTTTAGGGCGAGAGGCTGTCCAGCTTCACCCCATCAGCTGTTGGCGGGAAAAAGGAATCGTTGTCTTGACCGTGCTGGTCAGACGCGGCGCACTCGGAGAAAGCACGCCTTTCGACTGGATATTTCATCTGGATGATGAACGGATCGAACGGATTTTGATCGAACGCCATCAGCTTTCGGAACTTCCGCGCCCAGTAGATGCATTCGTGCGTGCGACGAATTCCAGAGACCTGGAGGTTCTGCTGGACACATTCGTCGATGACGCGTTGGTCAATGACCAGCTCTGCGATCACTGGGGAAAGGAGGCAATTCGCGAATGGGTAATTCGCGACATTGTCGGCGAACAGCTTGCCATCCAGGTCGTCAGTAACGTTGACCACTACGGACATTGCATTCTGACGGCGCATGTCCAAGGAAATTTTGACAGGCGCGGTCTTCCGGAGCCTCTTGTTCTCGTATTTTACTTCTCAATGCATCGCGACAAGATCGTCCAGTTGATCATCTTGCGCAATCTGTCGGGAACCTAGCGACCGACCATCACGGGGGTGCCGGAAATTGACCACTACAGCGAAAATGAATCGTCGTTTGGCTCCGACAGCGGCGGCCTTGCACCGTCCGCTCGCGAAAGCGTGAGTTTCTGTCCAGCACGAAGTTCGCTGGGCGAGTAGCCGAAGACTTGCTTGAAAGCATGACTGCACGAGGTACGCGAGGCATAGCCATTTCGATAGGCGACGGTTGCAAAGGGCAAGCTCGTTTGCAGCAGTTCCCTCCGTACCCTGTGCATCCGCCAGCGCGTGACGTAGTCGAGAGGTGAGAGTCCCACACGGCGGCGAAATCGCTCGGCGAAGGAGGAGCGCGACATTCCCGCCGCCTTTGCCAGCGACGCCACTGTCCAATCAGCCGCGGGATCGGCGTGAAATCTCCGTATGGCGCGACCGAGCTGCCGGTCGGTAAGTGCCGCAAGCCAGTTGGTTGCGTCGGGATTGTTGGCGAGATGAGCGCGGATCGTTTGAACGAGGAGCACATCCGCCAGACGGCTCGTGATCAGGCGCCTGCCTGGAGCATCAGCCTCGCTTTCAGACCTCAGGAGTTCGATGATCAGACCGGTCGGCCTCGCTGCCGCAACTTCGGCAGCGAGGCGAATAAGCGGCGGCAACGCCACCCTGAGCCAGGCGGCGCCCTGCTTGTCGAGAGTGAGACGCCCGACGACGACAACGTCATTCATCGATCCGGTGCGCATGACGGCGCCCGAACCGCCACTATGGTCCGCGCGGTGAATCTCTCGACCGCCTTCGATGTTGAAGGCGCGGCCAGCGCGTGCGCCGGTCAGCAAAAAACAGTCGCCTGCTGTCAGGCGAACCGGCAACGTTTCTCCGTCCAGCCATATGCTGTGGCAGCCCGCAATTACGAAGCCGAAGGTGAAGCGTTCGTCCGCATCGAAGCGTGTTTCAAAGGGGACGTCGCTGTCAAGACGCACAACCTCGGTGCGAACGACAGTGAACGCGCTTAGGATATCCGCAAGCGGGTCGGTCGGGATCGAATCGATGCGCAAATCATCAAAGGGGTGTCTGGTCATTGTTATGAAAAGTTGTCGCAGCCGCGCCAAAATGTGGGACTTGCGGGAGCAAGACAAACGCATAGTTATGATTGCATCTATTTGATAATCAAATGGGCAGTCCATGCGCTATCCAGACCTGGAAATTGAACTTCTCCGTGCCTTCGTCGCTGTGGCCGAATCCGGCGGTTTCACAGCAGCCTCTGGTGTCGTTGGCCGATCGCAATCCGCGGTAAGTCAGAAGGTCAGCAGGCTGGAGGAACTTGTCGGGTGCAAGCTCTTCGAACGGACGAGCCGCTCGCTGAGCCTGACACGGGACGGAGAGCGGCTGCTGGTGACGGCGCGGCAGATGCTCGAACTGAACGATCTCACCGTCCGAAGCATGCGCGAGCCGGCCACGGTCGGCTCACTTCGCCTTGGTATCTCCGAGGATTTTATTCCACGCCAGTTGGCGGCGTTGCTTGCACGGTTTCGGCGTCTCTATCCTGAAGTGCAGCTTGAACTCATGACGGGGCTGAGCTGCGATCTCCTGGATGTGTACGATGCAGGGGGGCTCGATGTGGTCATCGCGAAGAAGGATGGTACAGCCCAGCGCGGTCGCGTGATCTGGAGAGAGCCGCTCGTTTGGCTCGCTGCGGCGGACTATCAACCAGACTTTAGCAAGCCAGCGGAGTTGGTCCTTTTGAAGCCGCCCTGCACTTATCGAGAGTTGATGGCGCGCACCTTGGACTCGGTTCGACAGCCCTGGGTAGCATCCTGCACTGCACGCAGTTTGATGGGGGTGCAGGCGGCCGCCGCCGGCGGCCTTGGCATTACAATACTTGGGCGGTCATTCGTTCGGGATGGTTTGCAGGTTGTGCCGACGCCGGACTCGTGGCCGGCATTGCCAATGACTGAAATCGTGCTGCTTGGGGAGGAGACAGCGGAGGCCGATCTGGTGCGACCGCTGATTTCCTTCCTTACCGAGACTCTCGCCGGGATGGGTACGTTAGCGCTTGTGGCTTAGGTTTACTTCGCCTGAACGTCCAGCCTGTAGCGGTACAGGCGGATCGGCCATTCGATCCGGGAGGTCCCGTTGTTGAAGAGCGACACACGGTCGATCTGCGGCACGGGCAGCCAGATGAAGCCATCTGCGAGAGCAGGTGCGTCACCCCAGTGCAGGCGTGAATCCCGGATGATGGTTGTGATCGTGCCGTCAGGCGAGCGCTTCTTCAGCGCATCACTCGCCAAGTCGGTGAAATAGAGCGTACCGTCCGATGCCATTGTCGTTCCCCCGACTGGCGGAAGATCCGCCCAGGCTTCCACCTTGCCAGCAAGTTCGGGTCCGGGAACATCGGGATCGTCGAGCAGTCGTGTCTCGATCCGAGACCAGGGCCCATGCAGACTACCAAAATAGAGATAGCGTCCGTCGGGGCTGACCTCTAGCGGATCGCTGTTGACCCGCAGCGGGGAACCATCCGGCGCGCGCACGATCTTGCCGTCAACTACAATCGGTCGGTTGGTCGGCGCCGTGACAGAGGGGGCACCGTCGAGCGCCCGGCGTGTTTCTCCGCCGCGCAAGTCGAGCACGATCAGCCCGGCGTGTCCGGCGTCCGTGAGGTAGGCATGGTCGCCATGGAAGCGGATGTCGTCGATATAGCTGCTGGGAAGAGCGGCTTGAGGTCCGAAGGGATAAATCCGCTCGACGCGACTGGTGGCGAGATCGATGCGCACCGCCTTGGCGGCACCGGGCAATGGATCGCCGCCGAAGCTTGGCGAGCCTGTGTCGATGATCCATAGACCACCGCGGTCGTCGCGCCGGATCGCATTCACGTTAACAAAGGCGTTGCTCACGTCGGCGCCGGGCTGCCACGCGTTCCATGACGCGTCGGGATAGGGGATCAAAGCGTCCTTGCCATCAATCAGTGCGACGGCCGGTCCGCTGGCGCCGGCCCAGCGCGGGCCGGCGACAAAGATGCGATCGCCATCAACCGCGACCGCATTCCAGATCATGCGCCTAGTCTCGGCGGCAACAGTGAGTCCGTCTGCTTGTTGCATGTCATCGGAAGCCTGCGCCTGCAATCCTGTCACGAGTGAAGCTCCCGTTAATGCCGCGGTGGTGGATGCCTGAAGCATTTGCCTGCGGTTCATAGGTCCCATGGCGCATCCTTGGGGCTGTTGGTGGTATTAACCACGACTTACAGCGGTTCGTGGCCGAGGGGCTGTGGCGCTGCACGTCGGGAGCTTCAAGCGTGGCGTCTGGTCGACGAAGCTCGACACTAGATCGCTCGATAGGACTCAAGGCAGTTAAGGGACGCAATTGAGCGCAAATCGATGCTAAAGCGTATGTCCGGTAATCCGTTCGCGAGTGCACTACATTCAATGACGACCGGCCAGCCGGCAATCTGGGAGCAGATGTCAGTGTGAGCGGCTAGTCCTCGTTGGGGGTGTCGAAATCCGGTCCGTTGCAAACCGACACTGCCTTTTGGGTAGTGGTTCCACCATAATGGCGCCAATGCGCAGCGAATGACCCGGCGTGGAGGCATCTCATTTTCTCGGATGGATTAGGGAGAACGCGATACCAGTATCGCTAGTCATAGGCAGCATGGTGATCGCCGGTGGCTATACTATTTTCGCGGAAGTAGTATAACCGGGCCACTGCGAAGAGGATGATAGTTGAAATCGCAAGACTATCTCTTTTCTGTTGCACCCATGATGGACTGGACGGACCGGCATTGCCGGGTGTTCCATCGTCACCTGACGCGGCGGGCGCTGCTGTATACGGAGATGCTCACCACGGGCGCCGTCATCCATGGCGATCGGCAACGGCTGCTTGGGTTCGATCGGTGCGAGCATCCGGTGGCGCTTCAACTCGGCGGCTCAGATCCACGCGAACTGGCCGAGGCTGCGCGGATCGGCGAGGCGTTTGGCTATGACGAGATCAACCTCAATGTCGGCTGTCCGTCCGATCGCGTAAAGGATGGCCGCTTCGGCGCCTGCCTCATGGCGGAGCCGGATCTGGTGGCGAGGTGCGTCGACGCGATGAAACGCTCCGTCGCGATTCCCGTCACCGTGAAGTGCCGCATCGGCATCGATGAGCAGGACCCGGAGGTCGCGCTCGATGCGCTTGCACATGCGGTGGTCGCCTCCGGTTGCGACGCGCTGATCGTGCATGCCCGCAAGGCTTGGCTCAACGGATTGTCTCCGAAGGAGAATCGCGACGTTCCCCCGCTCGATTATGACCGCGTCTATCGCCTCAAGCGCGCAATGCCTGGTGTGACCGTCATCATCAACGGCGGCATTCCCGGCATCGAAGACGCGAAAGCACATCTCGAACACGTCGACGGCGTGATGCTCGGCCGCGCTGCCTATCAGGAGCCGTGGCGGCTGCTCTCCGTGGATCGGGAGATCTTCGGCGAAGCGGCGCCGCATGCGACCATGCAGGATGCGCTCGGGGCGATGATGCCCTACATCGAGCAGCAGCTCGTCCGCGGAACGCGACTGCATGCGATCACGCGGCATTTCGTCGGCGCATTCCATGCCGTGCCGGGTGCGCGGGCCTTCCGCCGTCATCTGGCCGAGCAAGGGGTGAAGCCGGGCGCTGGCCTCGAGGTGTTGCGCGATGCGATTGCGCACGTCGCCGCGCGCGCGCCGGCGGAGGCGGCGTAGGTCAGCTAGTCGACTGCCATGCGCGAGCGGCGATGTCCACGCTGGAGTTCCGGATACCCGGTGAGCATCAACGTGTCGGCGCGCACCCCCCAGCTCTCGAGGCGGTCGAGGAAACTCATGCCGAGCAGATTGGTCTTCATCTGGCCGCGCTGTACGACGAGGGCCGGCACCGACTTCTCCACGAGATGGCCGACGGCGAGACGGTCGAGCGTGAGCCGGGCCGCCTTGGTGTGGCCGCCCGCGGTCTCCAGGTCGACGTCATATTCGAGCATCTCGAGCGGCAGCCCGATTGCTTTCGCGGTTTCCCAGGTCAACACCACCGATGTCGCGCCGGTATCGATCACCATCGGCGCGGTGACGCCATTGATCTTCGCACGCAACGTGAATTCGCCGCCCTGGCCGCGCGGGATCTGTACGGCCGGCGCAGGGGAGGGGGTCTGTCCGCGGAAAATGTGCGAGACCTTGTGGCTGGCCCGCGCGATTTGGTCGGCGTCGCCATAGGCGACCACGGCACCTGCCGTGCCGGCGAGCATGACCAGAACGAGCAGGAAGCGGATCATCGCGTGCCCCCGACGGCCCACGGGCGGATCAGATGCGTTTCGGCGATCCCGCGATCGGCGCAAGTCCAGCTTCCGTCATGCGCGCCGGCAAGAGGGCCATGATCGCGAGCCGGTCCGCGCTTTCCATGGCATGCCAGCGCGCGATCTCGGGCAAGGTCCGGCCGCACCCGAAGCACAGCCTGGTCTTGGGATCGATCATGCAGACGGCGACGCACGGTGTTTCTTTGCTCATTCGGACATTCTGAGGGATCGTCGGACATCTCTGCAAGCATCTCGTTAAGAGCCTGTGCCCGCACTCATGATCGGCTTGTGGCGCGGCCGGCGTTTCTCGTCGGGCAGGCCGGAATTCTCCGGCTGGAGCGGCGGAGAATCATCCGACAGCGGGGCAAGCGCACTCATCACACGCTCCGGCGGGAAGGTGACGATCACCTCGGTGCCGATCCGCAGCTTCGATTTCAGCGTGAACGTGCCGCCATGCAGGTCGATCAGATTCTTGGCGATCGGCAGGCCGAGGCCGGCGCCCTGTTCAGCCGACTTGATCGAATTGGAGCCCTGGCCGAACGAGGCGAGCACGACCGGAATCTCGTCCTCGGGGATGCCGGAGCCGGAATCCTTCACCGAGAGATATTGCCCGCCCGAGGCGGTCCATCCCGCCTTGAGCCAGATCTCGCCGCCCTGCGGGGTGAACTTGATCGAGTTGGAGAGCAGATTGAGCACGACCTGCCGGATCGCGCGCTCGTCGGCCCAGAGCCGCGGCATGGCCTGCTCGAACACTTCGTGGATGGTGATGCCACGGCTCGAGGCACGCAGCTTCATCAAATGATGGCAGTCGGCGACGATGCCGACCAGCGACACCGCTTCCTCGTTGAGTTCGTAGCGGCCGGCCTCGATCCGCGACAGATCGAGGATCTCGTTGATGAGGTTGAGCAGGTGCACGCCGGAATTATGGATGTCGGCGGAATATTCCTTGTAGACGGCGACCTGATGCGCGCCGAAAATCTCGCTCTTCATCACCTCCGAGAAGCCGAGGATGGCATTCAGCGGCGTGCGCAGCTCGTGGCTCATCTGCGCGAGAAAGCGCGACTTGGCGACGTTGGCGGCTTCGGCACGGTGGCGCGCTTCGTCGGAGATCGCCTTGGCCTGTTCCAGCTCGCCGATCAGCGCGTCCTTCTCTGCGCGCGCTTCCAGCGTGGCGAAGGTCGAGGAGTGGAGGCGGTGCGCCAGCAGGACGAAATAGCCTTCGGCCGCAAGCGCAAGTGCGGCCAGGATGTAGTTGTCCAGCGAACCGGTCACCGCAAAGCTCAGCGCCATCGCGACCGCGACCGGCGCCGTGGCGGCAAGGGCTGCGATCGGCAGGTTGGCGGCGAGCATGCTCGATACTGCGATCACCAGCAGCATCAGGAACATCATCAGCGTTTCCGTGACCATGTCGAGCACGGGATGGATCAGGATCGCCATCCAGCACAGGCCATAGAGCAGGTCGAGCACGACGAAGCGCGTCCGCCACGCGCGCGTCGCCGCGGGCGAGGCGGGCTCGGTCAGGAAGCGCCGGCAACTGCGGATCATGGCGCTGTGGATGCAGAGCATGCCGACGGTCCAGGCCGCGGCCGGGACCGGCTGCATCCACAGCCCGAACAGCACGCCGGTGGCAACCACCAGCAGCATCACGACATAGGAGGCGGACAGCCGCGTCTGGGCGTATTGCCGCAGCATCTCGGCGTCGAAAGCCGGCCGGGTTCCGCTGGTCGACGTTAACTTGTCCCGCGCCTCGCGCACCCGCTGCGCCGCAGCCCTTCGGCTGCTCGCCGATGGCGCGCTCACCGGCTCGGCCGGCAGCTGCACAACCTCGGGCTTTTCAGCGGGGTTACTCATCAAACAACACAATTCCTGCCCACGCCGGGCGCGGGACTTCTGCGTTGTCTATCTCTGGCAAGAAATCCTTAAGAGCTGACTTAAGGAGCTAAAGAATTACGTTAACCCGGCGTTAATCCAATGCCCGGTTCCGACCTCGGCTCGCGGAACCCGCAGCCCCTTCACCTGAAGAAAACGAGCGTGACCAACGCGAACACAGGCAGCAGCAGGACGGAGGTCCAGGCCATGTACCCGAAGAAGCCCGGCATTGCGACGCCGCCCGCTCGCGCGATCGCGTACACCATGAAGTTGGGCGCGTTGCCGATGTAAGAGTTTGCGCCCATGAACACCGCACCTGTGGAGATCGCGGCCAGGGTGACGGCGCCGTTCGTCATCAGATGCTTGGCGTCGCCTCCAGCAAGCTCAAAGAAGACCAGATAGGTCGGCGCATTGTCGAGAAAGGATGAGAGCAGGCCGCTCAACCAGAAATAGGCGGCATTGTTCGGCGTGCCGTCGGCGTTGGTGACCATGTTCACGACGAAGGCAAACGCGCCGGATTTGCCGGCGTTGAGGATCGCAAGCACGGGAATGATGGTGATGAAGATGGCGGCGAACAGCTTAGCCACTTCGATCATGGGGCCCCAAGAGAAGCCGTTCGCGTCGTGGTCCTCCTTCGGCGTGACGGCAAGAGATGCGAACACGACGCCGATCATTACGGCATCGCGCAGAAGATTCTGCAGCTGGAGGTGCGTGCCGAGAACCTCAAATCCGCCGAGGTCGAGCTTGGCGCTCAAGAGGATCGCGGCAATGATGACTCCCATCAGAGCGAAGTTGAGGCCGCCGCTGATCCGCAAGGGATTGTCCGGAGTTGGGTCCGGTTTGACGCGGCCTTCCTTGCGATAAAGATAAGTATCGATGCAAAAGAACAGGGCGAGCAGAATCCAGGCCACGAACGTGGTCTGGGGGAACAGGTGCGTCGTCGTCCAGAAGAAGTCCACGCCGCGCAGGAACCCCAGGAACAACGGCGGATCTCCCAGGGGTGAGAGCGAGCCGCCGATGTTGGACACCAGAAAGATGAAGAAGATGACGACGTGCGCGTTGTGCCGCCGGTCGTCATTGGCGCGGAGGACCGGCCGGATCATGACCATCGACGCGCCGGTCGTGCCGATGACGCTCGCAATCAGAGTGCCCAGAGCGAGCAGCAGCGTATTCAGAACCGGGGAGCCGTGAAGATTGCCGCGCACCACGATTCCGCCGGCCACAGTGAACAGAGCGAGGAGCAGCAGAATGAAGGGGATGTATTCGAGCAGCGCGGTATGGACGAGTGTCTGGACGGTTGGAAGCGGGCCGTACCAGACGGCTAGCGGCAGCACGATCAGGGCCGCCCACATTGCAGCAATCTTGCCCTGGTGGTGCTCCCAGAAGTGAGGCGCCGCCAGCGGAAATATCGCGATCGACAGCAGCATGCCGGCGAAGGGGAGCGCCCATTGCGGCCGAATGCTCGCCCCGTCGAGCGATGCGGCGAGCGCCTGCGACGGTGATGCAAGCAGGATCAGGAGCGCGACCGGGAGCAGGCGAGCAATGAGGCGGGATCCTCGCCGGCAGGCACCACCCGCGGCGATCCCGGCGATTCCGGGTCGGAGCTCCGGCGCGACGCCGGCGCAGGCAACGAGGAGGATGGCGGCGATCACGCTAAGCAACCCCAGTAGTTTATGATAATCTCGGTTAGCGCGTTTTGAACGTCGCCGCGGCCGGGTCGCGACGACATACGATGTTGTACGGCCCTGGACGTAGACGAGGCCGCCACAGAGCCTCAGCGTTGCAGGCGTGCGAGCAGGCTCGACGTATCCCAGCGCTTGCCGCCCATCTTCTCGACCTCGGAATAGAACTGGTCGACCAGCGCGGTGACAGGCAGGTTGGCGCCGTTGCGGCGGGCTTCAGCGATCGCGATCGAGAGGTCCTTGCGCATCCATTCGACCGCGAAGCCGAAATCGTACTTGTCCTCGTTCATGGTCTTGTAGCGATTTTCCATCTGCCAGGACTGCGCGGCCCCTTTCGAGATGGTCTCGATCACTGCGGCGACGTCGAGGCCGCTCTTCTTGGCGAAGTGGATACCCTCGGAAAGACCCTGCACCAGACCGGCGATGCAGATCTGGTTGACCATCTTCGTCAGCTGGCCGCTTCCGGCGGGCCCGAGCAGTTTGCACATCCGCGCATAGGCGCCTGTGATGATCGGCTCGGCACCCGAATACGCGTCCTGCGCGCCACCGCACATCACCGTCAGCACGCCGTTCTCGGCGCCGGCCTGGCCGCCGGAGACCGGGGCGTCGACGAATTTGAAGCCAGCCTTGGTGGCAGCTGCGTCCAGCTCACGCGCGACCTCGGCGGAGGCGGTGGTGTGGTCGACGAAGGTCGCCCCTTTCTTCATGCCGGCGAACGCGCCGTCGGGGCCGATCGTGACCGCACGCAGATCGTTGTCGTTGCCGACGCAGCACATCACGAAATCCTGGCCCTCGGCGGCGGCCTTCGGGGTCGCTGCGGTCTTGCCGCCGAACTTGTCCGCCCATTCCTTCGCCTTGGCCGCGGTGCGGTTGTAGACGGTGACCTCATGGCCCCCTTTTTTCACGAGGTGTCCGGCCATGGGGAAGCCCATCACGCCGAGACCGAGGAAAGCGACTTTAGCCATCTGTGGTACCTTGTCCGTAGTTTGGGTTTTACGGTTCTTGCCAGGCGAGGGGCGCCTGGGTTCCGCGGTGAGGGCGGATTGGAGGCGCACCATAAACCCTTGAGGCCGGAGGGCAACGGCTTCGTTTGGCGGCCCCCTGTGCTAGGATGGCGGACCCAAGGACTTCAAAAAAGGGAGCGAGAGCATGGGCGGCGTGAGCGTTGGCGTCCTCGATCATTTCAACATCCGGACCCGGAATCTGGCCGAGACCGTCCGCTTCTACGCGGACGTCCTGGGCCTGGAAAAAGGCGCACGGCCGAATTTCGCCTTCCCGGGCGCCTGGATGTACAGCGAGGGTAAACCGGTGGTGCACCTCGTCGACATTTCTGCGACCGCCGAGCCACAAAAGCCGGATTCCGGCGTCGTCCACCACGTCGCCTTCGTCAGTCGCGGCTTTGACGGCATGAAACAGCGGCTGGCATCCAAGGGGATGAAGTTCGAGGCCCGCCAGGTGCCCGGCGGCGATCTCTGGCAGATCTTCGTCCACGACCCCAACGGCGTCATGATCGAGCTGAATTACGAGGCCTCCAGGGAGCAGGGGGCGGCGCCCGCGGAAAAGGCTGACGATATCGGCAGGCAGTAGCCTTTTGGGCGTTTCCGCTCTAATGGGGCATCCTAAAGTCTCGAGCCTGGCCTTGCCGGAAAGCCGCTTCCCGCTTTGCGCTGGCGCGGCCCTCCGGGTCCGGATCAGGCTCCGTCCAGGAGATGCACTTTGAGCGTGACGCAACAACAGGTTCTCGACAGCCTCGCCAGGATCAAGTCGCCCCGCGGGGTCGCGCTCGCCAATGCCAATGTGCTGAGCGCGATCAGCGCGTCCGACGGCAAGGTGTTCTTCTCGATCAATGTCGATGCTGCCGAGGCAAGGGCCTGGGAATCCATCCGCGCCGAAGCGGAGGCCGCGGTGCGTGCCATCCCCGGCGTCACCACCGTCATGGTGGCGCTGACCGCCGAGCGCAAGCCGGGCTCCGCGCCGCCGCCACCGCCGCAGCCGAGCCGCGGCACGCCTGGCGTGCAGCCGGCCCATGCCCACAAGCCGCCGCAGGGCGGCCAGTCGCCGATGGCGCGGCAATCGGAAATCCCGGGCGTTGCAGCCGTGATTGCGGTCGCCTCCGGCAAGGGCGGCGTCGGCAAGTCGACCACCGCGCTCAATCTGGCGCTGGGCCTGCGCGACCTCGGCCTCAAGGTCGGGCTGCTCGATGCCGACATCTATGGCCCGTCGGTGCCGCGCCTGACCGGTCTGCGCGATAAGCCGGAGCTGAACGGCGAACGCAAGATGATTCCGCTTCGGCGTTTCGGCCTCGCCATCATGTCGATCGGCTTCCTGGTCGAGGAAGAGACCGCGATGATCTGGCGCGGTCCGATGGTGATGTCGGCGGTGACGCAGATGCTGCGCGACGTCGAATGGGGCAAGCTCGACGTGCTGGTCGTCGACATGCCGCCGGGCACCGGCGATGCCCAGCTCACGCTGGCCCAAAACGTGCCGCTCAAGGGCGCCGTGATCGTCTCGACCCCCCAGGACCTGTCCCTGATCGATGCGCGGCGGGGCCTTGCCATGTTCAAGAAGGTCAACGTGCCCGTCCTCGGCATCGTCGAGAATATGAGCTACTTCCAGTGCCCGCATTGCGGGACCAAGTCGGACATTTTCGGCCATGGCGGGGCGCGGCACGAGGCCGAAAAGCTCAAGGTGCCATTCCTGGGCGAGATCCCCCTGCACATGGCGATTCGTGCCACTTCGGATGCCGGTAATCCCGTGGTCGACAGCGAGCCGGACGGCCCTCATGCGGCGATCTACCGCGCCATCGCAGGGCAGGTCCGGGACCAGCTGAAGGGCGTCATTGCCGCAGCCTGAACCGGCCGGCGGCGGGCCCCTGGGACATGCGACTTTTGTAGAGCCCCGTCATGCCATTGTCGCGTTCCGTAACCGCGCGGTCCGTGTTAAAGGCGCACGGCAGTCAAGCCCCTTCGGTTCGACGCGACATCGACGCGTCGCCGGGATGAGCGGCGGCACAAGAGAAGTTAAGGGGAAACGCCCCAGCAAGGAGAGACCTGAAGATGAAGCGTCGTGATTTTCTGAAAGTGTCGGCAGCAGGCGCGGCGGCGACCGCAGTGGCCTCGCCGGCGATCGCGCAGTCCTCGCCCGAGGTGAAGTGGCGCCTGACTTCGAGCTTCCCGAAGTCGCTCGACACCATCTATGGCGGCGCCGAGCAGGTGGCGAAGTACGTCGCCGAGATGACTGACAACAAGTTCCAGATCCAGGTGTTCGCCGCCGGCGAAATCGTGCCCGGCCTCCAGGCGCTCGATGCGACCTCGAATGGCACTGTCGACATGTGCCACACCGTCTCCTACTACTACGTCGGCAAGGACCCGACCTTTGCGATCTTCGCCTCGGTGCCGTTCGGCCTCAATGCGCGCCAGCAGAATTCCTGGCTCTATCAGGGCGGCGGCAACGAGCTCGCCAACGAGTTCTTCAAGAAGTCGAACGTGATCGGCTTCCCCTGCGGCAACACCGGCACCCAGATGGGCGGCTGGTTCCGCAAGGAGATCAAGACCGTTGCCGACCTGTCCGGCCTCAAGATGCGCATCGGCGGCATCGCCGGCCAGGTGCTCCAGAAGGTCGGCGTGGTGCCGCAGCAGCTCGCCGGCGGCGACATCTATCCGGCGCTGGAGAAGGGCACCATCGACGCGGCCGAATGGGTCGGCCCCTACGATGACGAGAAGCTCGGCTTCGCCAAGGTCGCCAAGTACTACTACTATCCTGGCTTCTGGGAAGGCGGTCCGACCGTCCATGCCTTCGCCAACCTGGAAAAGTTCAATGCGCTGCCGAAGAGCTACCAGGCGATCCTCACCAACGCGACGGCCAACGCCAACACCTGGATGGCTGCGCGTTACGACATGCAGAACCCGGCCGCGCTGAAGCGCCTGGTCGCCGGCGGCACCCAGCTTCGCCCGTTCACCAACGAAGTGCTGGAAGCCTGCCTCAAGTCGACCAACGAGCTGTGGGCCGAGATTTCGGCCAAGAACGCCGACTTCAAGAAGTCGATCGACGCAATGCAGGCCTACCGCTCCGACGAATATCTGTGGTGGCAGGTCGCTGAATATACCTACGACAGCTTCATGATCCGCTCGCGCACGCGCGGCTGATCTGCGGCTCAAGTCGCAGGACCAAATCGCCCGGCCTCGCTCGCGAGGCCGGGCTTTTTCTTTGCCGCAGTGCGATCGGGATGGCATTCGGCCGTGGCTTGCGTCATGCTGGCGGCAAGCCTCGACAAGAAGGCCCACAATCACTGGTACATCAGGGCAGGAAATCATGAAGAGAAGAGACTTCATCAAGGTCACAGGACTTGGTGCGGCCGGCGCCGCCACGCTCGCGGCTCCCGCGATCGCGCAGTCGATGCCGGAAATCAAATGGCGCATGCCGACGAGCTGGCCGAAATCGCTCGACACGCTGTTTGGCGGCGCCGAGATGATGTGCAAGATGGTCGCGGAGGCGACCGACAACAAATTCCAGATCCAGATCTTCGCGGCCGGCGAGATCGTGCCGGGCCTCCAGGTGCTCGACGCCGTGCAGAACGGCACCTGCGAAATCGGCCACACGGCGTCCTACTATTATTTCGGCAAGGACCCGACCTTCACCTTCGGCTCGGCCGTGCCGTTCGGTCCCAACATGCGCATCAACCAGGCCTGGTACATGCTGGGCGGCGGCCGCGACGTGCTCAACGAATTCTACAAGAGCTACAACGTCGTCTCGCTGCTCGCGGGCAACACCGGCTGCCAGATGGGCGGCTGGTTCAGGAAAGAGGTCAACACGCCCGACGATCTCAAGGGCATGAAATTCCGCATTGGTGGTTTCACCGGCCGCGTGCTCCAGAAGCTCGGCGTCGTGCCGCAGCAACTCGCCGGCGGCGACATCTACCCCGCGCTGGAGAAGGGCACCATCGATGCCGCCGAATGGGTCGGCCCCTATGACGACGAGAAGCTCGGCTTCTACAAGATCGCGCCGCACTACTACTATCCCGGCTGGTGGGAAGGCGGACCGATGCTGATGGCCTTCGTCAACCTCGACAAGTGGAACGCGCTGCCGAAATATTACCAGAGCGTGCTGGAGCAGGCCGGCCACTACGCCAACAACTACATGATGGCACGCTATGACAATGCCAATCCGCTGGCGCTGAAGAAGCTGCTCGCGGGCGGCACCAAGCTGCATGCTTTCTCGCCGTCGATCATGGATGCCTGCTACAAGGCCGCCAAGGAGCTGCACGCCGAAGTCGCCGCGACCAACCCCAACTTCAAGAAGGTGCACGACTCGCTCGCCAAGTTCACGAGCGACGGCTACTCATGGTTCCAGGTCGCCGAGGTCGGCTACGACATCTTCATGGCGCGGCGCTCGCAGAGCTGATCGCGCTATCCGTCGCAGGCAGCGCCCCGGAGCGAAGGCTCCGGGGCGTTGTCGTTGCAGCGCTCGAAGGTCGTCCAGAACAAAAACATCGAAAACAACCCCATGCACAGTAGACGGAGAGAGCGTTATCAATGACTTGGCGGCGTAACGCCAATGCTTGCGGAAATACGGAAGCTGCTTGATGCGTCGGGCAAAACAGTGGTAGAAGCTCATTGTCGCATAATCCGAATTCGGCCTCGGGGCCGCACCCGAGAAAATCCACTGAGCTTCGACCCCGATCAAGTCCAGGACGCGTTGCGCAAGGCATGGTCGTCATCGACGAGCAGCCAATGGACGACGAGCAATCCGGCGGCAGGGCAATGCAACGTCACGTCGCTGCTCGTTCACGAACTCTTCGGTGGTGTCTTGCTGAAGACGCCTCTTCCGGCCGGCGATCATTTCTACAACCGGATCGGAGGCAAGAGATACGACTTCACGGCGTGCCAGTTCGCTCAGCCGATCGCATACATGGACGTGCCTGCGAACAGGGCCGACGCACGGTCAGGGGCGACGAACGACCAGCTGGATGAGCTCAGAGCGGCGTTTCAGGCGCACTTCACCGGACGAGGCTAGCTTCAGCGGCCGAGCTTGCTCTTGTCGAGGTCCGCTACCGGCCGGTTTCCAAGCATTGGGCAAAACCGTCAGCGAACGACGCCCGCCGCGTCTTTCGTGCTTGGCATGAGCCAATCGAGCCCGAGCAGGCCGGCTTCGAGGATCACGACGGCGACAATGCCGCCGAGCCAGCCGAAAAAGACGATGGAGAAGGTGCCGAGCAAGATCGCGCAAAAGACGTCGGCAAGCACCTTGCAGATGCGGAAGTCTTGGTCTTGGCCAGAAGGGAAGTAAGGCATCCGGCTCCTCCAGGCGCTGATCCTCAGCCCGGATTCAACCACGTGCAGAAGCGAATGTTCCGGGGTCAATTCTTCGGCTGGCCGAAATGGAGTGGCGGTGGCAACTCGATGCCCGGGATCTTGATCTTGTCCAGGCCCACTTTTTTCGTGGGCGCGCCGAGCAGCCCAGCCACCGTTATCGGGAATGCAATGACAACTGCCCTGTCGGTGCTGCGCCGGCAGATGGAGCCGCTGCCGGTCCTTCACAGTGATCACCAAAGCGAGAGGTGTGAAGCGGTTCACAGTCACGTCGAGAGAAATTCGCTAGAAATTACGGGAAGCTAGCGAGCTTTCCTTGATTGCGCCGACCGATGCCGTGCGGTGCGCCGCTGCGACAAGGGCCGCGCAGGCCAAGACGAAAGCCCGCCCGAACTCGGCGTGTGCGTCCTGGGCCGGCAGAAAGCCGGCTGCCAAAATTTCGGGTTGCGGCCTGCACCGCTTCTCAGGTGCGGAGCGCGGGAATACCGCGGCGCGATGCCCTCCATATGCCGTGTGGGCCTTGCTGGCCGCCAGGGACTTTCTTGCAAGGCGCCTTTTGCGCTGACAGTGCGCGGCTGAGGATTGCGTCGTGGCGAAGGTCGTTTTCAATCTGACCATTGAAGATTGTGGCGAAGACCATTGCCGCATCGTTGCGGAATACAATTCGTCGAGCCGCGAGATCGAGGTCGAGAAGCTCAAGCCGAGTTTTCGCCAGAACCTGAGACCGCTGCAGGAAGCGATTCTCCAGAGCCCTGCCGCGCGCAGCGCCGAGGCCGCGCTACGCCCGCGAAACCCGGATGCGGCCGCGGCAAATGACGGCCATGAAGCAAGACCCGCCATCCGTGATGCTGCCGGAGCTCTGACCTCGGGATCGGACGAGCGAATTGTCCAGGAAATCGGTTCGCAACTGTTCGACTTCATCTTTCAGCGAAAGATCCTCGAACTCTATCAGGAATGTTTCCAGGCAGCGCGAAGAGACGACGAGCCGTTCCTGATCCGCTTGCGAGTCAACGATCCAGCGCTCGCCTACGTGCCCTGGGAAACGATGTACGACAAGAAGCACCGCTTCTATGTGACGACCTCCCAGAGCACACCGTTCACGCGTGCCGTCGACGACTATGGCGAAGAACGTCGGATGAGCGCGGCAAGGCCGATACGGGTGTTGGGCATGGCGGCGAGGGTCAAGGTTCTGAACGGATTCCCCCTGGATGAGATCGAGGTCGACGCCGAGCAGGTCGCGATCAAGAGGGCGCTGAACGAACTGAACGACGGCAAGAGACTGAAGCTGTCCTGGATTCCTTCGGCAAAGGCGCGCGATCTCAACCGTCGTTTCCTGAGGGGAGATGATGGCAAACGGTGGGATCTGTTTCACTTTATCGGTCACGGCGGACACGATCCGGATCGGCAGATGGGCTTCATCGTGGTGCAGGAAGAGGGCGGATCGAGCGGGACTCGGCTGTACGCCGATACGTTGAGAGTGTTCCTCACCCAGCCCGGCCAAACGCCGAGCCTCGTCGTGCTGAACTCCTGCAGCGGAGCGCAATCCGACGGTTCCCTGTTCTCGAGCACCGCTGCCGAGCTCATTCAGGGCGGCGTCCCTGCGGTGATCGCCATGCAGTTCGAGATCAGCGACAACATGGGGCTCGCGTTCGCCGATACGTTCTACACTTATCTCGCCGACAACGTCTCGATTCAGGCCGCCCTGGCGCATACGAGGGCCGAATTGAAGGCGCGCCACTTCGCCGAATGGATTTCTCCGGTTCTCTACATGCGCGGCCTCGATGGTGAAATCTTCGTGGACCGGGCTGGACCCTAGCGGATGTTCATCAATGTACGGCTTTGACCCGTCCGTCGTTGCTCTCGGCCTCGGTGCGATCGCGATCTGCATCGTCAGCGCGATCGACTTTCACGCTCCTTTCGAAACCGTGGAGATCCGCTATGCCGTAATGCGCGACCGCTACTATTTCGCGGTCCTCGCCTACGTCACGATCGCCGTGGTCTTCTATGTGTTCATGGTCATCCAAGTCCGCTGGCTGACCAATCAGCTCTATCCCGGACGGGACGCCGGCCTACTCGTTGCCGTACCGGCGACGATCGCGTTCATGGTGCTGGCGCCGCACCTGCCGATTCTATCTCGGGTGATCGGACTGCTGAGAACCATGATGCAGACGCTGGCGCGCTACCCGCAGGCCGTGGAGACCGTCATCGTGGCCATCGCGCGTTCGCCCATCCGGGTGACGGAGCGGGCAAAGCCGGAGTTGCAGCGCGAGCTCGAAGGATATGGCGTTCCCGCGAGGCTGATCGAGAAGGCGCTCAATCAGGATGACGAAGTGCTTGCCGTCGGCGCGACGGCCATGATCATGCAGGTGGCTTCGCTTCACACCAGTTTCGTCGATCTGCGCGGCAACCCGCGCTTCGAGAAGTTCTTCCGCGCGCGGAAAGCCGCTTTTGACGAGCTGGAGAGGCAGTATCGGCGCATGCTGCGACGGTCGGCGCGGGCCCTCTTGCTGACGGAAGACATCATGGTGTCGGATGTCGACGCGCGGGAGCTGGTGCTCGAGATCTCCGATTTCATTGCGGAAGAGTGTGAGGATTTGCGGGTCGCATACCAGCGTCGTCTGGCCGAGGCGACCTTGTCGGTAGTCGACAGGCGCGATTCCCGGACGGAGCTGATATCCAGCTTCGGGTATCAGACCGTTCTGCCCCAGCCACTGCCGTTTGCACCCCTGGTGACGATCTTCGTCCTCGACTTCGCGGTCTCTGTCGCGCCGCTGTTCTTCCTCGATCTGCCGAAGAAGTTTGCGGTTGGTTCGCTGGCCGGAGGCCTCTCGTCCCTCGCGCACGCGGTAGCGCTGACGATCTCGATCTTCTTTGCAATCTATCCGAAGGCCGCGACGAACTTCGCGCGCCCCTCGCTATACGCGTTGCCCTGGAGCTCTTACGTGGTCTTCGGGGCGTGCTCGTATCTGGCGGGCAACTTCATACTATGGTTGACTTACAGCACGATTCCGATCGCTGACGGCTGGCTGGCGAAGAATCATCCGTTTGCGGCGAGCTCGCTGTTCTCCCTGATCTTCCTGGTCAACACGCTGGTCCTGAGCATTCTTCTCGACGTGCGGCTGAGGGCGGATCGGCTGGATTATCACGAGGCGAGACTGAAGGACGGCGCGGCCCATGCGGTGGTCATGGCGTCGCTGATGTTCAGCCTTCTCGTCAGCTTCGTATTGGTTACCAGGGCCTTTGGTCTGGAAATGCCGAGTATCCCGTTGTCGTGGTACGCCGGCATCGTCGCGTCCTTCGGAATTCTCGGCTTCGTGGTCGGATACCTCGTGCCCTCGACGGCGGAAGCCTACATCGAATCCAACAAGCTGATCCGGAAGTCGTCGGCGCTCGATGGCAACCTGCTCGGTTGGGCCGCGCCTGCGTCGCAGTCGACTGTCAAGCCTTGACCTCGCGCTGTCGGAGGGGGCACGCGCCCCGCGACATGTGAAGGACGTAACGAAGAACGCATCTGCACAGGGGGAAGGACATGGCTGCAATCGAGATAGCAAACGGGATCGTGGTTCAAAGTCCCGACGATGTCGAGGTCAGGTTGGTTCAGGACAACGCTTCCCGCCGGGGATTGCGCCGGGCCTCCGCCAGCCAGATGAGGGGCGCCGATGACCTCAAGAGGGCGTTGTCGGCGTCCGACTTCACGATCGCGGCCGAAGTTGAGATGGCGCCGACGCGCCCCGGTACGCGCGCCCTGCGACGGGACGCGCAGACGCCGACGCAGATCGAGGTCGAGGTCGGCCCGTCCGAACGGGCGATGGTGCTGATCGAAGGGGCAGGCGGCGTCTATGCCTGGAGCTACCCGCAGCAGGTTGCCCGTCCATCGCGGCAACGCGGCGGCAGACAGGTTCTGGTGTTCCCGCTGACGGCGGAAACCAGCGGCACCCGTGGAATCTCCACGGCACGCGGCAAGCGTGGCCCGGTTCTCGACTGGGTCTCCGACAAGCTGATCGATCCGGTCCGCGCCTATGTGCTGAAGTTCGTCGCCAGAACGGCCGTCGATGCGGCGACCGACTATATCGAGGGAGACCGGGAGGAGGGGATCGTGATGATGACCGGGCTCGATCCGGCAGCATGGACCCCGTCGCGATCGGAGCGGCCGCGCTTGCCGCAAGATCGCCCGCTCAAGATCCTGCTCATGGTGCACGGCACGTTCTCATCGACCGCGGGTGGCTTCGCGCAGCTTGCCGGTTCCGAGAGCGGGAAGGCATTTCTTTCGAGAGCCAACCAGCACTACGACGCCGTGCTCGGCTTCGACCACAAGACCCTGACCGCAACGCCCGGCCAGAATGCGGACGCTCTTGTTGCGGCGTTGCAGGAACTGGGAATCCCGGAAAGGTCGTCGATCGACGCGATCGTCCACAGCCGTGGCGGACTTGTCTATCGCGTGGTGGAAAATCGGCTTGCGGAGCAACGACCGGACATCCGGCTCGGCAAGGCCGTCTTCGTCGGCTGCACGAACGCCGGGACGCATCTTGCCGAGCCCGAGAACTGGGCGGCGATGATCGATCTCTACACCAACGGGATCATGGCCGGCGTCCGTGCGGTTTCATACTTGGCGGGCGGGGCTGCGTTGAGCCCCATCGTGGCGCAGGGGATCAAGACCGTCGGTCGCTTCGTCCAGGCGTTTTCGGAAGTCGCCATCGACGAGCAAAGGGTGCCGGGACTTGCCGCGATGCGGCCCACGAGCGACCTCGTCAGGGAATTGAACGGGGCGGCCGGTCCTCTCGACAAGCTCGCGACCTATTATGCGATCACTTCGAATTTCGTCGCGCAGGTCGAACCCAGCAAGGGGGTGACGAGGGAGTTCGCCGAGTTCATTGCCGATCGCGTGACAAATCGCCTGTTCCGGCTCGACAACGATCTGGTGGTGGATACCTCGTCGATGACCTCGTTCGGGACCCGCGGCTCGCGCCTTGCCAGCGACGCGACCTTTGCCTTCGGCAATACGGACGACGTCTTTCACACCACTTACTTTGCGGCGGATGTCGTTCCGCTGAAGTTGAGTGAATGGCTGGGTGTCGGCGCAGCTCGCCTCGGCGAGCAATTTGACCTGCAGCGGACAGTATCGCGCCGGGCGACGCGGCGAGCGGCGTCCCGCGGTGAACACTCGCTGGGAGCCGTCTTGCCCTCTCCCCATCTGGAGAGCCTCGAAGTAGACTCGATGTCGGACACAACGACGCTGCGACGAGTGCCAACACGTGCGGCTCCTGCGGCTGCATCGCCCGTGCCGAGCCAGGCGTCTGTCGCTGCCGAGATGGCGCCCTTGGCACCTTCTCCTGATCCAAGGACCGCCGCGTGCTATTTTGCGGCAGAGATCGAGTCTCATCCGCCGCCCAGGAAGCCGGTCCCGCTGTTTGTCACGGTTTCGCGCGAGAGGATCCAGGCTGCGGAAACGCAAACGTCCAGCGCCTCGGATACCCCGGTCAACATCGATGCGTCCCGCGCCATCGTCGTTGAAGTCATCGCGCGCAGAAACTGCCGGGTCCTCGGCGAATCCAGCGCAGAGATCGACACGCCGCGGGAACGACGGGCGGAGGCGCTGCGGTTCGTCGTGGAAGGTACCGCAGAGGGCGCAGCGGACATCCTCGTCGAAGCGCGGCAGGGTCCGCGCATTCTGGCGTCCTTCACCTTGGCTCCCGTATTCGTCGATGCAGACAGCAAGACCTTGCGCCGGAGCCAGGTCGGACTGGCCATGGCGGCACGCCCGCACGAGCCGGCGGTGTTGAGGATCTACGAGATCGTGGAGAGCGGCAAGGTGACGCTGCGCTTCGACCTTGCCTGCGTCGATCCCAACATTGCAGTTTCGGAATCGCGCACTCTTCCCGGCGGCTTCTCGCGCGACGTCTACGTTGCGGAGATCTTCAAGGGCATCGAGACGTCCTGGCTCGCGACCAACCGGTTGTATGACCAGTTCCTGGCGCGCCTCCAGGCAAACGGAATTGTCATGGCGAACGAGTTGTTGCCGGACAAGGTCCGCGAGGCGTTGTGGACCCATCGCGACGCGATCCGTGCGATCCAGGTCATCTCGGAGGAGCCGTTCATTCCCTGGGAGCTGCTTTACATCAATGATCGGAAGTCCGGGCAGGCCGGCAAGGGATTCCTCGCCGAATGGGGGCTGGTCCGCTGGCTGCACAGCACGCCATGGCCCGGTCCGAAACTTGCGATGCGCAGCGATCGCGTCAACTACGTGATCCCGGCCTATCTCGATCCCGCCCTGCAGCTCGAAGGCGCCGGCGCCGAACGCGAGATGCTGGCCAAGCTGTTCGGCAATCCCCGCGAGGTCCCGGCCGACAGCATCTCGGTGACGGGCTTCCTCCAGCACAATGCAAGGGAGTGCGACGTTCTGCACTTTGCCTGCCACGGCGAAGCGGCGCAGCGGGCGGTCATGACGGCCGACCTGTTGATGACGGGGTCCACGGTGGACGGCAGCTTTGCGCAGGATTCGCTATCGGCGGATCAGGTCAAGGCTTTTGCCCGGTTCGCGGAAAGCGGACCGAGACCGACCATTTTCATCAATGCCTGCCAGACCGGGCGCTCGGGACGCGGTATCGGCGGAGGTGTCGCCGGTTTTGTCGATGCATTCCTGCGGCCGTATTCCGAACTCGGCGCGGGCGCGCTGGTCGGGGCGCTCTGGTCGGTGGACGACAAGCTCGCCTACAGTTTTGCCGAGGCGTTCTATCGCTCGCTCAAGGACGGAAACGTGCTGGTGGAAGCCGTCCGAACGGCTCGCGAGGCAGCCAAGAGCCGGAAGGAACTGACCTGGCTGGCCTATTCCGTATACGGCAATCCGTTTGCGCGCGTCGAAGGCGACGCTTAGATCGAGCAGGGAGTATTCGATCCAGCGCCGGATGCCGGCCCGCCGTTCCAGGCCCTCGTCAGCGCGAGTCCGATCGGCTTACACGAGCCTGACATCGGGGCGATCGGCTCACCGCGCATTTTTTCGCTGGCCCGGCCGTCCGGAATGCTGGAAAAGAGCGGCGAAGATTTCGGCGCGAGCCGTGCGGTGACACCGGAATATCGATGCGCCTTCTGATCGTCGAGGACAATGCTGAGCTGTCGCGGCTCGTTGCTGCCGGGCTGGCCGCGGCCGGCTATGAGAGCGACATCGTCGGCAGCGCGGCCGAGGCGCGCGAGGCGGTGAGCTGCGTCAACTATGCCGCGATGATCCTCGACCTCGGCCTGCCCGACGACGACGGCCTGTCGGTGCTGCGCGAGCTGCGCCGGCAGATGGAGCCGCTGCCGGTCCTGGTGCTGACGGCCCGCGGCGGCCTGCAGGACCGCGTGACCGGCCTGCGCAGCGGCGCCGACGACTATCTCGCAAAGCCGTTTGCGATGGAGGAGCTGGTGGCGCGGCTGGAGGCCATCCTGCGCCGGCCCGGCCAGTTGCTCGGCCGCTCGCTCAGCCTCGCCAACCTCGTCTACGACACCGAGAGCCGCCAGATCTTCATCGACGACGAGCCGCGGATCATCTCCGCGCGCGAGAGCTCGGTGCTTGAGATCCTGTTGCGCCGGCAGGGGCGGGTGGTGCCGAAGAAAAACGTCGAGGACCACATCTTCGGGCTTGAAGGCGAGGTCGCCTCCAACGCGGTGGAAGTCTACGTCTCGCGGCTGCGCAAGCAGCTGGCTGAACACGGCGCCAGGGTGGTGATCCACACCATCCGGGGCGTCGGCTATCTCATGACCGAGGAGAAATAGCGTGCCCGCCGGGGGCCATGCCAGATCGCTCACGTTCAGATCGCTGATCTCGCGCATCGTGTTCCTGCACATCGTCGCGGTCGCGGTGGTCGCGATCTTCCTGCCGCTGGTGCTGTTCTGGCTGCTCAATTCCGAGATCGATCAGCTGCATCGAGACGCCATGCGCGCGCAGGCCGAGGTGCTGGCGGAGCGTATCGTCGCGCAGCCGGACGGCACGTTGAGCTTCAACCTGCCCGACAGCCTGAAGGGCCTCTATTCGGACGCTTACGGCCGCTACCAGTTCGACATTCGCGACGCTGACGGGCGGCTGCTGTTCTCCTCGCACCGTCGCTCAGCCGCTGCGGCCGCATCGCGCTTCTCCGAGACGATCTCCGGCGCAGGCGTCACCCGCGATATTGCCGGCAAGACGGTCCGCATCCAGGTTGCCGAGGACCTCGCGCACCGCGACGTCATCATCGACGACATCGTCTCGAACTTCTTCCGGCGGGTGGGGTGGATCACCATCCCGATCCTCCTGGTCCTGCTCGCCACCGACATCATCATCTTCCGCCGCGCGATTGCGCCGCTGTGGAGGGCCTCGGAGGAGGCCAGCAATATCGGCCCGGCGCGTACCGATATCCGCCTGCCGACGGCGCAGATCCCGCGCGAGATCATGCCGCTGGTCACAGCCGTGAACCAGGCGCTCGATCGCCTCGAGGGCGGCTTTCGCGTGCAGCGGCAGTTCACGGCGGATGCCGCCCATCAGCTGCGCACGCCGCTCGCGATCCTGCGCACCCGGATCGAGACGCTCGACGACCGCGCCGCACGGCAGGCGCTGCTTGCCGACATCGAGGCCATGAGCCGCCTCGTCGCCCAGTTGCTGGAGATCGCCGAGCTCGACACATTGGTGCTCGATCCCGGGGAGACCGCGGATTTGCGCGCGGTCTGCGCCGAGGTGGTCGGTTCGATCGCCCCGTTCGCGATCGCGCAGCACAAGGACATCGCTCTGAAGGGGACCGACGCACCGGTCATGATCCGCGGCAATTCGGAGATGCTGCAGCGTGCGATCTTCAACCTCGCCGAAAACGCCATCAAGTTCACCGCGAAGGACACCTGCGTCGAGGTCGAGGTGCGCGACGACGGTTCGGTGCGCGTGCGCGATTGCGGCCCGGGCATCGCGGAAGCCGAGCGCGAGCTGATCTTCCAGCGCTTCTGGCGCGCCGACCGCCGGCGCAGCGACGGCGCGGGACTGGGACTCTCGATCGTGCGCGCGGTGGCGGACGATCACGCGGCCACGGTTGCGGTGGCAAACCTCCCCGGCGCCGGCGCGGAGTTCACGCTGCGGTTTCGGCCGGCGGAGAAGGCGGCGTGATCATCCTCCAGGGGAGGGGAAGAGGCGTCCCGCCATCCTTTGCTACTTCTGCGGCGGGCCGAGATCCAGCGGCGGCAGCTCGATTTGCGGCACCTCGATCTTGATCGTGCTGGGGTCGATGTTCGACTGGACGCCCTTGTAGTGCATCACCATCGCGGGGAATGCGATCACCAGTCCGACCATGATGATCTGGATGACGACGAATGGGACCGCGCCCCAATAGATCTGGCCGGTGGTGACAGGGTCCATCCGTTTGCCGGTGAGGCGATCGGTGTATCGCTCCTTCGGCGCGACCGATCGCAGATAGAACAGCGCGAAACCGAACGGCGGATGCATGAACGAGGTCTGCATGTTGACGCCGAGAATGACGCCGAACCAGATCAGGTCGATGCCGAGGTGCTCGGCGGCAGGTCCGAGCAGCGGGATCACGATGAAGGCCAGCTCGAAGAAGTCGAGGAAGAAGGCCAGCACGAAAACAAGCGCGTTGACGAAGATCAGGAAGCCGATCTGGCCGCCGGGCAGGGAGGTGAGCAGGTGCTCGACCCAGACGTGTCCGTTGACGCCATAGAAAGTGAGCGAAAAGATGCGGGCGCCGACCAGGATGAACACGACGAAAGCCGACAGCTTGGCGGTCGATTCCGTGGCTTGCCGGATCAGGTCCCAGCTCAACCGCCGCTTCGCGGCGCCGAGGAGGAGGGCGCCGGCGGCACCCATCGCGCCGCCTTCGGTCGGGGTCGCGATGCCGATGAAGATGGTGCCCAGCACCAGGAAGATCAGGAACAGCGGCGGCACCATGACGAAAGTTGTCTGCTGCGCCATTTTCGAGAGGAAGCGGAAGCCGGTCAGCTTGTCGATCGCCCAGTTCACCACGGCGACGGCGAACGCGAAGACGATGCCGTAGAACATGCTGAGCACGACGTAATCGGCGCCATGCGTCTCGGAATTGCGCATCATGAACCATCCGAACACGCAGCTCGCGAGGAACAGCATGCCGAGCGAGACCAGGCCGCGGTCGCCATTGTCTTCGCGGAAACCGATGGCGTCCTTCGGCAGGCCGGGTGCTGCCGCCGGGAAGATCACGCTGACGAGGAAGGCGTAGAGGGCGTAGAGACCCGCGAGCACGAGGCCGGGGATGAAGGCGCCCTCGTACATGTCGCCGACCGACTTGCCGAGCTGGTCGGCCATCACGATCAGGACGAGCGAGGGCGGAATGATCTGCGCGAGCGTGCCGGACGCGGCGATGACGCCCGATGCCACGCGGCGATCATAGCCATAGCGCAGCATGATCGGCAGCGAGATCAGACCCATCGAGATCACGGAAGCTGCCACCACGCCCGTCGTCGCGGCGAGCAGGGCGCCGACGAAGATCACGGCATAGGCGAGGCCGCCGCGGATGGTGCCGAACAACTGGCCGATGGTGTCGAGCAGGTCCTCGGCCATGCCCGACCGCTCCAGCACCAGCCCCATGAAGGTGAAGAACGGGATGGCGAGCAGCGTGTCGTTGTTCATCACGCCGTAGACGCGCTCGGGGAGGGCCTGGAGGAAGTCGGGGTGAAACTGGCCGAGCTCGACGCCGACCACGGCGTAGAACAGGCCGACGGCGCCGAGCGAGAATGCCGCGGGATAGCCGAGCAGCAGCACGACGACCAGCGACGCGAACATGATGGGCGCCATATTGGCGATGATGAATGCGGTCATGATTTCCCCTACACCGTCGCCAACGGCTACTTCTTCTCGATCGCTTCGACGAGATGCTCGACTTCCGCCTCCAGCGCCGATACTTGCGATTCATGCGGGTCCGGTATCAATCCGCGCATCACCGCAATGCGCTTGATCAGCTCGGAGATGCCTTGCACGAGCAGGAAAGCGAACGCGATCATGATCAGGGCTTTGGCGGGCCATTGCGGCAGGCCGCCGGCGTTGCCGGATTGCTCGTTGATGTGGAAGGAGCGCTGGAAGAACGGCACTCCGGTAATGATCATGACGATGCAAATCGGAAAGAGGAAGAAAACGTGACCGACCAGGTCGATCACGCTGCGAGCCTTCTTGGGCAGCGCGTTGCTCACGATGTCGATGCGGATGTGTTCGTTGTCGAGCAGCGTCCAGGGCGCGCAGAGCAGGAAGACGATGCTGAACAGCACCCATTGCAGCTCGAGCCATGAATTCGAGGACGTATCGAACGTCTTGCGGATGATTGCATTGACCGCCGAGATGATCACGGCGAGCACGATCAACCACGCGAGGCGCTTGCCCGTCCAGCGTGTGAACGCGTCGATCCCTTGGCTCAGCTTAAGGAGCGCTTGCAACGATAGGTCCTCCCCCGATTTCACCCCAGCCGTCTTGATTACGCCGACGCGGCGCGCGGCTTGTCTCGCCGCAACGGCTTGAGGCAGCAGGCACCAAACCAGCGGGCGTGCCGGCAGTCAATTGGAAGTTTGTTGGTAGTTAAGGGGAATAAGGCCCGTAATCCGACGGTGTCAGCCGCCGGTGACGCTCATGTGCCTGGACACGCTGGGGCGGTCGTGGCGGCGATCGATGATGAAATCGTGCCCCTTGGGCTTCAGCCCGATGGCGCGGTCGATCGCATCCGCAAGCAGCAGGTCATCGCTCGATGCACGCAGAGGTTTGCGCAGATCGGAGGCGTCCTCGTGGCCGAGGCAGGTGTGCAGCGTCCCCGTGCAGGTGATGCGCACCCGGTTGCAGGATTCGCAGAAATTATGGGTCATCGGCGTGATGAAACCGAGCTTGCCGCCGGTCTCGGCGACGCTGACATAGCGGGCCGGACCGCCGGTGCTCTCGGGCAGATCCGTCAGCGTGAATTGCTGGGCGAGGCGGGCGCGCACCAGCGACAGGGGCAGATACTGGTCGATCCGACCCGATCCGATCTCGCCCATCGGCATGACCTCGATCAGCGTCAGGCCCATGCCCTTGCCGTGGGCCCAGCGCATCAGTTCCGGCAGCTCGTCCTCGTTGAGGTTCTTCAGGGCGACGGCGTTGATCTTCACCGCAAGGCCTGCGGCGCGCGCGGCCTCGATCCCCTCGAGCACCTTGTCGATCTCGCCCCAGCGGGTGATCTCGCGAAACTTCCTGGGGTCGAGCGTGTCGAGGGAGACGTTGATGCGGCGGACGCCGCAATCGGCGAGCTCGCGCGCGTGCTTTGCAAGCTGGGTGCCGTTGGTGGTCAGCGTCAGCTCGTTCAATGCGCCGGTCGAAAGATGCCGCGACAGCGAGCGCACCAGCGTCATCACGTTGCGGCGGACCAGCGGCTCGCCGCCGGTGAGCCGCAGCTTCTTCACGCCCTTGGCGATGAAGGCCGTGCAGAGCCGGTCGAGTTCCTCCAGCGTCAGGAGGTCGGCCTTGGGCAGGAACGTCATGTCTTCCGACATGCAGTAGAAACAGCGCAGATCGCAGCGGTCGGTGACCGAGACGCGCAGATAGCTGATGGTCCGCCCGAACGGATCGGTCATCGCGCCCGACAGCGCGGCACGGGGGCTCGCAGAAAGTCCGTTCATACCAAATGCCTTGTCACTTACGGCGACGGGCGCACCTTTGCTTCAGCGGTGCTGAGAAAGCAATCTAAGCATCGGACGCGGCTAGGACAATCGGGTGGTAGAGGCAGATCAGCGCTTGTCCGCATTCGGATCGGGGAACGGCGAGGCCGCTACGGGTGCCGCATCGGCCGGTGCTGCGGCGGGCGCGGCTGGTTTGGGCTTTTTCGTCCGGTGCGGCTTGCGGACCGGTTTCGGCGGGACCGCCGTCTGGAGTTCCGCAAACACCGGATTCGGATCGGTGGTGACGGAGGCGGGTGTGGTGAAATCGCCAGGATTCTTGACCACATTCACCGGGACGCTCGCCGGCTGGTACTTGGGCAGGGCGAAAGCGACCGTGAAGGGTGCATCGGGCGCGGGAACTGAGACCGAGCAGGGGGTCTTGCAGCCCTGACCGAGTGAGGTGGTGGCGTCAGCACCGGGCGGATTGGATTCGAGCCTGACCTGGACGGTCGGCGGTGCTGATTTGAACATGTCCCAGGACATCGAGGAACAGCCACCCAGGCTCGCTCCCGCTAGCGCAATCGCGATGACACGACGCATGAACCATCCACTTCTATTGCGACGAACCGCCACATCCCCGGGGCGACCTTAGGAGTGTCGTTTGGGGCAGGCAATTGGCGCGTGGCGCATAGATAATTGATGGTTAACGCAGGGCGTCGCGAGAATAACCGAGTTGTATCAGCCGGTTGCGACGGGTGAAGCCGTCATCAGGCTGATCGCGGCCGCCGGCAGATCGCGCATGTGATGGATCAGCCGGTCCGGCTTCAACTCGGCGATCGGCACGTCGGTGTAGCCGAAGCTGACCCCGATCACGGGCACTCCGGCCCGCCGGGCGACCCCGACGTCGGTACCGGCATCGCCGACCATGATGCTGGCCTTCACGTCTCCGCCGGCCCGGGCCACGGTCTCGCGGAAAATGGTCGGATCGGGCTTCTGGACACCAAAAGTGTCCGCCCCGCAGATCGCCGCGAAACGGCGGCTGAGGTCGAGCTGGTCGAGCAGCCGCCTCGACAGCCATTCCAGCTTGTTGGTGCAGACCGCGAGGCGATGGCCTCGCGCCGCGAACTGGTCGAGTGCGGCTTCGAGCCCCTCAAAGGGGCGGGATTCGACCGCGATATGGTCGGCGTAATAGGCGATGAAATCTGCGGTCATCCGGTCCATGTCTTTGGGGGTGACAGTGCGGCCCTCGGCCTCCAGCCCCCGCTCGATCAGCTTGCGGGCGCCGGCGCCGATCATGTTGCGGGCGGAGGCTATCGGCACGGGCGGCAGGCCTTCGCGGTCGAGCACGTAGTTCAGCGCGGTGATCAGGTCGGGCGCCGTATCCACAAGCGTGCCGTCGAGATCGAAGACGATGGTGTGAGGGGAGGTCATGGTCCAAGCGCTACCGGCCCGGTCGCATCCACGCAAGGGGCGGGCCCATAAGATCACCTTATAGGCCTGTTCCCGCGAGGAAAACGAGGCTACATAGGCCGCCGAAAGCGGCCGCGATCGGCGGCTCATCCTCCGAATCCAGGGCAGGCGCACACGTGAATATGGACCAGTTGAAGCGGCAGGCTGCTGCGCGCGCCCTCGAGGAGGTGCGCGACGGCATGCAGCTCGGGCTCGGCACCGGCTCGACCGCCAAACATTTCGTCGAGCTGCTCGGTGAGCGCGTCGCCGCCGGGCTCAAGGTGATCGGCGTGCCGACCTCCGAAGCCACGCGCGCTGATGCGGAACGTTGCGGCGTGCCGCTCACGACCTTGGATGAGATCGACCATCTCGACATCACCGTCGACGGCGCCGACGAGATCGATCCCGAGCTCAATCTGATCAAGGGCGGCGGCGGTGCGCTGCTGCGCGAGAAGATTGTGGCCGCCGCCTCGGATCGCATGATCGTGATTGCGGACGACACCAAATGGGTGCCGACGCTCGGCAAGTTTCCGCTGCCGGTCGAGGTTATCCCGTTCGGGCTCGGAGCAACGCGCCGCGCGATCGAAAAGGCATTTGCCGAATGCGGCGTTTCCGGGCAAATGGCGGTCCGCAAGGACAAGGGCGGCCACGTTTTCGTCACCGATGGTGGCCACTGGATCGTCGATGCCCAGCTCGGACGTATTGTGAATCCCCCCGGTCTCGCCAAGGCGTTGAGCGCCATCCCCGGGGTGGTCGAGCATGGTTTGTTCATCGGCTTGGCCAGCTCGGCCGTACTGGCGGGCGGCGAAGGAATTCGCGTAATTGAACGGCGCAAGCCGAAAGGAGATCTGGAATGAAGAACGTGTTGAAATTCTTGCCGGCCGCGACTCTCGCTGTGGGACTGGCCCTGTCGGCCGCCCCGGCCATGGCGCAGCAGCCGGCGCCGGCCCCCAAGGCCGCCGCGGCACCGGCTCAGCCGAAATCCTCGCCGGCGGCGATCGCAGCGGCCAAGGAGATCCTGCAGATCAAGAACGCCACGGCGATGTATCAGGGCGCCGTGCCCGGCGTCGTCGAGAAGACCAAGATCGCGCTGATCCAGCAGAACCTCAACTACCAGAAGGACCTCAACGAGGTTGCCCCGATCGTGGCCCAGCAGCTCAACGGCCGCCAGAACGAGATCGGCGAAGGCATGGCCCAGATCTATGCCAGCGAGTTCACCGAGCAGGAGCTGAAGGATCTCGTCACCTTCTACAAGTCGCCGCTTGGCAAGAAGCTGATCGAGGCCGAGCCGCGCGCCATCGGGCTGAGCATGGCCTTCATGAACTCCTGGGCCCAGAACTTCTCCGAGACCGTGATGGGCGCCTTCCGTGCCGAGATGCGCAAGCGTGGCAAGGAGATCTGATCGATCCTATTTGATCAGAGATTGTTGAAAGAGGTCGGAGTGGACCATGGCTGAATTCGACGTCGACCTCTTCGTCATCGGTGGTGGTTCGGGCGGCGTGCGTGCCGCCCGCATCGCGGCCGGGCACGGCGCCCGCGTGATGATCGCGGAAGAGTACCGCATGGGCGGCACCTGCGTGATCCGCGGCTGCGTGCCGAAGAAGCTGTTCGTGATCGGCTCGCATTTTCGTCAGGACCTCGAGGACGCCGCGGGTTTCGGCTGGACCGTTCCGCCCGCCAGCTTCGACTGGCCGACGCTGATCGCCAACAAGGACAAGGAGATCGCGCGGCTGGAGGCGGCCTATACGACGAATGTCGAGAAGTCGGGCGCGCAGATCGTCAAGAGCCGCGCGGTGATCGAGGACAAGCACACCGTCCGCCTGCTCGAGAACGACAGGAAGATCACCGCAAAATACATCCTGATCGCCACCGGCGGCGCGCCCAACCACGGCGCCGCGATTCCCGGCATCGAGCACGTGATCTCCTCCAACGAGGCGTTTCACCTTGCGCGGCTGCCGAAGCGGATCGTGATCCAGGGCGGCGGCTACATCGCGCTGGAATTCGCCGGCATCTTCGCCGGCTTCGGCTCCGACGTCACCGTGATCTATCGCGGCGACAACATCCTTCGCGGTTTTGACGAGGATGTCCGGACCCATGTCCGTAGCGAGATGGAGAAGCAGGGCATCACCATTCTCACCGGCTGCACGGTGACCAAGGTCGATCGCCACGGCGAGAGCTTCACCACCCATCTGTCGAACGGATCGAGCATCGGCTCCGACCAGGTGATGTTCGCCATCGGCCGCCATCCCAACGTCGCCAATCTCGGGCTGGAGAAGGCCGGCGTCGCCATCAACCCGAACAATGGCGGCATCGCCGTCGACCATTTCTCCAGGAGCTCGGTCGACAGCATCTATGCGATCGGCGACGTCACCCACCGCTTCAACCTGACGCCGGTCGCGATCCGCGAGGGCCATGCCTTCGCCGACACCGTGTTCGGCAAGCGCGAGGTCAGGGTCGATCACGCCAACATCCCGACCGCCGTGTTCTCGCAGCCGGAGGTCGGCACGGTCGGTCTGACGGAAACCGAGGCGCGCGCGCAGTTCGGCCACGTCGACATCTACAAGACGACGTTCCGCCCCATCAAGGCGACGATGTCGGGCCGCGACACCCGCATGCTGATGAAGCTCGTGGTCGACGGCTCAACAGATCGCGTGCTCGGCTGCCACATCGTCGGCGATGCCGCCGCCGAGATCACGCAAGCTGTCGCGATCGCGGTGAAGATGAAGGCGACCAAGGCGGATTTCGACGCGACCATCGCGCTGCATCCGACCGCGGCCGAAGAGCTCGTCACGATGCGCACGCCGACCGCGCGCCACGTGCGTCAGGCGGCGGAGTAAGCTCGGCCGCTCAGCCGTAGAGATACCCGACCGGCTTGCCTTCGGTGCGCAGGGGACGGACGTCCTTGTGGGTGATGATCTGACCGGCGAGGCCGTCGATCTCGTCACGCTGCGTCGGCGTCCAGCTGCGCAGCTCGTTCATGCCCTTGAGCAGGCCGAGCCGCAGCACCTGGGTGTTTTCGCCGACAGCCGTGAGGCTGATGGAATCCCTGCCCGCCGTCACCACATCGCCGACCGACAGTTCGAAGCTCTCGCCGGTCTTTCTCTTGAATTCGGCCGTGCCGCGAATGACGCGATAGATCACGACCTCGCCCTTGGCGAAACAGCTCGCGTCGGCGGCGATCGACGTGCTCTTCGGCAGCAGCGACTGACCGCGTGGGTCGGTTGCGATGATGTGGCCAGCGACGAGATGGCCGCTCGGAATCTCGATGCCGATATCGCGCACGTGGACCGGCATGGTCGATTTGACCGAGCCATCGGTGAGCGGCCTGAACAGCGCGTCCAGCGCCAGGGGATCCTGAAGCCAGAAGCCGGCATCGGCCGGCCGGTCGTGCAGAGGGTGGCTCCAGGCCACGCGCGGCGTCTCGGCCTCGTTGATCTGGTCCGGACCGACGATGGTCGGGTTCGGAAACGTCGTCGGATCGGTGATGAAGGCTTCGAGGAACTTGCCCGAATAGCCCATCGAGATCGGGTCGGGCACCACGGTCTGCGGCGTCTTCAGGTTCTCTTCGGTCGACAGTCCCGACCAGGTGTAAAAGAGCTGGCGATGGACGATCGCGCTTTGCAGCATCACCGCGCCGGGGCCGACATTGTAGAAGCGCCCATCATAGTCGAAGGTGAACGCGCCCGAGGTGACCAGCACGAGCTGAAAGCCGCCCGGCGGAAGATGAAGGTGGAAATCGGTGGGGCCGGTGTCGGGCCGGTAGATCGGCAGATTGGTCGCGACCTCGTGCAGCAGGAAGGTCTCGTTGTTGGCGTGAAAGCCTTCGTTGGCGCGGTTGTAGAGGGCCTGCGGCCGGTACGTCGCCTCGAATTTCGCATCCCGGTCGCGATCGATCGCCACGAAGTCCTGGTCGTTGAGACGCAGCCGCGCGCCGTTCGGATGGGTGAGACCGGTGAATTTGAGATCTCCGGCAGCATGCACGTTCATGGCATTCTCCGATCTGGGGCCGTCCATCCCGGAGCTGGGCGCACGCAACTTTCCGCTCTCTATTCGTGGGCGGGCAGGGAATTGGGCCAGATGCTGTCTTGCGAATTTTGGGCCAGTCGCCGCGCAGTGCGCGCGCAGGCTCTCCGCCCGCACGCGCCGCGTAAGAAAAGCGAGATTGCACCAGAGGTTAGACAACGGGTTCGCCGACCTGCCTGACCTTTCCACGGAGGTCCGCAAGTTCGGTGGAGCGACGCATCTTGTCTAATTTGTCGGCATGTCCTGCGAGGGCATGCAGCCGGGCAGCTCGCGGCGACAACAGGCAAATGTCCGGCGGCTCAGTGTCTCAAGCCGTTCATTCGAACGACTGACGGACGCCCCGCTCGGGCTTGCCGAACGGGCTATCCGCCCACTTCGCCATGTCCAGCGCGCGGGCGTCGAGGCCTTCGCACCAGAGACAGCTCGGTTCCACGCGGCCTTTGGCCGTCAGCATCGGGACGAGCGCATGGCCGCAGCCGGTGCAGGATGTGGTGCGATTCATGCGCTTCTCCGCGCTCATCGGATTCAAGGACGACATTTTCGCTGCCGAAGCTTGCGCGAGCGCTATGGCAGAGCAGACGCTCATTCCCAAGATATATGTAGCAATCAATCGTGACACGGTTGCGATGTCGCCGCCGCTTGCGCGATAGGCGGAGCGTATCGCCTTCCGGATCCCGGCGCTGCGCCACAACGCGAAGAGCGTTGCAACGCGCCGCGGACGCGGTTTCATCGCTATGGAACCGATGCGGCGGCTGGTCGCAGTCATATTGCCTTGATTCCGACAGAGCCACCTTTATCTCTGAGCAGAACAAGAATCCGGGCCCCTCTGGCGAGGACGCCGACCATGTCGGCAAACCTCGTGATGTCGGATGACCTGTCCCGCGCGAATGCGATGGATCGGCCGATCGTCGGGCCTTTGTTCGTTCTCTCCGACTATTCGTCCCGATCGCAGCTCCGTGCGGCCATTTCGCAAGTTAAGGGAGCTACGATGTCTGACGCCAGAACTTCAAATCCGATGGAAATCGAGATCACGGAGCCGTCGAGCCTGAACGAGCAGGCGGCGGTCGCGTTGGTGATCGTGGGCGCGCTGGTTGCGGTTGCCGACCGGCGCGTCTCGCCGGTCGAGCGCGACGAGGTGATCCGTTTCATCAGGGACCGCAAGCTGGCGCCGCACATTTCGGACGAACGGCTCTATGCGATGTTCGATGAACTCGCCGAACGGCTCGAGGAGCCGGATTTTGCCAACGTCGTGATCGACACGCTGCGGCCGGTTTCGAATCTGCCGCTCTCGTCCCATTTGATGGAGCTGTCGGAGCGCGTTGCTGCCGCAGATGAGGACGTCCATCCCCACGAAGTCCAGGCGATCAAGTTGTTGCGCTTGCTGACGCTGGTGCTGCCGCGCGCGAAGCCGGTCGTGCCCAGTGCAGCGGACGCCACGCTCCAGGCCGCCCTGAAGGAGTAAGCATGAGCACAGTTTCGGACGAGCGCACCACCGAAGCCGTGGGCACCACCGGCGAGATCGCCGGTGGAGACCCGCGCCTGGCCAAGCTCGTCGACCGCCTGCCGACGCGCATGGGCGACACCTTCACCTATCTGCTCAAGCCGTCCAGCCGCTGGGTCAGGATCCCCTCGGGGACGCTGCTGGTCGCCGGCGGCGTGCTCTCCTTCCTGCCGCTGCTCGGCGTCTGGATGCTGCCGCTCGGCCTCGCGCTGCTCGCCGAGGACGTGCCGGCGCTGCGCTCCTCCCGTTCGAAGGTCTTCGACTGGATCGAGCGCCGCAAGCCGCATTGGCTCGATCCGTCGACATCGAAAAATGATCAAACATGACTGAATTCATCACCGCCGAGGCGCTGACCGCGCTGTTTCAAGTCGTCCTGATCGATCTCGTGCTCGCCGGCGACAACGCCGTCGTCATCGGCCTCGCCGCGGCGGGCCTGCCGGCTCAGCAGCGCCGCCGCGCCATCATCGTCGGCATCGCCGCCGCCACCGTGCTGCGTATCGCCTTCGCCGGCGTCGCGACCCAGCTCCTGCAGGTCATCGGACTGCTGCTCGCCGGCGGCGTGCTGCTGCTCTGGGTCTGCTGGAAGATGTGGCGCGAACTGCGCGAGCAGTCCACGCATTCGGAGCAGCTCGCGTTCAGCCATGGCGGCGGCGCGGATGCCGCGCCGGCACAGCGAAAGACCTTCGGTCAGGCGGCGGTGCAGATCGTCGCCGCCGACGTCTCGATGTCGCTCGACAATGTGCTCGCGGTCGCGGGCGCCGCGCGCGAGCATCCCTACATCCTCGCCTTCGGCCTGTTGCTGTCCGTCGCGATGATGGGTGTCGCCGCCGATCTGCTCGGCCGCGTGCTCCAGAAGCAGCGCTGGGTCGCCTATGTCGGCCTTGCCATCATCATTTACGTCGCCTTCGAGATGATCTATCGGGGCTCGCTCGAGCTCGCGCCTGTCATCGCGAGTCTCTGAGGCGCATGCTGCTTGCAACCCGGAGTGATCAATGACGTCTGAACCCAAGGCACCTTCGGCGCCGGCCGCGCCACTGCCGCCGGTCGGCCTGCTTCCGAAGCTGATCTTCGGCTCGCGCTGGCTCCAATTGCCGCTCTATGTCGGCCTCATCGTTGCCCAGGCCGTCTATGTGCTGTTGTTCCTGAAGGAGCTCTGGCACCTGGTCGCGCACTCGTTCGACGCCAGCGAGCAGCAGATCATGCTGGTCGTGCTCGGGCTGATCGACGTCGTCATGATCTCGAACCTGCTGATCATGGTGATCGTGGGCGGCTACGAGACCTTCGTTTCACGGCTGAACCTGAGCGGCCATCCCGACGAGCCGGAATGGCTCGGTCACGTCAATGCCAGCGTGCTCAAGATCAAGCTCGCGATGGCGATCATCGGCATCTCCTCGATCTCGCTGCTCAGGACCTTCATCGAGGCCGGCAATCTCGGCACCACCCGCAGCAATTTCACCGAGACCGGCGTGATGTGGCAGGTCCTGATCCACATGACCTTCATCGTCTCGGCGATCGGCATCGCCTGGGTCGACCGTCTCAGCGAGAGCGGCCATCGCAAGGAGGCCGGCCACGGCTGAGGGGGCGACCCTCTGACGGGAGGTGCCGGCGTCCGTTCATGGTTTCTGCCCGGGAGCTCGCGGGGTACGGTCCCGTCCGCTCCAAGCTATTCATTCGGCTGGACTGCCGACGACCGCTCCCTGCCTGACGTCCTCGCGGGCGAGGATCAGCAGGAGGCCGACGATGATCAACTCGATCACGGCGAAGGCGACGAAAGCCCCGGTGAACGCGCCGGAAGAGGCGTTGATGATGGCTCCCATCATCCAGGGCGCCACGAAAGCCGACAAGATGCCGAATACCTCCGCATAGCCGATCGCCGCCGGTGCAAGCGCGTCGGAGTATTTTTCGCTGAGCAGCGCGAAGATCGCACCGCCGCCGAGCAGCGCGATGCCGCTGAGGGCTGCGAACAGCACGAGCATCCCGAACGGCATCGGCGTGACGACACTCCAGAGGAACATCAGGGCGGTCAGGAAGGCGAGCCCCGCGGTGAGCTTGATCATGAACGGCTTGCCGAGCCGGTCGGACATGTAGCCGCCGATCACCAGGAACAGAACCTGCGACAACCCCATCACGGTGCCTATTATGGCGCCGGCTTCCGGCGGCATGTGCTGCACGGCGATGAAAGCGGGCACCACCCAGGTGGCCGAGCCGGCGATTGCGAAGGTACAGGCCACGATGCCGAAACCACCGACCGCGATCCATTTCGAGCGGAAGATTTCGCCAAGAGGCAGGTGCTTCTGAGGCGTCTCATTGCCCCAGGTGAAGTCGGCGATGCCGATCTCGCGCGGGCTATTGCGAACGACGAGGGCGTCGATCGCGGCGACGATCAAGGTGCCGACCGCCAGTACTGCGAAGAAGGTCCGCCATCCGGTCGCAATGGTCAGGGGAATGCCGAGTGCGAAATCCAATGTGATGGCGAGGCTGTAGGCCGCAAGGATGATTCCGACCACAGAGCCGCGCCGGCTCTGCGGAAACCAGCCGAAGATCAGCTTCATGTTGCCGATGAAAATGCCGGCGTCGAAGAAGCCGATGAGGAGCCGCAGCAGCACGAGCTGGGTATAGGTCTGGACGAACACCTGAAGCATCATCCCGAGACCGGTGCCAGCAAGGCCAATCAGCAGCATGTTGCGCGCCGTCATGGAGCGGCTCACCGGTGACCACACCACCATGCCGACGCCATAGGTCAGTGCGAAGATACCCTGCGCCAGACCTGCCTCGGCGGGATTGAGTTTCAGGCTCTCGGAGACGAACGGCAGCACGGCCGCGAAGGCGTACCAGTCGGCCGCGAGGAATATCTCGCAGAAAATGGCAAGAGCCAGCATGCCCTTTTGCCAGGCGGCAATCCGTCGGCGGTCGCTCTCGGAAATGGTCGTCCAGTTGGTCGTCACGATCGATCCTCGCGGTTGGAGCTTTCGGCTTTCGGCGGGAGACGAGCATCAGGCCGGGGGCGGCAGGAAATTGACCTCGTGCTCGGCGGCACGCCGAACGACTTCCTGCGGATCGGGCAGGTTGTGGATGCGCTCGAACAGCTCCTTGAGCGATCGCGTCGGCGCAACCCAGAACAGGCTGGTCGCGGTTTCGCCGGACTTGTTGAAGATGCCGTGGGGAATGCCTTTGGGCATGCGCACGAGGTCCCCGGCGGTCGCCACCAAGTCCTTGCCGTCGAGCCAGAGATCGTAGCGGCCGCTCAGCACGTAGACGAACTCGTCCTGGGTCGGATGAACGTGCGGCGGCACGAAGGTGCCGTGGGGGAACACGGCATGCCAGGCCATCGACGCCTCGGAGTGTTGCTTGAGCGTGTATGTCTGGCCCAGAATGTTCCAGACGATGTTCCCAAAACCGTCCTTGGCAGGGGTTACGCCCGGCGGCATCTCGATCATGGTGGTGTCCTCTGTGTCTGAGCTACTAGGCAAGAAAGTCGGTGACGTGGTGCGCAGCGGAGGGCGTTTCCTCGAACACAAGATGTCCGGTATCCGGCACCAGCGTCACGCGCGCATCGGGCAGCCCCGCCTTCCAGGCTTCGGCTTGCGCCGTTGGTCGCAGGCGATCCGAGGCGCCCCACAAGACCAGCGTCGGCATTGTGATCCGGTGCAGCCAGTGCGCGAGCTTCGGATTTCCTTGTGGATCGTTGCGGATCAGCTTGGCGAAGCCGGTCACTTCGCGCCCGAGGCGGGCATCGAATGCAGGATCCGGCGACTTGGGAAAGTAACGGAGCGCGTTTGAAGGATCGTTCGCGAGATAGGCCGGCAGATCCTGTGGCGCGATTTCGAACAGGCCAGGGGCCGGCGCGCTCGCAACCACAAGGCCGGCGGGCGCGACCAGCACCAGCTTGCGGACGCGATGCGGCTGGCGGATGGCGAACTCGGCGGCGAGCCACCCGCCGAGCGAAAATCCGGCAAGATCGAACTTCGCGAGCCCCAGCTTGTCGAGCAAGTCCGTAGTCTGCAGGACATGATCCTCGATCGTATCGATCCAGACCGCATCGCCGGAGTCGCCGAAACCGGCCTGATAAGGAATGATGATGGTGTGCCGCTTCGCCCAGTCGCGCGCCATCTCAAAGCCGGTAAACGTTCCGGTACCGTGCAGGAACACCAGCGGGGGGCCGCTTCCGATGGTGTGAACGACGGTGCGCACGCCGTTGATGTCGTATTCCGCGCGAGCAAAGCCAGTCAGGTCGGGCGAGGGTTTGGCGGTCTCAAGCATGATGGATGTCTCCGGTTGAAGGCAGCCTGTCTGGGCACCGCAGCGGAAGAGGGGTCATGCGGCGTTGGCCCGGCGGTCGCCGACGAGCGCTGCGAATTGTTCCACGGCGTTGGCGAGGCGAGCGGCAATCATCGGCGCCAGGGGTCTGTCCGACGCCAGTTCGTCGCTGCTCGCATAGATCGCGGTCGACACCGTGCAGGCCTCGAAGAACCCGAACAATGGACGCAGCTGATGCTCGACCACCAGCGAGTGGCGCAGCCCGCCGCCGACCGCTGTCAGCAGCACCGGGCGATTGCGCAGCACGCCGGGCTTGATCAGGTCAAAGACATGCTTGAACAAGCCGGGATACGAGCCCTGGAACACCGGGCAACCGATCACCAGGCCATCGGCATGCTCGATCGCCTCGACGAGGTCGCGCGCGCGGTCGTCGAGCCCGTTGCGGGTAAACGCGGCGATGCCTTGGCCGGCATCGACGAGGTCGAGGATGTCGGTCTTGAGCGCGTGTTGTGTCAGGAGATCGGCCGCAACGGCTTCAACGAGCACGCGCGATTTTGCCGGGCGCCAGCTGTTGCCGCAGAAGCCAACGATGCGGGATCCGTTCACGCCGACTCTCCTGCGCGCTCAGCCAGTCACCCCGAACACTGTCCATTGCGCGTCCGGCCCGGGAAGGCCGAGCAGCGCACGACCGCATTCCTCGACGATCTGGTCGGCCATCAGGATGTGCTGGGTGCCTGAGTGGATGTCGCGATAGAAGCGCTGCATCGGCGTGTTGTGAAGCGAGGCGCCCCGGGCTGCACGGTGCGCGAAGGTCGAGACGTCGGACAGGACGTCGTGGATGTGGCGCAGCGACAGCTTGATCATCGTCATCTGCGCCAGCGAGGGACTTTTGCCGTCGGCGCAGGTCTCCGAGACCTCCTTCCAGGTTTCGTGTACCAGCGCACGTGCCGCGCGAAAACGAGCCTCGGCCTGCGCGAACTGGAACTTGAAGCTGGCGCTCTCGCACGACTTGCCGAAGGGATCCTGGCGCGGGACGATGACCTTCACGAGTTCGTCGAGCATGCGGCGGCCGACCCCGACTGCCCAGCTCGAGTGCGACCAGGCGCTATAGCCCGCGAGCCCCAGCGCGCCCTGCACCCCGCCGCGACGCGGCGCGCCGATGTCGAAATCGTAGGTCATGTGTGTCGGCACGAACAGCTCGTCGCCCTCGCTGAGCGTGTAGTCGAAGCTTCCGGTGGCGCGCAGGCCGAGCACGTCCCAATTGCCCATCAGCTTGATGGTTGCCCGCGGATGGTGGGTGACGACGATCTTGGGCTGTCCGTTGGGACCGAACACCATGTCCTTGCCGGAGGCGTCGGTGACGAAGCAGCCGGAATGGACCCATTCGGCATGCTGGATGCCGCTGCCATAGGCCCAGTTGCCGCGGATCATGTAGCCGCCGTCGACCGGACGGGCGAAGCCCCGCGGGACTCCGTTGCCGGCGATGGTGATGTCGGCGCCTTTTGCGAAGACCTTATTGATGCCCTGGTCCTCGACATAGATGGCGAGCGTCGTGCCTTCCATGTTGTTGCCGATCGCACACCATCCGGCGGATGCATGCGTATAGGCAAGGCGCTCGATCACGGTCATGGCGTCGTATGGCAGAAGCTCTGCGCCACCGACCTCGCGGGGAAACAGCATCGTGTAGATGCCGGCCTTGCGAAGCGCGGTGACGACGTCGTCGGTGAGATAGCCCTGCGCCTCGGCCTCGGCCGCGCGGGACTCGACCAGCGGCAGCACGGCGTCGAGGCGTGCGTGGAACTCGGCCACTGAGGGCGTCGTGGAAGGCCTGGCGGCGCGTTGCATGGAAAGGCTCATGGTCGGTATCTCCACGTCAAGCTGTTGCTCCGCCGCGCGATCGGCGGGAAGGATCGGGACCGCGGGAACGGCGTCCGTCGGCAAAGCTCAGCCGTCGCGCGCCAAGGCCGTTGGCGCGCGGGTGAGCACAGTTCGCGATGGTGACGTGACCCCGTCGGAACCGCGTGATGTCGTCACGCGATCACGATGGGCGAATGCTAGGGATGAAGCGGGCAGACCGGCAATCCCCCATCATGGGGGGATCGCCGTTGCTGCTGTGCCGTAAAGCTGAGCCGGAGAAGCACGGTTCTGCCGCTTCTTTTCGCTTGACCGGAGAACGGGTGAAGAAGAAGTTTTAAGCCTATAACAAAACGAAATGGCGCACGTCGCGCGAGGAGTGGCGGTGAGGGCCGAGCAGGAGCAGTTTGACCGTCTGCCTGAGGGCCAGCTGGCGGATCGTTTGATGTCCATCGCCGAGAGCCGTTCGGTGCGTGCACTGGGCGCGGCCTGTTGCTCAGCAATCACCGAACTTACGGGATCGCCGACCGTCGGTCTCTATCTGCTCGACGGGATCGAGCCCGCGCTGGTCTATAGCCGCCACGTCGCCGATGGTCTGCTCGACAATTACAAGGCCGGCTTCTGGAAGCACGACCCCGTGCTCGACTGCATCATGACCCGCGGCTGCGCGGTCGACGGCGAAACCGTGATCGGCCCGCAGCAATGGCGGCACAGCCCGAGCTTCGAGATGCTGCATGAATGGGGCTTCGCCTACAATATGGGTGGGCCGCTGTGGTGCGGCCGGAAGATCATCGGCGTGCTCTTCACTGCGACGACGGAGACGGGCGCACCCTATACGCCGCGGGCACGATTGCGCATGGAGATGCTATGCCGCGCCGGCTCGCTGGCGCTGACCAACATGATGAATGCGGGGGAGCTGCAAGCCGATCGTAGCCCGGGCCCTCAGCCCCAGACGGCCGGGATGCTGTCGGCATCGCTGCCGCCGCGCTCGGCGGATGTCGCCATCCGGGTTTGCCGTGGCCAGACCAACAAGGAGATAGCCCGCGAAATGGGGATTTCCGACCAGACCGTGAAGGAGCACGTCGCGAATCTGTGCCGGCGCTTCGGCGTGCACAACCGGACCGAACTTGCAGCCTGCCTTCTCAGCGCGCGGCAGTAAAGCCGCCGACTGCAGCGGGCGTTCGGCCTCCGGATCGATAAAATTGTCTGCTATCCGTTCAGCGGCGGCAAACCCAGCGGACAAGAACCGCTGAGTCTTAAACCTCGATTTTGGAACCGATCTGCATCCTGCCCGCAAAAGGGCAGGGCATCGGCATGTCAATTCTCAAGGAGATCATCGCAGCGGTCGCAGGAGTCTACGCGCTCCTGTTCGTCTGCGACGCATTGTTCGGCGTCGGCGAGGCACGCTTCGACGACTCATATTACCGCGCCAGCTTCTACGCGCCGCGGCCGATGGAATTCCGCTTCGCCGGTGATACGCCGCCGGCGGTGCGCGTCAGCGACGCCTTCGCGCAGTTCGCGCCGGGCGAAGCCAAGCCGAACAGGCGCTACTCGTCTCTGACGACGATCATCCGATGACGCAGCCTCATTCTCCCTGAATCCATTCGGCGACGCCGCGCCACAGCGTGTGGCGGTGATCGGGGCGGAAGAAGCCGAAATGGCCGATCGCCTTGGCGCCGACGTCGGACGGTTTGACGTCGAGCACCTCCGGTCTGATCGCCGTGAATCCGCTCGTGAGCAACTCGACCGCAGGCCGCGTGGCCCAGGGATCGTCGGAGAAGCACAGCGCGCGCAGCTCGCCCTTGAACCTCGCAAAGTTCTCCAGCGCCGGCAGTTTGGAATCGAAGAGGTAGCAGGGGCTCGAGACCCATTCGGCCCATTGCAGGAAGACGCCCTTGGGCAAATCCTCGCCGACGCCGGCCCAGCCCGGCGCGTAGCCCAGCGCGTGGGCCAGCGGTACCCCAATCAGGTTCATGAAGGCGACGACGCGGTATTTTTCCGGGGAGGTCATCAATCGCCACGTCGCAGCCTGCGAGGCCACGAACGCGGCGCGCGAGATTTCGCTGTTGTTCGCAATCAGTCCGAGCGCCTGGCCGCCGAAGGAATGGCCGACATAGGCAAGCGGCAGGGTGTTGTAGCGCTCGCGCATCCAGCTGACCGCGGCGGTGACGTCGAGTTCGGCCCAGTCGGACATCGAGGCCTTGAAGCCGGCCAGCGATTTGGGCCGGTTGTAGCCGACCATCGCCGGCAGCCGGGAGTCCCCGATGCCGCGATAGTCGTAGGTCAGCACCGCGCAGCCGCGATGGGCGAGGTATGAGGCAAAGCCGCGATAGATCTTGCGTGGCACGGCGGTCGCCGAATTGATCAGGACGGCATGGCGCTTGGCGCCGCGCGGCAGGAACAGGGTGCCGGTCAGCGCATAGCCGTCGGTCGCGGGGAAGCTGATCTCGTCGATGAAAACGTCGTCCAGTGCCGCGTCCATGGGCGGTTTGTGTCCTGCCTATTTCTTGCCGGCGCCAAACAAATGCGAATTCGGCTTTGGCCGCAAGGGTTTGCGGTACGAAATGGATTTACAACTGGCGGTCGGAAGCCAGCCTGTGTATAAGGCGGCCCTCGCAACCCACAGATCAGGTTGTGCTTTTTGCTTCACGGAGAGATTGCAATGTCCGAGCGATGGACGCCCGAGTCCTGGCGCAGCAAGCCGGTGCTACAGGTGCCCGAATATCCCGACGCCAAGGCTTTGGCCGACGTCGAGGCGCAGCTTGCGACCTTTCCGCCGCTGGTGTTCGCCGGCGAGGCGCGCAATCTGAAGAAGGCCCTGGGGCGCGTTGCGGCCGGCGACGCCTTCCTGCTCCAGGGCGGTGACTGTGCCGAGAGCTTTGCCGAGCACGGCGCCAACAACATCCGCGACTTCTTCCGCGTGCTGCTGCAGATGGCGGTGGTGCTGACCTACGCCGGCGCAGTCCCCGTGGTGAAGGTCGGCCGCATTGCCGGCCAATTCGCAAAGCCGCGGTCATCGCCGACCGAGAAGGTGAACGGCGTCGAGCTGCCGAGCTATCGCGGCGACATCGTCAACGACATTGCCTTCACCAGGGAAGCGCGCGTGCCGGATCCGCAGCGCCAGCTGATGGCCTATCGCCAGTCGGCGGCGACGCTGAACCTGCTCCGCGCCTTCGCCACCGGCGGCTTCGCCAATCTCGGCAGCGTGCATCAATGGATGCTCGGATTCCTCAAGGACTCGCCGCAGTCCCGCCGCTACAAGGAATTGGCCGACCGCATCTCGGACGCGCTCAACTTCATGCGTGCCTGCGGCCTCGATCTCGAAAGCCATCCCGAACTGCGTGCCACCGATTTCTACACCAGTCACGAGGCGTTGCTGCTCGGCTACGAGCAGGCCATGACCCGCGTCGATTCCACGACCGGCGACTGGTACGCGACCTCGGGCCACATGATCTGGATCGGCGACCGCACCCGTCAGCTCGATCACGGCCATGTCGAATATTTCCGCGGCATCAAGAACCCGATCGGGCTCAAATGCGGCCCCTCGCTGAAGGCCGACGAGCTCTTGAAGCTGATCGACGTGCTCAATCCCGACAACGAGCCGGGCCGGTTGACGCTGATCGGCCGCTTCGGCTCGGACAAGATCGGCGAGCACCTGCCGAACATGATCCGCGCCGTGAAGCGCGAGGGCCGGGTCGTGGTCTGGTCGTGCGATCCCATGCACGGCAACACCATCACCTCCACGTCGGGCTACAAGACGCGGCCGTTCGACCGCATCCTGTCCGAGGTGAAGTCGTTCTTCGCGATCCACGCGGCCGAAGGCACCCATGCCGGCGGCGTGCATCTGGAGATGACCGGCCAGAACGTCACCGAATGTCTCGGCGGCGCCCGCGCGATCACGGACGAGGACCTCAACGACCGCTACCACACGGTCTGCGATCCCCGTCTCAATGCCGAGCAATCCATCGACATGGCTTTCCTGATCGCGGAGCTCCTCAAGCAGGAGCGCGCCGGCAAGGCACAGCCGATTCCGGTCGCAGCGGGGCTCTAAAACCTTGCTGCGGATCTGGAAGGCCACGATCAATTCCCGGAACGGTCTGGCCTTTGCGTTCCGATCGGAGCAGGCCGTCCGTGAGGAGATCTTTGCGCTCCTGCTGTCAGTGCCGCTCGCCTGGTTCATCGGCGCGACCGCGATGCGCGCGGTCGAGCTGGTCTGTTCCGTCGCGTTCGTGCTGGTCGTCGAGCTGCTCAACACCGCGATCGAGAAGCTCGCCGATCGGCTGACGATGGACCACGACAAGCAGATCGGGCGCGTCAAGGACATGGGCTCGGCCGCGGTCGGCGTTGCGCTGCTGATGGCAGGCGCGTTCTGGATCATCGCCATCATCGAGCGATTGGGGTTCCTGTAGCTCGCGGAGAAGGTCCATTGCGCGTGGATGTCCGAGGTCTCTTCACCTTCGATGCAATTCGACCTCTCCCTTCGGGAGAGGTGCCGGAGAGAGCTCGATGACCGAACGTCTCAATGAATTCGCGGTCACGCTCGCCCAGCTCAACCCGACCCTGGGCGATATCGAGGGCAATGCCGCCAAGGCGCGTGCCGCGCGTGCGCAGGCCAAGTCCGATGGCGCCGATCTCGTGCTGTTTCCGGAATTGTTCATCGCCGGCTATCCGCCGGAGGACCTGGTGCAGAAGCCGGCCTTCCAGGCCGCGTGCCGCGCCGCGATCGAAAGCCTCGCGCGCGAAACCGCGGACGGTGGTCCGGCCATGCTGGTCGGCACGCCCTGGGTCGAGGAGGGCAGGCTCTACAATGCCTGCGCGCTGCTCGACGGCGGCCGCATCGCGAGCTTGCGCTTCAAGTGCAACCTGCCGAACTACGGCGTGTTCGACGAGAAGCGGCTGTTTGCGCGCGGCCCTGCCGCAGGGCCCGTCACCGTGCGCGGTGTGCGCATCGGTGTGCCGATCTGCGAGGACATCTGGCTGGAGGAGTCCGAGGATTACGAGAACGTGGTCGAGACGCTGGCGGAGACCGGCGCCGAGATCATCCTCGTGCCGAACGGCTCGCCCTATGCCCGGGACAAGAATGACGTGCGCCTGTCGGTCGCGGTCGCGCGCGTGACCGAGAGCGGACTTCCGCTGGTCTACCTGAACCAGGCTTGCGGCCAGGACGAGCTGGTGTTCGACGGCGCCTCCTTTGCGCTCAACGGCGATCTCTCGCTTGCGGCGCAACTGCCGGCCTTCGAGGAGAGCGTCGTCACTCTGCGATTCACCCGTAACGGCGACGACTGGCGCTGCACCGGCCCGATCGCCGAACTGCCCGAGGGCGACAAGGCCGACTACGCCGCCTGCGTGCTGGGCTTGCGCGACTATGTCACCAAGAACGGCTTTCCCGGCGTGCTGCTCGGGATTTCCGGCGGCATCGATTCCGCTCTGTGCGCGGCGATCGCGGTCGACGCGCTCGGCGCCGACCAGGTGCATGGCGTGATGCTGCCCTATCGCTACACCGCGCCACATTCGATCGCCGATGCCGGCGAGCTCGCCGGCCATCTCGGCATCCGCTACGAGGTTTTGCCGATCGCCGAAGCTGTGAACGGCTTCGATGCCATCCTGTCCGGCATCTTCAAGAATCTGCCGCCTGATATCACCGAAGAGAATCTCCAGGCCCGCACCCGCGGCACGCTGCTGATGGCGATCTCCAACAAGACCGGCCTGATGGTGGTGACGACGGGCAACAAGTCGGAAATGTCGGTCGGCTACGCCACGCTCTATGGCGACATGAATGGCGGCTTCAACCCGATCAAGGACATCTACAAGACGCAGGTGTTTCGCCTGGCGGCGCTGCGCAACGGCTGGAAGCCGGAAGGCGCGCTCGGCCCTGCGGGCGAGGTCATCCCGCCCGACATCATCACGCGCCCGCCGACCGCGGAGCTGCGCGAGAACCAGACCGACCAGGACTCGCTGCCGCCCTATGACGTGCTCGACGCCATCCTGGAGCGCCTGGTCGAACGCGAGCAGCCGCTGGAGCAGATCATCGCCGCCGGCTTCGACCGCGAGGTCGTCACCCGCATCGACCATCTCCTCAACGTCGCCGAATACAAGCGCCGCCAGGCCGCGCCGGGCGTGAAGGTGACGGCCAGGAACTTCGGCCGTGACCGCCGCTATCCCATCACCAACCGTTTTCGCGACAAGGGCGAGCAGGTGCCTGCGGCGGACGAGACGCTGGTGTCACGCGGGAGCCAGGCATCGATCGACGCGTTCGAGGGGTAGGATCGGATTGTCGTGGCCGCGAGCGAGATGGGCATTATTGCGCCCTCGCCCCTTGTGGGAGAGGGCAGCACCGCCGCTGCAACGAACTCGGTCGGGTGAGGGGTTGTCTCCGCGAGCTCTCATGTCCACGTGTGAGCGCGGAGAGAACCCCTCATCCGGCGCTTCGCGCCACCTTCTCCCACAAGGGGAGAAGGAACGCTCGAGCCGAGGGACCTGACCTCATCGAAACGTGATTACTTCTGCTGCTGCGGCAGGAACGTGGGACCAACCGAGCGGATCGGCTTGTTCTCGGAGCTCGCAGCGGTGCCTGTATCCGCCGGCGGTGCCGCGGCCGGCGCATTCGCCGTCGTCGGCGCGGGAGCTGCGCCCTTCTTCGCGTTCGCAGGCGTGCCCTTGTTGAGACGCTGCTGCTGCATCTTCCTGGCGCTCTCTTCGGTGACGATGATGTCGCCCTGTTGCTCGGCCGCGGCCTTGTCGTCGGCCGATTTCAACGCATCCGCCCAGGTTTGGCCCGCCGCCTTGCAGGAGCAGGACGGGTTGAACTCGCTGCGGAATTTGAATGCGGTCGGCAGCGCGGTGTAGGGCTGGCCGCCGATGGAGATCGCCGAATTCATGTCTTCACCGGGATTGCGATGGGTGTAGAGCACGGCCTCGGCAGCCGGGCACAGCGCCTTGCAGGTTTTCTCGTCGTCGGGGAAGCGCGCCGGAACGGTGGCAAAGGAGATCGGGAAATAGGCGCCGTCGCAGGTGCGCACGCAGACGGTGCGGTAGGTGCCGGATTGCGGCCCGAGATCGGAGGGCGGCACGGCCTGCGGATTGTTCGGGTTGTTGCCGCCGCCGAACAGATTGGTCAGGAAGTTGCCGCCGCCTTGTGACTGCGCGGCATTGGCATATTGCGGGCCGCAATTGTTCTGCGCCAGTGCCATCAGCACCGAGCGACGCTGGTTGTCGCGCTCCGGGCTGGAGCCGCCGGGACCGCCGCCGCGCAGCCGCTCGAGATTGACGGTGATCTGGTCCAGATTGGCGCGCATCTGCTGGATCTGGGTGTTGACCGGGCCGCATTGCGCCGACTGGCCGTTGAACAGCGAGAAGAAGCCGGAGGAATCGCAGCCCATGCGCTTGGCCTGCATGGTGACGCGGTCGAGCTCGGCCTGCTGCTTGGCCTGGGAATCCTGATAGCGGCGGATCTGCTCTTCGCGCGCGGGGTCACCGCCGCCGCCACGATCGAGCGCGGCGAGCTGGCCTTCCAGCCGCACGCACATCGGGTTCGGTCCCAGCCCGTTCTGGCCGGGCTGAGGCGGCGGCCCGGGCGGTCCGGCCTGCGCGAAAGCGCCGGTGGCGAGCACGACCGCGCTCAGGAGCACGGTGCAGGCAAGGGAGAAGCGGGCACGGGGCAGGGACAACAATTCAGGCATATCCGCCATTCTAGCGAGGTCACGGCCCAATGTGACGTTCCAAGTGACTCTTGGGGGGCCGAAGCGCGCCCTCCAATAGCCGCTTCCTGCGGCATCGTCACGTCGTTTCAGGGGCCAATGATTGGGCCTAAGGTCCGCCAGCTCCGAGCGAATTCAGCGCTGGCAGGTGATTGCAACATATTCGTCGCAACGGCCATGAGAGCAGTTTGCGCCGGTTTTGGGGACAGAGCCGGTAATTTCGTCGGGATCGACCCGGCGGTAGCTTGATGCCTGGGCAAAATCTCGTGACTGGCAATAGGTGCGTGCAATGGAGGCGCCGCAGGTCTCGCCCTTGGCCAGGCACTGGCCGCTGCCGTAGCCATCTGCCTGATTGGCGATAATGAAGACGCGGGTGTCGGCGAACGCGCTGGATGCCGCAAGGATCGAGGCGCTGAAAATGAGCGCGAGTGCAGATCGCATGAAAATACCGGGTCAAGAAAAAGAAGGAACCGCCGGTTCCAGAATGGCCTCAAATGGTTAGGGGATCGTGAACCATCAGGGCGAGCCGTGCGCTTTGCGGAGATAAAACGGCGTTTTCGCGGCTCTCTTGACGTGGGGCCGCCTCATAGCCCATATGTCGCCCCATGAACGGTCTCCTCGCCATCTGCGCCATTTGCCGCGAGATTACGAGCTAGCGATTCGCTGGCTGGAGCCGTCTTTTCTCAAATGGATTGAGAGCCTTGGACGCCCGGCCGAGAGGGATGGGTTGCCATGGAATTGCGTCTTTACGATACGCTGAGCCGGGAAAAGCGGACCTTTGTGCCGCTCGATGCGAACAGCGTCCGCATGTATGTCTGCGGACCGACCGTCTATGACTTCGCCCATATCGGCAATGCGCGGCCGGTGATCGTGTTCGACGTGCTGTTTCGGCTGCTGCGCCACCTCTACGGCGAAGCGCATGTCAAATATGTCCGCAACATCACCGACGTCGACGACAAGATCAACGACCGCGCCGCGCGGGATTTCCCCGGCCTGCCGCTGAACGAGGCCATTCGCAAGGTCACCGAACAGACCGGCAGGCAGTTTCATGCCGACGTCGATGCGCTTGGCTGCTTGCGGCCGACCGTCGAGCCGCGTGCGACCGAGCATATCGGCGAGATGCGCGAGCTCATCGAGCGGCTGGTCGCCGGTGGCTTTGCCTACGTCGCCGAGGACCATGTGCTGTTCTCGCCGCAGGCGATGAACGCCGCCAACTCGGTGCTGCCGCGCTACGGCGCGCTGTCCAACCGCTCGCTGGACGAGATGATCGCCGGCGCCCGCGTCGATGTCGCGCCTTACAAGAAGGACAACACCGACTTCGTGTTGTGGAAGCCGTCCAAGCCCGGCGAGCCCTCATGGCCGTCGCCGGCCGGCATCGCCGCGCAGGGCCGCCCCGGCTGGCATATCGAGTGCTCGGCCATGGCCTGGAAGCATCTCGGCGAGCATTTCGACATTCACGGCGGCGGCATCGATCTCGTGTTTCCGCATCACGAGAACGAGGTGGCGCAGACCTGCTGCGCCTTCCATCGCGAGCGCATGGCGAACACCTGGATGCACAACGGCTTCCTCCAGGTCGAGGGTGAGAAGATGTCGAAGAGCCTCGGCAACTTCATCACCATCCATGAGCTGCTGGCGGACTGGCCGGGCGAGGTGCTTCGGCTGAACATGCTGAAGACGCAGTATCGTTCGCCGATCGACTGGACCATGAAGTCGCTGGAGGAGAGTGCCAAGACGCTCGATGACTGGTATCGCGTCGCGGCCGATGTCGCGCCCGGCAAGCCGGCCGCGTCCGTGATCGAGCCGCTGCTCGATGACCTCAACACGCCGCAGGCGATCGCGGCGCTGCACGGCCTGCGTGGCGATGCCGCTGCATTGTCGGGCTCGTTGCGGCTGCTCGGATTCCTGGCCGAGAGCGCGGCGCAATGGGAAGGGCGCAAGCAGCAGGCGAGCGGCGTCGATGCCACGGAAATCGAGCGCCTGATCGCGGAGCGGACGGCCGCCCGTAGCCGCAAGGACTTCAGGGAATCCGACCGCATCCGCGATCTGCTTGCCGCGATGGGCGTTGCCATCAAGGACTCCAAGGAAGGCACGACCTGGGAGATCGCGCGATGAAGCGGCCCGACACGCCTTTCCCGCGGCACTGGCTCTATTACATCGCGCTGAAGATCGCGCTGCTCGCCGGCGCCCTGGCGCTGGTGCTCAAGCTCTATGGGATGTGGTGAAGACGATGGGACAGAGTTTGCCAAAGCCCGCCCTGCGGCCCTTCCTGCCTGACGACCTGCCGGTGCTCGCTGCGATCTTCACCGCCAGCATCGAGGAGCTGACCGGCGATGACTATAGCGAGGCGCAACAGGAAGCCTGGATGCAGGCGGCTGAAGACGAAGAGTTCGGCAAGCAGCTTGCGTCCGACCTGACCCTGATCGCGACGCTCGAGGGCTCGCCGGTCGGCTTCGCATCGCTGCGCGGCAACGATCACATCCGCATGCTCTACGTTCATCCGGCCGTGGCAGGGCAGGGTATCGCGACCATGCTGGTCGACGCGCTGGAGAAGCTCGCAGGCAGCCGCGGTGCGGCGAGCCTCTCGGTCGATGCCAGCGACACCGCGCAGGGCTTCTTTGCCAAGCGCGGCTATACCGCCCAGCAGCGCAACAGCGTCACCATCAACGACGAATGGCTCGCCAACACGACCATGAAGAAGACGCTGGGAGCGCCGCAATGAGCAAGGAGCTTGTTCACCAGGCGCGAGCCTCTCTCCGCTCCCTCCCCCCTTGTGGGGGAGAGTTGGGGAGGGGGGTAGCCTCGCGCTCAGACCGCCCGTGTGGCACCCCCCTCCCGGCGTCACTGCGTGACGCCGACCTCCCCCACAAGGGGGGAGGTAACAAGAACGGACGCTCGCGATGAGCTCGGCAAAGAAAGAGCGCCTCTATCTGTTCGACACCACGCTGCGCGACGGCGCGCAGACCAACGGCGTCGATTTCACGCTGGCCGACAAGCAGGTCATCGCGGCGATGCTCGATGATCTCGGCATCGACTATGTCGAGGGGGGCTATCCCGGCGCCAATCCGCTCGACAGCGAATTCTTCGCGACCAAGCCGAAGCTCAATCATGCGCGGTTCACCGCGTTCGGCATGACGCGGCGGGCCGGGCGGTCGGTCTCGAACGATCCTGGCGTCGCCGGGCTGCTGGAGGCGAAGGCGGACGCGATCTGCTTCGTGGCAAAATCCTCGGCCTATCAGGTGCGCGTCGCGCTGGAGACGACGAAGGAGGAGAACCTCGCCTCGATCCGCGACAGCGTCGCAGCCGCGAAGGCCGCCGGTCGCGAGGTGATGCTCGACTGCGAACACTTCTTCGACGGCTACAAGGAAGACCCGAGCTTCGCGCTGGCCTGCGCCAAGGCGGCCTATGAGGCGGGCGCGCGCTGGGTGGTGCTGTGCGACACCAACGGCGGCACCATGCCTGATGAGATCGAGGCCATCGTCACCGAGGTGACGAAGCACATCCCCGGTGATCACGTCGGCATCCACGCCCATAACGACACCGAGCAGGCGGTGGCCAATTCGCTGGCCGCGGTGCGCGCCGGCGCGCGGCAGATCCAGGGCACGCTGAACGGTCTCGGCGAGCGCTGCGGCAATGCCAATCTCTGCTCGCTGATCCCGACGCTGAAATTGAAGAAGGAGTTTTCCGACGCCTTCGAGATCGGCGTTACCGCGGAGAGGCTCGCAACGCTCGTCAAGGTCTCGCGCACGCTCGACGACATGCTCAACCGCGTGCCGAACCGGCATGCCGCCTATGTCGGCGAGAGCGCCTTCGTCACCAAGACCGGCATCCATGCCTCCGCCGTGCTGAAGGATCCGCAGACCTACGAGCATGTGTTGCCGGAGCTGGTCGGCAACCACCGCAAGGTGCTGGTGTCCGATCAGGCCGGCCGCTCCAATGTCATCGCCGAGCTCGATCGCGCCGGCATCCCTTACGAGAAGAGCGATCCGAAGCTGACGCGCCTCGTCGAGGAGTTGAAGGCGCGCGAGGCGGCGGGCTATGCCTACGAATCCGCCAATGCGTCGTTCGAGCTCTTGGCGCGCCGCACGCTCGGCAAGGTGCCGCACTATTTCGAGGTCGAGCAGTTCGACGTCAATGTCGAGCAGCGCTACAACGCGCTGGGGGAGCGGGTCACCGTGGCGCTCGCGGTGGTCAAGGTCGACGTCGCCGGCGAGCATCTGATCTCGGCGGCCGAAGGCAACGGCCCCGTCAATGCGCTCGACGTTGCCCTGCGCAAGGACCTCGGCAAGTACCAGAAATACATCGAGGGCCTGACGCTGATCGACTATCGCGTCCGTATCCTCAACGGCGGCACCGGCGCGGTCACGCGCGTCCTGATCGAGAGCGAGGACGAGAACGGCGAGCGCTGGACCACGGTCGGCGTCTCCCCGAACATCATCGACGCCTCCTTCCAGGCGTTGATGGATTCGGTGATCTACAAGCTCGTGAAATCGGGTGCGCCGGCGTAAGAAAGATGTAGCCCGGATGAGCGAAGCGATATCCGGGACGGTATATGCCGCACCGATAGACTTTCCCGGATGTCGCTTCGCTCATCCGGGCTACGAGCGATAGGGGACGGGCAGGACCATGATCGACCACATCTCCGTCGGGGTCAGCGATCTCGAACGCGCCGCAAGATTCTACGAGGCAACGCTCGCATCGCTCGGCCTCACGCGCCTCGTCACGCGGCCGCGGACAGTTGGCTTCGGCAAGGCCTATCCGGAGTTCTGGATCAATTTGCGCGAGGCCATGCCGCCCGTGGCCCCGGAGAGCGGCGTGCACATCTGCCTGCGGGCGAGAACCACGGCCGAGGTCGATGCGTTTCACGCCGCAGCGCTGTCGGCCGGCGGTGGCTCCGACGGCGCGCCCGGCATTCGCCCGCACGACCGCGTGCGCTACTACGCAGCCTTCGTCACCGATCCCGACGGCAACCGGATCGAGGCCGTGACGTTTCCGGCAGAGTAGGGCCTTACAGCTTGCGCGCCATTTCCGGGGCGAGCTGCTTTTCCGCTTCGGCCAGCTGGGCAACTGCCGCCTTCAGCTTCGGCAGAATGTCCTCGACGCGATCGGCCTTGAGGACGTCGATCGAAAGGCCCGCGCGGATGAACTCGGTCTGACGCATGTGCGACAGCAGCGAGAACAGCGGCTCCCAGAAATTGTCGATGTTGGCAAGCAGCACCGGCTTGGCGTGACGGCCGAGCTGCTTCCAGGTCATCTGCTCGACCAGCTCCTCCAGCGTGCCGACGCCGCCCGGCAAGGCCACGAAGGCGTCGGAGCGCTCGAACATCAAGCGCTTGCGCTCGTGCATGTCGGGAGTGACGATCATCTCCTGCACGCGCGTCAGCGCGTTCTCGCGCATCCGCAGGAAGTCGGGAATGATGCCGGTGACGGTGCCGCCGTGGTCGAGCACGGAGGTCGCGACCGCGCCCATCAGGCCGAGCGAGCCGCCGCCATAGACCAAGCGGATGTTGTTCTCGGCGAGCGCCTTGCCGAACGCCTTGGCGCCTTCGGCGAAGCGGGGATTGGTTCCAGGGCCGGAGCCGCAATAGACGCAGACGGTTTTGATCGTGCTCATTGGTGCCATGATGCATTGCAGCGAACAGGCGTCAAGCCCAATCGGTGATTCGATACTCCCGGGAATCTACCGGTAAATGACGATAAACAATCGAAGATTCGCCATCTGGCGGGGTGCGCGGGCATCGGGAAGGCTCTATATGACGGACGAAAATCGTTAATCGCAGTTGCGCCCGCATCCGGCGGGCTTTCAGGTTTCTTGATGGACCGACCTCAATCGCTCGACGGCGCCGACGTTCCTGATCCTCCCGCCGGAGGACCGCTGGAGCGGGCCACGCTGATGGGCACGCTGGCGCATCTGTGGCCCTATATCTGGCCGGGCGATCGCTCCGATCTGAAGATGCGGGTGGTCTGGTCCCTGGTGCTGCTGCTCGCCGCCAAGCTGATCACGCTGGCCGTGCCGTTCAGCTTCAAATGGGCGACGGATGCGCTGACCGGCGCCAACACCGCGCCGGTGCAGGCCGACAACTGGCATCTCTGGGTGATCGCCTCGCCGCTGTTGCTCACCGCGAGCTACGGCGCGATGCGCATCCTGATGGCGGTGCTGACGCAGTGGCGCGACGGGATCTTCGCCCGTGTCGCCATGCATGCGGTGCGCAAGCTCGCCACCATCACCTTCATTCACATGCACGAGCTGTCGCTGCGCTTTCACCTCGAGCGCAAGACCGGCGGCCTGACGCGCGTGCTCGAGCGCGGCCGCGAGGGCATCGAGGTCATCGTGCGCATGGTGATCCTGCAGCTGATCCCGACAATCGTCGAGGTCTCGCTGCTGATGGCGGTGCTGCTCTGGCAGTTCGACTGGCGTTACGTGGTCGTGACCCTGATCACGGTCATGCTCTACATGTACTACACCTACATCGCGACCGAGTGGCGGATCGGCATCCGTCGCAAGATGAACGATTCCGACACCGAGGCGAACACCAAGGCGATCGACTCGCTGCTCAATTACGAGACCGTCAAATATTTCAGTGCCGAGGCGCGCGAGGCGCAGCGCTACGACAAATCGGTGGAGCGCTACGAGGAGGCGAGCGTCCGCACCTATACGTCGCTCGCGGTGCTCAACACCGGCCAGGCCGTGATCTTCACGCTGGGCCTGACCGCGACCATGCTGATGTGCGCGATCGGCGTGCGCAACGGCACCAACACCGTCGGCGATTTCGTGCTGGTCAACGCGATGATGATCCAGCTCTACCAGCCCCTGAACTTCATGGGCATGGTCTATCGCGAGATCAAGCAGGCGATCATCGACATCGAGAAGATGTTCAATGTGCTGGGCCGCGAGGCCGAGATCAAGGATGCGCCTGGCGCGAAGCCGCTGGTCATCTCCGCCGGCATCGTGCGCTTCGAGGACGTGCGCTTTGCCTATGAGCCGTCGCGCCCGATCCTGAAGGGCATCAGCTTCGAGGTGCCGGCCGGCAAGACCGTCGCCATCGTCGGCCCGTCGGGCGCAGGCAAGTCGACCATCTCGCGGCTGCTGTTCCGCCTGTATGACGTCTCCGGCGGCAAGATCCTGATCGACGGCCAGGACATCCGCGACGTCACGCAGGCGAGCTTGCGGGCATCGATCGGCATGGTGCCGCAGGACACCGTGCTGTTCAACGACACCATCCGCTACAACATCCGGTACGGCCGCTGGGATGCGACCGATACCGAGGTCGAGGAGGCGGCGCGGCTGGCTCAGATCGATCACTTCATCCGCATGGCGCCGAGGGGCTACGACACCCAGGTCGGCGAGCGCGGCCTGAAGCTGTCGGGCGGCGAGAAGCAGCGCGTCGCGATCGCGCGTACGGTTCTCAAGGCGCCGCCGATCCTGGTGCTGGACGAAGCGACCTCGGCGCTCGACACCCACACCGAGCACGAGATCCAGGGTGCGCTCGACCGCGTGGCGAAGAACCGCACCTCGCTGGTGATCGCGCATCGGCTTTCGACCATCGTCGGCGCCGACGAGATCATCGTGCTGGACCAGGGCCGCATCGCCGAGCGCGGCACCCACGCCAAACTGCTCGCGCAGGGCGGCCTCTATGCCAGCATGTGGAACAGGCAGCGCGAGGCCGAGGCGGCACGCGAGAAACTGGCCAAGATGGCCGACACCAGCGCGGCGCCCAACCGGGAGCCGCCGCCGGTCGATGACATCCTGACGACGCCTGCAGCGGTCGACTGACCTTGTCTCCGGTCCCAACTCTGGCCTAAACAAGCGCGCGCGACGACCCGCGCCATTAACCCCGAGCGGCAGATAGCGATGTCCATTCTCGATTCGATCCAGCGCCAGATCCCGCCGATCCACAAGGAGGGCTATCCCTTCATCGGCGGCTTCGCGCTGGCAAGCCTGGTCCTGTTCTGGCTGTGGTCGCCGCTGGGATGGATCGGCACGATCCTGACCGTCTGGTGCGCGCTGTTCTTCCGCGACCCCGTCCGCGTGACACCCGTGCGTGACGGGCTGGTTGTGTCGCCCGCCGACGGCCGCGTCTCGATGATCACCATGGCGCTGCCGCCGGCCGAGCTCGGGCTTGGCGACCGGCCGCTGCCGCGCATCTCGGTGTTCATGAGCGTGTTCAACTGCCACGTGAACCGCGCGCCCGTGGCGGGCAGGGTGGATCGCATCGCCTATCGGCCCGGCCTCTTCATCAACGCCGAGCTCGACAAGGCGAGCGAGGACAATGAGCGCAACTCGCTGGTCATCACGACGCCGACGGCGCGGATCGGCGTGGTCCAGATCGCAGGCCTCGTCGCCAAGCGCATCGTCTGCTTCGTCAAGGAGGGGCAGGCGATCGGTGCCGGCGAGCGCTTCGGCCTGATCCGCTTCGGCTCCCGCCTCGACGTCTATCTGCCCGTGGGCACCAAGGCGCTGGTCTCCGAAGGGCAGACCGCGATCGCCGGAGAGACGATCCTGGCCGACCTTGCCGGCGAAGACCCGAGCCGCGCCTTCCGTGCCAATTGACCAATAGTCGGTCCAAAGGGGCCTTCCGCAGCAATGGCGGAGCGGAACAGGGCTTGCTATATCTCGCCTTAAGATAAGGACGAGCCATGACGCCCTATGACTTGAGAGATCCCGATGTGCGCCGCCGGCGGTTTCGACCGATCCCGGTGCGGATGCTGGTGCCCAACGTCATCACGCTGCTGGCGATCTGCGCCGGCCTGACCTCGATCCGGCTGTCGATCGAGGGGCGGATGACGCTCGCCGTCTACGCCATCGTGTTCGCGGCCGCGCTCGACGGCATCGACGGTCGCATCGCGCGCATGATCAAGGGCCAGTCCAAGTTCGGCGCCGAGCTCGACAGCCTCGCCGATTTCGTCAATTTCGGGGTGGCGCCCGGCCTGATGCTGTACTTTTGGCAGCTGCACGAGCTCGGCAATGCCGGCTGGATCGCCGCGATGGTATTCGCGATCTCCGGCGGCCTGCGGCTCGCGCGTTTCAACGCCACTATGGATGATCCGAACAAGCCGGCCTTCGCGGCCAATTTCTTCACCGGCGTGCCGGCGCCCGCTGGCGCCATCACGGTGCTGCTGCCGATCTACATCGCGTTCCTCGAGCTCGGCCGCACCCCTGCGGCGGTGACGGCGGCCTATACGCTTCTGATCGCGTTTCTCATGGTGTCGCGCTTGCCGGTGTTCTCGGGCAAGACCAAGCGCATGCGCGTGCCACCGGAGCTGGTGCTGCCGGCCTTCGTCGCCGTGATCGTCTTCATCGCGCTCTTGATCGCCTATCCCTGGCACGTGCTGTCGATCGGCACGGTGCTCTATCTGCTCTGCCTGCCGCTCGGCTACAAATCCTATCGCGACCAGGCGCGTGCGATGGAAGCCGCCGCGCCGGCGGGAGGCGAGGTCCCGTCACCGACTTCGGCGCCGACGCTGTCGAATCCGTCGGAGCCGGCGCACGAGGACGACCGGCCCGGACGTCTGCACTGAGCGCTCCTCGCGGATATCTGCCATGAGGCCTGCCTGAGTTGGGTCGAGGCCCGATCTCGGCTATATCGCCCATGTGCCGGCGGCATCGCGCAATCAACAGCCGCCCATCTGGGAGAGAACGCCGTGACCAATTCCGCGACCGGGCCGCTGCCCGCTTCCGTCCTCGAGGCGCTGGGCCGTTATGACACGCCGACGATCTGCAATGCCATGGAGATCGTGGCGCCCGAGCGGCGTCTGATCGGCTACACCACAAAGCAACTGGTCTGTCCGTTCCCCGACCTGCCGCCGATCGTCGGCTATGCCCGCACGGTTGCGATCCGCTCGGTGCTGAAATCATCGCTCCCGGCCGAGGAGCAGTCCAGGCGCCGCATCGACTACTACGAATATGTCGGCACCGGCCATGGCCCGCGCATCTCGGTGATCCAGGACATCGACGGTCCCGACGTCGGCTACGGTGCGTTCTGGGGCGAGGTGCAGAGCAACGTGCACAAGGCGCTCGGCTGCCTCGGCGTCATCACCGACGGCTCGATCCGCGACATCCCGCAATGGGCCCCGGGCTTCCAGGCGCTGGCCGGCTCGATCGGCCCGTCGCATGCATGGGTGCATGCGGAAAGCTTTGGCGGCGAAGTGCGCGTCGCCGGCATGACCGTGAAGTCCGATGATCTCATCCACGCCGACCGGCACGGTGCCATCGTGATCCCGCTCGACGTCGCCGCAAAGCTGCCGGAAGCCGCCGAACTGTGCGGCCGCCGCGAGACGCCGATCCTGGAGATCGCCCGCAGCCCCGACTTCTCGCTGGAGAAGCTGAAGGCCGCGCTGAAGCGTTCGGCGGAGATTCACTAGACGGCGATTGAACGACCTACGGCCGCGACGATGGCCGTGGGTCGCCTTGTTCCGTCAGAAACAGGACCGCCTGATCCGGCTCGCCGAACACTGCGGCGGCGCATCCGATCAGGGTGAAGCCGCCGGCAAGGTCCCACAGCGTGATGTCCTCCGCATTGTCCGGGAGGTGAATCAAGCGCGCTGCCATCACCGCGAAGGCGGCCTCGGCAAAGAGCACGAGGCTGAAAGCCGGCAGGACGAGTTCCGGCTCCAGCAGGTGGAGCGCCAGCACCGCGGGAAGCGCGGTGAGAACACCGAAAAGCGTCAACATCGCGATGGCTCCCGCGATCGAGCATACCGCACCCACTACCAGACACCAATCGATCCCTGGCCACGATGTGGCGGAGGGCCGCAGCCGATGTGACGTCGTGGCGCGCCCCGCCAATGGTTAGCGAAGTGTTGAAGTTCCTATCGCCGGACGGCAATCGCAGCGGCGCTGCGGCATGCAGCACACTGTCCAGACTTAACCTTTACGCGGCTTTAAGGGCGGCGCTCTAGGGTTTGCGGTGCGGTTCGGGGTCGGGCCGCACCAGCGGCCAGGATGGCCGTTGTCGCGTACGCGTTGGAGTCGATAATGGATATCGCAACACTTGTCGGCCTTGTCGCGGGCGCCACTGTTGTATCGACGCTGATCTTGATGGGCGGCAGCTTCGGGATGTTTTACGACATCCACGCCGTGATCGTCATCTTCGGCGGCTCGTTCGCCGCAACGATGATCCGCTTTCCATTGTCGGCGATGGTGCACGGAGTACCGCTGGGCGCAAAGTTTGCCTTCACCCTGAGCCGCCTTTCGGCCCACGACCTCGTCGACGAACTCGCCCGCATCGCCGAAATCGCCCGCAAGCAGGGTCCGGTCGGGCTGGAAAAGGTCGAGACTGACGAGCCGTTCCTTGCCAAGGGAATCCGCTACGTTGCGGACGGTTACGACCTCGACTTCATTCGCGACAATCTGGAGCGCGACCGCGACAACTTCCTGATGCACCTCGACGAAGGCAGCAAGATCTATCGCGCCGTCGGCGACTGCGCCCCGGCATTCGGCATGATCGGCACGCTGCTCGGCATGGTGCAGATGTTCTCCAACATGTCGGACCCTTCCAAGCTCGGCCCATTCATGGCCACCGCGCTGCTTGCGACGCTGTATGGCGCCGTTGTCGCCAACCTGATCTGCTTGCCGATTGCCGACAAGCTGCATGGCAAGTTGCTCGACGAAGAAACGAACCGAACGTTGATCATCGACGGCATCCTGATGATCCGGGACTCCAAGAGCCCGACACTCGTGCGCGAAATGCTGCTGGCCTACCTGCCGGAGAAGCATCGTCACACCGAGGGAGAGCCGGTGCCGGCCTAAGGCCGCCGCCGGGATTTGAGAGATGGCCAAGAAGAAGCGCGGCGATGCTCACGGCGGCGGTCACGGCTGGTTCGTGACCTTCGCCGACCTGATGGCGCTGCTGCTGGCGTTTTTCGTGATGCTGGTTGCGTTCTCCACGCAGGACGCCAACAAGCTGAAGATCGTCGCGGGCTCGATGCGCGAGGCGTTCGGCGTTCAGAGCGAAGCGCGCTACTCCGGCATCGTCGAGTCTGACGGCCTGCCGACACGCCCGCGGCTGAAGAATGTCGATCACATCCAGCCCGAGGACGCCTCCAACACGCCGACGCCGGACCAGGAAGACCGCGACAAGACGTCCGGCGCGAAGATCAAGGTCGACCGCAACTTCGCGCTGGCCGCGGCCTCGCTGCGCCAAGCGTTGCAGGACATGCCGGAACTGACCGAGATGTCCAAGCACATCATGTTCGAGGAGACCAAGCAGGGCCTCAACCTGGAGATCGTCGACCAGGACGGCCGCTCGATGTTCGCCGACGGCTCCAAGGTGCCCTATGACCGTACCCGGCGCCTGGTCGAGAAGCTTGCGATCCCGCTCAAGGCCACGCCGCTGCGCGTGTCCATCGCGGGCCACACCGCGGCAGGATTTGTACCGACCCGCAGCGACTACGGCGCCTTCGATCTGTCGGCCGACCGCGCCAACGCCGTGCGCCAGATCCTCGAACGCGAAGGCCTGCCGCCGTCGCATATTTTCGCCGTCTCGGGCAAGGCGGATACCCAGCCGCTGTTTCCGGACGATCCCTCGCTCGCGGCCAACCGTCGGGTGACCATCACCCTGATGCGTGAGGATCCGCCGCTGCCGCCGAATCTGAAGCCGTAACCCCCTTGCGCTACCATTCTACCTGAGGCATGTCGTCGCGCTGGCGATGAACGTTGCCACGGCGTCACAGCTTCTGTCGCGGCGCCTGCTATGGTGCTGGGCCGATTGACAGGCGCGACGGAAGCGTCAAAAGGCGCCGGATCAAATTCAGGGACGAAGCGTTTCTCACCCCCATGACGGCGAGCATCACATCGACCGAGACCCAGGATGGGCAGCCGGTCACATCAGGCTTTTGGGCCCTTACGCTCGGGAGCATCGGCGTCGTCTTCGGGGATATCGGCACCTCGCCGCTTTACGCATTCCACGAGGCCGTCAAGGGCGCGGCCCACGGCGAACCGGTCTCGCGGGTCATCGTGCTGGGCGTGCTCTCGCTGATCCTGTGGGCGCTGCTGATCGTCGTCACCGCCAAATACGTCCTGCTGCTGCTGCGCGCCGACAACAACGGGGAGGGCGGCACGCTGTCGCTGATGGCCCTCGGCCAGCGCGCGCTCGGGCGGCGAAGCTGGGTCCTGCTCGCGCTCGGTGTGGTCGGCGCCTCCATGTTCATCGGCGATTCCATGATCACGCCGGCGATCTCGGTCCTCTCGGCGGTTCAGGGCCTCAAGCTCGCGACCCCCGCGCTCGAGCACTATGTCGTGCCGCTCACCGTCCTCATTCTGGTGCTGCTGTTCGCTGTCCAGAGCAAGGGAACCGCACTGGTCGCCTCGGCCTTCGGTCCGGTGATGGTGGTCTGGTTCACCGTCATCGCCGTGATGGGGGCCGTCCACATCGCCGACGACCCTTCCGTGCTGGCGGCAATCAATCCGTATTACGCGGTGCAGTTCGTACTGTCGCACGGCGTGATCGGCCTCGTGACGCTCGGCGCCGTGTTCCTGGCGGTGACGGGCGGCGAGGCGCTTTATGCCGATCTCGGCCATTTCGGCCGCAAGCCGATCCAGTCGGCCTGGATGTTCTTCGTGCTGCCCGCGCTCCTGATCAACTATTTCGGGCAGGGTGCACTGGTGCTGTCCGATCCCAGCGCGATCGAACACTCCTTTTACCGCATGGTGCCCGAGAGCCTGGTGCTGCCGCTGGTCGGACTTGCGACTGCCGCAACCGTGATCGCGAGCCAGGCGGTGATCACCGGCGCCTATTCGCTGGTCTACCAGGCCGTGCAACTCGGGCTCCTGCCGCGTTTCGAGGTGCGTTACACCTCCGAATCCCACGCGGGCCAGATCTATCTGCCGCGCGTGAACCGCCTGCTGCTGATCGGTGTGATGCTGCTGGTGCTGCTGTTCCACACCCCCAGCAATCTGGCCTCGGCCTACGGCATTGCGGTCTCCACCACCATGGTCGCCGACGGCATCATGGGCTTTGTCGTGATCTGGAAGTTGTGGAACTGGCGCGCGGCGACGGCCGCAGCCGTGATCGTCCCCTTCGTTATCGTCGATTTGAGCTTCTTCAGCGCCAACCTGCTCAAGTTGCTCGAAGGCGCCTGGGTGCCGCTGCTGTTCGGCGTCGTCATGGCGGGGACGATCTGGACCTGGCGCAAGGGCTCCGCAATTCTGATCCAGAAGACGCGACGGATCGAGGTGCCGTTGGACGATCTGATCCGGAGCCTGGAGAAGCGGCCGCCGCATATCGTCAAGGGTACGGCGGTGTTCCTCACCAGCGATCCCGCCTTCGTACCGACCGCGCTGCTGCACAATCTCAAGCACAACAAGGTGCTGCACGAGCACAACGTGATCCTGACCATCGAGACCGCGCATACGCCGCGGGTCGATCTGTCGGAGCGGTTCAGGATGGAGAAGATCAGCGACAAGTTCTCCAAGGTCCGTCTGCGCTTCGGCTATATGGAGCAGCCGAACGTGCCGAAGGCGCTCGCCATCGCGCGCAAACAGGGCTGGCAGTTCGACATCATGTCGACGTCGTTCTTCGTGTCGCGGAGATCGCTGAAGGCCTCGGCGCAGTCGGGCATGCCGCTGTGGCAGGACCATTTGTTCATCGCGCTCAGCCGTTCCGCCAATGACGCCACCGACTATTTCCAGATTCCCACCGGGCGGGTGGTTGAAGTTGGAACCCAAGTCACCATCTAACCGCAACTACGCGAGTCATGCAGATTTGCATGACTAGGGCCCGAAAACGGGCTAGGCTATGCCGACAGCGCAGGACTATAAGCCGCGCGCTCCTCCGCCGTTGTGCAGTGAAGCATTTTTAGAGGCCACTGGGCTCTCCCATGACAAACGACGCAGCGATTACCGCCCCGGAAACGGCGGCGGTCAATGGGCATGGTGAGGCCCACACCACCGCCGGTTTCGGTGCGCTGACGCTCGGCAGCATCGGCGTCGTCTATGGCGATATCGGCACCAGCCCGCTCTACGCGTTCCGCGAGGCGGTGACGGCGGCTTCCGGGCACGACGGCCTGCCGACGGCTGCGGCCGTGCTCGGCGTGCTCTCCCTGATCCTGTGGGCGCTCATCATCGTGGTGACGCTCAAATATGTCGTGATCCTGCTCCGCGCCGACAACAACGGCGAGGGCGGCACGCTGGCGCTGATGGCGCTGGCCCAGCGTGCGGTGGGCGCCGGCGCCGGCAGCACGACCATCGTGCTGCTCGGCATCATTTCCGGAGCCTTGTTCTACGGCGATGCCGTGATCACGCCGGCGCTCTCGGTGCTGTCGGCGATCGAGGGCATGAAGGACGTCACCCTGAAGTTCGAGCCTTACATCGTTCCGCTGACCGTGGTGATCCTGGTCGCTCTGTTCGCCGTGCAATCCCGCGGCACCGCCCGCGTTGCCGCCTTCTTCGGTCCGATCATGTGCGTCTGGTTCGCAGTCCTCGCTGCGGCGGCGATCCATCCGATCATCATGCAGCCGCAGGTACTGTACGCGCTGAACCCGCTCTATGCCGTGTCCTTCATGCTCCACCACGGCCTGATCGGCTTCGTGACGCTGGGCGCGGTGTTCCTGGCCGTCACCGGTGCCGAGGCGCTCTATGCCGACCTCGGCCATTTCGGCAAGCGGCCGATTCAGACCGCCTGGCTGTCCATCGTGCTGCCGTCGCTGGCGCTGAACTATCTGGGGCAGGGGGCGCTGGTGCTCGCCGATCCCGGCGCGATCGTCAGCCCGTTCTTCCAGCTCTTTCCGCAAGGTTTTGTCCGCGGCTGCATGGTCGTGCTCGCGACCATGGCGACCGTGATCGCAAGCCAGGCGGTCATCACCGGCGCCTATTCGCTGACGCGGCAGGCGATCCAGCTCGGCCTGCTGCCGCGCTTTGAAATTCGCCATACGTCGGAAGCCCATTCCGGCCAGATCTTCATCCCACGCATCAACCAGTTGCTGCTGGTTGCGGTGGTGCTGCTGGTGCTCATGTTCCGCTCCTCCAGTGCCCTGGCCTCGGCCTACGGCATCTCGGTCACCGGCACCATGGTGGTCACGGCCATGATGGGCTTTGTCGTGATCTGGAAGGTCTGGCGGTGGTCGCCATTCGCCGCCGCCGCTCTCATTGCGCCATTCCTGTTCCTCGACCTGACCTTCCTCTCCGCCAACCTGCTCAAGGTGTTCGAGGGCGGCTGGGTGCCGCTGGCGCTCGGCGCGCTCATGATCATCCTGATGTACACGTGGCGGCGCGGCAGCCGGCTCTTGTTCGAGAAGTCGCGCAAGCTCGAGTTCCCGCTCGCCGACCTCGTCGCCATGCTGGAGAAGCGGCCGCCGCAGCGGGTGCCGGGAACCGCGGTATTCCTCACCTCGGACCCAATCAGCGCGCCGACCGCGCTGATGCATAGTCTGAAGCACTACAAGGTGCTGCACGAGAAGAACGTCATTCTCACCATCGAGACCGCGCAGACCCCGCGCATCGATCCGTCCGAGCGGGTCAGGCTGGAGCAGATATCACCGACCTTCTCCAAGGTGACGCTGAAGTTCGGCTTCATGGAATCGCCCAACGTGCCGAAGGCGCTGGCGATCGCCCGCAAGCTGGGCTGGCAGTTCGACATCATGTCGACCTCGTTCTTCCTGTCGCGCCGGGCGCTGAAGCCCGCCGTCCATTCCGGCATGCCGCGGTGGCAGGACCGGCTGTTCATCTCGCTCAGCCGCTCCGCCAACGACGCCACCGACTATTTCCAGATCCCGTCCGGCCGCGTGGTCGAGGTCGGCACGCAGGTGACCATCTAGGGCGGGGATTCGCGGCGGACTTTCAAGCCGCTGCGATTTAGCTTTAACTTGCGCCGCGCGGCTCAAGCCTTTGTAGCGCTTGATTTTCGCCTCCCGAGAGGCGAGGTTGCCGCCCGCCGGGGTCGCCCCGGCATGCGCCTGCGACGTTGGAGGATGATGTGGCGAATCAAGTACAGGATCTGACCCCGGACGAGGTTTCCAAGGGTATCGCGGAAGGGCGCTATCTGCTCGTCGACGTTCGCGAACCGAACGAGGTTCAAGCCGAGGCTTACCCTTACGGCGTCGTGGTTCCGCTCTCGACCTTCGATCCCAAGGCGATTCCCGATCCCGCCGGCAAGGAGGTCGTGTTCGCCTGCCGCTCGGGAAAACGCTCCGTGACGGCCTCGCTGGCGGCCCAGGCGGCGGGCCTTCCTTACGACAAGCATCTGGCCGGCGGCATGCTGGGCTGGAAGGCGGCGGGGCTCCCCAGCAAGGTCGGTGGCTGATCGGCCCGATGTCCAAAAGCTCGTCCCTGAACAAGGTCTTTGCCGACCTTCCCGTCACCATCTTCGAGGCGATGTCGCAGGCGGCCCGCGACAACAATGCCATCAATCTCGGGCAGGGCTTTCCCGACGATCCCGGTCCCGAGGACATCCGCCGCGCCGCGGCCGAGGCCTCGCTGAACGGCTACAACCAGTACCCGTCGATGATGGGCCTGCCGGAGCTGCGCCAGGCAATCGCGACCCATTATCGCCACTGGCACGGCCTCACGCTCGATCCGATGAGCGAAGTGATGGTCACCTCCGGCGGCACCGAGGCGCTGACCTCGGCGATCCTCGCGGTGGTCCAGCCCGGCGACGAGGTGGTCTGCTTCCAGCCGGTCTATGATTCCTATTTGCCCATCATCCGCCAGGCGGGCGGCATTCCGCGCCTGGTCCGTCTCGAGCCGCCGCACTGGCGGCTGAATGAGGACATGCTGAAAAGTGTCTTCAATTCAAAGACCAAGGCGGTGCTGTTCAACAATCCCTTGAATCCGTCCGCGGTGGTCTATCCGCGCGAGGACCTCGAGCTGCTCGCGCGCTACTGCCAGGAGTTCGACGTCATCGCGATCTGCGACGAGGTCTGGGAGCACGTCACCTTCGACGAGCACAAGCACGTCCCGCTGATCACCATTCCCGGCATGCGCGAGCGCACCATCAAGGTCGGCTCGGCCGGCAAGATCTTCTCGCTCACCGGCTGGAAGATCGGCTTCGTCTGCGCCGCACCGCCCTTGCTGCGCGTCGCTGCCAAGGTGCACCAGTTCCTGACCTTCACCACCGCGCCGAACCTGCAGGCCGCCGTCGCCTACGGGCTCGGCAAGTCCGACGACTATTTCCTGTCGATGCGCAAGGATCTGACGCGGAGCAGGGACCGCCTGACCAGGGGGCTGGAGAGCCTCGGCTTCCCGGTGCTGAAGTCGCAAGGCACCTACTTCCTCACCGTCGACCTGTCACCGCTCGGGCTGAACGAGAGCGACACGGAATTCTGCTGGCGCATCGTGAAAGACTACAAGGTTGCGGCGATCCCGGTCTCGGCCTTCTACGAGCAGGACCCGGTAACCTCCGTGGTGCGCTTCTGCTTCGCCAAGAAGGACGAGACGCTCGACACCGCCCTGGAGCGGCTGTCCGACGCGGTGCGCGGGCGCAAGAGGTAGAATCGAGATGACGAGCGTCAGCCGCTCCAGGATTTGCTTTTCCTGGCTTTGCCTTGGTTTTGCATTCGCCGCAGCGCTGACGTTGCTCATCGTCCCCGCAAGGGCCGAGGAGCGGGTCGTCAACTTCTACAACTGGTCCAACTATATGGCGCCAGACGTCCTGGAGGCCTTCACCAAGGAGACCGGCATCAAGGTGGTCTACGACACGTTCGATGCCAACGAGACGCTGGAGACGCGCCTGATGGCCGGCAAGTCCGGCTATGACGTCGTGGTCCCCACCGCCTATTTCCTGCAGCGCCAGATCAAGGCCAATATCTTCCAGAAGCTCGACAAGTCGAAGCTGCCGAACCTCGCCAATGCCTGGCCGGTGGTGACCCAGCGCCTCGCCACCTACGATCCCGGCAACGTCTACGCCGCCAACTACATGTGGGGCACCACGGGCATCGGCTACAACGTCGCCAAGGTGAAGCAGATCCTCGGGCCTGACGCCAAGATCGACAGCTGGGACATCGTCTTCAAGCCGGAGAACCTCGCCAAGTTCAAAGACTGCGGCGTGCATATGCTCGACTCCGCCGACGACATCTTTCCCGCGGCGCTGAACTATCTCGGGCTCGATCCGAACTCGACCAAGCAGGCGGACCTGGAGAAGGCCGCGGACGTCGTCGCAAAGGTCCGCCCCTCCGTGCGCAAGTTTCATTCGTCCGAATACTTAAGCGCGCTCGCGACCGGCGAGATCTGCTTCGTGGTCGGCTGGTCCGGCGACATCATGCAGGCCCGTGCCCGCGCCGCCGAAGCGAAGGCCGGCATCGAGATCGGCTACGCGATCCCGAAGGAGGGCGCGCAGATGTTCTTCGACAATCTCGCGATCCCCGCCGACGCCAAGAACGTCGCCGAAGCCTACGCACTGATCAATTATCTCTATCGCCCTGATGTCGCCGCCAAGAACTCGGACTTCCTGTCCTACGCCAACGGCAACGTTGCGAGCCAGAAGCTGGTCGATCCGAAGATCCTGGGTGACAAGAACATCTATCCGGACGAGGCGACGCTCGCAAAGCTGTTCGTTATCACCGCGCGCGAGCCGGCGACGCAGCGGATCATCAACCGGCTCTGGACCAAGGTGAAGACGGGGCGGTAGACGTTCCGGAAACCGGCTCTGGCACTGAGATTCTGCAAAACAATCTCATGCACAGTAACTTTTGAAACGCTTGGCGCGCAGCGAAAACGTGGCGGGTCTTCACCACCTACCACGCGTAACGCACCGTACCTTTGCCGGTGTAGGTCTGCGTGCTGCGTGAGAATTCACCCTCGACGGCGCCAGCCAGCGAGAGACCATTCCGCCATGTCATTTCGGCGCGGCCACCGACGAGCGCCGAGTCTGCGGCAGGCTGCGCGCCGTTGACCGTGAAGGCCGCGCCGGGCAGCGTCTGGAAGGCGGCGCTGACGAGGCGGCTGGTATTGGAATCGTGCGCCCAGGCGAGCCGGCCGCGCAGAGTGAGCAGGCCGTCGTTGACGAGAAAGCGCTTGTCGGTGCGGGCGCCGACCTCGGTGCGGACGTTGGTCGTGTCCTGCGAGGTATATGAAAGAGCGAACTGGTTGCTGCCGACGATGGCGGTCTCGCCATAGCCGGGGAGGTGGAAGGTGGTGGCCTGCACCGCCGCGTAGGGCGTCACGCCGAAGCTGGACGCGGGCATTGGTGCGAAGCGCCAGCCGGCTTCCAAGCGGCCCGAGAAGGTACTCGCGCTGAAGTTCGCGGTGAGCCTGTCGGTGCCTGACACCGTCACGGTGCGATCGGTGGTGACGTCCTGCCAGCCATAGGCGAGGGCCGCCGAGAGATAGGCGGGGCCAAAGTTGTGACGGGCATAGAGGCCGGCCTGGAAGACGTCGGCGCGGCCGCTGCCGAGACTGTCCGACAGCGAGAAATTGTAGCCGGCGCCGCCCAGCGCGAAACCGACCAGCGTGTTCGGGGAGACGCGATAATCGGCGCCGACCACGGTGCCGTAGATGCGGCTGGTGGTGGTGCTCGAACCGGCCGCGGCGTTGCCGTTCAATGTGCTCGCGCCGCCATAGCCGGAGGCCCACACGCCCCAGCGCCGGTCGATGACATCGCCGCTGGCTTCGCGCGGCGTCACCGCGGCGTAGGCTTCGCGCACCCTGGCGTCGCCCTGCGCGGTGTTGGCGTAGCCCAACGTGCTACCGCTCATGCCGCGCTCGCTGTCCATGCTGCCGCCGACCGGATCGAGCATGCCCAGAAACTGCTGCATGGCGTTGAACGTGGCTTGCGTGGTGGCGGCGCCGGGTTGGCCCGAGACCTCGCTGAGGGCCCGGTTGAGCTGCGCGCCGCTCATGTTGAGCAGTGTATCGAAGCCGACGGGCGGCGTCGCACCGCTCTCGACCGCGTTGTTGATGCCGCCGGCGACGCTGGTCTGGTTGCCGCTCGTGCCAGCGGGCAGCTCGATCTTGCCGGGATCGAGCACGAGATAGACGTTGTCGAGGTCGTAGGTGAGGCGCGGATTGCGGCAGGGCTGAAGCTGCCGGTGATGGTCAGCCCGGCGAACTGTGTTCCGCCGAGTCCGCCGGTCGCGTTCAGAAGCGTGAAGGTCTGGCCGCGGAAGCTGCCGGGGATCGCCCTTGCCTGCACGGTGGCTCCGGTGAGCGTTGCCGTGCCCGAAATGTTGGTGCGGTCGGCTGCGGTCGTGGAGACCTCGACCCGGTAGAAGCTGCCGGCGGTGAACGCCAGATTGCCGCTTACGGTGAGGGTGCCGATGGAATTGCCGGGCGCGAGCGTGCCACCGCTCGCGATGGTTGTGTTGCCGACGATGCCGGTGCCGCCGAGAATGCCGCCCGCGTTCACGGTGATGCCGATTGACGAAGCGATCGAACCGTTCACCACGAGCGTGCCGCCGTCGACGGTGGTCGCGCCGGTGTAGGTGTTGACGCCCGACAGGGTCAGCTTGCCGTTGCCGACCTTGATCAGGGATGTGCCGGTGATGCTCCCGTCACCGGTGAGCACGCCGGTCACAATGGTCGACAGATTGTTGCTGCCAGCCGTCAGTTCTGCGCCATTGAGGTCGAAGCGGCCGTTGCCGGCGATCGAGCCGGCGGTGAGTTTGCCGTCGCTGCTCGGGCCGGGGGTGAAGAAGTTGATGACGGCGCTGGATGCGATGTTGATGAGCTGCGCGCTGCCCGGCGTCGAATTGCCGTCGAACAGCACATTGCCGCTGTTGGAGATAACAGCGTTGCCGGCTGTGGTGTTGCCATAGAACGTCAACTGATTGGTGTTGGTGATGGTGGCGTTGCCGGCCGTGGCGCTGGTGGCGAAGACCAGCTCCGCGTTGTTGGTGATGGCCGCATTGCCGGCCGTCGCGTTGCCGTCGAACACCAGCGTGCCGGCAGACACCGTCGCACCGGAAAAGCTTGCCGCGCCGGTCAAGGTCAGCGTACCGTCGCCGGACTTGGTCAGCGCGCCGCCGCTGATGCTCTGACTAATGACGAAATCGTTGGCGGCGTCAGCAATGTCGAACGTGCCGCCGCCGGCACCCAGGGTGACGGCGCGTGCGGTGGTGTTGAACGCCGTACCGGCGACCTGCAAGGTCCCGCCTTTGAAGGTCAGGCCCCCCGCCGCGTCGCCCAGATTGGCATCGGAGGAAACGCTGACCGTTCCGCCGGCGAAGGTGGTGCCGCCGGTATAGGTGTTGGCGCCTGTCAGGCTCAGCGTGCCGTTGCCTGATTTCACCAGCGAAGCGCCGGTGCCGCCGCTCGCGCCGCCGTCCGCGATCGTGCCGCTGACGGTGGTCGACAGATTGTTGCTGCCGACCGTGAGCTGGTTGGCGCCGAGATAGAAGGTGCCGTTGCCGGCGATCGAGCCGGCGCCGAGCTTGTGGTCGCCGTTCGGGCCGGCGCTGCCGGAGAAGTCGAAGACTGCGCCGGCCCCGTTGTTGATCAGCTGCGCACTGCCGGCGGTCGAATTGTCCTGGAAAGAAGTCGTTCCGCCGGCATTGTTGGTGATGCCTGCGTTGCCGGCCGTGCTGCTGACGACAAAATTGATGGTATTGCTGTTGGTGATGGAGGCGTTGCCGGCGGTAGAGTCGTCGCGGAAAACCAGCAAATTGGTGTTGGTGATGGTCGCGCTGCCAGCCGTGCTGCTGTTGTAGAAATACAGCCAGCTATTGTTGGCAATAGCGGCGCTTCCCGCTGTGCTGTTCGTGTTGAAGGATAGCCAATTGTTGTTGGTGATCGTTGCGTTGCCGGCCGTGCTGCTGTCGTAGAAAAACAGGGGGGCATTGTTGGTGATCGTTGCGCTGCTGGCCGTGGCGTTTCCGAAGAAAATGGTTCTGCTGTTGCCGCTGTTGGTGATGTTCGCGCTGCTCGCAGTGCTGGTATCGTTGAAATACAGGTAGTTGTTGTCGCTGATGATGGTCGCGCTGCCCGCCGAACTCGAATTGCTGAAGTAGACGTTGCCGGCGGCGCTGTTGGTGATGATGGCGGCCCCAGCGGTGCTCGTGTCGTTGAAGTTCAGGGTGCCAGCGTTGGTGATGGTGGCGCTGCCGGCACTGTTGCTGTTGCGGAAGTTCGTGGTCCCGCCGTTCGCGATGCCCGTGATGCCGCTCGTGCCGGCGTTGACGACGTCGAATGTGCCGCCGGCGCCGATGGCGACGGTTCCCACAATTGATCCGACACCGCTGGAGCTGCCGAGCTGCAATGTGCCCGCGTTGATGGTGGTGCCGCCGGTGTAGGTGTTGGCGCCGCTGAGGATCAGCGTGCCGGCGCCAGTCTTGACGGTGCCGGACGCGCCGCCGGTTTCTCCAATGGCGCCGGCCTGGGTCGCGCCGCCGGTGGCGACATCGAGCGTCGTGCTGCCGCGAAGGTCGATCGCATTGCCGATGGTGACGCCATCTGCATAGGCAATAGTCCCGCCATATGTCGTCAGCACGCTCGCGCCGAGCGCATTGTTGTGGGCGAGCCCCAGCGTGCCCGCGTTGAGTGTAACGCCGCCCGTGAATGTGTTGTCGCCGGACAGGGTCAGCGTGCCCGTGCCAGTTTTGACGAGGCCGAACGCGCCGCCGGTTTGCCCAATGACGCCGGCCTGCGTTGCGCTGCCGGCGGCGACATCGAGCGTCGTGCTGCCGCGAAGGGCGATCGCATTGCCGATGGTGACCCCATCGGCATAGGCGACGGTTCCACCGTAGGTCGTCAGCACGCCGGTGCCGAGCGCATTGTTGTTGGCAAGCCCCAGCGTGCCCGCATTGAGCGTGACGCCGCCCGTGAACGTGTTGCTGCCCGACAGCTTCAGCGTGCCGGTTCCGGTCTTCACCAGCGAGCCGCCGGTGCCTGCGATGACGCCGCTCACGTCGGTCGAGAGGTTGTTGGAGCCGACGGTCAGCTCGTTGGCACCGAGATCGTAGGAGCCCGCGCCCGCGATCGAGCCGGCGCTGATCTTGTGGTCGCCGCTGAGTCCCGTCGTGTTCGAGAAATCGACCAAGCCTCCGACATTGTTGAGGATGGCGGCACTGCCGGCCGTGCTGTTATCGCTGAAATACAGGTGGTAGTTGATCGTGATGGCGGCGTTACCGGCCGTGCTGCTGCTGAAGAAATACACACCGCCGCTGGCGGTGATGGAGGCGCTGCCGGCGGTGCTGTTGTCGAAGAAATACAGGCCGCCGCTGTTGGTGATCGTGGCGGTTCCCGCCGAGCTGGCGTTGAAAAATTGAAAGATGCCGGAATCGTTGATGATGGAGGCGCTGCCGGCGGTGCTGGAGTCGCGGAAAAACAGGCCGGAGCCAGAGTTGGTGATGGAGGCACTGCCGGCCGAGCTGGTGTCGTAGAAATTCGTGTAGCTGCTGTTCTCATTGACGATGACGGCGCTGCCGGCCGTGCTGGAGTTGTGGAAAGACAGGTTGGATTGAAAGGCGTTGTCGATGGTGACGCTCCCGCCATTGACGACAATGCCGGCGCCGTTGAACCCAATACCCGAGTTATTGTTGGTGACCGTATAGGCCGGTGCGCCAGTGGTGAACGTCCAGCCGCCAATTGTCGGGACGTAGCTGACCCATAGGTTGTTGGTGTTCGTCGCACCGAAATACGCCGTTCCGGTCGGAACTGTGCCGGTGTCCCAGTTGGCGCCGATGCTGTAGGCCCCCGACCCCGGCGAGGCCAGCCAGGTGGCATCCTGCGCACGGGCTGGCGCGGCCGGCAGCGCCCAGGCCAGGGCCAGCGCCGATGACGTCAGCAGCGCGGCGCGCAGGTGGTCGCTCGGTTTGAAACAATCTTTCCCCGTCCTCACCACTTCCCCCGGCGCACAATCACGAGTCCTCGATCGGATTGATCGCACCGGGCGGGAGTGGTGTCCTGATAAGGGCTTGGCTAGTTTCTGAAAGTTTCTGATATTTGCGTTTCAGACCCGATTTTCGGGCTATTTCGGCAGACTTCCGCTATATGAGCCGCCCTAGGAGACGCTTTGGGGGATAGCTTGCTTCGTTTCGCCGGCTTCGAGCTGGACCAGCAGCGCGCGGAGCTGCGCGGGGCCGATGGCGCGCCGATCAAGCTCCGGCCCAAGACCTTCGAGATGCTTCGGCTGTTCGCCACTAGCGGCGGCCGGGTGCTGAGCAAGCAGGCGCTAATGGAGGCGGTCTGGCCGAACGTCCATGTCGGCGAGGACAGCCTGTTCCAATGCATCCGCGAGCTTCGCACCGCGCTCGGCGACGAGCGGCGGCAGCTGATCAAGCTCGCCTCCGGCGGCGGCTATTCGTTGACGGCGAACGTCGTGACCGAGCCGGAGGTGAGCGCGGCTCTTGCCGAGATGGTGGCTGCGGTTGTGGCCGGGCCAGCGGTCCCGGCGGAGGACAAGGCGGCGCCTGCACAAGCGCTAACACCGCGCTCTGTCTTCAACCTGCGCGGTCCGGCTGTGATTGGTGGTGTTGCTGCGTTCTGCGCCGTCATCATCGGGCTTGCGGTCGCAGCCCCGGTGCTGAGGCCCGACTTCCTGTTCAAGCGCGTGCCGCCGCGGATCGCCGTGATGGCAATCGTTAACGAGAGCAACGATCCGCGCGGTGCAGCCGTGGCAGCCGAGGTCACCGGCCGCCTGACCGATGGCTTTGCCAGGATCCAGAACATCAGCGTGGTCGCGCCGCGCGCGACGGCAGGGGTCGAGAGCGTCGCCCTGCCGGTCGCATCGCCCGACTACGAGATCCGCGGCGAGCTCCAGCGCGGCGATCAGGCCTGGACCTTGCGAGCCCGCATCATCGGGACCGGCAGCGGCGAGGTTCAATCGGTCGCGACGGCTTCGGTCGGCGCCGACGAGGTCGCGGAGCTCCAGCAGTCACGCCTCGTCGCCGGCGTGGGGCATGTGCTGGCGCGCCGCCTCAACGAACTGCTGGAGCCCAGCGCCTCGCCGTCCGCAAGCCGGGCATCGTCCGCGGGCGGCGACAAGGTCGCCGTCGAGCAGGCGCTCGCCTCGATCAACCAGACCACGCGCGAGCGCTTCGGCGCGGCGCAGACCATGCTGCAAAAGGCGCTGGACGACGACCCTGATAATGTCGATCTCGCGGTCGCGCTCTCATCGCTCCAGATGCGCGGCATCCAGATGGTCTGGTTCAGCCCGGAGGAGGCGGCCGCGGTCGAGGCGAGGGCCAATGCGACGCTCGAGCAGGCGCTGCGTTTGAAGCCGAATTCCATTCCGGTACTCGAGGCCTATTGCCGCTTCCTCAGCGCGACCAACCATTTCGTGGAAAGTCTCGTCACCTGCGCCAAGGCCTTGAGCTTCGATCCGTGGAACGGGTCGGCGCTCTATCTGATCGGCCTGGGGCAGATCTATCTCGGCCGCTTCGACGACGCGCTCGCGACCTTCCAGCAGGCCGATCATTACGATACGCCCGCGGCCTCGCGCTGGACCTGGCTGCTCGGCGCAGGACTGGCGTATGCCTTGATGGAGCGCTTCGAGGAGGCGGTGCCTTGGCTGCAACGCTCGATCGCGATCACACCGGGGACCGGCCGCTCGCACTTTCTGCTCGCCGCCGCCTATCAGCGATCGGGCCGGCGCGAGGAGGCGAGCGCGGCGATTGCGGAGGGACTGAGACTGCGGCCCGGTTCGACCAGGCTCAACGTCTCGCCGCCGATGAAGAACGCAAGTCCGGTCTGTATCGCAGCCTGGGAGCGCGTCGTTCAGGCCGAGGTCGACGCAGGATTGCCGGAGCAGTGAGGGCGGGAGAGGTTCGGAGCGCGCTTTCCTGATACTCCGCCGTCATCGCCCAGTTATCCCAGAGAGCCTGACGAATACGGAGAAGCCGCGGCGTACTGGATGCCCCTTCGCGGGGCATGACAATGAGGAGTAGGAAGCGGCTGCCACTCCTCACGCACGCTTGCTGAGCGCTTACCGCCACCTTCGGTGCAGCCACAGCCACTGCTCCGGATGCTCGCGCACCCAGCTTTCCACGACGCTGGTGATCGCCTGCGTGGTGCCCTGGATGTCGATCCTGCCGTCGGCATCGCGCACCGGCTTGATCTCTTCGGTCAGCTCGCCGCGGAAGCGGCCGCCGGGCAGGCGGATGATGCGGACGCCGTGGATCGGGCATTCGATCTGGCGCAAGAGCCGCGCCAGCATGGGGTTGGCGCGGGTCTTGCGGCCGAAGAAGGTGACCTCGACGCCGCCGGTGAGATACTGGTCGATCAGCATCGCGACGTGCTTGCCGTCCTTGAGCGCCTGCGCCAGCCGCAGCGGCGCGTCGCGGCCCGCCGGGATCAGCGTGCCCATATTGACCTGCCGCATCTCCTGGATGATGCGGTCGGCCGAGGCGATGTTCGGGCGGCGATAGAGGATCGCGGTATCCAGTCCATGAGCGACGCCGGCGAGCGCCGGCAATTCCCAATTGGCCAGATGCGCCGCGAAGATCAGCGCCGGCTTGCCGTCGTCGCGGATCCGGTCGAACAGCTCGATGCTGCGTTGGGGAATCTCGATCCGGCTCTTCTCCGGATGGTCGCGATCGTAGTCCCAGACGTGGTCCATGTGGGCGAACTCGGCGCCGACGCGGCCGAGATTTTCCCAGACCCCCATCAGGATCCGTTCGATCTCTTCCGGCGATTTCTCCGGAAAGGCGGCGGTGAGATTGGCGCGGCCGATGCGGTGCTCGCGCAGGCGCGGGCCGATCAGCTTCACGGCGCGCGCGAAAAAGTCCGAGGTCTTGACCGGATCGAAATAGCGCGTGGTGCGCAGCATCGCGACCGTCGCTGCGCCGATCAGGCTTCCGCCGAGTGATTTGGCAGCCTCCCGCGCGCGGGCCTTCATGCTCGCAGGAAGCAGCGACATGCGTCCGGTCAGACCGGTTCGCGGGTCAGGATCAGCGAGGCGTTCTGACCGCCGAAGCCGAACGAATTCGACATCACCGCGGTCACGCGGGCGTCGCGCGCCTTGTTGCCGACGACGTTGAACAGGATCGCGGGATCAGGAATGTCGTAGTTGATCGTCGGCGGAATGCGCTGATGCTCGAGCGTCAGCAGCGAGAAGATCGCCTCCACCCCGCCGGCGGCCGAGATGGTGTGGCCGACCATCGACTTGTTGGAGGTGACCGGAATCTTCTGCGCGAGCTCGCCGAACACGGCCGATGTCGTGTTGAACTCCATCTTGTCGTTTTCGGGTGTCGAGGTGCCGTGCGCGTTGATGTGGTCGATCTGGTCCGGCGTCATGCCGGCATCGGCCAGCGTCTTGTTCATGCAGCCGATGATCGGCTTGCCGTCGGGCGAGGAGCGGGTGCGATGGAAGGAATCGGTGAGCTCGCCGCAGCCGGCAATCACGCCGAGGATCTTCGCGCCGCGTGCAGTCGCCGCCTCGTAGCTTTCGAGCACCAGCGCGCCGGCGCCTTCGGCCATCACAAAACCATCGCGATTCTTGGAGAAGGGACGGGAGGCCGCCTGCGGCGGATCGTTTTGGGTCGACAGCGCCGACAGCAGCGAGAATCGCACCAGCGCTTCCGGGTTCACGGTGCCGTCGGTCGCGACGCACAGTGCGGCATCGGTCTCGCCGCGGCGGATCGCCTCGACGCCGAGCTGGATCGAGGTCGCACCCGAGGCGCAGGCCGTGGACAGCGAGATCGGCGAACCCTTGGTGCCGAACGTCTCGGCGAGAGACGCGGCAACCGAGCCGAACATGAAGCGATGATGGTAGGCGCTGTACTTGCCGCCGCCGGAAATGCGCAGCAAATCGTCATAGTTGATGTCGAGCTGGCCGACGGCGCGACCCAGTTCGCGACGCTGCGGCCATTCCACCTCGACCGGCGCAACGGCAAGAAAAAGGGGACCGGGGAAATCGGCCTTGGCGCCGATGCCGGCCTGCTCCAGCGCTTCCTGCGTCGCGATCTCGGCCATCCGTTCGGACAGGGCGGTGGAGGAGAACGGATCGACGCTGACGAAATCGACCGTGCCCGCCATCGTGGTCTTCAGGCCGTCGATCGGAAAACGCGTGATGGTGCGGATGCCGGATTCGCCGGCGACGAGCTTCGCCCAATTGTCGGCCTTGCCGGCACCGAGCGACGTCAAGATGCCCATGCCGGTGACGACGACGACGGGGCGCCCGAATTTGTCGCGTGCTGCAGTCATGTCGATCCCCGCTTGAGCTAACTAAACTGCTTCAACCAGCGCCATGCCTTCGCCGCGCCAGTGTCCAGCTCCCACCACCACAATCTGGGTGGGCGCCCCCTGCATTTCAATCTCGGTGCCGGTCGAATCGTTCGGCGGGAACAGCGCACCACGCGAGATCGACAGTGCAGCGAGCGCAATTCCGAGCGGGAATTGCGTCTCCATGGCGTGGCCGAACACCGTGCCGGTCGAGCGCACCGGAAAGTCGGCATGGCTCTTCAGGAAGCCGCGCTCTTCCGAGGTCGCGGGCTCCGCACCGGTCGCTCCGGTGATGATGGCGCCCTTGCCCTCGCGCTTCGGCAGCTTGGCCCACAGCTTCTCCAGCGTCGCGGCCATGTCGCCGGGCCGCTTGCGTTTGGCGAGGTCCGCGACGACGCTCGACAATTTGGCGAACGGCTTTGCGCCGCGCGCTTGCGCATGCGTCTTCGATTCCAGCACCAGGAAGGCGCCGGCGGAGCCGAGCGCGAAGCCGGCGTGGTCCTTGCGCGCCCACACGGGAGCGAACTTGTTCTTGAGGTTGAAGTCGCCGAATTCGTAGAGGACCAACAGGTCCTTGCGCTCGCCATTGTGCGAGCCGCCGATCAGCGCGATATCGCTCTCGCCCGAGGCGATGCGCGCAAGCGCAATGCGGGCGGCATCGGCGCCGGCGACCTCTTCGCCCATGAAGGTGCGCGAAGTGCCACCCAGGCCGTGCACGATGGCGATGTTGCCCGCGAGCAGGTTGGAGAGCTGGGCCAAAAACAGCGTCGGCCTGAGATCGCTCATCAAGCGCTCGTTGAGGAAGCCGGGTGCGTTGGCGCCCTTGGCCTCGGCCGTCAGCACGCCGCTGTCGACGTTGAGATCGCGCTCTCCGCCGCCGGCGGCGACGACCATGTCGATCTTCGACAGGATGTCCTTGTTGCCCTTGATGCCGGCGGAATCGAGCGCAAGACCCGCGGCATAGGTGCCGATGCGCTGCCAGGCTTCCATCTGGCGCTGATCGCCCTTCTTCGGGATCTGGCTGTCGAAGGCAACGGGCATCAGCGGATGCACGATGTAGGGCGCAAAGCCCTTCTCGTCGACATTGATGCGCTTCTCCTGAAGCGCGGCCCAGTGGGCGTCCAGACCCTCGCCGAGCGAGGTGGCGAGCCCAATGCCGGTGATCCAGACCTCGGTCTGGCCAGGCTTCGAAGCGGGAGTGTCAATCATGTCGATACGGCCTGTTGCGGAAATCCGACGCGCTTGGCGATCGCGTCCATGTGCGAGCGCATATCCGCATTGGGGAAGGGGATCAGCGTGAAGGTGAGCGCCGAATTGGCGCGCAGCTTGCCGCCGACTCTGATCTTGGCTTCGGTCATCGCATAGCCGGAGCCTTCATGGGTGAGGCGCGCCTCGATGCTCATGAGATCGCCGGGGAAGACCGAGCCGCGGACCTTGGCCTCCTTCACGGCGGCCAGGATCGGCATACGCTCGAACTTGAACACGCCGAGTTGAAGCCAGCCCGAGGCCTGCGCCATCGATTCGATCAGCAGCACGCCGGGCATCAAGGGATAGCCCGGGAAGTGCCCCTCGAAGATGGTGCTTTCCTTCGGGACCTGCGCTTCGACGACGATCGTCTTCTCGTCGACCTTGAGGTCGACGATGCGGTCGATCATGTGGAAGTATTCGAGTTGCATGACTGCGCCCTTAGGCGCTCGCGCCCTTGGCCGCAACCAGTTCGTCGATGCGGGCGCACAGGTTCTTCAGCACGAAATACTGCTCGGTGGTCGCCTTGCCGTCGTTGACCTCCTGAGTCCACTTCTCCAGCGGCAGCTTGATGCCGAACTGCTTGTCGATCGCGAACGCGATGTCCAGAAAATCGAGGCTGTCGATGCCGAGGTCATCGATGGCGTGGCTATCGGGCGTGATCGTGTCGCGCGGGATGTCGCAGGTTTCAGCGATGATCGTGGCGACCTGATCGAATGTGGAGGACATCACTAAGCCTTTGATATATTGCGGGTATTTGTCAGATTGTCCAGAGTGGCACGGTGGGTGGGCATCGCGCCCCGAATGACGCCCTCAAACCCCCCTCTGGCCGGGTCGAAAGCCCGTATATCGGAGCGCCGCCCTGAGTTCAATGGAGCCGGGCAGGCCAAGGGGATCGCAAAGGGACAGGCCTGGGGATGCCCACCGGGACCCTTCCGCCGGGCGGCCAGCGGCGGGCCGGTCCCTAAATATGCGGCGTCGTGATCTTGACGCAGTCGCGGCGACCCATCAGCACGCAATCCTGGGTCCGGCGCAGGTCGGCGATGCTGACCGCGAGCCAGATCCCGATCGCGGTCAGCGCGATGGTGAAGGCCAGCGCCGCGATGTTGGCAAGCATGCGCTGTCGGAAATTGTCGGGTTCGGCGCGGGGCCGCTCGTAGCGCGACAGGTCCAGCCGTTCGGGAGCGACGCGCAACGGTTGTACGGTGCCGTTGCCGCGCTGGGCCGCCGTGGGAGGCGAGGTGCGCGGCCTGAACTGGAGCACCCGGTGCTCGTCATCCGAGCTTATGGGCCGCTGGTTGTTCATGGGGCGTGGATCACTCCGAAGCAGCGATTTAGATAGCATACGTGACGCGCGCGTTGCAGAAAATCTTCTCAATGCTCGCGTGCATTTGTGCATTTGCACTATTTGTGCATGGGCCGGTGTGGGACTCTCCGGGAACCGGCCGTCGCGGCGGTGGAGCGGGTTGCGCCGCAACGACAGGGATCACAACGGCCACGGAGTTCGTCCCTTCGTCCCGTCAGTACCGACTTGTGATCTCGGCGTCCTTTCCGAACGCATTTTTTCGCCGCGGGGCCCATGGCATAGTCGCGGGAAGCCGGACCATCTGAGGACCTGTCGATCATGACCAATACGCGTGAGCCGCGAGTGCATCCTGTCCCGATCCTGTCGCTCCGGCCGACGCAGATGACGGTCGGCATGCGCGAGGTCAGGGAGAAGCGCAAGCGCTGGCGCGAGCACGACGAGAAGAAGCAGGCTGATCTGCTCGGCAAGCACATGATCCCCGTCGTCTACGGCCCCGATTCGCGCTACTACGTGATCGATCATCATCATCTCGGCCGCGCGCTGCACGATGAAGGCGTCAAGGAGGTGTTGGTGACCATCGTCGGCGAACTCAGGATGGTCGAGCGCAAGGCCTTCTGGGGCGTCATGGACAACAAGCGCTGGGCCTATCCCTACGACGCCAAGGGCGAGCGGCGATCGTTCCGCGACCTGCCGAAATCGGTCGCCGACCTCAAGGACGATCCGTTTCGCAGCCTTGCCGGCGAATTGCGCCGCATGGGCGGCTTCGCCAAAGACACCACGCCGTTCTCCGAATTTCTGTGGGCCGATTTCCTGCGCCGACAGGTCTCGCGCAAGGTGGTGGAGTCCGATTTCGACAGGGCGATCGAGAAGGCGATGGCCGCGGCCAGAAGCAAGAATGCCATCTATCTGCCCGGCTGGTGCGGTCCGGCGGACGATGATTAGGGCCGTGGCGCCCAGCGGCACCAGTAACCGCACCACATCACGGTCGCTTGAGCGAAATCACTTCCCCGTCTCCATGAAGCGGTCCTGAAACAGGGCCACCCCATCTCTTTGGGGTATCGAGCTTACACAGGAGGCCGGAATGCGCCGTCTGGTTTTTGCCATTGCCTTGCTCGCCGTCGCCTCAGCAGGGATTTCGGCATCGTTTGCCGCAGTTCACCACGCCAAGACATTGACATTTGCCGATCGTTTCGCCCCGGCGCTCGAGCTGATGACAAAACGCTAGCGGCTTGGCGGCCCGGACACGCTTGATCTTCCGCAAATTTGCGGCGGCCGCCGGCGGCTATGGTCCGCCTGCATGATTGCCGAAGCAGCGTTGCGTCCCGATGTCGAGGGCGAGGTGGGCTCAAGGTCATGCTGACTGGAGACATGGCCATGAGCATCATCTTTCGCATCCTCTTCATCATCGCCGGCGCGGTCACCGCGCTGTTCGTTGCGCGCGATGCCCTGAATTTCACGATCATCCAGACCTTCGTTGCGATTCTGCTCGTGACCGCCATTCTGGGCGCTGGAAGTCTCTGGAGCCTGCGGCGGAAGACGTGAGCGGCAAGGCGATCGGGTTGAGGCAGATGCAGTGCTCGCCAGAACCCTTCGATCCGATGGAGCCTTGCACGCGCTCGCCTCCGAGGCGATTGCGCGGCGTATGATCACTAGCCGCTATTGCGGGGACCCGCAGGCGGCGTGGTCTCCGGCCGGTGCGGATCCTCTTTGCCGCCGAGCGCGCGATGCAGCCAGCGCTCGATGCGGCGGCCGATCGTGAGCAGCACGAAGGCGACAGCCAGCGCGAGCAGGACGACCTTCCATTGTCCGGCGCCGCAGGCAATGCCGAGACAGGCGGCGAGAAAGGTGCAGGCCGCGCTGGTCAGGCCCCGCACGCGAAAGCGGTCGCTCTCGTGGACGATGACTCCGGCACCGAGAAAGCCGATGCCGGTCAGGATGCCCTGGATCACACGGCTCGTCGCATCGGTCATCTTGCCGGGCTCGGTGAACTGGACTGCGAGCAGCACGACGGTTGCGGTGGAGAGCCCGACGATGCCGAGCGTCTTCAGCCCGATCGGCTTGCCGTGCAGGTCGCGGTTGAGGCCGATCGCGCCGCCGGCGAGGGTCGCCGCGCCGAGGCGAAGCAGGATTTCGGGCCAGTCCAGCTCGGTCATGTCTTGCCCGTCACGTCTTCGGTAGTCGTCCCATCAGGTAGAACTCCTCGTTCGGGCGCATGCCGGTGAAATTCGCCAGCCGGTTCGACAACGCGAAGAAGGCGGCGATCGCGGCGATGTCCCAGATGTCGTCGTCGCTGAAGCCGTGCGGCTGGAGCGTGGCGAAATCGTCCTCGGAAATCCGCTGCGCGTCAGTCGAGACCTTCATCGCGAAGTCGAGCATCGCCTTCTGCCGCGGGCTGATGTCGGCCTTACGGTAGTTCACCGCGACCTGATCGGCAATCAGCGGGTTCTTGGCGCGGATGCGCAGGATCGCTCCGTGGGCGATCACGCAATATTGGCACTGGTTCGCCGCCGAAGTCGCCACCACGATCATCTCGCGCTCGGCCTTGGTGAGGCCGCCGTCCTTCTCCATCAGCGCGTCGTGATAGGCGAAGAAGGCGCGGAACTCGTCGGGACGATAGGCCAGCGTCAAGAACACGTTCGGCACGAAGCCGCTCTTCTCCTGCACGGCGAGAAGCCGCGTGCGGATGTCGTCGGGCAGCGTATCGAGGGCGGGTGCGGGGAAGCGTTGCACGGCTCTTGTCATGGGCATGGTTCCGGCTTGGGGCCGGTAACCATAGTCGATGCGGGGGGCGGGCTCAATCTGGTGGGCCGAGTTGGCTGCGACGGAAGCGCCAGCCATGAACGACGCCCGATCTTCCGTCGCAATGACGATGCGGATGGAGCGAAGCTTAGCGCAGCGGCTTCTTCAACAGCGAGAAGCGGTCCGGATCGAGTCCCATCGATGGTTGCAGCATCGGGGCATCGACGCTGGACATCATCTTCGCCGGCGGGGCCGAGAACACGGGGTCGTTGGGCACGTCGCGCTGCGAGGTGGCGCCGCGCCAGCGCTCGAGCACGGCGCTGACGAAATGCATGTCGTGGCCGGAGGTGACGGACGGCACGCTGCTGATGGTGGCCTCGCCGCGCGGCAATTGGTGCGGAGGCACCTCCTTGAAGCGCAGGCGCGTCGGCAGGGCGACGCCTTCGCCGAAGGCCAGCACTTCACGCGTGCCGAGCGAGGGTACGAAGGAGAGCAGGTTCGCGGCCGCGTCCGACACTGCGGCGCGCAGCAGCGCCTGGTCGCGGTCGTTGGCGAGACGCATCGTGAACAGCGTGTTGCACTGGGAGATGATGGTGGCGTCGAGCTCTGCAGGGCGCTGGGTGATGAGGCCGAGATAGACGCCGTATTTGCGCCCCTCCTTGGCGATGCGCGACACCGCCTTGCGGGTCGGCCCGAAGCCGACGTTGCGGTCGGCGGAGGCATAGCGATGCGCTTCCTCGCAGACGAACAGCAAGGGCGAGACGCCGTCGCTCCACAGGCCGAAGTCGAAGGCCATGCGGCACAGCACCGAGACGACGGAATCGATGACTTCGGCCGGGAAGCCGGCGAGCTGCATCACCGTCATCGGCTTGCCGTTGGCCGGCAGGCGGAACAGATGGCTGATCACCTCGGCCATGGTGTCGCCGCCGACATTGGCGTTGTCGAACATGAAGGCGTAGCGCGGGTCGTTGCGCACGGCCTCGATGCGCGAGATCAGCTTGTGATAGATGATGCGCGATGAGCGGTTTTCGAGCTTGCCCATGCGCTCGTCGATCAGCGACAACAGGTCGACCAGGCGATAGGGCACCGGCGTGTCGACCGTGTAGCCGATCTGCTTGGGATCGATGCGCTTGAGGCCGATGCGGTCGGCGTTCTGGTACTGGGTGTAGACGCCCTTGGCGAGCGGGATCACCTCGGCGAGGATGTCGAGCTCCTCGGGTACGCCGGCGCGGCCGCCGAACAGCACGTCGATGATTTCCTCGAAGTTGAACAGCCAGAACGGCAGCTTCAGGTTCCGCGGGTTGAGCACCAGCGCGCGGTCGCCGAAGCAGCGGCCATATTCGTTGTGCACGTCGAGCAGGAAGATGCGCAGGTTCGGCCGGGCCTTCAGGATCTCGTTGAGCAGGAGCGAGACGCCGGTCGATTTGCCGACGCCGGTCGAGCCCAGCACCGCAAAATGCTTGGACAGCATTTCCTCGACATCGACATAGGCGACGACGGAGCGGTCCTGCTGGAGGAAGCCCACATTGATCTGATCCGATCCGGTCGGCGCGTAGATCGTGCGCAGCTCCTGGCTGGTGATCAGGTCGACGGCATCGCCGATGGTCGGATAGTTGGTGACGCCGCGCTGGAATTTGGCCTTGTCCGCGGCGTTGAGGATCTCGCCGAGCAGGTCGACCGAGGCGATGGCGATGTAGCCGTCCGAGCTCGACAGATTCTCGCAGGAGACCTCGGTGATCATCGCAACGATGACGGAGCTGGCGCAGCGAATGCTGACGAAACGGCCGACGGTCGCCCGAACCTCCGAGATCGGCATCTGGCTTGCCGCCAATAGCCCGACCCGGGCGAGCGATCCGCGAACCGAAATCACGCGTCCAAAGGATGTCACGATGAATGAACCCGGCAAGAGCTAAGGGATTTGCTCCGGACTATGCGCGGCCGTCGCTGGACAAAGGGTTAAACGCCGGGCGCGCCCGCTCCGTTAAATCAGCGGTAATTCGGCCAACAGGTTTGGTCTGATGCATACTTGTGGGCGGAATCGCCGGGAATTGCTGCTTTTCCGGGCCGATGCGTCGGGCCGGCCTTAAGGAAGGCTTTACCATTCAGGCGGGCGACCGCCGGTTTGAAAGACCCGCCGGCCCCTGCCGGTTGCCATTACAGGGGGCATGGCGGCTTGATTTGTTGACGGGACCTAATCATTTGTACATTAGTACAAATGAAATCGCTGCCATCGGCGCCGTGCGGGGCGCGCGTCGTTGTGCCCCGCGTTCAATCGCGCCGTCCGGCGAGGCGGACCGTAGCGACGTCCCTGGGAGGAAATCATGCAGCCTGAACCAATCCTCGATCTCGCCCATCTCGGCCACATGGAGCTGCTGACGCCGAAGCCTGACGAGAGCCTGAAATTCTTCGTCGATGTCATGGGCATGACCGTCAGCGGACGACGGGGCGAGTCGGTCTACTTGCGCGGCTGGGACGACTACGAGCGCTATTCGCTCAAGCTCACGGCGTCGAAGAGCTCGGGCATGGGCCACATGGCGTTGCGCGCGCGCAGCCAGCAGGCGCTGGAGCGACGCGTTGCCGCGCTGAAAGGATCCGGCTTCGACATCGGCTGGATCGACGGCGACATGGGGCAGGGGCCGACCTTCCGCTGCCGCGATCCCGATGGCCACATCGTCGAGCTCTATTACGAGACCGAATGGTATCAGGCGCCGCCGGAGCTCAGGCCCGCGCTGAAGAACCAGGCGCAGCGCTTTCCGGCCCGCGGCGTCAATGTCCGCCGTCTCGACCATCTCAACTGCCTCGCCGTCGACATCAAGGCCAACCGCGAGTTCTTCGAGACCTATCTCGGCTGCCGTCTCACCGAGCAGATCGTGCTCAATGATGGCCGGGAAGCGGCGATGTGGCTGACGATGTCGAACAAGAGCTACGACTTCGCCTATTCCCTCGATCATTCCGGCGTGCCCGGCCGCTTCCACCACGTCACCTATGCGCTCGACAGCCGCGAGGAGATTCTGCGCGCTGCCGACATCTTCCTGGAGAACGGCGTCCATATCGAGACCGGCCCGCACAAGCACGCGATCCAGCAGACTTTCTTCCTCTATGTCTACGAGCCCGGCGGCAACCGCGTCGAAGTCGCCAATGCCGGCGCGCGCCTCATCCTCGCGCCGGATTGGAAGCCGATCGTGTGGACCGAAGAGGAGCGCAAGAAGGGCCAGGCCTGGGGCCTGAAGACGATCGAGTCGTTCCACACCCATGGCACGCCGCCGGTGGAGATGAAGCACGGGTGAGTTAAAGCAGGTGAGCTGGGCGAGGTCTGGGCAAGCGCCTCGTCCTTCGAGACGACCGCTTCGCGGTCTCCTCGGGATGAGGCTAAGCGGCAGCTTTGCCTTATTGAACTGCTGCCAAGCATTCCGTCCTCATCCTGAGGGCCCGCCGTAGGCGGGCGTCTCGAAGGATGGCCGCAGGCGAGCTATACGCCTTCCTTCGTCTTACCTCAGTGCGTCGACCCACGCACCCGCGCGATCGTTTCGCGGACGCCGGTCCATGCCGGCTTGTCCGGCGCGAACTGCCTGCGCAGGAACGTGACGAGCTCCTCGATCTGCGCGTCGCTCATGCTGGCGTTGAATGCGGGCATGTAGCCGAGGTCGCTGGAGGCGGGGTCAGTAATGCCATGCAGGATCACCTGCACGAGATTGTCCGCCGTTCCGCTGTGCAGGTTGCTGTTCAGCGCGAGCGAGGGGCGGGTGCCGAACAGCGGCAGGCCGCCGACCTCGTGGCACACGGCACAGGCGCCCAGGTACAACCGCGCGCCTGTGGAGGAGGCGACGGTGACCTGCGTTGCGCTCTCGAGCCTCGCTGCGAGAGCAGGCGCATCGGCGGCAGCGTCGTTGAACGAGTTGAGGTAGACCGCCATCGCACGGATGTCCTGGTCGGGCAGGGCCTTGAGGTCCCGGACGATCGGCGCCATCGGGCCGGCCGCGACGCCGTGATAGCGCGAATGGCCGGTGCGCAAATAGGCGAAAAGCTCATCCTCGCTCCACGGGATCGGTGCCTGCGAGAGTGAGGTTAGCGCCGGCGCCTCCCAGCCCTCGGCAAAGCCGCCGGCAAGATAGGCTTCGCGCTGCTCGGCGCCGAGCGCGTTGCGTGGCGAATGGCAGGCGCTGCAATGGCCGAGGCTCTCGACCAGGTAGGCGCCGCGATTCCAAAGCTCGGACTTGGCGGGATCGGGCTTGAACTCGCGCGTCTGGTGGAACAGCGCGTTCCAACCCGCGAGCAGCGGGCGAAGATTGAACGGAAATGCGAGCGCATTCGCCGGCGGTGTCGCGCGCACCGCGGGTTGGGCCATCAGGTAGGCGTAGAGCGCCTGCAAGTCGGCGTCGCTGGTCTTCGCAAAATGCGTGTAGGGGAAGGCGGGGTAGAGCTGCCGCCCGTCGCGATGCAACCCGTCGCGCATGGCGCGCTCGAAGGCCGGATAGGACCAGGCGCCGATGCCGGTCTCGACGTCGGGCGTGATGTTGGTCGCGTAGATCGTGCCGAACGGCGTCTGAAGCGCGCGACCGCCGGCGTTGAGCGCACCGCCGGTCGAGGTGTGGCACTCCGCGCAATTGCCGAGCGCAGCGAGCAGCTCTCCGCGCGCAATCGTTGCCGCGGAGTAGACCGATGCATCCGGTGGCGCGATTGGCGCGATGGCGCGCCCCGGCAATAACGCAGCGCCAATTCCGACCGCGGCGGTGCAGACGGCCGCGATCGTTGCGACAATGCCGGCGCGTTTGGCGAAGGGATTTTCCCAGATGCGAGACGGTTTGGGCGCCGCAGGAGCGGGCAGGGCCTGTGGTGTCGCCGGTGCATCGCCGTGCAGCCCTTTCAGGATGCGCTCAGGCGTGAACGGCGGCTCGCGAAAACGCACGCCGGTAGCATCGAAGATCGCGTTGGCGATTGCCGCCGCGCTCGGCACCGAGGCGGATTCGCCGACGCCGAGCGGCGGCTGATCCTGACGCGGCAGCATCAGCACGTCGATCTTGGGCACGTCGGGGAAGGGAATGATCGGATAGGCGCCCCATTCGCGTGCCGCCACCGCGCCGCGCTCGAACGAAACCTCCTCCATCAGCGCGCGGCTGGTGGACTGGATGACGTTGCCATGGATCTGGTGGCGCACGCCGTCCGGATTGATCATCAGGCCGGAGTCCTGTCCCGCGACGACGCGCGTGACGCTGACATCGCCGGTCGTCTTGTTCACCGCGACGTCGGCGACCCAGGCCGACCACGCCGCGCCATAGCCGGGAAACTTGCTGTGGACATAAAGCGCGTAGGCAAAGCCGCGCCCGTGCACGACTTCGCCGTTCTTCTCCTCGCGGACCGGCCGCGGCGTCCAACCCGCACGCTCGGCCACTGCATTGACCAGGTCGATCGCCCGCTCGTCTTTCAGATAGCGAAGGCGATATTCGATTGGATCGACGCCGGCCTCGGTCGCGGCCTCGTCGATATAGGATTCATGCGCAAAGGTGTTCGGCAGTGCCGAGACGCCGCGGAACCAGGAGGCGCGCACGATCGGCGGCATGTCGTGGGCGACGACACGCATGTGGTCGTAGTCGTAGGGCGGGATCGCGGTGCGGTCGCCCATCTGAAGCACGGCGGACTCGGGCGAGATGCGGCCGGTCAGCAGCAGCGCCAGAGTTGGCGCGGCGTTCGAGGGATAGCGCGTGGCGAGATCGTAACCGGCAATGCCGCCGTCGGCATCGAGCCCGCCGTTGACGTCGATGAGCTGCGCGGTACCTTTGGGCTCCCAGGCGTGCTCCTGCTCGCGTGTCAATTGCACGCGCACGGGCCGGCCGACCGCGCGTGACAGCAGCAGCGCGTCGGCGGTGACGTCGTCGGCACAGTTGCGGCCGTAGCAGCCTGCGGCTTCGAGCCGGATCACCTCGATTTCGCTCTCGGGACGTTCGATCAGGAGCGCGAGATCGCCGCGCAGCACGTGAGGGTTCTGCGTGCCCGACCAGACGCGGATATTGCCGTCGCTATAATCGGCGACGGCACAGGACGGGCCGATCGAGGCGTGCATCTGATACGGCCAGAGATAACTGCGCTGCATCGGCCTGGCAGCGCCCGATATCGCCTTGTCGACGTCGCCCTTGTCGATCAGCGTGCGCGGTGTCGATGGATTGGCGCGCAACGCGGTTTCGACGTCGGCAAGGTCGGTGAGGGTTGGCGTCGGCTTCCAGCTCACCTCGAGCCGCTCTGCCGCGCGGATCGCATTCTCCTCGCGTTCGGCGACGATGCCGACGAAGTCGCCGATGCGCACCACGGCGATGAGGCCGGGAATGTCGCGCACCGAGGATTCATCGACCGCGAGCAGGCTGGTGCCGACGAACGGTCCGGCATCGACGCCGGCATAGGGCGGCCGCACCACGCGGCCGTGCAGCATGTCCGGCAAGCGGATGTCGTGCACGAAGGTCAGCTCGCCCGTGGCCTTGGCGGGCAGATCCACGCGCGGCGTCGACTGGCCGACGATCGCGTAGTCGCCGACAGGTTTGACTGCGACATCGTCGGCAAGCTCGAGCCGGAGCTCTTCGCGGCCGATCAGCTCGCCATAGCTGACGCTGCGATTGTCGCGCCCGCGCACGAGGCCGTCCTCGATCCGCAACTCGGAGGCCGGCAGCTCCAGCTGCTCGGCCGCGCGTTCAATCAGGAAGTGCCTCGCCTGCGCCGCGGCCTTGCGCAGGGGCACGGCGGTGATCTGGATGGTTTCGCTGGCGATCGTCGCGCCCTGGTTCGGCACCACCGACGTGTCGCCGAGCACGACCACGACGCGCGCAAAGGAGACGTCGAGCTCTTCGGCGACGATCTGGCCAAGGGCGGTGCGGATGCCGGTACCGAGATCGACATGGCCGTTATAGGCCGTGACCGCCCCGTCCGCGGTGATGCGGACGAAGGTCTCGGATGTGACCTCGTCCACGGTGCGGGCGACGACGAGCGAACCCGACGGCCGCTCATCTCCGTTCGAAACAGGGGAGGCCATCAGTCCGCGGCCTCGGTGAGCTGGCCGGATGCGCGCATCACCGCGCGCAGGATCTCGACATGGGTGCCGCAGCGGCAGAGATTGTAGCGCAGCGCCGCCAGCGCCTCCTGTTCGGTGGGCCGCGGATTGACCGCGAGCAGCGCCTTGGTGGTCATGATCATGCCGTTGAGGCAATAGCCGCATTGTGCGGCCTGCTCGTCGATGAAGGCCTGTTGCACCACATCAGGCTTGTCGCGGGTGCCAAGCCCTTCGAGCGTCACGATGTCGCGGCCGGCGCAGCCGCTCACCGGAATGACGCAGGAGCGCGCCGCGACTCCGTCGATCAGGACAGTGCAGGTGCCGCATTCGCCGAGGCCGCAACCATATTTTGGGCCGTTGAGCGCAAGATCGTTGCGCAGCACATAGAGCAGCGGCGTCAGGCGCTCTGCCGTGACTTCGTGGATCCTGCCGTTCACGGTGAGGCGGATCGGTGTCTGCGTCATCCTCGTTCCCAAGCGCGCGTAACTCTGCGTGGCGAACGATACCGTTTGTACACAAACGTGCAAGCGGTGCATCCCGCACTGCAGCGTGGTTGCCTTCTTTGTGGACAGAGCCGATAGGCAAATGAGGTTTTATGCGGCAGCCGCATCTTTTGCGCTGCACCGCCGCTTGACAGCGCCAGGGGACCGCGCGCAACATTGTTCGTATACGAATGATAACCGCACTGGCCGCCGGCTCCGACATGGTGACTGAAACGACGAGCGCCGTCATCGACAAGATCCGCTGCGATGCTTGTCCGGTGATGTGCTACATCAAGCCGGGCGCAGCGGGCGCCTGCGACCGCTACGCCAATCAGGACGGCAAGCTCGTCCGTGTCGATCCGCATGTGATCCTGGAGCGCACGGTCTCGCACGGCGGCAAGCTCGTTCCCTTCAGTCGCACCGAAGACTGGGACGGCAAGATCGTCCACGAACCCTCGACCTTCGTGACCGCGATCGGCGCAGGCACGACCTATCCCGACTACAAGCCGGCGCCGTTCATCGTCTCCGCTGAGGTCGACGGCGTCGACATGGTGACCGTGGTCACCGAGGGCATCTTCTCCTATTGCGGGATCAAGGTGAAAATCGACACCGACCGCTATCTTGGTCCGGAGACCGCGACCGTCCGCGCACAGGGCGAGGCGGTCGGCCACGTCACGACCAGCGAATACGGCTCGCAGATGCTGTCGCTCGGCGGCGTGCATCATCTCACCGGTGGCTCCAAGAAGGAAGGCCGCGTCACCTGCGACACGCTGATGGATCTCGCCAATTGCAAGGCGGTCGAGCTCACCATTGACGGTGGCGCCACCGTGGTGGTGCAGGCCGGGCAGCCGCCGATCGTCAACGGCATGAAAGAAGAGCGCATGCGCGTCGGCTGTGGCTCGGCGACGATCGGCATGTTCGCCAAGCAATGGCACGGCAAGGTCGACGAGGTCGTCGTTGTCGACGACCACATCACCGGGGTGCTCTCGGAGCATCAGGCCGGCAAGCTTCTCGACATCGCCGACACCGGCATCAAGATGAAGGGCCGGCGCTCGACGCCGGGCCGCTATTTCCAGGTCGCCGATCCCGGCACGGGGTGGGGCGGCACCAACATTTCCGATCCGCTGGCGATCCTGGGGCCGTTCGATGCCAAGGAAGCGAGACCCGGTCTGACCATGCTGATGGTCTCCACCACGGGCGAGCATTCGTCGTATTACGTGCTCGACGAAGCCTTGAAGCCGATCGAGACAGAGATGCCGGCCGAGTTGAAGTTCTCGGTCGAGCGCATCCAGGAAAACTGCGAGCCCGCGTTGTGCACCGTGCTGTTCATGGCCGGCGCCGGCGGCTCGCTGCGTGCCGGTGTCACCGACAATCCGGTGCGACTGACGCGTTCGGTGAAGGATGCGCTGACGCGCGTCACCAGCGGCGGCGCGCCGGTCTATGTCTGGCCCGGCGGCGGCATCACCTACATGGTCGACGTGACGCAGATGCCGTCAGGCGCGTTCGGTTATGTGCCGACGCCGGCGCTGGTCGCGCCGATCGAGTTCACGATGAAGCTGTCCGACTACGCCGCGCTCGGCGGCCACATGGATTATGTGAAGCCGCTCTCCGAGGTGCAGAACGGCGACGATGTCCGCCAGTTGCCCTGGCGTCACCCGATTCCGGGGCGCCGGACATGACGAGGCGTCCGCAAATCGCATTGCTGTCTGATGGCCGGCGGCTGCATTTGCAGGATGGACCGATTGATCTGATCGTGGAGGCGAGGGGACGTGCGGACGAGGTGCGCGCGGCCTATGAGGCTGCGGCGCGCCGGTTCACCGGGCTTCTCGACGAGCTATGCGCGGAACTGACTGAACTGCGTGCGGATGCTGCGACGCGGACTTCGCTGACCGGCACCGTCGCGCGTCGTATGCACGCCGCTGTCGCGCCCTATGCCGCTGATTGCTTCATCACGCCGATGGCGGCTGTTGCCGGCAGCGTGGCCGAGGAGATTCTGGACGCGATGCTGCGCGCTGCGACGCTTGATCGCGCTTACGTCAACAACGGTGGCGACATCGCGCTTCATCTCGCTGAAGGCACGCATTTTTCCGTCGGCCTGATGGACCGGCCCGACCGCGACGGCGTGATGCGGACGATGAGGATCGATGCGGATGACCCGTGGCGTGGCGTCGCGACCAGCGGACGCCACGGCCGCAGCTTTTCGCTCGGCATCGCCGATGCCGTGACGGTGCTTGCGGCGACTGCATCGCAGGCCGATGCGGCGGCGACGGTGATCGCGAATGCCGTCGATCTGCCCGGGCATCCCGCCATCATCCGGAAGCCTGCGAACGAGCTTCAACCCGACTCCGATCTGGGCGTGCGCCTCGTCACCCGCGATGTCGGCGAGTTGTCTCACGATGAGATCGCCGTCGCGCTCGAATCTGGCGCGGAACGTGCACGGCAATTGTTCGATCGCGGACTGATCGAGGGTGCCGTGTTGCAGCTTTGTGGTGATATGCTTGTCATCGGACCGAAAGATATTGAACGGCAGGAAACGCGCCCGCGTCAGCTGGAGAACGCGGTTCACGCCTGAACAGGGAAGAGCCTGAGGACACAATCATGAGCGCGATCATCCGCAAGATCGTCACCGTCGTCGAAGAGACGCAGATGGAGATGGGCCGGCAGGTGTCGCCGCCGACCCGGCGTGCGGCTGCGATTGCCGTCATCGAGAATCCGTTCGCCGGAAAATATGTCGAGGATCTTTCGCCGCTGATCGCGATCGGCGAGGAGCTGGGTGAGCTCTTGTCGAAGCGTGCGGTGGCCGCGCTCGGCATCGATGGCGCCAAGGCGCAGAGCTACGGCAAGGCAGCCGCCGTCGGCGAGAACGGCGAGCTGGAGCATGCCGCCGCCATCCTCCACCCCAAGATGGGCGCGCCGGTGCGCAAAGTGCTGGGCAAGGGCGCTGCTCTGATCCCATCCTCGAAGAAGCGTAGCGGTCCGGGCACGACGCTGGATATTCCACTCGGGCACAAGGATGCTGCCTTCGTGCGCAGTCACTTCGACGGCATGGAAGTGCAGATCAACGACGCACCGCGCGCCAACGAGATCATGGTCGCGGTCGCCGTCACCGACAGCGGCCGTCCGCTGCCGCGGGTCGGCGGGCTGACGGTCGCGGAGATCAAGGGCGAAGACGGTCTGAGATAGAGCATGATCCGGAAAAGTGGAAACCGGTTTTCCGATGAGATCATGCTCAAGAAGTAGATTTCAAACTGGAGGTTGGGATGCGAGCAAGAAATACTATCGTCGGCGCGGCCTTCGCGCTTCTGGCAGGCGGCATGGCTCATTCGGCCCTGGCGCAGGACATCAAGATCGGCGAGATCAACAGCTACTCGCTGCTGCCGGCGTTCACCGAGCCCTATCGCAAGGGCTGGCAGCTTGCGGTCGAGGAGATCAATGCGGCAGGCGGCATCAACGGCAAGAAGCTCGTCGTCATTTCCAAGGATGATGGCGGCAAGCCGGCCGACGCGCAGACCGCGGCCAACGAGCTCGTCTCGAGCGAGGGCGTTGCGATGCTCGCAGGCACCTTCCTGTCCAACATCGGCCTTGCGGTCAGCGACTTCGCCAACCAGAAGAAGGTGTTCTTCCTCGCGGCCGAGCCGCTGACGGACGCCATCACCTGGTCCAAGGGCAACAAGTACACCTTCCGCCTGCGTCCCTCCAATTACATGCAGGCGGCGATGCTGGTCGAGGCAGCGGCGAAGCTGCCGGCCAAGCGCTGGGCCACGATCGCGCCGAACTACGAATACGGCCAGTCGGCGGTCGCCGTGTTCAAGAAGCTGATGTCGGAGAAGCGTCCCGACATCCAGTGGGTCGACGAGCAGTGGCCGCCGCAGGGCAAGATCGACGCAGGTCCCGTGGTGCAGGCGGTTGCCGCCGCCAATCCCGAAGCGATCCTCAACGTCACCTTCGGTGCCGACCTCGTCAAGCTCGTGCGTGAAGGCAACACCCGCGGCCTGTTCAAGGGGCGCGAAGTCGTCTCGTTCCTCACGGGCGAGCCCGAATATCTCGATCCGCTCAAGGACGAGACGCCGGAGGGCTGGATCGTCACCGGCTATCCCTGGTACTCGATCAAGACGCCCGAGCATGACGCGTTCCTCAAGGCCTATCAGGCCAAGTACAACGACTATCCGCGTCTCGGCTCGATCGTCGGCTACCAGACCATCAAGGCCGCCGCCGCCATTCTCGCGAAGGCCGGCTCGACCGATCCGGAGAAGCTGATTGCAGCGGCGGAAGGGCTGTCCATGCCGTCGCCATTCGGCGAGATCACCTTCCGCAAGATCGACCACCAGTCGACGCTCGGTGCCTATGTCGGCAAGACTGCGCTGAAGGACGGCAAGGGCGTGATGGTGGATTCTTCATACAAGAAGGGTGCGGACTATCTGCCTGGTGATGCCGAGGTCGCGAAGCTGCGCCCGAAAGATTGAAGCAAGAGAGACCGGGGCCTCCATGGTTCGAGACGCGCGGCGTCGCCGCGCTCCTCACCATGAGGGTCCCGGACCTCATCCTGAGGAGGCGCGGAGCGCCGTCTCGAAGGATGAAGCCCAGCACTGAGATCCAACCAACCCGGACCGTCGATGGCCTTTTATGTCGTACAGTTTCTGACCGGTCTCGCCAGCGCAGCGTCGCTGTTCCTGGTGGCCTCGGGCCTGTCGATCATCTTCGGCGTGACCCGGATCGTGAATTTCGCGCATGGCGCCTTCTACATGATCGGCGCCTACATCGCCTTTACGCTCACCGAGCGGCTTTCGGGTGCGTTTGGGTTCTGGGGCAGCATCGTGCTGGCCGCGCTGGCCGTAGCGATGATCGGCGTGATCGTCGAGATGGTGCTGCTCCGCCGCATCTACCACGCACCCGAATTGTTCCAGCTGCTCGCGACCTTCGGCCTGACCTTGATGGTCGAGGACCTCGTGGTGCTGATCTGGGGACCCGACGATCTCGTCGGCCGCCGCGCGCCGGGCTTCAGGGGCGCCATCGATTTCTTCGGCCAGAACATTCCGAGCTATGATCTGTTTCTGATCGTGCTGGGACCCGTCGTGCTCGGCATTCTCTGGCTGCTGTTCCAGCGCACGCGATGGGGCGTCCTGGTGCGCGCGGCGACGCAGGACCGCGACATGGTCGCGGCGCTCGGCGTCAACCAAAAATGGCTGTTCACGTCAGTGTTCGCGGTCGGCGTCTTCCTCGCAGCCCTCGGCGGCGCGCTTCAGATCCCGCGCGATGCCGTGCATCACGCCATGGATCTGCGCATCATCGTCGAGGTGTTCGTCGTGGTCGTGATCGGCGGCCTCGGCAGCATCGTCGGTGCCTTCGTCGCTGCCGTGCTGGTCTCCGAGCTGAACGCCTTCGGCATCCTGATCTTCCCGAAGATCTCCATCATTCTCGTCTTCCTGGTGATGGCGGTGGTGCTGATCGTGCGGCCCTGGGGCCTGTTCGGCAAGCCGGAGGCGGCCGCGCGCAAGACGCCTGGCCTCACCGTCAATCCCTGGCGCCCGCTGACGTCGAACGAACGGCTGGCGGCGGTTGCGGCGCTCGTCGTCGCAGCGATGCTGCCATTGTTCGCGGGCAACTACCTGCTGACCGTGGGCTCGGAGATCGCGATCTTCGTGATCTTCGCTGTCAGCCTGCATTTCCTGATGTCGGTCGGCGGCCTCGCGTCCTTCGGGCATGCCGCCTATTTCGGGCTCGGCGCCTATGGCATCGCCTTCCTCGCCAAGATGGCGGGGCTGCCGATGATCGTGTGTCTGTTGCTCGGCCCGCTGCTCGGCTGCATGGGCGCCGCCGTGTTCGGCTTCTTCGCGGTGCAACTCTCCGGCGTCTATTTCGCGATGCTGACGCTCGCCTTTGCGCAGATCGTGTGGTCGATCGCATTCCAATGGGTGAGCGTGACCGGTGGCGACAACGGCATTCTGGGTCTCTGGCCGTCGAGCTGGGCGGCGAGCCCGTCGCATTTCTACTGGCTTGCGCTCGGCGTCGCCGCGCTGGTGACCGTCGCGTTGCGGGCCATGGTGTTCTCGCCGTTCGGTTACGCGCTGCGCGCGACGCGCGACTCGCTTCTTCGCAGCGAAGCGATCGGCATCGATGCCAAGCGGATCCAGTGGACCGCTTTCGTGATTGCCGGCACGACCGCCGGCATCGGCGGCGCGCTGTTCGCCTACCTCAAGGGCAGCGTGTTCCCCGACAATCTCGGCATCTCGCTGTCGGTCGACGCACTCGTCATGGTGCTGCTCGGCGGTGTCGAGACGGTGTCCGGCGCCGTGATCGGCGCCATCGTCTACAAGGCCTTGAACATCTGGCTGGTGAGCCAGACCGATCTGTCGAAGCTCGTGCTCGGCGGCTTCATCATGCTGATCGTCGTCGTCTTCCCGAAGGGCATCGTCGGCATGCTCGAGATGCTGGCGCAGCGCCGGCGAAAGTCTTCGCCGCCGGGCTCTCCCTTGCTTGCCAAGCCGATCGAGTCTGCCGAATGAGTGTTGCACCCCCACTTCTCGCGGTCGAAGGCCTGACCAAATCCTATGGCGGCATCCATGCGGTGCGCGGCGTGTCGTTCTCGCTGCGCGCGGGCGAGATCCTGGCGTTGATCGGTCCGAACGGTGCCGGCAAGAGCACCTGCTTCGACATGCTCAACGGCCAGAACAAGCCCGATAGCGGCCATGTCCGCCTGCTCGGCGAAGAGATCACGGGCAGGAAGCCGCGTGAAGTCTGGCGGCTCGGCGTCGGGCGCACGTTCCAGATCACCGCGACCTTCGCCACCATGACCGTGCGTGAGAACGTTCAGGTCGCGCTGATTTCGCATGAGAAGCAGCTCTACAACCTCTGGGGCTCGGCGCCGAAGTTCGACCGCGGCGAGGCCGGCCGCCTGCTGGAGCTGGTCGGCATGGGCGGCTATGCGGACCGTCCCTGCGGGGAGCTGGCCTATGGCGATCTCAAGCGGCTCGAGCTTGCGGTTGCGCTCGCCAACCAGCCGAAGCTGCTGTTGATGGACGAGCCGACCGCGGGCATGGCGCCGCGCGAGCGCGTCGATCTGATGCGGCTGACCGCGAGCATCGCGCGGGAGAAATCCATCGGCGTGCTCTTCACCGAGCACGACATGGACGTGGTGTTCGAGCATGCCGACCGCATCATCGTGCTCAACCGCGGGACGTTGATCGCCGAGGGCTCGCCGGCGGAGGTGCGCGGCAATCCGCAGGTGCAGGCAGTCTATCTCGGCGAGGGCCTCGTCTACGATGCCCGCCACCGCGAGGGAACCTCGGCATGAAGCTCACGGTGCAAGACCTCAACAGCCATTACGGTCCGGCCCATATCCTGTTCGACATCGGCTTCGAGGTCGGTGAGGGCGAGGTCGTGGCATTGCTTGGGCGCAACGGCGCGGGCAAGTCGACGACCTTCCGCTCGATCGTCGGCCTCGTCGCGCAGCGCACCGGCCGCATCACATTCGAGGGCAAGGACGTCTCGGCGAAGCCGACGCATGAGATCGTGCGCGAGGGGCTCGGCTACGTTCCGGAGGAGCGGCGCATCTTCACCGATTTGACGGTTGAAGAGAATCTCGAAGTCGGCAAGCAGCCGAAGCGTGCGAACGCGCCATACTGGACGCGCGAAAAGCTGTTCGCGCTGTTTCCCAATCTGGGCGAGATGAAGAACCGTCCGGGCGGCCGCATGAGCGGGGGCGAGCAGCAGATGCTCACCATCGCCCGCACGCTGATGGGCAATCCCTCGCTGGTGCTGCTCGACGAGCCTTCGGAGGGCCTGTCACCGAAGATCGTGGAGCAGATGGTCGATGCCATCCTGACGATGAAGAAGGAGGGCGTCAGCATCGTCGTTTCCGAGCAGAACCTGCATTTCGCGCGCTTGATCTCCGACCGCGCCTACATCATCGAGCGCGGCCGGATCTGCTTCGGCGGCACCATGGCCGAGCTCGACGCGCGTCCAGATATCCGCGACGCGCATCTGTCGTTGTGAGAGCGGGGAACGGATGGCGAGAAGCGTGACGGCGAAGAAGAACGTCAAACCGGCGAAGCCGCCTTACGTGCTCGACGAGCAGGTCGGTTTCATCCTGCGCCAGGTCTGGCAGCGCCATAGCTCGATCTTCGCCCGCGACATCGGCACCAATTTGACGCCGACACAATGGGCGGCATTGTCGAAACTGGCCGAGACCGGGCCGTGCTCGCAGAACCAGCTCGGGCGGCTGACGGCGATGGACGTCGCCACCATCAAGGGCGTGATCGATCGTCTCACCGCGCGCGGCCTGACCGAGACCAGCCAGGATCCCGACGACGGGCGGCGGCTCCTGGTCAGCCTGACGCGGGCGGGTCAGCAGCTTGCGGAGAAGCTGGCGCCCAATGCGCTGGCGATCACGCGCGAGACGCTGGCACCGCTTGACGCGAAAGAGCGTGAGCTGCTGATGGCGCTGCTCAACAAGCTGAGGTGAATTCCGCTTCCTAACCGTCACCCTGAGGTGGCCGCTTCTTCAGCGGCCCTCGAAGGGCGACGGCCCGGCTACATCTCGGCCGTTCATCCTTCGAGGCTCGCGCACAGCGCTATCGCGCCGTGCACTTGCACCTCAGGATGACGGGATACGTACTTGTGTAGCCCTTGCTACTTCGCCACCACCTCCGGCACCTTCCCGGCCGGCGGGGTGTTGCGGCTGCGTTGCGTTCGCACGATGCCGTCGATGATGGTCATGCCGATGCCGGGGAGGTCGCCGAGCTGCACGCTCTCCAGGATGTTCTTGCCGGGCGAGTGCTGCGCCTTGTCCATGATGACGAAATCGGCGGAACGGCCGACCTCGATCAGGCCGCAATCGAGCTGCCGCATCCGCGCAGTGTTGCCGGTGGCAAGACAGAACGCGATCTCGGCCGGCAGATCGCCGAGCGAGGACAGCATCGAGACCATGCGCAGGATGCCGAGCGGCTGCACGCCGGAGCCGGCGGGCGCATCGGTGCCGAGGATGACGCGATGCAGATCGCCCATCTCGCGCGCGGTGCGCAGCGTGAACAAGGCCGAGCGCTCATTGCCGTTGTGCACGAGCTCGAGGCCGCGCTTGCAGCCCTCGCAGATGCAGCGGATCTGGTCATCGGGCAGGGCGGTGTGGCCGCCATTGATATGGCCGACCACGTCGGTGTCGGCCTCCAGCACCACGTCCTTGTCGATCAGGCCGGAGCCGGGGATCGACGGGCCGCCGGTGTGGATCGTGCTCTGGATGCCGTATTTGCGCGCCCAGCCGACCATCTTGCGTGCTGTCGGGCCGTCCTTGACGCCGCCGAGGCCGACTTCGCCGAGCAGCTTGACGCCGTTGGCAGCCATCTCCTTGAAATCCTCCTCGACCATCTCGCATTCGATCACCGGCGCGCCGGCGTGAACCTTCACGCCACCGGGACGCAAGGTCCAGAACGCGCGCTGGGCGAACACCGCCATGGCCTTCAGGCCGACGACGTCGCGGGGCCGGCCGGGCATGTGCACCTCGCCGGCGGAGATCATGGTGGTGACGCCGCCATGGAGGTAGCTGTCGATCCAGTTGATCTGGTTCTGGCGCGGCGTCCAGTCGCCCGCGACGGGGTGGACGTGGCTGTCGATCAGGCCCGGCGCCACCGTGGTGCCCTGGGCATCGACGATGGTGGTCGCGCCCTCGGTGTTGACGTCCTTGAAGCGGCCGATCGCGGTGATCTTGCCGTTCTCGGCGACGATGGTGTCGCCGTCCAGGATCGGCTTTTCCAGGGCGCCGGACAGGATCAGGCCGATATTCCGGATCACGAGCTTGGAGGGTCCGGTGGCCTGGGGTGCGTCATGCGCCATGGAAGGGGCTCCTTATTCCTAACTGCAACGCTTTCGATCTTGGGCAGCCTTGACCGCGGGATCAAGCAGGATTATTCATTAGTATACGAATGATCGTGTACAAACGACGCATAGCTGACCGCCTCGGGACCGCAAGCAAGCGACACGGAAGGGTGAGATGAGCAATTTCAATCAGGAAAGCGTTTTGAGCGTCCACCACTGGACCGACACGCTGTTCTCGTTCAAGACCACCCGCAGCCCGACCTTCCGCTTCCGCAACGGCGAATTCACCATGATCGGGCTCAAGGTCGGCGAGAAGCCGCTGCTGCGGGCCTACAGCGTCGCCAGTGCCAACTACGAGGACACGCTGGAGTTCTTCTCGATCAAGGTCCCGGACGGCCCGCTGACCTCGCGTCTCCAGCATTTGAAGGAGGGCGACGAGATCATCGTCAGCCGCAAGGCCACCGGCACGCTGGTGATCGACAATCTGGAAGAGGGACGCAACCTCTACCTGATCGGCACCGGCACCGGCCTTGCGCCTTTCCTGAGCGTGATCAAGGACCCCGAGACCTATGAGCGGTTCGAGAAGGTCGTGCTGCTGCACGGCTGCCGCCACGTGAAGGAGCTCGCCTATGGCGAGATGATCACCGAGCATCTGCCGAAGGACGAACTGCTCGGCGAATACATTCGCAATCAGCTGATCTACTACCCGACCGTGACCCGCGATCCCTTCCGCAACCGTGGCCGCATCACGGACCTCATCACGTCAGGCAAGCTGTTCACCGATATCGGCCTGCCGGTGCTGGAAGCCGCGCATGACCGCGTCATGATCTGCGGCAGCCCGGCGCTGGTCGCGGACACCCGCGTGCTCCTGGGCGAACGCGGCTTCGCCGAGGGCAATCATGGCGAGCCGGCCCAGTTCGTGGTCGAAAAGGCCTTCGCCGAGCGGTAATCCCGCAATTCCTGCGCGATAAGACCGTATTTTCGCCGCGTGGGGCCCGTTGCGGCGCCGATTCGGCGCTTGATACTATGTGGGAGCGAATCAGCGGAGTTCCCACATGGTTGCGGACAGCGACAGCAACATCGCCTGGCACCGGGTTCAGTTGAAGAAGAACCGCGCCGAGTTGAAGGCGCTGGAGACCGCGCGCTTCACGATGGGCGAGATCGCCTCATCGAAGCGGGATGGCCAGACCCAAAAGTCGATCGCGGAACTCAAGCGGAAGATCGCACAGTCGGAGCGCGTGATCGCCGATCACGACAAGCGCACGCGCCGTCCGCTCGCAACCGACCTGCAGAGCCTCAGCAACGGCAGCTGGAGCCATTGGGACGCCTACACCCAGCAGCGCAAGACCGGCCAGCGTTCGCCCGGGCGCGGATAGACGCCTCTCGTTGACGATCGACGAGGCGACCCTTGCACGGGCCGCGCCGCGCACCATCTGGGTGAAACGTCAGCAATCAGTCCGGTGATTCCATGACTGTGCGCCTCGATTTTACCAGTGAGGTTTTTTTCCGCGATCCGCCCAAGGCCATCGCGACGTTGCGCATGTCCGGCCCGGTGGTTGCGACGCGATTCCCAATCGTCGGCGACGTCTGGATCACCACGACCCATGATGCGACAGCGCAGGTGCTGAAGGACGGCGCGACCTTCACGCTGCGCAAGGAGGACGGCGACGTCGCGGGTCTGCGCTGGTGGATGCCGAGATACGTCAGGACCATCGCCAACAACATGCTGACGATGGACGAGCCGGATCACACCCGGCTGCGCAGCATCGTGGACGAGGCGTTTCGCCGCCGCGCGATCGTTGCGATGGAGCCGCGCATCCGTGCCATCGCCGACACGCTTGCGGACGAACTGTTCGCAGCGGGAAGCCCGGCCGATCTCGTCCAGCGCTACGCGCGCATCCTGCCGCTCGCGGTGATCTCGGAACTCCTGGGCCTGCCGCCGGCCGATCGCCCGAAGTTCATCGCCTGGGCCAACGAGATGTCCTCGCTGACGAATGTCGTCAGCTTCTTCCGCTTGCTGTTCGCGTTCCGCAAGATGCGAGTCTACCTCGAACGGCAATTGCAGATTGCACGCGTGCAAGGCGGAGAGGGCCTGATTGCCGAACTGGTCCAGGTCGAGCGCGAAGGCGGTCAGATCGCGCCGGGCGAGATGGTCTCGATGGTGTTTCTGCTGCTCGCGGCGGGATCCGAGACGACCACTCATCTCATTAGCGGCTCGGTGTATGAGCTTCTCAGGAATCCCGGATTGCGTGACTGGCTGGAGCAGGACTGGAGCCGCGTCGGGCTTGCGGTGGAGGAGTTCCTGCGCTTCGTGTCGCCGGTGCAATTCTCCAAGCCTCGCTATGTGCGCCGCGACGTCGAGGTCGAAGGCGTGCGCTTGAAGAAGGGCGACCGCGTCATGGTGATGCTTGCCGCTGCGAACATGGATCCGGCGGTGCACGATCGTCCCGAGCGCCTCGATCTCGAGCGCAAGCCGAACCGCCATATTTCATTCGGCACCGGAATCCATTTCTGCCTCGGCCATCAGCTTGCGCGCATCGAGGCGGCCTGCGCGCTGGAAGCGCTGTTCGTGCGATGGCCGAAACTCGGTCTGGCCGTCGATCCCGCCGAGGTCCATTGGCGCAGGCGGCCGGGCTTGCGCGCGATCGCGAAACTTCCCGCCACGGCTGAGAGCCGTGGAACACTGGGGCGGGCAGGAGCGAGCCTTGAGAATTCCCTCACCGCGGCGAGCTGAGATCAGCGTCCCTTCGGAAAATCTTTGCCGCGCGTGATCAGTCAGGAACGGTGTGGCGCCCGACCTGTTGTCTCTTGGATGCGCGGCTACGAATTCCTTGGCCGTGCATGTCGCAGATCGACGTCCTAACGGGAGACAAGATCATGACCAGCAGGATGCCACCTGTTCCGCCGGACAATCAGAGCCGCAAGGGAACTGGCGACAGCAAGCAAACGTCCGCCGATCAGGCGCCACACGGCCAGCAACGTGCGCAAAATCCGGACCAGCAGGGACAGCAGGGCAACATCAAGCAGAACACGACCAATCAAGGCTACCAGCAAGATCGTTGAGGAGGACGACATCCCATGTCGACATCCACCAAGACCCCGAACAGCATCCGTCAGGGCGGACCCGGCGCATCGCACGAGAACGCGAAGGCGCCGCTGGAGATCAAGAAGCCACCGGCGGACGATCCGCAGCGCAGCCACAGCCGGATTTCCGGCGGCGGTGGAGAGCACGATTCCCATCACAGGCACGACGAGGCCGGAAAGGGCGGAGGCAGGTGACTGGAGGCGGGTGACTCATGAGCAGCAGGCAACCCAAACTGGACGCGCCGAGCGAGAAGGACATTCGTGAAAATCCCCTGATCGGGGGATCGAAGGGGACCACCATGAAGCGCTAAGTCTTCGGAAGGTCACTGCAAGAGGAGAGACAAATGCCAGGTGGGCACGGCAGCAAGACGCATTTCAGATCGGGCATGCACGGCAAGGGCGACGGCACCGGCGGACTGACCGACGTACCCAAGGATATGATCGGCGACAACATGGTGCTGTCCAACCGTGACAAGAAACAGCATTCGGACATTCGTGGCATGGACGGCAAGGCCATCCAGACTGAACAGTATCAGGACCACGCAGCCAACCGGCTTGAGGAGGAGCCGGAGACCGACGAGACCTGAGATCGTTCCTCCCGCCAACTTGCGGACCGGTGTTCAGCCGGTCCGTTTTCGTGTGGGCGCAAGATCGCGCTCCCAGCCGAACACCGAACGGCCATCGAGATCCGGGGAGGCCGCACGCTCAGTGGCGATGAAAGCCTCAACCGATGGGCCGCGCGCGGTCCGCTCCAGCCGCCGCGCCTGGTCGTCCAGACGCTTGATCGCATGCATCTCTTCCTCGCGTCCGAGCTTCGCGTTCTGGATCGCGCCCTTCAGCACCCGGATGGTCTCGTCATAGACCTTGATCGGAACGGGGTAGGGATGTCGGTCCTTGCCGCCATGGGCGAGCGAGAAACGCGCGGGATCCCTGAAGCGATAGGGTGCGCCGTGAACGACCTCCGCGACCATCGCGAGCGAACGCACGGTGCGCGCGCCGACGCCCGGCGTCAGCAGCAGTTCCGGGAAATCGACCGGGCCCCGCTCGGCTGCGGCGGCCAGCGTGCCGTGCAGGCGGCGCGCGAACACGTCCTTGGGACGGACGTCGTGATGGGAAGGCATGATCAGATGCGGCAGCGTGCCTTGTGCCGGCGTGGACTCGGTCCCGATGAGCCGTTCGAATTCGGAGACGATGCGATCGGGGCCGAGATCGCAGAGCAGTTCGAGCTGCGCCGTCCGAGAAATGTCGGCGCGATGATCGGTGAGATTGACGATCTCCCCCTGCTGCGGCCCGTCGATTGCGCTGTGCGGCGCATCGACAAAGCTCTTCAGCGCCTCGGAATGCCAGTGATAGCGTCGCGCCTGCCGCTTGTCGCCGTTCATGCCCTGCTGCACCACCGTCCATTTGCCGTCGGCCGTCACGAAGAAGCCGTGCAGGTAAAGGTCGAAACCGTCCTGGACCGCGGCGCTGTCGACCTTGGCCACCAGGCGGCTGGCGCGGGTCAGTCTGGGGCCGTCGAATCCGACGCGGTCGCCGAGCTGCAACAACTCGTCCGGCGTCTTGCGCGAATGTTGGCCCCTGCCGCCACAGACATAAATTCCGAGCTCGTCCTGAAGCGGTCCGAGCCCGCGCTTCAGCGCGCCGATCACGGAGGTGGTGATGCCGGAAGAGTGCCAGTCCATCCCCATCACGGCGCCGAACGACTGGAACCAGAACGGATGCGACAGCCGTTGGAGGAACGCATCGCGGCCGTAATGATGCACGATCGCCTGGGTGACGATCGCTCCCAGCGACGACATGCGACTTGCCAGCCACGGCGGAACCCGTCCGGTGTGAAGAGGGAGATCGGCGCTGCCGGTTCGTCGAGTCATGCGGTCAACTTAGTGCAACTCGGCGACGGTTGCATCAGCGGAATGCTGCGTTGCACTGAACGGGGGGAGCCAAGCCGGCCGGAGCGCGTTGAGCGCGCTGGTGCGCATGCAATGACGGGGACGGCAATGAATTGGCAGGCCCTCATGGCCGACATCGACGGGATGTTCGGCTGGATACCCTCATGGTTCATTGGCCTCAGCCTCGTTGCCGCCGCGATCCTGCTCGCCTTGTTGGTCTATCGGGTCGCCATATGGCTGCTTGGCCGCGCATTCGGCACCCGCTTTCCCCTTCTGAGCGTGTTCATCGATCGGACCGCGGGCCCCGCCCAACTCGCTCTCTGTCTCGCCGCCGTCGCGCTGGTGCTGCCGCTCGCGCCGCTGGACGACGCGATCCGCACGCCGCTGATGCGGCTGTTCGTCGTGGCCTTCATCGCGCTGATCGGCTGGATCTCGATCCGGATCGTCGACATGAGTGCTGCGCGCTATCTCCAGAACTTTCGCGATGTCACCGAGAATTTCGTCGCACGCAAGCACGTCACGCAAGTGCGCGTGTTCAAGCGCGTCACCGACACCATCATCGTCGTCATCACGATCTCTGCCGCGCTGATGACGTTCGATTCGGTCCGGCAATACGGCGTCAGCCTGTTCGCCTCCGCCGGCGCGGCCGGTATCATCGTCGGTCTCGCCGCGCGCCCGCTGCTGAGCAATCTAATCGCGGGCCTGCAGATCGCGATCACCCAGCCGATCCGCATCGAGGACGCCGTGATCATCGAGAACGAATGGGGCTGGGTCGAGGACATCGCCTCGACCTATGTCGTGATCCGGCTGTGGGACTGGCGTCGCATGGTGGTGCCGCTGTCCTATTTCATCGAAAAGCCGTTCCAGAACTGGACGCGCGACACCGCATCCCTCATCGGCGTGATCGCGCTCCATGTCGACTATCGTGCCGACGTCCAACGCATCAGGAGCTGGCTGGAGCAGGCGGTAAAGCAGTCAAAGCTGTGGGACGGCGAGGTGGTCAATCTCCAGGTGATCGATGCCGATGCGCGCACCATCGAGCTTCGGGCGCTGGTCAGCGCCAGGAATGCACCGCAGTCCTGGGACCTCCGTTGCGAGATCAGGGAGAAGCTCGTGGCCTTCATCCGCGACGAGATGCCGGAGGCGCTGCCGCGCGAACGCGCGATCCTGATCCCGTCTGGCGACGATGATGCTGATTTCGTGCGGCGCGTCACGCCGCCGGAGAAGATGCGGGCAGGCGGGCGCAATTGACTCCGCGATCAGCCGGCGCCGACCACGGCTGCGTCGGCTGGCCGATCCGTGCGCCGACAGCGAATGCGACCCATTCGCGTTCTGCCTTGCGCGTCCTGCCTTGGCGAAGCGGCTTGCTGTCCGGCGCCAGTAGCCTTGCTTCGCCGTCGGCGCGGGCGGGCGCCGTCAGCGAAGCAATGACCGCGGATGCAAGCAGTGCGGTGCGCGATGCACCTGGAGGGCGCTTTACTGCGCGCGGATGTTGGCGGCCTTCAGCACCGGCTCCCATTTGGTCGCCTCGGCGTGCATGTAGGCGTCGAACTCCTTTGCGGAGGAGCCGACCGGCGCTGCGCCGATCTTGCTGAGCGTCGATAGCACGCCGGAATCCTGCAGCGCGGCCTTCAGATCGGCTTCGAGCTTGGACACGATCTCCGGCGGCATGTTTGCCGGTCCAAGAACGCCCCACCAGACCGAGACGTCGTAGCCGGGCACGCCGGCCTCGGCGATGGTCGGAACATCCGGCAGCGCCTTCGAGCGTTCGGCGGAGGTCACCGCCAGCGCGCGCACCGGGCCGCCCTCGAGCTGGCCGATCGCTTCGGCAAGCGGATTGATGCTGAGCGGGATCTCGCCGGCGATCACGGCTGTCAGCGCCGGTGCGCCGCCCTTGTAGGGGATCGCGACGATCTTGGTGCCGGACATGTATTTCAGCAACTCGCCCGCAAGATGCGCCGAGGTGCCGTTACCGGACATGCCGTAGGAGAGCTTGTCCGGCTCCTTCTTGGCGGCGGCAAGGAGATCGCCGAGCGTCCTGTAAGGGCTGTCCTTGGCCACCACGATCGCGAGCGGGGACGAAGCGACTTCGGTGATCGCGGTGAAATCCTTGAATGTGTCGTAAGGGACGCTTGGATAGATGAACTGGTTGAGCGGATGGCCGCTCGCGACCAGGATCAGCGTGTAACCGTCAGGTGCGGACTTGGTCAGCGTTTGCGAGGCGACGATGCCGCCCGCGCCGGGACGATTGTCGATCACGGGCTGCTGCCCCCAGGTCTTCGCCAGCGCCTGGCCCAACGTGCGCGCGAGCACGTCGACTGCTCCACCCGCTGCATAGGGCACCAGGATGTGGACCGGCTTGCTCGGATAGTTGTCGGCTTGAGCTGCGCCCGCTGCCAGCAGCAATGTGGCGCCCAGCAGCAGGCGGCCGATCTTCCTGTTCAAATCCAACATATTCCCAGCACTCCATAGGCGGCGTTCGCGTTCCAGCGGCGCTCTTTCCACGCCGACTGAACCCTACCATCGTTTTTGTTGACGAGACCTGATCTTTTGTACGATAGTACAAATCACATGATACGCAAGCCCACCAGCAGGGAAACAGCCCGCAAGCCGAACATGCGCGAGGCGATCCTCGCCGCGGCCGAGGAGCTGTTCGCCACCAACGGCTTCAATGCCGTGTCGGTGCGAGATATCGCGCATGCCGCCGGGGCCAATCCCGGGAGTGTGACATATCATTTCAGAACCAAGGACGGGTTGCTGCTGGAGATCTACCGGCGCCATTGCGGGCCGATGAACCTGCGCCGTTCCGAGCTGCTTGCCGCTGCCAGGCGTGTGCGCGATCTCCAGGACCGACTGGAGGCGATCGTGCGCGCTTATGTGGTGCCGGCCTTCACCTCCGGCAGCGATCTCGCGGGCGGCGGGGCGCGCTTCACGCGGCTTCGCGCGGTGATGTCGGCGGAGGGCAACGAGGTCGCGCGAAAAATCATCGCGCAGACCTTCGACGACACCAGCCACGCCTTCATCGATGCGATCCACGAGAGCCTGCCGCATATTCCGCGTACGGACATCGTCTGGCGCAGCCACTTTCTGCTCGGTGCGCTCTATTATTCGCTGGTGACGCCGGAGCGCGTTTCGCGCTTGTCGCGCGGCGAGGCCGACGGCAGCGATGCCGCAGGGGCCATCGAGCAATTGGTGCAGGCCACGGTCGCCGCATTCCAGGCACCCGCGCTCGATCAAGCCGCGCCGGCGCGGCGGCGGCCGGTCATCAGCAGCAAGCCTTGAAACAAGCGGTCTCGCTTCGGCCGGTTCACCTGATGACGATGATGTACACGCCGACCATTCCGCCGCCCGATCCAAACACGCGCACGCCGAAGTTCAAGCTGCCGAAGCTGTCCTGCGATGCGCATTGCCACATCTTCGGGCCCGGCGCGAAATATCCGTACGCGCCGGATCGCTCCTACACGCCGCCTGACGCGCCGCTGGAGGATTTTCGCGCGCTGCACGCCAAGCTCGGCGTCGAGCGCGCCGTCATCGTCAATGCCAGCGTGCACGGCACTGACAACACGGTCGCGCTGGATGCCATCGCGCAGAGCGGCGGCGCCTACCGTGCCGTCGCCAATATCGACGACACCATCACCGAACGCGGGCTCCGCGTGCTGCATGACGGCGGCTTCCGCGGCTGCCGCTTCAATTTCGTTCGCCATCTCGGCGGCGTGCCCGACAGACGTGTGTTCGATCGCATCGTCGCGATGGTCTCGCCGCTCGGCTGGCACATCGATCTGCACTTCGATGCGATCGACCTGCCGGAATACGCCGACATGCTGACAAAGCTGCCGCTGACCTACACCATCGACCATATGGGGCGGGTGAAGGCTGCCGACGGGCTCGATCAGCTGCCGTTCAGGATCCTGATCGAGCTGATGCAGCGCGATGAGAAGTGCTGGGTCAAGATCTGCGGCTCGGAGCGGGTGTCCTCGGCCGGTCCGCCGTTCACGGATGCGGTGCCGTTCGCGCGAAAGATCGTCGAGACCGCGCCGGATCGCGTCATCTGGGGAACGGACTGGCCGCATCCAAACGTCAAGGTGATGCCGAATGATGGCGACCTCGTCGATCTGATCCCGCTGTTCGCGCCGGAGCCGGAGTTTCAGCAGAAGATTCTGGTCGACAATCCCGCGCGCCTGTTTGGCTTCGATCAATGAAGGGGCCGCGATCAATATGATGCCTACAAACGAAAGAAGGGAGTTCGTCCCATGAAAACAGGTCTCGTGATCACCGCCCATCCCGGCGATTTCGTCTGGCGCGCCGGCGGCGCCATCGCGCTGCATGCGAAAAAGGGCTATCGCATGAAGATCGTCTGCCTGTCGTTCGGCGAGCGCGGCGAGAGCCAGTTCGCCTGGAAGGAGAAAGGCGCGACGCTTGAATCGGTCAAGGCCGGCCGCAAGGACGAGGCGGAGCGGGCGGCAAAGCTGCTGGGTGCCGAGATCGAGTTCTTCGACTGCGGTGATTATCCGCTGAAGCTCACCGAGGCGCATTTCGACCGCATGGTCGACATCTACCGCGAGCTCAATCCGAGCTTCGTGCTGACGCACGCGCTGGAAGATCCCTATAATTTCGACCATCCGAATGCGGCGCATTTCGCGCAGGAGACGCGCGTGGTCGCGCAGGCGATGGGCCATAAGCCCGGCGCGCAGTACAAATACTCCGCGCCGCCGGTGTTTCTGTTCGAGCCGCACCAGCCGGAGCAATGCAACTACAAGCCGGACCTCCTCCTCAAGATCGACGAGGTCTGGAAGGAGAAGTACGAGGCGTTCCAGATTCTGGCCGCGCAAAAGCATCTCTGGGGCTACTACGAGCGCGTTGCGCTCAACCGCGGCATCCAGGGCAGCCGCAACACCGGCGTGCCCATGACCTATGGCGAGGCCTATCAGCGCCTGTTTCCGACCGTGGCCGAGGAATTGGCATGAAGCCGGTCGTCGTTCGCAACATCAAGCGCGCCGATCCCGCCGGGATGGCAGAATACGGTGTCTCAACCGTGCACGAGGCCTATGGCCGCATCGGTTTGATGAAGCCGTATCTGCGTCCGGTCTGGCCGGGCGCGGCGATCGCCGGACCGGCGGTCACGGTGCTGGCGCAGCCCGGCGACAACTGGATGATCCATGTCGCGGTCGAGCAGTGCAGGAAGGGCGACGTCCTCGTCGTCGGCTGCACCACCGACAACACCGACGGGATGTTCGGCGAGCTGCTTGCGACGTCGCTGCAGGCGCGCGGCGTCCAGGGATTGATCATCGACGCCGGATGCCGCGACGTCAAAGCGCTGCACGAGATGCGCTTTCCGGTGTGGTCACGCGCGGTCTCAGCCAAGGGCACGGTCAAGGCCACGCTCGGCTCGGTCAACGTTCCCGTGGTCTGCGCCGGCGTCAATGTCGATCCCGGCGACATCGTCGTGGCCGATGACGACGGCGTGGTGGTGGTGCCGAAACGCTACGCCGCGGAGGTCGCCGAGAAGGCGAAGAAGCGCAACGCGGACGAGGGCGGCAAGCGCAAGCGGCTTGCCTCCGGCGAGCTCGGTCTCGACATGTACGGCATGCGCGAGGCGCTGACGAAGGCCGGACTGGTGTATGTCGACAATCCCGAGGACGTCTGAGCGGCAATATTGTTTGAGCATGATCTTTCCGGAAAACCGCTGCACACTTTTCCGGATCATGCTCTAGAGAAGCGGAGCGGGCGGATGGATCGTCTCAAGCTGAAAACCGTTCTCGGCAGCCACCCTCATGTCCGGGCGGTGAAGAGCGGCGAGCTCCGCTCTGATCTCTTCGATCTCGACTTCATCACGTACACGCCGACCAACACGGCGTTCAAGCCGATGGTGCGCGAGCAGGCCTTCGACGTCTGCGAGATGGCGATCGTCACCTACCTGATGGCGAAAGCGCACGGCAAGCCGCTGGTGCTGCTGCCGGCGACCATGCTCGGACGCTTCCAGCATGCCTACGCGCTCTACAATCGCGCCCGGGGAACGTTGGGGCCGACCGATCTCGAAGGCAAGCGTGTCGGTATCCGCTCCTTCACGACCACGACGGGCGCCTGGATCAGGGGTATCCTCGCCAACGACTACGGCGTCAATCTCGACAGGATCCACTGGGTGACCTTCGAGGATCCGCACGTGGCCGAATATGTCGACACCGCCGAGCGCGCGCCGAAGGACAAGAAGATTCTCCAGATGCTGATCGACAGCGAGCTCGATGCCGTGCTCGGCGAGACCTCCGACAATCCCAAGCTGAAGCCGCTATTCCCTGATCCCGCCGCCGAGGCCGCCAAATGGTACGCCCGTCGCGGCGTCGTGCCGGTCAACCATCTCGTGGTCGTGACCAAGCAACTTGCCGGATCGCGGCCCGACGTGGTCGCGGGCGTTTATGATCTGCTCAAGCAGAGCAAGGAGCAGGCAGGGCCTGCGGCAACGCCCGATCTCGTTCCGTTCGGGATCGAAGCGAACAGGAAGCCGCTCGAGCTGATCATCGACTATGCATTCCAGCAGGCGCTGATTCCGCGCCGCTATGCGGTCGAGGAACTCTTCGACGAGACAATACGAGGATTGAACTGATGGCAGGTGATCCCAGGCGCTGGCAGATCGGACTGGTCGGCTATGGCGAGGTCGGCAGGATTCTGGCCGAGGATTTGCGTCAGCAGGACATCAGGGTCTCCGCTTATGACATCAAGCTCGGTGGCGAGCAGGCTGCACCGCTGGAGGAGCATGCGGCGAGGTTCGGCGTGGTGCTCGCAGCGTCTCACGCCGAGCTGACCGCGAAATGCGATTTCATCGTCTCCGCGGTCACCGCCAGCCAGGCCGTTCCGGTCGCAAAGGCCTGCGCGGCGGCGATCAATCAGGGCACCTGGTTTCTCGATTTCAATTCGGCATCGCCGGGTGCCAAGCAGCGCGCCGCCGCCCTGATCGACGGCGCTGCCGGGCGCTATGTCGAGGGTGCCGTGATGACCTCGGTGCCGCCCTATCGCATCAAGGTGCCACTGCTGCTCGGCGGGCCCGGTGCGAGGGAGCTGGAGCCGCTGCTGAACGCGATCGGCTTTGCCGCGAAGGTTGCGAGCGACAAGCTCGGCGTATCCTCTGCGGTGAAGATGTGCCGCAGCATCATGATCAAGGGCCTGGAGGCCATGGTCATCGAAAGCTTCACCACCGCCCGCGCCTATGGTGTCGAGGACGCGGTGCTGGCCTCGCTCGCGGAGACGTTCCCGGACATCAATTGGGAGAAACAGGGCGCCTATTGCTTCCAGCGCGTGATCGAGCACGGCCGTCGCCGCGCCGAGGAGGTGCGCGAGGTCGCTGAAACCGTGCGCGAGGCGGGTTTGACGCCATGGTCCGCGCAAGGCACGGCCGAACGGCAGGCCTGGGTGGCTGATCTCGCAGATGAAGGGCTGTTCGGCCCCAGGGGCACGGAGGACTTCGCCCGCAGCGCGGATTGGCGGACCGAGGCCGACCGGATCCTCGCGAAGATCAAGCGCACCACGTAATCAGCTCAAGACCGCGCCGCTGGTCTGAAAACTCTCCGCGTGCACCTTCGCAAGATGTCCGGGACATGAGCGGACCGCTCTCAGCTCCTGGGAGTGAACAGGGTGGGCCGCTGCCGCGCAAATGTCTGCCGGCCATCCTTGAAACCCATCAGGACATCGGGCAACTCGGCGATAGCGAAGCGGCTGTCTTGCGTATCGAGCACGATGAGGTCGGCGGGATTGCCGACCTTGATACCGTAATCGCCAAGGTTCATCAGCCGGGCCGACAGCTCGGTCACCAGATCGAGGCAGGTGTCGAAATCGCTCACCGAGGCGTGTGCGACATTGGCGTAGAAATTTGCCATCCGCAGCAGCGAGGCGTCGCCGAACGGCGTGAAGGGATTGAGCACGTTGTTGGTTGCGACCGAGCACACGATGCCGTCGCCCGCAAGCTTGTGGGCGAGTGTCAGTCCGCGCGGCGCGTTGTGGGTGGCTTCGCGGCCCATCAGATAGAGATCGGTCGCGGGCAGCACGGTGACGGCAACGCCGGCTCTTGCCAGTTGCGCGGTGGCGGCTTTGAGCGGCTCCGGCGGCAAAGCCGACAGCTTCGTAGCGTGGCCGATCGCCACGCGTCCCCCGTAGTTTCGCCGCTCGGTCTGACGGCAGACCTCATCGAGGTGCCACCAGGAGGGGTCGAGATCGAAATCGAGATGAAGGTCGACGTCGACGTCGAATTCCTCAGCTAGATCGAAGATGCGCGCGAGATGCGCGTTCGGGTCGGTGTCCATATAGGGACAGCCGCCGATGGCCTCGCCGCCGTTGCGCAGCGCCTGGATCAGCAGTTCCTCGGCTCCGGGATCGTTGGTCAGGCCCTCCTGCGGAAAGACACAGAGTTCGAGATCGACCGCCCAGGCGTAGTCGCGCTTGAGCGACTTGATCGCCTCGAAGCCGCGCAAGCCGATGCGCGGATCGATCTCGACATGCGTGCGCATGCGCGTGGTGCCATGCACGATGGCGCGTTCGAGCACTCTTGCGCCGCGCGCGTAGACGTCCTCGACGGTGAAATCCTTCTTCATCCCGGCGACGGCACGGATTGCTTCCGAGACGCTGCCGTGATCGTGCCCGCAGCGGCCGAGCAGGCAGGCCTTGTCGAGATGGATGTGGGTATCGACGAAGCCGGGCAGGGCGAGGCGGCCACCGACCTCCACCTCGACGGCCTCGCAGCCAAGCCCTTCGCAGGTCAGCTTCGGCTCGATCGCGGCGATGCGGCCGCCCTTCACGCCGATATCGACGGGTGCGGCGGATGAGCGCAACAGCGCGTTGCGGAAGATCAGGTCGAAGGCGGTTTCGGTGGCCATGGCGTCGGATTCAGCTTCGGCAACCTAGCCGAAGCTGGAGGAGCAGGCAGCTCCAGATTGTGTGCACTTATGCCGCTCCATTGTCTAAAAAATATGCATGCACTTTGGCCCACGGATCGTAAGATATCTCCCACCTGGAGAGCCCCCGCCATGTCCGTCCCCGCAAAAGCCGAACGTCCGATGACCGACGCCGAGATCGTCGAAGCCTATCTCACGGCGTCGATGATCCCCGATCCCGATGCCGCGGCGGCCTATATGAAGCCGGGCACCGTGATTACGTTCACCGGCGGGCGCGAGTTCGATCATCCGCGCGGGCCGACCGGCTTCAACGCCAGGCGCTATCGCTGGGTGAAGAAGAAGATGGACCGCTTTGATGTCTGCCCCGGTGCGGACGAGACTGTGGTCTACAGCGTCGGCACGCTCTACGGCGAGTGGATGGACGGCACGCCATTCGAGGGCAATCGCTATGTCGATCGCTTCGTCGTCCGGGGCGGCCAGATCGTGAAGATGGACGTGTGGAACGACAGCGCGGAGCGCATCCTCGTTCAGCGCGGCATCGAGGCTTAGCCCCTTCGTGCGATTTTCGTCAGCTTGACGACGCGATCGCTCGTCACCTCGTCGGCGTAGGGCGCGAGGATATCGAGGAGGTCGCGGCCGCGCTGCGGAGCAGGGGCCACCAATGCACGACTGGCCACGGAATCCAGGTGATGATGCATCAATTCCATCACCTTGACCTCGTCGCCCCTGGCGAGCGCGGCGATGATGGCGCGGTGCTCGTTGATGGCACATTCGCTGGAATGGGGCCGGCTGTAGAGCGACAGCGTCAGGCAGCAGCGATAGGCGACCTCGCTCACATAGCGCACCAGGATCGGGCTGTTCGTCATGTGTGCGAGCAGGATGTGGAATTCGGTGGCGAGCCGGATCGAGACCGCATCCGTGCCGCCGCGCGCGCGATCCTCGGCGTCGACATGGGCGTTCAGCTCGGCGATCTGCGCCTTAGTCAGCTTGCCCGCGAGCTGGCGCACGACGAGCCGTTCGAGCTCGATGCGGATGTCGAAGGCGTCGCGCGCCTCCTGCCAGCTCGGCGTTGCCACCACCGCGATCCGGTTGCGGCGCAGCTCGACGAGGCCCTCCGCGGCGAGTTGCCCAAGCGCGTGGCGGGCAATGGTGCGGCTGACGCCGAAACGCTCGCCGAGCGCATCCTCCGGCAGCTTTGCGCCGGGCTCCAGCGCCTGCTCGATGATCGCGCGCCTGAGCGCGCGGCAGATCACGCTGACCTTGTCCGACGATTCAGAAGTCTTGCTGCTGGGGCGCGCCGCCATCGGCGAATCCTTGGGATGGGTCGAAGCCTCTCTTTAGCACAGTCCTGCAGTGATCCGGCGCTCCAATTGCATGCAGTTTGATGTCGAGATTGCCTAAATCGAATCCGACCGGCCGCCGCGGGGATTTGGCAAATCATTGAATTTGCGGGGGGCGCGGACTGGCACCCAGCTTGCATGCACTTTGGCTGTGATGCGCATGCAACCCAACGCCCAGTTTGACGGCCAGCCCGTTCCCGAAGGCGCCACGGCCATCGAGCTGTCCGAGGCCTCCGTGACCTTCGGGCGCGGCGACCGCGCCGTGCCCGCCCTGTCGAAGACCACCTTGAAGATCGCCGACGGCGAGTTTGTCGCACTGGTTGGCCCATCAGGATGCGGCAAATCGACCATTCTGCGTCTCGTCAGCGGCCTCGTGCAGCCGACCAGCGGCGTCGTCATCGTGGGCGGCCGCGAAGTCGCGGCGCGCGCAATGCGGGTCGGCATGGCCTTCCAGAATCCGACCATGCTGCCGTGGATGACCATCGAGCGGAACATCATGTTGCCGCTGAAGATCGTCGAGCCGTTCCGCTCGAATTTCCGGAAGCTGCGCAAGACCGAATTCCGCGACAAGGCCAACGCGCTGCTGGAGCAGGTCGGCCTCAAGGGTTTTGGCAGTCGTTACCCCTGGCAGCTCTCCGGCGGCATGCTCCAGCGCGCCAATCTCTGCCGCGCCTTGATCCACGAACCGCGCATGCTGCTGCTGGATGAGCCGTTCGGCGCGCTCGACCAGTTCACCCGCGAAGAGCTATGGGCGATCCTGCAGAACCTCTGGATGACGCACAAGCCGACTGTGCTGCTGGTCACCCACGATCTGCGCGAGGCCGGCTTTCTCGCCAGCCGCATCTGCGTGATGAGCGCGCGTCCCGGCCGCATCCTCGACGACAGCCGTGTCGAATTCGCCCGGCCGCGCACCGTCGCCATGACCTTCGAGCCGGAATTCGTCGCGCTGAACCAGAAGCTGCGGACCTTCATCGAGGATGCGCGCAGCGCGGCTGAGCAGGGGACAGGCTGATGTTCGGGATCGATATCAGGCAGAAAGCGTGGTCGGCGGGGCTGATCGTGTTGTTCTTCGTCGCCTGGGAGCTGTTCTGCCTGATGACCGGCATGTCGGATCTCGTGCTGCCGCGACCCTCGCAGGTGTTCTTGACGTTGTACCAACGCTTCCCGGTGCTGTGGCCGCACATCGTGCAGACGCTGGCGACCACCATGTTCGGCTTCGTCCTCGGTGTCGCGCTCGGCGTCGCCCTCGGCGCGATCATCGGCGTCTCGAAGACGGCCTATGACACCTGCTATCCGCTGTTGATCGGCTTCTCCTCCATCCCCAAGGTCGCGGTGGTGCCGATCTTCGTGCTGTGGTTCGGTTCCGGCACGGTGCCGGCGGTGCTGACTGCGCTGTCGATCTGCTTCTTCCCGATCGTCGTGAATATCGCCACGGGCCTTGCGACCACCGAGCCCGAGCTCGAAGACGTGTTGAAGGCGCTCGGCGCCAGCAAGCTCGACATCCTCTGGAATGTCGGCCTGCCCAGGACCATGCCCTTCTTCTTCGCCTCGCTGAAGGTTGCGATCTCATACGCTTTCGTCGGCGCGGTGCTGTCGGAGACCGTCGCCTCCAACCGCGGCATCGGCAACGTCATGATGACCGCGTCCTCCAATTTCAACGTGCCGCTGGTGTTCGCCGGCCTGTTCGTGCTCGCCGGGCTCGGCGTCGCACTCTATGTCGTGTTCTCGCTGATCGAGGGGCGGGTCACCGGCTGGGCGACGCGCAAGAACGACGTAATCGCAACCTGAATTCTTGAACCGTACGCAACGAAGCTGAGGAGGTCTCGATGTTGAGGAAGTTAAGTGCGGCGCTGGTGGGATTGGCGCTGTCCGCAGGAGCCGCCACGGCGGAAGAAACCACGATCAAGTTCACGCTGGGCTGGAAGACCCAGGGCAGCGACGCGGCGTTCTTCTATGCCAAGGACAACGGCTTCTTCAAGGAAGAAGGCCTCAACGTCATCATCGACCAGGGCGAGGGCTCCGGCGCCACCGTCACGCGCGTGATGTCTGGCGCCTATGACGCGGGCTTCGGCGACGTCAATGCCATTATCCAGAATGCCTCGAGCAAGCCGCAGGAGGCGCCCGTCATGGTCTACATGATGTGGAATCAGCCGCCGTTCGCGATCGTCGCCAAGAAGACCAGCGGCATCAACACCATCAAGGATTTCGAAGGCCACACACTCGGCGGCGCGCAGGGCACGCCGACGACGCGCCTCCTGCCGGTGTTCACGCGCAAGAACGGTCTCGACGGCGAGAAGATCAAGATCTCCAACATGGCGCCGAACCTGCAGGAGCCGATGCTGATCAAGGGCGACATCGATGCGGCCCTCGTCTTCAACATCACCAGCTATTTCAACCTGGTGCTGAACCGCCAGGATCCGGACAAGGATTTCAAATGGTTCTCGTTCGGTGAGTACGGCCTCGATCTCTATTCGAATGGCGTGATGGTCTCGCGCAAGCTGATCGCCTCGAACCCGAAGGCCGTCGCGGGCCTGGTCCGCGCCATCAACAAGGGCGCGATCGCGGTCGCCAAGGACCAGAATGCCGGCATGAAGGCGGCCACGAACTACGACAACCTCATCAACGCCGACGTCGAGAAGCGCCGGCTGCAATATTCCTTCGAGAAGCTGATCGTCTCGCCGGAGATGAAAGAGATCGGCATCGGCGACATCAAGGATGACCGCATGGCACGCGCCATCGGCATCGTGGTCGAGGGCTATCAGCTCGCCCGGACGCCGACGCCGGCGGAGGTGTTCTCGCGAGAGTTCCTGCCGCCGCGCGCGGAGCGGGAGCTGGTGTATACGGCCAACTGATCCCGGAGCGACGGCGATGGCCACGGAGATTTCGGCAACGAGCCTGTTCCGCGGCCCTGACCTCGGTGTCAGCGACAATGTCGTGCTGCGGCACGATGGCGGCGTCATCACCGATATCGCGGAAGGAGCGGGGCCGGGGCCACGTTCCTTCGTCATCCCGGCCTTCGTCAACGCCCATGACCACGCCCGTGCCACCGCATCGTCCTTCGGCGCGGTCGGCATGCCCCTGGAAAGCTGGATCCTGCGCACCGCGCTGGGCACGCCTGTCGATCCCTATCTGACCGCGGCCTCCGCATTGGCGCGTTCCGCAAGGGCCGGCTGCGCGGCGATGATGGTGCACTACACGCGCCCGAGCGGGACGATGCCCCTGGTCGACGAGGCGAAGGCCATCGCGAAGGCTGCGTCCGACGTCGGCATCCGCATCGCGTTTGCGATGGCCGTGCGTGACCAGAATCCGATCGTCTACGGTGATGCCGAGCCTGTGCTCTCGGGTCTCTCCGGCCCTGATCGCAAGACCGTCGAGGAGCTGTTCGTCCGCGCGCCGATGTCGCCAAAGGCGTATATTGAACTCACGGACGCCATGGCCGCGGCCATCGCCGGTCCGATGGTGGACGTGCAGCTCGGGCCTGCGGGCGTGCAATGGTGCTCGAAGCCGCTGCTGGAAGCAGTGGCGGAGAGTTCGGCGCGGACCGGCCGCCGGATCCACATGCATCTGCTGGAGACCGTGTACCAGCGTGCCTGGGCCGATCAGAATTTTCCCGACATGGTGCGCTGGCTTCGCGACGTTGGCTTCCTCTCCGAGCGGCTGACGCTGGCGCACTGCATCCACGCCCGCCCGGACGAGCTGGAGATGATCGCGGCCTCCGGTACGCGCATCGTCACCAATTTCAGCTCGAACATGCATCTGCGCTCGGGGCTCGCTCCGATTGCCGCCGCGCACGAATGCGGCTGCGCCATCGCTGTCGGCGTCGACGGGCTGGCGCTGGACGAGGACGACGACATCCTGCGCGAGATGCGGCTGGTGCAGATGGCCCATGGCGGCCTCGGCTTCAGGCAGACGTGGACGCCGGCCGAGATGTTCTCGCTCGCCATCCGCAACGGGCGCCGCACCACCGGCGCGCCCGGGAGCGGCGAGCTCGGTATCGGAAATCCCGCCGACTACGTCGTGATCGATCTCGACCGGCTCGACCGCGACCGGATCATGCCGGTCGACCCCATGGCGCTGCTGTTCGCGCGCGGCAATGCGTCCCTCGTGAAGGAGGTCGTCGTCGCCGGCAAGACGATCGTGAGGGACGGGGTCTGTTCCGGCGTTGATCTGCCGGCCATCGAGCAGGAATTGCGGGCGCTGTATCGGACCGGCGCGGGCAAGCTCGCGAGCTTCCAGCGGATCTGGCCACCCCTGTCGGAGCGCTTGAACGGCTGGTTCGAACAGCAGCTGACATGTCAGTGAAGCGCCTCCCGTTCGGGCAGGATCGAAAAGCGCGATAGCTGGTAGTCGCTGTCCCGTCTGGTGGGCGCTGCCTGTGCGGGTTATCACCTCCGCTATCTCGTCTCGACCCCGGTCGATGACCCATCCAGGAGCAGCCGATGCGTCTACCCACCCTTATTCTGGCCCTGACATATCTTGCGGGCGCAGCGTCAGCCGAGGACCTCACGGGCACGCTCCAGAAGGTGAAGGAGAGCAAGAAGATCACGATGGGCTACCAGGAGGCCTCGGTCCCGTTCAGCTATCTGGACGGCAACCAGAAGCCGGTCGGCTTTGCCATGGACATCTGCCTCAAGATCGTCGAGGCCGTGAAGAAGCAGCTCGGCATGCCCGACATCGCCGTCGACACGCTCGCCGTGACCTCGTCGAACCGGATCCCCTTGATGGTCAACGGCACGCTCGATCTGCATTGCTCGGCGACCACCAACAACGCCGACCGCCAGAAGCAGGTCGCCTTCACCAACACGCATTTCCTCAGCGCGACGCGGTTCGCGGCCAAGAAGGCCGCCAAGATCAACGCCATCGACGATCTCAAGGGCAAGGCGGTCACGGCGGTGGCGGGATCGGTCAACCTGACGCAGCTTGCCAAGGTCAACACCGAGCGCAATCTCGGCATCAATGTGATGCCGGCCAAGGACCAGGCCGAGGCCTTCCTGTTGCTGGAAACTGACCGCGCCCAGGCCTACGCGCTCGACGACGTGCAGCTCGCGGTCGCCATTGCGCGGTCGAAGGAGCCGCAAGCTTACATGATCAGCGAGGAGGCGTTCTCCAAGCCGGAGCCGTACGGCATCATGCTGCGGCGGGAGGATGCGCCATTCAAGGCGCTCGCCGACCGTGCAACAGCGGAGCTCTATGCAAGCCCGGAGATCGAGGTGCTCTACAAGAAGTGGCTGCAATCGCCGACCCCGCCGAACGGCCTCAACTACAACGTCCCGATGTCTTCGGCCTTGCGCAACGCCTTCAAGAAGCCGAGTTCGAGCGCCGACCCTGATGTCTATGTGGTGAACTGAGGCTGAGACGCTGCGCATTATTGCGCCCTCTCCCCTTGTGGGAGAGGGCAACTCCGCTCGTAGACAAAAGCTAGCTCGGGTGAGGGGTATGTCTCCGCGCGCGAAACTCTAAATTCGTGCGTGCGGATGGATACCCCTCATCCGGCGCCATAGCCGAAGCTCTGCTTCGGCGTTCTCAAGAACGGCGGCCACAGGCCGCCTATGCCACCTTCTCCCACAAGGGGAGAAGGAAGAAAGTCACCGCCGCCGGTTAGCGAAACAGACAATGCCCAGCTAGGCATTCGAATACTTCCTCAACTCGAGCCGCGCGATCTGGTTGCGGTGGACCTCATCGGGGCCATCTGCAAGTCGCAGCAAGCGCGCGGTCGCATAGGCCTGGGTCAAACCGAAATCATTCGAGGTGCCGCCACCACCGTGCGCCTGGATCGCCCAGTCGATGATCTGACAGGCCATGTTGGGCACGGCAACCTTGATCATGGCGATCTCGGCCTTCGCCACCTTGTTGCCGACCGTGTCCATCGCGTGGGCCGCATTCAGCGTCAGCAGCCGGGCCTGCTCGATCATGATGCGGGCTTCCGCGATGCGCTCCTGCGTCACCGTCTGCTCCGAGACCGGCTTGCCGAAGGCGACCCGGCTGCGCACGCGGCGGCACATTTTCTCCAGCGTGCGTTCGGCCAGGCCGATCAGGCGCATGCAGTGATGGATGCGGCCGGGCCCGAGGCGGCCCTGCGCGATTTCGAAGCCGCGGCCCTCGCCGAGCAGCATGTTCTCCTTGGGAACGCGCACATTGGTGAACACGACTTCGGAGGCGCGGTCGGGTACGCCGTAGAAGCCGAACACGGGCAGGGGACGTTTCACCTCGATGCCTTGCGTGTCCATCGGCACCAAAATCATCGATTGCTGCTTGTGGCGGTCGGGATTGTCGGGGTCGGTCTTGCCCATGAAGATGCAGATCTTGCAGCGCGGGTCGGTCGCATTCGTCGTGTACCATTTGCGGCCGTTGACGACGTAATGGTCGCCGTCGCGCACGATCGAGCTCTCGATGTTGGTCGCATCCGACGAGGCGACCGCCGGCTCGGTCATGGCGAAGCAGGAGCGGATCTCGCCTGCGAGCAGCGGCTTCAGCCAGCGCTCCTTGTCCTTCTCGGTGCCGTAGCGCTCCAGCACCTCCATGTTGCCGGTGTCGGGCGCCGAGCAATTGAACACTTCGGGGGCGAGATGCGAGCGGCCCATCACCTCGCAGAGCGGGGCATATTCGAGATTGGTGAGGCCGGCGCCGTGACTACTTTCGGGCAGGAACAGATTCCAGAGCCCCTCGGCGCGCGCCAGCGGCTTCAGCTCCTCGACGACGGGATAGACCTTCCATGGCCCGAGCTCCTCGGCCTCGCGATAGAAGCGCTCCTCGTTCGGATAGATGTGCCGGTCCATGAAGCTCTCGAGCTTGCGCTTGAGCTCCACGACTTTGGGTGACATCGGGTAGAGCATCGTTCGTCTCCTGGATCGAGGGCGGCGCTTACTTCCGCGCGATGATGCGTCGCGTCACGCGACGCGGTATTCCCTGAACTTCTCGCGCAGAGCGGACTTCAGCACCTTGCCGGTGCCGGTCATCGGGAATTCGTCCAGGAATTCCACCGCGTCCGGCATCCACCAGCTCGCGATCTTTGGGCGCATATGGTCGAGCAGCGTCTTGCCGTCGACGGTCGCGCCCTTCTTGCGGACGACGAGGAGCAGGGGACGCTCCTGCCATTTCTCGTGTGCGATCGCGACCACGGCGGCTTGCAGCACATCGGGGTGAGACAAGGCGATGTCCTCGAGCTGGATCGACGAGATCCATTCGCCGCCGGACTTGATCACGTCCTTTGAGCGGTCGGTCAACGTGACGTGACCCTGCGCGTCGATCACCGCCATGTCGCCGGTGATCAGCCAGCCGTCGCGATCGAGGCCCTCCTCCAGCTTCATGTAGCCGGAAGCGACCCAGGGGCCACGGGCGCGCAGATGACCGACGGTCTTGCCGTCGCGCGGCAGCTCGTTGCCGGCATCGTCGACGATGCGCAAGGCGGTGCCGAAACAGGCGCGCCCCGAGACTCGGCGTCGGTCGAATTTCTCCGTCTCGCTGAGGTGCTCCGAGCCGGGCCGCAAACCCGGCATCGAGCAACCCAGGGCCTCGGTCATGCCCCAGGCCTGGATATAGTCGATGCCATAGTCGCGCTTCAGCTTCTCGACCATCACGCGCGGCGGCGCCGAGCCGGACGACAACGTTGCGCGCAGCGTGGAGAATTTGTTGCCGGTGCGGCCGAGCCAGTCGAGCAGGATCAGCCAGAAGCTGGGCACGCCCGCCGAGAGCGTCACCTTCTCGCCCTCGAGCAATTCATAGAGCTTGTCGGGCTCGTAGTTGCGGCCGGGCAGCACCAGCTTCGAGCCGGTATAGGGAGCCGTGAACGGCATGTTCCAGCCATTGCCGTGGAAGAGGGGCGCCATCGGCATCATCACCTCGCGCACGCCCTCGACATGGCCCGGCAGGAAGTCGAAATTGCAGCAGGTCATGGTCTGCAGGATCGCGGCGCGGTGCGAATAGATCACGCCCTTGGGATTGCCGGTCGTGCCCGACGTGTAGCAGATGGTCGAGGCGGACTTCTCGTCGAATTCCGGCCAGGCGAAGCCGGCCTCGTTCTCCTTCTCCAGAAGCTCTTCGTAACAATGGACGTTCGCGAGCTTCGTCTCGGGCATGCGCTCGCGCGAGGACATCACGACATAGGCCTCGACCGTCTTGAGCTGCGGCGCGATCGCCTCGACGAGCGGCAGCGTGGCACGGTCGATGAACAGGAGACGGTCTTCGGCATGATTGATGATGTAGACGAGCTGTTCGGGAAACAGCCGCGGGTTGACGGTGTGCAGCACGTAGCCCATGCCCGGCGCGGCGTAGAACATCTCGAAATGGCGATGGGTGTTCCAGGCCAGCGTGCCGACGCGGTCGCCGGGATTCATGCCGAGCCTCTTGAGCGCCAGCGCCATGCGCTTGATGCGGGGATGGGCGTCCGCATAGGTGTAGCGATGGATGTCGCCTTCGATCTCGCGCGCGACGATCTCCGCTTCGCCGTGATAGTCGGCTGCGTATTGGATCAGGCCGCTGATCAGAAGCGGCATGTCCATCATCAATCCCTGCATGGTCTCCTCCGGATCGCCGCGTCGTTGCACGGCGCAGGCCTGTGATTTTGCGCGCGAGGTTAGCGGAACGCCACGCGGCGTTCACGCAAAAAACAGCGAGCATGATTGCATGCGGCACTTTTTCAGAGCTAACGTGAGGTGAGCTGCCGGCGAAGCAGCGTTCGCGGTGGAGGAGATGAATGTCAGCGGAAAGACACAAGACCGGCACAACCGGCGCATCTACGGTCGATGTTTCCGCGCTCCGTGCCCGCTATCGCGACGAGCGCGACCGTCGTCTGCGCGCCGAGGGCAAGGCGCAGTATGTCGAGGTTACGGGCGAATTCGGCCGCTATCTCGACGATCCCTGGGCCGATCCCGGATTTGCGCGCTCCGCCGTCAGCGAAGCGACCGAAGTGCTCATCGTCGGTGGTGGCTTCGGCGGCCTGTTGTGTGGCGCGCGGTTGCGCGATGCCGGCATCGAGGATTTTCGCATCGTGGAAAAGGCCGCCGACTTCGGCGGCACCTGGTACTGGAATCGTTATCCCGGCGCCGCCTGCGATACCGAGAGCTACATCTATCTGCCGCTGCTGGAAGAGACCGGCTACATGCCGGTGCGCAAATACGCGCGGGCGCCAGAGATCTACGAGCATTCGCGCCGCATCGGCCGTCATTTCGGGCTCTACGAGCGCGCGCTGTTTCAGACCGTCATCTCGCGGATGACATGGCAGGAGCAGGAGGCGCGCTGGCTGGTCGAGACCGATCGGGGCGATCGCATCCGCGCGCGCTTCGTCATCTTGGCCGGCGGTCCGCTGAGCCGCCCGAAGCTGCCTGGCATTCCCGGCATCGAGACGTTCAAGGGCCACAGCTTTCATACCAGCCGCTGGGACTACGGCTACACTGGTGGCAACGCGGACGGTGGCCTGACCGGTCTCGCCGACAAGCGCGTCGGCATCATCGGCACCGGCGCCACCGCCGTGCAATGTGTGCCGCATCTCGGCCGTTCGGCGAAGGAGCTCTATGTCTTCCAGCGCACGCCGTCTGCGATCGGCGTTCGCGACGACCGTCCGACGGATCGGGACTGGGCGCAGAGCCTCAAGCCGGGCTGGCAGCGCGAACGCATGGACAATTTTACGGCCGTGATTTCAGGCGAGCCGTTCGAACAGGATCTGGTGCAGGACGGCTGGACCGGCCTGCTCGGCGAGATCCTGCTGGCGCCGCGCCGTCAGCCCCAGCCGGTGACCTCGATGGACGAGGCGCTGAAGGTGATCGAGCAGGCCGATTACCGCAAGATGGAGGAGATCCGCGCCCGCGTCGACGCGGTGGTCGAGGACGAGGCGACCGCGGCTGCGCTCAAGCCCTGGTACAAGGCATTCTGCAAGCGGCCGTGCTTCCACGACGAATATCTCGATACCTTCAATCGCCCCAACGTGCATCTCGTCGACACCAAAGGGCAGGGCGTCGAGCGCATCACGGAGTATGCCGTCGTCGTCGACGGCAAGGCCTACGAGCTCGACTGCCTGATCTATGCCAGTGGCTTTGAAGTCGGCACCGACTACGCGCGCCGCATGGGCTTCGAGGTCTATGGCCGCGACGGCATGAGCCTGTCCGAGCGGTGGCGCGACGGCGTCAAGACGCTGCACGGCTTCTACAGCCGCGGTTTCCCGAACTGCTTCCTGATCGTCACGGTGCAGGCCGGACAGAGCGCCAATTTTCCGCACATTATCGACGAACAATCGCAGCACATCGCCTATGTCATCAAGGAGGCCCGAGACCGTAAGGCGCGTGCCCTGGAGCCGACGCTTGCCGCCGAGAACGCCTGGGTCGACGAGATCGTCAGGGCCGCACTCGGCCGGCAGACCTATCTCGCCGAATGCACGCCGGGCTACTACAACAACGAAGGCGTGTTCGATCCGATCGCGGCAAGAAACAGCCAATATTGGCGCGGGCCGATGGCATTCCTGCGGCTGCTCGACAAATGGCGCAAGGAAGGCAGTCTGGAAGGCCTCGAATTGTCCTATGATCCGGCCATGGAGTCGGCGCGTTCCACCGGTTAAGATGGCGCCGCCGAGCGGTACAGGACGGAGATTGGGTATGATCAGGGGCAGGGCTGTTGCGGGAGCGGTTTTTGGCGCAATGACGCTGCTCGGCTGCCTGGTCTCCTCGGCTGAGGCTGCGCAATGCGGCAGCTCGCCGGCGGGTTTCGAGGCCTGGAAACGCGAATTCAGCGCGGAGGCGCAGGGCAAGGGCGTCGGCCCCACCGCACTCTCGGCCCTGATGCAGACGAACTATGCCAGCGCCACCATCGCGGCCGACCGCGGCCAGCGCAGCTTTTCGCTGACGCTCGACCAGTTCCTCGCCAAGCGCGGCGCCACCACCATCGTTGCCAAGGGACGGCAGCTCAAGCAGTCGCATGCCGCCTTGTTCGCCTCGATCGAGCAGCGCTATGGCGTCCCGCCGGGACCCTTGATCGCGATCTGGGGCATGGAGACCGGCTTCGGCAGCCAGCGCGGCAATCAGAACATGCTGTCGTCGATCGCGACCCTTGCCTATGACTGCCGCCGGCCTGAATTCTTCACTGACCAGCTCTATGCAGCCTTGAAGCTGATCGACCGCGGTACGCTGTCGGGATCAACCCGCGGCTCCATGCATGGCGAGGTCGGTCAGACCCAGTTCATGCCCAAGAGCATTCTGGCCTATGGCACCGGCAACCTCGAAGTTGCCGCCAATGCGCTGAACTCGACCGCGAATTTCCTCAAGGCCCATGGCTGGCGCGCGGGAGCCGGGTACCAGCCCGGCGAGCCGAATTTTGCCGCGATCGAGGCTTGGAATGCTGCAGGCGTCTATCAGAAGGCAATCGCGCTGATGGGCCGGCAGATCGACGAGGGCGGAGGCGCCGCGGCCTTGCGCTAAAGCATGATCCGGAGGAGTGTGCAGCGGTTTTCCGAAAAGATCATGCTTAAACAAGAGCCTAGAACGCGATGACAGTCTCGTCTCGTTTTGGGCTGCTCAGCAAGGAGTGATGCGCCGGCGCGAGAAAGTTGTTGCCAACTGGAACTGACGGCACGACGTTTGCTTTGATCGAGTTCAGGGCTGGGCATGAGGAGACTCAACATGGCTACCCAGATCGTGATGGACCAAACTGGCGACACGCGCCACGAGTTTGATCCTGGCAATGCCGAAGCGCTGGCGCGAGCCGAACGGCGCTTTCGGGAGCTGACCGGAGCCGGCTTCACCGCCGCTCTTCGAACCGGACCCGGCGAAGTTACCCGGATCCGATCGTTCGACCCGACCGCGCAGGAAACGTTGTTCTATCCCCGCCTGGTCGGCGGTTGATCTGAGCTGCCCATGATCGCGGCAGTTTGGCTCCGCGCGCCGGCGCGTGCGCGTCTGCATGCGCTGCGTGAACTCTACCGCCGCTTCTTCGGCGAGAACACACCGGACGCGCGCGGCCGCCGGCTTCTGGCCGAATGGCTGTCGCCGGCGCAGCGTGCGCAGTTCGAACAGCACCGGTATTTCGACGTCGTCGGCTGCGACACCGGCAGAACCTATCGCATCCACTATGGCACGGCCGCCAATGTGCACGAGATCGACGGCGATGGGCGCGCGATGATGGGTTGGTGCTTCGTCCCGTCCGGCTTCCTGGTGCCAGGCGACGTGATGCTGGCGCAGAAGATCGCGCTCGAGACGGACGAGAAGGGAGCGCTGGCGCTTGCCAACCGGTTTCCGCCGGCCACGCATTCCGAGCATTTCTACCGTCGGCCCTTCTAGCGCCGGAAACGCCGAGGCCGTCAGTAATGCGTGGAGCGGTAGGCGTCCAGCGCATGCGCCGCGAAGACGCCGATGCTGCAAAGGGCGAGCACGGCTGAGATCAACTCGATCATAGCTCATCCTCCCGTATCGGCTGGGCGACGAGGTTTTGGCAGCAGGAGTATTCGTAGATCAGGTCGAGGATGAATTGCATGGTGGCCGTCCCTGTACTTATTTTGACAACCACTTAACCGGCCATCTGTTTCAGGCGTGTTTCGTCGCACCGGGAAAGGGGTTTCGCGCGGAACCCGGCGCTGGTTAACGCGCTGCGGGCCCGCTATATCCCGTCATTGCCCAAGCCCTTCAGGCCGCCTCTTCGGGGCGGCGCATCATACTGCGAGGCAAAATCATGGCGCAGGTCGAGTGGTTCGACGATCTCACCGTCGGAATGCGGTTCAAGTCCCCCGAAGTTGTGGTCACCGAGGCCGACATCAAGCGCTTTGCCGCCGAGTTCGATCCGCAGCCGATGCACCTCGATCACGAGGCCGCCAAGACGACCCTGTTCAAGGGGCTTGCCGCCTCAGGATGGCACACCGCCGCGATCGCCATGAACCTCGCAATCCAGACCCGCCCGTTCGGGCCGCATCCGCTGATTGGCGCCGGTGTCGACGGCCTGCGCTGGACGATGCCGGTGCGCCCCGACGACCGGCTGCATCTGGTCGGCGAGGTCATGAGCCTGACGCCGTCCAAGTCGAAGCCGCAGGGTATAGCGCTGGTGAAATGGACCATGTTCAACCAGAACGGCGAGGAGGTTTACACCTTTACTCCGATCGCGATCGTGCCGCGGCGAGGGTAGGGCACAGCCGCGTTCCATGCGTGCGACTGAAATCCTTGCGGGCCGCCGGCAGAGGTGGTCATCTCAGCAGGGGCAGCGTGCTGGAGGCCGATATGAATCGATTCAGTCTCGGCGCTGCATTGCTTGCAGGCATCTCGAGCGCCGGGCCCTCCCTTGCGCAACAATCCAAAGTCGGCGACTGGACCATCGAGAGGCGCGCGCAGGACACGCATTGCAATGCGAGCCGCGGCTACAAGGACAAGGATGACGAGAACCGCGACTACGTCGTCGTGATCACCTATTCCGAGCAGGCGATCGTGATCGTGATGATCTACGATGGTTGGGAATGGGATAAGGCCGGCGAGGTCCTCCGGGCCGACCTCGGCACCGATGACGCCGATATCATGAAGAAGGCCAAATGGGAGGTCATGGACAAGACCACCGTGCGCGGCATTTTCGCTTACGACCAATCGATCATGGATCGGCTCGCGAAGGCCAAGCGCCTCACGCTCGATTTCGAGGACGACGACGACGACAGCATCGAGATGCAGATTCCGCGTGCCGGCGAGGCGCTGGCGGCGCTGAAATTCTGCGAAGAGAATCGGAAATAATCGATCCGATCTTGTTGGTCCCGCCGGGGGGCGTGCCGCGGCGGGACGCGGTTCACTCGGCAGGCCCCTGGACCGGAGCCGCGCTGATGTCGCTGCCGTGGTGCGTCAGCGGCTTCATGCCAGTGACGGTCCGCAGCAGCACGTAGAACACCGGCGTCAGGAACAGGCCGAACACCGTGACGCCGATCATGCCGGAGAACACGGCAACGCCCATGGCTCGCCGCATTTCCGAACCGGCGCCGGTCGAGAGCACCAGCGGCAGGACGCCCATGATGAACGCCATCGACGTCATCAGGATCGGACGCAGCCGCAGCCGGCTCGCCTCGATCGCGGCCCGGATCGGCGTGCGGCCTGCGAATTCGAGCTCCCGCGCGAATTCGACGATCAGGATCGCGTTCTTGGCGGAGAGGCCGACCAGCACGATCAAGCCGATCTGGGTGAAGACGTTGTTGTCGCCCTTGGAGATCCAGACGCCGAACATCGCTGCCAGGAGTCCCATCGGCACGATCATGATGATCGAGAGCGGCAGGGTCAGGCTCTCATAGAGCGCGGCCAGCACCAGGAACACCAACAGGATCGCCAGCGGGAACACCCACATGCCGGAATTGCCGGCGATGAACTCCTGATAGGTCAGGTCGGTCCATTCGAAGGCAAAGCCTGGCGGCAGCACCTCTGCGGCGATCCGCGTCGCCGCCTCCTGCGCCTGGCCTGATGAAAAGCCCGGCGCGGCCGCCGCGTTGATGTCCGAGGACAGGAAGCCGTTGTAGCGGATCGCGCGCTCCGGACCCGCGCTCTGGCGGATCGTGAGCAGCGCGGACAACGGCACCATGTCGCCCGAGGACGAGCGCACTTTCAACTGCCTGATGTCGTCGGCGCGCGCGCGGAACGGCGCGTCGGCTTGAACCCGGACGGAATAGGTGCGGCCGAACTTGTTGAAGTCGTTGACGTAATAGGAGCCCAGGTAAATCTGGAGCGTGTTGAACACTTCCGTGACGGGTACGCCAAGCTGCAGCGCCTTGGTGCGGTCGATGTCGGCGAACAGCTGGGGCACGTTGACCTGGAAGCTCGAGAACACGCCGGCGATCTCCGGCGCCTTCTGCATCGCAGCCATGAATGCGTTCGTCGCCTCGTTCAAGGCGTCATAGCCGAGACCGGCGCGGTCCTCGATCTGCAGCTTGAAGCCGCCGATGGTGCCGAGGCCGTTGACCGGCGGCGGCGGGAACATGGCGATGAAGGCTTCCTGGATGCCCGCGTACTTCTTGTTCAGCTCGGCCGCGAGGGCGGGACCGCTGAGCGAGGGATCCTTGCGTTCGTCGAACGGCTTCAGCGTCGAGAACACGATGCCGGCGTTGGACGAGTTGGTGAAGCCGGAGATCGACAGGCCCGGGAATGCCACCGAGCTCTCGACGCCGGGCTGGGTCAGCGCGATGTCACTCATCTTGCGGATGACTTCTTCCGTCCGGTCGAGCGTCGCGCCATCGGGCAGGCGGGCGAAGCCGACGAGGTACTGCTTGTCCTGTCCCGGCACGAAGCCGCTCGGCACCTGCTGGAACAAGAGCGCGGTGATACCGACGAGGACCACGTAGAGGCCCATCACGGCGGCCTTGCCCGAGATCACCTTGCCAACGCTGCCGCTGTAGTTCTCGGAGGAGCGCGTGAAGGCCTTGTTGAAGCCGCGGAAGAACCAGCCGAGGCTCTTTTCCATGACCAGCGTCAGCTTGTCCTTCGGCTCGTTGTGGCCCTTGAGCAGCAGCGCCGACAGCGCCGGCGACAGCGTCAGCGAGTTGACGGCCGAGATCACGGTCGAGATCGCGATCGTCAGCGCGAACTGCTTGTAGAACTGCCCGGTGAGGCCGGAGATGAAGGCCAGCGGCACGAACACTGCGATCAGCACCATGGCGATTGCGATGATCGGACCCGACACCTCGCGCATCGCCTGGTACGTGGCATCGCGCGGCGACAGGCCGGACTCGATGTTGCGCTCGACATTCTCGACCACGACGATGGCATCGTCGACGACGATGCCGATCGCGAGCACCAGGCCGAACAGGCTCAGCGCGTTGATGGAAAAGCCGAACACGTGCATCACCGCGAACGTGCCGACGATCGACACCGGCACGGCCAGGAGCGGGATGATCGAGGCGCGCCAGGTCTGGAGGAACAGGATCACCACCAGCACGACAAGGGCGATGGCCTCCAGCAGCGTGTGGATGACGGCTTCGATCGAGGAACGCACGAACTGGGTGGGGTCGTAGACGATCTGGTAGGACACGCCCTCGGGCATGTTCTTCTTGATCTCGGCCATGGTGGCGCGAACGTTGTCGGAAATCTGCAGCGCGTTGGAGCCGGGCGCCTGGAAGATCGGGATCGCCACCGCCTGCTTGTTGTCGAGCAGCGAGCGCAGGCCATATTCGGAGGCGCCAAGCTCGACGCGCGCGACGTCGCGCAAGCGTACGACCTCGCCGCGTGCGCCGGTTTTGACCACGATGTCGCCGAACTGCTCTTCATTCGCGAGCCGGCCTTCCGCATTGATCGACAATTGCAGGTCGATCCCCTTGACGTTCGGGGAGGAGCCGACCACGCCGGCGGCGGCCTCGACGTTCTGCGCCTGGATCGCGCGCACGATGTCGCTCGCGGTCAGGCCGTGCTCGGCGGCCTTCTGAGGATCGACCCAGACCCGCATCGAATAGTCGCCGGCGCCATAAAGCTGGACGTCGCCGACGCCGTCGATCCGCGCCAGCCGGTCCTTGACGTTGAGCACCGCATAATTGCGCAGATACGTCATGTCGTAGCGGCCGTTCGGGGACAGCAGGTGCACGACCATGGTGAGGTCGGGCGACGACTTCTTGGTGATGATGCCGAGCTGGCGCACCACGGACGGCAGGCGCGGCTCGGCCTGCTGCACGCGGTTCTGCACCAGCTGCGTCGCCTTGTCGGGATCGGTGCCGAGCCGGAACGTCACCGTCAGCGTCATCGCGCCGTCGGTGGTCGCCTGGCTCGACATGTAGAGCATGTTCTCGACGCCGTTGATCTGCTCCTCGATCGGGGTTGCCACCGTCTCCGCGATCACCTTGGGATTGGCGCCGGGATAGGTCGCGCGCACCACGACCGAGGGCGGCACCACGTCCGGGTATTCCGAGATCGGCATCGCGAACAGCGAGATCAGCCCCGCCAGGAAGATCAGCACCGACAGCACGCCGGCGAAGATCGGACGGTCGATGAAAAACTTCGAGAGATTCATTGGTTTTGCCCCTGCGCAATATCTTGCGCGTCTCGAGATCGCTCCACCGTCATTCCGGGGCGTGGGCGAAGCCCGCGAACCCGGAATCTGGAGGTGAAGCGATCGGAGTCTCGTAACTGCTGGATCCCGGGTCGCGCTACGCGCGCCCCGGGATGACGGAATGCACTAGCGTTGCACCACGTCCTGGTTGCTTTGGTTGGAGGCCGCTTGCTGCCCGCGCGCACCCATTGCCGCGATCTCCGTCTTGAGCAGGGCACCGGGCCGCACACGCTGTAGTCCGTTCACGACGATGCGCTCGCCGGACTTCAGGCCCGAGGTGACGATACGAAGCCCATCGACGGTGCCGCCGAGCGTGACTGGCCGGTAGACGGCGCGGTTGTCGTCGCCGACCGCCATCACGAACTTCTTGTCCTGGTCGGTGCCGATCGCGCGCTCGTCGATCATCACGACTGCCTGCTGCTTCGGCTGGCCCATGCGCACGCGGGCGAACTGGCCGGGGATGAGGCGCCCGTCCTCGTTGCGGAATACCGCGCGGACACGGATGGTGCCGCTCTGGCCGTTGACCTGGTTATCGATGAGCTGGATGTGGCCCTTCGCGGACAGGCCGCCCGACGTGGTCATCTCGACCGGGATCTGGTCGAGCTCGCCGCGCCTGCCGGAGGCATCCGCGATCGAGTTCAGCGCGCGCAGCACGAGCTCCTCATCCGCATCGAACGAGGCGTAGATCGGATTGACCGAGACCAGCGAGGTCAAGACCGGGGACGCGGTACCGGCGGCGACGAGATTGCCGACGGTGACCTCGATCTTGCCGACGCGGCCGTCCACGGGGGCGCGCACCTCGGTGTAGTCGAGATTGAGCTTTGCGGTCTGGAGCGTCGCCTCGGCCGCCTTCACATTGGCGATGGCTTCGCGGTTGGCGTTGTCGCGCTGGTCATAGTCGCGGCGCGTCACCACGGCGTTGCCGACGAGCTGCGCACCGCGCTCGAGCTCGCTCTGGGTGAAGACGACGCGCGCTTTCGCAGCTTCGAGCTGGGCTGCAGCCTTGTCGACCTCGGCCGCATAAGGGGCGGGATCAATCTTGAACAGCACGTCGCCGGCCTTAACCAGCGCCCCTTCGGTGAAGTTCGCCGACAGGATCGCACCCGCAACGCGCGGGCGGAGCTCGACGCGGTGGATGGCCTCCAGCCGGCCGGAGAAGTCGTCCCACAGCACGGTCTGCCGTGGCTCGATCATCGCGACGGTGACGGAAACGGCTTGTTCGGCCGCGGCGGCCGGTGCCGTCGCTTGCGCCGCGTGAAAGTAGCGGCCGGTCGCAATCGAGCCGGCCACGGCGAGGGCGCCCACGATGGCGACGCCACCCAGAAGGCGGCGGAAACGGCCGGTGCGGGAAGTGTTTTGGGAGGGGGGCATTTGCGCGCTCCAGATATGTAGTGTTCACTACAGATGTGGAGCTGGATACCGCAGTGCAAGATACTTATGTACCATTCACTAAGAAAATTGTAGCGGCATACCGCAAGAATTGGAAGGCCCTGGGAAAGTAGAATTAGAACAAATAGTTAGGATTCGACGTTAAGCCTTCTGCAGAACGCGAATTCCGAGGAGACAGGCATATGGGCATGGGACGCCCCCGCGAATTCGACGCCGAAATGGCGTTGGACCAGGCGATGGAAGTGTTTTGGCGCCATGGCTATGAGGGCGCGACCATTGCCCAGCTCACCGAGGCCATGGGCATCAACCCGCCCAGCCTCTACGCCTGCTTCGGCAACAAGGAGGGCCTGCTGAAGGCCGCGCTCGACCGCTACACCAAGCTGCGCAACATCTGGATGGAGGAGGTGGTAGCAGCCCCCACCGCCCGCGCCGTCGCCGAGCGGATGTTGATGGGCATCGCCGACAAGCAGACCGATCCTGCCAATCCGCCCGGCTGCCTGCTGGTGCAAGGTGGCATCGCCTGCGGCACCGGCTCCGAGAATGTTCCCTTCGAATTGGCTGCGCGCCGCGCCCAGAACGAGGAGCAGCTCCGCGACCGTTTCATTCGCGCCAAGGCCGAAGGTGATCTCAAGCCAACGTCCGATCCAGCCGCGCTTGCGCGCTATGTCTCCGCGGTGTCGGTCGGCATGGGCGTGATGGCGTCCTCAGGCGCGGATCGCGAAGCGCTGCGGCAGGTCGCGAGCGTCGCGGTGCAGGCGGTGGAAGCGCAATCGACTGACAAGACGTAGCTATCTCGCGGATCGCAGATCTGCCCATCGGTCGGGGTGGCAAGCTTGCCTGCGGTCCTGTCCTTCGCGACGCACGCCTACGGAGGGCCTGAGGTGAGGTGGCGATTTGCGGCACGATCGACCCTCGTGGTGAGGAGCCCGCCGAAGCGGGCGTCCCGAATATTGCAGGTCCTGCGCCTCTGGCGGCCTCTCAGGACGCTTCCTTGAGGACCGGCGCGGCAGTCTCTTCGGCCTTGAGCTCTTCGAGACTGCGATGCCGGGGCTCGATGCCGAGTACCCAGACCGTGACGATCTGCACCACGAGCAAGCCGATCATCAGGGCCATGACGCCCGCAACGCCGCGCGACTCGAACAGCGACACGACCAGGAACGGCGTGACGATCGTGGCGCCGCGCCCCATCGTATTGACGATGCCTGACGCACGCAGCCGGACCTCGGTTGGAAACAGCTCTGGAATGTAGATGCCGAACAAGAGCGCGACCAGGACGTAAATCGGCACCGTCAGCGCGAAGCCCACGGCCGGCAGCAGGATCGGATCCGAGATCATGGGATAGAGCATGCCCAGCGCCACCGAGATCAGCGACGCGCCGATGATCGTTGGCTTGCGGCCCCAGCGGTCGGCGGTCAATGCGCCGATGGCCGCGCCGATCGGCGCGCCGAGCGCCATCAGCAGCGAATAGCCGAACGATGTCGCGACCGACAGGCCCTGCTTGACGAAGAACACGGGCAGCCAGGTCACGAAGCCATAGAGCAGGGTGTTGATCGTGATCAGGCAGATGGCGCCGACGATCATCCGCGACAGCAAGGGCGCAGTGAACAACGTGCCGAGATTGGGAGCGACCGGAGCGGGTGTCGTGGGCGCTGGAGCAGGCAAGGGCTGTCCTTGCGCCGCTTCCTTCTCGATCGCCTGCATCAACGCTTCCGCCTCGGCGGTGCGTCCCACGGCTTCGAGCCAGCGCGGGGATTCCGGCAGCGACTTGCGCATGTACCAGACGACGAGCGCGCCGATGCCGCCGAGCACGAACATCGAGCGCCAGCCGAATTGCGGAACGAGCACGGATGCGATCAAAAGTGCCGCTGGCAAGCCCGTCACGACGCATACGGCGGTGAGGCCGAGCCATTTGCCGCGGGTGCGGGCGGGCACGAACTCCGTCATCGTCGAATAGCCGACGACGTTCTCCGCGCCGAGCCCGACGCCCATCACGAAGCGGCAGGCGATCAGGAAGGCCATGTTCGGCGCGAATGCCGCGGCAAGGGAAGCGATGCCGAAAAGGAGCAAATTGAACTGATAGGTGAAGCGGCGCCCATGGCGGTCGCCGAGGAAGCCGGTGCCGAACGATCCCAGCATCATGCCGACGAACGTCGAGGAGATGAAGGCCGCGTTCTGAGCGAGCGTCGAAAAGCCTGATTTCAGGGTGACGCTGAGCACCGTCCCGGCAATGTAGATGTCGAAACCGTCGAAGAACATTCCGATGCCGATCAGCAGCATGATGCGGCGGTGGAATGGACCGATCGGAAGCCGATCGAGACGGCTGCCCGCGTTCACCGATGTCGACATTGACGCTCTCCCTTGACTGTCATTCTGATTGATGCGGCCCGCCTTCTATGGGCGGTCGGCCGGGTGCAGTTCTGCTAGTTCAGTCGCTTCTGATTGGCCGTGTCGCGATACCAGTCGAACGGCTGCTCGTGCGTCGCGACCATCACGCTCTTGGTGTTGAAGTGGTCGTTGAAGCTTTCGGTGCCGCATTCCCGGCCGATGCCGGAATCGTCGACGCCGCCCCAGGGCGAGGCCGGATCGAGCCGGTGATGATCGTTGATCCAGACGATGCCGGCCTTGACCGCGGCGGCGACACGGTGAGCGCGGGCGACGTCGCGGGTGCGGATTGCTGCGGCAAGGCCGAACGGCGAGTCGTTGGCGAGCCGAAGCGCATCGGCCTCGTCCTTGAACGGCGTCACCGAGGTGAAGGGACCGAACACTTCCTCCTGGAAGATGCGCATATCGGATTTGACGTCGGCGAACACCGTCGGCTCGACGAAATAGCCGTTGTCGTGGCCCGGTACCTTCGCGGCGACACCGCCGGTGAGGAGACGCGCACCGTCGGCGTGACCATAGCCCGCATAGGCGAGAACGCGGTCGCGCTGCTTGGCCGAGATCACGGGGCCCATCTGGGTGCTGGGATCGAAGGGATCGCCGACGCGGATCGTGCGGGTCTTGGCCTGCAGCTTCTCGACGAACTCGTCGTAGATCGAGGCCTGGACGAGATGGCGCGAGGCGCAGACGCAGGTCTGCCCGGCGCCGATGAAAGCGCCGAAGGCGGCATAGTTGACGGCGCGGTCGACGTCGAAATCGTCGAACACCATCACCGGCGTCTTGCCGCCAAGCTCCATGGTCTGATGCGCAAACACTTTTGCGGCTGCGCTGCCGGCGATGCGGCCCGCCTCGGTGCCGCCGGTCAGGACCAGCTTGTTGATGTCGCCATGCTCGGCCAGCATCTTGCCGGCGCTCGGGCCGAGGCCCAGCACGATATTGAAGACGCCGGGCGGCAGGCCCGCATCCGTGAAGATCTGCGCCAGCTTCAGGGTCGTCAGCGGCGTGTATTCGGACGGCTTGACGACGGTCACGCATCCGGTCGCCAGCACAACGGCGAGCGACTTGCACAGGATCATCAGGGGGTGATTGAACGGCGTGCAATTGGCGACGATGCCGATGGGGGTGCGGAGCGTGTAGTTCAGATAGGCGCCTTCGACGGGGATCACGGAATCGCGGCGCGACAAAGCGAGGCCTGCGAAGTAGCGGAAGAAATCGGGCAGGCGGGAGAGCTGGGCGCGGGTCTCGTTGACCGGGCGGCCGTTGTTGAGAGTCTCGAGCCGATACAGGCTGTCGAGATTGGCCTCGAACGCATCGGCGAGCTTGTTGACCAGCCTGGCCCTGGCGCGGGTGTCCATGCCGCCCCAGGCCTTGCCGTCGAACGCGGTGCGCGCGCTTTTCATGGCGCGGTCGATATCCTCAGCGGTTGAATTGGGAATGCGGGCAATGACATCGCCGGTCGCGGGATTGCGGACGTCCAGCATCGCGCCATCTCCGGCTTCGACTTCCCGTCCATCGATGAAGTTGCCGTGGGTTTCGACGTCGATTGACGCGGGTTTCGAGGGAACGTTCATGATGACCTCTCTTCGACGATGACGGCGTTGCGCTTGAGCGCCGGCAGAACGCGTTTTTCGGTGTCCCCGATGTGGGCCTTGATGATGCGCGCCGCGGTGCGCGTTTCGCGGCTCTGCATGGCGTCGATCAGGGCGACGTGCTCTGCGACGAGCTTTGCGGGGTCGTGGCCCTTCAGGTTGGAAATACTGACGCGGACCAGCCGGTCGGCCTGGCCGATCAGGTCGCACAGCGCCGTCGCCATGCGGCGATTGCCGGAGGCATGGGCCAGCGCAGTGTGGAAGCCGCGATTGTAGGCGATGAAGTCTTCGTGGCTGCCCGAGAACCGGCGAAATTCGTCGAGCGATTTCAAAACGCTGTCCGGAGCGCTCTCGATCGCCTCGGTGACGCAGGCCGGCTCCAGCGCGAGGCGGAAGCGCAGGAGATCGCGGGCGTCCGAGAGCGAGATCGGCGTGACTCGATAGCCCTGACGGGGCTGGACCGTGACGAGGTGCTCGCGCTGGAGCCGCAAAAGCGCGTCCCGGACCGGTTGCCGGCTCACCGAATAGCGTTCGGCCAGATCTTGCTCTCGCATTTCATCGCCCGGCGCAAAGCGACAGGCTAAAATATCAGACCGAAGAAGATCGTAGATATTCTCGCGTAAAAGCATGGGAATTGGTGTCTCCTGCCAGCTAATATCCTACTAGTGATATTTCACGTCAAGTTCCGAATGCTTGAATTCCCTGTCAATTGATTTATCAATCGGAGCTTCCAGGGCACGCGAGAGGGCGTGATCCGATCGATGCAGTTTGGGACAGGCCGGACATGGACAGGCTTCTTGCCAATGAGACCGTCAACGCCGCGCAGGCGGGCGAGGGGCCGCCGCTCTTTCTTTTCCATTCGCTGCTATCGGATCGGGCCAGCTTCGATGCGATCGTGCCGGAGCTTGCGGGATCGTTTCAGACCATCGTGCCGGAGTTGCCCGGGTTCGGCCGTTCACGCCCGGTCGCGGGCGGACTTGCTGCTGTCGCGGACCGGATGGCAGAGGCTGTGCGGGATGCCGCGGGCGGCGCGCCGTCGATCGTGCTCGGCAATGGCTATGGCGGCTTCGTCGCCCTGCAGATGGCGATCAGCCATCCGGGAATTGCCAGCCGGCTCATTTTGGCTGATTGCGGCGCGGCTTTCTCCGAGCCGGGCCGCGAAGCGTTCCGCAACATGGCGAAGATATCGCGAGAGAAGGGGCTGGAGGCAATCAGTGACGTCGCGATGCGGCGCCTGTTCGCACCCGACTTTCAGGCGCAGCACCCCGGCCTGATGCGCGGGCGTCGGGAAGCCTTTCTGCGGACAGACCCCGATGTGTTTCGCGCCGCGTGCGATGCGCTGGCAAGCCTTGATCTTCGTGCCGAGCTCGCCGGCGTGAACGTGCCGGTGCTCGTCATGGTCGGCGAACAGGACGAGGCGACGCCGCCGCCGATGTCGCATGAGTTGGCCGCGGGATTGCCGCGCGCCGAACTCAAGATCATTCCAGGATGCGCGCACGTGCCACAGCTGCAAGCGCCGCAACTGTTTCTTGGCGCTCTCAAGGGCTTCTTGCCTTGATCGCCGTTCGGGCGTGCGTCTGAACTCGACGCCTTACTGGCGGTTATTGGCGTCGGAGCGAGGGTAAATCCAAAGTCGGTGATCACGCAATTCGGCGCCTGTTTTGCCCGACGTGTCAAGCGTGCCTGCCGACGGGGCTCGCACCAGGCGGCGCGAAATTCTTCAATGATTTGTACTGTGCATGGGGTTGTTTTCGCGATTTTTGTTTTGAGCGCCCCGCTTGCAGCGAAGACCTGAGCGTCGTCCGCCGGAGACCGTATCGATACGGAGCGTCCTAAGGGTTTCTACATACAGTTCTGGCACTTTGGCGCGTCAACACCTGCACCCTGCATCGGCGCGTCTCATTGCGCGCACGAAAAGACCGGGCCGCGGGCATCGGAGGGGCGTAAGCCATGACTGCACTTGCTTCGGACGCCGGTCGCGCGAGGGGCGGGATCGTGCCGATCCTGTTGTGCGTCGTGCCGTTCAGCCAGATTCCGCTCGATGCCTATACGCCGGGCCTGCCGCAGATGGTGGTGGATCTCGCCGCTGACGCAGCGTCGATGCAGAACACCGTCACCGCCTACATGCTTGGCATGAGTCTCGCGCTGGTGCCGGTCGGCATCGCCTCCGATATGCTCGGCCGCCGCAACGTCCTGCTTGCAGGCCTGTCGGTGCTGATCGCGATGAGCATCGCCTGTGCGCTGGCGACCAGCGCCTCGCTGCTGCTCGCGCTGCGCTTCCTGCAAGGCATCGGCGGCTGCACTTGTCTCGTCGTCGCCTATGCGGTCGCCGCAGACTGCTTTCGTGGACGTGAGCTCACCGCAATTTCGGGACTGCTAGGAGCCGCGTGGGGATTGGCGCCCGTGCTCGCGCCGGCAGCCGGCGGCTTCATCGTCGAGCTGACGTCCTGGCGCGGTGTCTTCGCGGTCATTGCCATCGCCGCGGCAATCGTTGCCACGGTCGTCGTATTTCTTCTGCCTGAAACGTTGCCAGCGGAACGGCGTGCGCCGTTCGATCCGCGCCGCACTGCCGGCATCTTGCGCGAGGCACTCGTTCGTCCGGGCTTCCTGGCTTTCGTGCTGGTCTTTGCCGCGGCGGCGAGCGCGCAGCTGGCGTTCGGCGTCGTCGCGCCGTTCTTCTACCAGACCGGCCTCGGCTATTCGGCGGCCATCTACGGCCTCGTCGCGCTCGGGCTTGGCGGCGTCAATCTCGCCGGCGAGCTCGGCTGCGCACATTTCGCGCGTTTCGTGCCCGCGCGCATGCTGGGGTTCGGCGCCTTCGCGCTGTTTCTCGCCGGCGCCGTGGTCATGACCGCGACCGGCACGCTCTTCGGCCTCGATTTTGCCTCGATCACGATCGGCGGCGCGCTGGTGCTCGGCGGCTGCGGCGTGCTGTGCCCGATGATGTACGGCATGGCGCTCGGCCTGTTCGAACGCGACCACGGCCTGATCGGCGGCCTGATCAGCGCACTCTGCTATCTCGCGGTGAGCGGCGCCATGGCGATCGCGGCGGTCCTGCCTGAAGCGACGCCGGCGCCGATCGGATGGCTCTATCTCGGCCTCTGCGCCGTCGCCGGAACGTTGCTCGCGATCTCGCTGCCATCGGCGCGCCACTCGACACAGACCTAAGGGAGGAACCAATCATGACCACCGTTGCTGTTCGCGGCACGTTCTTCGACTTCGTCGACGATCCCTGGAAGCACGTCGGCGACGAGCAGGCCGCGGCGCGCTTTCACCAGGATGGCCTCATGGTCGTCACCGACGGCGTGATCAAGGCGTTCGGCCCTTATGACAAGATCTCCGCCACGCATCCGGGCGTCGAGATCACCCATATCACGGACCGCATCATCGTCCCGGGCTTCATCGACGGCCACATTCATCTGCCGCAGACCCGCGTGTTGGGGGCTTATGGCGAGCAGTTGCTGCCGTGGCTCCAGAAGTGGGTCTATCCGGAAGAGCTCAAATACCGGGATCGCAACTACGCGCGCGAGGGCGTGAAGCGTTTTCTTGACGCATTGCTGGCCGGCGGAACCACCACATGCCAAGCCTTTACCAGCTCCTCGCCGGTCTCGACCGAAGAGCTGTTCGAGGAAGCGAGCAGACGCAACATGCGCGTCATCGCGGGCCTCACCGGGATCGATCGCAACGCGCCAGCCGATTTCGTCGATACCCCCGACAATTTCTATCGCGACAGCAAACGGCTGATTGCGCAGTACCACAACAAGGGCCGCAACCTCTATGCCATCACGCCGCGCTTCGCCTTCGGTGCCTCGCCGGAATTGCTGAGAGCGTGTCAGCGCCTCAAGCACGAGCACCCGGATTGCTGGGTCAACACCCACATCTCCGAGAACCCGGCCGAATGCAGCGGCGTGCTGGTCGAGCATCCGGACTGTCAGGACTATCTCGGCGTCTACGAAAAGTTCGACCTGGTCGGTCCAAAGTTCTCCGGCGGCCACGGCGTGTATCTCTCGAACAACGAGTTCCGCCGCATGTCGAAGAAGGGCGCCGCAGTGGTGTTCTGTCCGTGTTCGAACCTGTTCCTCGGCAGCGGCCTGTTTCGCCTCGGCCGCGCCACCGATCCCGAGCATCGCGTGAAGATGTCGTTCGGCACCGACGTCGGCGGCGGCAACCGCTTTTCGATGATCTCCGTACTGGACGACGCCTACAAGGTCGGCATGTGCAACAACACGCTGCTCGACGGCAGCATCGATCCGGTACGCAAGGACCTCGCCGAGGCCGAGCGCAACAAGCTCTCGCCCTATCGGGCGTTCTGGTCGATTACGCTCGGCGGTGCCGAAGGCCTCTACATCGACGACAAGCTCGGCAATTTCGAGCCCGGCAAGGAGGCCGATTTCGTGGCACTCGATCCCAACGGCGGGCAGATGGCGCAGCCCTGGCACCAGTCGCTGATCGCCGAAGGCGCCGGCCCGCGTACGATGGATGAGGCCGCCAGCATGCTGTTTGCCGTCATGATGGTCGGCGACGATCGCTGCGTCGACGAGACCTGGGTGATGGGCAAGCGTCTCTACAAGAAGAGCTGAAATGGACGGCTGCCAATGAGCGCAACTCCTGACGCGGCCGGCCAGCCGGTCGCCCTCGTCATCCAACGGCGCATTGCCGACGATGGCTTTGCTGCGTTCGCACGGTGGAACGGCGAGGTCGGCGAGGTGCTCAAGGCATGGCCCGGCTTTCTCGGCCAAGAGGTGGTGCCGCCGCAACCGCCGGCGCATGTGGACTGGGTGACGATCCTGCGTTTCGCCAGCCCCTCCGCAGCACGCGCGTGGCTCCAGAGCGACGTGCGGGCACGACTCATCGTGGAAGTGCAGCGCTTCTTCGTCGGTTCGGAGGACGTCCATATCCTGCCCGACACCGGCGTTCAGCGCGACAGCGCGGTCTCGGCCGTCATCTCGTTCAAAGTCCCTGATGGGCTCGAGGATGCGTTCCTGAAATGGCAGCAGCGCATCCAGGCGGCGGAGGCCGAGTTCAAGGGGTTCTTGCGGCACAAGATCGAGCGGCCGATTCCGGGCCTGCACGACGAATGGATCATCATCCTGTCGTTCGACTCTGATGCCAACCTCAATGCGTGGCTCGACTCGCCGTTGCGACAGACCCTTCTCAAGGAAGGCGAGCGCTTCAACGCCGGCATGAACGTGAAGCGGGCGAGCTATGGCTTCAATTTCTGGTTCCCGACCGGCAAGACGCCGGCTCCCGAGCAAGGGCCGGCATTCATCTGGAAGAGCAACCTGATCGTCCTCCTGGTGCTCTATCCCGTGGTCTATCTCTGGGGCTACTTCATCAGCGCACCCTTGATCGACAGAAACGGCGTGCCGGTCTGGCTGTCGCTTTTTGTCGGCAATCTCGTCAGCACGCAGCTGCTCGGCTGGTGGCTGGTGCCAGCCGCCTTCAGGGCGCTCGACTGGTGGGTGAGGCCGACGGCGACGCTCGGTCGCCAGATCGCGGGCTACGCACTGCTTGCCGCGCTCTACGTCGCGTCGATGGCCCTGTACGCGCTGCTGCTCACGTGGCATTGGGGACGGTGAGGCCGGCCGGACGGGCGGCCTCGACCACCTTCTCGGCTCATGATAAATGTTCGCCCTGACATTTCTCGGGACATCGGCAAGCGTTCCTTCAGTGGAGCGCAACCATCCGGCGCTCCTCGTGGAGGCCGCGGGCAAGCGTGTCCTGATTGATTGCGGCGAGGGCACGCAGCGCCAGTTGTTGCGCAGCGGCGCCGGCTTTCGGCGGCTCGACCGCATGCTGCTGACGCACGCGCATCTCGATCACATGCTCGGCATCCCCGGCCTCTTCTCGACGCTGGGCTTGCGGCAGACCTCCGACGTGATGACAATTCACGGCGGGGAAGGAACGCTCGACATCGTCATCCGGATGCTCGCAGGCCTGTGGGGCGCGGGCAGGGCACCGATCCCGGTCGAGTTCGCGCCGCTGACCGAAGGACAGGTCATCGACGCCGGTGAATTCACCATCGACTGTTTTCCGGTTCGCCATCGCGACACCGACAGTTTTGCTTTCGTGTTCCAGAGCCCCGCGCGCCGTCGTCTTCGGCCTGATCGCCTCAAAGCGCTTGGTGTCCCCGACGGTCCCTTGCGCGGCGAATTGGCCGCGGGCCGGCCGATCGTGCTTGCCAACCGAACCGTCGACCCGGAAGACGTCCTGGGCCCGCCGAGCGGCGGCACGAAGCTCGTCGTGATCGGCGACACCGAAACCACCGAGGGGCTGTCGCAATACGTTGCCGACGCCGACATGCTGGTGATCGAGGCGACGTTTCTCGATCGCGACGCGCCGACCGCGCGGAATTATGGCCACCTCACCGCGGCAGAAGCAGCTTCCTTTGCAGCCACGAACAACGTCGGGCAGCTCATGCTGACGCATCTGTCGGGACGCTACGAAGACGAGGAGATTCTCGCCGAAGCCGCAAAGATCTTCCCGAGCACCCGGATCGCCGCGGACTTCGACCGCATCGTCGTCTGATCAACCCGTCGCGAGGGCTTGGCCACGGTTGACGCCAAGACAGGCTGAGGAGGAGCAGCGAGACGTTTCGCTCGGGCGCGAACGCAGCGAGAACACGCGACGATATTCACAGAAGGACTGGACCCCGAAGGTCAGCGCGGCTATATGAGCGGCCTGCGAGCGCTGATTTGCAGAACGTCAGCCGGCCTTGCGGAACTTCCGAAGAAAGCTTAGCGATTTCAAGCGCTTCGGTGGGGAATGGTGTAACGGTAGCACAACAGACTCTGACTCTGTTTGTCTTGGTTCGAATCCAGGTTCCCCAGCCAGTTCCCGGCCCTCTTCCAATGTGAAGTTCCCTGTCCTCCCGACCAGGATTTGCCCAGTTGATCGGCCGCGTCGCGCTCGCGACGCTTTGCCTCACTCGCATTCGCATTTCCGGGTCGGATCGCCGCGCGCAGTATCGTCCTTGGGCCGTACAACCCAAGGAGATCCCTGATGCCCTATGTCGATGGTTTCATTCTCGCCGTGCCGAAGGACAAGCTCGAGGCCTACAAGGCGCTCGCGGCGACTGCCTGCGCGATTTGGATGGAGCACGGCGCGCTCGACTATGTCGAATGCATCGGTGACGACGTTCCCTACGGAGAGCTCACCTCGTTTCCGCGCGCCGTGATGGCGAAAGAGGACGAGGTCGTGGTGTTCGCCTGGATCGTCTACCGCGACCGGGAGACCCGCGATGCCATCAACAAGAAGGTGATGGAGGACCCGCGGATGAAGTTCGAGGGCATGCCGTTCGATGGCAAGCGCATGATCTATGGCGGCTTCACCACGCTGCTCCGGGCGAACGACATCGTTGGCTGACAGCAGGTGCGGAAGGCCTATCTCGCGGCAGGATGACCGACCTCCGCCTGGAGCAACAGCGACAGGCAGCCGGCGAGCCGCGTGTCCATCTCTTTCGACGCAAGCGACACCGGCCCGGGATCGTTGAGAATCGCGTTCACCAGCGTGCCCAGCACGACCTGGAAGCCGAAGGCGATGGCGCGGGTTTTTGCCGCTTTGCGGCCCCTGTCCATGGCCGGCAGCAGGAGAGGGGTGGCGCGCATCGTGGTTGCCTGGGCGAGCGCCTTGAACGGCGTCCATTTGTCCGGGCGGGTGTCGTCATGTTGAAGCGCGGCGCGCAGCACGCCCTCGTGGCTGCGCATCCAGGACACGATGCCGCTGACGATGATCTGGCAGAGCTGGTCGAGGCTTGAATCCGGCGACGGTCGCCTGATCTCGCCGAGTCGCTGCTCGCCGTCGCGCGCGGCCAGCGCCATCAGGGCGTTGAAATAGGCCTCCTTGCTCTCGAAACGGCTGTAGAAGGCGCCGACGGTGGCGCCGACCGCGGTGCAGAGCCCCTCGATCGAGAGCTCGGCAAGACTGCGCGTCCGCAGCATGTCGGCACCGGCGCGCAGCAGCGCCAGCGTCGTCTCGCGGCTGCGCTTCTGCCGCGATGGGGTGACGCCGGGCAGGTCGAAGTCGCGAAGCTCGGGCTCTGGACGTGGCCTCATCCGTGCTTGCATCGGGCTTGGTTCATAATCATAATTCTGATTATAATTTTAGGTCCGGGCAAGCTGCGGGTCAACCGCGTCCGCCGGGCGTCGAACAGGGAGGAGCAAATGAGCGCAGGCAGCACCGCGCCGTTCCGCGGCACCGTCGGCAAGACGGTCGCGGACTCGAAACCCTGGTGGCCGGAGGCCGTGAAACCGCCCGAGGGCGCGCCGAACATCCTGGTGGTGCTGTTCGACGATGTCGGCTTCTCCGATTTCGGCTGCTATGGCTCAGCGATCAGGACGCCGACCATCGACAAGCTCGCGGCGGAGGGCCTGCGTTACAGCGGCTTCCACACCACGGCCATGTGCTCGACCACGCGCGCGGCGCTGCTCACCGGGCGCAACCACCATTCGGTCGGCGTTGGCTGTCTTGCCAATTTCGATTCCGGTTATCCCGGCTATCGCGGCAAGATCGCGCGCGAGGCGGGGACGCTCGCCGAGATGCTGCGTGTGCACGGCTATCGCAACTACATGGTCGGCAAATGGCATGTCACGCCGCTGACCGAGAGCGGCGCCACCGGTCCATTCGACGGCTGGCCGCTCGGGCGCGGCTTCGACCGCTTCTACGGCTTCCTCGATGCCGAGACCGACCAGTATGCGCCGGAGCTCGTCTCCGACAACACGCATATCGATCCGCCGGGCACCTATGCCGAGGGTTATCATCTGACCGAGGATCTGATCGACCAGACCATCCGCTTCATCGGCGATCACCATGCCGACCGTCCGGATGTCCCCTGGCTCACCTGGGTCGCGCTCGGCGCCTGCCACGCGCCGCACCAGGCGCCGGCCGAGATCATCATGAGCTACGACGCCGCCTTCGCGCACGGCTGGGACGTCGAGCGCGCGCAGCGGATGGCGCGCCAGAAAGCCATGGGGCTGGTGCCGGAAGCAACGCGGATGCCGGCGCGCAATGACGGCGTCAAGGCCTGGGAGGAGCATTCCGCCGACGAGCGCCGGGTCTTCACGCGGTTGCAAGCGGCCTTCGCAGGCATGCTCGACCATTCCGATCGGCATCTCGCCCGTCTCGTCTCGTTCCTGGAGACGGCCGGTATCCGCGACAACACCATGATCATCGTGATGTCCGACAATGGCGCCAGCCAGGAGGGCGGGCCGCTCGGCTTCGTCAACGCAATGGGACCGTTCAACTTCAAGCCGGAGCCGGTCGCTGAAAAGCTCAGCCGCATCGACGACATCGGCGGGCCCGACACGCACAGCAATTTCCCGCATGGCTGGGCGATGGCCTCGAACACGCCGCTGCGCCGCTACAAGCAGAACACCCATGGCGGCGGCATCCGCGATCCCTTCGTGATCAGCTGGCCGAAGAAGATCGCAAGCCGAGGCGAGCTGCGGCACCAGTTCGTCCATGCCTGCGACCTTACGCCGACGCTGCTGGAGCTGATCGGCATCGAGGCCCCCGCGACCATCGCGGGCTGCCAGCAAATGCCGCTGGAAGGCGAGAGCTTTGCGCGCTCAATCACGGAAGCGTCGGCCCCCTCGAAGAGCTCGCCGCAATATTTCGAGATGTTCGGCCATCGCGGGCTCTGGCACGGCGGATGGAAGGCCGTCGCCTTTCATCCCTCGGGCACGCCGTTCGAGAACGACAAATGGGAGCTGTTCCATCTCGATGCGGATTTCTCCGAGACCAACGACCTCGCGGCCAAGGAGCCGGAGCGCCTTGCCCGGATGGTTGCGGCATGGTGGGAAGAAGCCGAGAAGCACAAGGTCCTGCCGCTCGACGATCGCTTCGGGCCGCGCTTTGCGGAGAATGCCGCGCGCTTCCACGGCGCGCGCCGCCGCTTCGTCTTCCACGCCGGGATGGGGCATGTGCCGACCGACGTGGCGCCCGATGTGCGCAGCCGCAGCTACGCGATCGAGGCGCATGTCGAGGTGGGCGAGGCAGGCGCAGACGGCGTGCTGCTCTCACACGGCGATGCGACGTCGGGCTACAGCCTCTTCGTCAAGGGCGGCCATCTCGTGCACGATCTCAACATCGGCGGCAGCCACCAGATCGTGCGTTCGGACCGCAAGGTGCCGCCGGGCGCGCGGCGTCTCGGCGTTCACGTCGAACGGCTCGTGCGCAAGGAGGCGCCCGCGAAGGGCGCGCGCACGGGTGTCTCGGAATACACGCTGCTGATCGACGGCGAGCCGGCAGGTTCGCTCCAGACCCAGCTCGGCTTCCACACCTTGATCTCGTGGTCCGGGCTCGACATCGGGCGCGACCGTGGCAGCCCCGTGTCGGATTACGAGGCGCCGTTCGAGTACGAGGGACGTCTGCTGCGCGTCACGGTCACCATGCACGACGACCAGAAGCTCGATGGCGATGCGGTCGGCAACGCGCAGATGGCGCGGCAATAACGGAAGGAGCCCGTTACTTGATCTTGTCGTAAGCGGCCGAGAAATCGCCCAGCGGCATCGGGATCGCGATCGTCTCCTTGGCCATGTTCTGGAAGGAGACCTTCAGCTGCTTGCCTGACCGCAAGGCGGCGAGCAGGTCCGGCGTGACCGGGGTCGAGGCGTAGCAGCCTCGGTTCTCGCAGGTCTGGATCTGGAGATCGACCGTCTTGCCCTCGTCGACCTGGAGCTTGGCGCCGATGGGAAGGTTGAGGCCAAGCGGCAATTGCAGCAGCGCCACCGGCGTGCGGGTGTCGGGCGCGATGCGGATGTTGACGAGGAGGACGGTCTGGCCGGTCTTGGTCAGCACCGCGTTCTGCTCCATCGCGCATTCGAGCGGCGCATCGCGGCTGGCGCTGGTGCAGCGGACGATCCAGCCGGACTGCCCGGGAGTGCCGTCCGCCTGTGATTGCGTCGGGGCAGGCGAAGGCTGTGTGGCCGGGGCAGGGGGCGCGGTGTTCCTCTTGGCGCCCTGCTGGGCATGCGCCGCGCCAATTGACAACAAGACAGCTGCGGCAAGGGCGACAAGTCTGGATTGCATGAGCATGGCGAAACTGCGCTGGCGTGAAACGGGGGCCTCGCTGTAGCGTCGCGGAAGCCGCAGCGCAAGCTTACTCGGCGGCTTCCTTGACGCTGCCGTGCTCGGGGGCCTCGTCGCCTTCGCCGTCGCCCGAACGGCCCCAGGTGGCGAACCAGTTGTTGAGCTTGTCGAGATAGAGATAGACCACGGGCGTGGTGAACAGCGTCAGCGCCTGGCTGACGATCAGGCCGCCGACCATGGCGTAGCCGAGCGGCTGACGGATCTCGGCGCCGGTACCGTGACCGAGCATCAAGGGCACGCCGCCCAGAAGCGCGGCCATCGTCGTCATCATGATCGGGCGGAAACGCAACAACGCGGCCTGGCGGATCGATTCCTCCGGCGTCTTGTGCTCGTCGCGCTCGGCGGCGATCGCGAAATCGACCATCATGATGCCGTTCTTCTTCACGATGCCGATCAGCAGGATGATGCCGATCAGCGCGATCAGGCTGAAGTCGAAACCCGCTGCCATCAGGATTGCGAGCGCGCCGACGCCGGCCGAGGGCAGCGTCGACAGGATCGTGATCGGGTGGATGTAGCTCTCGTAGAGAATGCCGAGGATCAGGTAGACCACGACGAGGGCGGCGAGGATCAAGAGCGGCACGGTGCCGAGCGACTGCTGGAACGCCTGCGCGGTACCCTGGAAGCTGGAGTTCAGCGTCGGCGGTGCGCCGAGATCGGCCATTGCCCGCTGCACCGCCTCCGTGGCCTGGCCGAGCGCCACGCCTTGCGCCAGGTTGAAGCTGATCGTGATCGATGGGAACTGGCCTTGATGACTGATCGAGAGCGGACGGACCGGGTCGGTGGTCCAGGTTGCGAAGGTCGACAGCGGCACCTGGTCGCCGGTCAACGGCGATTTCAGATAGAGCTTGTTCAAGCTGTCGAGATTGCCCTGCATCTCCGGCAGGATTTCGAGAATGACCTTGTAGGTGTTGAGCTGGGTGAAATACTGCGTGACCTGCCGCTGTCCGAAGGCGTCATAGAGCGTGTCGTCGATCAGCTGCGGCTGGATGCCGTAGCGGGCGGCGGTGTCGCGGTTGATCTTGAGCTGCACCGTTGTGCCCTGCGTCTGCTGGTCGGTCGCGACGTCGCGCAGCTCCGGCAGGGTCTGCATTTTGGCGAGGATCTTGGGCGCCCATTCGTTGAGCTCGTCAAGATTGGCGTCCTGCAGCGTGAATTCGAACTGCGTGCGCGTCGGCCGGCCGCCGAGCCGCACGTCCTGGGCCGCCTGCATGTAAAGCCGGGCGCCCTCGACCTTGTCGAACTGCGGACGCAGCCGCGCGATGATCTGCTGAGCTGAGGCCTCGCGCTGATCGCGAGGTTTCAGCGTGATGAACAGGTTGCCGTTGTTGCCGGCGCGGCCGCTGCCGCCGATCGACATGGCAACGCTGGCAACGTCGGGATCGGCCATGATGATCTTGCCGAGCTCCTCCTGGCGCCGGGTCATCTCCTTGAACGAAATGTCCTGCGAGGCTTCCGAGGTGGCGGTGATCAGGCCGACGTCCTGCTGCGGGAAGAAGCCTTTCGGGATCAGGACGAACAGGTAGATCGACAGTCCGAGCGTGACGAAGAAAATCGCAAGCGTGGTGCGCCGCCAGGCAAGGGCGTGATCGAGCACATATTCGTAGCCGCGCAGCATCGCGTCGAAGGCGCGCTCGCTCCATTGATAGAAGCGGCCGTGCTGCACCTCGCCATGGGCGCGCAGGAAGCGCGAGGCCATCATCGGCGTCAGGGTCAGCGACACGAACATCGAAACGAAGATGGTCATCGCCAGCACCACGGCGAATTCGCGGAACAGGCGCCCGATGATGCCGCCCATCAGGAGCAGCGGGATCAGCACCGCGACCAGCGAGATGCTGATCGAGACGATGGTGAAGCCGATTTCCTTGGAGCCCTTGAAGGCGGCCTCCATCGGCGAGTCGCCTTCCTCGATGTAGCGGGTGATGTTCTCGAGCATCACGATGGCGTCGTCGACCACGAAACCGACCGCAATGGTGAGTGCCATCAGCGACAGATTGTCGAGCGAATAGCCGACCGGCCACATCAGGGCGCACGCGCCCAGCAGCGCCAGCGGAACCGTGACGGTGGGAATGACCGTCGCCCAGAAGCTGCGCAGGAAAATGAAGATCACCATGACCACGAGCGCGATGGTCAGCAGCAGCGTGAATTGGACGTCCTCGACCGCGGCGCGGATGGTCGTGGTACGGTCGCTGATGAGCTCGATCTTGATGGCGGGCGGGATTGCGGCCACGAGGCGGGGCAAGGTCGCCTTGATCCGGTCCACGGTCTCGATGACGTTGGCGCCCGGTTGCTTGAATATCACCAGGAAGACGCCGCGCTTGCCATTGGCCCAGGCCGCCTGCTTGGCGTCTTCAGCGGCGCTGACCGCTCGGCCGATGTCGCGAATCCGCAACGGACCGCCGTTGCGATAGGCGATGATGACGTCGTTCCAGTCCTTCGATTGGGTGAGCTGGTCGTTGGCGTAGATCGTGTAGGCGCGTTTTTCGCCGTCGATGTTGCCCTTGGGGCTGTCGACCGTGGTGATCGCAATCTGGCTGCGCACGTCCTCCAGCGACAGGCCCTTGGCGACGAGTTTCGCCGGGTCGACCTGGATGCGGATCGAGGGTTTCTGCTGGCCGCCGATGAAGACCTGGGCGACGCCCGAGAGCTGGCTGATCTGCTGGGCAAGCTGGGCGTCGACCGCGTCGCTGACGCTGGTCAGCGGCAGAGTCTCTGATGTCGCCGACAATAGCAGGATCGGCGCGTCGGCCGGGTTGACCTTGCGGTAGGTCGGGGGCGAGGGCAGGTTCTTGGGCAACTGGCCGCTGGCAGCGTTGATGGCGCCCTGGACGTCATTCGCGGCGCCGTCGATGTTGCGGTTGAGGTCGAACTGGATGGTGATCGACGCCGTGCCCAGATAGCTCGTCGAGGTCATCTGCGCGATGCCGGGGATCTGAGCGAACTGCCGCTCCAGCGGCTGCGCCACCGACGAGGCCATCGTCTCGGGGCTGCCGCCGGGCAGGTTGGCGGTGATCTGGATGGTCGGAAAGTCCACCTGCGGCAGCGGCGCGACCGGAAGCAGCGGATAGGCGACGAGACCGACGAAGAGGATCCCCGCCATCAGCAGCGAGGTGCCGATGGGATAACGGATGAAAGGTGCCGAAATCCCGCCTTCGGTCATTCCTGTCGTACCTTGCTCTGGGCCGGATCGGAGCTTGCCACTGCCGTCGACACGAGGCTTCCGGGCTGGACCTTGAACTGGCCGCCGACGATCACCTGCTGGCCCGGGCTCAAGCCTTCCTCGATGACCGAACGTCCGTCGATGCCATAGCTGACCTTGACCTTGTGAACCTCGGCCTTGTTGTCCTGATTGACCGTATAGGCGTAGAGGCCGTTGGTGGAATGCTGAACCGCATCATCAGGAACAACGGTCGCATCCTTCAGCGTCCGCACCAGGAGCCGCGTCGAAACCGACTGGCCCGGCCACAGCGCGTGGTCCTTGTTCTCGAACACCGCCTTGAGACGGATCGTTCCGCTGGTCGTGTCGACCTGGTTGTTGATGACCGCGAGCTTGCCCTCGGCCAGCGTCTTCTTGCCGTCGGTCGTGAAGGCGATCACCTTCAGGGCGCCGGCCTTCTGGCCTTCGGTGATATAGGGGAGCTGGTCTTCCGGAGCGGTGAAGATCACGGCGATCGGTTCGACCTGCGAGATCATGACGATGCCCGTCTGGGTCGAGGCGTTGACGATGTTGCCGATGTCGACCTGGCGGAGCCCTGCGACACCGGTGATCGGTGCCTTGATCTGCGTGTAGTCGAGCTGGGTCTGGGCGTTGGCGATCGCGGCTTCGTCGGCGGCGATCTGCGCGGTGAGCTGCGCGACGGTGGAGCGCTGGGCATCCACCCGCTGTGTTGTTGCGAATTCGCCGAGCTTCACGGCGCGCTGGAGCTCCAGGTTGGCGTTGGCGAGGTTTGCCTCGTCCTGCGCCTTCTTGGCCTTGGCTTGGTCAAGCGCGGCTTGATAGGGCCGGGGATCGATCGAGACCAGAAGGTCGCCCTGCTGGACGATCTGGCCCTCCTTGAACTCGAGCCTGATGATCTGGCCGTCGACCCGGCTGCGGACCTGGACGGTGTTGAAGCCCTGAACCGTGCCGAGACCGGTCAGATAGACCGGGAAGTCGGTCTTCTGGACCGGTGCGACGCTGACGGGAATAGCGGACGGGCGGGGCGACGCCTTCTGTGCTGTCTGGGTCTGTCCGGCCGAGCCAAATCTCTGCCATCCATAGTAACCTGCGGAGGCCACGGCCGCGATGATCAAAATCCAGAGGATCGGCCGGGACTTTTTCATATCGTCTCGTGTCGGCTCTTGTGCCCTACGCTTATGAATTATGGGGCCAATCATACGGTTCCAGCACGCTTGTATAATACACGCCAAGTTCCAGTGTAAACAGCACTATCGGTTCAGAAACCTAAACAATTGGAAAGCTTTGCACCCCCTGGGCAGTGCTCTGGCGCCGCGCTGTGCAGGGCTGCATTTTTCCGGGCGCGACCGACCGGCGTTCCGCCTCTTGCGCAGTACCGATAGCGGTGTGCTCGGGCCGAATGGCGCCGCGCTCAGTACTGGTTCGGATCAGTCACGAGAGCGGTTCTAAATTGCGTGGAGGCCGTTTCGGTTGTCAGGGATTTCGGCATCGTTCATATCGGCGCCGCCACGAATGGAGCGCAGGATGGACGAGCTGAACGGCAAGCTGATCGCTTGTCAGATTCTGATCACGGGATTGATCGCGCGTGTCGCCAACGAGCAGCGCGATCCCTTGCGCTTCCTCACCGACTTTCGCGACGAGATCAAAGCCGTCGTGAACGGTGTCAACATCGCCGGCATGGACAGCACCGATCGCGTGCGCGCCGTCGCGCAGAAGACGGTCGACGAATTGTTCTCACTGATGAAGCCGCCGAGCAGCGACTGAGAGCGAACGTCCGCGTTGTCTTTAGAACGAGTCCAATCTCGTTTTAGAACGATTTCAAACTGCAGTTTAGAATCGCTTTGATCTGGATTGATTCAAGGGTTCTCGCGAGCGGCTCGCATTGACCCGCTATTTTGTGGCCGATACCAACAGCCATCGTTCGTCGAAGTGAATGAGCGAACAGGATTATGGGGCGTTTGGTAATGGGGCAGGTGGTCGCACCGAAGTCGTTGCGTTCGGTCGCAGCATTCGATCTGGTGGATGAGAAATTCGCGGGCGTTTCCGGCAAGAAGGTTTCGGCGGTTGCGAGCTTGATCGCGGTGGCGTCGGTGTCGGGCGGCGCGCAAGCGCAGCAGTCGAACCTGCCGCCGGTGACGGTCGATGCGCCGGTCGAGCGTCCGCGGCCGGCGGCATCGAAGCCCTCGCCGGAACAGGTCCGCGCCCGCAACGCGCTTCGTCGCGCCGCACAGCGCCAGCAGACCGCGCAGCAGACGGCTCCCACGACGCCGTCCGGCGCGCCTGACGGCAATCCCTATGCTGATCCGGCGGCGCCCTACAAGGTCGATCACGTGCAGGCCTCGGGCAAGTTTCCCGAGAAGATGCTGAACACGCCCAAGTCCATCACGGTACTCAGCAAGGAGGTGCTCGAGGACAAGAACGCCACGACGCTGAAGGAGATCGGGCGCTCGACCGCGGGTGTGACGCTCGGCTCGGGCGAGGGCGGCAACGCGTTCGGCGACCGCTTCTTCATCCGCGGCTTCGACGCGCGCAACGACGTCTTCATCGACGGCATCCGCGATCCCGCCGTCTCGATCCGCGAGAACTTCTTCACCGAGCAGATCGAGATTCTGCGCGGCCCGGCCTCCTCCTATGCCGGCCGGGGCACCGCCGGCGGTGCCATCAACATCGTCACCAAGCAGGCGGGCGACGTCAACTTCAAGCGCATGGACACCGAGTTCGGTACCGACATGACCAAGCGCGTCACGCTCGACGTGAACCAGGTCATCGATCCGACCTTCTCGGTGCGCACGGGCGGCCTGTTCCAGGATGCCAACGTCGCCGGACGCAACTACGTCACCGACAATCGCTGGGGCAGCTTCATCTCGACCAAGTACACCCCCACCAACGACATCAAGATCACGACGAACTACGTCCATACCGATCTCAGCGGCTATCCCGATTTCGGCGTGCCCTATTACAAGCAGGGCAACGTGCCGGTGACCTCGGCGGGCATTCCGCGTGGCAATTGGTACGGCTTTCTCAACCGCGATTTCCAGACCGCGCGGCAGGATTTCGGCACCGGCATCATCGAGTACAAGGTCAACGAGGCCATTACCCTGACCAGCAAGGTGCGCGGCGAGCACTCGCTGCTCAACTATATCGGCACGCTGCCGCAGAATCCGAATACGACCAGCCCCAATCCGCTGCTCTGGACCACGACGGCGAGCGCTCAGAGCCGCTACCAGAACGTGGACGTATGGGCCAACCAGAACGAGGCCACGTTCAAGCTCGACACCGGCGGGGTCAAGCACACTGCGGTGTTCGGCGTCGAATATTCGAACGAGAACATCTCGATCGACCGCTATGCCGGCCTCGCGTCAGAACTGTCCGGCTCCGCTTTCACGAGCAACGGTGCCGTCCAGAACGTCAATCTCTACTCCCCGCAGTACACCAACATTCCCTTCGGCACGCCGTCGCTGCTTGGAAATCCGACTCGCTATGGCGTCAACACCAGCAGCGTGTATGTCATGGACACCGCGAACTGGCAGGACACGATCATCGTCAATGGCGGTGTCCGCTATGACGGCTACAGCCAAAGCGCGTCGAACAACAGTCCGAACTATGTGAAGCAGAATTCCGATCTCGTGAACTACAACGTCGGTGTGGTCTACAAGCCGATGTCGATCGGCAGCGTCTATGCCGCCTACGCAACTTCGGCCAATCCGTTCGGGTCGGAGCTGGATGCGACCGGCACCGAATACGGCGGCGTTCCCCCCAACTCGACCATCTTGCTTGGGCCCGAGCGCAACAAGGCGATCGAACTCGGCACCAAATGGGAGCTTGCGGATCGCCACTTGCTGGTGACCGGTGCGCTGTTCCAAACCACCAAGGACAACGCGCGCGAGACCGTCAACAACCTGCTCACATCGGGTGCTGCCTACAGGATCCAAGGCATCGACATCGAGGCGGAGGGCAAGATCACCGATCGCTGGAGCATCTTCGGCGGATTGGTGCTGATGCAGTCGAAGGTCACGCAGAGCGGCGTCGCCTCGAATATCGGACTGCAGCTTGCGAACATCGCTCACCAGTCGTTCAGCATGCTGACCAAGTACAAGTTTGACGGGGGGTGGGAACTCGGCGGGCAGGCGGTCTACCGCTCAAAAGTCTATGGCGGCACGTTCGCGGCCAACACCAACGAGCTGCCAAGCTACTGGCGCTTCGATGCGTTCGTCGAGAAAAAGATCGACCAGAACTGGACCATGAAGTTCTACGCGCAGAACCTGACCAACAAGCTCTATTACGACTCGTTCTATCGCAGCAACGTTCCGTTCGTGGCGGTTGCGCCGGGACGGGCGTTCTACGTCGTGACGACAGCGAAGTTCTGATCATGTTGACCTGCCTGCCTGGCGTTCTCAGCAAGGATGATGTGGCGGATTTCCGCCGCATCATGGACGTCAGCGATTGGGAGGACGGTCGCTCCACCGCCGGCGCGCAGTCGGCGATGGTCAAGCGCAACGAGCAATTGCCGCCGGACAGCGAGGTCGCGCGCAAGCTCGGCAACCGCATCATCTCGGCGCTGACCTCGAACCCGCGCTTTATTGCGGCAGCGATCCCGCTGCAGATCTTCCCGCCGCTGTTCAACCGCTATGCGGCGAGCAGCGGCCATCATTTCGGCCTGCACGTCGACAATGCGATCCGCGGCGACCGCCTGACCGGCCTTCGCATCCGCACGGACCTGTCGGTCACGCTGTTCCTCGCCGAACCGGAGGAGTACGACGGTGGCGAACTTGTGATCGAGGACACCTATGGTTCGCACGAGGTCAAGTTGCCAGCCGGGGACTGCGTGCTCTATCCCTCGACCAGCCTTCATCTGGTTACCCCCGTGACTAGGGGAACGCGGGTTGCGTCTTTCTTCTGGCTTCAGAGCATGATACGGGACGATCAAGCTCGGAGCATGATCTTTGACCTCGACACCGCGATACAGGCGCTGGTGGAACGGCTCGGGCGTGACGATCCCGAAACGGTCAAATTGACGGGTATCTATCACAACCTCATTCGCTACTGGGCCGAAGTATGAAGACGATGTCCTTCCAAGCAAGCCTTGCCGCAGCTTTGATGCTGGCGGCCATCTGGCTCGCATCCCCCGTTTCTGCCCAGACACAAAGCCCCCCGGTACCGGCGCAATCGGTGGCGCAGCCGGCCCCGGCCGGCCCGCCCCCGATGGCGCCAGGAGCTTCCACGCCCGCAGCGCCGGCGCCTTCGGCTTCGACGCCAGCCGCTCCCACGGCGCCTCCCGCGGCCACCGTTTCGACGACCGCAAAGCCCGATGCGGCCGCCGTCGCGCCGGCCATGAAGGAATTGTCGCCCTGGGTGATGTTCATGTCGGCGGACGTCATCGTGAAGGCGGTGATGATCGGGCTCGCCTTCGCCTCGCTGATGACCTGGACTGTCTTCATTGCCAAGTCGATCGAGCTCTCGGTCGCCTCCACCAAGCTTCGTTCGGCACTGAAGAAGATTGCGGAGGCGCGCTCGCTCGCCGAAGCGCAGATGGCCCTCGGCACCAAGCAGGGCATCCTGCCGTCCTTCCTGGCGGCAGCGCTGCGCGAGGCGCGGATGTCGGCCGGCTTGTCCAGCGATGCCGGCATCAAGGAGCGCGCGGCTTCCAGCTTTTCCGAGATCGTGCGCGCGGAACAGCGGCGCATCCGGATCGGCATGGGCGTGCTTGCGACCATCGGCTCGACCTCGCCCTTCGTGGGCCTGTTCGGCACGGTTTGGGGCATCATGAACAGCTTCATCGGAATCTCGAAGTCGCAGACCACGAACCTCGCCGTGGTCGCGCCCGGCATCGCCGAAGCGCTGCTCGCCACCGCGATCGGCCTCGTCGCCGCCATTCCTGCCGTCATCATCTACAACCATTTTTCGCGCGTGACGAAGGGCTATCTCGAACTCGTCAGCCGCGCCTCGGGCGCGGCGGGCCGGCTGCTCTCGCGCGATCTCGACCGTAGCCACGGCAGCGTGCATTCGCGCGCAGCGGAGTGAACCATGGGTGTTTCGCTCGCAGACAACGACGGCGAAGACGACGATTTCTCGGAGACGCATGACATCAACGTCACGCCGTTCATCGACGTCATCCTGGTGCTGCTGATCATCTTCATGGTCGCAGCGCCGCTCTCTACGGTCGACCTGCCGATCGATCTGCCGACGTCGAGCGCGACGCCGCAGAAGAAGCCGGACAAGCCGACCTATCTGAGCATCAAGCCCGATCTGACGCTCGCGATCGGAGAGAACCCGGTTCACCGGGCCGAGTTGATCGGCACCCTCGACGGCCTGTCCGACATGAGCAAGGATAAGTATGTGTTCCTGCGCGCCGATCGTTCGGTGCCGTATGGCGAATTAATGGGAGTTATGGAGCTCTTGCGCTCAGGCGGCTATACGCGGGTGAAACTGGTCGCGCTGGAAGGCGCGCCTGGGGCGCCTGCGCCAGGCGCCGCTCAGCCTTAGAGGCCCGCCATGTCGGACGAACTCAGACCATCGCGAAAGCTCTGGATCTTGGCGGCAGTGGCGGCGCTCGCGCTCCATCTGGGTGGTGCTGCGCTCGCGCTGGCCCATTTGCGCACCGACGATGACGGCGACGGCCTTGGTGCCAACGGTGCAGAGTTCGCCGTGGAAATGGCATCGCCCAAGGCGCCCGAAACCGATCTGCCGCCCGGACCCGACAGCGAAGCGATGCAGGAACAGCAGGCGCTCCCCGAGCAGAAGGCCGAGACCAAGGAGACGGAGCTTCCAAAGGATCTGTCGCAGGAGGTCGAGGATCCCGACCGCGTCGTGACCGAGAACAACGCGAAGAAGCCGACGGAGGACGATCCGAAGATTCAGGCGGTCGAGACTCCCGCCGCCGAAGCCTCGCCGAAATCGGTTGCGACCGCGCGGCAGACGCTTGAGGAGGATGCTCGCGAGGCCGAGAAGGCGCTGGCGCCCGTCATCGGTATCGGCAAGGACATCCTGAAGCTGACGGCCGATTGGAACCGCAAGATCAGCGCGCATCTGGCGCTGCACAAGGTCAATCCGGACGGCAAAGTGCCCAATAACCAGAAGGTCAAGGTGAGCTTCGCCATCAACCGGAAGGGCAACGTGCTGTCGGTGGATGTCGTGGAGTCGTCGGGGGACGGAGCCTACGATGCGGCGGCGGTGTCGATCGTCCGCAAGTCCGATCCCATCCCGCAGCCGCCCGCCGGACTGACCGAAGACCGGTTCGAACGTACGGTCGACATCATCTTCACTCCGCCGGACGCGAAGAAGAAAAAGACGGCTCAGCGCCAGTAGAGCCGGATCCCGACATAGACCACGACCAGGCACACAAAGATCAGCGCTACCGGGAGCGGCCGTTTCTGGCTTCCAGCGAATGCCGCCGCCCCGAAGGAGGCGGCCTTCTTCGGTTTCGGCGCCGGCCGGCGGAAGGCGGTAACATTGTCCGCCGCTGGTTCAGGTGGACGGGTGCGGACGTCGGGCGGCGATCCGGCGCCACCCATCTCGACATAATAGGCCCTGTAGATCGCGCCGATGGTGGCTTCGCTGGCCTCGTTCTCGCTCATCTGCGTCAGCAGATTCCTGTAGCTGGCGAGGAACTCCTGGGCCTCAGGTGGCAGCGCGGACGCCCCGTTGAGCTTGGCCATCATGTTCCAGGTGGCAAAATCGGCGCGGGCACGGGTGTCGGCGCGTCGCGCGATCAGCATATCGGCAGCTTTGACCAAGTCGGCCTCTGGCCCTTCGGCGTGGGAGTGTTGTGTTCAACTAAACGTTGCCGGTCAGAAACAGAACAGCCTGAATCACATAACCGGTCAACGTTCGCAGTATTGCTGAAATAACATCAAGATTTAGACCGAACTGCGAACCCGCAAGCGGCAGCAGGATCAACAGGCTGATCAGGATCAGCATACCGAACGGCTCGAGCCGGGCCAGCGGCGCGGCGAGGGGGCGGGGCAACAGCCCGACCGCAACGCGCCCGCCATCGAGCGGCGGAATCGGCATCATGTTGAACACGGCCAGGATCACGTTGATCACGAGGGCATTCTTCAGGTTGTCCGCAACCCATTTCGCCGAGCTCGCGGGCACCAGGGGCAGGGCATGGAAGGCGAGGGCCGCGGCCAGTGCCAGCAGGATGTTGGTGACGGGCCCGGCCAGCGCCACCCAGACCATGTCGAGCCTTGGGTTGTTCAGCTTGCGGAAGTTCACCGGCACCGGCTTGGCATAGCCGAACAGGAATGGCGAATGCGCGAATAGCAGCATCGCGGGCAGGATCAGGGTGCCGAACGGATCGATATGCCGAAGCGGGTTGAAGCTGACGCGGCCGAGCTGCGAGGCCGTATTGTCCCCGAGCCGGTCCGCGACGAAGGCGTGCGCGGCCTCATGAAAGGTGATCGCGAGCACCAGGGGCAGCACCCAGACGGAAAGATCATAGAAGGAGATGTTCACGGCTCGTCCGTCCCGGTTCGCACGCGCGCTTTGCAAAGCAGGCCGTATAGGGCCACAACCCTTTACGATCTACTGTTATATGGCGCCCGATTCCGAAATTGCCCGCTGCAAATGATCCGCCAGCAGTGCCGCCGGACGCGACAGGTTGCGCGCGCGGTGGAGGCGGATATCCGCCGCCGGCAGCGGCGGCAGGCCGTCGCGCTCGGACAGAACGCGCAGGCGAGGGGGCAGAATGCCCGCCTTCACGACCGTGATCGCGAGGCCCTGCACCGCGATCGCTTCCACCGCCGCGAGGCTCCGGCTGACGAAGGCGAGCCGCCACGGGCGGCCGGCGGCATCGAGGGCCTCAGTGGCCCACTGGCGGAACAGGCAGCCCGGCGGGTAGAGTGCGACGGGGAGCGTGGAGTGCTGCGCCCCGGCTGAATATGACGCGGCTGCGGCCCAGACTGCGTGCTCGCGTCGCAGCAGCTCGCCATTGCCGCTTCGTTCCGGATGCATGGCGATAACAAGGTCATAGTCTTCGCCGAGCCGGGCCGGCATCGTCGCCGTCAGCCCCGTCTCGATCTCGACCCGGATCTCCGGACGGCTTCTGGCAAAATGCGCCAGCAATGGCGGAATGACGATCGTGCCGTAATCGTCCATCACGCCGAGACGGACCACGGCATCGGGCTTGCGCAGGCGGAGCGCATCGACCGCTTCTGCATTGAGGTCGAGAAGCCGTCTTGCATAGACGAGCAGCTCGTGACCGGCCGCGCTCAGCGCCACGCCCGACCTTGTGCGGTGAAACAGCCTGACGTTCAGCCGCTCTTCGAGGCGCCTGATCTGGACGCTCACCGCCGATTGGGTGCGGTTGAGGATCGCGGCCGCGCGCGTGAACGACCGATGATCGGCAACGGCGAGGAAGGCCCTCAGAAGGTCGGGGTCGAGATCGGACGCGGTCATGACGGAAATTTATCCTGGCATGACGGAAATTCCATTCCCCGTTTCGGCGCGTCTCCTATGCTGACCGAAAGCCATCGGGAGGAATCGTGGGCGAGGTTCTCGGCGTTCTTGCCGCCGTGTTGTCGAGCGCGCTGGGCGGGACGTCCATTGGTGCCACGCGCTATCTCGTGGGAAGCATCGATCCGCTCGCGATCGGCTCGTTCCGGTTCGGCATCGGCTTTCTCCTGTTGCTGCCGCTGGCGCTGCTGCGCGGCGATCGCTGGCCGAAGCGAGGGGACTGGGCTGCCGCCGTCGCGCTCGGCATCCTGTTCTTCGCGCTGTTTCCGATCCTGTTCAACGCGTCGCTGATCTTCACGACCGCCGCGCGCGGCGCGCTGGCTCTGTCGACGCTTCCTTTGCTGTCGCTCGTGATCGCGGCTGCGCTCGGCGCCGAAGCCCTGACCTGGCGCAAATCGGTCGGTGTCGTGATCGCGACCCTTGGCGTTGCGGCGGCGCTTCTGTCCGACCTGACCTCAGCCCCGTCGGGCGCCTGGCGCGGCGATCTCCTGATGATGGCGGCTGCACTGTGCATGGCGCTGTACGGCATCTGGTCGAAGCCGCTGATCCGGCGCTCCAGTCCGATCGCCTTTACGACCATGAGCATGGCGGCCGGCGCGGCCTGCCTCATCCTGCTCTCGTCCATCCGCGGCAGTTTTGCGCCCGTCGCGGGCTTCGGGCTGCCGCAGTGGGTGGGAGCCCTCTATCTGGGTGCCTTCGGCGCAGCGCTGACCTTCTATCTCTGGGCCTTCGCGCTGGAGCGGACGACGCCGACGCGCGTCGCGATCTCGGTGACGGTCAATCCGGTCACGGCATCGCTGGTCGGGGCCTGGCTGCTGAACGAGCCGCTGCGCTGGAATCTGGCGGCCGGCGTCGTCGCGGTGTTTGCCGGGATCTGGATCGCGACGACCGCGGGCAAAGGCAGGCGATGAACAAGCTCGATGGTCATCATGAGACTGATCGCGAAGGCTCCTCAATCGACCGCAGCGTGACCGACTTGATGCCATAGTGCATGTGACTGTAGCGCTTGACGTACTCCCAAGCGCTTTGCCTCGCTCCTATCAGACCCGTGAAGCGGAAATTGAGAGGACGACCACCGATCTTCACGAGCCAATACCAGTCCTCCTGCTCGACGGTGATAGGAGCCTGCTGTGGCGCCTCGACGGCGGGACGCAGGAACCACTTGTCGTCCTTGGCTTCCCAATAGAACTCCATCAAGCTCTCCTCATTGCAATGGCAGATGCGGACGTTGAGCGGCTCGTCCTCCGCCTCGAACCGCACGCGCCGCACAGGCATCCACCTTCCCGGATCATGGCGCTCCTCAATAGGTCGCGCGTCCACCGGAGATGTCGAACACCGCTCCGGTCGAGAACGCGCAATCTTCCGACGCGAGCCAGCTCACCATCGCGGCGAGCTCCTCCACCAGCACGAAGCGCGCTTTCGGGATTTTCGACAGCATGAAGTCGATATGCTGCTGCGTCATCTGGTCGAAGATCGCGGTCTTGGCCGCGGCCGGCGTCACCGCATTCACCAGGATGTCATGTGCGGCCAACTCCTTGCCGAGCGATTTCGTCAGCGCGATCAGGCCGGCCTTGGAGGCCGAATAATGCGCCGCGTTGGGATTGCCTTCCTTGCCGGCGATCGAGGCGATGTTCACGATGCGCCCGTATTTCTGCTTGAGCATAATGGGCACGATGGCCTTGCAGACGATGAAGGGGCCGTCGAGGTTGATGCGCAGCACTTTGCGCCATTCCTCGAGGTCGGTCTCCCAGACCGGCTTGTTGACGCCGGCGATGCCGGCATTGTTGACGAGGATGTCGACCTTGCCGAAGGCGGCGAGCGTGGCGTCGCGCGCCTGCTCGACGGCCGCGGTGTCGGTGACGTCGACCTTGAAGACTTTTGTTTCGCCGCCAATCTCTTTCGCCGTCTTCTCGGCGAGTGCAGCGTCGAAATCCCAGATCGCGACCTTGGCGCCTGACGCGACAAAGCGCTCGGTGATGGCACGGCCAAAGCCCTGAGCGCCGCCCGTGACGATGGCGACGCGGCCGTTGAGATCGATCTTGTTCATGAGATTTGCTCCCGAGCGTCAGAGCATGTAGCCGCCGTCGACGACCAGATCGACGCCGGTGGTGAAGGCGCTCTCGTCGCTGCCGAGATAGACCGCCATGGACGCGATCTCCTCGGCGGTGCCGAGCCGGCCCATCTTCTGGCGGGAGATGAACATCTCCTTGCCCTGCGGCCCCTGGGCTGCCGCGCGGTCGAGCATTGAGGGCGTCTCGACGGTGCCGGGGCAGATCGAATTGCAGCGGATGCCCTTGGTGATGAAGTCGAGCGCGACCGCGCGCGTCAGCAGCGACACCGCCGCCTTCGAGGCGCTGTAGACGTAGCGGTTGGCCGGCGGCCGCAGCGCCGCGCAGGACGAGATGTTGACGATGCTGCCGCCGCCGCCCGCGAGCATGTCGGGCAGGAACGCCTTGATGGTCCGGTGCATCGATTTGACGTTGAGGTCGAACGAAAAGTCGAAATCCTCTTCCGAGCATTCCAGGATGGTGCCGTGGTGCACGAAGCCCGCCGCGTTGAGCAGGATGTCGATCTTGCCGATGCGCTTGGCAAAGGCGTTGACGTCGGCGGTGTTGCGGACGTCGAGCCTGGCGACCTCGGCGATGCCTTCCTTGGTCAGGCTCGCGATTCCGGCCTCGTTGATGTCGGTGGCGATCACGGTTGCGCCTTCGCGCGCGAATGCGATGGCGCATGCGCGCCCGATGCCTGCCGCAGCAGCCGTGACGACGGCGCGCTTGCCCTTGAGGCGGTCTGCCATTTTGCTGTTCTCCTCACCTTGAATTTGGTTGTCAGTGCCGTAGCCCGGATGAGCGCGCGAGCGCGATATCCGGAAGCGGGGTCCCGGGTGTCGCTTCGCTCACCCGGGCTACGCGCACTTGGCCTAGTGATTATCCCGCGCCACGCCAAACGTGCCGGCGACATTCTGATAACGCGTGGCAAGCTCCATGCAGGCACCCGTCGACTGCTGGCCGACGGTGTTGCGGTAGATCTCCTGCCACGGCGTCTGGTTCGGCGGATGCTTGAAGCCGCCATTGGCCCTGAGCTCGGCATGGCGCTTCTTCAGCTCCTCGTCCGAGATCATGATGTTGGCGCTGCCCTTGTTGAGGTCGATACGCACCTTGTCTCCGGTCTTCAGGATCGCAAGACCGCCATTGGCGGCGGCTTCCGGCGAAGCATTGAGGATGGAGGGCGAGCCCGAGGTGCCGGACTGGCGGCCGTCGCCGATGCAGGGCAGGGACAGGATGCCGCGTTTGATCAGCGCCGCCGGCGGCTGCATGTTCACGACTTCGGCGCCGCCGGGATAGCCGATCGGGCCGGTGCCGCGGATGAACAGCACGCAGCGCTCGTCGATGTCGAGCGAGGGATCGTCGATCCGCGCGTGATAGTCCTCCGGACCCTCGAACACGATGGCGCGGCCCTCGAAGGCGTTGAGATCCTTCGGGTTGCTGAGATAGCGGTCGCGGAATTCCTTGGAGATCACGGAGGTCTTCATGATCGCGGAATCGAACAAATTGCCCTTCAGCACCAGGAAGCCGGCATCCTTCACCAGCGGCTTGTCGTACGCCCAGATCACGTCGTTGTCGGGCTCCGGCGCATTCTTGCAGTTCTCGCCGATGCCGCGGCCGTTGACCGTGACCGCATCCTCATGGATGCGCTTGTGCTTCATCAGCTCGCGCACCACCGCCGGCACGCCGCCGGCGCGGTGGAATTCCTCGCCGAGATAGAAGCCGGCCGGCTGCATGTTGACGAGCAGCGGCACGTCGTGGCCGACCTTCTGCCAGTCCTCGATCGAGAGCTCGACGCCGATGTGGCGGGCCAGCGCGTTGATGTGGATCGGCGCGTTGGTCGAGCCGCCGATGGCCGAGTTGATCACGATGCAGTTCTCGAACGCCTTGCGGGTCAGGATGTCCGAGGGCTTCAGGTCTTCCCAGACCATCTCGACGATGCGTTTTCCGGTCTCGTAGGCGATCTGGCCGCGCTCGCGATAGGGGGCGGGGATCGCCGCGCAGCCCGGCAGCGAGAAGCCGAGCGCTTCGGCAAGCCCGTTCATGGTCGAGGCGGTGCCCATCGTGTTGCAGTGGCCGACCGAGGGTGCCGACGAGGCCACGATCTCCATGAACTCTTCATAGTCGATCTCGCCGGCCGCGAGCCGCTCGCGCGATTTCCATACGATGGTGCCGGAGCCGGTGCGCTCGCCATTGTGCCAGCCGTTCAGCATCGGGCCGCCCGACAGCACGATCGCGGGCAGGTTCACGGTGGCCGCCGCCATCATGCAGGCCGGCGTGGTCTTGTCGCAGCCGGTGGTGAGCACGACGCCGTCGAGCGGATAGCCGTAGAGGACCTCGACCAGGCCGAGATAGGCGAGGTTGCGGTCGAGCGCCGCGGTCGGGCGCTTGCCGGTCTCCTGGATCGGGTGGGTCGGGAATTCCATCGCGATGCCGCCGGCTTCGCGGATGCCCTCGCGGACGCGATGGGCGAGCTCGATGTGGTGGCGATTGCAGGGAGAGAGATCGTTGCCGGTCTGGGCGATGCCGATGATCGGCTTGCCGGACTGCAACTCGGCACGGGTGAGGCCGTAATTCAGGTACCGCTCCATGTAGAGCGCGGTCATGCCCGGATTGTGCGGGTTGTTGAACCATTCCTGCGAGCGAAGGTGGCGGCGAGAACCGTTGCTGCCGGCGGCATGCCCATTGGTTGGTTTCTTTGTCATTGGTTTCTCCTGCAATGCAAACGCACTGGCGTCCGTCTCATGGCGTCGGCATGTGCGATGCCCAACGGCGCGAGCGATGATCTGCCTTCCCGGCTGGCGGGTCGTTTCCTCACGATTCCGATACTAGTCGTGGCTACTTGGTAACGCTATCATTTTGTTCACCGCACCCGCGCCGGAAACGGCTGGCCTGCTGTCCGAACGTCGTGCCAACGAGCTTTGACGCTCGATCACCTTGAAGCCGAGATCGAGCACCGGCTGCTCCGGGCGCCGCCCTTCGATCGCGTTGATCAGCATGGTGGCGGCCGTCTTTCCCATCTCGTAGCGGTTGGTGCGGATGCTGGTGAGGGTGGGGACGGCGGAGGCCATGAATTCGAGGTCGTTGAAGCCGACGATCGCGATCTGCCCGGGGACTGCGATCTCCCGGCGCCGGCATTCGAACAGCACGCCGAGCGCGAGGTCGTCATTGGCGCAGAACACCGCATCGATGTCGGGCTCGCGCGCCAGGAGATCGGTGAACAGGGCTCCGCCGAGCGTCACCGAAGTCGGCGTGGCCGTCGTGACGACGAGGCGCTGCTCGAACAGTCCGGCGTCCTTCATGGCCGAGACATATCCGTCCAGCCGCCGCTGCACCCGCGGATCCATGCGCGCACCGACGAAGCCGATCTTGCGGTGACCTTGCTCGAACAGGTGCGCAACCGCCGCGCGGGCTGCATCATAGTGCGAAAAGCCGATCATCATGTCGACCGGATCCGGCCCGATCTCCATGATCTGGACGATCGGGCAGTCCGCGGCTTCCAGCATCGCGCGGGATTCGGCGGTCTGGTCGATGCCGGTGACGATCAGCCCGGCCGGCTTCTGCGCCAGAAACAGGCGCAGCAACTTCTCTTCCTGGAGAATGCTGTAGCGCGTGTTGGACAACTGGATCGAGTAACGGCTGCCCTCTGACGCGTCATAGATGCCGCGCAGCACGTCCGAGAACACGTTATTGGTGAGGGAGGGGATCAATACACCGATGACTTCGGTGCGTTGCGAGGCCAGTGCGCGTGCGGCAAGGTTGGGCACATAGCCGAGCTCCTTGGCGGCGCTCTCGACCCGCGTCCGCTTGGCGACCGACAGGGCCTCCGGATTGCGGAAGAAACGGGACGCGGTGATCGGGCTGACGCCGGCGAGCTCGGCGACTTCGGCCAGCCGGATTTTGCCTGACTTGGTGCGTTTTCGACCCATTTGCTGCTCTTAACACAGTCAGTCCTGCAAACAAAGGAACGTTGACAGCGCTACCAGCAACGACTAACCAAAGACAAATTGCCAAAACCGCACAAACTACCGACAATGTCGCCCGCTAAGATCGGGCTTCGTTCGGTGAAGTCTGAAAAAACAAGACGGTCGCGGCGCGAGAGGCGTCGTGGACTTTCGAGGAGGGAGCTAGATGTCGTCTGTGCAAATCCGCGACGTGCGGAAATCGTTCGGCAATTTTGAAGTCCTGCACGGCGTGACGATTCCGATCGAGGACGGCCAGTTCGTCGTCCTGGTTGGCCCTTCCGGCTGCGGCAAGTCGACGCTTCTGCGCATGCTCGCCGGGCTCGAGAACATCACCTCCGGCACGATCTCGATCGGCGACCGCGTCGTCAACAATGTCCAGCCCAAGGAGCGGGACATTGCGATGGTGTTCCAGAACTACGCGCTCTATCCGCACATGACGGTGGCCGAGAACATGGGCTTCTCGCTGAAGCTGCGCAATGCCAGCTCGGACGAGATCAACAAGCGCGTCAAGCGCGCCGCCGAGATCCTCGCGCTGTCGCCGCTGCTCGACCGCTATCCGCGCCAGCTTTCCGGCGGCCAGCGCCAGCGCGTCGCCATGGGCCGCGCCATCGTGCGCGATCCGCAGGTCTTCCTGTTCGACGAGCCGCTGTCGAACTTGGACGCCAAGCTGCGCGTCGCGATGCGCACCGAGATCAAGGAGCTGCATCAGCGGCTGAAGACCACGACCGTCTACGTCACCCACGATCAGATCGAGGCCATGACCATGGCCGACAAGATCGTCGTCATGCATGACGGCATCGTCGAGCAGATGGGCACGCCGCTCGAGCTCTACGACAAACCCGACAACCAGTTCGTCGCCGGCTTCATCGGCTCGCCCGCGATGAATTTCCTCAAAGGTCATGTTCGCGTCAACGGCGTTGCCACCTTCGAGGGGCCGAACGGCGTCAAGCTGCCGCTCAAGACCGCGCCGGCGGGCTCGGACGGCCGGCCCGCAGTCTACGGTGTGCGGCCGGAGCACTTCACCATCGCCGATGACGGCGCCGAGGCAGAGATCATCGTGGTCGAGCCGACCGGCTCGGAGACGCAAGTGTTCGCCAAGGTCGGCGGCGAGCAGGTCGTCGCGGTCTTCCGCGAGCGTCATCAGTTCAACCCGGGCGACAAGGTGCGGCTGAAGCCCGACCCGTCGCTGGTTCATCTGTTCGACGATGCGACAGGCAAACGCATGAACGCCTAGCGCATCAGACGACAAAGTATAGGACGACAAAAAAAGCATCACAGGGAGGACAACATGCAAGACTTTACCCGCCGGACTCTGCTTCAAGGCGGAACGGCACTGGCTGCGACCGGCATGCTGACTGGGCCGGCGCTGTTCGACTTCGCCAAGGCCTGGGCGCAGAGCGCGCCCTGGAAGGCCGAGCCCGGCGCCAAGCTGACCGTGATGCGATGGAAGCGCTTCGTGCCGCAGGAGGACGAGGCGTTCAACGCGATGGTGGCGGCGTTCAAGGCTGCCACCGGCACCGAGATGAACGTGTTCAGCGAATCCTTCGAGGACGTGCAGCCGAAGGCCTCGGTCGCGGCCAATACCGGCTCCGGGCTCGATCTCGCCTGGGGCCTGCACACGCTGCCGCAGCTCTTCCCCACCAAAGTGCTGAAGATGAACGACGTCGCCGATTATCTCGGCCAGAAATACGGCGGCTGGACCGATGCGGCCGCCAAGACCTGCAAGCTCGGCAATGACTGGCTCGGCATTCCCGTCGCGACCAACGGCGGCTACATGAACTACCGCAAGTCGGCGCTCGATAAGGCTGGCTTCAAGGAATTCCCGAAGGATTTCCCCGGCTTCCTCGAAATGTGCAAGGCCCTGAAGGCCAACAACACGCCGGCCGGCTTCGCGCTCGGGCACGCATCGGGCGACGGCAATTCGTGGCTGCACTGGGTGCTGTGGGGGCACGGCGCCTACACGGTCGACCAGAACGACAAGATCATCATCAATTCGCCGGAGACGGCGAAGGCGCTGGAGTACTGCAAGGCGCTGTACGAGAGCTTCATCCCGGGCACGGCGTCCTGGAACGACTCCTCCAACAACAAGGCATTCCTCGCCGGAGAGCTCTATTGCACGGCGAACGGCATCTCGATCTACGTGGCCGCCAAAACCGACGCGAGCAAGAAGGAGCTTGCCGCGGACACCTATCACGCGCTGTGGCCGGTCGGTCCGGTCGGCAAGCCGACCGAACTGCAGCTCGCTCTGCCGATCCTCGCCTTCAACTTCACCAAATATCCGAACGCGGCGAAGGCCTTCGTCGCCTTCATGCTGGAGAAGGAGAATTACGAGAAGTGGCTGGATGGCGCGCAGGGCTACCTGACCCAGACCTTGAACGCCTACGAGACGGCGCCGATCTGGACGGCGGATCCCAAGAACACCGTGTTCTCGCAGGCCTCCAAGCGCACGCTGCCGGCGTCCGGTATCGGCACGGTCGGCGAGAAGGCGGCGACCGCAATCGCCGATTTCATCGTCGTCGACATGTTCGCCAACTACTGCACCGGCGCCAAGGATACGAAGGGCGCGATGGCGGATGCCGAGCGCCAGCTGAAGCGCATCTATCGCTGACGGTCACGGGGCGGGCGGCCGTCCGGCCGCCCGCTCGTCAACATTTCGATCAGGGATATCGGGCATGGCTGATGTCGCAATTCCCCGGGCCAAGCCTCAGATGAGCGAGGCGAGCGCCTGGACCCAGCTCAAATACAATCGCAACTGGCTCGGCTTCTGGTTCATGGTGCCGGCCATGGCGTTCCTGATCTTCTTCCTGGCCTATCCGCTCGGGCTCGGCATCTGGCTGTCGTTCACGGACACGCGCATCGGCAGGGTCGGGCAGTTCATCGCCACCGAGAACTACGAGTGGCTCTGGGACGACTCCATCTTCTGGCTGTCGGTGTTCAATACGCTGCTCTACACCTTCGTCGCCAGTGCCTTCAAATTCGCGATCGGACTCTATCTCGCGCTGCTGCTCAATGAGCACATGCCCTTCAAGGCGATGCTGCGCGCGATGGTGCTCATCCCCTTCATCGTTCCGACCGTGCTCTCGGCACTCGCCTTCTGGTGGATCTTCGACTCGCAATTTTCGATCATTTCCTGGTCGCTGAAGCAGCTCGGCCTGATCAGCCAGAACATCAACTTCCTCGGCGACACGACCTGGGCGCGGATTTGCGTGATCTTCGCCAATGTCTGGCGCGGCGTGCCGTTCGTCGCGATCACGCTGCTCGCGGGCCTGCAAACCGTCTCGCCCTCGCTCTATGAGGCGGCAACACTCGACGGCGCCACGCGGTGGCAGAATTTCCGTTACATCACCTATCCGCTGCTGACGCCGATCATCGCCGTCGTGATGACCTTCTCTGTGCTCTTCACCTTCACCGACTTCCAGCTGATCTGGGCGATGACCCGTGGCGGCCCCGTCAATGCCACCCATTTGATGGCAACCCTGTCCTATCAGCGCGCGATCATCGCCGGACAGCTGGGCGAGGGGGCCGCGATCTCCAGCGCCATGATCCCGTTCCTGCTCGCCGCGATCATGGTGTCCTGGTTCGGCCTGCAGCGTCGCAAGTGGCAGCAGGGGGAAAGCAATGACTGACCTCCGCGCTGTTTCGGTTTTCTCGCGCGAACGGGGCAAGCCCCGCGCGCTGTCGCAAGCGGCAACAGGGAGAAAGCAATGACTGATCTTCCTGCCTCGAAAGTCGATCTCAAGGCCGTCATATCGGCGCCGTCGCGCGTCGACAACAGCGAGGGCATGAGCTACCTGCAGTCGGTACCGCGCAGGCTCGTGACGCTCTATCTGCCGCTCACGATCATCGTCGTCGTCCTGCTGTTCCCGTTCTACTGGATGGCGCTGACGTCGGTGAAGCCCGACGAGCAGTTGCTCGATCTCGACAAGTACAATCCGTTCTGGACCTGGAATCCCACGTTCAAGCACTTCCACAAGCTGCTGTTCGAGAGCTACTACCCGCATTGGCTCTGGAACACGATGTACGTGGCGATCTGCGCCACGGTGCTCTCGATCGTCGCATCGGTGTTCGCGGCCTACGCCATCGTGCGGTTGCGCTACAAGGGCGCCAATCTCGTCGGGGGGCTGATCTTCCTCGCCTATCTCGTGCCGCCGTCGATCCTGTTTATTCCGCTCGCCACCGTCGTGTATCAGTATGGCCTCTTCGACTCGCCGCTGGCGCTGATCCTGACCTATCCGACGATCCTGATCCCGTTCTCGACCTGGCTGTTGATGGGCTATTTCAAGACCATCCCCTTCGAGCTCGAGGAGTGCGCCCTGATCGACGGGGCGAGCCGCTGGCAGATACTGATCAAGATCGTGGTGCCGCTCGCGATTCCCGGGCTGATCTCGGCCTTCATCTTCTGCTTCACGCTATGCTGGAACGAGTTCATCTATGCGCTGACCTTCCTGCAGTCGACCAGCAACAAGACGGTGCCGGTCGCGATCGTCAACGAGTTCGTGGACGGTGACATCTACCGCTGGGGGTCGTTGATGGCCGGAGCCCTGGCCGGTTCGCTGCCGCTCGTGATCCTTTACGCCTTCTTCGTGGAGCATTATGTGTCGGCGATGACCGGCGCCGTGAAGGAATGATCGCGGGGCTTGCCGAGGGCGCATCAGGAGCGGTGCGCTCCTGCCAATAAGAAGGAGTAGGCTCTTGCACATTCTGGTTCTGGGCGCCGCCGGCATGGTCGGCCGCAAATTCTGTGAACGGCTGTTGCGCGACGGCCGGCTCGGCAAGAGCGACATCACGAAATTGACCATGCATGACGTGGTCGAGCCCAAGAAGCCGGAGAAGGCCGGTTTCCCCGTCGAGACCGTGTCGGGCGATTTCGCCGTGCCGGGCGCGGCCGAGAAGCTGATCGCCGGCCGCCCCGACGTGATCTTCCATCTCGCCGCGATCGTCTCTGGCGAAGCCGAGCTCGATTTCGACAAGGGCTACCGCATCAATCTCGACGGCACGCGGATGCTGCTCGATGCGATCAGGCTCGTCGGCGGCGGCTACAAGCCGCGCGTCGTCTTCACGTCCTCGATCGCGGTGTTCGGCGCCCCGTTCCCGGATGCGATCGGCGACGAGTTCTTCCACACCCCGCTGCTCAGCTACGGCACCCAGAAGGCGATCGGCGAATTGCTGCTCGCCGACTATTCGCGCCGCGGCTTCCTCGACGGCATCGGCATCCGCCTGCCGACCATCTGCATCCGGCCGGGCCTGCCCAACAAGGCGGCATCGGGCTTCTTCTCCAACATCCTGCGCGAGCCGCTTGCCGGCAAGGAAGCGATCCTGCCGGTGTCCGAGGACGTCCGCCACTGGCACGCCACGCCGCGCTCGGCCGTCGGCTTCCTGCTTCACGCCGGCACCATGGATCTTGCCACCGTCGGCCCGCGCCGCAACCTGACCATGCCGGGCCTGTCGGCAACGGTCGGCGAGCAGATCGCGGCCTTGAAGCGCGTCGCCGGCGAGAAGGTCGCCGCCCGTATCAAGCGCGAGCCGGATCCCTTCGTCGTCGGCATCGTCGGCGGCTGGCCGCGCAATTTCGACCCGAAGCGTGCGCGCGAGCTCGGCTTCACCACGGCCGAGAAGACTTTCGACGATATCATCCGCATTCACATCGAAGACGAGCTCGGCGGCAATTTCGTCGCCTGAGACCTCTGACTGAGCGGGTCAAGTGATGGCGAGCGTTGCTTGCATCGGTGAATGCATGGTCGAGCTCAGGCAGGCGCAGGGAGGTGCGTCCGCCGGGCAGGGGGGCGGCCTGTACTCACGCGGCTTCGGCGGTGATACCCTCAACACCGCCGTCTACCTGGCGCGACTCGACGTCAAGGTCGACTATCTCACCGCGCTCGGTGATGACGGTCTCAGCGATGAGATGATCGCGGCCTGGAATGCGGAGGGCGTCGGCACGCGGCGTGTCGTGCGGCTGGCGGGCAAGCTGCCCGGCCTCTACATGATCCAGCTAGATGCGAGGGGCGAGCGGCAGTTCTTCCACTGGCGTGACAGCGCGGCGGCGCGGCAGCTGATGAGCCTGCCGGAAACGGACGAGATCCTCAATTCGCTGATGAGCTACGACGTCGTCTATCTCTCCGCGATCACGCTCTCGATCTACGACGCTCCCGGACGCGAGCGCCTGTTCGCGGCAATCAAGCGCGCGCGCCTGCTCGGTACCCGCTTCGTGTTCGACACCAATTTTCGCGCGCGGGGCTGGCCGGATCGCGACGTCGCCCGCGAGGTCTTTGCCGCAGCCTTCGCGACCGCCGACATCGTGCTGACCTCGACCGAGGACCTGCTCGCGCTCTATCCCGGCGAGAGCCACGACCAGCTGATGGCGCGCATCCCGAGTCCGGAGCTGGTGTTCCGGCTCGCCGAGCCCGTCAGCCTGCTGCGCTTTCCCGGCGGGACCAGCGAGGTTCGCGCCGAACCCATGACGAAGCCGGTCGTCGACACCACCGCCGCAGGCGACAGCTTCGCCGCGGCCTATATCGCGGCGCGGCTCGCCGGTTCCGGTCCGGTCGAGGCCGCCCAGGCCGGACATCGCCTCGCCAGCCTCGTGATCTGCTATCCCGGCGCCATCATTCCGGGCTATGCCATGCCGCCGAAGAAGCGGCACCGGCCGCCGGCCTCTCGCCAGGCAACCAAATGAATCGAGACCTATGACCACGACCGCCCAACAAAATCACCTCGTCGCGCTGTTCAAGGCGGCGACCGTCATTCCCGTCCTCACCATCGAGCGCATCCAGGACGCGGTGCCGCTGGCGCGTGCGCTGGTTGCCGGCGGCGTCCGCACGCTGGAGGTGACCCTGCGCACCGCCGTCGCGATCGAAGCCGCGAGGGCGATGATGGCCGAAGTGCCCGAGGCGGTCGTCGGCATCGGCACGATTCTCAATCCGGCCGACTTCACCCGTGTCGAGAAGCTCGGCGTCGCGTTCGGCATCAGCCCGGGCCTGACACCCGAGCTGCTCAAGGCCGCAACCGACAGCTCCTTGCCGTTCGCGCCGGGCATTGCCACGGCCTCCGAGCTGATGATGGCGCTGTCCTACGGCTTCGACGTCGCAAAATTCTTCCCGGCCGAGCAGGCCGGGGGCATCAAGGGCCTGCGCGCCCTCGGCGGGCCGTTCCCGAACGTGCGGTTCTGCCCCACCGGTGGCGTCGGCGAGGCCAATGCGGCGAGCTGGCTGGCGGAGCCCAACGTGGTTGCGGTCGGCGGCTCCTGGCTGTGCCCGACGGCGGAGATCCGGGCCGGGAACTGGGCCGGCATAACTGCCATCTGCCAGCGCACCGTCCAGGCCCTGAAAGCCGCGTGAAGTCTTGCCATCTCTGGGCTATGACTTAGCTCAGGAAGAGATCCCCAGGGAGAGAACATCATGACCGCCAGCATCGTCGGATGGGCGCATACGCCGTTCGGCAAGTTCGACACCGAAACCGTCGAAAGCCTCATCACCCGCGTGGCCAACGAAGCGCTGGCGGATGCCGGCATTTCGGCTGGCGACGTCGACGAGATCGTGCTTGGCCATTTCAACGCCGGCTTCTCCCCGCAGGATTTTACCGCCTCGCTGGTGCTCCAGGCCGACCCGAAGCTGCGCTTCAAGCCGGCGACCCGCGTCGAGAACGCCTGCGCCACCGGCTCCGCCGCCGTTCACCAGGGCCTGCGCGCGATTGCCGCAGGGGCCGCCAAGATCGTGCTGGTCGTCGGCGTCGAGCAGATGACGCGCACCCCTAGCGCCGAGATCGGCAAGAACCTGCTCAAGGCGTCCTACCTGCCCGAGGACGGCGACACCGTCGGCGGCTTCGCCGGCGTGTTCGGCAAGATTGCCAGCTCCTATTTCCAGAAATATGGCGACCAGTCCGATGCGCTGGCGCTGATCGCGGCCAAGAACCACAAGAACGGCGTCGCCAATCCCTTCGCCCAGATGCGCAAGGATTTTGGCTTCGACTTCTGCCGCGCCGAGAGCGAGAAGAACCCTTACGTCGCAGGCCCCTTGAAGCGCACCGACTGCTCGCTGGTCTCCGATGGCGCCGCGGCGCTGGTGCTGGCCGATGCCGAGACTGCCAAGGGCATGACCAAGTCGATCGGCTTCCGCGCCACCGCGCACGCCCAGGACTTCCTGCCGATGAGCAAGCGCGACATCCTCCAGTTCGAGGGCTGCACGGTCGCCTGGCAGCGCGCCCTGGAAAAGGCCGGCGTGACGCTGTCCGATCTCTCCTTCGTCGAGACCCATGACTGCTTCACGGTCGCCGAGCTGATCGAGTACGAAGCGATGGGCCTGACGCCGAAGGGGCAGGGCGCCCGCGCCATCAAGGAAGGCTGGACGCTCAAGGACGGCAAGCTGCCGGTCAATCCCTCCGGCGGCCTGAAAGCCAAGGGCCATCCGATCGGCGCCACCGGCGTCTCGATGCATGTGATGACCGCGATGCAGCTCGCAGGGCAGGCCCCCGAGGGCATGCAGCTCAAGAATGCCAAGCTCGGCGGCATCTTCAACATGGGCGGTGCGGCCGTCGCCAACTACGTCTCCATCCTGGAGCCGCTGAAGTAGGCTCTCGTAGGGTGGGCAAAGGCGCGTAAGCGCCGTGCCCACCTTTTCCTTGCGTTAGATCATGGTGGGCCCGCTTCGCTTGGCCCACCCTACGGCTCCTGATTGATTGGCGAGACGCGCATCATGAGCAACGACTACGAAGACTCTCTCTCCCTCGACGCACTCAACGACCGCATCGCGATCCTCGAGGACAATATCCGCCAGCTCATCGAGCAGGCCGCGGCCGCCTCGGGCGAGCAGAACGAGTCGCGCATCGCCGACCGGATCAGCCAGCAGAACGAAGAGCTCGACCGGCTCCTGAAGATCCGGGAATCCCGCCAGAAGAAATAGCGGCCGATATCGCCGCCGCGCTGCGCATGCCGCCATACGCCGCCCGCCCTTGCGCGAGCGGCGGCGCTGCCGTTAGCTGGACCGAATTCGCGGGCCGCGTCTTGAGCCTCGCGCAATCGGGAGCGAACGATGGGGCCGCTGAAGGGCATCAAGGTCATCGACATGACCACCGTGCTGATGGGTCCTTATGCGACCCAGATGCTCGGCGATTACGGGGCTGATATCATCAAGGTGGAGTCGCTGGATGGCGACGTCACCCGGCTGATCGGTCCGATGCGACACGCCGGCATGGGCCCGGTGTTTCTCAACACCAACCGTAGCAAGCGCTCGATCTGCCTCGACCTGAAAAAGCCCGCCGGCCGCGAGGCCGTGCTGCGGCTGCTGAAGGACGCCGATGTCCTGGTCTACAACGTCCGCCCGCAGGCCATGGCGCGGCTTCAGCTCGGCTACGATGTCGTGTCCGCCATCAATCCGCGTCTGGTCTATGCCGGCGTGTTCGGTTTCGGTCAGGACGGGCCCTATGCCGCGAAGCCTGCCTATGACGATCTGATCCAGGGCGCCACTGCGCTGCCGTCGCTGATGGCGCAGACCGGCGACGGCGTACCGCGCTACGTGCCGAATGCGCTGGTCGACCGCATCGTCGGCCTCACCGCGGTCGGGGCGATCTGTGCCAGCCTCGTGCACCGCGACCGCACCGGCCGTGGCCAGCGCGTCGACATCCCGATGTTCGAGACCATGGCCGGTTTCGTCATGGGCGATCACATGGGCGGGCTCACCTTCGAGCCGCCGCTCGACAAGGGCGGCTATGCCCGCCACCTCTCGCGCGACCGCAGGCCCTACAAGACCTCGGACGGCTATCTCAGCGTCATCGTCTACAACGACAAGCAGTGGGAGAATTTCTTCAAGGCCACGGGGCGCGACGATCTGCGCGCCGATCCCAAATTCGCGACTTTCGCCGGCCGCGCCGCCAACATCGATGTGGTCTACGCCGAGCTCGCGCGCATCTTCGAGACGCGCACCACGGCCGAGTGGATCGACCTGCTCACCAAGGCCGACGTGCCGGTCATGCCGATGCACGACCTCGCGTCGATCCTGCACGACGAGCATCTGGAGGCGACCGGTTTCTTCCCGGTCGTCACGCATCCGACCGAAGGTCCGATCCGCAGCATGAAGGTGACGGCGACCTGGTCCGAGACCGAGGCCGAGCCGGTGCGCCTGGCGCCGCGGCTCAACGAGCATGGAGCGGAGATCCTGCGCGAGATCGGCTACTCCCAGGACGAGATCGCCGCCATGGTCCGCGATGGTGTCACGCGCGCGGCGCCGGAGTAGGGAGGAAGTGATGGCGCATACTCTCTCATCCGTCATTCCGGGGCGGTCCGGAGGACCGAACCCGGAAGCTCGAGAGTCCGGGTTCGATGCTGACGCATCGCCCCGGAATGACGAGGGGGAGAGAACATGAGCTTCATCACCGGCGTCGGCCTCACGCCGTTCGGCAAGCACGAAGGCTCGTCCTCGCTCGACCTGATGAGCAAGGCCGCCCAAGCCGCGCTCGACGATGCCGGGCTGACACGCTCGGACATCGACGGCATCCTCTGCGGCTACTCCACCGTCTCCCCGCACATCATGCTCGCCACCGTCTTTGCCGAGCATTTCGGGATCCGTCCGTCTTACGCCCATGCCGTGCAGGTCGGTGGCGCCACGGGACTCGCGATGACGATGCTCGCGCACCAGCTCGTCGACGCAGGCGTCGTGCGCCACGTGCTCGTCGTCGCCGGCGAGAACCGCCTCACCGGACAGAGCCGCGATGCCTCGATCCAGGCGCTGGCGCAGGTCGGCCATCCCGACTACGAGGTGCCGCTCGGCCCGACCATTCCCGCCTATTACGGCCTCATCGCAAGCCGCTACATGCATGAATATGGCGTGACCGAAGAGGACCTCGCCGAGTTCGCGGTGTTGATGCGCGCCCACGCCTGCACCCATCCGGGCGCGCAATTTCTCGATCCCATCACGGTCGCCGACGTCATGGCCTCCAAGCCGGTGGCGATGCCGCTCAAGCTGCTCGACTGCTGCCCGGTCTCCGACGGCGGGGCCGCCTTCGTCATCAGCCGCGAGCGGACAGGGAAAGCGGGTGTGCGCATCCGCGGCTGCGCCCAGGCGCATACCCATCAGCATGTCACGGCCGCGCCTGGCCTCAGCGAGCTCGGTGCCGAGATCTCCATCGCGCGCGCCAGGCAGGCGACAGGCCTTGCGATCTCCGACGTACGTTACGCCGCGATCTACGACAGCTTCACCATCACGCTCGCGATGCTGCTGGAAGACCTTGGCCTTGCCGGCCGCGGCGAAGCGGCCGCGCGCGTCCGCGCCGGCCATTTCGGCCGCGACGGTGCCATGCCGCTCAACACTCATGGCGGTCTGCTCAGCTATGGCCATTGCGGCGTCGGCGGCGCCATGGCGCATCTGGTCGAGGCGCATTTGCAGATGACGGGCCGGGCGACGAATCGGCAGGTGCGCGATGCATCCATTGCGCTGCTGCACGGCGACGGCGGCGTGCTGTCGTCGCACGTGAGCATGTTCCTGGAGCGGGTGCGATGAGCGAGCGTCTCGCGGACTGGACCAAGGGCGAAGAGGCGATCACGTTTCAGGCCTGTGGCGCGTGCAGCCATGTGCAGTATTTCCACCGCGCCTTCTGCGCGGCCTGCGGCGCGCCCGATCCGCGTGAGCAGCGCGCCAGCGGCGAGGGAAGGGTCTACGCGACCTCACTGGTCTGCCGCGCCGCCACGCCCGAAACGCGCGCCCACGTGCCCTACAACATCCTGCTGGTCGATTGCGCCGAGGGGTTTCGCATGATGGCGCACGGCGCGAACGATCTCGCCATCGGCGATTCGGTCGTCGCGAGCTTCAAGCCCTTTGCGGGAAAGCTCGTGCCGTTCTTCGCGAAGAGGGCCTAGTGGGATCGTCATTCGGGGGCGGTCATGGGACCGAGCCTGGAACGGGTATTCTGGGCCTGGCCTGTGCGAGGGCCACCCCGGAATGACGAAACTCTACTCTAGCGCCCGTAGAACAAGATGCTGGCGATGACGAGCATCGCCGTCACCGCCAGCATATGCGCAAGCGCTCCCGAGGCCGCCCCCTTGGTGGCTTCCTTCATGCCGTTCTCTCCCTAGACTTGGGCGTGACTCGTCGTTGCGCGGCTAGCGCACCCGACGGCCAATTGTTTTTACTCGGAACACCCCACTCTCGAGTATTCACCGCGATCTGTCCCCACGCGGCGAATATCGACTGTTTCAGGGTCGATCAGCAATGCGGCGGCAATTTGACTCGATGATGTTGCTCCTGCGTCCGCCCGCGAATAGAGTCTGTGGGAACTTATCCCCACAACGACAAAAAGCATCAAAAGCTCAGGGAAAACTTCAGGAAAATCATGGCCCGCATTCAGTACAGCGACCCGTCCAAGGCATCCGACCGCACCCGCGAAATCCTCGACAAGAACCGTCATGCCAACATTTTCCGCATGATGGCGCATTCGCCGAGTTACTTCGAGCAATACTGCCGCTTGGGGGGCGCCATCAGGCACAAGGGCGAGCTCGATCCGATCGTACGCGAGCTCGCGATCACCCGCACCGGAATTTTGTGCGAGGCCCCGTATGAGATCGTCGCGCACAAGCGGATCGGCAAGAATGTCGGCGTCACAGACGAGCAGAACGAGGCGCTGGAGAACTGGCAGGCGGCGTCCTGCTTCAATGAGGTGCAGCGCGCCGCGCTCGCCTTTACCGACGAGGTCGTGAAGCTGAAGAAGCCGACGGACGCGACGTTCAAGGCGATCGCGTCGAAGCTGACGCCGGCCGCTCTGGTCGAATTGCAGCTCTCGGTCGGCTTCTACATCATGACCTCGAAATTCCTGGAGACCTTCGAGATCGATCTCCAGCCTGTCACCGAAGTGGTGGGCTGAATCGACGCAAGCGGCGGGGAATGCCGATGACGATCGATGAATACGCGGTCTGGGCCGCGGGTATTGCGAAAGTCGATGAGCAGCCGTCCAACGAGCGGCTGTCTTATCTGGGCCTCGGACTTGCCGGCGAAGCCGGCGAGGTCGCCGACCACATCAAGAAGCTCTTGCGCGATGATTGGCTCGACAAGGCGGGCCTGGTCGATGAGCTTGGCGATGTCATCTATTACTGGGCCTGCCTCTGCGCCGCGACCGGCCAGAAGCCGTCCGAACTGCTCGAAGCGAGCGCTGCCAAGATCAAGCGGCGGCTGAGCGAAGCGGCGAGCCGCTAGGGCCCATGTGGGCGGGAGGCGCGGATCACCTCTCCCAATCAGGGAGAGGTGAAAGGACCTCGGCCGTCGCTCACGTCGACGTCAGAATATCCACCTTCGCATTGGCGACGATCAGGCGGTCGGCCAGCAGCTGGGCGAGGTTGCGCATGATGCATTCGCTGGCGCGTGGATGCTGGTTGCGGAAGCGTTCGAAATCCTTCAGCGACACCTCGCATGCGGTTGCCGCCATGTCGGCGAACACGTCGGCAGAACGCGTTGCCTCCAGCAGTGCCATCTCACCGAATGCCATGCCGGCGGTGAGCGTCGCCAGCCGTATGCCGTCTGGCAAGGTGACGTGCACCGCGCCGCTGCGCAGGAAATACAGGGCATCCGCAGGATCGCCGGTCGTGAGAATCTTCGCGCCGGACTGATAGGTCCTGATGGTGCAGAGCGAGGCCAGATCGGTCAGCTCTTCCTCGCTCAGCCCTGCCAGCAGTGGCTGCTCGGCGAGCTCCGTGGTCTCGTGAAAATCGATCGAGCCGCCGTAGCGATACACGATCTGGTCTTCGGCCCATTCGATCGCGGTGTCGAGCAGGTAGAAGTCGCGGACGTTCTTCAGCTCGGCGGTCCATTCGCGCAACGTGTTCCATTCCTTGGAGGCACGTCTGACGCCTGACAGCACGACGGTCACGTTCAGCGCCGCAAGCTCCTCGAACGCCTCGGCGACCAGCCGCGCGCCGGCGCGCGTGGTCGAGGTCACGCGGTGCAGATCGAAGATCACGAATTGCGGCCGCGGTCGCCCGGCAAGGCGCCGCGAGACGTAATCGACCGCGGAGAGCGACAGCGTGCCGACCAACTCGATGATCCGCACCTCCTGTTCGTGCGCCGCCAAAATCTCGCGCTCCTGCGGGCGGCGCACGCGGCGCGACGGGCTCTTGCCGATGTCGTAGTCCGCGATGACGGCGTTGCGCGCATCGTCGCTGCGGTTGAGCATGTGCAGGTCGTAGTGCGAGGACAGCGCCTCGCACACCTTGATGCCGCGCACGCTGTTGCCGTGCTTGTCGAGGCGCGGTGAATAGCTGCCGAGTCCGAGGCGGGCGGGCAGGGCGGCCAAGATGCCGCCGCCGACCCCGCTCTTGGCGGGAATGCCGATCCGGTAGATCCACTCGCCGGCATAGTCGTACATGCCCGACGACGTCATCACCGAGAGCGTGCGCGAGATCGCGTAAGCGCTGAGCACCTGCTCACCCGTCACGGGATTGACGCCGCGATTGGCGAGCGTCGCCGCCATCACCGCGATGTCCCGCGCGGTGACCAGCACGGCGCATTGCCGGAAATAGACGTCGAGGACGCCGGCGACATTGTCCGAGATGACCGCATTGGTCTTCAGCAGATAGCCGATGGCGCGGTTGCGGTCGCCGGTCTGGCTCTCGGAGGCATAGACGGCCTCGTCGAGCGCGAGGTCGCGTCCGGCAAAGCGGCTGAGCGCAGTGCGAATCTGCTCGAAGGCCTCCACGCCCTTGCTGTCGTAGATCAGTCCAGTGCAGGCGATCGCGCCGGCATTGACCATCGGGTTGAACGGATGGTTGTCGGAATTGAGCCGGATCGAGTTGAAGGGATCGCCCGATGGCTCGACCCCGATCGCGCTCTCGACCGTGGCGGCACCGAGCAGATCCAGCGCCAGTGCGAACACGAAGGGCTTCGACATCGACTGGATGGTGAAGGGCACGCGGCTGTCGCCGACCTCATAGACATGGCCGTCCAGGGTCGCCAGGCTGATGCCAAAATAGGCAGGGTCGACCTTGCCGAGCTGGGGAATGTAGTCGGCGACATGGCCCGAGGTCTCGGCGGAGAATTCGCTGAGGCAATTGTCCAGGAACCGCAGCAAAGGCGGTTTCGAGCGCGTCCAGGCGGAGGCGGCGGGCAGGTGCGGCTTCATCGCCGCACTTGTGCAACGCAATTAAGGCACGCGCAACCCGTCCGGCATCACAGGCTGGCGTCGGACCAGAAGAAGCGCGATCAAGATCGTCGGCAGCAGGATCGCCAGCCCCAGCATCGTGACCTGCATCTGCGACAGCGGCATGATCCCGCCGCCGGGGGTCGCCACCACGAAGCCGCCGATCACGAGCAGCACGCGAATGGGCCATTCCAGCGCGCCGGCACCGCGGAGATCGCCGACGAAGGGCTGGTAGCCCTGGATGCCGCCGCAGATGAACAGCGTGCCGAAGGCGGCGAGCCCCATCAGGCCGAGGCCGGCGAGATAGGGGCTCGGCCCTTGCAGCACCAGCGCCGGATTGAGCACGAAGAAGAACGGCAGGAAATAGATGATGCTGCCGACCCACATCGATTCCCAGCCCGTCTTCATCGCCGGTGAACCTGCAATGCCTGCGGCCGCGAACGAGGCGATCGCAACCGGCGGGGTGATCGACGACAGCATGCCCCAGTAGAAGATGAACATGTGCACCGCCATGCGGTTGAGCCCGAGCTTCTCCAGCGCCGGCGCGACCAGGATGGCGAGGAAGATGTAGCAGGCGGTCGTCGTCAGGCCGAGGCCGAGAATGAGGCTGGTGAGGGCGCACATGCCGAGCAGCAGGAACGGGTTGTCGCCGGCGATGTGCAGGAGGTCGTTGGCGAGGCTCGAGACGACGCCGGTCATCGAGAATGCGCCGATCAGCAGGCCGCAGCCGGCGAGGATGCCGACGAGCTCCACGAAGGTGCGTCCGTTCACCTCGAGGAATTTGCCGATCGTCGCCAACGTCCAGCGCGTGTCCTTGGAGAAGAGCTGGTTGAGAACCAGCAGCAGCGCGGTCGCATAGAACGGCGCGTGGCTCTCGCGCTTGAAGTAGAGCAGCATCACGACCAGGAGCGCGATGACGAAGACGTAGTACCAGCCCTCCTTGATCGTATCCATGATCCGCGGCAGTTCGGCGCGCGGAATGCCCTGCAGCTTGTGGCGGGCCGCATAGGCGTCGACCTGCATGAACAGGCCGACATAGTAGAGCACGGCGGGGATGATGGCGGCGATTGCGACGTCGGCGTAGCTGACATTGAGGAACTGCGCGATCACGAAGGCGGTCGCGCCCATCACCGGCGGCGCCAGCACCGCGCCGGTCGAGGCGCAGGCCTCGATCGCGGCAGCATAGGAGGCGCGGAAGCCGCTCTTCTTCATGACCGGGATGGTCATGGTGCCGGCGGTCAGCACGTTGGAGATGATCGAGCCCGACATCATGCCGAGCAGGCCGCTGGCAAAGATGCAGACTTTCGCCGCGCCGCCGCGGAACGTGCCACAGAGCGCGAAGGCGAGATTGATGAAGAATTTTCCGGCCCCGGTCATCATCAGCGCGGTGCCGAACACGAGGAAGCCGATCACGGTGTCGGCGAAGGCCTGGATGGGAATGCCGAGCAGGCTTTCGCCCGACAGCACGTGGTAGGCGGTCGCCTGTTCGATCGTCGATTGCGTGCCGCGGAACGGTCCGAGCCAGCCGGCCTCGGCGAACAGCGGATAGACGGTGAAGGGCAAGACGCTCAGCAGCAGGCTCCAGCCGCCGGTGCGGCGTAGCGCCTCCATCAGCATCACCCACATCACGAGGCCGGCGGCGATCACGCTGGTCGGCGCGCCGCCGAATTCCCAGCCGGCCTCTGCCGCCTTGCGCACGTTCGACATCAGCAGCAGCGCCGCCGCGAAGGTCGCAAGGAACAAGACCAGGTCGTACCAGGGAATGCGGTCGAGCGGGGCGCGTTCAGTCCCTGGGAAGATCAGGAAGGTGAAGGGCAGCATCAAGGCGATCAGGAGGTAGAAATACTCCGTGTTGAGCTGGGTGTAACCGATGAAGAAGCGCAGCGAGAATTGCTGGTTGATGCAGAGCAGGATCGTCGCCGCGGTCGCGGCCACCAGCATCCAGCGCCAGGCGCCGCGCAGGGTGCGCACGCGCGTGACCTCCGCCTCCTGCATGTTGGCGGCGGCGCCATGCGGATCGTCGAACACGACCCGCTTGGCCTCGTCTTGCGGGGCGGTGGTGGTGGAGGAAGACATCATTGATCCCGCGCCTGTGGGCTGTTGAACGCAGACTAAGCCAATGGCAGTTGTTTGAATCGCTCGGGCCGCGCGCTCAACCTCTCCCGCTTGCGGGAGAGGTCGCGCCGAAGGCGCGGGTGAGGGCTTTCGCCTCTGGGGGAGTCCCACCGTGGAAACACCCTCTCCCCAACCCTCCCCCGCAAGCGGGGGAGGGAGCGCACTTCCCTCTTGGCGCCAAGCGTGGGTCCATTCGCCTTATTCCTCGAACCCGTTCGGCATGTTGGCCTTGGCGAGCGCTGTCGCGCGGGCCTTCATCCAGCCGTCGAGAAACGCCTTGTCCTCCGACGCCGGATTGGACTTGCCGTAATCGGCCCAGGCGGCTGCCAGCACCTCCTGGCGCTTGATCAGCTTGTCGTTGTGTGCCTCCTGCGCGTCGCTCCATTGCCCGGCTTCCTTCAGCGCCTTCACCGCGCCGGGATGCACCGGCACCACCCAGTTCTTGGTCTGGCGGTTGGCCGCGAGTCCGCCCGCACCGGGCGCGGAGTCCTTATAAGCGTCGTAGTTCACGATCATCGCCTTGGTGATCGCATAGACCTGGTCGGCCGGTTGCGAGGCGTAGGCGACGAAGATCGGATAGGGATAGTTGCCGAGTTCGACCGGTTTCTCCGGCGAGATGCCGGCGCCGCAGGTTGCGACCTGCGGGAAGAAGAACGAGCCGACCTTCTGCATCCGCGCCCAGCCTTCCTTGTCCTTGGCGGGCAGCGGCGGCCAGATCAGTCCGCGCGGCGAGGTCTCGGCCTCCTTGGCGGGACCGGTGATGGTGGTGCCAAAGGCGGCATCGACGTCGTTGTTGATCAGCCCTTTCCACATAGCGCCGTAGCTGGCGAACTCGACGACCTTGACGTCCTTCTGCGTCAGCCCGGCGAAGGCGAGCACCGCGAGCGAATTCTGATTCAGCGCGGGCGAGCCGACGACGAAGCCGACACGCTTGCCCTTCAGGTCTTTCAGCTCCTTCACGCCGGTGTCGGCAGCGACGCCGAGCGAACCGCAATTGCAGTCGACGGTGGAGAGCAGGATCTGGAGCGGCTGTGGCCCCCATTCCTTCGAGCCGAACTCGAACACACCTTCCTGCGCGAAGTAGGTGCCCGATCCCATCGCCGACGAGGCCGCGCGCTTGGCGCGCAGCGGCGCGAGGCGGGCGACGTCGTTGCCTGCGGGGAGCACGCGCACGTCGGTGCCGTACTTGTCCTTCATCATCTTGCCGACGCCGACCGCGATGTTGAAGCCGGCGGTTCCGGTGTCATAGGCCGTGAAGGTCAATGTCGCCGGCAGCTTGATGTCTTCGGCGAACGAGTAGCGTGTAGACGCAAAAGAAATGCCCGCCACCAAGGCAGGCGCGAGCACGAGCAGCCCACGAAGCATGTTTCCCTCCATCATCCTCGCTTCAGCGCGAAGACATTCTTGCTTGAGCCGGATCATGTCACCGCGCATCCACGATGGCAACGCCGTACCGTGCAAGCGGGAATGCGGCTGACAGATTGTCGCGGAAACGACAGATAAAGCACTAGCTCGCGATGATCGCGATCGTCTGTCCCTCGGCAACGACGTCGTCGAGCTTGACGAGAAGCGACGTGATCGTGCCGCTCGCCGGCGAGGCCACCGGTATCTCCATCTTCATCGCTTCGACAACCACAACGTCATCGCCATCCGCGACGGTTCCTCCAACTTGCACGGGAGTTGCGCAGACGCGTCCCGCGATCTCCGTGACGATCTTAATTTCTGGCATGCCATCGCCTTTTTGTTGTCGTCGCAAAATGCCTGAGGTAGCGTCGTCTGCAAGTGGAATTTAATTCCGCACAGCGGAACAGATGGTAGGGAACATGGGACGACGATCGGAGCGGTTGAGTAGGCAAGGCGCGCTCGCTGGCGATGCCGGCGAAGGTGATGTCATCCAGGTGGTCTCGCGCGCGTTCGACGTGTTGCGCTGCTTCGAGGGCCACGATAGCAGGCTCGGCAATCTCGAGATTTCAAACCGCTGCGGTCTGCCGCGCTCGACGGTATCGCGGCTCACGCACACGCTGACCCGCATGGGCCAGCTCGTCTATCTGCCGCGCGATCAGAAATATCGCATCGGCCCGAGCGCGGTGGCGATGAGCGCCTCGATGATGAAGGGCGCACAGCTGCGCAGCATGATCCGGCAGCGGCTGCAGGAAGTGGCCGAGCAACTGCCGGGCACCGTCGGCTTCGTCGTCCCCGATCGCTTCCATCTCGTCTATCTCCTGTTCGCGCGCTCGGCGAGCGCACTCGGCCTGCACGAGGGCACCGGCAGCCGCATCTCGATGGCGTCGACCGCCGCGGGCGCGGCCTACACCGCAGCCCTGGCGTCGGAAGTCGGCGATGCCTTCGTCTCCGACATGGAGCGGGAAGCCCCCGAGGCTGCGAAGATCCTCAGGCCCCGCATCGAGGCCAACCGGCAGTCGCTGCGCGAGCGCGGCTATGTCGTGGCCTGCGGCCTCTGGAGCCCGCACATCAACGGCCTCGCGGTGCCGATCTGGTCGCCGCAGTACCAGACCTTCGTGGTCGTCACGATCGGCCTTCTGTCTGCGATGTATGACGAGCAGCGTCTGCACGACGAGGTCGCCCCGTTGATGCTCCATCTTGGCCGCTCGCTCGGCAGCCTGATGGAAGGGGCGGAGGGCGACGCCTTCAGCAACCGTATCTCGCGTAAACCGGTCGCCATGGCCGTGCACAACAATAACAAGCCGATCAATTCGGAGGGAGTGAATGAACTGGAAGCCGGAACTCGACGAGCTCGCCCGGCGCGAAGCCTTCGCGCGGGAGATGGGCGGCGTTGACAAGGTCAAGCGACAGCATGACCAGGGCCGGCTGACTGTTCGGGAGCGCATCGACAAGCTGATCGACAAAGGCAGCTTTCACGAGATCGGTGCCGTCTCCGGCACCGGTGAATACGATTCCAGCGGCGAGCTGCAGAAACTGACGCCGGCCAACTGCGTGTTCGGCCGCGCGCGCGTCGACGGCCGCACCGTCGTCGTGGTCGGCGACGATTTCACGGTGCGCGGCGGCTCGGCCGATGCGTCGATCTCCGCAAAGCCGCTGATGGCGGAGGAGATGGCGCACGATTTCCGTCTGCCCATCGTCCGCATCATCGAGGGCTCCGGCGGCGGTGGCTCGGTCAAGACCATCGAGACCAAGGGGGCGGCGAACCTGCCGGGCGGCATCGGCGGCACGCGCTGGTATCGCTTCACGACGCAAAATCTGTCGCGCGTGCCGGTGGTCGCACTCGGCCTCGGCTCGGTGGCGGGCTTGGGGGCGGCGCGTCTTGCAGCCAGCCACTATTCCATCATGACCCGGAAATCGGCGATGTTCGTCGCTGGGCCGCCGGTGGTGAAGGCGCTGGGGCAGGACCTCACGAAGGAGGAGCTCGGCGGCGCCGACATTCAGACCCGCGCCGGCGCGGTCGATCACGCCGTCGACACCGAGGAGGAGGCCTTTGCCTGCGCGCGGCGTTTCCTCTCTTATCTGCCGTCATCGGTCTACGAGCTGCCGCCGACCTTGCCCAGCACCGACGATCCGGAGCGCGGCGACGAAGCGCTGATGAATGCGGTGCCGCGCAACCGCAAGCAGGTCTACAAGATGCGGCCGATCATCGAGTCCGTCGTCGACAAGGGCTCGTTCTTCGAGGTTGCCAGGAATTTCGGCAAGCCGATCATTGTCGGCCTCGCCCGGCTCGAGGGCAGGGCGGTGCTGCTGCTGGCCAGCGACAGCTTTCACTATGGCGGCTCCTGGACGGCCGATGCCTGCCAGAAAGTGGTGCGCTGGGTCGACTTCGCCGAAACCTTCCATTTGCCGATCGTCTATCTCATGGACTGCCCCGGCTTTATGATCGGCCTCGACGCCGAGAAGGCGGCCACCATCCGCCACGGCGTGCGCGCCATGGCCGCGGTCAACCAGACCACGGTGCCCTGGTGCACCGTGATCCTGCGCAACGCCTTCGGCGTCGCGGGCGTCGTCCATCAGCCCGCCGACCGCTTCTCGATCCGCTATGCCTGGCCGTCGGCCTATTGGGGCTCGCTCCCGCTGGAAGGCGGCATCGAAGCCGCCTACCGCGCCGACATCGACGCAGCGGAGGACAAGGCGGCGAAGCTCGAGGAGATCCAGCAGCGTCTCAACAAGCTGCGCTCGCCGTTCCGCTCGGCCGAGAAATTCTGGGTCGAGGAGATCATCGATCCCCGCAAGACGCGCTCGCTGCTGTGCGAGTTCGCGCGCCTCGCCGAGCCGCTGCGCAAGCCGGGGCCGCCGGCGAACTTTTCGATCAGGCCTTAGACGCGGCTGAAGCACAACTCCATCACCGTCATCCTGAGGCGCTCGCCCTGCAACGCAGGACGAGCCTCGAAGGACGACGGCCCGGCTGCATCGGGGCCGTGCATCCTTCGAGGCTCGCTGCGCGAGCGCCTCAGGATGACGAGTTGATGGCGATGCAATCAAGCTTCCATCGCGTCGCAATCCCGCGCTAAGCTCCCCCCAACAAAAACAACAGGAAACGCCAATCGTGTACGACTTCATCATCGTGGGCGGCGGCTCGGCCGGATCCGTGCTCGCCCATCGACTCTCCGCAAGAAGCGCCAATAAGGTCCTGCTGTGCGAGGCCGGACAGGACACGCCGCCCGGCAACGAGCCGGCCGAGATCAGGGACAGCTATCCCGGCACGGCCTATTTCGATCCGCGCTTTCACTGGACCGAGCTCAAGGTCACGACGCAGGTCGTTAGTCACAACAATCCGAACGAATCGCGTCTCCCTTTACGCAAATACGAACAGGCGCGCGTGCTGGGCGGCGGCTCGTCGATCAACGGCCAGATGGCCAATCGCGGCGCGCCGACCGATTACGACGAATGGGAGGCGCGGGGCGCCGAGGGGTGGTCGTGGCCCGAGGTGCTGCCCTTCTTCAAGAAGGTCGAGCGCGACCTCGACTTCGACGGACCGTATCACGGCAAGGACGGCCGGATCCCGGTGCGCCGTATCCCGCGGGAGCACTGGACGCGGCATTCGCAGGCGTTCGCGCAAGCCTTCCAGCAGGCCGGGCATCAATTCCTGCCCGACCAGAATGGCGAGTTCGTCGACGGCTATTTTCCGGTCACGCATTCCAACCAGGCCGAGCAGCGCGTTTCGGCCGCGATGGGCTATCTCGACCGCGACACCCGCAAGCGTACCAACCTCACGATCTCCACCAACACGCAAGTCAAAGAGCTTCTATTCGAAGGCACGCGCTGCGTCGGCGTGAAGGCGACGGTTGACGGACGCGAGCAGGAATTCCGCGGACGCGAGATCATTCTCTCCAGCGGCGCGATCCATTCGCCGGCGCATCTGCTGCGCGCGGGCATCGGCCCGGTCGGTCACCTCAAGGACATGGGCATTCCCGTGCTGATGGGCTTGCCGGGCGTCGGCCAGCGCCTGATGGATCATCCCTCGATCTCACTGTCGTCCTTCGTTCGGCGCGGCGCGCGCATGAACGAGCATACCAGGCGTCACATGCAGCTGGGCCTGCGTTATTCGTCCGGGCTGCCTGATGTGCCGAAGGGCGACATGTTCGTCGTCGTCATCAGCAAGTCGGCCTGGCACGCCGTCGGCGCGCAGATCGGCTCGCTCCTGACCTTCGTCAACAAGACCTATTCCGAGACCGGACAGGTCAAGCTCGCCTCGCGCGATCCCTCGGCAGAGCCGATCGTCGAGTTCAACCTGCTGTCCGACCGGCGCGACCTCGATCGTCTGATGAGCGGCTTCCGCAAGATGGCGGCGGTGCAGATGAGCGACGTCGTCAGGAAGGTGACGGACAAGCCGTTCCCGGCCGCCTACACCGACCGCGTCCGCAAGATCGGCGTGGTCAACACCAGGAACAGAATCCTCACCACGATCGCCGCAGCCTTGATGGACGGGCCGGCGGCGCTGCGTCACTACATGATCGACAATTTCGTGGTGGAAGGCTTCACCTTCGACCAGGTGATGAACGACGACGAGGCGCTGGAAGCCTTCGTGCGCAAGGCGACCATCGGCGTGTGGCACGCCTCCTGCTCGTGCCGCATGGGCCGGGCCGACGATCCCATGGCGGTGGTCGACAGCCAGGGCCGCGTCAAGGGCGTGCAGGGCCTGCGCGTCGTCGACGCCTCGATCTTCCCGGTGGTGCCGTGCGCCAACACCAACTTCCCGGTCCTGATGTCGGCGGAGAAGATCGCGGCCGCGATGATGCAGTGAGCGGCAGCGGGTTCTGCCTTCGCAACGCTCCAAATGCGAATCTGACTTGATTGCATGCCGCAAGCGTGACCCGCTGAGCGGGCATTCGTGCGCTGCGAGTTAATCATCTCGGCCGCTACGTGTAGGCTATGACGATTGCTGGCCGTGTCGCGTAATGCAGTCGGTTTTCAGCCGGCCTTTAGTCCCATTTCAGCCAAACTGTATTTGTTTCTCATGATCCGGGGCAGGGTCTCTCATTTGGAGTCCTTGCAATGTTCAAGCGAGTATTTTCTGCGTGCCTCTTCATTGTCCTCGGTTCTGTCGCTTCGGAAGCACGGCCTTATCGCATTCATCAAGCCCCTGAATGTAATGTCACCATGCCCTGCGACTTCTCGTATTCGCAGACACGACGCGAACGGACTTCGCGATCCTTAGCAGCTTCCAGATCTTCACCGGTTTCCAGGTCCTCGCTGCAAGCCTACCGCTCGACGCAACTGACGGTGACTGATGCGGGGGGCACCGCCACGTCGGCGACCGTCTCCGGTGTCTCCAACGCTCGCATCGTCGGTGGCCGTCCGGCCGGTTGCCCTTCGTCCTTCTGCGGCTGCGGCGCGGCCCTGCGCGTGTTTGGCCGGATTGTGCCGGAATTGAATCTTGCGTCCAACTGGCTGCGCTTTCCGCGGACATCACCCGCACCAGGAATGGTTGCTGCGCGACGAGGACACGTTTTCGTCCTGGAGCAGCACCTGGGGGGCGACGTCTGGATGGCCTATGACGCCAACTCGGGCGGGCGCGCGACGCGAATCCACGCACGTTCATTGCGAGGGTATACGATCGTCAATCCCCGTGGCGGTTCGGTGGCTTGAGGACAGCTAACGCCACGCTCGACAGATCGCGGACGGGTCGCAACATCTTTGCGACCCTCCCACGCTGGACCAATTGTTGGCGCCGGGCCCAGCACCCTTGCCGGGATTCATGATGTTCTGCGGATCGAGCGCCCGCTTGATGGTGCGCATTCATGGCCCGGAAAGCCCGGCAATCAGGGCGTTTTTTGCATCGACAGCTGTTCATGGGGGCGTTTTCGGGGGGCTTGTTTGAGCCGCCGCCCGCGCCAGGCGCGCCTGACGCGCTCTTCGTCTGCCGGTGCACGTCGTGTACCCGTCGGCACCTTGCGCATGATTCCGTTAACCGTCGATCTCTGCGATCGCGTTTAAGCGACGTTAATGATGCTTTCTCAATACGATACATCGCACTTTGTCGCGGTCCATGTTTGTCGATCGCCCGTAAGTGTTGATTAAGAAGGCCAAATCCATATTGCAGCCTGCGATATGGGGGTGATCGCAGCCATGCTGCGGCCTCTCCCATCACGAGATTTCAGGGAAGTTTTTTGCCGTAACGACGGCAATCAGGATGAAGGTCATGCTCCGCCGCGCAGTACTCCGTTTCGGGAGTGATCGGAAGGCCAACGTCGCCATCATCTTCGCGCTCACGATGGTTCCGATCATCTTTCTTTTGGGCATGACGCTCGACTACACACTGGCCTTGCGTAAGCGCGAGCAGCTGAACGCCGCCGCCGACGCCGCCGCGATCGCAGCCGTGCGGCCGGCGATGCTGGTGCAGAGCGACACGGCCATCGTCAAGGCGACCGCGGAAGCCGTTTTCGCTGCGAAGGCGAATCTTCCCGGCCTGTCGTCGGTCCCGACGCCGACGGTCACCGTCACTGATACCGGTCTTGCTCGCACGATCACGGTGTCCTACACCGCGCAGTCCATCAACAATTTCCCCGGTGTTCTCGGCAAGCAGACCTGGCAGGTCAATGGATCCGCCACAGCGCGGGCGTCCAGCGCGCCCAACATGAATTTCTATCTGCTGATGGATGACTCGCCGTCCATGGGGATCGGCGCGACCGCGAAAGACATTAGCGATCTCATCAAGTACACCGCCCCCGCGTATCAGTCGGCAACGGCCTCGCAGAATTGCGGCTTCGCTTGTCATCAGACCGACATCGCCCACGACGGCGGGAAATACGATAACCTCGCGATCGCGCGAAACAATAATATCACTTTGCGGATTGATCTGGTGACAAATGCCGTCAATCAGCTGCTCAATTCATGGTCGAACTGCCCGCAGTCCGGCATCTCGGGGGGCGTCATGCAGTGCATGGCGGCGCTGAACAACACCACCTACAAGGCGGCGCTCTACACGTTCGACTTGAGTTTGAACACACTGGCCACGCTGACCACCCCGACCCTCGCCGGAACCAAGGTTTCCAGCATCTCGCTGATGCCGGTCGCCTACCAGAACTGCGTCGTTGTGAAGACCAACTGTAAGACCGACAATGGCACGAACATCGCAGGCGCGCTCAAGAGCCTCAACGACATCATGCCCACGCCCGGGCTTGGGAGCAACGCGGCGGGAGATACGCCGCAGCAAGTGGTATTCCTCGTCACCGACGGCGTCGAAGACAAGATTTCCACGACCTGCCCCAACGCGAGCTTCGCCTCCAACAATCGATGCCAGCAGCCGCTCGACACGACGATGTGCACGACCATCAAGAACCGCGGCATCAAGATCGCCGTCCTCTACACGGAGTATCTACAGCTCATCGCCGATCCCAATACCGGCATCCAGAAAACCGATAAATGGTACATGGACTGGATCCACAAGTATAACCAGCCTGAGTCCTCAACCGGCAAGATCGCGCAAAACCTCCAGGCGTGCGCCTCGCCTGGTTTCTATAAAAGTGTTCAGAGCGGCAAGAACATTTCCGATGCGCTGACCGACCTGTTCATCAAGGTCGCGTCCAGCACAGCCAGCCTCGTGCAGTAGAGAAAGCGCCATGACGGGGCCGGGAGATGCAACAACCATGAGACGCCGCAATCGCTGCACGGCTTTCGCGCGGGACAAGAGGGGCGCGACGGCCGTGGAATTCGCGCTGGTCGCTGCGCCGTTCCTCGCCCTCATCATCGCGCTGATCCAGACGTTCCTCGTTTTCTTCGCGCAGCAGACGCTCGAAACCATCGTGCGCCAGTCGGCGCGCCTCGTCATGACCGGACAGGTTCAATCCGCACAGATGACGCAGGCGGCTTTCAAGCAGAAGGTCTGCGAGCAGATCGTGATCCTGTTCAATTGCAGCGGCCTCATGGTCGACATGCAGGTGGCGACCTCGTGGACGTCCACGAACACGGGAATGCCGACCCTGACCTTCGACAGCTCGGGCAAGGTCACCAATACCTGGCAGTACGACCCCGGCGATGCCGGCGATATCGTCGTGCTCCGCGTCATGTATGTCTGGCCGGTCGTGCTCGGGCCGCTCGGTTTCAACCTCTCGAACCTCAGCAACGGCAACCGGCTGATCATGTCGTCCGCCGCGTTCCAGAACGAGCCAGGAGCCTCCTGATGATCTCCGCCCTGTCGTCTCGCGCCCGGCACCTGGTCGCCGATGACCGCGCTGTCGCCGCGACGGAGTTCGCCATTGTGGCGCCGTTCATGCTGGTGCTCTATGTCGGCGGCGTCGAGCTCGCTACCGGCCTTTCGATGAACGTCAAGGTCAGCGCGACCGCGCACAGTGTCGCCGACATGGTCACGCAGAACACGGCCGTCACCTCGTCTCAGATGGACGGCATTCTCGCGGCTGCGAGCGCCATCATGGCTCCCTATCCGACCAAGAGCGGCAGCACCTCCTTGATGACGATCACGGTCTCGGGCGTGTCGACCGACAGCAACGGCAATGCGACGGTGCAATGGAGCACGTCGACCAGCTCGACGGGCGCGAGAAAGAAGGGTGACCCGATGACCTTGTCGAAGTTCACGGGGCCGAGCGGCACCACCAACGCCAACATCTCGCTCGTCCTGAGCGAGGTGACCTATGACTACGCGCCCAACCTCGGCTTCACCATCGCTGGCACCGTGAAGCTGTCCGACAACTACTATCTGTTCCCGCGCTGCTCGACCAACAGCCCGGCCACCTCAAGCTTTCCCTACTACGACGTGAAATATCCGGCGACCAAGACCTGCACCTGCGTCGAGCATTTGCAGAAGAAGACCTGTTGATCGGCAGTCACAGGCGCAGCACCTTGCCGGGGTTCATGATGTTCTGCGGATCGAGCGCGCGCTTGATGGTGCGCATGATGTCGAGCTCGGTCTTCGACCGGTAGTGACTGAGCTCGTCGAGCTTGTCGATGCCGATGCCGTGCTCCGCCGAGATCGATCCGCCCATGGAAGTGATGAGGTCGTTCACGGCCCGCGTGATGGCGCCCTTGTATTGGGTCAGTGTCTGCTGATCCATGCCGACCGGCCCCATGAACGAGAAATGCAGATTGCCGTCGCCGATGTGACCCAGGGGGTAGGGGCGGATGGTCGGGAGGATGTCGAGCACGGCCTTGGTCCCCTTGTCGATGAAGTCCGGTATCCTGGAGATCGCCACCGACACGTCATAGCTCAGCCCCGGACCCTCGGCCCGGGAGGCCTCGGCCACACCCTCCCGGATCCGCCACATGTTGCGCGACTGGCCGACCGTGTGAGCGATCGCGGCGTCGAGCACGCGGCCGGCCTCGAGCTGGTCGGCAAGGAACTGCTCCAGCTTCTCGGACATGCCCTCGGTCCCATCCCGGCGTGGGCGCGCAGACGACCATTCGAGCAGGAGATACCATGGCGTGTCCGCCTTGAGCGGATCCTGGGTGCCGGGAATGTGGCGCAGCACCATGTCGATGGCGGCGCGGCTCATCAGCTCGCAGGAGCCGACATTGTCCTCGGATGCCGCATGCGCTTCGGACAGGATCTCCAGCGCCGCGCGTGGATCCCGGATCGCCAGCCACGCGGTGCTGACGTCCTTCGGCGCCGGCCACAGCTTGAGCACGGCCTTGGTGATGATGCCGAGCGTCCCCTCAGCGCCCATGAACAGGTGCTTGAGGTCGTAGCCCGTATTGTCCTTCTTGAGCGCACGCAATCCGTCCCAGACGTCGCCGTTGGGCAGGACGACCTCGAGCCCCAGCACGAGATTGCGGGCATTGCCGTAGCGCAGCACCTGCACGCCGCCGGCGTTGGTCGAGAGATTGCCGCCGATCATGCACGAGCCCTGGGCGCCGAGGCTGAGCGGCAGGAACCTGTCGTGCTCGCTGGCGGTCTCCTGCAGCGTCTGCAGCACGCAGCCCGCCTCGACCGTCATCGAATAGCCGACGGGATCGACATCCAGCACGCGATTCATGCGGCCGAGCGACAGCACAATGCCGGTGTGCGCCGGCCAGGGCGTGGCCCCGCCCATCAGGCCGGTGTTGCCGCCCTGCGGCACGATCGCCACGCCGTGCGCGTGGCAAAGCCGGACCACTTTCGACACTTCCTCGGTGCTGCCGGGACGAACGACGGCGCCGGCCCCGCCGACCAGCAGTCCCCGCCAATCCGTCACGAACGGCTGCTTGCCATGCTCGTCCTCGATAAATCCCTTCTCGCCGACGATCGCGCGCAACGCATCGCGCATCTCGGCGGTCACTGGATTGGTCGGGATGATGGGTGCGGACGATGGAGCCGGCATTTTGTTTCCCCTGGGGTACATCTTGGCGTGTACTCGTTGTGCCGATCCCGGCAACGTTCAGGCAATCTTTGCAACATTTCTAAACAGCTTCGTCAACATCCCGCGGCTGTTGGGGCGTAGGACGCGCCCAGACTTTACAAATCAGGATCGGCAGAATGCTATTGAAGTTTCCGGCGGCGCGCATCGGCATCGGCGCGGCCTGCCTCGTACTTATCGGCATCAGCCCGTTGTGCGCAGAGCCGGTGTTCGACAGCCTGGCCGGCGCATGGTCGGGTATCGGTACGATGAAGCCGTCGGATGGTCCGCGTGAGAAGGTCCGCTGCAAAGTGGCATACAACGTCACCAGGCCGGGACGGTCGTTGACACTCGATCTGCGCTGCGCAAGCGATGCGTACAGGATGGTCCTCTCCGCGAACATCGAGCAGAGCGGGACGGAGCTTTCCGGCAACTGGTTCGAGAGCGAATATCGACAGGGCGGCAAGGTCTACGGCACGAACAAGGACGGCCTGATCGAGGCGCGAATCGAGGGAAACACGGTGGCCGCGCTGGTGACGATCCAGACCAAGAGCAATCATCAATCCTTCCTGATGGAGGCGCCGGGGTCCTGGATGTCGGAGGTCGCGATCGAATTGAACAAGGATTCGAAGTGATGCCGATCCTCGTGCCGTCACAATCTACCATACACGGCAAACGCTCTCCGCCTCAGCGACGCGCCGGGTGCTCGAAGGTTTCACCGGCTCGAGCGGATTGGTGACGCCGCCGTGTTCGGCGTCACCATCACGATGAGATACTACGCCATCGCAGGCTGCGGCTTGGGCTGACGCGAGAGGGCCAGCACGATCAGCGCGGCGAACACGCACAGCGCGCCGGCAATGAAGAACGCAGGCAGGTAGCTCTCATACACCGTGCGGGACAGGCCGGCTCCGAAGGCGGCGGCGCCGGCGCCGAGCTGATGGCCGGCAAAGATCCAGCCGAACACCAGATTGGCGCGCTCCGGTCCGAATTTCTGCGCGGTGATCCGCACGGTCGGCGGCACTGTGGCGATCCAGTCGAGCCCGTAGAACATTGCGAAGACGGAGAGGCCGTAGAACGAGAAGTCGCTAAAGGGCAGGAAGATCAGCGAGAGTCCGCGCAGGCCGTAATACCAGAACAGCAGCCAGCGATTGTCGTAGCGGTCCGACAGCCAGCCCGACATGATGGTGCCGAAGAAGTCGAAGATGCCCATCGCAGCCAAGAGGCTCGCCGCCTGAACCTGCGGGATGCCGAAATCGAGGCACATCGGGATCAGGTGCACCTGGACGAGGCCGTTGGTCGAAGCGCCGCAGACGAAGAAGGTCGCGAACAGGATCCAGAACGCCGTCGATTTCGAGGCATCGCGCAACGTTCCGAGCGCAACGCCGGTAATCGTGCCGTGGCTGACCGGCGGGGCGGGCAGGGGCTCAGTACCTTCATCGCCGAACGGGCGCAGGCCGACGTCGCTCGGCCGGTCGCGCATCACCAGCAGCACGGCGACCGCGGACACGCCGAGCGCGATGCAGACGAAGCCGAGTGCGAGCCGCCAGCCGTAATGGTCGGTGAGGCTTGCCAAAAGCGGCAGGAACACGAGCTGGCCGGTGGCGACGCTCGCGGTCATGATGCCGACGACGAGGCCGCGTCTTGCTGCGAACCAGCGCGTGGCAATCGTCGCGCCGAGCACCAGGGCGGTCATGCCCGTGCCGATCCCGATCAGCACGCCCCACAGCGCGATGAGCTGCCAGACCTCGGTCATGCCCAGCGAGAGCACGAGCGCCGAGACCACGATCAGCTGCGCGACCAGCGTCACGTTGCGCAGGCCGTAGCGGTTGAGCAGGGCTGCGGCGAACGGCGCCATCAGCCCGAACAGGACGAAGCGGATCGACAGCGCGGAGGAGATCTCCGCCGTGCTCCAGCCGAACTCCTTCTGCAGCGGCACGATGAACACCCCGGGCGCGCCGACCGTGCCGGCGCTGATCAGCGCGGCGAGGAAGGTCACGCCGACCATCACCCAGCCATAGTGAATGTTGCGGCGAGAAAGCGCTGCCGCGAGCCAGTTCGAGATCATTGGGCCTCAATCTTGGTTTGCGAGCCCTCGGGAGACCCGCGTCATCGTTACATTCTGGCACAGGCGAGGAAAGGCTGAAATGCCAGACTTCCCTTGATTTCGGCCATTCCGCGGACGGCTAGTGTGCCGGCCGCTCCACCGCGATGGCCGTGGCTTCGCCGCCGCCGATGCAGAGCGCGGCAATGCCGCGCCTGAGGTTCTGCGCCTCGAGCGCATGCAGCAGCGTCACGATCAGCCGCGCGCCGGTGGCGCCGATCGGGTGTCCGAGCGCGCAGGCGCCGCCGTTGATGTTGAGCTTTTCGCGGGGAATGCCGAGATCGCGTTGCGCAGCCATCGCGACCACGGCGAACGCCTCGTTGATCTCGAACAGGTCGACATCGGAGGCAGCCCAGCCGACCTTGTCGAGCAGCTTGCGGATCGCCGGAATCGGCGCCGTGGTGAACCATTGCGGCTCCTGGCTGTGAGTGGCGTGGCCCTTGATCTCGGCGAGAACAGGCAGGCCGCCCCGATCGGCGAGCGAGCGCTTCGTCAGCACGAGCGCAGCGGCGCCGTCGGCATTGGCGGAGGAGGCCGCCGGCGTGATGGTGCCGTTGGCGCGGAACGCCGGCTTCAATCCGGGAATCTTGGCGGGGTCAACCTTCAGCGGATGCTCGTCATTGGCGATGACGCGCGGGCCGGCCTTCTCGGTCAGCGTGATCGGCGCGATCTCGGCCTTGAACGCGCCGCCCTCGACCGCCTTGCGGGCGCGGCTGAGCGTCTCCATGGCGTAGGCGTCCTGGTCCTTGCGGGTGAACTGATAGGCTTCAGCCGTGGCCTCGCCGAAATCGCCCATGGAGCGGCCGGTCTCATAGGCGTCCTCGAGCCCGTCCATCATCATGTGGTCGATGATGCGGTCATGGCCGACGCGATAGCCGCCGCGCGCCTTGGCGAGCAGATACGGCGCGTTGCTCATGCTCTCCATGCCGCCGGAGACCACGATGTCGGCCGAGCCGGCGCGGATGATGTCGTGCGCCAGCATGGTCGCCTTCATGCCGGAGCCGCAAACCTTGTTCACCGTGGTCGCGCCGGTGGCATCGGGCAGACCCGCGCCACGCGCCGCCTGGCGCGCCGGCGCCTGGCCTTGTCCGGCCGGCAGCACGCAGCCCATGAAGACCTCGTCGACCTTTTCGGGTGCGAGCCTGGCGCGCTCCAGCGCCGCACCGATCACGTGCGATCCGAGCTTGTGGGCGGCAAGCGGCGACAATTCGCCCATGAAACGGCCGAGCGGGGTGCGGGCGGCGGAGACGATGACGACGGGATCGGCGGCTTCGGCCATGACGGAACTCCCTGCGATGACGGGTAAGATTATGGTCATCATATGATGCGACGCAAAAAATGCAACCGCGCCAGGGATGAGAAAATGTCGTGATTCAGATGAGATTTGGTCGTTCGAGTGAAGAGATGCTTCTTCACGGCACGCTGTGATCACCCGCGCGGGCGGGTGACCCAGTACGCCGTTCTTGGAGCAGGCCTACCGCTTCCGGTTCACAAATGCCTGCATGAGCCGCGTCGGCTCGTCGGTCAGGAACGACTCGCCGAACACCTTGACGCTCAGATTCACCGACTCCGTCAGCGGCAGTTCTTCCCATTGCCGCAGCAGTGCCTTCTGCGATCGCAGCGCCTCGGGGCCGCATTCGAGCAGCGCCGTCACGATGTGCTCGATCACGGCATCGAGCTCGCCCTCCGGCGCGACCTTGTCGATCAGTCCCCAGGCCAGCGCGGTCGGGGCGTCGATGTTCTCCGCCGTCATCACCAGCCAGCGCGCGCGGGCCCAGCCGATCAGACGCGGCAGGAGCGCCGCATGGATCACCGAGGGGATGCCGACGCGCACCTCCGGCATGCCGAAATGCGCATCATGCGCGGCAATGCGGAAATCGCAGGCCGCCGCCACTTCGAGCCCGCCGCCGAGACACCAGCCGGGCATCCGTGCGATCACCGGGGCAGGGAATTGGCGCACCGCCTCGCAGAGATCGCGCAGGCGGCTGATGAAGGCTTCGGCGGATTTTGGGTCGAGCTTGGCCATCTCCTTGATGTCTGCGCCGCCGATCATGCTCTTCTCGCTCTGGCCGCGCAGCACCACGACCCGGATGCTGCGGTCGGAGGCGAGCTGCTGGAGGCCTTCGCGCACGGCCTCGGTGACGGGCGAGCCGAGAATGTTGAGCGGGCCGGCGTTGCAGATCGCGACATGAACGACGCCGCGCGCATCGCGCGTCACGCCGCAGTGGTTGTTGAGCATTTCCATCGGGGCATCTCGAAGGTTTCGTGGACGCGTGCGAGGCGCACTGGTCGGGATCACTTCCGGGCCGAAACGCCCGGCTTGTCAAGCAGGCGAGATCGAGTTGCCAGCGCGAAGTCCGTGGCATAGTATGATGATAATCATACAAAGGGACATGTCATGACCCATCTCGATCAACTCGATCTGTTTTCGCCTGAACGGCGGCGTGAGCGCGTGGTGGACTGGCAGGTGCCGGCGCCGGTTGCGAAAGTGGCAATGGGCCTGTCGGGCATGGACGCCATGCTCGGCATTCGCGACGGCCGGCTGCCGCCGCCGCCCTTTGCGAAACTGATCGGTTTCACGATGGCCGTGGTCGAGCCGGGCCGGATCGTCATGGAACTGGAGCCGCGCGAAGATCTCGAAAACACCATCGGTCTCCTCCACGGCGCGACTGCAGCGGCGCTGCTCGATACGGCCATGGGGTGTGCGATCTCCACCCGGCTCGAGGCCGGGCAAAGCTCGGTGACCCTCGATCTGAAGCTGACCTACTTGCGCCCGCTGTCGGTTCGCTCCGGGCTGGTCTCGGCCGAGGGCAAGGTGATCAAGCTGGGACGCCAGACCAGCTACACCGAGGGCTTTGTCCGCGACGGCAAGGGGGCCCTGGCGGTCCATGCAACTGCAACCTTTTCCATGATCGGCGCAACTTAACGTGAATTAATGCACCGATCCCGGCATTTGCGTGCTATGAGATGACTCTCGACATCCAATGAGATCCGCATGCGCTATTCCCCGGAACACAAGCAGGAAACCCACGACCGCATCGTGAAGAAGGCCTCCGTGCGGCTGCGCGAGAAGGGTGCCCACGGCATCGGCGTTGCCGATCTCATGAAGGAGGCGGGCCTGACCCATGGCGGCTTCTACGCGCATTTCGATTCCCGCGAGGCGCTGGTGATCGAGGCCTTTGGCTATGCCATGGACCGCTCGATGGAGCATTGGCGCAAGCTCACCGGCGAGGCCGCTCCTGAAAAGCGCCTGGCGCTGGTCGCGGAAAGCTATCTGTCCACGCTGCACCGCGACAATCCCGGCCATGGCTGCTCGATCCCCGCGCTGGGCGCCGAGATCGCCCGCGAGAGCCCGAAGACGCGCAAGGCCTTTGCCGGCAAGCTCGACCAGATGATCGAGATGATGACCGACTATGTCCCGAACATGCCGCGCAAGGCCGCGCGCAAGCAGGCGATCGCGACGCTGGCGACGATGGCCGGCACCATGCTGCTGGCGCGCATAGCCGGATCGAACGAATTGTCGGACGAGGTGCTGAAGGCAGGCCGGGATAGCGCGCTCGGTGGCGTGAAGCGCGAGCCGAAGGTGCCTGCGGCGAAGAAGGCGAAGCAGAGTTAGTCGGCAGCCGTAGGGTGGGCAAAGGCGCTCTTGCGCCGTGCCCACCATCTGTCTACTCGCGCGACTGATATGGTGGGCACGCTTCGCTTTGCCCACCTACGGAAGCGGCGCTACCGTCCCGCAAACAGCGTCCGTTCGCGCTCGACGATCTCGCTGATGTAGTCCGCCACCGCTCTGATCCGCGCGAGGTCCTTGCTGTCGGCGTGCATCAGCATCCAGAATGTCCGCATGATCGAGATGTCGTCCGGCAACACTGCGACAAGCTGCGGATGGTCGCTCGCCATGAAATGCGGCAGCACCGCAATGCCGAAGCCCGAGAGCGTAGCATTGAGCTGAGCGATCAGATTGGCGCTGCGAAAGCGCGCGGAAATCCGCGGCGACACCTGCGGCAGATAGTCGAGCTCCGGCGTGAACAGCAGCTCCTCGATGTAGCCGACGAAGCGGTGCTGCGGCAGGTCTTGCCGTGACGAGATCCTGGGAAAGCGGTCGAGATAGGCTGGTGCGGCATAGAGCCCGAGGCGGTAGTCGAGCAGCTTGCGGCCGACGATACGACCCTCCTTCGGCATGGTCAGGCTGATGGCGATATCGGCCTCGCGCTTGGAGAGACTGAACAGCCGCGCGGTTGCCACAAGTTGCAGATCGAGATCGGGGTAGCGGTCGGCGAAGGGGGCGAGCCGTGGCGCCAGGAAGGCAGTGCCGAACCCGTCGGGCGCGCCGATCCGCACCGTTCCGGTCAGCCGTGCCACCGAGCCGCCGACCTGCTCCTGGTTGGCGACGATGGTCGATTCCATCGCTTCGGCGCTGTCGGCGACGCGCTGGCCTGCCTCGGTGAGGAGATAGCCGGTCTTGCGCCGGTCGAACAGCTTGGCCGACAGGTGCTTTTCCAGCCGATCGACGCGGCGGATCACCGTGGCATGGTCGACGCCGAGCTGTTTTGCCGCAGCCGAGACCGAGCCGCCCCGCACGATGGCCAGCACGAAGCGAAAGTCGTCCCAGTCGATAGCGCCTTGATCCAGCATTTTCGCACATCTATGGTGCAATATCTCAGACTTGAATCCTATAAAATGCAGGTCGATAGGATTTGTCAAAGCGACCACGCTCGGCCTAAGGAGATCATCCCATGCGTTCAATCGGACATTTCATCGGTGGCAAGGAGGTCAAGGGCACCTCGGGCCGCACTGCCGACGTCTTCGAGCCGATGACCGGTGACGTCCAGGCCAAGGTCGCGCTGGCGTCCAAGGCCGAAGTCCGCGCCGCCGTGGAGAATGCCCGCGCCGCGCAGCCGGAGTGGGCCGCAACCAATCCACAGCGCCGCGCCCGCGTGATGATGAAATTCGTGGAGCTGGTTCAGCGCGATTACGACAAGCTCGCCGAATTGCTCGCGCGCGAGCACGGCAAGACCGTGCCCGACGCCAAGGGCGACATCCAGCGCGGCCTCGAGGTCGCGGAATTCGCCTGCGGCATTCCGCATCTGATGAAGGGCGAATACACTGAGGGCGCCGGCCCCGGCATCGACATCTATTCCATGCGCCAGCCGCTCGGCGTCGTCGCGGGCATCACGCCGTTCAATTTCCCGGCGATGATCCCGATGTGGAAGTTCGCCCCGGCGATCGCCTGCGGCAACGCCTTCATCCTCAAGCCGTCGGAGCGCGACCCCGGCGTGCCGATGCTGCTCGCTGAACTCATGATGGAAGCGGGCCTGCCGGCCGGCATCCTCAACGTCGTCAACGGCGACAAGGAGGCGGTCGACGCCATCCTCGACGATCCCGACATCAAGGCCATCGGCTTCGTCGGCTCGACTCCGATCGCGCAGTACATCTACGAGCGCGCCGCGCAGACCGGCAAGCGCTGCCAATGCTTCGGCGGGGCCAAGAACCACGCCATCATCATGCCCGACGCCGACATGGACCAGGCTGTCGACGCACTGATCGGCGCAGGCTACGGCTCGGCCGGCGAACGCTGCATGGCGGTCTCGGTCGCAGTGCCCGTCGGCAAGTCCACTGGCGATCGCCTGATGGAGAAGCTGATCCCGCGCGTCGAGTCGCTCAAGATCGGCACCTCGATCGATCCGTCGGCCGATTACGGTCCGCTGGTCACGCGCGAGGCGGTCGAGAAGGTCAAGAGCTACATCGACATCGGCATCAAGGAAGGCGCGACGCTCGCCGTCGACGGCCGCGGCTTCAAGATGCAGGGCTACGAGAACGGCTTCTATCTCGGCGGTTCGCTGTTCGACAACGTCACCAAGGACATGCGGATCTACAAGGAAGAGATCTTCGGCCCGGTGCTCTCGGTCGTGCGCGCGCACGACTACAAGGAAGCGCTGGCGCTGCCGTCGGATCATGACTACGGCAACGGCGTTGCCATCTTCACCCGCGACGGCGACGCCGCGCGCGACTTCGCGGCCAAGGTGAACGTCGGCATGGTCGGCATCAACGTGCCGATCCCGGTGCCGATCGCCTATTACACCTTCGGCGGCTGGAAGAAGTCCGGCTTCGGTGATCTCAACCAGCACGGCCCGGACTCGATCCGCTTCTACACCAAGACCAAGACGGTGACCTCGCGCTGGCCGTCCGGCGTCAAGGAAGGTGCGGAGTTCTCGATCCCGCTGATGAAGTAAGGCTGTAGCCCAGCCCGTCATTGCGAGGAGCCCGTGACAAAATTGCGTAGCAATTTTGCACTGGTGCGACGAAGCAATCCAGAGTCTTTCCGCGGAGGCAGCCTGGATTGCTTCGCTGCGCTCGCAATGACGATGGGGCAAGAGAGTAACGGCAGCATGCAGTTCGCTCTGAACGAGGATCAGATTGCAATCCGCGACATGGCGCTCGCGTTCGCGGCGGAGAAGATCGCGCCGCACGCGTTGCGTTGGGACGAGGAGAAGCATTTCCCAGTCGACGTGATGCGTGAGGCCGCCACGCTCGGCATGGGCGGCATCTATATCCGCGACGATGTCGGGGGATCCGCGATGACGCGGTTCGACGCGGCGCTGATATTTGAAGCGCTGGCGACGGGCTGCCCGACCACCTCGGCCTTTATCTCCATCCACAACATGGCGTCCTGGATGATCGATGCCTTCGGCAGCGACACCCAGCGCCACACATGGCTGCCGAAGCTCTGCACCATGGAGTTGATCGCGAGCTACTGCCTGACCGAGCCGGGCGCAGGCTCCGACGCAGCTGCGCTGCGCACCCGCGCGGTACGCGACGGCGACCACTACGTCCTCAACGGCCAGAAGCAATTCATCTCCGGCGCCGGCGGCACCGATCTCCTGGTCGCGATGGTCAGGACCGGCGGCGACGGCCCCGGCGGCATCTCGACCCTCGTCATCGACGGCAAGACGCCGGGCGTCTCCTTCGGTGCCAATGAGCGCAAGATGGGATGGAACGCACAGCCGACCCGCGCGGTGATGTTCGAGAACGCCCGGGTGCCGGCGGCCAATCGCCTCGGCGAGGAGGGCGTCGGTTTCAAGATCGCGATGGCCGGTCTCGACGGCGGCCGCCTCAACATCACGGCATGCTCGCTCGGTGGCGCGCAGACGGCGCTCGACAAGGCGCGCGCCTACATGAAGGAGCGCAAGGCGTTTGGAAAACGCCTCGACGAATTCCAGGCCCTGCAATTCCGCCTTGCCGACATGGCGATCGAGCTCGAGGCCGCGCGCACCTTCCTGTGGCGTGCCGCGGCAGCGCTGGACCGCAAGGACCCCGACGCCACCATGCTGTGCGCGATGGCCAAGCGTTTCGGCACCGATGTCGGCTTCGAGGTCGCCAACCACGCGCTCCAGCTTCATGGCGGCTACGGCTATCTCAGCGAGTACGGCATCGAGAAGATCGTGCGCGACCTGCGCGTGCACCAGATCCTCGAAGGCACCAACGAGATCATGCGGCTGATCGTGGCGCGCAAGCTGATCGAGGGCGCGCGATGAGCTCGGCAGAGGAGGGCGATCTCATCGTTCGCCGCGAGGGCGGAGTGGGCGTGATCCGGCTCAACCGTCCGAAGGCGATCAACGCCATGACCTTGGAGATGTCCATCGGCATCGATGCGGCGCTCGACCGGTTCGAGACCGATCCCGAAGTCGCGCTGATCATCCTGGAAGGCGCCGGCGAGCGCGGCCTCTGCGCCGGCGGCGACATCCGCGGCCTCTGGGAGAGCTCGCGCGAGGGCGGCGATCTCGGCGCGCGGTTCTGGCGCCAGGAATACGTCATGAATGCGCGGATCGCGAAATATCCGAAGCCCTACGTCGCGTTCATGGACGGCCTCGTCATGGGGGGCGGCGTCGGCCTCTCCGGCCATGCCAGCCACCGCGTCGTCACCGACCGCACCAAGCTTGCGATGCCCGAAGTCGGGCTCGGCTTCTTCCCCGATGTCGGCGGCACCTGGTTGTTGTCGCGCTCGCCCGGCGAGATCGGCACTTATTTCGGCCTGACTGGGCAAACCATGAACGGGCCGGACGCCATCCACGCCAAGTTCGCCGATGCCGTGGTGCCGGCGGCCAAATGGCCGGAGCTGCGCGAGGCGCTGACCAAGCTCCGTCGGGGCGCGACCGCAGCCGACGTCAGCAAGCTCATCAATGGCTTTGCGACGGGCGAGACGGCCGGGCCGGTGACCGCAAAGCAGGCGGCCATCGACGCTCTGTTCGGCTTCGAGCGCATGGAGGATATCGTCGCGGCGCTGAAGCGCGAGGGCTCCGAATTCGCACAGGCGACGCTGAAGACGCTCAACGAGAAATCGCCGCGCGGCATGGTGGTGACGTTGAAATTGCTGCGGCTTGCGCGCACGGCGTCGAACCTGGAAGAGTGCCTGGTGCGCGAATACCGCGCCGCGCTGGAAGTCTTCCGCAGCGACGATTTCCGCGAGGGCGTGCGCGCCGCCGTGATCGACAAGGACCGCAATCCGATCTGGTCGCCGCCGCGGATCGAGGATGTGACGCCGGAGATGCTTGCGCCGTATCTCGCCGAGATCGGCGCCGACGAGCTGAAGTTCAACTAACAACGCGACAGCGGAGGAAACGACAATGGCCACGATCGCATTCATCGGTCTCGGCAACATGGGCGGCCCGATGGCCGCTAATCTGGTCAAGGCAGGCCACAAGGTGGTGGCGTTCGACCTCGTCGAGGCCTCCCGCAATCAGGCCAAGGCCGACGGCGCCGGCATTGCCGACAGCGCCGCGGGCGCGGTGAAGGGTGCCGATGTCGTCGTGACCATGCTCCCCGCAGGCAAGCACGTGCTCGGCGTCTGGAACGAGGTCGTTCCAGCCATGACCAAGGGCGCGCTGATCATCGATAGCTCCACCATCGACGTCGAAAGCGCGCGGCAGGCGCATGCGCTGGCCGCCAAGCACGGCGTACTCTCGGTCGACGCGCCGGTCTCCGGCGGGACCGGCGGCGCCAAGGGCGCGACGCTCACCTTCATGTGCGGCGGCGAGGAGAAGGCGTTCGCAGCTGCCAAGCCGGTCCTTGAAAACATGGGCAAGAAGATCGTGCATTGCGGCGGCGCCGGCGCAGGGCAGGCCGCCAAGATCTGCAACAACATGATCCTCGGCATTTCCATGATCGCGGTGAGCGAGGCCTTCGCGCTCGGTGAAAAGCTCGGACTCTCGCACCAGGCGCTGTTCGACGTCGCCTCGACCTCGTCCGGCCAATGCTGGTCGCTGACGACCTATTGCCCGGTGCCGGGACCGGTGCCGACCTCGCCGGCGAACAACGACTACAAGCCGGGCTTTGCTTCTGCGCTGATGGTGAAGGATCTGACGCTGGCGCAGGACGCCGCGAAGGCTGCAGGCGCGGCGACGCCACTCGGCAAGCATGCGCAGGAGATCTATCAGTCTTTCGACGCAGCCGGGCAGGGTGGGGTGGATTTTTCCGGAATTATCAAGCACGTTAGGAGTCTGGCCGGGAAAGCTTGATGACGACATTCCAGGAAGCGCGCGCTTTTCTCCTAGAGCACCGCACGGATTACGAGGCCGCGGTCAAGGGATTCCGCTGGCCCGATCCGGTTCCTTTCAACTGGGCGCTCGACTGGTTCGACGCCGAGCTGGCGGCGAATGCGGACAGCAAGGACCGTCCCGCGCTCTGGATTGTCGATGCCGCGCAGGACAAGCAGACAAAACTGTCATTCGCGGCGCTCTCGAAGCGCTCGAACCAGGTCGCCAACTTCCTCCGCGCGCAGGGCCTCGAGCGCGGCGACCACCTTTTGCTGCTGCTCGGCAACGTGGTGCCGTTGTGGGAGACGATGCTGGCGGCGATGAAGCTCGGCGTCGTCGTGATTCCCGCGACGACACTGCTCACCGCCGACGAACTTCGCGACCGGCTCGATCGCGGCAAGGCGAAGGCGGTGGTGGCCGCCGAGGATCAGGTCGCAAAGTTCGCGAGCCTGGGCACCGAGAACGTCGTTCGCGTCGTGGTCGGCGCCGCTGACAACGGTTGGCTTGCCTATGACGAGGCGGCCAAGATGCCGGAGGGCTTCACGCCGGATGGCCCGACCAACGCCGACGACCCGATGCTGCTCTATTTCACCTCGGGCACGACGGCGAAACCAAAGCTGGTGCGGCACAGCCAGCGCAGCTATCCGGTCGGCCATCTCTCGACCATGTACTGGATCGGGCTGAAGCCCAGTGACATCCATCTCAACATCTCCTCGCCCGGCTGGGCCAAGCACGCCTGGAGCTGTTTCTTCGCGCCGTGGAACGCGGGCGCGACCGTATTCGTGGTCAACCAGCCGCGCTTCGATGCCAAGGCGCTGCTCGCCACCATCGGCCGCTGCGGCGTCACCACGCTGTGTGCGCCGCCGACGGTATGGCGTCTGTTCATCCAGGAGAATCTTGCATCGTTCAAGGTGGCCTTGCGCGAGGTCTGCGGCGCGGGCGAACCGCTGAACCCCGAGGTGATCGATCAGGTGCGGGCGGCCTGGGGACTTACCATCCGCGACGGATACGGCCAGACCGAAACCACGGCGCTCGCCGGCAACTCGCCGGGCCAGAAGATCAAGGTCGGCTCGATGGGCCGGCCGCTGCCGGGTTATCGCGTCCAGATCAGCGACGCCGATGGGAACCCGGCCAAGGAAGGCGAGGTCACGCTGGTGCTCGGGACTGAGCGCCCGGCCGGCCTGATGCAGGGCTATCAAAGCGACGACGGCAAACTGTCCGGCGCCGAGGGCGAGCTCTATCGCAGCGGCGATGTCGTGTTCGAAGACGACGAGGGCTATCTCACCTTCGTCGGCCGCTCCGATGACGTGTTCAAGTCGTCGGATTACCGCATCAGTCCGTTCGAGCTCGAGAGCGTGCTGCTGGAGCATGAGCTGGTCGCGGAAGCCGCGGTGGTGCCGAGCCCGGATCCGATCCGGCTCGCCATTCCCAAGGCCTTCGTGCTGCTGACGTCGGGCGCGGAGCGTTCACCCGAGACCGCGTTCTCCATCTTCAAACATCTGCACACGCGCCTCGCGCCATTCAAGCGCATTCGCCGTCTCGAAATCGTCACCGAACTGCCGAAGACGATCTCTGGAAAAATCCGTCGCGTCCAGCTACGACGGCTGGAACGCGACAATGATCGCGACGATCCGCTGCGCGGCCGGGAATTCCGCGAGGAGGAGTTTCCGGAGCTGGCAAAGACACGGAGCGAGACCTAAGTGAACGAAGTCTGGAAGAAGCCGCCGATTACGCTTCAGGCCTATCAGGCCATGGTCGGCAAGGAGATCGGCGTGTCGTCGTGGCACCTGATCGACCAGCCCCGCATCGACACCTATGCCGACGTGATCGAGGATCACCAGTTCATCCACGTCGACCCTGAAAGAGCCAAGAAGGAAACCGCTTTCGGCAGCACCATCGCGCACGGTTTCCTGACGATGTCGCTGCTGTCGATCATGTCCTACGAGGTGATGCCCGTCATCGCAGGTACCACGATGGGGGTGAACTACGGCTTCGACCGACTGCGCTTCATCTCACCGGTCCGCTCGGGCAAGCGCGTCCGCGGCCGCTTCGTGCTGGCGGAGGCCAAGCTGCGCAAGCCCAACGAATTGCAGTCCCGCACCAACGTCACGGTCGAGATCGAAGGCGAGGACAAGCCGGCGCTGGTCGCGGATTGGCTCGGCCTGATCTATTTCGCCTGATACCGCGTGTCGTTGCCGGGCTTGACCCGGCAACCCATCGCTGCTCAAAAAGGCAACCCAGAGCGGGGTTCGCCCTCTCCCCTTGTGGGAGAGGGCGCCTCGCGGAACGCGAGGCGGGTGAGGGGTCTCTCTCCGCGAGCGCATCTGCCGAGAGAGACCCCTCATCCGGCGCTTCGCGCCACCTTCTCCCGCAAGGGGAGAAGGGAAGAACGATAGAGACCTTTACTCATGGCAATCAGGTTCGACGGACGCGTCGCCATCGTCACCGGCGCGGGCAATGGTCTTGGCAAGGCGCACGCGCTGGGATTGGCCAGCCGCGGCGCCAAGGTCGTCGTCAACGATTTCGGCGGCGCGCGCGACGGCACCGGCGGCTCGCTGTCGCCGGCCGAATCCGTGGTCGAGGAGATCCGCAAGGCCGGCGGCACCGCGATGGCCGACGGCGCGGACGTGTCCAATTTCGAGCAGGTCACCGCCATGGTCGAGCGCGCCACCAAGGAATGGGGCAGCGTCGACCTCCTATGCGCCAATGCCGGCATTTTGCGCGACAAGTCGTTCGGCAAGATGGAAGCCGCCGATTTCCAGAAGGTGCTCGACGTGCATCTCGTCGGCACCTTCTATTGCTGCAAGGCGGCCTGGGCCGGCATGCGCGACCGCAATTACGGCCGCATCGTGCTGACCACCTCGTCGTCCGGCCTCTACGGCAATTTCGGCCAGGCCAATTACGGTGCGGCCAAGTCCGGCATGGTCGGCCTGATGAACGTGCTCGCGGAAGAGGGCCGCAAGAACAACATCCGCGTGAACATCATCTCGCCCACGGCGGCGACCCGCATGACGGAAGAGCTGCTGCCGCCGCAGGCGCTGCAGCTGATGAAGCCGAACGCGATCACGCCGGCGGTCGAGTACATGCTCAGCGAGGACGCGCCGACCCGCACCATCATGGGCGCCGGGGCCGGCTCCTTCGCCGTGATCAAGATTCTCGAGAGCGAAGGCATCAACCTGCCGGAGTCCGAATGGACGCCGGACGCGGTCGCTGCGCATTTCGAAGAGATCAGCGACATGTCGAAGGCGAAAGCGCTGCAAGGCGCCTTCGAGCAGACGCAGAAATACGTCGCGCAGGCCGCGGCACGGGCGGGGATCAAGCTCTGACGGCCGCCGCCGTCATCGGCGCCGGCCCCGCCGGGTTGATGGCGGCGGAGGTGCTGGCGCAGGGCGGCGCCCGCGTCACCGTCTACGACGCGATGCCGTCCGCAGGCCGCAAATTCCTGATGGCCGGCCGCGGCGGGCTCAATCTCACCCACAGCGAGCCGCTGTCGCAGTTCATGACGCGCTATCGCGAGGCGGCACCGAATCTGCAAGCGGCGATCGCGGCGTTCCCGCCGGACGCGCTGCGCGCCTGGAGCGAGGCGCTGGGCGAGACGACCTTCGTCGGCACCAGCGGGCGGGTGTTCCCGAAAGCGTTCAAGGCCTCGCCCTTGCTGCGCGCATGGCTGCGGCGGCTCGATGCCGCCGGCGTGCGCTTTGCGTTTCGTCATCGCTGGACGGGCTGGGATGCCGAGGGGCGGCTGCTGTTTCGAACGCCCGATGGCGAGGCGGCCGTCGTTGCCGACGCCACGGTCCTCGCGCTTGGCGGCGCGAGCTGGCCGCGGCTCGGCTCGGATGGCGGCTGGGTCGAGCTCCTCGCTGCCAAAGGCGTTGCCATTTCCAGACTGCGGCCGGCCAATTCCGGCTTCACGGTCGCGTGGTCAAATGTGTTCCGAGACCGTTTCGAGGGCCAGCCGCTCAAAGGCGTGGCGCTGACGATTGGTGCGCACACGGTGCGCGGCGAAGCCATGATCACTCGCAGCGGCATCGAAGGCGGTGCGATCTACGCGCTCTCGGCCGAGCTGCGCGAGGCGGTGCTGGGTCTCGGCCAGGCGACGTTGACGATCGCATTGCGGCCCGACCTCGACGCCGCCGCGCTGACCACGCGGCTATCGGGCACGCGTGGCAAGCAATCCCTGGCGAATTTCTTGCGCAAGGCGGTGCAAGTGACGCCGGTCGGCATCGGCCTGATGCAGGAGGCCGCCATCGCATCGGGGCGGCAACTGGCCTCGTTCGCGCCGGCGGAGCTTGCGCAGCTGATCAATGCCATTCCGGTTCAGCTCACAGGCGTCGCCCCGATCGAGCGCGCGATCTCGACCGCGGGCGGGATCACCTTCGACGAGCTGGACGACCGCTTCATGCTGCGCAAGTTGCCGGGCGTGTTCGCCGCCGGCGAGATGCTGGACTGGGAAGCGCCGACCGGCGGCTACCTGCTGCAGGCCTCGTTCGCGACGGGGCTTGCTGCGGGCAGGGGCGTGCTGGAATGGCTGAAGCGTTCGTAGAACGCCGCCGCCCTTCGAGGGCCGCTGAAGAAGCGGCCACCTCAGGGTGACGGCTACGAAAGAGCGTCAGCTTGCGCTGGCTTAGTCTAGAGAGAGCGTCATCCTGAGGTGCGAGTGGCGCGATGCAAAGCAGCGCGCCGGGAGCCTCGAAGGATGCGCGGGCGTTCCGATGCCAGCGACGCAGGCCCTACCGCAGCTTCCCCCGCGCCGCGACCGGCAGCGTGCCGATGATCTCCTCGCCGCGCACCATCACCACTTCGTCCATCATGTTGACGACGACGCAGACATGGTTCGGCACGATGCGGACGACGTCGCCGACATTCGGCCGCGTGTTGCTGCGGGAGAGGTCGAGGAAGCCGTGCTCCTCGGCGAATTTCGCGATCTTGGCCTCGGGATGCTCCAGGATCAGGCCGTGGCCGTCGAGGCCGCCGGTATCTGACGTCAGCGTCTTCGAGCCGGCATCGAGGATGCCGCGCTCGGGCGCGGCGCGGCTCACGACGGTCGAATAGATGTGGAGCGCGCAATCGTCCCAGGTCGCCGAGCCTGCGGCAACCTGCATGCGGTCATTATAGATATAGGTGCCGAAGCGATGCTCGGTGCCGCCCTTGAGCTTGCCGAGATTGACGAGATTCGGCGTGCCGCCGGTCGAAACGATCTTGGCATCGAGCCCGTGCGCCCGCACGCCGGCCAGCGCCTCGTCATAGAATTTCTGCGCGTCCGCCCAGCCGGTCTCGGTCGGGTACAGCATGAAGCCGGCGAACTCGAGTCCCTTGGAGGCTGCGATCTCACGCGCCAGCGCAATCGCCTCGGCCGGCGTCTCGACACCCGCACGCTTGCGGCCGGTGTCGCATTCGACGACGACCGAAAGCGGACGGCCGGATGATGCGGCTGCCTTGGGCAACCCGGCGACGACGGTCGAATTGTCGGCGGCCACCGTCATGTTCGCCTTCGCCTGCAGCGCGCCGAGGCGCGCCATCTTTTCTTCGCCGAGCAGGTTGTAGCTGATCAGGATGTCGTCGATGCCGGCATTGGCCATGATCTCGGCTTCGCCCAGCTTCTGGCAGGTGATGCCCTTGGCACCGGCCGCGATCTGCATCCTGGCGATGGTCGGGTTCTTGTGCGTCTTGATGTGCGGGCGGTTGGCGACGCCGGCGTCGTCGCAGGCCTTCTGGATCCGCACGATGTTGCGCTCGACCCGGTCCATGTCGATGACGGCGCAGGGCGTGCCGTATTCGCGGGCGATCTTGGCGGCGAGGGATGTGGTCATGGGATGTCTCTATGTTCGGTCCTGTAGGATGGGTTTCGCTGCGCTCTACCCATCCTACGGTTTAAGCCTGTTCTATCTCTTCGCGGAGCATTTCAAGTTCGAGCCAGCGCTCTTCGGCAGCAGACAATTCTTCATGCGCCTTGGCGATCGCGGCGGAGGTGTCGTCGAATTTCTTGCGATCCCTGGTGTAGAGATTGGGATCGTCGAGCACGCGCTGCAATTTTGCAATATCTGCCTGCAACGTCTCCATTTTCTTCGGCAGCGTTTCCAGCGCGTGCTTCTCGTTGAAGCTCAGCTTCCGTTTCGGCGCCGCCGCCGGGGCAGCGGAGCGCTCCTCTTTCTTCTCCGCCGGGGCTTGCGCCTTCGCCGTCTCACGCTTCAGGTCGGCGCCGCGTTGCGCCAGCATGTCGCTGTAGCCGCCGGCATATTCGATCCACTTGCCGTTGCCTTCGGGCGCGATCACGGAGGTGACGACGCGGTCGAGAAAATCGCGGTCGTGGCTGATCAGGATCACCGTGCCCTCGTAGTCGCCGAGCATCTCCTCGAGCACGTCGAGCGTCTCGAGATCGAGATCGTTGGTCGGCTCGTCCAGCACCAGGAGGTTCGACGGCTTTGCCAGCGCGCGCGCCAGCATCAAGCGGCCGCGCTCGCCGCCGGAGAGCACTTCGAGCGGCGTGCCGCGCTGCTCCTGCGCGAACAGGAAGTCCTTCATGTAGCCGACGACATGCTTCGGCTTGCCGCCCACCATGATCTGGTCGCCGCGGCCACCGGTCAGCGCTTCCGCCAGCGTCGACTTGGGATCGAGACTTTCGCGGTGCTGGTCGAGCGTCGCCATCTCCAGATTGGCACCTAGCCGCACCGTGCCGGAATCCGGATGCATGCCGCCGGTCAGCAGGTTGACCAGCGTGGTCTTGCCGGCGCCGTTCGGGCCGATGATGCCGAGCCGGTCGCCGCGCTGAATGCGGGTCGAAAAATTCTCGACGATCTTGCGCTCGCCATAGGCCTTGGTGATGCCTTTCGCCTCGATCACCAGCTTGCCGGATTGCTCGGCTTCAGCGGCCGCGAGATTGGCGCTGCCGGCGGTGCCGCGATAGTTGCGGCGCTGGTCGCGCAGCGCATGCAGATTGGCGAGCCGTTTGACGTTGCGCTTGCGCCGGCCGGAGACGCCGTGGCGCAGCCAGTGCTCCTCGTCGACGATCTTGCGGTCGAGCTTGTGCTGGTCGCGCTCTTCTTCCGCGAGCACCTCGTCACGCCAGGTCTCGAACGAGGCAAAGCCGCGGTCGATCTGCTTGATCCTGCCGCGGTCGAGCCAGGCGGTGGAGCGCGACAGATTGGTGAGGAAGCGGCGGTCATGGCTGATGATCACCAGCGCGCCGCGGCGGCTGTCGAGCTCCTGTTCCAGCCATTCGATGGTGGAGAGATCGAGATGGTTGGTCGGCTCGTCCAGCAGCAGGATGTCGGGCGAGGGCGCCAGCACGCAGGCGAGCGCGGCGCGGCGCGCTTCGCCGCCGGAAAGATTCTGCGGGTTCTCGTCGCCGGTGAGGCCAAGCTGCTCCAGGAGGTAACGCGCCTGGTGCTGATCGTCGCCGGGCGCAAGCCCCGCCTCGACATAGGCGAGCGTGGTCTTGTGGTCCCCGAAGTCAGGCTCCTGCGGCAGGTAGCGCACGGTCGCGCCCGGCTGCACGAAGCGTGTGCCGGAATCAGGCTCGACCAGGCCGGCGGCGATCCTGAGCAGTGTCGATTTGCCGGAGCCGTTGCGGCCGATCAGGCAGACCCTCTCGCTGGGCGCGACGTTGAGCTCGACGCCGCTCAGGAGCGGCGTGCCGCCAAAGGTCAGCCTGATGTCCTTCAATTGGATCAGCGGGGGCGCCATGATCAGCCCCGACTGGTGGCGGCCGCATCAGCGCGGCGGCGCTGGATCCGGCGCAGCGTCTGGTCGAGCGCCGAGAGGAAGGCGGAGCGGTCGCGCGGCGCGAACGATCGCGGCCCGCCCGTGACTTCGCCGGCCGAGCGCAGATCCGTCATGAGATTGCGCACCGCCAGCGTCATCCCGATCGATTCTTCGGTGAACGGCTTGCCGTTCGGCGCGATCACGTCGGCGCCCGCCTTCACGCAGCGGCTCGCCAGCGGAATGTCCGACGTCACGACGACGTCGCCGGGCCTGGCGCGCTCCGCGATCCAGTCGTCCGCTGCGTCCATGCCGGCACCTGCGGCGATCCGCTCGATCAAGGGGTCCTGCGGCACGCGAATGAAATTGCCGGCAACGACGCTCACGGGCACTCCGTGCCGGAGCGCGACACGGTAGATCTCGTCCTTCACCGGACAGGCGTCGGCGTCGACATAGATGCGGGTGGGGGTGTCAGTCATTCGCCGCGTGGTACCCCATTCGAGCCCTAAAGGCGAGGGGATTGACCCCGGTTCCTCAGGCCGTACGATCGCTCCTGAACAACAAGAAAACAGGGAAGATGCCCCATGCCGAACCGGCTCGAAACCTACCGCGTCGAGGCCTACAACACCGCCAAGCAGTCCGAAAACAAGATGCATGACGACACGGTCGCTCGCCGCTTCGGCTTTTCCGGCGGACTGGTCCCCGGCGTCGATGTGTTCGCCTACATGATGCACGTGCCGATTGCCCGCTGGGGCCACGATTTTCTGTCGCGCGGGCTGGTCGAGGCCCGCTTCATCAAGCCGGTCTATGACGGCGAAACCGCCGACGTCGATGCGACCGAGCACAACGACCTGCTCACGATCGAGGTGTTCAGCCGCACCGAGCTTTGCGCCACGGGGACGGCCTCGCTGCCGGCGAAGGCGCCTGCCGTGTCATTGAGCGACTATGTCGAGGTCCCCGCGGTCGCCGAGCGAAAGCCGGTCAGCCCGGCGACGTTCGAGACGGGCAAATGGCTCGGCACGGCGCCGCGCCGCTGGGCCGGACAGGACGCAACGGATTATCTCGCCGACATCAGGGAGAAGGATCCGATCTTCGCGCGCGAGGGGTTCGGCCATCCCGGCCTGATCCAGCGTGTCATGAACCGCGTGCTGGTCGACAACACCATATTGGGCCCCTGGATTCACGTCGGCAGCCGCATGCAGTTGCTGTCCGCCGCACGCGCCGGCGACGAGATCACCGCGCGGGCGAAGGTCACCGCCAATTACGAGAAGAAAGGCCATCGCTTCGTCGAGCTCGACGCGCTGGTGGTCGCCAACGGCACGACGCCGCTGGCGCATTGCCAGCACACCGCGATCTACCAGCCGCGCGAGCAGGCGGCGGCGTAGGCGGAAGGGGCACGCCGTCACCACATCGTCATGCCCGGGCTTGTCCCGGGCATCCACGTTCTTTGTGCGTCAGGCGTGGATGGCCGGGTCAAGCCCGGCCATGACGGCGGAGAGAGCTCCTACGCCCTACGCCGCCTTGGCCTTTGCCTCCTGGATCGCGCGCCACACGCGCTCCGGGGTCAGCGGCATGTCGATGTGCTTGATGCCGTACTCGGAGAGAGCATCGATCACCGCGTTCACCACCGTCGACAGGCTGCCGGCGCAGCCGGCTTCGCCGCAGCCCTTGCTGCCGAGCGGATTGGTCGTGGCCGGCACCGGGTGGTCGCCGACCGCCATGTTCGGTACGTCCTCGGCGCGGGGCAGGGCGTAGTCCATCAGCGAGCCCGTGATCGGCTGGCCGCTCTCGTCGTAGCGGACGTGCTCCATCAGCGCCTGGCCGATGCCCTGGACGACGCCGCCATGGAGCTGGCCCGCGACCAGCATCGGGTTGATCACCGTGCCGAAATCGTTCACCGCGCTATAGCGCACGATCTGCACCACGCCGGTCTCCGGATCGATCTCGACCTCGGCGACGTGGCAGCCGTTCGGGAACGCCGAGGCGACCGGTTCGCTGGTGTGATCGACGTCGAGCGAGTCGGGCACCCCCTCCGGCACCTTGCCCTCGTGCAGCTTCTTGGCGAGCTCCATGATGTCGATGCTGCGATCGGTGCCGGCGATCGCAAAGCTGCCATCTGCGAATTCGATGTCGGCTTCGGACGCTTCCAGCATGTGCGCCGCCGCGCGCTTGCCCTTCTCGATGACGAGCTTTGCGGCTCCCACGATGGCCTGGCCGCTCGCGGTGATCGAGCGCGAGCCGCCGGTGCCGTTGCCGGTGTGGACGATGTCGCTGTCGCCCTGCACCAGCTTGATGCTGTCGAAGGGGACGCCCAGCTGCTGGCACAGCACCTGCGCGAACGGCGTCGCATGACCCTGCCCGTAGTCGAGCGTGCCGGTGATGAGCTGCACGGTGCCGTCGGGATCGAACACGATCTTGCCGAGCTCGGGGCTCGGCGGCGCGGTGACCTCGAGATAGGAGCCGATCGCGATGCCGCGCAGCTTGCCGGCCTTCTTGCTCTCCTTCTTGCGCTTGGCGAAATTCTCGTGGTCGGAAATCTCGAGCGCCTTGTTGAACACGGACTGGAAGTCGCCGCTGTCATAGGTGACGCCGGAGGAGGCCGGGAACGGAATCTGGTTCGGCTTGATGAAGTTGCGCCTGCGCAAGGCCAGCCGGTTGATGCCCATCTCGTCGGCGGCGCGGTCGATCAGCCGCTCCATGTAGTAGTTCGCCTCGGGCCGGCCGGCGCCGCGATAGGCGCCCATCAACGTGGTGTTGGTCAGCACCGTCTTGATGTCGACCGCCATCAGCGGCGTGCGATAGACGCTGGAGAAATTCTTGCCGGTGTTGAGCGAGAGCGGCCCCGGCGCGACGCCGGTGATGTAGGCGCCGAGATTGCCGTAGCCGGACAGCTTTGCCGCGAGGAAATGCCCCTCGGCGTCGAGCGCGAGCTCGGCATGGATCTTCTGCGCGCGGCCGTGGCTGTCGGAGAGGAAGCTGGTGGAGCGCTCGTCGAGCCACTTCACCGGACGTCCCAGCGCCTTGGCCGCATACAGGATGCACATGTATTCGGGATAGTTGATGTTCTTCATGCCGAAGGAACCGCCGACATTGGCGGTCAGGATGCGCACCTTGTCATTCGGCACGTTGAGGTTCTTGGCGAGATTGGCGCGGTTGCCGGCGACACCCTGCGTCGGCACCTGAAGCGTGTAGCGCTCGGTCTTCTTGTCGTAGGAGGCAAGGCCGACACGCGGCTCCATCGAGACCACGGCGACGCGGGTGTTCTCGATGTCGAGCTTTGTGACATGGGCGGCGCTGGCAAAGGCCGCGTTGACCTTGTCCATGTCGCCATAGTGGTAGTCGAGCGCGACGTTATCAGGGATGTGGTCGTAAAGCTGCGGCGCGCCGGGCTTGGCGGCTTCCTCGGGATCGGTCACCGCGGGCAGCGGCTCGATGTCGAGCTCGACCGCCTCGGCGGCGTCGCGCGCCTGCGCCAGCGTCTCCGCCACCACGAAGGCGACGGGATCGCCGACGAAGCGGACCTTGTCGGTCGCGAGCGGCTGGCGGTTGGTCTGGAGCAGGGGCGAGCCGTCACGGCTCTTCAGCGGCAGGCCGCAGGTGAAGGGGCCATAACCGGCGGCATCGAGATCCTTGCCGGTCCACACCCCCAGCACGCCCGGCATCGCCTTGGCAGCCTCGCTGTTGATGCCGCGGATGATGCCATGGGCATGGGTGGAGCGGACGATCACGGCATAGGCCTGGCCGGGCAGGTTGAAATCGTCGGTGTAGCGGCCCTTGCCGCGCACCAGCGTGTCGTCCTCCTTGCGGCGGACCGGTTGCCCGACGCCATATTTTTGCAGTGCAATAGCGTTCTCAAGCGTGGACGATTTGGTGTGTTCTTGCATGGAATTGACCTGAAAAGCCGGCATTTGCGCATTTTCGCGGCAGCGGGAGACCGGACTTTCCTCAGATAACCCACCACCCCGTTCACGACAACGCACGAATGGGCATGGTCCCATGTGATGCGTTGTTGCGCAGGCCTGCCGCGCTGCTAATGTTTCAGGCGAAAAATCAATTCCAGACCGGCCCGACCGGCCGCGGAAAGACAATTTGTATGAATGACCACACGCGGCTCCGCGACGGCCATGTAAGCCAACATGGGCCGCACGGCGAGCTGGAGGGGTCGATGACGGCGGTGGCGTTGGCCGCCGATCCGGCCATTGGCGCGCAAGCGCCGGGAACCGGCGTCTATGCGGCGCTGGACCTCGGCACCAACAATTGCAGGCTGCTGATCGCCTGTCCGACCCACGACGGCTTTCGCGTGGTCGATTCCTTCTCACGCATCATCCGCCTCGGCGAGGGCGTCTCCGCGACCGGGTGCATCAGCGAGGCCGCGATCGAGCGCGCCATTGCGGCGCTCAGCATTTGCCGCGACAAGATCAATCTGAGGAAGGCGCGGCGGCTGCGGTTGATCGCGACCGAAGCCTGCCGAGCCGCCTCGAACGCGGAAGGTTTCCGCAGCCGCGTCGCGGCCGAGACCGGGATCGAGCTCGAGGTGATCGACCGCGAGACCGAGGCCTCGCTCGCCGTGCTCGGCTGCTCGCCGCTGGTCGACCCCAGAGGACGCGGCGCGATCCTGTTCGACATCGGCGGCGGTTCGACCGAGCTGGTGCGGATCGAGCGCGATCCCGCAAATCCGCAGCCGCGCATCAAGGCCTGGATGTCGATCCCGTACGGTGTGGTCACGCTCGCCGAGCAGTTCGGCGGCCGCGACGTGACGGCCGGGATCTATGCCGCGATGGAGCGCGAGGTCGCAAACCATGTCGCCCCGTTCGCGGAGGAGCACGGCCGTGATCTCACCGACATGCACCTGCTCGGCACGTCCGGCACGGTGACGACACTCGCCGGCATCCATCTCAACCTGCCGCGCTATGACCGCCGCCGTATCGACAGCATCTGGATGAATGATGCGGACCTCACCGCGACCATCAACAGGCTGCTCGGCATGAGCTACGAGGAGCGCGCGAACAACAGCTGCATCAGCGTCGAGCGCGCCGATCTCGTGCTGGCCGGCTGCGCCATCCTCGATGCCATCCGCCGCGCCTTTCCGCTGCCGCGCCTGCGCGTCGCCGACCGGGGCCTGCGCGAGGGCATGCTGGTCGAGATGATGCGCGAGGACGGCGCGCTCAGGAGCTGGTGAGATGGCGAAAGACACCACCGGCCGCTTGCACGTCCAGGTCAAGACCGGCGGCAAGCGCAAATTGTCGTCCAAGCTCTGGCTGGAGCGGCAGCTCAACGATCCCTATGTCGCGAAGGCCAAGGCGGCAGGCTATCGCTCGCGCGCCGCGTTCAAGCTTTTGGAGATCGATGACAAGTATCGGCTGCTGAAACCCGGCATGGCCGTGGTCGACCTCGGCGCCGCGCCCGGCGGCTGGAGCCAGATCGCCGCCAAGCGCGTCGGCTCCGCGGAAGGCAAGGGCAGGGTCGTCGCGATCGACTTGCTGGAGATGCCCGAGATCCCCGGCGTCGATTTCGCGCAGCTCGACTTCATGGACAATGACGCGCCGGAAAAGCTCACCGCGATGCTCGGCGGCAAGGCGGACGTCGTGATGTCCGACATGGCCGCCAACACCACCGGCCACCGCAAGACCGACCAGCTCCGCATCGTCGGCCTGGTCGAGACAGCCGCTGCGTTTGCCTGCGACGTGCTCAAGCCCGGCGGCACGTTCCTCGCAAAGACGTTCCAGAGCGGCGCCGATGCCGAGCTGCTGTCCCAGCTCAAGCGCGACTTTGCGACGGTGCGCCACGTGAAGCCGGCCGCGAGCCGGCAGGATTCCTCGGAGCGCTACGTGCTGGCGACGGGATTTCGCGGCGGGACACAGCAGTAGCCACATCATCCGTCATTGCGAGGAGCGTAGCGACGAAGCAATCCAGGCAGTTGCCGCGGAGGCATTCTGGATTGCTTCGCTGCGCTCGCAATGACGAGCGAGAAACTACCCCAGCCGCTGGTCCCGAACGTCCTGCGTATCCTCGCTCGCCGCCTTGACGGCGGCCTTCGCCGCGCCTTTGCCGGCGCCCTTGCGGCTCGCGATCTCCGCCGCCTTGCGACCGGAGATCTCGTTGCCGGCGTCGGCGGGCATCTGCCAGAAGAACCAGCTCGATGCCGCCGAGGTCAGCGCCACCACGACGAAGGCCGGCGCGAACACGGTGGCGTCGATCTCGCTGACATGGTTGAACCACATCGTCGTCTCGACGCAGGCCGCGCCGACGGCGACGCCGGCCGAAACCGCGAGCTGCTGGTTGACGCTGACGAGGGTGGTGGCACGGCTCATCTGCGCGGTCTCGACCTCGGCATAGGCGACCGTGTTGATCGCGGTGAACTCCAGCGAGCGGAAGAAGCCGCCGACCACCAGGATGACCATGATGATCAGCAGCGGCGTCGACACCGTGAACAGCGCGCAGACGCCGAGGAAGAACGCGCTGACGATCGCGTTCACCGTCATCAGATTGCGGAAGCCGAAGGTGCGGATGATGCGGGCGGCCAGCGTCTTCATGCCCATCGCGCCGAGCGAGGAGGCGAAGGTGACGAGGCCGGAATGGAACGGGGTCAGCCCGAAGCCGATCTGCATCAAGAGCGGCAGCAGGAACGGCAGCGCGCCGATGCCGAGGCGGAACAGGAAGCCGCCGAACACGGCCGCGCGCAGCGTCGGCAGCTTCAGAAGCGAGAAATCCAGCACCGGCGATCCCGTGCGCCGGGCATGGATGACGTAGAGCGTCATCGAGATCGCACCGCCCGCGATCAGCGCGGCAACGGTGCTCCACGGCAGCAGATTGAGGCCGGCAACCGACAGGCCGAAGGCGATGCCTGCGAGCCCGATGCCCGCGAGCACCATGCCGTAGAGATCGAAGGGCTCGCGTTCCTCGCTCTTGATCGGATCGATGAAGCGCAGGGCCATGAAGATGCCGAGCAGCCCGATCGGGATGTTGATCAGGAATATCCAGTGCCAGGACGCGTAGGTGGTGATGAAGCCGCCGAGCGGCGGGCCGATCACGGGGCCTATGAGGGCAGGGACCGTCACCCAGGCCATGGCATTGACCAGCGCACTCTTGTCGACCGAGCGCAGCAGCACGAGGCGTCCGACCGGCGTCATCATCGCGCCGCCCATGCCTTGCAGGATGCGCGCGAAGACGAAGTCGGTGACCGAGGTTGAGAGCGCGCAGCCGACCGAGCCGACCATGAACACCCCGACCGCGATCGCGAACACCATGCGCGCGCCGAACCGGTCGGCGGTCCAGCCGCTCGCCGGAATGAACACCGCCAGCGACAGCAGATAGGAGGTGATCGCGAGCTTCAGCGTCAGCGGGCTGGTGCCGATGTCGGCCGCGATCGCGGGCAGCGAGGTGGCGATCACCGTCGAGTCCATGTTCTCCATGAAGAGAGCAGTGGCCACGATCAGCGGAATGACGCGTTGCTTGTCGACCATGACGGATTGGTAATGAAATCGGGAGATAGGATCGGGAGATAGGACGGAATTGCGGCTTATCATCGCCACCCGGCGGAGACCATTGCGGATCGACGCATGGCACCTAAATCCCGCGTAACAACGGTGTGACCCTCCGTCTCCGTCCTTCCGGGGCGCGCGGCCTGGCGCGAGCTATGGTGCGCAATGGCGCACCTGAGAATCCATTGGGCCGCGGGACCGGGTGGGATGGATTTTCGGGTTCGCGACTTCGTCGCGCCCCGGAATGGCCGCGGGTGGGCCGCGCTCGGGCTATCCCCGCCGAATTTGCGTAAAATGCCTGTGCATGGCTGGCCGGCGGCCCGAATTGCTTTGATTCGTCACGCGGCCGTGCTATCGACCCGCGTCAACCCCACCGATGGGCTCCGATTCTCCGGCGATGCCGCAAGGTACGCCGAGGGCGGCGCTCATCCATAAGCATTTGCGGCAGGGCCGCAGGAAGGAGTTGGCAGATGGCCACGGTGCAACTTCAAGGCATCCGCGAAGCCCTTACGTTCGACGACGTGCTGTTGAAGCCGGGCCTGTCCGACGTCATGCCGGGCGAGGTCGACATCCGTTCCCGCGTCACCCGCGCCATTCCGCTCAATATTCCGATCATGGCCTCCGCCATGGACACGGTCACCGAGGCCCGCATGGCGATCGCCATGGCGCAGGCCGGCGGCCTCGGCGTCATCCACCGCAATTTCGATCCCGAAGGGCAGGCCGCCCAGGTGCGGCAGGTCAAGCGCTACGAGTCCGGCATGGTGGTGAACCCGCTCACCATCAGCCCCGAGGCCACGCTCGACGACGCGCTGAAGCTGATGAGCGATCACGGCATCTCCGGCATTCCCGTCGTCACCGGCGCGGGCAAGTCCACGCCCGGCAAGCTGGTCGGCATTCTCACCAACCGTGACGTGCGGTTTGCGACCAATCGCCAGCAAAAAATCTCCGAGCTGATGACGCACGAAAACCTCGTCACGGTCCGTGAGAATGTCAGCCAGGACGAGGCGCGGCGGATGCTGCACCAGCACCGCATCGAGAAGCTGCTCGTCGTCGACGAGCAATATCGCTGCGTCGGTCTCATCACCGTGAAGGACATGGAGAAGGCGGTCGCCCATCCGCTCGCCTGCAAGGACGCGCAAGGGCGCCTGCGCGTCGCCGCGGCCACCACCGTCGGCGATACCGGCTTCGAGCGCACCGAGCGCCTGATCGATGCCGGCGTCGACCTCGTCGTCGTCGACACCGCGCATGGCCATTCCCGTCACGTGCTGCACGCGGTGAACCGCATCAAGCGTCTGTCCAACTCGGTGCAGGTCGTCGCCGGCAACGTCGCCACCACCGAAGGCGCGCAGGCGCTGATCGACGCGGGCGCGGATTGCATCAAGGTCGGCATCGGCCCGGGCTCGATCTGCACCACCCGCATCGTCGCCGGCGTCGGCGTTCCCCAGCTCACCGCGATCATGGATGCGGTGGAAGCTGCGAAGAAGTCCGACATCCCGGTCATCGCCGACGGCGGCATCAAATACTCCGGAGACCTTGCGAAGGCGCTTGCCGCCGGTGCCGACATCGCCATGGTGGGCTCGCTGCTCGCCGGCACCGACGAGACGCCCGGCGAAGTGTTCTTGTGGCAGGGCCGCTCCTACAAGGCCTATCGCGGCATGGGCTCGGTCGGCGCGATGGCGCGCGGATCGGCCGACCGCTATTTCCAGCAGGACATCAAGGACACGCTCAAGCTCGTGCCTGAAGGCATCGAGGGCCAGGTGCCCTACAAGGGTGCGGTCGGCCACGTCATGCACCAGCTCGCCGGCGGCCTGCGCGCCGCGATGGGCTATGTCGGCGCACGCGACATGAAGGAGCTGCACGAGAAGGCCCAGTTCGTCCGCATCACCGGCGCCGGCCTGCGCGAAAGCCACGTCCACGACGTGACGATCACGCGCGAGAGCCCGAACTATCCGGGCGGGGGTTAGCCGCCGGCCTCGTGCCCCGGACGCAGCGCAGCACCTCTTCGGTGGTGCGCTGCAGAGCCGGGGCCCATGCCTCCGCGTCCTGCCGTGTTGCGCTCTGGGTCCCGGCTCTGCGCAGCAACGTTTCACGTTGCAGCGCGTCCGGGACACGAGTGCTGTGTACGTCTCCGCATAACCGGTCCACCGCTTTTGTATTGACGCGCTTCTCTCCCTCCGCTTCGCTCGCGCCGACGAAACTCCGGAGGAAGTCATGTCCCAAGGCAAACGCATCGTTCTCGCCGCGCGTCCCGCCGGCGAACCCAAGCCGTCCGATTTTCGCCTGGAGGAATTTGCAGTTCCGACACCCGGACAGGGTGAGGTCCTGCTGCGCACGATCTGGCTGTCGCTCGATCCCTACATGCGCGGGCGCATGAGCGAGGGGCCGTCCTACGCTGCACCGGTGCCGATCGGCGGGGTGATGGAAGGCGAGGCGGTCAGCGAGGTCGCGGCCTCCAACAATCCCGATTTCGCGGTCGGCGACATCGTGCGCATCCGCTCCGGCTGGCAGACGCATGCGATCTCGAACGGCAAGGGCCTGATCAAGGTCGATCCCAAGCTCGGGCCGATCTCGACCTCGATCGGCGTGCTCGGCATGCCGGGCATGACGGCGTACACGGGCCTGCTCGACATCGGCAAGCCGCAACCCGGCGAGACCGTCGTCGTTGCCGGTGCCTCCGGGGCGGTCGGCTCGGCCGTCGGCCAGATCGCCAGGATCAAGGGCGCACGCGCGGTCGGCATCGCCGGCGGCAAGGACAAGTGCGACTACGTGGTCAAGGAGCTCGGCTTCGATGCCTGTATCGATCACCGCGATCCCGATCTCGCCGCCAGGCTCAAGGAGGCCTGCCCGAAGGGGATCGACGTCTATTTCGAGAATGTCGGCGGCGCCGTGTTCGAGGCTGTGTTCCCGCTGCTCAACCCGTTCGCGCGCGTGCCCGTCTGCGGCCTGATCGCCCATTACAACGACACCGAGGCCAAGCCGCCGAAATGGGCCGGCGCGATGATGCGCAACATCCTCACCAAGCGGCTGACCTTCCGCGGCTTCATCGTTTCCGACTTTGCCGCGCGCCATGGCGACTTCCTGCGGGACATGTCCGCCTGGGTTCGCGACGGCAAGGTCAAGTATAAGGAATTCGTCACCGAGGGCCTGGAGAGTGCGCCCGGCGCCTTCATGGGGCTCCTGAAGGGCGCCAATTTCGGCAAGCAGCTGGTGCGGGTCGGGCCGGACAAGGCCTGAGCCGCCTCTTCCGGGCCCCGCAGGGGCGGGATGGTTAAGAAAGAGTTACCGATTGGCCACACCTGCTGGCAAAAGCCGCAGGTGTGTGCGCCGGTTGATTGACGGGCCGACGAAGGCATTGAATCATCGCAGATATTTTAGGTGCTGCGATGTTAGAGATTGGTATTTTGTGCGTCATTGTGCTGGCCGCCGGCTATTGGGCGACCATGTTCGTCATGGGCCGTCGCGACGACGTCATCCATGGCAAGTTCGTCCACGTCGACGAAGAGGGTGATTTTGCGCTGGCCGCGATGCCGGTGCCGCCACCGCCATTCCCGAGACGTCCGGTCAGAGTTGCGCAAACTGCCGGGCACCCGCCCGCCAATGATCCGGCGGCCAAGCCAGTGAACAGCGAGGCGCTGCAATCCCTGCTCGCCGCGATCCAGCAGGATCTCAAGAGCGTCGCCTGAGAACCGATGGCGAGCTGCTTTAGTGCTCGCCGCCCATCTGGACGAGCAGCTCCTCGATGTCGACGTCCACCTGGCCCGCCGCGCGGACGTGACGAACCTCGAGACTGTCGGGCTGGAAGCGGTATTCGACGAGCCCGACTTCCTTGATCGCAATCCGGTCCTGGCGCTGATCGTTGATGACGAAACCGGCCGACGGCGCCCAGACGTGGCGGGTGCGGCGCCAGGTGAAGTCGCGGCGTTGGTGCACGTGACCGCTGGCGATGAGACGCAGGTCGATAGTCCCGAACATCTCGATCAGCCGCGCCCGCGCCGGCTGCGGCACATAGCGGATCGAAGTCTCCGGCGTCTCGGGGTCGTCGGGCAGGTTGAGAAACAGCGGCTTGTGCAGGAACAGCGCGACCGGCCTGCCGTTCGTGCGCGATAGCTCGGAGGCGAGCCAGTCGAACTGCTCGGCCTCGAAGCCGAGCCCCGAATTCATCACCAGCGAGTTGAGGCCGATGAAGCGCCAGCCTGCGGCGTCGAACGACCAATGGTCTTCGCCGATGATGTCGCAAAATTGCCGCCGGTGAGCCGGGCTGACGGGCGGCTTCGGCGCCGGCCCGATCGCGGTCGGATTGTCGCCGATGTCGTGATTGCCGGGCAGGTAGCGGCAGGCGACGGGCAGGGCGTCGTGCAGGCCCTTCGCGAATTCGGCGTCGTCGCGGCCGGCCGGCCCGTCGAACGAGACGTCGCCGGTGTTGACGACGAGATCGGGCCTGTCGGCGTCGATGTGCTCGCTGACGCGGTGGAAGTTGGCGATCAGGCCGGGAAAGCGCCGGCCGAGATGGGTGTCGGAAATCTGGGTCAGGCGAAATTCGGGCATGCGATCATCCTACCCGTTGTCGCGCGTCGGAACGATGACGGCGCGGGCATGGATCGCAACGAACAAAGTTTAAAGCACGCGGTAGCGGATCGTGTAGCCGTCCTGCGGGGCGACGGGGCCGGCGAGCGGCGAGGCGATGCGGTCGGCGAGATGCCAGGGGCCGAACTGCTCGGAGCGATGCGGCTCGGCCGGCAGACGGAGGCGGAACTCGAAGGTGCCCTTGCCCGGCAGGTTCACGACCAGAACGCGGTCCGCGGTGCGATGGTTGAGCGCGACTGCGCCGCGCAGCACCGCCCGCCCGTCCGAGAGGTCGTGCAGCCCCTCGACCAGCGCCAGCGTCTGGTTGCGGTCGGTATGCAGCTCGATCTGGGTGTCGGCCGCCACCGCCGTCAGCATCTCCCGGGGCATGCGGATCTCGAACGCGACGGCGGGCTTGGACGGATTGAGGCCGAGATAGGCAAGCGCAGCATGGCGCATGTCGTAGGCGGCAAAGGCGAACAGGGCGCACGCGGCGAAGGCAGCAAGGCCGTACCGGGCCGCGTCGCGCCAAGTCACGTAGATCATCCGATAGCTCGAGCGGAGGTACACCGTCATCGCCAGCGCGACCGCGAGCGCCATCGCGATACCTGACAGCGCCGACATCAGGATGCCGAGCCGGCCGTCGGCGGATTCGGTGAAGAGGCTGGACCAGGTCATCATGGCGCTATCTTGCTGCGGGCCCAAGGGGCCGAAATCGCTTTAGTTGTCGGTGGTTGGTCGCAAGGCCGGGAACGCCGGTTCAAGTCGTTCATTGTCAGCGGCAGAAGTCGCGGCTAATGACGGTCGGCGGCATTTCGCCTCTCGGGAAAGTTCCGATGTCCGTTCAAATGGTTTTGCTGCCGGTCTTCGTGCAGGTCGCTCTCACCTTCGCGCTCTTGATCGGCATGGTCGTCGCGCGCCGCAAGACGCTGGTCTCCGGCGAAACCAGGATTCGCGACATTGCGCTGGGCGAGCCGAACTGGCCGAAGGGCGCCACACAAATCGCCAATTGCTACCGCAACCAGTTCGAGCTGCCGGTGCTGTTCTACGTCCTGATCGCGCTGGCATTGCCCTTGCGCCGCGCCGATCTCTTCATCGTGCTGATGTCCTGGGTGTTCGTCGTGGCGCGCTTTGCCCATGCCGGGATCTTCGTGTCCTCGAACGATATGGGCCGGCGCTCCACCGTCTGGCTTGCCGGTGTGCTGGTGCTGCTGGCGATGTGGATCTACTTCGCGCTGAAGCTCTTGCTGCTGATCTGAGCGCGCATGATCCGGAAAAGTGGATCCCGGTTTTCCGAGAAGATCATGCGCAAAACCGAAAGATTTAAATGACCCCCGCTGCCCGGCTGTCCGCAGCCATCGAACTGATCGACACCATCGAGAGGGACCGCGTGCCCGCGGCCAAGGCACTGAAGGAGTGGGGCACCGCGCACCGCTTCGCCGGCTCGGGCGACCGCGCCGCGATCGCCGGTCTCGTCTGGGACGTGCTGCGCCGCTACGCCTCGAGCGCGTTCCTGATGGATTCCGATACCGCGCGGGCGCGCCTGATCGGCATGCTCCGCCTCGAGCGCAATATGGACACGGCCACCATGGCCGCGATGTTCGACGGCAGCCGGTTTGCGCCGGCGCCGCTGACCGAGGCCGAGCAGGCCGCGCTCGCCTCGCGCTCCCTGAAGGACGCGCCAGCCGCCGTGGCCAGCGACTATCCCGAATGGCTGGATCCGCACCTCGAAAAAGTCTTCGGTGGGGACCGTGCTGCGGAAGCCGCCGCGATGGCGAGCCGGGCGCCGCTCGATTTGCGCGTCAACACGCTAAAGTCCAATCGCGACAAGGTGCTGCGTGCACTTGCTCATCTTCATGCGAAACCGACGCCGTGGTCGGCAACGGGCCTGCGCATCGAGCTTTCGGCCGACGCGCGTAACCCGGGCATCCAGGCGGAAGAGGATTTCATCAAGGGCGCAATTGAAGTGCAGGATGAAGGATCGCAGCTTGCGGCCCAGCTTACCGCGGCAAAGCCCGGCGAGCAGGTGATCGATCTCTGCGCCGGCGCCGGCGGCAAGACGCTGGCGCTCGCCGCCCTGATGCAGGGCAAGGGCCGCCTGATCGCGACCGACCGCGACAAGCGCCAGCTCGCGCCGATCCATGAGCGGTTGTCGCGCGCCGGCGTCCACAATGCCGACGTTCGCACGCCCAAGGGCGAGGCCGATCCGCTGGCGGACATTCGCGCCTCGGCCGACCTCGTCGTAATCGACGCCCCCTGCACGGGAACCGGCACCTGGCGCCGCAACCCCGATGCCAAATGGCGCATGCGCCCGGGCGCGCTGGAGATCCGCCTGCGCGACCAGGCCGAGGTGCTCGCGCGTGCGGTGCCGCTGGTGAAGCCGGGTGGCCGCATCGCCTACATCACCTGCTCGGTGCTGGCGGAGGAGAACGGCGAGCAGGTGAGGGCGCTCGTCGCGCGCCATCCCGAGTTCGGCGTGGTGCCGCCCGAGCAGACCGCGAGCGTGCTCTGGGACAAGGCGGAAGCTTTTGGCGAGGCCGCGCTCCGGTCGCCGGAGGGCTGGCTGATGACACCGCGACGGACCGGAACGGACGGGTTTTTCGTCTCGGTGCTGCGGAAGAGTGGCTGATCCCGCCTCGAATGACGGACGAGAGCCCAAACAAAAGCCCCGCGCACCGATCCCGGTCGCGGGGCTTTCTAGTTCTAGCGTTCTGCCGGTACGTCCGTGGTCAGAACGATGCGCGGGCGTTAGCCGACGCGGAGATTGTCAGCCGAGGACTTGCCGCTGCGGCGGTCGGCGACGATGTCGAACGAGACCTTCTGGCCCTCGTTGAGGGTCGAAAGGCCGGCGCGCTCGACCGCGCTGATGTGCACGAACACGTCCTTCTGGCCGTCGTCCGGCTGGATGAAACCATAACCCTTTTGGGTGTTGAACCACTTCACGGTGCCCATAGCCATGGGAATTTCCTTTGTTAGAGAGGGTACGCACGCGGACCGGTACGCGTCGCTGCGCCCTTGATCCTGTTCAGTCGATTTTTGGAGAAGTCATCTGAAGCGTGCGCGCCCGTCTGTAACGAAGCGAAGCGGCCCAGTCGTTCGGCCAAGTATCGATGATCACAATATAGCGAGAATTTGGGGCTACTTCAAGGCACCACCCGTGGCTCGGGATGTCGCGCCTGTTTGCTATTTTGCGGTGCAATGAACCGCCCCGGGCGCATCAGTCCACGATGAAGAGCGTGGCGCCGGTGGCCGTCGAGGACCGGTGCGCCGCGTCGCCGAAATCCGAGACCTGGTAGCTCATGCCTGCGGTCAGCTTGAATTTGCGCCCGTCGCGCAGCTCGGAGTCGAGCTCGCCCTTCAGCACGTAGAGCACGTGGCCGCGATCGCACCAATGATCGGCAAGATAGCCCGGCGAATATTCCACCATCCGCACCCGGAGATCGCCGATATTGAGCGTGCGCCACCTGGCCTCACCGTTCTCGCCGGGATGCGTGGTCGCCTCGATCCGGCTCCAGTCGGTGACGGTAAAGGGGGAGGTGGGGAGTTTCATGAAAGGATCCTGCCTTGATGCGGTGCATCGCTTGTTAGCCGATGCCGATTTCCGGGTCGTGCACTTTACCTGGGCGGCGAGGGCGTCAGCGCACAGCCGGCCGCCTCTTGCATCCTGCTCGCATTGATGACCCAGACCAGCAGAGCTGCGGCGCTGATGCCGGAACCCAGCATGCAAACGCCGCTCCAACCTCCTATCGCGTACACCATGGTCGCCGCGATTCCGCCAGCCGCGCTGCCGATTGAGTAGAATACCATGTAGGCGCCGACCAGCCTGCTCGCTGCGTCGGGACGGGCGGCGACGATCAGGCTCTGGCTGGTCACATGCACGGCCTGCAGCCCGAGATCCAGCATGATCACGCCTGCGACGACGAACCAGAGCGAGACATGCAGGCAGGCGATCGCGCCCCAGGCGGCGAGCATCAGCATCAGCGACAGTCCGGTGGTGCGTTGGGCCCATCCGAGGTCGGCGAGACGGCCAGCATTGCGCGCGCCGAGTGCTCCGGCGAAGCCGGCGACCCCGAGCAGTCCAATCGTGGTGTGCGACAGCACGAAGGGGGGCGCCGAAAGCGGCAGTACGATCGAGGTCCAGAACACGTTGAGGTCGGCAAAGATCAGGAACGCAAACAGGGCGCGCTCGCGCAGGATCGGCTCCTCTGCGAACAACGCCGCCGTCGATCGCAACAGCGACAGATACGATGAGCCGGCCATTGCCGCGTGCGGACCGCGGGGCAGGACGCGCAACAGCAGGACGGCCATGGCGAGCATGAGGCCGGCCGAGACCAGGTAGACCGTGCGCCAGCCGCCGATATCGGCCAGCGCGCCCGAGGCGAAACGCGCGAGCAGGATTCCCCCGACGACGCCGCTGGTCACTGTCCCGATGGCGCGGCCCCGGCCGTCCGGAGTCGCGAGCGTTGCGGCAAAGGCGACGAGGATTTGCACGACGACGGCAAGCACGCCGACCAGCGTCAGTCCCGCGAGCAGGACCGCGGTGTGCGATGCGGTGCCGACGACCACGAGTCCGGTTGCCGACAGTGCAATCTGGCCGGCGATCAGACGTCGGCGATCCCAGAGGTCGCCGAGCGGCACGATCAGGATCAGGCCGAACGCGTAGCCGATCTGCGTGAAGGTCACGACCATGCCGATCGCTGCGGGAGCGATGCCGAGGTCCTGGGCCATCGCGTCGAGCAGTGGCTGGGCGAAGTAGATGTTGGCGACGCTGAGGCCGCAAGCCAGCGCGAGCAGCAGCGCCATCGCGGAAGAAAGCCCGTGCCCGGCCGGCCCGGCACTGGTCTTCGGGGTGCCTCCAGCGAGGTCATTGCTCGTCATCTGTCATCTCCGGCACTGCTTTCTTGGTCCTATAATAGGACCAGTTGCGCACGGCGCTGTCTAGTCCTATTTTAGAACCAGATTGGAGCGGGAGAATGAAGCGGACAGGTTTTTCCGAGGCCGACTGCCCGGTGGCGCGCGCGCTCGATGCGATCGGAGACTGGTGGTCGCTCCTGATCGTGCGCGATGCTTTCGACGGGCTGCGCCGGTTCGGCGATTTCCAGAAGAACCTCGGCATTGCCAAGGGCATGCTCAGCACGCGCCTGCGCAAGCTGGTCGAGCTCAACGTGCTCGAACTGGTTCCAGCTGCCGACGGCAGCGCGTATCAGGAATACGCGCTGACGAGGCGGGGACGCGACTTGTTTCCTGTCATCGTCGGTTTGCGCCAATGGGGCGAGGCGCATCTCTATGCGCGCGGCGAGGCGCATTCCGACCTGGTGGACCAGGCAGGCCAGCCGGTTGGGCTGCTGGTGCTGCCGTCGCGAACCGGCCGGCCGCTGACGTGGTCCGACACGAAGGTGCGAAAGGTCGGCGCACGCAAGGGCTGATCTCGCGGCGCAGACGGATCAATGGGGCAAATGATTCGCCGAGCCCTGCACGATCAGCCCGGCCTCGTTCACCCGCAGATATTCGCAGATCTTCTTCCCCCGCTCGTTTTCGTAGAACACCACCACGCTGTCCGGGCTGACGAACAGATCGATCAGCGAAAAGTGCAGCTCCGGCAGCAGCCCCAGCGCCTTGCCCCAATAGGCGCGCAGGCTGTCCTTGCCGCGTACGGTGCCGCTGGCGTCGAACCCCATCGCGGGGATGCGGTCCGAGGTCATCACGGCCGCCTCGTCATAGAGCGCAAGCACGCGCTCGATATCGCCAGTATTCCAGGCCTCGACCCAGGTCCGGCCGAGCGCGGCAAGCGTTGATGGCTGATGATGCTGTGACATGGCATTCTCCCTGATCGACCCTTTTCAGAGCGGGTCGATAATAGGTCAATATTACTGACCTATATCCGCTTGTCCATGCCCAAAGAAGCATGTGGGCGCGCGGCGAGCGCGGTTGCGGCGCGCCCGCCGCCAGCGTATCTGCTGGCCATGACAGCAGCACAGAACGACCGCTCCGCGTCGACGCCCTCGGTGGCCTCGGCGCACGACAAGATTCTCATCGTCGACTTCGGCAGCCAGGTGACGCAGCTGATCGCGCGTCGCGTGCGCGAGGACGGCGTCTATTGCGAGATCGTGCCGTTCAACAAGGCCGAAGAGGCGTTCAAGGAGATGAAGCCGAAGGCGGTGATCCTCTCCGGCGGCCCCGAGTCGGTGCACGAGGCCGGCTCGCCCCGCGCGCCGCAATTGATCTTCGCCTCCGGCGTGCCCGTGATGGGCATCTGCTACGGCCAGATGACCATGGCCGCGCAGCTCGGGGGCGAGGTCGAGGGCGGCCATCACCGCGAATTCGGACGCGCCGACGTCGAGGTCAAGGCCGAGAGCAAGCTGTTCGAGGACGTCTGGTCGTCAGGCAGCAAGAACCAGGTCTGGATGAGCCATGGCGACCGCATCACCAGGATGCCGCCGGGCTTCTCCGTCGCCGGCACATCGCCGAACGCGCCGTTCGCGATCATCCAGGACGAGACGCGCAAATATTACGGCCTGATGTTCCACCCCGAAGTGGTGCACACGCCCGACGGCGCAAAACTCATCCGCAACTTCGTCCGCAAGATCGCCGGCCTCACCGGCGACTGGACCATGCGCGCGTTCCGCGAGGAGGAGATCGCCAAGATCCGCGCGCAGGTCGGCAAGGGCAGGGTGATCTGCGGCCTGTCCGGCGGCGTCGATTCGGCCGTTGCGGCCGTGCTGATTCATGAGGCCATCGGCGACCAGCTCACCTGCGTCTTCGTCGATCACGGATTGATGCGCCTCAACGAGGCCGAGCAGGTCGTCGACCTCTTCCGCCACCACTACAACATCCCGCTCGTGCACGTGGATGCCTCGAAGCAGTTTCTGGGCGAGCTCGAAGGCGTCACCGACCCCGAAACCAAGCGCAAGACCATCGGCCGCCTCTTCATCGAGGTGTTCGAGGCCGAGGCCAAGAAGATCGGCGGCGCCGACTTCCTCGCGCAGGGCACGCTCTACCCTGATGTGATCGAGAGCGTCTCCTTCACCGGCGGACCGTCCGTCACCATCAAGTCGCACCACAATGTCGGCGGCTTGCCCGAGCGCATGAACATGAAGCTCGTCGAGCCCTTGCGCGAGCTGTTCAAGGACGAGGTGCGCAAGCTCGGCCGTGAGCTCGGCCTTCCCGAAATCTTCGTCGGCCGTCACCCCTTCCCGGGCCCCGGCCTCGCCATCCGCTGCCCCGGCGAGATCACCAAAGACAAGCTCGACATCCTGCGCAAGGCGGACGCCGTTTACATCGACCAGATCCGCAAGCACGGCCTCTACGACGAGATCTGGCAGGCCTTCGCCGTGCTGCTCCCGGTCAAGACCGTCGGCGTCATGGGCGACGGCCGCACCTACGACTACGTCGTCGGCCTGCGCGCCGTCACCTCCACCGACGGCATGACCGCGGACTTCTACCAGTTCGACATGAAGTTTCTGGGCGAGACCGCGACGCGCATCATCAACGAGGTGAAGGGCGTGAATAGGGTGGTGTATGACGTGACCAGCAAGCCGCCTGGGACGATTGAGTGGGAGTGAGGCGCGGCGCTAGAAGTTAAGGTCTCTCTCTGACTTTTGTCCTCCAAAAGCTAGCGCTTTGCAAAGGGAAACCCGTAAGATCGATAAAGTGCAACGAGCACACCTTTCTTTTGCGCTCGTGGCAGACGTTCGGATAAATGAAATTTTCAGTAGGGCGCTATGCGAAGAACTGTGTTCTACTCTTGGCAGTCTGACCTCCCTGCAGCGACTAATCGCAATCTGATCCAGGATAGTTTAAGTCGGGCTATTCGTTCGATCGGTCGAGATGCAGACGCCAAGATCGAACCTGTGCTCGATAGGGACACGGCCAACCTCGCAGGCGCCCCAGATATCGCGCATAGCATTTTGGCTAAGATATCTTTCGCTGACGCATTTGTTGCGGACGTTAGTATCGTTAATTCTGGCGCTGCTCGTCCAACTCCTAACCCCAATGTGCTCGTTGAGTTGGGTTACGCTGTCGCTCGGCTTGGATGGAGTAGAATCATTCTGATTCAGAATAGTGCGTTTGGCGGGCCTGAATTGCTGCCGTTCGATCTGCGAGGGCGACGCATCGTGGTTTACGAGGCCATGGAGAAGGGTGATCGGATCGAGGCGAGATCCCTGCTTCAGGGACGTCTCGAGCACGGACTGCGAATGGCTTTGGAAGCGGGGTCATCAAGCGTCACTGCAAGCGGGGCAGAAGTGCAACTTTGGTGGGGAAAATGGGATTTCGATGCTGCCTCCTTTGGGGGCAACTTGTTCATTCGTGAAGTGGGGCCGAACGGCTTTTTCTTTGATCTTGTTGTTTTCCACGGAGCGCATTCGGGCTCAATTACCTCGTATGCTCGCATCGTCTCGCAAGACGTAGCTTACTGCCGGGTGCGTAACGGAGAGACGGATGAGGACGGGGAACTAATATTCCGGCGTCGGATGGAGAGCGGCAAGCGCATCATAGAAATCGAAGAGATCGCAGCGTGTGGTAGTTTTCGGGGGGCTCGGGCTTCGTTCGGCGGCAACTTCACCCGTCAAAGGGAGCCGTGGTTCGATGCTGGAGTTATGAACGAGTTAGAGGTCGTTCGTTTGTATGGGCTTTTAGGAGAGCATATCGATAAGATGCGGGATTGCACGAGCGACCTCCATGAGCGAGAGGATCTTGATGCTGCCGCGGCAAGGGTTATCTCTGGTGGCGTAGCTGGACTCTACACAATTATGGAAAGCATTGTGATGCTCAACGATTCCGGTGAAATGTGGGCTGCCTACATTGACGATGCGGTGGTTCGATACTTCACGAATGTTCCAGCCGATCGGACCGTTGTGCCGAAAATTTTCGACGACTGGCGGGCCAATTTTTCTGATTTGCCCATTCAATACACCGAGCGGGAAGTGCCTTCCAACCAAGATACGTAGCCGGGTAGAGCGGAAGGGAAGTCCATCGCACAGCCCGTAGGATGGGTAGAGCGCAGCGAAACCCATCGCGCCTGTCGAGCGGACTTGGTGGGTATCGCTGCACTCCACCCATCCTACAACTACATCACGCTCATCCGCGTACCGGATTGAGGACCTTGATCCCGGCGAAATCCTTTTCGTTGTCCGTCACCACGACGCAGTCGTTTGTATTGGCGACGGCGGCGATGATCATGTCGAGCGTGTTTCGCGGTTTGCCTGCCGCTTTGCCTTCGGCCATCAATCGCGCCCAGACGAGTCCCGCCTTGTCGTCGAACGACAGGATGCGGCCCGCAAAAAGCGCCTGCGGTCCTTCGGACCCTGCGAACCAATGGTCGAGGATATCGCGCTTCTTGCCTCGCGGCTTCTCCAAAATGCCGCGGCGGATTTCTGCAACGGTCAAGGAGGCGATGAACAGGTCCTCGTCGCGCTGCATCGACAGCCATGACATCAGCGATTCCGACGGTCGCGGTTTGACGACGTTGCTGATGATGTTGGTGTCGAGGAGATAGCGCGTCACAGGTCGACCTTGCGGCCCTTTTCACGGGGGCGAGACAGGTCGAGATCGGCTCCGACAAGCGGAGAGCGACGCAATGCGGCAAGGATGCCGCCGGGTTTCGGCGGCTGGCCCCCGACCGATCTGCTCACGGTGGCGCGAAGCTCCAAGGCCTCTGGCGTATCCTCCGAGAGCCGTTTGGCGAGCGAACGGATCAAATCGCGGTCGGCATTCCGGCCAAGCACTTCGAAACGCGCCAAGCCGCGCTTACTGAGGCGTGACCGATAGTTCTGGATGGCGCGCTTCTGTGAGTTTCCCATGCGGTCCTCGGCTATTTCCAGTAATATAGCCGGAAAGCGCGCCGCTGGCGAGATCGGCCGCGACATGGAAGCGGGGCGCCTGCGCCAGCCCGAAGCTCATCGGACCGCTTCGGCAGTAGCGCCTATGTCGCTTGGGGAATGCGAGCGATCACCTTGATCTCGAAATCGAAGCCGGCAAGCCAGTTCACACCGATCGCCGTCCAGTTGGGATAGGGCGGAGCGCTGAAGATCTGGTTCTTGACGGCCATGATGGTCTCGAACTGGTTTTCGGGATCGGTGTGAAACGTCGTCACATCGACGATATCGGCGAAGGAGCAGCCGGCGGCTTCCAGCGTTGCCTTGAGGTTGTCGAAGGCCAATCGGACCTGACGTCCGAAATCAGGTTCGGGGCTCCCATCGGAACGGCTGCCGACCTGCCCGGAGACAAAGAGAAGGTCGCCGGATCGGATCGCGGCCGAATAGCCATGGGCCTCGTAAAGTGCATGCCTGTTGGCGGGAAAGACCGCTTCTCGCTGTGCCATCTCATGATTCCTTTTCATCGTCGCCGGCGCGCAAGGAGCGGACGCGAACTTCCAAGGTTCACGCGGTCGCGCCATTTGACATACGGTGCGTATGTGAGATACGGGCATACGTGGCGTATGTCAACTCATATACGCTGCGTATGTGAACGCGGGGCGACGATGATGGCGAAGCGGCGCATCGAAAAGATGGAGGAGAACCACGCAAAGCTGATCGCGGCGGCGCGAAAGGCCTTTGCCGAAAAGGGCTACTCTGCCGCCTCCATGGATGAGTTGACCGCCGATGTCGGTCTGACGCGAGGGGCCCTCTACCACAACTTCGGGGACAAGCGTGGGCTTCTGGCTGCGGTGGTTCACCAGATCGACGCTGAAATGGCTTCGCGTGCGCAGGAGATTGGCGGCCAGGCGGGAGACGACTGGGAGGGGCTGCTGGCTGAGGGGGCGGCCTATATCGAGATGGCGCTCGATCCCGAAGTCCAGCGCATTGTTCTGCTCGACGGGCCCGCGGTCCTCGGAGATCCGTCGCAATGGCCGAGCCAGAACAGTTGCCTGCAGGCGACCAAGGCGACCGTGGAGCGGCTGATCGCACAGGGAGTTCTGAAGCCGGTGGACACCGAGGCCGCAGCGCGGCTTCTCAATGGCGCCGGGCTCAACGCTGCCCTCTGGATTGCGGCCAGCAAAGATCCCAAAGAGGTTCTCCCGAAAGCTGTCGAGGCCTTCCGTTGCCTGGCCTCGGGGCTGCTTGCAAAACCGGTATGACCTCAGCCGCCGGCGACAAGCCCACTGGCCCGTGCACCTCGCAGTTTGACTTACCTCATGATGACGATCATCGAAGCCGGTAGCGTGCTCCTGTCGGTTCAAGAGCTATCGCGAGTTCGATGACAATGAAGAGTCCGGCCCTATCGCGCATTTTCCTGGCGACCATGGCGGCTGTGATCGCGGTTGCACCATCGCTCTCGCTCGCCTGTACGCGGCTGGTTTATCTCGGCGCCAACGGGCAAGTCGTCACGGCGCGGTCGATGGACTGGCGGTTTGAGATGCCGACCAATCTCTGGATCTTCCCGAGAGGCATGGCGCGCAGCGGAGAGGGCGGACCGAACTCGCTGAAATGGAAATCCAAGTTCGGCAGCGTTGTTGCCTCCGCTTACGAGGTTTCGACGTCGGACGGGATGAACGAGGCAGGACTGGTCGCCAACGTCCTCTGGCTCACCGAATCCGAATACCCGAAGCTGGATTCCGGCAAACCCGGCCTGTCCATTGCCGCCTGGGCCCAATACGTGCTCGACAATTTCGCCACCGTCCGGGATGCGGTTGCGGTCCTCGAGACGGATCCTTTCACGATCGTCACCGACAACGTGCCCGGACAGAAATTGCTCACCACGCTTCACCTGTCTCTTTCGGATGCCACGGGTGACAGCGCGATCATCGAATACATCAATGGCCGGCCGGTCATCCATCACGACCGCAAGTACCAGGTGATGACGAATTCCCCGATCTTCGAACAGCAACTGGCGCTGAACGAGTATTGGAAGGAGATCGGCGGCACGGTGATGCTGCCGGGCACGAACCGTGCCGCAGACCGGTTCGCGCGTGCGTCCTTCTACGTCGACGCGATTCCGAAAGATGAAGATCCCGACCGCGCCGTCGCCAGCGTCTTCAGCGTGATCCGCAACGTGTCCGTGCCGTTCGGCATTTCAACGCCGGACCAGCCGAACATTTCCTCGACGCGGTGGCGCACCGTCGCGGACCATCAGCGCAAGCTGTACTTCTTCGAATCCGTGCTGACCCCGAACATATTCTGGGTGGATCTCAAGGGAATCGATTTCTCACCTGAGAAGGGAAAAGTGAAGAAGCTCGATCTGGGGTCCCAACAGTCGCGCATTTTCTCCGGCGATGCGACCGCGAATTTCCAGGAGGCTGAGCCATTCAAGTTCCTGGGCCCGTCCATGTGAGCACCACAGGCTGCGAAGCGTCGCAGCGGGGCCAACCTGACCGCGCGTAGCGCCCCGGCGGAAACGTCGGATGTCCGTCACGTTCTCCCGTGATAGGTGATCCGTATGGTCCCCTTCGGAGCTTGCCTTCATGTCCGTCGCTACTGCCGCCAGCCAGTCATCTGCCACTGCCACCGACCCCGAAACCCTCAGCTGGATGCGCGGCTTTCCGCCGTCGCCCGATCGCACCATCACCTTCCAGGACGGCTCGTTCCGTAACTTCCCCGAACTGCGCTGGGCCTGGAGCAACATCCGCCAGCTGGTGCCGACGGTGAACGTCTGGCGCGGGGCAGGGCCTGCATCGGTGCTGCCGCGGGAGGATCACGACATCGGCGCGGTGGCTTCGACCACGATGGACGGCCGGCCCATGACCTTCGCAAAGATGCTGGAGGAGACTTATGCCGACGGCATCGCCGTGCTGCATCGGGGCAGGCTGATCTATGAGCGCTATTTCGGCGCGTTGCAGCCGCACAAGCCGCATATCGGGATGTCGGTGACGAAGTCGTTCACCGGCGTTCTCGCCGGCATTCTGGTCGCCGAGGGCAAGATCGATCCGCAGGCGCCGGTGACCGACTACGTGCCGGAGCTGAAGGCGAGCGCGTTCGGCGACGCGCGCGTGCACGAGGTCATGGATATGACCACGGGGCTTGCCTACACCGAGGTCTACACCGACAAGAATTCGGACGTGTGGGGTCTGCGGCGCGCCAACGGCATGGCGCCGATTCCGCCTGACTATGACGGCCCGACCACCATCTTCGATTTCCTCGTCGCGCAGAAGAAGCAGGGCGAGCACGGCAAGGCCTTCGCCTATAAGACCGTCAACACCGACGTGCTGGCCTGGATCATCCGGCGCGCCAGCGGCACGACGCTGTCCGACCTGCTCTCCGAGCGCATCTGGCAGCCGATGGGTGCGGAGGAGGATGCGTATTATCACGTCGACCGCATCGGCACCGAGAGCGGCGGCGGCGGGCTCTCCACCACGCTGCGCGATCTCGCCCGCTTCGGCGAGACCATGCGCAATCACGGCCGCTTCAACGGCCGCCAGATCGTGCCGTCACAGGTGGTCGAGGACATCGCGCGCGGCGGCGACCCCGAGAAATTCAAGCCGGCCGGCTACACCACTCTGCCGGGCGCGTCCTACCGCAATCAATGGTGGGTCACGCACAACGCCCACGGCGCCTACATGGCGCGCGGCGTCTACGGCCAGGGCATCTACATCGATCCCAGGGCCGAGATGGTGATCGCGCGCTACGCCTCGCACCCCATGGCGGGCAACGCCGCCAACGACCCCGTGACGCTGCCGGCGTATATGGCGCTGGCGAAGGCGCTGATGGCGGGCGGGTAGGGTTGCCGCATCGCGACCTCGCGCCCCGCACTCGCTGTCATCGCCCGACTTGACCATGCGCCTCCTGCCAATGCGGATAGGTGACGTAGGCGGTGAGAGCGCCTTGCTCGTGCGAGCGGATCGTGACCGTCTCGCCCTTCGGCATGTAGACGATCTCGCCGGGACCCGCAGTAATGGTGTCGCCGGCGCTCGTGACCGAGAGCTTCCCCTCGAGGACGATCATGACATCGTCGACGCTCATCGTCTCCTCGAGATTCTGGTTCGGTGCGTAGCGTCCGAAGCCGATCGTGATCGGTCCGCCGTGACGTTGGTCGACCAGGTTGCCGACGAAGATATCGCCGTCCTGTCCCGGCGAGCGCTCGAGCGAAGCGTCGGAGATGGCAAATTTGCGAACTTTCATGAATTCATTCCGTGTTGTGCAGGCTTGGCAGGGGGCACGGATAGACGCCTGGGCAGGCATTTTGTTCGCATCGCCGCACGAGGCGGTTTGACGCAGCGGCAGGGCTTAATATAAGCATTGACTTATATTAGTTGCGATTGATATTCCTCTGCCAAAGAAGCTAAGGAGAAGCGCAATGCAGATCGACGTCGCCAGGGTCCTGGGACTTGTGACGCGCTCGGTGAGGAGCTTTGAGAAGGACGGGAAGCCGGCCAGCGCGGTGACTCTGACGCGTCTCTACGACACCGGCCTCGACGATCTCTGGGACGCGGTGACCAGCAGGGAGCGCATCCCGCGCTGGTTTGCGCCGGTCGAGGGAGACCTTCGGCTCGGCGGAAGGTATCAGGTCAAGGGCAATGCCGGCGGCACCATCACGGCGTGTACGCCGCCGACCCATTTTGCCGCGACATGGGAATTCGGTGGCGCGACGAGCTGGATCGACGTCAAGCTGTCGGCAGAACGAAGTCAGGCGCGCTTGACGCTTGAGCACACCGCGATCATCGAGGATCATTGGAATCAGTTCGGCCCCGGTGCGGTGGGCATCGGTTGGGACCTCGCGCTCGCGGGACTCGAGCGATATCTTGCGACCGGGGCGTCGGTCGCCCACGAGACGGCCGAGGCGTGGATGGTCTCGCCCGAGGGCAAGGACTTCATGACAGCAAGCGGCGAGTATTGGCGTGCGGCGCATGTCGCGAGCGGGGTCGATCCCGACACGGCGAAGCAGCGCTCGGACCGCACCATTGCGTTCTATCGCGGCGAGATGCCGCCCGACATCGCACATCCCGGCACAGGAAGCTGATGCACGTCTTCGAGGTCCTCGCCGATCCCGTGCGCCGTCGGATCCTCGAACTGCTCGCGCCCGGGGAGATGACGTCCGGCGAGGTCGTCGAAGCGATCGGGGCCGAATTCGGGATTACCCAGGCAGCGGTCTCGCAGCACCTCAAGGTGCTGCGAGAGAGCGGCTTCGCAACCGTTCGGGCGGAGGCGCAGAGGCGCCTCTATTCGGTCGACGTGGCGGGGCTTCAAGCGGTCGATGCTTGGATCGGTCAGTTCAGGAATTTCTGGGAGCCGAAGCTGGACGCACTGGCAACCGAGATCGCGCGCGGCAAACGTGAGCGTCGCAACGCGCCGCTCACCAAAAGGAGCGGGAAAAGAGCTTGAGGTGATCGCGAACTGGGAGTGAGGAGCGAGGTCACGCGGGCTGCGGAGCCGGCTCGCAATACTCGATCAGCAACTCGGTGAGGACCCGTATCTTCCGTGCGGGATGCTGGCCCGGCGGGCGGATCACATATGCACCCGCCGGAGCCGGGGGATATCGTGTCATGACCGGCACAAGCGCGCCCGAGGTTACGTATTCATGGGTGAGCCTGTCGGGAAGATAGGCGATCCCAAGTCCCGCCAGCGCAGCGAAAACCAGAGCTGTGCCGTTGTCGGCCTTGAAGCGACCCTGCGGACGCACCGTGAGGATCTTGTCGCCATCCATGAGTTGCCACACTTCGGTGCCCTGCATGAGGGCTTCATGGGCGAGGAGTTCCTCTGGCGATTCAGGCGACCCATGGGCCTTGATGTAGTCCGGGCTCGCGACCAGCTTCCCATAGACAGGTCCGACGCGTCTTGCGATCAGATCGGAGTCCTGAAGATAGCCAACTCTTATCGCGCAATCATATCCTTCTGCGATGAGATCGACGAACCGGTCGCTGTAGCAGGTTTGGATCTGAAGATGGGGATGGCGCCGGGCCATCTCCGCAAGGATGGGCGCGAAGTGGATCGGGCCGAAAGAAAGCGGCACTGCAACTCGCAAGCGGCCGCGCAAGTCTCCGGCGGGTAGAACTGCCTCCCTCGCTGCGTCGATCTCGGCGCTGACTCTGGCGGCATGGTCTCGGAAAGTGACGCCGGCTTCCGTGAGCGCAGCCCCGCGGGTCGTTCTTGCAAGCAGTTGGACGCCAAGCTCCGCTTCAAGCCGCAGCAGCCGACGACTGACGATCGATTTGGCGACGCCCAGCCGGGCCGCGGCGGACGAAATTCCTCCGGCATCAGCGATTTCGACGAACGTTCGTATTTCTTCAATATCCAATTCAGCGTTCCTCGCTCCGCGACACGGTGTACCTCGCCGCGACACTACCGTATCGCGTCCGGGAACACCAATCTCGGCGTCGGGCTACGTCGCTGCTGGCGTACGTCTTCGAAAAACCAGTGCCGCTCACAACGGCAGTAAAGGATGCAACGATGACTTTTCGTAACGGCCTTGCTTCGCTTCTTCGTCCCGAAGACTCCGTGCTCGTTTTGATCGACCACCAGCCTTACCAGCTCGCGAACGTGAACAGCCACGAACCGCAGATGGTGATCAACAACACGGCCGGTCTGGCCAAGGCCGCCAAAGCCTTCGGCGTCCCCACGATCCTCACCACGGTGATCGCTGAACGGGGAGGCCTCCTTTTCCCTCAGATCACGGACGTTTTCCCCGGCCAGGAAGTCATCGACCGGACGTTCATCAACACCTGGGAGGATCGAAAGGTGGTGGACGCAGTCAAGGCAACGGGCCGCAAGCAGCTCATCATTGCTGGCCTGTGGACCGAAATTTGCGTTGCGATGCCGGCGATTCAGGCTCGTGGCGAAGGCTGGGATGTAACGGTGATCACCGACGCCTCTGGCGCCGTTTCGGTGGAGGCCCACCAGGTCGCAATCCAGCGCATGATCGCGGCGGGCGTGAATATGATGACCTGGCTGGCGCTCGCGGCCGAATGGCAGCGCGACTGGGCTCGGACCGATCAAGCTGCCGCGCTGACGAAGGTGATCATCCAACATGCCGGCGGAAGCGGCATCGCGTACCTGTGGGAGCAGCAGCTGCTCAACACGCCCGTACCCGGCAACGCGGGATGATCTGAGCGTGTGAGCGTTCGACTGCATCGCTCCGAAAGAGCGGTTGCATCTCGAAGCTCGTCACGCCCTCTCAACGATCACGCCATGGATTTGCCAGCGGCTTGCGCGGGCGCGCAGGCCGCTGGCGTAGTCCATCCGCCTGGCCTCTGGCGCTGGCGCATGGCTTCGCTGACCTTTCAAGGTCGCGATATCTTCTCGAACTTCTTGACCAGCCGCTCGCGCTTCAGCCGCGACAGCCGCTGGAGCCAGAACATGCCCTCGAGCTGATCGATCTCGTGCTGGTGGCACACCGCGCGCAAGCCGTCCGATTCCTCGTGTTGCATGTTGCCATCGAGATCCTGATAGCTGATCCGCACCCGCGCATGGCGCTGCACCTCGTCGTTGACCCCAGGCATCGACACACTGCCCTCGCGGTGCAGGATCATCTTGGGCGAGGCCCATGTGATCTCCGGATTGACGTAAGTGCGCGCGCCATCCTTGGCGTCGAGCTCCAGCACCACGACCCGCAAGGGCACGCCGATATGCGGCGCGGTGATGCCGATGCCGGGCGCGGCACGCATGGTCTCGAGCAGGTCGTTCGCGAGGTCGCGCAAGGACTCGTCGAAGGCGGTGACGGGGTGGGCCGGCAGCGCGAGCCGGCGGTCGGGATAGCGCACGATCGGGCGGATGGTCATGCAGGCTCCTATCACTCACTCACGGATCATTGAAGCATCCGAGGTTGACGACCTACCTACTGGAAGGTAGCTAGACGCCATGAGCACCGTTTCCTCGACCGCCGACGACATTCTTGCCTGCGCCCGCACGCTGATCATCGCGGGTGGCTATAACGGCTTCAGTTACGCCGACATCGCCGATGTCGTGGGCATCCGCAAGCCGAGCATCCATCACCATTTCGCCAGCAAGGTCGACCTGGTCCGCACCCTCGTGTCGCGCTATCGCGAGGAGGCCCAGGCGGGGTTGTCGGCGCTCGAACGCAATGTCGCTGATCCCGCCGACCAGCTCAGGAACTACGTGGGGTATTGGGAGGCGTGCATCAAGGATGCGACGGCTCCGTTCTGCGTGTGTGCGCTCCTGGCCAGCGAGCTTCCGATCCTGCCTGAGGAGGTGGCGCTCGAAGTCCGCGCGCACTTCCGTTTCCTGGCATCCTGGCTGGCATCGGTCATGGAGCGCGGCAAGCGGCAAGGTCGGCTCCATCTCGCCACCACGGCACGGGTCGAGGCGGAGGGATTCATGGCGACCGTTCACGGCGCGATGCTGTCGGCGCGCGCTTATGGCGATCCCAAGATGTTCGGAACCATCATCCGGCCGCTGCTGGAACGGCTTTCCACCAGGCACTGACGAGGTCGACACAGGCCATGCCGGGCAGGGCGGCCCGGCGTTTCCACATCGGATGCAAACTACCAACTAGTAGGTAAGGAGAAGGCAAATGAAGAATCGTGAGATCGCTTTGGAGGCGGCCGACCAGGCGCAATGGCTGAAGCAATACTACTTCCTGCGTGCAGCGTTTTCCGTCGCCTGGGTCATTGCGGCCTTCGTGATCGCGCCAACGTCCGCGGTGATCGCAGCGGCGTTGCTCGTCGCCTATCCGGCCTGGGACGCTGCCGCCAGCTATCTCGACGCGCTCTCCAGCGGCGGCTTGAATCAGAACCGCACGCAGGGCCTGAACGTGCTGGTCAGTCTGGCGACCACCATCGCGGTCATCCTGGCCTTGCAGGTGAGCATGAACTGGGTGCTCGGAATCTTCGGGGCTTGGGCGATCCTCTCCGGATTGCTCCAGCTCGGCACGGCCGTGCGCCGCTGGAAGCGTTTCGGCGCGCAATGGGCCATGGTGCTCAGCGGTGGCCAGTCGGCGCTGGCGGGCGGCTTCTTCATCTTTCAGGCCTCGATGCCTGCGGTGCCATCGATCGCGAATGTAGCGGGCTACGCCGCGGTCGGCGCGCTCTACTTCCTCGTCTCGGCGGTCTGGCTCACCGTCAGCACGTGGCGCCGCAGCGCGGCCATGTGAGGCGTTGCTCCAGACGCTTCACGCGTCCGGATAGGGCGTGCCGTCCTTGTGCAGGAAGCGGCCGTCGGATGCCGGGCTCATCATGTCGATGTCGGAGCAGGTGATGAGGTCGGCTTGCGAGCGCGAGCCGACCTCGAGATAGACAGCCGTTGCATTCGACCTGTTGATCATGTGATGGCCGTTGCCGCTTGCCTTGGGGAAGGCCGCGCAATCGCCGGCGCGCAGAACAGTTTCGCCGCCATCCTCGATCAGCGTCACCTCACCTTCGAGGATGTAGACGAACTCGTCCTCGTGCGAATGCCAGTGCCGCTGGCTCGACCAGCCGCCCGGCGGCAGGCGCATCAGGTTGATCCCGAAATCCTTCAGGCCCCCGGCATCGCCGAGCCGCTGCCGGATCCGATCGGTGCAAGGAGCATCGAAGGGCGCGGGGTAGCCGGACCCCTTGCAGGCCGGCACGACGGCAATGTCGATCTTTGGCATGGAGGGATCTCCTGCAATTCAAGGCACGGATGGTGATGATGTCATTGGCGTTGGAACTACGCCCACACCGGCGGCGACCCGATGGAATCCCGCAACGCGGCAGTCAGGATCGTCAGTTTGGCAGACGGCTGGGCCAGGGCACGCAACAGATAGACGCCGGCCTTCGCCTCATTCCACCGTTCGTCGTCGAGCGAAATTCGTGTCAGTGAACCGGCGCGTATGTCTGTCCCGACGACCCAGTCTGCCAGGAATGCGATGCCGATGCCGGCGAGTGCCGCGAGCCGCATCGCTTCGAAGTCGTCGCATCGAAAAACGGCTTGCGGCCCGGGCGCTGCGCCCGCGGGGTGACCAAGCACGTCCGTCCAGCCCAGCAGGTCGGCGCCGTGCAATTTGTCAATCAGCCGATGGCCGGTGAGGTCTTTCGTTTCGGTCGGTATGCCGTGACGATCGAGATAGGCAGGAGTGGCGACCAGCATTCTGTTCTGCGATGCCAGCTTGGTCGCGATGAGGGTGCTGTCGGCAAGTTCGCCGATCCGGATCACGGCATCGAGCCGCTCCAGCACGGGATCAGCAAGCCTTTCGGTGAGATCGAGTTCGACCGTGAGGCCGGGATGATTCCGCATGACCGTTTCCAGGGTGGGGACCACGTAGCGCTTGCCAAAGGTCGGAAAGCAGGCAAGGCGAAGAACGCCGGCGACCGCACCATTGAAAGCGGCGATCTCTGCGTGCGTGTCGGCCAGGTCGTCGAGCAATCGCTGCGCGCGTTCAAACAGTCGTTCTCCGGCATCGGTCACCGCGAGCGCGCGGGTCGAGCGCACCAGCAGCGGCACCCCGACACTGTGCTCCAGCGCGTCGATCTGCCGGACGACGGCCGAGGGCGTCACACCGCGATGACGTGCGGCGCTGGAGAAGCTCCCGCCACGAACCACGTCAACATAGATGGCCAGATGTTCCGCAAAGCGCGGGTCTTTCATCTTTGCACCTTTCGCAAAAGGGTTTCGAGCTCAGCGTTCATTATCATCATCCCTCAAAGGCCGTATCTCCTCTCTCGAAAGGCGGGCCTTGCCGGCTAAGCCCTTGAATGAAAGGAGATTATCATGAAGGTTCTCGATCGCATCCTGTCGCAATCGGCCTATACCGCGGTCATTGATGTGCCGCTCGACCGGGTGGACATCGCCGAATGGCTGTTCACGCTCTCCGAAGCCGAATATCTGCGCTGCTGCCCGCCTGATCACATTGCGGCCGGCGTCAGCACCACAGACGACGGACGCCGCATGATGATCAACGTCGAGCAGATCGGCACCGGGCTGGTGATCCAACACTACGTCGCGGAGGAGGCCGGCAAGACCTACTGCCGCATGAATTCGATCTCGGACGTGTTTACGACAAATGGCCGGACCCAGGTCAACGTGATCTGGGAGCTGAAGGCCGAAACCATCGATGACGGGCGCACACGCTATACGAACAGCGTCACGGCACATCCGACCGATGTCTTCATGGCATTCCTGGACAAGCACGGCATTGCCTTCGAAGACGCCGCCAACGCCCGCCAAGCGGCCGGAAGCGACCACAATCGCCGCGAGACGCCGTTGTTCGCCGCCAGCATCGCGCGGCGCGCCAAGGCCCATGCGCAGGAGCAGGCAAAATGAGAGGCGTCGTCTATGACGGCTTCGGTCCGGCGGAGGTTCTCCGCCTGGCCGAAGTGCCGAGGCCGGAGATTCGTCCCCACGACCTGCTGGTGCGTGTGAAGGCGGCAGGCGTCAACCGCGCGGATATTCTCCAGAGAAACGGCGCCTACGGCAACCAGAGCTTTGGCGAGAGCACGCTGCTTGGCCTCGAACTGGCCGGCGAAGTCGTTGGCGTTGGCAGCGAAGTCGACGACGTCTCGATCGGGCAGCGTGTGATGGCGATCGTCGGCGGAGGGGCGTATGCCGAATTCGCCCGGGTCGACCGTCGCATGGCGATCGGGATTCCCGGCAATCTCCCGTTCGTCGAGGGCGCGGCGATCATGGAATCATTCGTCACGGCCGTCGAATCGGTTTCACATGTTGCAGGCGTCGGGCAAGGTCAAACCGTCCTGGTTCACGGTGCCGCGGGCGGAGTGGGCTCCGCCTGCGTGCAGGTCGCCCATGCGCTGGGCGCCACCGTCTACGCAACGGCGAGCGCTTCGCGGTTGGCGGACGTCGGCAGCATCGGCGCCGTCGCTGTCATCGACTATCGTGCCGACGATTTCGAAAGCGTTGTCGCGAGGCTTACCGATCATCGCGGCGCCGACGCCGTGATCGATTTCGTCGGAGGCGACTACCTGCCGCGCAACCTTCGCAGCCTTCGGCCTGGCGGGACCCTGGTTCAGGTCGGCATTTTGAGCGGCCAGCACGCCACCTCGATTCCGCTCAACCTGCTGCTCCACAACCACTTGCGATTGGTGGGCACGGTCATGAAATCGCGAGGCGTGGACGAGAAGCGGGCAATGGTCCGTCGCTTCTCCGAGGGGTTTTCGCCGCTGTTTGCGTCGGGTGGGCTGAAACCGTTGGTGGACCAGGTGTTTCCCCTTGAACGCGCCGCCGATGCCCATCGCAGCGTGGAGCGCGGCGGAGGATTTGGAAAGGTTATCTTGGCGGTGGATTGAGCGGGCAGGGGTATCGTGCTTGTGCGCGAACCGACCGTCTGAATTCGCGCTGATCATGTCGGGTCGGAGCATGTCGTGAGATAGCCGGGCGAGCGCGAGCCGACCTCGATCGATCACCGAGGACGACGTCAAGGCCTTGTTCGAGGCTTGACCGAGCGCGGCGCTGCGGTGAGCCCAGGCTGGCGTTGGCCTCTGGGCTGCGATGCTGTCGATTGGGGGATGATGACATTGTGCCGGTGTTTTGCCCGACAGGTCAACTCGCCGTCCAGCATCGCAAATGACGGACCTCGTAAGTCATTGATTCCACAATGGCCGGCTACTGTGCATGGGGTTGTTTTTCGACTTTCTTGTTGGCAGGTCACAAGAGCGTGCAGCAAAAATGACGTGAGCGTTGTCGGTCCGCGCCGTTCCCCTTCGTCTTCCACCCGGACAGACCTGACGGGAGACCGAAATGACCTCTTCCAACTATCGCTGGGTGATCGTCGCCGCCGGCGGATTGCTCGGCTGCGTCGCGATCGGCGGCATGTTTTCGCTGCCGGTGTTCCTGCAGCCGATCGCAAAGGACACCGGTTGGTCGGTGACGGGCATCTCCAGCGCGATGACGATCGGCTTTCTGGCGATGGCTTTCACCAGCATGGCCTGGGGCACGGCGACGGACAGGTTCGGGCCGCTGCCGGTGGTGCTGACGGGATCGATCGTGCTGGCGCTCAGCCTGTTCGCGGCGAGCCACGCGACCTCGCTCCTCGTGTTCCAGGTCGTATTCGGCCTCCTGGTCGGCGCCTCCTGTGCGGCGATCTTCGCGCCGATGATGGCGACCGTCACCGGCTGGTTCGACACAAATCGCAGCCTCGCGGTGTCGCTGGTTTCCGCCGGCATGGGCATGGCGCCGATGACGATGTCGCCGCTGGCGGCCTGGCTCGTCTCCGGCCACGACTGGCGCACCTCGATGCAGATCGTCGCGCTGGTGGTCGGCGCCATCATGATTCCGGTCTCGTTCCTGGTGCGCCGTCCGCCGGCGCTGGTGCATGCCGCGGCCGCATCGGGGGGCGAGGGCGCTGCGCAAGGCGAGATGTCGATGGGCGAAGCGTTGCGCTCGCCGCAATTCCTCATTCTGCTCGCCACCAACTTCTTCTGCTGCGCGACGCATTCGGGCCCCATCATCCACACTGTCAGCTATGCCGTGAGCTGCGGCATCCCGCTGGTCGCGGCGGTGACGATCTACAGCATCGAGGGGTTTGCCGGCCTCGGCGGACGCATCGCCTTCGGCCTGATGGGCGACCGCTTCGGCGCCAAGCGCGTGCTGGTCTCGGGCCTGCTGCTGCAGGCGTTCGGCGCGCTCGCCTACGTCTTCGCGCACCAGCTCACGACGTTCTATGCGGTCGGCGCCATCTTCGGCTTCATCTATGCCGGCACCATGCCGCTCTACGCCGTGCTCATCCGCGAGAACTTCCCGCTCAAGATGATGGGCACGGTGATCGGCGGCACCGCGATGGCCGGCAGCCTCGGTATGGCGACCGGCCCGCTCGCCGGAGGCCTGATCTATGACGCCTTCTCCAGCTATGCCTGGCTCTATATCGCCTCCTGGGCGATGGGCCTGGGTGCCTTCCTGATGGCGATGACGTTCCGCCCCTTCGCAAAGCCGCAAGGGGAGGTGGCGCCGGCGGCGGCGTGAGCTCCGGATCGAGGCGCGGCGTCAGAGCTGCGCCTCGATCGCGGCCTTGTCGATCACCGACCAGACTTGCCGGATCTTTCGGCCTTGAAATTCGTAGAACACGTTCTCGCAGAAGGACACGCGCTTTCCATTGACCGCAAGACCCGGGAATGTCCCGGCTGGCGTGCAATCAAACTTCAGCCGGGCCGCGAGGCGGGGAGGATCGGAGATCAGCATCTCGATGCGGAACTGCAGATCCGGGATCTCACGAACGTCCCGTTCCAGCATCGCGCGATAACCGGCCAGCCCAAGGGGCCGCGCGTTGTGGACGACCTCCTCATGCACGGATTGTCCGAGGGCCGGCCAGTCCCGCCGATTGAGACAGCCGATGTAATCGCGATAGATGGCGGCAAGCTCGTCCCTGGTCATGGCAGGTTCCTTCGGCTCAACTGCGCCGCTGTAAGTGCTCGATCAGCGCGCGCAGTTTCGGCGCGACGTTGCGGCGGCTCGGGTAGTAGAGATAGAAGCCGGCGAAGAACGGGCAATAGTCTTCCAGGATCGGCACGAGCTCGCCGCGCTCGATCGCGGGACGGAAGCTCGCCTCCATTCCAAAGGTGATGCCGGCGCCGGCGACGGCGAGCTTGATCATCAGTGCCATGTCGTTGGTCGTGATGTCAGGAGCGACCGCAACGCTGAACTCCCTGCCGTCTTCCGCAAACTCCCAGCGATAGGGAGCGACGGTCGGCGCAGGCCGCCAGCCGATGCAGCGAAACGATGCAAGCTCGGACGGGTGCGCCGGCACGCCGAAACGGTCGCGAAAGGAAGGAGCGCAGACCGCAAGCTGGCGCTCCTCGCCGGCGATCGGCACCGCGATCATGTCCTGCTCGATGACCTCACCGAGCCGGACTCCCGCGTCGAAGCCCGCGGCGACGATGTCGAATTCCGCGTCAGTCACGGTGACGTCGAGCTGTACCTCCGGATTGGCTTCGGCGAAGGCCGCAAGAAACGGCCCCGAGAGAAAATGCTCGGCGATCGAGGAGACCGCAAGGCGCAGCAATCCGCGCGGCCGCCCTCGCAGCGCTTCAGTGTTGCCGAGCGCGGCGCGCATGTCGGCGATGGCGGGGGCGACCTCCGCGTGCAGCCGCTCACCGGCCTCGGTGAGGCCGACGCTGCGCGTGGTACGCTGGACCAGTGCGATTCCGAGATTTTCCTCCAGCCGCTGGATGGTCTGGCTCACGGCCGAGCGGGTCACGCCGAGCCGGTCGGCGGCGGCACGAAAACTCCGCTCCTCGGCGACCAGCGCAAAGACGGCGAGAGCGTTGAGATCGGGTTCCATTGGTTAGATATGCTTGCCGTGCTGGTAAGGGATCGTCGTCTTATCACGACAGCGGCCCAGGTCCATCTTCCACGCCATCAATCCGAACGCGAGGAAGGACCTCATGCCAATCGACAAAGTCATTCTCATCACCGGCGCCTCAAGCGGCATCGGCGCGGGCATCGCGCGCGAATTGGCGAGAGGCGGCGCAAAGCTCCTGCTTGGGGCGCGTCGCGTCGATCGTCTCAAGGATCTCGCGGCCGAGCTGAAGGCGGCGGGCGGGACGGCGCTCGCGCATCCGCTCGACGTGACCGATCGCGCGAGCGTTGCAGCCTTTGCAGACGCCGCGCGCGGGGTGTGGGGCCGCGTCGACGTGATCGTCAACAATGCCGGCGTGATGCCGCTGTCGCTGATGGCCTCTCTCAAGGTCGAGGAATGGGACCGGATGGTCGACGTCAACATCAAGGGCGTGCTCTACGGCATCGCGGCCGTGCTGCCGGAAATGGTCGCGCGCGGCTCCGGCCATGTGATCAACATCGCTTCGATCGGGGCACTGAGCGTATCGCCGACCGCGGCGGTCTACTGCGCGACCAAACATGCAGTGCGGGCGATCTCGGACGGCCTGCGCCAGGAGCACGACAACATCCGCGTCACCTGCATCCATCCCGGCGTGGTGGAGAGCGAGCTCGCGGGCACCATCACCGATCCCGCAGCGGCCGAAGCGATGAAGACCTATCGCGCCATCGCGCTTCAGCCGGATGCGATCGCACGCGCGGTGCGCTTTGCGATCGAGCAGCCCGATGACGTCGACGTCAACGAGATCGTCGTGCGCCCGACGCGGACGACGTGATTCCCTCTCGCGGCATCACAGCCGCTTTTCGAAGAACAGGTCCGGATAGGGATCGTCGTTGAAGCGGGGGATCTCGCGCCAGCCCGTGCTGCGATAGAGCTGACCGGCTTCGGGCAGCGCACTGTTGGTGTCGAGCCGCAGCAGCGCGATGCCGAGTTCCCGCGCCGCGTTCTCGGCCCCATCCATCAAGTGGCGGCCAAGCCGCAATCCGCGCGCGGCAGGCGCCACCCACAGCCGCTTGATCTCGGCATAGCCGTGATCGGTTCCCTTCAAGCCCACGCAGCCGATCGGCAGCCTGTCCGACATCGCGACGATGAAGGTGCCGCGCGGACGGCGCATGTCCTTGGCGTCAGGGTCGCGCGACAGCGAGACGTCGAAGCCTTGGCTGAAGCGGCGGCCGAGCTCGGCATAGTATTCGCCGAGGCAATAGCGCGCTTCCTCGCATCGCGGGTCCATCTCGTCCAGAGTGACGCGCTCGCGCGTCAGTGCGGACGCGATCAGGTCCATCGCCGCCAGCAGCGCCTCGCGCTGCGAATGTTGTGCGAGGAAGCCTTCGGCCTGCGCGTTCGACAGGGCCTCGTAGGCCGCGAACTCGCGACGGCCCGCCCGCGTGAGCTTTGCCATGCGCCGGCGCGCATCGTCTTCGCGCGCGGTGGTCTCGATCAGCCCTTCGTCCTCGAGGCTGCGGAGCAGCCGGCTCATCAACCCGGAGTCGAGACCGAGATAGTCGCGGATTTCCGCCACGTCAGAGCGTCCGTGCCCGATCGCATTGAGCACGCGCGCCGCGCCGAGCGGCCGGCTGCGCCCGAGGAAGGAATTGTCGAGCGCACCGACGGCGGACGTGACGGCACGGTTGAAGCGGCGGACGCGGGAGACGGCATCGAGCATAATGTCTGACTTTAGTCAGATATCGTGGCCTGTCAATCGCGAGAGCCGATCGAGCTTCCGGTAGCGCGCCTCTTTGTGAGTTGTTCCCGTGCCGCGAGCCGCTACCATGCGCCCGCGCGGGGAATTCGGGTCTACAACAGGTGGAGGCGACATTGAGCGAGCGGGAACGCAAGGTGAAAGGATCGGACCTGTTTGTAGCGGCGCTCGAAAACGAAGGTGTCGATCGCATCTTCGGCATTCCCGGCGAAGAGAATCTCGATCTGGTCGAATCGCTGCGTGCCTCCAGGATCGAGCTGATCCTGACCCGCCACGAGCAGGCCGCCGCCTTCATGGCCGCCACGCACGGGCGGCTGACCGGAAAGCCCGGCGTTTGTCTGTCGACGCTCGGCCCCGGTGCTCTCAACCTGTCTACCGGTGCCGCCTATGCGCATCTCGGTGCGATGCCGATGATCCTGATCACCGGCCAGAAGCCGATCATGAGCAGCCGGCAGGCGCGTTTCCAGATCGTGGACGTGGTCGCGACCATGAAGCCGCTGACGAAGCTGTCACGACAGATCGTCAGTGCCTCCAGCATTCCGACCGTGGTGCGCGATGCGTTCCGCGCGGCGATGGAGGAGCGTCCTGGACCGGTGCACCTCGAATTGCCCGAGGATATCGCGGGTGACGAGGTGCCTGATGTCCCCGTAGTCCCCGTCCATCCGATTGAGATTCCCGTCGCCCATCGCGCCGCGCTCGACCGCGCCGCAGAGATGATCATGGCCGCACGGCGTCCGCTGGTGATGATGGGAGCTGCGACCAGCCGGCCGCGGTCGACACATGGTATCGCGAGTTTCGTGCGTCGCACCGGCATTCCGTTCTTCACGACGCAGATGGGCAAGGGGACCGTGCCCGGCGGCACCAACCTCTACATGGGCACCGCCGCGCTCTCGGAACGCGACTACGTGCATGATGCCATCGACGCCGCCGACCTGATCGTCGCGATCGGTCACGATCCGGTCGAGAAGCCGCCCTTCATCATGGGCCCGTCCGGGCCGAAGGTGATTCACGTCAGCTACACGTCGGCCAGCGTCGAGCAGGTCTATTTTCCGGACGCCGAGGTGGTCGGCGATGTTGGCCCGAGCCTGGAGCTGCTGGCGGATCGGCTCGAAGGCAAGCTGCCGCAGGCCGCGGCGCTGCTCCCGCTACGCGAAGAGATCCTGGGGCATATCGCCGATCGCGCCACCGAGGCGCGCTGGCCGCCGACGCCGCAGCGCATCGTGCACGACATCCGCCAGGTGATCCCGGAGAACGGCATCGTCGCGCTCGACAATGGCATGTACAAGATCTGGTTCGCGCGCAACTACCGCACCCGCGTCGCCAACACGCTTCTGCTCGACAATGCGCTGGCGACCATGGGTGCCGGCCTGCCGTCGGCGATGATGGCCGCGATGCTCTATCCGGACCGCCGCGTGCTCGCGGTCGCCGGCGACGGCGGCTTCATGATGAACAGCCAGGAAATGGAGACCGCGGTCCGTCTCAAGCTCAATCTCGTCGTGCTGGTGCTGGAGGACAACGCCTACGGCATGATCCGCTGGAAACAGGCCGTCGATCAATTCGCCGATTACGGCATGACCTTTGGCAATCCCGACTTCGTCCTCTACGCGAGGGCTTATGGGGCGAAAGGGCATCGGATCGAGAGCATCGACGGCTTTGGCCCGACGCTGGAGGCGGCATTCAAGGAGGGCGGCGTGCACCTCGTGTCGATCCCGATCGACTATTCGGAGAATGTGCGGGTACTGGTCGACGAGCTGCGGGCGCATGAAAAGGCGAAGGCGTGATTGATGTTCGTGGCTCTCACCTCGTCATTGCGAGCGCAGCGAAGCAATCCAGACTGCGTCCGCGGAAAGATCCTGGATTGCTTCGCTGCGCTCGCAATGACGGAGGTCTGGGCGGGTACGTCCAGCCTGCATGAGGGGCGCACTTGTCTCGCGCGCCCCGATCGCCCACACTCGCAATCACCAAATCAACCACAGGAATAGAGAATGACCCGCGTTCGTTGTGTCACCGAGATGGGCATGGGCGTCGACGTTCACGGCAGGGACGCCACCAAGGCGGCCAAGCGTGCCGTGTCGGATGCCATCAGGCATTCGAGCCTCGGCTTCTTCCGGATGATCGGCAAGACCGCAAACGACATGTTCGTCGACGTCACGATCGCGGTGCCCAATCCGGAAAGCGTGGACAAGGAAGCCGTTGCCAAGGAGCTGCCTTACGGCACGGTGACCGTGACTGCGGTCAAGGGCGGGCTGGAGATCCCCTCGGCCACGGAAGTGGCCAACGACCCCATTCTCATCGCCAACGCCGCCGTCATCGTCAGTTTCGACAAGGACTAGGTCGATGTCCGACAGCGATGAGGCGCTGCTGGATCGTCCGATCTGGAGCGCGCTGACGACCAGCCAGAAGCACCTGGCCGAGGGTGGTCCGCGGGCGCTGCGTTACCCCGTGGACATGACGCCCTTTGCCGACATGGTCGACATGTCCGCCGCAAGCTTTGCAACGCTGGGAGATTTGCTGTCCGGCACTCAGGTCGCCGCGCTGTTCACGCCGGAGCCGGTCGAAGTTCCCGGCGGCTTCAAGGTGGTGCTCGCCGATACGGGCGAGCAGATGATCGGCTCGCCGGCCGACAGCTCGCTTCGCGATGCCGAGATCGTCACATTGGGTGCTGCCGACGTTCCCGCGATGATGGCGCTGACCGAACTGACGAAGCCCGGTCCATTCTCGCTGCGTACCCATGAGCTAGGCACGTTCCTCGGCATTCGCTCCGGCGGCGAACTGGTTGCGATGACGGGGGAGCGGATGAAGCCGGGAAAGTTCGTCGAGATGACGGCCGTCTGCGTGCATCCAGAATATCGCGGGCGCGGCTATGCGCAGGCGCTGTTAGCTGCGGTCGCGCGGCGGATCGAGGCGCGCGGCGAGATTCCGTTCCTGCACGTGTTTTCCAACAATACGTCCGCGATTGCGCTGTACCAACGGCAGGGCATGCGGATTCGGCGTCGCCTGCACGTCACAGTGCTGATGAAACAGGGATGAGCTGCGCGGCGGGCTTCATATCCCGCGAATTCGCGCTATATCGATGCCAACCACAATTGGGGGAATACATGGACGCGAGGACACCTGATTTTTCCGCCGCACGGACGGCGATGCAGCGCTATGTCGATCAGGAGATCATTCCGGGTGCATCCTGGGCGGTTCTGCGCGGACGCGAGGTGGTCGACCAGCAATGCGTCGGCTTTGCCGACCGTGAGGCGAACACGACGCTTCGGCCCGACCATATCTTCCGCGCGTTTTCCAACACCAAGATCTTCGTCACCTGCGCGATCATGCTGCTGGTGGAGGAAGGCCACATCGGGCTCGATGATGCGATCGAGAACTTCCTGCCGCAGCTCGGCAATCGCAAGGTGCTGAAGCAGGGTGCGGCAAGTCTGTCGGACGTCGAGCCGGCGAAGAGCCCGATCACGATCCGCCAGCTCCTGACCCACACCTCCGGCCTCAGCTACGGCATCTTCGATCCCGGCACGGTGCTGTTCAAGGGCTACAACGAGGCGCGCGTGCTCAATCCGCTGACGCCGCTCGCCGACCTGATCGACAGGCTGGCCGATCTGCCGCTGTCCTATCATCCCGGTACGGCCTGGGAATATTCCGTTGCCACCGACGTGCTCGGCCGCGTCGTGGAGGTCGTCTCGGGTAAATCCCTCGATGCCTTCCTCAAGGCGCGCATCTTCGATCCCCTGGGCATGACCGACACCGGCTTCTACGTTCCCGAGGCACAGCAGGGCAGGCTGGTCGCGCTCTACAATGGCGCCGACGTGCTCGACCCCATGAAGCCGGGCCTGACGCGCGCGGACAATCTGCCGTTTCCGCAAGCCTATCGGCGGCCGTTCCCGCGGCTCTCGGGCGGCGGCGGTCTGGTCTCGACCCTGCCGGACATGCTCGCGCTGGTCCGCGCGCTGCTGCCCGGTTCGGACACGCTGCTGAAGCCGGACACGCTCCGTCAGATGATGACGAACCAGCTGCCCGGAGGCCAGACCATCCGCTTTGCCACTCTCGGGCCGATCCCCGGCAAGGGGTTCGGCCTCGGCGGCGCCGTTACCTTCGCGCCGACGCCGTTCGATCCGCCGAACTCGATCGGCGAATTCCAGTGGGGCGGCCTTGCCGGCACCCATTGGTGGATTTGCCCTGAGGCCGATACCGCCGGCGTGCTGATGACGCAGCGCTACATGGGCTTCTGGAATCCGTTCTTCTTCGAGTTCAAGCGCCTGGCGTATCAGGCGGTCGGCGCGGGCTGACGCGAAACGCGGCCCGGTCATCGAGCTCTGCCGCGACAAGCAAGGCGAGCGGAAGGCGTTGCCTCCCGCTCGCGATGCTGTCCTCAGTCCTTCCACGGATCGAACTCGCCTTCGCCGGCCATGGCGACGGCGAACGGCCGCAACGTGTGCAGCACCCGCACGGTGCCTGCGTGCTGGGCAAGCACGTCCGGCAGGCGGCGATAGGCCATCGGGCTCTCGTCGAGGTCGGCACCGATCAAGGTGACGCCGCGCTCGTTGAGCCACTGGTCCATCTCCGCGCGCGAGAAGCGCCGCTTCGCCTCCCGTCGTCCGAACAGGCGGCCGGCGCCGTGCACGGTCGAGTAGAGCGAAGCCTTGGCTTCCGGGCTGTCGACGCCTTCGAGGATGACGGCGTCGTCGCCCATCGAGCCGCCTACGAATCCCTTCTGGCCGGGAAACGCCGGCGTCGCGCCCTTGCGTACCACCCACAGATCCTTGCCGTCGTGGGTCTCACGCCAGGCATAGTTGTGGTGGTTGTGCACGCTCTCGGTCACGCTGCCGCCGATGATCCGGCGGACGCGCTCGACGACCCACTCGCGGCCCGCATAGGCGTAACGCCCGGCGAGCTGCATCGCCGCGATGTAGCGGCGGCCGAGCTCGCTATCCTCGTCGACCACGGCGGGCGGGACGTTCATGCCGTCCTTGCCGCCGGCGGCCTTGAGGTAGCGCGTCGCGGAGGTGTGGCCGAGACCGCGGCTGCCAAAGTGGACGCCGATCCAGACGAAGCCTTCCTCGTCGCGCATGAGGTCGACATAGTGGTTGCCCGACCCGACCGTGCCGAGCTGGCTCACCGCCTTCTGACGGTAGGCCTCCATGTCGCTCTCGCGCCAGGCATCGCCGTCGTCGAACAGATCGTGCTCGGCCCGCTCGGCATTGGCACGGCCGACGCCGAACGAGATCGTCTTGGCGACGTCGCGGATGATCGTGGGCACGAGGCCTGCGATGTCGTCGAAGCGCGTATCGAGCTTTGCCGCCATGTTGCCGCAGCCGATATCGAAGCCGACGCCGGAGATGCTGATCTGCTTCTCGTAGGCGATGACGCCGCCGACCGGCTGCGCATAGCCGAGATGACCGTCGGCGCAGATCACGCCCGACACGACGTTGCCGACCGCCATGCAGTTGCGCATCTGCGCGATCGTCGCGTCCTCGTGCGGGCCGAACACCTTCAGCGGCGCATTCTGGAAGCGGGCGTCCTGCATTCGGAACTCGGCGATCGAGCTCGCGGTTGCATTGGCCTCGCGGGCCAGATGCTCCTTGCGCGCGGCGTCCTTGTACAGACACCAGGCCGGCTGGCCGCGTCCTTCGCCGACGCGCGAGTCGGGATCGACACCGGCGGCGAGGCAGAGCTCGCGGGCGCGTTCCATGTAGGGATCGGGTCGTCGCATGGTCGTAGTCCTTGTCATTCCGCTCGCACCATAACGGGCCGGCGGTTCATTTCCGAGAGTTCTGAAGCCCCGGGCGCAGTTCTTGCGTCCGGGGCCGCTGTCGTTGTGCGCATCAGTGCAACGCCGTCTCCGACGCCGCGATCCACGCGACCACGGCCTCAGAGAAGCCGTTGACGCGGGTCCAGGCGCCGTGGCCGACACCGTGCTGATACGAGGCCACGTTCACCATGGTGCCGCGCGCGCTGGGCTCGGGCACCTGGTCGTGGCTCTGCTCGTCGGTGAAGACGATTAGGCGATCGCCCTTGCGGTCGATCTCCGTCACGGCCTTGCCGAGATAGGTCCCGCCATGCGGCTGCGAGTTGATGATCGCATCCCTGAGCGCGAAGCCGCGGCGTGGCGGGACCTTCACGACCTCGTTGGAGAAGGTGAAGATCTCGACCTCGTCGCAGATCTCGCGCGCGAGGATGGCAAGACCGCACGCCGCCTCCGCGCGCGTCATTTCCGACTGCGCGGAGAGGGTTGCGAACATCGAGCCCGAGACGTCGATCAGGAGCCGTGTCCGGCCCGGAAGCCGCACATGGTCCTTGACCGACTTGAGCATCGCAGCCTCGAGCTCGGGCTCGAAGTCCGGCGCATAGCGCGCCGCCGTGATGAAGCGGTAGGGCAGGATACGATCCGTCCGCATCGCCTCGATCGCGCCTGCGATGGTCTCACGCGGGACCTGCGCAGTCTGCATCAGCCGCAGATTGCGCAGCAGCGCCAGGCCGCCGAGCTTTCGCTCGGCGATCAGCCGCTCGAAGGTTTCGCGCTTGCTCTTGCCGGCCGAGAGCGAAACCTCCCAGGTGTCGGGGGAGGCGAGCTCGCCATCGACGAGCTGCTTCCACACCTTCTCCTGCTCGGCATCCCCAGGCTTGGCGTGGACCAGGAACAGCACGTCCCTGATCCGCACGGCGCCGTCGCGATCCCACTTGGCGAGCTGGTAGGCGTCGAACTTGGTCAGCGCGCGGGCAAGGCCCTTCTTGACCTGCGCCGAGACCGGCTGACGCTTGCGCTGCTGCTGAGGGCCCAGCGCATCCGCCCAGTAGATCGCGAGCAGCTCCGTCATCTCGTCGGGCCGCTGGATCACCCGGGCAAGCGTGTCGGCCACGAGGGCGCGGTGCTTCTCGCTGCGCGCCATCTCGCGGATGACCAGCAGCGGCGCGTGCCGCAGCTTCATCACCTCGCGCGCCTCGATCGCGAGCTGCGCGACCCTGGCGGGCGCGACCTTGGGCACGAGCGCCTTGATGCGGTCGGCGATCGCGACGCCGTCCTCATAGAACTGGTCCTCCCACAGGAGGCAGTTCATCAGCGCGCGCTTCAGCTCCATCTCGGGCGTGAAGCGCACGGCGCGCGCGCCCTCCCGCGTGAAGGCGCGAGCGATCTTGTTGAGCCTGACCATGATGGCCTCCTCTTGGGTTGATGGGGACGTGGAAACGGTGCCGGGGAACAAGCGAGGCTGTACTGCCCTTGCGGGCAAGTCACATGCTCTACCGCTGAGCTACGGACTTTCGTCCGGAAGGAGTCGAACCTTCGACAGTGTGATTCACGAAGTAACAGCGCTCTTCACCACCGGCGGTGGCTAAGGGGGACACGATCCGGGAACAGGCGATTCTGTGACCCGGCGAGCCACAGCTTGCCGGAAAGCGCTCTGGCCACTGAGCTACCGGTGCATGGTACACCGGGCGGGATTCGAACCCGCGACCTCTCGCGTGATAGGCGAAGTAACAGAAATCTTCACCACGGACCGTGATGGGGTTGGCGGGGAACGATCGATGCTGTTGCTGCCCTTGCGGGCGAACCGCCTTTCGGCGCGCAGGAGTCGAACCTGCTCGGCGCTCTAGCGCCTTTACCATGAAGTAACAGACATCTTCACCACCGCCAGGCCGATGCTTTCGCACCGGCCGTTGAGGGGTACGCTGGGGAACGGGCGATATCGGCTTCAGTGACGACAACACAGGACCGTCCTTGCGGATGGACCTGCGCCGGGCCGCGTGCGTACCTTTTCCGAGGCCGCATCCCGGTTCGTGTGTCAAAGGCGGGAGGCATACCCGCTTTGCCGTGTGGAGAAGTATCCGACATCTTCACCACCAGCGTCGGTTGAGCCGCGATGACAGCAGCAAACCGAGTTACAAAAATTCTATCGCGGCGCTGTCGACGCGCCGCATCTTGCGAACCCTTCGGGTTCGCTCTGCCATCGGTGTCCGGCTCATCGCCTCGTTCCCTCCGGCAGGCCCCGCGCATTTGAGCACGCGCCTTCTCAGCGCGAGCCCCGGGATCCGGGTCTCCCGTTCCGGCCGATGCCGGGTTGTTTGGTTGGGCCGCGCGGCGGGCAATAAAAAAACCTCCGGAGCGGCAGGCTCGGGAGGGTCCGTGAGAAGCGGACTGTCGATCTTGCGGTCAGGCAAGATCGCTCCCATGAGCCGGGCATGCGCAATCGAATAGCTTTGGGCTATTCGGCATGCGGACAATTCTTTCGTAGCGGTACGACATCGCTCGGTTCATGGTGTCTGTCGCAAGCGGAAGCGCTTGCGAGGGCGCGGGACATACGCCCGCAACTTGCGGATGTCAAGCGAGACGCGCGCGAAGAAATTGGCAATGACGGACGCATGAGGTGCCAAACTATCTCGGCCTTGATGGATTTCGCTTCGGTTGGGTCGCCGCCTGGATCGACGAGCGCGGCGATCACGGCTTCGATTATTCGCCGGGCCTGACGCGTCTGCTCGCGCTGCCGCATGTGCGTGCGATGATCGACATGCCGATCGGATTGAAGCCGAGCGGCTATCGCGCGTGCGATCTGCGTGCGCGCGAGCTGATCGGCCCTGCCGTGTTTCTTGGCGCGCGCAGAGACCTCTGGAGCTTTCCCGACATGGCGGCGGCCAACCGCTTCTATTGGACGCATGAAGGCAAGGGCAGGGGAGTATCGGCGCAGCTCTGGAATATCAGGGACAAGATCAGAGAGGTTGACGAGGTCATGACACCGGCGCGGCAGGCAACGATCGGCGAAGCGCATCCGGAATTGGTGTTCCGGAATCTGGCAGGGCGTGTGCGGCTCGAGCCGAAGACGTCGCCGCGGGGCCGCGAGCAACGCGTTGCGCTGCTGAGAGACCGGGGCTTCACCAGGGTCCAAAGATGGCTGACGCTTCGCCACGGCACCGGCATCGGCCGCGACGATCTCATCGATGCGTGTGCCTGCGCGGTCGCGGCACGCGACAGTACGCAACGTGTCGGCGGAGAGGAGATCGATCCGCGCGGATTGCGGATGGAGATCAACTTTTGAGGTCGATCAGCCGTCCCGATCGCCTTCACCTTCGAAGTGGCTGCGACTATTGCGGCCTGGATTCGAGGAGGCGCCCTCGTCGTTCAGTCTTGTTGCTCTCGCTTGGTATTCGTCGGCCATCGCTCGCAACCGTCGCGCGGCTTCGCTGTGCGCGAGATCGTTCGCGACGCGGCGACAGCGTTCAGCGTGATCGAGCAGAGCGCGTTTCTCGATGTTCATCCCGCGACAACGCGCGAGGGGGGCATTGGTCCCTCCGCGGGCTGCCGGAACAGCGCGATGTCTTCGCAGCGCAATCCGGGAAAAAACAGCAATATTTCCATGCCGCCTCGGAACGTGGCGCCGGAGCCGACGTTTTACGCCATAGGCTGTTGAGGGACAAAATGCCATGTACGACGTGTGCCAATTGGCGACCGCGATGCTTGCGATCGCCTTTACGGCGGTGCTGTTGATCACGGGTGAACGGTTCATCGAGCATCGACTGCAGCATGAGGCGATGACCCCGATTGTGGCGATGGCGACGCTGCCGCCATAAGCGCAGGTTCGCCGGGACGAAGTGTGACTTGCGCCGCACGGCGCCTCGCCTAGATTGAGCACGCCTCAGTCCATGCACCAAAGGTCCCGATGTCCGATCTGTCCGCCTTTCCCATCACCAAACGTTGGCCGGCGAAACATCCCGAACTGCTCCAGCTCTATTCCTTGCCGACGCCAAACGGCGTCAAGGTCTCGATCATGCTGGAGGAGATCGGACTTCCCTACGAAGTCCACCTGGTCGATTTCGGCAAGGACGATCAGAAGACGCCGGAGTTTCTCTCGCTCAATCCGAACGGCAAGATCCCGGTGATCCTCGATCCCAACGGTCCCGGGGGCAGGCCGCTGCCGCTGTTCGAGTCCGGAGCGATCCTGCAATACCTCGCGGAGAAGTCCGGCAAGCTTCTGCCGGAGGACCCCGCTCGCCGCTACCAGACCATCCAGTGGGTGCACTTTCAGATGGGCGGCATCGGGCCGATGTTCGGCCAGGTCGGCTTCTTCCACAAATTCGCCGGCAAGGATTTCGAGGACAAGCGGCCGCTCGAGCGTTACGTCAATGAGTCCAAACGCCTGCTCGGCGTGATGGAGACGCATCTTTCCGGCCGGCGGTGGTTCATGGATGACGACTACACCATCGCCGACATCTCCATGCTCGGCTGGGTGCGGAATCTCATCGGGTTCTACGGCGCCGGCGATCTGGTGGAGTTCAGCCGGTTCAAGGCGGTCGGCGCCTGGCTCGAACGCGGGCTGGCGCGTCCGGCGGTGCAGCGCGGGCTGAACATTCCGAAGCGGCCGTGACCTTCCCTAGAACAGGCGTCCGCCGTTCGGCACGGGCTTGCTCGGCTGCACCAGCACGACCTTGCCGCTTGCATCGGGGAAACCGAGGGTCAGCACCTCGGACACGACCGGGCCGATCTGGCGCGGCGGGAAGTTGACGACGGCCGCGACCTGTTGCCCAACGAGGGTATCGAGCGGGTGGTTTTCGGTGATCTGGGCCGAGCTCTTGCGCACGCCGATGGCGGGGCCGAAGTCGATCCACAGCCGCCAGGCCGGCTTGCGCGCCTCCGGAAACGGCTTGGCGTCGACGATGGTGCCGACACGGACATCGACCGCGAGGAAGCTGTTGAAGTCGATGGTCGGTGAGGCGGCAGCTGCGGGATCGTGGGTAACGTGCATGGGATGTCCGCTCGGAGAGTTGGGGTGGTCCGCAATATTGTCGCGCGAACCGGAGTTTCGTACAACGCCGCAACCGAAGCATCACGCATGCGCGAGGAAACGTCTTGTCCAACATCATCTACGGCATCAAGAACTGCGACACCATGAAGAAGGCCCGCGCCTGGCTCGATGCTCATGGCGTGCCTTACGAGTTTCACGACTACAAGGTGGCGGGCGTGGAGAAGGACAAGCTCAAGCAGTGGAGCGACAAGGTCGGCTGGGAGACGCTGCTCAATCGCGCCGGGACGACCTTCAAGAAGCTTCCAGACTCCGACAAGGAGGGCTTGAGCGAGAAGAGGGCGTTGGCATTGATGCTAGCGCAACCATCGATGATCAAGCGGCCGGTGCTGGAAATCGGCAGCAAGCTGCTGGTCGGCTTCAAGCCGGATATCTATGCCAAGGAGGTCGGCGCCAAAGCGCGCTGACCGCTAGTTCAGCTCGATGGTCTCGGCGGTGGTGCCGGGCCCCGGCTGGTCGGAGAACTCGACCGTCTCGGCGGGCGCGATGCGGGCAGGGGCGCGGTGAAACAGCTCGCGATCGATCACAGCGCGTAACTTTGGACGGGGCAGCGCGTCATTTCCGCGCATCAGGTTCTTGATCTCGAAGCCGCCGTCCTCGCAGAACGTCTTGATCGACGCGATGACGTGACAGACCTTGCCGTCGGTCTGGAAGGGCAGCAGCAGCCGTTCATAGGCGACGATGCGCCCGTAGGTGTCCTCGACATTGGCGATGCTGTAGACGGGCAGCCCGCGCGCGACGCATTCATGATATATCGGCATCACGAACGGGGCGAGCCGCGGCCCGACATAATCATCGAGCAGAACGCCCTTGCCGGTATGTCCATAGGCACGCGAGATGCGCGTGCCTTCGCTCTGGATGATGAGGCGCGGCGTCGGCGTCGAAAATTCGACCGTATAGTAGATGAGATCCGAGAGCTCCTCCTCGAGTCGCGCGGGCTGATACTCCCAGATCGCCGGCGCGACCTGCTGGCGCGCATAAAGTCGCAGCCACGTGTTCAGGAGATCGCGTTGCCGGATCGATTTGACGACGGAGGGAGCGGCGTTTGCAAAATCCAAAGCAATATTCTCCGCACGAGAAGACGCGCGCATGATCCCGCTTGTGGGAAAATTTTCGATGAAGGCTGGCGCACGGAACGAAAGACCGTTAACGACGGCTTGATGGCCGGTGCCTTGCGAACCGGGAGGCCGGGCAGGCACGACATCCAGACATCTCCGACTAAGGGAGCATTTGTATCCCAGCCGGAGGCCTGACCTGCTCAGCTTTCCGCCTTGCCTAACCCCCGTCACCTCCGGCATATTCCGCGCCCGGAGGCGGCGCTCCGGTTGGGCTCCAAGTCCTCCGGACAGCCGAAGCAACAAGGACAGCCACGCGCCGCGTGCGGGCAGGGGGAAATCTGTTTGGCCGATGAGTTCATTCTCGAAACGGAAGGCTTGACCAAGGAGTTTGCGGGCTTCTTCGCCGTCCGCGACGTTGCGCTCAAGGTTCGCCGTGGGAGCATTCACGCGTTGATCGGCCCGAACGGGGCCGGCAAGACGACCTGCTTTAATCTCTTGACCAAGTTCCTCAAACCGTCAGCCGGGAAAATCCTGTACAAGGGGCAGGACATCACGGCGATGGCGCCGGCCGACGTGGCCCGCATGGGCCTCGTGCGCTCGTTCCAGATTTCGGCGGTATTTCCGCATCTCACCGCGCAGGAAAACGTCCGTGTCGCGCTTCAGCGCCAGCACGGCTCCTCGTTCGATTTCTGGCGCTCCAAGTCCGTGCTCAACCGCTTCAACGATCGCGCGCGCGAGCTGCTCAACGATGTCGGCCTCAGCGAGTTTGCAAACACGCCGGCGGTCGAGATGCCCTATGGGCGCAAGCGCGCACTTGAGATAGCAACGACGCTCGCGCTCGACCCAGAGATGATGCTGCTCGACGAGCCGATGGCCGGCATGGGCCACGAGGACATCGACAAGATCGCGGCGCTGATCAAGCGCATTTCGGCGAAATACACCATCCTCATGGTCGAGCATAATTTGAGCGTCGTGGCCAATCTCTCCGACATCATCACCGTGCTGACGCGCGGGCAGGTGCTCGCGCAGGGCCATTACTCCGAGCTCACCAAGGACGAGCGCGTCAAGGAAGCCTATCTGGGAGCCGGTCATGCCTGACACTGCGATCGCCGAGGCCCCGGCCAGGGCCGCGACCGGCGGACCCATCCTCCAAGTCCGCAACCTCGAAGCCTGGTACGGCGAGTCCCACATCCTGCACGGGATCAACTTCGACGTGAACGCGGGCGAGGTCGTCACCTTGCTCGGGCGTAACGGCGCCGGCAAGACGACCACGCTGAAGTCGATCATGGGCATCATCGGCAAGCGCTCCGGCTCGGTGAAGTTCAACAACCAGGAGATCATCCGCGCGACCTCCGACAGGATCGCGCGGATGGGCATCGCGTTCTGCCCGGAAGAGCGGGGCATTTTCGCCAGCCTCGACGTGCGGGAGAACTTGATGCTGCCGCCGGTCGTCCGCGAGGGCGGGCTGCCGCTCGACCAGATCTTCGATCTGTTTCCGAACCTGAAGGAGCGGCTGGGCAGCCAGGGCACCAAGCTGTCGGGCGGCGAGCAGCAGATGCTCGCGATCGCGCGCATCCTGCGTACCGGCGCGAGCTTCCTGATGCTGGACGAGCCGACCGAGGGCCTTGCGCCCGTCATCATCCAGCAGATCGGTCACACCATTGCGCGGCTCAAGAAGGAGGGCTTCACGATCCTCCTGGTCGAGCAGAACTTCCGCTTCGCGTCCACCGTCGCCGACCGCTACTACGTGGTCGAGCACGGCAAGATCATTGACGGATTCTCCAACTCGGAGCTCGCCGCCAACATGGACAAGCTGCACACCTATTTGGGTGTCTAGAGCATGATCAGGACCCGGAGCGCCGCGTCAGCGCAAAGTGTGTAGCGATTTTCCGAAGAGGCCGCTCAAGTTGAAGAACTGCCAACGAGAAAATTCAAAAAGGAAAGTTGCATGAAGACCAGGTCGATTGCGTCATTGCTGCTGACCACCGCGCTCACCTTCGCCGCAACAGGCGTCGCGTCGGCGCAGGACAAGACGGTCAAGATCGGCGCGCTGTCCGATCAGTCCGGGCTCTATGCCGACCTCGGCGGCCCCGGCTCGACGCTCGCCGCGCAGATGGCGGTCGAGGATTCCGGCCTCGCCGCGAAGGGCTGGAAGATCGACGTCATCTCCGGCGATCACCAGAACAAGCCCGATATCGGCACCGCGATCGCGCGGCAGTGGTTCGACGTCGACAAGGTCGACGTCATCGTCGACGTGCCGAACTCGGGCGTGGCGCTTGCCGTCAACAACGTGATCAAGGAAAAGAACGGCGTCTACATCAATTCGGGTGCGGCGACCTCCGACCTCAGCAATGCGCAGTGCTCGCCCAACACCGTGCACTGGACCTACGACACCTACATGCTGGCCCACACCACCGGCCAGGCGCTGGTGAAGGCCGGCGGCGACACCTGGTTCTTCCTGACCGCGGACTACGCCTTCGGTGCGGCGCTCGAGCGCGACACCAGCGCGGTCGTCACGGCCAACGGAGGCAAGGTGGTCGGCGGCGTCAAGCATCCGCTCAACACGCCGGACTTCTCCTCCTTCCTGCTCCAGGCGCAGGCCTCCAAGGCCAAGATCATCGGCCTTGCCAATGCCGGCGGCGACACCACCAACACGATCAAGCAGGCGGCCGAGTTCGGCATCGGCAAGGGCGGCCAGAAGCTTGCGGCGCTCTTGCTCTTCCTCACCGACGTCAAGGCGATCGGCCTGGAGACGGCGCAGGGACTCAATTTCACCGAGACGTTCTACTGGGACATGAACGACAAGACCCGGGCCTTCTCCAAGCGCTTCGCCGAGAAGATGAAGAACAATGCCCCGCCCACCATGGTGCAGGCGGGCGTCTATGCGGGCGTGCGTCACTATCTCAAGGCGCTGGAAGCGCTCGGCGGCAATTCGCATGACGGTGCCAAGATCGTCGAGAAGATGAAGTCGATGCCGACCGAGGACGACCTGTTCGGCAAGGGCGAGATCCAGCCCAACGGCCGCACCATCCACAACGCCTATCTGTTCGAGGTCAAGAAGCCCTCGGAGTCCAAGGGGCCATGGGACTTCTACAAGCTGGTCGGCACGGTACCGGGCGACCAGGCTTTCACGCCGCTGGCCGAGAGCAAGTGCGCGCTGTTGAAGAAGTAAGATAACGGCCCGCAGGCCTCGAGGCCTGCGGGCGACTTTCAGGGAACGCCGAAGGGACCGGGTGCGGGATCGATGCAGGCTCTATACGCTCAGCTACTGGTGGGACTGATCAACGGCTCGTTCTACGCGCTGCTCAGTCTCGGGCTTGCCGTGATCTTCGGCATGCTCAACATCATCAATTTCGCCCATGGCGCGCTCTACATGATGGGCGCCTTCGTCGCCTATTTCCTGCTGAACCTCGGCGGGATCAACTACTGGTGGGCGTTGCTGCTCGCGCCCATCATCGTCGGCATCTTCGGCATGATCCTCGAGCGGACCATGCTGCAATGGCTGACCGGGCTCGATCATCTCTACGGCCTGCTGCTGACCTTCGGCATTGCGCTGATCGTGCAGGGCGTGTTCCAGAACTATTTCGGCTCCTCCGGCCTGCCTTACGCCATTCCGGACCAGCTCAAGGGCGGCATGAATCTCGGCTTCATGTTCTTACCCGTCTATCGCGGCTGGGTCGTCGTGTTCTCGCTGGTGGTGTGCCTTGCGACCTGGTTCCTGATCGAGAAGACGCAGCTCGGCGCCTACCTGCGCGCCGCCACCGAAAATCCGACGCTGGTGCGCGCTTTCGGCATCAACGTGCCGCGCATGATCACGCTGACCTACGGTCTCGGCGTCGGCCTTGCCGCGCTCGCCGGCGTGCTGTCGGCGCCGATCAACCAGGTGCGGCCGCTGATGGGCGCCGACCTCATCATCGTGGTGTTCGCGGTGGTCGTGATCGGCGGCATGGGATCGATCATGGGCTCCATCATCACCGGATTCGCGCTCGGTGTGATCGAGGGCTTGACCAAGTATTTCTACCCCGAGGCCTCCAACACCGTCGTGTTCGTGCTGATGGTGCTGGTGCTCTTGGTGAAGCCAACGGGATTGACGGGAAGGGCGGCCTGAGATGACAACCCTGACGGACGACACGCTGCCGGTGACCCCTCGCGCGATGCGCGACGAGATGATCGTGTTCGTGGTGATGGCGCTGCTGCTGGCGGCCGTGCCATTCACGGGAGTCTATCCCTTCTTCGTGATGCAGGCGCTGTGCTTTGCGTTGCTTGCCTGCGCCTTCAATCTGCTGATCGGCTACGGCGGCCTGCTGTCCTTCGGCCACGCGATGTTCCTGGGCACGGCGGGCTATTGCAGCGCGCATGCGCTGAAGGTGTGGGCGCTGCCGCCGGAGCTCGGCATCCTCGTCGGCATCGCTGCGGCGTTCGTGCTGTCGATCATCACCGGCTACATCTCGATTCGCCGCCAGGGCATCTATTTCTCGATGATCACGCTGGCGCTGTCGCAGCTCCTGTACTTCATCTATCTCCAGGCCCCATTCACCCACGGCGAGGACGGCATCCAGGGCATCCCGCAGGGGCACATGTTCGGCATCTTCGATCTCTCCAAGCCCACGGTGCTCTATTACGTCGTGCTGGCGGGCTTCCTTGCCGGCTTCCTCCTGATCTTCCGCATCATCAACTCGCCGTTCGGCGAGGTGCTGAAGGCGATCCGCGAGAACGAGCCGCGCGCGATCTCGCTCGGCTACCGCACCGACCAGTACAAGTTCCTGGCCTTCGTCCTGTCGGGCACGCTGGCGGGCTTTGCCGGTTCGCTGAAGGTGTTCGTGGCGCAGAACGCCTCGCTCACCGACGTGCACTGGACGATGTCGGGCGAGGTCGTGCTGATGACGCTGGTCGGTGGCCTCGGCACCATCTTTGGCCCCGTGGTCGGCGCTTTCGTCATCATCGCCATGCAGCAATATCTGGCGGGTTTCGGCCAGTGGGTGACGGTGATCCAGGGCGCGATCTTCGTGATCTGCGTGCTCACCTTCCGCCGCGGCGTCATCGGCGAAATCGCGCATTACTTCCGCAGGTCGCTCTAAGCAATTGATATTGCAACAATTTCACTGGTGCATGAAAGCGGTGGATGACCCGGCTCCGCGGGCGTGAGATGACACGCGCGCGGATCGAAAATGGTCTATGACAGTTTCATGACAGCCCTCCGGGCCTGACCATTTCCAACCGGTAGCCTATCCCCATGATGCGTTGGTTTCGTGCGTTCCTGCCCAAGGAAGAACGGTTCTTCGACCTGTTCGACCGGCATGCCCAGACGGTGATCCAGGGCGCGATCGCGCTCCAGGGCATGCTCAATGGGGGCGAGGAGACGCCGGTCTATTGCCAGCGCGTCAACCAGTTCGAGAACGACGCCGACAACATCACCCGTGAGGTGCTGACGGCGGTGCGGCGCACCTTCATCACCCCATTCGACCGCGGCGACATCAAGAACCTCATCACGTCGCTTGACGATGCCATCGACCAGATGCAGCAGACGGCCAAGGCGGTCATGCTGTTCGAGGTCCGTACCTTCGAGCCGCCCATGCGTGAGATCGGCGGGCTCCTGATCGAATGCGCCAATCTGGTCGGGCGTGCGCTGCCGCTGATGCAATCGATCGGCCCGAACGTCGCCATGCTGACCGCCATTACCGAAGAGCTCGGCAAGCTGGAGGGCCGGGTCGACGATCTCCACGACATCGGCCTGAAGGAGCTGTTCCTGAAGCATCGCGAGGGCAATGCGATGGACTTCATCGTCGGCGTCGAGATCTACGACCATCTCGAGAAGGTTGCCGATCGCTTCGACGACGTCGCGAACGAGATCAACAGCATCGTCATCGAGCAGGTGTAACGCATGATCCGGAAAAGTGTCCTGCGGTTTTCCGCTCAGATCATGCGCAAGGTGTAAGGCAGGGCCGCCGTGGATGCCGCGTTGGGTCTTCCCATCCTGGTCGGCTTGATCGCCGTCGCGCTGCTGTTCGACTTCCTGAACGGCCTGCACGACGCTGCCAATTCGATCGCGACCATCGTCTCGACCCGCGTGTTGCGGCCGCAATTCGCGGTGTTCTGGGCCGCCTTCTTCAATTTCATCGCCTTCATGGTGTTCGGACTGCACGTCGCCCAGACCATCGGCACCGGCATCATCGATCCCGCGGTCGTCGACGCCCAGGTGATCTTCGCAGCGCTCGTCGGCGCGATCGTCTGGAACCTCGTGACCTGGGCGCTCGGCATCCCGTCCTCGTCGTCGCACGCGTTGATCGGTGGCCTCGTCGGCGGCGGCATGGCCAAGGCGGGGATTTCGGCTGCGGTATGGAGCGGCCTGTCCAAGACGGTGCTGGCAATCGTGCTGTCGCCGCTGGTCGGCTTCCTGCTCGCCATGATGCTGGTGGCGATCGTCTCCTGGGCCTCGGTGCGCTCGACGCCGTTCGCGGTCGATCGCGCCTTTCGCATCCTGCAATTCGCCTCCGCCTCGCTCTATTCGCTCGGCCATGGCGGCAACGATGCGCAGAAGACCATGGGCATCATCGCGGTGCTGCTGTATTCGCAGGGTCATCTCGGCAGCGAGTTCTCGGTGCCGTTCTGGGTAGTGCTGTCCTGCCAGGCGGCGATGGCGCTGGGCACGCTGATGGGCGGCTGGCGCATCGTCCGCACCATGGGCCTGCGCATCACGAAATTGACGCCTATGCAGGGCTTTTGCGCCGAAACGGGGGGCGCCGCGACCCTGTTCATGGCGACCTATCTCGGAGTTCCCGTCTCGACCACCCACACCATCACCGGCGCCATCGTCGGCGTCGGCGCCGCCCGCCGCGTCTCGGCGGTCCGCTGGAACGTCGCGAGCTCGATCGTCTATGCCTGGGTGATCACGATCCCGGCCTCGGCCATCGTCGCGGCGCTGACGTGGTGGCTGGTGCAGATCTTCGTCAGGTGACGAGCTTCAGTCCGATGATCCCGGCGACGATCAGGGCGATGCTGGCAAGGCGCATGGCCGTTGCCGGCTCGCCGAACAGGACGATGCCGAGCGTCGCAGTGCCCACCGCGCCGATGCCGGTCCAGACCGCGTAGGCGGTTCCGACCGGGAGCGATTTGAGCGCAAGTCCGAGCAGGATGACGCTGCCGGCCATGGCAACCAGGGTGATCACCGATGGCACAAGCCTGGTAAACCCCTCAGTGTATTTCAGGCCAATCGCCCACGTGATCTCGAGAAGGCCGGCGACAAACAGGATGCTCCAGGCCATGACGGCCCTCCATTTCAGGCAGGGTCGTCCCCGCGGCTGAGGTGCTGAGAAACGGAAGGCCGTCCTTCCCGAAAGCCGATATGGGGCTGGCCGAATGGCTCCGCAATCACCAAATGAGGCTTGATCAGGCCCGTTTTCCCTGCCACACGCTCCCGCCATGTCCGACATCGCCATCACCACAGCCGAATCGCCGGCCCGTTCCCCGCTTGCCGCTGAAGTGGCGCGGCGGCGGACCTTTGCGATCATCTCCCACCCTGACGCCGGCAAGACCACGCTGACCGAAAAACTGCTGCTGTTCGGCGGCGCCATCAATCTCGCCGGCCAGGTCAAGGCCAAGGGCGAGCGGCGCAATACGCGTTCGGACTGGATGAAGATCGAGCGCGAACGCGGCATCTCGGTCGTGACCTCGGTGATGACCTTCGAGTTCGAAGGCCTCGTGTTCAACCTCCTGGACACGCCGGGCCACGAGGACTTTTCGGAAGACACCTATCGCACGCTCACCGCGGTCGATTCCGCCGTGATGGTGATCGACGCCGCCAAGGGCATCGAGGCGCGCACCCGGAAGCTGTTCGAGGTGTGTCGCCTGCGCGACATTCCGATCATCACCTTCATCAACAAGATGGACCGCGAGAGCCGCGACGTTTTCGAGCTGCTCGACGAGATCGAGAAGACGCTGGCGCTCGATACCACGCCGATGACCTGGCCGGTCGGTCGCGGCCGCGACTTCCTCGGCACCTATGACGTCGTCAATGGCGGCGTGCGCCTGCTCGAAGGCGGTGGCGCCAAGACCGGTGCGGCGCAGCAGATCGAGATCGAGGAACTGGCCAAGCTCAACGCCAATCTCGACGTCGCTGCCGTGAAGGACGAGCTCGAGCTCGTCACCGCGGCGTCAAAGCCGTTCGAGCTCGGGGCGTTCCGCGAAGGTCATCTGACGCCGGTCTATTTCGGCAGCGCGCTGCGCAATTTCGGCGTCGGCGACCTCCTGGAAGGCCTCGGCAAGTTCGCGCCCGAGCCGCGTGCGCAGGACAGCGACCAGCGCAAGGTCGAGGCCACCGATCCGCGCATGAGCGCCTTCGTGTTCAAGATCCAGGCCAACATGGATCCGAACCACCGCGACCGCATCGCCTTCGCACGTCTGTGCTCCGGCAAGCTCAGCCGCGGCATGAAGGCGAAGCTGGTGCGCACCGGCAAGAGCATGCCGCTGTCGAGCCCGCAATTCTTCTTCGCCCAGGACCGCTCGGTCGCGGACGAAGCCTTCGCGGGTGACGTCGTCGGTATTCCCAACCACGGCACGCTGCGCATCGGCGATACCCTGACGGAAGGGGAGGATTTCAACTTCGTCGGCGTACCGAGCTTCGCTCCGGAAATCGTCCGCCGCGTCCGTCTCACCGACGCGATGAAGGCGAAGAAGCTGAAGGAAGCGCTTCAGCAGATGTCGGAGGAGGGCGTGGTGCAGGTGTTCCGCCCGCGCGACGGCGCGCCGGCGCTGGTCGGCGTGGTCGGGGCGCTCCAGCTCGACGTGCTGAAGGCGCGGCTCGAGGCGGAATATTCGCTGCCGGTCGAGTTCGAGGTCAGCGAGTTTCAGCTGGCGCGCTGGGTCTCCTCGGAGGACCGCAAGAAGCTCGACACCTTCATCGCCGCCAACACCTCCAGCATCGCCGACGATGTCGACGGCGATCCCGTGTATCTCGCCCGGAACGAATTCTATCTCGGCTACACCAGGGAGCGCGCCGAGGGCATCGAGTTCAGCAATGTCAAGGACGTCAAGAAGAAGGGGTAGGGCAGCCACGTCCGTCCGCCGCGCAGCCATACCCTCCGCTACCATGCCCCGGCTTGACCGGGGCATCCAGGAGCGGATTTGAACGCGTATGTGAACGAGCGCAGGCTTGATACGCGCGCGGCCAGTGCCACTTTCCATCGGGACGGGTACCGTGGTTTCGTGGTCATGTGGCGCACTCTCCTTGTACTCCTCCTTGTGACAATCCTGCCGTCATCGGCCGATGCATGGCGCCGCCCTCTCGAAGAAGAGCCGTTCTCGTATGAGCCGTGCGGCGGGCCTTTTCAGGGACCTTGCATCACCGAAATTCCATTTCCATTCGGCGAGACTCTCCAGCTCACGGTCGAAAGCGTTCCATCGCAAGCCGACATTGCGAAGTACCGGCGGCCCGATCATGACCTTGATACGATCGGAGATCTCTTCGCCGAGCTGCGTTCGTGCTGGTCACCTCCTCCCGCTGACGATGCGCGGGCGGGCATGCAGATGTCGGTGCGGTTCAGCCTCAACCGGTCGGGCGGTCTGATTGGCCCGCCGCGCATGACATTTGCGACCGCGGGCGTCCCCGCCGACACCCGAGCGACCTATCTCAATGCCATCAACGCATCGTTGAAGGCCTGCCTGCCGCTGAAATTCACCAGCGGCTTTGGCGGCGCGCTGGCGGGCAGGCCGATCGCGATCCGCTATGTCGACAATCGCGAGCTTGCGAAGTAGCACCGCTCTGTCTCCTCATCCTGAGGAGCGCGCACCGCGCGCGTCTCGAAGGATGAAAGGCCCCGCTGTCGCAACAGCCGGGCCTGCATGGTTCGAGACGGCGCTGACGCGCCTCCTCACCATGAGGAGGAAGAGTTGCGACCGCGAGCCAATCGATGATACCTCAGAGGCGGGGGCTGTGGCCAAAAGGGGAGGATGTCGTGGGTCTGCTGGTCATGATCCTGGGGCTTGCGCTGTTTTTTGCGGCGCATGTGTTCACAACCAAACGCGAGATGCGCGCCGAGGCGATCGCAAGGCTGGGCGAGGGGTCCTACAAGATCCTCTATTCGCTCATCTCGCTGGCGGGGCTCGCGATGATCATCTGGGGCTATGCCCAGTATCGCGCCAGCGGCTGGATCGACGTCTGGTATCCGCCGAAGGCCATGAAGCACATCACGCTCGCATTGATGCTGCCCGCGGTCATCCTGGTGGTCGCGTCATATCTGCGCGGCCGCATCTATGTGACATTGAAGCACCCGATGCTGGCGGGCATCAAGCTGTGGGCTGCCGCGCACCTGCTCGCCAACGGCGATCTCGGCTCCATCATCCTGTTCGGCTCGTTCCTGGGCTGGGCCGTGTATGACCGTATTTCGCTCAAGCATCGCACCGACGCCGGCGGCCCGCCGATTCCGGTCGGCGGCATCACCAACGATCTGATCGCAGTGGCGGTCGGCATCGTCGCCTATTTGGCGCTGGCGTTCGCATTCCATCCGGTCGTGATCGGTGTTCCCGTCATCGGCGTCTAGCCGTTCTGCACAAGACAGGAGCTGCTTGCCTATGCGCGGAAGGGAGCAAGAGCAACAACACCGAGGCACGCCGATGGACTGGTCGCAATCGCAGCTCCCGCCGATGCGGTACGAGGCGCGTTTTGGTGATCGGGTCGTGCCCGCCTTCCGGGATCGGCCGGCGAGCCTGTGGGCGATGATCGCGGAAGCCTGCGCCCGCAATCCCGATGGTGAAGCGCTGATCGCAGGCAATGTCCGCCTGAGCTGGCAGCAGGCCGTGGAGCAGGCCGCACGGATTGCAGCGGGATTTCGCAGGCTTGGATTGCAGCGCGGCGACCGTGTCGCGATCCTGCTCGGTAACCGCGTCGAGTTTCCCCTGCTGCTGTTTGCCGCCGCGCATGAGGGGCTGGTGACGGTGCTGCTCGGCACGCGCCAACAGAAGCCGGAGATCGCTTATGTGCTGACCGATTGCGGCGCAAAGATCCTGATCCACGAAGCGGCGCTCGCCGAGCGGCTGCCGGATGCGCAGGATGTGCCCGATGTGATGCACCGTATCGCCGTCGACGATGATCCGGCTCTGTCGCGGTTCGCGGTGCTCGCCGACAACCCGTCGGCCGCGGCGCCTGTCGAGGTCAGCGAGGAGGACACCGCGATGATCCTCTACACCTCGGGCACCACGGGCAAGCCGAAGGGCGCGATGCTGGCCCATTGCAACATCGTGCATTCCTCGATGGTCTTCGTCTCCTGCCTGCAATTGACGGAAACCGACCGTTCCATCGCAGCGGTGCCGCTCGGCCATGTCACCGGCGTCGTCGCCAACATCACGACCATGATCCGCTGCGGCGGCGCGCTGATCATCATGCCGGAGTTCAAGGCCGCCGATTACCTCAAGCTCGCCGCGCGCGAGCGCGTCACTTACACGGTGATGGTGCCGGCGATGTACAATCTCTGCCTGCTGCAGCCCGATTTCGACGGCTACGATCTCTCGAGCTGGCGCATCGGCGGCTTCGGCGGCGCGCCGATGCCGGTCGCGACCATCGAGAAGCTCAAGGAGAAGATTCCCGGCCTGAAGCTGATGAACTGCTACGGCGCGACCGAGACGACGTCGCCCTCGACGATCATGCCGGGCGAGCTGACGGCGAGCCACATCGACAGTGTCGGCCTGCCGTGTCCCGGCGCGCGCATTGTGGCGATGGATCCGGATGGGCGCGAACTGCCTCACGGCGAGATCGGCGAGCTCTGGATCCAGAGCGCCTCCGTCATCAAGGGCTATTGGAACAACCCCAAAGCCACGGCCGAAAGCTTCACCAGCGGGTTCTGGCACTCGGGCGATCTCGGCTCGGTCGACGCGGAGGGGTTTGTCCGCGTGTTCGACCGGCAAAAGGACATGATCAACCGTGGCGGCCTGAAGATCTATTCGGCCGAGGTCGAATCCGTGCTGGCGGGGCATCCCGCCGTGGTCGAGAGCGCGATCATTGCCAGGGCATGCCCCGTGCTGGGCGAGCGCGTCCATGCGGTCGTGGTGACGCGCAGCCTGGTCGCGGACACGGAGTTGCGGGCCTGGTGCGCGGAGCGGCTGTCGGACTACAAGGTGCCCGAAACCATGGCGATCATCGCAGACCCGTTGCCGCGCAATGCCAACGGCAAGGTGCTGAAACGGCAGCTGCGGGAGCTCCTGGGGGCTTGAGCCGGGCAGCGGCCATCCCGGGCTCTCCCGGGTGGTTAACGCCTTGATCGGGCTCGCTTTGCCTTGCCACCGCCATATCGTTAGGGTACCTCGCCGCCAAGCGGGGACGGGATTCCTGACGCGGACGCTTCGGCGCGCGCACCCGGACGGGTATGGGATTAACATAAGTGTCTGAATTATTTAACGAAGTCGACGAGGAAGTACGTCGCGAACAGCTCAAGAAGCTGTGGGACAAGTATTCGATTGTCTTCATCGCCCTGATGGTGCTGGTCGTGGCCGCCGTCGGTGGCTGGCGCGGCTACCAATATCTGGAGGCCAGGAAGGCCGCCGAGGCCGGCGCCGCCTTCGAGAAGGCCGTCGAACTATCCGAGCAGGACAAGCACGCCGACGCCGAGAAGGCCTTCACCGAGCTCGCCGCCACGGCTCCGTCCGGCTATCGCACCCTGGCGCGGCTGCGTGCTGCCGCCGAGGCCGCGAGCCGCGATCCCAAGGCCGCCGCGAAGATGTATGACGACATTGCCGCCGATCGCAGCGTCGGCGGGGAGTGGCAGGACCTGGCGAAGATCCGCGCCGCCGGCCTGCTGCTCGACAGCTCCAGCTATGCCGACATGCAGCAGCGGCTGGAGCCATCCGCCGCGCCGAAGTCGACCTTCCGACACAGCGCCCGTGAGATGCTGGCATTGTCGGCCTGGCGTAACAACGACATGACCGCAGCCCGCAAATGGCTCGACGCGATTGACGGAGACGGGGAAACGCCGCCCGGCCTGCGCTCGCGCGCCGAGGCGCTCCAGGCCCTGCTGCCGCCCGTCGCCAAGAGCTGATGCCGGCCCTCTGACTTGAGACGAGACACAAGATGCGCCGCACGCCACGCTTGATCGCAGCCGCCGTCCTGATCGCCTTCACGGGCGTTCTGGGCGGCTGCTCCAGCTTCGATCCAAGCGACATGCTCGACTTCCTCGACACCAAGAAGAAGCTGCCGGGCGACCGCAAGCCGGTCTTCCCGGAGGGCGTTCCGGGCCTCGAGCAGGGCGTGCCGAGGGAGCTGTACAAGGGCGCGCAGCAGCAGCCTGATCCGAACGCGCCTGCCGTCGCGGCTCTGCCCGCGGAGCCCCCGCCGGAACCCGCCAGGCCAGCGAAGGGGGCCAAGGCGAAGCAGACGAGGCAGCCAGCCGCAGCGGCACCGGCTGAAGCGCCCGCCGGCGAGATCGACGGCGAGGCCCAGCCGGAGGCTGCGCCGCCCACGGCCGCTCCGCCGCCGAAGCACAAGATCGTCCGCAAGCGCACCACCGCACCGCCGCCGGATCAGCCCGTCCAGCAGGCGCAACCGGCCCAGACCACCCAGCAGCAATCGCAGAGCGCTTTCCCGGCGCCGCTGCCGAGTGGCAGCTTCTCGCGCTGATATTCTTCATTGCATTGACAGGCGCAGCCCCGGCAGCGCACGAATGACCGATGTCCTTCACGATCGCCATCATCGGCCGGCCCAATGTCGGCAAATCGACGCTGTTCAACCGCCTGGTTGGACAGAAGCTCGCGCTTGTCGATGACCTGCCGGGCGTCACCCGCGACCGCCGCGAAGGCGAAGCCAGGCTCGGCGACCTCCAGTTCACCATCATCGATACCGCCGGCCTCGACGAGGGCGCCAGGGGCTCGCTGACCGCGCGCATGCAGGAGCAGACCGAGACCGCGATCGCGCAAGCCGACGCGCTGTTCTTCGTCGTCGATGCCCGCATTGGTCTCACGCCCAACGATCGCGCCTTCGCCGATTTCGCCCGCAAGGCCAACAAGCCGGTGCTGCTGATCGCCAACAAGAGCGAGGGCAAGCATGGCGATGCCGGCGCAATGGAGGCCTTTGCGCTCGGCCTCGGCGATCCCATCCAGATTTCGGCCGAGCATGGCGAGGGCATGGGCGAGCTCTATGACGCGCTGGCCAAGCTGATGCCGGAGCCCGTCGACGAGGACGACGAAGGCGAGGACGACACGCCGCTCTCGGAGGAGGAGGCCGCGACGCGTCCGATCCGGGTCGCCATCGTCGGTCGGCCCAATGCCGGCAAGTCGACGCTGATCAACCATCTACTCGGCGAGGAGCGTCTGCTGACGAGCCCGGAGGCCGGCACCACGCGCGATTCCATCGCGGTCGAGATCAACTGGAAGGGCCGCGATTTTCGCGTCTTCGACACCGCAGGCCTGCGCCGGCGCTCGCGGATCGAGGAGAAGCTGGAGAAGCTCTCGGTCGCCGATGCGCTGCGCGCGGTGCGCTTTGCCGAAGTCGTCGTGCTGATGATGGATTCACAGAACCGCTTCGAGGAGCAGGATCTGCGCATCGCGGACCTCATTGAGCGCGAGGGCCGCGCCGTCGTGCTCGCCGTGAACAAATGGGACCTGATGGAGACCAAGGGCGGCGGGGCCATCTCGGGCCTGCGCCGCGACGCGGATCATTGGCTGCCGCAGCTCAAGGGCGTGCCGATCGTCGCCGTCTCGGGCCTGATGGGCGAGGGCATCGACCGCCTGATGCAGGCGATCCAGGACGCCTACGCGGTCTGGAACAGGCGCGTGCCCACCTCCGCGCTCAATCGCTGGTTCGAGCAGGCGGTCCAGGCCAATCCGCCGCCGGCGGTGTCCGGCCGCAGGCTGAAGCTGAACTACATCACGCAGAACAAGGCGCGCCCGCCGAGCTTCGTGCTGTTCTGCTCGCGCGCGGATGCGGTGCCGCAATCTTACTTGCGCTACCTCACCAACTCCATGCGCGAGACCTTCGAACTGCCGGGCACACCGGTGCGCATCACCCTGCGCGAGAAGGCCAATCCCTTCGCACACAAGCGCAAGCGGCCGTCGTGAGTGACGGTGCGGGCGAGGCGGCAGCGGCAAGCGCTGCGCCAGCCCGGCGCGGCGCGGTCGCCTTCATATTCGTCACCATCCTGCTCGACATGCTCGCGCTCGGCGTGATCATGCCGATCCTGCCGAAGCTGATCGAGAGCTTCGTCGACAACGACACCGCACACGCGGCGCGCATCTTCGGCCTGTTCGGCACCGCCTGGGCCTTGATGCAGTTCGTGTTCTCGCCACTGCTCGGCGCGTTGTCGGATCGCTTCGGACGGCGGCCGGTGGTGCTGCTGTCGAATTTCGGGCTCGCGGCCGACTACGTGTTGATGGCACTGGCCCCGTCTCTGCTCTGGCTGTTCATCGGCCGCGTGATATCAGGCATTACCTCGGCCAGCATCTCGACCGCCTTTGCCTATATCGCCGACATCACGCCGCCGGAGCGGCGCGCGGCGGTCTTCGGCAGAATCGGCGCAGCCTTCGGGGCCGGCTTCATCTTGGGGCCGGCGCTCGGCGGCCTGCTCGGCGACATCGATCCACGCCTGCCGTTCTGGGCCTCGGCAGCCCTGAGCTTCGCCAATGCGCTCTATGGGCTCGTCGTCCTGCCGGAATCGCTGGCGCCCGACAAGCGCGCGCCGTTCCGCTGGAGAAGTGCCAGTCCGGTCGGGGCACTGCATCTGTTGCGATCCAACGCGGTGTTGGCCGCGCTGTCGGTCGTGAATTTCATCGCGCAGGTCGCGCATGTCGTGCTGCCCTCGACCTTCGTGCTCTATGCGACCTATCGCTACGGCTGGGATTCCAAGACCGTGGGACTGACGCTCGCGATGGTCGGCATCTGCGCCATGGTGGTGCAGGGGCTCGCCATCGGCCCGATCGTGCGCGCGCTCGGCGAGCGGAATGCACTCTTGATGGGCCTGTGCTGTGGTGCGATCGGCTTCGTGGTCCTGGGCGTGGCGCCGACCGGGCCGCTGTCTTGGCTCGGCATTCCCATTTTGTCGCTGTGGGGCATCTCGGGTGCCGCCTCGCAATCCCTGATGACGCGGCTGGTCGCGCCCGATCAGCAGGGCCAGTTGCAGGGCGCGACCGCGAGCGTGCAGAGCGTCTCGCAACTCGTCGGCCCGTTCCTGTTCACCCTGACGTTTTCCTATTTCATCGGCGCCAGCGCGCCGCTGCATCTGCCCGGCGCGCCGTTCCTGCTCGCAGCGGTGCTGATGGTGGTGTGCGTGGCGATTGCGGTGCGGACGCTGGGCGCGACGAAGACGGCCTGATTGTCCGTCATGGCCGGGCCTGTCCCGGCCATCCACGTTCTTTCCCTCTGGCCTGAAACGTGGATGCCCGGGACAAGCCCGGGCATGACGCCGTTAAGACCTTGCACGACCGCTACGTGGTTACTTCTTCACCAGCGGGCAGTCGCTGTCCTTGAGCGGCTTGGCCGCGTCCTCAGGCGCGATGGTGGCGACCAGCTTGTAATAGTCCCACGGGCCCTTCGACTCCTCGGGCTTCTTCACCTCGAAAAGATAGGCCGGGATGAGGCGGCGGCCGTCGGCGCGCAGCGGTCCCTTGCCGAACAGCGGATCGTCGGTCGGCAGCTCCTTCATCTTGGCGACGACCTTGGCGCCGTCATGCGGATTGCTGCCGAGCGCGTCCATCGCCTTCAGGTAATGCAGGATCTCGGCATAGAGGCCCGCAACCGTCATCGAGGGCATCGAGCCCTTGGGCGAGACCTTCTGGAAGCGCTTCGACCATTCGCGCGTCTGGTCGTTGAGGTCCCAATAGAACGACTCTGTGAAGGTCAGGCCCTGCGCGGTCTTCAGGCCCAGCGAGTGCACGTCGTTGATGAACAGCAGCAGGGCGGCGAGCTTCTGACCGCCCTGGACGATGCCGAATTCGGCGGCCTGCTTGATCGCGTTGGTGGTGTCGCCGCCCGCATTGGCGAGGCCGATGATCTTGGCCTTGGAGGACTGCGCCTGGAGCAGGAACGAGGAGAAGTCCGCCGTGTTCAGCGGGTGCTTGACGCCGCCTAGCACCTTGCCGCCGGTGGCGGTGACGACCGCGCCGGTATCACGCTCCAGCGCATGGCCGAAGGCATAATCCGCGGTGAGGAAGAACCAGCTATCGCCGCCCGCCTTGGTCAGCGCCTTGCCGGTGCCGTTGGCGAGCATGTAGGTATCGTAAGTGAACGAGACGGTGTTGGGCGTGCAGGCCTTGCCGGTGAGGTCGGCGGTGGCCGCGCCCGAATTGAGCAGCACCGCGTTCTTTTCCTTGACGAGGTTGCTCACCGCGAGCGCAACGCCGGAACTCGGCGTGTCCGCGATGGCGTCGACCTTGTCGGCGTCGATCCATTGCCGGGCAATGTTGACGCCGATGTCGGGCTTGTTCTGGTGGTCGCCGGAGAGGACCTCGATGGTCCAGCCCTTGGCCTTGAGGCCGGAATCTTCGACCGCCATCTTCACCGCCGCGACCGAATTCGGGCCGCCGATGTCGGCGTAGAGGCTCGACATGTCGTTGAGCACGCCGATCTTGACGGTCTTGTCCTGGGCGTAGGCGGATGTGGCAAAACCGAAAGCGGCGCAGGCAAGAAGCGCCGCGGAGCGGCGTGCGAACGTCGTCGTCATAAAAGGTCTCCTCCAATGTCAAATATGCGGACGGCTCTCTTCCGGAGCCTTGTTTCCGGCTGATGGCTCTAACCTGTCCCGCGGCCGGCGGCAATGCACCTAAAGCCGGATGACGCTGCGTATTAGCGTCATCCGGCGGTTAACTATTGGGCAAGATGCGTTGAGGCGCTATTTGAGCGCGTCCGATGTCAGCCTGAATTTCTGAATGCGCTTTCCGGTGTCGACCTCGGCGGTATAGGCGTTACCCTTGGCGTCAATCGCCATGGTGTCAATCAGGCCGGCGCGCGGAAACTCATCAGGGTGCGGGACTTGTAGTCGTAGAACTTGCCGGTCTCGGTCCAGTCAGGCGCGCACATCGGTACGATGAATTCGGCGACCTGTTCGGGCGTGTCGAGCGTCGCCGGATCCTCGCCCGGCATCAGGGTGGCGCGCATGCGGGTGCGGACCGGGCCGGGGTTGAACAGATTGACGCGCAGCTTGGTGTTCGCCATCTCCTGCGCCCAGGCACGCGCCAGCGTTTCCAGCGCGGCCTTGGAGGCCGCGTAGGGGCCGACATAGGCGGTCGCCTTGTTGGCGGCGCCGGAGGTGACGAACACGGCGCGCCCGGCGTCGGACTGCCGCAGCAGCGGCTCCATGCAGCGGATCAGCTGGAAGTTCGCGGAGACGTTCACCGCCATCACGTCGTTGAACGCCTTCAGCTCGATGTGGCCGATCGGCGAGGACGGGCCGAGCACGCCGGCATTGCCGACGAGAATGTCGAGCTTGCCGTAGCGTTCGTGCAGGCCGGCGCCCAGCCGCGCGATGCCGTCGGAGTCGGTGAGGTTGAGCGGCACCAGGGTGGCGCTGCCGCCGTCCTCGCGGATCTCGTCGTCGAGTTCCTCCAGCCCGCCCTGCGTGCGCGCCACCGCAACGATATGCGCGCCGGCCTTGGCCAGAGCAAGTGCCGTGGCATAGCCGATGCCGCGCGAGGCGCCGGTGACGAGAGCGATGCGGTTGGCGAGGGCTTGTGTCATCGTCGAATACTTCCGTCATGCCCGGGCTCGTCCCGGGCATCCACGTTCTTTGCGGCGGGTATTACAGACGTGGATGGCCGGGACAAGCCCGGCCATGACGAAAAAGGCAGCCGCTGACGAGCTCCCCGGGACGCCCCTTCGTCAGCTCGCCTCCGCCAGCAGAGACAATTGCCGCGGTTGCGGCTCGCTCTGGGTCTGGTCGGTGAGGTGGGTCGGATACGCGCCGGTGAAGCAGTGGTCCGAGAATTTCGGATTGGCGGGGTCGCGGCCGGGCTCGCCCATGGCGCGGTACATGCCGTCGATCGACAGGAACGCGAGCGAGTCGGCACCGATGATCTCGCGCATCTCCTCCAGCGAATGCGTCGCCGCCAGGAGCCCGCCGCGGTCGGGCAGGTCGATGCCGTAATAGTCGGGATAGAGGATCGGGGGCGAAGCGAGGCGGAAATGGACTTCCTTGGCGCCGGCATCGCGCATCATGCGCACGATCTTCTTCGAGGTGGTGCCGCGCACCAGGGAGTCGTCGATCAGGATGATGCGCTTGCCTTCGATCGCGGCGCGGTTGGCCGAATGCTTCATGCGCACGCCGGATTCGCGGATCGCCTGCGTCGGCTGGATGAAGGTGCGGCCGACATAATGGTTGCGGATGATGCCGAGCTCGAACGGCACGCCGGAATACTGGCTGTAGCCGACCGCAGCGGGCACGCCGGAATCCGGCACCGGCACGACGACGTCGATCGGCACGTGGCTCTCGCGCGCGAGCTGCGCACCGAAGGCCTTGCGCACTTCGTACACCGAACGGCCGTGGACGATGGAGTCCGGCCGGGAGAAGTAGATGTATTCGAAGATGCAGGGACGCGGTGCCATCGGCGGGAACGGCTTGTGGATGTCCTGGCCGTTCTCGTCGAACACGATGACTTCGCCGGGCTCGATGTCGCGGACGAAGCGCGCGCCGATGATGTCGAGCGCGCAGGTCTCGGAGGTCAGGATCGGGCAGCCGTCGAGCTCGCCGAGCACCAGCGGGCGGATGCCGCGCGGATCGCGCGCGCCGACCAGCTTCTTGTTGGTCAGCGAGACCAGCGCATAGGCGCCTTCGATCTCGCGCAGCGCGTCGATATAGCGCTCGATGAAGCGGCTCCGCTTGGAGCGCGCGACCAGGTGCAGGATCACCTCGGTGTCGGTGGTCGATTGCATCATCGCGCCATGCCGTACCAGCTCGCGGCGCAGCGTCAGGCCGTTGGTGAGGTTGCCGTTATGCGCGACGGCGAGGCCGCCGGCATTGAGCTCGGCAAACAGCGGCTGCACGTTGCGCAGGATGGTGGCGCCGGTGGTGGAATAGCGGACGTGGCCGACCGCGACATTGCCGGGCAGGCGGTCGATCACCTCGCGGCGGGAGAAGGTGTCGCCGACGAGGCCGAGGCGGCGTTCCGAGTGAAAGCGGCTGCCGTCGTAGGAGACGATGCCGGCGGCTTCCTGGCCGCGGTGCTGAAGGGCGTGAAGGCCGAGCGCGGTGATGGCGGCCGCATCGGGGTGACCGTAGATGCCGAACACGCCGCATTCCTCGCGCAGCGTATCCCCCTCCAGATCGTCCTGAAGCTCCAGCGCGGCCGGGCCCGGACCGGCGTTGGGATCGAGATCAAGTTGGGCGTCCTGGTCAGGGTGTCGCATCTCGTCCGCGCCTCTCTTTTGGGCTCAATCAACGCGCCGCAGGTTTCTCGATCAGCTTTTTCAGGCTGTCACGAGCAGGTTTACTGTATCCGTCGCCACTGCCCGAAGGCTGCTGCTCGGATTCAGCTTGGTCATCATCTGGTTTGTTTTTCTTGAATCTCTTCAAGATGGTGTTCTCGGGGTCGTCAGGCAAGAGGGCCATCAGCCAGTCCCCGGTTCCCTGGAGCACCACGCGGGACTTCGCCCCCGAGACCCAGTCCGGACGCTGCTTGTCCGGAACCAGCCAGGTGAAGAACAGGAAAGCGACCACGACGATCAAAAGCCCGCGAGCCAGGCCAAACAGGAAGCCGAGGGTGCGGTCCAGCGCGCCGATCCGCGAATCCAGGATCATGTCGGAGATCCGGACCGTGATCACGGAGACCACGACCAGGGTGCCCACGAACACGCCGGCGACGACAACCACGCTCGCGACCGTGTCGTTGTTGAAATAGGTCTTGGCGGTCGGCAGCAGCTTCGAGAACGAGTACAAGGTCACGATCGCCGCCGCGCCCCAGGCCGCGATCGACAGGATTTCGCGCATGAAGCCGCGGACCATCGCGAGCAGGCCCGAGATCAGCATCACACCGAGCAGGATCAGGTCGAGGAGTGTTACTGGCATCGGCTGGTCTGGTCCGCTCGTACTCTCAAAGGTGCTCAGCGAATCGGTGTTGGGCCGCTGCCTTAAAAGAGGGGCAGACGGCGTTCCCGGCAAGGCCGCAACCACGCAATCCCATGCTGCTTTTGTGACGGCTGTATAGCGGCGGGGGCCGGGGACGTCACCTCCACCTAACCCTCTCCGCGGCGGAATCTTGCCGGTGTGGCATTTTTCTCTGCCGGAGCGTTCGATTCGCCTCGGCGGGAGCCGCGGGCGGCGATCTCGGCCACCAATGTCGTCAGGCTGTTCACCGCATTCAGCGACAATCCGGCATCGCCACTGGTCTCGCCGCGTGCCGATTCGGGCAGCACGGCGCGCTGGAAGCCGAGTTTTGCCGCCTCCTTCAGCCGGGCCGGGGTCTGCGCCACGGGACGCACCACGCCGGAGAGCGAGATCTCGCCGAAATAAACGGCATCGGTGGGTAATTGCGCATTAACCAGAGACGACACCAGCGCCGCGGCAGCGGCGAGGTCGGCCGCGGGCTCATGGATGCGCAGGCCCCCGGCGACGTTCAGATAGACATCATGGCCTGACAGCTTGACCCCGCAATGCGCCTCCAGCACCGCCAGCACCATCGACAGCCGGCTCGGGTCCCAGCCGACCACGGCGCGGCGCGGGGTGCCGAGCGAGGTCGGGGCCACCAGCGCCTGCAATTCGACCAGGACGGGCCTTGTGCCCTCGATGCCCGCAAAGACTGCGGTGCCGGGCGTGCCGAGATCGCGCTCGGACAGGAACAGCTCTGAGGGGTTGGTGACCTCGCGCAGTCCGAGGCCCGTCATCTCGAACACACCGATCTCGTCGGTCGGGCCGAAGCGGTTCTTCACCGCGCGCAGGATGCGGAATTGCTGCGAGCCTTCGCCCTCGAACGACATCACCGCGTCGACCATGTGCTCGACCACGCGGGGACCTGCGATCTGGCCGTCCTTGGTGACGTGGCCGACCAGGATGATGGCGGCACCGGTCTTCTTGGCAAAGCGGATCAGCGCCTGTGCCGAGGCGCGCACCTGGGTGACGGTCCCTGGCGCCGATTCCACCGTGTCGGTCCACATGGTCTGGATCGAGTCGATCACGATCAGCCGGGGCACCGCCCCCTCCGACAGCGTCGAGACGATGTCCTCAACGGAGGTCTCGGCGGCGAGCTGGACCGGCGCGTCCGACAGCCCGAGCCGCTCGGCGCGCAGGCGCACCTGGGCCACCGCCTCTTCGCCGGAGATGTAGACCACGCGGTGGCCGGCGCGCGCCAGCAGGCTGGTCGCCTGCGTCAGCAGCGTCGACTTGCCGATCCCGGGATCGCCGCCGACCAGCAGCACCGAGCCGCGGACGAAGCCGCCGCCGGTGACGCGGTCGAGCTCGGTCATGCCTGAGGACAGGCGCGGCGCATCCGGACTTTTTCCGGCAAGGCTCTCCAGCGCAAACGTTCGGCCCTTGCGTTTGGAGCGGATCGACACCGGCACGCTGCCGCTGGTGTCTTCCTCCGCGAGCGTATTCCACTCGCCACAGGACTCGCACTTGCCCTGCCAGCGGTTATAGGCCGCGCCGCAGTTCTGGCAGACGAAGGAGAGGGTGCTCTTGGCCATGGGGGAAATAGCGGTCTCGGTGTAGCGGGCGAGCAGTTCTTAGCACGAATAGGAGCTGTGAAGGGCGATGGGTGCCGATGCATCCACCGCAAGCCTCAAGGGGCGACGTTAGCGCATGTCCAGATGCCGACGGGGCGCTCGAGACCGCGAATGGTCTGTGCCGGCCGCTCGACGAGCGCTGCGAAATCGGTACTCGAGTGATTCGGTTCGGCGTGGGCCTGTTGTACCAGCGCGTCGCTGACGACGATAGCGCATCCGAATTCGCGGGTCAGCGCTTCGAGGCGGCTCGCCGCATTCACGGTGGTCCCGATCACGGCGAATTCGAGCCGGTTGAGGCCGATATCGCCCAGCACCACTTGCCCGTAGTGCAAGCCGACGCTGACTTGGATCGGCGGTTCGTTGCGATCACTACGCTCGCTGTTCAACTTGGCGATCGAGGCGATCATGCCCCTCGCGCAACGCAAGGCGTTCAGCGCATCGGAATCGCCGACGAACGGCGTACCGAAAGTCGCCATGAGGCCATCCCCGAGATACTTGTCGAGCGTTCCGCCGTGCTGGAACACTTCCCGTTCCATTCGCTCATGGAATTGCCGCAGCGTCTCGATGACGTCCTTCGGGTCGCGTCCATCGGCATAGGCGGTGAATCCCACGATATCTGCAAACAGCACCGCGACGTCCTGCGTGCGGACCTTCGCGAGGGGCTCGTCATTGCCGGAGAGTTCATCGACGACGTTGGGGGAGAAGTAACGCGCCAGATTGGCGCGTTCGCGCTCGAGTCCGGCATGACTGATCAAGAGCGCATTGGAACGGCGCACCGCCAGCGCCAGGATAGCGGCGACGACGATGAATACGATCACTTGCTGGAAACGCTCGCCGAAACCAATCGAGGAGGGGTCGAGGATGTTGAACATGCGAATATCCGCACCGATCGCCTCCCTGACGCGCTCCGACAGCGCGGCATGGGTTTCCGGTTGCAGATAAGCCCAGCCGACGGCGATGGCCCAGAGTGCTCCGGTCCACATGCCAATCGCGAGCACCGTTCGCCAGGAATAAGCGAGCGTGGCAGTGGCGAGGAAAATGAAGAAATAGATGAAGCTGTCGAATCGGAATTGCATTCCGATCGGCCAGTGAACGTTGCTCCAGGGATTGGGCACGACGCTAAGGAAGGCCAACAACGCCAGATCGCAAAATATGAGGAAAAGTTCGGGACCAGAACGGCCGACCTTGCCGACCTTCAGTTGCGCCCAGCCGATGACGGCAAAGAAGCCAAGCATCAGGATGTAATAGACGACATCCCGGTTCGGGTTGATGAGTGACAGGGTAACGGCAGTAATCGCGAGCGCGACCCAGCGGGCCCGGACGGCCAGCAGCAGGCCATCACGCTTGCTGTCGGCAAGGGCAGCTTCGGCGAATTTGAGGGTGTCTTGTTGGCCGTCGGTTCGCCCGGCCGCTTTGCTTCGGAGACTTGTGATATCGGCCGCTTCCGCCAGTGCGCTCAAGACACATCTCCCCGGTCGAACATCAGATCGTGCGATCATGCACGGAGCGTCGATCAAGGTGGCACGCCTGAGAACTCGCGGCCACCCAGCGATGGCTGAGGGCACGGAAGGGACGCCTGATCGCCGGCGCTTCGATTATCTCAATCCGACACGATAGATATACCGTTCATTAGCTCTGTGCCGCTGTGGCCTGGTTGATTTTGCAAAGTGTTAGCGGACGCGGGTCCAATCTCGGAACCGATCGGGTTGGGAATGGAAATGCCGGGATTCCGACGAATATTGCTCGCCGCGGGCATGGCCTGCAGCATTTTCGCGTATGCCGGCGGTAGCCTTGCCAAGCCCCTCGACATCGTCTTCGTCAATCCCGGCAAGACCGGTGAGGTCTACTGGGACATGGTCGCGCAGACCATGCAGGCCGCCGGCCGCAGGCTCGACGCCCATGTCGAGGTGCTGACCAGCGAGCGGAATTATCGCACCATGCAGGAGCTCGGCTTCAGCGTGGTGGCACGTCCCGACAAGCCCGATTTCCTCATCCTGTCGAACGAGGAGTCCGCCGCCGTCCCGATCCTGGAGGCGGCCGAGGCTGCGGGCGTCAAGACACTGCTGCTCTCGAACACGCTGATCGGCGAGGATGCGGCGCGTCTTGGACCGCCGCGCGAGAAGCTCAAGACCTGGCTCGGCGACATCACCACCGATCTGCAGACCGCGGGCGCACGGATGGCCAATGCGCTGATCGGGGTGGCGCGTGCCGAGAAATGGCAGAGCCCCGATGGCAAGATCCATATTCTCGGAATCGGCGGCGACGAGATCACCCCGGCCTCGATTGCCCGTAACGCCGGTCTCAAGCTGGCCTTGGATGCCGCGCCTGACGTCGTGGTGGACCGGCTGCTGTTCGCCAACTGGACGCAGTCGGAGGCCGAGCGGGTCACGGCGAATTACCTGGGCTGGGCTGCTCGCAAGGAGATCCGGCCTGCCGGCATATGGGCCGGAAACGATCCGATGGCGCTCGGCGCGCTCCGCGCGGCGATCGCAGCCGGCCTCGTGCCCGGTCGAAACATCCAGGTGGTGGGCCTCAACTGGTCGGAGGACGCGCTGCGCGAGATCAAGGCTGGTCGCCTGCTCCTGACCGACGGCGGGCATTTCCTGCTCGGCGGCTGGTCGATCGTTCTCCTGCGCGACTATGCCGATGGCTGCGATTTCGCGGCCGTTTCCCCGCACGTCGAGGTCAAGACGTCTGCGATCACGCGCGACAACCTCGCTTCGGTTGGCGACCTCATCAGGACGCGTGCGTTCGACCGGATCGATTTTGCGCGGTTCCGTGCGAAGGCCGGACGCTGCGGCCAATATGACTTCTCCCTCGATGCGCTCATCTCGTCGCTGCCGCTTGCCGAAGGCGTTGCGGACTGATGCGGGAGGATGAGGCGATGACCGATCCGGATCGCAACGAGCAGGCGGCGCCGCCGCGCCTGCGCTCGGTCGTCGACGCGATGATCTGGGCCACCGTGCCCGTTCTGCTGCTGGTGCAACTGCTCGCCTCCGCCGGCGTCGAGGCATCGAGCTTCTGGTCGCAGGTCAGGCAGCTCGACGCCCGCATCGCCCGCGTCGCCGAGAGCCGGGCCGAGCTGATCGCCGAGCCGCTGTGGAAGATGCGTTACGACCAGGTCACCGGCGTGCTCAACGAGATCATGCACGACGAGACCATCGCCGCGGCGGCGGTCTATGACGATACCGGCGCCGCCATTGCCCGCGTGGTCGCGCGGGCCGAAGACCAGGCGGTCGCGGAAGTCTCGCTCCCGATCTACTACAGCAATGGCAACATAGCCGTTGAGGCCGGCCGCATCGCCATCGCTTATTCGCGTGCGACGCTGTACGCGGATGCGGGCAGCCGCCTGCTGCTGCTGCTGGTGGTCGGCCTGCTCGCGACGTTTGCGACCCTGATCGCCATGCGGATCTCCGCCAACATCTTCATCGGCCGGCCGCTGGCGGCCATGATGTCTGCGATACAGCGCAGCAAGCAGGATGGCCGAGCCTATCCGGCGGACGTCACGTCCTCGAACGAATTCGGCCAGCTCGCGCGCGCCTTCAACGCCATGCAGCACACGACGTCAGGCGCGCTGGACCGGCTCGGGCACATGGCCACGCACGATCCGCTCACGGGGCTGCCGAACCGGCGCTCCCTGACCGAGCGCCTGGCCGTGGCGAGCCGGCAGGGAGGCTCGCCGGATACGCTGGTCGCGTTCTGCTTCATCGATCTCGACGACTTCAAGGGCATCAACGACACCTTCGGTCACGAGGCCGGCGACAAGTTCCTGGTTCAGATTTCGGAGCGTCTTCGTAGTGCGGTCGAAGCGGAGGACTGGGTTGCCCGACTCGGCGGCGACGAATTCGTCGTCATTCGTCCCGAGGTGAGCCACGAGCAGGCGGCGCACGCATTCGCTCAGCATGTGCTGGAGGCCATTTCCGAGCCGATCCGCCTCCACGACAAGCAAGTGGTGCCGCGTGCCAGCATCGGCCTTGCCGTGCGCCGCGCCGACGATCCGGAGCTGTCGCACCTGCCGACGCTCGCCGACATCGCGCTCTATCATGCCAAGAGCAAGGCGCCGGGCACGGTCGCCGTGCTGGACGAAGCGCTCCAGCGCGACTACCGCCGCCGCAGGGATCTCGAGCTCGCCATTCCCACCGGCTTCGCCGAGGGGCAGTTCGAGGTCTGGTATCAGAGCCAGGTCGATCTCGAAACCCACGACATCGTCGGCCTGGAAGCGCTGATCCGCTGGCGCCACCCTGAACACGGCGTGATCGGCCCTGGCGAATTCTTGCCGCTGATCGAGCGCAGCGGCAACAATGCGCGGCTGACCCGCTACGTGCTGACCGATGCCTGCCGGGCCTTGCAACGGTTGGCCGCCGCCGGCAGGCCGCAGATCCGGATCGCGATCAATTTGCCGCCCTCCGAACTTGCCGACCATTCGCTCGCCGCCGAGCTGCGTGCGACCTGTGCGCGCTTCGATGTTCCGGCCTCATCTCTCGAGCTCGAGATCACCGAGGGATCGCTGATCAACAACATCGCCAGCGCCTCCGAAACGCTGCATCGCCTGCGGCGCCTCGGCGCCACGATCGCGCTCGACGATTTCGGCACCGGCTACAGCTCGCTGGCTCATCTCAGGCGCTTCCCGCTCGACAAGGTCAAGATCGACAAGGCATTCATCCGGGAGATTCCCGACAGCGCCGAAGACAAGGCCATCGTCGGCGTGATCGCATCGCTCGCCGACACGCTGGGGCTGACCCTGGTCGCGGAGGGCATCGAGCACGCCGAGCAGGCCGAGGCCATGCGTGATATGGGCGTGAGGTTCGGGCAGGGCTTCCTCTATCAGCGGCCGCAGCCGCTCGAGGCCCTGTTGCAACAGCTCCACAGGCAGCCGGCGGCGCCGAGACGCGGCACCACCGAGAGCCCATCGATCGCGCCGGAATTCGCCGCCTGAACGCGGCCGTCTTACGGCTGGGCCGCGCTCCAGAGCATCGAGAGCCCGGCTGCGATCATGATCGCATCCATCACCAGGCGGAACACGTCCGGCCTCAGATGCAGCACGAAGCGTTTTGCGATGAAGGCACCTGACATCAGCGAGGAGCCCGCGATCAGGCCCTTCATGAACACATCGCCCGTCAGCGCGCCGAAACGCTCGAATGTCACTGATTTCGCGAAGTAGAGGCCGAGCGATGAGGCCGCTTCGGTGGCGAGGAAAGCGCCCTTGCTGAGGCCGTAGAACAGGAACAGCGGCACGCTGAGCGGGCCGGTCGAGACCACGATGCCGGTGAGATAGCCGATGACTGCGCCGCCGACGGCCAGATGCCAGAGATTGGCCTTGAGGTCATGCCGCGCCAGCCAGTGCCGCACCGGCACCATCGCGATCAGGAAGATACCGATGGTGAGATCGACGACGTGCGAGGGCAGCGCCAGCAACGTCCGCGCACCGAGCGCTGCGGCGGGAATGCCCGTGACCGAATAGGCCGCGCAGGCCCGCCAATCGACCTCACGCCACCAGGCCAGGATCCGCGAGAAGTTCGCCATCACGGAGGCGACCGCCATGATCGGCACGGCCTCCTTCGGCCCATAGGTATAGACCAGCACCGGCATCAGCATGATCGACGAGCCGGTGCCGACGATGCCTGAGATGGTGCCGGCGACGAGGCCGACGCTGAGGACGAAGAGAAAGGCCAAGACAGTCTCCACGAATCGGGAGAGTTTAGCCCCTGGCAGCGATACCGGCGATCCGCGCCGGGCGAGGGAACCTGTGCTGCGCATTCGCATGCCGGTGTGAGCTCCGGCTCCGAGGCGTTCGGTGCAAGCGGCTCCGCAGCGACAATTGCGCGTTGCGGCGACACGCCGTCATGGAGCATGGCCGCAAACGCCGCCGACAAAGGTGTTGCCGGTGAGGCTGATGAGCTCCGTCGCCATTCACGGGTCATCCTCACTGGAACGGGCGCGAGATTCCAGACGACGGCGCCCGAGATCGATTTGGGTCTCTTCGGCCACGGAGTGGCTGAATTTCGGTCCGATCTTGCGGCGCGCTGTGCGAGTTGCCATCATCCATGCAAACCGCGATCATGATGCCGTGACCCTGACGTCTCTCAGATGCAACGTCCGCCGCCTTTACGAGGGTGCAACGCCGAGCGGCGTGCGCTTCCGCTATGCGCTGCTCGTCTTCGACATCGTGACGGTGCTGTTCATCATCGCAACCTCGTTCCTGCAGCCCAGTGAGATCATTGAAACGCTCGATGTCCTGTTCGGCGTCATGCTACTTGCCGACTTCTCGGCTCGGCTCCTCGTCGATCGGCATCCGTTTCGAAAATTCACTGAAATCGCAACGTGGGCCGACATGGTTGCGATCGTATCCTTCCTGGCGCCGCTTGCCGGCGAGGCGGGCGGTTTTCTCCGGATCCTGCGAACCTTGGGGCTGCTTCGTGACTACCAGATGCTGGTGAGGTTGCGCATCGATTCTCCGTTCTTTCGTCGCAACGAAGACGTCATCTTCGCCGTCACGAACCTGGCAGTCTTCATATACGTCATGACCGGGATCGTTTACGAGACTCAGAAATTTCGCAACGACGAGATCCGGAACTATGCCGACGCCCTGTATTTCACCGTCACGGCACTGACGACGACCGGCTTTGGCGACATTACCCTGTCGGGCACGGTCGGTCGTTTGATAACCGTCGTGATCATGATTTTCGGCGTAACGTTGTTCTTCAATCTCGCCCGCGCGCTCCTCAGTCCCAACAAGGTGCGATTTCCGTGTCCGGCTTGCGGGCTCCAGAGGCATGACGCCGATGCGGTGCATTGCAAGGCCTGTGGAACTCTTCTCAACATTCCGGACGAAGGGGCAGTCTGAACAGCTCTCGCTGCTGGCGACGCCGCCAATGCGCGCTTGCTCGACGCTTTCGATCGGGATGCAGTGCCTGTGAACGTCATCGACGGCAGGAACTTGCGGTGAAGGTCACCGCAGCACCACCCACGCCGGCGCGTGATCGCTCGCGCCATCCTCGCCGCGGATCTTCCTGTCGACGCCGCTTTTTGCAAGGCGCGGTGCGAGGGCAGGGCTGAGCAGGAGATGATCGAGCCGCAGTCCTGCGTCGCGCGGCCAGCGGTTTCGTTTGTAGTCCCAGAACGTGTAGATGCGCTGGCCCGGGTAGAGCTCGCGCACTGCGTCGCACCAGCCTTGTTCGACCAGCGACGCAAAGGCCGCGCGGCTCTTCGGCTGGATCAGTGCATCCTTGTCCCATGACCGCGTCGGATAGATGTCGATCTCGGTTGGCGCGACGTTGTAGTCGCCGGCGAGCACCACGGGCAGATCCTGCTTGATGAACGTCTTGGCGTGGCGCTTGAGCCGCGCGAACCAGTCGAGCTTGAAGTCGAATTTCGGCCCCGGCTGCGGATTGCCGTTGGGCAGGTAGATGCTGGTGACGATGATGCCGCGCACGGCGGCTTCGATGTAGCGGGCTTCGAGATCGCCAGGCCTTCCCGGCAAGCGGTCGCGGGTGAGAATGGGCTCGGCATTGCGGGCAAGGATGGCGACGCCGTTCCATGTCTTCTGTCCACACCATACCGCGCCGTAGCCGGCCTTTTCGATCGCAGCCGCCGGAAATTCGCCATCACTTGCCTTCAACTCTTGAAGCGCGACGACATCGGGCTTTGCGACGCGCATCCATGCCAACAGATTGGGCAGGCGGCGGTTGATGTTGTTGATGTTGAATGTCGCGATCTTCATGTAGAGCTACCGGCTCCTGCGTTCCGTCACCGGAGATACAATGTCCAAATTGAGCTTTGTTGCCATCGCACTCGTCGTCGCGTTCTCCGGAGGCGCATCGGCACAATCGTCCGATCCGCGCGGCGCGTGCAAGGCGGACTACGACAAATTCTGCGCCGGCATCGCGCCGGGCGGCGGTCGGGTCGTCGCCTGCCTCAACGGCAAGCGCGACCAGCTCAGCGACACCTGCAAGGCGGCGCTGGACAGCCGCAAGAAGTAAGCAGGGCAGCCAATCTCGCGTCCCGGACAAGCCGCGTCGCGAAAGCGATGCGGCGCGGAGACCCGGAAAGCGAGGGGGCAATGCGGAGAGACGGACCCGGCGCTACAGCGCACCGCTGAAGAAGCGCTGCGTTGCGTCCGGGGCACGAAAGCGTGTCGATCAGGTCGGCAGCGGCGGTGGGCTTGCGGGCTGCTCGATGGGCGGCGGTGGGAGCGGCTGCTCGGCTCCCGTCGGCAGCGACGGCCGTTCCAGCGGCTCCACCACATCGCCGCCCTTGTAGACGCGCGCATAGCGGTGGCCGAGGCTCGTCAGCACCTCGTAGCCGATCGTGCCGAAATGGTGCGCGAGTTCGTCGACGGTGATGCCGTCGCCGAGCAGCGTCACCATGTGACCGCGCCGCGCCGCGTTCGGCGGCAGGTCGGTGATGTCGATGGCGATGAGGTCCATCGAGATGCGGCCCGCGATCGGGCAGCGCTTGCCGGCCACGACGACGTCGGCGCCGCGGGTGCCGTCATTGGAGCTGGCGGCACGGAAATAACCGTCGGCATAACCAACCGCGATGATCGCAAGTTTCGTCGGCCGCCGCGCGGTCCAGGTGCCGCCATAGCCAACGCTCTCGCCGCGCTCGACATTGCGGATCTGCACGATGCGCGCCTTGAGCTCGACCACCTGCTGCATAGGATTGTCGGCCTCCGGCGTCGGATTGACGCCGTAGAGCGCAGCCCCTGGTCGGACCAGATCGAACTGGAATGGCGCACCGAGGAAGATGCCCGAGGAATTCGCGAGGGCCGCCGGGACGCCCGTGAACTCGCTGGCAATGCTGCGGAAGGTCGCGAGCTGCTTGGCATTCATCGGGCTGTTGAGCTGCTCGGCCGAGACCAGATGGCTCATCACCAGCGTGATGCCGTGATCGCCGGCGTTGATGCGGGGGATGATGGCCTGTGCGTCCGCAAGCGTCAGGCCGAGCCGGTTCATGCCGGTGTCGATGTGAATAGCCGCGCCGCCGGTCCAGCCGCTGCGGCGGCAGAATACGTCCCATTCGGCGAGCTCGTTCAGATCGCCGATCACCGGACGGCAATTGATCTTGGCGTAGTGCTCGCCGGTATTCTGGAAATAGCCGCCGAGCACGTAGATCGTGGGCTCCGGCACGGCGGCGCGCACCTTGCGCGCCTCCTCGAGGGTGGCGACGAAGAAGGTCCTGCAGCCCGCTTTGCTCAGCGCCCGTGACACCTGCTCGGCGCCGCAGCCATAGGCGTCGGCCTTGATCACCGCCGAGCATTCGGCCGGCACCGCCGTCTTCTCGAGCTTGCGCCAATTGGCGATGATTGCATCGAGATCGACGGTCAGCACGCCGCCATAGGCCGCGAGCGCGGCAGCCTGATTGGCCTCTGCGGAGGAAAGGCCGGATTGCGGGATCGGTTTCGGGTCGGACGCCATTGTCATGGCGCCGTTTTACGCAAGAGGCAGGTCCGGTTCAAGGAACTCAGTAGTCGTTGTCGCTGCGAGTCGGCAGCTGGCTGTCAGGCGCAAGATCGCCGAACCGCGTGACCGAGGCTTCGAACGCCAGATCGACGGTGCCGGTGGGGCCGTGGCGCTGCTTGCCGATGATGACCTCGGCCTTTCCGTGCGCAAGACTCATGTCGAGCTGCCACTTCTCGTGTTCAGGCGTGCCTGGGCGGGGCTCCTTCATCGCGAGGTAATATTCCTCGCGGTAAACGAACAGCACAACGTCGGCGTCCTGCTCGATCGATCCGGATTCGCGCAAGTCGGAGAGCTGCGGCCGTTTGTCGTCGCGCGATTCGACCTGGCGTGAAAGCTGGGACAGCGCGATCACGGGAACGTTGAGCTCCTTGGCGAGCGCTTTCAGGCTGGTGGTGATCTCCGTGATTTCCTGCACGCGGCTGTCACTGGCGCGCTTGCTCGAACCCGAGAGCAGCTGGATGTAGTCGATCACGAGCAGATCGAGGCCCTTCTGGCGCTTCAGCCGTCGCGCCCGCGCCATCAGCTGCGCGATCGACAGACCGCCGGTGGCGTCGACATAGAACGGCAGCGATTGCAGCTCGATCGAGACCTCCCGGATCTTCTCGAAATCGGCTTCCGAGATGCCGCCGCGGCGGATGTGGGAGGAGGGAACGCCGGTGCGCTCGGCCACGATACGCGTGGCGAGCTGGTCGGCCGACATTTCGCAGGAGAAGAAGCCGATCACGCCGCCATTGGCAGCCTTCGTGGTGCCGTCGGCCTGGAGTTCCGGAACGTAGGCTCGTGCGACATTGTAGGCGATGTTGGTCGCGAGCGAGGTCTTGCCCATGCCGGGACGGCCCGCGACGATGATGAGGTCGGAGTGCTGCAGGCCGCCCATCTTGGTGTCGAGGTCGCGCATGCCCGTCGAGATGCCCGACAGCTTTCCGTCGCGCTGGAAAGCCTTTGCCGCCAGATCGACCGCGACCGCCAGCGCCTGCGAGAACTTCTGGAAACCGCCGTCGTAACGGCCGGACTCGGCGAGTTCATAAAGCTTGCGCTCGGCGTCCTCGATTTGCGCCCGTGGCTGGAAGTCGACCGGTGCGTCGTAGGCGACGTTGACCATGTCCTCGCCGATGCCGATCAGGTCGCGCCGCAACGACAGGTCGTAGACGGTGCGGCCATAGTCCTGGGCGTTGATGATGGTGGTGGCTTCGGCGGCGAGCCGCGCCAGATATTGTCCGATGGTCATGCCGCCGACATCGGTATCGGCGGGCAGGAACGTCTTCAGCGTGACGGGCGTCGCGATCTTGCCCATCCGGATCAGGCTGCCGGCGGTCTCGAAGATCGTCTGGTGCAGCGGCTCGAAGAAATGCTTCGCCTCCAGGAAGTCGGAGACGCGGTAGAAGGCGTCGTTGTTGACCAGGATCGCGCCCAGAAGGCTCTGTTCCGCCTCGATATTGTGCGGCGCGCTCCGATAGGCGGGAGTCCCGGCATCGGGCGCGAGTTTGAGAACGTTCGAATCAGTCAGGGCCATGGTCGGAGGTGCTTAGCAATTTTCTTGGGCAGATGCGGGGCCGGGATAAAGCGCCGCCGCAGGCGAAAGCGGAAGCGAAAGCTGATCGCTATCAACCGCTCAGTTAAAATGGTGGATGATTAGCGGTCGCAGCATGCGCCGCGCTTGACGGATTTCCGCGGAACCCGCGCCATCGAAAAAGACTGAAACCCATGAACCCTATCGACCGGCGGGCAGACGTATTGAGAGCGCGCGAAATGACGCACGCTGGCCGCGTTCGGCTCGGTTCAGACCAGCAGGAGGTAGACCAGCGCAACCAGGGCGGCCCCGACGCCGGTGACGATCAGGGCATAATCGGTACGGAGGTCGTCCGGCACGTCGAATGAGGTTCGGGTCTCTTTGCTCATGGCGACGGTCTAAGACAGCCCCGACCAGACTTATGTGAAGCAGATCACATCTCCCCGGATTCTTTCGGGGATAATGCGGAACAGCCAGGCCGGCCGGGGATTGTCCTAACCCCCGCCAACAGGGACACGAGGCAAGCGATGCAGCCAGAACGGCAGCACCAGAACTGGCGAAGCGAGGCTGGCAGCCGGCTTTGGCTGTCCGGGTTGATCGCGGCCATGGAGCACGCGGAACGGCCCGACGTCCGTCGCCAGCCGGTCGCACCCGAGATCCTGCTGCAGCTGCGCGCGCAACTGGCGCTAGCGGCCTCTTTCCGGACATCCCGGATGTCGACCCCGCGTCACTAGGACCTGGGGTCTATTCACCAGCCAGCTTGAGCCTGGGCATCGCCGAGGCCTCACGTGCCCGCAGCCGGGCTTCCTCCCGCTGGATGTAGTCGCGGGTCCTCGGCACCACGCCCTGGCGACGGGTCAGCTGGATCTGGAAGTTCATCATGGCTTGCTTGCGGAACGTCATCTCGCAGGCCGCCAGATAGAACTCCCACATCAGGGCGAAGCGCTCGTCGTAGAGCTGCACCGCCTCCTCGCGCCGCGCCATGAAGCGCTCTCGCCAGGCCTTCAGCGTCTCGGCGTAGTGCAGGCGCAGAATCTCGATGTCGCAGACCAGCAGGCCCGCTCGCTCGATCGCCGGCAGCACCTCCGACAGGGCGGGGATGTAGCCGCCGGGGAAGATGTATTTGGCGATCCAGGGATTGGTCGAGTCCGGGCCCTGCGAACGGGCGATCGCGTGCAGCAGCATGACGCCGTCCTCGCTCAGCAATTCGGCGCAGCGCTGAAAATAGGCGTCGTAGAACCTTGCCCCGACATGTTCGAACATGCCGACCGAGACGATGCGGTCGAAGGTGCCGTCAATGTCGCGATAATCCTTGAGCTGGAATCTGGCCGAGTCCGTCAGGCCCTTTTCGGCAGCGCGTGCATTGGCGACCTGCAACTGCTCGGTCGACAGCGTGATGCCGGTGAGGTCGGCGCCCGCGATCTCGGCGAGATAGAGCCCGAGGCCGCCCCAGCCGGAGCCGATGTCGAGCACGCGCTGGCCGTCCTTGATGAGAAGCTTCGCAGCAATGTGCCGTTTCTTGGCAAGCTGCGCGTCGTCGAGCGGCATCTCGGGCGTTTCGAAATAGGCGCAGCTATATTGCTTGTCGGCATCGAGAAAGAGCGAATAGAGCCGGCCGTCGAGATCGTAGTGATGGGCGACGTTGTGGCGGGCGCGGGTGCGGGGATTGAACTGCTTCAGGTGCCGCGTCAGGTAGCGCAGGTGCCACCACGGTTTAGCCCAGTGCGGCAATAGGTCGGGTTGATCGAGCAGGATCGCGAGGGCATCAGCTATGGTGCCGCGCTCGACCACGAACTCGCCGTCCATATAGGCCTCGCCGAGCCCGAGCTCGGGATTGATGAGGCTCTTCCGCTCCGCGTCCGCGGTGACGAAGCGCACCGCGACCGGCTCGCCCGAGCCGTCGCCGACGGTGAACTTCGATCCGCTTGCGCTGGTCACCGTCATCGACCCGCGCCGGATGAATTGAGACAGGAATCTACGCAACAAACGGTCCATCGACATTTCCTCTCGAGCGAACCCGAAAAGATGCGACTAACCCGGCCTTCACATCTGACGCCCAGGCGCCGCAGCGGTTCCTATGCGTTTGCATGCAAATCTAGCGAGCCGGTTCCGGCTGCGCTATTGCGCTGTATTCAAAGCCGATATTCGAAAATGGCTTAATCACATCCTTGCGCGCGGAGCCTGCTTCCATTCGCAGCTCAATCGGTTAAAAGGTGACCGCCGCCGCGCCGGAGGCCGGCTGCATTCGCGGAATTCAATGGAGATGATGGGAATGTCGAGCCGAGCGCTCAGCCTCGCGACGGTATTGCTTCTGACCGGCTTCGGTGCGGCCGATACCGTTCTAGCGCAGGCGACGAACCTCGAGGCCGGCAAGACCCCGTCCCAGCTTTTCGCGCAGACCTGCAACGCCTGCCACAAGAGCCCGCGCGGACTCCTGAAGTCCGTGACGCCGAGCTCGTTGCCGGGATTCCTGCGCCAGCACTACACCACGAGCTCGGACATGGCGGGCGTCCTCGCCTCCTACCTGGTGTCCAACGGTGCCACCGACACCCGCTACCAGGCCAAGGACGGCAAGAAGGACGGCGCCAGGGAGAAGGAAGCCAACACCGCTCCGGGCCAGTCGCCTGAGCATCAGGGCCGCCGCCACCGCTCGCAAGAGGCCGCCAGGCCGGAGGGCGAGGGTGCTACTCCGGCCCCCGAGGGCGCGCGCCAGAAGCGCGCGGCGCGACCCGCCGAGGAAGAAGGTGCGAAGCCGGAGGGACAGGCGGCGCCCGAGCCGCGCAAAGGCAAGCGGCGCGCCAAGCCGGGCACTGAGGAATCCCCCAAGGTCGATGCCGCCGCGCCGGCGACCGAGGACAAGAAGAGCGAGCCAAAGCCTGAGGCCGACAGCGGCAAGGCATCCGAGAAGCCCGTTGAGGCCAGGCCGGACAGCTCAAAGGTCGAAACGCGCGGCAGCGAAGCTCCGGCACTGCGACCCGACCCGGTCCCGCAGGTGGCGCCGGCTGCACCTGCCGCGGCAAAGCCCGCCGAACCGGCGTCGTCCAAGCCGGCGGAAGAGACCGCTTCCAAGCCGGCCGCGCCAGCAGCGAGCCCCGAACCGGCGGCCAGGCCGCAGCAGGACCCGGCACCGCCCGCGACCGCTGCAGCCCCGCCGGCGCCGTCCGGCCCGCCGGTACCGCCGATCTCGCGCTAGTTCCGCTACGTTCTCAGCCCGACATGCGGAGGCCGCTTTCAACGCGGTCTCCGCATCGTATTGACCGTTGCTAGAGTGTTGCTCTAGAGTAATGCTCTAGGAGGCGTCGATGGCGGCGAGCGTGCGAGACGATCTGTTGGCAGCCGGGCTGCTGGTGTTCGACCGCGTCGGCTTCGAAGCCGCGACGGTGGCTGCGATCCGCACCCGGGCCCGCGCCTCCAACGGCAGCTTCTTTCATGCCTTCGGTTCGAAGAAGGAGCTCGCCGGTGCGCTGTTTCTGGAGGTCTTGCGGCACTATCACGCCGCGGTGCTGGCGGCGCTGGATCCCGTGCCCGATGCGGAGCAGGGCATCGAGCGCCTGATCCGGGCCCATCTCGACTGGGTCGTGACCAGCCGGCGCGAGGCGCGCTACCTCTTCGAGATTTCGCGCAGCGAATGGGGCGAGGACGTGCGCGATGCCCAGCGCGCGCAGAACGCGCGGCTTGCCGAGGGCATCGAGCGCTGGCGTGCGCCGCTGGTTGCAAGCGGCGAGCTTCTGCCGATGACGCCGGTGATGTTCGTCAGCCAGCTCATCGGTCCGGCGCAGATATTCTGCCGTGCCTTTCTGTCGGGACGCGACCGCACCGATCCGCGCAGTGAGGCCGACACCCTGATCGCTTGCGCCATTCGTGCGCTGAGGCCACTCGATCGCATCAACAAGCAATAGGGAGAGACCGCATGCGGGCCGAAGCTGATCCGGAATTCGCAGCCGTTGCCGAACGCATCCACGCCAATGTCGGCCGGCAGGGTTTCATGAACCTGGTGGGCGCCGAGCTCTCCGATTTGTCGCGCGGCACCTGCACCATCGCCGTGGAGCGCCGGCCGGAGCTGCTTCAGCAGCACGGCTTCTTCCATGGCGGCGTTACCGCCTTCCTGGTCGACAACGCCACGACGATCGCGGCCGCGACCTCGCGCGGCCAGGCGGCGCTGACGGCCGAATACAAGCTCAACCTGTTGTCGCCGGCGGTCGGTGAAAAGCTGATCTGCCGGGCGAAGGTGATCAAGCCGGGCCGGCAGGTCGCTGTGGTTGCGGCCGATGTGTTCTGCGTCAGCGACGGAGTCGAGAAGCATACGGCAACCGCGCTGGCCTCGATCGCGATGCTGAGCGAGGACGTCGCCGGCGAAACGAAAAGCCCGGCCGCCTGAGGCGACCGGGCTTTCTTGTTCGTCATTCCGGAACAGCGCGTCAGCGCTGGGACCCGGAATCTCGAGATTCCGGGTTCGATGCTTCGCATCGCCCCGGAATGACGAGCTGGCGTACTTACTTCTCTTCCGCAGCCGGGGCCGGCTCGACGTCCTCGTGCTGGGCGTCCGGATCGAAGAACTCGCCGGCGGCGGCGATCGCCTCGGCGGCCGCATCGCGGTCCTCGTTGCGGGTCGAGATATCCTCGCCGCGGTTGATGCGCTCGGCCTCGTCCTGGCTGCGCGCGACCGTCACGGTGATCTCGACCTCGACCTCAGGGTGAACGGCAACGATGACCGTGTGCTTGCCGATGGTCTTGATCGGCGCGTCGAGCTGCACCTGCGGACGGTCGAGGTGGACGCCGTCGGCCTCGAAGGCGACGACGATGTCGCGCACCGTGACCGAGCCGAACAGCTGGCCGGCTTCAGAAGCCTGGCGGATCACGATGATGTTCTTGTCCTTGATCTTCTCGGCGACCTTGGAGGCTTCGCCCTTGGCCTGGAGGTTGCGGGCCTCGAGCTCGGCCTTCATGCCGTCATACTTGGCCCGGTTGTCGGCGGTGGCACGCAGCGCCTTGCCGCGCTTGAGCAGGAAATTGCGGGCGTAGCCGTCGCGAACCTTCACGACTTCGCCCATCTGGCCGAGCTTGTTGACGCGTTCCAGCAAAATGACTTCCATATTCGTTCTCCTCTTGAAGTGCTCTGTGGGTTTCAGTTTCGGGTGACTTAAGGGGTCGGCAGTGGGGGCGGCTGCCGGCTGCGCAGGAAGCGCTCGCGAAAGCCGAACACGGCATCCGCAAGACCGAGGATGACCATCGCGATCACGGGCCATCCGAACACGACGACGACGGCGTAGGTCGAGCCGAGCCAGAATGTGCGGCTCTTCAGCGCGAGCGTCAGCGTATGCAGCACGGCGAAACCGGTCAGCGCATAGGCCATCATCAGCGCGGCCGTCGCGATCTGCGCGACGATGGCAAGCAGCCCGCCGGTGAAGCAGAAGGCGAGCGCGATGCAGAGCGCCACCAGGGTCATCGGCGGCAGCTCGGCCGCCATCAGATCCGGCCAGGGACGGCGCAGCCGGCCCGACGTCGCGGTCACCTTGGCGCTGAGCCAGAGGTTGAGAGTCAGCGTCATCATCGCGATGATCGTGGCGCCGGCCGGTACCATGCGCACCAGCGCGTCGACGAGTTGGCTGGCTTCGCCCGAGGTCTGCGGGTCGGTGGTGCGGAGGAGGCGCATCAGCCCGCGCCGCAGCGTGCCGGTGATGGTCTCGGCGTCGCTGCCGAGCGTGAGCAGCGCGGCCATCGTGGTCAGCGTGGCGAAGCCTGCGATCCAGAGCAGGAGGCGGCCGACCGGATACCACTCGATCCCGGGTTCCGGCGGCGATTTGGCGGAGGCGGCGTCCGGCGCGAGACTTCCCACCGGCCGACCGAGCAGGGCGAGATGGCCGAGCCACCAGGCCGGCAACGCGACGGTGACGGCGAAGGCGATGCAGTAGGGCAGGCCGAACAGGGCGCCGAGGCCGATCGCGGCGGCAATGCCGCCGAGGCTGGCGCAAAGCGGTCCCCAGCCGATCGCGGCGACCATCAGCGGCAGCGGTGCGAGATAAAACAGGACGAGCGAGATCATCGCGCCCGAGATGATCGAGGCGAACATCAGGGCCGACGCGGCGCCGGCGATCAGGGCAATGAGTCCAAATGCCATCATCAGCTGTCCCGCTCCCTTCGAGCGGTTAGAGGCGTCGTTTGCCCCAACCATCGGCGACCGGACGACCCGGAAGCCTTATGAGTTCAGAAAGTCACGACCGGCGGCCCCGCGGCCGCCGGTCGAATTGGTCGTATCAGCGAATGACGTAGGGCAGCAGGCCCAGGAAGCGCGCGCGCTTGATGGCGCGGGCGAGTTCACGCTGCTTCTTTGCGGACACCGCCGTGATGCGGCTCGGCACGATCTTGCCGCGCTCGGAGACGTAACGCATCAGCAGCTTGGAGTCCTTGTAGTCGATCTTCGGCGCATTGGCGCCCGTGAACGGGCAGCTCTTGCGACGACGGAAAAACGGGCGACGTGCACCAGCTTCAGCCATTGGTCTTACTCCCCATCCGTGGTTTCAGCTTCGTCGCGCGGACGACGCGGACCGCGATCGCCGCGGAAACCGCCCTCGCGGTCGCCCCGGAAGCCGCCTTCGCGCTCGCCGCGGAAGCCGCCGCCACGATCGTCACGCTCGCGATCACGATCGGCCTTGCGCATCATCGCGGACGGGCCTTCCTCGAGCTCCTCGACGCGGACGCTGAGATAGCGGATCACGTCTTCGCTGATGCGCTCCTGGCGCTCGATCTCGGCGATCGCCGCGGACGGCGCGTCGATGTTGAGCAGCACGAAGTGCGCCTTGCGGTTCTTGTTCATGCGGTAGGTGAGGGAGCGTACGCCCCAATTCTCGGTCTTGGTGACCTTGCCGCCGAGGCCTTCGACGATGCCGGTCATCTGCGCCGTCAGCTCTTCGACCTGCTGCGGGCTCGCGTCCTGGCGCGCAAGAAAAACATGCTCGTAAAGAGGCATGGAAGTCCTTTCCTCATGTTGGCGCATCGCCCGGCGTCAAGCCCTTAAGAGACCTTCGGAAAGGACTCTGGGATGAAGCTCAGAAGGCGGAAACACGGGACGACGGGCCGACTGGCCCTGCCACACCAAAATCACGAATGATTTGCTGAGACCGTCCGTTCAGCTCCCGGCCGGGGTCTGCGGATGCGCGCCTTATACGGATTTTGGCCGGCTTTGCAAGTTTGGGAGCCAGGTTTCGGCCCGGATCCCGCGCCGGCGAAACCGGACCATCCTCCCATACCATATCCGCTTGACCCATTTGTTTGTATGTCATACAAATAAATCGACGCGGAGGACCCTCCATGGCAGAAGCCTCGGCCGACGGGCCGCTCGAGGCGGCAGGCGACCCCAAGCACGCCGCGCGCGCGACGCGCTCGGCCGGCCGAAAAATGCGGTCGTTGCTCCTGGATGCCGCGAGCCCGCTGTTTCGGGAGCGGGGGCTGTCCGGCACGGCAATCACCGACATCGCGGCCGCCGCGGACGCGTTCCCGAGCCAGATCACCTATTACTTCCGCACCAAGGAGGCGCTGTTTGTCGAATGCGCCTGCCGCGATCTGCTTTATCTGGCGCGTGCCACCGAGCAGGCGGCGCTGAGGGCGCGGACGCCGCGGGAATATACCCACGCGCTGGCCGCGACGGTCACGGCGAGCGATTCGGTCGCTTTCTTCGCGGAAGCGCTGACATTGACGCGTCGTCGTCAGGATCTCGCACCGCTGGTCGAGCGGACCATCGAGCGCCTGCACGGCGAAGGCGCGCGCGCCTATGCCAGCCAGGTGGCGCGGCACGGCTGGCGCTCCCTGCGCGCGCCCGACGAAAGCTCGCGGCGGTTCTGGGCCGTCGCCATCGGCGTCATTCTCGAAGGCTACGCCATGGGCCGTTCGCCCGAGGAACTCTGCGCCGAGATGCTGCGCGTGCTGGGCGAGCAGGCGAAATCCACCGGCGACACCGCCCGCCTGCGTCTCGTCGAGGAGGCCGGCGAATCCAGCGATTCGAATGGAGAGGGTTAGGCCATGACCGCGCTTCGCATGCGTGCCCGCGATTTCCTGACCGACGGTCAATTGGCCGACGTGCGCCAGCGCGTGACATGGAAAGGTGTTGTGCTGATCGCGCACGCCTGGGCGCTGATATCAGGAGCGATCGCCCTGGTCGCGTGGTGGCCCAATCCGATCACCTACGTTCTGGCCGTCGCCATCATCGGCTCGCGCCAGCTCGGCCTTGCGATCCTGATGCATGACGGTGCTCATGGCTGCCTGTCCGCCGACGAGAAGACCAATCTGGCGCTGAGCCAGTGGTTCTGCGCCTATCCGCTGTTTGCGGAGACGCGCAGCTACCGGCGCTATCACCTGCAGCATCATGCGCGCACCCAGCAGGAGGACGATCCCGATCTCGTGCTGTCGGCGCCGTTTCCGATCACCAGGCTGAGCTATCGCCGCAAGTTCATTCGCGACATCACCGGCCAGACCGGCTACCAGCAGCGCAAGGCGCAACTGCTCAACGCGCTTGGGCCAAAGGACTGGCCGTGGCGGCAGCGTGCGGCGCATTTCTGGGAGAAGCTTGGCCCGCAATGCATCGTCAACGCGATCATGTTCGCGGCGCTCGCTGCGGCTGGCGTGTGGTGGGCCTATCCGCTGCTATGGCTGGTGCCGCTCCTGACCTGGATGATGGTCATCACCCGCATTCGCAACATCGCAGAGCACGCCGTCGTCCCCGATAGCAGCGATCCCCTGCGCAACACCCGCACCACGCATGCCAATTTCCTCGAGCGCCTGTTCATCGCGCCGTACTACGTGAACTATCACCTCGAGCATCATCTCTTGTTCTACGTGCCCTGCTACAATCTGCCGAAGGTGCATCGCCTCCTCAGTGCGAGCCGGTATGCCGGCCGCATGGAAGTGCAGCCGAATTACGCGGCGGTGCTGCGGCTGGCGACGGCCAGGCCGAACCGTGAGGATCGGCCGGGGCAACTCGTCAACAGTGCGCGCCGCGCGCAGGCCGGGGCGGAGGTCGATGCCAACCAGACCGCCGGCGGGTTTTGAGGGGACGCATTCCACGTTGAATGCTGGTCGAAGCCCCCATCTCGGCTTGACAGTGCAGCCCCGGACGGTGTCTACGGCCCCCTTTGGAGCATGATCCGGAACCATGGCCTAAGGCCGTGCGTCATCGGCTGCCGGTTCTCGCAGGGACCATGCCCGACAAGCAGGGAGCGCCGATGACGGCTGCATTCACATTTCCTGGGCAGGGTTCCCAGGCCGTCGGCATGGGCAAGGCCCTGGCCGACGCCTTTCCGGTGGCGCGCGCCGTGTTCGACGAGGTCGATGCCGCGCTTGGCGAGAAGTTGACGGCCACCATCTGGGAGGGCCCGGCCGAAACCCTTCAGCTCACCGAGAATGCCCAGCCGGCGCTGATGGCGGTGTCTGTCGCCACGCTGCGCGTGCTGGAGGCCGAGGCTGGTTTTTCCGTGGGACGAGATGCGGCCTTCGTCGCCGGTCATTCGCTTGGTGAATATTCGGCGCTGGCCGCGGCCGGCAGCCTGACGGTTTCGGATACCGCCCGTCTGCTTCGCACGCGCGGTCTCGCAATGCAAAAGGCCGTCCCGGTCGGCGCCGGCGCGATGGCCGCGCTGCTCGGTCTCGACTACGAAGCCGCCATGGAGGTCGCGGGCGAGGCGGCGCAGGGGCAGGTCTGCCAGGCCGCCAACGACAATGGCGGCGGGCAGGTGGTGGTCTCGGGCGACAAGGCCGCGGTCGATCGCGCCGTCGAGATCGCCAAGGCCAAGGGCGCCAAGCGCGCAATGCTGCTGCCGGTGTCCGCGCCATTCCATTGCAAGCTGATGCAGCCGGCTGCGGACGCCATGGCGGCCGCGCTGGCCAAGGTGACGATCAAGGCGCCGGCCGCGCCGCTGGTGTCGAACGTTCTGGCGAGCGCCATCACCGATCCCGACGAGATCCGCCGCCGCCTGGTCGAGCAGGTCACCGGCACGGTGCGCTGGCGCGAGTCGGTCGCTTACATGGCCGGGCAGGGCGTCACCCGCTTCTTCGAGATCGGCTCCGGCAAGGTGCTGACAGGTCTCGTCAAGCGCATCGCGGATGGTGCCGTGGGCGTTGCGGTCGGCGGTCCGAACGATATTGCCGCCGCCAAGGATGCATTGGCCGCTGCGAAGCAGGCTTGAAGCGCGATGAATGGTCGTCGCGCTTGAGTTCTCGAGTTGACGCACGATCTTTCCGGAAAACCGCTGCGCATCTTTCCGGGGCGTGCTTTGGAGGAGTTATCGATGTTCGATCTGACTGGCCGAAAGGCGCTCGTCACCGGCGCGACCGGCGGCATCGGCGGCGCGATCGCGCAGGCGCTGCACGCGCAGGGCGCCACCGTCGCGATATCGGGGACGCGCAAGGACGTGCTGGACGAGCTTGCCGGCAAGCTCGGCGAGCGCGCCCATGTGCTGCCCTGCAATCTTTCCAAGGCCGACGAGGTCGAGGCGCTGGTGCCGGCGGCGGAAGCTGCGATGGGCCAGGTCGACATTCTCGTCGCCAACGCGGGCATCACGCGCGACAACCTCTTCGTGCAACTCCGTGACGAGGACTGGGACGAGGTCATCAATGTCAATCTGACCGCGACCTTCCGCCTGGCGCGCGCCGCAACCAAGCTGATGATGCGCAAGCGCTTCGGCCGCATCATCGCCATCACCTCGGTGGTCGGTGTCACCGGCAATCCGGGGCAGGGCAATTATACTGCGTCGAAGGCAGGCCTGATCGGCATGATCAAGACGCTGGGGGCCGAATACGCCAAGCGCGGCGTCACCGCGAACTGCATCGCGCCCGGCTTCATCAAGACGCCGATGACGGATGCGCTCAACGACAAGCAGCGTGAAACGATTCTAACCAAGGTTCCGGCCGCCCGCCTGGGGACGCCCGAAGACATTGCGGCAGCCGCGGTCTACCTGAGTTCGAACGAAGCATCCTATGTCACCGGGCAGACCATCCACGTCAACGGCGGCATGGCCATGATCTGACGCCTCGTGCCGCACTGCCGTCAAGGCGGTGCCGGATGCCGGATGCGGCAAACGGCCGTTTCCGGAGCGAAATGAGGCTTGTAGTCAAGGCAATTGAAGTATGATAACCGGACCTTCAACGGATGGGCAAAGAACGCCATTGCAGGTTTTTGAAACCCTGTATATTGGCGATGCGGAGCCTTTGGCCGTCGTTCGCCGGCCTGCATCGGTTAGGATGGGCCAAATCAAGTTCGTAAGCGAAGGCAGTCAAACGACCACGACGGCTCGTATCGTCCCGGGGGGTCGGGTCTACAGGGAACAACACGAGGTTAAGCAATGAGTGACATTGGCGAGCGGGTTAAGAAGATCGTGGTCGAACACCTTGGTGTTGAGCCCGAGAAGGTTGTCGACAACGCGAGCTTCATCGACGACCTCGGCGCCGACAGTCTGGATACCGTCGAGTTGGTGATGGCGTTCGAAGAGGAATTCGGTTGCGAGATTCCGGACGACGCTGCGGAAACGATTCTCACCGTCGGCGACGCCACGAAGTTTCTCGAGAAGAACGCGAAGAGCTAAGCTCTTCTATTTTCGCGGGGACAACATTGAAACCGGACGGGCCGCTTCGCAGCGGTCAGCCGGTTTCTTGTTATTGGCCGTGAGTCTTTCGATGCGGAGTTTTCGGATATGAGGCGGGTTGTCGTCACTGGTCTCGGCATGGTGTCGCCGCTCGGCTGCGGCGTCGAACCGACCTGGAAACGCATCCTCAACGGCGAAAGCGGCGCGCGCCCGATCGAGAGCTTCGACGTCTCCGATCTTCAGACAAAATACGCATGCACCGTCGTGCGCGGCGACGGCAGCAACGGCACCTTCAATCCCGACAAGTGGATGGAGCCGAAGGACCAGCGCAAGGTCGACGATTTCATCATCTTCGGCATGGCGGCGGCCGGCCAGGCGCTCGACGACGCCAACTGGCATCCCGCGACTGAAGAGGACAAATGCGCGACCGGCACCATGATCGGGTCCGGCATCGGCGGTCTCAACGGCATTGCCGAAACCGCTATCCTCCTGAAGGAGCGCGGACCGCGCCGGGTGTCGCCGTTCTTCATTCCGGGCCGCCTGATCAATCTCGCCTCCGGCTACGTCTCGATCGCGCACGGGCTGAAGGGACCGAACCATGCCGTGGTCACGGCCTGCTCGACCGGCGCACATGCGGTCGGCGATGCTGCCCGCCTGATCGCACTCGGCGATGCCGATGTGATGGTCGCAGGCGGCGCCGAGTCGCCGATCAGCCGCATCGGCATTGCCGGCTTCAACGCCGCGCGCGCGCTCTCGACCGGTTTCAACGAGACGCCCGAGAAGGCCTCGCGTCCCTACGACAAGGACCGCGATGGTTTCGTGATGGGCGAGGGCGCCGGCGTCCTCGTGCTGGAAGAGCTCGATCACGCCAGGCGCCGCGGCGCCAGGATCTACGCCGAGGTGATCGGCTATGGCCTCTCGGGCGACGCCTATCACATCACCTCGCCGTCGCCCGACGGCGATGGCGGCTTCCGCAGCATGTTGGCGGCGCTGAAGCGCGCCGGCCTCACGCCGTCCGATCTCGACTACATCAACGCGCACGGCACCTCGACGCCGCTCGGCGACGAGATCGAGCTCGGCGCGGTCGAGCGTCTGCTCGGCAATGCCGCTTCCAAGGTTGCGATGTCCTCGACCAAGTCGTCGACCGGCCATCTCCTCGGCGCGGCGGGTGCGATCGAAGCGATCTTCGCGATCCTCGCGATTCGCGATAACGTCGTGCCGCCAACGATTAACCTCGACAATCCCTCGGTCGAGACTGCGATTGATCTCGTGCCGCACAAGTCGAAGGAGCGTGAGGTCAACGTCGCGTTATCGAACTCTTTTGGTTTTGGCGGTACCAATGCGTCGGTGATCTTCCGCCGCTTGGCCAGTTAGTTTGCGTTTGAGACGAAACCACCGTTTTGCCGCATTCGGCGATAGTCATGGACGTGGGCGCGTGCATTTTGGCAGGGCAAGCGATTGTCGGCCGCGATTGAACCGGCAGGATTCAGGTTGTCTCGATGAGTGAAAGGCCGCCCATTTCACCGCGGAGTCCGCGGGCAGCGCTCGAGCCCGAGCAGCTCCCGCCGCCGCCCAAGCGGTCGGACCGCGCGCGCAATCCGCTCGTGATCGTCGGTAACGCCATCATCACCCTTCTGCTGATCACCATGCTCGGCGCCGGCGGCGTCTATTATTACGGCCGGCAGCTGCTGGAAGCACCCGGGCCGCTTACGGAGGACAAGATCGTCAACATCCCGCAGCGCGCGGGCAAGCGTGACATCGCCGAGACGCTGAACAGGGAAGGGGTGACCGACATCAATCCCTGGGTGTTCATCGCCAGCGTCGCCGCGTTGAAGGCGAGTTCGGACCTCAAGCCGGGTGAGTATTCGTTCCAGAAGAACGCGTCGCTGCGCGACGTCATCGCCACCATCGTCGAGGGCAAGGTGGTGCAGCATGCCGTCACGATTCCGGAAGGTCTTACCTCCGAGCAGATCGTGGCGCGGCTCTCCGACAACGACATCTTCACCGGCAGCGTGCGCGAGCTGCCGCGCGAAGGCACGCTGTTGCCGGAGACCTACAAGTTCCCGCGCGGCACACCGCGCGAGCAGGTGGTCCAGCGCATGCAGCAGGCGCACAAGCGCGTGCTGGCCGAGATCTGGGAGCGCCGCAATCCGGACATTCCGGTCAAGACGCCGGAGCAGCTGGTCACGCTGGCGTCCATCGTCGAAAAGGAAACCGGCAAGCCCGACGAGCGCAGCCGGGTCGCCGCGGTGTTCGTCAACCGATTGAAGCAGAGGATCAAGCTGCAGTCCGATCCGACGATCATCTACGGCCTCGTCGGCGGCAAGGGCACGCTGGGCCGGCCGATCAAGCGCAGCGAGATCACGCAGCCCTCGCCCTACAACACCTATGTGATCGAGGGCCTGCCGCCGGGCCCGATCTCCAATCCGGGTCGGGCCTCGCTCGAGGCCGCCGCCAATCCAGCCCGCACCCGCGACCTCTATTTCGTCGCGGACGGCACCGGCGGGCATGCCTTCACAGAGACCTACGACGCGCATCAGAAGAACGTCGCGAAGCTCCGCGCGATGGAAAAGCAGATCCAGAACGACACGGTCGAGCCGGCCGAGGAGGCGCAGCCGCCGGCAGGCAGCGCGCCGGCGGCCGCCGATACGCCGACCGCGACCACGCCGGCGCGGCCGAACCAGCAGAAGAAGCCGCCGGCCACTCGCCCCGCCAATCCCGCGCCGGCCCGGCAGGGCGCGGTGCAGTCCTCGCCGCCGGTGGTCCAGCGCTAGACTTGCGGACCTTGCCTGCGGACATTGCGGATTCCACTTTCCGGCAAAATAGTCTTAAGATTCGCGTGGCTTGATAGCCTCGCGAATCCCGTGTTCCTGGAGAATCTGAACCGATGGCCCTGTCGTCCATGACCGGCTTTGCCCGAAGCCACGGCGCGAGCGGGCCTTACACGTTCGAATGGGAATTGAAGTCGGTCAACGCCAAGGGGTTTGACCTCAGGGTGCGGCTGCCGCAGGGCTTCGAGGAGCTGGAGGCCCATGCCAAGAAACACGCCGGCGAGCTTCTGTCGCGCGGGACGGTCTACGCCAATCTCAACGTCAAGCGCACCAATGCGGCCGCCACGGTCCGCATCAACGAGGACGTGCTCAATGCGGTCCTCAAGGCCGCCGCGCTGATCTCTGGCAAGGTCGACGCGGTGGCGCCGAGCATCGACGGCCTGCTCGCCATCAAGGGCGTGGTCGAGATCGCCGAGCCCGAGGGCGACGAGGAGGAGGACAAGGCCGCGCGTGTCGCCGCGGCCGAAGCCTTCAACAGGGCGCTCGCCGACCTCGTCGAGATGCGCAAGCGCGAGGGGATTTCGCTTGGCCAGATCCTGACCCAGCGTGTCGACGAGATCGAGCAGCTTGCGAGAAAGGCCGAAGCTGCGCCGGGCCGCAAGCCTGAGGCAATCAAGGCCAGGCTCGCCGAGCAGATCGCAACCCTGCTCGACACCTCGGACCGGTTCGATTCCGACCGCCTGATGCAGGAGGCGATCCTGATCGCCACCAAGGCCGACATCCGCGAGGAACTCGACCGCATCGCTTCCCACGTCGCGCAGGCGCGCGAATTGATCGGCAAGGGCGGCCCGATCGGACGCAAGCTCGATTTCCTGGCGCAGGAGTTTCACCGTGAGGTCAACACCTGCTGCTCGAAGTCGAACGATATCGAGCTGACCAACACGGGGCTGGCCATGAAGAACGTGGTCGAGCAGTTCCGCGAGCAGGTCCAGAATCTGGAGTGATCGATGACGACGGGCGGTCACGGAACTGACGGTGTCGAGCGGCGCGGATTGATGTTCGTGCTGTCCTCGCCCTCGGGCGCGGGCAAGACGACACTGTCCCGGCTCCTGATCGAGCGGATGCCGGGCCTCAGGATGTCGGTCTCCGCCACCACGCGCGCCAAGCGCCCCGGCGAGGTCGACGGGCGCGACTATCTGTTCGTCGACAAGGCCAGGTTCGACGCCATGGTGAAGGGCGACGAGCTGCTGGAATGGGCGACCGTGTTCGACAACAGCTACGGCACGCCGCGCGCGCCAGTCGAAGCGGCGCTGTCGGCCGGGCAGGACGTGCTGTTCGACATCGACTGGCAAGGTACGCAGCAGCTGCGCGAGAAGGCGCGCGCCGACGTCGTCAGCGTCTTCATCCTGCCGCCCTCGGCCAGCGATCTCGAGAAGCGCCTGCATTCGCGCGCGCAGGATTCCGACGAGGTGATCCGCAAGCGCATGAGCCGCGCAAGTCACGAGATGAGCCACTGGGCCGAGTACGACTACATCGTGATCAACCACGACATCGACGAGGCCTTCGCCGAGGTGCAGTCGATCCTGAAGGCCGAGCGCCTCAAGCGCGAGCGGCGGATCGGCCTCGCAGGCTTCGTGCGAAGTTTGCAAGGTCAGCTTCAAGGTTAGGCCGGGACAGGCGCGGCCCTTCCTTCGCCAGCTGTTCCAGCATCGTCGTGATGACGTCGACATCGACGGCATCGTCGTCTCGACCTGCCGGTGCGTGATCGCGATCCTCGCCGATCTCGTTGGCGGTGAGCTGGGGAGCTGCCACGGTCTCGATTTGCTTGCCGACCATCTTCATCTCGACCTTGTCGCTCTTGACCTCGACAGGTTCTGCGGCCGGGGCGGCGGCCCTTTGCCTGCGCGCGTCGATCAGCTCGATCTCGCGGCCGATCGCGGCAAGTTTTGTCCCTCGTTGTTTCGGCTGCGGACGTACCGCATCGAAGTCGATGGGGTGAGGCGGCTGGACGCCGGCCGGCGTTGAAGCGAGCCAGGGCGCACGGCTTCCGTCCTCGTCCTGCATCTCCCGATCGCTCCAATGTCCGTGACGGTCGGCGGACTGGAGGCGGACGCGCGCGCCGGCGAAGCGGTAGATGACGCTGCCGAGGATTCCGGCGAGCGCCAGCGCGCCGCCGATCACGAGCAGCAGCGTCTGGAGCGAGCCGGTCGGCTTGTCGGTCGTGCTGTCTGCCGCAGCGAGCGCCACTGGCGATGGGGATTTCGACGGCTTTGCGCCCGGCTGCGCGGGTGCTGCGACGGCGGCTGGTGCCGGCGGAGCGGACGCTGTGGAGACATCGGGCCAGGGCGCGGCGGCGGGTTGCTGCGCGTTGCCGTCGGCGGTCTGCTCCGCGGCTGGTTGGACCGGTCTTGCGGCGGCGGCTTGCGCGGGGGCGTTCGGCGTCTTCGGGGCGGCGCTGCTCCGCGGCGTCGGATATTCGGCGCGCGCGTCCTGCACAGCGTATTGCTGCGGCGCCGGCGCATCCGCCGGCGGGGTATCGCTCGGAGCCTGCCAGGTCTGTGCGGTTTTCGCGCTGTCCTTGTCGCCGGCGGCACGCAGGTACCAGCATTGCCGCTTGGTCGTGCGTTCGAGGCGGTAGTACCAGTGCTGTCCCTGCGGCGCGGCGCCCTTTGGCGCTGCGAGGCAATCGGAAGCCGTGCTGGCAGCGCTCGATGGGGCCGGCGCGTTCTGCGACACGGCAGCCAGCGGTGCGCCGGCAATGATGCTGCCAACTAGCGCAGATACGAATTTTGCGGTTCGGTTGCCCATCCTGGTCTCCCGGTTACGCATGACGCAACTCTCAACCAGCCCTTTCTCGTCAAAGAGTTGGGTGGCAATGAGCCGCAAATCCGGAGAGGATGTGGCTTGAATCGGGCCTGTGGCGCGATCGTTCCGCCGCGATGTCAGCCTTTTCGGCCTTACTGCTTGGCTGAAGTCCAGGTTCCGCCGCAGCCGTCGGAACGACGCCACGTCCCGGACCCGCTGCGGCCGCCGAGACGGCCGGAGCCCGTGAAGGACACGCCATCGCCTTGACCGACTGTCCTGACGGCGCCGCTCGGGCCAACGGTACCGGTGACCCCCTGGCCGATGACCTTGCCCGAGGAGACGACGACCGCACCGGACGTGGTGCCACCGCAGCCGACGCTGGTCACCACCCAGGCGCCGTCAAAGCCGCCGCCGCCTCGCCGGGAAGACGAGCGCGGCTGTTGAGGACATCGCCGAGACGAGATCCGACGTAGCGAACCGCAATTGCGCGGAGGCAGAAATGTCGTCTAGCAATACCTTTCGCCGGTGCCGCCGACGCCTATGATCAAGCGGTGCTTGCGTTCATGGCGAAGCATTAGCGACAGCTCGTAGCAACCTGTGTTTCACGTCGTCTGGATCGTGCTCCAATGCGGTCCGCAGCTCAGCCGGAATGTGGCGAGGTGATCGAATGAAACGCCGCGAATTCATCACGCTTCTCGGAAGCGCTGCTGCAGCATGGCCACTAACCTCGCGCGCGCAGCGACGCAAACCGAACCCGCGCGTCGGCGTTCTCTGGCATGCCGCCGACGCCAAGCAGGAAGAGGAATATCTGGTCGTCCTGATCAAGGCATTTCAGGAGCTTGGCTACTTCGACGGCAGGAATATCGAACTGGAGCACCGCTTTCCTGCCGAGCAACCTGAACGGTTTCGCACAATGGCGCAGGAACTTGCGGAAAGCAAAGTCGATGTGATCGTCGCTGTGACGGGACTTGGCGCCAGGGAGGCCAAACGAGCGACCAGCACTATCCCCATCGTGCTTGTCGGGGACCCGGATCCGGTCGGTCGGGGGCTCGTCGAGAGCCTCGCGCGTCCTGGTGGCAACGTGACCGGACTTTCACTGATGACCGTCGACCTCTCCGGCAAGCGGCTCGCGCTGTTCAAGGAAATCGTTCCGAAATTGACCCGCCTGGCCCTCGTGCTCGATCCGCGCGAGCCGTCTTCCAAGCCCACCGCCATCGCTAACGAAACAGCGGGGAGAGCTGCGGGATGCCTGACAAAAGTATTCGAAGTGACGACGGCGGATGAAATTGACCCGACCTTTTCGGCCATTGCACGCGAGGGCTTTGATGGCGCATTTGCTGTTGGGCCGCCGATGTACAATGAACGGGTGCGGGTGGGCGCCTCGGCCATGGCGCACAAGGTGCCGACAATTGCGTCAAACGCTGAACAGGTCCCTTACGGCCTGCTGCTATCCTATGGACCGGATTTTCCCGATCATTTCCGGCGGGCGGTCGGCTATGTCGACAGGATCCTGAAAGGCGCAAAGCCCGGCGATCTGCCCATAGAGCAGCCCACTCGTCTCAAGCTGGTCATCAATCTAAAGACCGCGAAAGCACTCGGTCTCACCGTTTCGCATTCGTTACTGGCCACGGCCGACCAGGTCATCGAGTGACGCCTCGGGAGTCCGGTTCTGGCCGTCAGCGAACTGGCGAATCCCCTCCACGAATTCCGCTCACTGAGGCACGGCGGACTAGATTTGCTCAGATTGAGTTCTTCGTATCTTGACCCTAAGGCGGACGTTGGCGCAATTCGCCCAACGAAGCTTTTGGGCGTCGCCATGGGCCGGCCGATTTCACTTGGCCCGAAACCGCGTCGCCACCAGCGGGGAGTAAAGGTTCGAGGTCGCGTCCATCCGCTCGCACTCGTCAACCGCGTTCCAGAACGTTTCCTCGCACTTCTTCGGCGCGCCGGCGACCTGCTTCCAGGTGACCACGAGCGTCCTCGGCGAGGTGCGAACCCAAGTGCCGGTGTTGTGTACCTTTGTCTTGGCGGGCGGCTCGGTATTGGACGGCGGCGTCTTGCTCGACATCGCGGCCCCATTGTCGCCGAGGTAGTAGTACCATGTGCCGCCGTCCCACACGCGCCACCAGCCCGTCGGCCACGGCAGCGGGTATTTCTTGACCACTCCGTCCGATGCGAGAACGAGTTCTCTTGGATTTGATTCCAGCCGCCTTCCTATAGTTTTTGGGTTGCGCACATACATCGGGTCTACGCGGCCCATTGGACCCGTGCGCCGAAGATTCAACATTGTCACCAACATCGACTGATTGGGGCCAACGGCGGGATCATGGTAGACGACGTCCTTCTCCAGGATTCCGATGATGACCGACACGTGAAGGCCGCGACTTGGGGCCCACCAATTGACCATGATCGGCCCGCTATTGGTCAGTACCGCGTCGAAATCGTCGGGCGTGGTCATCCGCGTCGTGACAGGCAGCAATCTTTCATTTTTGAGGAAGATGCTTAACTCCTTCCCCGCCATCGGCAGCCCCTTGTGAGTGCCGTCCGGGTTGTCGAGCTCCGGTACACCCTTGCGTGAGGAATAGGGGCCCCCATAGTACACGCTTATCATTCGTGCGGATGCGTACCAGCAACCTGTGGGATCATCGATCTGGGGCCCGCTTGGGCCGGCGTTTTGGGAGAAAAACGGCACGGGGCGGTCCAACGGCATGATCGGCCCTCCTGTTTTCGCAATGCTCAATACTACTCGTTCAACCCAGAGATGCCACCCGGCACAGGCGGATAGCTTCCGGTGACCTGTTTTGTTGGGGTGCGGCGTGGCGTTTGGCGAACAGTGATGTGGGCGAGGACGGCCTATCTTGATCGGGCAACCTGAATTGCTGCCTCGATCAGAGATGCCGCAACGTCCTTGCCGAACGTGTTGATGGTCACTGGCCCGTCGTCGGGCACGCCAACAACAAAGAGCTCATCTCCATTGTCCGAGAGAACTTCCAAGTAAATGCCATCGAAGGCGACATCGCTCGCCCACTGATATTTCACGGTCTGGTTTTCGGCTATCAACGTTCCCATGCAGAGAGCTTATCAGACTATGAATTAGGCCACATCCCTCCGCGGAAGTGAGGCCAGAAGCGGCAGCCATTGGCCCATGCTGACATCGCCGTGCTGAGTTGAAAGTCGGTTTGTGACCTGGGGAGCAGACTTCTTCCGGTGTTTGCCTGTGCTCTTGCCGGCTGCTCCAAATGGGCGTGACGCATCTTACGACGTCGCGCTCGCACAAGCGAAACTGGCACGCCCAGGAGCTCAGCCCCGTGGGAGGGGAATGAGTCCATGCTCCCGATGAAGCCCGTTCCACCTCGAAACTTCTCGCCTCTGCCGTCGTTGAATCGCGGCTGAGGAGCAAGCATGCCGGTCAAGGATCAGATCAAGAATTTTGCCAGGAAGCTCGTGGAGGAGCATCCCGACGCGGCGACGCTGCGGGCGCTGGTGCGGGCGCGGAAGCCGACTGCCATCCATTTTCGCGACGATGGCATCGTGCCGAACAATCCGAAACTTCCGGTGCTGTTTTATCGCGGGACGGTGAAGCTGAAGGGCCGGCGTTTTCCGCCGGAGGTCATCATCGACACGCTGTTCGCCACGAACGGCTGGGCCCGGTCGTGGCGCGACACCGTGTACGATTTCGTCCATTACCATTCGCAGATCCATGAAGTGATGGGCGTGGCGCGCGGCACGGCCAGGATCGAGTGCGGCGGCATCAAGGGTCGCATCCTCAATGTGAAAGCCGGTGACGTTCTGGTCCTGCCCGCGGGCACGGGCCACCGGCTGATCGAGTCCGGCCGGGACTTTCTGGTCGTCGGAGCCTATCCGCAGGACGGCACGTACGACGAGTGCACCGACACGCGGGAGCGGACTGACGCGATCAAGCGCATCGCCAAGGTCCGCAAGCCGAAGACGGATCCTGTGCTGGGGGCCGGCGGTCCGCTGCTCAGACACTGGCGGTCGCATTCGTCGCGATCCTAGAGGGGCGACCTTAGAGGGGCGACTTGGCCAGCGCATCTTCAGCGTCTGCGGGAACGCCGGCGGCCTACGCGAGTTGCCGCACATGTCTCTTCCGAAGTCAAAGGGCTGGCTCACCGAGATCGGCGTCGCCACCTCGCGCCCGGCCGCGTTCGCCGTTTACGTGGTCTATGGCATCGCCTGGATCACGCTGGGCAACGGACTCGAATGGCACTCGTTCGCGACGCTGGCGACATGGGGCATGACGCTGGTGATCCAGCGCGCCGAGCACCGCGACACCCAGGCGATCCACGCCAAGCTGGACGAGCTGCTCAAGGTGGCCGGCCGCGACCACGTCATGAAGGTCGACGACGAGGACGCCGAGGAGGTCGAGTCCCGGCGGGAGGAGATCCGACGCACGAGCTAGCGCCTCGTGCCGCGCCGCGCTCAGCGCAGATAATCAGGCCTGAAATCCGCAAGCTTGCGCAGTTCGTCGGGCTGGAGCAGATCGATCTCGCTGCCCTCCCATGCAATCAGCCCGCGATGCCTCAGCTCCTGGATGGTACGATTGACGTGGACGATCGAGAGCCCACAGGCGTCCGCAACGTGCCGCTGCGTCATCGGCATCTGGAAGCTGCCGTCCCTGACAAGGCCGACGAGCTCCAGCCTTGCGGCAAGTTCACAGATGAGATGCGCGACCTTGGGCAGCGCCGCCTGCGCGCCGAGGCGCGCGATCCATTGCCGCGAGATCGCCGCGTCGATCAGTGTCTCGCGCCAGAAGGCGCGGGTCAGGTGGATCGAGCCGTCGAGAAGCTGGCGCAGATGGCTGTGCGCGACGGTGCCGACGATGGTCGGGCCGAGCCCGACGAGGTCCGCATCCAACGGCGAGACCAGCAGCGTGTGCAGGCACGGCATGTCGCCGGGAACGTGGAAGGCGAGGATCTGGCTGCGATCGCCGACGATGCGGGCCTGGTAGAGGAAGCCGCTGACGACGAACACGCAGCGCGAAGCGGTCTCACCCTGGCGCAGCACGATCTCGCCGTCCGCGACCTGGCGCAGCGTGGACGGCAAGCCTGCGATCTGCCGGCGTTCGTCCTCGGACAGGCCTTCGATCGCCTGGAGACGCGCGATGAACTTCGGATGCGGCATGAGCCTCGCGTGCTGCTTCAGACGTCTCGCGGCACCGACGCCGCGACGAGGCGCTGCGAGAGTTTTGCGAGGGTCCCGTCGGAGACCGGCGCGGAGCGGAACTCGCGGATGGCGCGGGCGAGTTCCTGATCGGACATTGGCCGGACCGGCTCTTTCAGCGTGCCCGCGACGAAAGCATCGCGGATGCTGTCGAGGTGCTCGCTCGTATCTGACGTGAATAGCCTGCGGATGCGCTCCAGGATGGTCGTAGGGCTCATGAAGGGACGGCTCGTTCGCGGTCGAGGGGGACGGGTTGGATGCGACTTGGTACGGTGGCAAACCGGTCAGCAACCTGTGCTCTCGACTCGCGTTCTAATCCGCTGAATGCAAGCCGGACGTATCATTTGATAGAACCGGCGCGATTTTTGGCGGCCCATGGAAAAAGCCCACGACGTACTGATCCGGAACCTTTCCGAGCATACCGCGCTGGAAGCGGAGGACATCGCGGAAATCCGGGCGCTCACCTTCACGCTGCGCGATTTGGAGCCCAACGAGGATTTCATCCGTCAGGGCGACGAACCCGAACATTCGGTGCTGGTCGTCTCCGGCATGGTCGCGCGCTACCACCTGCTCGGGAGCGGGCGGCGGCAGTACCTGGCGTTCCATCTCACCGGCGACCTTCCGGATGCGCAGGGGCTGTTCATCGACCAGATGGACCACGGATTGAGCGCGCTGGGGGCGGCCACAGCCGCCTTCATCCCGCATCGCGAATTGTTCATCGCCTTCCGGCGGCGGCCAACCTTTGCGCTGGCCGTCTGGCGCGAGACGCTGCTCGACGCCGCGATCTTTCGCGAGGCCATCACCAACAACAGCGCCCGGCCGATGCAGGCGCGCATGGCACACCTGTTTTGCGAGCTGTTCTACCGCGCCCGCGCGGCGCAGCTGGTCCGCGGCAATCGCTGCCGCGTGCCGATCAGCCTGGCCCAGCTCGGCGAGACGCTGGGCATGGCGATCGCGACGGTGAACCGGACGCTCGCCGACCTCAGGCGGAGCGGCGTCATGGATCTGCGCGAGGGGGAGCTGATCGTGCTGAAATGGCGCGAGCTGCAGCGGCTCGGAGATTTCAGTCCGGTCTATCTGCACCTCAAGCGGCAGGCGCCGCCGCTTGCGTGAGACGGAGGCACTAAAGCGCGATGCGATCAGGATGAATCGTCATCGCGCTTTAGGTTGTTGTTCAAGCTGATCTTTTCGGAAAACCGCTGCGCACTTTTCCGGATCATGCTTTAGCCCTCGGCGGCTGCCGCTGCGCCCCGCACCTCGTCGAAATACTTGTTCACCCAGTTGTTGCAACAGCAGGCTCTTGCTTCGAGTGCCGATGCGTCGAGGATCAGGATGGCGCCGCGGCGGGTCGCGAGGATGCGCCTCGCCTTGAACATCTGGATGACACGGCTGGCATAGCTGCGGGAGACGCCCAGCATGCCGGCGAGCTGCTCGTGGGTGAGAGGGATCTCCGCTCCGCCGATATGTTCCTGCGCGGAGATGATCCACTTGGCGGCGCGCTGCTCGATCGAATGCGCAGCGTTGCAGGCCGCGGTCTGCAGCAGCTGCGCGAACTGGCAGTCGGCATAGCGCAAGAGGACCTCCTGGAGCGTGGCCGACCTCTGCTGCGCCTGCTCGAGCGCGCGCAGCGGCAGCCGGACCAGGGTGCCGCCGAGCTTCACGACGATGCGCGAATAGGCGAGCGAAGGCGTGCGGCCGGGGGCAATGCCCACCGCACCCTCACGTCCCACCAGCAGGCTTTCGACCTCGCGATCGTCCTCGACCGGCACCGCGAAGGACACGAGCGCGGGACCGCAGGGGAAATGAACCGCTGCGACGTCGTCGCCGGCGTGATGCAGGATGTGGCTCGCCTCGAGTTCGACCGGCTGGAGGTGAGGCGCGAGCAGTTCGAAGTCCTGGTGATTGAGCTGCCGGAGCAGATCGTTCTGGGGCCGACCGGTCACAATGTGTTCTCTTGGCGGGCCGGGAATCGGCGCCAGCGGGAAACCTACTTTTCCGCGACGGAACCGACGGTTCCAAAGTGCACACAACGGATGTTCAGACGCTGAAAAAGGACGCCTTCAGCTTCCGGGATTTTCGGCCTTGCCCGACGGACCCACCGTCCTCGATCCCGCCCGAACGCCGCCCGGTCGGCGCGGGAGGCGATGATCCTTTATCTGAAGTGCGCTTCGCAGTCCCGCGAAGATCGGCTTAGCGCGGCGTGCGCGCGGTAGGCATCGATCGCCTTGTTCGCCAGCATCAACTGCCGGCGCTCCCCAGTCCTGAGCTGCGCCTCGATGGCGTCGAGCAGGAAGTTCGCGCTCTCGTCCGGCGGACCGAGCTCACCGCTCGTCTCCAGGCAGCTCCAGGCGATGAAGAACGCGCTTTCGACGGTGCAGCGAATGGACATGCGCAGCCAACGCGGCCGGGCCGAAGGCGTTCCGTGCGGCGGGCGAGACTTCGGTCAGGCCCGCCGCCGAGTGAGTCAGTTCTTCAGCACGATGCGGCCGACGACCTTGCCGGCACGCAATTCGTCGATCCATTTCTGGACGTCGCCCATCGGCTCTTCGCGCATCGGCGTCGGCTTGATCTTGCCGGCGCGCGCCAGCGCCATCAGCTCATGGGCTTCGGCGAGCGTGCCCACCATGAAGCCCTCGATGGTCATGCGCTTGTAGACCCATTGCACCATGGGCAGCGTGAACTGGCCGCCCATCAGGCCGGAGACCACGATCTTGCCGCCGCGCGCGGCGACCGCCACCGCGAACGCCATCGACTTCTCGTTGCCGGCGAAATCCACGATCTCGTCGAAGCCGCCCTCGGTCTCCTTGAGGATCCGCTTGATGACGTCAGGCTCGGCCGGGTCATAGGCAAAGGTCGCGCCGTTCTTGAGCGCGGTCTCGCGCGCGGCCGGCGAGAGGTCGGCGACCGTGATCGGCTGCTTGAACATCGCCTGCGCGAACGACAGGCCCATCATGCCGACGCCGCCGAGGCCGATCAGCAGCAGGTTGCGCTGGCGCGGACGGTCGACCAGGCGCTTGAGCGCGCCGTAGGCGGTGACGCCGGAGCACATCAAGGTCGCGGCCTGGTTGACGGGAAGGGGATCGTAGTCGAGCAGATATTTGGCGTCGGGCACCAGCACGTGGGTGGCGAAGCCGCCGTCGATGGAGACGCCGAGGAAGCGCTGCTTGACGCAGAGGTTCTCGTCGCCGTTCTGGCAATCGCGGCACTGGCCGCAGCCGATCCACGGGAAGACGGCTTTCCTGGCGCCGACGAGGCTGGCGGCGACGTCCGGGCCGACTTCGTCGACGACGCCGGCGATCTCGTGGCCGAGCGTGAAGGGCAGCGTCATGCCGCGCGTGGTGTCGAGCTTCTTGCCGCCGCCGAGATCGGCATAGCCGTCCTGGATGTGCAGGTCGGAATGGCAGAGGCCGCAGCGCTCGATGCGCACCAGCACCTCGCGGCCTTGCGGCTTGGGCGTGTCCACGATGGTCTCGCACAGCGGCGCATCGAACTTGACCAGGGATTGCCGACGCATCAACGCCATATTCCTTCCTCCGAAATTAGCTCGTTGTTCGAGCATGACCTGTTTCGGAAAACCGCTTCACGCGTTTCCGGATCATGCCGCTTCGCTGCGTATATCGGCCAATTCGCGCGCCATGGCAACAAAGCCCGGAATCGGAATGGTCTCGGCGCGCCGCGTTGCATCGACGCCGGCTGCGCTCGCAAGCCGCGCGGGATCGACGCCGAGCGACTTCAGGCTTTGCCGCAGCATCTTGCGGCGCTGGCCGAAGGCTGCGGCGGCGACCTGCTCGAGCAGCCTGCGATCGCAGGGCAAAGGCTCCGGGCGCGGCACCAGGCGCACGACCGAGGAGGTGACCTTCGGCGGCGGCACGAAGGCGGACGGCGCAATGTCGAACAGGATCTTGGTCTCGCAGCGCCAGTTGGCGAGCACGCCGAGCCGGCCATAAGCCTCCTCGTCCTCGCGCGCCACGATGCGCTCGCCGACCTCGCGCTGGAACATCAGGACCATCATCTCGTACCAGGGCGGCCAGGGCTCGATAGTGAGCCAGTTGATGAGAAGCTGGGTCGCGATGTTGTAGGGCAGGTTGGCGACGATTTTGGCGCGTTCGCCTGAGAGCAGCGGGCGCGGATCGAACGTCATGGCGTCGCCATGCACGATCTCGAGCCGGCCGGGATAGCGCGCCGAAATATCCTGCAGGGCGGGGATCGCGCGCTCGTCATGCTCGATGGCGATGACGCGCCGGGCGCCGAGCGCGAGGAGCGCCCGCGTCAGCCCACCCGGGCCGGGGCCGATCTCGACGATGGTCGCCTCGTCCAGGGGCGCGGCCGCGCGCGCGATGCGCGCGGTCAGATTGAGGTCGAGCAGGAAGTTCTGGCCGAGCGATTTCCTGGCCGACAGCGCGTGCTGGCGAATGACCTCGCGCAGCGGCGGGAGGTCGTCGATCGCGCCCATCAGCTGATGGAAGCGGCCATGCGGCGCGCAAGCTTGAGCGCGGCGATCAGGCTCGCCGGATTGGCCTTGGCCGTGCCGGCGATGTCGAAGGCAGTGCCGTGATCGGGCGAGGTGCGGATGAAGGGCAGGCCGAGGGTGACGTTGACGGCATCGTCGAAGGCGACCGTCTTGATCGGGATCAGCGCCTGGTCGTGATACATGCAGACCGCACAGTCATAGGTCTGTCGCGCCGCCTCGTGGAACATGGTGTCGGCGGGCAGCGGGCCCCTGGCTTCGATGCCCTCGTTGCGCAGCACTTTCAGCGCCGGGGCGATGACGGTCTGCTCCTCATGGCCGAGCGATCCGTCTTCGCCGGCATGCGGATTGAGGCCGGAGACCGCGATGCGCGGCTTTGCGATGCCGAAGCGGGATTTCAGTTCGGTGGCGACGATGCGGACGGTCGAGACGATCAGGGTGCTGGTGAGCTCTCCCAGCGCATCGCGCATCGAGACGTGGATGGTCACGGGCACCACGGCGAGCTGTGGCGACCACAGCATCATCACCGGCTGCGGCACGCGGCCGTTTTCCGCGGCAAGCTCGGCGAGGAATTCGGTGTGGCCGGGATGGCGGAAGCCGGCGCGGTAGAGCACGCTCTTGGCGATCGGGTTGGTGACGACGGCGCCGGCACGACCTGCGCGCACGTCAATGACCGCCTGACGGATCGAGGCGAGCGCGGCCGGCGCGCTGGATGCGTCGGGCTTGCCGGGCTCGGCGGTCGCGCGCTCGCCGGTCGCGACCACGGGCAGGGCATCAGTGAAGGCGGAAGCGGCCTCACTGGGGCTCACCGCGGCAATCCTGATATCGGCGCCGAGCGCCTTGGCGCGCCGCGCGATCAGCGCCTCGTCGCCGAGCAGGTAGAAGGCGGGCAGGTTCAGCTCACGGCGCCTGAGCCAGGCCGCGATCGTGATGTCGGGGCCGATGCCGGCGGGCTCTCCCAGGGTCAGGGCAAGGGGTTTGGCTGCGGACTTGGCTGCGGACTTGGCTGCGGATTTGGCGGAAGGCTCTAGGAGGGACTTGGCCATCAGCGGTTGCGATATTCGATCATCGCGGCCTTGCGGAGCTCATCGAGATAGGCCTTCTGGGTCTTCTCGTACTTCTCCTGGTACATCTTCTCGCGGACCTCGCGCTTCTTCGGCGTGTCGATCATGGTCGGCTTGCGCGAGCACAGCACGACCATCTCGATGCCCGCCTTGGTCACCTCGGGCGCGGTCAGGTGGCCGATCGGGGTGTCGTCGAGCACCTTGCGCAGCGGTTCGGGCAGCTCCGCTGTGGTCTTGGTGACGGCGTCGCGGATGGTGGCGTTCGGCGTCGAGCGGAACAGCGAATTGGCTTCCTCGCAGCTGCCGACGCGCGCGCGATAGGTCTCGGCTTCCTTCTTCCGCGTTTCCAGGAACGCAGGGGACGAGCCGCGGGGCACGATCAGCACGATCGGCTGCATCTTGTATTCGGTGCCCTCGACCTGGAGCTTCTCGCCGGTCTGGGCCTGCACGGCCTGCGCGACGTCGCGCTCGCCGACCTGGAGGCGCTCCTTGTAGCGGCCGCGCACCAGGCTGGTCCAGACCATCTCGGCCTTCATGCGGCCCTTCAGGGTCTCGGGTCGGACGCCCTTGGATTCGAGGGACTTGGTGAGCTGATCCGGCGTGATGCGCATGCGCTGCGCCATGCCTTCATAGGACTGGTTGATGTCGGAGACGCCGGGGTCGACACCGTACTTCCTGCCCTCCTTGAGCTTCACCCTGTCGTCGATCAGCTCGTTGATGACCTCCTGCCGGCTCGGGGTCTTCTGCGTCGTCAGCTGGTCCAGCTTGGAGCGCTGCTCGATGTCGAAATCGGTGATCGGATCGCCGTTGACCATGACGACGATGTTCTGCGCGCGCGACGGCGAGGGCAGGGCAGTCAGCAGCACCAGGCCAGCACCGAGGGCGAGAAGGAGGCGGAAGACAGGAAATGGGGTCGTCATGATGTCGCTCGCATGTCAACCGCGTCGTGATGGGGCAAACGCGGCCGGCACTTCAAACCGTTCACTGGAGGCCGGAGGAACTGCTGGTCGTCGACGAGTTCGCCAGCGTGCGCAGGCCGATTTGGAACATGAACGCGTGGCTCAGCACGGGCGGTGCGGTGCCCGCGGAATAGCTATACGAAGTTACGTAGTTCGCCGCCAGCACGAAGCAATCGTCGACATAGCCGGCCCCGACCACATACTGGTTGAGCTTATTGGCCTCGAGGTCCCAGCGCGCCGACCCCGACACCACCCAGTTGGTCGCGATCTTCAGCGAGCCTGTGGTCAGGATACCCTCGCGGCGGGTCAGATAGCCGAGCTCCGGCTGGGCCGCGTAGTTTCCGTACAGCATGCTGACCGACCAGCGATTGAAGTTGGCGCGGCCTTCCGCCTCGAAGCGCTGCACGTTCCAGGTCTGCTCGTCCATGCGGGAGCGGACGCTGAACGTGTAGGTGCTGTTGGGCGAATAGCTTGCGCTCGCGACGTAATCGGACCGCGGCTTGTCGAGGCCGGAATCGAGGCCGGTATTGATGGTGTCCTGGACCGCGAAGGAGTTCAGGCCGAACAGCTGGTAGGACTGGCCGAACAGCACCTTGACGGCGCCGCCCTGGTCGAACTGCGTGGTGGACTGCACGCCGACATTGGCACGGCCGCCGCCCTCGACGCGGTCGTAGCCGGAGAACTTGTCCACGCTGAACAGGTTCGAGGTGTCGAACACCATGCTCTGGGCGTCCTCGTTCGGCAGCTTGCCGGCATAGGTCTCGTTCGGGCGGATGATGATCTGCGCGATCGGCTCGATGGTGGTCGAGCCCCAGGGCTGGATGTTGATGAACGGATAACGGTACTCCAAGCCTACGGTCGGCATCAGGCGGAACGCCTGGGTGTCGCCGACGGGCAGGTAGTTCGACACGCCGGGCTGGTTGGAGACCGAGGAGTTGATCGCGTCGGCGCGCAGGCTGGCGAACGGCGTCCAGATCTGGCCGAGCGGATCGGTGAAGGATTTGCGCCACTGCGCCTCCGCCGTGAGGCGGGTGTAAGTGCCGGGGAAGCCGCGCAGCAGGCACTGCGAGGGCGTACGGGCCAGCGGATCGGCCGACGCCGTGGTGCACAGGCTGCTGGTGTTGGCGACCGTCGTGATCGGATCGAACACCGCCTCGTCACGCGACAGGTTCACGAAATTGGTCTTGTAGCTGAACTCGCCGCCGAACACGGGATAGTTGAGCACGTTGGAGTAGTCGATCACCGGATAGACGATCGGCACCTGGCTCTGGTTGCCCGAATAGCTCAGCCAGTACATCGTGCGCGCATCGAAGAAGCTGCGGTTGCCGACGCCGGTCAAATAGAGCTGCGACAGCGCTTCCGTCGGCAGCAGCAGGAACGAGCCGAGCGGGTCGCGGTACTGATAGAGCCGGTAGTCCGAGAAGAAATAATAGTCGGACATCAGGACGCCGTCCCAGCCCCAGACCCATTTGTCGTTCAATGCGAACTGACCCTTGGTGTCGATGGCGCCGCGGAAGTCGCGGTCGCCGGGCTGCCCGGCAAACGCTCCGGGATCGAGCTGGTTGATGCCGTACGCGCGGATCTGGTAGGCGCCGTCGATCAGGCGCTGTCGGAATTCGCCCTGCAGCAGCACGCCTTGCCGCGACAGGATGCGCGGGGTGAAGGTTGCGTCCATGTCGGGCGCGATCGCCCAATAATAGGGAACCTCGACGCCATAGCCCGTGTTGTCCGTGCCGGAAATATAACCCGGTATCAGGAAGCCGCTCTTCCGCTTCACGGTCGGGTCGGGCGTCGAGAAATAGGGCATGTAGGCGAGCGGCACGCCGAAGAATTCGAGCTGTGCTGTCTCGAAATACAGCATCTTCTCCTGCTGGTCGTGGATGATGCGCGCACCCTTGACCTGCCACAATGGCGGCTTCTTCGGATCGTCCTTGCACGGCGCGCAGGCGGTGTAGACGCCGTTCTCAAACACCGTGTAGTTGCCGCTGGAGCGGTCGGCGCGGCTCGCGGCCATGCGGGTCTGGTCGGCCGTGTCCACGCGCAGCGAATCGACGAAGCCGTCGCGGTAATCGTCGGAGAGATCCAAGATCTCGGCATAGGTGATCTTGCCGTCGGCATCCGTCATGCGGATGTTGCCTTCGGCATGAAGCCGCTTGGTCTTCTGGTCGTAGATGACCCTGTCGGCCTCGACGCTGGTGCCGTTGTAGAACAGCTGGACGTTACCGACCGCGGAGACGCGCGAGTTGTTGTAGTCGTAGTCGACCTCGGTCGCCTGAACCAGCATCTGGTTGTCGTTGGCGACCCTCGGCGGCTTCGGACGCGGCGGCAGCGGATTGTAGGTGAAGCTCTGGGCGTTGGCCGGCGCCACGGTGGCAGCGCCGATCAGCCCGCCGAGCGAGGCGGCAGCGGCGACAGCGAGCAGGAGCCTGCGAATGGACCAGCCGCACCCGTCCGCACGCACCAACGTGCGCCGCGTCAAACGAGACACGAGCCCTCGGTGGACGGCAGTCACTATCCGTCCTCCTGATAGAGCAAGGCCAAAAAGCCGGTGAGGCCGCCCACCACAACGGGCAACCACGCCGCAGCGATCGGATGCATCAACTCAGCCTTGCTCAAATCCTCAGTTACTTTCGACAGAACGTAGAGCAGAAAGCCTGCGCCCACGCCACTCAAAACCATCTTCTGCACGCCGCCCATCCGGAAGAAGCGCAACGACACGGAGGCCGCGAGCATCACCATGGCCGCAAGCAAAAACGGCTGTGCCAGAAGCTTCTGATACTGGAGTCGGTAACCGGCTGTCGCGAAGCCCGAGCTTTCGGAGGAGCGGATGTAGCTCGGTAGTTGCCAAAAAGACACAGTCTCGGGTGTGGAAAAGCTGTTGCGGACCTGCGCCTCGGTCAGCGTGGTGGGAATCTCCAGGCTGGCCTGCTCGATCGGCGGCGCGTCCAGTGAGAAGCGGCGGACGCCCTTGAACAGCCAACGGCCGGCCTCGAGCGTCGCCTCGCGCGCCTCGACCCGTTCCTTGAAGTGCTGGTCCGGGTCAAACCGGAACAGCGTGAGCCCCGTGAGCCGGATGCCCTGCTGCTCGCTCCGCGCCGCATTGATGATCGTCTGGCCGTCGCTGGTCACCTGATTGAGCCAGAAGCCGGAGGCATCCTGGATGCCGCCGCCGGGCGCCGAGCCGAACAGCTCGGCTTCCATGCGCTTGGAGGCTTCGCGTAAATTGGCCGACATCGGATTGTAGGCGACGGTGGCGATCACCCCGATCAAGAGCGCGCTGCCGAGCGCCGGCGAGATGAACTGCCATGCGGAGATGCCGGCGGCGCGCGCCACCACGAGCTCGAGCCGGCGGGAGAGGGCGAGATAGCAGGTCATGGCGCCGATCAGCATGCAAAACGGCGTCAGCTTCTCCAGCAGCTGCGGCACCCGGAACAGCGAGGTCTCGGCCACCATGATCGCGGAGGCGGAGGCGAGGCCCGAAGTCTTGCGCACCATCTCGATGTAGTCGACCAGTACCAGCAGCAGGAAGATGCTGGCGAACACGCCAAGCGCCGCCACCACGAAGCGGCCGGCGAAATAGCGCCCGAGTGTGTTGGTGAGCATGCTCATGCGGCGGCCGGGCGTCCGAACAGCCGCGCGATCCGTGCGTTCGACCTGTTGATGGCCTCCATCAGGCCAGGGGGCGGCTCGACCACGAGGCCGCCGATAATCATCCACATCCCGACGCCGATGGCGCCCATGACCATCGCGTATTGGGCCAGCACCGCGCCCGGAGATTTCACCGCCATCACCGAGCAGGCGAAGCCGGCCATCCGCAGGCCGAACACCGCGATGATCGAGGAGCCGATCGAGAAATTGCGGCTCTGGCGGGTGGTGCGAGGCGCGCCCAGGAAGGCGAAGGTCAATACCGCAAAGGCGAAGGGGTAGACCGGCGCCAGGATGCTGTCGTGCAGGGCCGAGCGGAACTGGCCGGGAATCTGCTTGTAGACTGGATCGTCCTCGGACGGCGAGAACAGCTCCCAGAGATACCGTTCGCGGATGCCGAGGGTGACGTCGCGGCCCTGACCCGAGAACTTCGACATGTCGAAGCCGTAGCGGCCGAAGGCCACCAGCGCGGGATCGCGCTTGCCTGCCTCGAAGCGCTGGAGATTGCCGGTCTCCAGCACCAGGAACGAGCCGGTTTCGTTCTTCACGACCTCGCCATGCTCGGCCACGATCGAGACGCGCTCGTTGGGATCGCGGCGGTCGTCGATGAAGATGCCGGCGAGGATGCCGCCGGGCAGGCGCTCGCGGATCCGGATCGTCAGGTTCTTGTCGAGCTGGGCGAAGCGGCCGGGCTGGAGGATGTTGGTGAGCACGTCCGCGGTGATCTCGGCGTCCCATTGCTTGATCCGCCGCATGCCGTCGGGGGCGAGATAGGCCGCGATGAAGGCAACCAGCAGCGCCACCACGCAGGTGGCATAGAAGAACGGATAGAACAGCCGGAACGGCGAGAAGCCGGCGGCATTCATCACGATGATCTCGGAATCGGTCGCGAGCTTGTTCAGCGTGTGCGAGATCGCGATCATCAGCGCGATCGGCGAGATGATCAGGACCAGGGCCGGGATGACCAGGCTGGTGATGCCGAGGAAGGTGAGGATGGTCTGACCCTGGCTCGTCATCAGGTCGATGCCGCGCAACGCCTGCGTAATCCAGATCACGCCGGTGAGGCTGACCAGGACGAGCGCAAACGACGCCAGCGTCGTGCGGAAAATATACCTATCGATCGACCCCATGCGCTACCGCACGAATCCCCATCAGCCCCGATGTCGACCAGAATTCCGGCTGTCCAACCAATCCCCGATCAGGGGATCCCCAAGGTTGGCCATCAGCTCTTCCGGTGGTTCACTTTCTCACTACCATCCCTTTGATCCGTCAACAAAATGGCTGCCCCGTGGCACCTTCAATATATGGTTAATATTTCGCAGGTTGTGGCCGGGCGGCCACGGCGGCGCTTGGCATGGGGCGGGCCGCTGGCCCATAGTAGGGCAAGCCTCAGTGAATCGCCGTTCAGCTTCGGCTGGGGCCGGCACCGCCGAACGGCGAAAAGTTACATGCATTAAAGGAGTTATCTATGTCCGATGCCATCAAGGTCGGCTTTGTCCCCTTGTCTGCCGCCCCCCGTGGCATCCTTGTGGTGTTCTGCGATGACGACCTGAAGCTCGGCCCGGCGACGGCCAAGGCACTGGGCGGCGCTGTCGAACTTGTGAAGCGCGCGGCCGCCGCCGCTGCCTTCAGAGGTAAGAGCGCGGCCGCGCTGGACATCCTGGCGCCGGAGGGCGTGAAGGCGACCCGGCTGATCGTGATCGGCGCCGGCAAGGCGACCGGCCTGAAGGCGAACGATTTCCTCAAATTCGGCGGGGTGGCAGCGAGCAAGCTGCCCTCCGGCACCAGCGCCATGACCATCATGGCGGAGCTGCCCGGCGGCGCGATGACGAGCGAGCAGGCGGTGGCGATCGCCTCGGGCCTTCGCTTACGCACCTACAAGTTCGACCGCTACAAGACGAAGAAGAAGGAGGGCGAGGAGGGCGGCTCGCGCGCCGACATCTCGCTTGCGGTGGGCGATGCCGGTGCTGCGAAAAAGGCGTTTGCCTCGGCCGCCCACGTCATCGACGGCGTGATCATCGCGCGCGACCTCGTCAACGAGCCGCCGAACGTGCTTTTCCCCGAGGAGTTCGCGCGCCGCGCCGGTCAGCTCCGCAAGCTTGGCGTCAAGGTCGAGGTGCTCGACGTCAAGGCGATGCAGAAGCTCGGCATGGGTGCGCTGCTCGGCGTCGGCCAGGGCTCGGCGCGGCCGAGCCGCACCGTGATCATGCGCTGGGACGGCGGCAAGAAAGGCGAGGCGCCGGTCGCTTTTGTCGGCAAGGGCGTCTGTTTCGACACCGGCGGCATCTCGATCAAGCCGGCCGGCAGCATGGAGGACATGAAGGGCGACATGGGCGGCGCGGCCTGCGTCGTGGGCCTGATGCATGCGCTCGCTGCGCGTAAAGCCAAGGTCAACGTGGTCGGCGCCATCGGCCTCGTCGAGAACATGCCCGACGGCAACGCCCAGCGGCCGGGCGACATCGTGACCTCGATGTCCGGTCAGACCATCGAGATCATCAATACCGACGCGGAGGGCCGCCTCGTGCTCGCCGACGTGCTCTGGTACGTTGCCAAGAAGGCGAAGCCCAAATTCATGGTGGACCTGGCGACGCTGACCGGCGCGATCATGGTGGCGCTCGGCACCGAGCACGCCGGCATGTTCTCCAACAATGACGAACTCGCCGACCGGCTGCTCGTGGCCGGCGTCGAGAGTGGGGAGAAGGTCTGGCGGATGCCGCTCGGCCCCGAATACGACAAGCTGATCGATTCCCAGTTTGCCGACATGAAGAACACCGGCGGCCGCCATGGCGGCTCGATCACTGCGGCGCAGTTCCTCCAGCGCTTCGTCGACGGCACGCCCTGGGCGCATCTCGACATCGCAGGCACCGCCATGGGCGCGCCGAAGACCGACATCAACCAGAGCTGGGGAAGCGGCTACGGCGTCCGCCTGCTCGATCGCCTGGTCTCCGACCATTACGAGCGCAAATGATCCGAGATGACTGAAGTATTGTTCTACCATCTCCAAAACATGACGGTGGAGAATGTGTTGCCGCCGCTTCTCGAGAAATCGCTCGAGCGCGGATGGCGCGTCGTGGTGCAGTCGAGCTCGGAGGAACGCGCCGATGCGCTCGATTCGCATTTGTGGACCTATCGCGACGACTCTTTCCTGCCGCACGCGACATGGCGGGTGAACGACGTTGCCGATCAGCCGATCGTGCTGGCGATCGAGGGGGGGAATCCCAACGGTGCCAATGTCCGCTTCCTGATCGAGAATGCCGTGCTGCCGGAGGACTCGCAGGGCTACGAGCGCATGGTGCTGCTGTTCGACGGCGACGATCCGGATGCGCTTGCGCTCGCCCGCGCGGCCTGGACCGATTGCAAGGCGCGGGGATTTGATGTCACCTACTGGCAGGCCGACGACCGGGGCCGGTGGCAGAAGCGAAATTAGCGGCCGTCAGCAATTAATGATAATTTGCACTTTTCGAACGATACTGGCTTCGGCCACCTTCGTGCCGCAAAGGGATGTTGGGACAATCGTTTAGGGCTGGTCCTTCAGGCGGGGAATTGGTTTATCGTGCGACATCAAAAGCTTCCCGGCTCGCTCATGATTGCGTTGGCCGCCGTGGCACCGCTGGTCGCGGGCTGCTCAGGCGGCACTGATCTGCTGTCGAAGGACGCAGAATGGTTCCAGAAGCCGGGCCGTCTCTTCATCAAGAACATCTCGATCGAATCGCCGCCGCTCACGCCTGACAAGCCGGTGGGAGCCGAGGACCTCGTCAGCGCCGATGGCGCCTGTCCGGGCATGGCGCCGCCTCCCGGGCCCGCCGACGCCAATGCGTCGACGACGGCCCCCGCACCGATGGGCGGCACGGTCGCGCTCGGGCATACCGAGTGCGACGTGGTGCGCGGCATCGGCGCGCCTTCGAACGTCAACCTGTCCACCGACGCCATCGGCCGACGGGTCGCCGTCGTCACCTGGACCACCGGCCCGCGCGCCGGCATCTACACCTTCTCCGCCGGACGCCTGTCCTCGATCGAGGGCAATCCCGAGCCGCAGCCGGTGCCGAGGGCGGTGAAGCCGAAGAAAAAGCACGCGGCCTGAGGGCTCGGCCTTCGGCCGCCGATCACTGGATCGGCGCGATTCCCACCCGCCTGATCAGTTCAGCCCATTTCGGAGCCTCGGCCCGGATCTGGTCGCCGAACTCGCTCGGCGTACGCGTCACCGTTTCCATGCCGAGCGCCGCGAACTTCTGTCGGGCAGCCGGCGCTGCCACGGCCTTCTGGGCCTCCTCATGCAGGAGTGCGACGATCGCAGCCGGCGTTCCGGCCGGTGCCATCAAGCCGAACCAGGCGGTCGCATCAAAGCCGCGAAAGCCGAGCTCATCCAGCGTCGGCACATCGGGCGCGGCCGGTGAGCGCCGCAGCGATGTGATCGCCAGAGCGCGCACGCTGCCGTCGCGGACATGCGGCAGCACCGAGGCGATGCTGCCGAAGAACATCGTCACGCGGCCGGCAATGAGGTCGTTCAACAGCGTCGCGCTGTCGCGATACGGCACGTGCTGGAGCTTGATTCCGGCCATGGTCTGGAACAGCTCGCCGGCCAAATGGGTCGAGGTACCCGCTCCAGCCGAGGCGAAGGTGAGGGTGCCGGGGCTGCGCCGCGCCAAATCGACCAGCTCCTGGACGCTCGCCGCCGGCACGTCCCTGTTCAGGACCAGGATGTTCGGTACGACCGTGACCTGCGCCACGGGGATCAGATCGCGCACCGGATCATATGGCAGCCTGGCGTAGAGCGACGGGTTGATGACGATTGCCGCATTGCCTGCCATCAGCAGCGTGGCGCCATCCGGTGTTGACTTCGCGACGTGGTCCGCCGCGATGTTGCCACCCGCTCCGAGCATGTTCTCGATGACGACCGGCTTGCCCCACGTTGCCGCAAATTGGTCGGCGAGGATGCGGGCGGCGACGTCGGGCGCGCTTCCCGCACTGAACCCGAGTACGATCCGAATGGTCGATTGGGGATATCGCGGCTCCGAATGCAGGGGGTGGGCCAGCGACAGAAGCGAGAGCAACGCAAGCGCCAAGCGGATCATGTTCGGTCTCCTCGCGAAAAGCGGCGGATTGTCCGTCTCGGCCGATCGTCCGTCGTCACCCCCAGGGGTGATCGCAGCTCCCTTGCGGATCAGCCCAATTTCACGTCGGTGGATCGAGGGTTTGGGCGATTTGCGCAATCGACTGAACCAGCTCGGCGTGGCCACGGACGCCGGTCTTCGCATAGATCCGCTTGGCGTGAGTCTTGAGCGTGTTGCGGCTGAGGCCAAGCATGGCCGCGGCTGCCTCCATGCCGCTGGTTTGGGCCAGCGCGGCTGCCGCCCGCAACTCGGCCGCCGTCAGGCCGTGCCGGGCTGCCAGCAGCGCGCTGGCGGCATCGCGGCTTCGCGAGACGTCGCCCAGGAGCGCGATTGCTGCGGGGGATGCTCTCTTGTGGTGGGAGGGATGTGCGAACGCGCGCCCCTTCACCGGTGTCACGGTGATCCGAATCTCCCGGCCGCTCGGGTGTAACAGCCGACACGTTCCTACGGTCTCGCCGCGGAGGGTGTCCGCGAGCACGGCGCGGAGCTCGTTCGCTGAAGGGCCCGAAGGCGCGCAGCCGGCGTCGAGGCGCAGCGAGACTTCTTCGGCACGGGCCCGAGCCGCCGAGTTTGCGAACAGCACACGCTGCCCGGCATCGAACACCACGATTCCAGTCGACAACGCGTCGAGTGCGTCGCGCTCCGTCTGGGCGGCCTCCTGGTAGTCGAGCATGCGCAGCCGCAGCTCGCAGGCGCGGCGCAGATGCGGCAACAGCGAGCTCAAGATTGCGCGGTCTCGTGCGCTGAACGGTCCGCTCGTCTCGCTTCGTTCGACATTGAGCGAGACGCGGAATTCCCGACGGCTGACCACGTTGACGATCAGGCCATGCGCGAGGTTCTGCGGGCGGAGAACGTCGTCATAGAAAGCGGTTCGCTTGAGCTGCGACAGCTCGATCAGGTCATCCGTATGCACCATCTGGCCTGCCGGAAATCGGCTCGACCGCATCCACGGATTGCTGACATGATAGAGTTCGTGGCGCCGCTTGCACTCGGGGTCGATCCGGCCGAGGTTGTGGAACGTGTACAATTTGTGATCGACGCTGTAGCCGTGGATCAGCGCGGCGGCACTGTGAGTGATATCCGCGATGCCTTCCAGAGCCGCGCTCCAGAGCGAAGCGTCGAGCACGGCGTCATAGATCAGGCCGACAAGCGCCTCTCGCCTCTGTTCAAAGTCGGCCGGCATCCGCGATCCCTCCGCAAGGCGGCATTAATTTGCCGATGCGGGACCCGATCCGCAAGCAGTTGGCTCTGCCGTGGAACTTGTGAAGCCGTTCCCGCCCGCCAGACAAGACCGTGCGCCGTGGCTTCCTGCCGGCGGCGCCGATCGCAATTGCAACACTTCTGACGACGTCCGCTTTCCCGGTGGCCGCGCGGCCCGGAATGCGCTCATATGGAGCAACAAAAAATTGGAGGAAAGCATGCGCTTCACCGCGATCATCTCGGCTCTGCTTCTGTCGCTCGGCCCGGCAGTCGCCCAGGACTATCCGACGAGGCCCATCACGATGCTGGTGCCGTTCGCCGCGGGCGGGCCGACCGACACCATCGCGCGCCTGACCGCGGCAGGCATGGCGAAATCCCTGGGACAGCAGGTCATCGTCGAGAACGCGACCGGCGCCGGCGGCACCATCGGCACGACCCGCGCCGCGCGCGCTCAGCCGGACGGTTACACGCTGTTGATCCATCATGTCGGCATCTCGACTGCAGCTACGCTGTACCGCAATCTGAGCTATGACACGAAGACGGCCTTTGCGCCGATCGGGCTCGTGACCAACGCGCCGATGACCATCATCGCGCGTCCGGATTTTCCGGCCAACACGCTCAAGGAACTGGTCGCCTACGCCCAGCAGCAGGGCGACAAGCTGACCTACGCCAATGCCGGCCTTGGAGCGGCATCGCATCTCTGCGGCATGCTGTTCATGACGGCGATCCAGAAGCAGCTCACCACGGTGCCCTACAAGGGCAACGGCCCGATCATGAACGATCTGCTCGGCAAGCAGATCGATCTCACCTGCGATCAGGCGACGAACACCACCGGTCCGATCACGGCCAAGCAGGTCAAGGCCTATGCGATCACCACCAAGGAGCGGCTGAAGAGCCTGCCAGATCTGCCGACGGCCGACGAGGCCGGCCTCAAAGGCTTCGAGCTCGGCGTCTGGCACGGCATCTATGCGCCAAAGGGCACGTCGCCGGCGATCGTTCAGAAGCTGACGGTCGCGCTCCAGACCGCACTCAAGGATCCGGCGCTGATCGCCCGGTTCAACGACATCAACACCGAGCCGGTCCCGCAGGACAAGGCGACGCCCGAGGCGCTGGGCGCGATGCTGACGAGCGAGATCGACCGCTGGGCGCCGATCATCAAGGCAGCCGGGCAATACGCGGACTGAGCGATTCCGGCGCACGGTCGCCAGGCTGGAGGACGCCGACTGAGTTGGTAAAGAGTAGGCTGTGCAAAGAGTAAGTGATGGGTGTTTTAATACCCGTACTGTGCATGGGGTTGTTTTGCAGGTTTTGATGAGGTGGCCTCGCCGGGGAGGCTTTACCCCGCCGCCTCGTCAAACTGCGTGCTTGCCTCCAACCATTGCTCCTCCGCGCGCGCCAGCGCGTCGGCCGCGTTGGCGCGTGCCTTCGACAGCTGCGCGGCCTGCTTGGGATCGCGCGTGAAAATGTCGGGCAGGGCGAGAGCGATGTCGATCTTGGCGATGATGTCGGTGACGCGGGCGATCTCGGCTTCGGCTTCCGCGATGCGCTTCTTCAGCGAGCCGCGATTGTCCGACCTCACGCGTTGCGGCTTCTCGCTCGCGGCGCTGCGTTCGCGCGGGGCGGGCTCGCCGTTGCGTGTGGACAGCACCAGGCGGCGGTATTCGTCGAGGTCGCCGTCGTAATTGGTCACGGTGCGGTCGGCGACGATCCAGAGCCGATCGGCGCAGGCCTCGATCAGGTAGCGGTCGTGCGAGACCATGATGACGGCGCCGGGGAATTCGTTGATGGCTTCCGCCAGCGCGGCGCGGCTGTCGATGTCGAGATGGTTGGTCGGCTCGTCCAGGATGATCATGTTGGGGCCGAAGAAGGTCGCAAGCCCCAGCAAGAGCCGCGCCTTCTCGCCGCCCGACAATTTGCCGGCCTTGGTGTCGGCGGCCTTGCCGGAGAAGCCCATCGCGCCGGCGCGGGCGCGCACTTTCGCCTCCGGCGCATCGCCCATCAGCTTACGGACGTGATCGTAGGCGGAGGCGTCCTCGTTGAGCTCGTCGAGCTGGTGCTGCGCGAAATAGGCGATCGACAGCTTGTCCGCGCGCGTCACCTTGCCCGAGAACGGCGCGAGGCGTCCGGCGAGCAGTTTGACCAGCGTCGATTTGCCGTTGCCGTTGGCGCCGAGCAACGCGATGCGGTCGTCATTGTCGATGCGCAGGGTGACGCGGTTCAGCACGGCGTTGGCCGGATCGTAACCGACCGAGGTGTTGTCGACCGCGATGATCGGCGGCGACAGGATCTTCTCCGGCGCCGGAAAGCTGATCTCGCGTACGTCCTCGGTGACCAGCGCCGTGATCGGCTTCAGCCGCTCCAGCATCTTGACGCGCGATTGCGCCTGGCGCGCCTTGGAGGCCTTCGCCTTGAAGCGATCGACGAAGGCCTGCAGGCGCGCACGCTCGGCCTCCTGGCGCTTGACCGCCTTCGCGTCGAGCAGCTCGCGCGCAGCGCGCTGCTCCTCGAAGGAGGAATAGGTGCCCTTGTAGAGCGTGAGCTTGCCGCGCTCCAGATGCAGGATCTGGTCGACCGAGCTTTCCAGGAGGTCGCGGTCATGGCTGATCACGATCACCGTGCGCGGATAATGCGCGAGGTGATCCTCCAGCCACAGCGTGCCTTCGAGGTCGAGATAGTTGGTGGGCTCGTCGAGCAGCAGAAGGTCAGGGGCCGCGAACAGCGTGGCGGCGAGCGCGACGCGCATGCGCCAGCCGCCGGAGAATTCGGCGCAGGGGCGCAGCTGATCGGCAGCCGAGAAGCCGAGGCCGGAGAGGATCGCGGCGGCGCGGCTCGGCGCCGAATGCGCGTCGATGTCGACGAGCCGGGTCTGGATCTCGGCGATCCGGTGCGGATCGGTCGCGCTTTCGGCTTCGGCGAGCAGCGCATCGCGTTCGAGATCGGCCTTGAGCACGACCGTGATCAGGCTTTCGGGGCCGTTCGGCGCCTCCTGCGCGAGGCTGCCGATGCGCCAGCGCGGTGGAAGGGTCACCGAGCCGTGCTCGGCCGCGAGCTCTCCGCGGATCACCTTGAACAGCGTCGACTTGCCGGTGCCGTTGCGCCCGACCAAGCCGACGCGTGATCCGGGCGTGATCTGCACGGAACTCTGGTCGATCAAAAGGCGTCCGGCGAGACGGATGGAGAGATCGGTGATGGACAGCATGCGGCCTTGTCACCGCAAGGCGCGTCGAACGCAACTCGTTTTTCCGTCAGTGCGGCTCCCGCTCGCGCTGCCTCAATTCGTTGAGGAGCTGCTCGAGATGGGTCGGGAGGCGAGGCTCGGGGCGGAGGCTCTGCTGCAGCCGCTCGCCCACGGCATCGCAAATCGAGCGACTGGTCCGCCGGTCGATCTGTTCGCTGTCATTGGCAAGGAGGCTAGCCATCACAGGGTTCCGTGCTCTTAAAGTAAGGACACGGTACCAAGTCATTGCCGCCCAAATAGTTTCGCCGGCGGCGGGCGATGCCGGGCATTCTCGTAAAAATTGTATGAACCAAGCCTTTTCCGCTCAAGGCAAAGCCCCGGCGAGGGGGCGCCGGGGCTTCTCCTGGAAGGTACCTGGGGGGCTTGGGTACCCTCGGGAAGGTGCTGACGGGCTCAGTAGCAGCGGTTGATCAGCCGCCAGCGGGGTCCCCAGGGGGTCGGGACCAGCCGGCGCACATAGCAGCCGCCATAGCCGTAGGAGACGGGGCCGCCGGCGTAGAAGCGCGGTCCGCCCCAGCCGTGGCCGTGGTGCCAGCCGCCGCCGTGCCAGCCCCGGCCGCCGTGCCAGTGCGCGGAGGCCGAGGTCGGTGCCAGCGCGGCACCCAGCGCGACCGCGGCGACGGCGGCAAGCGAAAGTTTCCTCCACATGATGATCTCCTAAAGACTGCCGGCGCGGGGCTATCGCGTCGATGGAAAGGCCGCCGAAACGATCCGCCTGGTGATCAGGCTTCGGTTTCGATGGGCCTGACCTTACGCCGGTGAAGCTGAACCGATCCCTGACGGCGGTTTCAGATTGGGTTCATCTGGGTGAAATCGTTGTCATCCATGCTGGAATTGGCAGCCGCCCCCGCGGCAAGCGCCTGTGCGGACCGTTTCGGCGGGTCGCTTGCCGTCCGGCAAAGGCGCCGATATAAGCCCCGCAACCTCCGAACCACCGCTTTCTTTCCAAGGACAACATTATGGCCATCGAACGCACTTTCTCGATCATCAAGCCCGACGCGACCGAGCGTAACCTGACCGGCGCGGTCAACGCCGTGATCGAGAAGGCGGGCCTGCGCATCGTCGCGCAGAAGCGCATCCGCATGACCAAGGAGCAGGCCGAGACCTTCTACGCCGTCCACAAGGCGCGCCCGTTCTTCGGCGAGCTCGTCGCGTTCATGACCTCCGGCCCGGTCGTGGTTCAGGTTCTGGAAGGCGAGGGTGCGATCGCCAAGTACCGCGAGGTGATGGGCGCGACCGATCCGGCCAAGGCCGCCGAGGGCACCGTCCGCAAGCTCTACGCAAAGTCGATCGGCGAGAACTCGGTGCACGGTTCGGATGCGCCGGAGACGGCCGCGATCGAGATCGCGCAGTTCTTCTCGGGCAACGAGATCGTCGGCTGATCGATCGGCCGACAGGTTAGGGACGACGGGCGAAAGGACTCATTGTGGACTGGCTCTGGCAGATCTTCGATCCCGCTACGATCGGGGCATTCTTCACCCAGTTCCGCAACGAGATGGCCGAACCGACCTTCTGGATTGCGGTCGGCAAGATCATCTGGATCAACATCCTGCTCTCCGGCGACAACGCGCTGGTGATCGCGCTCGCTTGCCGCGGGCTCTCGCCGCGCCACCGGCTCTGGGGCATGATCTTCGGCGCCGGCGCAGCGGTGATGCTGCGGATCATCTTCACCGGCATCGTCGCCACCCTGATGGGGCTGCCGTACCTCAAGCTCATCGGCGGTCTCGCACTGATCGTGATCGCGGCCAAGCTGCTGGTACCGGAAAACGATGACGAGGACGACGTCGAATCAGCCTCGCATCTGTGGCACGCCATCCAGATCGTCGTGGTCGCCGACATCGTCATGAGTCTCGACAACGTCATTGCCGTCGCTGCCGCGGCCAATGGCAGCGTGCCGCTCCTGATCCTCGGCCTCGCCATCAGCGTGCCGTTGATCGTCGCCGGCGCCGCGCTGATCATGGCGCTGCTCGCAAAGCTGCCGGTCCTGGTCTGGGCTGGCGCTGCGCTGCTCGGCTGGGTCGCGGGCGAGGTGATCGCGACCGACCCGGGCGTCGCGCCGAGGCTGCACACGCTGCTCGACGGCCCGCTGGGCACCTCGCTGGACAGCATGCTCGGCGCGCTGCGCATCCCGCCGCAGTTCGGACATGGCGGGGCAGGCGGCGAATATCTCTGTGCCGTGCTCGGCGTCGTGGTCGTGCTGGTGGTCGGCTACATCTGGCGCCGACGCAGCCTGACCCAGGCAGCGCTCGAATCCTCCGAGCGCCACGCCAAGGCCTCCGCGGAGTGATTGAGACGGCAGCCGGCGCCTGCGCCGAGCCGGTTGCGATCCAGGGGTGCTGCGCGGCCACCAACCCGGCGCTTCTCCCCATATTTAGATCTTGTCTTATTCTAAACTACTGAAAATAAAGGCCCTTTCGTTGACTCGGTGAGGGTTCCCACATCACGTCGCTCCGGTATTCATCAAACCGGAAGCTGTCGCGAGATGCCGTCGAAAGTCATTTGCCGTTCCATTGCTGTTCTGGCGTCTACCGTCAAAGCGTCTCCGAGGTTTTCCAGCCCTGCGGCATTCGCTGCCTCCCTGGTCTCCATCGCCTTGTTCGCCGACGGCCTCGTGCACGGCACCAACGCGCAAAGCGCCGGGACGGGGGCGGAGCAGTCGACTTTGCCAGCGGTGACCGTCACCGCGGACGCGCCGAAGCCGCGCGTGCGTCCACGGGCCAATCCAGTCAGGAGGGCGGGCCGCGGCGCGCCTGCGAATGATCGGGCCAAGTTGCAGGCAGAAGCGACCCCCACGGCTGCGAGGCCCGGTGCACTGCCGCCGACCTATGCAGGCGGGCAGGTGGCCCGCGGCGGACAGGTCGGCTTGCTCGGCAACAAGGATTTCATGGATACGCCGTTCAACGTCACGAGCTACACGGCGAAGAAGATCGAAGATCAACAGGCCGTCACCGTCGCCGACGTCATCAGCAACGATCCTTCGGTCCGTTTCACGGGGCAGACCGGCGGCATCCTCGACTCCTTCTTCATCCGCGGCTTTCCGATCGGCGAGGGGAATGTCGGAGAGATTGCCTTCAACGGCGTCTATGGCGTTGCGCCGAACTACCGTGTGTTCACCGACTACGTCGAGCGCATCGAGATCATCAAGGGCCCGACTGCGCTGCTTTACGGCATGGCGCCAAACAGCAGCGTCGGCGGCACCATCAATATCGTTCCGAAGCGCGCAGGGGACGTCGACCTCACGCGGGTCACGACCGACTATGCGACGAGCACCCAGCTCGGCACCCATGTCGACGTGAGCCGACGGTTCGGCGAGAACCGCGAATTCGGCATTCGGGTCAATGGCAGCTATCACAACGGCGATACGCCGCTGGACAACCAGACCCGGGAGGCGCATGTCGGCTCCGCGGCGTTCGACTATCGCGGCGAGAAATTCAGAGCCTCGCTCGACTTCATCGATCAGGAAGAAAAGTTCGACGCGCCCACGAGGCCGTTTCTCGTCGCAACGGGCGTCGCCGTCCCGACGGCGCCGGTCGGGCGGCGCAATGTCACGCAGTCCTGGGAATGGGCCAAGGTTCACGACAACTCGCTGCTGGCGCGCGCCGAATACGATGTCACTGAGAGCGTGACGGTGTTCGCTGATGCCGGCGGTGGCAGGACCCAGGTCGATCGTCTGTTCGGCACGCCGACGATCCTGAACGCGGCGGGCAACACCACGTCGACGCCGGGACGGTTCAAATTCGACATCGACAGGAACGTGGCCGACGCCGGCCTTCGCGCCCGGTTCGACACCGCAGCGATCAGTCACGCCGTGACCTTCCAGGGCAGCTATTACATTGACGAGGTTTCGCGCGGCTCGGTGAACGGCACGCCGGTGCTGTCCAACATCTATGCGCCGATCGCTCGTCCCCAGCAGCTCGTTCCGGCTCCCGCGGCCGTGCCGAAGCTGTCGGACACCGAGCTGACCGGTCTTGCGCTGGCCGACACCATGTCGGTTTTCCAGGAGCGCCTTCAGCTGACCCTCGGCGTCAGGCAACAGGGCGTCAAGTCGAACAACTACAACACCACCACGGGAGCCGTGACCTCCGCCTACGATCAGACGGCGTACACGCCCATGGTCGGCGTCGTCGTCAAGCCCTGGAGCAACGTTTCGCTCTACGCCAATTACATCGAGGGTCTCAGCAAAGGCGACATCGCACCGACGACGGCGAGCAATCAAGGCGAGGTCCTGGCGCCCTATTTCAGCAAGCAGAAGGAAGTAGGCGTCAAGGTCGATCTCGGCCTGCTCGCCACCACGATCAGCCTGTTCGAGATCACCAAACCCTCGGGACAGCTGGGCCTCGACAAGGTCTACCGGGCGGATGCCGAACAGCGCAATCGTGGCGTGGAATTCACCGTGTTCGGAGAAGTGCAGCCGGGAATTCGCGTGCTCGGCGGCGTGACGTTGATCGACGCGGAGCTGACAAAGACGAGCACGCTAGCCAATCTCGGCAAGACGCCGATCGGCGTGCCCCAGGTGCAGGCCAATCTGTCCACCGAATGGGATACCCCGTTCGCGCCAGGACTGACGCTGGTCGCAAATGCCATCTATACCGGGCATCAGTATCTGGATGCGGCAAACGTGCAGGTCGTTCCGGCCTGGACCAGGCTCGATCTCGGCGCGCGCTACAGCACGCGCATCAACAATCGGCCCGTCACGCTACGGGCCCTGGTTCAGAACGTGTTCGACACCAATTACTGGGCCGGAGTCGCAAGCTACTCGGCACTGGCGCAAGGGGCGCCGCGAACCCTGCTCTTGTCGATGTCGACGGATTTTTGAGGTGGTCTCAATCGATCGTGCCGAACTCCGTCACGGGCATCGTCCAGTAGACGAGCTTGGTTCCGGCCAATGAAACCCGCAGCCGGTCGAGCAGGCTGACGGCATCTTTCCCCGCCAGGATCATCTGCACGGCGGTCTGATCGGCGTGGCCCTTCACGCGCTCGGCGGCCGTCTGCAATCGGACTTCGGCGCCGTGACCGGCTCCGTGCGATGCCGTGAATCCCGAAACGAGGTCGGTCTGTTCGATGAGATAGTCGAACACCTCGTCGCGGAGCCGATGCGGTACGATCAGCGTGAGGCAGACCGGTCCATCGGTCATTTCGCCACCTTCGACGTTCCGCCGTAGCGGCGATACAGGATCGGCAGGAGAATCAGGGTGAGCAGGGTGGAGGACAGCAGCCCTCCGATCACGACGATGGCGAGCGGTCGCTGCACTTCGGACCCTGGCCCGGACGCGAATAGCAGCGGGATCAACCCGAGCGCCGTGATGCTCGCGGTCATCAGCACCGGCCGAAGCCTGCGCATGGCACCTTCGACGACGATACGATCCTCGCTCAGGCCATGGGCCCGGAGTTGGTTGAAGTAGGACACCAGAACGACTCCATTGAGGACGGCGATGCCGAGCAGCGCGATGAATCCGACCGAGGCCGGCACCGACAGATACTCGCCCGTCACGACCAGTGCGAAGACGCCCCCGATCAGAGCAAAGGGAATGTTGACCAGCACCAGCAAGGCCTGCCGGATGGCACCGAATGTGGTGAAGAGCAGCAGGAAAATGAGGCCGATCGCGACCGGGACCACGATGGACAGGCGTGCGGCGGCGCGTTGCTGGTTCTCGAACTGCCCGCCCCAGGTCAGCCGGTAGCCGCTCGGGAGCGGAAGTTCGGTCGCAACCTTCTGGCGGGCCGCTTCGACGAATCCGACCATGTCGCGGCCGCGGACGTTGGCGCGAACCACGCTCATGCGCGCGCCGTCCTCGCGGTCGATCTTCACCGGCCCGTCCACGCGCTGGATTCGCGCCACCTGCGACAGCGCGACATGCTGTCCGGAAGCGAGCGTCAGCGGCAGGCTCGCCAGCAGCGTCGGCGCCTCCCTGGTCGTCTCGCTGCCGCGGACGAGAATGGGCGTGCGGCGGCCCTCCTCGAGCGCCGTCCCGATCGTACGGCCCTCGATCTGGGCACGGAGCGAGTTGACGATGGAATCCACGGTCAGGCCGAGGCGGCCGGCCTCCATGCGGTTGACCGCAACCGTGTAATATTGAGCGCCTTCGTTCAGCGTGGTGTAGACGTCCTCGGCGCCGTCGATGCTGGACAGGATGGCGGACAGCTTGGCCGCGGCTTCGTTCAGCCTGGCGATGTCGGGGCCGAAGATCTTCACGGCGACGTCGCCGCGCACGCCGCTGATCATCTCCTGCACGCGCATGTCGATGGGTTGGGTGAAGCTGAGCGAGATGCCGGGAAAGCCGGCGAGGACCTCGCGGAGCTTCTGCAGTAGGGCCTCGCGATTGTCGGTCTGCCTCTCGGCAGCGGGCTTGAGCACGAGGAACGTGTCCGTCTGGTTGGGTCCCATGGGATCGAGGCCGAGCTCGTCCGACCCGGTCCGCGCGACGATGCCGGCAATATCAGGCACGGCCAGAAGTGCCTTCTGGAGCCTCGCATTCATGGCAAGCGACTCGTCGAGATTGACGGAAGGCAACGTCTCCACGCTGACGATGACATCGCCTTCGTCCATCGTCGGCATGAAGGTCTTGCCGAGCTTGGTATAGGCGAATCCCGCGGCGACCAGGCCGATCAGCGCCGCGGCCATCACCTTGCGCTCGTTCTTCAGGGCCCAGTCCAACGCAGGCGCGTAGACCCATTGCGCCGCACGGACCAGCATGGGATCGCGATGCGCCCCGGACTTGAGCACATAGGAGGTCATGACCGGGATCACGGTGAGCGCCAGCAGCAGTGAACCGGTGAGCGCGAAGATGATGGCGAGCGCGACAGGGATGAACAGCTTCCCCTCCAATCCCTGCAGCGTCAGCAGGGGTATGAACACGATGATGATGATGAGGACGCCCGAGGCCACCGGTTCCAGGACTTCGCAAACCGAACGGTACACCAGGTGGATCAGCGGAGCAGCTTTGCCCGCTTCGTGCTTGCCGAGATTACCGACGATGTTCTCGACCACGACGACCAGCGCGTCGATCAACATGCCGATCGCGATCGCAAGTCCGCCGAGGCTCATCAGGTTGGCCGACATCCCGACCACGCGCATGACGATCAATGCGAAGACGATGGCGAGCGGCAGGCTGAGAGCGATCACCAGCGAGGCCCGCCAGTTGCCGAGGAAAAGCAGCAGGAGAACGATGACGAGGGCGGTGGCCTCGCCGAGCGCCCGCACCACGGTGCCGACCGCGCGGTTGACCAGGTGGCTGCGGTCATAGAACACGTTGATCGAGACGCTTTTCGGCAGCGAGGGTTGCAGCTCCGCGAGCCGGGCGCGCACGTCGCGGACGAGCTGACCGGCGTTGGCGCCGCGCAAGCCGAGGACGAGCCCTTCGACCGTCTCGCCGTTGCCGTCCGACGTGACTGCGCCATAGCGGGTCAGCGTCCCGACTTTGACGCTCGCCACGTCGTTGACCATGATGGGCACGCCCTCGCGGGTGTCAACGACGATCGCCTTGATGTCTTCGACCGATCGGATGCTGCCCTCGATCCGGACCAAGGCGCTGTCCTCGCCCTGGTTCACCCGTCCGGCACCGTCGTTGCGACTATTGGCTTCGATGGCCCGGCGAAACAGGTCGTAGGAGATGCCGCGCGCGGCGAGCGCATCGTTACGCGGCACGATCTCGAAGGCGCGGACGTAACCGCCGAGCGCATTGACGTCCGCAACGCCGGGGACCGTTCGTAGCGCGGGACGGATCACCCAATCCAGCAAGGTTCGGCGTTCGGCGAGCGAGAGCTCGGGACTGTCGATCGTGAACATGAACATCTCGCCGAGGGGGCTCGTGATCGGCGCAAGACCTCCGGTCACCCCGTCGGGGAAATCACGCGCGATGTTCGACAACCGCTCCGATACCTGGTTGCGCGCCCAGTAGATGTCGGTGCCGTCCTCGAAATCGACGGTGATGTCGGCCAGTGCATATTTCGTGGTCGAACGAAGGACCTTCTTGTGCGGCAATCCGAGCAGTTCGAGTTCGACGGGGACCGTGATGCGCTGCTCGACCTCTTCGGGCGTCAGGCCCGGCGCCTTCATGATGATCTTCACCTGAACCGGAGAGACATCGGGAAACGCGTCGATCGGCAGGCCGGGCAGGAGGACGGCGCCGGCGCCCACCAGCAGCAGCACACTCAGCAGAACGAACAATCGCTGCGAAAGCGCGAACGCAACCAGGCGCTGGAGCATCTATTGCCCCAGGCCCGAGAGAATGCCGCGAAGCGCCGAGATGCCGCCGATCGCGATCTCGTCCTGCTCCGTGATGGGACCGGACACCACGACATGGTCCTGGTCGTCCGCAACAAGCTTGACGGGGACCAGCCGGAAGCCACCGGCTATGGCAACGAACACCGAGGTCCGTTCACCCCGCCGCACCAGCCCATGATAGGGAATCTCCCAGGCGCTTTCGCCGGCGGAGAGAAAGCCGATGCGGGCAGCGGCGGTCTGACCGGGATGCAGCTCTCCGTCGTTGGGGAATTCCGCGCGAACCAGGATGGTCTGGGTGGCAGGGTCGATGGTCTCGGAGACCAGCACGACCTTGCCGGGAGTGGAATAGCCCTCGATCTCGACTTTCGCGCCGGCGCGGATCGCGCGAATATTGGCTGCAGGAACCGCGATTTCCGCCCATAGCGGCGAGAGCCGCGCCAGCTTGACGAGCGGCGCGGATTGTTCGAGCCGCTGTCCCGGCGACACTGCGACCTCGACGACGGATGCGGTTTGCGGCGCATTGACCGTGAGCGTCGCGCTGATCGCCGCTTGCTGGGCGAGCCGAGAAATGGCTTCGTCGGACATCCCGCTCAGATGCAGCATCTGACGCCGCTCGGCGACCACGAGAGCGGCCTGGCGCGCTTCGGCCTGGCTGGCCTCCAGCACGCGCTGCGGCACGGCCTTGCCCTCGAACAGATCGGCATTCCGCTTCAGCTGCTGGCTGGCGAGATGCTCCTGGGCGATCGCGTGCAGGTAGTCGCGCTGCTGGGAGACGAAACTTGGACTCTCCAGCGTGACGAGCGGTTGGCCGGCCGAGGCGTGGTCACCGCGCCCGACGAGGAGACTGGCGACCATGCCGGCCACCGGCGCACTGACGACCCATATTTGCTGTGTGGGGATCACGATCTTGACGGGATAGGGCAGCGTCAGATCGGTCCGGATCGCGACCGGGTGGGTCACGCGCACTCCGAGATTGCGCGCCTGCGCATCGCTCAGCTTCAGCTCATCCTCCGCCATCGCCATGGAAGGAAACAAGCTCAATGCAATCGCTACGAGCATACCAGCGAGCGCGCCCCGAGAAGAGGCGGGAACGAGAGTTTCGTGACGGACTCGCATGAGGAATATCCCACGCTCACCGGCGAGCGAAGTGCTGTTCGATTGCACGTTTAGCTTACTCCACCACCGCGTTGGTGAGTTGATCTGCCTCAAGCGGCTCAAGCGAGACAGCCAATTGGGAATGCTGCCTGCCGTCCATTGAGCGTTTCGGTTGATGTCGCTCAATTCCCTCGCAGCTGCAGAAGCTAGGCTGTGGTCGCACCGTTTGCAGAGGCGGCCGTGAGACCAACCAACCTTGCTTCGATCCTGGCGACCGGCTTTGCTGTGCTGGTCGGCCTCTTGCAACCAGCGCTCTCCCATAGCGGAACGATACGGGACCCCTGGAGCTCTGCGCACATCGAAATGCTGCCGCCCGACATCCGTGCAGACGTGCGGAAATGGGACACGGCGTGCGGCGGCCCAATCGCTGCCGCCCAGCGCTTTGCTCTTTATCTGACCGTGCCCGGAGCTCAATTCCTGGCTCTTCATTTCGACGATTTCCATTGCCGTAACAGGGCTGTACATTGCGGGCCTGCAGGTTGCCTGCACGAGGTGTATGTCTTGAAAAGCGGACGTTATAGGCGTGTGCTGGCCGTCCACGCTTACGACGTCCGGCTGTCTTCTTCCCGCGATCAGGCCTTCCTTGAAGTTCTGGACGCGAGCGGCAAGGGCCGTACGCTGCGGTGGAACGGGAGCCGATTCGTCGAGAGATAGCGAGAACCTGTCGTGTCGGCTCCCCGGCCCCGGTCACGATGGACGCTTCCTTCCCGTGATCATCGCCTTCACCAGATTCTCGCTGTGCTCGAAGCTCGCCAACAGGACGCCAAGCACATGGACGACGACGAGGCCGATCGTGAGGTTGGCGAACGCCTCATGCATCTCCTCGACCCATTTTGCGCCCCAGAAGGTGCCGGTCGTCATCATGTAACCGGTGGAGCAGGTGACGATCAGCGTGACGATCAGCGCCACGACCATCGTGCCGCCGGCTGGATTGTGGCCGAGATAACGCGGCGCCCTGAGCAACGCCACGTCGCGCATGTAGGCGAGCACCGCGCGCGGCGAGCGCACGAAATCGCTGAAGCGCGCATTGCGCGGCCCCACGAAGCCCCACGCGATCCGTAGCGCAAGCAATCCGGCAATCGTGTATCCGGCGGCGATATGGACGTTCTCGATCTCGTCACCCGTGGCATACGCGAGCAGAAACAGCCCGGCCAGCGACCAATGGAACACGCGCACGAAGGGGTCCCAGACCTTGACCGATGTCGGTGGCGTCTCGCCGCCGGCCTCGATCCCGTCGTTGATGGCGCTCATGGTGGCGCCCTCTACAGCTGGCCGACGATCTGGCCATTGGTCGGATCGACGAACAGTTCGACCCGGCTGCCGGACTTGTCGATCGTATAGAGTTCGCCGCAGGCGTTCTTGAGCTTGGCCTTCTGAACCTTGTAGCCTTGGGCTTCGATCTTGGCCTGCAGTTCTTCGAGCGGCAGCCAACGGGTCGCCGGGGCTGCCGTGCAGGGGCGCCCGAGGCTGCCGGCATGAGCGGTCGCGGCCGCGAGCAGGGCGCCGGCAGCTGCGGTGAAGATGGTGATCTTGCGCATGGTTCTCTCCGGTGTGCATGGCCCGGCCACATCATGCGGCAAGGCAATGCGTGGACATTGGCAGAAGCGCCCTGACCGCCGCCTGTTGATCCACGTCAGCGATCTGTCAGGTCGATTGCGGCATACTTCGTGGATGCAGCCATCTCGCTTTCTGAAATTCCTCGCGGTGCCATTGCTGGTGGGAGTCCTGCTCCCGTCGGTGCCTGCGGCCGCAAGCGACCACGATAGGGGGGCGCCCGACGCGGTGCGCCGCGCGGTCGAGGCGGGCGAGATCAAGTCACTCGCCGACATCCTCGCATCCGTCCGTGGCAAATTGCCGGGCGAGGTTGCCGGCGTCGAAATAGAGCGTGAGCGCGGCCGCTGGATCTATGAGTTTCGCCTCGTCGACGACAAGGGCCGCCTCTACGAAGCGTATGTCGACGCGCGCAGCGGCGAGATTGAACGCATCAAGGAGAAGTGATGCGGCTGCTGCTTGTGGAGGATGACCGACGGATCGCGGCCGACGTGGAGAAGGCGCTGCGCGCGGCCGGCTATATCGTCGAAACCGTTCGCAACGGCGAGGAAGCCTGGTTCCGCGGTGACACCGAAGACTACGGCGCCGTCGTTCTGGATCTCGGCTTGCCCGGCATGGACGGTCTGGCGGTCCTCAAGCGCTGGCGCGCCAACGGAAGGTCGATGCCGGTGCTGATCCTGACGGCGCGGGGCAGCTGGGCCGAGCGCGTCGATGGGATCGACGCGGGCGCCGACGACTACCTGCCCAAGCCGTTTCGGATGGAGGAGTTGCTGGCGCGGCTGCGCTCGATCGTGCGCCGCTCGGCGGGGCATGCCTCGCCACGGATTGTCGCTGGCGATGTCGAGCTCGACGAGCGTCAGATGAAGGTGACGTTGCGCGGCGTACCCGTCGCGTTGTCGCCGTTGGAATACCGCCTGATCGCCTTTCTCCTGCACCACCGCGGCCGCGTGGTATCGCAGCAAGAACTCGACGAGAACGTCTATGGCCACGGCGAGGACCACGAGTCGAACGCGCTCGAGGTGCTGGTCGGCCGGGTGCGCAGGAAGCTCGGTGCCGACCTGATCGAGACCAGGCGCGGCTTCGGCTATCTGGTACCGGAGATGCCGCCATGAGCTGGGGCTCGCTGCGGCTGCGACTGGTCGCCGGGGGACTTGTAGCTATCCTGATCGCGCTGACGATTGCCGGCGCGGGGCTGACGCTGCTGTTCGAACGCCACGTCACGCGCACCATCGGCGATGACCTCGACATCTATCTGAAGCAACTCGTCGCGGGTATCGACGCCGATGCGCGGGGCAAGCTGGTGGTGGGCCGGCCGCCGGCCGATCCGCGTTTTGCCGATCCACTCTCAGGCTTGTACTGGCAGGTATCAGACGACGGTGGTCAGGTGCTGCGTTCGCGTTCGCTGTGGGACACGGCGCTGGATCTGCCGCAGGACGAGCCGTCGCCGAGCGAACTGCACCGTCATGTCGTCCCCGGGCCTGCGAACGCACGGCTCCTGGTCAGTGAACGCCGCGTGCTGCTCACCGTCGGCGACCGCCGTACGCCGGTGCGCGTCGTTGTGGCGGCCGATCTCGCTCGGGTGTCAGCCGCCGGCTCGCAATTCGCCATGGAGCTGACGCTGGCGCTCGGCCTGCTGGGGCTGGTGCTGGCGGCGGCCACCTCGATCCAGGTCGGGCTGGGCTTACGTCCGCTCGACGCACTTCGCCGCGGCGTCGCGGAGGTCCGCTCCGGGCAGCGCAAGCATCTGCCCGCCGATGTCCCAGCCGAGGTGACGCCTCTGGTGGAAGAGGTAAACAGCCTGATCGACGCACAGGAACGCGAGATCGAGCGTTCGCGCAGCCGTGCCGCTGACCTGGCGCACGGGCTGAAGACGCCGCTCGCCGCACTCGCAGCCGATGTCGCGCTGTTGCGCCAGCGAGGTGAGCAGGACGTCGCCCAGGCAATCGAAGCCGTCGGCGACACGATGAGCCGTCACGTCGACCGCGAGCTGGCACGCGCCCGGGCGCGGGGGACGGCACGACAGCGCGGCGGAATTTCCACGCCCCTCAGACCGCTCGTCGAGTCCCTGGTGCTTACGCTGGCGCGCACGCCCACTGCGCAGCGGCTCGAATTCAAGATCTGCATAACGGGCGAGCCGAGCGTGCCGCTCGATCGCGCCGATCTGGCCGAAGTGCTCGGCAATCTCCTGGAAAATGCCGCCCGTCACGCCAAGAGCAAGGTGCGCATTGGCGCCGGTGCCACTGCGAATCCGGCGATCTCGGTCGAGGACGACGGGCCGGGAATCGCGTCCGCTGAACGCGCCCGCGTGCTCGAACGCGGTGTAAGGCTCGATGAGCGCGGCGAAGGCGCCGGCCTCGGCCTCGCGATCGTTCAGGACGTGCTCAGTGCCTATGGATGGCAGCTTGTTCTCGCCGATTCCGAACTCGGCGGACTGAAAGCCATCGTCGCGCCGCAGGACAGCCGCCGCCTCGTTGCGTGACCAGCCTGCTCGTTGTGCGTCCCGACGCCCCCCGGGAAGCGTTGCGCTGTTTCTGTTCGTCAGCGCCTCACGATCGAGCCGGCACGGCCGATCAGGCGGGCGAGCTGGCGGAAGCGGCTGCCGACCCGGTCGGCGACGAGGTCGCCGAGTCGGTGCTCGAACACCAGCATCAATTTGCGGCCCTCGCTGCGGAAATGTGTGGCGGGCAGGACGCCCGGACGCGCCGCCGAGATCAGGTGCGCGACGCGGAATGCGGCGCCCAGCAGTCGCGCGCGTTCGAGCTGGGCCGGCGTCAGCAGCTCCTGCATGGTGGTCGGCGGCTGGTTTTCCTCGCTCAGGCCGGCATAGCGATAGAACACGGACAGGCCGACGAAGGCGCGCTCGGTGTGGGTGATCGCGCCGAAATTGGCGTTGACGACGAGGCTGAGCGTCTGCTCGCCGCGATGGTCGGGATGCACGCGCCAGCCGATGTCGGACAGTAGGCACGCGGTGTGGCGCAGGCGGCGGTCCTCTTCGGTCTCGCGCAGCTTCACGACGCGCACGAGGCGGTCGGTCCAGGCGATCAGCTCGCGGGCGTGTTTCGCCGAGCGTGACAGCAACTGGTTCAGCTCCTCGGCCGCGCAGATCAGCCCGTCCTTGTTGCGTTCGGTCTCCGGCAGCTTCTCGTGCAGGAGGCCTTCGCGCACACCGAAGGTCGAGAACACGATGTTCTTCGGCTTTGCAACGCGGATGATGTGCTCGAGCACCAGCGCCGCATAGGTGAGGAGCGGCCGCCGCGCATCGGCGACGATCTCGATGTCGGCGAGCATGTCGGCGGCAGCGAGGCGCCGGAGACGGCGGGAGAAGTCGAGCGCCTCGGCGGCCGAAATCGAATAGCCGTGCATCACCTGGAGCGGATAGCCGCTCTGGATGATGTGGATGCGCGCGAGCGCGCGCCAGGTGCCGCCGACGGCGTAGAAAGTGCGACCGCGGCCCGCGGTGAGCTGCGGCAACTCATCGAGCTCCTCGCGCACGATGCGATCGGCACGCTTGAGCGATTTGTGCGCGAGGTCCTGGAGCGCGAGACCGCCGAGCGGCAGCGTCACGCCGCTGCGAACGCTGTTCCTGCGAACGTCGATCAGCTCGAGCGAGCCGCCGCCGAGGTCGCCGACGATGCCGTCGGGCAGGTGGATGCCGGAGATCACGCCGAGCGCCGACAGCCGAGCCTCGCGCGGACCTGACAGGATCTCGATCTTCACCGCGCAGATGCGCTCGGCCTTGGCGATGAAGTCGGGGCCGTTGGAGGCGTCGCGGCAGGCCGCGGTCGCAATCGCGAACACGCGCCCGACCTGCATCACGCGGCACAATGCGCGGAAGCGCTTGAGCGAGGTCAGCGCCTTGTCGACGGCGTCGGGCGCGAGCAGACCCGTGCTCTGCACCTCGCGCCCGAGGCCGCACAGGGTCTTCTCGTTGAAGATCGGGATGAGGCTCCGCGTCAGTCCCTCGTAGACGACGAGACGGACCGAGTTGGAGCCGATGTCGATAACCGCGACGCTCGAGCCGCGCTTGCGCGGCCGCTTCACGTCGCAGATCCCCGATCAGGATTGATGACGTTCGTTCCGGCGCGTGAGACGACGCGGCGAGGATTCCTTGAGCGACTTTCCACGGCCAGACAGACTCGGATTTGTCATGAAGTAGTTGTGGACGTTGAAAGGCTCCTCGCCTTTCGCGGTCTTCATACGCGTTGACGACCCGTCCGGCAACAACTGCCAGCTCTGCTCATTGTCCTTCAGATTGGCGACCATGATCTGTTCGAGAACCTGCTGATGCACCGTTGGATTTTGCAGCGGGCATAGCACCTCGACGCGGCGGTCGAGGTTGCGCGGCATCATGTCGGCGGACGAGATATACACAGCCGCTTTCGCGCTCGGCAGGCCCTGGCCCATGCCGAAGCAGTAGATTCGGCCGTGTTCCAGGAAGCGCCCGATGATCGACTTGACGCGGATGTTCTCCGACAGGCCGGGGATGCCGGGCCTGAGGCAACAGATGCCGCGCACCACGAGCTCGACCTGGACGCCGGCCTGGGAGGCCTCGTAGAGCGCGTCGATGATGTCGGGGTCGACCAGCGCGTTCATCTTCATCCAGACCGCGCCGGTCCGGCCGTGCCGCGCATGCGCGGTCTCGCCTTGAATGTGCTCGATGATGCGCTTGCGCAGCGTCAGCGGCGACACCGCCATCTTCTCGAGGTCGCTGGGCGCGGCATAGCCGGTGATGAAATTGAACACGCGCGCGGCATCGCGGCCGATGGTCGGATCGGAGGTAAAGTAGGAGAGGTCGGTGTAGATGCGCGCGGTGACCGGATGATAGTTGCCGGTGCCGGTATGGACGTAAGTCGTGAGGCTGCCGCCCTCGCGGCGCACCACCATCGAGAGCTTTGCGTGCGTCTTCAGTTCGAGGAAGCCGTAGACGACCTGCACGCCGGCGCGTTCGAGATCGCGCGCCCAGCGGATGTTGGCTTCTTCGTCGAACCGCGCCTTCAGCTCGATCAACGCCGTGACCGATTTACCGGCTTCGGCCGCTTCCGCGAGCGCGCGCACGATCGGCGAGTTGTTGGAGGTGCGGTAGAGCGTCTGCTTGATCGCGACGACATCGGGGTCGCGCGCGGCCTGCTGGAGGAACTGCACCACCACGTCGAAGGATTCGTAGGGGTGATGGACGACGAGGTCCTTCTGCCGGATCGCGGCGAAGATGTCGCCGCCATGCTCGCGCACGCGCTCGGGGTGGCGCGGCACGTAAGGGGTGAATTCGAGGTCAGGCCGGTCGAGCCGCGTGAGCTGGGAGAGCTCGTTCATCGCGAGCACGCCGTCGACCAGGAACACCTCGTCGTCGGCCGCCGACAGCGCATGCTGCACGAAGCTGCGCAGCTCCTCCGGCATCTTGGCGTCGATCTCGAGCCGGATCACGGACCCGCGCCGGCGGCGCTTCAGCGCGGTCTCGAACAGGCGGACGAGGTCCTCCGCCTCTTCCTCGATTTCGAGCTCGGAGTCGCGGATGATCCGGAATGAGCCCTGGCCGTGCAGATTGTAGCCGGGGAACAGGCGGTTGATGAACAGGGCGGTCGCCTGCTCCAGCGAGATCAGGCGCACCGTGCCCTCGGCGGGCAGGCGGATGAAGCGGTCGATCTTGCCGGGCATGCGGATCAGCGCGTTCATCTGCTTGCCGTCGGCGGCGCGCGTGAGCTGGAGCGCGATGGTGAAGCCGAGGCTCGGAATGAACGGGAAGGGGTGGGCCGGATCGATCGCGAGCGGCGTCAGCAGCGGGAAGACGTTGTTGAGGAAATAGTCCTCGACCCAGGTCCGTTCCGACTTGGAGACGTCCTTGCCGTCGACCAGCACGATGCCGACCTCGGCCAGCGCGCTGCGCAGGTCGCGCCAGATCGCCTGCTGGTCCGAGGCGAGCTGGGAGACGGTGCGGTTGATCAGAGCGAGCTGCTCCGACGGCGTCAGGCCGTCCGGGCTGCGCTCGGCAATGCCCTCGCGCACCTGGGCCTTGATGCCGGCGACGCGGACCATGAAGAACTCGTCGAGGTTATTCGCCGAGATCGACAGGAACCGCACCCGCTCCAGCACGGGGTGGCTGGGATTGACCGATTCCTCCAGGACGCGGCGGTTGAAATGCAGCCAGGACAGCTCGCGGTTGATGAACCGTTCGGGACTGGATGCGATCGCCGGCAGGCCCTCGGACTCCGGAGTTTTTTCTTTAATTTCAATGGCTTGCGCAGAGTCCATCAGAAGTCGGTCCATCCTGTCTCGCCTCACTTTGCGACTTATGCGCAAAACCCCGGGGAGCATGTGTTACAGCGATGACGTTTCGATGACATTGATGTTCCGCCGTTCCGCCGCGTCAAGCCGTTGCGGAAGGCGTCGGGGCCCATGGGCCCGATCAGGGGTCCCGGAGCAGTTCGGCGGCGAGCGCCCGGGTCACCGGGCGGCCGAGCCGCAGGGCTTCGCTGTCGAGCAGCTCCACGGCCTGCCGGGCCGCGGCCGAGGATCGCTCCAGGCGGGTGGCGAGATAGCCGACTACGCTCTCGTCCACGGTGAGCTGGCGGTCGGCGCAGAATTTGACGATGAGGCCGCGAAAGAGCTGGTCGTCGGGGGGCAGTAGCGCGACCACCGGAACGGCCCGCAGACGCGAGCGCAGGTCGCGAAGCTCGATCTCCAGCGCGGCCGGCACCTCGCGTCCGGTGAGGAGGACATAGGCGCCGTCCTCGCGGGCGAGGTTCATCAGGTGAAAGAGGGCGCGCTCGTCAAAATCCTTGGCCTTGAGATCCTCGACCACCAGCGCGCCGGTGGCGAGCGCGCCCGGAACGCCTGCCGCGGTCAGCGCATTGGCCGTGGTCGAGCGGGCGCCGGCTTCCTCGGCCCAGATCGCGGCGAGATGGCTCTTGCCGCTTCCTTCGGGGCCGGCCAGCCACATGATCCGGTTCGGCCATTCCGGCCAGCTGTCGATCAGGCCGAGACCGGCCGCATTGGCGGGGCCTTCGAGGAAGTTGTCCCGGCTGAGGCTCTCCGCATGCGGAAGCGCGAACGCCAATTGTCGGGGATGGACGCGGCCTGCCACGCTTGCTTTGCTCCATGCCGGCGCGCCGGCCCGTTTGAAGAGGTTCGACTTGATCGTGCGGGACTTGATCTTGCGAGACTTGATCTTGCGAGACTTGGCCTTTTGCGGGGCCGCATCCCGGCTCATTTGGCCTCGATCGTGCTCATGTGCCGCAGCCACTCGACGAGATAGAGCGACACGGAGGAGAGCGTGAAGATCGTGACGAGACCCATCAGGATGATATCATAAGGTGCCGGCTTGAAGCCGAAGGCAAGCGCCGCCAGCACCAGCGCCGCGAACGCCACCTGTGCCACGGTGTTGAGCTTGGACACCATCGATGGCTTCATTTCGACCGGCCGGTCGAACAGCCAGGATACGATCACGGCGGCGACGATCATGATGTCGCGCGAGACCACCAGGATCACGATCCAGCGCGGGATCGCGCCCCAGATGCCGAGCGCCATGTAGATCGAGACCAGCAGTGCCTTGTCCGCGAGCGGATCGAGCAAGGCGCCGAGCTCGCTCGTCATGTTGAAGCGCTTGGCCAAAAAGCCGTCCACGGCATCGCTGATGCCGGCGATCAGGAAGGCGGCGAACGCCACCTCCATTTGGCTCGACACGATGGCCCAGACGATGATCGGGACCAGCATGATGCGGCCCAGGGTAATGATGTTCGGAATACTCACGAAAGCGCTTCCCGGCACCCGGTCTGACCTCGAATCCGGCCCCCGCGGGAGGCTGAACCGGTTGATATCTACATAGTATAGGCAGGAGCGCCATGCGAGCCATTGCGTGTCCCCGGAATTCGACGTAACCAGCCGCAAACCCACTGGAAATCGGGCATGACCGACCGCAAAAACGGCCTCACTTACGCCGATTCAGGCGTCGATATCGACGCGGGCAACCGCCTGGTCGACCTGATCAAGCCGATGGTGCGCGCCACCGCACGGCCGGGCGCCGACGCCGAGATCGGCGGCTTCGGCGGCCTGTTCGACCTCAAGGCGGCCGGCTTCAAGGACCCGGTCCTCGTGGCCGCGACCGACGGTGTCGGCACCAAGGTCAAGATCGCGATCGAGACCGGGCTGCATGGTGGCATCGGCATCGATCTCGTTGCCATGAGCGTCAACGACCTCGTGGTGCAGGGCGCCGAGCCGCTGTTTTTCCTGGACTATTTCGCCTGCGGCAAGCTTGATCCCGAGGCCACCGCCGCGATCGTCGCGGGCGTTGCGGAGGGGTGCCGCGAATCCGGCTGCGCCCTGATCGGCGGCGAGACCGCCGAGATGCCCGGCCTCTACAAGGACGGCGATTATGACCTCGGCGGCTTTGCCGTCGGCGCTGCGGAGCGCGGTACGCTGCTGCCGCGCAAGGACATCGCCGCTGGCGACGCCGTGATCGGTCTTGCTTCGTCAGGCGTCCATTCCAACGGCTTCTCGCTGGTGCGCAAGATCGTGGAACAATCCGGTCTCGGCTTCGCGGCGCAGGCGCCGTTCGCGCCCGTGATGACGCTCGGCGGCGCGCTGCTGACGCCGACGCGGCTCTACGTCAAATCCTGCTTGCGCGCGATCCGCGAGACCGGCGCGGTGAAGGGGCTCGCCCACATCACCGGCGGCGGCTTCACCGACAACATCCCGCGCGTGCTGCCGAAGGATCTGGGCGTCGGCATCGATCTGGCACGCCTGCCGGTGCTGCCGGTGTTCAAATGGCTGGCGGCGCAGGCCGGCATCGCCGAGCTGGAGATGCTCCGCACCTTCAATTGCGGCATCGGCATGATCGCGATCGTCGAGCCCGACAAGGTCGATGAGGTCGTCGAGGTCTTCACCGACGCCGGCGAGACCGTGGCGCAGCTCGGCACCGTGATCCCGGCCGAAGGCGAGCACCGCGTCGTCTACAACGGCCACCTCGATCTGGCGCTGTGATGAAGCGCCGCGTCGCCATCCTGATCTCCGGCCGCGGCTCCAACATGGCCGCGCTGATCAGGGCAGCCAGCACGCCGGATTTTCCGGCGGAGATCTCGCTCGTCGTCTCGAACAAGCCCGGTGCGCTCGGACTGGAAAAGGCGAGGGCGAGCGGCGTCAACACGCTGGTGATCGAGAGCAAGCCGTTCGGCAAGGATCGCGCCGGCTTCGAGAAGGTGCTGCAGGCAGCGCTCGATCGGCACGGCATCGAGCTGATCTGTCTGGGCGGCTTTATGCGCCTGTTCACGGCGGAATTCACCAGGGCCTGGTACGGGCGGATGCTCAACATCCACCCCTCGCTGCTGCCATCCTTCCCCGGCCTCGATCCGCACGGCCAGGCCTTGCGCGCCGGCGTCAAGCTGTCGGGCGCGACGGTGCATTTCGTCATCCCCGAGACCGACGCCGGCCCGATCGTGATGCAGGGCGCGGTGCCCGTCAGCGACCACGACACGGGGGATACGCTGTCAGAGCGCATCCTCGAAGTCGAGCACCGCATCTATCCCGAAGCTCTGCGGCTGCTCGCGACCGGCAAGGTCCGGATCGAGGGCGATGTCTGCAGGACGGACGGAAGCGCGGCGTCGGAGAATTTTCTGGTGTCGCCGGTGGTGAGCTGAAGCGACATCTCGCTGCGCCTGCCGCATAACAAAATCCCCCGGCAGAGCCGGGGGCAACGTCATGATCTCTCGCTTGTCGAACGCGAGAGAAATCAGGAGACCTTGAGGTTCTCCGCGGATGTCTTGCCGCGGTTCTCCACGAGGTCGAATTCAACCGCCTGGTTCTCGTTGAGGGTGGAGAGTCCGGCACGCTCGACGGCGGAGATATGGACGAACACGTCCTTGTCGCTGCCGTTCGGCTTGATGAACCCATAACCCTTGGTCGGGTTGAACCATTTGACGGTGCCCTTTTGCGGCATCGCTAGTCTCCTCCACTAGATAAAAAAAGACGCGGCCGCTTTTCGCGTGCCACGCCACAAACGGGTTTTCCGGAAGCCTGTTCGAGTCTTGAGTCTCAATGTCGCGAAACGCACAGCAGAGCTGCCAATTCCGATTGTGTCCGATATTGCAACATGAAAATCGCACGTTAGCAAGCAGAGCGCGAATTTCAAGACCGCGGTTGGTACCATCGTCTGCTATTTGCGACCTGTGGCCGCGGAACCACAATCGAGGGCAATAGCCTCGGGGACAGCGGGCCAACCGGTTGACCCTCCGTTGCAGTTCGGCACAAATCGCGACACGGCGCGAGCCGCTCGTGTTGCATTTTTGCGGGCCGCCCTTTGCTTTGGGATTTAGTCGTCATGCGCTGCACCTCGCAGCCGTCCGGGACACGGCAGACGATCGGGCTGGACCGCGTCCGCCGGATCGCGGCAGCGGTCGCCAACACGTTTGCAGCCATCGCGCTTGCGCTCGTCGTAACGATGTCGGCCGCGACATCCGTCCTCGCGCAAAGTCCGACGCCCACTCCGACCCCGACACCCACCCCGACGCCCACACCGTCGCCGACCCCGGTCCCGATGCCGACCGCGATTAATTACGATCAGTCGGCCGGCAACAGCATGCTCAATTTCGGCTCGGGATTTCTGGAGCGGCTGGGCAACCAGGCCGCCAATGGTTTCGACCGATCGTTCCGGACCAATTCCGGCGGCGGCGGTGCTTCCGCAAGCACGGAAGATCCGCGCTACCGTACCTGGTTCGAGGGCTACGGGATCTCGGTCCGCACTGAGGCGCAGGGCGATTTCGTCGGCGACAAGCGCAGGACGTTTGGCGGCGTCGCCGGCCTCGGCGCGCGGCTCGCGCCCGGTGTCAACATCGGCTTCTCCATCGACCAGAGCCACACCGACATCGACGTGCCGCTCGCGCTCCAGTCGGCCACGCTCGACCTGACCCAGCTTGGCTTCAATGGTTCGGTCGACAAGGGTCCATGGACCTGGGCCTTTGCCGTGGTGCACGGTTTCGGCAAGGTCCGGTCCAGCCGCGACACAGGTCTTGGCCTTGCGACCGCCGGCTATCACGCCGCGGTCGACGGCGCGCTGACCGAGATCAGCTATTACTGGACCAGGGACCAGATGCGCATCGTGCCCAAGGGCGCGCTCGAATATGTGCGCGCCACCAGTGCCGCGTTCCAGGAATCCGGCGGTCTCGATCCGCTCAGCGTCGGCTCGACGGCGCTCTCCCGCGCACGCATGATGATCGGCGCCGAGATCGGCCGCTACTTCATCTTCGACCAGAAGATTCTGGACCTCTCGGCCTGCGGCAAGCTCGTCGACAATTTCCACCAGGACCTGGGATCGATTCAGGTCAGCCTGGGCGCCCAGAGCATCGTGGTCCCCGGCATCGGCGAGAGCCGCTACGGCGCGGACGCCGGTGCCTCGGCTTCGCTCAGCCTGACCAACGTGGCACGGCTTTACGTCAACTACGACGGCAAGTTTCGCAACGAGCTCACCTTGCACCAGGGTACCGTCGGCTTCGAATACAAATGGTGAGCTGAAGCTCGTCCGCGCTCAGGTCGGCGTTGCCGCGACATAGCCCGCCAATCCAAACCCCTCGCGCGCGGCCGTCATCATCGGCACCAGCGCATTCGGATGAATGAACTCGTCGCGGAAGCAGGGATAGGTCCTGGCGTCGAAGATCTTCTTCAGCCAGTCGACCACAACCTTGTGACGCTCGGAGGTGCGGAACTCCCTGTGATAGGTGAGCCAGAGATCGGCGTGGTGGCTGACGCCGAGATCGACGGCAACGAGCGACGCACCGAGCGCGATCGACACCGTCGGCAGGAAGCCGATGCCGGCGCCGCGTTCGACGGCATAGAGCACGCCGACCGACGAATTGGTCTTGATCCCGACGATGCCCTCGAGCGAGTTCAGCCCGAGCACACGGGCATAGGCGCCGTCGTCGACCTGCGGCGCGCTCTGCTTGATGATGCGGTGGTTCTTCAATTCGGCGAGCGTTGTCGGCACGCCGTAGAGAGTCTCGTACTCCTTGGAGACGAAGGGATAGATGTGGAGACGGCCGAGCTTGGCGACGATCAGATCGGGATTGGTCGGCGGCTCGAGCTGGATCGCGATATCGGATTCGAGCCGCGCGACGTCGGCCTGCTCCATCGCGCAGCGCAGGTCGACCGTGATCTTGCGGTAGGTCTTCTGGAAGTCGATCAGTCGCGGCAGGATCCAGAAATTCCCGGGGCCTTCCGTCACCGCGACGCGCACGGTGCCCGAGGTGTCGTTCGACGATCGCGAGGCGCGGCGGAAGATGTTGAAGGCATGTCGCTCCATATGCGCAACGTCGGCGATCATTGCGGTGCCTTCATCGCTGAGCGTGAGTCCGCTCTGGTCGCGCAGGAACAGCTTGCACCCGATCCTCTCTTCGAGCCGATCTACGCGGCGCATCAGGGTCGTGGAGGTGAGCCCGAGCTCTTCGGCCGCATTGCGGAAACTTTTATACTTTGCGCAAGCTAAAAACAGCTTTAAATCGTCCCAGGACGCGTCCAGGGCTTCTTCACGGTGCTGCATCATCGCAGCACCCCGGTGCAATAACTGCTGCATACTCCTGATCCCCAACCGCTAAGCTCATCGTCATAGCGGGGCACGAAAGCCTCGAACGATAGAGGCGTGATATGAGTATGGAAAGGGGCCCGTTTGCCGCAAGGCACGATTTCGACGCCTTGCCGCTGAGCCCGGATGTCGACGTGCGCTGCGCGCAATTCTCCGAAATCGCGGCGCTTTCGGATATGGCGCAGCGGCTGGTGCCGGGCGTGCAGATCGGCGCAGCGGAGCTTGCGAGGTACTTCACGTTCGATCCTCAGAGTATCCTGACGTTCAGCCGGAAGGGCAGCCTCGTCGGCGGCATGGCCTTCCTGTTTCTCAACGATCGCGGACACGATGCGCTGCTGCTCGACGAGATCTGCCTCACCGCGCCCGAGACGCACCATCTCGCGTCGGCGGACGAAGACGTCGCAGCCATCTACATCTGGGCGATCGCGGCGACGGGTCGCGGCATCGCCGGTCTCGGCAAGGCCGCGGCTCATCTGCGGCAGATAAGGTTTCGCGGCGCGGATTGCTATGCGCAGCCGTCAACGGTGGCCGGACGCGACATCATGAAGGCGACGGGCTTTGCGCCTGTCCCGAGCTTCCAACCCGACCTTTGGTGCTACGAGCGTCCCTGGCATCGGCAGCCGATGCGCATGCCAGGCGCGATCATCCAATCAAGGAGCTTTGCAGATGCACGGTACTAGGATTCCTCTCGCCAAGCCTTGTTCCCGCGCCATCACCATCCGTCTCGCGCGCGATCCGAACGATCTCATGCTGGTGACTGCCATCCGCTCGGCGGTCTATCTCGCCGAGCAGGATTGTCCGTTCGAGGAGGAGTTCGACGGCAATGACATGGTTGCCGCGCATTTCATCGGCTTCGTCGGCAACGAGCCTGCGGGCTGCCTGCGGGTGCGGTTCTTCGGCGATTTCGCCAAGGTGGAGCGGCTCGCGGTGCGTCACCAATATCGGCGCTCGCGCGTCTCGTTCAAGCTGGTGCAGGCCAGCGTCGATTATGTGAAGCGCAAGGGCTTTCGCAAGATCTACGGCCAGGCGCAGGACCGGCTGGTCGATTTCTGGGCACATTTCGGCGCCAAGCCGCTCGGCCACAATCGCAAGATCACGTTCTCGGATTTCTCCTACACAGAAATGTTGCTGGAGATCGAGCCGGGCCCGGACGCCATCACGCTGGACAGCGATCCCTATGTGATCATCCGTCCCGAGGGCGATTGGGACCGGCCTGGCGTGCTTGATGCCTCGGCGGGGCGGGCGGTGACCTCACCGCTGCGAGACCTCGCATTTGCCGACCGTTGAAACTGGTGCAGCTGCGCGCAACGAGATGCTGGCTTCCATGTATGATGATCCGCCCATACTGGTCTGTGCGGATCTTCAGGTCGAATATCTGACCCCCGGCCGTCGCCATGTCGTCCTCGACGGCGATGCGGTGACGGCGCGTTGTCTGGAACTCCTCACGCTGTGGCGCAGCAATTTGTGGCCGGTCATGCATCTGAAGCGCATCGCGCAGGCGGCCTGGTTCAATCCGGCATCCGGGCTGACCGATTGGATCGCGGAAACCAAGCCGCGGCCGGGGGAGATGACGTTCGAGCACCCGCTGCCGTCCGCCTACAGCTCGTCGCGGTTTGTAGACTACATGTCCAGTATCCGCACCACGCGCTGCATTCTGATCGGCTTTTCCCTGGACGAGACTATCCTGGCCACCGCCGTCGACGGGTTTCATCGCAGCCATCGCTACCAGGTGGTCACTGACGCCGCGGCTTGCCGGCAGCCGGGCACGGACGATGCCGCCACCTACAGGTATGCGGTAGTGAATGTCATCGGAAATTTTGCTACAATGCAGTCCAGCGCCGAACTGATCAGAACCAGCGGCGCCGTTGCGGTGTAGGCGTCCGCAACCGGCGGATGGGGTGAGAGATTGTCACGGGGGAAGGAGCTCAAGGAGCTGGCGAGCGATCTGTCGCGTGCCGCCGAGAGGGCGCGCAGGCTTGGTCTGCCCACGACCCTCTACTTGCTCTCGATGGCGCTGGTGGAGGTGCGGGAAGCCAGTGCCGCCGCCGACGACGATGGCGACGACGGCGCGGCGTGAGAGCTGCCACCGTGCGGCTCTGTGATGTGCGGTCCTGTCATGTGCGGATTTGTGACATGCGGCTTTGTGCATCGCTGTTGAGCGTTTGCTGCCGACGAATTGGCGTTGCATGTTTTGCGCTGTCGCAATAGCCAAGGTACTTGCCATCAAGTGATGACGCCGGCTCTGCCTGCGACGTGACGCTTTCAAGGATCTTCGCAAATGTCCATGCTGCCCAATTCGCAAGAGGCCCGGGATGTGGCCTATCAGCTCCATCCATACACCAACGCGCGCACGCATCAGCAGGCCGGCCCCCTCGTGATCGAACGCGGCGAGGGGCCTTATGTCTTCGACGCGACGGGCAAGCGCTATTTCGAAGCGATGGCAGGCCTGTGGAGCGTCGGGCTCGGCTTCAACGAGAAGCGGCTGGTCGAGGCGGCGCACAAGCAGATGCAGGCGCTGCCGTTCTACCATACCTTCTCCGCCAAATCGCACGGGCCATCGATCGACCTCGCCGAGAAGCTGGTCGCGCTCGCGCCTGTTACGATGAGCAAGGTGTTTTTCACCAATTCCGGCTCTGAGGCGAACGACACGGTGTTGAAGCTGATCGCCTATCGCTCCAACGCGCTCGGTCAGCCCCAGCGCAAGAAGGTGATCAGCCGCCTGCGTGCCTATCACGGCGTCACCATCGCCTCCGCGAGCCTCACCGGCCTTCCGAACAACCACCGCTCGTTCGACCTGCCGCTGCCGAACATCCTGCACACCGGCTCGCCGCATTTCTACAAGGACGGCGCCCCCGGCGAGAGCGAGGAAGATTTCGCGACGCGCCGCGCCGAGGAGCTCGATGCGCTGATCCAGAAGGAGGGGCCTGACACCATCGCCGCCTTCTTCGGTGAGCCGGTGATGGGGGCGGGCGGTGTCATCGTGCCGCCGGCGACCTATTGGGACAAGATCCAGAAGGTGTTGAAGAAGTACGACATCCTGCTGGTCGCCGACGAGGTGATCTGCGGCTTCGGCCGCACCGGCAAGATGTTCGGCTGCGAGACCTATGGCATCAAGCCCGACGCGATCGTGGTCTCCAAGCAGATCACCTCGAGCTATTTCCCGCTGTCGGCGATCATCCTGAACGATCGCATGTTCGAGCCGATCGCGGACGAGAGCAACAAGATCGGCGTGCTCGGCCACGGTTTCACCGCGGGCGGCCATCCGGTCGGCTCCGCGATTGCGCTGGAGAACCTCAAGATCATCGAGGAGCGCGGCCTGGTCGCGCATGCCGCCGAACTCGGCGGCTACATGCAAGGCAGGCTCCGCGAGCTCGCCAGCCATCCGCTGGTCGGCGAGGTCCGCGGCGTCGGCATGATCGCAGCCCTCGAGCTCGTGCTCGACAAGGGCCGCAAGACCGCGGCGGCGACGCCGGGCGCGGTCGGTGGCATCGCCAGCCGCATGCTCCAGGAGCGCGGCGTGATCTCGCGCAACATGCTGGATGCCATCGCCATCTGTCCGCCGCTGATCACGACCAAGGCCCAGATCGACGAGCTGGTCGGGGCGATCTCCGGCGTGCTGAATGACATGAAGGGCGAAGTGGCGAAGCTGACGCCGGCGTAGGCGCCGGCGCAACTCCATCGCCGTCACCCTGAGGTGCTCGCCTCTTCGGCGAGCCTCGAAGGGCGACGGCCCGACTGCATCAGCGGGCGTTCATCCTTCGAGGCTTCGCGTACGGTGCTCTGCACCGTACGCTTCGCACCTCCGGATGACGAGCTAACAGTTGGTCCGCGTGGCCGACCGCTACCCCCGCTGCACGCCGATCACGCGGCCCTTCTCGATGGCCAGTGCGAGCTCACCGCGCTTCAGTTTCAGCGCGGCGTCGCCGAACAGCTCGCGGCGCCAGCCGCGCAAGGCCGGTACATCCGCTTCGTCGTCCGCCGCGATCTCTTCGAGATCATCAACGGTCGCGATGACCTTGCTTGCGACCGCATGGCGCTCGGCGGTCATCCGCAGCAGCACCTTCAGCAGCTCGACGATGGCGGCGCCGTTGGAGTTGTTGCGCGGCTTCTCCAGCTTTGGCAGCTTGGTAAAGTCCCGCGCCAGCCCGCGCTCGACCGCCGCGACGATGTCCGCGCCCCATTTGGATTTCTCGAATCCTTTCGGCACCGACCGCAGATGCGCGAGCTTCTCCAGCGTGGTCGGCGCGTGGGTCGCGATGTCGGTGATCGCCTCGTCGCGCAGCACGCGGCCGCGTGGCACGTCGCGGCTCTGCGCCTCCTGCTCGCGCCAGGCCGCGACTTCCATCAGCACCGCGAGGTCCTTGGGCTTGCGCACCCGCGTCTTCAGCCGCTCCCAGGCGCGCTCGGGATGAAAATCATAGGTGCGGGGGGAGGTCAGGACCTCCATCTCGATGGAGACCCATTCGCTGCGGCGGCGCTTCTTCAGGTCGGCGTCCAGCGCGGCGAACACGTCGCGCAGATGGGTGACGTCGGACACCGCGTAATGCATCTGCTCCTTGGTCAGCGGCCGTCGCGACCAGTCGGTGAAGCGGTGGGTCTTGTCCGGACGGTGGCCGGCGACCTTCTCGACCAGCGCGTCGTAGGCGATGCTGTCGCCGTAGCCGAGCACCATCGCGGCAACCTGGGTGTCGAACACCGGATGCGGGATGATGTTGGCTTGGTGCCAGATGATCTCGATGTCCTGGCGGGCGGCGTGAAAAACCTTCAGCACGCCTTCGTTGGCCATCAGCTCGAAGAACGGCTTGAGGTCGATGCCCTCGGCCAAGGTGTCGATGACAACGGCCTCCTCGGCGCTGGCCATCTGCACCACGCACAGCAGCGGGTAATAGGTGGTCTCGCGGAGGAACTCGGTATCGACTGTTATGACGGGGTGCTTGGCCAGCCGGCTGCAGGCAGCCGCGAGGTCAGCGGTGGTGGTAATCAAATCCATGAACGGCCCATGACACGTGATATCAGCCGTTCTGCCGAAAGTGCTGTGATGTCAAGGGGCTCTGAGCGAATTCGAGCCTTGCTTTTGGGCCGGAGGCGCCTTTTTCCGACGAAAATCCTATTCGTAGCGGACCCGCTGCGAGGATTTTCGCGCGCAGGGCAGCGCCACCACGAGGACGCACATGGCGACCAGAGCCAGTCCCAGGAACTCGATAACCAACAGATCCACGGCGAAATCTCCAGAAACATTGATAGATTTGTCGGGAGCACGTTGAGGGTCTGTTAATTCTCGTGGTTACCGGCGGCGGGGCGGGCCGCATGGTGGACGGGGAGTTAATGGACAGACCGGCCCAAACGAATTCGACGCCCCGCATGACGGAGCGCCGATGTTTGTTGCCGTTGTCGGCGGCCTCACGGCAGCTTCAGCGACGTCTCAGCATTGTAAGGCTTGAGCGTCTCGTCCGCGGCCTTCTGGGCGGCGGCGAGGGCTTCCTTCGGTTGCTTCTTGCCGTTCAGGACCAGCATCACCTCGTCCTCGAGATTCTTGCGGACAGGGACGGTCTTGTAGGTCGCGAACCAGGGCTTGGCGACGTCGAGCTGCTCGACGGCGGTCTTGGCGTCCGGGTTCTTGTTGAGGAATTCGACCATGTCGGGCGTCTTGTAGGCGGCCATGTTGGGCGCGAAATAGCCGGTGGCGCGGCTCCACCAGGCGCTCTTCTCGGGCGAGGTCATCCACTTGATCAGCGTCCAGGCGGCCTTCTGCTTCTCCAATTCGAGACCGGCCGGAACGATCAGCGAGGCGCCGCCGATCGGCACGGCGTTGCGGACGTTGCGCGGGATGAAGGCGACCTTGTAATTGAACTTGGCGTTGTCGCGCACATAGGTCAGCGATCCCGTCGACAGCATCATCATTGCGGCATTGCCGGAGATGAAGGAGGTGCTGACGGCAGGGCCGGGCGTCGCGCCGGGCGCATGGACCTTGTGCTTGTAGACAAGGTCGTTCCACCAGGTGAGCGCACCGAGCATTGAGGGCGTGTCGTAATAGACCTCGCCGCCGAACTCCTCGTTGTAGTAGCGCCCGCCATTGCTCATGGTGAGCGTTTCCATCATCCAGCCGCAATAGTCGTAGGCGCAGGGGATCGCGATGCCCCATTGGGTCACCTTGTCGCCTTCGCGCTTGGTCAGCTTCTTGGCCCAGTCGGTGAGCTCGGCCCAGGTCTGCGGCGGCTTGTTTGGATCGAGGCCGGCCTCCTTGGCCTTGTCGGCGTTGATGTAGAGCAGCGGCGTCGAATTGTGGAACGGCACGCCGTAGACCGAGCGGTTGATCACGGCATTGCCCTGCAGCGCCGGGAAGAACTGGCCCAGGAACTTTTCCTTGGTGGTGCCGTCCGCAGCGATCAGGCTGTCGAGATTGGTGAGCTCGTTCTCGATCTGCATGTCGAGCAGGAAGTTCGCCGACATGATCACGGCGGCCGGCGGCTTGCCGGCCTTGATCGCGGCGCGCGTCTTGATCAGCGTGTCGTCGTAGGAGCCGGTGTAGACGGCGGTCGCCTTGACGCCGGGATGGGTCTCGTTGAACTCCTTGATCAAGGTGCCCATGTCGCGGGCGAGCTTGCCGTCGACGGGAACGGGGAAGAACAGATCGATCTCGGTGGGACCTTCGGCCAGCGCCGGAAAGGCCAGAGCGCCAACCATGGCGAGGCCGAGCATGAGCCTGCGGGAGAACAGCATCGGAAAATCTCCTATTTGATGCCTGAGGTGACGAAAGAGCTGATGAAGCGTTTCTGAAAGATCAGGAAGGTGACGAGCAGCGGCGCGATCACCATCAGCGTGCCCGCGGCGATGGTGCCCCAGGCCTGCGTGCCTTCGGCGGTCTTGGTGAACACCGAGAGGCCGACCGTGAGCGGACGCTTGTCGGGCGAATTGATCACCATCAGCGGCCACAGGAAGTCGTTCCAGTGGCTGGTCACGGAGATGATGGCGAACGCGGAGAAGCTCGGCATCGACAGCGGCACGTAGATGTGGCGGATGCGCTGGAACAGGCTGGCGCCGTCGATCAGGGCGGCGTCTTCCAGCTCGGTCGGGATTGCCTCGAACGCCTGCCGCATCAGGAAGGTGCCGAAGGCCGAGGCGAAGAACGGCATCATCACGCCGGCGAGCGTGTCGTAGAGGCCGAGCTGCGCCACCAGGCTCAAATTCGGCACGATCAGCAGCACCGGCACCAGCATCAGCTGCATCAGGAACAGGTAGAAGATCAGCGTCTTGCCGGCGAAGTCGAGGCGGGCGAAGGCGAAGCCCGCCAGCGTGATCGTGACGAACTGCACCAGCAGGATGCCGGTGCAGATGATCGTGGTGTTGAGCGTGTAGCGCGGGAAATCGCCGATCTCCCAGGCATCCCTGACATTGTCGAGCGTCGGCTTCAGGCTCGGCATCAGCTCGGCCATGGCATTGATGCCGTCGGAGGCCGGGCGCAGCGTCGCTACGCCCATCCACAGGAACGGGATCAGCCAGACGATCGCAAGCAGCACCGTCAGCGCGAAGCCGAGCTTCGGCGTGATCTCGCCCCTTGTGGCGAGCGGGGCGTCCCTGAACAGGCGGTCGAACAGCTTCATGACCCGCCCTCGCGGTTCGCCATGGTCCGGAAGGAGAGCGCGGTGAGGCCCATCAGCGCGGCGAGCGTCAGCAGCGTCGCCGCCGAGGCCTTGCCGATGTCGTAATGCTCCACCGCCTGCTGGTAGATGTAGAACAGCACCAGACTGGTCGAATTGGACGGCCCGCCCTGCGTCATGACGAAGACGTGGTCGACCTGCGTCACCGCGTTGAGGATTGCGATGACGGTGACGAACAGGAAGGTGGGCTTGAGCTCCGGCAGGATGATGTGGCGCAGGCGCTGATATGGGCCCGCGCCGTCGAGATGCGCGGCTTCCATCACGTCCTCGGGCACGGCCTGGAGGCCGGCGAGGAAGAACAGCATGTAGTAGCCGGCGTTCTTCCAGATCGTGATGATCATGATCGCATAGAGCGCGATGTCGGGGTCGCCGAGCCAGTTCGGCAGCACCGGCAGCAGCCGGCCGATGTAGTAGTCGAGCAGGCCGACATTGGGCAGGAAGATGAACAGGAACAGCGCGGACGCCGCGACCATCGGGATCAACACCGGCAGGAACAGCGCGGCGCGCAGCGCGCTGTTCACGGCATGGGTGCGCGCAAGCGCCAGCGCGAACAGCAGCGCAAGGGCGATGCTCGGCACCGCCGTGCCCACGGCGTAGATCAGGTTGTTGACGACGGCGCCGGTAAAGGCAGGATCCGCCAGCACCGACGCGATATTGTCGAGACCGGCGAAGCGCAGCGGCGCCTTCGGTGTGGCGCGCTGATAGAGCGCATCGATGAGCACGCGGCCCATCGCGCCGTAGGTGAACAGCGCGAGGAAGACCAGCGAGGGCAGCAGCAGCAGATAGGCCGGCAGCGAGGCTTTGAGACGCTTCGTGACGCGCTTGAGGATGTGCAGGCGCGGCGCTGCCGAGGTCGCGACGGAGAGAGTCGCGGGTTCGGCGAGGCTCATCTCACCGCGCCGGGAAACTGAGCGCGTAGTCGCGGCCATCCATTCCCGCCGGCGGCTCGAAGGGGAAGCGCAGACTGGTGTCGAGGAAGTCGTGGCTGTGCACGACGAGGTTCTCGTCGTCGATCAGCACGACGCCGTAGGCCGGCGGCTCGTGGCTGGCGAGGTGCGGCGCGCTCTGGTCGAGCTCGAACCAGACCTGATGGTTGGTGCCGCGCAGGGTCGAGAACGGGATCTTGCCCCAGCTGCCGAAGATCGGCCGGTGCACATGGCCGAAGAAGAGATGGCGGATGCGCGCGCGATAAGGCGCGATCACCTCGGCGAATTCCGCGCTCTGCTTCAGCCCGATCTCGTCCATCGCGTGCACGCCGACCGGGAAGGGCGGATGGTGCATGAACACGACGAGCGGCATGTCCGCGGGCGCAGCCGCCAGCGTGCTCGCCAGCCAGCCGAGGCGCTTGGCGCACATCTCGCCGGCGTGGCTGGTCTCGTCCAAGGTGTCGAGGAAGACGAACAGGCCGTGCTCGGTGGTGCGCGTGCCCTGCACGAAGCCGTTGGAATCGCGCGGCGCGGCCTTCAGCGCATCGAGGCAGGTGACGCGGCGATCGTGATTGCCGACCATGGCGATGTAGGGAATCTTCAGCGCAGCCATCGCCTCGGCGAAATTGGTGTAGGATTCAGCCTCGCCCCAATGGGTGAGATCGCCTGTCACCACGGCAAAGGCGGCATCGGACTGATGCTGGTTGATGTCGGCGATCGCAGCGTCCAGCCGGGCGCGCGGGTCGAGGCCATAGAGCTTCAGCCCGGGGTTCGCGAGATGCGTATCGGTGAGGTGGATGAATTTGAAGGGCATGGCGCGCTGTCGGGACGGTTGGAGGATGGACGTCTCCGGCAAGACGACCCTGACAGGCGGTTAGAGCGCGTGTGTTTCAGTTTGATGACAGCGGCTCCCGTGCGCGGGACGTGTCCACAACGCCCGCGGGAGGAGGATGCACCGCGGAAGGCGCAATCCCTGCAGTGAACCAATTAGAGATGGTGGTGCGCGGTCGCGCCCGCCTCATGTCCCGCAGAATGTCTGCAGCACCCTCTGGTCCGGCAGCGGCGGATCGGCGTAGGCGGCGTAGTCCGGCTGCTCATCGAACGGTTTGGCCAGCACCTGCACCAATTCCTCGAACGGCGCGTAATCGTCATCATTCACCGCGGCCTGGATCACGGCCTCGACGCGGTGGTTGCGCGGAATGAAGAGCGGATTGACGGCGTGCATCGCGGCCTGCCGCTCGGCGGCGCTCTGCGGCTCCAGCGCGATGCGCGCGCGCCAGCGTCCGGCCCACTCGTCGAACGCGCCGGGCTCCATGAACTGCGCGCGCGCGTCGGCTGCGTCGCCAGCTGCGGCGTCACCGAGCTTGCGGAAGGTGAGGGTGAAGTCGGCCTGGTTCTTCGCCATGGCGTCGAGCAGGTCCTGGATCAGCGCCTCGTCGCCGTCGCGCTCGGTGAACAGGCCGACCTTCCTGCGCAGGCCGGCCTGATAGGCCGCGCTGAACTGGTCGGAGAAGGCGCCGAGAATGTCCTGGGCTTCGGCGACCGCCTTCTCCTGCTCGTCGGAGAACAGCGGCAGTAGGCATTCGGCGAGGCGCGTCAGATTCCACAGCGCGATGCGCGGCTGGTTGGCATAGGCGTAGCGGCCCATCTCGTCGATCGAGGAAAAGACCTGCGCGGGGTTGTAGGCGTCCATGAAGGCGCAGGGGCCGTAGTCGATGGTCTCGCCTGATATCGACGTGTTGTCGGTGTTCATCACGCCGTGGATGAAGCCGACCAGCAGCCAGCGCGCCACGAGCTCGGCCTGGCGCGCGACGACGCTCGCGAGCAGGTCGTGATAGGGCCGCTCGGCCTGGAGCAGGTCCGGATAGTGGCGGGTGATCACATGGTCGGCGAGCCGGCGCACCGCCTCGGTGTCGCGACGGACGGCGAAGAACTGGAAGGTGCCGACGCGGATATGGCTCGAGGCGACGCGGGTCAGCACCGCGCCGGGCAGCGCGGTCTCGCGGATGACGTGCTCGCCGGTGACGACGGCGGCAAGCGACCGCGTGGTCGGAATGCCCAAGGCAAACATGGCCTCGCTCACGATGTATTCGCGCAAGACCGGCCCTAGCGCAGCGCGGCCGTCGCCGCGGCGGGAGAACGGGGTGGGGCCGCTTCCCTTCAGCTGGATGTCGCGGCGGACGCCGTCCTTGTCGATGACCTCGCCGAGCAGGATGGCGCGGCCGTCGCCGAGCTGGGGCACGAAATGCCCGAACTGGTGGCCGGCATAGGCCATGGCGATCGGATCGGCGCCGGCGGGAACCGTCTTGCCGGCCAGGATCTCGGCGCCCTCAGGGGTCTCCAGCAGGTCCGGATCCAGCCCGAGCTGGATTGCCAGCGACCGGTTCAGCTTGATCAGCCGGGGGGCGGCGACCGGGGTCGGTGCGACGCGGGCGAAGAAGCTGTCCGGCAGCGCCGAATAGGAGTTCTGGAAGGGGAAATGCACCGTCATAGGCTCAAGATAGGGCTGGAACGCCTAATGGCAAAGGCTCGGCCCCTGAAAATGGGCACTTCCAGCCCAAAACAGGGCGTTCCCTTGGTTGCCGCCTTGATCCTAGCGAGGTAAACCCTGCCGCAATCTCGGACCGGCCGTGAAAGGCCGTTCGATTCGCATCCTCCGACATTGATTTTTGGGACGACCATGCATCGCTACCGGTCACATACATGCGGCGCGCTCCGCGAGAGCAACATCGGCGAGACGATCCGCCTCTCGGGCTGGGTCCATCGCGTTCGCGACCATGGCGGCGTGCTGTTCATCGACCTGCGCGACCATTACGGCCTGACCCAGTGCGTGGTCGACCCGGACTCGCCGGCGTTCTCGCTGGCCGAAAAGCTGCGCTCGGAATTCGTGGTCAAGATGGACGGCAAGGTCCGCCGTCGCCCCGAGGGCACCGATAATGACGATCTGCCGACCGGCAAGGTCGAGGTCTATGTCAGCGAGATCGAGGTGCTGGGTCCGGCCGGCGACCTGCCGCTGCCGGTGTTCGGCGACCAGGAATATCCCGAAGACATCCGTCTGAAATACCGCTTCCTCGATCTGCGCCGCGAGAAGCTGCACCAGAACATCATGACGCGCGTCGAGATCATCAAGTCGATGCGTCGGCGCATGGAGGGGCAGGGCTTCTTCGAATTCAACACGCCGATCCTGACCGCGTCCTCGCCGGAAGGCGCACGCGACTTCCTGGTGCCCTCGCGCATTCATCCCGGCAAGTTCTACGCGCTGCCGCAGGCGCCGCAGCAGTACAAGCAGCTGCTGATGATGTCGGGCTTCGACCGCTATTTCCAGATCGCGCCCTGCTTCCGCGACGAGGACCCGCGCGCCGACCGTCTGCCGGGCGAGTTCTACCAGCTCGACGTCGAGATGAGCTTCGTGACGCAGGAAGACGTCTTCGCCGCGATGGAGCCCGTCATCACCGGCGTGTTCGAGGAATTTGCGAAGGGCAAGCCGGTCACCAAGGGCTGGCGCCGGATTCCGTTCGCCGAGGCGCTGCGCAAATACGGCAGCGACAAGCCGGACCTGCGCAACCCGATCGAGATGCAGGACGTCTCCGAGCACTTCCGCGGCTCCGGCTTCAAGGTGTTCGCGCGCATGCTCGAGGATCCCAAGAACCAGGTGTGGGCGATCCCGGCCGCCGGCGGCGGCAGCCGCGCGTTCTGCGACCGCATGAACTCCTGGGCGCAGGGCGAAGGCCAGCCCGGCCTCGGCTACATCATGTGGCGCGAGGGCGGCGAGGGCGCAGGTCCGCTTGCGAACAATATCGGGCCCGAGCGCACTGCCGCGATCCGCGCGCAACTCGGCGTGAAGGAGGGCGATGCCGCCTTCTTCGTCGCCGGCGACCCCGACAAGTTCTGGAAGTTTTCGGGCCTTGCCCGCAACAAGGTCGGCGAGGAGTTGAACCTCACCGACAAGGATCGGTTCGAGCTCGCCTGGATCGTCGATTTCCCGATGTACGAGTACAATGAGGACGACAAGAAGGTCGATTTCTCGCACAACCCGTTCTCGATGCCGCAGGGCGGCCTGGAGGCGCTGAAGGGCCAGGACCCGCTGACCATCAAGGCGTTCCAGTACGACATCACCTGCAACGGCTACGAGATCGCCTCGGGCGGCATCCGCAACCACGTGCCGGAAGCCATGGTGAAGGCGTTCGAGATCGCAGGTTATGGCGAGCAGGAGGTGGTCGAGCGCTTCGGCGGCATGTACCGCGCCTTCCAGTACGGCGCGCCGCCGCATGGCGGCATGGCCGCGGGCGTCGACCGCATCGTGATGCTGCTCTGCGGCACCACGAATCTGCGCGAGATCTCGCTATTCCCGATGAACCAGCAGGCCATGGACCTCCTGATGGGCGCGCCCTCGGAAGCCACCACCAAGCAGCTCCGCGAGTTGCACATCCGGGTGAACCTGCCGCAGAAGTGAGGCTTTCGCCTCTCCCCGCTTGCGGGGTGAGGCCGCGTCGCATCGAAGATGCGGGGCGGTGAGGGGGAATTCTCCGCGAGTCGATCTGGCTGATATTGGGTCCGCTCCCTCTACCGTCATTGCGAGCGAAGCGAAGCAATCCAGAATCGTTCCGCGGAGGGACTCTGGATTGCTTCGTCGCAAGGGCTCCTCGCAATGACGGGGAGGGACTTTCGCCAGGCCAGTTGCCGCCTCTTTCGCAGTGATAAGCGCCGCTACAGCCCCGTCGACGCCTCGATCCTGAACTGCGCCAGCGCGCTCTCCGGGTCGCTTTGCGAGAGCTGCATCAATTGCATCAGCGGGACCTTGGCGCGGGGCGTGAGCTTGATGGTCAGCGTCTGCCCCGACGTCTCCACGAAGCCGGCCAGCGCATCGACCGCCATTCTCACGTCGGTATTTGACGCCGCGATCCTCTCGCCTTGCGACCGGATCACCTGGACGATGGCGTTGCGCGCGGCGTCGCGGCTGACATTCTGCATGCGCGCGAACTGCGCCACGACGAGATCGACGACGCCGCTGTCGCGCAAGGAGAGCTCAAGCGCGCCGGTCTCGACCTGCGCCGCCTGACCCATCGCGCGCACTGGGTCGGTCGTGATGAACAGGCCGCGCGGCACATTGGCGAGCGCGAAGCGGGCTTGCGCCTTGGCGAGGTCGCCGAGCTCGATGCTCGCCGGCGCGAGCGCGAACGCGCCGGACGATTCCGTCCAGGCGGCGCCGAGATCGAGGTCGATTGCGAGCTTGTCGACACCCGCCATGATCAGCGGCCGCAGCGCCGGATTGGCGGTATCCGTGGGCGTGACCATCTTCACGATCAGATTGGCCTTGCTGGGGATCGAGCCGACCAGCTGGCCCCAGTTCAGGCTGATCGTATCGATGGTAACGAATTGACGCGTGTTCTTGTATGGCGAGACAACGCCCTTGATCTCGGCGCCTTCGAGCACCCGGAACAGGCCCAGCATCTGGTCGGGCGAGGGCGGCTGCCCGGGACTGCTGAGACCGGAGGCCCAGCGCATGAAGTTCGGCATGCTGAAGGATTTGAGCGCGAAGCGCTCCATCTTGAACTGACCCTGCGGCGAGGGTGCATCGACGCCCTCGATTGCGAATTCGCCCTGCCGGTAGCGGATCGCGTTGATCTTCCCGGTTCCCTGCGGTGTGCCGATCGAGGTCTTGCCGATCTCGGCCTTGCCAACGCGAATGCCGTCGTAGAATCCAGCGACCTTCTCCATCAGCTCGCGCGTTTGCGCCTGCGTCGGCGGGGCCGACTTATCCTGCGGCAGCATGGCAAACATCTCGAACAAACGGAGCCTCGACGGCTGCACGTCGATGTCTTCCATGGCGAAGCCGTCAATATCCATACGCAGGCCCAGCGCGGACTTCAGCACATAAGGGCCGCTCGAGATTTGCCGGTAGACCCGGCGGTAGCTGTCGTCACCGCTCGCTTGTGGATCGAGTGCGACGAGGATCGGGGTCGAGTCGAAATCGTTGACGATGAGGGTCGAGATCTCGCCAGTCAGCTTGTCCGCCTTGCCCGGCTGCGCAACGTTGATCGTGAAGGTGGCGCGGTCCGTCTTCATCGCATCGACCTTGCCGCGGCCGAGATTTTGCAGCGCGAGGCCGGAATAGAGCACTTCACCGCTGCCGCCGCTGCTGCCGGCGTCGAAATTGATGTTGATGGACGGGACCGTCACGGACGTTGCCGTCACGCTCGCGAACTGGACGAGCGCGAACCGGTACGCGTCGATCAGGGAGCTCGATGCCGGCATGTTTTGAACGTGGAGGGGACCTGCATAGTCGCGCAGTGTCGTCTGCGGGACCTTGTAGGCCACTTTCAACTTGCCGGGGCCGACGTCGTCCATCGCAATCTCAACACCCGTGATGTCGATGCTGTCGGCCGAAAACCTGGCATCATCGATCAGGCGGACGCCTGTGCCCTTGATGCCGGCGATCTTGATCTTCGCCTGCGGCTGGTTGGCGGGCGCGACGTCGATGTCCTCGATCGTCAGCGTCCGGGTCGCGAGCTCGAACGTGATCTTGCCATGGCTGGCCTTGCCGCCGCCCGAGCGCATCTGCTCGAAGGCCGCCTCGACCTCGCTGGTGGCCCGGTGCTGGACGTAGAGATTGAAGCCGAACCATCCGCTCGCGCCGAGCACGGCTGCCATGATCAGGCCGATCAGGATTCGCTTCATTGCCGGCTCCAGTTGCTCGTTCTACACCGCGCAACCTGCCATATTCGGCAAACGCCGCGCGGTCCAGGGAAAGCTATGGTTTTCAGACAGTTGACTGCGCGCCCTGTTGATGGGGGCGCAATCGGATGTTGCCACCGGGGCACCCGGCGTGCTTCATCCCGTTTCCATGACCCGGAAATACCGTTTCGCTTGGGCGGCAGCTCCGGATCATGCATTTTGATGCCGGTAACGTGAGGCGAGACTCCGCATGTCGTCCTATTCTGATGATCTCCACCAGGCGGCGCTGGCCTATCATCGTCTGCCGCGCCCCGGAAAGCTCGAGATCCAGGCAAGCAAGCCGCTTGCCAACCAGCGCGACCTCGCGCTGGCCTATTCTCCGGGCGTTGCCGCCGCCTGCACCGAGATCGCCAAGAACCCGGCCGAGGCGGCCACGCTCACCACCCGCGCCAACCTGGTCGCGGTGGTCTCCAACGGCACCGCGGTGCTCGGCCTCGGCAATATCGGCCCGCTGGCCTCCAAGCCGGTGATGGAAGGCAAGGCGGTCCTGTTCAAGAAATTCGCCGGCATCGACGTGTTCGACATCGAGATCGCCGCCGACACCATCGACCGTGTGGTCGAGACGGTGGCGGCGCTCGAGCCGACCTTCGGCGGCATCAATCTGGAAGACATCCGCGGACCGGAATGCTTCGAGATCGAGACGCGCCTGAAGGAGCGCATGAAGATCCCGGTCTTCCATGACGACCAGCACGGCACCGCCATCATCGTCGCCGCGGCGATCACCAACGGCCTCAGGCTCAACGGCAAGAAGCTGTCGGAGGTCAAGATCGTGGCCTCGGGGGCAGGGGCGGCCGCGCTCGCCACGCTGAACTTGCTCGTCTCGATGGGCGCACAGCGGAAGAACATCTGGGTTTGCGACATCGACGGTCTCGTGCATGAGGGGCGCAACACCTCGATGGACCGCTGGAAGGCGGTCTATGCGCAGAAGACCGACAAGCGCACGCTCGCCGACGTGATCGGCGGCGCCGACATCTTCATCGGGCTCTCGGCACCCGGCGTGCTCAAGCCCGAGATGGCCAAGGCGATGGGCGACAAGCCCTTGATCATGGCCCTTGCCAATCCCGTGCCGGAGATCATGCCGGAAGAGGCGCGAAAGGCGCGCCCCGACGCCATGATCTGCACCGGCCGCTCCGACTATCCGAACCAGGTCAACAACGTCCTCTGCTTTCCCTTCATCTTCCGCGGCGCGCTCGACGTCGGCGCCACCGCGATCAACGAGGAGATGAAGCACGCCGCCGTCGAGGCCATCGCGCAGCTCGCGCGCGAGGCGCCGTCGGATGCGGTCGCGCAGGGTTTCGACACCGGCGAGACCCAAGGCTTCGGCCCGGGCTCGCTGATCCCGAGCCCGTTCGACCCGCGCCTGATTCTGCGCATTGCGCCGGCTGTGGCCAAGGCGGCGATGGAGTCGGGTGTCGCGACGCGACCCATCACCAATTTCGACGAATACACCGCGCTGCTCGAGCGCTTCGCCTTCCGCTCCGGCCTCGTCATGAAGCCGATGTTCGCCAAGGCCAAGACCCAGCCGGTGCGCGTGATCTATGCCGAAGGCGAGGACGAGCGCGTGCTGCGCGCGACGCAAGTCGTGCTGGAGGAGAACCTGGCGCGGCCGATCCTGGTCGGCCGTCCTTCTGTCGTGGAGGCGCGCATCAAGCGCTTCGGGCTCTCAATCCGCGCCGGCAAGGACTTCGACCTGGTCAATCCCGAGGACGATCCGCGCTACCGCTCCTATGTGCAGTCCTACGTCGAGGTCGCCGGCCGCCGCGGCGTCACGCCGGATGCAGCCCGCACGGTGGTGCGCACCAACAACACCGTGATCGCCGCGCTCGCGGTGACGCGCGGCGAGGCGGATGCCATGCTATGCGGCGTCGAGGGCCGCTACATGAGCCATCTGCGTCATGTCCGCGAGATCATCGGCTTCTCGCCGGGGATCAGCGACTACGCGGCGCTTGCGCTGCTGATCACCAGCAAGGGCGCCTTCTTCATCGCCGACACGCAGGTTCGGCCCAATCCGAGCGCGGAAGAGCTCGCGGAGATCGCATCGCTCGCCGCGGTCCACGTGCAGCGCTTCAACATCAAGCCGAAGATCGCCTTCGTCTCGCACTCGGATTTCGGCAGCTACGACACCGAATCCTCGCGCAAGATGCGGCGGGCGACCCAGCTGTTGAAGGAGAAGCATCCGGAGATCGAGGCCGACGGCGAGATGCAGGGCGACACCGCACTCTCCGCCGCTGCGCGAAGAATGGTGCTGCCGCACTCCAAGCTGGAGGGCGAGGCCAACATCCTGATCATGCCCACCCTCGACACCGCCAACGTCGCCTATCAGATGATCAAGTCGCTGGCGGACGCGCTGCCCGTCGGCCCGATCCTGGTCGGCCCGGCACGCCCGGCACATATCCTGACGCCGTCGGTGACCGCGCGCGGCATCCTCAACATGACGGCTGTCGCCGTCGTCGAAGCCCAGGAGCGCGCAGCCCGGCAGCAGCCGACGTTGTTCACGTAAGGGCGGGCTGCAGGGCCGCCGGAGGTGCTGTCCCTTCTCGCCTTGTGGGAGAAGGTGGCATAGGCGGCCTTTGGCCGCCGTTCTTAAGAACGCCGAAGCGAAGCTTCGGCTATGGCGCCGGAATGAGGGGTTGTTTCCGCGAGTCGAGATCCCGCGAGCTTTCCGTGCCGATAGATACCCCTCATCCGTCTCGCCGCTTCGCGACGAGCCACCTTCTCCCACAAGGGGAGAAGGTGTAGCGAACGTGTGGCGCGTTTTGAATTCCTCGCGGTTCTCCATTCCCCGTTTGAAAACCGCAATCGGACTCTTCATAATCCCCTCAAGCGTTCCATGCTGTAGCGCTTTGCCAAGAGGCCGATCATGCCAGCGTTCGTGACTTTCGGGCGGATCCTGTTCGCCGTGCTGTTCATCTACACGGGCGCGACCAAGCTCTTTGCCATCCAGGCGACCGCGGACTTCATCGCCACCAAGATCGTAGTGCCCGATGTCATCGCGCCTTACGCCACGCAGGTCGAGGGGGCGACGGCCATGACCACGCCGCAGCTGCTGGCGATCGCGGTCGGCGGACTCGAGGTCATCGCAGGGCTGATGATCGCGCTGAATCTTGGCGCGCGCTTCTTCGCGATGCTGCTGATCATCTACGTCGCCGTCGCAACCGTCCTGTTCTACGATTTCTGGAACCAGACCCCGCCGGACAACGCCAAGATGCTCGTCGACGCGCTCAAGAACCTGTCGATCATCGGCGCGCTCTGCATGATCATCGGCTACGGCCGCACCACGCGTCCGGCCGAGGCGGCCTACGGCGACGTGTAGCGATCAATGCGCCCTTGGGGGCGCGATCTCGCGCATCCAGCGGGAAATCGTTGCGCTGCTCGTAGCATCGGTGCCGTGCTGCAGGCCGAGCAAGGCGGCCTCGCGCGCTGCGCGGGGCGTAATGCCGTAGGCTGCCTTGAACGAGCGCGTGAAATGCGCGTCGGTGCCGAGCTGCCAGCGCCGCGCGACCTCGCTGATGCGCGGACCACGCGAGCCCGAATTGGCGAGATCGAAGAACGCGCGGTGCAGCCGACGGCTGCGAATGTAGTCCGCGATGCCGCCGACGGGCGCGAACAACCGGTACAGTGAAGCCCGGGACAGGCCGAAATGGGCCGCGATCGAATTGGCCGACAGATCCTCGCTGGCAAGGCCAGCCTCGATATATTGCCGAATCCGCATCAAGGACGGGCTCGCAGCGACGGTATGGTCGGCGTCAGCGTCGCCACGTTCGAGCTCGTTGCGCAGGCACGCGGCCAGCAGCGAAACCGTGCCCTCGACCACCGATTGGCATTCGTCGAGCGTCATGCGGGGCGCAAATTCGACCAGTGCGGTGAGATGTCCCGCCAGCAGCCTTGCGATCACGCTGCTGCCGGGCAGGACCAGGCCGTGCAAGTCGTCGACTCGCAAGAGATGGGTGCCGAACATCGGGCGCGGCACGACCAGCGTGATGTTCTCGAAAGCCGTCGCCTTGGTCTCCAGGGTCTGGGCGAGGTCGAACAGGCAGATGTCGCCGGCGCGCACACGGATCGGCCGGGTGCCCGCGACGCCGTCATAGCCCCCCTTCAGATAGAGCTGGAGAATGATGTGGTCGACGCCGCTGCGCGCAATCGTTTCGGGGGTGCGGCGGAAACGCTGGCCGCTGGCACGGCTCAGCCCGATCAGTACTGGCCCCATGGCGTAGGAGCTGATGTCGGCGCGAAACGGACCCGGTTCGTCGGCGGCGAGTTCGTCGACGTCGAACAGCGTGGCGACAGATTCTCGCCAGGCGGCGACGTTCGCATCTGTCTCCATCCGATCGGCAGTGAAGCCGAATGCCGGTAGCAGGGACGAAATCGGGGCTGCATTGCCCGTCAGTCCGGAGGCGTCTGTCGGACCTGTCGTCGTGCAGTCGTCGTTCATGGTGCCCGTTGGTCGCGTCTCGATCATCGTTGAGGCCGGAAGCCGGCGAGCCGAGCCAATCATGGCAAGGATTTCCGGAGCCGCGGAGGGCTTCGCGGGAGACCCGAGCCCCGGCGTATATGGTGACTATCCCGCAGAGCGAAAGCGGCTCGTTTGTGTACCAATGCTGCCGTCTCGGGCCAGGCAGCACCCAATTGGCGTCTTCCGCCAGGGTCCAGACCGTCCAGTTTTGCGCTTTTGTCTCAGTCTATTGATCCGGTGTTTCTCAGTCGTCAGCTCGTATTGACGCAGCGCCGCGGACGTTGGCTATAGCGCCATGACCGCCGTCGGGGCCGATTATCGGGCCTCGGCCAATATGCTAGCCGGCTTTGCGCTGGCCGGCGGCGGCGCCAATTTTGTTTAATAAAACCGTAGGATACGCAAAGGTGTCCTGATGCCGGTACTGTGCATGGGGTTGTTCCTCCGATTCTTGCCGGAGCCTCATCCCACCGGTGCGAGCGAAAGCCAGCCGGCCATGCCGGGAGGCTACTTCGGCCGCCACGGCGTCACGGTCACCTCATGTGCCGCGTCGAGCACGTACGGCGCGCCCGGCTTCAATCCGTGCGAAGCCAGCACCTCGTGAGGCGTCCGCGCCGGCACGCCGCCGAAACAGCCTTCGCCGCCGGGCAGCCGCACATGCGGGGCTTCCGATAGCCAGAACGCGTCGTAGCGGTCCATGAACATGTCGAACACGAGCGGACCGCCGATGATGGCGATCATGCCGGAGGCGACGTCCGCGAAGGCGCAGGCCTCATCGAAGCTCGCGTGCTGCGGATTCCACAGCGTCGCGTTCGGCATCTCCGGGTCGACGGTGAGGTCCCTGATCTTGCGGGTCAGGATCAGCCGATTGCGCTTCGGCGAATTCGGCTGCTGCTCGTGCGAGTGCCGGCCATGCACGATCAGCGCGGCGCGATCGAGCGCCTGTTCGAAGAAGAGCTTGTCGCCTTCGAACTTGAGGCTTTCGGGCATCACGCGATCGGCGTCGGCAAGCATGCCGTCCGCTGAGACGATGACGTAGCCTTCGATACGGAAAGACAACGGCCTTCTATTCGGAAACGGTCGTCACCACGGAATTGACCGGGCGCTGGCTCACCGTCGGCAGCTTGGCGTCCTTGAGCAGCTCCTGGTCGTATTCCGGCAGCGTCGATGCCGGGAACTTGGCGCGCATCGCCACCACCTTGTAGCCGCCGGCCTTCAGCCGCTTGAGCAGTTCGGGCAGGGCCTCCGCAGTGTGCTTCTGGAAGTCGTGCATCAGGATGATGCCCTTGCCCTTGGTATCGAGCTTCTTCATCACGGTCTCGACCACCTTCTCGGGCTTGGAGGCCTTGAAGTCGAACGAGTCGATGTCGCAGGAGAAGATCGCGACGTTGCGGTTGCCGAGATAGGTGACCATCTCCGGCGGATGCTGGAGCGCCGGGAAGCGGAAGAACGGTGAGGGCGAGATGCCGCCGAGCGCCCATCTCACGGCGCTGAAGCCCTTCTCGATCTCTTCCTTGCGCTGCGCTTCGGTGAGCTTCTTGTTGTTGAGATTGGCGTGCGACCAGGTATGGGCGCCGACCGTATGGCCGGCCGCGTAGACCTGCTTCAGGATCTCCGGCTCATAGGTCGCGTGCTTGCCGATGGAGAAGAAGATGCCGGTAGTGCACTCGTCGGCGAGCGCCTTCAGCACCGCGGGCGTGTTGCGCGGCCAGGGGCCGTCGTCGAAGGTCAGCACCACCTCCTTGTCGCGCAGGAAGTCGAGCTCCTTGAAATGCTCGAAGCCGAAGCCGGGACCGCCCGTGGTGTCGATCTCGACGGTGCGGGCGACGCCGAGCGCGCCCGGCGTGTTGCAGGCCGCGCGTGCCGGCTGCGGCGGCTGTTTGGGCGGGGGCGGATTGACGAACCCTGCTGGCGCGGCGCCTGTCGCGGGAGCGGCGGTCGGAGCCGTCGCGGGCGCCGACGCGACCGGCGTCGCCGCCGGTGCGGCTTGCGTCGCGGCTGCCGGCTTCGCGGCCGGTGTCTGCGACCATGCTGCGCCGGTCATCGCAACCGACATCGCGCCTGCCAAAATCAGTCCTGCCGCCACACGCATGGTGTTGTCCTCGAGATTGGCCCCGTTGTCCCGCCGCGGCTTTTCGCCTGTGGCAAAAACCATCCTGCCCCAAACGATCCTAGCCTAGATGGTGCGGCATCGCCATTGCAACGGCTGTTTGACGCGCCCCGACACTTGTGCCCAGCCGGATGACGCGCCTGCGTCAACTGTCGGCCAGCGCCCTGGCAATGGCCGTTTTGATTCGCGTGTCGGCCGGTTCGACCGCGGACGCAAAGACGTCGGCGATATAGCCGTCGCGGCCGATCAGGTATTTGTGGAAGTTCCACTTCGGAACTTCCTTCGGTCGCGCCTCGGCGGCCCATTTGTAGAATGGATGCGCTTTCGCTCCGATCACCACGGCCTTGGCCGTAACCGGGAAGGTAACACCATATTGGTGGTGCGCGGTGTCCGTGATCTCACTCGCGCCGCCGGGCTCCTGGCCCCCGAAGTCGTTGGAAGGTACGCCGATCACGGTGAGCCCGCGGGGGCGGAATTCGTTCCAGAGCTCTTGCAGGCCGGCATATTGCGGAGTGTAGCCACAGAGCGAGGCGGTGTTCACCACCAGCAGCGGTTTGCCGGTGAACGCGGCGAGGCGGATGTCGTCGCCAGACAACGCTGGGAAGGAGAAGGCGTAGGCCGCAATCCGGCTCATGCCGCCATCGGCGAAAGCGCGTGCTGCCGGCGCGATCGCGCCTGCAACCGTTGCGAGGAGCATGGTCCTGCGATTCATCATGACGGCGTCCCCCGAAATGATCCGGGCCGCATGTTACCCCGCCGGCACGACCGGACTGCTCAACACCGCGTTATCGGGAGCGACGAAGCCTAGTACAGGCGGACGATGAAATCGGTGCCTTCGCCGGTCTCGCCCTGGTTGATGCCCTGGTCGGAGACGATGATCGAGCCGCCGGACGTCAGCATCTCGTTGATCTTCGCCATGGTCTCCGCGGGGATCGAGATGCGGTCGAGGGCCTCGGCCGGGCTGTCCGGCGTGACCACGGGCCTGGCGGCGACGGGGATCACGGCGGCGCCGCGCTGGCCGCGCGCGAGGCGGCTGTCGTCCGCGCGTGCCGCGGAACGGGCGGAGACGGGCAGCGACACCACCGACCAACGCAGCGAATTGGCATCGGCCCTGTCGACTTCGGCGGTGAAGACATGCGTGCCGAGCGGCCGGTCGCTCGCGGCGATCGTGACGGGCACCTCGAACAGCGGCGCAAAATTCTGCCGCACATAGAGCTTGGAATCCTTGCGGCTGATGAAGACGGCAATCTGGCCGGCCCGCTTGGGCGTTTCCGGTTTTACGGCTGGCGCCGGGTCGGCAACGCGGGTCTCGTCCTTCTTTGCGTCGGGCGAAGCAGTCATTGTCGGCGCCGTGGCCGGCGTATTGGGCGTCTTCGCGGAGTCCACCGCCTCCGTCTTGACCGGCTCGGCTTTGACCGCCTCGACCTTGTTGGCAGGCTTGTCGTCGTGACCTGGCTTGACCGTACCGGATGCCTCGGCCGTCCTGGCCTTATCGGCCGGTGCGCCGGCTTCCTCGCGCGCGGGCGCGCTGCCCGTGGTCACATCCGACATCGCGGCATGGCCGAGGGACGCGCGCAACGCGAGCACGCTGTCGGCACTTGCAGTCTTCGTCTCCGCGGGCTTGGCTTCGGCGGCGCCCTTGTCGCCCTTCTCGCCGACGGTAGTCTGCGGTTCGAGGCTCGCCGTGGGCTGCGGCGGCACACGCATGGAGGCGAGCAGGGGATGCGAGAAGCTGTGCGGCGTCATCTCCCCGGGCGCGACGATGACGCGCGCGCCCATCCTGGTCCAGTTCCACATCTTCACCGCGAACGACATCGGCATGCGGATGCAGCCGTGCGAGGCCGGGTAACCCGGCAACACGCCGGCATGCATGGCGACGCCGGACCAAGTGATCCGCTGCATGTACGGCATCGGCGCGTCGCTATAAATGTTGGAGCGGTGGAATTTGTGCTTCTGGATGACGCTGAACACACCCATCGGCGTCGAATGACCCTTCATGCCGGTCGACACCGGGGATTCCGCGAACGCTCCTTTGCTGTCGTAGACCGTCACCTTCTGCCGGTCGATCGAGACGACGATGACGAGCGGTCCCTGCGGCTTGGTGCCGGCTTCCTTCTCGGCGACAACTTCTTTCTTGCCGACCGTGCGGCTCTTCTGTGGCTTCTGGCGCAGTGGCTCGGGACGCTGCCGGGCGTAGTAGGAGCCGTCGGAATAATCCGTCCAATAGTAGAACGCTGCGTCTGCGTGGCTGATCGTGCCGATCGCACCCGCCGCCGTCAAAATGGCGACCTGCCACAGCCGCGCCCGCTTGGCGGAAGAACCCGAGCCGTTCACGCTGCTCATCCTCGAATCCACAATCCAAATCAGACGTTAGTCTCGCAAAGGGGATACGCGTTCACCAGCAGGGTGGTTCTGCGATCAGCTACATTTGTCCAAGCCGTAGCAGAAAAGCCTCACGGAGCGGTAAACGGCGGCCGCGCCGGGCTGCCTGTCGTCTTCCTGTCGGGCTGTCGCGTTCCTACATTGCGGGGACTTGTTACCGGAGAGCTTCATGTCATCTCGTTTCCCCGGTCTTTCGGGCATCCGCTTGAAAGGCCTCGCTTTATTCCTCCTGGCTCTGACTGCGCCAATGGCGTCGGCATCCGCCGCCGACGAGCCCGATCTGATCTTCCGCCGTTCGACTGTGTTTAAATGGATGAGCCCGAACGACAAGCTCGCGACCTATGGTCTCGACGATCCGGAGGTCGAGGGCGTCGCCTGCCATTTCACGGTGCCGGAGAAGGGGGGCTTCAAGGGGTGGCTGGGCCTTGCCGAGGAGGTCTCGGACATCTCGCTCGCCTGCCGCCAGATCGCCCCGATCAGGTTCAAGAACAAGATGGAGCAGGGCGACGACATGTTCCGCCAGCGGCGCTCGCTGTTCTTCAAGAAGATGCAGATCGTGCGCGGCTGCGACGCCAAGCGCAACGTGCTGGTCTACATGGTCTATTCGGACAGGCTGATCGAGGGTTCGCCCAAGAACTCGACCTCGACCGTGCCGATCATGCCGTGGGGACCGGCGGACGCAAACGTCCAGAAGTGCGGCGAGTTCTTCACTCAGTGACGCGCTTGCGTTCGCTCAAAGACGATCGCCTGGTTTCGCGAGATGCGAACCGGTTAGCCGCGCGAACATCTGCGGTGCAGCCTCGAAGCCGCGGCTCGATTGCAGCGCCATTTCGCCGGCGCTGCCGCGAGCGGGTGGTTCATCTCCGCGATCCCTCGGTGGATCCGTATCGCGCGGCGTTGCGCGATTTCCCGCCGTCATGGTGGCCATTCCTCACGTGAATGCGCCCGATGAATCGGGCGTCTCGGTTTCGATGGCTTGGGTCGCGTCCGAACCGCCCCCGGTTCGATAGGACCCGGCCCTCGTTTGCCGCCTGTTCAGCAGAAAAACGTAAAATGCGTATGAAGCGCTTGAGGCGGGAGCATGACGGCGCCGGCGCAGGGTGCGTTTTCGCGCTGCAGCCGGAACTTGCCGGGGCACTTTGAGCTGCAGCCAGACCTCTCTGAAATGACTGGCATTTTCCAACAATTGTTTCGTCGTCACGGACGGGACGAAACAATTCTCACGGCGACGAAACCATTTTCAGCTTTTCGCGCATCACGCGCGAAACCGCCCATGGTTATCAGCGTCACAACGACGACGGCGCACCGCCGGCCACCGAATTGGGATACAAGATCATGCGCGCGCTCAGCTTCATCCTTGCTTTCGGTTTCGTGCTCGCCGGCTCCTCGTTTGCGGGAGCGCCTGACGGTAATCTCCCCGGTGTCGGCACCTTCCAGTACAGCGGTTCGCCCATCACCATCACGCCAGCGCAGCCAATCATGGTCGCCGCGCGCTTCTGACCGCACACAAGACAACAGCCGGCAAGACCATCATGTTGCTTCGTCTCTGCGCCGCGGCGTTCGTGTCCCTTCTGACGATCGGTTCCGTTCAGGCGCAGGTTCGCACGCCCTCCCGGCTACCCGATCCACGCAGCGAATTCGTGCGGCAGTGCGCGCCGCGCATGCTCGGGCGCTGGGAGCATCCGGAAGCGGTTTGCGGCTGCCTCCACGACCATGCCGCCGCTGCCGTCGAGGATCGCGATCTGCGCGAGGCGCTGCTGCGCGGCATTACCGAGACCGGCGTGCCGACGATCGAGACCGATTGGGTGCCGGTATCCAAGCAGGGTGAGATCGGCCCGACCTTCACCAAGATCGCCAAGCCGACCTTGCAGTGCATGTTCGATCCGGCGAAGTAGCTTCTCAGCCGATCATCTCGATTTCGGTCCGTGCCGCGGCACGCAGGAGCTCGTGCGCGAGACACCCTTGTCCGTCATCTTGGCGCCGCGCACCTCCTTGACCTGACCGGCGGGGCAGGTTCCGTCATCCACGAGCACACGCTGACCGAGCTTCAGATCGACGATGTCCTGCTCGCGTCCGACGCTGCCTGCACGCGCCGTCGAGGCGACCGCGGTGGCGATCAGGAGCGAACAGCAGGCGGCGCGAAGAAGTGACATGACGAAGCTCCCGAAACTGAAGCCGCAATGTAGGGGCCGGTCAGCGATTCTGATAGTGAAGCTTGGTTACGCCCGCCGGCCCGATCTGCTGTTCGCGCGCAAGGCCGAGCGCGATTCCCGCGCGAGCCGGTCGGCGGCCGCCACGAGTTGCGGAATTGCATGCCCCGAAAATCCCAGCACGAATCCGGGCAGCGGACGCGCGCGCGAATAGGTGTCGGCCAATAGCCAGCCCTCGGCGCCGGCCGCTCGTTTGGCCTGCGCTGCCACCGACAGGTCGACCGACGGATCGAACCGGGCGACAAGATGCAGTCCGTGGGATGGCACCGGCACGGATAGAGCGCCGTCGGATTTGGCCTCCAGCGTCTCGGCGAGGGCATCACGCGCCTCGCGATAGAGTTTTCGCACGCGCTTCAGGTTCGCGGCGAAGGCGCCGGAATTGAGCATGTCGGCCACCGCGCCTTCCATCAGCGTGCCGGGAAAGCGATCGAGCGCCGCGCGCGCTGCCGCCACGTCCGCGATCAGGCGTTCGGGCAGGGCGCAATAGCCGATGCGCAGGCCCGGAAACAGCGTCTTGGCAAACGTGCCCAGGTAGATCACGCGCTGGAGGCGATCGATGCCGGCGAGCGACATCAGCGGTGCGCCGTCATAGCGGAACTCGCTGTCGTAATCGTCCTCGAGCACGAATGCGCCGGCCTGCCTTGCCCAATCCAGAAGCTCGAGGCGCCGCGGCATCGACATCTGCACGCCAAGTGGAAATTGATGCGACGGTGTGACGTAGGCTGCGCGCGCGGACGGCGCCGCGATGCGGCCGTTGGCGACACGCATCCCGTGCTCGTCGACGGGGACGGGTACGGCGCGATAGCCGCAATGCGCGATGGTTTTTCGCGCGGCGGGATAGCCGGGGTCCTCGCACCACACCTGGTCGTTGGATTTGAGGATCGCGCTCAGCACGATGCGCAGCGCGTGCAGCGTGCCCGACGTCAGCATGATCTGATCGGGGTCGCAGCGCAGGCCGCGGGCCGACAGCAGATGATCGGCAATCGCCGCGCGGAGCTCTCGGCTGCCGCGGGGATCGCCATAGTGCAGGTGCTCGGCCCCGAACGCACGCATGCGGCGGCCGACGAAGGCGCGAAAACGCTGCACCGCGCGCTCGTCGATATGGGTGCAGCCGAGCGCGAACGCGCCTTGCCCGGGCGTTTCGACAACCACCTTCGGCTTGTTCCGCTCGGCCATCCGCGCAGGGACGCGTGCGGCGACGAACGTTCCGGAGCCGACGGTTGCGTCGGCAAAGCCATCGGCGATCAGACGCTCATACGCGGTGACGACGGCGTTGCGCCGGAAGCCGGTCTGCCTGGCCAGCGTCCGCGACGGCGGCAGCAGCTCGCCGGGCTTGACGAGGCCGGAGACGATCGTCTCGCACAGCGCCTGATAGAGCCGGTGCGCGGCGGAGGCGCCGGCCGTGATGTGCGGCCCCGTGAGGTCGAGGGGCAGCTCGGTCTTGCCGGGCGCGGAGGAATTGGTCGGAATTTTTCGCATGGAATTGGAACTATCGCAGACCAAAAGCCTCGCTACAACTGCGCTGGAATTCTTCCAATCCGAGCGGGAGCGGCCGTGAGCCAGACTGAGACCTCAAATTCCTATCCGACGTCGGCGCGCAACCAGGTGAAGCGCCGGCATGACCGCGGCTTCTACGATCACGCCACGGTCCACCGCATCCTGGATTCCTCGATGCTCTGTCACGTCTCTTACGTGATCGACGGCCAGCCCTATTGCACGCCGACTTTCTTCTGGCGGGAGGGCACCAGGCTCTACTGGCACGGCTCGAGCGCCAGCCGCATGCTGCGCAACCAGAGCAAGGGCGAGCGCGTCTGCCTGACGGTCGCCCATCTCGACAGCCTCGTGCTGGCGCGCTGCGGCTTCAACCATTCCGCCGACTACCGCGCGGTCATGGCCTTCGGCACGGCCTATCTCGTCACCGATCCCGAGGAGAAGGAGCGGGCGGTGATCGCCATGGTCGACCGCTTCTTCCCGGATCGCACCGCCGGCCTGCGGCAGAGCACCGCGCAGGAGATCAAGGCAACCTCCTTCATCGCGATGGAGATCGAGGAAGCCTCGGCCAAGATCCGCGCCAAGGGCGTCGCTGACGACGACGAGGACTATGCGTTACCGATCTACGCGGAGCGCATTCCGGTCCGCACCGTGCTCGGCGCTCCGGAGCCGTGCCCGCGCCTGCTCGACGGTGTGAGCCGGCCCGCGACGCTGAATGGCTATTCCGAAGGCCGGCTGCTCGAAGATGCATTGCGGGATGCTTATTTTGTGGAGTACCCGAACGGCTGAAATCGGCTAGTTTGCGCACTCCTTGAGAACCATTGAGATGCCTGGAGTTGCCCTGATGAATGCCGAAACGCAGCAGAGGATTCTTGACGCCGTCGACAGCGGCTTCGAAGCTCAGCTTGCAACCACCCGCGATTTCGTCGCGATCCCTTCGACCCGCGGGGCGGAGGGGCCATGCCAGGACATGATCGGCGATCTCCTGCGGCAACGTGGCTACGAGGTCGACGATTGGCATATCAATGTCGACGATTTGAAGGATCTGCGCGGATTCGGCCCGATCGAGCACGATTTTTCGAAGGCTCGTTCCGTGGTGGGCACTTACCGTCCCCAGACCAATGGCGGTAAATCGCTGATCCTGCAGGGGCACTGCGACGTGGTGCCCGCCGGCCCGCTGGAATTGTGGGATACGCCGCCATTCTCGCCGGTCATCAAGGACGGCAAGATGTTCGGCCGCGGCGCCTGCGACATGAAGTCGGGCACGATCGGCGCGCTCTATGCGCTGGACGCGATCAAGGCCGCCGGCTTCAGGCCGACGGCGCGGATCCACTTCCAGTCCGTGATCGAGGAAGAGAGCACCGGCGTCGGCGCACTTTCCACGCTGCAGCGCGGCTATCGCGCGGACGCCTGCTTCATTCCGGAGCCGACCGGCGGCAAGATGGTACGCTCGCAGGTTGGCGTGATCTGGTTTCGCCTGCGCGTGAAGGGGCATCCGACCCACGTGGCCTTCGCAGGTTCGGGCGCGAACGCGATCATGGCGGCGTATCACCTGATCCAGGCATTGCAAAAGCTCGAGATCGAATGGAACGAGCGCGCCAAGGCCGATCGTCACTTCAAGACGCTCAACCATCCCATCAACTTCAACCCCGGCATCATCAAGGGCGGCGACTGGGCCTCGAGCGTGCCGGCCTGGTGCGACGTCGATTGCCGGATTGCGGTATTGCCGGGCTGGTCGATCGCCGATCACCAGAAGGAGATCATGGCTTGCGTTGCTGCTGCTGCGCGAAACCACCGCTTCCTGGCTAACAATCCGCCGGAGATCGAATGGTCTGGCTTCCTGTCGGAAGGCTATGAACTGACCGACGCTGCCGCGCCGGAAGCTGCATTCGGCAAGGCCTTCAACGCCGTCTATGGCGGCGCGGTCGAGGACCTCGTCTTCACCGCGCTCACCGACACGCGCTTCTACGGCCTGAATCACGGCATTCCGAGCCTGTGTTTCGGGGCCAGCGGAGGCGAGATGCATGGCTTCAACGAGTTCGTCGACCTGGAGTCGCTGAAGAAGACGACCAAGGCGATGGCGCTGTTCATTGCCGAATGGTGCGGCGTGGAGAAGGCCTAGCTCTTTCCGCCGTCAATGCGAGGAGCGAAGCGACGAGGCAATCCAGGCTGCCGCGGCGGCAAGATTCTGGATTGCTTCACCGCGCTCGCAATGAGGGAAGCGGCCCATCAGATCCCCATTCAGGCGGGAGTGACGGGAATATCTTGCCGCACCACTGCCCGAAACTCGGGCGAGTCCAAATCCTTTAAGCTTAAAATAAAGACTAGGATGGCGGCCTTGCCGGTGGCAGACTGGTGTCCGGCTTGCTGGCCTTAAGTCCGCCGAGGAAAGCACGATGCGCGATTGGGATGACGCTTATGCCAATTCGGCCCATATCCCGGGCTCGGACAAGATGCCGGCGCTGTGGGCTGAGCGGGCGGCGACCTACCGCGCCGGACTGACAGAGTTTCGTTTCGACATCGCCTATGGCGCCGGCGAGCGCCAGAAGCTCGACCTGGTCCTGCCCGACGGCGACAGCAAGGGCCTCGTCGTGTTCGTCCATGGCGGCTATTGGCTGCGCTTCGACAAATCGACCTGGACCGATCTCGCCGAAGGCGCGCGCCATCATGGCTGGACGGTGGCGCTGCCGAGCTACACGCTGGCGCCGGCCGCGCGCATCTCCGACATCACAGCCGAGATCGCCGCCGCGATCGCCAAGGCGGCCTCGCTCGTCGCAGGTCCGATCCGGCTCGCCGGCCATTCCGCCGGTGGCCATCTCGTCACCCGCATGCTGTGCGACGACAGGTGCCTCGAGTCCGCCGTCTACAACCGCATCGCCGGCACACTCTCGATCAGCGGCCTGCACGATCTGCGTCCGCTGCTGAAGACCAAGATGAACGAGACGCTGCGCATGACGATGGAGGAGGCGACGCTGGAAAGCGCCGCGCTGCATCTGCCGCGCGGGCATTCGCCTGTGACCGCCTGGGTCGGCGGCAGCGAGCGGCCCGAATTCATCCGCCAGTCCGATCTGCTGGCCAATGTCTGGACCGGCTTCGACGTGCCGACCCGCCTCGTCGTCGAGCCCGGCCTCAACCATTTTACCGTGATCGACGGGCTGAAGGACCCGTCCTCGCCGATCACCGCCCGCCTGGTCGGCCTCGACTGAGTAAAGCCCGGGAAGATCGATCGAAAGGACCTGTCATGACGTCCAGTGACTACGATCCTACGAGCGAAGGCGCCGAGACCGATTTCGCACGGCGGATGTCCTACGGCGACTACCTTGCACTGGATGCGATCCTCGGCGCGCAGCACCCGCTGTCGGAGGCGCATGACGAGATGCTGTTCATCATCCAGCATCAGACCACGGAGCTCTGGATGCGGCTTGCCATCCACGAGCTCAGCGCCGCGCGTCGGGCCATCGCCAAAGACGAGGTGCAGCCCGCCATGAAGATGCTGGCGCGGATGTCGCGCATCTTCGAGCAGCTCAATGGCGCCTGGGACGTGCTGCGCACGATGACGCCCAGCGAATATACCCGCTTCCGCTCGCAGCTCGGGCAATCCTCGGGCTTCCAGTCGCGGCAATACCGGCTGATCGAATTTCTGCTCGGCAACCGCAATCACGCCATGCTGAAGCCGCACGCGCACGATGCGGAGACCACGAAGCTGCTCGAGGCGGAACTTGCAACGCCAAGCCTCTATGACGAGGTGTTGCGCCTCGCCGACCGCAACGGGCTCAAGATGCCTGCGGCGGTGCTGGCGCGCGATGTCCGTGAGACCCACAGCTTCAACGAAGGCGTGCTGCAGGCCTGGCGTATCGTCTACGAGGCGCCGGAGACGCACTGGATGCTCTATGAGCTCGCCGAGAAGCTGGTCGATTTCGAGGACTATTTCCGGCGTTGGCGCTTCAACCATGTGACGACGGTCGAGCGCGTCATCGGCTTCAAGCGCGGCACCGGCGGCACCGGCGGCGTCAGCTATCTCAAGCGCATGCTGGAGGTCGAGCTGTTTCCCGAACTCTGGCGCGTGCGCACGATTCTGTAGGGATGTCCATGACCCGGCTTCGCGTCTATGACGACACCAGGGCGTTGTTCCATTTGCCCGACGGCGTGATCTATCTCGACGGCAACTCGCTGGGCGCGCTGCCGCTGGGCGTTGCCGAGCGCGTTGGCCGCGTCATCACGGACGAGTGGGGCAACGAGCTGATCCGCGCCTGGAACACCGCCGGCTGGTACGCCCAGCCGCGTCATGTCGGCGACCGCATCGCGCGGCTGATCGGCGCGGAAGCGGGCTCCGTGATGGTCGGCGACACGCTGTCGCTCAAGGTCTATCAGGCGCTCGCGGCCGCGCTCGACATGAACGCCTCGCGCAAGGTGATCCTGTCGGATACCGGTAACTTCCCGACCGACCTCTACATGGCCGAGGGCCTGATCGAAACGCTCGGGCGCGGCCATCAACTGCGCCTGGTGGCGCCGGAGGAGATCGAGACCGCGTTGTCGGATGAGGTCGCGGTGCTCTACATCACCGAGGTTGACTATCGCACCGGACGCCGTCACGACATGGCGAAGTTGACCGCGAAAGCGCACGCCCTCGGCATCGTCACTGTCTGGGATCTCGCGCATTCCGCCGGCGCGCTGCCGGTCGATCTCGCCGGCAGCGGGGCCGATTTCGCCGCGGGGTGCACCTACAAATATCTCAATGCCGGTCCCGGCTCGCCGGCTTTCCTCTACGTTGCGCCGCGCCATGCCGACGGCGCTCGCGCCGCGCTGTCGGGGTGGATGGGCCATGCGAAGCCGTTTGCGTTCGAGCTCGCTTATGCCGCCGCCGGCGGCGTCGAACGCATGCGCGTGGGCACGCCGCCGGTACTGGCCATGGCGGCGCTGGAGGCTTCGCTCGATATCTGGGACAGGGTCGACATCACGGAGGTTCGTGCGCGTTCGCTGGGGCTCGGCGATCTCCTGATTGCCGAGGTCGAACGGCGCTGTCCGTCCCTGAAGCTGGTGACGCCACGCGCACATGAACGTCGCGGCTCCCAGGTCTCCTTCGCCTTCGAGAGCGGCTACGCCGCGATGCAGGCCCTGATCGCCCGCGGCGTCATCGGCGATTTCCGCGCGCCAGACATCATGCGGTTCGGGATTACGCCGCTCTATGTCGGCGAGCGCGACGTGATGAAGGCGGCCGAGATCATCGAGGATGTCATCGTCGGCGATGTGTGGCGCCGGCCGGAGTACCAGGTCGTCAACGCGGTGACGTGAGGAAGACGACTTCTCAGACCTCATTGCGAGGAGCGCTTGCGACGAATCAATCCAGAATTCCTCCACAGTGACACGGTGGATTGCTTCGCTTCGCTCGCAATGATGATGGACAGATTGGGCGCGTTCATCCCCACAACGCCGCTACGATCGCATCGAGTCCGTCCGTCAGCGCCGCGGGTCCCGGCTGCAGAATGATCGGCGACTTGATCTCGATGATGCGATTGTCGCGCACGGCCGGGATGCCGCTCCATCCGTCGCGTTGCTTGATGCGGGCGGGCACGACCTTCTTGCCGCACCAGGATGCGAGAATCACGTCAGGCGCAGCCTCACGCACGTCGTCCGGTGAAATGATGCGGTCCTTCGCCGCCGGCCGATGCCGCAGTTCCGGGAAGACATCCACGCCCCCAGCGATCTCGATCAACTCGGAGACCCAGCCGATGCCCGAGATCAACGGATCATCCCATTCCTCGAAATAAACTTTTGGCGGCGACGAGGGGCGGGGCGCTGCGGCGATTGCCGCAAGACGCCGCTCGAAGCCTTGCGCGAGGTGTTCCGCGCACCCGGCGGCGCCGACCAGTGCACCCAGCGTGCGGATCACCGCCAGGATCCCGGCGATGTCGCGCTGGTTGAAGACATGGACATCGATGCCGGCGCGGACGAGATCGGCGGCGATGCCGGCCTGGAGATCGGAGAACGCGAGCACGAGGTCTGGCTCCAATGCCAGGATCTTCGGGATGTCCGCTGAGACGAAAGCGGACACCCGTGGCTTCTCGCGCCGGACCTGCGGTGGGCGCACCGCGTAGCCGGAGACGCCGACGATACGGTCCTGCTCGCCGAGCAGATAGAGCGTCTCGACCGTCTCTTCGGTGAGACAGACGACGCGGCGGGGCGGGAAGTGGCGCATGGAGGGAGCATATGCGCGAACGCGGCGCATATGTCAGCACCGCCATTACCTCGGAGGTCATTGCTTTGCCGCGCGAAGCAATTCACTCTGAGACAACAAGCAATTGGGAGGAGATATGATGACGCCGCTCGAGAAACTTAAAGCGATGAAGATGCCGTTCGCCGAGCTCAAGGGCGTCGAGTTCGTCGAGGCCGAGAAGGACCGCGTGGTGGCGCGGATGACGGTCCGGCCCGATCTCTGCACGCTTCACCACACCATCCATGGCGGGGCAGTGATGGCGCTCGCCGATTCCGTCGGCGCGGCGGCGACCGTGATCAATCTGCCCGAGGATGCCAAGGGCACGACCACGCTGGAGAGCAAGACCAATTTCATCGGCGGAGCCAAGGAGGGAACCACAGTCATCGCCACGGCCACTCCGGTTCATCGCGGCAGGCGGACCCAGATCTGGACCACCCGGCTGGAAACCGAGGACGGCAAGCTGGTTGCTGTGGTGACCCAGACGCAGCTGGTCCTGTAAGACTACGGGACTTTGATTTTATTAACGAATTAGTCGCTCCGCTGCCTCTAACTTGGGCAGGTCTCCGTCTTGAAAATTATGGTGCGATGCACAATATAGGAGGTCTAGGGATTCGAACGCCTCCTCGAGGGACACCAAGAGGAGTTTCTGACGTGGTACTTGAAGAGACCGTCCGCACCGCTCCCGGCTATGTACGGACCTTGATCCAGCAGGAAGAATTGCCGCTCCTGCGCGATCATCTGCTGAGGCTCGATGCCGGCAGCCGACACGACCGCTTCAACGGCTTTCTCGACGACAGCTTCATCGAGCGTTACGCCGCCCGCTGCGCCGAGGACGGCACCGTGATCGTGGCCTATATCGTCGATGGCGTGGTCCGCGGCGCGGCCGAGCTGCATCCGCCGGAACATGATTGTTTGCCCGAAGTCGCCTTCAGCGTGGAAGCCTCCGCGCGCCGCCAGGGTGTCGGCACAGTGCTGTTCCGCCGCCTGATCGCGGAGGCGCGCTGGAAAGGCTACAAGCAGCTGCGCATCACCACGGGTGCCGAGAATCACGCGATGCGGGCGCTCGCCAGGAAGTTCGGGGCGCATCTGGCTTTCCGCCACGGCGAATCGACCGGTACGATCGACCTCGCGAGGACGCCTGAGGCGGAACTCGCCGATCTCGCGGCGTCACCGTTCACGGCCGGGCGCGCTCTTCTCAGCTTCAACAGCACTTGCTGGAAGCTGATCTCGAGCATGTACGGCAGTCGCGCCGCATAGCCTGAAGGTAACGGACACGAATCAAAAAGCGGACCGGCATGGCCGGTCCGCTTTCGTATTCTGGGTGGTGAAATGAACGCTCAGGTGCCGGTGCGCTTGTCGTTGCCGAAACGGCGGACGACGCGGCGCTCGACCACCACGGAGCGCTGCGCGCCCTGTTCGCCGGCGATGACGCGCGTGGCAGTGATGCGGCTGTTGGTGCGGGCCTGCTTCTTCACCTCGGCCTGGACAACGTCGAGCGGCATTCCCATCAAGGCTGCGGCGATCTCGGCCTGCTGCGCCTGATCATCGGTGATGCCGACGGCGGCGAAGATAGCCTCGTCCAGGGTGGGCGGATCGTGGCGCACGCGCCGCGTGCCATATTTGGTGTTCCAGTCTGCGCTCATAACGGCCTCGTTTTGATGCCGGGATACCTAGTGCCCTGAATGTTGCATTGCAATATGAAATCGGCGTGGCAGCTCAGCTATGCACCGTTCGGGTGTCATGGCGGTGACACAGCACCTGCGACGACCTCTACACGTTGCTGAGGCCAGCGTTTCAGAGCTGCGTCTCCGGCTTCGGTGAGCCGGTAAATTCCCCGCTCAGTGCGTTCGAACCAGCCATACACATTGTTAAGCAAGATCTTGCCGGCATCGGGACAACGTTCGCGCAGCTCGCGCACGCGCTTCGGGCCCTCAGCAAGCGCCGACGCGCAGGCCAATGCCTGCTGCCGATACGCCGTCATGATCGGTGCACGGGTGCTGCCGCCGAGCACGGGATCGCCCTGGCGCCGCTGATGCTCGGCGACGAGCCGCGAGCGCACCTTCGGCTCCCGGCGTGGCGCAGCGGTCGGCGGCTTCACCAGCACTTCGACCTGGCCGCGATCGGTCACCCCGAGCATGCCGAAGCCGAGACGGCGGCAGAGATTGCGGTAGCGCGCATCGCTCTCGCGTCCCTTGCCGCGCACTGAAATCTTGGCCGCGATCCAGACCTCGTCGCCGGCCGGCGCACGGTCGACCGCCTGCAGGATCAGCTCGAGATTGAAGGCAAGCTTGAGCTCGCCGATGACCACGATTGGCGGATCACCGGCGCTGAGACCGACGAGATCGCAGCCGCCGATCTCGCCCTTGACCGTGAAGCCGAGCTCTTCGAGGAAGCGTTTGACAGGCAGGTAAAGCGCGGTTTCCAAGGGAGTTCCGATCGGAGAATCAGTTGCGGCTAGTCTAGTGCCTTCTCGTCTCCGATTGAATCAAGCCGATGTTCGGACGATCCGATCAAAGCGCAATCACACCCGTCCACCTACCGGAATCAGCGCACCGGTGACTCCGCTCGCGGCGTCGCTGGCGAGGAACAGGATGACCTCGGCGAGCTCCTGCGGCGTCACCCATTTGGAGAAATCGGCCTTCGGCATGTCGGCGCGATTGGCCGCGGTGTCGATGATCGAGGGCAGCACGGCATTCACGGTGACCTTGCCTTTCCATTCGTTGGCGAGCGCCTCGGTGAGGCGATGCACGCCGGCCTTCGAGGCCGCATAGGGCCCCATGCCGCTGCCCGCCTGGAGCGCGCCCATCGCGCCGATATTGACGATGCGGCCGGCCTTGGACGCGGCGAGTTGCGGCAGCGCCGCGCGCGAGGCGTTGAGCGCGGTGAGCACGTTGAGCGCATGCATGCGCTGCCACGTCTTGACGTCGCCGTCGCCGATGGTCTCGAAGGCGAAGCCGCCGGCAATGTTGATCAGCGCATCGAGCCGGCCGAAATGCTTTGCCGCCGTCTCAACAGCCGTCGTTGCCTGCGCCGGGTCGGACAGGTCGACGCCGCCGATCTCGATGCGGTCGGGCGTCGGGGGCACTTGCGAAGGCGCGTGATCGATACCGGCCACGCGCGCGCCGCGCGCCAGCGCCGTCTCGGCGACCACCTTGCCGAGCGCGCCGAGTGCGCCCGTCACGATCAGGATCTTGTCTTGCATCATCGTTCTCCCGGCGCGGGGGCCTAAGATTGCAGATAGCGCTCCTTGAGCGCGGTCCGCTCTGCTGTGCCGAGCTTGAGCCCGTCGCGCAAATAGGTTTCGAGATCGCCATATTCGCTGCCGACCGCTTCGAAAGCGGCTGCCAGATACGAGGCCTCGACGCTGCCGATCGCGTCGAGAACATCGGCCGGAAGATCGGACGCGTTTGAGGCGTCGCGCCTATAGTGCCGGTTGGTCAAGAGGTAGTCCTCGGCAATGACGTCGTCGGGCACGCCCAGCGCATGCAGGATCAGCGCGCTGGCGAAGCCGGTGCGGTCCTTGCCGGCGGTGCAGTGGATCACGAGCGGCGCACGGTCTTCCAGCAAATGGCCGAACAGCGCGCGAAAGCAGTGCGTGTTGTGGCGAACATAGTTCCGATAGGACTCGCGCATGAGCTCGAGCGCCACGGGCGCGGTGAGCGTGCCCCGGGCGATCTCGGCGCGCAGCGCGGCGACGACGGTCGGCTCGATCGGCAGCGAATGCACGGTGATCTCGTTCACGACGCAGATGCCGGCTGCGCGCTCCTCCAGGCCACGGAAATCGAATGCGCTTCTGACGCCCAGCGCGCGGACGATCTCGACGTCGGCAGCGGTGAGCTGGCCGAGATGATTGGAGCGGAAGATGTGCCGCCAGCGCGTGATGCGGCCATCGGTGGTCGGATAGCCGCCAAGATCGCGAAAATTGCTGGCGCCTTGCAGGGCGAGATGGCGGGCAGGGGAGTCTGACATGTGATCAGCTTGGGTTATGTTCCATTGGACGCACGACGGGCGTTCTTAAGGGCTACTAGAGGGGGCGATCATGGGCTGCCACAAGGCCATTCTTTTGGCGGCTACCATGCTGGCGGGCGGAATTTGCCACGTCCGGCAGGCCGATGCGCAGACGTTCCGGACCTATCGCTGTGCCGATGGTACACAGTTCATCGTTGGTTTTTATGATGGCGACAAGCGCGCCTTTCTGCAGATCGACGGCGAGCCCGTAACGCTCGCGAAGCGGCTGGCGGTCTCTGGCGCGCGCTATTCGGGAGCCGGTATCACGCTGACCATCGGGAAGGCCGGGACCACCACGGTCAAGCATCTGAAGCGGCCGGCCACGGCCTGCGCGGTGATCTGAACGGCATGGTTCAGGCAAGAATCAAAAAGGGCCGAAACACCGTTGTTTCGACCCTTTCGAACTTGCCGCCAGGCACCTGCGAGAGCAGGCGGTTTCAAACCAACCACAGTCATCAGCGATCCCATTTCGGCTTGGCTTCGTCGACTGCATCCTGGTGATACCAGCTGTCGCTGCAGATCGAGACGTTCGAGGGCAGCGCAGCGTGATCGGCGGGAAAGCGGGTCTCGCCATAACGGCGTCCCCCGAGGGCCGCACGGCCGCCGACGGGGAACTGGTAGATCTGCGCAGATCCGTGACTCAGACCATTGTTCATCATTGCGATTTCTCCTTGGTCGAAGCGCCTTTGGCCCTCCATGGTGCGCCCGACTCGTTCGATTGTGGTTACTGAAATCCCCATATCGGCCGCCCTTACCGGATTGGAAAGTGCTGAAAAGGAAATCAGTTTCCGCCTAATTTATAGGCACGTGGCCTTCTGCATCCTCCAAGGCACGATCCCTCTGACCAACGCATGGGCCATTCCGAAGGTTGCGGGGCAGGGGTCGGATCGTTTGCGAAAATTGCCGGACGCTGATGCGCGTTTAGTCGGCAACCGGCGACGCGACTCCGGCTGCTCCAGAATCGGGCTTTTCCGCGGGATTTTGCGGTGCAGCTTTGCGTGACGGGTGCGCGGCTATGACGCACAGGGCAGTGGGTCAGTCGTCGGCAGCGCGGAGAGGCCGGGCCGCGGTGGAAAACCGCCCGTACTGCGGCTTTTTGGCACGTTAAATGCTTGGGAAGCGCCGGCCGATGATGGCCGGGTACAAAACGTGCGGGGGCCTCCAGGCCCCCAACCTTTCGCATCATCTACAGAGAGGCTCAATGACCAAGTACAAGCTCGAGTACATCTGGCTCGACGGATATACGCCGACTCCGAATTTGCGCGGCAAAACTCAGATCAAGGAATTCGCGTCGTTCCCGACGCTCGAGCAGCTTCCGCTCTGGGGCTTCGATGGCTCCTCCACCATGCAGGCCGAAGGCCACAGCTCCGATTGCGTGCTGAAGCCGGTCGCGGTGTTTCCGGACGGCGCGCGCACCAACGGCGTGCTGGTGATGTGCGAAGTCATGATGCCCGACGGCAAGACCCCGCATCCGTCCAACAAGCGCGCCACCATCCTGGACGACGCCGGCGCCTGGTTCGGCTTCGAGCAGGAATACTTCTTCTACAAGGACGGCCGCCCGCTCGGCTTCCCGGAATACGGCTATCCGGCGCCGCAGGGCCCGTACTACACCGGCGTCGGCTACAAGTTCGTCGGCGACATCGCCCGCAAGATCGTCGAAGAGCATCTCGACCTCTGCCTGGCTGCCGGCATCAACCATGAAGGCATCAACGCGGAAGTCGCGAAGGGCCAGTGGGAATTCCAGATCTTCGGCAAGGGCTCCAAGAAGGCCGCTGACGAAATGTGGATGGCTCGCTACCTGATGCTGCGCCTGACCGAGAAGTATGGCATCGACATCGAATTCCACTGCAAGCCGCTCGGCGATACCGACTGGAACGGCTCGGGCATGCATGCGAACTTCTCGACCGAGTACATGCGGACGGTCGGCGGCAAGGAGTATTTCGAGGCGCTGATGGCCGCCTTCGACAAGAACCTGATGGACCACATCGCCGTCTACGGCCCGGACAACGACAAGCGTCTGACCGGCAAGCACGAGACCGCGCCGTGGAACAAGTTCAGCTACGGCGTTGCCGACCGCGGCGCGTCGATCCGCGTTCCGCACTCCTTCGTCAACAACGGCTACAAGGGCTATCTGGAAGACCGCCGTCCGAACTCGCAAGGCGACCCCTACCAGATCGCTTCGCAGATCCTGAAGACGATCGCGTCCGTGCCGACCGACAAGAAGGCCGCGGCCTAAGATCCTCCCGGCCCGGGCTGGGGGCTGGCCCGGGTTGGTCTCAATCCGCCGGAGCTGCAAGGCTCCGGCGGATTTTTGCATTGGAATGACGGCCGTTCCCGTGTCTGCCGACCGCGGCTCCGCGAAACTTGTCCATTGCCGCCGAAAGCGGGATAGAGTGCTCCAGGATGCGCGCAGGGCCGGGGCACGGCTGGTGTTTGAAGGCTTTTACAAGGTGCGATTTCAGCTCGGCGATGCCGTCGGCCGGAGCGTGATGCATGCCGGCAACGGCAAGATGCTCGGTGGCAATTCGGCCTTCGCCCATATCGGCACCTACGTGAAGACCGGCGAGGGCGTGGACGTCGTGATCAACACCGTCCGCCATAACCCGGATCCGAGCTACCGCGCCATGGCGGGCACGGACGATGCGACCTTGATCGCGAAGGGCTGGGCGGACGGCGATCTCTATCGCTTCAAGGGCGAGCTGAAGGAGTTGCCTGGCGTGCCCTTCCAATCGGTGATGACGCCGATCACGGAGGACGAAGTACCGATCGCCGGCGGCATCGGCGAGGCCGGCATCGCCAACGGTCTCTACTCGATCCATCTGCGGATGCTCGACGGTCTCGACGGAGGCCTCACCGGCGTGATGCTGCTCAACCAGGGCCGCATCCTCGGCGGCGACGCGTCGTTCCACTATCTCGGCAGCTACACTGCCGCGAACGGCCGCTGGAAGGGCCAGATTCTCAACCAGGAGCACACGCCGGCCAAGGACGACCCGATCTTCGGCGGCCACGAGGTCGGCATCGGCTTCTCCGGCAGCTACGATGCGGAGCAGGCGGTGCTGGAGGCGACAGCGCTTGCCGGCAAGCGCAGCCTGCGCCTGACCGCCGCGCTCAAGCTGATGCATCGCGCCTGATCGCGCCAGGAACCGCTCATGGAAAATGTCCGCATGCTGTCGACGCTCGGCCTGATGGGCGCGATGCGCAGCCTGTCCTCTGCCTTCGAGACTGCGACCGGCATCCATGTCGAAGCCGACTTCGCGCCGACCCTGGCGCTGCTCAAGCGGTTGCGCGAGGGCGAGGCCGCCGACCTCGTCATCCTCACCCGCGAGGGGCTCGACGAGATGATCGGCGAGGGGCGCGTGATTGCCGGCAGTGCGGCCGATCTGGCGCGGTCCTTCGTCGGCATCGCCGTGCGGGCCGGGCAGGCGCACCGCGACATCGGCAGCGAAGCGGCGCTGCGCACGACCCTGCTCGCAGCGCGGTCCGTCGCCTATTCGCGGCTCGGTGCGAGCGGCGTATACTTCGCCGAGCTGATCGTGCGGATGGGGATCGCGGCGGAGATCAACGCCAGGGCCACCATCGTCGAGCAGGGATTTACGGCGGAGCGGCTCGTGACCGGCGAGGCGGACCTCGCCGTGCAGCAGATCAGCGAGCTGAAGCAGGTTGGCGGCATCGAGGTCGTCGGTCCGATCCCGCACGATTTGCAGACGCCGGCCGTGTTCTCCGCCGGCCGCATGGCGAATGCGAAACATGCCGAAGCCGCCAACCGGCTGCTGCGCTATCTGGCGTCGCCTGATGTCGTGCCCGTGCTGCGCCAATCGGGACTCGAGCCTTGAATTTGCCGGGACGGGGACGCAACGTGGCGACCATGCGGACTTACCTCCTTGCCATGCTGTTCGCGCTCGCCGTGCCCCTGGCGGCGCAGGCGCAATCGGCCGATCTCGTTCTGTGCGACCGGGTCGCCGCCGATCCCAGCGATCCCGACAAGCCGGCCGACGTGAAGGGCGTGGCGGAGATTGCGGCCTCCGACATTGCAACCGCGGTCAGGTTCTGCAAGCAGGCCGCGCCATCCTCGCGGCGTGCGATGTTCGCGCTCGGCCGCGCCTATGCGGCCAACCGGCAGACCGGAGATGCGATCGCAGCCTGGCGCAAGGCCGCCGACAAGGGATCGAGCGCGGCCATGGTCGAACTCGGCGTGGCCTATGCCACCGGCGCGGGCGTCGCCAAGGACGAGGCGCAAGCGCGAAAGCTGTTCGAGAAGGCGGCGCAGGCCGGCAACCCCCGTGGCGTCAGCAATCTCGCCGCGCTCGGCGGCGCAGGTGGCGCCGCGCCGGCCGATCCCGCGCAGGCGCGCGCGCTGCTCGGCAAGGCTGCCGAGACCAACGCGGAAGCGCAGTACCAGCTCGGCCTGATGCTCTCCGAAGGCACGGGCGGTGCGAAGGATGACGTCGCGGCGCGTGCGCTGTTCGAGAAGGCGGCGGCACAAAACCATCCCGGCGCATTGGAGCGGATGGGCGCCTTCGCACAGGAAGGCCGCGGCGGGCCCAGGGACAAGGACGCCGCGAAGGCCTATTACGAGCGCGCCGCGGCGCTCGGCGACGAGGACGCGAAGAAGGCGCTGGAGCGCATTCGCTGTCCCTACGCGATCAAGGACAAGCAGGGCAAGCTCGTCACCACGCTGTGCTTCTGAGCAGAGCCGGGACCTGACGGAACCTGGCTCGCGCGTACGTCGTTGACGTCCGGACAAAACGGAGCGCGATCATGATCCGCAAACTGGCATCGGGCGAATACCGCCTCTATTCACGCAAGGTGAATCCGAAGACCGGCAAACGTCGCAACCTCGGTACGTTCAAGAGCCGTGCAGCCGCCGAGAAGCACGAGCGCGAGGTGCAGTACTTCAAGCGTCATTGACGCGTGAGGGGCCTTTTCCGCGAGCCGGACGCAAAAAGTCGAAAAACAACCCCATGCACAGTAGCCAAGCCACTGAAATCACAGGATTGCTGATTTTACGAAATCGATTTGACCCGTCGCGCAAAACAGGGGCATACTGGCACCATGGCGGCGAGCGTTCCGGCACCGGCCCTGCGCGGAAAAGCCGGTGGCTTCAATGCGGCAACGATGCTAGGTAGCCCGCATTCCCTTTTTCCATTTTGCGGGTTCAGGCGTTGCTGGACGGGCTCTACAAGGTTGAATACGGCGTGAACGATGCGTTCGGCTGCAGCATCATGTGCCTGCACGACGGCAAGATGCTGGGCGGCAATTCGGGCTTTGCGCATCTTGGCACCTATCTCGAGCGCGACGGCGAGATCATCGCCGAGGTCATCACCGAGCGGCATAACCACGATCCAAACTACATGCCGCTGCTCGGCGCGGACGTCGCCTCGATCGGGGCGCGCGGCCGGCTCTACGGCAACCAGATCCGTCTCGAGGGCGGCGCGAATACCATGCCGGGCGCCAGGTTCTGGGCCAATCTCACGCGGCTCGATGACGGGGCGCTGCCGTCGCGCGGCACGATTGGGCCGGGCGGCATCGCCAACGGGCTCTATGGGATGAGCCTGCGCGCGCTCGACGGGGTCGATGCCGGACTGTCCGGCGTGATGCTCCTGATCGATGGCCGCATCCTCGGCGGCGATGCGTTCTTCTACTATCTCGGTTCTTACTCCTCGGCGGACGGCCGCTGGAAGGGCGAGATGCTGAACCAGGAGCACACGCCGGCGAAAGGCGAGAACCCCGTGTTTGGCGGCTTCGAGGTCGGGATCGGCTTCTCCGGCACGTGCACGGCTGACAGCGGCGAGCTCGAAGGCATCGCGCTCGCCGGGAAGCGGAGCCTGCGCCTCGCGGCCTCGCTCAAGCTGATGCGGCGGGCGTAGGACGTGCCCTCATCGAGACTGAGCCGCTTATCGGCAAAAAGCGGACATCGAAGCGGGACTGGATGAATATGAGCCTGCGTGCGCTATGAAGGCGACAGCGGCGCCGTCCGCCGGAAGCTACGCAGAATCCCCGCTCCTACAGGCCCGGAGTTACCCCGAAGCGACCGAGGCCAGGTAGTTTGAGCGCCGGGCGCCGGATGTCGAAGCCGAGCACGGCGCCGAAGAAATTGATCTCCAGGCCTTCGACCCAGCCGATCGAAAAGCCGATATATCCGCCAAGTGAAGCATAGATGCCTGTGCCGGACGCTGTTACGCCGAACCATCTACCGGTGTACGGGAAGTCCTTGCCGATCGCGGTCGGCGGCAGGACGGCTCGGAGCTCAGGGACGGAGTCGAGTGCGGCCTGCACGAAGGTGTTCGAATTGGGACCAGGCCAGACGCTGTAATCTCCATAGGATCGAAACTTATAGCTTTCGATCACATCTCTGATTTTCGGGATGAGCGCCTCCGCGCGCTCTCCATCTACAGCCACAATGGTTTCCGGCGCAGCGCCGAACCACCGCCCGTCCGGAGCGAAGCCGTTGGTGCGGATCGGCTCGCCCCACGCCGTGTAGTCATACCGGGTGTAGGTCGCCGCATCCTTCTCCTTTACGACGATCCAGGTGTGAATTGCGAAGATGCTGCGCCATCTCACCGTTCTCGCCCCGAATACCCGTACGACGGCTTCGCGATGATCGGCCGCGGCGGTCAGAAGCCCCGCGCTCGACCGATCGGCCGTTTGCCAATTCTGGCGGCCATCGCCCAGCCAGAAATATCTCGCCGCCGATGCGGTAAGCGGTGCGATGACGAGGAACAGAAGGATGAGCAAGGGCTTCTTCAAGGGAGCGGTACGGCAGGGGCTTCGACGAAACCATATAGTTCGCATGAACGCCGCCGCCATAGCTGCTCCCATTGGTTCCCAACGCGCTTGTCAGCAGAGCCGGACGGGCACCTGAGATCAAGTCGTTGTTCCGCAACCGCACCAGATTGGAGCGCGCCCATGGACATGAAGGAAGCCGCGGCGATGACAGAAGCCTCCGGGCTGACGGACGATCAGGGCGGCATACAGCAGGCTTCGAGCCCGCTGTCGGGTTCCGGAGAGCAAAGAGGCGGTTCCAGCCGGCAGCTCCACTCGCCCTCGTCGGATTCGGTGAAGCGATGGGCCGACCAGTTGCGCGAGGTGACAGTGAAGGCGCCTCTGGTGTCTTTGCTTGTTGCTTTTCTGGCCGGAGCATGGATCGCTCGCCGTCGATAGGAGCTGTGCGCTGCGCGACTTCATCACCAGGAACCCAGCGCTTCCGGAGCTGGCAACGGATCGAGGGAGAGGACATAAATGAGGCTTCTGGCGGCGGTCGTGACCATTCTTCTGGGCACCCTTTCGGTCTCCATGGCGCAAAGCTCGGGAGGCTCCTCTTCAGGCGGTTCTTCATCCGGCGGCGGCGCGAGTGCGGCTGGTTCGAGCGGCGCGGGCGGCTCGACGCTCTCGAATGGGACGACGCTCAGCGGAACTGGCGGCTCGCCAGGCCCCAACACGCTCAATGCAAAAAACCGGGGAACGACCGGCGCAAGACCACCCGGTGCTACCCCTTCTGATCAGGAAGGCGGTGGATCTCGACCGACTTACAGCACGCCCGCCGCAAACGCTGCCATCCAGCAGCTTGGAAATACCAATACGGGCATCCTCAAGAAGTGACGATCGTCAAGACCAGGCGGCGGCTCGACCACCAAGAAGTAGGTCATCGGGGGTCTATGATCCCCAAAGCTGCGGTTTGAACGACGGTAGTGCGGCCGGGTGGTGCGCTGGTCCCGGGCTTCCCCTGGAGGCTCGTATGGCCTATGACGCTGCAACGCAAAAATCCCCCCAAAAAGACCTCATGATCCGCCTCGACAACGTCAGCAAGCAAGCCGGCCACCAGATCCTGTTCATCGAAGCTTCCGCCGCCCTGAACAAGGGCGAGAAGATCGGCCTCGTCGGGCCGAACGGCGCCGGCAAGACCACATTGTTCCGGATGATCGCCAGCGAGGAGCTGCCCGACGAGGGGCAGGTCTCGACCGATCGCGGCATCACCATCGGCTATTTCAACCAGGACGTCGGCGAGATGAGCGGCCGCAGCGCGGTGGCCGAGGTGATGGATGGCGCGGGCCCCGTCAGCGAGGTTGCGGCCGAGCTGCGCGAGCTCGAGGCCGCGATGGCCGATCCCGACAAGGCCGATCAGATGGACGAGATCATCGCGCGCTACGGCGAGGTGCAGCATCGTTTCGAGGAACTGGACGGCTATGCGCTCGATGGCCGTGCGCGCGAAGCGCTGTCCGGCCTCGGCTTCAGCCAGGAGATGATGGACGGCGACGTCGGAAAACTCTCGGGCGGCTGGAAGATGCGCGTGGCGCTTGCCCGTATTCTCCTGATGCGTCCCGACGTGATGCTGCTCGACGAGCCGAGCAACCATCTCGATCTCGAAAGCCTGATCTGGCTGGAAAAATTCCTGCACGATTACGAAGGCACGCTGCTGATGACCTCGCACGACCGCGAATTCATCAACCGCGTGATCTCCAAGGTGATCGAGATCGATGCCGGCTCGCTCACCACCTACACCGGCAATTACGAGTTCTACGAGCAGCAGCGGGCGCAGAACGAGAAGCAGCAGCAGGCCCAGTTCGAGCGGCAGCAGGCCATGCTGGCCAAGGAGATCAAGTTCATCGAGCGCTTCAAGGCGCGCGCCTCGCATGCCGCGCAGGTGCAGAGCCGGGTGAAGAAGCTCGACAAGATCGAACGGGTCGAGCCGCCGCGCCGCCGCCAGAGCGTGGCCTTCGACTTTTTGCCGGCGCCGCGCTCGGGGGAGGACGTCGTCGCGCTCAAGAACGTGCACAAGGGCTATGGCAGCAAGCGCATCTATGACGGCCTCGACTTCATGATCCGCCGGCGGGAGCGATGGGCCGTGATGGGTGTCAACGGCGCCGGCAAGTCGACGCTGCTCAAGCTGGTCGCCGGCGCGAGCGAGCCGGACCAGGGCACCGTGGCGCTCGGGGGCAGCGTCAAGATGGGCTATTTCGCCCAGCACGCGATGGATCTGCTCGACGGCGAGCAGACGGTGTTTGAGTCGCTCGAATATGCATTTCCGACCGCCGGGCAGGGCTCGTTGCGCGCGCTCGCCGGCTGCTTCGGCTTCTCGGGCGACGACGTCGAGAAGCGCTGCCGGGTGCTGTCAGGCGGCGAGAAGGCGCGCCTCGTGATGGCCAAGATGCTGTTCGATCCGCCGAACTTCCTGGTGCTGGACGAGCCGACCAACCATCTCGACCTCGCCACCAAGGAGATGCTGATCACGGCGCTGTCGGATTTCGAGGGCACCATGCTGTTCGTCTCGCACGACCGGCATTTCCTCAGCGTTCTGTCGAACCGCGTGCTGGAGCTGACGCCGGAAGGCATCCACCAGTATGGCGGCGGCTACACCGAATATGTCGCGCGCACCGGGCAGGAGGCGCCGGGATTGCGGAGCTAATCTCGGCTGCTGCCTGCGATCTTGGCGATTGCCTCGATCTCGTTGGTCCAGATGCCGCCGGAATAGCCTTGCGGCAACCGCGCGAAAATTTCCGCCGTATCGATGCCAGTGGAGAACTCGCCGCCGCTGTAGGGACCGAGCGCAAAGACGGCGCTGTTGACTGCGTTCATGCGTGCGAGGAGACGATCAGGCCAGCCCCATAGCCAGGGAGCGGCGTTGATCGGCACCAGCACGATCGCATTGCGGCAGGCTGCCGGGACAAGGCCAGTCCAGCCATAGCCGATATAGCGGGTCAGGCAGCTCCGGATAGCCCCGCGCGAGACTGTACGGACGTCTGGGGTGAGGCGACGGATCACTTCGATCGGCTCGTTACCGCCATAGACCATGATGGTCCGGCGCCGCTCGGCCGACAGTGCGTTCAGCACGCCGGCAAGTCTCTCGCCTTCGTCGGGGTCGCGGCTCTTCACGTTGATGAGGAGCTTCTTGTCCGGGAAGGCCGCGAACACCTCCGACAATGCCGGCATCATGCCGACACCCTTGCCGCGGAACGGGAAGGTCTTGCCGCCGTCGGCGGTGTAGCCGTAACCGATGTCGAGCGTCTTGAGCTTTGCCATGGTCTGCGCCCGGGTGACGCCGTTGCCGTCGGTCCGGCAGTCGAGCGTCCAGTCGTGGAAGACGGCGAACTCGCCATCGGTGGTCGGGTGCACGTCGAGCTCGACGACATCGGCACCGGCCTCGAAGCTCGCGCGCATCGAGCGCAGCGTGTTCTCGAGGTAGTCGTGCGCCGGCGGCAACATCCGCGCGGCGGTGCAGGTGTCGTTATCCAGGTCCCGCTCGTCAAAGCGCTGTGCTATGCCGCGATGGGCGAGCAGCACCGGCTTGCCGTCCTGATGCGGCGCCAGAAGGCTGGTGTTGTTGATGTAGATGCCAGATGCGACGGCAACCATGATTGCCGCGGTCACTCTCAATTTCCTGCCCACCGGACATTCCTCATTCCACGATCAATATCTCCAGTATTTGAGGTTGATTTGCGGCACTCCGCGCATGGCGGCCCCTGCATGCGGCGTCTTGAATGCTCCCGGTCCGGTCGCTACGCTTTGGCAAAAAGGGAGCGAACACCGTGAAGCAGCTTCGGATCGGCGACATCACCATCGACGCGGTGATCGAGCGGGAAGGGCCGTGGCGGCGGCCGCAGGATTTCTTCCCGGCCTATGACGAGGGCGTGTTCGCCCGTCATCTGCCGACGATGGAGCCGGAGGTTTTCGACGCAGCGCGCGGCATGATGGTCATCACGTATCAGACTTTCGTGGTGCGGACGCCGCGCTACACGATCCTGGTCGATACCTGCACCGGCGAGGACAAGGGTCATCCGCCGCCGTTCGACTTTCCCGGCAAGGAACGCTGGCGCAACGAGCTCTTCGCGCTCGGCATCGGCTTCGAGCAGATCGACTATGTCTTCTGCACGCATCTGCACATCGACCACACCGGCTGGAATACGAGTTTGCGCGACGGCCGCTGGGTGCCGACGTTTCCAAATGCGAAATATGTCTTCCACAAGGGCGAGTATGCGGCCTGGGAGGCCGAGCATGCCAAGGGCAACGATCCGCCGGGGACCGTGTTTCGGGACAATTGCCTGCCGATCGTCGAGGCCGGGCAGGCGCTGCTGGTCGATGACGATTACGCGCTCGACGACACCGTCACGCTGACGCCGACGCCGGGGCATTCGCCCTGCCATTGCTGCGTGAACATATTTTCCAAAGGCCAGCGCGCGGTGGTCGCCGGCGATCTCATGCATCACCAGATCCAGTGTCGCGAGCCGGACTGGTCGGCGAAGCCGGATTGGGACCCGAAGCAGTCAGCGGTGTCGCGGCGAAAATTCTTTGCGTCGGTTGCCGACACCGACACGCTGATCCTGCCGGTGCATTTTCCGGCGCCGACGGTGGGCCTGATCAAGCCGCTTGGCGATGCTTTTGATTACCGGTTCAAGCGGAGTTGAAGCGTGACGGGTGGGCGTTGAGCCCAGTCTCGCGTCCCGGACGCGGTGCGGCACGCAGTGACGCGCCGCAGAGCCGGGACCCATCGGTCGGACCGGATGGGAAGCGTAGGCCCCGGCTCTGCAGCGCATCGCTGAAGAGCGCTGCGCTGCGTCCGGGGCACGAGAGTGCTCTAAGTCGGGCGCTTACGCACTGGTCTCGCACTTCTTCATGAAGCTGTTCTTGGCGGCGCCGGCGAGCGGCTTGCCGTCGGAACTGACCGCCTTGGGTGCGCAGGCATCCGCCTTGCACTTCTTCAGGAACGATGTCTTGGCGGCGCCGGCGAGCGGCTTGCCGTCCTTCCCGATCGCTTTGCTCTCGCAGGTTTCTTGTGCGAATGCCGAGCCCGCTGCAAAGGCGGCAACAATCGCTCCGAGGAAAATCCGCTTCATCATGGGTGTCTCCTGAAACCAGAAATGGCCGGGAGATAGGAGCCGGGAATCATGGCGCAATCAAGCAGGATGAGCGGACGTCGTCCGGTCGACGTACCGATCTTTCGAGCGCGGTCGGTGGCCGTCCATCCTTGTTGCACTGCTCGCTGACCCCGCCGGGCGATCCTGCTAGCTTCGATCAGCTTAGCTGGATGGAGCATCGTCATGGACGCCACGATCCCGAAGGGCGGAGAATCTGCCGATCGGCATTCCCACCTGGTTCGGCCCCAGGAGATGGACTGGCAGAAGACCCGCTTTCCGGGGTGCGAGGCCAAGACGCTGCTGTTCGATCGTCGCACGGGCCTGATGACCGCCTTGATGCGCTTTGCGCCGGGATCGGTGCTGCCCGATCACGAGCATGTCGGCATCGAGCAGAGCTGGGTGATCGAAGGCGCGCTCGTCGACAAGGAGGGCCCGGCCGAGGGCATCGCCTGCAAGGCCGGCGAATTCATCTGGCGCGAGGCGGGCAGCCGGCATGCCGCGTGGTGTCCGGACGGAGCCTTGATCCTGGCGATCTTCCAGGTGCCGAACAAGTTCTTCGAAGCCGACGGCCGCGTCGTCGACGCCGCCGGTCAGGACTGGGACGAGACCTGGGGGCACACCGACGCGCAACGGGCATCTCGCGGCTAGCACCTCCTCAGGCGCCCCGCGCGAGCAACGCCTTGAAGTCGGCCCGCGCGCGCTGCGCTTCGGCGCGTGCGACGTCCGAGGCATCGCCCATGCCGAAATAGCCGTGGATCAGGCCGGGTCCCTCGTGGTGCTTGACGCGGACGCCGGCGGCCTCCAGCGCCCGCGCATAGGCGGCGCCCTCGTCGCGCAAGGGATCGAACCAGGCGGTGGTCACGATGGCCGGCGCGACGCCCGCAAGTGAGGCGGCACGCAACGGCGAGACGCGCCAGTCCGTGGCATGGCCGGGATCGGCGAGATAGTGGCCGCAAAACCATTCCATCGTGGCGCGCGTGAGGAAGTAGCCCTCGGCATTCTCCGCGCGGGAGGGATAGCGCGCGTTCTCGCGTGCGTCCGCGTAGCTGCCGAGAACGTCGGTCACGGGATAGACCAGCATTTGCGCGGCGAGCTTGATTCCGGCATCGCGGCAGGCGATCGCGGTGGTGGCTGCGAGATTGCCGCCGGCGCTGTCGCCGGCAACGCCGAGGCGCCTTGCATCGCCGCCAAATTCCGCGACGCGGTTGAAGACATCGCCGACTGCGGCGAAGGCGTCCTCGAAGGCGCCGGGAAAGCGCGTCTCGGGCGGGCGGCGATAGTCGACGGACACCACGACCGCGCGGGTCTCGATCGCGAGGTTGCGCGCCTGCCTGTCGTGGGTCTCGAGGTCGCCCGCGACCCAGCCGCCGCCGTGGAAGAACACCACGGTCGGTGCCGGCGTGGTGCCGACCCGATAGACGCGTGCATCGAGCGGCCCGGCGCCGCCTCTCACCTTGATGTCCTGCACGGTATCGACAGGCGGGGGCGGTATGGCCGCGCGCGAGGCAGCCAGTGCGCGCAAGGAATCGCGGGCGCTCTGTGGCGTCATCGTGGCGGGATCGCGCATCGGCATGAGCGGAATGATCTGGGCGATGACGGGATCGAGCGGCGCGGCCATGACGGGTCCTCCGGGATTCTTGGTCTTGCTTGCGGGCCAGCATAGATTTTGCGCGCGGCATCGGCAACCGGCGCCGCAACGCCGGACTAACGGGCAGGGAGGTTCAAGAGTGGAATTCGAAACGCTGGTCCAGTCGCGCCGCAGCGTGCGCGGCTTCAGGAACGAGCCGGTGCCGCGCGCGGTGATCGAGGCGATCATCGAGAGCGCCAAGCGCGCGCCGTCGTCGATGAACACCCAGCCCTGGCATGTCCACGTGCTCGCCGGCAGCCCGCTCGAAGAGGTGCGCCGCCGCAACATGGAAGAGATGGCCGGTGGCGCCAAGGTCAAGCGCGACATCGTCAGCCACGGCGAGTACCAGGGTGTGCACCGCACGCGGCAGGTCGACATCGCCAAGAAGCTGTTCGGCGCGATGGGGATCGCGCGCGACGACAAGCCGATGCGGCAGGACTGGGTGCTGCGCGGTTTCCGCCAGTTCGACGCGCCGGTCTCGCTGGTCCTGACCTACGACCGCGTGCTCGATCCCGGCGCGGTCTGCCATTTCGATCTCGGTGCGCTCTGCTACGGCATCGTGCTCGCGGCATGGGACCGCGGCCTCGGCTCCGTGATCAACGGACAGGGCATCATGCGTTCCGACATCGTGCGCGAGGTCGCAGGGATTCCGGAGGACGAGGCCATCATGACCTGCGTCGCGATGGGCTATCCCGACGACAGCTTTGCCGCAAACGCCGTTCGCTCGGACCGCGAGCACAACGACGAGTTCGTGCGGTACGTGGGTTTTGCCGATTAGCACGACGGGAGGAGATTATTCTCTGGCGGAAATTTTTTTTGGTGCGGAGTCCCAAGCGGCCTCTTGCAATCTCGAAGGTGCAGGAGGAACAATACGCGGATTGAGAGGTTTGTTGCTGGCGCGAGGGAATTGACATGCGGCGGCTGGCTAGCCTGGTTCGACGGTTCTTCGGTCCGCGACCCCGGCACAAGATCGATGACGATCCAAGTCTTCCTTTCACACCCGAAGAGTTCGGCCGGCTGATACGCAGCGGCCGGCACGAGGACATGAAGCTGCTGGCCGAGGGGCTGGCCTGCCGGTCCATCCCGCGCCGCGCCAGCCATCGCGCTACTCACTAGGCCGCGTTCGAGACCGGTCTGCCGCGCTCACCGCGTGAGCGCGACCTGCTTGAATGAGTGGACCAGCGCCTTCTCCAGCTTCCCGTTCATCCCGCACAGAATATTGTAGGCCTCCGCGCGCGGCATGGTCGGCTTGTAGTGCCGGTGCTCGATCAGCGCCGCGAAAATGTCCGAGATCGTTAGAATTCGCACGATGTCGCCAATGCTCTCGGCGCAGAGCGCATCGGGATAGCCGCTCCCGTCGAGGTATTCGTGATGATGGCGAACGGCATCGAGTATCTCCGGCGAGATTCCGTCGTGTCCCTTGAGAAACTCGTAACCGGCGGCCGGATGCGTTTCGATCATCGCGCGTTCGGCGGCATCAAGGCGGCCCGGCTTGTCGAGGATGGCGAGCGGAATTTGCGCCTTGCCGATGTCGTGGAACATGGCAGCCGAGTAGAGACGTTCCAGGTCGGCTCTGCCGACGCCGAGGCTCAGTCCGAAGTCGATGGCCACGCCGGTCACGAGCAGGCAATGCTGATAGGTTCCTTCGTGATGGCGCCGCACCGTCATGAGCCACTCCGTCAGGCCATGCCGGGTGATACGGTCGGCAATCTGGCGACCGGCTTCCTTGGTGCCGTCGACGTCGAGCGGTTGGCCGAGGGTCACAGCCGTGAACATCGACGCGATCGCGGTCGCGGCGGTCTCGACGGCGTTGTCCGGTTGCGACGTGTCGCCTGACGAAGCGGACGGCCCGTCGGCCGGATCGGCCAGCGCCGCCAGCAGCCTGGTCCGGCTGACCGTGCCGGGAAGGACCAGCGTTGCCCCAAGCGCGTAGGCTTGCGAGATGCAGACGTGGGAGGCGTGCTCGAGCAGGAAGATGCGCTTCCTGGCCTTCGCCAGCTTGCCGGCCCGCTTCTTGATCGCGGCGATGTTGTCGACGTCGCGCAACTCCGCGCGGATGACGATGGCGGCCGGCGTCTGCGACAGCCTGGAATCGGCATCGAGTCGCTCGCCGGCAATGGTGAATTTCTCTTGGAGGATCGAGCAGACCCCCGAAAGCTTGTCGGACGTGTCGGCCAGCACATGCAGGAAGGGGCGATCGGTTCGTGTCTGACGGATGCCGCCGTCACCATCGACCGGGCCGGATCTTGTTGGCGCGTGCTGCACGATCTGACCTACACTTTGCGACTATGTGAATGTCAAACACCAGGTGGAATGTTCGAATCTATTTGCCCTGAACCGCGGTCTGCGCAGGCGTCGGTACGGCTGCAGGTTTCTTCTTGCCGTCGGTCGTAATGAAGTGGACTCCAGCCGTGGTGCCGTCGATCCAGACCAGTTCGCAGCGCCGGTAGGCGAGGCCGGTCGACGACAGCAGCATGAAGAACTCCTTGGCCTGGAGCACGTCGAGCGTGCCCTCGACCTCGATCTTGGCGCCGCTTTGCGATACGTCCAGCAGGACGCAGCTGCGTCGCCAGGTCCCGTCCGAACCCATGAGATTGACCGGCTGCCTGTGGTCCATTTTCACACGAGCGGCTTTGCGACCGTCGAATTTCATCGGCTGATCCCCATCTTTGCGCCGCGATGTTCCCGACTGCTCTCCTTGGCACTTGCGGCAATTTCCCCCCAACGCACCGTCCACTGGCTGGTGGACAGGAGCAGTGTTTCGAAAATGTGCTGCGCGCGTTCGCGCTCGGCGAAGGAAAGCCTTCTGCCGCAGCGATTGCCCAAGATGGCCAACGTGGTCTGCCAGTTCAGCCGCGAGGCGCGGCAGGCCATCACGAGACCCTCGCAATCGTCGTCGGTCATGACATGCTCGACGATTTCGATGGGAGCCCCAGAAAGCACCGATAGCGCCGTGACGAGGTTGGCGGTCTCGCCGCGGATGGCGAAGCGGTTCACCGTGGAATCGTTGAGCTTGCCGATGCGGTTGAGCGCGACGATCTCCGGCCGCGCGCCGGCATAGGCGGCCGCGCAGGGCAGCTTGGCGACGATTTGCGCGGCCGCTACCGCTTGAAGCGAGACGGTCGCCTTCGGCCCTGTGCCGGATGTCGGGGCCGGTGAGGCCGACAGCAACTTTCGCATGACCGTGTCGGGCGTGTCCGGCCTGAGTGCCAGCGCCTTCGTGAGCTCATCATCCGTCAGGCACTTCCCGACCAGCGCGGCGTAGGCGGCGTCGGAGAATCGTGCCTCCGTATTGGCGATCAGCGCAACACAAACGCTGCGAGAGCCGCCTTCGATCAGCGTCTCGATCACCGGCGGATCGATCGGCGCGCGGGCGGCGATCGCGCATTGCTGCCGTTCACCGCTCGAGGCCGCGATCGATTTGAGATCGGCGGTGGACAGTGACGGCGATCGCAGCAAGACGGGGCACGCCACCTCCGGATCGCGGTGTGAGGCGAGACGCCGCACGGTCTTCGGCGGAGCCACCGCGAGTTCCGCGAGTGCGGTGCTGAGCTCGATCAACGCACTGGCCTCAACCCGCTCCGTCAGCCGCAGCAGAACGCCGTCGACCACAGTGGCGAGCAATTCCTGAGGCCGGTCGCGGCTGCTGGTAAGCAGCTGCATGATGCCGGAAAGAATGCGTGCGCAGCGGTCCAGCGGACACGTTGCGACCGCGTCCTCCAACTCGACCAGAACATCAGCAGGCGAATTTGCCGTCATGGCAGGGGCCTGAAAATTGAAATAACTTTGACGATCAAACGACGGCTATTGCGCCTCAAAGTCGTTAATTTTGTTTTTTAGATATCGAAGGCCGGGTATTTGAGCACCATCGGCTGTGCCGGAAACGCTATCGAAATTCGGCGAGACAGGACGTGTCCGCTTGGTTCTTTCAACGAGCTCCTCGCCAATTGCTCAGGACACGTTAAGATTGATCCTTTTCGGGGTAACGGAAAACCGAAGGGGAAACGAACCGGCGCCGCGGCCCGACGCACGTCCATGCGACGTTGCGTTTCCTGTTTTCATGAACAGCATTGACGATGTACCGAGATTGGCAATCCAAACATTTCGCTTCGCAGACGTCGACGAATTTCGAAGTGCCATACGGGGGCTGAATTTCGAATTCACGCCTTTCGTACGGAGGATTTCGGCTGAGCAGACAATCCTGTCGTTGCCCGGCTGCGACGTGAATTTGACGCGGACGTTTCCGCGAATGGTCGATGCGCAGCTGGTCGAGAATTGCACGGCGATCGGCTTCACGATGGACGACCTCGACGTACCCGTTCGCTTCAATGGCTCGCAGCGCACCCGACCGGTCGTGGTCATTGGCAGCGGCGGCGCCGCCTACACCACCGTTGAGGAGGTGCAGCGACAAATCGCCTCGGTGGTTTTCAGGCCGGAGGTGCGGGACCGCGGCTGGCCGGCCACGCTCTCGAGCTTCAAGATTTTTGAAGTCTCAGCGGCCGGCTTGCACCGGCTGCGCACCGTGGTTCGTGAGGTGCTGGCCGAGGCGACCGACCCGGCCGAGGCACCGGAGCTTTCGTTGAAGGGCGCGGCGATGAAGGAGTCCCTGCTCGGAGCCGTCGACGAGGCCTTCGAAAGCGTCGTCTCGGCCCGCTGGACCCTCGGCCCCAACGACGAGCGGAATTTCAGGATGTTCCAGGATATCCGCGCACTGCTGACCGAGGATTTGTCGCAGCCGATCTACAGCGATGAGATCGCGCGCAAGCTCGGGCTGTCCGTTCGCACCATGCACGACGTCGTCCGCCGCTATCGAGGCATGAGCCTGCACCGCTATTTGCGCCTGCGCCGGCTGTGGCTGGTGCGGCGGCAGCTTCTCGCCGGCGCCGATAGCGTCAAGGCGGTCGCGCTGGCGTTTGGCTTCTGGCATCTCAGCGATTTCTCCAGAAGCTACCGCGTCCAGTTCGGCGAGTCGCCGTCGCAAACGCTGGGCCGCGGTCGCGGACGATAGTTCGACAAATCGAGTAGGGTGGATACCGGTTTCGTGCTACCGTCCGGCCATGAGCAATCGCATTCTCGTTCTCTACGGTTCCTACCGTTCCGACCGCATGGGCATCCGCCTTGCGAATTTCGTCGTCGATCGGCTGCGCGGCCGCGGCGAGGAGGTCGAATTCATCGATGCCAAGGCGATCGGCCTGCCGATGCTGGACCGCATGTACAAGGAATATCCCAAGGGCGCGGCGCCCGAGGCGCTGGAGAAGCTGGCCGGGCAGATCCGCGGCGCCGACGGCTTCGTCTTCGTCACCGGCGAGTACAATTGGGGCATCCAGCCCGGCCTGAAGAATCTCACCGACCACTTCCTCGAAGAGTGGTTCTGGCGTCCGGCCGCGATCGTGAGCTATTCCGCCGGCCGACTGTCCGGCGCGCGCGCCGCGACGGCCTGGCACGGCACGCTTTCGGAGATGGGCATGGTGGTGGTGTCGAGCACCATCGGCGTCGGTCCGATCGCGCAGACATTGTCGGCGGACGCCGAGCCGATCGGCGAGGGCGGCAAGGCGCTGGAACGCTCGTTCCCCCGCTTTGCAGACGATCTCTTGTGGTGGATCGAGGCAGCGAAAGCGCAGCGGGCGCGGAAGGCGCCCCCTTACTAAAGCGCGATGCGACCAGGATGAGCCGTCATCGCGCTTGAGGTTGTTGTTTCAGCGTGATCTTTTCGGAAAACCGCTGCGCGCTTTTCCGGATCATGCTTTAAGCGGCCCTGACCTCGCCGAGGAAGCGGTCGAACTGTCCGGCGAGATCGCGCGACTGTGTCGAGAGCTGCTCGGCGGCGCCCAGCACCTCTCTCGCGGCGGCTCCCGTGTCGTCGGCGGCGCGCTGCACGCCGGAGATGTTGCTGTTGACTTCCTGGGTGCCGCGGGCGGCCTCCTGGACGCTGCGGGCGATCTCCTTGGTGGCCGAGCCCTGCTCCTCGATCGCGGCGGCGATCGCGGTGCCGATCTGGTCGATCTCGCCGATGACGTCGGCGACGTTGCGGATCGCGGCCACGGTCTCGTCACTTGCAGTCTGGATCGCCGTGATCTGCTCGGAGATCTCGGTGGTGGCCTTGGCGGTCTGGCCGGCCAGCGACTTCACTTCGGAGGCGACCACGGCGAAGCCGCGGCCGGCATCGCCGGCGCGGGCGGCCTCGATGGTCGCGTTCAGCGCGAGCAGGTTGGTCTGTTCGGCGATGCTCTGGATCAGCGTGACGACGTCGCCGATCTTCTGGGCGCCCTCGGCGAGTGCGCGGGCGGTGTCGCCGGTGCGGCGCGCGTTGTCGACGGCGCGAGCGGCGATCTCGGTGCTTTGGGCGACCTGACGGCCAATCTCCGCGATCGAGGAGGTCAGCTCTTCGGTGGCGCTGGCGACGGTCTGCACGTTGCTCGAGGTCTGTTCGGAGGCGGCGGCGACCACCGCGGCCTGGCTGTTGGTCTGCGCCGCCGTCGAGGTCATCGACTGTGCGGTGCTTTCCATGGTCGCCGAGGCCTGGGACAGGCCGCCGACGAGCTCGGTGACCTTGGCCTCGAAGGCTCGCGTGAGGCTGTCGAGCGCCTGCGCGCGCCGCATCTTGCCGTCGTTCTCAGCCTGCTTCTCGGCGGCGAGCCGGTCGGCCCGGATCATGTTGTCCTTGAAGACCTGAACCGCCGCGGCCATCGCGCCGATCTCATCGGAGCGTTGGGCGCCGGGGATCTCGCCGGCAACGTCGCCATCGGCAAGCTGCGTCATGCGCGTCGTCAAGCCGACGATCGGGGCGCAGACGCGGCGGCGGACCATCACGATCAGGCCGGCGCTGGCGATCAGCACGGCGAGAAGGCCGCCAAGGGCGATGATGAAGCTGGTGCGCGCCGCCGAGGAAGCGCCGGCGAGGATCTCCTCCGCGTTGTCGTAAAACGCATCGCGAACACCGATGATGGAGCCGAGACCCTTTTGCGACGCCGCGTAATAGGTGTCGACGTCGTGCTCATACTTGCCGCTGACGGCACCGTCCTTGACCATCTTGAGCTCGCGGCCGAACTCCTCGACGTAGCGCGAATTCATCGTCTCCAGCGCCGCGCCGACATTGGCCGGGGTCGCCGGATTGCCGCGCAGCTCCATCAGTGCCATCACGATTTGGTCGCTGCGGCCCTGCATACGGGCGACGTCAGCCTTCTCGGCGTCGGTTGCGACCTTCTTGCCGCCGACGAGGTTCTTGTGCACGCTGGCATTGAGGCCGCCGATGTCGCGCAGCGTCATGGCGATGTTGGCGTAATTGGCCTGGCGGTAGGCATCGCCATTGAGAAGCGCCATGCGGCGAACCTGCTCGTTCAGCAGCGCGGTGACGTCGGCGTTGAGCAGGGCATTGTCGGCGACGACCTTGCGGGCCGCGTCCTTGCGCGCGTCCGCAGGCCCCGCGATGGCCTTGTCGATCGCCTCGCGCAGACCGGTGAACTTCGAGTTGATGGCGTCGATGCTGCCGCCGATGGCGTTGCCGTCGTCGAATGGGCCGGGCAACTCTTTGCGCAGCGCGTTCATCTTGTCGCGGGCGCCGTTGGTTGCCTTGCGCAGCCTGTCCTGCTCGGCAAGCTGGGCGGGGTCGACAGTGGCGGGGCCATAGAGGATGTTGGTGGAAAAGCCCCGCTCGGGATTGAGGTAACGCGGAATGTCGCTGACGGCGCGGACAATCGCCAGCCGGCCTTCGGCTTCGCTGATCCGCTCCATCGTCTGGTACTTGGTCACGGCGACGTAGACGGCGAGGCCGCCGCCGACGGTCGAGAGCGAGACGATGGCGCTGGTCAGGAGCGTACCGATTTTCATGATCTGTCCGGCAAAACGGAAAACTATATTGCCCGGACGATAGGTTGCTGATGTTAAGCTTGGGTTTATGCTCTGTGCCAGCGGTCCCCGCCTCAGCTGTAGGTCGCGCTTACCGATCCCAGTGGACCAAAATCGGCGATGTATGTTTCGCCAGGTTTCGGCCGCAGCATGCCGGTCAGCGTGCCCGTGCTGACGGTTTGGCCCGCCTTGAGACCAATGCCGGTTCGCGACAGCTCGTTGGCGAGCCAGGCGAGCGGCGCAAGGGGATTGTCGATGGCCTCCGCGGCTGTGCCGCGGCGTCTCTCGACGCCGTTGCAAGTGAGAATAACCTCCTGATTGGCAATGTCGCGGCTGCGCCAATCGGCGATTGGCTCTCCAAGAACGATGGTTCCCGATCCGGAGCCGTCGGCCATGATCGCGGGCATTGGCGGAAACGCTGCGTCGTGAACGAAGCGGCATTCAGCGAGCTCGATGCCGGGATGCAGCGAAGCAACGGCGTCGCCGACCTCGTCCACCGTATAGGGTTTGGCGCGCGGGGGGAGGTCGGCACCGAGACGCGCCTGGTACTCGACTTCCGGAATCGGGCTGCATTGCCGGTCGTGCTCGACCTCTGCGGGCGAGGTTATGATCAGCGGCGCGAACACCCGCCCATAGATCGGCGAGGAGATACGAAGCTGGCGCTGGAGCCCCGACTTCATGCCGGCGATCTTCCAGCCGACGACGTCCCAGCCGAGCTCCTCCTCCACCATCTGCGCGACGCGGTACGCCGTGTCGGCGTCCGGTGGCACGAGCTGCTCGTCGAGGCCGCTTTGTTGCCGTCCCTCGCGGCGCAAAGTGGCGAGATGGTGGGCGAGTTCGCGTTGTCGTGACAAATCCATCGGGACGTATCCAATCTATCTGGTTGCCTGGCTGAGAGCGGCCGTCAGCACGACTTGGAGCTCCTGTTGGACGTGATCAAGCGGCTCTGCGCTGCGGCTGGCGCGGCACATCGCAACCGTCCCTTCGATCGAGGCGACGACGAGGGTTGCGAGTCGTTCGGAGCGTTCCGCAGTCAATCCTTCGCGTAACAGGGCGGCGCGCATGATCTGTCGCCAATCGACGAATACGCCGTCGGCGAGGTCGAGCAGATGCTGCTGCGCAGCCTGGTCGTCCCTCTCCGGGGTTTCGCCGACATAACGGTCGACGGCGACGGCGAGCACCGGGCAACCGGCTTCGAAGTCGGAGGCTTCCAGCTGGCGGCGCCACGATGCGATGAAAGCCTTGAGGCCGCCGATCACGCCACGCTCGTTCATGGCTTTCTCCAGGGGGATGGACACCTGCTTGCCCGCGAAACTCACGGCTTCGGCGATCAACTGCCGCTTGCCGTCCGGAAAGTGGTGACTGATCGAGCCCCGCGGCGTCGCAGTATGGCGCACGACGTCGCGCATGCTGGTAGCGTTGACGCCGCGCCGGCTCAACAGATCGGCGGCGCCGGCGATCATCTTGTCGCGCGTGGTGATGGTCATCGATGGTCTCTCGCTTTGTAGCCTCCTCTAGACTATGACGCTTGACATAGGCAAGCTAAACTGGAATATGACAATCGTCATAGTCGAGAAGGATTGGGAAGCCTTTGACAATCATCACCGTGACGGCGCCCGTTGGCCGGCTCAGCTTGGCGCACCGCCGCATTCTGGCGGAAAGCCTGACCGACGCCGTGCTCGAGCCGGAAGTTGGCCAGCACGCGCCGGCGGCGCGAATGGGATTCCAGGTTTGTTTTCACAACCTGCCGGCGGATTGCATGGCGATCGGCGGACGCCTCCTGTCGGACCAGGACGCCCCACGCGACATCATGACGATCAACATCGCGGTGATGAATGCGTCGTGGCCGGCGGAGGTGCGGGCCGTGGTGATACGCAACGTCCTCGCCAGGCTCGCGGATGCCTGCGGCATGCAAGCGCCGTCGCCGACCTGGTGGGTCAATTTCGAGATCATTCAGGAGGGAAGCTGGGGATCGCGGGGCGACGTGCTCTCCATTCTTCAGCTCCTGGACTCCGGCGTGTTTACGCCGGAGCGGATCAGCGCAATTCGCGCCGCGATTCCGCAGCCGGCTTGATTTGCTTGCGAGAACAACCCATTCGGAGAGAAACGCATGAGCGAGGGACACATCCGCACCGAAGTGCACGGCCACGTGCTCAAGATCGTTATCGACAATTCCGCCAAGAAGAATGCGTTCACCCCGGCGATGATGGAGCAATTGTCTGAGGCGCTGACCGAACTGCACGACAACGACACCTACCGCGTCGGTGTGATCTGTGCCGAGGGCAGGGATTTCACTGCTGGTCTCGACATGCCCAAGTTCTTCGGGCCTTCCGCCGAGAAGCGCAGCACCAAGGAGGGCAATGTCGATCCTTTCGGCCTTGCCAAGCGTTGCCGTAAGCCGGTCGTCACAGCCGTGCAGGGCATCGTGTTCACCATCGGTATCGAGCTGATGCTCGCCGGAGACATCGTGGTGGCTGCCTCCGATGCACGCTTCTGTCAGCTGGAGGCCAAGCGAGGCATCGCGCCACTCGGCGGCGCACATTTCCGCTTTCTTGCGCGCGCCGGCTGGGGTGATGCGATGTATCACCTGTTCCTGTGCGACGAGTTCTCGGCCGAGCGAGCCCACGCGATTGGCCTCGTCCAGGAGGTTGTGCAACCGGGAGAGCAGGTCGAGCGGGCGATGGCGCTCGCCGCCATCATCGCGTGCAACGCGCCGCTCGGTATCCAGGTCACCAAGGAAGCGGCAGCCAAATATGTCGAAAGCGGCGAGGCAGCGGCGATCGCCTATATTCCCAGGATTCGCGACCGCGTGCTCGGCAGCGCGGATGCGAAGGAAGGCATCCAGTCTTTCATCGAGCGGCGCGCAGCCGTCTTCGAGGGGCGCTGATCGCTACGCCGGCCTATCGAGCTTCGACAGGATCTCGAGCGTGGCGCCGTCGCGTTCACCCGCAAAATATCGGGCAATCGCCTGAGCGAAGACGGGCTCGTCGGACACCGCGCCGAACAGCGTCATCGACGAGTGGAATTTGGCGTCGTCCGGTGCGCCGAGAATCGCGTTGATGGTCCGGCCCTCGACGGCGAGCACGAGCCTCGTGCATTCGATCAGGCGCGCCCCGAGGACGGGATGGGCGAGATAGGCCTCAGCCTCCGCGCGGGACCCGATGGCGTAGCGCTGCGACATGGCACTGAGGCCGAGGCCTGCGATCTGCGGGAAGATGAACCACATCCAGTGAGTCTGCTTTCGACCCCGGGCCAGCTCGGCCTGGACCTCGCGATAGATCGGGTCCTGGGCCCGGACAAAGCGGTTGAGATCGAAGAGATCGGTCATTGGATACCTTTGGGAGGTTTTCCGGCCGCGATTATGCCTAACTTTTGGCTCCCAATGTGGTAGCTGGTATAGAGTCTCCGGGTGGGGGTGGGCACCCCCGGGGGTCGATTTTGGGGATCTGATGGTTTCCGACGCAGCAAACGCCGAGAGGCTGTTGTCGCGCCGCCGTGTCGGGCGGGCCGAGGCGATTCTACTGTCTGTGGCAGCGGTCGCGCTGGCGCTTGGCGCCGCCGCGTGGGTTTCTGATATCGGCGATTCGACGCCGCTGGTCTCCGCCGCGTTGCCGCCGGCCAATGCTCCTTCGTTCGAGGACCGTTTCGCGTCGGCTTCCGGCAGCCCGCCGGCCCGCGAGTTCGGCCTGCGGGCGCTCGAGCGCTCCGCCGTGAATGCGGTCCAGCTCAAGCTGCGAGATGCCAAGGCGATGCTCGCCCAGAGGCTCCAGGGCGACGACTGGCGCTCGATGCTGTCCGATGACGAACAGTCTGCAGCCGAAGAGGCGAGGCCCTCGCAGCGTGCCGACGCCATTCCGATCCCGCGCTCGCGTCCGGTCCAGGCAGATCTGGCCGCCCAGATCGCCTCCAGCCAGGCCTATGCCGATACCGGTTCCAGGGCCGACAATCGCAACTTCTTCGAAAGATTCACCGACAAGATCAAGCTGGCTTCGTTGACGCCGGATAGCGGGCTGCTGACAAGGGCGCCGGATCTCGCCGCCCTCGGCTACGACTCGCGAACCGCGGTCTACGACATCTCGGCCAAGGCGGTCTATCTGCCGAGCGGCGTGGCGCTGGAGGCCCATTCCGGCCTGGGCGCGCTGATGGACGACCCCGACCACGTCGACCGGCGGATGGTCGGCGCGACGCCGCCGGCGACCTACGAGCTCAAGCCACGCGAAAAGCTGTTCCACGGCGTCCGGGCACTGCGCATGACGCCGACTGAGGGCACCAGTGCGCTTGGCCGCGTCGGTCTGCTCACGCACAACTACTTGCTCGGGCCGCGCGGCGATTCCAACGGCTGCGTCTCGATCAAGGACTATGACCGTTTCCTGAAAGCCTACGACAATGGCGAGTTCAACCGCCTGGTCGTGGTGCCGAGCCTGCGCGGGACGGCCACCGCTTCGCAGCGCGCGAGCACCAATTCCTGACCTTGCCTGCGACGGCGGGGCTGCCGTTTCCCCTTCGTTAAGCCGTCCTCGCCCAGAAGCAGCCCATGAGTGATCCATCAAGTTCCGAAACCCCGCTGCGCACGACGTTCAAGATCAAGCTGAACGGTGACACGTTGGCGATCGCGACCGTCGGTCAGGCCTATCAATTCCTCACCAACTTCAAGTCGGTCGAGTGGATGGAATTTCGCTCCCTGCACGAGGACGCAGTCGCAGCCCTGGAAGGCGCCGCCGGTAACGCTATGCTGGCGGTGCAGGCGACCAACGCCGTGCGCGCATTGTTCGTCAGCGCCAAGCTGCTCTGAGAGAAACGCTCCTTTCGCCCTGACCCTTCTCGAACCCGCTGCAAGGCGGATGCGACGAAGGGCATGCGCGTTTCCGCGCCGGAGAGAGGCTGTATGGAATTAGCAAGATTCATCGCAGGCATCGACCATGCCGGCGCGGAGCAACCGACCGAGGCGGCACTCGCAGCCTTCGAGACCTCGATCGGCTGCCGGTTGCCGGACGATTATCGCCGTTTCCTGCTGGCCTGCGCCGGTGGCTATCATCAGGGATCAGCCGAGTTCAACTGGCCGCAGGGGGACTGGGCGGGTGCGGTGCAGGAGGTCCTGGGATTGCGGTCCGACGAGTGCTCGCTGGTACGGACGCGTCAGACGCCGCAATGGCCGACTGTGGACGAGCTGTTGTGGATCATGAGCGACCACGGCGGCAATCCCATCTGCATGACGATCGACAAGGCCCATTTCGGCAGGATCTGGTTCATGGACCACGAGGTTGCCGAGTACGAGAAGCCCTGGACGCTGGCGCAGGCCATGTCCGACAAGTGGGGCTATGTCCTGCCGCTTGCATCGACGTTCAGCGATTTCATCGCCGGACTGTACGAGGAAGCCGCAGCTGCGTGAGGCGAGCGGCCGGCTGAGCGGCGCGTCCCGCGCAGAAGTGCGGGTTTGAGCCAGGCTCCGGCCGGCCTCCATCGGTATCTGATGCAAGCCGGTACGGTCTTTTCCGTCGCAGCTTGAACTCCGCTCCGGGAACGGGCAAACGGTTCGCCAAGATCGTGGCCCAAGCCATCCATCGATGCCGAGTTCAAGGGAGAGACACCATCATGAAACGCCGTACATTCCTCAGGGGCGGCGCCGTCGCCGGCGCTGCCACGCTGGTTGCTGCACCTGCAATCGCGCAGAGCGCGCCCGAGATCAAATGGCGCCTGACCTCGAGCTTTCCGAGATCGCTCGACACGATCTACGGCACGGCGCAGACCTTCGCGAAATACGTCGCTGAGGCCACCGACAACAAATTCCAGATCCAGACCTTCTCGGCGGGCGAGCTCGTGCCCGGCCTCCAGGCGCTCGATGCGGTCAGCACCGCATCGGTGGAGATGGCGCAGACGCCGCTCTATTTCTACATCGGCAAGGAGCCGGCGCTGGCCTATGCCACCGGTGCGCCGTTCGGCATGAACCATCGCCATCAGGAGTCGTGGTGGCACTTCGGCGGCGGCGCCGACCTCACCAACGAGGCGCTCAAGCCTTTCAAGGCGCATGCCATCCTCTGCGGCAATTCCGGCACCCAGATGGGCGGCTGGTTCCGCAAGGAGATCAAGACCGTCGACGACCTCAAGGGTCTCAAATTCCGCATCGCCGGCATGGGCGGCCACGTGCTGGCAAAGCTCGGGGTCGTCCCGCAGCAGATCGCGGGCGGCGATATCTATCCGGCGCTGGAGAAGGGCACGATCGACGCGGTCGAGTTCGTCGGTCCCTATGACGACGAGAAGCTCGGCTTCTACAAGGTCGCCAAATATTACTACTTCCCCGGCTGGTGGGAAGGCGGCGCCATGCTGCACATGATCGTCAACGACGAGAAGTGGAATTCGCTGCCGAAGCAATACCAGGCGATCGTCAACCAGGCGGGCGCGGCGGCCGGCGCCTGGATGCTCGAGAAATACGATAGCGTGAATCCGGCTGCGCTGAAGCGGTTGATCGCGAGCGGTACCGAGCTGAAGGCGTTCCCGCAGCCGGTGCTGGAGGCCTGCTACAACGCGACCCAGGACCATCTGAACGAGCTCGCCGCCAAGAGCGACCTGTTCAAGCGGACCAAGGAGAGCCACGACGCGTATATGAAGGAGCTGCTCTTCTACACGCAGATCGCGGAGAACTTCTACGACAACTATCTGCTCAGCAAGATGCGCAACAAGAGCTGACGTGAGGGGCGCGGTGCCGCGATTGCGCCGCGCCCTCGTAGGGTGAGCAAAGGCGCGCTTGCGCCGTGCCCACGTTCTCTCGCTTCATTAGCAATGGTGGGCACGCTTCGCTTTGCCCACCCTACGGCACTACGAGAATTTTCGTTTGGCGAATTACGCCGTCCCCAACCCGAGCTTCGCATAGATGCGCCGCGCATAGGCGCCGAATGCATCGGTCGTCTTGAGCGGAAGGTCGCGCGGGAAGGGCAGATCGATCGCGAAATAGTCGGCCATCTTCGCCGGGCCCGCCGTCAGCACGGCGCAGTGCGAGGACAGGAAGACGGCTTCCTGGATCGAATGCGTGACGAAGATGATGGTCTTGCCGCTCTCGCGCCAGATCCGCAGCATCTCCAGATTCATCTGCTCGCGCGTCAGCGCATCCAGTGCGCCGAACGGCTCGTCCATCAGGATCAGTTTCGGATCGTGGATGAAGGCGCGCGCGATCGCCGTGCGCTGCTGCATGCCGCCGGACAGCTGTTGCGGATATTTCTGCTCGTAGCCGGCGAGGCCGACGAGGTTGAGCAGGTCGCGCGCCCGCTCGCGCGCGGCCTTCATCGGCAGGCCGACGATCTCGGCCGGCAGCAGCACGTTGTCCAGGATGGTCCGCCATTTCAGCAGCAGTGCCTGCTGGAACACCATGCCGATGTCGCGGGTCGGATCGAACGGGCTCGTGGCATTGCCTATCCGCACGGTGCCGCCGTCGGCGCCATGCAGGCCCGCCAGGATCTTCATCACCGTCGTCTTGCCGCAGCCGGACGGGCCGACCAGCGAGACGAGCTCACCTTCCTGCACGTCCATGGTGACGTCGGACACCGCCAGAAACTCGGCGCCGCCGCTGCGATAGACCTTTCGGACGCCCTGCAGGCTGATGAAGGGCTCTGAGCTCATGCCAGCCATTTGTTCAAATTCGCGGCGACGAAGGCATCGTCGCTGAGGTCGGCGTGCTCGCGGCAGACGCGATCGATCTCCTCCTTCTGGCCGGGGCTGAGACCCTCGTTTGGATCAAGGCACCACAGACCTTTCATCAGGCCCTGGCGCAGCAAGACCTCGTGGCAGCCTGCGATGCAGCCGTGGAAATTGTTGGCGACGTCGAAGAAGGCGCTGTTGCAGTCGGTGACGCGGGCATCGAGCGCAAGCAGGTCGGCGGGCACGCTGTCCTTGTGCCGCGCCGCCTTGCAGCGCTCGAACTGCTGGATGGCGCTCGCGGTCCAGACCGACCAGTGGCCGAGCAGGCCGCCCTTGAAATAGGTCCGCGTGGTGACGCCCTTGTCGCGGAGATCGAACGGCAGCATCAGGTCGAGCAGGATGTGGTCGTCATTGCCAGTGTAGAGCGCGACGCGGTCGAGCGCGCCGGCGGCTGCGACGCCGCGCAGAACATCGAGCGTACGGTAGCGGTTGAACGGTGCGATCTTGATCGCAATGACGTTGTCGATCGAGGCGAAGCGCTGCCAGAACCGGCTCGACAGGACGACACCGCCGACGGCCGGCTGAAGGTAGAAGCCAACCAGCGGAATCTCGGCGGCCACCGCCGTGCAATGCGCGATGATCTCGTCCTCGGAGGCGCTCTTCATCGCGGCGAGGCTGAGCAGGCCCGCATGATAGCCGATGTCGCGTGCGGTACGGGCCTCGGCGATCGCCTGGCTGGTCGGTCCGGCGAGGCCCGCGACCAACGCCAGCGGCCGCCTGGTCCAGTGTGCTGCGGTCTCCGCGGCGAGCTCTAGCACGGGACGGTAGAGGCCGACGTCGCGGATCGCGAACTGCGTGGTGTGCACGCCGACGGCAAGGCCGCCCGAGCCGGCATCGATGTAGTAGCGCGTCAGCGCACGCTGATGCGTCTTGTCGAACTGTCGCTCGGCGGTGAGCGCGAGCGGATGCGCCGGCAGCACGGTGCCGTCGGCGATCAGCTTGCGGACGTCGCTGTTGATCTGGCTGTGGTGCATGATGTCCTATCCGAATTCGGGGCCGGCGACGGCGAATGGCATTTCCCCGGCCATGGCGGTGATGGGGCCGAGACGCATGCGCTGGAAGGGGCGTTCGATGGTCCAGCCGGACGCCGCCAATCCGTCCAGGAACATCCCTTGCGACGCGACGGCGTCGAGCAGGAGCGATCCGTCCTGCGACTGCGCGATCGCATCGACCAGGGTCAGCGCGGCTGCGGTGTGATCCGCGTACAACGGGCCGATATGGCACGCGGCTCGGCCGTCCCGCACCAGCGCGATGGCGCCGTTCGCCGAGACGATGCACGAGCCAGGCCGCCGCGCGAAGGCGGAGAGCAGGGTGGTGCGGTCGAGGCCGGTCGCGCGCCGGTCCCGATCGCAAAGCGCGTCGAGCGTTGCGGTTGACGGCGCTTGCCCGAACGCGGAGGTGGATTTCACCAGCTTCAGCCGGCGCAACTGCGAGGTCGGAGTGAAGCCCAGCGGGCCATAGACCCGGGTGCCGTCGGGCGTCGCATCGAGCCAGCACGTCAGCCCATCCTTGCGCGCCGCCTCGAGGCAGGCATCGACGAGCAGCGTGGCAAGACCGCGGCGGCGGTGGCTTGCCGTCACCAGCACCATGCTGATCCATGCATTGTTGCCGGAATAGGGCAGCAGGGCTGCAGTCGCGACCAGCCGCACGTCGTCGCGGATGCCGAACACAAAGCCTTCGCTCAAGAAGAAGCGCCAGTCCTCGATCGTCTGGTTCCAGTGCGCTTCGGTCGAGAGCACAAGGCCAGCCGCGGCGTCCTCGACGCCGAGCCGGACGATGCGCGGACCGTCAGTAGCGACCATCGCGCACCTCGTATTTGGTGGGCTTGCCAAGGCTCGGCATGGCGCGAGAGACCCAATCCGCCGTCCAGGCGATCAGTTGCTCAGTGTCAACGACGGGCAGGCCGAACAGTTCGACCGCCTTCGACGTGTCGGTCAGCCACGCGGTCGGCTCCTCCTTGCCCGTCAGCACCGGCGCGCGGCCGAACCTTGCGCCGAACTTCGCCGCGAGATCGCGCACCGCGAGGATCTCGTGGCCGCTGACGTTGATCGGTGAGGTCGGCGTCGTGCAATGCGCCAGGCAGCGCAACGCATGGGAGGACGCATCGCCCTGCCAGATGAAGTTGACATGGCCAAGGCTGACGTCGATCGGCGTGCCCGTCAGCACTTTCGTGGCGATGTCGTGCAGCACGCCATAGCGCATGTCGATCGCGTAGTTGAGGCGGAAAAGGCGCCCGGGCGTGCCGAACTTGCGCGAGAAATACTCGAACATGCGCTCGCGGCCGACGCAGGACTGGGCGTATTCGCCGGGCGGGTTCGGTGCCATGTCCTCGCTCGAGCCTTTGCCGTCGACGGGGACGAACGGATAGATGCAGCCGGTCGAGAACGCCACGATGCGCGAGGAGGGGAAAGCCTGCGCGACCAGCGCCGGGACATGCGCGTTCATCGCCCAGGTCAGCGACAGATCGCCCTCGGCGCCGAACTTGCGACCGGCCATGAAGACGATGTTCGGCGCTTTCGGCAGGGCCTGAATAGCCTTCTCGTCCATCAGGTCGCAGTTGATCGTCTCGACGCCGCGCGCGTGCAGCCAATCCTTCACGCCGGCGTCGCTGAAGCGGGCGACGCCGATGACACGGCGATCCGGCGCGGCGGCCTTCGCAAGTCCTGCCAGCGTTGGGCCCATCTTGCCGGCGACGCCGAGGATCATGATGTCGCCCTCGACCTTCTTGAGATCGTCGATCAGGGCCTGGCTCGGCCGGCACAGGAGATCATCGAGCGCAGCGATGTCAGGGATGGTCTTCGGCAGCGTCTGGCGGGTGAGCAGCATGGATTCGTTGTCCTTGGTCTTCAGGTCTGCCTGGCGTCGCCGACCACGAACATGCGTTCGAGGGCGAGGACCAGGCCGTAGAGAGCGACGCCAAGCAGCGTCAGCAGCACGACCGCCATCACCATCGCGGGCGTGTCGAGCGAGGACTGCACCTGGATCATGAGGTAGCCGAGCCCGCGCTCGGAGGCGATGAACTCGCCGACGATGGCGCCGGCGACCGCGAGGATTGCGCCGACCTTCATCCCGGAGAAGATGTAGGGCAGCGATCCCGGCAGCTGGATCTTGCGGAACAGCGTCCAGCGTGATCCGCGCAGTGATTTGACGAGATCGAGCAGGTCCGGCTCGACCTCGCGCAGGCCGCGCGCGGTGGTGAGCAGGATCGGGAAGAAGCAGATGCTGAAAGCGATCAGGATGTTCGGCACGATGCCGTAGGAGAACCAGACGATGAAGAGCGGGCCGAGCGCCACTTTCGGAATCATGTTCAGCGTGACGAACAGCGGCAGCAGCACGAGGCTGAGCAGCGGTGCCCAGCTGAAGATCACGGCAAGCGCCACGCCGACGAACGCGCCGAGCGCAAAGCCGCCAAGGATCTCGACCGCCGTCACCAGCGTGTTGGCGCCCCAGGCATAACCCGTGGTCCCCAATGTCTGAATTGTCGCAAGCGGGGAGGGCAGGATGAATTTCGGGACCTGGAAGGCATCGACCGCGACCTGCCACAGCACGAGCACGGCGAGGTGCACGATCAGGATGATCGCAAAGCTGCGCGAGGTGCGTGCCCCGTCTCCTGCCACCGCATGCTCCCTGTTGCCGACAGCCACCCTGCCGCGGGTCGCGAGCCTAGCCGGACTCGAGGGAAGTTTCAACCAGTTGGTTGATTATGGCCGGAGCGACTGGAGCACGAGGTCGGCGACATGCCGGCGGCGGGCGCGCCGCTGGGCCCGGCTCGACAGGTCCTTGCCGAAGATCGCCGACAGCGTCGGCGTGTTGGAGAAGAAGAAATAGCTGAGGCCAGCAATCGAGATATAGAGCTGGACGGGGTCGATCCCCTTGCGGAATACGCCCGAGCGTACCCCCTCGTTGAGGATGTGGGAGACGCTCTTGACGAGCGGTGAGTGCATCGCCTCCAGCCGGGTCGAGCCGCGGACATGACAGGCGCCGCCGCGGTTCTCGTCGTTCAGAAGCACGATGAAATCAGGGTTTGCCGCCAGGTGATCGAATGATGCCTCGATCAGCTTGCGGATCGCCTTCTCCGGCGGCAGGCCTTCGAGATTGAGCCTGCGCTCCTGCTCGCGGATGTCCTCATAGACCCATTCGAGCACGGCGAGGTAGAGCGCGTCCTTGTCGCCGAAATAGTGATAGACGAGCTGCTTGTTGACGCCGGCGCGTTCGGCGATCTCGTCGACACGGGCGCCCGCAAAGCCGTGCCGGGCGAATTCCTGACGCGCCGCGGTCAGGAGCTTCCTGCGGGTGGCGACGGGATCGCGACGCTGCGGCACGGTGTCGCCAGATCGTTTTGCGGGCATTTCCAACCAAACAGTTGACAAGTGGAGGGCGGGCTTGTTGCATTGGTATCCTCACAAGGGGAGAGCGACAAGCCGGGTCGCGGCAACGAGGAGAGATGCGATGAAGCGTTTGCAGGCGGCGGGCTCGGCCCTGGTGTTGGCTCTGGCGCTCGGTGCGACGGCGATGCCCGTCCATGCGGGAGAGGCCGTCAATCTGATCCTGAACTGGACGCCGACGGCCGACCACTCGCCGTATTACTACGCCAAGGCGCAGGGCTGGTACGAGAGGGCGGGCATCGACCTCACCATCGAGACCGGCAAGGGCTCCGGCGTCTCCGCGGCCAAGGTCGGCTCCGGCGGCTCGCCCTTCGGCGTCGCCGATCTCGCCACCATGCTGGTGGCCAAGAGCAAGGGCGCCGACACGGTTGCGGTGATGAGCGTCTATGCCAATACCGGCCAGACCTTCTACTGGCTGAAGAGCTACGGCGTGAACGGGGTGAAGGATTTCGCCGGGCACAAGATCGGCAATCCGCCCGGCGATGCGTCCCGCGTGATGTGGCCGGCCTTCGCCAAGGCGGCGGGGCTCGCGCCCGATTCCGTCGGCTTCGTCAATGTCGGGCCGACCGCCAAGATCGCGGCACTGAAGAGCCACACGGTCGATATCATCAGCGACTTCTACAACGAGCACGACCTGAAGGTCATCGAGTTCGGTCCCGATCTCGGCTACGTCAACTGGAAGGACATCGGGCTCAACCCTTACGGCAATTCGCTGATCGTCAACGGCGCCTACTTGCAGAAGAACCCGAAGGTCGTCGAAGACTTCGTGCGCGTCACGCAGAAAGCCTTCGCGGCCTGCGTCGCCGACGTGGCCCCGTGCCTGAACGCGCTGCTCGAGCAGGTCTCGGGGCTGGATCGGGCCAACCAGGAACGCCAGTGGGAGCGCATCAAGTTCCTGATGACGGACGAGTTCACGACCACCAAGGGTCTCGGCTGGATCGACGGCGAGCGGATGAAGAAGGACTACGAACTGGTCCAGACCTATCTTGGCATGGAGAAGCCGTTCGACGTCACGACCGCATTCACGACCAGAATGCTGGATCCCGGCATCAAGATGGATGCGAGCAAGGTGAAGAAGTAGGCGCTTAGGTCGCGGCGCCCGCCCCATACACTGGTGTCATGCCCCGCGAAGGCGGGGCACCCAGTACGCCGCGGGCTATCGGTTGACCCTCAATGTCTCGGAGTACTGGATCGCCCGCCTGCGCGGGCGATGACCGCTGTGTTGGGCGAGAGCGTCTGCCTGACGCTTGCCCAGCGCTCGCCGGCGCATCACCGTGCACCCAATTCGGGCCATCCCCCGCGTAACCCCGGGGAAAAATTAACTCGTCGTTAACCATATCCGCCGCATCGTTAACCATTCAATAACAGGGAACGAGTCGGCCGCTATGGAGGCTGCAGCAAAAGTCCAACGTCAAATGGTGCGCCTGCGCGGGCGCTCCTATGTGGCGTTCGTGTTCACGCCGACGGTTCCGGTCCAGGACTGGCTGCATGAGATCGACGCCACCATCGCGCGGTCGCCGGGCTTCTTTGCCGGCCGGCCCGTGGTGATCGACCTGTCGTCGGTCGATCTCAGCCAGGCCGGCATCGGCCATCTGCTCACCAGCCTTCAGGACCGCAACATTCGCGTGCTCGGCATCGAAGGGGTGGAGGAGGGCCGGCTGACCCCCATGATGCCGCCGCTCCTGTCGGGCGGGCGCAGCTGCGTGGTCGAGCCGAGCGCGCCGAAGAAGGCCGAGGTGAAGGTCGAGACCAAGCCGACCTCGTTGCTCCTCGAAAACCCCGTGCGCTCGGGCCAGACCGTGATCTTCCCGGAAGGCGACGTCACCATTCTCGGCTCGGTCGGCTCCGGCGCCGAGGTCGTTGCCGGCGGCTCCATCCACGTCTACGGCGCGCTGCGCGGCCGCGCCATGGCGGGCGTGAACGGTCACACCAGCGCGCGCATCTATTGTCAGAGGATCGAGGCTGAACTGCTTGCAATTGACGGGTTTTACCAGACAGCGGACGACATCGACGCCGCCTTGCGCGGCAAGCCGGCGCAGGCCTGGCTACAGGGGAATACCATGCGAATTACAGCACTGAACTGACCAGCAAAGGAGACATTTCAGATGAGTAAGGTACTGGTCGTGACATCAGGCAAGGGCGGGGTCGGCAAGACCACGACGACCGCCGCGCTGGGAGCAGCGCTCGCGCAACGCGGCGACAAGGTCGTCGTCGTCGATTTCGACGTCGGCCTGCGCAATCTCGACCTCGTGATGGGCGCCGAACGCCGCGTGGTGTTCGATCTCATCAACGTGGTGCAGGGCGTCGCGAAGCTGCCGCAGGCGCTGATCCGCGACAAGCGGCTGGAGAATCTCTGGCTGCTGCCGGCCTCGCAAACCCGCGACAAGGACGCGTTGACGGAAGAGGGCGTCGGCAAGGTCATCGACGATCTGCGCAGCCGCTTCGACTGGGTGATCTGCGACAGCCCGGCCGGCATCGAGCGCGGCGCTTCCATGGCGATGCGCTTTGCCGACGAGGCCGTGATCGTCACCAATCCGGAAGTCTCCTCGGTGCGCGATTCCGACCGCATCATCGGCATGCTCGATTCCAAGACGGTGCGGGCCGAGAAGGGCGAGCGCGTCGAGAAGCACATCCTCATCACCCGCTACGATCCCTCGCGTGCCGCGCGCGGCGAGATGCTGACCATCGACGACATCCTCGAGATCCTGGCGACGCCGTTGCTCGGCATCATCCCGGAGAGCCAGGACGTGCTGCGCGCCTCCAACGTCGGCACGCCCGTGACGCTGTCGAATGCGGACGGCGCGCCGGCACGGGCCTATATCGACGCGGCGCGGCGGCTGTGCGGCGAGACCGTCGCCATGCAGGTGCCGGCCGAGCGCAAGGGCTTCATGGACCGCCTGCTGCGACGGAGGGCTGCATGAGCATGGGTTTGCTCCGGCTTCTCCGCGGCAACAAGGCCACTGCACCGGTCGCGCGCGAGCGTTTGCAGATCCTGCTTGCCCATGAGCGCGGAATGCGCGGCCAGCCCGATCTGCTCGGCGTGCTGCGTGAGGAAATTCTCGCCGTCGTGTCCAGGCATGTGACGCTGGACCCGACCAAGGTCATCGTCCGGCTCGAGCGCGGCGACGAGGTTTCGACCCTGGAGGTCGATATCGAGGTGCCGAACGATTTCGAGCGCAAGAAGGCGGCGGTCGCGTAGGGAGCCGCGGCCGGAGACTGCCGGTTTTGGGGTGGGTGAGAAGGCGGTCCGTCGGGCATGGCGGGCCGCCTTTGTCTTGGGCTTGTCTTGGGCTTGTCTTGGGCTTGTCTTGGGCTTGTCTTGGGCTCACATCGACGGGACGGAACGAGCTCGGGGCCTCGATCGTTGTGAGACACCCGCGGTGGCAGTTGTGCGCTGCACCGCAGTTCCCTCAAGCGGGAGAGCGCCCATGATGTCCGAGGTCCAGGTTCATACCGTTGCCCGGCAGATGCTCGAACAGCACGGACTTGCTGCGATTGCGAAAGCCGCTGAGCAGGCCCAGGCCTGCGAGGGCCGCGGCGAGACCGACGATGCCAGGGAATGGCGTCACATCGTGGACGCCATGAAGATCATGCGCGGCCCGCATCAGAGCTGACATTCGTAAGCGCGAGCGTCTTCAACGCTCCCCACGATCGCTGCCTTGCGCCGAGGTGCGGTTCTGTGTCTGCGGCTGCCCGCGCTCGCCTGTCGCCTTGCAGGGGAGTGGCTCCCACGAGCCATCCGGCGCCTGCTGATAGGCACTGCATGAGGACGGGGTGGATTTTTCCTCGCCCTTCTGGGCGTCGGCATTCCTCGCCTGTGCGGGCGCGGTCAGCACCGTGGCGGCCGCAATCGCGCCGGCGAAAACGAAATGGATACTCCGCATGAGGACCTCCTGTTCGAATTCGAAGAGGTCGCATGCTTTCGAGGATTGTGACGATTTTGGGCCGGAGCAGCGGTCCGTCGCGGAGTGCTTAATGCGGCGAAAGCCAGGGCTCGCTAGCCACCCTTGCTGCGGATCAGGCCGGCGAGGTTGGTCTTTTGGGCTTCGCACCAGCCGGGCATGCCAAGCCGGCGCTGGTCCAGGTCGGTGGCCTGGGTCGCGACCGCGACCTCGGCCATCAAATCATCGTCCTGCTTCTCGCCCATCTTGCCGCCGGTGTGCATCCAGGCGATCGCTTTGCGCACCTTCTCGGTGGTGCCGTCGGGCAGGTGCATCTGCTGCGCCCTCTGCACGAGGTCCTGATAGACGAGGTCCGTGTTGGGGCATTCGACCTTGGCGGCGAAGGCCTGCAAGACCATCGTCACATAGGTCGACCGCGGCGGCGCGTCGCCAGCCTGGACCGGTGCAGCCAGCAGCAACAGGCCCGTCATCAGAAAACCGGTGCGCATCCCTGGAACCTCCTCCGTTTTTTGAGAGGCTAGCGCCCGGCGCGCCGCTCCGCAATGGCGCGCGGCGCAATTGTCGTCGGTCCAGCCGGTGGGCTAACCTGCCGCTCCCCAGCCTCGGAGCACGACATGAGCCTGTTCAGCACGCCGTTCGATCCAGCACGCGACACCGCGCTCGTCACCGGCGCGGGCAATGGCATCGGCCGCGCGATCGCGCAGGCCCTGGTCGGCGAGGGCGTCCGCACCATGTTCGCCGATGTGAGCGCGGAGCGGGTGCGTGCCGCGATCAGCGCTAGCGAGCAGCCCGCTCTGGCCGTGCCCTGGGTCGGCGATCTCGCCAGGCTCGAGGCCTGCGACGAACTGCTGGCTGCCGCACATGCTGCGCTGGGCGAAGTCACCCATTTCGTCCACAGCGCCTCGCCGCCGCGGCGGGAGGCCGATCACGCCCTCGCGGTCGATCGCAGGACCTGGCAGGAGATGCATGCCGTCAATCTCGATGCCGGTTTTCATCTGGGCCGTGAACTCGCAAAACGGCTGATCGCGGCGAAACGACCGGGCTCGTTCTTGTTTCTGACCTCGCTGCATGCGGGCACCCCGCGCAACCTACCGCATTATTCGACGACGAAGGCGGGGCTGGCGATGCTGGTGAAGGAGTTGGCCAAGACGTTTGGCCGCTACGATATCCGCGTCAACGCGCTGGTGCCCGGCGCGATCGCGGCCGGCGGTTTCGTTGCGGATCCCGCGCTGGCGCGGCACATTCCGCTCGGGCGTCTCGGCGAGGCCAAGGACCTCGTGCCGATGGCGCTGACGGTGCTGTCGAACAAGCTCTCCGCTTACGTCACCGGCGCGGCCTTCGTCGTCGACGGTGGGTTGTCGCTGACGAACTGGTTCGAGCCGCCGACGCTTGAAGCGTAAAGTTCGTTCCGATTCCATCGGAACGAGCTTTGGCGTCTTGGTTTGACGCGTTTCTCAACGCGACCCGGCATCCGCTTCGCTTGAAAGCGCTGTGCTTAGCGCTGCCAGGCCGGCACCGGATCGAGCGGCGTGCGATAGAGCTCGTTGTGATCGCGATCGGTGACGCGCACCGCGCAACCCTTCTGCTGCAGCTCCGGCTTCACCTGCGACAGCTCGCATGCCAGTTGATCGGCGCGATCGGAGGCAACCTCGATGTCTTCGAGGATGATTCCCCCCTGGTTCTTGAACTCTTCACCAACCACAAGATCGAAATAGTAGTAGGGCATTTGAGTTCCCCGTGTGACGATCTGAGCTTCAGTGCAAGTCTCAACACGTCCCGGATGATACCACTGAGTCGATAGTTGCCGAATGAACAGGCCGCGCAATCTCTGAGCTTATGGCGCAGAAATGATGTGCAGCATGTGAGCGTGTTAACATTTTATTAAATATGTCCGCGCGACCATGAGGCATGGAATTGCAGCAGAACCGGGCTCCGGGAACCGGCAGCTGCACGAGAAGGCCGGCGGCATAGATCCCGACGGCCTTTTCTCTTGATCGGAAGACGTGCAAGGCATGGCCTCCCGTAGTCGCCCGGACTCAACGCATTGCATCGACTCGGACAGCGTGCGCGAGATCGCGACGTCGAGCTGTCGCCTGGCATTGTCTAAAGCGCGATGAAATCAGGACCAATCGTCATCGCGCTTCAGGCTGTTGTCTTGAGCATGGTCTTTTCGGAAAACCGCTAAAAGCTCTTCCCGATCATGCTCTAACGCAGCGGCATTGGCGGGCGCACGATAGGTCCATCGTCATCGGCAACGGCTTGCGTCGTCGTGGCCGGCGCAGCTGGCGGCGCGACCGCGGCGGCCTGCGATGGCGGCGGCGGAGGTGCGAGCGGCGCGGGCGAAGAGGCCGGCATGTAGTTCCGTGCCACGGCCGGTTTGGGCTTGCGAACCGGAGGCGCGGCAGGCTGCGGCGGAAGCGCAGCGGCGCGTGCGCGCGGATCGACCGGTGGCTTCGCTTCGGCTGCCGGCTTCGGTGCAGGCGGCTTCGCCATCTCACGCGCCATCTGCTCCTGCCCGGCCTTCAGCTCGGCGATGCTGGCCTTGAGCTGCTCGATCTGCTGCGCCATCGCGGCGAGATCGTGCGTCATCGATTGCACCGACTGCGTTGTGTCGACCGGCGGTGTCGCGGCAGGCACGACTGCGGCAATTTGAGCGGCGGGCGGCGGCGCAGATTGGTTGGCCGATTGATCTGCCGTGGCTTCCACTGCGGCCGGTGGGGCCTGCGTGGCGGCGACCGGAGCGGTTTGCGACGTCGCAGGTAGCCACGAGGTCACAGGTAGCAACGAAGTCAGTGCCGGCGTCCATTCGGCCAGCATTTGCGTTGCCGTGTCGCCGTGCTTCTCCCAGGCGATGCTGGCGGCCACGCTGGCGCCGGCAAACAGGAACGCAACGGACGCACCGCGCAGCCACTTGCCGACCGAGGATCGCTTCTGCCTGACAGGAACGTCGCTGGACGTGACGCGGACAGCCGTGTCGACAAACGGTGCCGCGGCGGGCTTTCCGTAGACGACGCTGATGGTGGGCTCGGGCGCACGTGCCGGCTCCGGCGTGAACTTCGGCTCAAAAGTGAGCTTGGGCTCCGGAGTGAGCTTGGCCTCCGGGGTGAACCTGGGCTCCGGACGCGGCGCGATCTCCGGCGCCAGCGCAGGAGACGCGCTGGTGGGCCGGGAGGCCAGCACGATCTCGGGAGAGATCTGAACCGCGTCGTGAGGGTCGTTGTCCTTGACCGTGTCCTTCACGATCTCATCGACGATTTGCTTGGCATTCAGCGTCGCGAGCATCGCAACTCCTTTGAAGCCTGGTGTTTGAAGCCTAGGTCGTCCGCATTGGCGCGGCGCCGATCGGTTGAGGTGAGCCCATCCCGAGCCCCGGGGCGCACGAGTCCAGCCGGGTTTGACCAAAGCAAGGCGAGGGGATGGAGATGATGCGACGGTCTTCCGCCGTTTGTGGTGATGGAACCCGGTTGATCGAACACGCGCACGTGTTCCTCTCCCGCCTTGTTTTCAGCGCGATTTTGGCGATATGTGGCAGTGCTGGGGGTGCTGCTATCCGCTATCGGGGGGCCGGCGGTGCCAAGATCTCTACTCGTTTTGTTCGTCGCAGCCTTGTTGCCGCTGGGCGGCTGCATGCAGACGACACTCTCGCCATCGACGGACGCGAGCATGACGCCGCGCGACCGTCAGTTGCTCGCGCATACGCCTTACGCTCAGGCGAAGGTGCCCGAGCAATATCTCCGCCATATCGTGGACTACCACCGCAAGGAACAGCCGGGCACGATCCTGGTCGATACCGATGCGCGCTACCTCTATTACGTGCTCCCCGAGGGCAAGGCGATCCGTTACGGCGTTGCGGTCGGCGAGGAAGCCATGGCGTTCTCCGGCGTCGCGCGGGTCGGCCGCCTGGCGGAATGGCCGGACTGGGTTCCGACGGCGGACATCCAAGCGCGGCTCGGCCCGTATCCGGCGCGCGTTCCAGGCGGTCCCGCCAATCCGCTCGGCGCGCGGGGCATCTATCTGTATGTCGGCAACAAGGACACGCTCTACCGCATCCACGGCACCAACCAGCCCGAATATATCGGCCAGGCGATCTCGTCCGGCTGCATCCGGATGCGCAATGAGGACGTCATCGATCTCTACGACCGGGTGAAGCTCAATTCGACGGTCGTGGTGCTGCCGCCAGGGCAGAACGCGCAGGCCGAGACGGGCATGCGCTGGCGAAGCTGAGGGCCGTGCGATCGGCCGGCTCCGTCGCGCATGCTCGTCGGCCAGCCGGTAATGATGATGTGCGCGTTTTTTCCTACTCGGGCCGCGCGATCCGCCATTGCAGCGTCGTGGCATTGCCGTTGGCGTCGCCCGGCGCCTTGTCGGCGGGTGAAGTGTAGAGCGGACGATAGCGGTACGCCCACATCTTGCTGCCGTCGTCGCGGCTGATCACGGTGAAGTCGCCGACGGCCCTGGCGTCGGTCGTCGCGGCCAGCGGAACCCAGCTCTCGGTGCACTTACCGTTGCAATTCGAGGACTTTCCGGTGGTGTCGCGCTCGTAGGTATAAAGCGTCATGCCGTTGAGATCGACGAGCTTGGGGCCCTGCTTGGTCAGGATCACCTTCGCTGGAGCCGTCGGCGCCTCGACCTTCGGCGGAGGAGGGTCGCCGCCCCCATGGCCGCCCGCGACCGCATGACTGGTCGAGAGCGTCATGGCCGCCGCCATAACGAGGAACCTGAACATTCCGAACTCCGTCCCACAAAGTTAATCGCGCGTTAAGCGTCCAATGGGGCCGAGCTTAGCAGGCGAAGGTTAGTTCCTGGTTTCGTGCGCTGCGACAAATTCGGACGTGGTTTGGAGTTAGATTTGCGCATCGCGTTGCGGGGCGCGGCTGAGCTCGTTGCCGGCGGCGATGGCCTTGCGCAGCAGCCGCATCAGTTCCTCGCCCTCCTTCGCGCTGAGGCCGCCCAGCATGATGCGCTGCGCAGATTCGACGGCCGGCGTGATCTTGCGCAGCGTGCGCCGGCCTTCATCGGTGATTTGGAGCTCCCGCGCGCGGCGGTCGCGGCTGGAGGGGCGGCGCTCCGCGAGGCCTTTCTGGACGAGGCGATCGATCACGCCGGTGATGGTGGTGCGATCGTAGGCGATCAATCCGGCGAGCGTCACCTGGTCGAGTCCCGGATTGGCCTTGATGGTCGCGAGCGCGGCGTACTGCACCGGCGTGAGATCGAAGCCAGCATCTTCGACCTCGGCCAGGAACACCGCGACCGCGATCTGCTGGAAGCGGCGCGCCAGATGCCCGGGCATGTCGTTATTGTCTTTCACCGACGTCTCCGCGGAGGGCAGGGAGGTTTCGAGGTCGTTGACAAGTATACTGATCGTCAGCATACTGAGCAATATCCAAACAGAAATTTGACGGGAGAGGTGCTCATGCAATTCCATCTGAATGGATTTCAGCCGGGCGACCCCGAGATTGCCGATCCCGCCGAGCGCGTTCAGGCACCGGGCGCAACGGGCACCGTGCCTGACGAGGTCGATGTTCTCATCGTCGGCTGCGGGCCTGCCGGCCTGACGCTCGCCGCCCAGCTTGCGCAGTTTCCTGACATCAAGACCTGCATCGTCGAGCAGAAGCCGGGCCGGCTGCTGGTCGGCCAGGCCGACGGCATCGCCTGCCGCACCATGGAGATGTTCCACGCCTACGGCTTCAGCGAGCGGGTGCTGAAGGAGGCCTATTGGGTCAACGAGACGACGTTCTGGAAGCCGGATGAGCGGACGCCGGAGAAGATCGCCCGCAGCGGCCGGGTTCAGGACGTCGAGGACGGGCTGTCGGAATTCCCGCACGTCATCCTCAATCAGGCGCGCATCCATGACTGTTTCCTCGACGCCATGCGCAGATCGCCGGCGAAGCTCGAGCCGTATTACAGCCGACGCGTGCTTGATCTCCATGTCGATCCTGCCGCCGATGCCGCCGATCATGCCGTGAGCGTGCGCCTCGAACGCATCGATGCAGCGCACGAGGGCAAGGTCGAGACGATCAGGGCGCGGTGCGTCGTCGGCTGCGACGGCGCACGCAGCACGGTGCGCAAATCGATCGGGCGCGAGCTGCATGGCGATTCCGCCAACCACGCCTGGGGCGTGATGGACGTGCTGGCGGTGACGGATTTCCCGGACATCCGCTTCAAGTCGCTGATTCAGTCGGCCAGGGACGGCAGCCTGCTGATCATTCCGCGTGAAGGCGGCTACATGGTCCGCATCTATGTCGAGCTCGCGAAACTCGATGTCGGCGAGCGAGTTGCGAGCCGCAACATCACCGCCGACGACGTGATCGCCAAGGCGCAGCGGATTCTGAAGCCGCATACGCTCGAGGTGAAGGAGATCGCCTGGTGGTCGGTCTACGAGATCGGCCAGCGTCTCACCGACAAGTTCGACGACGTGCCGGATGCCGACACCGATACGCGCCTGCCGCGCATCTTCATCGCCGGCGATGCCTGCCATACGCACAGCCCGAAGGCGGGGCAGGGCATGAACGTCTCGATGCAGGATGCCTTCAATCTCGGCTGGAAGCTCGCCGGTGTCCTCCGGAGCCAGTGCGTCCCAAGCCTGCTGCATTCCTATTCGGCGGAGCGCCAGGCGGTCGCGAAAGAGCTGATCGATTTCGACCGCGAATGGGCGGGGATTCTCGCCTCGGCCGCCAAGGCCGGCGGCGCCGATGCTGCCAAAACGCAGGACTATTTCGTCAGGCACGGGCGCTATACCGCGGGCACGGCAACGCATTACAGGCCATCGGTGCTCACCGGCGCGGCTTCGCATCAGCACCTCGCGCAGGGCCTCGTCATCGGCAAGCGCTTCCATTCCGCGCCGGTGATCCGGCTGGCGGACGCCAAGCCGGTCCATCTCGGCCACGCCGCGCAGGCCGACGGCCGTTTCCGCATCTACGCATTTTCGCCTGCGGAAGATCCTGCGGCTGCCGCCTCGGCCATTCGCGCGCTGTGCGGCTTCCTCACCGAGGCCCGGGAATCACCATTGCGGCGATACACGCCTGCTGGCGCCGACATCGACAGCGTGATCGACCTGCGTGCCGTCTTCCAGCAGGATCATCGTCAGCTTGCCGTCGCGGCGATGCCGTCGCTGCTGCTCCCGCGCAAGGGCCGCTATGGTCTGATCGACTACGAAAAGATGTTCTGCCCGGACCTCAAGGGCGGCCACGACGTTTTCGCAATGCGAGGGATCGATCGAAAGAGCGGCTGCATGGTCGTGGTGCGGCCCGACCAGTATGTCGCGAACGTGCTGCCGCTCGACGACTATGCCGGGCTTGCATCGTACTTCGACCGCTTCATGCTGAAGGTGAGCTGACGCCCGGCCGCGCTGCGCCCGCGATGCCGCATTCCGGCGGCGGCGCGGCGCACCTCAATGCCGCGCCGCGTGGCGGTGGCGGTCACCAAGCACTGGCGCTCGCTGGAAAGCCCGGCCCTCGAGCCGGGCTTTCTGCTCGGGCGCGGCGTCGAGTTCCCTGCGCGTACAATTTAAGAAAGTTCTTCGCGGGCAGATTTCATCGATCGTAACATGTGTACCCAAAGATGCAGGCATCCACTCGGGGCAGCGGGGCACGGGAGGATGAAATGAGTCAGAGCCAGGCGGAGACGCGCCGTCAGCAGAATGTCGCTAAGCGGTCGATGACCAAGGAGGCCCAGCAGCTGGCCAGTTTGATTGCCGGACTGCGCAAGTCCCTCGAAGCGATCCACAAGGAACGGACGAGCACAAAGCTCAGCGGCGCCGAGATGGGTTTGCTCGACGAGCGCCGCAACAACCTGCTGCTCACCATTGCAGCCCTCGATGACCGCCTTTCGGCGGTGCAGGGCCTGATCAATCTCGGCCGACCCCATATTATCCGCGTGCATTAGCGCCGATCCGACGCGGCAGGATCGGCTCCGTCGCCGATGGCACGGAGCGGCCCTTACCGCCTGCGGATGGCATCAAATTGCCACGCTCCCGGCGAATTGCCGCCAAAGCCCGCTGTCACGAGAAGGGTGGGTGCAGGGCGACGCAAGGGGATGCGAATTGGCCTACAAAATGGTCGCAGAACGCGACAACGAGAAGTACAGCTTCGCCCGCGAGAGCCGGTTGCTCATCGTGGCGAAGGCAAAGGTGTGGGCGAGCGAGGGGTGGCGGGTCGTCATCACCGACCAGGACGGCAAGGCCTACGCGCCGCCCGAATTCGATCAGCAGTCGGCGGCGTGATCGCGAGACAGGGCGAGGGGACGACAGTTTGACGTCGTTGTTTCGACCTTGGCGCGGCCTGACTGTGCCCCTGATGACTGTCGCAGCCGCCACCGTGCTGACGGTGACGGATGCGGTCGCGCAAAATCTCGACGCCGGCAAATCGCCCGCGAAGCTCTTTGCTGACGGCTGCGCGACCTGCCATCGCAGTCCGCGCGGTCTCGCCAAGGGCCGCTTCACCCTGACGCTGTCCTGGTTCCTGAAGGACCACTACGCAACCAGCGTCGACTCGGCCAGGGCACTCGCCGCCTATCTCGTGTCGGTCGATGAATCGCCGCCCCGGGGTGCGGCCAAGCCTGGCGCAAAGCCGCCTCGATCCGCGCCGCGTCAGCCCAAGCCGGTGCAGAGCCAGTAGGCGCGCCGGCATCGGACCGGCATCAACGCACGGTGGTCTCCGAGAACAGGTTGATGACCACGACCCCGGACACGATCAGCGCGATGCCGACGAAGGCTGCGGCGTCCAGGATCTGGCGGAACAGCACGAAGGAGACGGTGGCGGTCAGGATGATGCCGACTCCGCCCCAGATCGCATAGGCGATGCTCAACGGGATGACCCGGATCGCCACCGACAGCGCGTAGAACGAGGCGACGTAGAACAGCACCATCGCCAGCGTCGGCCAGGGACGGGTGAACTGCGCGGACTGCTGCAGGAACGCCGACGCGGTGACCTCGAACACGATGGCGAGGGCAAGAGCCGTATAGGCGTTGAAGACGGAGCTCATGCGGAGACCAGGCCGACGATGGCTGACATATGACGGCGCATACCATGCGGGGGTGACGAGCCTGCGACAGCTTGGAGCGCGGCGCTAGGGCTCCGCGGTCGGCCCGGACGACCAAGCCGCAGCGCGATGAATCGCGTAGCGGCTCCGTGATACAGCGACGGTCGAGCGTGGCTTCAATCGATCCGCACCGAAAGCTCGACGTCCTCGGCGAAGGCCGTGGACATATAGCCGCTTCCGGGCTTGCGCATGCGGGAGAGATAGTCTGGGCTGTCGTCGGCGTTGTCGGCGACGATGATCGCGCCCGGCTTGAGACGGTCTTCGAGCAGATCGAGGATATCCGGGTAGAGCGCCTTGGCACCGTCGAGCAGCACGAGATCGATCGTTTCGGGCAGATCGGACTTCAGCGTCGTCAACGCATCGCCTTCGCGAATGTCGACGAGATCGATCACGCCGCCGGCCGAAAGGTTGTCCCGGGCCCGCGCCGCCTTGGACGGCTCGAACTCGCAGGTGATCAGGCGGCCGCCGCCATTGTCGCGCAGAGCTGCGGCCAGGTGCAGGGTCGAGATGCCGAACGAGGTGCCGAACTCGACGATCGCCTTCGCGCGAGAGCTGCGCGCCAGCATATAAAGCAGGCTGCCGGTCTCGCGTGAGACCGCGAGCGGAGCGTCCTTCAGGCGTCCATAGAGGTCGCGGTAGGCGGTCTTGCTCCGCATCATCCGCGCGCGGTCGGCGTCGGACAGATCGGAGACGGCGGCCAGCGTTGCGACGCTTGCGGCTTCGGCCTCGTAGAACAGTCGATCCAGCAGCGGCGCAAGCGATGTGATGGTTGGGGTGGTCATCGGTGTCTCCAGAGTTCGGGGGAGCGCATGCTTGCGCGAAGATCGAAATACGACTAATTCGTCGCATTTCCTATTCGCATAGCTCGCAGGCGCCATGTCCAATCGTCGAAGCCTTTCAGTTTCCTCACGAAAACAGCCGCAACAGGCCCGCTCCACGGAGCTGGTGGCGGCCATTCTGGATGCCGCTGTTCAGGTTCTGGCGAAGGAGGGAGCGCAGCGCTTCACGACGGCGCGGGTGGCAGAGCGGGCCGGCGTGAGCGTCGGATCGGTCTATCAATATTTTCCGAACAAGGCGGCGATCCTGTTCCGTCTCCAGAGCGATGAGTGGCGGCGCACCAGCGGGCTGCTCGCAGGTATCCTCGCTGACCGGGCGAGGCCGCCGCGGGCGCGGCTGCGCACGCTGGTTCACGCCTTCATCCGCTCCGAGTGCGAGGAAGCTGTCATCCGAATCGCGCTCAATGATGCCGCGCCGCTTTATCGCGATGCGCCCGAGGCGCGGGACGCACGGGCGGCCGGCGAGGGCATCGTCGCCGCCTTCATGCGCGAGGCGCTGCCCAAGGCCTCGGATGCGACGCGCACCCTCGCCGGCGAACTGATCACTAGGACGCTGAGCGAAGTCGGCAAGAGTTTTTCGGAACAGATGCGGGGTGAGGCGGAGATCGCAGCCTATGCCGACGCCATGGCCGACATGTTCTGCGCCTATCTTGCGAGGTTGTCGCGGCGCTGAGGGATTGCTGGCAGCAGCGTTCGAAGGTTGATTGTTCTTCGGATTTCGGGGGATTATGGGTTAGCCTCGCCGCGTTCGTCATCCATTCATCGAGTACCCGCGCCATGCACGTTCTCCGCGCCCAGTTCCGCATCGAGACGCAGCGTGCGCTGGAATTTGCCGCATCTCGCGGCTTCGGCGTGATCGTGGCGGCGGACGAGCGCGGGCCGCGGGCCTCGCACGTGCCATTCGTGCTGACCGAGCGCTGCGGGCACACCGTCGTGCAGATTCACTTCACCGCCAAAAATCCGCTTGTGGCGCTGGCCGATGGCACCAGACGATTTCTGCTGATCGTTACGGGCGACGATGCCTATGTCTCCAACGACTGGTATGCCTCGCGCGACAACGTCTCGACCTGGCTTTACGAAGCGGTGCACCTGTCGGGCGTGGCCCATCTGCGCGGGCTCGACGAGAACCGCGGACACGGCGATGCGCTGCTCGCAGTCTCCGAGGCGCGCTTACCGAAAGAACCCTGGGACCTCGCGCAGATGGAGCCGGGCAAGCGCGAGAGCATGCTGGCTGCGATCCGCGTCGTCGATCTCGTGGTGGATGAGGTCGAAGGGCAGGCCAAGCTCAACCAGCACAAGAGCGATGCTGACCATGTCGCGGTCGCCGATCGACTGGCGCGGTCGGAGGAGTCGGGTCACCGGCGACTGGCGCGCAAGATGCAGGCGCTGCGGCAGGGGCTTGGATACGAGATGCCGTAACGCTTGCCCCGCGCAACGTTTGACCTTACGGACCTTCCTCATGCTCGTCATCTCGATTCAGAGTCAGGTGGTCCACGGCCATGTCGGCAACAGCGCGGCTGCCTATGCCATGCAGGCGGAGGGCGTGAACGTTGCGGCGGTGCCGACGACGCTGCTCTCCAACCATCCGCGCTATCCGAGCCTGCGCGGGCGGGTGCTGGAGAGCGAGCTCGTCGCCGATCTCCTGAAGGGTGTCGAGGAGCGCGGCCTGGTCGAAGAGGCTGCGGTGCTGGTCACCGGCTATTTGGGCTCGCCGGGCAATGCTGCCGTGATCGCCGATTTCGTCGAGCGGGCGCTCACGCGGAATGCGAAGCTCGTCTATCTCTGCGATCCCGTGATCGGCGATGACGGCCGCGTCTATGTCGCGGACGGCATTTTGGATGTGGTCCGGCACCGGCTGTTGCCGGTGGCGAACCTCACGACGCCGAATCAATTCGAGCTCGAGCTGCTCTCCGGTCTCACCATTGCCGATGCCCAGGACCTCAGCGCGGCCTGCGCCGCGCTGGCAGGGGTGGGCCGCATCGACGTGGTCGCCACCGGCTGCACGCTCGCTGACACGGCAGCGGGGCAGGTGGAGACGATCCTGTGCGCCGACGGGCGATTGTCGCGCTTTGCGACGCCGCGCTTGCCGATCCGGCCCTACGGCACCGGCGACCTCCTCACCGGACTGATCGCGGCGCATCTGGCCAAGGGCGAAGCGATCGAGTCGGCAGTACGGCTTGCGGTCGACACGATCTTCGCGGTGCTGGTGCGCACGCAGGACTCCGGCTCCGCCGAGATGCGGCTCGTGCCGTTGCCGACGCGCGGGCCCGACGCCTGATTGACGGTTCAGGTCGCCGGCTTGATGGCCGATTGCGCCGACTTCTGCTGCTTGGCCGGGCTCTTCTGCTCGCGTGCGGCGTGCGCCTTGGGCGGCTTGGCGCTGGCGGCAGCCCGCGTCTTCTTCGGCTTGACGTTCGCGGCTTCCTTGCTGTCGGTCGCAACGCCGCGGCGTGAGATGTATTCCTTCCCGTCGATCGGGCCGACATGCGGCGGATCGCGGCCGAGATAGGGGCGGCCGATGCCGAACGCCTTGCCGTTGGCGTCGACCCACTTCCACAGGATCTCGGTCGAGACCCAGCGCTGCGCGCGGTTGTTGCCCTGGGTGCTGACGATGTCGGCCGCCATGCCGTGGCCATAACCGCCGCGCGTGCTGCCCCCATGATAGGAGCGGTCGGAGGCGGCCTTGAGACCGCTCGCGATCGACTGGCGATAGTCGTCGCGGAATGCGCTGGTGATGCCCGGCGACAGGCCGGCGGCTTCGGCCGCCAGCAGCGTGCGGAACAGCTTCTTCTTGAAACTCTTGTCCATGCCGCCGATGACGTAGTCCATCATCGACATGCCGGCGCGCTCGGCCGCCTTCGGATCCTTCCAGCCGAAGTCCTGATCGACCAGCTTCGTGAAGCTACGCATCACCGTGACCGTCTTGCCCTTGCGCTTGACGGTGACGGCGCGCCGCTCCTGAACCTTGATCGAGTCCTCCTTGGCGGTGCGCTGATAGAGCGCCCAGAGGTAGCGGTCGATGCAGGCCTCGATGACGAAGCATTCGTCGAGCACGGCGACGGTGTCGGCCGGCGGAGATGGCTTGGCCGCAGGCGTGGCGGGGCCGCTTGCGATCGCCGCAGGTGACAGTGCGTCCGTCGTGACGATCTCGGTGGGATCGGCGGAGGCGAGCTTGACGGGCTCTGGCGCGGGAGCATCCTCGCTGACGATGGCTTCCGGTTCAGGCGCAATCTGCGGTGCGGGCGCCGCCTCCGTCGGCAGGATCAGCGCCGGGTCGGCCGAAGCGAGCTTGACGGCTGAGGCATGCTCCTCCGGCGTGTCCTGCGACGTCGCCATCGGGGCAGGCGCCGCAGCGACGGCGGCGGCGATGTCGGCGGTCAAGGTGATGCCGTCCTCGATCGTTGCAGCGCGCGGCACGTCGGCGAGCTCGAGGCGACTGACATCCTTGACGCGCGAGACGGCAGCCACATTGGCGCCGCTGTTCTCGATGAGGGCAGGCGCATAGGCGGAGAGAGACAACACCAGCCAGCCGGCGAGAACGGCCGAGGGACACGATACCGCCACCAGAAGAGACCGCCGATCGTTCATGATCCCTGCCTCCAAACGGTTCTGTCCGAACCATCTTGTCCGAACAGTCATGATGCAAACAGTTGGACGAAACAGTCTTGCACGGAAAGGCACGCAGCTTGTCGATTGTTCGGGGGATGGTGTGGCGGCGCAATGGCGCAATCGGCGGATGCGGCCTTTTCGCGGCGGGTGTTGCCGAGCTGCAACGCAGGGTTCCACGCGGTGCTTTGCCCGAGGCCGTGCCGCAACTTTACGGATGCTGCTGCGTTGGAGGCGCCATGACGCATCCCACTCTTCGTCCCATGGACGCCTTCGATCCCACCGAGCCCGCCATCCTGCACGATCGTCTTTCGGACACGATCATCACCTGGACCGCCGATCAGGCCGATGACTACCGCCGTGCCAGCAGGCCCGCTGGGGATGGAACCGTAGCCTGGAAGACCTACCTCTTCGATGGCTGGGGCAACGTGCTGGGTGGTTGAGTACCGCCCACGGAAACGCATGTCGCGGCCAGCGTGATTCGCCCAAGGGCCTGTACGCATTAGGCATATCGCCATGCAACGCGCGCGCTGTTGCGATGCAACAAAGCATGTCGCAATGCAGCAAAACGCGCCTAAATAGGCTCCGACCTTCACCCTCGGAGCATCACCATGAACAAGAAGACTTTGTCGATCGCCGCCGTCATCCTGACGATCGTGGGCGGCACCGCCGCCGTCGCCGCCGAGCTGCCGACCTATGAGGCCAACGGCTTGCCGGTTTCTCCGCTGCAGGTGCGCGTGCTCGGGGCTGCGCATGTCGAGCAGCAGGTTGCCGCGCCCGCCACGGTCGCTTCGGTCCACCAGGCGAAGGTGCTCAGCCCCCGCAAGGTGACGACCGCGGACGTCACCACGGGCGCGGCCCGCTGAGACTGAGGTCGCCTGAGGCAGATGGGGCTTCGCGCTGAGCGAGATTTCACCGCCTCGGCGCCATTGACACCACGACGCCGCATGCGCATTGCGCGTGCGGCAATCACGATCCTGCGCGGCATCGTCGCGATGCCTGCGTGCCAGCCCTGCAACCGCGTGGGTTGAGCGGTTCAGCGTGCCGACATATCGCTTGATGCATGGATCAGCGGGCGAGCGGCGCTGACGCTCTCACTCAGAAGAACGATGCAGCGCCGGCATTGCTCGGCGTGGCCTGCGGCCTTGCCGCGGCGCTGTTCTGGGCGCTCGGCTTTGCCGCCACGCGGCACGGCCTCAAGGTCGGCTTCACGCCGGTCGATCTCCTCGTGCATCGCTATGTCTGGTCGGGCATCGTGTTCCTGCCGCTGGTCGCGCGTGCGGGCATCTCCGATCTCTGCGGCATCGGCTGGAGCAGGGGCCTCGTGCTGATGGTGCTCGGCGGCCCCGTGATGTCGCTGATCTCCTACACCGGCTTCCTGTTCGTGCCGCTCGGCCACGGCAGCGTGATCCAGCCCTCTTGCGCGACGCTGGGCGGCCTGCTGCTCGCGGCGGTCGTGCTGAAGGAACGGATCTCCGCCTCGCGGCTTGCCGGCGCGATCGTCATCGTCGGCGGCCTCGGCGTGATCGGCGCGGAATCGATCGGCCATATCGGGACCGACGGCGTCCAGGGCGATCTGATCTTCGTGCTCACCGGGTTCATGTTCGCCGGCTTCGGTGCTGCTCTGCGCCGCTGGCGCGTCTCGGCCGTGTCGGCTGCGCTGGTGATCAACGTGCTATCGCTGCTGCTGTTACCGGTCTACATCGCAACCGTCGGCCTTGCCCATATTGCGGCGATCGGCGTGACCGAGAACGCCATCCAGGCGCTGGCGCAGGGCGTGCTCGCCGGCCCCGCTGCGCTCTATCTCTACGCCGTCTCGGTCCAGCGCCTCGGCGTTGCCCGCGCCGCGGTGTTTCCGGCCTGCGTGCCGGCGCTGACGCTGCTCACCGGCTGGCTGCTGCTGGGCGAGCCGCCGACGATGTTGCAGACGGCAGGGCTCGTCACGGTGCTGTGCGGGTTCTATCTGGCCCAGCGGCAAAGCTAGCGGATCTCAAGCCTTCCGCACGAACTCCGATTTCAGATTCATCGCGCCGATGCCGTCGATCTTGCAGGCGATGTTGTGGCCGTCGCTGGCGTCCTGCAGGCGGATGTTGCGCACCTTGGTGCCGCCTTTGACGACCGAGGACGAGCCCTTGATCTTGAGATCCTTGATCACGATGACGCTGTCGCCGTCGGCGAGCACGTTGCCGTTGGCGTCGCGCACGCCGGCATCCTGCGCCGTGTCCGCGGCCGCTTCCGCCGTGCCGCTCCATTCATGGCCGCATTCCGGGCAGACCCAGAGATCGCGGTCCTGATAGGCGTGCTCGGAGTTGCAGGCCGGGCATTTCATCGTGTCGGTCATGTCTGTCTCGTCTCAACGGTTCGTTCGCGGCGCGACCGTAGAGGCGGGAACCGGGAAAGCAAGGAAAAGCTGCAAGCCGCGCGGGCAGGGCCTCGACTGCCGGTGCGATGTCACCGAAACAGCGCGACGAAGATCACGTAGAGCCAGCCCAGGATGCCGTGGATGATCGCCCACAGGATCGAATGGTTGTTGGTGTAGGAGATCGCGATGGCGAGCGCCGAGCCGAATCCCACGCCATATTTCGCGCCCTCGACGCGGACGCCGTAATAGCGATTGCCGTTCATGGTGATGCCTCCTGAATCGTCGGATGAGCGCCGAGCCTATGCGGTCGCCGTGATCCTGGCGAGCGGCATGATCAATGAACCAACGTCGCCCGCGCGGGGTTGAGCTGCGTCAACGGCATTGCGCGTGAGGGTCGTATCCTCCTTGGCGAAATGACCACCGGAGGCGAGCGATGGACGACACTCTCAGAGCAAAAATCCAGGCCTTGCTGGATCAGCACCGCACGATGCGGATCGCAACCGTTCGTCCGGACGGCTGGCCGCAGGTGACGACCGTCGGCTACGCCAACGTAGGCTTCACCATCTACTTCCTCTGCGGCATCGACAGCCAGAAGGCGCAGAACCTGTCCCGGGACGACCGCGTCTCGCTGACGATCGACGACGACCCGGCGGAAGTGATGGAGATCACCGGCCTGTCCATGGCGGCGCGGGCCGTGGCCGTGACCGATCCGGCCGAAGCCGAGAAGGCGATCGCGCTGCTGATGGCGCGCTATCCCGAGCAGAAGGCCTCCGGCCTCACCGTGCCGAAGCCTTCCGAGGTGCGGCTGATCCGCCTCACACCGACGGTGATCTCGCTGCTCGATTACTCCAAGGGCTTCGGTCACACCGATCTCGTGACGTGCTGATGATGCGCGCGGTGGTCTGCGAAGACGAGGGCAATCATCCGCGCCTCCCTTGACGCAGATCAACTCGGCCTTTCGGTGCAAATCTAGGCTCGATCGGTGATGCAACCGCGGTGAGGTCTGGCGATGTCGCATACTGTTCGAATCTCCATCGGCATCGTCATTCTGATCGCCTTGTCGCTGCTGTTCCTCTTCAGCGTCGTCCACACCGCCGCGGGGGCCCCGAGGCCCGGCTCGCGCACGATCGCCGAAGGACAGCGCCTGGCGCAGGCGTGGTGCCAGTCGTGTCACGCGGTCGAGCGGCGCATGACCGATTTCTTCGACGAGGCGCCGAGCTTCCAGGCCATCGCCGACCGGCAAGGCACCACCGCGCTGTCGCTCAAGGTGTTCTGGCGCACCAGCCATCGGAACATGCCGAACCTGGTGATCTCGCCGGAGCAGGCGGATGCGCTGTCGGCCTATATCCTGAGCCTCAGGGGCAAATGAGGGACCAGCCAGACTGCATTTCGCGAAAACAACCCCATGCACAGTAGGCATCGTCTTGGAATCGCTCGGGATTTGATCTGATTTCGGCGATACCGAATTTCGTTTGCGCCGTCGGGCAAAACAGGTGCATGATGTCACGGTGGAGTCGTCTCGACGCCCCTGCGCTCGATGCGTAGCCTCCGCCCGTAACGCGCGACGAGCCCGCCATGACCTTCCTCCTCAACATCGACGTCCCCGACGTCGCCAAAGCCACGACCTTCTACACCGAAGCCTTCGGCCTGACGGTCGGCCGCCGCTTCGGCGCCGACTTCGTCGAGCTCAACGGCTGGCCGGCGCCGGTGTATCTCCTGACCAAGCAGGCCGGCACGATCGGTGCCGGCGGCGATCGCCGCCGTTACGAGCGGCACTGGACGCCCGTGCATATCGACGTCCTCGTTGACGATGTCGACGCCGCTGTGGCGCGCGCGCTCGGCGCGGGTGCGATCCTGGAGGCGCCCGCGCGCGATGCGCCCTATGGGCGGATCGCGGTGCTGGCCGATCCGTTCGGGCACGGGTTCTGTCTGCTGGCGTTCAGCGCGAGAGGGTATGATGCGCTGTTGGGGAGTTCGTAGTTCGCGACCGGGTGCGTAGCCCGGGTGAGCGAAGCGACATCCGGGAAATGCCTCGGCACGATGAATCCGGGATATCGCTTCGCTCATCCGGGCTACGCTTGCTACGATCGTGAGCGGACATCGGGGCGACATGGCAAAAAAGCAAACAAGCAAGTCGACGAGGAAGCTGAAGACCTACCAGACCTCGCTCGGCTTCTACGACCAGGCGATCGCCGCACCCTCGATGAAGGCAGCGCTTCAGGCCTGGGGCGCCAGCTCCAACCTGTTCCATCAGGGCGCCGCGAAGGAGACTGACGATCCTGACATCGTCGCGGCGACGATGGCGAAGCCGGGTGTCGTGCTCAGACGTCCGGTCGGCTCGGACGGCCCGTTCACCGAGAGCGCGGAGCTGCCGACCGATCTCGGCGAGGGCCAATCCGAACGCAAGCCCAAGAGCAAGTCCAAGAGCAAGCCCGAGAGCAAGTCCACGAAGCGTCCGGCCAAGGCCGCGAAGAAGCCGTCCCGCAAGATCGACGATCAGGCCGCGCGCAAGGCCGCGGCGGCATTCGAGAAGGAGGAGCGGCGGCGCGAAGCCGAGCGAAAGAAAGAGGAGGCCGCCCGCGCCAGGGAGCGCGTGCGCCGGGACAAGGCGGTCGCGACCGCGCAGGCGGCGCTGGACAAAGCGAGGCGGGAGCACGAAGCACGCAGCGAGGAGATCGAGGCGGAGCGGGCTGCGCTGGATGCGCGCGCCGAGGCCGAGCAGGGCCGCTGGGACAAGCAGCGAATGAAGCTGGAGCAGGCGCTAAGCCGGGCGCGGGAGTAGCTTGCGCAGGCCGGGAGGGATTCCTTTACCACGCCATCCAGTCTCGGCCGAACCGCCGGACGTTTAGGAGTTGCGCCAAAATTCTGCGGTATCCTCGCTGCGATTGCGGATGCGTCGGACACGCCGTGCGACGCCGACGCAAGATTACGGGATCTGTCATGAGCGATCATCGCGCCGCAGTCAGGCATCACACCTTGCGCACCGGCATCGTCGAATTCGACAACGGCACCGGCAGCACCGTCAGCGTGCCCTGTACGATTCGCGACGTCTCCGCCACCGGCGCGCGACTGCAACTCAACTCCTCGCTATGGGTCGCCGAAGCGTTCACGCTGGTTTTCGCGAGCGGCCTGCGCAAGGCCTGCCGCGTTGCGTGGCGCAAGGAGCGGCTGATCGGCAGCGCGTTCGCGGACGGCTATGCCAGCGTGGACGAGCAGGCCGCCATGATGACCGCAGGGGAACAGTCCCGGCACCGCCTCGGCATCGGCGCGCGCGTCAAAGCCGCGCGCGAAAAGCGCGGCTACACGCAAGCCCAGCTCGCCGAGCGCCTCAGCGTCACGCCCGCCTTCGTGGCATCGGCCGAGAAGGGCGAGGCGGACATTCCGCTGTACCAGCTGATGCACATCGCGGATTTGCTGATGGTCGGTCTCGACGGGCTGGTTGCGGGGCCGGTGCCCGAGGAGGTCAATGCGGGCTAGGCCTTCGTAGCCCGCTGGAGCGTCCGTGTGCACGCCTCGTCCTTCGAGACGACCGCGGAGCTTGTCATCGGGCCGCGCTGTGCGCGGACCCGGTGGCGGTCTCCTCGGGATGAGGCTGAGCGGCAATCACGCCTGCTGAAGCTGCTGCCGCGCGCTCCGTCCTCATCCTGAGGAGCCCGCCCAAAGCGGGCGCCTCGAAGGATGGCCGCGGAAAAATTCTCGCGCGAAATTCGCTTGCCTTGCCTGGCATCCTTTTGCACTCTTCGGGGGAAGGAGACCAATGCAATGAAGAAAACGACCATCGCCTATGCGCTCGGAACGGCCCTGGTGCTGAGCCTCGCAACATCGGCCGCCGACGCAAAGCCGCGGAAGCAAGTGGTTCGCGCACCGCAGGAGCGGCTGATCGTCACGGCGCCGGTGCTGCGGCCGACGCCATGGGACTACAACATCGTTCCGCGCTATCGCTATCGCCCCGAGGACGACAAGGTCGATCCCTACGGTCCGCCGCTGGTGCCGTCTTACGTTCGCTACGAGGGATGGCGCTGGCCGTATTGGTGGTAGAGCCGGGCCACGCGCGTGGTCTCGTAGCCCGGATGAGCGAAGCGATATCCGGGGTGATTCGGTAACGGAAGTCCCGGATGTCGCTTCGCTCATCCGGGCTACGGCTAACCGTCCTCATTCGCCGCAAGCCGCAGAAACTGCCGCTTCATCGCGTTGACCCTGGCGAGATAGCCCGCGACGAGGTGATCGCCGCAGCGCTCGCCCGCGATCATCTGAAATTTGCGCCGCGCATAGGCCGTGGCCGGGCCCGCGCCGCAGAGATGGATGAAGGCGGCCAGATCCTGCTTCTGCTGCGCGCTTGCCTTCGCATCGCCTGCGAGGGTGAGAACCATGGCCACCTGGCGGTCCAGATACACCGAAGCCAGCTCGGCGGCGTGGCTCGGGATCGCGCGGATATAGAAGAACGTAGACCCGCAGCCGGTCTGCGTAACCGCGTTGCCGCGAACACAGAACCGCGCGGCCTCGGCGAAGGCCGGATCGGTCATCTGAAAGAGGCCGACGGCGCTGGAGGCGGGCCGGTAGATCGCCAGCAGATTGACACTCCATCGCCAGCGCCAATAGGTGCGCGCCACCGGATTGCCCGAGCTCTCGACCTGCGCCAGCGCGGCCAGCAATTCCGGCGTGATCGTCGCGGTGGAAGCTTTCCGGAACAGCGGCCCGTAGCTCGCCCAGGTCTCCGCCGGCTCCTTGTCGAAGGCGTGGCCGACGAGGACGAACAGTTCGGTCGGCTTGCGGATCAATTGATAGGCGGTGTTCAGAAGCGCGAGGGTCACAAGTATCACCGCCACGCTGCCCGCGATACGAACCATCCGCGGTGCCCGCGCGAACCTCCTTCGCACCCACCGAGCGCCCCGCCGGACGCTGCGAAGGCGGAGGCTCCTGCTTTTCGTTGGCATGGCGTTGTGAGCGTGCAATTGCGGAAACTGTGGAGTTCTTGTTCTCTGCGAAGGAGTTCGCAGGACGGGAATCGCTTCGTTCCACCCATCGGGTCGAGGGCAGGGCTAATCGCATATGATGTGTAGGAACGGACTGAACAAGCGCCTCGTCCTTCGAGACGACCGCTTCCAGCAGTCTCCTCAGGATGAGGCTAACGGGCACCGCGCCCGCTGATACTGCTGCCGCATACTCCGCCCTCATCCTGAGGAGCCCGCCAAAGCGGGCGTCTCGAAGGATGGCTGCAGGCGTCTGCTTCCCGTATACGACTGCGCTGGGGCGAAGGGATTTTTGCGGGGCAGGGAAGGTGTAATCCGCGTCTCGCCCCGCTGCAGGCGGGGCGAGATCGTTGCGCCGAAGCAACTCGCTCAGATGAGGAAGTCGGTCGGGTGCAGGCTTGCGGCCTGGACGCCGTCGAGCGTGATCGAATCGTTGGCCGAGAGCTGAATCACGGCATCCCCGGCGGCATTGTCACTGATCAGGCTCGACAGCGCCGTCCAGTCCGCAAAGCCGTAGTCGTGCACATTGATGAGGTCGTGCTCGGTCACGGTGCTCCCGACCGCCTTGTTGCCCTGATCGAAGTCGGTGATCAGGTCGTTGCCGGAGCCGGTGTTGAAGACGAAGGTGTCGCTGTTGCCGCCGCCGGAAAGCTGGTCATCGCCGGCGCCGCCGTTGAGGATATCCCTGCCGCCGGTGATCGAGCCCAGCGTGGCAGGGGCATAGCTCGCGGCATCGCCATAGAGGTGATCGTGAGTTGCCCCGCCGGTGAGGATATCGTTGCCGCCCTGGGCATTGCCGGACATGGTCCGCGCATCGCCGTAGAGCTCCGGGTGTGCAAACTGGATGGTGTCGACACCATCGAATTCGAGCGTGAGAATGTCATCTCCCCCTCGGGCATTGTCGGTCAGCGAGGTCACCGAATCTCCGTAGCCAAATCCGCCAGTCATGGCGACGTCGGTGCCGAAGGTGAAGGTGATGTTGTCGTTGCCGCCCTGCGCATCGCCACCGATGGAGCCGATGGCATCGCCGCTGGCTGTCGCAAAGCCCTGCAGGGTATCCACTGTGATGGCGAGCGTGTCATTGCCGCCATGCGCCGAGCCGGTCATGGAACCGCCGGCATCGCCGGCGTACACGTGGTCGTAGCTTCGCCAGCCCACCGCGCCCGTGATGGTGTCACTGCCGCCGTGTGAATTGCCCGACATGTCACCGGCGACATCGCCGAAAACATGCACGTCGGTGTACAGCGAATCGGCCCCGACACTGATCGTGTCGTTGCCGCCCCTGGCATCGTCGGTCATCGCCTGGGCATCGCCGACCACGAGGAACGCGTTCCAGCCGTAATTCAAGGTAACGGTCAAGGTGTCGTTGCCGCCGCGGGAGTGGCCATGCAACGTCGTGTCGTCCTCGCCGAAGATCGTGACGTCCACTTCAGGCTGGGTGACGGTTACCGTCACGGTGTCGTTGCCGCCCCAGGCGTCCGTGGCGGTCGGAAAATTCGGATCGCCGTAGATGGTTTCGATTTGACCAAACTGGTCGAGCAGGACGTCGATGGTGTCGTTGGGCAGATGCTGCATGGCGTAACTCCCATTTCATTGTCGGAAGCGGGGCCTGACGCCTGCAGAGTTTCTTGCAAGTCGCGTTGTTGACCACGCTTCAGGGGAGCAATCTACCTTTGGTAGATGGCAGAGATTTGCAGGAATTCGGGAGAGAGTTTGATTGCATGGATGGAACCGCGGCGGCGATCGTCGAAATCGCCTCCGCATGTTTGCGTATCCTATGACAAAAAGTGCTGCTTCCCCACGTGCTCAGCCCGGCTTGCGTCCGCTGATGGCGTGGGCGCGGGCGCTGCAGGTGATGCGGCCGTCCGCGCCGGCGGGAAGACCCGTCTTCACGCGCTGCTTGAGCGCTGTGACATCGGCCGCCGGCATGGCTGCGACCACCGGTGCAATGGAGGGGGACTTCGTCTCCACGGTCCAGAACTCGTCGAAATCGGCAAAGGTGCGCTGCACGGCGATCTCGCGGGTCTCGATCTGCTGCAGCCCGGCCGCGCGCCAAAGGTCCTGAAGCGCCGCAAGGGTGGACACTTCCATGTGGGGCGGACGCGTCGGCGACAGCCCCATCGCGTGCATCTCGTCGACGATCGGATCGAGAGGAAACCCGCCGCCCAGCATGTCCCACATGTAGGTTGCGACGAGGCCGCCGGGACGAACGACCCGCGCCAGTTCCGCGACACCTTTCGACGGGTCCGGCACGAAGACGAGAACCAATGCCATCACCGCGACGTCGAAACTTTCCGCCGGAAAGGGCAGTGCCATGGCATCGCCCGTCTGAAACACGGCGCCGCGCGCACCGGGGCGCGTGCGGGCAAAGGCGAGCTGCCCCTCGGAGGGATCGATGCCCTGCACGTCGCTGGGGGCGCAGCGTGCCAGGATGAGCTCGGTGAAGGCGCCGCTGCCGCAGCCGACATCGATCCAGCGCAGCCCTTGCGCGGGCTTCAGCCAGTCGAGAAAGACCTCGCCGACCGAACGGCTCCAGACTCCCATCATCTGCTCATAGGCGGCACCGTCATCGAAGCGAAGCTCGGGCATGGAACGGCTCCCTCGGCGTTTCCACAGGGCGCAATGCGCGGGCGACGAGGTTAACACATTGGTCATTTTTCTGCGGTCATTTTCACGACCTCAGTCAGCAAAGAGGCACCATGTCCGACATCACCATTCCCGGCGGCAAGATCCGTTCCTTCGTCGAGCGGATCGAGAACCTCGACAGCGAAATGCAGGAGTTGAGCGAACAGAAGAAGGAAGTCTTCGCGGAAGCCAAGGGCGAGGGTTTCGACGTGAAGATCCTCAAGGAGATCATCAAGCTGCGCAAGGAAGACAAGAACGAGCGCGACGAGCGCGAAAGCCTGCTCGACCTCTACATGCGCGCAATGGAGACGTCATCGCCGGAGCAGGCGAAAGCGGCTTGAGGTGATCGCGGTCATGCAAGGAGAGGTAGCCGCAGCTTGCAGCTATCTCTCCCGCAGGACGACGACGAGCTGATCCCGGCCATCAATAGCTCGTAGCAACCATTAAATAGCGGCCGTGTTTTGCGCCGTCCGGATCGCCTGCGTCTGCCATGATGACGCCGTGCTCGCGTCCGTCAAGGCGTGGCCTGGCGGCAGATCGGGTGATGTTGGGGCGAGCGACGGCCATCCTTGACGGACGCTACGCGCGACGTCATGAGGAGCCGTAGGTCGGGACGAAGAAGCGCGTCTCGGTCGAACTAAGAAGCAGGGAATGATCCTACCGGAGGTTCGCCGCACCACGGCGTGCCGCGAGCCACCACTGTGTTGGCGAAGATGAGCATCTTTCTGGCACAGGCAACGAGCGCCTGCTTGTGTTCCTTTCCAGCCGCAGTCAGCCGTTGATAGAGCTTGATGAGCTGCGGGTTCCATCGAAACGATGCGGCCAGTGAAGCCGTATAAAGGGCGCGGCGCAGCCGCTTTCGTCCGCCCTCGATATGCCGAACGCCTGACCGGTCGCCGCTGTCGTCGTCATAGGGCGCAAGGCCGGCGAGAGCGACAGCCTGCTCCCGCGTGATCTGGCCGATCTCAGGCAGACGCACCAGGATGGCCACGGCGGTCGGCAGCCCGATGCCGTCAACGCTGTTGATCAGGGCAAGTCTCTTGGCAAGGTCGGGATGCTTGCGGATCGAGGCGACCAGAGCCTTGAGTGCGACCCTCACGCGCTGCTCCAGGCGAGCGATATCCTCTTGCCAGAGCTTGTTGATCGCCGCATTGCGGCAGCTTTCGATCCTGTTTTTGAGGCGTGCAATATCCTCACCGATCTGATCGATCATGGTCAGCTGCTCGGCGAACGGCAGCAACCGGGGATCGGGAGCGGTATGGATCTTCCGCACCGCGGCGGTGCAGGTTGCGATAAGAGCGGCATCGATCTTATCGTTCTTGGCCCGTTGCAAGTGGAATGTGGCATAGGCTCGGACCTGAGCCGGCTGAAACACCACAACCACAAACCCCTTGCGTCGCAGTTCGGCGACGACAGCCTGTTCGTAACCGCCGCTCGCCTCGATGCCGACGCGTTTGATGCGATGCTGTCGCAGCCACGTCAGCAAAGCCTCATGGCCTTCCGCCGTGTTCGTCACCTGCAACTGCTCGCGGCTGCCCTCGATCGCCACATCGAGCTTCCGTTTGCCGGTATCGATCCCGGCACAGATCGTGGTATGCTTGGCCATCTTCGTCGATCCCTCCCTTGTTATGCGAACCTAAAGTTCGTTCAACCATTCGGGTCCCGATGAAGTGCCGATCGCGATGTTGCTACGTCTGACAGCCCTCAAGGCTTCGGTGGGTACCGATCCGATCGAACGGCGACCCAGCTCGGGCGGCCACCCGGGCTGGGCCATTCCTCACGGAACGGCTCAATATAACCAATCGGGCTAATACAAGGATGGGTCAAGCGAAGCGAAACCCATCAATAGCCGTCGCGGAATGATGGGTTTCGCAAGGGCTCTACCCATCCTACGAACTGCTTCTTTGGCAACGAGCCGACCATCAATAGCGGCCGCCGCTGCCCTTTTGCTGCGTGATCCAGTCCGACAATGATTTCGGTGTCGATTTCACAGTCCGGCCCGGTGATGCCTTCGGATTGTCGCGAGCGCCTTTCGCCGGAAGGGTGCGCGACGCTTGCGTTGCGCCAGCGCCCTTCAAGGCAGCCGTCGATGCCTCTGCGGCTTCCTTTTCGAGGCGCAACTGTTTCAATCGCGCCATCTTGATGCGCTCTGCCTCGACTTCGGGTCGCTCGGCTAGCTGCGGCTTGTGTTGAGCAAGCTCGGCCGGGACCAGGACGCCGAGAATGGTCGTCTCGCCGAGCGCCTTGCAGGCTTCGAGCCGATGCAGTCCCTCGACCAGAACGAGGCGGTCTCCGTCGAGCCGAACGGAGATGGGGGTCTGTTGTCCGATGTCGAGAATACTTTCTGCAATCTCCCCGACGGTCTCGGGCTTGATGGCTTTCTTCTGCTTCGTGGGAACGAAGATCTTCTCGATCGGGAAGCTTTCCGGTTTGGGCATAATCTGACTCCGCTTCTACCGGGCCCGTCGCAACTCATGCCGGCGGTGGTCGGAGTTTAGGAGGGAAGGGGTCGACAGCAAAGGCAATTTCGGGGTAGGCGGGGTATTGTTGGGCATCGAAAGCGTAGATCAGGACGGAGAGAGTGAATTTAGTGCATTGTCAGCGCAATTCCGGCGCTCGCTACCAAGGGATGTCATCGTCGAAAGGATCGCGAGGAGGACCAAGGTATTCCTCGCCTTCGATCCAAATATGTTTTTCCTTCATTAGCTGTTTGAACTTTTGCGAGCCGTATCGTTTAGCCAATAGCGTCGCTGTTGGTCTATCCAAGCCCTCCCACCTCTTCCAGATCATGAAGTATCGATCAATGTCGTGATACATCATCAAGGTTCGGATAAAACCTATCGCGTTCTCGTCTCCCGCCGAATGTTCACTAAGTTGTTCGAGTACGTACTTGTTAGCAATTGCTTTCAGGTCGCCGATCTTGTTTAGCCCAAATGCTTTGAACTCATCGAGGACGTCGTCTGGAATTTCGACGAAGGTTATATCGAGATCGTATTGATCCGCGAGCTGCTCTAAATATGGCCTAAGGGTGAGCGAGTTAAGCTCAGTGTCAGAAAGCTGACTTGCGGTCTTAGTTGCTATCTCTGATTTATACTCTTCGACATCTCGAGCAATCTCGTCAAACGCGCCGTCGACGATCTCGAGCATGCCTGAATAGAGATTCAACTTCCGTTGTATCTTCATCGGCAACCCAGTTCCGAGCTTAAATGAACGATCGTGGGCAAGTTCTGCCCAAGCATGCTGGAGCACGGTTCTGATTTGAATCTCGAATTTCAGTTCACTAAGTGCTTCGTATTCAAGAAGACCCTTTCGGTTGGGCCCGAGAGTGCAGACAAAGTGCGTCGAGCGATAGCCCATTCGATCGTCGCCGAGTAGGCTCGATCAAAGCTGTTCTTGTCGTCAACGTCGAACGTCGCCCGAATGATGCTGCTGATCTCCTTTACCTGAGTCTCCAGGAACGTAATCACGCGTATGCCGGAAAGGTCGGTCAACTGCTGTTCAGGTTGAGTGTACTTCTTGCGGCGGATCTTCTCTTCCGTTGAAGTGGTTTCCTTTGTCCGTCCGCTAACACTGAGATATTGGATAGAACTTCGGTCGAGGATGCTCTGAAGCAATCCAACCACGGCAGGAGTTAGTCGCCGATGTTGCGACAGGGTTTCCTCTATCCAAGATCGGTCGTTGCCTGTCATGCTCGTTTTGCTAATCTCACTCGTCTGAAGAGATTGAGAGGCATGTTGTGCTCTGTTCTAAAGCAATAATTATTTGGCTGGCCCAAATTCGTTGATGTGGGTCGCCCGAAGGAACTCAAGGCCCATGGTCGTGAGCATTCCTAGTCTTATGTCGAATCTCAGCTCACCTTTAACGGGCTTTGAGATCGCAACGCGGAACACCTGTACTTGGCGTTCTATGAGTCCCAGTGCGACAAGTGTGTCGACTGTAGCAGACGTTAGGCAATTGCTGCCGAATGAGCTGTTGTCGGACGCGCCGCCATAGAATCCTTCCTCGTTGAATATATTCCATCCGTAATGATCAATGAAAAAGTCCTCCCGTGCTTTCGGCCAACGTCGCAGACTGCGCTTGAGGAAAGCGCTAGGCTCGGGCGTGATGGAGTATGTGCTCTTTTTGTCGTTGATCGAGAAGCTGAAGGGTGCCTGTGCGGCGCTTTGAGCAAAGTGAAAGCGAAATTCTTCACAAAGGTCGATGTTCCAACTATCCGGATCAAATCCCTCGTCTCGAAATTGGTTGATGTTCGCGTTCTTCTCTCGCAGAAGGTGGCGGACGAGTTTGCCGAGCTGCTTTGCATCGTCAGACGATAGCGTTCGCAGCTTTTCGATCAACAGTTGAGATTTGGCGTCCGTGTGGGTGACAGCCGACGCGAGAAGAGATGCCCAAAGATCGGTCAATTTGGTTGTGCGTTGCGTATCCTCTAGGGATGCTGCGTCGAGGAAGGGAACAATGAATTTTAGAGGAATGGCCTTTATCGGAATCTTGTTTTTCGCGCAGAAGACTTTGGCTCGATCCAAAATTCGTACGGCATTCTTCCAACGCTGGAATCTGAGTTGATCGCCGATTAGTCCTGAAAGTTCGCCGGCACTCAAGCCGACGAACTTTTTGACGGAGTTTTTCACAGCGCTAGCAGCCGCAGCCAATATTTGTTCAGACAGCGGCATGCTAGCCCGCCCATAAGATTATTAGCTACACCCCGTCGTGGATCCGCACGTATCGCACTTCATACACGTGCCATTCCGCACCAGCGTGAAGTTGCCGCACTCGCTGCACATCTCGCCCTCGTAGCCCTTGGCCTTCGCTTCCGCACGGCGCTCGGCCTTGGTGGGGACGAGCGTTTGCGCGGTGCCGGCCTTGCTCCACTGGAGCTGCTCGAGCTTCTCCGTCGGCGAGAGGTCGTGGCTCACTTCCTGCTTCAGGGCGACGGCGCCTTCGAGGGTATCGCCCACGCGGGCGCTCGCGCCATGCGAGGCCATCGCCGTGACCTTGCTGCCGCCGGAGGGAGCGCTGTCGTTGCCTTGCGTGACCGCGGCGCTGCCGCCGCGCATCACGACGAGGTTGTCGGTCCGCGAGCGGGTGAGGCCGCGCGAGACCAGCCGGGTCGCGTGGTGGCCGCCGTCCTCGTCCGGCTCCTTGCCTTCCTCGACGCCCTTGCCGAGCGCGTCGAAGCCGGTCTCGTTGGGATCGACATGGGCGAGGTCGAACCGCGACATGTAGCTCACCGCGAGCTCGCGGAAGACGTAGTCGAGGATCGAGGTCGCGTACTTGATGCTGTCGTTGCCCTGCACGGGGCCCGCCGGCTCGAAGCGGGTGAAGGTGAAGGCGTCGACATATTCGTCGAGCGGCACGCCGTATTGCAGGCCGAGCGACACCGCGATGGCGAAGTTGTTGATGAAGGAGCGGAGTGCCGCGCCTTCCTTGTGCATGTCGATGAAGATCTCGCCGAGACGGCCGTCGTCATATTCGCCGGTGCGCAAGTACACCTTGTGCCCGCCGACGACCGCCTTCTGGGTGTAGCCCTTGCGGCGATCCGGCATCTTCTCGCGCTCGCGCATCACGATGATGCGCTCGACCAGCTTCTCGACGATCTTCTCCGAGACCTGGGTCGCGCGCGCGGCCATCGGCTTCTCGTAGAGGGTCTCGACCGCATCGTCCTCGTCCTCGTCGTCGCTGATGAGCTGCGAGTTGAGCGGCTGGGAGAGCTTGGAGCCGTCGCGATAGAGCGCGTTGGCCTTCAGGGCGAGCTTCCACGACAGCATGTAGGCGGACTTGCAGTCCTCCACCGTGGCGTCGTTCGGCATGTTGATGGTCTTGGAAATCGCACCCGAGATGAAGGGCTGGGCCGCCGCCATCATGCGGATGTGGCTCTCGACCGAGAGGTACCGCTTGCCGATCTTGCCGCAGGGATTGGCGCAGTCGAACACCGGATAGTGCTCGGCCTTGAGGTGCGGGGCACCTTCCACCGTCATCGCGCCGCAGATGTGGACGTTGGCCGCCTCGATCTCGCGCTTGGTGAAGCCGACGGCCTGGAGCAGGTCGAAGCCGGGGGCCGCGATCGCCTCGGCGCCGATGCCGAGCTGGTCGCGGATGAAATCCTCGCCGAAGGTCCACTTGTTGAAGGCGAACTTGATGTCGAAGGCGGTCGGCAGGGCCTTCTCGACCTTGGCGATGGCTTCATCGGTGAAGCCCTTGGCCTTGAGGGTCGAGGCGTTGATGCCCGGCGCGTTGGAGAGCGAGCCGTGGCCGACGGCGTAGGCCTCGATCTCGGCGATCTCAGCTTCGCGATAGCCGAGCGCACGGAGCGCTGCGGGAACCGCGCGGTTGATGATCTTGAAGTAGCCGCCGCCGGCGAGCTTCTTGAACTTCACCAGGGCGAAGTCGGGCTCGATGCCGGTGGTGTCGCAATCCATCACGAGGCCGATCGTGCCGGTCGGCGCGATCACCGTGGTCTGGGCGTTGCGATAGCCGTGCTTCTCGCCGAGCTCGAGCGCCGCATCCCAGGCCGCCTGCGCATGGCTGACGAGATCGGGTTGCGGGCAGGAGACGAGGTCCATCGGCACCGGGTTGACGCTGAGCGCTTCATAGCCGTTGGACTGGCCGTGCGCGGCGCGGCGGTGGTTGCGGATCACGCGCAGCATGTGCTGAGCGTTCTTCTTGTAGCCGGGGAAGGTGCCGAGCTCGGAGGCGATCTCCGCCGAGGTCTTGTAGGTGATGCCGGTCATCACGGCGGTCAGCGCGCCGCAGAGCGCGCGGCCTTCCTTAGAGTCATAGGGCAGGCCCATGGTCATCAGGAGGCCGCCGATATTGGCGTAGCCGAGGCCGAGCGTGCGGAACTCGTAGGAGAGCTCGGCGATCGCCTTGGACGGGAACTGCGCCATCATGACGGAGATTTCCAGCACGATGGTCCAGAGCCGGCACAGGTGCTCGTAACCCTCGACGTCGAAGCGCTTGGTCTCGGTGTTGTAGAACGTCAGCAGATTGGCGGAGGCGAGGTTGCACGCCGTGTCGTCCAGGAACATGTATTCCGAGCACGGATTGGACGCGCGGATGTCGCCGGACGCCTTGCAGGTGTGCCAGTCGTTCATCGTGGTGTTGAAGTGCAGGCCCGGATCGGCCGAGGCCCAGGCGGCGTAACCAATTTTTTCCCAGAGGTCGCGTGCCTTCAGCGTCTTCGTCACCTTCTTGGAGGTGCGGGCGGTCAGATTCCAGTCGCCGTCGGTCTCGACCGCGCGCAGGAAGTCGTCCCTTAGCGAGACCGAGTTGTTGGAGTTCTGGCCTGATACCGTGAGGTAGGCTTCGCTGTCCCAGTCGGTGTCGTAGGTGTCGAACTGGATGTCCTTGTAGCCCTGCTTGGCGAACTGGATGACGCGCTTGATGTAATTGTCGGGCACGAGGCTGCGGCGCGCGAGCTTGATCTCGCGGCGGAGTGCCGGGTTCTTCTCGGGGTCGAAGCAATCGTCGCCCGAGCCTTCGCAGTTCACGCAGGCCTTCAGCACTGCCTTCAGGTGCTTCTGGTTGATCTTGGAGCCCGTGACGAGGGCGGCGACCTTCTGCTCCTCCTTCACCTTCCAGTCGATATAGGTCTCGATGTCGGGGTGGTCGACGTCGACGACGACCATCTTGGCGGCGCGGCGCGTGGTGCCGCCGCTCTTGATCGCGCCGGCGGCGCGGTCGCCGATCTTGAGGAAGCTCATCAGGCCGCTCGAGCGGCCGCCGCCGGAGAGCTTCTCGCCTTCGCCGCGCAGGCGCGAGAAGTTGGAGCCGGTGCCGGAGCCGTACTTGAACAGGCGCGCCTCGCGGACCCAGAGGTCCATGATGCCGCCCTCGTTGACGAGGTCGTCACCGACGCCCTGGATGAAGCAGGCATGCGGCTGCGGATGCTCGTAAGCCGACTTCGACTTGGTCAGCTTGCCGGTGAAGGGGTCGACGTAATAATGGCCCTGGCCGGGGCCGTCGATGCCATAGGCCCAGTGCAGGCCGGTGTTGAACCATTGCGGCGAGTTCGGCGCGACCATCTGCCTGGCGAGCATGTAGCGGAGCTCGTCGTAGAAGGCCTGGGCGTCCTCGTCGGTCGAGAAATACTTGCCCTTCCAGCCCCAATAGGTCCAGCAGCCGGCGAGGCGGTCGAACACCTGCTTGGCCGAGAGCTCGCTGACATAGCGCTCCTTCTCAGGCAGCTGGCTAAGCGCGTCGGTATCGGGCACGGAGCGCCACAGGAAGGAGGGAACGGATTCCTCCTCGACCTTCTTCAGGTGCGCGGCAACGCCGGCCTTGCGGAAATATTTCTGGGCCAGCACGTCGGAGGCGACCTGCGACCATTCGGCCGGCACCTCGACGTTTTCCAGCTTGAACACGACCGAGCCGTCGGGATTGCGAATCTCCGACGTGGTCAGGCGGAATTCGATTCCCGCATAAGGTGACTGTCCCGAAGTGGTGTGGCGCCGCTCAATCCGCATGGTCTTGCCCCGTCCTTAATCTTTGACCGGTCCCGCCCCTCATTGAGGGCGTGCCGGGTCGACATTTCGTTTCGCGGCACCTTGCGGCCGTTCGGCCTTCGGTCACCGCAGTTCAGCCGGTGGATCCGGCCCTGTTTTTTCCCGGCGCGACGTCGATGCGCGCATCGATCATCCCGCCGGCACGTCCACACCCATCCGCCCCCAAGGGGATGTGCGCGACATGCGTTCAACGCCCCACAACGCCGCTACTTCTCTCACTTCACGCAGGTGTCACTTCGAAACCACCGTGAAGTCTGCCTTCCGAGCCTGTTGCCGGCCCGTTCTAGCGCCCCTGGGGAGTCCGCATGTCGTTCGCATGTCGAGGGCAGACGAGCCCCCATCCCGCTGCCTTTGGCCGGCTGGCGGAGCTGAGATTTGCGAGACCCTTTGGGGGAGTGCCGGCGGGACGCAAACTCACTCGCGCCGAACGGACCGAAAGCTAGGACTCTCCGTTGCGCCCGTCAAGAACTAGTGCGAGTTCCTGAATCAAATACTAAATATGGTGGATTGTGGGGGATAACAGGGGTCTTCGCCGCGCCTGTTGTGGAGCCAAGTATCAGTGAGTCCTCAGGGATTCCCAACCGAAAAAATTCATATCCGGCGAGCTGCGGAGGCTTCATCCCGCTGTTCACAGGGCAGGTATATTTTTCCGGACCGGGATTGCGCCAGAAGGACTCACGTAGCCCTACGGAAGGTGAGGGCAGGCATGCCCGCCGGGACGGTGGTTCGGCCTGCGAATCCGGGCCAAGCTGACCGCAAGATTTTGCCGGATTGCCCACATGCATGATTCGACCCGCCGGGATGCGCGACCGCGCATCGCCCCGGCCGGCCTGATGTTCCTCGCGATCACCTCGATCGGCTGGGGCTTCAACTGGCCGGTGACGAAATTCCTGCTGGCCGAGTTGCCGCCGCTGACCCTGCGCGGGGTGACCGGCGTGCTCGGGGCGGTGCTGCTGGCGCTGCTCGCGGTCATGCGTCGGCAAAGCCTGCGGGTGGAGGGCGCGATCTGGCCACGCCTGCTGACCGCGGCCGTGCTCAACGTCACCGGCTGGATGGTGCTGATGGGGCTGGCGCTGCTCTGGCTGCCGGCGAGCGAGGCGGCGCTGATCGCCTACACCATGCCGGTCTGGGCCTCGATCATCGCCTGGCCGGTGCTGGGCGAGCGGCCGACGGTCTTGCGCACACTGGGGCTGGTGATGGCCTTTGCCGGCCTGGCCACGATCATGGGCGGCAACGGCATCGCCGCCAGCGCGGAGAAGGCGCCGGGAATCATCATGGCGCTCGCCGGCGCGTTCGGCTTCGCCGTCGGCACGGTGTTCTCGAAGAAGTACCCGATCCATCTGCCGCCGATCACGGCTGCGGCCTGGCAGATCGGGATCGGCTGCCTGCCGATCTCGATCGTCGGTCTGCTGGTCGAGACCACGCATCTGTCGAAGGTGACGCCGCTCGGCTGGTGGCTGCTGGTCTATTCGACCGTGGTGCAGTTCTGCATCGCCTATGTCAGCTGGTTCGCGGCTCTGGCGCGCCTGCCGGCCTCGGTCGCCGCGATCGGCACCATGGCGGTGCCGGTGATCGGCGTCGTCGCCTCGGCGATCGCGCTGGGCGAGCCGCTCGGGGCAGGGCAGATCGCGGCGCTGGTCTTCACGCTGGCCGCCGTGGTGCTGGCGACGCGTTAGCCTTTTTGTTTGAGCATGATCTTGTCGGAAAACCGCTGCACACTTTTCCGGATCATGCTCCCGCTCCGCCGCCCAGCGCCGTCCTGATCATCTCGGCGAGCTGGTTGCGGCGGTAGGGCTTGGTCAGCAGCATCACGCCGTCGTCGAGCTTGCCTTGATGGATGATCGCGTTGTCGGTGTAGCCGGAGGTGTAGAGCACCCTCACACCCGGCCGGCGCCTGGCCACTTCTTCGGCGAGCTCGCGGCCGCTCATCCCGCCGGGGATGACGACGTCGGTGAACAAGAGATCGAACTTCTGGCCGGCCCCGATCAATTCCAGCGCGGCTTTGCCGTCGGGCGCGGCCACCGTCTTGTAGCCGAGGCTCTGCAGCTGGGTGGTGACGAAGTTGCGCACCAACGGGTCGTCCTCGACCACGAAGATTGTCTCGGCGCCGCCTTCGGCCTGCGGCGCCATGCCGGCTGCCACCTCCGCCGTGCCTTCGCCCGGCGGCAGATAGAGCTTGATCGTGGTGCCGTGGCCTTCCTCGCTGTAGATCTTGATATGGCCGCCGGACTGCTTGACGAAGCCGTAGACCATGGAGAGGCCGAGGCCGGATCCCTTGCCGACCTCCTTGGTGGTGAAGAAGGGCTCGAACGCCTTCTGCTGGATCTCCACCGACATGCCGGTGCCGGTATCGCTGACCGCGAGCATGATATAGGGGCCGGGCGTCACGTCGGCATTGGCCTGCGCATAGGCCTCGTCCAGCACCACGCGGTGGGTCTCGAGCAGCAGCTTGCCGCCGTTCGGCATGGCATCGCGGGCGTTGATCGCCATGTTGAGCACCGCATTGGTCAGCCTGGAGGGATCGATATGCGTCGTCATCGGCCCCTGTTCCAGCACGGTCTCGATCTGGATCTGCTCGCCGAGGGTGGGGCGCAGAAGCTTCGCGATGTCCGCGATCGCGGCGTTGATCTCGACGTTGCGCGGCTCGAGCGGCTGCCGGCGCGCAAACGCCAAGAGATGCTGGATCAGCTCGGCGCAGCGCTCGGCGGCGTCGTCGATCAGCCGTGCCGTGCGCTGGAGTTCGGGCTGACCCTTCAGGCTCTCCACCAGCGTCTCGGTGTTGCCGGAGATGACGGTCAGCATGTTGTTGAAGTCGTGCGCGACGCCGCCGGTCAGCTTGCCGATCGCATCCAGCTTCTGCGACTGGTGCAGCTGCCGCTCGGTCTCACGCGAGGTGGTGGCATCGTGATAGACCAGCACCGCGCCCGAGACATTGCCTTGCCCGTCTCGCATCGGCCGGCCGCTGATCATGAGATGGCGGGGAGGATTGCCGCTGTGCGGGCGGACGATCATCTCCAGCTCTTCGAACTGCTCGCCGCGCAGCACGCGCGTCGATGGCAGCTCGTCGGCCTCGAGCGGCGTGACGCCGTCGCCGTGAAACACATCGGACAGCGCGCGCAGGTTGCTCAGGTTCATGCCGGCGCGATGCAACAGCATGCGCTCGGCGGCCGGATTGGACAGAAGGACATTGCCCTCGGCGTCGATGACCAGCACCGCCTCCGCCATGCTGCGAAACGTGCTTTGGAGCACGTTGACCGACAGGCGCAGCTCGTCATGCGCGGTGACGAGGTGCTCGGTCCGCTCCGCTACCGCCGCCTCGAGCGCCGTCTTGGCGGCCTGTGTTTGCTCGAGCGAGCTCTGGAGCTCGCCCGTGGTGCGCCGGCTTTCGCGCATCACCAGCGCGACCAGGAGCAGGATCAGCACGGCGCCGGCGACGTCGATGCCGAGCAGCGCGATGCCGGTGCGGCGCGAATCCCGGGATCGCTCGGCGAGCAGGCGCTCTTCCTCGGCGCTCAGATGGTCGAGATTGGCCATCACCGTGTCCATGAGGCCGCGGCCCTCGGCCCTGCTGTTGAGCGCGGCAATGCCGGCCTGGTCGTTCTCGGCGCGGAGGCGCATCGCTGTGGCGGCGATCTCCATCCGGCGCAGCGCCAGCGGCTCGGTGCTCTCCAGCAGAGCGACCTGATCGGGACTGTCGCGCACGTCGCGCTTGAGGTCGGCGAGGGCCGGCGCGATCCTGGCGTGCACCGCCTGAAACTCATCGCTGAAGCCGGGGGTGCGATAGAGCTCGTAGCCGCGCGCGGCGCTCTCGGCGCGGCGCAGCAGCACGCGCAGATCCGAGATCTTCTTCTGCACCTGGACGGTATGGTTGACCCATGCCGCGTCGGACCGCGACTTGACGTCGAGGGCGATCGAGGCCGCGGCGATGATCAGGAGGATGGCAAGTCCAGCACCGAAAATGACGCGCTGCGTTGGAATCAAGGGGCTTCTTTCTTGTCCTTCGGCTGTGCGCTCTCGCCCGCGCCGGCGAGGCATTCCCGGATCGTGGTCATCAGCGCTTCCGGCGTGAACGGCTTGCGCAGGCAGCGCGTTGCGCCAAGCTCCAGCGCCATGCGGAGAAAATCGGGAGAGGGCGAGGCGGATGAGGCGAAGGCGTAGCCCGACATCGCGATCAGCGGAGTGGTCGGCGCGCGCTCGTGAAAGATGCGGATGGATTCGAAGCCGCGCATATGCGGCATGAAGATGTCAACCAGCATCACGTCGAAGGCCTGCGATTCCAGCGCAGCCAGTCCCGTTTCGCCGCCGTCGGCCAGCGTGACGTCGAAGCCCTGACGTTGCAGGAGGACCTCGATGGTCGCGCCGACCATCGGATCGTCATCAACCACGAGAACACGCGGCATGACACTTCCCAGGTGATCGAAGTCCCCACTGCATTTGGTGATATCCGCGAATCGTGTGTCCGGTCAATTTTGGATTGGACCCCCAAGGATATGCACGGCGCAGTGCATAAAGGTCCGCCTGCCTCCGGTCGTCGGCGTCCTCGGGCGAGCAGGACGGAATCGACGCGGGTGAGGGATATCCCGGCCGCGAGAAAGGCGCCGCATCGCTGCGGCGCCTTCAGTCTCACGCCCTGGCGGTCTGCTTACGGGCAGGGATGCCGCTGGCCGTCGTAGCCGAGATAGGTGCCCGAAGCCGGGTCGTACGATTTGAAGCGCTGCGCGCAATAGGCGGAATCGCCGCCGCCATCCTGCACCACCGCAACCGACGGTTCGTCATAATAGCCGCCGTAGTAGTAGGGATCATCGTAATAGCCGTAGCCGCCGCCGTAACCGCCATAATAGGCGTACGAGCCGAGGCCGCCGACTGCGACGCCGGTCGCGAAGCCCGGCCAGAAGCCGCCCCGACGATGATGATGCCCGTGACGGCCGCTCCAGTTGCTTCCGCCGTGCCAGTTGCCCGCGGTTGCGACGCTACGGGTGCCACCGAAGGCCTGCCGGGGCGTTGCGCCGGCTACGAAGCTGCCGCCGCTCGGACGCATAGGAGTGCCGGCCGCGAAGCTGCCTCCGCTCGGACGCATCGCAGTCCCGGCCGCGAAGCCGCCTCCGCCCGGACGTACTGCGGCACCGGCCCCGAAATTGCCGCCACCGCCACGGAACGCAGCGCCGCCGCCACCTCCGCCGCCACCCATGCGCGCGCCGCCACCGAAGTGAGCGCCGCCGCCACCGCCGCCGATATGGGCGCCACCGCCCCCGCCTCCGCCCACTCCGGGACGCTGGGCAAAGCTCGGTGTCGCAAAGGGAAGAACCAGCGCCACCGCCGCGGCGGCACTCAAGACTTTCAGACTGTTCATGGTTTAACTCCTTTCCGGAAAGCAAACCCTATGAATGCGCGGGGGTTCCTTGGGATCACGCCGGTTTGCGCGCGAATGGAGCCTCACGCGCTGCCGCTGTACCGGGCATGAATGAATCGCGACCGCTTTGCGGCAGGGTCCTGCTCGGTGGCCGGATTGCGGAGGGAGACCCCCGCAGCTGCCGAACTGGACATTTCGCTGCCCGGATGGCATCAGGACCTGACGAAGCAGGGCCCTTGCCGCATGAAACAATTCTTCCTCAAGTTCTTTACCTGGTGGAATGGCCAGACTTTTGGCACCCAGCTCTGGACCAAACGGTACGGGGAGCTGGTCGGCGAGGACGAGCAGGGCAACCGTTACTACCGCACCCGTGGCGGTGCGATTGATCCCACCCTCGGTTTTGAGCGGCGCTGGGTGATTTATAACGGCTACGCGGAAGCGAGCCGGATTCCGCCGTCCTGGCATGGCTGGATTCATCACGTCGTCGACGTGCCGCCGACCGAGGCCAACTACCAGCCGCGCGAGTGGGAAAAGCCGCACCAGCCGAACCTCACCGGCACGGCGAAGGCGTATCGGCCCTCCGGCTCGACGCTTGCCAGCGGCCGGCGTCCAAAGGCGACCGGCGACTACCAGCCCTGGACGCCAGGCTAGCCCTTCCGCCCACCCGCGAACTGCCATCGTCCGAAGCGGATGCACATGCATCCGCGCCGCACTCCTGTGGACAACGGGAACAGCGGGGATGCCGCTCGCGCCAGCGTTGCATTGACGCGGCCGATGCGGCTCAATGATCCCATCTTACGGAGATGGGAGACCATCGCGTTCGGTTCGGGCAACAGCTCGCGACTGTCCCGAGATGCAGCGGCCGCCGACCAGGACTCGATCGGGAGATAGGCCCCCGGTCTGGAAGCTCCGAAATCGCCCGATGTGAATGTGCAGCCGCCGTAAGACAGGAAGGGCCGCTTGGGAAACCGAGCGGCCTTTTTCTTTTGGGGGGCTTGCGAAGGTCTCGTGCCCCGGACGCAGCGCAGCGCTTCTTCAGCGGTGCGGCGCGTCCGGGACACGAGAGTATCGGCGTGCGCTACATCACCCTTTCAGCCGCGCGCTTCACCGCTTCGAGCCGCCGCGCCTGGTTCTGTGCGCCGCGCTCCTTCAGCAACGCCTTCACCTCGGCGGAAGCGGTGTCGGGCGAGCCCGAATTGAACGGTGGCGCCGGATTGTATTCCATCTGGAGCTGGATCGCTTCCGCCGTCGTGCGATCGACCATGATCGATACCAACGTCAGCGCGAAATCGATGCCGGCGGTGACGCCGCCGCCGGTGATGCGGTTGCGATCGATGCAGACGCGCGTCTTTGTCGGCGTCGCGCCGAACTGGGCGAGCATGTCCATCGCGCTCCAATGGGTGGCGGCGCGGTAGCCCTTCAACAGGCCTGCGGCGCCGAGCGCGAGCGATCCCGTGCAGACCGAGGTGACGTATTTGGCGCCGTCGGCCTGTCTGCGCAGGAAGTCGAGCACCTCCTCGTCGTTGAGCAGGTCGTTGGTGCCACTGCCGCCGGGCACGCAGATCACGTCGAGTTGAGGGCAGTCCGCAAACGTCGTGGTCGGCGTCAGCGTCATCACGGAATCGCTCGGCACCGGTTCGATCCGCTTCCACACGAGGTGCAGTTTTACGCCGGGGACCATGGCGAACACCTGCAGGGGGCCGGTGAAGTCCAGCTGGGTGACGCGCGGAAACACCAACAGACCAATCTGGAGCGGTGACGACATCGGCAGATCCTCCAATTGCGAGCTTGACGCCGGCACGATGTCATGCTGCCTTCCCGTCCGAAATGGCGTAATTCCCTCACTTTCGGACATATCGTTAGGAGTTGGCCCATGATCGGCATCCTGATCTTCCCGGATTTCCAGCTGCTCGATGCGGCAGGCCCGATCTCGGCGTTCGAGATCGCAGCGCGCTGCACCGGCAAGACGCCGGCCATCCGCGTGCTGGCAGTCAAGCCGGGGCTCGTGCGCAGCTCATCCGGGGTCGAGATGATGGCGCGCGACTTCAAGGCGGCGAGCGCGATCACGACGCTGGTCGTGGCCGGCGGCGTGGGCGTTGCCGATGCCGCGCGCTGCGAGGTCACGCGGGCCTTCTTGCAGCGGCTGGCAAAGCGTGGCGTTCGGGTCGCGAGCGTTTGCTCGGGCGCCTATGTGCTCGCCGAAGCGGGACTTCTCGACGGCCGCCGCGCCACCACGCATTGGGGGCGGACGCGCGATTTCGTCGCGCGCTTTCCCAAGGTGAAATTCGAGCCGGACCAGATCTTCACCCGGGACGACAATGTCTGGACCTCGGCAGGCATCTCCGCGGGCATCGATCTCGCGCTCGCGATGATCACCGAGGACCACGGCGAGGAGATCGCACAGCAGACCGCACGCCAGCTCGTGCTCTATCACCGCCGCAGCGGCGGCCAGTCGCAATTCTCCTCGCTGCTGGAGCTGAAGACGCCGAACGGGCGGTTCGGCGCACTGCTGTCCTGGGCACGTGAAAACCTCGACACGCCGCTGACGGTGGAAGATCTCGCCGATCGCGCCGGCATGAGCGCTCGGCATTTTGCCCGTGCCTTTGCCGCCGAGACCGGCACGACGCCATCCAAGGCGATCGAGCGCCTGCGGCTCGAAGTCGCGCGCGAGCGCGTGCAGTCCTCGCGCGAGGCGATCGAGCTCGTTGCGGAAACGACCGGATTCCGCGATCCCGAGCGAATGCGGCGCGCCTTCATCCGCGCCTTCGGCCAGCCGCCGCAGGCCCTGCGGCGCGCGGCGCGGGTGGGGTAGGCGCGCTACGGACCTCGTTCGCGACTGGCCTCGAGGAGTTCGGGACTAGTCCGATCTCACAAGTGTTAGCTCGTGCGCGACGTCCTATTCCGCGATCGGCTGGCCTGCGCCTGCTGCAGCCAAAATAATCGATTTTATCGATTGGTTAAACAATAACAATTCGTTGGATCAATTAATTGGATTCTCCGATCCTCGCTGCGCTGAGACCCCTCAGTGAGTCACTCCAACCAGCATTGGATCAATCCCATGAACCGCACCACAACGTTTGCAACCCCTGTCACTGAAGCGAGCCTGATGAATCAGGCGGCAACGGCTGCGCCGGCTCCCGCCAACGATCCGCGCCTCGATCCCGAGGTCCGTGCATTTCTCGCCGAGATCAACAAGGACAGCTCGCCATTCTGGGAGTTGCCCCAACCCGAGCCGCAAGGCGTACTGACATCGCTGCAGTCTCAGACTGCAGTGGACATGTCCGGCGTCACCACGACCGCGTTGACCATCGAGCAGGACGGGCGCGCCGTGAAGCTTTACGTCATGAAGCCCGAGCGTCTGACCGGCAGACCTGGCGTCGTGCTTTTCATCCACGGCGGAGTCTGGATCGCCGGCAACTTCCAGAACCATCAGCGCCTGTTGCGGGACCTGGTCGTGGGCTCGGGGCAGATCGGCCTGTTCGTGGAATACACGCCGTTGCCGGAAGCGAAGTATCCGACGCAACTCGAAGAATGTTATGCCGCGCTCAAGTGGATCGCGGTGCATGCCGACGAATTCGGTGCCGACGGCCATCGTATCGCGATTGCAGGGAACTCGGTCGGCGGCAACATGGGTGCGGCACTGGCCCTGATGGCGAAGGACCGCAACGGGCCGCAGATCAGGTACCAGGCGCTGCTCATCCCTGCGACCGACGCCAGCGTCGATACGGCGTCATATCATGAATACGGAGCCGGCCGTTTCCTCGCCCGCGCCTTCATGAAGTACGGCTGGGATCTCTATGCGCCCGCCGCGAAGATCCGGGACAATCCTTACGTATCGCCGCTGCGCGCCAGCAGCGAACAATTGAAGGGACTGCCCCCCGCGCTCGTCATCACCGCGGAGAACGATCCGCTGCGCGATGAGGGCGAGGCCTATGCGAGGAAGCTGAAGGAGGCCGGGGTCAGTGTGGATGCGGTTCGCTACAACGGCACGATCCACGATTTCGTGTTGCTCAACGCACTGCGTCACGTGCCCTCCACCGAGGCTGCGATCGATCAGGTGAACCAGGGCCTGCGTCGGCATCTCGCAGCCGCGACCGATTGACCGATCGATGAGAGACGCGGCGGCGTTCGCCGTCGCGTCCCTCGCTCCCCGGAGATACGCCAATGACCATCGTTCAGAATTCCCGCCCATACCCAGCCACGCGTGCCATGCGCGGCAACATCCTGTCATATCGGGACTCCGTCCTTGCGATCGTCCCCGGCGTCGCGCTGGCCGCGACCATTGCCGTGGTCGCCAACATGATGCGCAGTATTCCTGCCGTCGCGACGTTCAGTCCCATGATCCTGGCGATCGCGATCGGAATGGCCGTGCGCAACCTCGCCGGAACGCCAACTCTCGCCCGCGCTGGAATCAGCTTCAGCATGCGCCGTCTGCTTCGGCTCGCGATCGTGCTCCTGGGCTTCCAGATCACGCTGGCCCAGCTTGCCAGCGTCGGCACCAAGGGGTTCCTCATCGTCGCCGGCACGCTCGTTGCCACGTTCGGATTCACGCTCGCAGCAGGGCGTGCGCTGGGCGTCGAACGCAAGCTCGCACGACTGATCGCCGCGGGCACCTCGATCTGCGGTGCGTCAGCCGTCGTGGCGACCAACAGCGTCACCGAAGCTTCCGACGAGGACGTCGCATATGCGATCGCGTGCGTCACGGTCTTCGGCTCGATCGCGATGTTCGTCTATCCCATGCTGCCTTGCCTCCTGCATCTCGATGCCGACGCGTACGGCCTCTGGAGCGGCGCATCCATCCACGAGATCGCCCAGGTGGCTGCCGCCTCGTTCCAGAACAGCCAGCGGGCGGGTGAAATGGCAACCGTTGCCAAGCTTGCCCGTGTCATGCTGCTCGCGCCGGTCGTCCTGACCTTGAGCGTCGTCACCCGGGCTTCGGCGCAGCCGGCCGGCGGCAAGTCGGCAAGGCCGCCGATCCCTTGGTTCGCGATCGGCTTTGTCGCGATAGCCGCACTCAACAGCGTCGTGTGCATTCCGGCAGGCCTCAGGAGCGCGACGATCACGCTCTCGACCTTCCTGCTCACGATGGCGCTCGCGGCCATGGGCCTTGAGACCGACGTCTCGAAATTGTACGCGGAGGGGCTGCGTCCGGCTATGCTGGGCGCGCTCGCGTTTCTCTTCATCGCAGGCTTCAGCCTGATCCTCGTCAAACTCGTTGGATGACCATGACGCTCGAACAGCTCCGGATCTTCGCCGCTGTCGCCGACAAGCAGCACGTCACCCAGGCCGCCCACGAATTGAATTTGACACAATCGGCCACGAGCGCGGCAATCGCCGCGCTCGAAGGACGCTACGGGGTCAAGCTGTTCGATCGGGTGGGACGCGGCATCGTTCTGACGCATATGGGCCGCACGTTTCTCGGGGAAGCGCGTGCGGTGCTGGCGCGTGCGCACGCCGCCGAGCAGGTCCTGCGCGATTTTGCCGGCCTCAAGGCCGGCCGACTGGTGATCGCGGCAAGCCAGACGGTTGGGAGCTACTGGCTTCCGATGAGATTGCTGGCGTTTCAGGCCGTCCATCCCGGCATCGAAATCAACGTCAGGATCGCCAACAGCGAGCAGGTCGCAACCGACGTTCGCGACGGCATGGCGGATGTCGGTTTCGTCGAGGGCGACATTGACGACGCCGCATTGTCCGCCCGCCGGGTCGACGGCGATGCGCTGGTCGCCGTCGTGGGTGCGCGGCACCCGCTGGCGAACCAAAAGAAGCTGCCCGCCGACTGGATGACCAGGACACCGTGGATCCTTCGCGAGCCGGGCTCCGGAACGCGGGCCATGTTCGAGCGCGCCCTAAAGAAGCGCGGGGTGCGCCTCGCCGACCTGACGGTGCAGCTCGAACTAGCCTCGAACGAGGCGATCCGAACCGCGGTCGAGGCGGGCGGCTGCGCTGCGGCCGTCTCCGATCTCGTGGTTGAAAAGGCGATAGCGGCAAAACGGCTGGTCCAGCTCGAGGACGACTTGGCCAAGCGTTCATTCTACGCGCTCCGTCACAAGGAGCGGCATATCAGCAAGGCGGAAGCCGCCCTGATGTCCAGCATCGCTGCCGGCGCTGCACCGTAGGCAGAGCTGCGCCCGCCCGCAGCACCGATTCCGCAACGATCGAACCCACGTCTCGCCGGCGAGGGCGCCGACGCGCGCGTGCAAGCGCCTGCGGGATTCGATCGCTGTCGGCGATCAGAACGATCTGATCATCTCGTTGGATTGCCGATGCGCCGAGGTCTACCTCTTTGGACACAGGCAGGCACTTCAAGCACTGCGTGCCGGAAATACAGACATGGAGAACGAAAATGACCCATTCACGTCGCGCTTTCCTTGCGATCGCCCTGTTCGTCGCCGCCGCGTCCACGCTTGGTGCGCCGTCCGCGCTTGCCGGCAGCCCGGTGCACGTGCTGGATCCCAGAATTGCCGTTCACCCGGAACGAGGCTTTCGCCAGATCGACAGGCATCTTCCGACCATCCGGCAGGCGCAACCTCGCCAGCCCGTCGAAGATCCGCTCGCGGACTTGCTCCTCGGATGAGCCGCGGGACTGAACCAGCACAAATCCATTCCTGAGGAGTCTTCGATGTCCCAACATTTCGACCATGCACGCTTTCCGGCATTGTCCCGCCGCGCCATGCTTCGAGCCCTCGGGGTTGCCGGCCTCACGCTCGCCGGCTCATCGGTCCGCGCCGATCAATCGATCCGGCTGCCGATCGCGGGCGAGCCGCGTGATCGGCCGATCACGCATGACTTTCCGCAAAAGGGGAGCATGATCCTGCAGCGCACGCGACCGCCACTGCTCGAGACCCCGATGGAGGTGTTCGACCGCGGCGTGTTCACCCCCAACGACCAGTTCTATGTGCGCTGGCACTGGGCGGTGATACCGACCTCGGTGGATGCTGACGCCTTCAGACTGACCGTGCGCGGTCACGTCGACCAGACCCTCTCGTTGTCCATCGGCGACCTGCTCAAGTTGCCCCGTGTCGAGCTTGCCGCCGTCAACCAATGCTCGGGCAATTCGCGAGGGTTCTTCCTGCCTCGCGTGCCGGGCGCGCAATGGGCGCATGGCGCGATGGGCAATGCGCGGTGGACGGGAGTCCTGCTCAAGGACGTGCTGGACCGCGCGGGCGTCAGGCCGGGCGCAGTTCAGGTCCGCTTCAACGGACTGGACGAGCCGGTCGTGCCCGACGCACCCGATTTCCGCAAGTCGCTCGATGTCGATCACGCCCGTGACGGCGAGGTCATGATCGCCTTTGCCATGAACGGCGAGCAACTGCCGCTCCTCAACGGCTTCCCGCTGCGGCTGATCGTGCCGGGATGGTACTCGACCTATTGGGTCAAGATGCTCAGCGACATCGAGGTTCTCGATCGCCAGGACGACAATTACTGGATGGCGACTGCCTACACCGTTCCGGATACGCCGCATGCCAACATCAAGCCGGGCCAGACCGGCGTAAAGATGGTTCCGATCAGCCGCATGGTGCCACGGTCATTCTTCACGAACATCGTGGACGGCGCATCGCTTCCGGCGGGCGCAGTCGCAACAATCCGCGGGATCGCGTTCGGCGGTGATGCCGGTGTCGCCAAGGTCGAGCTATCGATGGATGATGGCCGGACGTGGCAACCCGCGACGCTTGGCGAGGACCACGGCAAGTACAGCTTCCGCCGCTGGCAGTTGGAGATTCCACAACTGATGAAGGGCGGCCATTCGTTGATGGTCCGCTGCACGAACACCGCCGGCGACATTCAGCCGGCAGCATCGAACTGGAACACCAGCGGCTTCATGCGCAACGTCGTTGAGACGGTCCAACTCACCGCGATCTAGGAGCACCACCATGCGTCACCTCATCTTCGTCGTCGGCACCTCGTTCGCCGCTCTGCTGGCATCCACGCCCGCGTGGCCGGCCCCCGCAATTTCCTCCACGACTGTGGAGCTTCCGGCGGGTGATGCGCTGTTCCCCGGTGGATCCGAAGCGGATGCCATCAACAACAACTGCCTGGCTTGCCATTCGGCAGACATGGTGCTGAACCAGCCGGCCTTGCCCAGGTCCACCTGGGAATCCGAGGTGCACAAGATGATCAAGGCCTATGGAGCTCCCGTCGAGGACAGCGACGTGCCCGCCATCGTCGACTATCTTGCCAAGGTCAAAGGAAGCGGCCAGTGATGCTCGGCACCGCTGACAAGCGCGGCTGAACGGATGAGACCAGGGCGTTCGTCCAAGTCGACCACCGCTGAATCTCCCGCCTTAGAAGCGGACTTCGGCGATGCTCATCGATCGGGCTTCTCGCGCACGATCGCGCCAGTCTTGGGGTCGGCATGGAATTCCATCTTCTGTCCGTTCTTGACGCCTTCGCCCTCCCACTGGCCATCGTCGGCTTCAAGCTTGGTGACCTCCGAATAGCCCGACTCCATGACTTTGGCCTTCACTTGCTCCATCGGCATCCAGTCGGGTCCGGGTTGATCGGCTCTCGCTGCCGAGCCCACGGCGAGCGAGCCGAGAACCAGAATTGTGGCAAACTTCATCGCGAACCTCCTTGTCGATGAGAGGCTTCAACGGGGGCCATGGATTGATGTTCCTCCACTGCGTCGGTGCGACGCAAACGAATGAACGTCAGCCTTGTTTTCCCCGCTGGACGCATCTGCCCGTGCCGTCAGGCGCCGCGCGATCGGCATCAGCATGTATGGCGCAAGATGTATCGGGAATTGCGTCATGGCGAAATAGAGCCAGGTGGTCGGCGGCAGCGCGCCGGCCGTCGCCGCCAGCATCAGGCCGAGATTGCGCTGTGACACCATCAGCCCGAGCGCAAGCGCGCGCTCATAGCCGATGCGGCGGAACAGCAGCGTGGTGATCGCGAGCAGTGTGAAATAGATCGCGAAGGACAGCAGCGCGAGGCCGATGGTGAACACCGGCTGGCTCACCAGCTCGCTCGCGACATCCCCCATGACTGCGGACGCGAACACAAACAGGATGATGATGTTGAAGCCATCGATCGGCCGCTTCCGGCGCTGGATCGCCTGCGCGCCGAAGATCCAGCGGATGACGGTCGCGGCGAGCAGCGACGCGGCGAGAATGCCGAGCAGCTTCAGGCCGAGTGCAAGCGGCGAGATGCTGAGCATTCCGTCGAGGAACAGACCTGCGAACATCGAAGCCGTGAAGGGAACGAGCGCGGTCGAGGTCACCAGCGTGACCAGCACCAAGGTGGCGTCGAGCCCCATCAGCGCGGCGAGTGCCGGCGAGGCCATCATCGGCGAGGCCATGCCCTGGAGCATCAGCGCGAGAGCAAGGCCGGGCGAGTGGCTCGCCAGCCCCGTTGCATGGGCGATCAATCCGACGATCAGCGGCACGCCGATCGTGGTCCAGGCCGTGGCGGTGGCGACCAGCGCCGGCCTGCGGAGATGGCCGTAGAGCGCGGCCAGATCGACCCGCATGAACGAGATGCAGAGCAGAAGGAAAATCGCCTCGGTGACATAGGGGCGCAGCAGCGCGCCGAGCGGCGGCACCGCGACCGCGATGAAGGCGACGGCGGCGACCGCGCGGGTGCCCTGGCTGCCGAGCCATGTCAGTCCGCGCAGGGGAAGAGCGAAGATGGGATGAAGAACGGACGGCATGCGGGAGGGGTCAGCCCAATCCCTTCAACCAGACGCCGATCTCGCTCACGGCGACGTTCGCCTGTCGCAACAGCCTTCCCATGGTGAAGAAGCCGTGGAACTGGCCGGGGAAGTGCTTGTAGGTCACGGGCACGCCGGCCCGCCTGAGGCGCTCGGCATATTCGTCGCCCTCGTCGCGCAAGGGATCGGCGCCGGCGGTCAGCACGTAGGCGGGGGGCAGGCCGGCAAGGTTCTGCGCGCGCGCCGGCGAGGCGCGCCAGTCGTGGATGTCGGCGGCGCCATTGAGGTAGTGGTCGCGGAACCAGCGGATCACCGAATGCGTCAGCAGCACGCTGGTCTCGGGCTCGCTATGGGAGTCGTGCGTCATGGCGAAATCGGTCGCCGGATAGATCAACACCTGACCCGCGAGCGCGGGGCCGCCAGCGTCACGCGCGGCGAGCGCCACGACCGCGGCGAGATTGCCGCCGGCGCTGTCGCCGCCGATCGACAGGCGCGAGGCGTCGACGCCGAGATCGCGCGCATGCGCGGCGATCCATCTGGTTGCGGCGATCGCGTCATCGGCGGCGGCAGGAAACTTGTGCTCGGGCGCGAGGCGGTAGTCGACCGAGATCACGATCAGTGCGCCTTCGGCCGCGAGCTGGCGGCAGACGACGTCGTGGGAGTCGAGATCGCCGATCACCCAGCCGCCGCCGTGGAAGAACACCAGCGCCGGCGACAGGCCGTCGTGCTGGCGCGGTTCCTTGGGCACGTAGAGGCGGGCTGGGATCGCCCCGTGCGGTGCCGGTATCGCCAGCGGCGCGACGCGCGCCAGCTCCGGCGCGTCAGGGTTGGTGGCAAACCGCGCCTGGGAATAGTAGGCGCGTGCTTCGTCCGCGGTCAGGGTCTCGTAGGCGGGGCGGCCGGCCTCCTGGAAGGCCTTGTAGACGGCGACGGCGTCGGGATCGAGCACAACGGGCATGAAGCGGGACCTTGGAGTTTCCAGTGATCGTTGGATGTCATTCGGCGCAACGCCCGCCTTCGGCCCCGGGGAGGGGCCATGACGATCCCAAAACTATTCCATGACTATCCCATCCGGGAGCTGGCCTGGCCAGACCGCGCCGGGAAGGGCAGGGATGCCGCCCTTCCCCCGCCGTATTCCCCGTGTTAACCGGAGGCCTGCGAGCGGCGGTATCCCCTGTAAAATGTCCAACGAGCCCGATTCGCTGTTGAAGCCGCGCGAGATGTTCAAAACCTTTTCCCTGACAGGCCTTGCGGCACTGCTGGCCGCCACCGCGCTGACCGTTGCGACGCCGGCTCAGGCGCAGATCGGCACGATCTTTTCGGATCCGCCGCCGCTGCGGCCGCCCGGCAGCATTCCGCGCGGCCAGCCGCAGCCGCAGGTCCCCGAGGACGACGAAGAGGTGCCGGAGCTGCCGCCGCAGGGCCGCGTGCTGCCGTCCCGCCCGATGGCGCCGCCGCCGGGCCGCCAAGGTAACGTGATGCCGGGGCCGGTCGAGAGCCAGCCGCTGGCGCCGCCGCCGGGCTCGACCGTGGCGCCGCCAAACCAGCCGCCGTCCGCGGCGATCGCTCCGCCCAGTCCGCAAGGTGCGCCTGGTCAGCGCCAGCCCCAGCAGAAGGGTGCGCCGGGCACGGTCCCGCAGACCCCGGCAAGCCTCCAGCCGGGCGACGAGGTCGTGACCGAGCCGCCGGCCCAGAAGATCGTGAACAAGAAGGCGACCTTCTCCGGCCTCGACAAGATCACCGGGCGCATCATCAATTTCGACGAGGAGATCGGCGAGACCGTCCAGTTCGGCGCGCTCAGGGTCAAGACCGACGCCTGCTATACGCGGCCGGCAACGGAGGCCACCAACACCGACGCCTTCGTCGAGGTCGACGAGATCACCCTGCAGGGCGAGGTGAAGCGTATCTTCTCGGGCTGGATGTATGCGGCAAGCCCGGGCCTGCACGGCGTCGAGCATCCGATCTACGACATCTGGCTGACCGACTGCAAGGAGCCGCAGCAGACCATTGCGACCGCGGCACCGGATCCTGCGACCAAGCCCGCAGCGCCGCCGCCGGCGCAGAAGAAGGCTGCGCCCAAGCAGGCCGTGCAGCAGCGTCCGCCGCAGCCCTTGCCGCCACCGCCGCAGCAGCAACCGGCTCCGCCACCGCCGCCGCCGGAGCAGCGGCCAGGTCTGTTCGGTATCCCCGGGCTCGGCCGCTAAAATCGAGCCCGGCTGTCGATCATTGCCGCGAGGCGATGATCTCGAGCGCGCGTGCGCCGGGGATCGCTTCGCCGTCGGAGAGCCTCAGAAAGTCGCCGGCTTCGCCCGCCAGCGCCTTGTCGAGCAGCGCCGTATAGCGTCGCCGCGAAATCTCGACCGCGCCGAAGCTCTTCAGATGCTCGGTGACATATTGGGTGTCGAGCAGCTCGAAGCCGCCATAGATGAGCCGCGCGACCAGATGCACCAGCGCGACCTTCGAGGCATCGCGCGCGGTGTGGAACATGCTCTCGCCGAAGAAGGCCCGTCCGAGGCTCACGCCGTACAGCCCGCCGACGAGGTCGTCGCCCTGCCAGGCCTCGACGCTGTGGCAATGGCCGAGCTCGAAGAGGCCGCCATAGAGGTCGCGGATGCGCTTGTTGATCCAGGTGTCCTCGCGTCCTGCCTGCGGCGCGGCGCAGCCGGCGATCGTCGCCTTGAAGGCGGTGTTGACGGTCACGCGAAAGGCGTCGGACCGTACGGTGCGCGCAAGCCGCGAGGCGACGCGAAAACCGTCGAGCGGGATGACGCCGCGCAATTCCGGCTCGACCCAGAACAGGGTCGGATCGTCGGCACTTTCCGCCATCGGGAAGATGCCGCAGGCATAAGCGCGCAGCAGCACGGCCGGCGTGATTTCAGACGGGGCGGAGTCGCGCGAAGTCATGGTTTGCCATCATAGCAGGATCGCAATGCGGTTGCGATGGGTGGCGCAACCCGGCGCGAGGTCAGCTCGCGGCGGCGGTGCTGGTCTTGCCGGGGGCTGCGGGCACGCGGCCGAACTTCAGCACGACGCGGGTTCCGGAATGCGCGGGATCGCGCTCGACCGAGGCATCGAGCTTGGAGGCCATGGCGGCGACGATGCGCTGGCCCATGCCGGTGGAGCGCGGATCGGCCTTGACGTTGTCGCCGACGCCATCGTCGGTGATCGCGAGCAGGAGATCGTCGCCATGCGAGACCAGCTCGACATGGATCGGGCCGGCGCCGTCGGGATAGGCGTATTTCACCGCGTTCATCACCAGCTCGTTGACGATGATGCCGACGGCGACCGCACGGTCCGGGTCGATCTCGATCGGCTCGGCCTTCAGCGTCAGGCGCGACATCCGGTTGCCTTCGGCCGAGCGGCGCAGGTCCTCGAGCAGTGAGTCCAGATACTGGTTCAGGACCACGCTTTTCAGATCCTGCGAGGTGTAGAGGCGGCGGTGCACCTGTGCGACCGCGGCAACGCGGCCCATCGCATTGGTCAGTGCCGCCTTGACCTCGTCCTGCGCGGCGGAGCTTGCCTGAAGGTGCAGCAACGAGGCGATGATCTGGAGCGAATTGCCGACACGGTGGTTGACCTCGCGCAGCAGGAGCTCGCGTTCGGCGGCAAGCGCCGCGTAGCGGTCGCGCGAGGCGTGGATCTCGGCTTCGGCCTCCTCGCGCGCCCTCTGCAATGCGGCCTGGCGCAGCGCGCCTTCGGCGGCGACGTGGAGGAGCGGGATGAAGTCGCCCTGGACGTCCTTCACCAGATAGTCGGCCGCACCCGCCTTCAGCGCGGTGACCGCGATGCTGGAATCCTGCGAGGCGGTGACGAATACGACCGGCGGCGCGTCCGGGATCGCCATGATCTGCTCGAGCGTCTCCAGCCCGTCGAGGCCCGGCATGTACTGATCGAGCGCAACGACATCGATGCCGCCTTCGGCGCTGGCGCGGCGGATGCGCTCGAGACCTTCCTCGCCGCTCGCGGCGTGAACGACCCGGTAGCCGCGCCGCGTCAGGCCGCGGTCGACCAGGCGCGCCAGCGCGTCGTCGTCGTCGATGTAGAGCAGTGTCGGCGTGGGCTGGTTCATGTGGCGGCGGGCGGGACCTGGATGACCGAGAAGAACAGCCCGAGCTGCCGGATGGCATTGGCGAAATTCTCGTAGTTGACGGGCTTGGTGATGTAGACGTTGCAGCCGAGCTCGTAGCAGCGCTTGATTTCCTGGGAGTCGTCGGTGGTGGTCAGCACCACCACGGGCGAGGCCTTCAGATATTTGTTCTCCTTGATCTGCTTCAGGATGTCGATCCCGGTCATGTCGGGGAGGTTGAGATCGAGCAGGATCAAGAGCGCATTGCCCTTCTGAACCAGCCCGGAGCGGTCGGCACCAAACAGGTGCATCATCGCGTCAGTGCCGTTCTGGAAGGAGACGATCTCGTTGTTGACGCCGGAGCGACGGATATTGCGCTCGATCAGGCGGGCGTGGCCCTCGTCGTCCTCGATCATGATGATGGTGACAGGCTGGGTCATCGATCTGTGTTCCGGTTGCTCACATTCCAGGCGATCGGCAGCGTGATCGTGAAGGTGCTGCCCGCGTTCAGTTCCGATGATACCGACATGGTGCCGCCGAGGCGACGCACAAGTGCACGGACATGCGCAAGACCGATGCCCTGGCCGGGCTTGTCCTGGGTTCCCGCGCGGCGGAACAGGTCGAAGATCCGCTGGTGATCCTTCGGATCGATACCGCGGCCGTTGTCGCTGATCTCGAAGATAGCGTAGCCGAGCTTGGTCCGCCCGCGGATTCTGATCTCGCCGGGCATGCCGGGCTTGAGATATTTGACCGCATTGTCGATCAGGTTCGAGAAGATCTGCTCGAGTGCGAGACGATCGCTCACGAGGTTCGGCAGGGGCTCGAGGTGGATCTCGGCCTGCGCCTCGGCCGCCTGGTGCGCCAGCGTCGAGACGATGGCCTCGATCAGCTCGCGCGTGTCGATCTTCACCGGCTGGAATTCGCGCCGGCCCTCGCGCGTGAGGTTGAGGATGGCCGAGATCAGCCGGTCCATCTTGGCGATCGACGATTTGATGAAGCCGAGCGCTTCGGAAAAATCCTCCGAGAGCTGCTTGTCGGCGCCCTCGAGCGCGATCTCGCCCGGCCCGGCGGGGGCCAGCGGCGCTCCCTCCGCGGGGACGTGAGCGAGGCTGCTGATGCGGCGGAAGATGTCGCCGCCGAGCTCCTCGAGTTCGCTGGTGAAGCCCATGATGTTGACGAGCGGCGAGCGCAGATCGTGGCTGACGATATAGGCAAAGCGCTGGATCTCGTCGTTGGCTTCGCGCAGGTCTGCCGTGCGTTCGTCGACGACGGCCTCCAGATTGACGTTGGCATCGCGCAGCCGGGATTCGGCTTCGTCCCGGGCGCGGGCCGACCGCCGCACCAACCAGATCGAGAGCATCGCCAGCACCACCACGAGGCCGGAGCCGATGCCGGTCATCGACGCGGCGAGGGTCTGGCTGTGGTCGGAGTTGGCAGTGCGGAGGCGGAACAGGCGCTCCTCCTCCTGGATCATCGCGTTCGCGACGGTGGCGATCCTCGTCGTGGTGTCCTGGGCCGCGGCCTCACGCACCAGTGCCGCGGCCTTGTCCGGCTGGCCTTGCTGGATGAACACCATTTCCTGCGCGAACTGGCCGAGGCGGATTTCAATCGCCGCGCTCAGCTTTTCGACGTTCTCGCGCTGCCCTGGATTGTCGCCGCTCAGGCGCGTGAGCTTGTCGAGAGCGGGGATGATTGCCGCCACGGCCTTTTCATGGTCGACCCTGAAATTCTCCCCCTGCGTCAGGAGATAGCCGCGAGCGCCGCTCTCGGCGCGCCGGATTTCGAGCAGCAGGGCGTTGATCTGGTTCTCCACCTCGATGGTGTGAACCACCCATTTGCTGTCTTCCCGCGCCTTGTTGACGAGATAGACGGAGCCGGCGCTGATCACGGTCAGCACCAAAAGGCCCGCCGCGAACAGCAGGATCTGCCAGAATGCGCGCCGTCGCTGGCCTTCAGCCGTCACGGCGGTTCACCCGTCTGCGCTCAATGGAGATCAAAACGCCCCCTTTGGAACTAGCCCCAACCGTCCAGAACGCGATTGGGGCCAAAGGGTTCCACAAGAGGACTATCCCGCTTCGGGTTCCGGCTTGCCGGCGAGGTACTGCTCCAGCCAGTGGATGTGGTAGTCGCCGTTGATGATGGCGTCTTCGCGCACAAGCGCCCGGAACAGCGGCAGCGTGGTCTCGATGCCTTCGACCACCATCTCGTCCAGCGCCCGGCGCAACCGCATCAGGCATTCGGCGCGGGTCTTGCCATGCACGATCAGCTTGCCGACGAGCGAATCGTAATAAGGCGGGATCGTGTAGCCCTGATAGACGGCGGAATCGATCCGGACGCCGAGGCCGCCGGGCGGATGATATTGCAGGATCCGGCCGGGCGAGGGGCGGAAGGTCTGCGGATTCTCGGCGTTGATGCGGCACTCGATCGCGTGGCCGATGACCTGGATTTCGTCCTGCCTGGCGGGCAGGTCGCCGCCGGCGGCGATGCGGATCTGCTCCAGCACGAGGTCGATGTCGGTGATGCTCTCGGTGACGGGATGCTCGACCTGGATGCGGGTGTTCATCTCGATGAAGTAGAACTCGCCGTCCTCGTAGAGGAACTCGATGGTGCCGACGCCGAGATATTTCATCTCGCGCATCGCTTTGGCGCAGGTCTCGCCGATCCTGGCCCGCGCCGCGGCGGAGAGCACGGGCGAGGGGCCTTCCTCCCAGACCTTCTGGTGCCGGCGCTGCAGCGAGCAGTCGCGCTCACCGAGATGGATGGCGCCGCCGCGGCCGTCGCCGAGGATCTGGATCTCGATGTGGCGCGGCTTCTGGAGATATTTTTCCAGATAGACGGACGCATCGCCAAAGGCGGACCTGGCCTCGTTGGCCGCCGTCGACAGCGCCAGCTGGAGGTCGGCCTCGCTGTGCGCGACCTTCATGCCGCGGCCGCCACCGCCGGCCGCCGCCTTCACCAGCACCGGGAAGCCGATCTTCCTGGCGATCGCCATCGCGTCGTCATCGGGGCCGACCGCGCCATCGGAGCCGGGCACCACGGGAATGCCGAGGCGCTTCGCCGTCTTCTTGGCCTCGATCTTGTCGCCCATCAGGCGGATGTGCTCGGCCTTCGGGCCGATGAAATGCAGATTGTGCTCGGCGAGGATTTCCGCAAAGCGCGCGTTCTCGGAGAGGAAGCCGTAACCGGGATGCACGGCATCGGCGCCCGTGATCTCGCAGGCCGCGAGCAGCGCGGGCACGTTGAGATAGCTGTCCTTGGACGAGGGCGGCCCGATGCAGACGCTCTCGTCCGACAGCCGCACATGCATGGCGTCGGCGTCGGCCGTGGAGTGCACGGCGACGGTCGCGATCCCGAGCTCCTTGCAGGCCCTGAGGATGCGAAGGGCGATCTCGCCACGATTGGCTATGAGGATCTTGTCGAACATATTGTCCTGCAGCGAATGGCGAGTGGCGAATGGCGAGTAGGAAAGGCTGACGCCATTCGCTATTCGCTATTCCCCATTCGCGTCACTCAATAATCACCAGCGGCTCGCCGTACTCGACCGGCTGGCCATCCTCGACCAGGATCTGCGTCACCGTGCCGGCGCGCGGCGAAGGGATCTGGTTCATCGTCTTCATGGCTTCGATGATCAGCAGCGTCTGGCCGACCGAGACCTTGGTGCCGACCTCGATGAACGGCTTTGCGCCCGGCTCCGGCGCCCAATAGGCGGTGCCGACCATCGGCGAGGTCACGGCGCCGGGATGCTTCGACAGATCGGCCGCGGCAGTGCCGGGCGCGGCCGCGCTTGCAGCCGCCGTCATGGCGGCAGGAGCGGCCGCCATCGGCATCGGCATAGTCGCGGCCACGCTGATGTTGCGGGCGACGCGCAGGCGCAGCCCCGCCCGCTCGATCTCGATCTCGGTCAGGCTGGTTTCATCGAGCAGCAAGGCAAGCTCGCGGATGAGCGCCGAATCCTCGCTGGAAAACTTTGCGGCTGCTTTGTCGTCTGGCTGGCGCGCCATGTTGTTTGATCCGAATGTTCTGTTGGAAGGGGGCGTCAGGCGTTGGGCTTGATGCCGAGCTTGGCGGCAAGGCCCTGAATGGCGAGGCGGTAGCCCTCGATGCCGAAACCGCAGAGCGAGGCGAAGGCCGCGCGTGCGGTGTAGGAATGGTGACGAAAGCTCTCGCGGGCGTGGATGTTGGTCACGTGCACCTCGACCGTCGGAATCTGCACCGCGAGCAGTGCGTCGTGCAGCGCGATGGAGGTGTGGGAATAGCCGCCGGCGTTGATGACGATGCCCTTCATCTTGCGCCGGTGTGCCTCATGGATGAAGTCGATCAGCTCGCCTTCGCGGTTGGACTGCCGGCAATCGGCCTTCAGGCCGAAGGTCGCCGCTGTCTCCCGGCACAGCGCCTCGACGTCGGCCAGCGTCGCATGACCGTACTTTTCGGGCTCGCGCGTCCCCAGCAAGTTGAGGTTCGGCCCGTTCAGGACGAGGATCGTGTCGGTTGCAGTTTCGGCCATTCCAATCCCGGAAAGAGGTGCTTCGGCGTGGCGGGGTTATAGGTAACAAAGCGCGTGAGGGGAAGCCTCGAAGGGCCTCAGGGGCGGGTTCAAGCACCTCACCCAGTGCGCAAAAACCTGTGCGGAAACTACGGAAATTGCTTGTTAACCAGTCCGAAGCATGGCTGCGGGCCGAATGCAAAGGGGCGGGCATCGCTGCCCGCCCCGAGCTTGCCGGTATCCTGCCTCAGACGTTCAGGACCGCCACGATCTCGTAGGTGTCCGGATTGATGATCACGATCTCATCGCGGACCAGGACGTACCTGTAGGTCCGCCACTCCGGATAAATGCTCACGACCCGCGACGGCAGGGCGTGCAGCGTAATGCCCTCGCGCGGGATGCGGGTGCCGACCGAGATCGAGAAGTTCACGTTCGTCACCGGAGCGACGCGCTGCTCGCGGATCACCGACGTGATCTGCGTCCGCTGCTCGGTCGAAAGCTTGGCAGCGGCGCCGGCCTGGCCGACCGTGGTCGAGCTCTGGCCCTGCGCGTTCTGGGTCGTGCTGGTGCCGGTCTGGCCCTGAGCATTCTGGTTGGTGCTGGTGCCGGTGCCCTGGCGGGTCTCGGCGTTGTTGGTCGAGGTGCCGCTCTTGCTGCCCTCAGCCTTCATGTCCTTCTGGTCCTTGCTGCCGGACTTGCTGGTGTCCTGGCTCATGCTCTTGGACTTGTCCTGCTGGGACTTGTCCATCTGGCCCTGCGCGCGATCATCGGTGCGCTGGCCCTTGGTGGCACCGGCCTTGTCCTCGGCCGCGTTCTTGTTCATCGCGGCGCCCGGGCGCTCGTCCTTCATCGCACCGGACTTGTCCTCGGAGGCCCGATCGGACTTCATCGTGCTGGAGCCGCCGGCCTGACCGACGGTGCCCTTGTCATGGCTCATGGAGTCGCGCCCCATCGAGCCGCGCTCAGCGCCGCCGCCGGAGGGCTGCGAGGGCTGCATCTGCTGCGAGCCACCGGCGCCGCCACCGCTGTCGCGGCCCATGCTGCCCTGTGCGTTTGCCAAACCGGTCCCCGCGATGAGTGCAACTGCGGCAACCGAGATCATAAAGCGGTTCAACATCGAAATTCTCCTCACGTGTTTCCTGCGTCATTGCCCGCGCCGACAACGAAAGGAGATTTGAGTTGTTCCGGAACTTCGTCTGTTCCGCGGCATTTGTTTGTTGAACGCTGGATGAACGACTTCGCACGAAGACGCCAACGTTGGGCGCGCGAAAAAAGGGCCGGCTCTTCAGCCGACCCTTTTGCATGCGCGAGTCGCGAAAGGCGCGATCAGCAAGTCGCCTTAGCAGGCCGCTTTGCCGCAGCGGGCGATGCCGATCTTTTCCCTGAGGCCTTCGACGCCGACAGCGCCGATCACGATCTGCTTGCCGATGACGTAGCTCGGCGTGCCGTTCATGCCCATCGCTTCGGCAAGCTTGAAGTTCTCCTCGATGGTGGCGCGCACCTCCGGACTGGCGATGTCCTTCTCGATTCGAGCGGTGTCGAGGCCGGCTTCCTTCGCCGCCTGAATCGCGCGCGCCTTGTCGGCAGCGCCCCGGCCACCGAGCAGCTTCTGGTGGAAGTCGAGATATTTCTTGCCGGTGGGATCCTGCATGCGCACGGCGACCGCGACCTGCGCCGCTTCGACCGAACCCTGGCTCAGCACCGGAAACTCCTTCAGCACGACCTTCAGCTTCGGATCGCTCTTCATGATGGTCAGCATGTCGTCCATCGCGCGTTTGCAGTAGCCGCAATTGTAGTCGAAGAACTCGACGAAGGTGACGTCGCCGTCCTTGTTGCCGAGCACGACCTGGCGCGGCGAGTTGAAGATCGCATCGGCATTCTGCGCGATGCTGGCCTCGTGCTTCTGCGTTTCGGCCGCGGCCTGACGCTTGCTGAGCTCGGCCATGGCCTCCTCGAGCACCTCGGGATGGCTGACGAGGTAGTTCTTGATGATGGTTTCGATGTCGGTGCGCTGGGCATCGGAGAAGCTGTCGGCCGACGCGGGCACGGCTGCGCCGAACATGGCGAGCGCGAACAATGCGGGAGCAAGCAGGCGCAGCGAAGGCATAGGTAAATCCTCTTATCCAAAGCAGGTTTCGATAAACGTCCCGGCGGACTTAAGCTCGGTGTCGTGACGTCGTGGTATCGGGCGTCGTTCGAGTTGCGTCAGTTGCGCGGCGGCTTCGCCGCCACGATGTCGTCGGCCTTGACCCATCCGGGCGTGCCGATGGCGAAACGTGTTTTCGCGCGCGTTGCAAGCTCGCGGGCGGTCTTGTTGTCGCCGCGCAAGTAAGCGGCCTGGGCCGAGGCGAGATCGGCCTCGGCGTAGTCTCCCTTCCGGCCATAGGCCATTGCGAGCTGGGTATAACCGAGTGCCGCCTCGGGCTCTCGGGCCACCGCAGCGCGGAGAATCCGAACGGCATCGTCGGTGTAGGCTTTATTATCGGCTCCAACCAGAGCCTGCCCAAGTAACATCTCGATGAGGGGGGCGTTGTTCGAGAGCTGCGCTGCCTTGCGCAGGGGAGCGATCGCCTCCGCCGGCTTGCCGCTCTCCAAAAGCGCCTGGCCGCGCACCTCGTAGAAGTAGGGGTTGTTCGGCTGAACCTGGATCAGCGCGTCGATCTGAGTGAGCGCGCTGCGCAAATCCCCGTGCAGATAGGTGCTGATGGCGCGGGCATAGCGCGCCGGCAGGCTGTCGTTGGTCTGGGGATAGCGGCGGTACACCGTCTCCGGCCGCTCCATGAAGGCTGATATCTTGGCGCGGACCATGTCGTGCCGGAGCTGAAGCGCGGGATCGTCCCTCTTGTTCCAGTATGGGCTGGTGCCCGCGAATTCCTGGAGTGCGGCGACGCGCTCGGCCGGCATCGGATGCGACTGGAGATAGGGATCGGCGCCGCGCGAAGCGAACAGGCTCTCGCTGGTGAAGCGCTTGAAGGTCTCGTACATGCCTTTCGGCGATTGCTGGGTCGCAGTCAGGAATTTCACGCCTGCGCGGTCGGCGTTCTCCTCCTGCTGGCGCTGGTAGGATAGCAGCGTACGGCGGATCATCTCCTGCGGAGCGGCGATCGCGGCCGCGCCGGCATTGGCCAGCCCGTTGTTGCCGGCGCTCGAGCTGCGGGTGCTGCCGGCGGCGATTGCGCCGGCGCCGAGCAGCATCGCGATGATCATCTGGGTCTGGGCCGTGGCAAGCTGCTCGCGCAGCTTGGACAGGTGACCGCCGGCCAGATGTCCGGTCTCGTGCGCGAGCACGCCGATGATCTGGTTCGGCGTCTCCGACTGCAGGATCGCGCCCCAATTGACGAAGATGCGGCGGCCGTCCGCGACGAACGCGTTGAACGAGCCGTCGTTGATGATCACCATCTGGATGTTCTGCTTCTCCAAACCCGCGACACGCAGGATCGGACGGGTGTATTCGCGCAGCAGCTGCTCGGTCTCGGTGTCGCGCAGCACCGGCGGCCCCTTGGCCTGTGCCCGCGCGGCCGAGAACGGCGTCAGCGCGATGGCCGCGGCCGTGACGAGGGCGGTGAGAGCGGAGGCCTTCTGGCGCAATGCGATCCTGAGCAACATCGAGCGGTCTGGTCAAACGGTCTTGGTCAGCAGTTTCGTGATTGGTTTGGCGATTGGCGGCAGACCGGATCCGCGATATGCCCCTTGTGAGCCGAGCCCTTTATGAGCCGTACAATGCGGCCAGTCTGGGGCGCAAGCGCCCTGTTTTCCGGCCCGGACGGATCCGGTCCGCCAGCGAATAGCAGAAATCGATGCACGATGCGACCTTGAGGAACCGGTTGGGGCAGTGGCTCGAGCCCTCCCGCCGCAGCGATGTTCCCCCGTTCATGGTGATGGACGTCATGGCGGCGGCGGCCCGAATCGAGGCCGCCGGCGGTCATGTCATCCATATGGAGGTCGGCCAGCCCGCGGCCGGCGCGCCCAGGACTGCGATCACAGCCGCCCATGCGGCGCTGGAGGCCGGACGGATCGATTATACCTCCGCGCTGGGCATTCCCAGTCTGCGCGAGCGCATCGCGCGCCATTATCGCGACACCTATGGCTGCGACGTCAGCCCCGAACGGATCGTGGTGACCACAGGCTCCTCCGGCGGCTTCATCCTGGCTTTCCTGTCGATGTTCGAGCCCGGCGATCGCGTCGCCGTGACCGTGCCGGGCTATCCACCGTACCGCCATATCCTCACCGCGCTCGGTTGCGAGCCGGTGCTGATCGAAACCACCAACGAGACGCGCCATGCGCTGACCGGTGAGGCGCTCATCGCCGCCCATCGCAAGGCGCCGCTGAAGGGCGTGCTGGTCGGCAGTCCCGCCAATCCGACGGGCACGATGATGTCCCGCGAAGCGCTCGCCGGCCTCATCGCGGCCGCGGAAGATGCTGGCATCCGCTTCATCTCGGATGAGATCTATCACGGGCTCGATTACGCGTTTCCAGCCGTGACCGCGGCGGCGCTGTCCGAGCACGCACTCGTGATCAACTCGTTCTCGAAGTATTTTTGCATGACGGGCTGGCGCGTCGGCTGGATGGTCGTGCCCGAGATCCTGGTGCGGCCGATCGAGCGGCTCCAACAGAACCTCTCGATCTCGGTGCCGTCGCTGTCGCAGATCGCGGCAGAGGCCGCCTTCGACGGCGCGGCCGAGATGGAGGAAATCAAGCACGGCTATCAGGAAAACCGGCGTATTCTGATCGACGGATTGCCCAAAGCCGGACTGACGAGATTCCTGCCGGCCGACGGCGCCTTCTATCTTTACGCCGACGTCTCGGACTTCACCTCGGACAGTTTCGAGTTCGCCCAGCAAATGCTGGAGCAGGCGCGCGTGGCGGCGACGCCCGGCCTCGATTTCGATCCCATCCATGGCCGTTCATTCGTCCGGTTTTCCTATGCCCGCTCGCCCGATGAGATGCGCGAGGCAGTTGACCGGATCGCTCACTGGCTTAAATAGCCGCCAGCTTTCGACAGCCTTCCGGAGTTCAACTTGTCAGACAGTTCCGCCCCGTCCGCCGCCGCACCGCATTCTTCTCTCGCCGCATTGATGTGGCCGACCCGGCCGGGCGAAGCCGTCGGCGCGCTGCGTGCCGCCGTGCTGATCGTTCTCGGCACCGCGCTGATGGCGCTGTCGGCCAAGGTGAACCTGCCGCTGCCCTATGTGCCGATGACGCTGCAGACGCTGGTGGTGCTGATGATCGGCGCCGCCTATGGCTGGCGCCTTGGCAGCGCAACCATGATTGCCTACCTCGCCGAGGGTGCGATGGGGCTGCCGGTGTTCGCCGGTCCCGTGGCTGGGATTGCGCCGCTGGTCGGTCCGACCGCGGGCTACCTGTTCGGTTTCGTGCTGGCTGCCTTCGTGACCGGCTGGCTCGCCGAGCGCGGCTGGGATCGCAGCGTGATGCTGCTGTTTGCGGCGATGGCCGTCGGCCACATCGTCATTCTGGCCGCGGGCTTCGGCTGGCTGGCGTTCGGTCTTGGCCTCGGCGCCGCCAAGGCCTGGCAGGTCGGCATCGTGCCGTTCATTGCGGCCTCACTGGTCAAGAATGCGCTCGGGGCGGCCCTGATGCCGGCGGCGCGCCGGATCGTCGAGCGCCGCGGGTAAAACGCCGGTTAGCGAGCAGTTCCAATTGACAGGGCCGGCCGGGTTGATCTTGGCTGGCCCGGTGTTTTGAGGGGGAGTGAAACCATGACGACGACAACGATGGCGGGAGCGCCGGTCGCGCCGCCCGTCGCCAAGCCGTGGTACAAGGTCCTCTACGTCCAGGTGCTGATCGCCATCGTGCTCGGCGCCATCGTCGGCTGGCTGTGGCCTCAGTTCGCCACCAACGAATGGATCAAGGCGCTCGGCGACGGCTTCATCAAGCTGATCAAGATGGTGATCGCCCCGATCATCTTCTGCACCGTGGTCTCCGGCATCGCCCATATCCAGGACGCCAAGAAGGTCGGACGCATCGGCGTCAAGGCGCTGGTCTATTTCGAGGTCGTCTCGACCTTCGCGCTGGTGATCGGCCTCGTCGTCGGCAATCTCGTCAAGCCGGGCTCCGGTTTCGGCAATGCGGCGGCGAGCGAGGCGGCCGTCGCAACTTACGCCAAGCAGGCCGCCGGCCAGAAGTCCGTCGACTTCGTGCTGCACATCATTCCCGACACCGTGGTCGGCGCCTTCGCGCAAGGCGAAATTCTGCAGGTGCTGCTGTTCGCGGTGCTGTTCGGCTTTGCTTTGATGAGCCTCGGCGAGCGTGGCCATACGATTCGCAGCTTCATCGACGATGCTGCGCACGCGGTGTTCGGTGTCATCTCGATCGTGATGCGCGCGGCGCCGATCGGTGCGTTCGGTGCGATGGCCTATACGATCGGCAAGTTCGGTACCGGCGCCATCCTCAACCTGATCGGTCTCATCGCCACGTTCTATGTCACCGCGGCGCTGTTCGTGTTCGTCGTGCTCGGCCTCATCGCGCGCTTGGCAGGGTTCTCGATCTTCAAGTTCCTGGCCTACATCAAGGACGAGCTGCTGATCGTGCTCGGCACCTCGTCCTCGGAAAGCGCGCTGCCGTCCCTCATGGAGAAGCTGGAGCGGCTCGGCTGCTCCAAGTCGGTGGTCGGCCTCGTGGTGCCCACGGGCTACTCGTTCAACCTCGACGGCACCAACATCTACATGACGTTGGCGACCCTGTTCATCGCGCAGGCGCTCGGCGTCGATCTTTCCTTCGGCCAGCAGCTCACGATCCTGGTGGTGGCGATGCTGACCTCGAAGGGCGCCTCCGGCATCACCGGCGCGGGCTTCATCACGCTGGCGGCGACGCTCGCCGTGGTCGATCCACGCCTCGTGCCGGGCATGGCGATCGTGCTCGGCATCGACAAGTTCATGAGCGAGTGCCGCGCGCTGACCAATCTGTGCGGCAACGGCGTCGCCTGCGTGATCGTGGCATGGTGGGAAGGCGAGCTCGACCGCGACAAGCTCAACGCCAACCTCGCCAAGCAGATCGATCCGACCGACATGGAGACCGCGATCACGACGGACTGATCTGCAAACCGCGTCCGACGGCGCAGGCCGCGCCGTCAGATCTTGAAATGACAGGGCTGGTCGAGATTCTCGATCAGCCCTTTTTATTGAGGCTTAGAAGCGCTCAGGCCGGTATGGCATGGGATCGACCGCCGGCGTCTCGCCGCTCATGATCTCGGCGAGCAGGCGGCCGGTCGCAGGTCCCAGCGTAAAGCCCTGATGACCATGGCCGAAGTTCATCCAGAGGCCGGGGTGGCGCGGGGCGCGGCCGAGCACCGGGAGCATGTCGGGCGTGCAGGGCCGAGTGCCGAACCACGGGTCCGGCTCGACCCGCTTGCCGAGGTCGATCAGCTCGCGTGCCGAGGCTTCGGCGCTGGCGAGCTGCACCGGTGTTGCCAGCGCATCCGGCCCCGTCAGCTCCGCTCCCGTCGTGATGCGAATGCCCTTGGCCATCGGACCCATGGCATAGCCGCCGGTCTTGTCGATCAGCGGCAGGTCGAGCGAAGCGCCGCCGCTGTAATGCATGTGGTAGCCGCGCTTGCGCACCAGCGGGATGCGGTAGCCGAATTTGTGGAGGAGGTCGGGCGACCACGGCCCGAGCGTCACGACGGCGTCGGGAGCATCGAGGCGTCCGCTGTCGGTATCGACCGACCAGCCGGTCGCGGTCTGCTGCAGCGACTGCGCATCACCGAGCACGATCGTGCCGCCGAGGCGCTCGAACAACTCGGCATAGGCGGTGACCAGTGCGCCGGGATCCGACACGGTCCAGGTGTCGAGCCAATGGATCGCGCCGGGGAGATCGTCGCGCAGGATCGGCTCGGCCTTGGCAAGCTCGCTGCCCGACAGCACGCGAAAGTTCACGCCGAATTCGCGCTGATCCTCTTCCGCGGCCTTGATCGAAATATCCAGTGAAGCGCGGTCGCGAAACAACGCTCGGTAACCGGCACGGCGGATGAGATTATCGGCATGCGCCTCGCGGATCAGGATGTCGTGCTCGGCCGTCGCGTAGGCGATCAGCCGTGCCCACGCCTCGATCGCCTCACGATGCCGCTTCGGCGCCGAATGCCACCAGTAGCGGAGCAGGGGCTCGATGTGGAGGTGGAGGGAGGAGAGGCTGTAGCGCACGTCGTTGGTGCGGCCGGTCGCGATCTTCAAGAGCGAGGCGAAGTCGCGCGGCATGGGATAGGGGCGCACCGCTTCCGCCTGGATCATCCCGGCATTGCCGTAGCTGGTTTCGCGGCCCGGCTCCCTGCGGTCGACGAGCGTGACGGACCAACCGCGCTGCTGCAGGTGCAGCGCCGCGCTCACACCGACCATGCCGCCGCCGAGAACTATTGCACGTCGCATCGAAACTGACCTTGCCAACCAAAAACCGCCCGGCTTGGCCGGGCGGTTTCATGGATGTCCCTATTATTCGCCGCCGCCGAAGCGGCGCGACCACCAGCCGGCGCGGCGCGGCGCGGCCGGGGTTTCGCTTGTGGGCTCCGGCGCAGGCTCGGGTGCCGGCGCGGGCGCAGCGACCGGCTCGGTCACCTGCGCCACCGGCGTTGCCGGCTCGGGCTGGCTGTTCAGCAGGAAGCTCACCTTTTCCCGGACGGTGGAGCGGCGCCGCGCGGCCTTGTCGCTGGCGGACTCCTCTTCTGACGTTGCCGTCGTCGTGGCGGAAGCCGGCTCCGGCTGGTCCGGCGCCTCGGTCCGCACCTCGGCGCGCGGCTCGGGCTGCACGATTTGCGGCTCGATGGCGTGTTGCGGCTCGATGGCGTGTTGCGGCTCGATGGCGTGCTCGGCCTGCGCGATGGAGGGCGCAGGCTCGCTGCCGAAGCCGTCGAAATCGGCAACCGCGTCCGTCGCCTCCGACGGTTGACTGGCGCCGAGCTCGTCGCCGATGGAGCCGGCGAGACCTTCCTCGCCGCCACCGCGACGGCGGCGTCCGCCGCGGCGACCACGCCGACGCCGGCGCTCGCCGCTGCCCTGCTGCTCGCCACGCGCTGCCTGTTCCTCGCCTTCCTCGCCGTCCTGCTCGGACTCGGTATCGTCTTCACCTTCACCGGCCATCACGGCCGCTTCGGGAAGCGTGGGGGCGGTATCCTCGCGCAACTCACCCTCGCGCTGAGCACCGCGGCCGCGCCGGCGGCGACGGCGCTTGCGGCGCTGGCCGTCCTGCTCGGAGGCTGCCTCGCCGGCAGCCTGCTCGTCAGCAAGACCTTCGGTCTCGTCGGTCTCGACCTCGGATTCGGTTTCCAGGTCGAAGCCATCCTCGTCGTCATAGGCTTCTTCGGCCTGTGGCGGCGGGCTCGCAGCCACTTGCGCAGCGAGCAGCGCCTTGGCGGCTTCGAGCGTATGCACCTGCTCGCCGCGGTCGATCACATATGCCTGCGGTCCGCTGACGGTGGGATCGGCGATCACCGACAGCGTGACCTTGAAGCTGTTCTCGAGGTCGCGCAGATGGCCACGCTTGTGGTTCAGCACGTAGAGCGCGACGTCGGTGCGGGTGCGGACCACGAGATTGTGGGTCGCGCCCTTCATCAGGATCTCTTCGAGGCCGCGCAGCAGCTGCAGCGCCACCGAAGACACCGAGCGGACGTGGCCGGTGCCGCCGCAATGCGGGCACGGATCGGTCGAGCTCTCCAGCACGCTGGCGCGGATGCGCTGGCGCGACATTTCGAGCAGGCCGAAATGCGAGATGCGGCCGACCTGGATGCGCGCCCGATCCTGCCGGAGGCAATCGGACAGCTTGCGCTCGACCGCGCGATTGTTGCGCTTCTCGTCCATGTCGATGAAGTCGATGACGATCAGGCCCGCGAGGTCGCGCAGCCGGAGCTGGCGGGCGACCTCTTCGGCCGCTTCCAGATTGGTCTTGAGCGCGGTGTCCTCGATATGGTGCTCCCGCGTCGATCGTCCGGAGTTGACGTCGATCGAGACCAGCGCCTCGGTCTGGTTGATCACGATGTAGCCGCCGGAGCGCAGTTGCACGGTCGGCGAGAACATCGCGTCCAGCTGGCTCTCGACGCCCATGCGCGAGAACAGCGGCTGGCCGTCGCGATACTGCTTCACCGCGCCGACATTGGCGGGCATCAGCATCTTCATGAAATCGCGGGCTTCGCGGTAGCCGGATTCGCCGGCGACCTGAATCTCGTCGATCTCCTTGTTGTAGAGGTCGCGCAGCGAGCGCTTGATCAGCGAGCCTTCCTCGTAGACGAGGGTCGGGGCCTGCGACTTCAGCGTGAGGTCGCGTACCGTTTCCCACATCCGGATCAGATATTCGAAGTCACGCTTGATCTCGGGCTTGGTGCGGGAAGCGCCTGCCGTGCGCAGGATGATGCCCATGCCCTCGGGCACGTCGAGATCCTGCACCACTTCCTTCAGGCGCGAACGATCCTGCGCGCTGGTGATCTTGCGGCTGATGCCGCCGCCGCGCGCGGTGTTGGGCATCAGCACGGCATAGCGGCCGGCGAGCGAGAGGTAGGTCGTCAGCGCCGCGCCCTTGTTGCCGCGCTCCTCCTTGACCACCTGCACCAGCATCACCTGGCGCCGCTTGATGACTTCCTGGATCTTGTACTGACGGCGCGGACGGAAGGTGCGCTCCGGCACTTCCTCCAGCACATCGTCGCCGCCGACGGATTCGACGACTTCCTCTTCGGCTTCCTCGCCGTCGTCTTCGTCCTCGTCCTCATCGTCGTCGCTGGTTGCTTCCGCAGCCTCGGCGGACGTCTCGGCATTCTCACCGGCGGCGTACACCGCATCGGCCGGCTCAGCGGCCGATGTCACGGCCTCAGCCAGAGCTTCCGCATGCGCTTCAGGAACGTGAGCTTCGAAGGTTTCGGCATCCTGGGGCTCGGCAGCGGCCTCGGTCGCGACCACGGGCTCGGCGCCGACGGCCGCAACGGGCGCGGGCGTCTCGTCGGCATGATCATGGTGGTGGTGATCGTGGTCGTGATGATCGCGCTGGTGATCGTGATCACGGGCGTGCTCGTCATCATGGGCATGATGATCGTCGTGATCATGCTCGCCATGAGCATGTTCGCCCTGATCGTGGTCGTGGTGATCGTGGCCTTCGTGCTCGCCGCGGTGCTCGGCATCGGCGTGCAGATGCTCGCCCTCGTACGGCGCGCCTTCGCTGTGCGGGGCCTCGCCCTCCGAGGGCTGGGCTGCGGGATCGGCACCGACCTCGAGGCCTTCGACGATGTCGCTGCGCACGCGCTCGCCATGACCGCGGCGGCGGGCGTTGCGGTGGCGCGAACGGCGGCGGCCGTGCGAACGGTTCTCGCTCTCTTCCTCGGCCTCGCGATGGGCCTGTTCCTCGGCCTCGATCAGCGCCTGCCGGTCGGCGACCGGGATCTGATAATAGTCGGGATGGATTTCGCTGAAGGCGAGGAAACCGTGGCGATTGCCGCCATATTCGACGAAGGCGGCCTGGAGCGAGGGTTCGACCCGTGTGACCTTGGCGAGGTAGATATTCCCGCGCAGTTGCTTGCGTTGCGCGGTTTCGAAATCAAACTCTTCGACGCGATTGCCGCGGACCACGACGACCCGGGTCTCTTCCGGGTGGGTGGCATCGATCAACATCTTGTTGGGCATGTCTTAACTCTTGGCGGCGGCGGACGCGATAAACCGTGGGCGCGTATCGCGCCGCCGGGTGACGCGACGGTCCACCTGATTCGGGGGTGAGGGGAAGGCCGAAACGCCGTCTCTCGCGCCTTGCCGAACCGGAAGCTTCAGGACCGTTGCGACGCGCGGGATTGTCACTCCGCAGCGTCGCGAATGGTCCTTCAGATTTCGTCGGCACAGTCTGGCGCATCAAGCGTCGGCCCGTATGAAACATTGGGCGGCGAGGCCGCCCTTCAATCAGTTGCTGCTGGCCAGGCACGGCGCGAGCGCGCTCGCCTTGGGGATCACGAACCGCTCCCTTGGGATCAAGGGACCGGGTAATGGGTTACGCCGCCGTCAGAACCGTCCCGGTAACATGAGTGGTAACCCGAGACCGTCCACCGCCGGTGCCTGACCCGCTCCACCTCGCTGCCGCGCACCGCGCTGGTCTTAGAGGGAAGCGGAAAACGCTGGAATCCCCAAATCTTGGGAGTTCCGGCGCAGCGCCGGGAGGCTGAATGCGACACAACCTGAAATATCGGCCGTCAGCATTCCGTACATACGAGGAATGAGCCATCCGTGCAAGGGAAGCGTCGCACGGCGGTCACAGTCGCCGAGTTTCGCACCTCTGTCATTAGGGAGCGATTAACCCTGTGGTTCTATTGCGTTAAGAGGGCTGCTCGGAGGCACGGAATCGGTGGCGAGCCGCACAAATCGACGGGTTTTGCTGGGAGGCGTGTTGCTGTGCACAGCGGCATTGCCGTGTGCTGATTCCTCGCGCCTCATTGCTGCGGAAAGTCAGCCGCAGCCCGTTGTTGCCGCAGCGAATTTTCCGGTGGCCTCGGCCGCCCGGCTGGCCGGCGACGGCAAGCAGACTCGCTTCATCCTCGACCTCGACCGGACCATTACCTTCCGCACCGCCGCGCTGGCCGACCCGTTCCGCGTGGTGGTGGACGTGCCGCAAGTCAATTTCCAGCTGCCCGCCGGCACCGGAAGCGGGGGGCGGGGGCTGGTCAAGGCTTTCCGCTACGGGCTGGTCATGCCCGGCGGCTCGCGAATCGTGTTCGACCTGACGGGGCCGGCGAAGATCGCCAATTCCTACGTGGTCGAAGCCGCCAACGGCCAGCCGGCCCGGCTCGTGCTCGAGCTGGAGGAGATCGAGCGCGCCGCCTTCGTGGCATCGCTCCCGCCTGAAAACCGTCCCGAGTTGCGGCCCGCGATCGCCGAGGCGCCGCCTGCCACGGTTCCCGCCAAGGCAACCGCGGATGCCGCGCAGCAGAAGGCCGACGGCCGTCCGGTGGTCGTGATTGATCCCGGCCATGGCGGCATCGACAACGGCACGCAGTCGGGGGGCGAGAGCGAGAAGAACCTGGTGCTCGCTTTTGGTCTGGCGCTCCGCGACAAGCTGGAAAAGGCCGGTAAATACCGCGTGGTGATGACGCGGGACGACGACACCTTCATCCCCCTCAATGACCGGACCAAGATCGCCCGCAACCAGAAGGCGGCATTGTTCGTCTCGATTCATGCCGATGCGCTGCCTCGTGCCGAGGGCGATGCGCAGGGCGCGACCATCTATACGCTCTCAGATAAGGCGTCCGACGCCGAGGCCCAGCGGCTGGCGGACGCGGAGAACCGGGCCGATGCGATCGCCGGCTTCAATCTCGCGGAGGAGCCCAACGACGTCGCCGATATCCTGATCGACCTCACGCAGAGGGAAACCCGCACCTTTTCAAACCGTTTCGCCCGCCTCTTGATGGGTGAAATGAAGGCGACGGTGCGGATGCACAAGCATCCCCTGAAGTCCGCCGGCTTCCGGGTGCTGAAGGCGCCCGATGTACCCTCCGTGCTGGTCGAGATCGGTTATGTCTCCAACAAGGGGGATCTCGAGCACCTGGTCTCCGAGGGGTGGCGGTCGCGTGCCGTGGGCTCGATGGCACAGGCGATCGACGGATTTTTGACCAAGCGGATGGCCACGGCCGGAACTCCGAACTGAATGGGTTGATCCCGCCCGATCCAAAGGCCCTAGTTTGGCCACAGCGGACGCTCTATAAAAACCCCGCAGGGGGTCGGAATCGGCGAGAATCCTGCTCGGCAAGCGTCGGAAGTCCGGCATTGATGTGATTGCGTAAGCCGGCGAATTCGCGACGTGAGGTTGGCGGCCATTTGGGGTCGCCATGGGGCTGATACTGGGCTGATCCAGAGTTTGAACGGATAAACAGATAATGCGCTTGCTGGTGCGGTTCATGGGCTTCCTGTTCGCCGCGGGAACGGTGGTGTTCCTTGTCGGTGTCGGGGCCGTGGCAGGCCTGATCTGGCATTTCTCCAAGGACTTGCCGGACTACTCTCAGCTTCAGGATTACGAGCCGCCGGTGATGACCCGCGTGCACGCGGTCGACGGTTCGCTGCTTGGCGAATACGCCAAGGAGCGGCGGCTGTATCTGCCGATCCAGGCCGTGCCCAAGCTCGTGATCAACGCGTTCCTGGCCGCCGAGGACAAGAATTTCTACGAGCACGGCGGCATCGACTACACCGGCATGGCGCGCGCCGGATTGCTCTATCTGCAGAACTACGGCTCCAACCGCCGCCCGCAGGGTGCGTCCACCATCACCCAGCAGGTCGCCAAGAACTTCCTGCTGACCAACGAGGTCTCCTTCGCCCGCAAGATCAAGGAAGCCTTGCTGGCGATGCGCATCGAGAAAACCTACTCGAAGGACAAGATCCTCGAGCTGTACCTGAACGAAATCTATCTGGGCCTCGGCGCCTACGGCATCGCGGCCGCCTCGCTGGTCTATTTCGACAAGTCGGTGAACGAGCTGACGGTGGCGGAAGCGTCCTATCTGGCGGCGCTGCCGAAGATGCCGGCGACGCTGCATCCGGTCCGCAACCGCGACCGCGCCGTCGAGCGCCGCAATTACGTGATCGACCGTCTACTGGAGAACGGCTGGATCAAGCAGGCCGACGCCGACAAGGCGCGCAAGGAGCCGCTGGCCGTCACCAGCCGGTCCAACGGCGCCCACACCTTCGCCGGCGAATATTTCGCCGAGGAAGTCCGCCGCGACATCTTCGAGCGCTACGGCGAGAAGAAGCTGTATGAAGGCGGCCTGTCGGTTCGCACCACGCTCGATCCGAAGATCCAGGTCATGGCGCGCAAGGCCATGGTCGCCGGCCTCGTGAATTACGACGAGCAGCAGGGCTATCGCGGCGCCATGAGCAAGCTCGATGTTTCGGGCGACTGGGGCGTGAAGCTCGCCGAGATCAAATCGCTCTCCGACATCTCGCCATGGCGCATGGCGGTGGTGCTGGAGACCAGCGACCAGTCGGCGCGCATCGGCTTCCAGCCGAGCCGCGAGCTCGGCGGCGCCATCAGCAAGCAGCGCGAGACCGGCATCGTCACGGTCGACGGCGTGCGCTGGGCGCGGGCCTTGCAGGGCGGCACGAAGGGCAAGACGCCGACGGCGGTCTCGCAGGTGCTTCAGCCCGGCGACGTCATTTATGCAGATCCGCTCTACAAGGACGGCCAGCCCGTCGAGGGCCAGTACCGGCTCCGCCAGATCCCGGAGGTCTCCGGCGCCATGGTGGTGATGGATCCCTGGACGGGCCGCGTGCTCGCGATGGTCGGCGGCTTCTCGTTCGACCAGAGCCAGTTCAATCGCGCCACGCAGGCCTATCGGCAGCCGGGTTCGTCGTTCAAGCCGATCGTCTACTCGGCCGCGCTCGACAACGGCTATACGCCCTCGACCGTCGTGCTCGATGCGCCGATCGAAATCGACCAGGGCCAGGGCGCCGGCGTGTGGCGGCCTGAAAACTTCTCCTCGGGCAAGTTCCAGGGACCGGTGACGCTGCGCAATGCGCTGCGGCAGTCGCTCAACACCGTGACGGTGCGCCTCGCGCAGGACATCGGCATGCCCCTGATCGGCGAATACGCCCGCCGTTTCGGCGTCTATGACGAGCTGCCGAACTATCTCTCCTACGCGCTCGGCGCCGGTGAGACCACGGCGATGCGCATGGTCACGGCTTACTCGATGCTCGCCAATGGCGGCCGCCGCGTGAAGCCGACGCTGATCGACCGCATCCAGGACCGCTACGGCCACACCATCTTCAAGCACGACCAGCGCGAGTGCCGCGGCTGCGACGCGCCGGGCGGCTGGAAGAACCAGCCCGAGCCGCAGCTGATCGACCGCCGCGAGCAGGTGTTGGATTCCATGACCGCCTATCAGATCACCGAGCTGATGGAAGGCGTTGTGCAGGCCGGTACGGCCACGGTCATCAAGGACGTCGGCAAACCCGTCGCCGGCAAGACCGGCACCACCAACGAGGCCAAGGACGCCTGGTTCGTCGGCTTCTCGCCCGATATCGCCGTCGCCATCTACATGGGCTACGACAAGCCGCGTCCGCTGGGTCGGGGCAATGCCGCGACCGGTGGCCATCTGGCAGCTCCGATCGCGCGCGATTTCCTCAAGCTCGCGCTCGCCGACAAGCCGGCCGTTCCGTTCAAGGTGCCGGCCGGCATCAAGCTCGTGCGCGTCGTCGCCAAGACCGGCATGCGCGCAGGCCCCGGCGAGACCGGAGGAACCATCCTCGAAGCCTTCAAGCCGGGCACGGCCCCGCCGGACAATTATTCGGTCATCGGCGTTGCCGACGCCGACGGGCGCATGCCGGCGTCGCAGCAGCAGCAGCCGGATTCCGGCTTCTTCATGCGGCCGGGCACCGGCGGGCTGTACTAAGCACGATCCGGAAAAGTGCGCAGCGGTTTTCCGAAAAGATCATGCTTAAACAACAACCTAAAGCGCGATGACGATTGATCCTAATCGCGTCGCGCTTTAAGGCTCAGGACAACACAGACGATCGCGGCTCCGGCGGTTGCGCTTTGCAGCCGCCGCCGCTACATCCACACCTCAATTGCTTGCGGAACCATTCCGCGAAACCAGAGAACGACATGCGCGCCGAAATCGAACGGTTGGTAGAAGAGATCAAGCAGTCAGTCGGGCTGCTGAGGAGGCATCTTTGACGTCGAGAAATCGACGGCGCGCCTCGCTGAGCTGAACAAGCTCGCAGAAGATCCCAATCTCTGGAACGATCCCCAGAAAGCCCAGAAGCTGATGCAGGAGCGCACCTCGCTCGAGGATGCGCTCTCAGGAATCGGCAAGGTCGAGCAGGAGCTCGAAGACGACATCGGCATGATCGAGCTCGGCGAGGCCGAGGGCGATGACGGCGTCGTTGCGGAAGCCGAAGCTGCGCTGAAGAACCTCAAGAAGGAAGTGGCGCGACGCGAGCTCGAGGCGCTGCTGTCGGGCGAGGCCGATCGCTTCGACTCCTATCTCGAAGTCCATGCCGGCGCCGGCGGCACCGAGAGCCAGGACTGGGCGCAGATGCTGCTACGCATGTACACGCGCTGGGCCGAAAACCACGGCTTCAAGGTCGAGTTCCTGGAAGAATCCGAGGGCGAAGAGGCCGGCATCAAGTCGGCGACGATCCAGGTCTCCGGGCACAACGCCTATGGCTGGCTGAAGACGGAAGCCGGCGTGCATCGCCTGGTGCGCATCTCGCCGTTCGATTCCAACGCGCGGCGGCACACCTCGTTCTCGAGCGTGCAGGTCTTCCCCGTCATCGACGACAGCATCAAGATCGACATCAAGGAATCCGATGTCCGCGTGGACACCATGCGTTCAGGCGGCGCCGGCGGCCAGCACGTCAACAAGACCGAATCCGCAGTGCGCCTGACGCACATTCCGACCGGCGTTGCCGTGGTCTGCCAGGCCGGACGCTCCCAGCACAAGAACCGGGCGCAGGCCTGGGACATGCTGCGCGCGCGGCTCTACGAGATGGAGCTGAAGAAGCGCGAGGAGAAGGCCGCCGCCGATCAGGCGGCCAAGACCGACATCGGCTGGGGCCACCAGATCCGCTCCTACGTGCTGCAGCCCTACCAGATGGTGAAGGATCTGCGCACGGGCGTGCAGACCTCCGACACCGCGGGCGTGCTCGATGGCGAGCTCGACGAGTTCATGGCCGCGACGCTGGCGCAGCGCGCGTTCGGCACCACGACCGGCGAGATCGAGGACGTGGACTAGCCATGCCCCGTGTCGCCTTCATCGGATTGGGGCGGATGGGTCATGGCATGGCCGGCCGCTATCTCGATGCCGGCTTCACGGTGACGCTGTGGAATCGCAGCAAGGCCAAGGCGGAAGACCTGATCGCGCGCGGCGCGCATTGGGCGACCTCGCCGGAGGACGCGGCGATCGATGCCGCCGCGGTCGTGACCATGGTCGCCGACGACGAGGCCTCGCGCGCGGTCTGGCTCGGGCCCAAGGGCGCCGCCAAGACGGCGAAGGCCGGCACCGTCGCGATCGAATGCTCGACTGTTTCCCATGACCACGCGCGCGAGATGGGCCGCGAGCTCAACGCGCGCGGTCTGATCTACATCGATTGTCCCGTGACGGGATTGCCGGACGCGGCGGCGGCCGGGAAGCTGACGCTGCTCGCCGGCGCCGATGCGGCCGATCTCGAGCGTGCGCGGCCTTATCTGACGCCAATCGGCTCGACCATCCGCCATTTCGGGCCGGTCGGCTCCGGCACCGTCTACAAGCTCATCAACAATCTCATGGGGGCGATCCAGATCGCCGGTCTCGCCGAGGGCCTCGCCATCGCCGAGCAGGCCGGGCTCGACATGAACCTTGTGCTGGAGTCGATCCAGGCGGGGGTCGCCGCAAGCCCCCAGGTGCAGCGTCACTCCAGACGCATGGTCGCTCGCGATTTCAGTGGCGCGACGTTCACGACGGCGCTGCGGCACAAGGATGCCGCCTATGCGGTGAAGCTCGCCGAGAGCCTGCTGGCCGACAAGCCGCTGGTCGCGGTCGCCGCGGTCGAGGCCTACGCGCAGGCGGCGGCGAAGATGCCCGACGATGACGAAGGCCGGATGATCGAGCTGGTGTCGCGGCCGAAGACGCCGTAGCCGCTCGACGCGGGCAGTTTCGATCGTCTGGTTCATTTTTGCGCATCGGTCTTGTGAACCTCTGTTTCATCGGAATTCGGGTGGCGCCGTCGATCGCGCCGGTCTAGGCGGACGGACTTGGCCGCCAAGGGTGAGACGCATGCCCCCGAACGACAGCCGGATCGACGCACGCGACTGGTCGCTGCTCTGCGTGCTCTCCATCCTCTGGGGCGGCTCGTTCTTCTTCAACGCCGCAGCCTTGCGGGAATTGCCGCCGCTGACGCTGGTGTTCCTGCGCGTCGCGCTGGGCGCGGCCATTCTGCTGCCGCTGCTTCGCATGCAGGGCATCGGCTTTCCCATCGGGGCGACTGGCTGGAAGCCGTTCGTCGCGATCGGGCTGCTCAACAACGCCATCCCGTTCTCGCTGATCGTGATCGGCCAGACTTTCATCCCGAGCGGGCTGGCGTCGATCCTGAACGCGACGACGCCGCTGTTTGCGGTTCTCGTGATGGCGGCAGCGGGCGAGGAGGCGTTGCAGATGCGTCGCGTGGTCGGAGTGACGCTGGGGCTCTTCGGCGTCGTCATCCTGCGCGGGTGGGGCATCGAGACGAAGCCGGGGCAGGGGCTCGGCATCCTGCTCTGCCTTGGCGGGGCCTTGAGCTACGGCTTTGCGGCACTGGCGGCGCGGCGGCTGCTGAAGGATTCTCCGCCTCTTGGAACGGCGACGTTTCAATTGATGGCGTCGACCGCGATGATGGCGATCATCGCCGGTGCGGTGGAGCAGCCCTGGCGTCTTCCGATGCCGAGCGACACGACATGGCTTGCGGTGCTCGGCCTCGCCGGCCTGTCGACGGCGCTCGCCTACATCGTCTTCTTCCAGATCCTGCGGCGCTCCGGCGCGACCAACGTGATGCTGGTGACGCTGCTCATTCCCGTCACCGCCATCCTTCTGGGCTGGCTGGTGCTGGGCGAGCCGATCTCGATGCGCGAGATCGCGGGCGCGATCGTCATCGGCAGCGCGCTGCTGGTGATCGACGGACGAGCCCAGCCAGCAATCGCGGGCTGCCTGTCGCTTCTCCGGCTTGGGCCTTCAGCACCATGCCGCCGGCGACGCCGACGCCGAGCACATACATCCAGCCCTCATGAAAATCGAACAGGTGCGAGTTGAGCAGCGAGCTCGCGATGTTCTGTACGACGACCACGAGACCGATCCAGGCGGCGAAGCCTTCACCTGCGAACATGCGAAGATGCGCGATCCACATGGCGTAGAGCAGGACGACACCCAGAAGGCCCCACTGCACCGCGACGTTGAGGGTCTGGTTGTGCGGATTGCTCACGACCTCGGCATCGAGTCTGCTTTCGCTCGTGGCGGCGCGCTCGAACTGGCGCTTGATCGAACCGGTGCCGTGGCCGATCAGAGGCGCCTCGATAAAGGCATGGAGCGACTTGCGCCAATAGGTCAGCCGCTGCGCGGTCGAGGCGCGGCTGATGTCCTCGTGGCCGTGGCGGTATTCGACGGCGATGTCGTCGATGCGCTGGCGCAGATAGGGCGACGTGGTCCAGGCCAACAGGCTCGCGGCGACCGTACCTGCGAGCAGGACCAGTGCCGCCCGCCGGCTCAAATGCCTCAAGGCGAACAGCGTCAGCAGCACCGCGATGCAGAGCAGGGCGGTGCGGGCCGAGGCGACGAACACCATGTTGGTGACGAACAGCAGGATCAGGGCCAGGCAGACGACTGTTGTGGCCGCGCGTCTGCCGCGCCAGAGAGGCAGCGCGAGCGCAAAGGCGCACAGCGTGAACTCCTGGCTCTGGTCGATGTAGTTCTTGACGGGAACGCCTGATGACGCCGTTGCGGTGATCTTCCAGGCGGGATCGAGCAGCACGATCCAGGAGAACACGGCAAGCAGCGCGCAGGAAGCGAGAAAGGCGATGCAGACATGGAAGCCGCGCTCGGACCGGCGGAAATGGTAGAGCAGCGGCGGAATCAGCATGAGCTTTGCAACCGGCTTGACCGCATGCAGCCGGTCCGCCCACGCACCCTCTGACCACAGCGTGCCAAGAAGCGCGAGCAGCAGGAGTGCCAAGGGCAAGGCAAACGCCGGCCGCGCGAGCTGGCGCGCATAGTCGCGCCAGGCGATGGTCGGCGTCACCGCAAGCAGCCAGAACCCGACCAAGACCGAAGTCGCGGTGGTCGACCAGGGCAGCGATGCCGCGATCAGGATGACGAGCAGGTCGGCAGCACGAAACAGCCGGGCGGAATGGCCCAGGGCCTGCGATCGGTCGCGCACGGTTGGCGGGCTGGCCGGACTGGGCGATACGGCTTGCTCAGCGGGCATGTGGCTGACGCTTACTGTGCTGCGACCAGGCTTTCTCTGGGCGTCTCATGGCCGAGGAAATCCCGGGCCTGGGTCTCGTAGCCGAAGCGTTCGGCGAGCTCGTGGCGTCGCGCCCGGATCCTGCCGCGGCACTCCTCCTGCCGCGTCAGCACGCGGGTGACGGAGGCGGCGATCGCCTCCGTGGAGAACGGGTCGAAATAGTCGGCGAGCTCGCCCGCGACCTCGCGGAAGACGGCGATGTCGGAGCACAGCACCGGCGTGTTCGCAGCCAGCGCCTCGATGATCGGCACGCCGAAACCTTCGGCAAGGCTCGGCATGATCAGGCCGTGCGCTTCCGCGATCAGAGTCGCCTTCTCGTGCTCGTCGACGTAGCCGGCGAAGCGGACGTTGGGCGGGAGGTTGCGCATCCGGCTGATCTCGCCGGTATAGCCGATCACGACGAGATCGGCGTGGGGAACGTTGCGGAAGGCGCGGACGACGGCGGGGACGTTCTTGCGTGGCTCGTTCGAGACGATGACGACGAAGCTCGGCCGCCCCGGACGCCCCGACGGGGCTGGAAGGTGCAGGACATCCGGGGCGTCGAACCGGGTGCGGGGATACACGACCCGCGCCGGCAGGTGCGCAAATTGCGGCAGCAGTTCCCTGAACCGCATCATGCTGTAGTTTGAAACGAAGGCGAGTTCGTCGGCTTGGCGCAGGCTGGTGCGGATTCGCGCCAGGAACTGCCGCGTGGCGATGTCGCTGAGCTTGAGGTCGGTGAGCGGCAACAGGTCGTGGACGATGCAGATCACCTTGGCGCCGGGTTTGCGCCTGATCACCACCCGTGTGGGGGTGTCCACGACGATCAAGTCATAGTCGCGCGCGTCGATCCGCGGCGGAGGCAGCAGGAAGAAGGCCGATGCGTCCTGATAGTTGAAGAAGCCGGGCTCGAGCTGAAAGTCGCCGAACAGCTCGAGGTGCCTCAGATCCGGCGGAATGTATTCGAGCGCGGCGGGCCGGTTCTCGATCAGGCGCGTGGGCAGGCCGAGCAGGCCGATCGCGCGCAGCAGGCAGACGGTGTTGTCCTGCGACAGCAACAGGCCGGCCCTACGGCGGAGCCAGTCGAGTTTGCGGCGCGTGCCGCTGAGCGTCAACGGCCCGCTCACGTTGATTTCGTCGAGATAGCGATAGAGCGCAAGCAGCTCGATGTTGCGCGACTGCGCCGCGAACAGCCTCGTACGCCGCTCGCGCTGGCAGAGCTTGCGATAGCGTTTCGTGGTCTCCACCACCAGCGTGAGTTCGTGGCCTTCCGAGGCGAGCGAACGTACCAGTTCCCGGGTGAAGTGGAAGATACCGCGCTTGTGATTGGGTTGTCCGAGCGACTCGGAGACGACGAGGATGTTGTGCTTCATGCGCGTTTCTCGCGGAGCTCGAAGGCGTTGGGGACCGGCGGGGCGACCGTGATGGTCGAGGCGATGCGGCCGCGATCGAGGTTGATGATGCTGGTGCAGGTGCGGCGCAGCAGCGGCTGGTCGTGCGAGGCGATGATCACGATCGCCGCCTGCGACATGAGCTTGAGGAGCCGCTCCTGCGCCTTTTCGGCAAAGTGCTCGTCGACCACGCTGAGCCATTCGTCGAGCAGGAGGATGTCGGCCGGAAAGGCCGTGGCGGTCGCGAACAGCACCCGCATCAGCATGCCCGAGGAGAACATCCGCAGCGGCAGCCGCTGCATGCGCGCCTCCAGCTCGGTGAAGGCCCAGATCTCGTCGATCACGCTGCGGGTCGGCTTGCGGCCGCTGATCCGCAGCAGCAGTGCGATGTTGTCCTCGGCCACGAAATCCAGATTGACGCCGGCATTGAGGCCGAGCAGGGGCACGACTTTGCCCTGGATCGCGACGCTGCCGCTGCTTGGTGGATAGACGCCGGCGATCAGCCGCAGCAGCGTCGACTTGCCGGAGCCGTTGGCTCCGGCAAGTCCGATACGGGCGCCGGCTTCAGCCTGGATGGTGACGTCGTCGACGGCGCGGATGATCCGCATCTCGCCGGGCTCGCGGATGAGATGGCCGAGCAGCCGCCGTTTCAGCGAATGGTCGTAGGCGCCATAGACCGGATAGTCGAGGCAGACGTTGCGTAGGCTGATCGAGACCATGCATCAGATCCAGAACGCGGCTTTGCGAAGGTGGAGCAGCGTCAGCACGCTCGCAACGATCAGAAGCGCCAGCGCGACGAGGACGTAGACGATGCTGACGGGGTCGACATGGCCGCCGGCCAGTGGCTCGCGCCACACCGCGAACAGATGCGTGAGCGGATTGATCCGCATCACCGTCGAGCGGTGGTTGATCATCTCCGACGACCAGATGATGGGCGAGGCGAGGAAGGCGAGCATCAACGTGGACTCGATGATTGGCTTGAGGTCGCGATAGCGTGTTGCCATCGCACCGAGAACGAGGCTCAAGGCGAAGGTGCAGGCCACGAACGCCAGGAGGCCCGGCAGCGCCGCCGGCGCGTGGGAGAGCTCGTGACGGGACAGGATGAGCCATAGGACGAGTGGTACGCAGGCGTTGTGGAGCGCGAACAGCGCCTGGCGGAACGTGCATTGCAGCAGGAAGATGACCGGCGGCAGCGCCCGGTCGCGGATCAGGCTCGCGGAGTTCTGGAGCGCCGTGGTGGCGTCGAGCACCACGCTGTTGAGGAAAGTCCAGGCCGTCATCGACAGCGCCAGCATGGGCAGGCGCGACAGCATGTCGTCGTTCGACATCTGGCCGATCACCGAGCCCAGCACCGCCACCACGATCGCCATCTGGAGCGACATCCAGAACGGACCGAGCAACGAACGCACGTAGCGGTGGCGCATGTCCGACCAGGCCAGTGCCGCCGCGATCCGAACGCAGTCCAGCCAGGCGGTCGCTTGAAGCGACTCCGCGGTTGCTGATCGTTCCTTGCCTGGTACGGCAACGGCATCGCGGTAGACGGTCTCCATGCCTTGCCTGAAGGCCGTGGTCGAGTAGCGGGTGAGGGCGCGCGTGCGCGCTGCAAGCCCCATGCGGCGGCGTCGCTCGGGATCGCGGATCAGGATATCGATGGCCTCACCCAGCTTCGCGACGTCGCCGGGCGGCACGGTGATCGCCTCCATGCCGTGGCGGGCGACACGCGGCACCGCGGTGTCGAGCGCCGTATTCACGACCGGGCGGCCGGCGGCCATGGCCTCGAGCTGGACGAGGCCGAAGGTCTCGGCATTGGTCACCGACGGCATCACGAAGACGTCGGCGAGACACATCAGCTTGATGCGTTCGCAATCGTTGACCGAGCCGAGCAGGCGGACGCGGTCATGAAGGCCGAGCTCCTGGATCAACTGCTCGAGCCGCGGCCGCTCGCTGCCCTCGCCGATGATCCAGACCTCGAAATCGTGCGCGGCTGCGGCGCGGACCAGCACGTCGAAACCCTTGTAGGGCACGAGCCGGCCGCAGGCCAGTACGAGCCGGCCGCGATCGTTGACATGGTGCGGCTCGATCTTCGGCCGGTCGTAGTTTGTGGTGTCGATGCCGAACGGCACGACGTGGCATTTGTCCTCGAATTCGCGCAGCAGCGGCGTGTGGTCGACCAGCGCGTGGTCCGAGACGATGATCGCCTTGGCGCGGCGCAGCGTTCGCCGCATCAGAGGTTCGACGAGCCAGCGCAGGCCGGCATGAGTGACGATGTCGGCGTGCCAGTGCACCACCAGTGGACGCCTGGCGCCGTATCCGAAGGCGAAGACGAGGTCGGCGAGAGGGAAGGGGGCATGGAGCGCGAGCAGATCGTGCTCGGCGATCCTGCGCCACAGACGCCAGGGATAGGTCGGGGCGGCTGGCAGCGACATGACGTTGCCGAACGAGCGCACGCGCTCGACCGGGACGTCGTTGACGACGATCTGGCGCCGTCCGGCCGATTGCGAGCAGACCAGCACGGCGGAGGCGAAGGCATCCTTCAGGCTCGCGCAGATGTCGCGGATCACCGTGAGCGTGCCGCCGAACAGGTCGGGATAGTACACCTTGAAGATGTGCAGCACCGACGGGCGGGGCGGGCTGTCGCTGGTGTGATGCATGATGGCGGTCAGCCTGCGAGAAGCGCTGCGAGGAACGGTGCGGCCAGCAGCGAGATGAAGATGACGCCGCGCAGCAGCGCCGGCAGCATCGGCTCGATCGCGCCGTGTCCCCAGTCGGGAGCCGGCACGGCACGCGGTGAGCTGGAAATGCGGACCAAGCGGTCAGCCATGTGTGAAGTCCCTTATGTCGCGCCCCTCAGTGGCGTCCCGTATATGTGGGAAAATTTACCACGTCAATCGCAACACGGAAAAGTGTGGGATTGTGTCCCACGTGTGGCATTGGTACAATTCAGACATGAATGCCAAGTCCGGGTCCAAAGCAGCGGCACCGCAGCCGAATGCCGCCGCGAAGCTGCACGCGCCGCTGGCGCGGCTGCTGCGCCCGCTCGTGCGGCTCTGCATCCGAAGCGGAATGACCTTTCCGGCATTGGCGCAGCTGCTTCGCGAGCTGTTCGTCAACGTCGCCGAGCACGATTTCGCGCTGGAAGGAAAGGAGCAGACCGACAGCCGGGTCAGCCTGCTCACCGGCATCCATCGCAAGGAAGTGGCGCGGCTGCGCGGCGCCGGCGCGCCCGTGCACGAGGCGCCGGCGGCAGTGTCGCTGACCAGCGCGGTGATCGCGCGCTGGCTCGCCGCGCCCGAGTTCACCGATGCCAGGGGCGAGCCGCTCGCTTTGCCGCGCACGGCCGAGGGCGATGCGCCCTCGTTCGAGCAGCTCGTCGCCTCGGTCACCAAGGACGTACGCCCACGCGCGGTGCTCGACGAGTGGATCGACCGCAAGCTCGTCACCATCAACGAGTCCGACGAGATCGAGCTGGTCGAGGCCGCTTTCGTGCCGAGCGGCGAGGACGACGGCAAATGGCATTATCTCGGCCGCAATCTGCACGACCATATCGCGGCCGCCGCGGAAAACGTCTCCGGGCCCGCGCCACGCTTCCTCGAGCGCGCGGTGCACTACAACAACATCTCGCCGAAGCTGGCGCGGCGGCTCGAAGCGCGCTCGCGCGAGCTCGCCATGGACGCGCTGAAGACCGCCAACCGCGAGGCCAACCGCGCGCTCGCCAAGGACAAGGGCGGCAATGCCCGCTGGAATTTCGGCATCTACATCTACAACGAAGGTGCCGACGAGGAGGGTGAAGCGAAGGCGCGCGGCAAAGAAGGTGGTCCTTCATGAGCCGGCCGCCGTTCATCTCCCGTCGCGTGCTGCTGGCTGGATTCTGGCTCGCCGGCACGGCTATCGCCCGTGCACAGGTCAAGCGCGGCACCGATCAGGGCATCGGTGGCACCGGGATCACGCGCGGTGATGATCACGGCATCGGCGGCACCGGCATCGTCGGCGTGATCCAGCGTTTCGGCAGCATCTACGTCAACGGCGAGCGCATCACTTACGCGAGCGACGTGCCGGTCCGGATCGACGGGGAGGCGGCCAGCCCCAGGGCGCTGCGTATCGGTCAACTCGCGCGCGTGGTTGCGATCCGTCAGGCCGACGGCACGCTCGTCACGCGCAACATCACGATCGCGAGCGAGGTCTCCGGTCCGATTGAGCAGGTGAAGGGCAACGAGCTGACCGTGCTCGGCCAGAAGATCTTGGCCGGTGACAAGGCGAGCAAGCTCCGCATGGGTACGCAAGTCGCCGTCTACGGCTTGCGCCGGACTGACGGGGTCATCGTCGCAAGCCTGGTCGAGCCGCGGCGCAATGTCGTCGCACGCGTAACGGGACTGGTCGAGGGCGGGCCGGACGGCCTGCGAATCGGCGGATTGAAGCTGAGCGGTGTCGATCCCCGGCTGGTCGGCCAGCGGGTCCAGATCGAGGGAAGCGCGAGCCACGGGGCGATGCAGGCGGCGCGCACGCGGATCGACGATTTTTCGGATCTCGTCGGCGCCAGCCGCCTGTCGATCGAGGCCTATGTGCAGCGGGCGGGTTCGAACCTCCAGCTCGGCTCCGGGCTCATTGCCCTTGACGGCTCGCGCTTCGGCCCAGCCGCCGGTGAAGCGCGCATGGTGATCAATGGCGTCTTCGACAGGTCGCGCGGGCTTCAGCTCGATTCGGCGCAGGCGGTTGGGCAATTCCCGGGATCGCCGGGGCAGGCGCCCGGCGGAGCGGGGCATCCCGGGCGCTCGCCGGGTGGCTCGATCCTGCATCCAAATCGCGGCACCCCCCCTGGCGGCGGCCAGCCCGGTGCACCGGGCGCGCCTGCGCCAGGAGCGGGGCCCGGTGCGCCGTCCGGCTCTGCGCCGACAGGACCGAGCGGCCCGTCAGGGCCCGGCGGCCCGGGCGCGCCCGGCGGGCCCATGGGACCCGGTGGTGGAATGGGTGGTGGTGGCGGCGGCTTCGGCGGCCCCGGAGGCGGAATGGGTGGCCGGCGCTGAAGGCCGCTTACGGGACGGAGAGAAGCGCGGGACTAACCCGCGCTGAGACGCACGCCGGCGCGCAGGAATTTCTGCGGGTCGACCGCTTCGCCCTCGATGCGGGTCTCGTAATGCAGATGCGGACCGGTGGAGCGACCGGTCGAGCCGACGAGGCCGACGACCTGGCCGATCTTCACGATCTCGCCGACCCTGACATTGATCTCGGAGAGATGGCCGTAGCGGGTCGATAGCCCGTTGCCGTGGTCGACCTCGACCATGCGGCCATAGCCGCCGGACCAGCCCGCCGAGACCACCTTGCCGTTGGCGGTGACGCGAACGGGATCGCCGGAGGCGGCGCGGAAGTCGAGCCCGGTATGCATCGCGGGCCGCCCGAGGAAAGGATCGCTGCGCACGCCGAAGCCGGAGGTGAACTCGACCTCGCCGATGACGGGCTTGCGATAGGGCACCAGCGCCAGCGTGCGGTTGAGACGGTCCATCTCGGCGCGCGTGGTGTTGATGCGATAGAGCTGCTTCTCGAACGGTCCGGCATTGGCCGTCAACTTGACGGGGACGAAAGGCCCGCCCATCGCGGTGCGCGGCACGGCGGCTTCGAGACTGGCGAGTTTCAGGCCGAGATCGCTGACCACGCCGCGCATGCGGCGCATGCGCGAATCCATGCTTTCCTCAACGGCGTTGAGCGCCGCCATCTGGCGCCGCTCGACCTGATCGAGCGAGTTCGTGAGCCGGGCCAGCACATTGTCGAAGCCGTGGTTCTTGGCGAACTGGCTGGTCGGCGGCGCCGCGACGGTCGGAGCGCGCGATTCGAGGCGCGCTTCGCGGTCCGCCGGCGCCACGAAGATGACGGTGTCGCTGATCGGCGACGGCTTCGGCGTGGCCTGGCTAGGATCGCCGCGCTGCGGGGTGGAGCGGGGAATCGAGCCAGTCACGTCGGGCATGGCGCCGAGCGCCGTGGCCCGGGACTCCAGCGCCGTTTGGCGCTTCATGATCTGGTCGAGCTTCTGGTCGAACTGTTCCTGGTCGAGCAATTGGCGGCTGGTGGCGCGGTCGACCTTGGCGCGCAGCTCGGCGATGCGGTCCTCATAGGCATATTGCATCTCGGCCTGGCGGGCGATCAGCCGGGTCAGGACGTCGTCACGGAACGCAAAGTAGGTGGCCGTTGCTGCCGACCACAGCCCGAGCAGTACCACGGTGCCGACCACGATCCAGAATACCACAGGGCCAAAGCGGACCTGCTTGCCGGCATGGACGATGGTGTAGGCGTCGTCGGCGGCGGGCAGGGGAATCGCGGTTACCGCCGCCGGTGCGGCCGGACGGCGGTGGAGGACGCGTCCGTGGTCATGAGGATGATGCTGGGGGTACTGCGAATATTGGGCAGAACTTTTCGACATCGGCACTCCCGCGCCGGTCGGATGAGTCCGTACGGCCCTAATTGCCGCAGCAATCTGGGCCGGTCATGGTTAATTTTATGGAAACGGGAACGGGCGAATTCGAAGGACTGGTTAAAGGCTTCTTGCCGCTTCCAGCACCGCGTCGGCATGCCCGTCGACCCGGACATTGCGCCAGATCCTGGCCACTTTGCCGTCGGCCCCGACCAGGATCGTGGTGCGAAGAATTCCCAGGAAGCTTTTGCCATACATGGATTTTTGGCCCCAGGCGCCATAGGTCTCCAGCATCTCATGTTTCTCATCCGAGATGAGGGGCACGCCGAGCTTGTGCTTGTCGCGGAATTTCTCCTGGGCCTTTAACGGATCGGCGGAGATGCCGAGCACGGCCGTGCCCGCGGCGGAGAAGGCGCCGGCCAGGCGGGTGAAGTCGATCGCCTCGCGGGTGCAGCCGGGCGTGTCGGCCCGGGGATAGAAGAACAGGACGAGCTTTCGCCCGGCATAGTCCGCCAGCGTAACCACGTCGCCGCCGTCGCGGGGCAGGCGGAAGGCGGGGGCCTTCTGGCCCTCAACCAGGCCGGACTTCGCCTGAGCGGGCGGGGAGGCCGCTTTGGATGAATTTAACTGTTCCGATGCGGCCTTATGTGATCCTGCTTTTGCTACGGTCCCGGTTGATTTGCCTGCCGGTGTCCGCTGTGTTTTCGCGGACTTTGCTTGAGTCGATGCCCGCGTTTTTGCGGTCTTCTTTTTGGCGGTCGAACTGCCGGAGGACGTTTTGGACGATTTCTTTCGGGATTTCTTGGACATACGCCTTCCTTTCGACGCTTTCGGCGGGTCAATCGAAGCGGTATTGCAGCCCTCGTCCGGCGTGCCGGAATCGCGCCCTCGGCTGGGCAAGTCTGACGACGCCGGAGTATGGTTACAAGGAATTCCACCGACCACCCCACTGCTCGTTGAACGCGCTCCCGGGGCGAAATGACGAACAGCAGGAATATACGAGGTATGGCGGCAGTGCCGGCCCAGGGAGCATCACGTCCCGCGGCCGGCTGCGGTCCCGGCGGCGCTCAATCCTACGACGGGCGCCTGTATCGAGAAGCAATGGCAAGGAATACGTCGCCCCAGGACTACAACCGGGATTTCGATCGGCGCGGCGGCCAACATGAGCCGCAGGAATGGGACGACGCCGACTGGGATCCGGATCAGGAAGCGGCGGCGGGCCATCGCGCGCGGCGGCTGCTGGCGCGTTCCGGTTCGGGCTTCCATCGCTTCGGTGGCGGATTCGGCGGTTTGCGCCGCTGGCTGGGTGGTGGTCGCTGGCTGAAGCGCAGCGCGGTGGTTCTCGGCACCCTGCTCGTCATCTTCGTCGGCTGTTTCGGCGCGCTGTGGTGGCGGCTCGGCGCCGGTCCCATCAATCTGGACATCGCAACGCCATGGCTGGCAGCCGCGATCGAGGACAATATCGGCCACGGCAACACGGTTGAGATCGGCGGCACCCAGATCGAGCGCGCCGGGCGGGTCCGCATCGCCGTCCGCATCCGAGACATCATCGTTCGCGACCGCGATCACGCCATCGTCGCCAGCGCGCCGAAGGCCGAGGTGAAGCTGTCGGGTGCGGGTCTCCTGATGGGGCACCTGCGCGCCGAAAGCCTCAATCTCGTCGATGCCGAGCTCGCGATCCGCATCGCGCCCGATGGCACCGTCACCGTGTCGGCCGGCGACACCGCGAAGCCGCTGGCGACCGGCGTCGCGTCCAAGAAGGACGCCGGCCTGCCGCCGACATTCCCGCGTGGCGGTGTCCCGCCGCCGCCATTCGCGACCGCGCCCGCGAGCCCGGAGGTGTCGCAAGCCGCCCCGCAGGCGACAGCGCAGAGCGGCATCCTCCAGGGCCTCGACTGGCTCGACAGTCTGAGCATGACCGGCCTCGACGGTCAGAACCTCAATGAGATCGGTCTCAAGAACGGCAACCTGGTCGTCGACGATCAGCAGCGCGGCAGCAAATGGTCGTTTGAGAACATCACGCTCAGCCTGCGCCGGCCGAGCCGCGGCGGCGTCGCGCTCAGCCTCGGCGAGGAGGGCGCGCGCCCGTGGATGCTGCGCGCCACGATCGGTCCCGCCGAGAACGGCGTCCGCTCCATCGACATCAAGGCCGACAAGGTCTCGACTTCCAACATCCTGTTGGCGCTGCGGGTGAAGGACTTCACCTACACCGCCGACCTGCCGCTGACCGGCGAACTCAAGGGCGAGCTCGGCCGCGACGGCGTGCCGACCTTCTTCCGCGGCAAGATCGCCGTCGGCGCCGGCAACATCATCGACACCGACACGCCCGACTATCCGATGGCCATCGACTCGGCCGAGATCAATGTCGAGTGGGACGCCAATCGGCGCGTGCTGGTCGCTCCGTTCAAGATTCTCTCCGGCGCGAACCGCCTGACGCTGCTGGCTCATCTCGAGCCGCCCAACGGCACCACCAACGACTGGCAGCTCGGCTTCAGCGGCGGTTCGATTCTGCTCGGCGGCATCGACAACGAGCCGCCGCTCGTCTTCAACCGCATTGCGATCGGACTCCGCTTCGACACGGATCACAAGCGCCTCTTGCTGACGCAGGCCGACATCAGCAATGGCGAGATCGGCGTCGCCGGCACCGGTGCCATCGACTATTCCGGCGAGCCGCGGCTGACGCTGGGCTTTGCGGGAACGCCGATGTCGGCCTCAGCCCTGAAGCGGATGTGGCCGACGCTGGTCGTCCCCGAACTGCGCGAATGGGTGATCGAGCGGATCGAGCGCGGGACGCTCCAGCGCATCGAGATCGGCATCAACTCGCCGACGAAGAACCTCCCGCGCAGGGGCCCGCCGATTCCGGACGACGGCCTGTCGGTCAACATCGTGGCGAGCGGTGTCACGGTCCGCCCCGTGGACGGCATGCCCGTGGTGCGCGATGCCGATTTGAAGGCGCGCGTGACCGGGCGCACTGCGACTGTGAACATCGGGCAGGGCGTTGCGGATACGCCTTCGGGGCGCAAGGTCACGATCTCCGACTTCGTCTTCGAGGTGCCCGATATGGCGCCCAAGCCGTCGCCGTCGCGGAGCAGGTTCCGGGTCGATGGCCCGGTGCCTGCGGCCGCCGAAATGCTCGCCAATGATCGGCTGAGCGATCTGTCGTCGACAGTCGTCGATCCCAACACCAGCAAGGGAACGTTCTCGGCGAACATCCAGCTCGGAATGCCGGTCAAGGGCGAGCTGACCAAGGCCGACACCACCTATGCCGTCACCGCCGACCTCAACGGCTTTGCCGCCGAGAAGCTGGTGATGAACCAGAAGCTGGAGGCCAACAACCTCAAGATATCAGCCAATAACCAGGGCTATCAGGTCAAGGGCGACGTCAAGATCAACGGCCAGGCGGCCTCGCTCGATTATCGCAAGCCGGCCGAGGGCGACGCGGACGTCCGACTGCAGGCGACGCTGGACGATGCCAGCCGCGCGCGCCTGGGATTCGATCTGAGCCCCGCCGTCAGCGGATCGTTGCCGATCAAGCTCTCGGGCAAGATCGCAAGTGGCACGGATCAGACGACCAAGCTCGGCGTCGAGGCCGACCTGACCTCGGTCAAGCTCGACAACATCCTTCCCGGCTGGGTAAAGCTGCCGGGCAAATCCGCCAAGGCCAGCTTCAAGGTGGTGCCGACGGCGCAATCGACGCGTTTCGAGGACATCGTCATCGACGGTGCCGGAGCCTCGATCAAGGGCTCGCTCGAGGTCGACGCGAACGGCGATCTCATGAACGCGAACTTCCCGACCTATGCGCCGTCCGACGGCGACAAGGCGTCGCTCAAAGTCGAGCGCAGCCAGGACGGCGTGGTGCGCGGCACCGTGCGCGGCGACGTGTTCGACGGCCGCGGTTTCCTGAAGTCGGCGATCTCAGGCAATTCCAAGGACGACGGCAAGAGCAAGCTGAAGAACGTCGATTTCGACATCGACGTGAAGCTCGGCGCCGTCGCCGGGTTCAACGGCGAGGCCATGCGCAGCGTCGATGCCAAGATGTCGAAACGCAGCGGCGCCGTCAAAGCCTTCACGCTGAGCGGCAAGATTGGCCGCGACACGCCGGTGGCAGCCGATCTGCGCGGCGGCCGCGCGCAGGGCAGCCGCGAGGTGATCTATCTGCAGACCAACGATGCCGGCGCGCTGCTGCGCTTCACCGACACCTACACCAAGGCGGTCGGCGGCCAGATGGTGGTGGCGATGGAGCCGCCGACCTCCGAGCCGAACACCGCGCGCGAGGGCCTGATCAATGTGCGCGACTTCACGGTGAAGGGCGAGGCGCAGCTCGAACGCGTTGCCGCCGGCGCGCCCAACGGCACCGGGAATGGCGTCTCTTTCAGCGCGCTTCGCGCCGAGTTCACGCGGCAGAACGGCGCGCTCACGGTCCGCGACGGCGTGGTCAAGGGACCGATGATCGGTGCCACCATCGAGGGCTCGATCGACTATCCCGGCAACCAGGTGTGCATGAGCGGCACCTTCGTGCCGATGTATGGCGTCAACAACATCTTCGGCCAGATCCCGTTGTTCGGCATCTTCCTCGGCGGCGGCAACAACGAGGGACTGATCGGCGTGACCTACGAGGTCGTCGGCACCCCGGCGGCCCCGGTGATGCGGGTCAATCCGATCTCGGCGATGGCGCCCGGCCTGTTCCGGAAGATCTTCGAGTTCAACACCGGCAAGCAGAACTCGCCGTTCGACGAATTCCCGTCGCAGTCCAACGACGGCTCGACGGGATCGACGCGCCAGCTGTCGAGCGGTTGCAGCCTCGCGCGGCGATAAACGCCCACATTCCCAAGTGCTCGTCATGCCCGGGCTTGTCCCGCCTGCGCGGCCGAAGCCGCTTCGGCGCGGCGAAGGCCCGGGCATCCACGTTCTTCGTGCGGCGCGGCCAAAAACGTGGATGGCCGGGACAAGCCCGGCCATGACGAATGTGGCGACGCTTTCGCGCTAAACGTCTCGAGTCGGGGGTGGCGCGTTAGGCGGCGCGCACGCCGGCCAGGAACGTGCCGACTTCGCCGGAGAGCTGCTCGGCCTGCTTGGAGAGGTTCGAGGCAGCGGCGAGCACCATGCCGGCGGCGTTGCCGGTCTCGTTGGCGGCAGTGGAGACGACGCCGATATTGGTGGTGACCTCCTTGGTCGCCTCCGCCGTCTGCGAGACGCTGCGGGCGATCTCGGCCGTGGCGGCGCCTTGCTCCTCGATGGCGGCGCCGATCGAGGTCGCGATGCGGCTGACCTCCTCGATGGTGGCGGTGATGCCGCCGATCGCATCCACCGCTTCCTTGGTCGCGCCCTGGATCTGGGCGATCTTGTCGCCGATCTCGCGGGTGGCTTCCGCAGTCTGGCTCGCCAGCGACTTCACCTCGGAGGCGACGACCGCAAAGCCGCGGCCGGCTTCACCGGCGCGGGCCGCCTCGATGGTGGCGTTGAGCGCGAGCAGATTGGTCTGTGCCGCGATGCTGGAGATCAGCTCGGCGACGTGCTCGATCTGCTGGGCGCCGTCGGACAATGCGCGCACGATGGTGTCGGTGCGGCGGGCGCTGTCCACGGCACGGCCGGTGACCTCGGCGGATTGCGCGACCTGACGGCTGATCTCGGTGATGGAGGAGGAGAGCTCCTCGGCGGCGGCCGCGACGGTCTGGACGCGCTGGCTGGCCTCGGTGGCGGCGGAGCCGACCACGGAGGCGCGGCGGTTGGTGCCCTCGGCGGTCGAGGACATCGACTTGGCGGTGGCTTCGAGCTCACCGGAGCCGGAGGCCATCAGGCCGACGAGCTGGCCGACGGAGGCATCGAAGCGGTCGGCAAGCGCGATCAGGGCCTCGCGCTTCTCCTGTTCGGTGCGCGTCTTGGTGGCGGCCTGTTCGGCCTCCAGCGCGCGCGCCGTCAATGCCGTCTGGCGCAGGATTTCGAGAGTCTCGGCCATGCGGCCGATCTCGTCGCCGCGATCGGTCTCTTCGACCGGCTTGTCGATGGCGCCTTCGGAGATCTCCTGCATGCGATTCTTCTGGCGGTCGAGCGCGCCGAGCACGTCGCGGGCGATCAGCCAGGACAGCGTCGCCATCAGCAGCATCAGGCCGATGCCGATCGCGCCGAGCTGCAGCGTCAGCGCGCGCACGTCGGCGTCGATGTCGTCGACATAGAGGCCATAGCTGATGGTCACGTTCCAGGGCGCGAATTTGCGTGCGAACACGGTCTTGCGGACCGGCTCGGTCTGGCCGGGACGGGGATAGAGATAGGAGGTCACGCCGCCCTGCGCGGTCTCGTTGCCGGCCTTGATGATGGCGTCGGCGATCAGCACGCCGTTGGAATCCTTGGCGCCGGTGATCTTGCCTTCGAGCTGCTGATTGGCGCCGTTCACGACCAGGGAGGAGTCCTGATTATAGACCACCGGATAGCCCTGGTTGCCGTTGAAGTTCATGCGGCGGCCGCGCTGGTGGAACAGGGTCTTGGCCTCGGCTTGCGTGAGCTTGCCGGCGGTGACTTCGTCCTGGAGCGATTGGGCGTAGTTGAAGAGGAGCTCCACTGCGGTCCGCATCTGCTGGACGCGGTCCTCCACCATGCGGCTCTTGCTGAGCACGGCCGATACGCCGATGATGGCCGTGACTGTGAGAGCCGCAAGGCAGACCATGCTGGCAAGCTTGGTGCGGATCTTCAAATGGCTCAGCAGCTTCATCACAGCCCCTACGGAATGATTGTTATTGCTCGCATCGGTAGCATGAAGTTCTTACCAAACGTGAACATGCGCGCGCAGAACCGCGCCGCGCGAAAGCTGCGGTGCAATCGTATGCGCAAGCCTGCAACCGAAGCGACGACAGGCGTCGGTGCAGGCCAATCCGGATGCCGGAGAGAATTGGTTTTTCGCTTTGGCGGTCAGCCTGCCTCGCAGGAGCGCTCATGAATCGGTTCGGTCACCGAATCATCATGTCCGTGCTGCTCGTGGCGGTCCTCGTTCTCATCTGGAACGTGCTGGGGACGCGCTGACCGGCACCGGCAGATCCGCCGGTGCCGTCTTACTTTCAGGTTAACCGCGAAGCGCGTCAGCGTCGCGCATAGGCGCCGCCAGCGTCGCTCTCCTTGCCCATCGCGGCATCGACGCTCACGGAGCCGCCGCCGGCCGCCGAGAGATAGAGACAGGCGAAGCAGAACAGGATCGCGGCGGTGCCGCCGTTCAGCAGCGGCAGGAGCACCGGCGTCTCGCCCTTGAACATGTGGCCCATGAAGTAGGCGAAGGCCATTTCACCCGAGAGGATGAACGCGGTGAGCCGCGTGAACAGGCCGAGGATCAGGAGCGCGCCGAGCACGAGCTCGATCGCGCCGGCCGTCCAGATCAGCGGCGGAATGTTGGCGAAGTAGGGAAGCACCGGAAACTTGAACAGCTTGGCGACGCCGTACTGGAACAGTAACAGGCCGGTGACGAAGCGAAACAGGCTCAGCAGAACCGGTTGAAAGCGAGTGAGATAAGGAAAGTCCATTGGTTTGCCCTCCATCCAATGCTGCGACTTGGACCGTATTCAGTTTCGTCTCGCAAGCCACCTACGATCAATTCCGCGCTGACATTTTTGTCATGTCGGACAAAACACCGCAGGCCCGGCATTTCAGCCGCGCGCGATCCGCTTTTTTTGCGTGTTCGCCTCGGGCTCGTAGGTAATATCCCGGTGACGCCAAGGGATGCAGGTTACGTCGGGGAGACCTACTCCCGCAAGGCGGGGACGACCAGGAATGGAATCATTCCGAGGATGACGCTCGCAAGTGCGAAGACCAGCAGGAGATTGTAGCCGTGCGTTGCGTCGTGAATCAGACCGCCGCTCCATGAGCCGAAGGCCGAGCCCAAGCCGCTGCCGATCGAGATCGTGCCGAAGATGGTGCCGACGCGCTTGCCGCGAAAGATCTTCATCGCGGTGGCGGTGATCAGCGGCCCGCGGGAGCCCATCATGCTGCCGAAGCAGACGACGAAACCGGTGAGCAGGATGACGTTCGGATAGTACTGCAGCAGCCAGAGCAGAACGATGCCGAGGATCGAGATCGCGTAGCTGAGCAGCACCGACGGCCGGCGTCCGATCAGTCCGTCGAGCGCGGAGACGCCGAGCATGCCGAACACCAGCACGACGCCAGAGAAGCCCCAGGCGGTCGCAGCCTGGAGCGGCGGGAAGCCGGCGTCGATCAGATAAGCGACGATCTGCGCGGCGATCGCATACATGCCGACCGCGGTGAAGAAGAAGGTCGAGAACAGCGCCCAGAAGGCATGGTGGCGCATCGCGCTCGCCAGTGTCCAGCCGTTGTCGATGAAATCAGGGTCGCTTCTCTTGGCGATATGCGGCGAGCCGGCCGAAAACATCCGCCAGGGCAGGAGCAGCAGCGGCACCAGCAGCGCGAGCGCGGCAAGGCCATAGACCTGGTAGGTCTCGCGCCAGCCGAGATGATCGATCAGAAGCTGCGAGGCCGGCAGCAGCGCCAGCACGCCGCCGCCCATCGCCGAATAGACCACCGCCATGGCGGTCGGCAGCCGTGGTCCGAACCAGCGGCCGAGCAGGATCGAGCTCGGCACGTTGCCGATGAAGGCAACGCCGATACCGACGCAGATGCCGATCGAGAGCTGGAACTGCCACAGCGCTTGGGCCCGGCTTGCAATCAGGAAGGCTGAGCCGAGCAAGAACAGCCCGAGCGCATAGACCATGCGCGGTCCAGCATGATCGAACAGGCGCCCGACCAGCGGTGCGGTCAGTCCGCTGATCAGCCAGGTCAGAGAATAGATCGAGACGACCTGCGCGCGGTCCCAGCCGAAGTTCTCGGAGATCGGCTTCAAGAAGACGGTGAAGCTCTCGCTGAGCCCGCGGCCCAGAACAGCCAGGGTAAAACAAAGGCAGAGCACCACGAGGGCGGTGCGCACCGCCTCGCGCTTGGTGCTGCCGGCTTGTTCCTTGCGCGTTTCCCTGGGCGTGTTCTGGTCCATTGCCGTCAGGGAGCGCGCATCCGCGCACCCTGACAAGCAGCGAAAAGCTCATACGCCTATGCAGGCTTGATCAGGATGTGCTTCTTCTTGCCGAAGGACAGCTTGATCACGCCTTCCGGCGTCAGATTGGCCGCAGAGAGCGCCATCTTCTCGTCGGTGACGGGCGCGTCGTTCACACGCAGGCCGCCACCTTTGATCTGCCGCCGTGCCTCGCCGTTGGAGGCAACGAGGCCCGCCTTGACGAAGGCGGCGAGCACGCCGAAGCCGGCGTCGAGTTCGCCGCGCGGAATTTCCACGGTCGGCAGGCTCTCGGCGAGGGCGCCTTCTTCAAAGGTGCGTCGCGCGGTTTCGGCCGCTTCGTTTGCGGCATCGCGGCCGTGCAGCAGCGCGGTCGCTTCGGTGGCGAGCACCTTCTTGGCCTCGTTGATCTCCGAGCCGCCAAGCGCTTCGAGCTTCTTGATCTCGGCGATCGGCAGCGTCGTGAACAGCTTCAGGAACTTGCCGACGTCGGCGTCCTCGGTGTTGCGCCAGTACTGCCAGAAATCATAGGGCGAGAACTGGTCGGCATTGAGCCACACCGCGCCTTGCGCGGTCTTGCCCATCTTGGCGCCCGACGCTGTCGTCAGCAGCGGCGTCGTCAGCGCGAACAGCTGGTGGGTGCCCATGCGGCGGCCGAGATCGACGCCCATGATGATGTTGCCCCACTGGTCCGAGCCGCCCATCTGGAGGCGGCAACCGGTGCGCTTGGCCAGCTCGACGAAGTCGTAGGCCTGGCAGACCATGTAGTTGAATTCGATGAAGCTCATCTCCTGCTCGCGCTCGAGACGCAGCCGCACGGAGTCCATGGTCAGCATGCGGTTGACTGAGAAGTGCCGGCCGACGTCGCGCAGCATCTCGATCCAGTTCAGCCTGGTCAGCCACTCCGCATTGTCGAGCATGATGGCGTCGCTCTTGCCCTCGCCATAACGCAGCACCTTTGCGAACACGCCGCGGATCGATTCCTTGTTGGCCTCGATCTCGGCGACGGTGCGCATCGCGCGCGTCTCGTCCTTGCCGGAGGGGTCCCCCACCATGGTGGTGCCGCCGCCCATCAGCGTGATCGGCTTGTTGCCGGACTGCTGGAGCCAGTGCAGCATCATCATGGTCAGGTAGTTGCCGATGTGCAGCGAGCGGGCGGTGCAATCGTAGCCGACATAGGCGATGGCCTCGCCCTTGGCGGCGAGCGCATCCAGCCCCTCGAAATCGGAGCACTGGTGGATGAATCCTCGTTCCTGCAGGATATTGAGGAAATCCGATTTAAATGCAGTCATCTGTCGGCGTGCCTGACAATTCTTGGTTTACTGTTTTGGGGGCAATTTAAGGGTCTTCCGCGGGAACCCGATGACCGCCCGCCACCTGGCGCGTTGGCATTATAAGATGTGTCCCTCTGGCACAAGATCGGCAGGCCAGGGCGGGTCTCTTGAGGACGCTGATCCATGATGTTGACGGCACTCGGTCTGATGAGCGGCACCTCGCTGGACGGGGTGGATGTCGCGCTGATCGAAACCGACGGAAAACAGGTGAAGGCGTTCGGGCCGACCGGCTACCGGGCCTACAGCCCGGCCGAGCGCAACCTGCTGCGCCAGGCGCTGAGCGAGGCCGTGCATCTGCAGCAACGCGACGCCCGCCCGGGCATTCTGGCCGATGCCGAGCGTGCGGTGACGCGGGCCCATGCCGAGGCTGTCACTGCCTTCCTCGCCCAGAATCGCATGAGGCCGGAGGATATCGACATCGTCGGCTTCCATGGCCAGACCGTGCTGCACCGGCCCGAGAAGCGGCTGACGGTGCAGATCGGCGATGGGCCGGCACTGGCCAGGGCGATCCATATTCCCGTCATGTATGATTTCCGCGCGGCCGACGTCGAGGCCGGCGGGCAGGGTGCGCCTTTCGTGCCGGTCTACCACCGGGCGCTGGTCCAATCGCTGCAGCGCGAGGGGCCGATCGTCGTGGTCAATATCGGCGGCGTTTCCAACGTTACCTATATTGACGGCGAGGCGTTGATTGCCTGCGACACGGGGCCGGGCAATGCGCTGCTGGACGATTTCATGTACCGCACCATGAACCAGGCGTTCGATGCGGAAGGCAAATTCGCAGCGCTCGGCAAGGTGGATGAAGCCTGGATTGCGCGGGCGCTGGAGCTGCCGTTCTTTGCGCTGCCGCCGCCGAAATCGCTCGACCGCAACGATTTTGCCGCCCTGAAGCTCGGCGACGTCGCGCCGGCCGACGGTGCCGCGACACTGACTGCCTTCACCGCGGCGGCGATCGCCCGGGTCATTCCGCTGGTGCCGCGGCGGCCACGGAGCTGGATCGTCTGCGGCGGCGGTGCCCGCAACCTGACCATGCTGCGGATGCTGCGGGAGCGGGTGGGCTCGGCAACCGTCGAGGCCGCCGAGACGCTCGGCTGGGCCTCCGATGCCATCGAGGCGCAGGCCTTCGGTTTCCTCGCTGTGCGCGGTTTGAAGGGCCTGCCATTGTCTTATCCAGCGACCACGGGCGTACCCATGCCGATGACGGGCGGGGTCATGGCGCGGCCCTGAGATCGCGGCCGATTAATGCGGGTGCATTGATCTTGACGAGTTAATGCAAGTGCATCTATATTAAATGCAGTTGCATATAACCGCCCGGGATCATCGCCATGGCGACTTCGCTCAAACTGATCAGCCACAAGCTTTGTCCCTACGTGCAGCGCGCCGTGATCGCGCTCAAGGAAAAGGGCGTGCTGTTCGAGCGGATCGACATCGATCTCGCCAGCAAGCCCGACTGGTTTCTGAAGCTCTCGCCGCTCGGCAAGGTGCCGGTGCTGGGGGTGACGACCGACAGGGGCGAGGTCGCGCTGTTCGAGAGCAACGTGATCTGCGAGTACATCGAGGAGACGCAAGGCGGCGCGAAGCTGCATCCGGCGGATGCGTTGAAGCGTGCCGAACACCGCGCCTGGATGGAGTTCGGCTCGGCGATCCTTGGCGACCTCTGGGGCCTGGAAACCACGACCGATCCGGCGACCTTCGAGAACAAGCGTCAGGCGCTCGTCGCGAAGTTTGCGCGCGTCGAGGCCGCGCTCGGCACTGGTCCCTTCTTTGCCGGCGACGCGTTCAGTCTCGTCGACGCCGTGTTCGCGCCGATCTTCCGCTACTTCGATCTGTTCGACGAATTGACTGAGCATGGCATCTTCCGCGATGTGCCGAAGGTCCGTGCGTGGCGCGCCTAGCTCGCGAAACGTCCGAGTGTGCGCAGCGCCGTCGGCGCGGACTATCCGCAATTGCTGCGCGCCTTCCTCGTGCGGCACGACGCGCATCTGCTCAAGCTTGCGGCCTGAGCGCGCCATGTCGCCGTCGTTGGCTTGGGCTATGCTCGTGCTCGCCGGCCTGCTCGACGTCGGCTGGGCGATCACGATGAAATATGCGGAAGGCTACACGCGGCCGGGCTGGAGCATTGCGTCGCTCGTGCTGCTCGCCGCCTTCGTGTTTCTGCTCGGACGCGCGCTGAAGGTGCTCGAGGTCGGCGTCGCCTACTCGGTGTGGACCGGTATCGGTGCCGCCGGCACCTTCCTGATGGGCGTGGTGTTGTTCGGCGAGACCTTGAGCGCGATGAAGCTTGCGGGCATCGCGCTCGTCTTGACGGGGATCGTCGCGCTCAAGCTGGCTTGAGCTGCACCCTTCACCGCACGTTGGCGAGACGCATGTCGAGATAGGCCGTGATGGTCTCCATCAGCGGCTCGAGCTTGGCGTCGAAGAAATGGTTGGCGCCGGGGATGATCTGCTGATCGATCACGATGCCCTTCTGCGTCTTCAGCTTCTCGACCAGCGTGTTGACGTCCTTGGGCGGCACCACCGCGTCCTTCTCGCCGTGCACGATCAGGCCCGACGACGGGCAGGGCGCGAGGAACGAGAAGTCGTAGAGGTTCGCGGGCGGCGCGATCGAGATGAAGCCCTCGACCTCGGGGCGGCGCATCAGGAGCTGCATGCCGATCCAGGCGCCGAAGGAGAAGCCGGCGACCCAGCAGGCGCGCGCTTCGGGATTGATGGTCTGCGCCCAGTCGAGCGCGGCGGCTGCATCCGACAGTTCGCCGGTGCCGTGGTCGAACGAACCCTGGCTGCGGCCGACGCCGCGGAAATTGAAGCGCAGCACCGAGAAGCCGCGATGCGCGAAGGCGTAGTAGCACTGGTACACGATCTGATGGTTCATCGTGCCGTGGAACTGCGGATGCGGATGCAGGATCATCGCGATCGGCGCGTTCTTCTGCTTGGCCGGGTGATAGCGGCCTTCGAGACGGCCCGCAGGGCCGGTAAAAATGACTTCAGGCATGGATGTCTCTGATTGAGTCCCTTGGAGGTGATCCCTGCGCAATCAACCGACTGTGGCTCCATCAGCGTTGCGGCCGACGGGAGCACGAATGAGGGTGGAGAGGCGCGCCCTCGGATGATGCGCGAGTGGCGCGCAGGTGAACTGACGCGCGCGTTCTAACACGAGGCAAGGGTCAAAAAGCAAGCTTCTTCGACATCTCTCAATGGGCTCAAGAGCTTAGTCAGTCATGGCAGCGTCATCTTCGGCCTGCCGCCCCTGATCGGGACCTGCCCGAGTTCAACGGGAGAACGGCAGGAGCCGGCCGCGCTGCCGGAGGGCGGCGCTCAACCAATTGGAATCACGACTGTTTCGCCGGTCGATCGGCAGTGGTGATTCCCGCCGGGGCGGTTCGGCTTCCGAGCGAGGCGACCGCCGGTCGGTAACGTCGGCTGCCCCCGAGCGACTGGCCGTTGTCGAAGGCGAGCTCGAAATCTCCTGATGGCTTGAGGTCCACGCCGCGCACCCGGTCGAGATTGGCAAGCCTGGTCCGATGAACGCGGATGATGGAAAATCGCGCCAGCTCGCTTTCCGCGGCCGCCAGCGTACCCCGGATCAGGTGCTGGGTGCCGTCGGCGAGGCTGTATTCGATGTAGTTGCCGGCGGACGCGACCCAGAGGATGTCGTGCGGCACCACGCGAAGGCGGCTCGTACCGTCGCGCAGCCAGATCACATCCGGCGATGAAGCCTGTTGGGGGGGCGGTGGTGCCGGCGGAGCGGCCGCGGCGCTCTTCAGCTCGCGGCGGCTTTCGAACAGCCAGATCGTGCCGGCGATCAGGACAACCGCCACGGCATCCTTGCGGAATTCGTAAAGGACCGTCGCAAGCGAGAAACGGAAATCGTAGGCTCCTCCGGCGAGCCAGAGCGCAAGCTTCCGCACCCAGACCATGCCGCTGATGTGGAGCGCCGAAAAGCCGAGCAGGGTGATCGCCCCGATTGCTGCGCGGGCGGCAAGGCCGCGCGTCTGGCGCATGCGGCGGACCGCCAGCACCAGGATCGGCAGCAGCAGCAGGATGACGGCAATGCTCGACATCTCCCAGAACAGCCGCCGGCCGATGTCGTAGCGGTCGCCGCGCCAGGCGGCGTCCTGAGCGCCCGAAAACGCGTTGACGATTCCGGTCGCGAGCGCGACCGCCGCAATCGCGGCGAACATCGTCCGGTCGCCGCCGCTGGTCCCAAAAAGCCCGCGACTCGTCCCAGCCGCGGGCGGCTCGTCCCCCCGCGTCCGATTCTGATCCCAAACCGGCTCGACGCGCGCCGCCGGTGGAGCATTTTCGGTGTCAGCAGCCATGGCCCGGAAACCGCGTTCGTCGTCCCGTCAAGGAGCAGAATACCATGACAACACCACAGCAATTCCAAAGCTCTGACAGGCGCATCGATCTGGACTGGGTGCGGATTTTAGCCTTTGGGCTGCTGATCTTCTACCACGTCGGCATGCTCTACGTGTCCTGGGGATTTCACATCAAGAGCGTGCACCGGCTCACCTGGCTGGAACCCGTGATGCTGTTCCTCAACCCCTGGCGGCTGTCGCTGCTGTTTCTGGTGTCCGGGGTTGCCACACGCTTCATGCTGGACAAGTCGAGTCTCGCCTCGATGGCCGGTGCGCGGTCGGTGCGGCTCTTGATCCCGCTGGTCTTCGGCATGCTCATCATCGTGCCGCCGCAGTCCTACCTCCAGATCGTCGAGAGCCTCGGCTATTCCGCGGGCTTTTTCGATTTCTACGCCCGGCACTATTTTGCCTTCGGGGCGCAGTTCTGTCCGAACCCCTGCATCGTGTTGCCGACCTGGAACCATCTCTGGTTCGTGGTCTATCTGTGGGTCTACACGATGGCCTTGCTGGGCGTGCTCACGCTTTGGCCGGCCGGCGCCGACTGGCTTGGCCGCAAGCTGGCCGTCTTGCTCGCCGGGCCATCGCTCCTGATCGTGCCGTGCCTGCTGTTTGTAGCCTGGCGTCTGGTGCTGTTCCCGGCCTTCCCGTCGACGCATGCGTTGTTCGGTGACTGGTACAACCACGCGGACCACGCCACGGCCTTCCTGATCGGTTTTCTCATGGCGAAGCAGGAAGGGATCTGGCGCAATGTCGAGGCCCGGCGCTGGGTGGCATTGGTGGCTGCGGCCGTCTGCTTCTCGGCCTTCATCCTGGTTCGCGCCGGTCTGTTTGCGCCATCGCCGGCGCTGAAGTGGGGCGCCGCCTCGGCCTATGGTGGCTACCAATGGCTCGCGATTGCAGCCGTGCTGGGCTTTGCGCGGCGCTACTTCACAGCCGACGGCCCCGTGCGTCGCTATCTGACCGACGCGATCTTCCCGTACTACATCGTGCATCAGACCGCGATCATCGTGATCGCGCATCAACTGCATGACACCGGTATGCCAGCCGGGATGGAGGCGTTCATCGTCATCATTGGGACCGCACTCACATGTGTGACGACCTATGAAATCGTCCGACGCATCGCCTGCCTGCGGCCGCTGTTCGGATTGCGGGCGGTGCCGCGGACGGTTCTCAGGACGGAGCAGCACCAGCTGGTCTGATACGCTCCGTCCGGTTGGCCCGCCGGTAAAAGGTGCTAAGAGGGCGAGATGCCGACACGTCTCTATCTCGACTGGAATGCGACCACGCCGCTGCGCCCCGAGGCGCGGGCGGCGATGGTTGCGGCCTATGACCTCGTCGGCAATCCGTCATCGGTCCATGCCGAGGGGCGGGAGGCGCGACGGCTGGTCGAGGAGGCGCGGGCCGCGCTCGCGGCCGCGGTCGGCGCGCTGCCGCGGAACGTCGTCTTCACCTCAGCTGGAACCGAGGCCAATGCGCTGGCGCTCTCGCCGGGTTTGCGGGGGCCCTCTGGCGGCCCCGTCGAGCGGCTGCTGGTTTCGGCGGTTGAGCATGCTTCGGTGCTGGCCGGCGGCCGGTTCCCGGCGGACAGGATCGGCCTGATCCGTGTCACGCGCTCCGGCGTGGTCGACCTCGCGGATTTGAAGGCACAGCTCGAGGACGGCCCGCCAGCTCTGGTTTCAATCATGGGCGCCAATAACGAGACCGGCGCGCTCCAGCCCGTCGCTGAGGCCGCAAGCATCGTCCACGGGGCCGGCGGCCTCTTGCACGTCGATGCAATCCAGGCGCTGGGTAAAATCCATTTCAATATCAATAAGGTAGGCGCAGACCTTGCCACCTTTTCTGCGCACAAGATCGGCGGCCCCAAGGGGGTCGGCGCATTGGTGATGACCGAGGGGATAGTCGGCCTGGAGCCGGTGCTGCGCGGCGGCGGGCAGGAGCTCAACCGTCGGGCCGGAACCGAGAATGTCGCGGGGATCGCCGGCTGCGGGGCGGCGGTGAAAGCCGCGCTTCAGGCTCTGCCGGAGGATGTGAAGCGAATGGCAACTCTCAGAGATCGCTTGGAAAATGGCCTTCGCGGTGTTGCCGGAGCGACGGTCTTTGCGGATGACGTGGAGCGGATACCGAATACCGTGCTCTTCACCGCGCCGGGCCTGAAGGCCGAAACCGCCGTGATCGGCTTCGACCTGGAGGGGATCGCGGTCTCCTCCGGCTCCGCCTGCTCGTCCGGCAAGGTCCAGCCGTCCCACGTCCTGTCCGCCATGGGCTACGACCCCGCGGTCGCCCAGGGAGCGGTGCGCCTCAGTCTGGGCTGGTCCACGGAACCTGAGGACATCAACAGGGCGTTAGAGGCTTGGCGAAAGCTTGGTAATACCCTACTTAAGAGCTAAGCGACGAAACACGGCTCGAACGGTTCTAAGCCCGTGCTTTCCGCAGAGAAATATCGTAATACTCGACCGAGTTTGATCCACCGCGGTCCTTGAAACCGCGAGCGGAGGATGGAATGCCAGCCGTACAAGAGACGGTCGAGCGCGTGAAGCGCATCGACGTCGACCAGTATCGTTATGGGTTTGAGACCCTGATCGAGTCCGACAAGGCCCCCAAGGGTCTGTCGGAAGAAACCGTCAAGTTCATCTCCGAGAAGAAGAACGAGCCCGCCTGGATGCTCCAGTGGCGGCTGGAAGCCTATCGGCGCTGGCTGACCATGCAGGAGCCGACCTGGGCTAGGGTCGATTATCCCAAGATCGACTTCCAGGACCTCTATTATTACGCGGCGCCGAAGCCGAAGAAGACGGTGTCCTCGCTCGACGAGATCGATCCGGAGATCCTGAAGACCTACGAGAAGCTCGGCATCCCCTTGCGGGAAGTCGCCATGCTCGAAGGCGTCGAGCCCAAGCCCGGCGAAGAGGATCCGGCCCGCCGCAAGATCGCGGTCGACGCGGTGTTCGATTCGGTTTCGGTCGCGACCACGTTCAAGGCCGAGCTGAAGAAGGCCGGCGTGATCTTCATGCCGATCTCGGAGGCGATCCGCGAGCACCCTGAACTCGTGCAGAAATATCTCGGCTCCGTGGTTCCGACCTCGGACAATTTCTACGCGACGCTGAACTCGGCGGTGTTCTCCGACGGCTCGTTCGTCTACGTGCCGCCGGGCGTGCGCTGCCCGATGGAGCTGTCGACCTATTTCCGCATCAACGAGCGCAACACCGGCCAGTTCGAGCGCACGCTGATCATCGCCGACAAGGGCGCCTACGTTTCCTATCTCGAAGGCTGCACCGCGCCGCAGCGCGACGAGAACCAGCTGCACGCCGCCGTGGTCGAGCTGGTCGCCCATGACGATGCCGAGATCAAATATTCGACGGTGCAGAACTGGTATCCGGGCAATTCGGAAGGCAAGGGCGGCATCTACAATTTCGTCACCAAGCGTGGCGACTGCCGCGGCAACAATTCCAAGATCTCCTGGACCCAGGTCGAGACCGGGTCTGCGATCACCTGGAAATATCCGAGCTGCATCCTGCGCGGCGACAATTCGCGCGGCGAGTTCTACTCGATCGCGATCTCGAACGGCTATCAGCAGGTCGATAGCGGCACCAAGATGATCCATCTCGGCAAGAACACGACGAGCCGGATCATCTCCAAGGGCATCGCCGCCGGCAAGTCGCAGAACACCTATCGCGGCCTCGTCACGGCGCACCGCAAGGCGACCGGCGCGCGCAACTTCACGGCCTGCGATTCGCTGCTGATCGGCGACAAATGCGGCGCGCACACTGTGCCGTACATCGAGGCCAAGAACTCGTCGGCGACGTTCGAGCACGAGGCGACGACGTCCAAGATCTCCGAGGACGTGCTGTTTTACTGCATCCAGCGCGGGCTCAGCCAGGAAGAGGCCGTCGGCCTCGTGGTCAACGGCTTCGTCAAGGACGTGCTGCAGCAGCTGCCGATGGAGTTCGCGGTAGAGGCGCAGAAGCTGATCTCGATCTCGCTCGAAGGGTCGGTCGGCTAGCTCCGGCCTCATCCTGAGGAGGCCGCGTCAGCGGCCGTCTCGAAGGATGGATTTCGGAAAGAATAGTGGCCTCAATCCTCCGAGACGCGCCTTTGGCGCTCCTCAGGATGAGGGGATAGATGGAAAAACATTATGGCTTTGCTTGAAGTGAAAGACCTCAAGGTTCGTGTCGAGGAGCGTGAGATCCTCCACGGGCTGACGCTGACCGTGAACGAGGGCGAGGTGCACGCGATCATGGGGCCGAACGGCTCCGGCAAGTCGACACTCTCGCACGTCATCGCCGGCAAGCCCGGTTATGAGGTCACCGACGGCCAGATCCTGTTCAAGGGCGAGGACCTCCTGGAGATGGCGCCGGACGAGCGCGCCGCGAAGGGCGTGTTCCTGGCGTTTCAGTATCCGGTCGAGATTCCCGGCGTCGCCACAATGACGTTTCTGCGCACCGCGCTCAACGCGCAGCGCAAGGCACGCGGCGAGAGCGAGTATTCCACGCCTGATTTCCTGAAGAAGGTCCGTGAAGTCTCGAAGTCGCTGAACATCCCGCAGGACATGCTCAAGCGCGGGGTCAATGTCGGATTCTCCGGCGGCGAGAAGAAGCGCAACGAGGTGCTGCAGATGGCGCTGTTCGAGCCGAGCCTGTGCATCCTCGATGAGATGGATTCCGGCCTCGACATCGACGCGCTGCGCATTGCGGCCGACGGCGTCAATGCGCTGCGCTCGCCGAAGCGCGCGATGGTCGTGATTACCCACTATCAGCGGCTGCTGAACTACATCGTGCCCGACGTCGTGCACGTGATGTCGAGAGGCCGCGTCGTGAAGAGCGGCGGCAAGGAGCTGGCGCTGGAACTGGAAGCGTCCGGTTACGCCCAGTTCGAGGCCGCGTAAGGATTTTTGAAGATGAATGTTGCTGTGGCAAAGACCGGAGGCGGCCGCGCGGTGAGCGATCTCTTCGCCAGCGCGGAAGGCCGGTTGCCCGGGGCGCCCGCGGTCACCGCAGTGCGCCGCGAGGCATTCGAGACCTATGAGCGTCTCGGCCTGCCGCATCGCCGGATCGAGGAATGGAAATACACCGACCTGCGCGCGCTGGTGGGCAAGGTGTTGCCGCTGGCAGCTGCACCCGATGCGGCCGCGCTGAAGCGGGCCGCAGACGCTGTGAAGGCGCATGCGATCGCGGGCGCCCGCAAGCTGGTGCTGGTCGACGGCGTATTCGCGCCAGATCTTTCCGACGTCGCCGCGCTGGGCTCCGAAGTCGACCTCAAGACCCTGTCCGAGGTGCTGAACAACGAAGCAAATCCGGTGGCCGCTGACCTGCTGCGCACCATCACGACTGACGCGGTGATCTCGTTGAACGCCGCGATGGCGACCGACGGCGTGCTGCTGTCGATTGGCGAAGGCGTCGAGGTCTCGGCACCCATCCAGATCGTTCACGTGGCCACCGCCGGGGGCGCGTCGACGTATACCCGCTCGCATGTGAAAGTCGGCAACCGCGCCCGTGCCACCATCATCGAATCCTTTGTCGGAACCGGGCAGGCGGGCGCCTACCAGGTCAATGACGCCGTGCTCGTGACGGTCGGCGACGACGCCGACGTCGCCCATATCCGTCTGATGGACGATGCGCCCGATGCGGTGAACATCACCTCGCAGTTCGTCACCGTCGGTGCCAACACCAAGGTCAATTTCTTCAACATGACCAGCGGCGCCGCGGTCAGCCGTTTGCAGGGCTTCATCACGCTGGCGGGCGAGGGCAGCGAGCTCTCCATCAACGGCGTGAACCTGTTGCAGAAGACCGAGCACGGCGACACCACGCTGGTGGTCGACCATGCCGTGCCGAACTGCGTCAGCCGCGAGATCTTCCGCGCCGTGATCGACGATCGCGCCCATTCGGTGTTCCAGGGCCGCATCATCGTCCGTCCCGACGCGCAGAAGACCGACGGCAAGATGATGACGCGCGCGCTGCTGCTCTCGGACGAAGCCGAAGCGGACAACAAGCCCGAGCTCGAGATCTTCGCCGACGACGTCTCCTGCGGCCACGGCGCCACCGCCGGCGCGCTGGACGACACCTTGTTGTTCTATCTGAAGGCCCGCGGCCTGCCGGAGAAGCAGGCCCAGGCGCTGCTGATCCAGGCTTTCGTGGGCGAGGCGATCGAGCAGATTGCCGACGATGGTTTGCGCGAGCATGTGATCGGCATGGCCGAGCGCTGGCTGGAGCGACGATCATGAGCACGCATCCGGCAGTCAAGAACGGCGCCTATGACGTCGCGCGCGTGCGCGAGGATTTCCCGGCGCTCGCATTGCAGGTCTACGGCAAGAAGCTGGTCTATCTCGACAACGCCGCCTCGGCCCAGAAGCCGCAGTCGGTGCTCGATCGCATGACGCAGGCCTATACGAGCGAATACGCCAACGTGCATCGCGGCCTGCACTACCTCGCCAATGCCGCGACCGAAGCCTACGAGGGCGGCCGCACCAAGGTGGCGCAGTTCATCAACGCGCCGCGTACGGAAGAAGTGATCTTCACCCGCAACGCGACCGAGGCGATCAACCTGGTCGCGTCCTCGTGGGGTGGGCCGAATATCAAAGAGGGCGATGAGATCGTCATCTCGATCATGGAGCACCACTCCAACATCGTGCCCTGGCATTTCCTCAGGGAGCGCCAGGGTGCCGTGATCAAGTGGGCGCCGGTCGACGACGAGGGCAATTTCCTCATCGACGAGTTCGAGAAGCTGCTGACGCCGAAGACCAAGCTGGTCGCGATCACGCAGATGTCGAACGCGCTCGGCACCATCGTGCCGGTCAAGGACGTCGTCAAGATCGCCCATGCCCGCGGCATTCCCGTGCTCGTCGACGGCAGCCAGGGCGCGGTGCATCTGCCGGTCGCCGTCCAGGATATCGGCTGCGACTTCTACGTCTTCACCGGCCACAAGGTGTACGGGCCGACCGGCATCGGCGTGCTCTGGGCCAAGTACGACCACCTCGTCGCGATGCGCCCCTACAATGGCGGCGGCGAGATGATCCGCGAGGTCTCGCGCGACATCGTCACCTACGGCGACCCGCCCCACAAGTTCGAAGCCGGCACCCCGCCCATCGTCGAGGCTGTCGGCCTTGGCGCCGCCATCGACTATGTCAATTCGATCGGCAAGGAGCGCATCGCCGCGCACGAGCACGATCTCACCAACTATGCCCAGGAGAAGCTGCGCGAGATCAATTCGCTGCGGCTGATCGGCACGGCGCGGGGCAAGGGCCCGGTGATCTCCTTCGAGCTCAAGGGCGCGCATGCCCATGACGTCGCCACCGTGATCGACCGCCAGGGCATCGCGGTGCGCGCCGGTACCCATTGCGTGATGCCGCTTTTAGAGCGGTTCAACGTGACCGCGACGTGCCGGGCCTCGTTCGGCATGTATAATACGCGGGAAGAAGTCGATCATCTGGCACAGGCGCTGCTGAAAGCGCGGGATTTGTTCGCATGAGTGATACGGCCGAAATCAAAGCCAATCCGATGGAAACCCGGTCGGCGCTGCCGCCGGAGGAGACCGAGCGGCTGACCCGCGAGATCATCGCCGGGCTCAAGACCGTGTTCGATCCGGAAATTCCGGCCGACATCTATGAGCTCGGCCTGATCTACAAGGTCGAGATCAAGGATGACCGCTCGGTCGACGTGCAGATGACGCTGACGACGCCGAACTGTCCGGCCGCCGGCGAACTACCGACCATGGTCGAGAACGCGGTCGCCAGCGTCCCCGGCGTCGGCGTGGTCGACGTCAAGGTCGTCTGGGAGCCGCCGTGGTCGCCGGAACGCATGAGCGACGAGGCGCGTCTCGTGCTCAACATGTGGTGACGCGTACGCTACTGGCTTTGCAGAACTGGCATTGAATTCGCGCCGCAACGGACCACATCACTGATATGACCCAAATTTCGTCAGGCTCGACACCAGCATCCACCCCGAAGCCCCGGCGTCCGCGCCCGCAGGTGATGCGTCTGACCGATGCCGCCGCCCAGCGCATCAGCGAACTGACCCAGCGTGCCGATTCCGAGATCGTCGGCCTCCGCGTCGGCGTGAAGAATGGCGGCTGTGCCGGTCAGTCCTACACGGTCGAATACGCCCACGAGATCCGGCCGACCGACGAGGTCGTCGAGGACAAGGGCGTCAAGATCCTGGTCGATCCCAAGGCCGTGCTGTTCCTGCTCGGCACCGAGATGGACTACAGGGCCGACAAGATGCAGGCGCAGTTCGTGTTCAACAATCCCAACCAGGTCTCCGCCTGCGGCTGCGGCGAATCGGTCGAGCTGCGTCCCGCCAAGATCGACGGGTAGATCCGGTTGTCATTGCGAGGTCCAGACTGTCCCTGCGACGGCAGTCTGGATTGCTTCGCTTCGCTCGCAATGACAGGGATGCTATGAGGGTTCGCTTGCTCGCGCAGGGAAGCCTCCATGGACCGCGAATTCCTGATCGACCTGTTCGCCGATTTCGGCCCCGTCACCATCCGCAAGATGTTCTCGGGCTACGGTATCTCGGCCGACGGCGTCAATTTCGCGCTGTCCCTGCGCGCCGGCCTGTTCTTCCGCGCCGACGAAACGACCATTCCGGACTTCGAGGCCGAAGGCTCAAAGCCGTTCCAGTATTCGACTCGCGCCAAGACCGTGGTGGTCAACTCCTACTGGGAACTGCCCGCACGCCTGTTCGACGATTCCGCAGAGCTTGCACAATGGGCGAGGGCGGCCCTCGCCGCGGCCCAACGCGCCAAGGTGAAGAAGCGGCCTAAGGCGAAGAAGGCGGCGGCAAAGAAAGTGGAGCCGAAGAAGCCCGTTGCGAAGAAGCGTCCGGCCAAGAAGACAGCCAAGAAGGCCGTTCGCAGCGTGGGCAAAACAAAACGTGCCCGCCGCTCAGGATAGAGGTGCTGGGCATGGCTTGCGCCTATGCGCCCCCCCCCCGCCCACAGGAGCCCGGCGAAAACCTATGCCACGCGGCTGTGCGTCTCGGCCGCGTATTCCGGATCGGCTTCGCAGATCACGCGGTTGCGGCCATTGCGCTTGGCGGCGTAGAGGCAGGCATCCGCACGCTCGATCAGCGCGTCGGTGTCGTCGCCCTCCTTGAGCATGGAGACGCCGACGGAGATGGTGACGCGGCCGAGGATCTCGCCGGTCGACTTCTTCTTCAATTCCTTCGCCATCACGGCGCGACGGATGTGGTCGGCCACCGTGAGAGCCTGGCGCAGCGCGGTGTTGGGCAGCACGACCGCGAATTCCTCGCCGCCATAGCGTGCGGTGATATCCTGGCCCTTGATGGTCTGCTTCATCGAAAGGCCGACGAGCCGCAGCACCTGGTCGCCGGTGAGATGGCCGTAGGAATCGTTGAACGACTTGAAGTGATCGATGTCGAACAGCAGCAGCGACAGCGGCTCGCCCGAGGCGAGCGCGTTCTGCACGGCCATGCCGATCATGCGGTCGAAATATTTGCGGTTGCCGAGGCCGGTGAGGGGATCGGTCAGGCTCTCGGCGCGGATCGCTTCCAGGCTCTGCTGGAGATTGCTGATCTCGTTCTTCGACAGCGTGAGCCGGTCTTCCAGCGCCTTGTTGGTCTCGCGCATCTCGCTGGTCGAGCGCAGCAGGGCCTCGACGATCGTCTTGAGCTGGTCGCGGCTCTTGGCCGACGACAGTTTCTCGGTCGCGCCCGACAGGCTGGCGTCGTAGGCGCTGGTCATGCCGAGCGCGTCGCCCAGGACCTTCATCACGTCATCGATCTCGCCGATGACGCGCGCGCCGACCTTGTCGATGCGGTCGGTGGTCTTGATGTGGGAGAGATAGGTCTCGTAGATCTGCTCGAGATCGGCTTCGGTCAGCTTGCCGCTGCGCGCCAGCGTCTCGTTGATGATCTTGTTGAGCGGCGCGTTGTAGCCGGTGGCGTAGACGTACCAGATCTCGTAATTGCGGGGAATTGCCGTCTGCCGAAGCGATCGGATCTGACCGAGCGCCACCTCGGCGAACGCCATCGTGCGTTCGTGTTCATCGAGCACCTTGATCACGGAACATACCCCACAGCGGCCGGCGCGCCCCCGACCGCAGCAATGCTTAAATTATGTTCGTAGGCTAACGGACGATCGTGAACGCCCCGTAAATATACGTTCACGAAGGCGTCTAATAGAGTGTGCCGCGGGTTTGCTCAACCGGAATCTGGAGCGCGTTGCGCTTCAGGCGCCGGCGGGCGAACGTACCGGCCGCAGCAGAAACGCCGGCAGATGCGAGTGATCGCCCGGCTCGGTGTCGACTTCGCGCTGGCGGCGCGGTTCGGGGCGGCCGATCGAGGGGACATGCGAGATGTTGGCCTGCTGGCGCGCCTCGTGACGCGGCTCCGCCCGACGCTTGTCGTCGGACCGATGCCGTGATTCGGCGGGCTGTCGCGGCTCCGAAGGAGGCCTCGATTCGGCAGCATGCCTTGCCTCGCCTCGCGCGTCGCGCGGCTCGTGGCTGCGCTCACGGTCGCGGCCGCGCTGCGGCTTGCCGCGGCCGCCGCGTGAACGTTCACGGCCGCGCTGCTCGCGCGGACGCTCGCTCGCATCGGATGCCTCGGCCGAGACTTCGTAATCGCCTTCGGCGCGCGGAATGCTCTGGCCGATCAGCTTTTCGATCGCCACCATCGACTTCTGGTCGAGTGGTGTCACGATCGAGATCGCGGTGCCGGTGCGGCCGGCGCGGCCGGTGCGGCCGATGCGATGAACGTAGTCGTCGGCGTGATGGGGAACGTCGAAATTGAAGACGTGGCTGACCTCGGGAATATCGAGGCCGCGGGCGGCAACGTCGGAGGCGACGAGCAGCGGCAGCTCACCCTTTCGGAACTGTTCGAGTGCGGCCGTGCGGGCCGACTGGTCCATGTCGCCGTGCAGCGCGCCGACGCTGAAGCCGTGTTTCTGAAGCGACTTGTGAACGATGGCGACCTCGCGCTTGCGATTGCAGAAGATGATCGCGTTCTTGAGGTCCTTGGCCTCCCGCAGCAGGCGGCGAAGCAGCTCGCGCTTCTCGTGCGCCTCGCGTCCGGCAGGCACCTGGGCCTGCGTGACGGTGACGGCGGTGGTGGCGGGCCTGGAGACCTCGATCTTCTGCGGATTGTGCAGGAAGGCTTCGGTGATGCGCCGGATTTCCGGCGGCATGGTCGCGGTGAAGAACAGGGTCTGCCGCGTGAACGGGACGAGCTTGCAGACGCGCTCGATGTCGGGAATGAAGCCCATATCCAGCATGCGGTCGGCCTCGTCGATGACGAGCAGCTCGACGCCGGTGAGCAGCAGGCCGCCGCGCTCGGTGTGGTCGAGCAGGCGGCCGGGGGTTGCGATCAGCACGTCGACGCCGCGCATCAGCTTGGCATCCTGATCGCCGAAGGAGACGCCGCCGATCAGGAGGGCGACGTTGAGTTTCTGGCCGGCGCCGTAGCGGTCGAAGTTTTCCTTCACCTGGGCCGCAAGCTCGCGGGTCGGCTCGAGGATCAGGGTGCGCGGCATGCGCGCCCGGGCTCGGCCCTTCTCGAGGATGGTGAGCATCGGCAGCACGAAGGCCGCGGTCTTGCCGGTGCCGGTCTGGGCGATGCCGAGCACGTCCTTGCGTGCGAGGACGTGAGGGATCGCCTGTTCCTGGATGGGGGTGGGATTGGTGTAACCGGTGGCCGCCACTGCGGCGAGGACTTTTTCGGATAGTCCGAGATTTGAAAAGGACATTGAGCCTCTGGTCGAAACCGCCGTTCGGAATCGAGGGTAATAAGGCTGTCGCGTTCCACCCCGAAACGGCGCGCTCTCGAAGAAGCTGGGGGTGCTGACTCACGCGAACAAAGCGCAAGGCTCAGGAATCGCTCGTCGATCTGAGCCGCGTCGCACTGGAACATAGGGGGGAATTGGCCAAAGTCAATGGAGCAGGCGCGGGAAGGCCCTAAAAAACCTGAGGTTTTTGCCCAAATCGCGGGCGCTGCTGGGATTTTCAGCTCTGCCCGCGGTCCGGCGGCAATCGCCAAACGACGGGCTAAGGGCCATCCGAACCCCTGGCCCGGAAGTCGCCGGGCGCGATGCCATAGGCGGCGTTGAAGACCCGGTAATAGGTCGCCAGGCTCTCGAAGCCGCAGGAGGCAGCGATGTCGGCGATCAGCCGCTCCGGCGCCTCGCGCATCAGGCGGCGGCTCTCTTTCAGGCGCTCGTCGGTCACGGTCTGCGAGAAGCTCTTCGCGGCTGTCTCGAACAGCATGTGCAGGTGACGCACGGACACGCCGAGCAGGTCGGCCACCATGGTCGGCGCCAGGTTTGGGTCCTGCAGGTGGCGTGCGATCAGGCGGCGGGCCTGCGACAGGCGGGCCGTTCGCAGCGCGGCCTGGCCGCGCCGGCTGCCGGGCCGCACGATGCCGCGCTCGATCAGCGCCAGATGGGCCAAAGCTTGAACCAGGGAGGTCTGGACGAGAGGGGGCGCATCCGCGGCGGCAGCATCATCCGCGGCGGCCTCGCCGAGATCGGCAAAGCAGGCAGCGAGCAGGGGCGCCAGGTTCGGATCGTTGAACGTCCGGGGCGCAAGCTCGCGCATGCGCTTGTCCTGCGTCGGGATGCTGCTCACGGGAATCTTCAGGATCCGCAGGTGAAAGCCCCCGGCGCCCTGGGGCGCGGTGCGGTAAGGCAGGTCGGTATGGCTGGTGGCGAAGCTGCCGTTGGCGATCGAAAAGTCGCTTGCGCGCATGCCGCCGAACCAGCCACCGCTGCCGAGCTGCTGGTAGACGCAGATTGCGTCACCCGGGGCGTTGGCGATGTCGGACGCGCTGCGCTCGACCGCGTAGGGCGAGGCCTTCAGCTCGACGAGGCTGGCCCCGCCAAGCTGGCGCAGCGAGAACTCGCCGAAGAAGTTCGCTCGCCGCTCGCGCTCGAGCTCGGCGGTAACGCCGAACAATCCCTTGGCGCGCACTTCGCGCCAATACTCGAAGCGGTCGTGCGGCTCCACCTCGTCCGTACACCAGTGAAACACGGCTGCCCCTCACTTCCGGCGAAATCGTCCAAGAAGAACCAGATTCCAACGCAATCTGCCATAGCCAGATCGTGGAATCGGGGCCCAGGCCCCTTGAACCGTCGTTGCGTCTCGGCCGACTATCACACAGCGGCAGGGGATCCCGTGAACTGCTGTTCGAAGAAACCGGCGTAGGGCCGTTCTGCAGGGAAATTTTGCGATGACGCGTCGGCTTTTCGGAATTCTGGCGGCCCTTGGTCTTGCGGCGAGCCTGAGCGGCTTCGCTGCGCCCGCCCATGCCGAGAAGCGCGTCGCGCTCGTCGTCGGCAACAACGACTACAAGAACGTCCCGAAGCTGCTCAAGGCCGTCAACGACGCCCGCACCATGGGCGACACGCTGAAGCAGCTAGGCTTCTCGGTGATGGTCGCTGAGAACCAGAGCCGGCAGCAATTCTCGGAGACGCTGCTTGCCTTCGACAAGGCAATCGAGCCCGGCGACACGGCGTTCTTTTTCTACGCCGGCCACGGCTTCGAGATCGCCGGCCAGAACTATCTGCTGCCGACCGACGTGCCGGCGGCGACGGAAGGTCAGGAAGAGCTGGTGCGCGACGCCTCGATCCTGGCCGACCGCATCGTCGAGCGACTTCAGAACAAGAAGGCGCGGACCTCGATCCTGGTGTTCGACGCCTGCCGCAACAACCCGTTCGAGCGCAAGGGCACCCGCGCGGTCGCCGGCGGCGGCGGTCTCGCGCCGATGACGCAGCTGCCCGAAGGCGTGTTCTCGGTGTTCTCGGCAGGACCTCGCCAGACCGCGCTCGATCGTCTGTCCAACGATGACACCAATCCGAATTCGGTGTTCACGCGCACGTTCGCCAAGGAGCTGCTCCAGCCCGGCGAGAACCTCGTCCAGGTGGCGCAACGCACGCGCCGTGCCGTCAGCGAGATGGCCGACACGGTCAAGCACAGGCAGGTGCCGGTCTATTTCGACCAGATGGTCGACGACGTCTTCCTCAGCGGCATGGCGAAGGATGCGGCCGCGCGCCCGGCCGATCCGCCGCCGCAGAAGCTTGCGGCACTGCCGCCGGTGTCGGTGCCACAGATGCCGAAGGAGGAGACCATCAACGCGCCGATCGCGAGCTTCTCGCGGCACAATGGCGGCTGGAGCATTACGTTCTCCTTCGCCGACCCGACGCTCGGCATTTCCTGGCGCATGGCCGGCAAGAGCGATTTCCGCGAGACCGGATTCATCGACACGCTCGATCCGCGCACGCGCAAGCGGATGCCGAACCCGTCGATCGAGCTGCCGCCTGATGCGCAGGCCGGCACCATCGAGGTCCGCTATGTCGATCAGTCCGGCGAGATGCAGGGACCGTTCCCGATCAGGTTCGATCCCGAGGCCGCTTTGATCCGCGACCAGCGCAAGATCCTCGACATGACCTCGACGAGCTGGCTGTCGTTCCGCGAGTTCAACGGGCTCCTGGTCTACTACACGCATCTCGTCTCCTACCGCTGCGCCATCCGCGAGGTGCGCATCGGCATCGACACCGCCGTGCCCAACCAGGTGCTGAAGATGCCGCCTTGCGACATGCGCGATCCCAGCGCGGTCACCGCCGGCATGCCGCTCTACATGAAGCTCGCGCCAAGCACGCAGTCCGTCTCGGTGGAGCTGACCTATCGCGACGGCAGCGTCTCGGAGATCAAGAGTTTTCGCAGCGCGAACCGCAGCAATCATTGATGCGCTGTTCAGCCTGACGGGATCGGCCTACGGAGTGGGGCGAACTTAAATCGGACAGGCCAAGGTGGAAGTGCTAAAGTCGGGGATGGTAAAATTCATCATCGTCGCGGTCGTTACGACGCTTCCGGTTTTGGCCCAAACGACTCCCCCCACAGCGCCGCCACTCACCGACCGTGAGCGCGTCCAGGCGGACCGCGCGAAAGTCGCCGACGATGAGAAGGTAGCTCCGATCACGCGCCCCTGGGATCGCGACGCCGACGGCAAGCGCCCATGGGAACGGAAGTCGCCGAAGCCCTGAGGCAAGCGGACGTCGGTCTCCCGCGGAAGGAACAACTCCTTGGTCACGGACTGTCTTCCAAATTGAGGACTGCCTTCGCACTGAATCGCGCTAGTATCGTCAGGCGTATCTTGATCGATACTTGAATCGCGGCGGCAATGACATCCGACCGACAACCAAACCGCACCATGAAGGTCCGCTGCTGCGTCGTCGGCGGCGGGCCGGCCGGCATGATGCTCGGCTATCTCCTCGGGCGGGCCGGGATCGACGTGGTGGTGCTGGAGAAGCATGCGGATTTCTTCCGCGACTTCCGCGGCGACACCGTGCATCCCTCGACGCTTCAGGTGATGGACGAGCTCGGCCTGATCGACGGCTTCCTGAAGCTGCCGCATCAGCGCTTGCAGAAGATGGACGGCTTGTTCGGCGGCACGCCGGTGCGCATCGCCGATCTCAGCCGGCTCCATACCAAATACCCCTTCATCGCCTTCATGCCGCAATGGGACTTCCTGAACTTCCTGCGCGAGGCCGGCCGGCGCTTTGCCTCGCTCGAGGTGATGATGAGCACGGAGGCGGTCGATCTGATCCGCCGCGGCGAGACCGTCGCCGGCGTACGGGCGAAAACGCCTGACGGCATCATCGACATCGAGGCGGATCTCACCATTGCCTGCGACGGCCGGCATTCGACCGTGCGCGAGCGCGCCGGCCTCGAGGTCGAGGAGATCGGCGCGCCGATGGACGTGCTCTGGTTCCGCGCCGGCCGCAGACCCGACGAGACCGAGAACGTGTTCGCGCGGGTCGAGCCCGGCAAGATGATGATCACCTTCGACCGCGGCGACTATTGGCAATGCGCCTATGTCATCGCCAAGGGACAATACGAAGCGGTGAAGGCGAGGGGATTGCAGGCGTTGCTCGACGACGTCGTGCGCATGGCGCCGATCCTTCGATCCGGCATCACTGATGTGAAGAGCTTTGACGATATCAAGCTGCTTACGGTCGCGATCAACCGCCTCAAGCACTGGACGCAGCCGGGCCTGCTGTGCATCGGCGACGCCGCGCATGCGATGTCGCCGGTCGGCGGCGTCGGCGTCAATCTCGCCGTGCAGGACGCTGTCGCGACCGCCAATCTGCTGGCGGACAAGCTTCAGCGCGGCTGCCCGACCGAGGACGAGCTCGATGCTATCAGGCGCCGACGCGAATTTCCGGTGAAGATGACGCAGCGCATGCAGGTGATCGTGCAGAACAACATCATCAGCGGTGCCTTGCAGGGCGGCGATCGGCCGCTCAAAGTGCCGCTGGTCGTGCGCCTCGTCACCGCGCTGCCGTGGCTCCAGGGCATTCCGGCGCGCCTGCTTGCGCTTGGCGTGCGGCCGGAGCACGTGCATTCGAGGGCCACGCCGGCACCGTAACGCAGAAGCCGCTAGGGATAATGCCGCGTTAAGTTGCGCGCCAAGCGTTGCGCGCGAGCAACAGCGCCAACGGATTCAAGGCGCGCTGCTCGCCAATCCGGCGTCTTAACTTTCTTGATTCAAATTTGAGTAAGACCTGCGTGTGACCGTGCGCCCATCAAAGGACACGGGGTGTACCATGCGTAATAAATTGATTGCCGCCTTCGCCTGCACGACGGCTCTGGTTTCGACCGGCGCGGCCTCCGCCGCCGATCTCGGTGCGCGCTACACGAAGGCGCCTGCCTATGTCGAGCCGCTGTTCAACTGGACCGGCTTCTATGTCGGCGGCCATATCGGTGGCGCCTGGACCAACGAGCAGTTCACCAACAACGGAACCGGCGCGGCGTTCGGCGATCTTTCGCCGGGCGACGGCTTCCGTCAGCGCAACTCCGGTATCATGGGCGGCGCCCAGATCGGCTACAACTGGCAGGCCAACAACTACGTGTTCGGCATTGAGGGCACGATCTCCGGCCTCGACAACAAGGGTACGGTCGTCAACACCGTGTTTGGCGCCGGGGATGACGTGTTCTCCTGGCGCGCCAACGTGCTCGCGACCGTCGTCGGGCGCGCCGGCTTCGCCGTGCAGAACAACCTGTTCTACTTCAAGGGCGGCTATGCCGGCGTGAACAACCGTCTCTCGGTCAGCGACACCGCCGGTGTGGCGACGGGTTCGGGCGAACAGACCCACTGGGCCAACGGCTGGACCGTCGGCGCCGGCTGGGAATACGGCGTCACCCGCAACTGGATCGTCGGCCTCGAATACAACTACGCGGCCTTCGGCAGCCAGACCTATCAGCTCGGCGGCACCTCGGGTAACTACACCTTCGACGCCAAGCCGCGCGACATCCAATGGGCCGTCGTGCGTGCGAGCTACAAGTTCGACGCGCCGACCATCGGCCGCTACTGAGCACGTCAACGAACCACCAAGCACCAACAAAAGACGATCACTGCCAAAATCTAAAAGCCCCGGCTTCGTCCGGGGCTTCTTTTTTTGCGTGCAAGTTCTCGAGTGCTAGTCTGGCCTCAGGCCATCACCGAGAAGCCCCCGTCGACGGGGATCGCTGTGCCCGTGACGAAGTTCGACGCGGGCGAGGCGAGGAACACGGCGATGCCGGCGAAGTCGTCGATGTCGCCCCAACGCCCCGCAGGCGTGCGCGCCAGCACGCGCTCGTGCAGCCCCGACACCTGCTGCCGCGCGCCGCGGGTGAGGTCGGTGTCGATCCAGCCCGGCAGGATGGCGTTGACCTGGATGTTGTCGGGCGCCCAGGCGTTGGCGCAGGCGCGGGTGTACTGCACGATGCCGCCCTTGCTCGCGGCATAGGCCGTCGCGAAGCTCGCGCCGAAGATCGACATCATCGAACCGATATTGATCACCTTGCCGTTGCCGGACGCCTTCAGCGCCGGATAGGCCAGCTTCGAGCACACGAAGGCGCTGGTGAGGTTGGTGTCGATCACCTTGTTCCACTCGTCGAGCTCGAGTTCGTGCGGCGGCTTGCGGATGCTCATGCCGGCATTGTTGATGAGGACGTCGATGCGGCCGAGCTCCCCGACGACGCGCTCGATCATCGCAGCGACCGCCGCCTTGTCGGTCACGTCGGTGGCGACGGCGATCGCCTTCACGCCGCGCTGCCTGAGATCGGCGACGGCCGCGGCGGACTTGGTCTCGTTGCGTCCGACCACCGCGATATCGGCGCCGGCGTCGGCAAGGCCACGCGCCATGCCGAGGCCGATGCCACCGTTGCCTCCCGTGACGATCGCGACCTTGCCGCGAAGATCGAACCGGCTGGATGTCATGCTTTCATTCCCTGGTTTATCTCATTGATGGCTCTGCCAGATCAGCACCAGCCCGAAGCCGGCCATGGCTGCGCCATAGCCCGCCCATTGCAGCTGGTTGACCATGAAGCTCGATCGCGGCCACGGAACGGCGCCCGTGCCCTGTCCGATCCAGAGCAGCCCGACGGCAGTCGCAAGCAGGCCTGCGACCAGCAGAAATCTGCGCATGCATTCCTCCCATCGGTCCGCTCCTGTCAGCGGCGCGACGATGCAGGATCGCCGCGCCGCGAAAGCTTGAGCGCACACTAACCGTAGCTTCGGTCTGGATACAATGGCGGCACCGGCGCAAGCTGCCGGCGGAGGAGGAAGCGTGTCCCTGGAAAGGCAATTCGCGGCTGGGCGCTCGGCAGTGCCGATAGTCGGCGGGCGGAGCCCGGCTCGCCGTACAAGTCATTGCAGACCAGCGGTCGGCCGCTCGGCCCAAAACGAAAAAGTCCCGGCGATGCCGGGGCTTTGACGTTTGATCGTGAGATCGGATCAGTACTTCGCGACGACCGGACCGGTCCAGTTGAAGCGGTAGACCAGCGAGGTCGAGATCGTCTGGTTCCAGCTGTTGGCGCGGATGCTGTTGCCGACCGGAAGGTTGCTGCCGTCGAGCAGTTCGTCCTGAGTCTTGGCATTGTAGAAGGCCGAACGATACTCGGTCTTCATGAACCAGCCGGGCGACGTGATGCCGAAGATGTTCAGGCTGTTCTCGACGCCGCCACCCACGAACCAGCCATGCCGATCGTAGCTGCTGAGATGGACGCCCACGGGAGTGCCGCCCAGCGTCGTGAAGTTGGTCTGGCCGAAATGAGCGCCGGAGTAACCGCCGTTGACGTAGGAGAGAACGTTCGGGGCGACCAGCCAACCGAGGCGAACACCCGCGGCCCAGGAGGTTTCCAGCTTCTGGTTGCCAGTGATGCCGAGGGTCGGATCCTGGATGGTGGCACGGATGCTGCCGAACTGACCGTCGGCGAACACACCAGCGACCCAGGTGCCGCTGAACTGCCAGTCGTAGCCGGCGCCAACCGTGCCGAACCAGCCCGAGCCGCCCTGGCGTTGGGTGATCGTCAGCGGGGTGCCCGTGCCGGTGTCAACCACGCTCTGGTCGGCATTCGAGAGGCCGCCACCGCCACCGCCGAACACGTAGAAGCCGGTCCAGTTCGCGACGGGCGCCGGCATCGGAGCCTTCGCATAGGGACGGGCGCCAAGGTCAGCCGCCGAGGCCGCACCGGTCATCGCCGCAACCGCGGTCAGAGCGAGCAAAGTCTTCTTCATGTCAAATCCCCAACCTTGGTCTGTCGTAGCAGGCGCGAGCGCGCTGAAGTTCGTGTCATCTGATGGCCGGACTATAGACGGTTCTCGCCGAAATGCTGTTGCCGGGCAGGCACAGTCGCGGGAAAACGCCGGTGCTGGGGTGTTTCGGACGCCGTCGCTCGAATCCATAATATATCATATTTTTCAATATGTTATTTGGGGTCTCAAGACTTCGATTTCGGGTAACCTGTCGTTAGCAAATCCGGCATTGTACGAAATGGAGGCAATCCTGGCTCGGCGTTTGAGCTCCTGAGTCGATGGCCGGGTCGCCCGGTCCAGCGCGAATCGAGCCGTCCACGCCGTGGCCGACCTGGAGGCGGAGCCAAAAAGCAAAAAGCCCCGGCCGAGGCCGGGGCTGGTTTTCGAAGAAGCGGCGGCTCAGTACTTCGCCACCACCGGACCACCGAGCTTGGAGCTGGCGCGCCCGGCACGGACCAATCCCTCAGACGTCCAGCAGCTCTTCGCTGGCAAATTCGGCCTTGTCCGAGATGAAGGCGAAGCGCGCCTCGGCCTTGGTGCCCATCAGGCGCTCCACCGAATCCGCGGTGGTGTCGCGGTCGTCGGCGAGCAGGACCACCTTGAGCAGCGTCCGCTTGCTCGGATCCATGGTGGTCTCCTTGAGCTGCGCCGGCATCATCTCGCCGAGACCTTTGAAGCGGTTCACCTCGACCTTGGCGTTGGCGTTGAACGCGGACTTGATCAGCTCGTCCTTGTGCTTGTCGTCGCGGGCGTAGACCGATTTGGTGCCGTGCGTGAGCTTGTAGAGCGGCGGCACGGCGAGGAAGAGGTGGCCTTGGTCAATCAAGGGCCGCATCTGCCGGTAGAAGAAAGTGATCAGGAGCGAGGCGATGTGCGCGCCGTCGACGTCGGCATCGGTCATGATGATGATGCGCTGGTAGCGCAGATCTTCTTCGCGGTAATGTGCGAGCTGGCCGCAGCCGATCGCCTGCACCAGATCGGAGAGCTGGGCGTTCGCCGTCAGCTTGTCCTTGCCGGCAGAAGCGACGTTGAGGATCTTGCCGCGCAGGGGCAGCACGGCCTGGGTCTTGCGGTCGCGCGCCTGCTTGGCGCTGCCGCCGGCCGAGTCACCCTCGACGATGAACAGCTCCGAGCCATCGGTGCCGGCGTCGGTGCAGTCGGCGAGCTTGCCGGGCAGGCGCAGCTTCTTGCCTGCGGTTTTTCGCGCGGTCTCTTTCTCTTGCCGCCGCCGCAGCCGTTCTTCGGCGCGGTCGATCACGAAGTCGAGCAGCCGGTTGGCCATGTTCGGATTGCCCGACAGCCAATGGTCGAACGGATCCTTCATCGCCTGCTCGACGATGCGCTGCGCCTCTGCAGTGGCGAGGCGATCCTTGGTCTGCCCCTGGAATTCCGGCTCGCGCACGAACACCGACAGCATCACGGCGGCGCCGACCATCACGTCTTCCGAGGTGACGGAGGCCGCGCGCTTGCCCTGACCGACGCGCTCGGCGTGATCCTTCAGACCGCGCAAAAGGGCGCTGCGCAGGCCGGATTCGTGCGTGCCGCCATCCGGCGTCGGCACGGTGTTGGTGTAGGAGGAGAGGAAGCCGTCGGCATCGGCGGTCCAGGCCACGGCCCATTCGCAGGCGCCATGCGCGCCGTTGCGGCCCGACTTGCCCGAGAAGATGTCGGGATGCACCAGCGTGTCGGCGTGGATCGCCGCGGCGAGATAATCCTTGAGGCCGCCGGGGAAGTGGAACGTCGCTTCGGCCGGCACGTCCTCGATGCCCTTGAGCAGCTCGGGCGCGCAGTTCCAGCGGATCTCGACGCCACCGAACAGATAGGCTTTCGAGCGCGTCATCTTGAACAGGCGCTGCGGCTTGAACGCGGCCTTAGCGCCGAAAATATCGGTGTCGGGCTTGAAGCGCACGCGCGTGCCGCGGCGGTTGTTGATCTTGCCGAGGTCCTCGAGCTTGCCCTTCGGGTGGCCGCGCTCGAACGTCATGCGGTAGAGTTTCTGGCTGCGCGCGACCTCGACCTCGAGACGCGAGGAGAGGGCGTTCACCACGGAGATGCCGACGCCGTGCAGGCCGCCCGAGGTCTCGTAGACCTTGCTGTCGAACTTTCCGCCCGAATGCAGCGTGCACATGATGACTTCGAGCGCCGACTTCTTCGGGAATTTCGGGTGAGGATCGATCGGGATGCCGCGGCCGTTGTCGGTCACGGTCAGGAATCCGTCAGCGCTCAAATCGACTTCGATGAAGGTCGCGTGCCCGGCGAGCGCCTCGTCCATCGAGTTGTCGATGACTTCTGCGAACAGATGATGCAGCGCCTTCTCGTCGGTACCGCCGATATACATGCCAGGCCGGCGACGCACCGGTTCCAGCCCTTCGAGCACCTCGATGTCGGCTGCCGTGTAGTCGGCTTCCCCGCCGCTTCCGCGCGGCGCCGCCTTGGCGGCACGAGATTTCGGCTCGTCGCCGCCGAAAAAGTCGTCTTTTGCTTTAGGCTTCAACTGCTTGGACATATATCTTGATGCGTTTTGAGGGGCCGCATGGGCGGCGAATCGGTTGGGCCGACTATGCCACTTCTGCCTTGGAAAGGTTACCGCGACGGGGCTGGCGGTGTGGGTTGGGAGCCAATCCCGGCGATTTTACGCCGCAGGGCCCACAAGTTCCCGGCAATTTGACGGTTTGCTAGGCGTCATGTCGGGTTTTGTGACTTGATGTCACACAAGTCCTTGGCTTACCAGTCCTTTTCATCGAGCAGCACCTTGAGACGGGGCGGGAAGGCTATTTTTGATGGAGCAATTTGCGCACGCCCTGGCCGATTTCGTGCGCGTTCACCAGGCCTGGGCGGCACCGATCGTGTTTCTGCTCGCCTTCGGGGAGTCGCTTGCGTTCATCTCGTTGCTGGTTCCGGCCTGGGGCGCGCTGGTGGCCATCGGTGCGCTGATCGGGGCCAGCGGCATCAGTTTCTTTCCGGTCTGGATTGCCGGCGGCCTTGGCGCGGCGCTGGGCGACTGGGTCTCCTACTGGTTCGGCTACCGCTACAAGGAGAGGGTTGCCCAGATGTGGCCGCTCTCGCGCTATCCGGACCTGCTGCCCAGAGGCGAGGCTTTCGTGCGCAGCTGGGGCATACCCAGCATCTTCATCGGGCGCTTCTTCGGCCCCTTGCGCGCCTCCGTGCCGCTGGCAGCCGGCATCTTCGAGATGCCTTATTGGAGCTTCCAGGCCGCCAATTTCGTCTCGGCCCTGATCTGGTCCGCCGTGCTCCTGTTGTTCGGCGACGTGCTCGCCAAGCTCATGGAATGGATCTGGCGCGTCATCTGACGCCGGCACCTTGACCGGAACCCGATCTGGCCTTATAGCCGCGCGCCATGATCAACGCCGCGACCATCCTGTTCGCCCGTCGCCGCCGCCGCTCTTTTGCGGTTTTGGCGGTCGATCGCGTTTGAGATCATCGTCTTTGCCGCTGGATCCGATCCGCGGCATTCTCTCTCCTGTCAGCGCGATCTGATCCGGCGGCTCCCCCGAGGAGGCCCAGCAGGAGACCACGATGTACACGCCACCCTTTTTCAAGCAGGACCGCGCCGCGAGCCTGAAGTTCGCCGACGAGCGCGGCTTCGGGACCATGTGTGCCTTCGACGGCCACAAGCCCATCGCCTCGCCATTGCCGTTCTATCTGACTTACGGCGCTGACGGCACGCCGCAGGCCGCCTTTCATCTGGCCCGTCACAATCCGCTGCTAAAGCTGGCGGATGGTGCTGTGTCCTGGCTGCTCGCAGTCAACGGCCCCGATTCCTATGTGTCGCCGGACTGGTACGTCTCGCCGGATCAGGTGCCGACCTGGCTCTACCAGTCGGTGCATCTGAGCGGGCCGGTGCGGCTGCTGTCGGATGACGAGCTGTCGGTGCAGCTCGACACGCTCAGCGAAAAGTTCGAGAGCTGGCTGTTGCCGAAGAAGCCATGGACGTCGGGCAAGATGACTGCCGGGCGGTTCGAGGCGATGAAGAAGGCGATCGTGGGTCTGGTCATGACGGTTGAAGAGGTCGAGGGCAGCTTCAAGCTGAACCAGCACAAGTCGGACGCCGATTTCGCAGCGATCGCGAACGCGCTTGGCGCTGGTGACGCCGACGCTAGAGAGATTTCCCGGTTGATGCGGCACACCCGGCCGCAGATCTTCGCAGACGATACGAACATGCTCGAAAGGAGCGCGCCATGAGCCTTTCTGAAACCGGCCTCGCTGAGACCACGAAAGCCCCGACCACCAGCGCGGCCAGGAAGCCCGCGACCGTCTTCGTTGACGGCGGCTCCGGCACCACCGGCCTCGGCATCAACGAGCGCCTCAAGCTTCAGAGCGATGTTGTGGTGAAGACCATCGCCGACGACAAGCGCAAGGACCCCGCGGCCAAGAAGGCGCTGATGGAGGAGGTGGACCTCGTCATCCTCTGCCTGCCGGACGATGCCGCGAAGGAGACCGTCGCGCTGGTCGACAGCATGGGCACGTCGGCGCCGAAGGTGCTGGACGCCTCGACGGCGTACCGGGTCGCGCCGGACTGGGCCTACGGCTTTCCGGAGCTGACCCCGGACCAGGCCGGTAGGATCAAGGCGGCGAAGAAGGTCTCCAATCCCGGCTGCTACCCGACCGGCGCGATCGCACTGTTGCGGCCGATCGTCGATGCCGGCCTGCTGCCATCAGATTATCCCGTCACCGTCAATGCCGTGAGCGGCTATTCCGGCGGCGGCAAGTCGATGATCTCGAGCTTCGAAGACGGCAGCGCGCCGTCGTTCGAGCTCTACGGCCTCGGCTTCGAGCACAAGCATCTGCCGGAGATGCAGCTCTACTCCAACCTGACGCGGCGCCCGATCTTCATTCCCTCGGTCGGCAACTACCGGCAAGGCATGCTGGTCTCGGTGCCGCTGCAGCTCGACATGCTGCCGGGCAAGACCGGCGGCGCCGACCTGCAGGCAGCGATGGCAAAGCGTTACGCCGGTTCGAAATACGTCAAGGTGATGCCGCTCCAGAACGAGGCGACCAAGGCCGGCCGGCTCGAACCGGAGGCGCTCAACGAGACCAACATGCTTGAGCTCTACGTCTTCGCCAGCGACAAGTACCATCAGGCACTGCTGGTCGCCCGGCTCGACAATCTCGGCAAGGGCGCATCGGGCGCTGCCGTGCAGAACATGCGGCTGATGCTGGGCCTTGCCGACAAGTAGCTGATCGAGCGTTGCTCGCGAGGCCAGCCCGGTGAAGGAAGCGACGCTGCAGCTTTCTACCCCGGCAAGACGATCCAATGACGCCTGGAAGGGACGCGTGATGAGCTCGAAGAAGATCGGCATTCTCGGTGCCTCCGGTTACACCGGGGCCGATGCGGTGCGCCTGTTGGCGCGGCATCCGGATGCCGAGATCGTCACGCTCACCGCCAATACCCACGCCGGCAAGTCGATGGGCGACGTGTTTCCGCATTTCTTCATGCTGAACCTGCCGAAACTGGTGGAATGGGAAAAGGTCGACTGGAGCAAGCTCGATGCGGTGTTCTGCGGGCTGCCGCACGGCACCACGCAGGAAATCATCGCCGCGGTCCTCAAGGCAAATCCCAAAATCAGGGTCCTCGACATGTCCGCCGATTTCAGGCTGCGGGACAAGAACACCTATGCGCAATGGTACGGCCACGAGCACCGGGCGCTCGAATTGCAGGCCGAAGCGGTTTATGGCCTGACCGAATTTTATCGCGAAAAGATCACGTCGGCGCGGCTGGTCGCCTGTCCCGGCTGCTATCCCACGGCGGCGCTGCTCGCGCTGGTGCCGCTTGCGAAGGCCAAACTGATCGACATCGACGACATCGTCATTGACGCGAAATCGGGCGTCACCGGCGCCGGCCGCGGGCTGAAACAGAACACGTTGTTCAGCGAGGCGGGCGAGGGGCTGTCGCCCTATTCGGTCGGCACCCACCGGCACGCGCCCGAGATCGAGCAGGAGATCGGCGTCGCCACCGGTTCCGCGGTGACGATCAACTTCACGCCGCATCTTATTCCGATGGCGCGCGGGGAACTCTGCACGTCTTACGTCAAGCTCAACGGCGCGACACCGGACGATCTGCGAGCCGTGCTGGAGCAGGTTTATGCCAACGAGCCCTTCGTGCATGTTGCCAGGAAGGGCGTGCTGCCGCAGACCCAGAATGTGCGCGGCTCCAACTATGTGCAGATCGGCGTCGTCGCCGACCGGATCAAGAACCGGGCGATCGTGATTTCCACGCTCGACAATCTGGTGAAGGGGTCGGCCGGGCAGGCGATCCAGAACATGAACCTGATGTTCGGGTTGCCCGAGACGACGGGGCTGGAGCAGATCGCGCTGTTCCCATGACACGAGGTACTGCGGTGGACGAAGCGACCTTGCAATTCTACCGCGGCCATGCCGCGTCCTATGCTGGCTGGGCGAAGGCACCGTCGACGCGGCTGCTTGACTTCCTGGCCCTGCTGCCATCCGGCGGCGCGATCCTCGAGCTGGGCTGCGGCGCCGGCAATCATGCGGCGGTGATGCTGGCCGAAGGGTTTTCGGTGCGCGCGACCGACGGTTCGCCTGAAATGGCCGAGATTGCCTCGCAGCGGCTCGGTCATCCCGTCGAGACGATGCGGTTCGACCAGCTGGACGCGCAGGAGGCCTATGACGGCGTCTGGGCCAGTGCCTGTCTCCTGCACGTCCCGCGCGACGAGCTTGCCGGCATCCTCGGGCGCATTCATCGTGCGCTCAAGCCTTCGGGCGTGTTCTACGCCAGCTACAAGATGGGCGAGGGTGACGGTCGCGACAGCCTCGATCGCTACTACAACTATCCGCCGCGCGAATGGCTCGAGGCGACTTACGCTGGCGCAGGTCCGTGGATCACGCTGTCAGCCGAAACCAACGTGATCCAGAGTTTCGACAAGACGCCGGCCAACATGCTGCATCTCGTCGTTCGCAAGGTCGCGGCCTGATCTCTAGAAGATATTGAAGATTGCCAGCGCCAGCACGGCCTGCGCGAGGAAGCCGACGGTGAAGGCGAGCGTGCGGAACACCGGGATCCCGAGTGCATAGACGATCAGATGTGCGACGCGCGACCAGAAATAGACGGCGCAGGCGAGCACGGTCCATTTCGTGGAATAGTCGATCGCGTTCAGGATCAGCACCAGCGGGGCGAAGATCACGAGATTCTCGACCGCGTTGTCATGCGCGAACATCAGCCGGTTCGCCCATTCCGCCTGCGGCTTGTCGCCGCGCGACGGGTTGGCCATGGCACCGCTGAGCCCGCGAACCTGGCAGCGATTGATGGTGTAGGGAATCCAGAGGATCCCGGTCAGGATCACCGTCAATGTCAGCCAGAACAATTCGCGCGTCATAGTCCGGTTCCCTCAGTCGTCGCGGTGGTGCAAGCGAGCTTATACAAGCGCGGGAGATTCCGCTATGCGCGAACCCTGACATAGCTGCCGGGCGCATCCTCGATCGGTGGGAATGCTTCGCTGCCGACCGCCCGCGCCGGGACTTCCTCGGGATCGAGTTCGCCCAGCCATTGGCGCCAGTCCGTCCACCACGAGCCCTTGTGCTCCACGGCGTCCTTCATCCACTGCGCGATACTGACGTCCTTGATGTTGTCGTTGGTCCAGTACTGGTACTTGTTCGAAGCGGGCGGATTGACCACGCCGGCGATGTGGCCCGAGCCGGACAGGACATACTTCACCGGACCGCCGAAGAACTGCGAGCCGTACAGCACCGATTCGGCCGGAGCGATGTGGTCCTCGCGGGTGGCGAGATTGTAGACGGGCACCTTCACCTTGGAGAGGTCGAGCAGGGTGTTGTCGAGCACCATCGTGCCGGTGGAGAGCCGGTTCTCCAGGTAGCAATTGCGCAAGTAATAGGAATGGTTGGCTGCGGTCATCCGTGTCGCGTCCGAGTTCCAGTGCAACAGGTCGAACGCGCTCGGCTGCTGGCCCTTCAGATAGTTGCTGACGACATAAGACCAGATCAGGTCGTTGGAGCGCAGCATGTTGAAGGCCATCGCCATCTTCGAGCCTTCGAGCACGCCGGCGGCCTTCATGTCCTGCTCGAGCGCCAAGATCTGCTCCTCGTCGACGAACACGAGGAGATCGCCGGCATGGGTGAAGTCGATCTGGGCGGCGAAGAACGTCGCGGACGACACGCGCTGGCGGCGCTTCTCGGCGAGCCAGGCGAGCGTGGTCGCGAGCATGGTACCGCCGACGCAATAGCCGGCGGTGTGCACCTTCATCTCGCCGGTGACCTTCTCGATCACGTCCATCGCCGTGAGCGGGCCCTCCTTCATGTAGGCTTCCCAGCTCTTGTTGCCGAGCCGCTTGTCCGGATTGACCCATGAGATCACGAACACGGTGATGCCCTGATCGACACACCACTTGATGTAGGATTTCTCCGGCTTCAGATCGAGGATGTAGAACTTGTTGATCCAGGGCGGCACGATCAGGAGCGGCGTGCGCAGCACCTTCTCCGTGGTCGGAGCGTACTGGATCAGCTGCATGATCTCGTTCTGGTAGATCACCTTGCCCGGCGTCGTTGCCATGTTGACGCCGACGACGAGATTGTCCGGATCGGACTGGCGGATCTTCAGCATGCCCTTGCCGGCCGCGATGTCCTCGGCCAGCATCTTCAAGCCGCGCGCGAGGTTCTCGCCGCTGCTCGCCACCGTCTCGCGCAGCACCTCCGGATTGGTCAGCACGAAGTTGGACGGCGACAATGCGTTGATGACCTGCTGGATGTAGAACTCCGCCTTGCGGCGGGTCTGCGGATCGAGCCCTTCGGCATCGCGCACCAGCTCCTGCGCCCATTTGGTCGTGAGCAGATAGAGCTGCATGACGAAGTCGAAGAACTGGTTCGACTTCCATTCCGGATCGGCAAAGCGCTTGTCGCGCGGCGAGGGCGCGATCGCGGGCTGGGCGTCCTGACCGGCCATGCGGCGCACCGCCGAGCCCCAGAGGTCGAGATAGTCCTTCGCGAGCTTGGTCTGCAGATCGGAGGAGCGGGAGGTGTCCGACAGCCAGTATTCGGCGACCGACGTGAAGGTCCTGACGACCTCGGCAAGCTCGGCCGGCGGGCGATCCTGCACCTCGCCGCTCTCGCGCGGCTTGAGATAGGCGGCGAGCGCCTTGCCGCCGCTCTCCATCGCCCGCGCGACATTCATCGCGAAGGCTTCCGCGTCGAACTTCGTCCCGGGTTTCGGCGTGTCGGTTGTGGCCATGCTCATGAGCAGAACAGTAACGATTCATTCCGTATTCGTCACCGCGAAGCTCGCATGTTTGACGTTAAACACTCTCGAAGATGTGTTGCACTGCGACAAATCTTCTTGGTTCCGTCACAATCGAGCCGCACCGCTCGTCTTGTTGGGCCGGGGCTGTTTTCGCTCGCACCATTTGGGCAGCAATGGTTTGAGCTTGGGCGCGGTCTTGGGTAAGGTTGCCCGGGGCCGTGCTTTGGGACGAGTAGGGGATTTCCCAAGTGTTGGCGTTATGGGACCTGAAAAAGATGCGGCCGATCTGCAGCGTGCTGCTGCTCGCGGCGCTCGCCCTCGGCGGATGCTCGAGCCAGCTCGCGGATCTGACGCCGGGGGATGCACAGCCGCATGTCAGGGAGCCCGGCACGTATCTGCCTGTGCATGACCTGCCGCCGGATCGCGATGAGGCGATCATCCCGCCGGACCGGCGCGCCAAGATCGAGGCCGAGCTCGCCGCGGCACGCGATCGCCAGGCGGTGGCCGCCAAGGACGCCAAATGAGGCGCAAGGTAATCGCTGGCGCCTCAGCCTTGCCGTGCTAAAAGATTCCGGTTCAGCCAAGAGTCAGGGCGAACGACTTCAGTCCTCGTCGTCGATGATTGCTCTAAGTATTTGATTTTGAGTGATTTTCGCGATGAGCATGAGCGCCTTTTGAAATGGCCCTCGTGGTCTGTCGATTCTGTCCTGACCGGTTGCCCGGAGCCCTAGAGAGCCATGGAAGAATTTTACCGCATCCGCCGCCTGCCGCCTTACGTATTCGAACAGGTCAACCGGGCCAAGGCAGCCGCGCGGAATGCCGGGGCCGACATCATTGACCTCGGCATGGGCAATCCGGATCTGCCGGCGCCGGCGCATGTGCTGGAGAAGCTGAAGGAGACGCTGGGCAAGCCGCGCACCGACCGCTACTCGGCCTCCCGCGGCATTCCCGGACTGCGCAGGGCCCAGGCCGGCTACTACGCCCGCCGTTTCGGCGTGAAGCTCAATCCCGAAACCCAGGTGGTGGCGACGCTGGGTTCGAAGGAAGGCTTTGCCAATGTGGCGCAGGCGATCACCGCGCCCGGCGACGTCATCCTCTGTCCGAACCCGAGCTATCCGATTCATGCCTTCGGCTTCTTGATGGCGGGCGGTGTGATCCGCTCGGTGCCGTCCGAGCCGACGCCGCAATTCTTCGAGGCGGCGGAGCGGGCGATCGTGCATTCGATTCCGAAGCCGCTGGCGCTGGTCGTCTGCTATCCCTCGAACCCGACCGCCTATGTCGCGAGCCTCGATTTCTACAAGGACCTCGTCGCCTTCGCGAAGAAGCACGAGATCCTGATCCTGTCCGATCTCGCCTATGCCGAGGTCTATTTCGACGAGAACAACCCGCCGCCCTCGGTGCTCCAGGTGCCCGGCGCGATGGACGTCACCGTCGAGTTCACCTCGATGTCGAAGACGTATTCGATGGCCGGCTGGCGCATGGGCTTTGCAGTCGGCAATGAGCGCGTGATCGCGGCGCTCGCCCGCGTCAAATCATACCTCGACTACGGCGCGTTCACGCCGGTCCAGGTCGCCGCGACCGCCGCGCTGAACGGTCCGGACGATTGCATCAGGGAGATGCGCGACACCTACCGGAAGCGCCGCGACGCGCTGGTGGAATCGTTCGGCCGTGCCGGCTGGGAGATCCCGCCGCCGGAGGCCTCGATGTTCGCCTGGGTGCCGCTGCCGGAAGCCTTCCGCAGCGTCGGCAGCATGCAGTTCGCGACCCTGATGGTGGAGAAATCCGGCGTTGCGGTCTCGCCCGGCGTCGGCTTTGGCGAGCATGGTGAAGGATATGTCCGCATTGCCATGGTGGAAAACGAGCAACGGATCAGGCAGGCCGCGCGCGGCGTGCGCCGCTTCCTTGAAAGCGGCATCGAAACGTTGCACAACGTCGTTCCGCTCGCCAATCGGCGTTGAGTTCTCTTCGGCAGGTTTTCTAAGACATCATGGTTGCACCCCTGAAAGTGGGCATAGCGGGGCTCGGCACCGTGGGCGCCGAAGTAGTCCGTTTGATCGAAACGCAGGCGCGCGTGCTCGCGGGCCGCAGCGGCCGCGGCATCCGTGTCGTCGCCGTCACTGCGCGCTCGAAGGCCAAGAAGCGCGGCGTTGACCTGCGCGGCGTCGAATGGGCCAGGGATCCGATGGCGCTGGCCACCCATCCCGAGGTCGACTGCTTCGTCGAGCTGATGGGCGGCGCCGGCGATCCGGCGCTGTCGGCTGTGGAAGCCGCGCTGAGCGCCGGCAAGTCGGTGGTCACCGCCAACAAGGCGCTGCTGGCCAAGCACGGAATCAAGCTCGCCAAGGCGGCTGAAAAGCACGGCGGCGCGCTGAATTTCGAGGCAGCGGTCGGCGCGGCGATCCCCGTCATCAAGACGTTACGTGAAGGTCTCGCCGGAACCGGCATCGACCGCGTCTACGGCATCCTCAACGGCACCTGCAACTACATCCTGACCCGGATGGAACAGGAGGGGCTGTCCTTCGCCGAATGCCTCAAGGACGCGCAGCGGCTCGGCTATGCCGAGGCCGATCCGTCCTTCGACGTCGACGGCCACGATACCGCACAGAAGCTCGCCATTCTCGCCAGCCTCGCCTTCGGCACGAAAGTTGCTCAAAGTGCGGTGTATGTCGAAGGCATCTCATCCATCGCGCCGGAAGATCTTCGCGCGGCCGCCGATCTCGGCTACCGCGTCAAGCTGCTCGGCGTTGCGGTCCGCACCACCAAGGGCATCGAGCAGCGCGTGCATCCGACCATGGTGCCGAAATCATCCTCGATCGCACAGGTGATGGGCGTCACCAATGCGGTCACGATCGACGGCGAGGGCATTCCGCCGATCACGCTGGTCGGTCCCGGCGCCGGGGGGGCTGCGACCGCATCCGCCGTCGTCGCCGACATCGCCGACGTTGCGCGCGGTATCCGTGCCAATCCGTTCGGCCGGCCGATCTCGCAGCTTCGCGACACCAAGAAGGCGCCGATGGAGCGGCACGAGGGCGGCTATTACATCCGTCTGCTCGCGCGCGACTTCCCCGGCACTGCGGCCGCGATCGCGACGCGGCTTGCAGAACAAAAGATTTCGATCGAGTCGATCGTGCAGCGTCATCCCAATGGCGGCGCTGCGTCCAGCGACGGCAAGGCGGTCCCCGTGCCCGTCATCCTGATCACCTATGCCACGCATGAGGACGCGGTGCGCCGCGCTCTTGCCGCCGTTCAGCGCGACAAGGTCATCAGCGGACGGCCGCAGGTGATCCGGATTGAGAAGAACTGACACGGTTCGAACGAACTGTGGGTGTTACGAGTTGATGCGGACGGAGATTTCCGGCCCAAACGTTTCGAAGGAGTGAGCCGATGTCGACCCATATTGAAGTCCCCCCGCACGCCTTGCTCGAGCGCATTCTGACGCTGGAGATCGTGCGGGTGACGGAGCGGGCGGCGGTGTCCTCGGCGCGGCTGCGCGGGCACGGCAACGAGAAAGCGGCCGACCAGGCCGCCGTCGACGCCATGCGGCGCGAGCTCAACAAGCTGCCGATCCAGGGCACCATCGTGATCGGCGAGGGCGAGCGCGACGAGGCGCCGATGCTCTATATCGGCGAGGAGGTCGGCCTCAAGACCGGACCCGAGGTCGACATCGCGGTCGACCCGCTCGAAGGCACCACGCTGTGCGCCAAGAACATGCCGGGCTCGATCGCCACCATGGCGATGGCCGACGGCGGCACGCTGCTGCACGCCCCCGACGTCTACATGCAGAAGCTCGCGATCGGCCCCGGTTACGACAAGGGCGTCGTCGATCTCGATGCGAGCCCTGCCGACAACGTCCGCCGCCTCGCCAAGGCCAAGGGGGTCAAGCCGGAAGGCATCACGGTGCTCGTGCTCGATCGTCCGCGCCATGCCGACATCATCGCGGGCGTGCGCTCGACCGGCGCCGCCGTGCGCCTGATCACCGACGGCGACGTCGCCGGCGTGATCCACTGCGCTGACCCCGACAACACCGGGGTCGACATGTATCTCGGCACCGGCGGCGCGCCGGAAGGCGTGCTCGCCGCCGTGGCGCTGCGCTGCATCGGCGGCCAGATGCAGTGCCGCCTCATTCTCGACTCCGAGGAGAAGCGCGAGCGCGCCGCCAAGATGGGCGTCAACGACCCCAAGATGATCTACGGCATCGAGGACATGGCGCGCGGCGACTGCCTGTTCGCCGCCACCGGCGTCACCACGGGCTCGCTGCTGTCGGGCGTCAAGTTCCGCAAGGACGGCGTGATCGAGACCGAGACGGTTGTGATGCGCTCCGTCACCGGCACCGTGCGCTACATCAAGGCCGAGCACCGCGAGCTCGCGAAGTTCCATCTGGACTGATCTCTACCGTCATTCCGGGGGGCGCGAAGCGCGAACCCGGAATGCAGAGATTGTTGCGCAAGGTTTTGCGTTCTCAGGGCCGCGCTTCGCGCGGTCCGATCGTCACGGAATGACAACGATAAGAAAATTGAGGATGCGTACATGTCCGATCTCTCCGCCGTCAAAGCCCTCGTCTTCGACGTGTTCGGCACCGTCGTCGACTGGCGCACCAGCCTGATCACCGACTTCATGTGGTGGGCGAAAGGTCGCGGCATCACCGCCGACTGGACCGCGCTCGTCGACGGCTGGCGCGGCATGTACATGGCCTCGATGGACGACGTGCGCCAGCATCCCGAGCGCGGCTACGTCATGCTGGATGATCTGCATCGCCGTTCGCTGGAGAAGCTGGTCGAGAAGTTCGCGATCAAGGGGCTTACCGAGTCCGATCTCGACTACCTCACCAAGGGCTGGCACCGCCTGCATCCCTGGCCGGACAGCGTCGCAGGCCTGACGCGGCTCAAATCGAAATTCGTGATCGCGCCTCTCTCGAACGGCAACGTCGCGCTGCTCACCAACATGGCGAAGTTCGCCGGCCTGCCGTGGGACCTCATCATGTCGGCCGAGCTGTTCGAGCATTACAAGCCCGATCCCGAGACCTATCTCGGCGCTGCAAAGCTGCTTTGCCTCAAGCCGGAGGAGGTGATGATGGTCGCCGCCCACAACGGTGATCTCGCGGCCGCGCAGAAGAACGGGCTGAAGACGGCGTTCGTGGCACGGCCGACGGAATACGGTCCGCTGCAGAAGGTCGACTTCGAGGCGACCGGCAATTGGGACATCGTCGCCAAGGACTTTGGCGGCATCGCCGACCGGCTGGGGTGTTAGCCGACGTCCTCGGATGAAGATGCGCGGGCTGCACATCCGGGCGGCTCGCGGCCGCCCGGAGCTGGTTTGCCGGCCTACAGCGTCATCTTCATCGGTTCCGGATAGTAGTGGAATCCGTCGCCCGCTTTGGCGACGTGGCCGTAGCCGGGCCAGGCGAAGTGATAGGACATCACCGGGGTCTTGTTGGCCGCAAGCATCGTCAGCAGCTTGACGCGCGTGTCCGCCGCCTGCTTCGGATCCGTGTCGTAGGAGAACTCCATCCGCGGCCGCTCCAGCAGCAGCACCGAATGGTGCGAGAGGTCGCCGAGGAAGGCGAACGATTTCCCCGCCGACGAGACCATGAAGATGGTGTGGCCGACGGTGTGGCCCGGTGCCGCGATCGCCTGCACGCCGGGCAGGAATTCCTGGCCGTCCTTGAAGAACACGATGCGGTCGCGCACCGGCAGCAGGTTCTTGCGGGCGTGGACGACGAAGTCCTTGGCCGGGCTGCCGAGCTTGGCCTCGTCGGTCCAGAAGTCGAAATCGGTCTGTGAGATGTAGACCTGCGCGTTCGGGAACAGCGGCTTGCCGCCTTCGTCGACGATGCCGCCGATATGGTCGATATGGGCATGCGAGCAGACGACGGCGTCGATGTCGCCAGGCTTGATGCCGGCCTCGGTCATGCTCTTCTGTTGTCGCCCGGTGCTGGCGCCGAACATTTTCGAGCTGCCCATGCCCGTATCGAACAGGATCAGCTTGTCGCCGGTGTTCACGATCGGCGAGTTCTGTTCGAGCACGACATTGTCCGGCGACAGGAAATTGTCGGCGAGCATCTTCTTGACCTCTTCCTTGGGAACGCCGGTGAAGGTCCCCGAGGGATCGCCGAGCGGCAGCGGCCCGTCGGATACGACGGTCACCTCGGCGTCGCCGAGAGTGAATCGGTGCCAGTAGGGAGTCTGCGTGCCGAGCTTGGGAGCCCGCGCCAGCGCGCTGCTGCCGAGCATGGCGCTGGCGCCGAGTCCCGCCCCGAGTGCGAGCAGGGACCGACGAGAGACATCGATTGTCATGCGTTTCCTCCGCTTTAGTCTTTTATCTTGCTTGTCTTGCGCCATCGTTCGCGCGGTTGCGACCGGCCTGATCAGCCATGTGGCCGGAGGTCGGCAGAAGCCATGCTGCGCCGGTTACGACAAGCTAGCAAGTAGAATTGGTCGGCGGATGCATGCGACCGCGGAATTGCGCGTTACGCAATTCTCAGCGTGAGCTCATTGCCTTCCGTCTCGGCAAAGCCCGCCTGCAGAACCTCTTCGCGCTTGTGGCGGAGATGCGCCCGCAGGATATGGGCGAGGCCGACGCCGTCGCGCCGCTGCAGCGCGTTGAGGATCGCATCGTGCTCCTTCACGGCGAGCGCCCAGCGCTGCGGGGTCATCGGCGTGACATAGCGCGCGCGGCGGATGCGCGCGGTCACCGAGCTGTAGAGCCCCGCGAGCACAGGGTTTCCGGCTGCGCTGACAATGGCTTCGTGAATGGCACGGTTGCCACGGTAGTACTGGATCAGATCGCGCTCGCGATAATGCTGCACCATCTCCGCATGCGCGGCGGCGATCTCCTCGATCTCGGCGTCCGTGATGCGCTCGCAGGCGAGTTCGCCGGCGAGCGCCTCCAGGCCCTGGCAAACCTCGAACAGGTCGCGCATGTCCTTGTCGGTCAGCTTCGCCGCGCGCGAGCCGCGATGGGGCAGCAGCTGCACCAGGCCCTCGGCGGCGAGCACCTTGAGCGCCTCGCGCAGCGGTGTGCGCGAGATCTCCAGCCGTTCGCACAGCTCGCGTTCGGGAATCCGCGCGCCCGGCGGGATTTCACCGTCGAGCAGGATGGCGCGGATGCGGCCAACGACTTCTTCGTGAAGCATGGGTCCTGAGCTCAATTTGAATGCAAAAATGAACTTACATGCGGATATATGCAAGTTCCAGCTTGAAAATCTCGCATTTTGCATTCAAAAATGGAAAAAATAGAAGGGTATTGAGGAAATGGACCTGCAAGTGGCGGCAGAAGACCTCGTCTTCGAGCGCGACGACGGCATCGGGCGGATCACCTTCAACCGCCCGCAGGCCCGCAATGCCTTCACCTTCGCCATGTACGAGCGGCTCGCTGCGATCTGCGAGGAGGCCGACCGCGATCATGCAATCAAGGTGCTGGTGCTGCGCGGGGCCGGCGACAAGGCATTCGCTTCGGGCACCGACATCAATCAGTTTCGCGAATTCAAGACGCCCCAGGACGCGATCGACTACGAGAACCGCATCGATCGCGTGCTGACCACGCTGGAGCAGTGCCGGGTGCCGACGATCGCGGCGATCAACGGGTTCTGCACCGGGGGCGGGGCGGGCATTGCCGCGGCCTGCGATCTCCGCATCGGCACGAAGAGCACCAAGATTGGATTTCCGATTGCCCGTACGCTCGGCAATTGCCTGTCGATGTCCAATGTCAGTCGTCTCACGGCGCTCATCGGTGCCGCGCGCGTCAAGGACATCATTTTCACCGCGCGCCTCGTCGACGCCACGGAGGCCGCGAGTGTCGGGCTGCTCGGCGAAATCGTCGACGATCTTCCGGAGCTTGATCGGCGCGCCGACGAGGTGGCCCGCCTCGTCGCCAGCCATGCGCCGCTGACGCTGAATGCGACCAAGCAGGCCGTGGCGCGCCTGCAAAGGCGGCTGGCGCGGGACGAGGGCGAAGACCTCATTCTGATGTGCTACACGAGCCAGGATTTTCGCGAAGGGCTCGATGCTTTCCTCAACAAGCGCGCGCCGCAATGGCGCGGCCAATAGGACGGGCCGATGCAGAGCGATCGATCGCAATCCACCTCTCGCCGCTCGGGACCGCTGGCCGGCCTCAAGGTCGTCGATCTCACCCATGTCATGGCGGGACCGACCTGCACCCTGATGCTCGCCGACATGGGCGCCGACGTCATCAAGATCGAGAAATGGCCGAACGGCGACGACACCCGTCATTCGGTGCCGCCGAAGATCGGGGACGAGGCGGCTTCCTTCCTGATGATGAACCGCAACAAGCGCGGCATCGTGCTGGACCTGAAGACCGATGGCGGCAAGCAGGTGCTGCGGCGCCTGATCGCGAGCGCCGACGTGCTGGTCGAGAATTTTGCGCCCGGCGCGATGGAGCGTCTCGGTTTCGGCTACGAGGCTCTGCACGCGGAATTCCCGGCGCTGATCTACTGCTCGCTGTCGGGCTTCGGCCGCACCGGCCCTTACAAGCATCGCCGCGGGTTCGATCTGGTCGCGCAGGCCATGAGCGGCATCATGAGCTTTACCGGCGAGCGTCCCGACGGCCCGCCCGTCAAATGCGGCCCCCCGCTGTCCGACATCACCGCCGGCCTGCTCGCGAGCATGGGCATTCTCGCCGCCTACACCCATCGCCTCAAGACGGGTGAAGGGCAGTGGGTCGAGACCTCGCTCTACGAGGCCGCGCTGGTGCAGACCTACTGGCAGTCGACCATCGCGCTGGCTGCCGGCACTGCGCCGCGCGCCATGGGTTCGGCGCATCCACTCAACGCGCCGTATCAGGCGTTCGAAGCCTCGGACGGCTGGCTCGTCGTCGGAGGCGCCAACAAGAAGCATTGGCTCTTGATGCTGGAAGCGCTCGGCGCGAGCGAGCTTGCCTCCGATCCGCGCTTCGTCAACGGAGCCGACCGCATGGCGAATCTGAAGGAGCTCGAAGCTGTCCTGAGCGAGCGCTTTCGCACGAAGTCCCGGGCGCATTGGCTCGCGGCGCTGGACGAGAAGGGCGTGCCGTGCGGCCCCGTGCACGACATGCTGGAGGCTCTGAGCGATCCGCAGACGCTGGCGCGCGAGATGGTCGTCGAGGTCGAGCACTCGACGCTCGGTCCCGTCAAGACGATTGGGCTTCCCATCAAGTTTTCGGAGACCCCAGGCAAAGTGCGATCAGGCGCGCCGGTCTATGGTGAGCACACAAGCGAGGTGCTGGCCGAGCACGGGTTCGATCAGAAGCAGATCGAAGCGCTCGAAAAAGAAGGCGCGATCGTGCTGGCATCGGGAAGACGCGAGGAACGCGTCGCCTGAGTGGACGTGGAGCCGACAAGAACAAAGACAAAATACATAAAAATCAACTGGAGGGAAACATGGGTCGGACGTCAACATTTTTGCTTTCCGCAGCCGTGACCGTGCTCGCCGGCGCGATGCCTGCGTCTGCGGCCTGGCAGCCGCAAAAGCCGATCGAGTTCGTGGCCACGGCCGGCCCGGGCGGCGGCACCGACAATCTTGCCCGCGCGGTGCAGAACATCATCACCAAGCACAAGCTGACGGAGCAGCCGATCGTCGTCGTCAACAAGGGCGGCGGCAGCGGCGCCGAAGGTTATGTCTATGGCAAGGCCTCTGCCGGCGATCCCCACAAGGTGATCTTCGGCACCTCCAACGCATGGCAGCAGCCGCTCGTCTCCAAGGTCGCCTTCAACTACACCGATCTCACCCCGATCGCGGCGATGGCGCAGGACGAGTTCCTGCTATGGGTCAAGCAGGACGCGCCCTACAAGACGGCGGGCGATTATCTGAAGGCGGCCGCATCGGGCGAGTTCAGGATGGGCGGCGCGCAGTCAAAGGACACCGATGAGGTCTTGACGCGCATGATCGAGAAGGCCGGCAAGGTCAAGCTGACCTATATCCCGTTCAAGAGCGGCGCCGAGACCGCCGTGCAGCTCGCCGGCGGTCATCTCGACTCCCACGTCAACAATCCCAGCGAAAGCCTCGGCCAATGGCGCGGCGGCACGCAGCGACCGCTCTGTGTTTTCAGCCCGAAGCGGCTGCCACAGGGCCCCAAGGTGACCGCGACCGAAGGCTGGAGCGACGTTCCGACCTGCGTCGAGCAGGGCCTCGACATCAATCAATACGAGCAGCCGCGCACCGTGTGGCTGCCCGGCAAGGTCACGCCGGAGCAGGCGGCATTCTATGTCGACCTCATGAAGAAGGTGCAGGCGATGCCCGAGTGGAAGGACTACATCGAGAAGACCTCGCAGGTCGACACCTTCCTGACCGGTGCGGAGTTCGACAAATTCATCAAGGAGGATCTCGAGCACATCAGGCAGGTCGCGGGCGAGCAGGGTTGGCTGATCAAGTGAGGCGCGACGACTGCGCGCCATGACGTCCTGTTGTCCCTCGTTCATCAGGGAGCCTCGATGATATCCCGCCGCGCCCTCGAGCTTGCGACCGCCGTCCTCACCGGCGGATTCGGTATCGCCGTCGTCGTCTCCAGTCTGGACAACGGCATCGGCTGGTCGAGTGCGGGTGTGGAGGCCGGCACGTTCCCGCTTCTGACCGGCATCATCATCGTGCTCGGAAGCCTCTACAATCTGGCGCGGGGCGTGCTGCCGGCCGCAACACTGGCGAATGTCCCGATCGCCATCACGTCCACCGAGCTGCGCCGGCTCGCCAGCCTGTTCGTGCCGGCTGCGATTTTCGTGGCCGCGATTCCGCTGGCCGGGATGTATCTCGCTTCGGCGTTTTACGTCTTCGCAGTGCTGGCGGTCCCCCGGCACCAATCCGTGCCCCGTGCGCTCGCCATGGCGGGGGCGACGACACTCGCGCTCTACGTCGTGTTCGAGCGCCTGTTCCAGGTCAGCCTGCCGCACGGCGCGCTCGCCGCCGCGTTCGGGTTCTGACGGAGAGGCCGATGGATAATCTCGCAGACCTCCTGCATGGCTTTTCCATCGCGGTCACCATGCCGCATCTGGCCCTGATGGCAGTCGGTGTGCTGCTCGGTATTCTCGTCGGCGTGCTGCCAGGGCTCGGCGCTCCGAACGGGGTGTCGCTGCTCTTGCCGCTGACTTTCGGCATGCAGCCGGTCTCGGCGATCATCCTGCTCTCCAGCATGTATTGGGGTGCGCTGTTCGGCGGCTCGGTGACCTCGATCCTGTTCAACATTCCGGGCGAGCCGTCCTCGGTCGCGACCACCTTTGACGGCTACCCCATGGCGCGCGACGGCCGGCCGACGACGGCGCTCGCCACCGCCTTCGGCTCGGCGGCCTTCGGCGCGCTGATCGGCGTCATCCTGATCACCTTCCTCGCATCCTGGGTGGCGCAAGTTGCGCTCGCGTTCGGGCCGGCCGAGTATTTTGCCGTCTATTTCCTCGCCTTCGCCAGCTTCGTCGGCATGGGCGGTGCGGCGCCGATCAAGACCGTCGTGGCGCTGGCCATCGGCTTTGCCATCGCCGCCATCGGTATCGACACGGTCTCCGGCAGTGTGCGCCTCACCATGGGTGTCGATGAGCTGGTCAAGGGCGTGAGCTTCGTCGTCGCGGTGATGGGCCTGTTCGGCATCGGCGAGCTGCTGGTCGCGGTCGAGGAGGAGTTTCATGCCCGCGCGGTGTCGTCGAAGATCGATTGGGCCGAGGTGTTTCGCGCCGTCGGCCGCTTGCCGCGGCATGGCGTTGCGCTGTTGCGCAGCGCCGCGATCGGGTGCTGGATGGGGATTACGCCGGGCGGACCGACCGCGGCCTCCTTCATGAGCTACGGCATCGCCCGCCGCTTCTCGCGCCGTGGCCGGCATTTCGGCACCGGCGAGGTTGAAGGCATCATCTCGCCGGAGACGGCCGATCATGCCGCCGGGACCAGCGCGCTCTTGCCGATGCTCTCGCTCGGCATTCCCGGCTCGGCAACCGCGGCCGTCATGATGGGCGGGCTGATGATCTGGGGTCTCAATCCCGGCCCGATGCTGTTCGTCGACCAGAAGGATTTCGTCTGGGGCCTGATCGCCTCGATGTATGTCGGTAACATCGTCGCCGTCGCGCTGGTGCTGCTGACCGTTCCGGTCTTCGCCGCCTTGATGCGGATTCCCTTCGTGGTGATCGCGCCGCTGATCGTGATCATCTGCGTCGTCGGCGCCTATTCGGTGTCGAACTCCTATCTCGACGTGGTGATGATGCTCGGCTTCGGTGTCGTCGGCTATCTCTTCAAGAAGCTGTTCTATCCGCTGGCGCCGCTCGTGCTCGCGATCGTCATCGGCGACAAGGCCGAGGATGCGTTCCGGCAGTCGATGCTGATTTCCAAGGGCTCCCTGGGCATCTTCTTCGCGAACAAGCTGGTGACCTGCCTGATCGTGGGGGGCATCGCGCTGTTGCTGCTTCCGCTCGTGCTGCAGCTTGCGCGTCTCTGGCGTAAGCCCGCGCCCTCCGCGACCGACGCGGTCGCCCCGGACAAGGTGATCATATGACCGCAAATCCGCTCATCGCATTGGCAATGGGGGATCCCGCCGGCATCAGTCCGGAGCTGACGGCCAAGCTCGCGATGCAGGACGACGTCCGTGCGAGCTGCAGGCTCGTCGTCATCGGTGACCGCCGCATCTTCGACGAAGGTGCGCGCATCGCCGGGATCAAGCCGGACCTGATCATGGCGGAGCAGGGAGCCGACCTGCGCGCGGCGACAGCCGACTTGCTGTTCGTCGATCTTCGCCACCTCGATCCCAGCGACGTCGAGCTGAAGACCGCGACGCTTGCCGGCGGCAAGTTCGCGCTGGCGAACTATCGGCACGCGCTCGAACTCGGCCGCAACGGCCAGGTCGATGCCGTCTGCTTCACCCCCTTCAACAAGCAGGCGATGCGTCTTGCCCGTGCCGAATACGACGACGAGATCGCGTTCTCGGCCGAGGTCGTCGGCCTCACGACGCCGGCAAGCGAATTCAACGTGCTGGACCGGCTCTGGAACGCACGGGTCACCTCTCATATTCCGCTCAAGGACGTCGCTGCAAAGCTGTCCAGCGAACGCATCCATCGCGCGCTCAGGCTGACCGATTCCTGCATGCGCAATGCCGGCTTCGTGCGACCGCGCATCGCGGTCGCTGGCATCAATCCCCATGCCGGCGACGGCGGCAGTTTCGGCCGCGAGGAGATCGACGTGATTGCGCCGGCGGTTGCGGCCGGCCAGCGCGAGGGCATTGCCGCCGATGGACCGTTTCCCGCCGATACCGTGTTTCTGCGCGCCAAGGCGGGCGCGTTCGACGCGGTGCTGACGATGTATCACGACCAGGGCCAGATCGCGATGAAGCTGATGGGCTTCGATCGCGGCGTGACCTTGCTCGGCGGTTTTCCGTTCCCGATCTGCACGCCCGCCCACGGCACCGCCTACGACATCGCAGGGCAAGGCATCGCATCGGTTGGGGCTAGCCGCGCTGCTCTGTTGCTTGCAGCCGAAATGGCGGCGCGTCGCGGCCTCTGACGGCACGGAACCGGTCCGGCGTTACTTCGCGATCGGCGTCGTCAGCTCCTTGTCGGTCGTATCCACCACGAAGACGGCAAGCAGCTTCGCGGGCTCGCTATTGCTGGCATTGGCGCTGACGGCGTGCTGGTCACCGGGCCTTTCAGAGAAGTTCTCTCCCTTGTGAAAGACCTTGGCCGGGCCATCATTGACCTGACTGCGGATCGCTCCTTCGAGGACCGTGGCATAGATGAAGGCGGACGGCGCGTGAATGTGGGCCGGCGAGGAGCCTCCGGGGCCGTACTCGACCAGCACGCCCTTCATGCTCTTGCCGGGGACATTTGGCAGCGCCTGGTCAAAGACGATCGTGACCTTGGCCAAGGGGGTGGCCGAGGGAGCGGCGGTCTCGGCTGCATGGGCCGCCAGGAAGGATGCGACATAAACCGCGGTTGCGATCAGCAATCTACGCATGGGATTTCCCCTTCTTTGCCATTTCCATCGTGGTTGAGTTTGGCGGAGCTTCAGAGGCTCGCGAGCCATGTTGCGAGCGGCGTTGTCCCCAGCCGCGCCTCGCCGAGCGGGGTTAGCGACTTGTCGTCAATGAGGGCGCCGTAATAGGGCGCCTTCGGATCCCCCACCACTGGGCGGACATCGCCGGATGCCTTCAGGCGCCGTGCGATGAATTCGTTGAAGGGGGCCTTCTCGGGTCCTGCGATATCGATCGTGCCGTTGAGCGGCCGACCCGTCGCGACCTCCGCGAGGCGGTCGACGACGTCGTCGGCCGCGATTGGCTGAAACTGGGCCGTAGGAACGATGATCTTGCCGTCGATCACCCCGGTTTCGGCGATGGCCCCGAGAAATTCGAAGAACTGGGTGGCGCGCACGATCGAGTAGGGGACCGAGGCGGACTTGATGATGGTTTCCTGCGCCAGCTTGGCACGGAAATAGGCGTTGTCGGGTGCGCGGTCGGTACCCACGATCGAGAGCGCCACGTGATGTTTCACGCCTGCTGCGGCCTCTGCCGCGCCGAGATTCCTGCTCGACCGCTGGAAGAAGTCGAGCACGGCAGCCGGCTCCCAGGACGGCGCGTTGGCGACATCGACGACGACATCCGCGCCCGCCAGCGCCGCGGAAAGGCCTTCGCCGGTCACGGCGTTCACGCCTGATTTCGGCGAGGCTGCCACCGCCTCGTGGCCCTGCTGTTTGAGCTTCGCGACGAGCTTCGATCCGATCAAGCCGGTTCCGCCGATCACGACGATCTTCATGGCATGTCTCCTCGGTCTATCGGAGCGCGAGACGAACCAGGGGAGCTCGCGCTGTCACGTCGATCAACGTGATGCGAAGCGACTCTATGCGAGCCATGGCGCCGGCTCTTGCCTGTAACGGGCGAGCCTTGCCGGAAAATGCTTCAGAAGCTGGGCTGCGATATCACAAGATCGCATCGGAAGGGATCAGTCCCTCATGCCGTGAACACAACCTGCGATGATCCTAGATTGCCAGTGTTTTGCCCGACGTGTCAAAGCGTTTTGACGGAGGCAGGACGGCAGGGAAGCCCTTGAGAAACACCAATGAAAACAACCCTCGGGCTACTGTGCATGGGGTTGTTTTCCAGGATTTTGAGCGGGCAGGCGAGAACGATCGGTTTCGCGAGCGGCCGCTGCCCGCCTCAGGCCCCGCAGACGATCACGCCATACCAGCCGAGGCCCCGGTAGGTCTCGTAGCCGGGCGTCGCATGGAAGGCGAACATCGTGCCGGAGCGGTCCTGATAGAAGCCGGAACGCTGGCCATCCAGCGACAGCGAGATGCGCTCGCTGAGGATGCCCTGGCCGTCGGATGCGGCGATCACGCGAAAATTCGAGTCGACCAGCAGCACGCGGGCCTTGTCGCTGTCGCCCACACGGACTCCTTGCACGATGGCGCGGGCCTGCGGCTCCCAGTCGAAATGGATGGCGAGCACGCCGATCGGTGCGCCATTGGCCTGGCCGCCGTCGCGGACGCTGGCGCAATAGGTCGCGACCTGCGCGTTGCCGAGCAGCGGCTGGTTCTCGACGTCGCCGGCGACATAGTCGTCGCCGGAGCGCAAGGACCGCGCCTCGCGAAACCATCTGGTGTGGGCGACGTTCTGGCCGACGACGCGAAAGCGGTCGGAGCGGCCGTTGGCGACGACGTTGCCGTCGAGATCGCAGAGCCAGAGGTCGAGATAGACCGTGTAGGCCCCCAGGATCACGCCGAGGCGCTGCGAGGCATGGGAGACCGCCGTAGCGCCAGGCGAGGCCGCGCAATCGACCACGGCGGAATCGGTCGCCCACCAGCGCACGTCGCAGGTGCGCTCATAGAGATTGCGGTCGATCAGCTCGATGGCGTTGAGCGACAGGTCGACCATGCGCTCGCCGCGCGAACGCTGGCTCATCCGCTCGATCGAGGAGACGAGATCGCCGGTGCGCTTCGTCAATTGGGTTTCGAGCTCGCGGGCGATGGTCTCGACCTGCTGGCCGACGCCGCGCACCTCCTGCGCCACCACCGCAAAGCCCGCGCCTTGCGCGCCTGCGCGCGAACTCTCGATCAGCGCGTTAAGCGCCAGCATCTTCATCTGATTGGTGATCTGCTGGATCGACTTGGTCTTGTCGATCGCGATCTGGTTGACCTCCGCAGTGAGGCGATTGATCAGCGCGGAGATGTCGGAATCATCGTCCGTGGCTTCGGGGGCAATCGGCTTGGCTTTCAGACCCAGCGCAGCAGACATCGGGGAGCTTCCATTGGCAATGAGGCCTGATCTGCAATGAACGGGGAACAACGACTTACAGATCGAATACGATTCTTTTTCGAAGATTCCGCCTAACGCCTGCTTAATTTGCTGTTCGGCGGAATGCCTAAATGGTAGTCACCCCGGCCGGCCGAGCGGCCATCCACCGCTTTGTGCGGTCGGGCCGTTGCAAATCCGGGCCGATTGCCGGCCAATCCTCCGGAAAGCCAGTAACCATGCGTCCGCGTGATCGCCTGGATCCCGAGCTCCCAACACGTTGCATCCGCCATGACGCCGCCCGCCACCGCCTTGCCCGTCGAAGCGCCCCAGGCTTTCCTGGGCGTGGCGCGTTCGCGGACCGACAAGCTCTGGCGCGACCGTCTGGACGGGCGCGGCGCGGCGCAGGCGCTCGCCATCGTGCAGCGGCACCAATTGCCCGAACTGCTGGCGCGGGTGCTGGCCGGCCGCGGGGTCGATATCGACGCGGTGCCCGACTTCCTCGATCCGACCATCCGAAAGCTGCTGCCGGATCCCTTCACCGTGACGGAGATGGAAGCCGCCGCCAAGCGAATCGCCGATGCCGCGGCGAGGGGCGAGAAGGTCGCGATCTTCGGCGACTACGACGTCGACGGCGCCACCTCGGCGGCGCTGCTCGCCTGGCACCTGCGCCATTGCGGGCTCGATCCGCTGATCCATATTCCCGACCGGATATTCGAAGGCTACGGCCCCAATACCGAGGCGGTGCGGGCGCTCGCCGCCAAGGGCGCGACGCTGCTCGTTACCGTCGATTGCGGCACCACCAGCATCGAGCCGCTCGCTGAAGCAAAACGTCTCGGCATGTCCGTGGTCGTGATCGACCACCACCAATGCGGGCTCGATCTTCCCGAAGTCGATGCGCTGGTCAATCCGAACCGCCCTGACGATCTCTCCGGCCTCGGTCATCTCGCCGCCGTCGGCCTCGTGCTGGTGACGCTGGTCGCCGTAAACCGCGAGCTGCGCCAGCGCGGCTTCTGGACCTCCGAGATGCCGGAGCCGGATCTGCTGGGCATGCTGCATCACGTCGCGCTCGGCACGGTCGCCGACGTGGCGCCGCTGATCGGTCTCAACCGCGCCTTCGTGGCCAAGGGCCTGATCGCGATGCGACGGCGCGACCATGTCGGGCATACCGCACTGATGGACGTGGCGCGGCTCAACGGCCCGCCGGAGGCCTGGCATCTCGGCTTCATGCTGGGGCCGCGCGTCAATGCTGGTGGCCGCATCGGCCGCGCCGATCTCGGCGTGCGGTTGCTGCTGGAAGGCGACAGCGTCGAGGCTGCGCGGATCGCGGCGGAGCTCGATCGCCTCAACAGCGAGCGCCGCGTCATCGAGCAGGCCGCCGAAGCCCAGGCCGAAGCCGAGGCGCTGGCCTCGATCGGGCTGGAGGACAAGCTCGCCGTGATCGTCACGGCCTCGGAAGGCTGGCATCCCGGCGTGGTCGGCCTCGTCGCCTCCCGCCTGAAGGAGAAGTTCTCGCGGCCTGCCTTTGCCATTGCGCTGGAGCCCGGCGGCATCGGCACCGGCTCGGGCCGCTCGATCGCCGGCGTCGATCTCGGCAAGGCAGTGCGGCAGGCGGTTGCCGACGGCATCCTGCTCAAGGGCGGCGGGCATGCGATGGCCGCCGGCGTCACGCTGCGGAAAGAGAAGCTCGCCGAATTCCGCGCCTATCTCGAAAACGCGCTGGCACGCGATGTCGCGGAGGCGCGCCACGTCAACGAGCTCCATATCGACGGCGCGGTCTCCGCACGTGCTGTGACGCCGGAGCTTGCGGCGACGCTCAACCGTGCCGGTCCCTTCGGCAGCGGCAACCCGGAGCCCGTGCTGGCATTGCCGGCGCACCAACTCGTGTTCGCCGACGAGGTCGGCCAGGCGCATCTGCGCCTGCGTTTCAAGTCGGGCGACGGCGCCATGGTCAACGGCATCGCATTCCGTTCGGTCGGCCAGAAGCTCGGCAATGCGCTGCTCGCCAATCGAGGCCAGCAGTTGCATGTCGCGGGCTCGCTCTCGGTCGACCGCTACCAAGGCGCCGAGCGCGTGCAATTCCGCGTCGTCGACGTCGCGCTACCGGACCAGGGGCCATCCGTGATTAGATAGCGCATGATCCGGAAAAGTGCGAAGCGGTTTTGCGACAAGGATCATGCGCGAAATATAACGGCCAACAACAACAAGAAACAATGGGAGTGAACATGACAGGGCAGGTTGAGGGCAAGGTCGCACTGGTGACCGGCGGCGCTTCCGGCATCGGCGAGGCCATCGTCGAGCTGTTTGCGCGCGAAGGCGCCGCGGTCGTCATCACCGATATCGACGAGCTGCGCGGCCCGGAGCTCGCCAAGCGTGTTACAGGCGCCGGCGGCAAGGCGATCTTCCTGGAGCAGGACGTCACCAGCGAGGAGCGCTGGGTGGAGGTCGTCGCCGACATCGCGAAGCGCTACGGCCGGCTCGACATTCTCGTCTCCAACGCCGGCATCGGCATCGCTGTGCCCTCGATCGTCGACATGACGCTTGCTGACTGGCGCAAGCAGAATGCGATCAATCTCGACGGCGTGTTCCTCTCGGTCAAGCATTGCCTGCCCTTGATGCGCAAGACCGGCGGCGGCTCGATCGTCATGATGTCGTCGCTGGCGGGCCTGCGCGGCTCGCCCGGGTTGTCGGCCTATTCGGCGACCAAGGGCGGCGTGCGGCTGTTCGCCAAGTCGATCGCGATGGAGTGCGCGGCGGCGGGCGACGGCATCCGCGTCAACTCGGTTCACCCTGGCATCATCGATACCCCGATCTGGGGCAAGATCCCGACGGGGGCGACCGGCGCCGGCCAGAACGCGCCGATCGATCCGGAGGAGCGCGCCCGCGTCGTCACGCCGCTCGGCCGCGCCGGCCATGCCGCGGAGATCGCCTCCGGCGTGCTGTATCTCGCGTCCGATGCCTCGCGCTACGTCACCGGCAGCGAGCTCGTCATCGACGGCGGCATGAACGCGGGCGGCGTGCCGCGGCGAACCTGAGCCGCGCAGGGCAGGGCGGCGGTTGCAGGGGCTGACGCGCAGCCCCAGTCCCTGTACAAGGCTGGCAGCTCCCGACCGACAGAGGTGTCCTTCGCCATGGCGCACAGCCTTCACGCTTCCTCACCCGCGCCCGCTCCATTCCGCTCCAACCGGCCGGACCTCACGACCGACGCGATCCGCACCGCGCGCGAGGATCTGGCCGCCTGTTTCCGCATGGCGGCGCGCAACGGTTTCGAGGAAGGCATCTGCAACCACTTCTCGGCCGTCGTGCCCGGCCATGATGATCTGTTCCTCGTCAATCCCTATGGCTACGCCTTCCGCGAGCTGACCGCATCGAAGCTTTTGATCTGCGACTTCCATGGCAACGTGCTCGATGGCGAGGGTGTGCCGGAGGCGACCGCCTTCTACATTCATGCCGAGATGCACAAGCGCCTGCCGCGCGCCAAGGTCGCCTTCCACACCCACATGCCCTATGCCACGGCGCTGTCGATGACCGAGGGCGATCCCCTGATCTGGGCCGGCCAGACCGCGCTGAAATTCTACGGCCGCACCGCCGTGGATCGCGACTACAACGGCCTTGCGCTCGACAACGGTGAAGGGGCGCGCATAGCCTCGGCCGTCGGCGATGCCGACATCGTCTTCATGAAGCATCACGGCGTGATGGTGCTGGCGCCGACCATCGCAGAGGCCTGGGACGATCTCTACTACCTCGAACGCGCCGCCGAGGTGCAGGTGCTGGCGATGTCGACGGGACGAAAGGTGTTGCCGGTCGATCCCGCGATCGCGGCCGCGACCTACAAGCAGATGCGCGAAGGCGATGCCGAATCCGCGCGGCTGCATTTGGCCGCGCTCCGTCGGCAGCTCGATGCGGAAGAGCCGCAGTATCGGCATTGACCACTTGTGTCATTCCGGGGCGAGGCGGAGCCTCGAACCCGGAATCCGGAGATGTGGCGCGAGATTCCGGGTTCTCGCTACGCGAACCCCGGAATGACGGGTACCTACGAGCCCTGCCGCAGCTTCGCCAGCACCTTCAGCCCGCCATAGCCATCCGCCGGCGTGATGCCGGCGCGCTGCTGAAAATCCTTCACCGCCTTCATCGTGTCGTTGCCGACGCGGCCGTCGGTGCCGCCGGTATCGAAGCCGGCCTTGGTCAGGCGCGTCTGCATCTCCTGCACCTCGGCCAGCGTCAGCGCACGCTCGGAGCCGGGAAAGGGCTGGATGAAGGGTGGCGCTCCCAGGCAGCGGTCGCCGAGATGGCAGATCGCCAGCGCATAGTTCATGGAAGGGTTATAGCTCTTCACCGAATAGAAATTCGGTCCGAGCAGGAAGGTCGGCCCGCCCGCAACCGGCGTCCACATCTGTGCGGATGCGTTCGGCTGCGGAAACGGCTGGCCGTCGGCACGGGTCACTCCCGCCGCCTGCCACGCCGCGTAGGTGCGGCTTCCGCTCATGCTGCCGGGCGCGCGCACCTCGTAGCCCCAATGCTCGCCGCGATGCCACTTGCCGCGGTTGACGAGATACTTTGCCGTCGAGCCCAGCGCGTCGTCGGGCTTGCCGAATGGCGACACCTTGCCGTCGCCATCATAGTCGATGCCGACGTTGAGCCAGACCTCCGGCATCCATTGCGAATGTCCCATCGCGCCGGCCCACGAGCCGCGCATCTCCTCGGGAGTGCTCCAGCCCTTGTCGACGATGCGCAAGGCGTTGATCAACTCGGTCTCCCAATAGGCCTTGCGGCGTGGCTCGTTCCAGGCGAGCGCTGCGAGCGAGGGAAACACCGGCCTCATGTGGTTCTGCTGCACCAGGGGATCGCCATAGGCGGACTCGACGCCCCACAGCGCCAGCAGCGTGCCGCGTTCGACGCCGAAATCGCGCTCGATGCGCGCAAGCAGCGCCTCGTTGTTCTTCAGCGCGATCTTGCCGTTGATGATGCGCCAGTCCGAGACGCGGCGGTTGATGTATTGCCAGAGCTGCTCGTTGAATTCCGGCTGGTTGCGCATCTGCTTGAATACGCTCATGTCCGGCTCGACCCGCCCCATCGCGCGCTGCCACGTCGCGGCTGAAATACCTTTCGCCATCGCGCGGGCGCGAAAGCTCTCGCGCCATTCGTCGAAGCCCGGAGGCGCGGCGAGAGCGCGTGTCGGGACGGCGAGCAAGGCGGCTGCACCGAACGCCGATTGGAGCAGGGCGCGGCGAGTTGGGCGAGGCGAGGAATCAGCGTGCATCATGGGCGCATTCTAGCCGGAAACATGGCGCGTGTGAGTCGGTTCCTGGAACGGCAGCGATGTGAGAATTCTGCCTGATTGCGTCAGCGGTTCCCACCGGAACAAGTGTCGCACTCCCGCATTCCCTCCACACCAGGAAGGAGGAGAAGATGAGGAAATATCTGCTTGTCGCAGCCATGGTCACCGCCGTCGCAGCGCCTGTGTTCGCCGACGAGGTCGGCGTTCACGTCGGCCCGGCGGGCGCAGGCGTAACGGTCGGCCAGTCGCACGAATATCGTGAGCGCGACCGCGACCGCGACCACGACCGCACCACCGTCATCAGGGAACGCGAGCCCGCCGACCGCACCACGGTGATCAAGAAGGAAGATGAATTCGGCAACCGCAGCAAGACCGTCATTCACGACAACGATTGACGGAGCAGGGTCCCGGCTTGATGCCGGGGCCTTCCTTCGCACGATCGGCAAATTGAATCGGGGTCGAATGAAGATACGCACACATGCGGAAAGCCATGTCGTCGAGCTCGACGACGGATCGCAGTGGCAGATTTTCCCCGGCGATCTCGCGACCACGCTGAGCTGGAAGCCGGAAACCGACTTGCGTCTCGAGCAAAGCCGTGACCGGATGAATTCGCACGTGCTGGTGCATACCGCCGATCAAAGCCGCGTGCGGGTGATCGCGGCGAACGAGACCTGGCCCGACGGCGAGGTCAAGAACGCGTTGAAGGGCGGATAGGCGCGCTGCTGCTGCGGAAGAGGCGGCAATCAACGACCGCGAATGTCGGTCGCCTGGTCCTCCTGCAGATCCTTCGCGATTCCGGCAAGCCAGCGCCGGATCGTGGTTTCCGCCCTTGAATCCAAATCCCGAGCCAGACGCTTCTCCAATTCGAGCACACGCTGCCGGCACGCGTTCAACAGCGTCGCGCCGCGCGGCGTCAGCGTCCATTGCAGGATGCGGCCGTGGACGGGATGAGGTGTCATCACAATCGCGCCGTCGCGTTCGAGGTTGCGGACAATGACACCGACGGTCTGGGGCGTCAGGAAAGTGAGGCGGGCGACATCGGCCCCCGACAAGCCCGGATAGGCGTTGAGCATCGTCAATACCGCGAATTGCGGCGACGTCACGCCGAGATCGGCGAGAGTCCGTTCCATCGTCAGGCGAACCGCGGCATGGGCCTGACGCAGGAGATAGCCGAGATAGCCCTGCTCGCCGCGCTTGCCTTCGCCGGGAGCGGGGACACGCGTGGCGCCGACGGCACGCGCGGGTGCGTTGCGCACGTTTTTCAGTCTTGTGCTGGCAGCGGTCTTGCGTGGCATATCAGAGCTCTTATAAGATATAAGAGCAGTTATAACATTCCGAGGTGAACGGCAATGTCACATGCCCGCAGCGAATACGAGGATTTCAAGAGGATCGCGCCGGACGCGTATGATCTGGTGCTGGCGCTGGGCCAGCTGGCCGGGAAGGCCGGCCTCGACAAGCAGCTGCTCGAGCTCGTCAAGCTGCGCGCCTCGCAGATCAACGGCTGCGCCTTCTGCGTGCAACACCACGTCCTGCTGTCGGAACGGATCGGCGTTCCTGTCGACAAGCTCCATCTGGTCGCGGTCTGGCGCGAGGCGCCGATCTTTTCGCCGCGCGAGCGCGCGGCCCTGGCCTGGGCCGAGGCGCTGACCTGTCTGCCCGATGGCGTCAGCGAGGAGGTCTACGCCGAAGCCTCTGGCGAATTCTCCGAGACGGAACTGACGTACCTGACGTCGGCGGTCGCCTCGATCAACGTCTGGAACCGTTTCGGCGCGGCGTTTCGCTGGACGCCAGCAAAGCGGCCGGTCGCGGCCACCACAGCTGTGTCCTGATCGAGACAAGGGGGAGGTCACGATGACAGCCATGAGCTTTTCTGCCGTGCGGCGCCCGACGCCGTCACGTTCAACGGCGCTTGCCGTCGTCGCAGGGCTCGCCTGCGCGGTTGCGATCGGCAAGGTGCTGCCGGTGACGATCGACAGTGTATCCGGAGTGCTGGCGCCGCTCTGCGCCACGGCGGCGGAGAGCTCGCCGCTCGACAAGGTCGAGCCGATCGGCTCCTACGCGCTTCCGAACGTCCCGGGCAAGCGCGTCACCATCGTGCGCGTGTCCTACGGTCCCGGCGGATTTTCGCGGCCGCACCGTCACTCGGGATCCGTCACCGCCTACATCACCAAGGGGGAGATTCGCTCGCAGCTCGGCGGCGGCCCGGTCGAGACGTTCGGCGTTGGCCAGTCCTTCTTCGAGCCGCCCGGCTCGACGCATCTGGTCTCGGCCAATGCCAGTATGACTGAGCCGGCGGAGTTGATCGCGGTGTTCGTCGCAGACGAGGGCGCGCAACTGACGACGTTCCTGGAGTAGCTGCAGGCGCAATCCGCCACCGCATGTTCAGCCCGATCGCGATCGCTTCAACCGTTTCCATGCCGGCGCGAGACCGTATTCGACGGTCGGAATCGCAAGTGCGCCGACAAGGAGTCCAAGCACGCCCGAGATGGCGGCCTCGACCGACCATTCGATGACGCCCGCAACGGAGGGAAGGAGGTGTGCGGCAGCCTCGGTGACGGCATGGACGGTGTGGCCGACCACGGGTGGGCCGTATTTTTCCATGCCGTGCAGGATGATGCCGCCGCCGACCCAGATCATGGCGGCGGTGCCGATGGTGCTCAGCACGGCCAGGAAGATGGGCATGCCGCGGACGAGCGCGCGTCCAAGCAAGCGGATTCCGCTGCCGATGATCGAGGTGCCGTCATAGCGCGCAAGGGCCATGCCGACATCGTCCGCCTTCACGATCAGGGCCACCACGCCGTAGACCCCGACGGTGATGCAGAGGCCGACCAGCGCCAGCACCAGCGCCTGCGTCCAGATGCTGCCCGCCGGGAGGGCCGCCAGCGTGATCGCCATGATCTCCGCCGACAGGATGAAATCCGTCTTGATGGCGCTCGAGACCTTCTCGTCCTCGACCGACCGAGCATTCAACGCAATCGGCTGCAGCTGAGCTTCGTGGTGGTGCGCATGATGCGGCAGCACGGCTTCGAGCACCTTTTCGGCGCCCTCGTAGCAGAGAAAGGCTCCGCCCAGCATGAGCAGCGGCGTGACCGCGGCGGGAAGGAAGTAGCCAAGCAGCAGGGCAATGGGAAGCAGAATCAGTAATTTGTTGCGCAGCGATCCGGCCGCAATCTTGCCGACGATCGGCAGCTCGCGTTTCGAGGCAAAGCCGATGACGTAGTTCGGCGTGACGGCGGCGTCGTCGATGACCACGCCTGCCGCCTTCGTGCCCGCTTTGGCGGCCTGGCTTGCCACGTCGTCGAGCGAGGCTGCTGCCACCTTTGCAATCGCCGCGACATCGTCGAGAAGACCGATCAGTCCGACACTCATGAACCGTGTCCCTTCTTCGTTGAGCCGGCGGGTGTGCGCGACGACACGCTCTTGCGCCGCCCGGCATCGGAGCGAGCAAGCCGTCAATTGTCCTCGCCGCTCGATCCCTCGCGCAGGTCCGGCTTGATCACGTCCTCCGGCAGCGCATGGGCGACCGGCTGCGCCGTGCCTGCGATCTCCGGGCCGACTTCGCGGCCGCGGGCGCGGATCAGGCGCTCATAGGCCGAGACCAGCGTGACGTAGGGGCTAACCCAGATCCAGCCGTCGCGTGTGAACACCTGCACATCGAAATGCAGGTGCATCGACGTGCCGGCGGGATGGTCGAGATAGTTCGAGATCACACCGATCTTCTCGCCTTCGGTGACGATGCGGCCATTGAGCACGCCATCGGCGTTCAACGCGTGCGGGTTCATATGCATGTAGCGGAAACGGATGTGCTCGGTGCGGCTGTTGACTTGAAGTGTCGCGGCCTGGTCCTTGGCTCCGCGGATGACGATCGCGTCACGCACGGCGACGACGGCGCGCTGCTTGGGATCGCAGGGCTCGCGGCCTTCACCGGGCGCCGGGCAGTCCGCGGCGCGGATGTCCTCGCCCTGGTGGCCGTAGCCTCCGCCGCACTGCCACACCTCGAAACTGCGCGACTCGCAGAAATTGTCGCGCCAGGGATAGGCGGTCGGACCTTCGCTCTTGTCGCGCCTGCCGTAGGATTGCGAGCGGACGAAGGCGGGCGCTTTCTCAAGGGGAAAGCGGATCTGGGCATAGGCCATGAGATCGGGATGGCCGCCTTGCTTGCGGTAGCCGGTGTTCGGGATGATGTCGCCGCTCGGCCGATAACTGAAATCCGGTGAACGTCCCGCGGGACGGTCGAGGACGTTGGAGGCAATGTCCATCAACGGCCGCATGCGCTGGCCACCGGCGATACGCAGGGCCTTCAAGAAGCGCTCGGCGACCGGATAGGCTTCCTTGCAGGCGAGCCGCCGCGGCTTCGCGACGCTGTCGAGGCACTGGATCGACACCACATAGGCGACGCCGAAGCGGGTGAAAGCATAGCGCACATAGCCTTCCCGGATGAATCTGCGCAGGTCCGGGTAGGTTGCCGCGAGTGGCTTGACTGGCTCGCCCTTGCCGCCGGCTGGATCGGCGATGTCATAGACGAGCGCCGAGCCCGTGATCTGCACCTCGACCGGCCTTGCGAATACCCGGCTCGGCATACCCTCGCCGGCGCCGGGCTCGAACGAGAAGGTCGCGCTGTAGCCCGCCGGTCCGGCATCGAACATGTCGACGGGATTGAAGTCTGCCTGGTAGCGCGACAGCGTGAGCGACGCCGGCGCGCCGCTGCGCTGCGCCTCGAGGTACGCGGCAGCGTCGAACGGCAGCAGCACGGGTACGGGGCTTCGGGTGATGCCGGTGAAGAAGCGCGAGGAGATCGCGTTGAGCTGCACCAGCGCGGGCATCGCGCGCGGATCGTAGCGCGGCACCGAACGGCGGGGTGCGAAGATGAAGTCGCCCGCAATCTGCGGGCGACTGTTGATCTCGACACGGAGCTGGTCGAGCGCTGCGCGCCAGTCGACGCGCAGGGCCGTGAGCGAGGGGCCGCGGAATTCATCCGCCGCGACCGGCGCTGCAGGGAGGAGCGACAGCGACGCCAGGAGAAGCGGGACGAACCGGAAACTCTTCCTGCCCACTGCCTCGCCCCCGGCGGTACCTGTTTCGATCCTCGATTGCCCGCTTAGTCCTTGGCGCGCTCGGAATAGGAGCCGTCTTCGGTCATCACCACGATGCGGGTGCCGACCGAGATGTGCGGCGGCACGGTGGTGCGCACGCCATTGGAGAGCACCGCGGGCTTGTAGGATGACGATGCGGTCTGGCCCTTGGTCACCGGCTCGGTCTCGACCACTTCCAGCGTCACGCGCTGCGGCAGCGCGATCGAGACCGGGTTGGTGTCGTGCATGGACAGCTTGACCGTCATGCTCTCCTGGAGATACGCGGCGGCATCGCCGACGACGTCCTTCGAGACCTGGACCTGGTCGTAGGTCTCAGGGTTCATGAAGTGGTAGCCGTCGCCATCCTCATAGAGGTAGGTGTAATTGCGCTCTTCGATCGTGGCCTTTTCGACCTGGTCGGTGGTCTTGTAGCGTTCGGAGATCTTTACCCCGTCCGAGATTCGGCGCATTTCGATCTGGCTGACCGGGGTGCCCTTGCCGGGATGGATGTTCTCGGCGCTCACGACGACATAAAGCTTGCCGTCTTGCTCGATCACGTTGCCCTTGCGAATAGAACTGGCGATGACTCTCAAAGCTGTATTTCCTGCTTGCTTGGCCCGGCGGGGGCCAGGACGTGGTCAAATTGATGGGGGACTTGGGGCCTCAAATCGGACCTCGGCGCCCGTTTCGGGCCGCAACATACTGATTTTGCCGTTGGATGCCAGCACTTTGCTGCTAGTTGGAGCGGTCGGTTAATGGCTGGGGACAAGCCGATGTCGCCGTTCTGGTCGCCCGGCAGGCACCCCGATCGGCGGCCGTTCCTCCAGGCCAGGGGCGCGGTGACCGGAGCTTTACGGGCCTTTTTCGCCGAACAAGGCTTCATGGAGGTCGAAACCTCGGTCCTTCAGGTCTCCCCGGGCAATGAGACCCATCTGCACGCCCCCCGGACCGAGATCATCCGGCCCGACGGCAGCCGGGCCTGCCGATACCTGCGGACCTCGCCCGAATTCGCCTGCAAGAAGCTGCTGGCGGCGGGCGAGACGCGGATTTTCGAATTCGCCCGGGTGTTCCGGGACCGCGAGCGCGGCGACCTGCATCTGCCCGAATTCACCATGCTGGAATGGTACCGGGCAGGTGCCCCCTATGATGCCATCATGGCCGATTGCGTCGTCGTGATCGCCCGTGCGGCGCAGGCGACCGGTATCGGGACCTTTTCCTTCCGCGGCAGGACGGCCGATCCCTTCGCCGAGCCGGAGCTCCTGACGGTCGCGGGTGCCTTCGAGCGCTTCGCCGGCATCGATCTGCTGTCGACAATTTCGGGTGGCGAGGGTAACCGTGACGCGCTCGCCGCGGCGGTCCGCGGCAAGGTCCGTGTGGCCGAGGACGACACATGGTCCGACATCTTCAGCAAGGTCCTGGTCGAGCATGTCGAGCCGCATCTCGGGCAGGGGCGTTTGACCATCCTGTTTGAATACCCATCTCCAGAGGCGGCGCTGGCGCGGGTGAAGGCGGACGACCCGAGGGTCGCCGAGCGATTCGAGATCTATGCGTGCGGCGTCGAGCTCGCCAACGGCTTTGGCGAGCTGACCGATGCCGAGGAGCAGCGAAAACGCTTCACGGAATCGATGACGGAGAAGCAGCGCCGCTATGGCGAAGCCTATCCGCTCGACGAGGACTTTCTGGCCGCGGTCGCCGCAATGCCGGAGGCGAGTGGTGTCGCACTCGGCTTCGACCGGCTGGTCATGCTGGCGAGCGGCGCAACACGAATTGATCAGGTGGTGTGGACACCGCCTGCGGATGAGAGATGACGAAGACGAACCTTGCACGCACTTTGCGCGAGCCTGCCGAACTCGTCGCCGAGGGGCTGGCCCCCGCAGCGGCGCTGCCGGCGCTCGAACGCGTTGCCGCGCGCTATGCCGTGGCGATCACGCCGGCGCTGATCGAGCTGATCGACACCAGCGATCCCGACGATCCCATCGCGCGACAATTCGTTCCCACCGCGGCCGAGCTGGACCTGAGGCCGGGCGAGAGTGCCGATCCCATCGGCGACCATCCGCATTCGCCAGTTCCCGGAATCGTGCATCGCTATCCCGACCGCGTGTTGTTCAAGCTCGTTCACGTCTGCGCGGTCTATTGTCGATTCTGCTTCCGCCGCGAGATGGTGGGGCCCGGCAAGGAGAATGCGCTGTCGGACAGCGCTTATCGCGCGGCGATCGACTACATCCGGGCACACGACGAGATATGGGAAGTGATTCTGACCGGTGGCGATCCCCTGATGCTGTCGCCGCGGCGGATGAGCGAGATCATGGCCGAGCTGGCTGCGATCGATCACGTCAAGATCATCCGTCTTCACACCCGCGTACCAGTGGCCGAACCCGCGCGCGTCAGCGAGGAGATGGTTGCGGCATTGAAGGTCGCGGGCGCGACCACCTGGCTGGCAGTGCACGCCAACCACGCGCGCGAGCTGGCGGGGCCCGCGCGTGCTGCCTGCGCACGGCTCGTCGACGCTGGAGTTCCCTTGGTGAGCCAGTCCGTGCTGTTGCGCGGCGTCAATGACAACATCGCCGCTCTGTCGGATTTGATGCGAGCTTTCGTCGAATGCCGGATCAAGCCCTACTACCTGCATCACGGCGATCTCGCGCCGGGCACTGCGCATCTGCGAACGACGCTGGCGGAGGGACAGGACCTGATGCGGCAGCTGCGCGGGCGGGTGTCGGGACTATGTCAGCCGGACTATGTCATCGACATTCCCGGCGGCGCCGGCAAATCGCCCGTGGGGCCAGGTTACGTACTGGCGCCGCAAAATACCGCACCCGATGCGGATGATGCGGGAGCCGAAACGCGCTATCGTATCGTCGATTATTGCGGCGACGTTCATCTTTACCCGCCCGAGACCTGAGCGGGGTGGAGAGCGCGCCGGTTTGGAGAATGGAGCACTGAGAATGAAGAAGATCATGGTGGCAGCATCGCTCGTGGTCTTGCTTTGTGGCCCGGCGGTTGCGCAGACCAACGGCTCGAAGGGATCGACCTCCAGCGGTGCAAGCCGTGGAACGGTGTGGCCGGCGCCAGTTGGTCACCGCCAGCCGCGTGCGACTGACGTGCCGAGTGAGAAGAATCTGAGCGATCCGAACACCCCTGCGAACAAGGAAGATGCGGAGCTCGATCGCAAGATCAAGAGCATCTGCCGCGGCTGCTGATTGCTTTGACCTCTCCCCGTCGGGGAGAGGTAGGAGCGAGCCAACCTAAAGCGCGATGCGATTAGGATGAATCGTCATCGCGCTTCAGGTTGTTGTCTAAGCATGATCTTTTCGGAAAACCGCTGCAAACTTTTCCGGATCATGCTTTAGCCTCGTGATTTCTCAGGCCGATCGTTCGTGCCGCCCGGCGTGCCGGGTGTTGCGACGGATCTCGACGGCGTCGGCGAGCTGCTCGAGCGCGCCTGCCGTGGTCGGCCAGTCGATGCAGCCGTCGGTGATGCTCTGGCCGTAGGTGAGCGGCTTGCCCGGCACCACGTCCTGGCGACCGGCGACGATGTTGCTCTCGATCATCGCGCCCATGATGCGGCTCTCACCGCCCGAGATCTGACTGGCGATGTCGGCCATCACCAGCGGCTGGTTCTCCGGCTTCTTGCTCGAATTGGCGTGGCTTGCATCGACCATCACGAGCGGCGCGACGCCGGATTTGGTCAGTTCGTTGCAGGCGGCCGCAACGCTGGCTGCGTCGTAGTTGGGCCTGCTGCCGCCGCGCAGGATGATGTGGCAGTCCTCGTTGCCCGCGGTCGAGGCGATCGCCGAACGGCCGAGCTTCGTCACCGCCATGAAATGATGCGGATGCGAGGCCGACTTCACCGCGTCCGCCGCGATCCGCACGTTGCCGTCGGTGCCGTTCTTGAAACCGACCGGGCAGGACAGCCCCGAGGCCAGCTCGCGATGGATCTGGCTCTCGGTCGTGCGCGCGCCGATCGCGGCCCAGGAGACGAGATCGGCGATGTATTGCGGCGTCGTCATGTCCAGGAATTCGGTGCCGGCGGGCAGACCGAGATTGTTCACGGCCGACAGCACGTTGCGCGCCAGCCGGAGGCCCTTGTTGATGTCGAAGCTGCCGTCGAGATTGGGGTCGTTGATCAGGCCCTTCCAGCCGACGGTGGTCCGCGGCTTCTCGAAATAGACCCGCATCACGATCTCGAGCTGGTCGGCAAGGTCCTCGCGCAGGCGCGCAAGGCGCTCGGCGTAGTCGAGCGCGGCCTCGGGATCATGCACCGAGCAGGGGCCGACTACGACCAGCAGGCGGTCGTCCTGGCCGCTCAGGATGGCGTGGATCGCGTTGCGGGCGGCCATCACCACGCGCGTCGCGGTGAGCGTGCGCGGGACCTCCCGCATCACCTCTTCCGGCGTGCTCAGTTCTTTCAGTTCGCGGATACGAAGATCGTCGGTCGTGCTCAGCACGGCGGGCTCCTGTCTGTTTTAGAACCTGCCGGCCAATAAAAAAGCCGCCAGGTCTGGCGGCTTGTTCGGACGTTTGCTGCAATGTGTCAGATTGAGCGCGATCCTCCCGCCGCCAGCGAGCTGTCGTAGCTAAAGTACCAAAAATAGCTGGTGGCGACGGTGATCATGGCAGGCCATATAGCCTGCCGCTGGCGGCTTGTCACCCCCCCAATCGTTGCGTAGGGCGGCGAGGCGCCTCAGGTCTTGCTGTTGCGTGCCGCCATTGCCATGCCGATCAAGGAGGCGCCGCCGAACAGCAGGTTGATACCGACGAGCACGCCGATCGCCCAGTCCGCCGAGCTTGGCAGTCCCGTGATCACCATGAACGAGATCGCGATGTCGACGAGGCCGGAAACCAGGAGCCACGACCAGCGGCCGCTGAGTTCGCGGCGGTGCTCCAGCGCGTACATGATGGTGGTGACGCCCTCCGCGAGGAAATAGGCGCCGAGCACGATGGTCAGGGTCAGTACGGCCTGCGTCGGCCGGGCCAGCAGCAGCATGCCGGTGAGCACGGCAAGAGCGGCCGAGATCAGCGACCACCAGAAGCCCGGCGTGCTGCGTGCCCAATAGGTCGCGATCAGTCCGCCGATGCCGCCGATCAGGAACATCCAGCCGAGGAAGATCGCGGTCGCAAGACTCGCGAGCGGCGGCAAGACCAATGCGGCTATGCCGAGAACCACGAGCAGGATGCCCTCGAACAGGAAGGCCTTCCAATGCGTCTTGACCGCCTGGTTCATTGCGGATTGCAGCCGTGAAAATTCCTCAGGCGATGTCATGAAGTCCTCGATCTCGTCAGCAGCCCATGCCGCTCAATCTAGTATGTGTCCACCGCGCCTGCCATCGCTCAGCCGCCGCCGGGCGCCGACGAAAAGCCTTCCGCGCTGGTGCGGATGCGGTTGCGGCCGAGAATGTAGATCGCCGTCGTGACAATCAGAAGCGCGAGGCCGAGCAGGATCGAGACGAAACCAATCGGGATCAGCGCCAGCGTCAGGTTGCGCTCGGGGTTGATCAGCCAGTGATGGATCGAGGTCAGCACGAAGGCGAGCCCCAGAAAGCCGATGCCGCCGCCGGCCAGCAGCAGCGCCCACATCCGGCGGAGCTGGCTGAGCCGCTCGCGCGCGACATCGGTCCGCGGCGCATGGTGGCGCGCGACGCGCCGGACCAGGCGGATGGCGAAGGCAATCGAGCCGAAGCCGACCAGGAGGCTCGCAGCGCCCAGCCACATCCGGAGCGTCGGATCGAGATCGGGCATGCGCTGGAGCGCCAGCAGCGGGAAGTCGAAAGCCGAATGCAGCGCGAGCGGGGCGGCGAAGATCAGTAGCCGGCTGGAGAGGCGCGCCCAGTCGCGATGGCGGCGGTTCGCGCCCAGTGCCGTGCCTGCGCGCGCGATCGTCAGGTAGGCGCCCGCAATGATCCCGAGCGCGCCGTGGAAGGGCACGGTCAGCACGCTGCGCAGGGCGGCCAGCGAGCGCCACATCTCCGCGTGCTGGACCAGGTAGGCGAGGTTCTCGTAGGCGGCGAAGCCGAGGCCGACCGCGGCGCCATAGACCACGGTGTCCATTGGATTGGAGAAGGTCCGCCGCTTGGTCGACGAAATCAGCACGATGGCGATCACCTTGACGGCCTCTTCAGGCAGCGCGACGCCGAAGATCGAATGCATGGCCAGCGCCGCCCAGGGGTCGTCGGGGGCCGCGACCATCTTGGCGAAGGGAGCGCGGGCGAGCCCCAGGAGCGAAATGCTGGCCGCGCCGAGCAGGAAGGCAGTCCAGACCTGGGCCGGCGGGCCGGGGCGCTCTTCGGCAGCGATGACAAGCCACAGCATCAGCAGCGCCGGGGCGATGGCTGCAGTTCCAATGACGGTGGGGAGCGCTTCGATCAGGTACATTGGCGCCGAAAATAGGTTCCCTTGATCCGCTTATCTACGTCGGCCGATGCGACCATGTGTCATGCGCCTGCTGTCGGATCGCTGAATGCGGGCGACGGCTGCCGTTCATTCCCGTCGCCTGCGAAGAAGTAGAATACAAGCGCAATCAATTGCATGACAAAAAATGCTCGTCGTCCATCGTAACGACCGTGCGTCGGATGCCGGATCGGGATTGGCAAGCCAGATCAAGGAAATGCGCAGGCTTCTTCGATTCGCTGCGCACTTGTTTCCGGCGGCGGATCAGCGGGCAGGATGACCTCTCAAGGCAGCGCGCGGCGGCCCCGAAGCCGTTCTTCAATGCGTGGTGAACGGCGGCGGCGCGCCGGGGGCGACGTCGAAGGCGCCGAGATGGAATTCTTCGCCGATCGATTCGTCCGGATCGGCCGGTTGCGCCAGCAGGGTGAACGCGGCCTGTGGGTATCGCTTCCAGATCTCGATATCGCCGGCGGTGATGGTGAGCCAGCCGAACGTGTACATGTAGCGGCCGGGCTCGGTGACCCGGCCGACCCTGTCCCAAGTGATCTTATCTACTGTGACTTTATCAACTGTGATCTTGTCGACTGCCATTCGGTCCCCCGAGCGCAAGTCTGCACATGACGTCCGGCCCGAGGCACAGACCAACATAAGCTGATACCGCATTTTGGCCGCGATAGGGCAGCGATGCGGTGGATCAGGCCGGCTGCGATGAGCGCACGATCAGGCGGACGAGGTCGTCCCGGGACTGCTTCTCGGCGAATTTGACCGCAAAGCCGTGCGCGAATTTGCGGATCACCCGCCCGACGCAGGCACCGACCGCAAGCGGGGTTCCGACCGGCGGATCGTACTCGGAGGACACCGCGACGCCGGCCGTCGAGACGTCGATGATGAAGCAGGAATGAGTGCTGCCGTCCGCGAGGGTCAGGACCGTGTGCGAGACCTGCGGAACGAAGCGCGCGTCACGCCGCAGCTCGCGAACGCTGGCATCCTTCTGCTTCTTCTCGAGCCAGGTCAGCTTTTCCGACATCCAGGCGCGCCGCGTCCGCGTCATGTCGAGCTCCATCAGGAAGCCCGCCTTCAGCGTCGCGCTGATGGTGCACTGGAATTCGCCGAAATCCTGGAAGTAGGAGGTCACGCGCTCGCCGACCTTGCCGACGACAGGCACGTCCACGATCATGCGGAAGGGCGAGACGCGCTTGGTCCGGCAGGCAAAGCTGCGCAGCTTGCCCTCGCAATCGTACCAGCGGGGCAGCGAGTAGCTGCCGCTCACCGCAACGTCCACTGCCCGTTGCCTGAGGAACTCTTCGACGGACATGAGCGCCGATCTGTTTGGGATTCCGTAGTTCCACGGCTAGCGGCCAAACTCTAAGCAATTGATACCGGCGCACATGAGCAGGGGTAAATTTCCGGTAAATACGCGGACCAGAGTCGTGCGATGGCTCGCGGCGTAAGGTCGCAATATCGTCACTGCGGAATCAGCGGTGGCGTTCAGACCAACAGCACCAGCAGCGCCAGCACGCCAACGAGAACGACGGTCTTTATTGTCGTCCAGGCCAGGCCGTCCGGCCTGATCGACAAGTTGAACCACGGACCTCCGCGCCGGATCGTCAGCGCGGCGAGCGCATCGAAAATGGCGAGCGCGAGAGCGATGCCCGCGACCGACGACCATGAGATGGCCGGTGGCATCCACGCGGCGAGAAAGGCGGGGACGGAGCTTCTCATGGATACGAGCAGCGCGATCCAGGCAAACCAGAACATGGAGCCCTTGACGATCTCGGGGCCGATCGTATCGGGCTCGAACCTGATCCCGATCGCGCCGAGCGCGTTCTCGATGCGCGCGCCGTCGCCCAGGAAGAGAAACGCGCCGAGGTAGAGAGGAACGCTGGACTGGAACAGGAGCGCAATGAGGCCGAACAGGATTGCGTAGCCGCAGGCATCACCGAAAATCGTCGTGCCGGCCGCGAGCGGCGACGATGTCTTGGGCTGCGTCTTGGGCTGCGCAGCCGCCGCCAGGCGCTGCGCAAGCGATCGGGCGTGCGCCATGTGCTCGAGCATCCTGGCGCGCCGGTCCGGCGCATGGGGGGACGCGCGATGCATCCAGGCCGGCGGCTGCGGGGCAGCGCCGGAATGGCTGTTGGGCATGGTCTCGCGCGGCTCCATGGGCCTGTACCGGTTCCGATCGGAGATTGGTCGGAGGGCGGGGGCGGGGAGTTCATGCCGCGGCGGAGGATTGTCGGCGTTGGCGAGCCACCGCGCAGCTGGCGCTCCCTGGCGCAAGGGCCATCATGAGCAATCTCAGATGGTTAACCCCGGTGATTCGCCAGCATGTTGCTCTCCGGTCCTGGATCGCTGGCTAACCTGCTAAAGGGGCGCCGAAGGCCGAGGCTGAAGGACGCCCCGGCGTTCGCCCGAGCCCGAGCGTGCCAAGCTGAAGGGGATCGGCTAAAGGAAAGCCGCCATGCGTAGAAAGCCAACCGACCCTGCTGCCTCACCAGCCCCAGACGCGGCGCTTCAATTTCGGATCGAGCGAATGGCCAGATGGGTTGGCAGGGTCACCGCTGTGCTGGTCCCACTGGTCACAATCGTCTCACTCGTCTTTTGGCGCCGACCGTGAACTCGACGGCTCATCTCCACCGGGTCTGCGTCTCGACATTGCGCCCGAGCACCGTACTGATCCTGGCGAAGATCCTGAACCACCTCACCCGAAGTCGCGTGTACGGGATCGTTCCCGGCTGCGGTGAGAACAGCCGGCCGTCCTTTTCCTTCCAACGTCGCAGCTGCCATTGCATGTATCGCTTGTGAGCGACCCGATAGTAGTGCCCGAAAGCGGGGTGCATCGTGGCTACGGGGATCGCGTGGGCACGCAGGCACTCGGACAAAGCGATCTGCTCGATGGTGAGCTGCCGTGCGCCATCGTCGAGCACGGCGTCGATCCATGCTATGGCATCCTGCACCACCGGAAGATGCCGCTCCGGATCAACGGCCGTGAGCCCGCTGTTGTATTCAACGGCGAGCTTTGGATCGTAGCGATAGGGACCTGCATTCGGCAGACTGGTTGCGAACCCCGCGAGCTGGGGCATGGGATTGCGGCCGTGACGGCGATCGACGGCTACAGCACCGGATCTCAGCGAGGCCAACAGACGTTCGAAGAATCCCTCGCGGAAGAAGGTGTCGGTGTCAGCCATGACGCAATAGTTCGTGCTGGTCTCCATTTCCTTCAGGAGGACGCATGGCTTGATGCGGTGATGGTAGAGACCGTCGCGGGAAAACTCCGAAATCTTGCTGGAGATGTCGACCAGCCGAACCGGCAAATCCGCGTGGCGATATGGTTTGTCAGTGTAAACGACAACGTCCAAAGGGAATCGGCGGCCCCAATATAGCAAGGTCGAAAGGCTGTACCTCAGCTCCAATTGGAGCCGCTCCATGTCACCATACTCAACGTAGATGAACGTGAGACCCCGGGCCGTCATCGCTGCGGATCCATAGATGGAAACCGCACCAGTAGCCGAGTTTCTGCGCAGAAACAATGTGTCCGCGGCTCGATATCCCTGCGCAGGTCATGGACCAGCCAACCTGCCGACATCACTATGACTTTAGGTGCTTTTTGGCGCTCCCTAGCGGAATCGAACCGCTCTCTCCACCGTGAAAGGGTGGCGTCCTAACCGATAGACGAAGGGAGCAAACGCAGGGCCCCGCCGCTTGCCGCGGCACGGCCGCTGGCCGGCCGAACAGCGCCCGGCGGCTTGCAGCGGGCGAACGTATAGTGGCGTTTGCGCTCCCGGGCAAGCCGTTCGGGAACGGACTTTTGGCGCCCGTGGATAATGCGGGCCGGAGGCGTCGGAGGCGATTTCAACGGTTTGTTAGGGTTCCCTGCGTAGCGCTGGAGCGGGAGATTTTCCAATGCCACCGCCGAAAAAGCGCGCCGCCCGCAAGCTGCTGTCGCAGCACGCCTGGATCACGCTCGATGGCGGCTTCGCCGCGCGGCATTGCCTGGTCCAGGACATCTCCGACACGGGCGCGAAAATCACGCTGGACGAGGACGCGAGCCAGCTTCCGGGCGTGATCCGGATGGCCTTTGCGCGCGACGCGCGCACCGGGCGGAGCTGCCAGGTGGTCTGGCGTCGCGGCAAGTCGGCCGGCGTCAGGTTCATCTGATCGCGGGCGCGAACACCCCCGATGGCGCGCCCCACCGGTCCGGGCTACAAGGCGGCGATGCGTACGCCGCTCCTCATCCTGATCTCGTTGCTGGCCACGTCCGCGACCGCGGCCGAGAGCCTGCGTCTCCCGCCTGCCGAACGGCAGCAAGCGGGCAACGCCCTGCCGTTGAAGAGCGCCGCCGGAAAGGCAAGAGCGGGCTCCTGCGCCTCCTATGGCCCGCGCTTCGTCATGGTCGAGGGCACCGGGACCTGCGTGAAGGTCGGTGGCTCGATCAGCATCGACACCAGCGTCAGGCGCTAAGGGCCATGCCGGCGGATCTGCTGCGGCTCGACCTCATCGTTCCCATCATGATGTATTGCGCGCTGTTGTGGTGGGTCGGCCGCGGCCTGAGCTGGGCGGCCCGGCTGGCGACCGCCGTGGTGACGCTGGTGCTCATCATCGCCGTCCTGCTGGTCGAGCGCGGCTGGCGCTGAAGCCCCGACAAAACTGCGAAAACAACCCCATGCACAGTAGCCAAGTCACGGCAAACGCTGGTCATTCCGTTCTTAGGATTTGGCGAATACGGCTTTGACGCGTCGGGCAAAACAGGGGTATGATGTCATCGTTGAAAGGTGCGGCCGATAGATCGCGCGGCTTGCTCGGTCATCACCTCCGTTCGCGCGATCGCCGCAGCTTGCACCCTGCCGGCGCTCACGACATCGGCGGTGCGACGAATTGTGCAAATCCGGGCCGTTTGCCGAGTTCGGCGAGCCAGCGGGTGAGGTGCGGCTGCGCGGGCCGGCTGATGCCTTCGACCCCGAGCCAGCGCCGCGCATAGGACCCGATCGCGATGTCGGCCAGCGTGAACGCATCGCCCTCGATGAAGCGGCGCGTGGCGAGCAGGCGGTCGGCGATGGCCCAGACCTCGGCGGCGGCATCGGCATCGCGCTGCACCTGGATCATGTCGCGCTCGGCGGGCGCCGTGCGCACGATGCCCCAGAACACCGGGCGGTCGACCGGCTGCACGGTCGACAGCGTCCAGTCGAGCCAGCGGTCGACCGAGGCGCGCTGCTTCGGCGCCTCCGGGTAGATCGTCGTGCCGCTTCCATGCGCGAGGCAGAGATAGCGCATGATCGAGTTGGACTCCCACAGCACGAAGTCGCCCTCGACCAGCGTCGGGATCCGCGCATTGGGGTTCATCGCGAGATACTCGGCCTCGCGCGTCCTGCCATAACTCATGCCGGCGTCGATGCGCTCATAGGGCAGATTGAGCTCGGTCAGGCACCACAGCACCTTCTGCACGTTGACCGAATTGGCGCGGCCCCAGATCGTCAGCTTGGTATCAGGCACGAAGCGTCTCCCCGCATTGTCGCTTGCTGCGGGTGATAGCGGAATTCGCTGCCTTGAGCGATGCGCGATTGCGGCGCGTCCCTCATGCAAAAAGCTCCGCACGCGGCGGAGCTTTCATTGCAAAGTTCGACCTGACGGTCAGCGGCCGAAGAACAGCCACAACAGAATGATCACCGGGATCGGCACGCCAATCATCCACAGCAACAGCCCTCTCGCCATCGCATCCTCCTCCAATTGCATCACTGGAGGGTGAACGCGGGCCGTGCGCGCTTGTTCCGCGCGCAAATCTACCAATGACCGGTGTTCGGCATCGACAGCCACGGCTCCTGCGGCGGCTTCGGCTCGCCCTTCTGCAACAGCTCGATCGAGTGCAGGTCCGGCGAGCGCACGAAGGCCATGTTGCCGTCGCGCGGCGGCCGGTTGATGGTGACGCCGGCCTTCATCAGCTTCTCGCAAGTGGCGTAGATGTCGTCGACCTCATAGGCGAGATGGCCGAAGAAGCGATCCTCGCCGTAGGTCTCCTCGTCCCAATTGTAGGTGAGTTCGACCAGCGGCGCCCCACGCGTCGGCGGCTGCTTCTTCAGCGCCTCGAGATCGTCCGCCGAGCACAGGAACACCAGCGTGAAGCGCCCCTTGTCGTTCTCGATCCGCCGCACCTCCTTCAAACCGAAAGCATCAACATAGAATTTCAGCGCGACATCGAGATTGCGCACGCGCAGCATGGTGTGGAGGTATCGCATGGTTGTTGCTCCCTGGAACGAATGGAGGGTTTTGTATTGGGACGGGACAGCGGGGTAGGAGATAGCAGGAAAAGGAGAGGAGGGGCAGGGGGCCGAGGCAAATGTGCGTGAAGGGTGCCGGGACGCTCGGACTGCATCACGTTCGAAGCAGTGCCGCCATCTCTTTCCAATGATAGATTCGCACCTTCTCCGTTTGATGCCGCGCGGCTTTGGCGATGGCGTGCGCGATGTCGTTACCGGCGAGCCCGCGATACCGGTCGGCCGGGCCAACGAGCAGCGGATTGAGCACGCCCCATATCGCGATGATGAGACGTTCACGCGGGCGGTCCTCGTCGCGCTCGCCGAGGATCATCGACGGGCGGAAAATATGCGTGTGCTCGAAATCGAGCGAGAGAATGTCCCGCTCCACCTGGCCCTTGGTCCTGAGATAGAACACGCTGGAAGCGGCGTTGGCGCCGACGGCCGTGACCAGGAACACCGACCGCGCGCCGTTCGCCCTGGCGATCTCGGCCGCCAACAGCGGATAATCATGATCGATCTTGTAGTACTCGGCCTCGTCAGGCGTGTGCTTGCGCGTCGTCCCCAGCGCGATGAAGATCTCGTCCGCTATCAGCTGCGGCTTGAGTGCGGGCAGGGAAGCGAGATCGCCGATCAACACCGTGAGCTTCGGACGGCTCACCGCCAACGGCTTGCGGACCACCACCAGAACCTGCGAATAGTCGGAACTGTCCAACAGGTCGCGCAGCAAATGCGAGCCGATGAAGCCGGTTGCGCCGAAGACAAGTGCGGTTTTCATTCAAGCCCCTGTTTTGCGTTGATTGCCTGATCGCTCATTGTAAGTCAGGGGAGTGGCGCCGAAAGGTCGTGCAGAATGCGCAATATCCGGATTGGGGTTTCCGCTAAAGCAAAGGTCACGTTATGTCGTGCCGACAGTGCACTCAATCAGGCATTCCCGCCGAGCGCCGCCCGAAGCCGACTGGAGAGATACGGAAATTTGTGCACTGGCTGAGTAATCCCGGCTACTGGCTCCCAAATTCTCGCTCTCGCGCTGTTGCCGACGGAAATGGTCATATCCTCTGCACTTGAACCCCACCAAAGGTCGCGCCGACCAAACGCCATGGCCGCCCTCGTTGCAGAGCTCCTGTTTGACCTCGTCAGATGCCTCGTTGGTGGCTGGCTGAGACAGGCTGCGGTGGCCATCTGTGCGTGGCTCGATACGAAGATCCACGGCCGTGCTGCACGCTTTGTCGTGGGCGGCCTTCTCGGGATCGCCGCCTATTTCCTCATTCCCGTTATCGCCGGCTTGCTGGGATTGTGATGTACTCCGTGAAGATGAGCCTCATCATCGCATTCGCAATCGGGGCGTTCATCTCCTCAGCGCTCCTCGTCGCGGAGCCGTTAACCGACTTCGCGTTCCTCTCGCTGGAGTGGCCGGGCATCACCGCAGCGTATTTTTTCTGGGGAGCGGTCGGAGGATCCACCTTCCTCGGCGTAGCCATTTGCTGGGGCGTGAATGCACTGACCTACGGCCTGGGTGCTTTCGTCATTCTCAGCGCCTTCAAGGCGCTGAGGTAAGCATGAAGCGCTGGCTCCGATGTGAGCAGCGCGAAGGCGGATCAGACGAGCTTTACGCCGCCTTCTCGTTAGCCTTCGCGATGATCTCGACTTCGAAATAGCCCATGTCGCGGAGCTCGGCGGCCTTCTTCTCGGCCGCTTCCCTGGTGTCGCGCTTCAAAATGATCTGGCCCGCTCCGTCGCGGGCGCAAACGAAATAAGGCATTTTCGATTCCCAATTTCGTTTGCATACACATGGCTCCGGATTCCCGCAAGAATACGGGTCACCGCTCCAGCCCGGCCTTTTGCCGCATCTCGTCGATCAGCTCCGAGGCCTCGGCCTTGGTCAGCTCCTCCTCGGGCAGGTCCTGATGCGCCTGCTCGGCGAGGGTCTTGAGGTAGGATTCCTGGGCTCCCGTCATCGGGTCGTCCCCGGAAACCCAATCCTTCGGTTCCTTCCGGGTGTTGTCCGCCATCGAAAATCTCCTTTTCCGTCAAACGTCGGACTCGACTCTTCGTTCCGTTTTTGTTCTCTTTGGCCATATTCAAATCGCGAGGGCTGAACATGCCGGACCTGGACTTTGTCAGGCGGGAGATCGAACGGATGCGCATCCAGATTGGCAGGCAGAGAAAGGAGATCCTGGAGCTGCAGCGGGCGGGCGTCGGGACGGCCTCGGCCGAAGCGCTGCTGTCGCGGATGGAGGCGAAGGTTGAAAATCTGTGCGCCCAGCGTGACGCGCTGAGGAGCGCGGAGCCGCATCACAACAAGGGCAGGGTGCTTGGCGGGAGGACATGGTGAGCAGGCGCTGGTTCGACGACGAGAGGGAGCTGTCGCCCTTCCTGACCGCGCTCGAGGACGTTCGTAGAAAGGCGACGCGGGAAGGGTGGTGCTACGCCCACGTCCAGGCCATCATCGTGGCCATCGACCAGTACGCGGAGGCCGCGACAGGCAACCGCGAGTATTTTTTGAACAAGCCGGTTTCAATCGGCGACAGCCGGAAGGCCGCGGATATTCCGTGATCGGCTGTGCCCTCGTATCGTTGCTCGTGCATCGCATCGGGGCACGTCGCCGGCGTCGACGCGCCGTTCGAGATGCGACGCGCCGTCAAGCTGCACGGCTCGAATTGCGATGATGGTGCTCCCAGTTGCAGCTGTTCGCCATGAGCGGCCGCAAGCTGGAAGAGTGGCCATGGCCGGTGGCGCGCAGGCGTGGCCGTCATCGCACTGTCTTCTGCGCTCCCCGTTACGACGGCAGGGCTATCGCAATTGAGAAACTTTCCCTGCGGCCATCCTTCGAGACGCCCGCCTTTGGCGGGCCCTCAGGATGAAGACCGAGTGCGTGACAGCAGTTTCCGGAAGCAAAGATGCCGCTCAGCCTCATCCTGAGGAGACCGCAAGGCGGTCGTCTCGAAGGACGAGGCGCTCGCTCAGGCGCCGCCAGGAACTCATATGCGATGGCCCTGGTTACGACGGGGAGCACGCAGCAACGAAACACGTGCTCGTCGTTGCGCCGATCAGCGTGGCGAGACCGAGGAGGAGGACGCTGACCTGGTCCGGCGGAGCGAAGCGGCCTTCCTCGGCGGAGAAGTCCTTCGCGTTTTGCCGGGCTTCGGACGCGCTTCGGGTGCAATCCCGTTCTGCTCGTCGAATTGCTTCAACCAGGCCTGGATGTATCTGGGGTCATCGGGACAAAGCCGTTCCAGCAAACGAAGGTTCTGCGCTCTGAATTCCACAAGGGTTTTCGGCATAACTCCTCCTCAAAAGCCTGCCCGCCGAAAAGGTGCTTCGGGAGGGGAGCCGGGTCAACGGCAAAGAGAGGCTTGAAATTCCGGACGAGCCGATGCAGCGCGAGCGCGCCAAAAAGCGAAAACCCCGCCTGGGGGAAGCGGGGTTCTCTGTCGGGGGTGAAGCTTGGGGACGCTTCAACTGTAAGACGCGCGAGCCGGCGGAAAGTTCAAAAGAAAATCCACAGCCGGACTTGCCGGGCAAGCGCATAAGGCTTCATTCGCGAGCTGAGCGCGCGCCCCGTCGGTCGTGCCTTGCGGCGAGAGCGGCACATTCGCACCAGCGACTAAAGCGCGATGCGACCAGGATGAATCGTCATCGCGCTTCAGGTTGTTGTTCAAGCATGACCTCCGCGCAAACGCGTTCCGCGTTTGTCGCGAGGGAGAACCGCTGCGCACTTCTCCGGATCATGCTTTAGGCCGCAAGCCGGTGGTCGACAGGTGTCGTCAGGAACTTGAGCGCTTCTGCATGCGCGAGGTCGGGAACCGCAATGGCGGTGTGGCTGTACATCGCATGCGTCCGCGACTTCGCAATCCCGTCCAGGATCTCGCGGCCCTTGATGACGTGGAGACCCATGCCTTCTTCAGTAGGAAAGATCGCCAGCACCACGTCGTAGGCCGCGATGACGGCCCTGAGCGCTTCGGCCTTGTCTTCGGCGACCTCGACAAAAATACGAACATCAGCCGCGAGTTCACGCAGCTCGTCAAAATCCAGCACTGTGGGATACTCCAACGCAACGAACCTGATTGGAGCTTGGCCTCGTTAGGTTACTGAAGTGTCAACGACGCCGGCCGAGCCACAGGTTTCACGTGCAGGTGACACAGCAGGCGGATCAAGAAGAGTCTCGACAGCGAAAACCCCGCCTGGGGGAAGCGGGGCTCTCTGGCGGGGAGGCTTGGGGACTTCAATCCTAAGACGCGCCAGCCGCCGAATGGTTCAAAAAGAGAGCGGGCATCGTTCACAGGAGGAAGGGAGCCCCTGAGAACCCGTGCTTGCGTTTTCGGCCTCGATGGGTTCTAAGCCCGGACACTTCATGACCTCTGGCATGAATCAGCAGCGCGCCCCCGCGGTCCGGCCGCGTCCTCAGCAGGAATTGCGCGCGCCCCCATTCAAAGGAATTCAGACATGGCGAAGATGACGAAGACCCAATTGATCGATGCAATTGCCGAGGGCACGCAGCTTTCGAAGAACGACGTGAAGTCGGTGATCGAGTACATGGCGACGGTCGGCTACAAGGAGCTCAATGAATCCGGTGAGTTCGTCATTCCCGGCTTCGTGAAGATGTCGGTCGTGAACAAGCCGGCGACCGAAGCCCGCATGGGCATCAATCCCTTCACCAAGGAGCCGATGCAGTTTGCGGCGAAGCCCGCCAGCAAATCGGTCAAGGCCTCGCCGCTGAAGGTCGCCAAGGACGCCGTCTGAGGCGCAGGCGACATCGTTGCGGCGGGCACTGCCGTAAGGCCGCGCGACGAGCAATGGCTGAAGAGGTGGTGCTCGGCGAAGGCGACGCCGAACATCACCGGACGATCAGGACAAACCATAGGGAGCGCCGGTCGCTCTGGCCGGGCAGGCTCTGCGGCTGCAAGCAGCGCCGACCGACCGAGGTTTCGTTCTCACAGACCTCGCAGATCATCGGCTCTCCATGACGAAGCTCGCGATGCCGGCTTCCATGGGGAGCGGCTGCGCCGCACCGTTGCCGGCCCGCTGGATTCCGGCCGGTCGATGCGCAAGGGCGAGGCTTCGTTTCGCTAGCATGCAATCCGCGCCCGTCGCCAAGTCACCGACTTCAAGAGATCACCGACTTCAAGAGAAAAGCCCCGCGCTTTCGCGCGGGGCTCTCTTGGCTGACGGCGTTGGGATTTCAGCGCCTGGCCGCCAACCGGATTCCAAACTTAAGGTTGAAAATCTAAAAGGCAACAGCGCCGCGGTGACGGAGTATGTTCGTCAGGCGGCGCTGCCGTGTGACTGGGCGCTGAAATCCCCAGCTTCCGTAAGTCCATGCCGCTCCGAAAAGGTTCAACGCGAGGCCAGCGAAATTTAGCCGGAGGGGCTGGACTTTTTGTTCTCTTTTTGTTCTAGTGTGGGTCGCCTTGGGAGACTTTTGGGAGGTGACTCATGACTGTCGAAAAACAGCGCGAAGTGATCAGGCTCTGGAACGAGCTCAGGAAGCTCGAGGGGCCTGCCGCAGAAGAGCTCCGCATCCAGATCCTCGAATGCTTCTCCAAGGAGAAGGCGAAGCGGGCGGCTTGATCAGTGTCGACGACACGCGGCAGCCCGCGAGCGCGATCGCGTTCTGTCGGCTCGCGCTCGATTTGCCGCTGAAGAGTTTGCCCGCAAAGGGCTGTGCCGACGAAGGTGCGAGAGTTCGCGCTTTCATCGATCGTTAGGATTCGCTCCGCACCGGTTTTCGCGACTCCGATTCGTTCTTCGAGAACGAAATGGAGTCGGATGCAGAACAGGGGCGCTTCGCTGCGGCGTTGCGGCCGCGCGCGTCAGAAACGAGACGGAGTGATGCCTGGCCCCGCGCGTGTCTTCTCCGAATGCGCGAGGCGTGGAAGCGGCATCAATGCCGGCTATTCTGATCGAGGTCGCAAAGTGTTTGTTAAGAACTGCTCCGTGCCCATTTCTGCGATTCCGATTCGTTCTTCGAGAACGAAATGGAGTCGAAGCCGGAACAAAGTCGGTCGGTCTGTCGCCTGTCCCGACGGCAGAGGTGCCGCCTCTGATGTGCCTAACGAGTGCTTGCGCGGACGCCGATAACCCTATTCGGTTAGGTTAAAAGCCCAATCGCGTTGCGCTTGCTGCGGGCTGGGGTAGGTGTCTGGCAAAGACGAGCAAGAAGCGACTTTGCCAAGAAGCAATTTGTCATGACGCCTTTTTCGACGCCGTCCTTCTACCAAGGCGACCGGTACACCTACCGGCGCGTCGCCGTCGTCGGCACGCTGTTCTGTCTCGCTTTCGTGGTGATCAGCTTCTCGCTGCGGCCGCAGGCCGAAGACACGCGCGTGGCGGTCAAGGCCGACAGGCTGGTGCGCACGGCGGGCCAGGCGGCGCACGCCAACTAAAGCGCGATGCGTTAGCGTTCGTCGCTATAGATGCGATCGTCGGCCGGCGACCGCGGGCAAGCGACGCCGCCGCGCGAGGCGAGCGCCACGAAGCCGGCATAGCCGGACAGGTTGAGCAAGACTTCGAGCCACGCGGGCATGTCGGGCCTCTTTCCTTCCACTCAGCGTGAGGAAGGACTCAACGTCCGCGCGCAATCCTGGTTCCTTGCTCCCGAAAGGAACTCAAACCGGCGAGGAGGGGTCGAGCCGGCGGCCGAGGGCCGCGACGGATTCGCTCGACGGCTGCTCCTTCAGGAACTCGGCGATTGCCCGTGCCAGTTCGCCGTCGCTCATCGGCGTCGGCGGCGGGCGCAGGGTGCCGACACCGAAGCTGCGGACGATCTCGTCGTAATGCTGATCGTCGGATCTGGGAACCAACCTGCGAATACGGGCCAGCAAAGCGGATAATGGCAAAAATTCCTCCTCGATCGTCCGCCCCGCTGGCAGCAATTGCGGTCTGCTGCCATTGGCTCCCGTGAAACTGAAAAACCCCGCCAGCATCGCGGAGATACTGACGGGGTCTTCGTGCTGTTGCCTCAACCCGGATGGCGGAGGCTCCCGCACTTGGCAAATCAATCCGCGTCCGGCGATTTCGTTCCCCTCGCATCAACGGTTTTTGACCGCGCCGGGTTTCCGCGGGTTGCGCAACCATCGCGCGCGCTCGCGGTTATCTCCGCAAGACGCGAAGGAGAGGAGCATGAAGAAGACATTGGCAGTTCTGGCCACGATCACGGCCGTCGGCGTGACCGCCGTCGCGGCGCCTGCGCCGGCCGAGGCGCGCGGTCGCGGCATCGGCCCGGGCCTCGCGTTCGGGCTAGCCGCCGGCGCCATCACCGCGGGCGCGGTCGCAGCCTCCCGACCGTATGGCTATTACGGTCCTGGTTACGGCTATTATGGCGGCCCGAGCTATTATTACGGGCCGGGTCCGTACGCCTATTACGGCGGCGGGCCGTACTACCGCCATCACCACTGGCGCCATTGGTAGCCGCCAATAGCGAAAAGCCCGGAGCGTTGCTCCGGGCTTTTTTCATTCGCATGTCCTCGCGCTTGCCTGCGCGGCGATGCTATGGCCAGAGCGATGGCCGTTCCACCTTGCGGGCGTTCTCCAGCGTCGACACGAAGTATTCTTCGCGCTCGCGCTTGAACTTCTCCTGCGTAGCACGGAAGGCGGCGACCCGGGCGGCGATCTCATCGCGCTCGCGCGCTTTGCGTTCTTCGTCTTCGGTCATGTGAAAATCCCCTCCACACCTGAGTATGTGCACATGTGAACTCAAGCGCTGCCGCCGCAATCACGTTGAGTCGCGTCAACACATCCATTGGCGCTTCTGAATGGGGCGTCAATGGGGAGGAGGCATTGCAGGATTGTGATAAGCGAAGGCCGGAAGAAAAAGTTGCCGAGCGCGTTGCGTTCGCGCTTGATAAGTACGTCAGCGATCTTGTCGCTTGTGCATATTGCTGTCAGGCCAAACGAGTCGGGAGGCGCGATTGATCGCATCGGATCTTCAGAGCGGCGTCGAGCGGCTCGGCGACATGATCGCCGAGGCCAGGACCATCGTGCCGTTCACCGGCGCCGGCATCTCGACCGAATGCGGCATTCCCGACTTCCGCTCGCCGGGCGGAATTTGGACGCGCAACCGTCCGATCCCGTTCGACGAATTCGTCGCGAGCCGGGAGGCGCGCAACGAATCCTGGCGCCGCCGCTTCGCGATGGAGGAGGTGTTCGCAGCAGCGAAGCCCGGCCGCGGCCATCGCGCGCTGGCCTCGCTCTACCGCGCCGGCAAGGTTCCCGCCGTCATCACCCAGAACATCGACAATCTGCACCAGGCCTCGGGTTTCGCCAGCGAGCACGTGGTTGAACTTCACGGAAATACCACTTTTGCGAGATGCATCGGATGTGGGCAGGCCTATCCGCTCGACTGGGTGAGGCGCCGTTTCGACGACGATGGCGCGGCGCCCAATTGCACGGCATGCGACGAGCCGGTGAAGACCGCCACGATCTCCTTCGGCCAGATGATGCCGGACGACGAAATGCAGCGCGCGACCGCGCTGTCGCAATCCTGCGACCTCTTCATCGCGATCGGTTCCTCGCTCGTGGTCTGGCCGGCCGCGGGCTTTCCGCTCATGGCCAAGCGCGCCGGTGCACGTCTGGTGATCATCAACCGCGAGCCGACCGAGCAGGACGACATCGCCGACCTCGTCATCCATCACGACATCGGCGAGGCGCTCGGTCCCTTCGTCGGCAATTGAGACGAATCAATTTGATTCGCGGCGATGCAAGCTGTTCATAGGTTCCGGCGAATCTCTTTTTTGTCTATGCCTCTCAACCGGGAGTGTTATCTTTTGAGTCGGAAGATTCGCGTCGCGTCGAGTTGAGAACATTTTCAAAAGACGCGTGATTCGAGCGCCGCCAATGGGGCGGGTGGCATGGCAGTGTGGGATCCGGGGTTATGGGGTCGTCGGACGGATTTGAGTCCAAGAAGCTCGGAGTTCCCGGGCAGGGAGTATCGCCCGGGCGGATGACGCCGGGCGAGCACGGCGGTGCCGGCCGCGACAGCGGGCTCAGCCCCTTCAGCGGGCTCGGTGAGACCAGCGCCAATCTCGTCGAGGTCCGTGGCGTCATCAAATGGTTCGATGCCTCCAAAGGCTATGGCTTCATCGTTCCTGACAATGGCTGGCCCGACGTGCTCCTGCACGTGACCGTGCTCAGGCGCGACGGCTTCCAGACCGCTTATGAAGGCGCCCGCATCGTCGTCGAGTGCATTCAGCGCACCAAGGGCTACCAGGCCTTCCGCGTGGTCTCGATGGACGAGTCGACCGCGATCCATCCGGCGCAGATGCTGCCGCCGCGCACCCACGTCACGGTCACTCCGACCAGCGGGCTGGAACGGGCCCAGGTCAAATGGTTCAACCGGCTGCGCGGCTTCGGCTTCCTGACCTGCGGCGAGGGCACGCCCGACATTTTCGTGCACATGGAGACCCTGCGCCGCTTCGGCATGACCGAACTCAGGCCGGGCCAGTACGTCCTGGTCCGCTTCGGGCCCGGCTCCAAGGGCATGATGGCGGCCGAGATCCATCCCGAGACCGGATCGCCGGGATTGCAGTCGCACTGAACACAACCAGTTCTCGCGATCGTGAGCAGAGGCGTGCCGGCTGGCCGGCGCGCCTCTTTCTTTTCCGATGGCCGCCGCGTAAGGACTTGCCCAGTCCCCCACGCCTCGAGAGCCCCATGAATTCTGATCGAAAGGCCGCCTGGTCCGCTGCGCAGGGCTGGCTTGCCGCCATCCTCGTCATCATCGGCTGTGTCGTCACCAGTGCGCCCGTCGGCGCCGCCAGCTTCCAGCCGCTCGAGATCGTCACCAAGAACGGCGTGCAGGTGTTCTCCGTGGAAATGGCAACGACCGCGGAAGAGAAGGAGACCGGCCTGATGTATCGCAAGGAGCTGGCAGACGGCAAAGGCATGCTGTTCGACTTCAATCCCGAGCAGGAGATCTCGATGTGGATGAAGAACACTTACGTCTCGCTCGACATGATCTTCATCCGCGCCGACGGCCGCATCCTGCGCATCGCCGAGAACACCGAGCCGCTGTCGACGAAGATCATCTCGTCCCGGGGGCCGGCCCGGGCCGTGCTGGAGGTGGTGGCGGGAACGGCGCAGAAGTACGGCATCCGTCCCGGTGACCGCGTCGGCCACCCCCTGTTCGGCAGCAAATAGGTGCGGGCGAGGCGATTGCCGGCCTTGCTGGCGCCTTTTGGAAGCTTGCTGGCGCCTTCTGGAAGCTTGCTGGCGCCTTGGGAAGCGTGTATCGACGGGGCTCGCCGGACATTCGGGGTATAGCGCAGCCTGGTAGCGCGGCAGTTTTGGGTACTGCAGGTCGTTGGTTCGAATCCAGCTGCCCCGACCAGTCCCGAGGAGGCTCGCAGGGCATGGGATCGCAAACCTGCGACCGCAACTCCGCTCAGAACAGCAGCCAGTCAACAAGCCGCCAGGCGACCCAGGCGAGGGCGCAGATCCAGCCCAGCATTGCAATCCCGGCCACGCCAAGTCCGCAGAGCGGCAACAGCGAGCTTCCGGTCTCCGGGACGTCGGATAGTTTCTCGGTCGTATCGATCTGGCTCACTGCTCCCCCTTGCCATGCGGCCTGCTCATCATTGGTCTCGGCTCGCTCGCAGAAATTCACCGGCTGCACTCCTGCTCACACGGACGTGAGACGAGACCACTGTCCGTCCATGGCGGGCGCGCGCTGATCGTTGACATTCACGGACGCCTCGCGATCGGTGGGAAAAACCTGCAACGCACGATGCTGCGTTTGGTTGCTCCGGCCGAGCCCCTAAAATAAAAGGCCTGCCGGGCCGAATTTTTCGTAGGGCCGCGCCTGCTTTGCGGGCCGTGTGCGTTGAAGGGAGGATCGGGGGCGCTTTGCCCAATGTCTCCTTCGAGCGAGGTCTCCATGTCGATCAGCGCGATTGCATCCACCACCGCGGCCGTGACGACGTCCGTACCGGCCGCGACGGCGTCGTCGTCTGCGGCATCCTCAACGTCGGCGGCTTCGTCGACGGGGGCCGCCTCATCGACCTCGTCGGAATCGTCCTCGCAATCGGCGGGTGGAAGCTCGGGATCGGGCGGCGGCGGCTCAGCCAAGACCATCGTCAGCGAGGTCTCCATGACCATCGACGGCGTCACCACCACCACCATCACCTATTCCGACGGCACCACAGAGGTCGAGACCTCCGCGAGCACGCAAGGCAGTCAGGGCAGTTCGTCCGGGCAGACCTACAACGCGCAAGGCGCGCTCGGGACCAATGCCCAGAACGCGTCCGGCAGCGCGTCCAGCGCCACGTCCCAGTCGGCTTGATCGCCGAGGCGGGGCAGGCGGCGCATTGCGTCGTGCGCCGTTTGCGAGAGGTCTTCCGAGCCCTTCGAAGCCAAGACCTTCGAAGCCTTGGCGTTCATAGCTTGCGCCACACGACTTCTGCGCGATTTTTCAAGGCGCTGGTGAGGGGCCGCGCGGCGCAGAATTGCCAAAGATTCATCGAACCTTTGGGCGTCGCCACCGACACATGTGTGTTGGGGATTTCAGCGCCCAATGCCTAACGGACGCCGCCAAGCGATGATATTGCGCTTGCGCGGCGTTGCGCTTTTCCGGCCGGGCCGGTCAGCTCGACGCGTGCCAGCCGGGTGGAAACGGCAGCAACGGCCAGATCGCCTCGTTGTCGTTGGCGGCGTTCAACCGCTCTTGCGGCGGCGTCTTCACCACTGACGCTGGCGGCATCATTCGCAGCGCGAGGCGCAGAGATGCGCATTGCAGTTTCATTATTGTCATCCCGGCACGTCGATGATTTCCAAACGTCCGGTCGTTTTCAAAGTTCGACGTCAGCTGGAAAATCAACGTGCGTCTGAAACAGCGTTCGTTCTCAAATCACATGCAGTCTAGAAAACCCGGCGCCAGCTTACAACCGATCTCGCCGCTCCATCCCAAGAAGTAAGGTTGATCGGTTAGGTTAAAGGCGAGCGTTTGTTGCGGCCGTCCGGGGGGCTGTTATCAAGGTCTGTCCCGGCTCGCGATGGGCGGCCTTCGATCCGTGCGACCACAGGTCACGGTTCGTCGCGGCGCCCGTCGGTTGAGTTCTGCGCCAGCGAGTTCCGCCACATGTCTCTTGATCGCAACCTCAAGACCATTGGTCCGCAGTCCAGCTGGACCGATATCTGGCACCTCTGGACAGTGATCGTGCCGCGCCGCTCCATCAATGGGCAGTTCGTGGTCGGCAAGGTCTGGCGCCGCCGCGACGGCCGCGACTGGATCTACAAGAAATTCACCGAGTTCGACGGCGAAGAGGCGGCCTGAATCGCGCTGAGACCGGGACGAGACATCATCGCGCCCCGGGCTGTTGAGGCCGTGCAGTCCTAACCCGAGTGCCGCTCGCCTGTTGCCGAGCCCGGTGTCTGCACGCGCGGCAGCGGCATTTTGAAGTGACGCTTCGCATAGGCGACGATCTCGGCGTCCGAGGGATGATCGGCCGCTTCCACCGCGACGATCCGCTTGGCCAGATCGGCTGCGCTCGCGCGAATGTGGCTGGCAAGCTCTGTCTTCGCGCTCGCCGGACCGATGATGAGGATCTCGCCGGCGTCGGCGAGGGCTTTGGTCACCTCGGTGTAGAATGCCTTGTCGGGAGCTGCATGGCCGCTGCCGATCGCATTGGCCTTGTGATGAAGATGGCGTGTCGCCAGATGCGGATGCAGCGTGATTTCGTCCGAGCCGCCGAGGCCGAAATGGAAGATCCTGGCCTGCGAGTGGTCGATCCATATCACGGCGTGGAAATGAGAGGGCATGGGTTCGGGCCTTGTGCGAGAGGAGTCCGCCGCGGTCGGCGCGGCGGCGCATGTCGCGGCGACAATATGCGGGACGGCGTCGCCTCTGTTGACCCAAGTCAATTCGATCCCGGCCCGACAAGCGGGGCAACGGAGGCCTCGCGCTCCGAAGGCGGCGCCCGCTCAGGCCGCCTTCGTCGCGGCTGCCCCCGGCTTCGGCGGTGGCGGCTTCAGCGGCTTGTCCTGCTTCTTCGACCACGAGATGTAATAGGCCACCGTCGTCATGATCGCGATGCCGGCGACGCTGACGAAGATCTGCGCGAGCAGCGAACCCGAGCTCATCGACAGCTCGAAATGGCCGACGAACGACAGGAACACGCCGACGCAGAACACGGCGAGCGACTGCTGGCCGCAGACGATCAAGGGATCGAACACCCTCCACTCCAGCCCCGGCCACTCCTTCGGCACGAAGCGGATCACCAGGATCACGATCACCACGAAATGGAGGAAGCGATACGGCGCAAGGTTGGTCTTGTCATTCGGGTTGAAGGCCGAGAACAGCCATTCCGGGAACATGCCGCCGAGGGTGGGGAAGCGGCCGGCCATGGTCATGACCAGCGCGAACAGGAGATAGAAGAGGCAGACCCACAGTGTGATCGGCGAATTGATCAGCGTCATCGAACGGCGTGCCCCGCCCATCGCGCACCAGGCGCCGAACACGAACAGCACCTGCCAGCAATAGGGGTTGAAGTACCACTGACCGGCCGGATAGGCGGTCAGGTTCAGGCCATAATGGCGCGCGGCCAGCCACAGCACGATCGACAGGACCATCGTCAGGTCGGGCTTGCGCAGCATGAACCACAGCACGGGCGGAAACAGGCCCATCAGCACGATGTACAGCGGCAGCACGTCGAGATTGAGCGGCTTGAAGCGCAGGAACAGGCCCTGGCGCAACGTCTCGGTGGCATTGTCGACGAGGCCGGCGACGTTGAACTCGTTGATCATCTCGGAATCGCCGAAGCGCAACGCCAGATAGCTGATCGAGGCGATGTAGATCACGAACAGGATGATGTGGGCGACATAGAGCTGCCAGACCCGCTTGGTCAGCCGCGTGGCACCGACGATGAAGCCGCGCTCCAGCATCATCCGCGCATAGACGAAGGAGGCGGTATAGCCGGAGATGAAGACGAACAGGTCGGCCGCGTCGGAAAAGCCGTAGTTGCGGGTCGTGATCCAGTTCACGACGTTGTCGGGGATATGGTCGAGAAAGATCGCCCAGTTCGCGACGCCGCGAAACAGGTCGAGCCGGAGATCGCGGCCCTTGTCGGGAAGCGTTGCACTGATGTTCAGGAAGGCCATGCGACGGGAGCTCTCGAAGAGATCGGATAGGCTGATGAGGCAGTGCCGCCGGGCGGGATCCCGGCGCCGAAGGCAGGTACGGAATTGTCACGGTGCAGCATAATGACTATACCGTTGGCGAGGGGCCGGGGGGCCGGAATCACCGATCAAGTCCCGATCGGTTTCTCTATACTATCCCTGAGGTTTCCACCAACTGCCACCGTGACGCATCGAAATCGAACGAAAAGACGAAGAGGCCCGGACCAGTCATGACCGCACGCATTTTCAAGCCTGCCAAGAACGCGATGCAATCCGGCCGGTCCAAGACGAAGGAATGGCAGCTCGATTACGAGCCGGAGCAGCCGCGCTCGGTCGAGCCGCTGATGGGCTGGACTTCGTCCGGCGACATGAAGCAGCAGATCACGCTGCGCTTCCACAGCAAGGAAGAGGCGGTCGCCTATTGCGAGCGCAAGGGTATCGCCTACCAGGTCATCGAGCCCCAGGAATCGATTCGCCGGCCGGTCGCCTATGCGGACAATTTCTCGTTCCGCCGCGGAGAGCCCTGGACGCATTGAGGGGCAGGCGGCGTCTGCCGTTGCGGGCCGGCGTGAAGGAACGTGGATGGTCGGGAGGCATCCCCCCTGTACGTTTAACGTCGCACCCGGCGCCGGGCCCCCGGGTTCTGCCCTTGGCATCAATTCCGCCACGTGCTTCGCTGCCTCGCGTGACGAGCTCATGGCGAGGCGGGGTATGGCGGGGCGTGACCAGCTCGACGGCGTCGATCTGAAGATCTTATCCGAGCTGCAGCAGGACGGGCGGGTGCGCAACAACGAGCTGGCGCTGCGCGTCGGCGTGTCCGCGCCGAACTGCCTGCGGCGGTTGAAATCGTTGTTCAGCCGCGGCGTGATCCGGGCGGTGCGCGCCGTCATCGACGAGCGGCGGCTCGGTTATGAGGTGGTGTCGTTCGTCTCGATCCAGCTCGGCAGCCAGGCTCAGCCGGTGCTGGAGGCGTTCGAGACCTCGATATCCGCGATCCCGCGCATCCAGCAATGCTGGCGGATTTCCGGCGACACCGACTATCTGCTCAAATGCGTGGCGCCGAGCGTCGAGAGCATGCGCCAGCAGCTCCTGCATTTCGCGGCGATGCCCGATGTGAAGAACGTCCGCAGCTTCCCGGTGCTCGGCGTCGCCAAGGATGTGCCGTTGCCGTTGCAGGAGGCCGCCGCGGCTGCGCCGGCAGGATAGGATCGGAAATGCTCTCGTGCGGCCAAACCAGGATTTCATGCAATCCGAACCGAAATGCATGAGTCACTCACCTAACTGTGACATGTGATTTGGGAAGCCCTGCAATGCGCTGAGCCGTGATTGCCGGTTCCCCTGCGCCGCCTAAATGCGAGGTGCGAACCCTCAGCGTGTTGGCATGCCGAGGCCTCTTTTGTGGGACCCTGAAGCAGGAAAAGACACCATGACATCGATTTCGAAGACGTTCGTCGCATCCGCTGCGACGCTGTTTGCATCCGCGTTTCTCATGATGACCGCACCGGCAGCGCAGGCGGAAGACTACTGCATCACCAACGGCGCTCAGGCCGCTCACGGCTGCGGCTATCCGACGATGGAAGCGTGCCGCGCCGCGGCGGGCGGTATCGGCGGCACCTGTTCGCAGAGCGGCGGTGCGAAGGCCTCGAACGACGCGTTCGCCCAGCAGCCGAAGCAGACCCGCTCGCGCAAGCTCCGGTCGGGCGGCCAGACCAACTCGAACTAACGTCGCCAGTCGAGACCGGTTCAGAGATGTTGCGGCCTCCGAGATCCATCTCGGGGGCCGCAATTCATGACGACCACGCAGCGCACGCGCTCGCTTACCGGTACCGGCCGCGAAACTCGCGCGGGGAGGTCCCGGTCCAGCTGCGGAAGGCGCGCGAAAAGCTCTTTTCGTTGCGGAATCCGGCGATCTCCGCGATGCGCTTGATCGGCGTGCGGCCGCGCATCAGCTCCTGCTTGGCGAGCTCGAACTTCGCCTCTTCCTTGAGATCGCGCAGCGAGGTTGCCTCCTCGCGCAGGCGCCGGTGCATGGTGCGGGTGGACAGCGCCAGCTCGCGCGCGACGTCCTCGGCGCCGAGAATGCGCCCGCGCGCATTGCGGAGCACGCGGCGCACGCGCTCGACCAGCAGCCGGTCGCGCCGGTAGGGCAGCACGGTCAGCCGCAACGCGCCCTTGAGCATGTTGTCGAGATCGGCCGCGCTGCGCGTGAGCGGCAGCGACAGATAGTGCTTGTCGAAGATGATGCTGGCGCGGTCCGCATCGAAGCGGACGGCCCGGCAAAAGATGGTCGGATAGACCGAGACGTGTCCGGGCTGCGGGTAGGGGAATTCAGCCGCGCGGAGCGCGATCCGGGAATCGACGGCCCAGCACGAGAAGCCGAGCACGTAGCGGAACAGGGTGACCAGGCAGAACTCGCGGCAAGGCCCGAGATCGCGTCGCTCACGGATCGACACGACCGCGGTCTCTTCGCCGAGCTCGAGATCGAGCAGCACATCCTCGGTGACCAGTCGGTGATGCCGGCACCAGCGCTTGAGTGCGACCTCCAGCGTCGGCGCGGTGATCGAGGCGCGGCACAGCATGCCATAGGTGCCCCAAGGCAGTCGCCGCGAGAACCAGCCGAGCGCCTCGTCGTCGAGCTCGCGCATGGCATGGCCCGCCAGCGCCTCGAATTGGGCGGCGGTGACCCGTCCGTCCGGAGAATTGACCAGGTCCGGCGCGACCTGGCCCCGGTTCAATGCCTCCGCGGGATCGCGGCCGTATCGCTCATAGGCGGCGACCACGCCGCGGACGAAGGCGGCGGGGGTGACGGCGCGGCGCGGGATCGCGGTGGCGGCTTGAAAAGGCATCGGAAATCCCTCCTGAAAATCCTCGCCAAGTTTGGCGGAAAATGCAACCTTTTCGACTGCAAGAGGGCCGGGACCGGGCTAGGTTCGGACCCCAAAATACGGAGGAATCGCCTTGAACATCCCGAGCATCGATTTCGATCTGGGCGAAGACATCGGCATGCTGCGCGACACGCTCCGCGCCTTCGTGGAGGCGGAAATCACCCCGCGCGCGGCCGATATCGAGAAAGCCAATCTGTTCCCGGCAGACCTGTGGAAGCGCTTTGGCGATCTCGGCCTGCTCGGCATGACCGCGCCGGAGCAGTATGGCGGCTCCAACATGGGCTATCTCGCCCACATCGTCGCCATGGAGGAGATTTCGCGCGGCTCGGCTGCGGTCGGGCTGTCCTACGGCGCCCATTCCAACCTCTGCGTCAACCAGATCCGCCGCAACGGCAACGACGCCCAGCGCCAGCGCTATCTGCCCAAGCTGATCTCCGGCGACTATGTCGGTGCGCTCGCGATGTCCGAGCCCGGCGCGGGGTCCGACGTCGTCTCGATGAAGCTGCGCGCCGACAGGCGCGGCGACCGCTACGTGCTCAACGGCTCCAAGATGTGGATCACCAATGGCGGCGATGCCGACGTGCTGGTCGTCTACGCCAAGACCGATCCGGACGCCGGCCCGCGCGGCATGACCGCCTTCCTGGTCGAGAAGGGTTTCCAGGGTTTCACCCACGGCCAGCATCTCGACAAGCTCGGCATGCGCGGCTCCAACACCTATCCGCTGTTCTTCGACGAATGCGAGGTCCCCGAGGAGAACGTGCTCGGCAAGGTGGGCGAGGGCGTCAAGGTGCTGATGTCCGGCCTGGACTATGAGCGCGCGGTGCTCTCCGGCGGCCCGCTCGGGATCATGGCGGCCTGCATGGACGCGGTCGTGCCCTACATGCACGAGCGCAAGCAGTTCGGCCAGCCGATCGGCGATTTCCAGCTGATGCAGGGCAAGCTCGCCGACATGTATTCGACCTGGCAGGCCACGCGTGCCTATGTCTACGCCGTGGGCCGCGCCTGCGACCGCGCCGACCACGCGCGCAGCTTGCGCAAGGATGCCGCGGCTGCGATCCTCTATTCCGCGGAGAAGGCGACGTGGATGGCGGGTGAGGCGATCCAGGCGCTCGGCGGGGTCGGCTATACCAGCGAATTCCCGGTCGGACGCCTGTGGCGCGACGCCAAGCTGTACGAGATCGGCGCCGGCACCTCGGAGGTTCGCCGCATGCTGATCGGTCGCGAGCTGATGGCCGAGACGGCCTAGATCCTGCACGCAATTGGAATTGCCGCGAGGCTGGTCCAACCTGCTCGCGGCCTCTCGTCAGATCACCAGATACGCGGGACTTTCATGCCGCTCCATTCCAGCATCGATCCGTCTTCATCCGACTTTGCGCGCAACTCCGAAGCCATGCGCGCGCTCGTCGCTGACTTGCGCGAAAAACTCAGCCAGGTCGCCGGCGGCGGCGGCGAGGTCTCGCGCAACCGCCACACCGCGCGTGGCAAGATGCTGGCGCGTCAGCGCGTCGATCTGCTGGTCGATCCCGGTACCTCGTTCCTGGAGCTGTCGCCGCTCGCGGCCTATGGCCTCTATGGCGGCGACGTGCATTCGGCGAGCGTCGTCACGGGGGTCGGGCGCATCTCGGGCCGCGAATGTGTGATCGTCGCCAACGACGCCACCATCAAGGGCGGCACCTATTACCCGATGACGGTGAAGAAGCATCTGCGTGCGCAGGACATCGCGCGGCAGAACAATCTTCCCTGCGTCTACATGGTCGATTCCGGCGGCGCCTTCTTGCCGTTGCAGGACGAGATCTTCCCGGACGAGCGGCACTTCGGCCGCATCTTCTACAACCAGGCGCAGATGTCCTCGCAGGGAATCCCGCAGATTGCGATCGTGATGGGCTCCTGCACCGCCGGCGGCGCCTATGTGCCGGCGATGTCCGACGAGAGCATCATCGTGCGCAATCAAGGCACCATCTTCCTCGGCGGCCCGCCGCTGGTGAAGGCTGCGACCGGCGAGGTGGTGAGCGCGGAGGAGCTCGGCGGCGCCGACGTGCACTCGCGCCAGTCCGGCGTGACCGATCACTATGCCCAGAACGATGCCCATGCGATAGGCATCGCGCGGCGCATCGTCGGCACGCTGAAGCCGTCGGCGCGGCCGAACCTGAACATGCATCCGCCACGCGAGCCGCTGTTTGCGGCGGAGGAGATCTACGGCGTGGTGCCTGTCGACGGCAGAAAACCGTTCGACGTGCGCGACATCATCGCGCGCGTGGTGGATGGCTCCGAGTTCGACGAATTCAAGAAACTCTACGGCACGACGCTGGTGTGCGGCTTCGCCCATATCTGGGGCTATCCGGTCGGCATCATCGCCAACAACGGCATCCTGTTCAGCGAGAGCTCGCTGAAGGGCGCGCATTTCATCGAGCTGTGCTGCCAGCGCGGCATTCCCCTGGTGTTCCTGCAGAACATCACGGGCTTCATGGTCGGCAAGAAATACGAGGCCGGCGGCATCGCGCGCGACGGCGCCAAGCTGGTGACGGCGGTCGCGACCGCCTCCGTGCCGAAGTTCACCGTCGTGATCGGCGGCTCCTACGGCGCCGGCAATTACGGCATGTGCGGCCGCGCCTACTCGCCGCGTTTCCTCTGGATGTGGCCGAACGCGCGCATTTCGGTGATGGGCGGCGAGCAGGCCTCGATGGTGCTGAGCCAGGTCCGCCGCGACAATATCGAGGCCAAGGGCGACAGCTGGTCGAAGGAAGCGGAAGACAAGTTCCGCGAGCCCATCCGCGCGCAATATGAGAGCCAGGGGCACCCCTATTACGCGACCGCGCGCCTGTGGGACGACGGCGTGATCGACCCGGCCGACACCCGCCTCGTGCTCGGCCTTGGCCTCTCGGCGGCATCGAATGCGCCGATCGAACCGACGAAATTCGGCCTGTTCAGGATGTGATGCGATGGACCGTTCCAAGCTCTACCGGCGTTTTCGCACGCTCCTGATCGCCAACCGGGGCGAGATCGCCTGCCGCGTCATCCGCACCGCCCGCGCCATGGGCCTGCGCACGGTCGCGGTCTATTCCGAGGCCGACCGCGACGCGATGCATGTCGCGCTCGCGGATGAAGCCGTGCTGCTCGGGCCGGCGCGCGCCCGCGACAGTTATCTCAATGTCGAGCGGCTGATCGAAGCCGCGCGCAAGACCGGCGCCGAGGCCGTGCACCCCGGCTACGGCTTCCTGTCCGAGAACGCCGAATTCGCGCAGGCCTGCTTTGACGCGGGGCTCGTTTTCGTCGGGCCCACCGCCGAAATGATGACTGCGATGGGCTCGAAGTCCGGCTCGAAGGCGCTGATGGAGAAGGCCGGCGTGCCGCTGGTGCCTGGCTATCACGGCGAGGCCCAGGACGAGGCAACGCTGTCGAAGGCGGCGGACAGGATCGGTTTCCCCATCCTGGTGAAAGCCTCCGCCGGTGGCGGCGGACGCGGCATGCGGATCGTGCGTTCGGCGGCCGAGCTTGGGCCCGCGATCGTCAGCGCCAAGCGCGAGGCTCTGGCGGCGTTCGGCGATGACCGCATGCTGATCGAGAAGTATGTCGACAATCCCAGGCATATCGAGGTGCAGGTGATTGGCGACAGCCACGGCAATCTGCTCTCGCTGTTCGAGCGCGAATGCACGCTGCAGCGCCGGCACCAGAAGGTGATCGAGGAGGCGCCATCGCCGACCCTCAATGCCGCGCAGCGCGAGGCGGTCTGCGCCGCCGCGCGAAAGGCGGCCGGAGCGGTGAATTATGTCGGCGCCGGCACGATCGAGTTCGTCTCCGACGGCAAGGACGTGTTCTTCATCGAGATGAACACGCGTCTGCAGGTCGAGCATCCCGTGACCGAGCTGATCACCGGCATCGACCTCGTCGAGTGGCAGCTGCGCGTCGCCTTCGGCGAGGCGCTGCCGCTGAAGCAGGACGAGATCCGGCTCAACGGCCATGCCGTCGAGGCGCGCGTCTATGCGGAGAATCCCACCAAGAACTTCATGCCGTCGGTCGGCAGGATCTCGACCTGGCGGTTGCCGGCGGAAGCCGGAGGCTTGCGCATCGACGCCGGCTATCGCGAAGGTGATGCGGTCTCGCCGTACTACGACGCCATGCTGGCCAAGATGATCGCCTGGGCGCCGACGCGGGACGTCGCGATCGAGCGGCTCAATCGGGGACTGGAAGAGTCCGACGTCCGCGGCATCGTGACGAACATCCCGTTCCTGTCGGCGCTGATGACGCATCCCAAGGTGCGCACGAATGCGATCGACACCGGCTTCATCGAGCGCGAGCTGGCGGTCCTGACACAGGCCGCACCGGCGCCCGGAGAGCTCGAGCTTTGCGCCGCGGTGGCTGCGATCCTCAATGACGAGCGACAGGCCGCACGTGCGCAGGCGAATTCGCCCTGGCAGACCTTCGGCTGGCAGCCGGTCGGCCGCCGTCAGCGCTGCTTTGCCTTCCGCGTCGGGCACGGGCCGGAGCAGAAGATCACGCTGAATTACGGGAGTGGCCCCTCGACGCTGGTGATCGGCGAGCGCGAGCTGGCGTTCACGACCACGGCGAAGGAAGGCGGCTTCGACTTGACGCTGGACGGTGTCAAATCGTCGGTCGCGGCCGTGATCGACGGCCATGAGCTTTACTTGCGCACGCGCAACGGCCGGTTCGACCTGCACTGGGTCGATCCGTTCGGCGGCGAGAGCGAGGAGCAGGCCGGCGAGGACAAGATCGCGGCGCCGCTGCCGGGCACGGTCGTCGCCGTGCTCGCCGAGGAGGGGGCGAAGCTCGAGAAGGGCGCGCCGATCCTGACGCTCGAGGTCATGAAGATGGAGCAGACGCTGCGCGCGCCCTTTGCCGGCGTGCTGAAGTCGATCAGGTGCAAGGTCGGCGACATCGTCCAGGAGGGCGTCGAGCTCGCCGTGGTCGAGCCTTCCGGAGAGTGACATGAGCGATCCCGTCCGCATCATCGAAATGGGGCCGCGCGACGGTCTCCAGAACGAGAAGACGCCCGTCGGCGTCGAGGCCCGCATTGCCTTCGTCGAGGCGCTGGTCGCGGCCGGCCTCCATACGGTCGAAGTCGGCGCCTTCGTCTCGCCCAAGGCGATCCCGCAGATGGCTAGCTCGGACGCGGTTCTGCGCGGCGTCAGCCACATCAAGGGCGCCGAATTCCACGTGCTGGTGCCGAACGAGAAGGGCTATGACGCCGCGCGTGTCGCGGGCGCCGAAGTGGTCTCGGTGTTTGCGGCGGCCTCGGAAGGGTTTTCGCGCGCCAACATCAACTGCACGGTTGCGGAGTCCATCGAGCGCTTCAAGCCGGTGCTGGCGCGCGCCAAGGCCGATGGCGTGAAGGTGCGCGGCTATATCTCCTGCGTGCTCGGCTGCCCCTTCGACGGCGAGATCAAGCCGAAGGCGGTCGCCGATCTCGCCAGCACGCTGTTCGAGCTCGGCTGCTACGAGATCTCGCTCGGCGACACCATCGGGGTCGGCACGCCATCCAAAGCGAAGGAGATGCTGCGCGCGGTCAGTGCCAGCATCCCTCCCGCGAGGCTCGCGATGCATTTCCACGACACCTACGGCCAGGCGCTCGCCAATCTCTATGCAGGGATGGAAGAGGGCGTGCGCGTCATCGACAGCGCTGCGGGCGGCCTCGGCGGCTGTCCCTATGCACCGGGCGCGACCGGCAACGTCGCGACCGAGGACGTCGTCTACATGCTCGAAGGCATGGGGATCAGGACCGGCGTCGACATGGACAAGCTGCTGGCGGCCACCAACGCGATGAGCGGCGTGCTCGGCAAGCCGCCCGTGAGCCGCGTGGCGTCCGCGCTGAACGCGAAGAGGAAGCGAGCTGTCTCCTAGTTCTCCGTCATTGCGAGCGCAGCGAAGCAATCCAGGATCCCTCCGCGGAAACACTCTGGATTGCTTCGTCGCAAGAGCTCCTCGCAATGACGACGGAGAGCCTTCCTCAGGCGGCCTTCAGCCCGACATCCGGCAGGCGCGGCCGGTTCTTGAGCGCCTTGGCCATCATCGCCTCGACCTCGGCCTTTTCCTGCGGCAGCAGCGCCAGGCGGGGCGGGCGCGTCAGTGCGGTGCCGCGGCCCATGATGTGCTCGCACAGCTTGATGCACTGGACGAGGTCCGGGCGTGCATCGAGGTGCAAGAGCGGCATGAACCATTCGTAGAGCGGCATCGCCTCGGCGAAACGCCCCGCCTTGGCGAGGCGGAACAGCGTCTCGCCCTCGCGTGGGAAGGCGTTCGACATGCCGGAGACCCAGCCGACGGCGCCCATGGCGACGCTCTCGACGATGACGTCGTCGAGGCCCGCGAACAGCACGAAGCGGTCACCGACCATGTTGCGGGTGTCGATGAAGCGCCGCGTGTCGCCCGAGGAATCCTTGAAGCAGACGACGGTCTCGACGTCGGCGAGCGAGGCCAGGATGTCGGGGGTGACGTCGTTCTTGTAGATCGGCGGATTGTTGTAGAGCATCACCGGCAGGTCGGTGGCGCTGGCGACGGCGCGGAAATGCGCGGCGGTCTCGTGCGGCTTGGAGGAATAGACCAGCGCCGGCATCACCATCACGCCGTCGATGCCGATGCGCGCGGCTTCCTTGGCGGTCTCGACGGCGAAGGCCGTAGTGAATTCGGCGATGCCGCACAGCACGGGCACCCGGCCGGCCGCGACCGACTTGGCGGCTTCCATGATCGCGATCTTTTCCTTGCGCTCGAGCGAGGTATTCTCGCCGACCGAGCCGCAGACGATGAGGCCGGATACGCCGTCGCGGATCAGCCCGTCCATGACCTTGGCGGTCGCGTCGATATTGAGCGACAGATCGTCGTTGAACTGCGTGGTGACGGCCGGGAAGACGCCTTCCCAGGAGATGCGTGGGCTCATTGCTTGGCTCCGATTGGAATTGGTACCGGCGGATCGTTCGATCCGCCGGGCATTGACGTGAGGGGGATGGATGGAGATCAGAGCGTCGCGCCGACCTTGCGCAGCTCGGCGAGGACGGGGGCTTTCGGCAACCAGATCTTGTCGAATTCCGCGATGACGGCCTCGGTGTCCTTGGCGTCGACCTGGCGGATCGGGATCGGCGCGTTCTTGAAGTTCTGGATCAGCGCGGGCTCGTTGCCGGCGAGCTCGTCGATTTGCGCGTCCAGCGTCGTCTTGATCGTCTTGGTGATCAACTCGCGATCGGTCGCAGGAAGCGACTGCCAGACCCGCCCGGAGACGACCGCCGCCATCGGCATGAAGACGGCGTTCATCTGCAGGATGACCTTCGACACCTTGTCGAAGCGCTGATTCCAGGAGAATTCGAGATCGGCCTCGAGGCCGTCGACCTGGCCGTTGGCCATGGCGTCGAACACCTGCGGAGTCGGGATCGGGGTCGGCGCAGCGCCCAGCGAAGAATAGAAATCGCGATAGACCGGCGTCGGATTGATGCGCAGCTTCATGCCCTTGATGTCGGCGAGCGAGTGCAGATCCTTGGACGAGAACACGGCGCGCATGCCGGTGATGCCCCAGCCGAGCCCGATCGTCCCGGTTTCCTGCGGCAGCACGTCGAACAGCTTCACCGCCGCCGGATGTCGCACGAGCTTTGCGACCGAAGGCGTCGAGCGAACGATGTAGGGCGCGTTGATCGCGGCGATGTGCGGCACGCGCGAGCCGAGCTCGGCGGCCTGGATGAAGCCCATGTCGAGCGCGCCGGACTGCAATTGCTGCATCATCGCGGTCTCGTTGCCGAGCTGGCCGGAGTGGAACACGGTCAATGTCAGGCGGCCGTTGGTCGCGGACTTGAGATCCTCGCCGAATTTGAGCGCGGCCTTGTTCCAGGAATGGCCGTTGGGCGTGATCAGGCCGAGGCGGAATTCCTTGGCCTGGGCGAGCGCCAGCGATGGGGCAAACACCGAGGCGGCGGCACCGGCGGCGAGAAAACGGCGGCGTGAAAGCGACATGGTCGGGCTCCTATTGGACGGCCTATTTGACGAGGATCAGCGAGAGCGACGGGTAGAGCGAGAGCAGCACCAGGAGGACGCAGGAGATGACGAAGAAGGGCAGCGTCACCATGAACATCTTGCCGGGCTTGGCGCCGGTGACGGCTGCCGCGACGAAGAAGCAGAGCCCGACCGGCGGCGACAGCAGGCCGAGCACCAGGTTGATCACCACCACCACGCCGAAATGCCGGGGGTCGATGTGATAGACCTCGGTCGCGACCGGTAGCAGGATCGGCACGGTCATGATCAGGCCGGGAATGCCGTCGATCACCGTGCCGATCACCAGCAGGATCACGTTGCAGATCAGCATGAAGCTGACCGGGTCCTTGGCGGCAGTCTGGATCCAGGCGGCGGTCTCCTGCGGCACCTTGCCGAAGATCAGGACCCAGGAGAACACGGCGGCGGCTGCAACCAGGAACAGCACGATCGCCGAATAGATGGCGCTGCGCAGCATCATCTGCGGCAGCTGGGAGAACTCGAATTCCCTGGTCCAGAACTTTCCGACCAGCGCGGCGGCGACCGCGCCGACGGCCGCGGATTCCGTGGCGTTGGCGAGGCCGCCGAGGATGGTGCCGACGATGACGATCGGGATCAGCAGCGTCGGCGAGGTCCGCAGGATCGTCATGACGCGCTGGCGCGGTGTCTGGTAGTCCGCGCGGGGATAGTTGTAGATGTATCCCATCAGCGCGATGACGAGACAGAACATCACGGTGAGAATGACGCCCGGCACGATGCCGGCGATCAGCATGTCGCTGACCGACACCTGCGCGAGCACGCTGTAGACCACGAACATCACCGACGGCGGGATGATCGGGCCGAGCATGCCGCCATAAGCGGTGAGGCCGGCGGCAAAGGTCTTGTCGTAGCCCTTCTTCTCCATCTCCGGCACCATGATCTGGGCCATGATCGCCACCTGTGCGGTGGCGGAACCCAGGATGGAGGAGATGAACATGTTGGCGAGGATGTTGACGTAGGCGAGCCCACCCTTGAGCGAGCCGACGAAGGCCATCGCCATGTCGACGATGCGCCGTGTGATGCCGCCGCCGTTCATGATCTCGCCGATCAGGATGAAGAGCGGGATGGCGATCAGGCCGTAGCTGTCGACGCCGCCGAACAGCTGCAGCGGATAGGACTGGAACAGCACGGGGTTGCCGGATGCCGCGATGTAAACGAGGCCGGCAAGGCACAGGCACAGGCCGATCGGCACGCCGACCAGCATGAACGCCACGAAGGCCGCTGACGTGATCATCAGTTGACCCCGTCCAGCTCGGAGAGCTGAAAGCCTTTCGGCGCGGTGCGCGGGACCAGCTCGAGATCTTCCAGCAGATTGGCGAGACCGTGAATGGTCATCGACACCGCGAAGATCGGCAGCGTCAGATAGAGCACCCAGGTCGGCCAGTTCAGCGTCTGGGTGCGCTCGGTGTAGAGGAAGTTGAAGGTTTCGGCGGCGAGCTTGCGCCCGTCGAAGCCGGCGCGGGCGAGACCAACCGGGTCCATCCAGAGCACACATGTGGCGATCAGGGCGACACCGAACACGACGACGAGGCCGGTCGAGATCACCTTGGCGGTCTTCTGGTGCCGCGGCGACAGCCGCTCCGTCAGCATCGTGACCGCGAAGTCGAGCCGCAGCCGCGTCATCGCGGAGGCGCCGATGAAGGTCAGCCAGACCACGCAATAGACCGCGGATTCATCGATCCAGTAGATCGGGAAATGCGAGTAGCGGGTGACGACGTTCACCAGGATCAGTCCGGTGAGCAGGTACATCAGGCCCATGAGCGCGAGGCGCTCGAGCGCGAGCAGGCCGCCCGACATCCGTACGATCGTACGTCGGAGGCTGAGCGCGCGCGTGGCCGGCATGGTCTGCTCGATCATGAAAGAGGCCCCAACTCCCGAAGAATTGTCGTGCGATTGCCAAATGTATAATTTATACATTTTGGGAGTCAAACGGAGTTTGCGGTCATTTCTGCGGCAGGGCGCGCTTTTGCTGGGCACTTTGCTTTTGTGGAGCGCCTGGCTTTTGCCGGGCACCTCGACATGCAAGACAGGGACCGCGTCGGCCGAACGAGTCGGGAAGGACAACAGAAGGTCAGATGAAACAGCCTCTGAAGCATCGCACCCTGTCGGCTGCGATCGTCGATCAGCTCCGGCAGGCGATCCTCGACGGCACCTATCCGGCCGGATCGCAGCTGCGCCAGGACGCGCTCGGGGATGCTTACGGCGTCAGCCGCATCCCGGTGCGAGAGGCGCTGTTCCAGCTCGAGGCGGAAGGCCTGGTGCGGATCGTGCCGCAGAAGGGCGCCATCGTCTCCGAGCTGTCACTGGACGAGATCAACGACGTCTTCGACCTGCGCCGCATCCTGGAGCCGCGGCTGCTGGCGCAGTCGGCACCGCGCTTCACCGCGGAGGATTTCGACGGGCTCGATAGCATCCACAAGCAGTTCGAGAAGGCGATCAAGGCGCGCAATGTCAGCGAATGGGGCCAGCTCAACGCCGACTTCCACATGGCGCTCTACGTGCACGCGCCGCAGCCCCGCACGCGCGCGATCGTGCTGTCACTGCTCCAGACCAGCGACCGCTACACGCGTCTGCAGCTCTCCAACACCAAGGCGATGGGCATTGCCGAGAAGGAGCATGCCCATCTGATCGCGCTCTGCCGCGCGCGGAAGGTGGAGGAGGCCGGCCGCTTCCTGGAGCGGCACATCGAGGCCGTGCGCAAGGACCTGTTGCAGGTCGTGGCGAACGCGCCGAAGGGGCGGCGGAAGAGCGAGCCATAACCACGGAACTTGTGGGGTGGGCGCGTTAGCGCTGTGTCCGCCATCTCACCGTGATAGCCAACAAGTGGTGGGCACGCTTCGCCTTTGCCCACTCTACAGCAGGTGTGGTTGCGGCTACCTGCTCCCGTCCGGCCCCATCACGAGATCCGGCAGCCAGGTCGAGATCCCCGGCACGAAGCACAGCAGCAGCACTGCGAGCATCATCAAGAGCACGAAGGGCAGGGTGCCCCAGATCACTTCGCGCAGGGGAATATCCGGCGCGACGTTGCGAATGACGAAGATGTTGAGGCCGACGGGCGGATGGATCAGCCCCATCTCCATCACGATGGTCATGACCACGCCGAACCAGATGATGTCGAAATTGGCGGCGCGGAGCGGCGGCAGGATGATCGGCGCGGTCATGAGAATGATCGACACCGGCGGCAGGAAGAAGCCGAGCACGACCACCATGACCAGGATCGCGAACAGCAGCTCCCAGCGCGGCAGGTGCATCGCGACGATGGATTCGGCAACCGATTGCGAGATGTGCAGATAGCTCATCACGTAGGAATAGAGCAGCGACATGCCGATGATCATCATCAGCATGGTCGATTCCCGGATCGTCGACTTCATGATGGGGGCAAGATCGCTCGGCCGCCACACGCTGTAGATCGCGGCGATCAGCGCCAGCGCGAGCAGGCCGCCGAGCCCCGCGGTCTCCGACGGCGTGGCGTAGCCGCCATAGAGCGCGATCATGACACCGGTGAGCAGCAGCACGAACGGGATCACGCGCGGCAGTACGCTGAAGCGCTCGGCGAGCGTGTACTCGTCACGCTGCAGGATCGGAGCCTCCGGTCCGCCGTTCTTGTAGGCCGCTTCGGCCGCTGCATATTCCTGCCGGAAGCGGATCACGGCGTAGGCGCCGAACAGCGTGACCAGCAGGAGGCCAGGCCCGATGCCGGCCAGGAACAGCCGCCCCAGCGACTTTTCGGCCGCGACCGCAAACAGGATCATGGTGATCGAGGGCGGAAGCAGGATGCCGAGCGTGCCGCCGGCGGCGATAATCCCTGCGGCAAAGCCGCCGGAATAGCCGCGCTTGCGCATCTCGGGGATGCCGGCCGAGCCGATCGCCGAGCAGGTCGCGGGCGAGGAGCCCGCCATCGCCGCGAACAGCGCGCAGGCGAAGACGTTGGCGACGCCGAGGCCGCCGGGGACCCGGTGCAGCCAGGCGTGCAGCGCCGAATAGAGATCCTGGCCGGCGCGCGATTTGCCGATCGCGGCGCCCTTCAGGATGAAGAGCGGGATCGACAGCAGCGTGATCGAGGCCATTTCCTCGTAGACGTTCTGCGTGACCGTATCGAGCGAGGCCGAGGGCATGTAGATGCCCATGAACACGACCGCGACCGCGCCGAGCGCGAACGCAATCGGCATGCCCGAGAACATCACCAGCAGCGTCACGATGCCGTAAGCGACGCCGATACCGAAAACGCTCATGGCCGCTTGGCTCCGACGAATGGCAGCGCAAGCTGCACGAGGATCTGGATGCAGAGCAGGCTCATCCCGAGCGCCATCAGCGAATAGGGAATGGCGAGCGGCGGCGACCACATCGAGTTCGAGACCTGGCCGTCGACATAGGCTTCATGGGCCAATGTCCAGGATTTCCAGGTGAAGAAGGCGCAGAACAGGAACGTGGCGGCGTCGACCAGCCAGAGCCGGATCCGGTTCGCCAGCGGCGAGAGCAGCCCGACGAAGGCCTCGATGCCGATATGGCCGCGGTTCTGTTGCACGTAGGCCGCCGTCATGAAGGTCGCGCCGACCAGCAGGAACACGGCGGCCTCGTCCTGCCAGTAATTGGCGGCCTTGAACAGAGCGCGGCTGAGCACGCTGTAGCTCAGGATGGTGCAGGCCGCGACCAGCGCGATCGACGCGAACACCACGATGATGCTGTTGAGGACGGCGAGACCGCGATCGATCGCTGGCGCAAGGCCGGTCCCTGCGGCAGCGATCGTCTTGTCGTCGCGGTCCGGAAGCGGACCGTGACTCATGCCGCGACGTCGATGGCGAGCTTGAGCAGGTTTGCGGCCGTCGCGGTCTTGGCGCTGTAGTCCTTCCAGGCGGTGTCGCGGGCGATGTCCCGCCACTTGCCGACGGTCGCGGCGTCGAGCGCCGAGACCTTGGCGCCGGCCTTCTCATAGACCTTGGCGACCTCGACGTCGTCATCCTGTGCGCCCTTGCGGCCGAACGCTTCGAGCTCGGTACCGACCGCGAGCAAAATGTCTTGATGGTTCTTCGGCAGCTTGTCGAAGATCGCCTTCGACATCATCAGGGGCTCGAGCATGAACCAGTAGGAGGCGCCCGCGCCCGAGGTCAGCGACTTCGCGACCTCTTCGAGGCGGAACGAGATCAGGCTGGTCGAGGAGGTGATGCCGGCATCGCAGGCGCCGGTCTGCATCGCCGCGTAGATTTCGTTGGAGGGGACCGACAGCACCGAGGCCCCGGCGGTCTGAAGCACCATGTCCATCTCGCGCGAGCCGCCGCGCACCTTCATGCCCTTGGCATCTTCGGGCGCGACGATCGGCTTGGAGCGGCTGGCGACGCCGCCGGCCTGCCAGACCCAGGTGAGCAGGATGATGCCCTTGTCGGCGAGGAAATCGGTCAGCGCCTTGCCGACCGGCTCCTTCTTCCAGCGCAGGCCCTGGTCGTAGGTGGTCACGAGGCCCGGCATCAGGCCGATATTGGTCTCCGGCACCTCGCCGCCGGCATAGGGCATCGGATAGAGGCTGATGTCGAGCGCGCCCTTGCGCATCGCGGAGAACTGCGCGTTGGTCTTGATCAGCGAGGAGTTCGGATAGATCTCGGCGGCGATGTCGCCATTGCTGCGCTTGCTGACCTCGGCGGCGAACATGCGGCAGAGCCGGTCGCGGAAATCGCCCTTGTCGATGGTGCCGCCCGGGAACTGGTGCGAGATCTTCAGCGTGGTCGCGGCGTGCGCCGTACCGGTGCCGAAGCGGAGGATGGCGGGCGCAGCGACGGCGGTCGCGAGCAGATGGCGGCGCGTGAGCATGGCGTGATTTCCTTGGACGATTCTTGTTGGTGTGATTTCGGTCTAGTCCTTCAGACCGGCAGGGAGGCCCATCCTAGCCGGTCTTCCACCCGATATTCTCTCATCTGATAGTTCGAGACCGAATGTCCGGGCAAGTGCTGGCCGTGCTGCGCTGCACACTTCCTGGTTACGAGCCCGGAAGTACGCCGAACGAGAAATAGGGGAAGGCTCACCGAAATTTGTCGGCGGCGGCGTAACAACGCCGGCTAACGATCCGTCGGGATTGAATAGCGGCGTCTGTCGCTGACAAACTCCATCTCGAAGGGAAGTTGAACCATGACCATTCGCACCCGCATCGTGCTCGGCGTCTCGGCTGCCGCTCTCTCGCTCGGCCTAGCGTTTGCCCCGGCCGCCTTTGCTCAGGACAAGATGGGCAAGGATGACGGCATGATGAAGAAAGACACGATGTCCAAGGACGGCATGATGAAGAAGGATACCATGTCCAAGGACGACGGCATGAAGAAGGACCACATGTCGAAGGACGGCATGAAGAAAGACGACGGGATGATGAAGAAGAATTGATCGTCGTCGTGGTCGTAGCGCGCCTGCCTCGGGCAGGCCGCGCAACCCCTCCAATTCCGGCGGCGGCCTTTGAGGCCGCCTCCGGAACGGTGCTTTGGTTCAAGTTCAATGGGGCGCTACGAGCGCACCTTACTTGTTACGTGTTACTTGCGCTTCGCCTTGCGGGCGGCGTAGCGCGCGTCGCGTTTGGCCTTTTGCTCGGCTTCGAGCGCAGCCAGTCTCTCGGCGGCTTCCTGGGCCTCGCGGGCGATCCGTTCGGCTTCGGCCGCCTTGGCTTCCTCCTCGATGCGCTTCTGCTCGGCCTTCTCCGCCTCGCGCGCAGCCTTCGCCTCGGCGCGCTTGGCCGCGAGTGCCTCGCGTTCAGCACGGCGCGCGAGCACCGCCGGATCGTCGGGGCCCGGTTGCGATTTGAATTTGTTCAAAAGATTTTTGCGGGCTTCCTGCGCCGCCTTTTGCCGGTCCGTGAAGCCGGGTTCCCTGAATCCACTCATCTACGAGCCTTGTCTTCCTCGCTTTCGATCCTACATTCGTGCCTGTTGGTACGTCGGCTGGGCATAGCAGGCGCCACGCGACGCTGTAGCGTGTACATCGGCGCGCGTCGCGAAGCCACCCATAATCGCAGCCGATCAGGTCAACGAAAAATCGCCCCCCGACGATCTCTCGTAGCCCGGAAAAACTGCTGAATTGTGATGTCCCTCATAAGGGAGCACGAGCGCGACGCCTAGCGTCCGCCCGGAACGAGACGGAGCACGGGCATGATGACCTTCCGACCGAGCCTGAAGGCGCTCGCAATCGCCTTCGTCCTGGCAGGCGCGACCGGCGCCGCAGTGCTGTTCGCGCGCCCGCAGGCGGTCGATAGTGCCGTGCTGGGGGCGGATTGGGAATGCAGCCAGACCGCATTCGTGCTCACGACCTGCGCACCGCGGGTCCAGCGGGCGATCCCGGCCATCGAAACCTCACGCAAGGACGCGACCCCGCCGCCCCGGGGCTGAACTCGGGGCAGGCTGATCCGGATGTGACGCGACGCCGCAGAGGTGATAAAGCCGGCTCGCCAGCGCGATCAGGCGGCCATGTCCGAGCCCAAATCCGAACCCGGCGAGAAGCCGAATCCTCGCCCGAACAGTCGACCCAAGCGCCAGCCCGGTGACGACCGCCGCGGCGCGATCGCCGGATTGATCATCGCGATCGTGATTCTTGGCGTGGGCTGGTGGCTTGCCCGGGATCTCACCGCAGCCAGCAAGATGCAGGATTGCCTGATGTCCGGGCGAAGCAATTGCAACGTGATTGAGCCGGCTCGCTAGAGGCGCTTCAGTGCGGCCCGCCGGGAGCCCGTTGAGGCCAAAAATTGCCGTGATCTTAATCATTTGTAACGGGACTTAGCCGATCAAGCAGATCAGTTATGTCGGCCGGCATCAGCCCGGCGCGCGGCGAATCGTCTGTCGCGCTGGGAATGACGGCGATCGAGAGAGCAGGGGGCGAGCACGCATGAGTGCGTCTAAACGCATGAAGATCATCATTCCATTGGTTTCGGCCGTGTCGTTGCTCGCGCTTTCGGCGCAGGCTCAGGACGCCAGGCCGACGAGGGATGCCGGTCCGCCGCCGGCCCGCCAAGGCGTAGGCGCGCCAGCCCCGACCAATCAGAACATGCGCAAAGGTCCCCCGCCACAGCAGGCGGGCCGGCCCGTCGACCAGCAGCCCCATGCGGGTCCCGCCCGGCACAGTGCCGGCGGTCCGCCGCCGGGACGTCACGTCGCCCGGGGCCCCGCTCCGGCGCGCGACTGGGGCGGACATACCTATCGCGGCAATCGCGCCTGGGAAGGCGGCCGCTGGCGTCATGAGGTCCGCAACGGACGCTCCGGCTGGTGGTGGGACGTTGGCGGCGTCTGGTATTATTATCCGCAGCGAATGGCTGGTCCGCCTGCCTACATCTCGGAGGACTATATCGACGACGTGCCGGTGGCCTATGCCCCGCCGCCCGTCGCCTACGCGCCACCACCTCCGCCTCCGCCACCGGCTGACCCCGGCGCCAGCGCGCTCGGCGGCGCGATCGTCGGTGGCGTGCTGGGCGGCCTGATCTCGGGCAACGCAACAGGAGCCGCCGCGGGCGCCGTTCTCGGCGGCGCGACGGGCGCGATCGCCGGCGCCACCGCTGCATCCCAGCCCGGATACTACTGGGCGCAGGGCACCTGCTACTACCGCTATCCGAACGGCCAATATGTGCAGGCCGATCCCCGGGCGTGCTACTGAGTTTTCCAAGCGGATTGAGCGCGGAGGCGGGCCCAGGCCCGCCTCTTTTTTTGTGCACCGGCTTCAAATGAGCGCTGGCGCTGGCGGCCGCCTCACGCAAGTCTCAAAGAAAAATATCCGGATGATTCGCGGGGGATGTGGGACATGCTGGATGCCATCCAGATCAGCGTGGCGCTTTGGGCCATGATCGTTTGCGGCGGGATCAAACTCTCTCAGGCGCTGTCTTGCCTGTTCTAAAGCGCAATCGGACGAGGACGATCGCTCGCCTCGCGCGTCAGGACACGAGCCAGCTGAAGAATGCCATCGTGGCCCAGACCAGGCTGCCGATCCAGGCCACCATCACCACGCCGATGGTGCCAAGATACGCGATGCCAAGCAGGTTCGAGCTATGTCGTTGCTTCGGGACGATGACTTCCGTGGCTGCTTTGCGTGTCATGACCGGGCCTCATCCAAGAAGCGTCGAAGCGCTGTTTAGCGGAGATTGCCGGGGACAGGCTGTGACGTAGTTCACAGATCTGCCTGTGAGGCCTGAAAGTACCCCGCAATCATACGGACGAAATTGCCATGGGCTTGTCCAGATGACCGGCTAGGGTCACCTCATGTGCACCGAGTACGATCCCCAGCACGAAGCCGAGGCCGCAATGAAGCGGGCCGCGGAGGCCGAAGGTGCCGACCGGCAACGGCTGATCCAGCTGGCCCTGGCGTGGCATCAGCTCGCCCGCGATCCACACGATGAGCATGCCGACTCCTCATCGTCAGCCGGCCACATGGCTCGGATCGAATAGGGGGCCGAATGAGAAAAACCCCGTGCTCGGGGGACAAGCACGGGGTCCTTCAAAGCCGACCGGGGTTGGCAGGTCGGCACCACTCGAGTCGGATGTCCAACGCCCTGATTGCGCGTTCGTTCCGCATCGATCCGCGGCGATGAACTCCTGCACGGCTCGCGCGCTTGGCGCGCAGGAACATTCGTTCCGCGGCAGCGTTGTGCGGCTATGACGGATCCCGAGCTACGCGCACAGTCTTTCGAGATCGCCTGGCGATATCTCGACCAGTCCGGCCTGCTCACGGGCGAGCACAAGGATTCCGCTCGCTTCATCTTGAACCGGATCGACCGCATGATGTTGCGTGGAGAGCGACGCAGGCTGTTGCTGTCGAATGCCGCGATCGATGCCTACCGGCTGCGGCCTGTGCTCGTGAGTGCATGACCGACCTGGCTGAACCGGTCATTAACGAATCCTCGGCCTCGCAATTTGCGGTCGCGATTCGTGCTTTGCGAACGAAGCGGAGTCGGATCGTGAACAAACAAAAAGCCCCCGAAGGGGCTCAGTGTTTCAGGCGGCTTCCGTCTTCGGTACGGCGTCGGCATTTACCGACAGCTTGACGATATCGCCTTCGACGGCACCGACATATTTCGTATCGATGTAGTGATGATGGTCCTTGTGACCTTCCGGGCTGTCCTTGCGCGTCAGCTTGATGCGATTGCCCTCGACGCGATCGACGGTGCCGACATGTGCGCCGTCCTTGCCGATGATCTTCATGTGCTCTCTGATGTCAGCCATGCTGTCCTCCTTGCGTGGATTCAACTGCGAGGACGCGTGTTCGTTGCAGCGGGCGCGTTGGACCCACGGCGTTTTCCGGACGTTGACGTCCCATCGGAACCGTCAAGAAGCGCATGGAGACCATTCGAGCCTATCTGGAGCGAAAGCACGAGGAACTCAGGCTGTTGAATGACTGCCTGAGAAGCCGGTTCGATCTGGCGTGTCCGCGTTCGGTCGACGAGGTCGTCAGGTCCAAATTCCAGATCACTGCCGCGCTGAGGGCGGAGCACGAGTTGCAGGAGTGGAAGGCGACGGAGACAGCCTGGTCGCATACGGCCGATCCCGCCAGCGGGCCGTTCGCGTTCAGTTACGACTACCAGCGGGCCGATCTCACGGTGCGCGGGCCTTCGTTCTATGAGTTCGACTGCGGCTGCACGAGCACCGCGATCTACACCGCCTCGGGCATGGCCGCGATCTCCGCCGTGCTGCTCGCCTCCGCGCAAATCGTCGAGAAGGCTGATGTCCTGGTGCTTCCAGGCTCCTATGGAGAGACGCTGGAACTGATCCGGGGCTTCGTCCCGCATTTGCGGCTCGAGGCCTTGAAGCTGCCGCTGGGCGATGCGTTTGCTCCGGCGAACGCGCCGCGAATACTTCTGTTGGATTCCTGCTCCTTCGCCGGCGCTTTCGAGGCGGCGCTGCGCTGTGACGGCTCGGGCCTCGATCTCCTGGTTTTCGATACGACATGCTTCGCCGGCAGGTCAGGCCGCATCAGGCGTGTCCTGAGATGGGCCCGGCGATACGGAATCCCGCTGGTGTTGGTGCGAAGCCACAACAAGCTCGATTCGCTCGGAGCGGAATATGGCCGGCTCGGCTCAGCCGTTTTCGTGCAAGGGAACGAGCATCAGCAGCAGCGGGCAGGGGGCCTTGAATGGGCACGTCTCGCGTCCGAAACCCGAAACGCGGTGCGGCTGCTCGGCGGCGCGGCGTTGCCGGCGCACTTCCCGCCCTTCGCAGGCAGCGCGGCGTACTGGGCCCTCACGCAGAGGCGTGTCGCGGCGATCTTGCGCAACGGCCGAAGCACGGCTCGATGTTTTGCTGCGAAGCTTCCGTCGCTCTCGGCCGAGCTTCATTTCACCCACGGTCTGTACGTGACCCTCCGAGGAAAGCGGGCGCTCAACGAGGCGGCAGCGCGGCAGGCTGCCGAAGACATGAGCAGCGAATTGCGCGGGGAGGGCTTTCCCATCCGCCACGCCGGCAGCTTCGGCTTCGATTTCGCGGCGACCGAATGGTTTCACGATGCGACCACGGACCAGTATAGCGTCCGGGTGGCGGTCCCGGATCTTCCGACGGAGCTTTGGAATTATCTGGCCGCCGCGATTGCGCGGTGGTGGATGGCGCATCAGAGGTGAAGGGTGAATACGAGGTCTCGTCGATAGCCGCGCGAGGCGTGCGCCTCGCATCAATCGATCGCAAGGCAGTGCTCCAGGGCGGGCCTCTCGTGGCCGCGACGCGCCCACTCCTGAACGGCGAAGGCAAGGTGGTGCTGGCCCATCGCGGCGCCGACGATCGATGCCTGCGCCACCTTGATGGGCTTTGTGACCACATTGGTGTTCACGAGGCCTGCGTCGATCGCCAAGTACGACATCGCGACAATCGCCACCGCAGATGCGACAGCCATTCTCGTCCATTCGGATTGAGGCATCGGGATCCTTCTCGGGCACACTTCGCCCCGCGGATAGATAGGGCCGATGTGCTCGGTTGAAAGCCCGGAGCGGAGTGACCCACGCATTCGTGAAGGACGATGGATCGGCACTGGCAAAAACGCTGGCGATCCCGGCAGGACTCGAACCTGCAACCCGCGGAGTAGAAATCCGCTACTCTATCCAGTTGAGCTACGGGACCGTTTTGAGCCGCCCGGTTTGGGGGCTGGCCGTTCATCTAACATGCCAATATGAAAAATCTGGTGTTTCGCCAAGCCTGAACCGAACCGTTTTCCGCAATGCCGCGACAAAGTGGAACGGTGGCGTGTCAGGGTGCCGGGTTGAGCGGCAGCGGACTGGACGATGGATCGCATCGCCGGGACCGCTGAGGAGCTTCCGGGACACCGCCGCTGGTCGACTGGTCCGGTATTGCTGCGCCATCAGGACGGCGTGCGCGGCGGTATCTTGATCGGTCTCCTCTGGGCTTGCCTTGTCATGGCGATTGCGACGATTTGCAGCTTTGGTTCCATCGCCTTGAGTCCGTCACCTTTCCGCGCATTTCATGCGACAAGCGGCGTTCGTCCGCGATTTCCGGGAGTCCATCCATGATCGGTCTTGTTCGCGCCGTCACAATCTGCGCCGCGCTGGCGCTCGGCCTTTCGGCTGCGCAGGCCGCCGACAAGGCCTTCAAACGCGACGATCTCGCCGATTCCGCGATCAAGCTGGAGGCCCAGATCAAGAGCGAGGCGGGGCCGGTCGCCAAGTCCAGCGCGACGCTGCGCACGGATGCCGACGCCGCCTTCCGGCGCAATGATTACCGCACCGGGCTGTCCGTGCTCGGCCAGATCGCGGCCACTATGCCAGACGATGCCGGCACCTGGCTGCGGCTTGCCAAGGTCATCTTCCAGATCTCGCCGAAGAGCTCGAGCGAGCAGACCTTCCTGCTCGAGCGGGCCTCGACCGCCGCCTATATCGCCTATCAGCGCGCCGGAAACCCGGGCGAGGAGGCCGACGCACTCGCCGTGCTCGGCAAGTCGCTGGCCGAACGAAAATTGTGGCGGCCGGCGCTGGATGCATTGCGGCTGTCGCTCGACATGCGCGAGGTTGCCGACGTCCGCGGCCAATATGAGAAGATGCGCGACGAGCACGGCTTCCGGCTGCTCGACTACACCGTGGACTCGGATTCGGCGAGCCCGCGCGCCTGCTTCCAGTTCTCGGAAGAGCTTGCCAAGCGGACTGACTTCGCGCCGTTCCTGGCGCTGGCGGGGCAGGACAAGCCGGCGCTGTCGGCGGAAGGCAAGCAGCTCTGCGTCGACGGGCTGAAGCACGGCGAGCGCTACAACATCAATCTGCGCGCCGGCCTGCCGTCCACTGTGAAGGAGGGCCTGCCGAAATCGGCCGAGTTCAACATCTATGTCCGCGACCGCAAGCCCTTCGTGCGCTTCACCAGCCGCGCCTATGTGCTGCCGCGGACCGGCCAGCGCGGCATTCCCGTGGTCAGCGTCAACACGCCCGCGGTCAACATCACCGTCTTCCGGATCGGCGACCGCAATCTGATCAACACGGTGGTCGACAGCGACTTCCAGAGGACGCTGTCGACATACCAGCTCTCCGATCTCGGCGACCAGCGCGGCGTCAAGGTCTGGTTCGGCGAGCTCGCGACCGCGATGACGCTGAACCAGGACGTCACCACCGCATTCCCGGTGGACCAGGCGCTCGGCGAGCTCCAGCCCGGGGTGTACGTGATGACCGCCGCGGCCAAGGGCCCGGGCTCGGACGACGAGTCCCAGCTCGCGACGCAATGGTTCATCGTCTCCGACCTCGGCGTCTCCGCTTATTCCGGCAATGACGGCATCCATGTCTTCGTCAACTCGCTGGCCTCGACCGATCCGGTCGGCAAGGCCGAGGTGCGGCTAGTTGCCCGCAACAACGAGATTTTGGCTACCCGCAAGACCGACGACAGCGGCCACGTGCTGTTCGAAGCAGGGCTCGCGCGCGGTGAGGGCGGCCTGTCGCCGGCGATGCTCACCGTCACCGGCGAGAAGGCCGACTATGCCTTTCTCAGCCTCAAGTCCTCCGCCTTCGATCTGTCCGACCGCGGCGTTTCGGGGCGTGCGGTGCCGGCCGGCGCCGACGCGTTCGTCTATGCCGAGCGCGGCGTCTACCGCTCCAGCGAGACCGTCTATCTGACCGCGCTGTTGCGCGACGGTCAGGGCAATGCCGTCACCGGCGGGCCGATGACGCTGGTGATCGAGCGTCCCGACGGCGTCGAATTCCGCCGTGCCGTACTGGCCGACCAGGGCGCCGGCGGCCGCACGCTGGCCGTGCCCCTCAACTCGGCCGTCCCCACCGGAACGTGGCGGGTGCGCGCCTTCACCGATCCGAAGGGATCGTCCGTCGGCGAGACCACCTTCCTGGTCGAGGATTACGTCCCCGATCGGATCGAATTCGATTTGTCGGCCAAGGACAAGCTGATCAAAGTTAATGCTCCAGTGGAGCTGAAGGCGGACGGTCATTTCCTCTATGGCGCGCCGGCCTCGGGCCTTCAGCTCGAGGGCGACATGCTGGTGGCGCCTGCGAAGGAGCGGCCGGGCTTTGCCGGCTATCAGTTCGGCGTCGACGACGAGGAGACCAGCTCGAATGAGCGCACTCCGCTCGAGAACCTGCCCGAGGCGGACGTCAACGGCGTTGCGACTTTCCCGGTCACGCTGGACAAGCAGCCGGCCTCGACCCGGCCGCAGGAGGCGCAGATCTTCATCCGCATGGTCGAGACCGGCGGCCGCGCCGTCGAGCGCAAGATCGTGCTGTCGGTCGCGCCCGCCGCGGCGCAGATCGGCATCAAGCCCCTGTTCGGCGACAAGAACGTCGCCGAGGGCGACAAGGCCGAGTTCGAAATCGTGTTCGTCTCGCCCGAGGGCAAGACGCTGCCGCGTGATGGTCTGCGCTATGAGCTCCTGAAGATGGAGTCGCGCTACCAGTGGTACCGCCAGAACAATTATTGGGAGTACGAGCCGGTCAAGTCGACCTCCCGCGTGGCCGACGGCGACGTGACGATTGCTGCCGACAAGCCATCGCGCATCTCGCTCAGCCCCCAGCCCGGTCGTTACAGGCTCGACGTCAAATCCAACGATGCCGGCGGCCCGGTGACCTCGGTGCAGTTCGACGTCGGCTGGTATTCCGACGGCAGCGCCGACACGCCGGACCTGTTGGAGACCTCGATCGACAAGCCTCAATACGCCTCGGGCGACACCATGACGGTGTCGGTCAATGTCCGCAGCGCCGGCAAGCTGACCGTCAACGTGGTCGGAGACCGCCTCCTGACGACGCAGACCATCGACGTCAAGGAAGGCACCGCGCAGGTGAAGCTCCCGGTCGGCAAGGACTGGGGCACCGGCGCCTACGTCGTGGCGACGCTGCGCCGTCCGCTCGATGCGGCGGCCCAGCGCATGCCGGGCCGCGCGATCGGGCTGAAATGGTTCGGCATCGACAAGCAGGCCCGGACGCTGCAGGTGAAGCTGTCGCCGCCTTCGCTGATCCGGCCGAACTCGGCGCTGAAGATCCCGGTCAAGCTCGATGGGCTCAATCCGGGCGAGGACGCCAAGGTCGTCATCGCCGCGGTCGATGTCGGCATCCTCAACCTCACCAACTACAAGCCGCCGGCGCCGGACGATTACTATCTCGGCCAGCGCCGCCTGAGCGCGGAGATCCGCGATCTCTACGGGCAACTCATCGACGGCATGTCGGGCACGCGCGGCCAGATCAAGTCCGGCGGCGACGCCGGCGCTGGTGAGCTCCAGGGCTCACCGCCAGCGCAAAAACCGCTCGCGCTCTATTCGGGCATCGTCACGGTCGCCGCTGACGGCACGGCCGAAGTGAGCTTCGACATCCCGGAGTTCGCCGGCACCGCGCGGGTGATGGCGGCGGCGTGGACCGCCACGAAGCTCGGCCGCGCCAACACCGACGTCGTGATCCGCGATCCCGTGGTGCTGACCACGACCCTGCCGCGCTTCCTGCTCAACGGCGACCACGGCACGGTCAATCTCGAGATCGATAATGTCGAGGGCCAGGCTGGCGACTACGTCATCAACGTGAAGACGGGCGGCCCGGTGAAGATGACCGGCAATCCCGCGACCACCGTGAAGCTCGCCGCCAAGCAGCGCAACGCGTTCTCGCTCGCGATCGACGCGACTGCGGCGGGGCAGGCGACGCTCGACGTCGACATCAGGGGCCCGAATGGCCTCGCGCTGGCGCGCCACTATGCCTTCGACGTCAAGGCGGCGACGCAGGTGCTGGCACGGCGCTCGATCCGCACCCTGGCGAAAGGCGAGAGCCTGACGCTGACCTCGGACATGTTCTCCGACCTCGTGCCGGGCACCGGCAGCGTCTCGGTCTCGGCCAGCCTGTCCACCGCGCTCGATGCGGCGACGATCCTCAAGGCGCTCGATCGCTATCCCTATGGCTGCTCGGAGCAGATCACGAGCCGGGCCATGCCGCTGCTCTATGTCAACGATCTCGCCGCCGGCGCGCATCTCGCCATGGACACCGAGGTCGACCAGCGCATCCGCGACGCGGTCGAGCGGTTGCTGGCCCGCCAGAGCTCGAACGGCTCCTTCGGCCTGTGGTCGGCGGGCGGCGACGATGCCTGGCTCGATGCTTACGTGACGGACTTCCTCACCCGCGCCCGCGAAAAGGGCTTTGCGGTGCCGGACGTGCTGTTCAAGAACGCGCTCGATCGCATCCGCAACTCCGTCGTCAATGCCGACGAGCCGGAGAAGGATGGCGGCCGCGATCTCGCCTATGGCCTCTACGTGCTGGCACGCAACGGCGCGGCTCCGATCGGCGATCTCCGCTATCTCGCCGATACCAAGCTGAACAACCTTGCGACGCCGATCGCAAAGTCGCAGCTTGCAGCAGCTCTTGCACTGGTCGGCGACCGCAATCGCGCCGAGCGGGTCTATGCCGCCGCGCTCGACAGCCTCGCGCCCAAGCCGGTGCTGGAGTTCGGCCGTACCGATTACGGTTCGCAGCTGCGCGATGCCGCAGCGCTTGTCTCGCTCGCCAGTGAAGGCAACGCGCCGAAGGCGACGTTGACGCAGGCAGTGTCGCGGGTCGAGTCCGCGCGCGGACTGACGCCCTACACCTCCACGCAGGAGAATGCGTGGCTGGTGCTGGCGGCGCGGGCATTGGCCAAGGAGAACCTCTCCATGGAAGTGGACGGCCAGCCGGTCAAGACCGCGCTCTACCGCAGCTACAAGGCGGACACGCTGAGCGGCAAGCCGCTGAAGATCACCAATACCGGTGATGCGCCTGTCCAGGCGGTGGTGTCGGTGTCGGGTTCGCCGGTGACGCCGGAGCCCGCCGCATCCAACGGCTTCAAGATCGAGCGCAGCTACTTCACGCTCGACGGCAAGCCGGCCGATATCAGCAAGGTCAAGCAGAACCAGCGCTTTGCGGTGGTGCTGAAGATCACCGAGGCGAAGCCCGAGTACGGTCACATCATGGTGTCCGACTATCTGCCGGCGGGCCTGGAGATCGACAATCCCAAGCTGGTGTCCTCCGGCGACAGCGGCACGCTGGACTGGATCGAGGACGGCGAGGAGCCTGAGGATACCGAGTTCCGCGACGACCGCTTCACCGCAGCGGTCGACCGCGCCTCGGATTCCAAATCGGTGTTCACCGTCGCCTATGTCGTGCGCGCGGTCTCGCCCGGCAAATATGTGCTGCCGCAGGCCTATGTCGAGGACATGTATAATCCTTCGCGCTATGGGCGGACCGGCACGGGTACGGTCGAGGTGCGGACGGCGAAGTGAGATGGTGGGTTCGAACGTAAGCGGGATTGTATGAGCGGCGCGGCGCCACATTCTCAGTCGTCATGCCCGGGCTTGTCCCGGGCATCCACGGACTTGGGCGCCGCTGGCAAGAACGTGGATGGCCGGGACAAGCCCGGCCATGACGGAGTGCGGGGCAGGGGCCTTCGTGCCCTCTCAGCCCTCGCGTTCACCCTCATCCTCGCCATCGTCGGTTTCGTCGGCTGGGTCTACTCGCTCGGTCCTCTCCCGCTCGACGAGGCTCGGCAAGTCTCCACCACCATCGTCGACCGCAACGGCAAGCTGCTGCGCGCCTATGCCATGGCGGACGGACGCTGGCGGCTGCCGGTCGAGACAAAGGCAAATGTCGATCCGACCTATCTGAAACTGCTGTTCGCCTATGAGGACCAGCGCTTCTACGCCCACAACGGCCTCGACCCGCTGGCGCTGGCGCGCGCGGCGCTGCAGCTCGGAACGCGCGGCCACATCGTCTCGGGCGGCTCGACCATCACCATGCAGCTTGCGCGGCTGATGGAGCCGCGGCGGCAGCGCTCGCTTCATGCCAAGCTGCGGCAGATCGTGCGCGCGATCGAGCTGGAACGGACGCTGAGCAAGGAGCAGATCCTCGATCTCTATCTCGCGCTCGCGCCTTACGGCGGCAATCTCGAAGGCATCCGCGCGGCTTCCATCGCCTATCTCGGCAAGGAGCCGAAGCGGCTGTCGCTGGCGGAGGCCGCGCTGCTGGTCGCTTTGCCGCAATCGCCGGAAACCCGCCGGCTCGACCGCCATCCGGACGCGGCGCGCAAGGCGCGCGACCGCGTGCTGGACCGCATGGTCGAGGAGCATGTGGTTAGCGCAGACGATGCCAGGCAGGCCAAGGCGGTGCCCGTGCCGAAGCTGCGCAAGCCGATGCCGATCCTGGCGCCGCATGCCTCGGATGCCGCGCTTTCGACGGTCAAGGACGCGCCGGTCATCAAATTGACGCTCGATGCGAACCTGCAGAAGGTGCTGGAGCCGCTGGCGCGCGACCGCGCCATCGCGCTCGGGCCGAACATCTCGGTCGGGATCATCGTCGTCGACAACGAAAGCGGCGACGTGCTCGCGCGCGTCGGCTCGGCGGATTATTTCGACGAGAGCCGGGCAGGGCAGGTCGACATGACCCGCGCCGTCCGCTCACCGGGTTCGACGCTGAAACCCTTCATCTACGGGCTCGCCTTCGAGGACGGCTTTGTCCATCCCGACAGCCTGATCGACGACCGGCCGGTCCGCTTCGGCTCCTACGCGCCGGAGAATTTCGACATGACCTTCCAGGGCACGGTGCCGGTGAGGAAGGCGCTGCAATTGTCGCTGAACGTACCGGCCATCGTGCTGCTCGACCGCGTCGGCTCCAGCCGGTTGGCGTCTCGACTGCGGCAGGCCGGCGGCAACCTGGTTCTGCCCAAGGACGAGACGCCAGGGCTCGCCATGGGTCTCGGCGGGGTTGGCGTGACGCTCCAGGACCTCGCCCAGCTCTATGCGGGTTTCGCCCGCCTTGGCACCACCAAGCCGCTGCGCGAGGTCGTGACTGAACAGGACGACCGCGAGCCGCTCCGGCTGCTGGATCAGGTCGCGGCCTGGCAGGTCGGCAACGTGCTGCTGGGAACGCCCCCGCCGGAGAACGCTGCCCACAACCGCATCGCGTTCAAGACCGGCACATCCTACGGCTATCGCGACGCCTGGTCGGTCGGCTTCGATGGCCGCATGACCATCGGCGTCTGGGTCGGCCGGCCCGACGGCGCTCCGGTTCCCGGACTGATCGGGCGCGTCGCTGCCGCGCCGATCCTGTTCGACGCCTTTGCCAGGACCGGCAAGACGCTCGCCCCGTTGCCAAAGGCGCCCAGGGGAACCCTGGTGGCGGGCAACGCCAAGCTGCCGCTACCCTTGAAGCGGTTCCGCCCGGTCGGGGAACTGGTGCGCACCGGAAGCGAGCAGGCGCTGCACATTCAGTTTCCGCTCAACGGTTCGCGGATCGATATCGATCGATCAGGCAGCCGGGAGAACGCAGCCATGCCGGTCAAAGTCGCCGGCGGCGTATTGCCCATGACGATCATGGTTAACGGCACCGCGCTTGGCGAGATCGACGGCCGCCGCCAGCGGCTGATCGATCCGCCCGGACCGGGCTTTGCCCGGGTCACCGTGATCGACGCCACGGGCGCCGCGGACACAGTCGTCATTCGAATTCAATGACCCTGCCTTAAGCGGTTGTGGCGATGGCGGTTTCAGCGTAAGCGGAACCAATGGCCGAGACCTACCCAAGCCCCCGTTTTGGAGCACCCCGCGAGTCGAAATCACCCGCAAATCCGGGCAGTGGACTCGTGCGCATGCTCGACATCGTCACGGCCAGCCATGCGCGCGCGGTCGGCTTCCTGGTGCTGTGCGCGCTGCTGCTGTTTCTGCCGGGCTTCTTCACCATCCCGCCGATCGATCGCGACGAAGCGCGGTTCGCCCAGGCCACCAAGCAGATGGTCGAGAGCGGCGACTACGTCGACATCCGCTTTCAGGAGGACGTCCGCTACAAGAAGCCGATCGGCATCTACTGGTTGCAATCGGCGACCGTCGAAGCTGCGTCGATGCTCAAGCTGCCGAAGGCCGAATTGCGGATCTGGGTCTACCGGCTGCCGTCGCTGTTCGGGGCGATCGGCGCCGTGCTCATGACCTATTGGGCCGCGCTCGGCTTCGTCACGCGGCGCGCCGCGGTGCTGGCGGCGCTGATGATGTGCGCCTCGGTGCTGCTCGGCGTCGAGGCGCGGCTGGCGAAGACCGATGCCATGCTGCTGCTCTGCGTGGTCGCCGCGATGGGGGCGATGGCGCGGGCCTATCTGTCGTGGCAGCGCGCCGAGGACGAGACGCATCCGCCCTGGAGCTGGCCCGCGATCTTCTGGACCGCGCTTGCGGTGGGCATCCTGATCAAGGGCCCGCTGATCCTGATGTTTGCAGGCCTGACCATCGTCGCGCTCGCGATCCAGGATCGCGATGCCTCCTGGCTGTGGAAGCTGCGTCCGGTCTGGGGCCTGATGTGGATGCTGGTGCTGGTGCTGCCGTGGTTCGTCGCGATCTTCTGGCGCGCGGGAGAGGCCTTCTTCGCGGACTCCGTCGGCGGCGACATGCTGAGCAAGTTGGGCGCCCAGGAATCCCATGGCGCGCCGCCCGGGCTTTACCTGGCGCTGTTCTGGATCACGTTCTGGCCCGGCGCGCCGCTTGCGGCGATGGCGGCGCCCGCGGTGTGGCGGGCGCGGCGCGAGCCCGGCGCGCAGTTCCTGCTGGCCTGGCTGATCCCGTCCTGGATTGTGTTCGAGGCCGTGCTGACCAAGCTGCCGCATTACGTGCTGCCGCTCTACCCGGCGATCGCGATCCTCACCGCAGGCGCGGTGGAGCGGCGCGTGCTGTCGCGTTCCTGGTTGATGCGCGGTTCGGCCTGGTGGTTCGCGATCCCCGCAGCCGCCTCGATCGTCGCGGTCGTCGGGTCGGTGATGCTGACGCGGCAGCCGGCCTTCGTGGCCTGGCCGTTCATCGCGGCCTCGCTGATCTTCGGCCTGTTCGCCTGGTGGCTTTACGACAACAATCGTGCCGAACGCTCGCTGCTCAACGCGCTGGTCGCAGCCCTGATGCTGGCGGTGGCGGTCTACGGCATCGTCCTGCCGTCGCTGACGCCGCTGTTTCCGAGCATCGAGATCGCGCGCGCGCTTCGCAATGTCACCTGCGTCGGACCGAAGGCGGCTGCGGCCGGTTATCACGAGCCGAGCCTCGTCTTCCTGGTGGGGACGAGGACCCTGCTCACCGACGGCTCCGGTGCGGCGGATTTCCTGCGGCAGGGCAGCTGCCGCTTCGCGCTGATCGAGCAGCGTTCGGAGCGCAGCTTCGTGCAGCGCGCCGAGGCGATCGGGCTGCGCTACAAGGTCGGTGCGCGCATCGACGGCTATAACTTCTCGCAAGGGCGCGCGATCTCGATCTCGATCTTCCGTTCCGAAGGCACCGAGTAGGATGCGGGCGCCGACCGACATTGCGCCGCGTGCCGGCTATCCCGCACAATTGCTCGCCGTGTCCTGGCGCGGGCTGGCGCAACTCGTGCGCTCGCCCTCGCATTCGCGCCGGGCCGAGGCCGCCCGAAAGCTGGCGCGGCATTCGCTCTGGCTGAGCGCTGTGAGCGCGGCGCTGGTCATCGTGCTGATGGTCGGGTTCGATCAGACCGAGATCCTGTTGATGCCGCCGCGCGGCACGCCCAGCCTGTGGCCGATCCGCATCCTCACCGATTTCGGCAAGGACGAGTATCTGCTGATCGTGCTGGGGGCTGCGCTGGTGGCTGTGGCGTTCTTTGCAGCAGGGCTGCACGGGACTCGCCGCGCAGTGCTCCTCGGCTTCGGCACGCGGCTTCAATACATATTTCTGTCTGTTGCCCTGTCGGCGCTTGTCGCTGAGATCCTGAAATATCTCATCGGCCGCGGCCGCCCGTTCGTCGGCGGCAAGGCCAATCCGTTCAATTTCGTGCCGTTCGAGGGGACGGGGGCTTATGCCAGCCTGCCGTCGGGACATGCAGTGGCCGCGTTTGCCCTGGCGTTTGCGGTCTCGGCGCTGTGGCCGCGCCTGCGGGTATTCATGTTCACTTACGCAATCGTGATCCTGCTGACGCGCCTCGTGCTGCTCGCGCATCATCCGAGCGACGTCGTGGCCGGCGCCCTGGTCGGAATGGTCGGCGCCATGACGGTGCGTTACTGGTTCGCGGCCCGGCGGCTCGGCTTTGCCATCCGCGCCGACGGCACCATCGTGCCTCTTCCGGGAGCGGCCCGGGGGCGCCTCAAAAGGGTTGCCCACGGGGCATCCGCCCCATAAAAGCGGCTGCCTGCGGGGACCGCCGGTTCCCAAGGCGCAGGCCGAATCCAACCAAGAGCCTCCTTTGTCGACGCCCCAGCCTTCGGTTTCCATCGTCGTTCCCGTGCGCAACGAAGCCGAGAACATTGCGCCGCTGATCGCGGAGATCGGTGCGGCGCTCGATGGCCGCTGGGCCTATGAGATCATCTACGTCAACGATGGCTCCACCGACGCGACCGGCGAGCGGCTTGCCGCCATCATGAAGCAGCGGGGCAATCTGCGTCAGCTCCGCCATGCGCGGTCTGGCGGCCAATCGGCGGCCGTGCGCAGTGGTGTGCGTGCGGCGCGCGGGGACATCGTGGCGACGCTCGACGGCGATGGCCAGAACAATCCCGCCTTCCTGCCGGACCTGATCGCGGCGGTCGAGAAAAGCGCGCGCGTCGGGCTGGCTGCTGGCCAGCGGGTCGGACGCAAGGACACCGGCTTCAAGAAGTTCCAGTCGCGTGTGGCGAACGGCGTTCGCAACGCCATCCTGAAAGACGGCACACGCGACACCGGCTGCGGACTGAAGGCGTTCCGGCGCGACGTCTTCCTGATGCTGCCTTATTTCGACGGGCTGCACCGCTTCCTGCCGGCGCTGGTGCGCCGCGAGGGCTACGAGATCGCCTATGTCGACGTGATCGACCGGCCGCGCCACTCCGGCGTATCGAACTACGGCTTCTTCGACCGGCTGTGGATCGGAATCATGGATCTCGCCGGGGTGTGGTGGCTGATCCGCCGCAAGAAGCCGACTCCTGAGGTGACCGAGGTGAACGCATGATCATTCAATACGGTCAGGCGCTGAGCAATTATCTCTACGACGTCTTCGTCGCCAAGTTCGATTTCTGGCTCGCATTCGGGCTCGTCGCGCAATTGTTCTTCACCGCGCGCTTCCTGGTGCAGTGGATCGCGAGCGAGCGCGCCGGCAACAGCGTGGTGCCGATGGCGTTCTGGTTCTGCTCGATGGGCGGCGGGCTGATGACGCTGGTCTACGGCGTCGTGAAGCGCGAGCCGGTCATCATCCTCGGACAGTCGCTCGCGACCATCATCTACATCAGGAACATCATGCTGATCTGGAAGAACCGCGGCAGCGCTTCGAAGACGCTGGATCGCTGATCTATCGCGGCAGCGCCGACGCCGCGCCTGACGCAGGCAGGGTGGCTGTATCCGCCTCGGCTCTGCGGTAGCGTTCGCCGGCCGCGTCGAGCACGGGATAGGCGACCGAGCAGATATGCGAGTGGATGCGGCGCAGGTCGCGCAGCACGTCCAGATGCAGCGACGTGGTCTCGATGGTCTCGGGACGGCCCTCGCGCAGGCGGTCGAGATGCCGCTCGACCGCGGCAAGCTCGGTGTTGCGCAGCGCAGTTTTCTCCACCAGCAGCTTGCGCGCCTCGTTGGCGTCCCCCGACATGAAGACGCCGAATGCGATACGCAGCGAGTCCATCGTGCGCTTGTGGAAGGCGGCGAGCTCGTCGGCCCCTTCCGCCGAGAACTGGAAGCGCCGCTTGATCTTCTTGGTGGCGAGCTCGCTCAGGCTCTTGTCGATGATGTCGCCGATGTGCTCGAGGTTGATGGCGAAGGAGATGATCTCCATCGCGCGGCGTCCTTCAGTCTCGTCGAGGCTGCCCCGCATCAGCTTGGTCACGTAGAGCTTGATGGCCTCGTCGAGACCGTCGACGAGATTGTCCATCTTGGAGACCTGATCGACCAGCGCACGGTCGCCGGTCATCATCGCGGCCATCACCTTGCGCAGCATGACCTCGACGAGATCGCCCATGCGCAACGTCTCGCGGGCGGCGTCGGCGAGCGCCAGGGACGGCGTCTCCAGCGCGGTCTCGTCGAGATAGCGCGGCCGGGCCGGGTCGGCCTCGTGCACGCGATCCGGCAGAAGGCGGGTGAGCAGGCGCGACATGGTGTCGAGCAGGCCGATGAAAACGACGGCCGTGCCGACGTTGAAGGCGATGTGGAAAGCCGCCGTCATCTTGGCGAGATCGGGCTGCCAGGCGTGCATGTGCCCAGCGATCGCACTCAGGAAGGGCAGGACGAGGACGATCCCGACCACGCGGTTGACGAGATTGCCGACCGGCAGGCGATAGCTCGCGGGATCGTCACGCTTGGCGCCCTCGAACACGGGATTGATGGCGCTGCCGAGATTGGCTCCCAGCACCAGCGCCAGCGCCGCCTCGGGCGAGATGAACTGCGAATAGGCCAGCGACATGATCAGCAGCACGCTGGCGACGCTCGAATGCACCGCCCAGGTGACGAGGGCGGCGATGACGATGCACAGGACCGGGTCGCCGGTGATGGCCGACATCACGACGCGGACGCCGGGCGCGTTCTCCGCCGGCGCCAGCGTGTCGAGCAGGATGTGCAGCGAGAGCAGCATCAGGCCGAGGCCGATGCAGACGCGACCGATGTCCTTGATCCGCGAGCGCGGGCCGGAGCGGAAGGCGACGAGTCCGAGCACGAACAGGATCGGCGCAACGGCTGCGATGTTGAACGACAGCACCTGCACGATCAGCGTCGTGCCGACATTGGCTCCCAGCATGATGGCGAGCGCAGCGGCGAGGCTGACGAGGCCCTCGGCCGCGAACGAACTCGTGATCAGCGCCGTCGCCGTGCTGCTCTGAAGCAGCGCAGTGAGCCCGAGGCCGGCGGCGAATGCGCTGGCGCGATTGCTCAGTGCCTTGCCGAGCAGGCGCCGCAGGTCGGGACCGAAGGCGCGCAAAATGCCGCTGTGGACCATGTGCAGGCCCCACAGCAACAGGGCAACGCCGCCCATGAGATCGAGCAGAACCAACGTTCCCATGCTCCGTGTCCGGATTGGAGTCGATTGGCGAGGCTAGCGCCAAACGGGAGCCGATCAAACTCTTTGTTGGCGCATCGACGTTAACGTTTGCGGCAGCGGCGCGTTCCCGCGACGCGCGATTGCGCGTCCGCCGGAGCGTGGTTGCCGTGTCCCGAGGCGCGTTGCCTCGCGAGCAGGCTCACATTGCCGCTTTCAGGGCAGCGAAGCCGCGATCGAGATCGGCCTTGAGATCATCGACGCTCTCGAGCCCGATGTGCAGGCGCAGCGTCGGGCCGCCGGGCGCCCACTTGGTCGCGGTGCGATAGGCATCGCAATCGAAGGGGATCGCGAGGCTCTCGAAACCGCCCCAGGAGAAACCCATGCCGAACAGCTTCAGCGTATCGAGCATGGTGTCGACCGCCTTCTGCGGCGCGGGCTTCAGCACGATGCTGAACAGGCCTGACGCGCCTGTGAAGTCGCGCTTCCAGATCGCATGGCCGGGATCGGTTTCGAGCCCCGGATGCAGCACGCGCGCGACCTCGGGCCTGGCAGCGAGCCAGCGCGCCATGTCGAGCCCGGAGCGATGATGCTGCGCCAATCGCACCGACAGCGTGCGCAATCCGCGCAGCGCCAGGAAGACGTCGTCGGGGCCCGCGCAGACGCCGAGCAGGCGGATGCCTTCGAGGATCTGCGGCCAAGCCTTGGCATTGGCAGAAATCGTGCCGAACATGATGTCGGAATGGCCGCCGATATATTTGGTGGCCGCCTGCATGCTGATGTCGACACCCTGCTCGAGCGAGCGGTGATAGAGCGGGGTCGCCCAGGTGTTGTCGTCGATGACGAGCGCGCCGCGGGCATGCGCGACCTCGGCGATGGCGCGGATGTCGGGCATCTCGAACGACTGCGAGCCCGGCGCCTCGACCAGCACCGCACGCGTGTTGGGCTTGAACAGCTTGTCGATGCCCGCACCGATCAGCGGATCGAAATAGGTGGTCTCGACGCCATAGCGGGCCAGCATGCCGTTGCAGAAATTGCGCGAAGGCCGGTAGACGTTGTCGACCACCAGAATATGGTCGCCGGTCTTCAGCACCGAGAGCAGGGTGGTGGAGATCGCCGAAAGCCCGGACGGCACGATGCCGACGCCGGCGCATTGCGGTCCCTCCAGCGCCATCAGCGTCTCCTGAAACGCCTTGGTGGTGGGGGAACCGTGCCGGCCATAGGTGAACTCGCCGCGATGGGCGTGCAGGTCCTCGGCGGTCGGATAGAGCACGGTCGAGCCGTGGAACACCGGCGGATTGACGAACCCCTTCTGCGCCTTGGTGTCGCGGCCGGAGGTGACCAGCCGGGTCTCGGCGTGCTGCTGCTGGGGGTGCGAGGAATCCATGCGTCTGCTTTCAAAATCGCGTTTCCGCCGGGCGCGTTGCGCCCGCGGGCGGGCCGAAAGGCCGTCGTCGTTAATAACAGAACACAGAAGAGTCTCGTCAACCCCTTGACCCGGCAGGCCAGTCGTTCTGTGATGCGCAGGTGCTATTCAGTCGCCGCATGTTGAGGGGCCTGCCGCGACCTTCGATCCAATGTCTGACCGGACCTTGCGCCACAGCCGTAATGGCGGGCGCCTGCGGCGGGGATTAAGGTATGGCCTCCCAGGATCGGCGGGTGTTCGGCAAGGTGTTCCAGCATGACTCTTGCAAGGCTAGCCCTGGTACGATTAGCCCTGGCAGAGATGACCCCACAGACAACATTCCTGATCTTGAGACGACCTTGAAAGGCCCAAAGCCCATGAAACGCGTAACCCTGGCTCTCACCCTTGCTCTCGCCGCCGGCCTCTCTGCCGAAGCCGCCGATGCGCAAACTCTCAAGACCGTCAAGGACCGGGGCATGCTGTCCTGCGGCGTCAGTCAGGGCTTGCCCGGCTTCTCCTCTCCGGATGACAAGGGCAACTGGACCGGCATCGACGTCGACGTCTGCCGCGCCATTGCGGGGGCGATCTTCAACGATCCGACCAAGGTCAAGTACGTGCCGCTGTCCGCCAAGGACCGCTTCACGGCGCTGCAATCGGGCGAGATCGACGTGCTCTCGCGCAACACCACCTGGACCATCTCGCGCGACACCTCGCTCGGCGCCAATTTCACCGGCGTGACCTACTATGACGGGCAGGGCTTCATGGTGAAGAAGTCGCTCAAGGTGAATTCGGCGCTCGAGCTCAACAGCGCATCGGTCTGCGTGCAGACCGGCACCACCACCGAGCAGAATCTCGCCGACTACTTCAAGGCCAACAACATGAAGTACGAGGTGATCGCGTTCGCCACCAACGACGAAACCGTCAAGGCCTATGAAGCCGGCCGCTGCGACGTCTTCACCACCGACCAGTCGGGCCTGTACGCCAATCGTCTGAAGCTCGCCAGTCCCAACGATCACATGGTGCTCCCCGAGATCATCTCGAAGGAACCGCTCGGTCCGATGGTGCGCCACGGTGACGACCAGTGGTTCGACATTGTGAAATGGACGCTGTTTGCGATGATCACCGCCGAAGAGCTCGGCGTCACCTCGAAGAACGTCGACGAGAAGGCGAAACTGGAAAATCCGGAACTGAAGCGCGTGCTCGGCAGCGACGGCAATTTCGGCGAACAGCTCGGCCTGACCAAGGATTGGGTGGTGCGGATCGTGAAGGCGGTCGGCAATTACGGCGAGGTGTTCGACCGCAACGTCGGCGCGGGCTCGCCGCTCGCCATCAATCGCGGTGTCAACAATCTCTGGAACAAGGGTGGTCTTCAGTACGCGCCGCCGATCCGCTGATCGCCCCGATCGGCCGGCAACGGCATGAGCACCGAAGCCCGAAAACCGCCGGCCCAGATTGCGCTGAAGATCCGGCGCATCCTGGGCGGCAAGGCAGGCTGGAACGGCGTTGCCGTCCAGTTTGCCTTCGCGGCGATCCTGGGCTGGATCGGCTATGAAATCGTCTCCAATGCCCGCGCCAACCTCGAGAATCAGCACATCGCCGCCGGCTTCGGCTTCCTCAGGAACAATGCCGGCTTCGACGTCAACCAGACCCTGATCCCCTATACCGGCTCGGACACGTTCCTGCGCGTGTTCGTGGTCGGGTTGCTGAACACGCTCGTCGTCTCGGTGGTGGGCATCGTCTTCGCCACCGTGATCGGCTTCATCGTCGCGCTGTGCCGGCTGTCGCCCAATTGGCTCTTGTCGCGCGTCGGCGAGCTCTATGTCGAGGTCATCCGCAACCTTCCGCTCCTGTTCCAGATCCTGTTCTGGTACCTCGCGGTGCTCGCGGCGTTGCCCAATCCGCGGCAGAGCATTTCCCTGTTCGGCATCGCCTTCATCAGCAATCGCGGCCTCGTCGTTCCCAGCCCGATCGGCGAGCGCGGCCTCGAGCCGTTCCTGGCGATGCTGGTGTTCGGTATCGTGGCGTCACTGGCCCTGCGCTTCCATGCGCGGCGCGCGCTGTTCCAGGAAGGGCGCATGATCCGGATCTGGCCCTATGTGCTGGGCCTGCTGTTCGGGCTGCCAATCGCGACCATGCTGGTGTTCGGCTTGCCCTTCACCTTCGAGCTGCCGCAGCTCAAGGGCTTCAACTTCGCGGGCGGCTCGCGTATCATTCCGGAATTCGTGGCGCTTACGGTGGCGCTGTCGACCTATACCGCCGCCTTCATCGCCGAGATCGTGCGCGCCGGCATCCTGTCCGTTCACAAGGGACAGATGGAGGCGGGATCCTCGCTCGGGCTCAGCCGCGGCGCCACGCTCCGCCTGATCGTCGTGCCGCAGGCCATGCGCGTCATCGTGCCGCCGCTGACCAACCAGTACCTCAATCTCACCAAGAACTCGTCGCTGGCGGTCGCGATCGGCTATCCCGACCTGGTGTCGGTGTTCGCCGGCACGTCGCTGAGCCAGACCGGGCAGGCAATCGAGATCATCGCGATGACGATGGGCATCTATCTCCTGATCTCGCTGCTCACCAGCGCCGTCATGAGCGTCTACGGTTGGCGCGTCAGCCGGAGTCTGGGCGCATGACCGATATCAGCTCAAGCAGCTTCGTCCGCCAGGACCTGCTCGCCGAGCGGCCCGCGCCGATCAAGACCACGGGCTTTATCGGCCTGGTGCGTACGCGCCTGTTCAACTCGCCGACCAATATCCTGCTCACGATCGTGGGCGCCTTGCTGCTCTGGTTCACCATCATTCCCTCCGTCAGGTTCCTGATGGTCGATGCGGTCTGGAGCGGCCAGGACCGAACCGCGTGCCTCGCCGAGAACGCCGGCTTTGCTGTCGGCGCCTGCTGGCCCTACATCCAGGCGAAACTGCCGCAACTGATCTACGGCTTCTATCCAGAGGCGGAGCGCTGGCGGGTCGACCTCACGATGTTGCTCGCGGTCGTGCTGCTGCTTCCGCTGCTCGTTCCGCGGCTGCCGGCAAAGAGCCTGAATGCCGGCCTGTTCTTCGTTGCCTTTCCGGTGGTCGCATTCTTCCTGCTGCACGGCGGCGGCATCAAGGGCTTCGGCCTGAGCTGGACGGCCGGCCTGCTGCAACTGTTCGACGAGAGCATCATCGGTGCCGGGCAGGCGCTCCTCAGTCTCAGCAAGACGTCCGCCATCGCACCGTTGCTGTGGGTTGTCGGAAGCCTCATCGTGCTGGTCGGCACGGCGATCTCCTGGTTGATCTTTCCGCTCACCTGGCTGCGCGATTATGTCCACGTGATCGGGCAGCCGGTCTGGGCCGATTTCGGCATCACGGCCGCGATTGTCAGCCTGGTCGCGTTCTTTCTTGCTGGCGGCATTCGCACCGGCGGGCGGGCTCTGGCATCCAGCATCGCCACCTTCATTGCCATCGCGATCGTCATCAAGCTGATGGGCCTGGATCGCGGCGGATTGCCGATCGTGACGACCAATCTATGGGGCGGCCTCCTGGTGACATTGGTGGTCTCCGTCACCGGCATCGTCACCTCGCTGCCGATCGGCATCGCGCTGGCGCTCGGCCGCCGCTCCACCATTCCCTTGATCCGAATCTTCTCGATCGCCTTCATCGAGTTCTGGCGCGGCGTGCCGCTGATCACCGTGCTGTTCTTCGCCACCTACATGCTGCCCCTGTTCCTGCCCGGCAATTTCACCGTCGACGGCCTGGTCAGGGCGCTGATCGGCATCGCGCTGTTCACCGGCGCCTACCAGGCCGAGAACGTCCGCGGCGGGCTCGCTGCGATCCCGCGCGGGCAGGGCGAGGCGGCCGCCGCCCTCGGACTGTCGTGGTGGAAGACGACCTCCCTGATCGTGCTGCCGCAGGCGCTGCGTCACGTCATTCCGAACCTCGTCAACAGCTTCATCTCGCTGTTCAAGGACACCTCGCTGGTCTCGATCGTGGCACTGTTCGATCTCCTGGGCTCGCTTCGCGCCTCGTTCTCGGATCCGAAATGGTCGACGCCGTCGACCGCGTTCACCGGCTTCGCCTTCGCCGGGATCATCTACTTCATCTTCTGCTTTGGAATGTCGCGCTACTCGTTGTTCGTCGAGCGCCGCCTCAACGCCCACCGCCGCAGCTGATCGAGGCCACCATGTCCGACCCCATCGTCAAGATTTCCGGCCTCAACAAATGGTACGGCGAATTCCATGTCCTGCGGGACATCGACCTGGCGGTCGCGAAGGGCGAGCGCATCGTGATCTGCGGGCCCTCGGGCTCGGGCAAGTCGACCTTGATCCGCTGCATCAATGCCCTGGAGGAATTCCAGGAGGGCGAGATCGTCGTCGACGGCATCGAGCTCGGTCCCAACCTCAAGCACGTCGATGCCGTGCGCCGCGAGGTCGGCATGGTGTTCCAGAGCTTCAATCTGTTCCCGCATCTGACCGTGCTCGACAATTGCACGCTGGCGCCGATCTGGGTCCGCAACATCCCCAAGAAAGACGCCGAGGCGACCGCGATGAAATTCCTGGAGCGAGTCAAGATCCCGCACCAGGCCAACAAGTTTCCGGGTCAGATGTCCGGCGGCCAGCAGCAGCGCGTCGCGATCGCCCGCGCGCTGACCATGAACCCGAAGGTGATGCTGTTCGACGAGCCGACCTCGGCGCTCGACCCCGAGATGGTCAAGGAGGTCCTCGACACCATGGTCGATCTTGCCGAGGAGGGCATGACCATGCTTGTCGTCACCCACGAGATGGGCTTTGCCCGCGAGGTCGCCAACCGCGTCGTGTTCATGGACGCCGGCCAGATCATCGAGGCCAATACGCCGATGGAGTTCTTCGCCGCCCCACGGCATGCCCGCACGAAACTGTTCCTGAGCCAGATCCTGCGGTGAGCCCCCGCAACCCGGTGGCCTCACCGGCCTGACCGGCGCCGCAAGCTTGGCACCATGCGAATCAGCTCGTCTCTTTTCGGACCATCCTCCGGAGAGAAACCTTGCAGAGCAGTCTCGGCGCGCGCGCATACCAGAACGCGCGATTGCAGAAGAAATTGAGGAAGCAGGCGGACGCCGTCATGTCCTTCGCGGTCGAGGCGCTCGGGCAGGGCAGACTTGCCGAGGCCGAGACGCTGTGCCGCGAGATTCTGAAAGAGGTTCCGGATCATTTCCACGCCACGCACCTGCTCGGCCTGCGCGCGTTCGACGGTGGCCGGCTCGATGAGGCGGAATTCCTGCTCGAGCGCGCGATTGCGCTCGACCCGCGTTCGCCCGACGCCCATGGCAATCTCGGGGCCGTGTATTTCGCTCTCCAGAAATTTCAGGCCGCCCGCGCGTGCCAGGAGAAGGCCATTGCGCTGAAGCCGAATTGTCCGATCACCCTGACCAATCTCGGCAATACGCTGCTGCACATCGGTCTCGGCGAAGAGGCGATCGGGCTGCACGACCGCGCGATCAGGCTGAAGCCGGACTATGCCGATGCATTCTGCAACCGCGGCATGGCGGAGCTGATGACCGGCAAGTTCGAGCGCGCCAAGGAGAGCTTCGATCGCGCCCTGTCGCTTCAGCCGCGCCATGCCGAGGCAATCGCCGGCAAGGGCATGGTGAGCCTCGAGCTCAGGCACTTCAACGAGGCTGCCGCCGCCTTCGACGCAGCGCTCGCGATCAAGCCAGGGTCACCCAGGATTCTGCTGCAGCGCGGACGGCTCAATCTGAGCCTGTCCCGGCTGGAGCAGGCGGCAGCGGACCTCGATGCTGCGCTAACGCAATCGCCACGACTCGAGCTCGCGCTGTGCTGGAGGGCGCAAATCGACATCCTCGTGGGGAACACGGCGCAAGCGATGGCGGGCGTCAAGACGCTGCTCGAAGTCAATCCGCGGTCGGAGATGGGATTGGCGCTACTTGCGGCTTGCCATGTGAACCAGGGAGACATCGCGACGGCGCTCGCGCATCTCGATGCGGCGCTGGAGATCGCGCCGGACTTTCCGGAGGCGATCGGATACAAGATTTTCGTGCTGGATTATCTGCCCCAAGCCGATTTCGTCGCGCAGCAGGCGGCCCGAAAATACTGGTGGGATGCGATCGGCGCCAAGTTGCCGAGAAGGACGCTTGCGCCGCGCAAGCTCGATCCGGACAAGCGCATCGTCATTGGCTACGTCGCTTCCGAATTCAGGCGCCACTCGGCAGCGTATTCGCTGTTGCCGGTGCTGCGCCATCATGATCACGCCAGGTTCAAGATCGTCTGCTATTCCTGCTGGCCGTCGCAGGACGAGATGACCGAGAGATTCAAGCCTCTCGCGGACGTCTGGGTCGATGCCGCGCAGCTTTCGGACGACGAACTGGCCGATCGTATCCAGGCCGATGGGATCGATATCCTGATCGACGTATCGGGACATACGACCGGCAGCCGGCTCCATGTCTTTGCCCGCAAGCCGGCCCCGATTCAGGTCACGGGCTTCGGACATGCCACGGGGACCGGGCTTCAGACCATGGACTACGTGCTCGCCGATCCGGTCTTCATTCCGCCATCCGCGCGCCATCTGCTGGCTGAGAAGGTTCACGATCTGCCGTGCCTGATCACGATCGATCCCGTCCTGGATGCGCCGCCTTCGGAACTGCCCATGCTCCGCAACGGCCATGTGACCTTCGGCGTGTTCAACCGCATCTTCAAGATCTCGGACGAGGCCATCGGTGTGTGGTCGAAGGTGATGCGCGCGGTGCCAGGATCGAAGATCATCATCAAGAACGGATTGCTGGACGATCCCATGCTGCGCGACCGCCTGATTGCGCGGTTCGTGGAACAGGGTATCGCCGAAGACGACGTCGTCTGCATGGGCTCGACCCCGCGCGCCGAACATCTGCGGGCCTTTGCGAAGGTCGATATTTCGCTTGATACCTTCCCGCAAAACGGCGGCATCAGCACCTGGGAATCGCTCTATGCCGGCGTTCCCGTCGTCGCCAAGCTCGGGAGCGGCGCCTCGTCGCGCGCCGGAGGGTCGATCGTCGCGGCCGTCGGTCTTGGCGACTGGGTCGCCGAGGATGACGAAGGCTACGCCGCCATCGCGTGCAAATATGCGGCGCAACCGGCTCATCTGGCCAAGCTGCGCGCAGAATTGCCGGCTCGGATCGCAGCTTCGCCTGCCGGCAATGTCGAGATCTACACGCGCAAGGTCGAGGCAGGGTATCGCCAGTTCTGGCGCGACTATTGCGCCGCGGCCCCGGAAGGCGGGGACGTAGCGTAGGCCGGGGGCCAGTCTTGCCCTGAGCACCGGGAAACCCCGGGGGCCTTGCCGCTCCAGCCGACCGGGCGGCCTTGACGACGAATCAGCTAGACTCTCCGTGCGGCCATCCTTCGGAGAGCAACCTTGCAGAGTAGCGGCGCCGGCGCGCGCGCATTCCAGAACGCGCGATTGCAGAAGAAACTGATGAAGCAGGCGGATGCCGTCATCTCCGCCGCAGCGATCGCCTATGGCCAGGGCCGATATGCGGAGACCGAGGCGCTTTGCCGCGAGATCCTGAAGGCGCTTCCGGATCATTTTGATGCCACGCACTTGCTCGGCCTGTGCGCCCATGACGGCCGTCGCCTGGCGGAGGCGCAAGAGCTGCTCGAGCGCGCGACTGCGCTCGATCCGCGTTCGCACGAAGCCCACAGCAACCTCGCGACCGTCTACTTCGATCTGAAGAAATTCGAGGATGCGCGCAGGTGCCAGGAGAGGGCGATCGCGCTGAAGCCGAACTTCCCGCTCGCGCTGACCAACCTCGGCAATACCCTGCTGCACATGAAGCTCGCCGAGCAGGCCATCGAACTGCACGATCGCGCCATCAAGCTCAAGCCGGACTATGCCGATGCGTTCTGCAATCGCGGCATGGCCGAACTGATGATGGGTCAGTTCGATCGCGCCAGGGAGAGTTTCGATCGCGCCCTGTTGTTTCAGCCGCGTCACGCCGAAGCGATCGCCGGCAAGGGGATGCTGAGCGTCGAGCTGCGGCACTTCGACGAGGCCGAAGCCGCGCTCGCGGCGGGACTGGCGATCAAGCCCAATTCGGCGAGGATGCTGGCCCAGCGCGGACGGCTCAACTTCGATCTGTCGCGGCTGCCGCAGGCCGCCGCGGACTTCGATGCCGCACTGACGCAATCGCCCACGCTCGAGCTGGCGCTGCGCGGGAAGGCACAAGTCAACATTCTCCTGGGGAATACGGCGAAGGCGATTTCGGCCGTGAAGACCTTGCTCGAGGAAAACCCGCGCTCCGAGATCGGCATGGCGCTGCTGGCGTCGTGTCATGCGAGCCAGGGAGACATCGCGACGGCGCTCGAGCATCTCGACAAGGCGCTGGAGCTCAGGCCGGACTATGCGGACGCCATCGAGCGCAAGATTTTCCTGCTGGACTATCTTTCCGAGGCCGGTTTTGCGGTCCAACAGGCCGCGCGAAAATCCTGGTGGGATGCGGTCGGCGCCAATTTGCCGCGAAGGACGCTCGCGCCCCGGGAGCTCGATCCGGACAAGCGGATCGTGGTCGGATATGTCGCGTCCGAATTCAGGAACCACTCGGCCGCGCTCACTTTGTTGCCGGTGCTGCGCCATCATGATCACGCCAGATTCGAGATCATCTGCTATTCCTGCTTTCCGTTGCCGGATGAGATGACCGAACGCTTCAAGCCTTTGGCGGACGTCTGGGTCGACGCCGGACAGCTCTCGGACGACGAGCTGGCCGATCGTATTCAGGCCGACAAGGTCGATGTTCTGATCGACGTATCAGGCCACACGACCGGCAACAGGCTCCATGTCTTCGCCCGGAAGCCCGCGCCCATCCAGGTCACGGGTTTCGGACATGCGACGGGGACCGGCCTTCAGACCATGGACTACGTGCTCGCCGATCCGGTCTTCATTCCGCAATCGGCGCGCCATCTGCTGGCCGAGAAGGTTCACGATCTGCCATGCCTGATCACGATCGACCCCGTGCTGGACGTGCCGACGTCGGAGCTGCCCATGCTCCGCAACGGCCATGTGACCTTCGGCGTGTTCAACCGCATCTACAAGATCTCGGACGAGGCCATTCGGGTGTGGTCGAAGGTGATGCGCGCGGTGCCCGGATCGAAGATCATCATTAAGCACGGGCTGCTTGACGACCCCTTGCTGCGCGACAGCCTGGTGGCGCGGTTCGTGGCGCACGGCATCGCCGCAGAGAATATCACCTGCATGGGCTCGACCTCGCGCCACGAGCATCTGCTGGCCTTCGCAAAGGTCGACATCTCGCTGGATACCTTCCCGCAGAACGGCGGCATCAGCACCTGGGAATCGCTCTATGCCGGCGTTCCCGTCGTCGCCAAGCTCGGGAGCGGCGCCTCGTCGCGCGCCGGCGGCTCCATCGTCGCGGCCGTCGGTCTCGATGACTGGGTCGCCGAGGACGACGAAGGCTATGCCGCGATCGCGTGCAAATATGCGGCGCAGCCCGCCCATCTGGCGAGGCTGCGCGCGGAACTGCCGGCCCGGATCGCGGCTTCGCCCGCCGGCAACGTCGAGATCTACACGCGGAAGGTCGAGGCGGGGTATCGCCAGTTCTGGCGCGACTATTGTGCCGCAGCCGCGGAACGCGGCGACGTGGCGTAGGCGCTGGGGACCGGAAAGTCCCGGAGGCGATGCTGGTCCAGTAACCCGCCGGCCCGGCCTGCGAATCGGCTAGACTCTTTCCGGGCGATCCTCCGGAGACAATCCTTTGCAGAGCAGCGGCGCCGGCGCGCGCGCATTCCAGAACGCGCGATTGCAGAAGAAATTGAAGAAGCAGGCGGACGCCGTCATCGCCGCCGCGGCGAGCGCCTATGGCCAGGGCCGATATGCGGAGACCGAGGCGCTCTGCCGTCAGATCCTGCAAGCTGTTCCCGATCATTTCGACGCCACGCACCTGCTCGGTCTGTGCGCGCAAAACGGCCGGCGCCTGGAGGAGGCGCAGCGGCTGCTCGAGCGCGCGATCGCGCTGGATCCTCGTTCGCACGAGGCCCATAGCCATCTCGGAGCCGTGCATTTCGATCTCAGGAACTTCGAGGATGCGCGCCGGTGCCACGAAATGGCCATCGCGCTGAAGCCGAATTTTCCGCTCGCGCTGGCCAATCTCGGCAATACGCTGCTTCACTTGAATTTCCCAGAGCAGGCCATCGAACAGTACGATCGCGCGATCAGGCTGAAGCCGGACTCGGCCGATGCGCTCTGCAATCGCGGCCTGGCAGAGCTGGCGCTGCGCCAGTTCGACCGCGCCAAGCAAAGTTTCGAGCGTGCTCTGGTGTTTCAGCCGCGTCACGCGGAAGCGCTCGTCGGCAAAGGCGTGGTCTGTATCGACCTCAAGCAATACGACGAGGCGGAAGCCGCGCTCGCAGCGGCGCTCGCGATCCGGCCGGGTTCGGCGAAGACCCTGGCGCACCGCGGCCGGCTCCATTTCGAGCTGTCGCGGCTGGAGCAGGCGGCTGCGGACTTCGACGCAGCGCTTGCGCTTTCGCCCAGGCTCGAGGTCGCCTTGCAGGGCAAGGCGCAAGTCAGCATCCAGTTGGGAAACACGGCCGAGGCGATTGCGGCCGTCAAGATCCTGCTTGCGGAAAATCCGCGTTCAGCGATCGCGATGACCCTGCTGAGCGCCTGTTTCGCAAACCAGGGAGAGATCGCATCCACCATCGCGCATCTCGACGCCGCGCTAGCGATCGCGCCGGACAATGCGGACCTGATCGCGCGCAAGATTTTCTTCCTGGACTTTCTCTCCGATGCCGATTTCGCGGTCCAGCAGGGCGCGCGCAAATATTGGTGGGACGCGATCGGCGCCAAACTGCCGCGAAGGACGCCGGCAGCGCGGGAGCTCGATCCGGAAAAGCGGATCGTGGTCGGATATGTCGCGGCCGAGTTCTGGTACCACTCGGCGGCGTTCGCCCTGTTGCCGGTGCTGCGCCATCACGATCACGCCAGGTTCGAGATCGTCTGCTATTCATGCTCGCCGCGACGAGATGAGATGACCGCCGAATTCAACTCCTATGCGGACATCTGGGTCGACGCCTGGCAGCTTTCGGACGACGAGCTGGCCGATCGTATCCAGGCCGACAAGGTCGACATCCTGATCGACGTATCCGGGCATTCGTCGGGCAACAGGCTTCCTGTCTTCGCTCGCAAGCCGGCCCCCATCCAGGTCACAGGTTTCGGACATGCCACGGGGACCGGCCTTCAGACCATGGACTACGTGCTCGCGGACCCCATCTTCATTCCGCAATCGGCGCGCCATCTGCTGGCGGAAAAAGTCCATGATCTGCCGTGCCTGATCACGATCGATCCCATCCTGGATGTGCCTCCGTCGGAGCTGCCCATGCTCCGCAACGGCTATGTGACCTTCGGCGTGTTCAATCGCATCTACAAGATCTCGGACGAGGCCATCGGTGTGTGGTCGAGGGTGATGCGCGCGGTGCCCGGATCGAAGATCATCATCAAGCATACCCTGCTTGACGACCCGTTGCTGCGCGACAGCCTGGTCGCGCGGTTCGTGGCAGAGGGTATCGTCGACGACAACGTCGTCTGCATGGGTTCGACCCCGCGCGCCGAGCATCTGCAGGCCTTCGCGAACGTGGATATCTCGCTGGATACCTTCCCGCAGAACGGCGGCATCAGCACCTGGGAGTCGCTCTATGCGGGTGTTCCGGTCGTCGCCAAGCTCGGCAACGGCGCCTCGTCGCGCGCCGGCGGCTCGATCGTCGCGGCCGTCGGTCTCGGTGACTGGGTCGCCGAGGACGACGAAGGCTATGCCGCAATCGCGTGCAAATATGCCGCGCAGCCCGACCATCTGGCGAAGCTGCGCGCGGAACTGCCGGCCCGGATCGCAGCCTCGCCCGCCGGCAACGTCGAGATCTACACGCGGAAGGTCGAGGCGGGTTATCGCCAGTTCTGGCGCGACCATTGTGCCGCGGCCCCGAAAGGCGGCGAGGTCGCATAAGCGGACCGAACCGGGGGCGCCTTGCGGGCGCACGTCGCCGACGTGCGCCTTCCTGCGACGATCACACGAAGGGCGGCTTGATGTTGCTGCGCTTCTCCAGCCACTCCGGCACCGGCAGGTTCTTGGCCCGCATGAAGTCCGCGTTGAACAGCTTCGACAGATAGCGGCTGCCGGAATCGCACAGCACGGTGACGATCGTCTTGCCGGGCCCGAGCTGCTTGGCAAGGCGGATCGCGCCGACCACGTTGATGCCGGTCGAGCCGCCGAGGCACAGGCCTTCGTGCTGCAGCAGCTCGTAGATCGCGCTGACGGCTTCGGCATCAGGAATGAGATGGGTCTCGTCGACCTTGGCTGTCTCGACGATCGCAGTGGCGCGGTTGAGGCCGATGCCCTCGGTAATCGAGCCGCCGGGCGTCGCCTTGGCCTCACCGGTCCTGAAATACTCGTACATGCCGGCGCCGTGCGGATCGGCGCAGGCAATCCGGACGTTCTTGCTCTTCTCTTTCAGATAGCGGCTGACGCCGGCCAGCGTGCCGCCGCTGCCGACCGAGCAGACGAAGCCGTCGACTTTGCCGCCGGTCTGCTCCCAGATCTCGGGGCCGGTGGATTCGTAATGCGCCTTGGCGTTGTCGAGGTTGTTCCACTGATCGGCAAACAGTACGCCGTTCGGCTCGGTCTTGCGCAGCTCGTCGGCGAGCCGCCGACCCACATGCTGGTAATTGTTGGGATTGGCATAGGGCAGGGCCGGCACCTCGATCAGCTCGGCGCCGCACAGCTTCAGAAAGTCCTTCTTTTCCTGGCTCTGCGTCTCCGGAATCACGATCAGGGTGCGGTACCCGCGCGCGCTCGCCACGACCGCGAGCCCGATGCCGGTATTGCCGGCGGTCGCTTCCACCACGAGACCCCCGGGCTTGAGCTCGCCGCGCTTCTCGGCCTCCAGGATCATCCATTTGCCGGCGCGGTCCTTGACCGACTGGCCCGGATTCATGAACTCGGCCTTGCCGAGAATGGTGCATCCGGTCAGTTCCGAGGCGCGCTTCAGCTTGATCAGCGGAGTGTTGCCGATGGCTTCGACAACGTCGTTTCGAATGGTCATGTCGGGGGAAATCACTGGCAAGGGGTTGATCAGCTTTGGCCAGAACCTAGTGCTTGGGAAGCCAAAGGGGAAGGCTTTTGCGCTGCGGCGAACCGGACCGAAACGCCCGCCCAAACAGTGATATTCCGAGCGGCGAGACCGGCGGTGATGCGCTCGGCCGCGAGGCGGGATACCGGTAGGAGGAAATCACTGAATGCCGTCGGGGGACGAAACGATAGCGCGCGTCGTGAGCGGTCTTGCGACCAATTCTTGCCAGGGACGAGACGGGTCGAAATCGAGGAGCGTGGGCAGCGCGTGGAAGGCCGAAGACATGTCGGGGCGATGGATGGAATCGCTTTCGGCAAATTGACGGTCTTGTGATGTGGCTCGAAGGCGCGACTGGGCCGAAAGCTGCGTGGTGCAGTCGAATTGAAGCTTAGCAGCCGGTGTGGCAGCAATATCACATGAAATCTTGGTAAGCTTGATCGCGTTTCCCGACGTCACGTAGTGAGAGAAGTCTCTGCGAGACAGGCACTTTTTTCATTCCTGTCAGTTTCGCGCCCGCTCGTTGGCACGGGTATCTCGCAACCGCGACACTGTCCCCCTGTTCCGTGCCCGGCTAGTATGAAGCTTGAGGTTCCGCAGAAAGCATCGCCTGTGAACGAGTTGCCGAAAGCCCCCCCACCGTCCTGCCGAGAATCGGTTAATCCCGCGGCGGGGTGGCGGCTCGATCTGCCCGGCGGGGGGTGGATGTGACACAACATGTTCCGGCGATCGCCATGTGGCGATCATTGCGCTCTGCGTCCTGGACGTGTCGTGCGGCGCGCTGGCTTGCGGTGCTGAGCCTCTCCGCCGGTTCAGGCGCTTGCGTGCTGACGCAGGATCTGCCCGACCCCGCGCTCGATGTTCCCGCGCAATACAAATATCCCGGGAAAGGGGATGTGCCGCCGTCACTGGATTGGTGGCGCGGCTTCCGCTCAGCGGAGCTGACGCAGCTGATGGTGGAGGCGCAGACTGTCAACCTCGACATCGCCGCTGCCGTTTCGCGCATCGTCCAGGCCGATGCCCAGGCGCGGCAGGCGGGCGCGGCGCTGCTGCCGAGCCTGTCGACAGCCGGCTCGGAAACCTATTCGCGCACCTCGGGTTCGAGCGCCTCCGGTCTGTCCATCGGCGGGCGCGAGGTCGTCAATTATTCGGCCTCGCTCAGCGCGAGCTATCAGCTCGACTTCTGGGGCCAGAACCGCGACGCGCTGCAGACGGCGGAGGAGACCGCAAACGCCAATCGTTTCGATCGCGACACGGTCGCGCTGACGACGCTCGCAGCGGTCGCCAACGCCTATTTCCAGGTGCTGGCCTCGCAGGACCGCATCAGGACCTCACAGCGCAACATCGCGAGCGCGCAGCGCATTCTCGATGCGGTCCGGGAACGCCGGAGGGCCGGCACCGGCACCGATCTCGACGTCGCCCAGCAGGAGAGCGTGCTTGCGAACCAGAAAGCCCTGGTGCCGCCGCTGCGCCAGACGCTGGACCAGAACGTCAACGCGCTCGCCGTGCTGGTCTCGCGCCCGCCGGAGAGCGTGCGCGTGCTCGGCGGCTCGCTGGACCGGATCGCGATCCCACGCGTCACGCCCGGCCTGCCGTCGGAGCTGCTGACGCAGCGACCGGACATCCGCCGGCAGGAGGCGCAGCTCGCCTCCGCCACCGCGAACATCGGCAATGCCCGCGCGCAGTTCTTTCCGACCATCCAGCTCACCGGCAATGGCGGCTACCAGAGCTCGGCGCTGGTCTCGCTGTTCCAGCCGCACGCGGCCTTCTTCCAGCTCGTCGGCAGCGCCACGCAGCCGATCTTCGACGGCGGCCGGATCCTCGGCAATTTCGAATTTGCCAAGGCGCGCCAGGACGAGCTGCTCCAGACCTACCGCAAGACCATCGTCCAGGCCTTTGCCGACGTCGACAATGCGCTGTTCTCGATCAAGCAGACCACGATCCGGCTGCAATTGCAGCGCGACGTCGTGGCCGCCTCGCGCCGCGCCTTCGATCTGTCGGAGCAGCAATTGCGCGCCGGCACTGCCGACATCGTGACCGTGCTCAACACCCAACTGACCCTGTTCCAGGCGGAAGACGTGCTGTCGCAGGCGCAACTCGCACGGCTTCTCGCCATCGTCAGCCTGTACCAGGCGCTCGGCGGCGGTTGGGAGCCGCGAATGGAGAAACCGGTCAATGCTCTTTAAGCCGGATACGAAGCAGGGCGCGGAAAAGGGGACGGCGAAAAAATCGCGCGGCCGCGGCTTCGTCATGACTCTGATCACGCTCGCGATCCTGGGCGGCCTTGGCTACCTCGGCTGGATCGTCACGCAACAGCAACAGGCCAACAACCGCATCCAGCGTCCCGATCTGCCGGTGCCCGTGCTGGCGGCGAGCCCGCGCATCCAGGACGTGCCGGTTTATCTCGACGGCGTTGGGGCGATCCGCGCGCTCAACACCGTGACCGTGCGCTCGCAGGTCGACGGCAAGCTGATCGCCGTCAACTTCACGGAGGGCCAGGACGTCAAGAAGGGCGACGTGCTAGGCGAGATCGATCCGGCGATCTATCAGGCGCAGTACGACCAGGCGGTGGCCAAGAAGGCGCAGGACGAGGCCCAGCTCGCCAATCAGCGCATCGATCTCGCCCGCTACGAGCAGCTCGCCGCTTCCAATGCCGGCTCCAAGCAGCAGGCCGACACCCAGCGCGCGCTGGTGGCGCAGACCGAGGCGCTGGTGAAAGCCGACCAGGCCGCGATCGACAACGCGGCCGCGACGCTGAGCTACACCAAGATCGTGGCGCCGATCGCGGGCCGGGCCGGCCTGCGCCAGGTTGATCAGGGCAACATCGTCCACGCCTCCGACACCACGGGTCTCGTGGTGATCACGCAATTGCAGCCGATCGCGGTGTGGTTCAGCCTGCCGCAGCAGCAGATCATGCGCGTCAACGCGGCCGCCGCAAAGGGCACGCTCGCCGTCGACGTGTTCGGAAACGACGGCATCACCGTGATCGACACCGGCAAGCTTACCGGCATCGACAACCAGGTCGACCAGACCACCGGCACGCTCAAGCTCAAGGCGGAATTTCCGAACGCCCAGTACCAGCTTTGGCCTGGCCAGTTCGTCAATGTCCGCCTCAAGGTCGAGACCTTGATGCAGGCGCTGGTGGTGCCGACCTCAGCGGTGCAGCGCGGTCCGATCGGGACCTTCAGCTACGTCATCGGCGAGGACAACATCGTCTCGGCCAAGCCCGTGACGGTGACCCAGCAGAACGAGCATGACGCCGTCATCGCCAGCGGCCTCTCGCCGAACGACAAGGTCGTCACCACGGGCTTTGCCAATCTGTCCGATGGCTCCAAGGTGATCGTGGGCCGCGACGACCAGACCCCGTCGGCCGATCTCGCGCCGCGCAAGCGCTCGCGCGGGCCGGACGCCCAGAAGAAGGAGGGTGCCAAAGAAGGCCAGAAGGACGGCCAAGGCAAGGAGGGCGAATTCCGCGCCAAGCGGAAGAGCAGCGAGGGCGACCAGAAGGGACAGACCGGGCCGGCACCGGGGCCGGGAGCATCGGGAAGTGGAGCGAAGCAGCCATGATCCCGACAACAGCCGCCTGAGCGGCAGGCAGATCCCATGGGTGTCTCCGAACCCTTCATCCGACGGCCGATAGCGACCTCGCTGCTTGGCATTGCGCTCTTGATCGGCGGGCTGCTGGGCTATTTCGCGCTGCCGGTCTCGGCGCTGCCTCAGGTCGATTTCCCGACCGTGCAGGTGACGACGCAGCTTCCGGGCGCCAGCCCCGACGTGATCGCCTCGCTGATCACCGCGCCGCTGGAGCGGCAGCTCGGCCAGATCCCATCACTGTCGGCGATGAACTCGACCAGCTCGTTCGGTGTCAGCCAGATCTCGCTCCAGTTCGACCTCAACCGCGATATCGACGGTGCGACCCAGGACGTACAGGCCGCGATCAATGCCGCGGCCGGCGTGCTGCCCAAGACGCTGCCTTATCCGCCGACCTACGCCAAGGTGAACCCGGCGGATGCGCCGGTGATGACGCTGGCGCTGCGCTCCGACACGATCTCGTTGCGCGTGATGAGCGACATCGCCGACACCATTCTGGCGCAGCGTTTGAGCCAGATCTCGGGCGTTGGACGGGTCTCGGTCCTCGGCGGGCTGAAGCCGGCAGTGCGCATCCAGGCCGATCTCGCGCGCCTTGCGGCCTACGGCATCGCCATGGAAGATCTGCGCACTGCGATCGCCAATGCCAATGTCTCGGGGCCGAAGGGCTCGCTCGACGGCGCGCAGCAATCCTACATCATCGCAGCCAACGACCAGATCGCCGCCGCCGACGCCTACAGGCCGGTCATCATCGCCTATCGCAACGGCTCGCCCGTCACCATCGGCGACGTCGCCCAGATCGTCGACGGCCTCGAGAACGACCGCACCGGCGGCTGGTACCAGGGCACGCCGGCGGTCATCATCGACATCCAGCGCCAGCCCGGCGCCAACGTCATCGACGTCGTCAGCCAGATCCGCGCCGAGATTCCAAAGGTCCAGCGCGCGATCCCGGCCGGCGTCAACCTCACCATCGTCTCGGACCGCACCGTCACCATCCGCGCCTCGGTGCGTGACGTGCAGTTTACGTTGATCCTTGCCGTCGTGCTGGTGACGCTGGTGGTGCTGCTGTTCCTGCGCTCGCTGCGCGCCACGCTGATTGCCGGCGTCGCGCTGCCGCTGTCGTTGATCACGAGCTTCGGCATCATGTATTTTGCCGGCTTCAGCCTCGACAATCTCTCGCTGATGGCGCTCACGATCGGCACCGGCTTCGTCGTCGACGACGCCATCGTCATGATCGAGAATATCGTCCGCCACATGGAGAACGGCGACAGTGCGATGGAGGCCTCGCTGAAAGGCGCCAGCGAGATCGGCTTCACCGTGATCTCGCTGACGGTGTCGCTGATAGCAGTCTTCATTCCGCTGCTGTTCATGTCGGGTCTCGTCGGGCGCATGTTCCGCGAATTCGCACTGACCTTGACGATCGCGGTCGTGACGTCGGCGGTGGTTTCGCTGACGCTGACGCCGATGATGTGCTCGCGCCTGCTCAAGCACGCCCATGAGGAGCTGGCGGTGCCGGGCTTGGCCGCGATCAGCCGCTTCATCGACCGTACGGTCGATGGCTATCACAGATCGCTTTTGTGGGTCCTGGAGCGCCAGCGCGCCACGTTGGTCGTGACCTTCGCCACGCTGATCGCAACCCTCGTGCTCTATGTTGTCGCGCCCAAGGGGTTCCTCCCGCTGCAGGACACTGCCTCGATCACGGCGGTGACGGAGGCTGGGCCCGACGTGTCGTTTGCGGAGATGAAGAGACGGCAGGCCGAGGCGGCCGACGCCATCAGGGCCGACCCCGACGTGGTCGGCGTGGTCTCGGTGATCGGCGCGGGCTCGGTCAACCCGACCACCAATGTCGGCCGGCTCGTCATGAGCCTGAAGCCGCGCGGCGAGCGGCGTGACGACATCACGGGCGTCGTGGCCCGGCTGAAAGAGCGGGTATCAGGCATCCCCGGCATGACCGTCTATTTCCAGCCGGTGCAGGACGTGCAGATCTCGACCCAGTCGAGCCGCTCGCAATACCAGTACACGCTGACCGGCACCGATGCGACGCTGGTCTCAGAATGGGCGCGCAAGCTGGTTGCGGAGATGCGGCGCGATCCCTTGTTCCGGGACGTCTCCTCCGAGGCGCAAGAGGGGGGCTTGCGGGCCCAGCTCGATGTCGACCGCACCCGCGCCGGCCAGCTCGGCGTCAGCCTTCAGGCCATCACCGACACGCTCAACGATGCCTTCGCCCAGCGGCAGATCTCGACCATTTACGGGCAGGCCAACCAGTACCGTGTGGTGCTGGAAGCGCTGCCGATGTACCAGCGCGATCCCTCGATCCTGTCAAAGCTCTATCTGCCGGGCGCCGCCAGCACCACCGTCGGCGCGCCCAACGCCCAGGTGCCGCTGTCGGCGGTGGCGACGCTGAAGCGGACAACGGCGCCGCTCGCGATCTCGCACCAGGCGCAATTCCCGTCCGTGTCGCTCAGCTTCAACCTCGCGCCGGGCGCGGCGCTTGGCGATGCCGTCGAGGCCGTGAAGACCATCGAGACCCGCATCGGCATGCCCAACAGCATCGTCGGCGTCTATGCCGGCGATGCCGCCGAATTCGCCAAGGCGCTCGCCGGACAGCCCTGGCTGCTGCTCGCTGCCGTGATCACCATCTACATCGTGCTGGGCGTGCTCTATGAGAGCTACATCCATCCGATCACGATCCTCTCGACGTTGCCCTCGGCCGGTGTCGGCGCGATCCTGGCGCTGATGCTGTGCGGTCAGGATCTCTCGGTGATCGGCCTGATCGGCATCATCCTCCTGATGGGCATCGTCAAGAAGAACGCGATCATGATGATCGACTTCGCGCTGGAGGCCGAGCGCCGGCAGGGCATGTCGCCGAACGAGGCGATCGTGCAGGCGTGTCTCTTGCGCTTTCGTCCCATCATGATGACGACGCTGGCGGCGCTGTTCGGCGCGCTGCCGCTCGCGATCGAGAGCGGCACCGGCGCCGAGCTGCGATTCCCGCTCGGCATCTCCATCATCGGTGGCCTGCTCCTGAGCCAGCTCCTGACGCTCTACACCACCCCCGTGATCTATCTCGCACTCGACCGCATCAACCGCCGCCTCGAGCAGGCGCTGCCGCCCGCCGAATCCGGCGGGCCGCCGGTCGCCGGCGCGACCGAGGGGATGCAGTGATGGCATCGATCTCGGAGCCCTTCATCCGCCGCCCGGTTGCGACCACGCTGCTGTCGATCGGGCTGTTCCTGCTGGGTGTCGTCGCCTACCATTTCCTTCCCGTCGCCTCGGTCCCGAACGTCGATTTTCCCGCCATCTTCGTCTCGGCCAGCCGGCCCGGCGCGGATCCGTCCGTGATGGCGGCCACGGTGGCTTCGCCACTGGAGCGGCGGTTGGGCGAGATCGCCGGCATCAACCAGATCACCTCGACCTCGACCCTCGGCACGACCAGCATCCAGCTCCAGTTCGACATCGGCCGCAACATCGACAAGGCCGCACGCGACGTGCAGGCGGCGATCAATGCCGCGATGGTCGACCTGCCGAGCGACCTGCCGACGCTGCCGCGCTTCCGCAAGGCGAACACGGCCGGAGCGCCGGTTTTCGTGCTGGCGCTGACCTCGAAGACGCTGTCGGCAAGCGCGATCTACGACGTCGCCGATACCGTGCTGGCGCAGCGCATCTCGCAGGTGCCGGGCGTCGGTGACGTCACCGTGTCCGGTGCCGACCAGCCGGCCGTGCGGGTGCAGCTCAACCCCGTGGCGCTGTCGAACGCCGGGATCGCCACCGACGACGTCCGGACCGCGATCATCAACGCCAACCCGCTCGGTCCCGTCGGCATTTTCGAGGGCGAGCGTCAGAGCGAGACGCTGGCGCTCAATCGGCAGATGCGCACTGCGAAAGAGTTCCGCGACATCATCATCAAGAGCTCCAACGGCAATTTCGTGCGGCTCTCGGACGTCGCCGACATCGAGGATTCCGTCCGCAACGCCCGCTCGATCGCCTGGTTCAACAAGCAGCCGGCGGTGCTGATCCAGATCACCAAGCAGGGTGATGCCAACGTCATCGACACCGTCGACAGTGTGAAGGCGCTGATCCCGGCGCTGAAGCAGTGGATCCCGGCCGGCGTCGAGATCTCCACTTTGGTCGACCGTACCGGCACGATCCGCGCCAGCGTGCTGGACATGCAGTGGACCTTGCTGGCGACCGCGTTCCTGGTGATGGCCGTGGTGTTCGTGTTCCTGCGGCGGCTGACCCCGACCATCGCGGCTGGCATCTCGGTGCCGCTGGCGCTGGCCGGCACCTGCGCCGGCATGTGGGTCGCGGGCTTCTCGATCGACAATCTGTCGCTGATGGCGCTGGCGATTTCCGTCGGCTTCGTGGTCGACGACGCCATCGTCATGATCGAGAACATGTACCGCAACCTCGAGCATGGCATGCGGCCGTTCCAAGCGGCGCAGGAGGGCGCGAAGCAGATCGGCTTCACGGTGGTCTCGATCAGCCTGTCGCTGATCGCGGCGTTCACGCCGCTGATCTTCATGGACGGCATCGTCGGCCGGCTGCTGCGCGAGTTCTCGCTGACGCTGACCTTCGCCATCCTGGTCTCGACGCTGGTGTCGCTCACGGTCACGCCGATGATCTGCGCCCATTACATCCGGCAGACGACGTCCGGCACCGCGACCCTGTTCGACCGCGTCGTCGAAGGCTCGCTGTCGCGCCTCGTCGCCTTCTACGCCCGCACCTTGCGCACCGTGCTGGAATTTCCGCTCCTGACGCTGCTGGTGTTCTTCGCGACCATCGCGCTCACGGTGACACTCTATATCAAGGTCCCCAAGGGCTATTTCCCGACGGACGATTCCGGTTTCATCATCGGCGCGACGCGCGCCTCGGCCGACATCTCGTTCCAGTCGATGCTTGGTCTGCAGCAGCGGCTGGCCGACATCGTGATGCAGGATCCGGCCGTGGCTGGCATCGGCTCGACCGTCGGCAGCGGAGGCGGGCCGGGCGGGGCGACCTCGAACCGCGGCACCATGTTCATCAGCCTGAAGCCGCCGGAAGAGCGCGACCACGTCTCGACGCAGGTCGTGATCGACCGCCTCAGGCGCGCGCTGTACCCCGTCCCCGGCATCCGCCTCTTCATGTTCGCCGCCCAGGACGTGCGCGCCGGCGGACGGCAGAGCGATTCCGATTACCAGTACACGCTCTCCAGCACCGATCTCGGCCTGTTGCAGAAATGGGCGCCAATCGTGGCCAAACGCATGGAGAGCGTGGAGGGCATCACCGACATCTCCAGCGATCGCGATCCTGGCGGGCTTCAGCTCACGCTTTCCATCGACCGCCAGAAAGCCTCGGCGCTCGGCGTCAGGGTTCAGGACATCGACAACGCGCTCAACAATGCGTTCGCGCAGCGGCAGATCTCGATCATCTATACCCAGCGCAACCAGTACATGATCGTGCTGGAGATCGACCCGAAATTCCAGGTCGATCCCTCCAACCTCGATCGCATCTATGTCGCCGGCGCGGGCGACGCCCAGGTGCCTCTCTCGGCCGTGGTGCATGCGACGCGCGGGCTCGCCGCGCTGGCGGTCTATCACTCGCAATCGTTCCCTTCGACCACAGTGTCGTTCAACCTGCTGCCGGACGTGCCGCTGCAGGCCGCAACGCAGAACATCCAGCGCGCGGTCGAGGAATTGCACATGCCAGAGGGCATTCGCGGCAGCTTCGACGGCAATGCCGGGGACTTCGCCAGGACCAGCGGCCGTCAGCCGCTCCTGATCCTCGGCGCGCTGGTCGCGATGTATATCGTGCTGGGGGTGCTCTATGAGAGCCTTGCCCATCCGCTCACGATCATCTCGACGCTGCCCTCGGCCGGGCTCGGCGCACTGCTCGCCTTGCAGATCACCAACACGCCGCTGACGGTGATCGCCTTCGTCGGCATCATCCTGCTCATCGGCATCGTCAAGAAGAACGGCATCATGATGGTGGATTTCGCGCTCGACGCCGAACGCCGGCGCGGCCTGTCCTCGGCGGAGGCGATCTTCGAGGCCTGCCAGGCGCGCTTCCGTCCGATCCTGATGACGACCATGGCGGCGCTGTTCGCCGGCATTCCGCTCGTGGTCGCGACCGGCCCCGGCACGGAGCTGCGCCGCCCGCTCGGCATCACCATCATCGGCGGCCTGTTCGTCTCGCAGATCCTGACACTCTACACCACGCCAGTGATCTATCTCCTGATCGACCGCCTGCGGCGCCGTTCCGAGCCGCGTCCGCTGCCGGCACCGGCGGAATAGGTTGTTGAAGCGGCGCGCGAAGCGTATAGCGCGCCCATGTCGAACCCAGCTGATACGGCCGCTGCCGATCCCATTCCCGAATGCCCGCACTGCCAGAAGCCGATGCCGCTGTGCATCTGCGACAGCGTCACCCCGATCGAAAACCGGCTGTCGCTCTTGATCCTCCAGCATCCGCAGGAGCAGGACAGGGCGCTCGGCACCGCGCGGCTGCTTGCCAGGCATTTCGCCGATGCCACAGTGCGGGTCGGCCTGTCCTGGCCGAGCCTGTCCAAGGCGCTGGGGCGGCCGGTCGAGAACGCCTCGCACTGGGCCGTGCTCTACCTCGGCTCGGCGCGCGCGGCCGATCTCGAGGCCGAAGGCGAGATCGTCGCGCTCAACCGCAAGGGTGAGGTCGCCGAGAACCAGCGCGCGATCCTCGGCAAGCTCGAAGGCGTGGTGCTGCTCGACGGCACCTGGAGCCAGGCCAAGGCGCTGTGGTGGCGCAATCCGTGGATGCTCAAGTGCCAGCGCGTGATCCTCAATCCGGCGCACCCCTCGCGTTACGGACGTCTGCGCCGCGAGCCGCGCAGCGACGGGCTCTCGACCATCGAGGCCGCGGCGACGATCCTCGCCGGGCTCGAGCGGCGTCCGGACATCGCCGACACGCTGCATGCGAGTTTTGAGCGGCTGTTGACACGATACCGCGAGGTCCAGGCCGAGATGCCGGAATTGGCGCCCAAACCTGCCCCGAAGGGCCGCCAGCGCGACTTCCGGCGTCGCAAACGCGCCTGACTTCGATCCACATCGGAAGAGCCCCGTCGCCGCCATGGTCGGACGAAGGCGGTTGCCTAAACGCTTCATCCCCTATATTGCTCCGCCCTTACGGGGCCACGTGGCGGAGTGGTTACGCGCCGGTCTGCAAAACCGTTTACTCGGGTTCGAGTCCCGACGTGGCCTCCATTTAAATCAATGACTTAGTCGGGGGCCAAGAGCTGCGTTGGGGACCCGCTAGGGACCCTTCTTCAGAGGGATGGGGCTCGCTGGAACACTCGGGGTACCGAGTGTGAGTTCCCGACAATTGCAGGTCTTTCACCGTCGGGCCGTTATCGAGTCTCCGCCTGCCGATGCCAGCGCCGATAGCCTTGGCGGCGTCGAAGCGGATGACGGGTTCGGCTACTACTTCAAAAGGTGATGCGCACGCACGCTCGGTACGCGCGAGCTAGTGGATTTCCACCCACATTGCGGAGGCGGCAGGCGTTCACATCGCCGGGCGCTTAGAGGAAGTGGACGATTGGTCCGCTATTGCCTCGGGCAGAGACATCTTGTCCTGAACAACCTTCATGCTAAGTTTGAGTTTGGATCCGGCCAAACCTGATGGCCGACGCGATTTTTTTGCGACTGCCGCCGGAAAACCGGTACTCGGGAAAGTCCGTAGGATGCCAGACAACGTCGCTTTGTTCGCCATCATCATTCTGTTGCTTCCGATGGCCTATTTCCTGCTAGCAGCACCGGCCTTTCTGCTGGTGAGATTGGACATCCCACCCGTTGCCTTGCTATTGCGCTCCATGTTCAGTGGTTATTTCCTGACTGTGGCAATTGCCGGCGTCGTTGGAACGATGGCCCTCGCAGTGACTGGCCGTCTACTTCTAACCGCTGGAATAGGCTTGATAGCCGCATTCGCGGCCTTGTCTCGCCGCTGGTTCTTGCGGCGGATGGATGCCCGGCTCAGTGAGAGCGGAGCTGACGCCGCACGCCAGCTGCGACGGCTACACTGGGGCGGCATGCTGAGCAACGCGGTCCAAGTTGCCGCTGTCGTGGCCTGCATTCCTTATATCGCAGTCGCGCCGCAATCCGTTTGACGTCGGCGGCCTGCAAAACCGTGTACACCAGTTCAATTCTGGTCGTGGCCCGCTGGCGGATTGCCAGCCTTCGTCTGGCCGCCTTTGAGCGGCTGCATTCTACCTTCCGCCAGTTCCAAACGGGGTGGCGGGCTGACACCGGGTTTGTCCGGGCCTCCCGCAAACCAGCGATTTAGGCCCACTGGCATAGAGTTCGCATCGGTGAGGTGGAATATCCGATCAATCGAGCGCTGGAGAAACCGTGGGCGAGATCGTCCGATTTGTTCCGAAATCCGAGCTGGAGCGGGCTCGCCTCATTCGTGAGGCGCGTGCGATCTATGACAGCATCTTTCCGCCGGCTGCACCCGACCGGGCGCCGCAGGACGGCGAGGAACGTATCAAGAGTTGATCCTGGTCGCGCCCGGCCCGGGCTCGATATTGCCAAAGCGCCCGCGAGGGGGCCGCATCCGGTCAGGCGAAAGCGCCCTCAGCAGGCCGCGTACCAGCCGTCGGGAAAGGGCAGGAGGGGCCAAGCGCCCTCGTTGTCATTGGCGGCCTTGGGCATCGCGTCGAAACTCCACGAGCGGGGCACGAATTCCTCCTCCGGCGCGGGAGCCAGATCTTCAAGGACCATGACGTCCCTGACGGCATCCAGCAGCAAGTTGAATTCGGCTTCGCTCATCACACCCTCCGGAACGCGGATGAGGCAATGTCGCAAAGCCGGCTTGTTTTCGGATTGACCCGATCGCTCGCATTTTAACGATCCGGCGATCGGGACCCGATTGGTTAGCGATTCCTGAAAAAGTCCCGCGCGAATCCTACGTGCCGCCACGGCCTCGTTGGTGTGAAAGAGATCACATTCCCACTGGCTTATTTCTCCTGGCTCTTCGCACCAAAGTCGCCCGGCGCAGGCCGGGAGGCCAGCGCGGAACGGAGCAGCGAGGGGCATGCACCCCTGTTTACCGCCTCTGCGCCGGCGAGATCCCCGACGTCCGCGCCATCACGGCCTGCTTGCGCCGCAACCGGTCCAGCCTCAACGAGGCCTGTCGCGCGGCACGATCAGGCTGGCGGCTGAGTTGTGCGGCCTGTGGGTTTGTGCGCAGCAAGTACCTCGCACGGGCTCACGAATCCGGCATAGTGAGCCTGTGGATATGCTGCGGACAGGCTGTGTAGGGCCGGTGGATTTGCTGCGGATGCCGACCGTAGATGCTTCTGTCCGGGGGCGCATCTCCATCGGAAAATGTTACATCTCTGTCAAATCATCTCACCAAATGATTCTCTGATCGGGCATATCGCTGCGGCAGCCGGGATTATTTGGTTCTCCCGAATTCGAAAATCCCGCCCCGCACCGCTTCGTGGCATGCGAACAGTTTTTGTGCAGCCGTCTGCCCAAACGCCGGGCGCACTCCATCCAATTTTTTGTACGTCCGCGGACAAGCTTTTTGCAGCGCACTCCCGCACCCTTCCGCCCCGATCACTGGACCATGGCAGGCGCCATGACATTTCGGAGGAACTGGCGAGATGGAGAAATCGGTTTGGCCCCAGGCGCAGCGGGGAGTGGCGCGCGCATCATTGCCACGGCGCAAGCTCTTGCTCGGTGCCGCCATTGCTTTCGGCCTCGTCGTTGCCGCTCCGTTGAGCGCGCAGGCCGCAGCGCCCGCTGCCTGCGCCGCGCTCCAGGAAAAGTACCCGGACTGGAAGGGCAAGACGCTCGTCAACGCCATCAACCCGCACACGCCGGGCTATGAGACGATCGATCCCAAGGATCCCAGCAAGTATATCGGCTTCGACATCGATCTCGGCGAAGCCATCGGCGAATGTCTCGGCTTCAAGCTGACCTACAAGCCGGTGACGTTCGCGGCACTCCTGACCACGCTCGCCGCCGGACAAGCCGATATCGTGATCTCCGACATCTACGCCACCAAGGAGCGCGCCAAGGCCGCCGACTTCATCACCTACTCGAAGGTGTTCGACGGCGTGCTGGTCGCCAAGGGCAATCCGAAGGGCATCAACGGCATCAACATGTCGCTGTGCGGCGCCGCTGCCGCCGAAAACACCGGCTATGTCGAGGTGCCCCTGATCCAGGCGCTGATCCCGGAGTGCAAGAAGGCCGGCAAGCCCGAACCGACCATCCAGCTCTACGACAACAACGCCAACTGCATTCAGGCGATCCTCGCCGGCCGCGCCGACACCTACATCAACGACGTCAACACCGTCGACAGCGCCGTAAAAGCCTATCCGGACAAGCTGGAGAAGGCGATCGCGGTGACGATCCCGTATTCCGTCGGCATCGCCGTGCCCAAGAACAAGCCGAAATTCCGCGACGCCGTGCTCGCCGCGCTGATCGAGGTGCAGAAGGCCGGCACGCACATGGAGCTTCTGAAGAAGCATGGGCTCGATGTGAACAACTTCATGGAGCCGGAAATTCTCACGGCCGACTGATGTCGCTGTTCCTCCACTATCTGAGCATGCCGTATCTGCTCGCGGGCATCGAGCTCACCCTCGAGGTGACTGCCCTCGGGCTCGGCGGCGGATTGATCCTCGGATTGATCCTCGCCGGCATGCAGCTATCCCGCTTCTGGCCCCTGGCGGCGATCGCCAGGGCCTATACCGTGATCTTCCGCGGCACGCCGCTGATCCTTCAGATGGTGTTCGCCTACGACGCGCTGCCGCATATCGGCATCAAGCTGCCGGCGGTGCTGGCCGCCGGCCTCGCGCTCGCCTGCAACGAGGCGCCGTTCATCGCGGAGATGCTGCGTGCCGGCGTGCTCGGCGTCGACCGCGGGCAGCTGACGGCGGGGCAGGCGCTGGGCATGACGCCGTCAGTGCTGATGCGCAGGATCATCGCGCCGCAGGCCATCCGCACCACGATCCCGGCCTTCGGCAACGAGGCGGTGAGCGCGCTGAAGAATTCCTCGCTCGCCTCCGTCGTCGCGGTGCAGGAGCTGACCTTGCGCTCGACGCAGTTGGCGTCCTCGACCTTCGACTTCTTCTCGATCTTCTTCGCCTCGGGTCTGCTCTATCTCGTGCTGACCGCAACCATCAGCGCGATCCAGCTCTTCGTCGAATGGCTGCTCGATCTCGACCGCACCACCCGCCGCGAGCGCAAGCTCGCCGATTATCTGCCCTGGCGCCGTGTCGATCTGGTCACCAAGCTCGAACTCGCCGATGCGACCGTCGCCGATCCCGAGCCCGCACCAGCAGAGCTGGCCGCCACCCCGCCGCTGGCCCTGACGCGCGAGGAGCGCGCCCGCCGCGCCGCGACGATTGCGCGCAACAATATCGCGGTCGAGGTGAAGGACCTCACCAAGAGCTACGGCCCCCAGAAGGTGCTCGCCGGTCTCGACCTCACGGTGCGCGTCGGCGAAGTGGTCGCGCTGCTCGGGCCCAGCGGCTCCGGCAAGAGCACGCTTCTTCGCTGCATCAACCATCTCGAAAACTGGGACGCCGGCACCGTGCGCGTCGGCGGCCGGCGCCTCGGCTTCAGCGAGAACGGCAAGCCGTTGTCGCCGCGGGCGATCGCCAATGAGCGCGCCAGTGTCGGCGTCGGCATGGTGTTCCAGCAGTTCAATCTGTTCGCGCATCTGTCGGCGAAGGAGAACATCGCCGGTCCCCTGCGCTGGGTTCACGGCATGACCCGCATCGATGCCGACCGTCGCGCCGCCGAGCTGCTCGACCGCGTCGGGCTCTCGCATCGCGCCCACGCGCTGCCGCGGCATCTGTCCGGCGGCCAGCAGCAGCGCGTCGCCATCGCCCGCGCGCTGGCGCCGAACCCGAGCGTGCTGCTGCTGGACGAGCCGACCTCGGCGCTCGATCCGGAGCTGGTCAACGAAGTGCTGGAAGTGATCCGCCGCCTCGCCATCGACGACGGCCTCACCATGATCATCTCGACGCACCAGATCCGCTTCGCTGACGAGGTCGCCGACCGCGTCGCCTTCCTGAGCGGCGGTGCGATCATCGAGGAAGGGCCGGCGCACGAGGTGCTCTCCAATCCCCGCAATCCGCTGACGGCGCGATTCCTCAGCGTGATGGAAGCCGACAAGACTCCGGAGGCGGTGCGATGAGCGGCGCATCCGCAAGGTTCAAGACTCCCGAAGAGGCCACCTCATGAAGCATGTCACGCTGCCGGTTTCGCCGAAAACCGTCCACTGGGGCTATTTCTCCAAGACAGTCGCGCCGGCCCTGACGCTGCGCTCAGGTGATCGCGCCACCATCGAAACACTGACCCATCATGCCAATGACGATTACGAGCGCATGATCCAGGGCGATCCCGGCGCCGAGAGCGTGTTCCAGTGGACGCGCGAGCACAAGGCCGTCGCGCGCCGCGGCTCCGGCCCGACGGAGGGTCCGTTCATTCGCGGCGCAGGCGAGGGGATCGGCGTGCATTTGCTCACCGGACCGGTCGCAATCGAAGGCGCCGAGCCCGGCGACATTCTGGAGGTGCGCATCCTCGACGTGCGGCCACGGCCGAGCTGCAGCGCCTGCCATGCCGGCCGCTGCTTCGGCTCCAACGTCGCAGCCAATTGGGGCTTTCACTATCACGACCTGATCGAGGAGCCGAAGCCGCGCGAGGTCGTCACCATCTTCGAGCTGGACACCTCCGGCGAGCCCTATGCGAAGGCGGTCTACAATTACGTCTGGACGCCGCAGACCGATCCTGACGGCATCGTGCATCCGACCATCGACTATCCCGGCGTCCGCGTCGACCACGCCACCATCAGGAAGCGCGAGAACATCCTCTCCAGTGTGAAGGTGCCGGCGCGACTGCATTTCGGCACGATGGGCCTCGCACCGTCGGAGGCCGACTTCGTCAGCTCGATTCCGCCGAGCTACACCGGCGGCAACATCGACGACTGGCGCATCGGCAAGGGCGCGCGGATGTTCTATCCGGTTGCCGTCCCCGGCGCTTATTTCTCGGTCGGCGATCCTCACGCCGCGCAGGGCGACAGCGAGCTCGGCGGCACCGCGATCGAGACCTCGCTGACCGGCGACTTCGAGTTCATCCTGCACAAGAAGGCCGACCTTGCCGGCACCAGCCTCGAAGGCCTCGACCACCCGATGCTGGAGACCGACCACGCCTGGTCGTTCTACGGTTTCACCTATCCGAACTATCTCGCCACGCTCGGCGCCGATGCACAAACCGAGATTGCCAATCACTCGAGTCTCGACCGTGCGATGCGCGATGCGTTCAGAAAGCTCCGCCGCTTCCTGATGACCGCGCATCGTCTCAGCGAGGACGAGGCGATCTCGCTGATGTCGGTCGGGGCCGATTTCGGCGTCACCCAGGTCGTCGACGCCAATTGGGGCGTCCACGGCACGATCCGCAAGAACATCTTCCGGTGCGACTGAATCTCTCCACGTCGTCCTGCTCTAACGCTCTGAAGAGCAGCCCGTTTTTCAGGATCGGATGGTGACCGACGAACCTCGTCTTCGGCCCGTCGCTGCGACGGATGACCGCGTGCGTCTGGCACGGAGGTTGCTTCGATCGACTGCAATCTGGGTCGATCCGATGAGCTTCCGCCCGTTCACGAGCGAGTCCTACGCGCAAGACGACCGCCCAGAAGCCTGGCGGGACGTGCTGGCCGCGGTCGGCCTGCAGCCGGCGGGTGGCCACAGCGTATTGGACGGACACGCGACCGCATCGCACCGGCATGCCGCCGGTGTCGCGCTGACGCGCATGGCTGCGGGCGCGCAGAGCGTCGTTCCGCTCTCACGAGCAAGCGATGACCTTCCCATCGCGCTGATGCCGGTCGAGGACGGCATGGTGCTGAGGAGCGCCGGCAGCCATCGTATCGTTCCCGTCGGTCATCTCGTGCTGCTGCCGCGCAGCGGCGATTGGAGCATCGTGTTCCAGCGCGACATGCGCGCCATCGTGCTGTCGGTGACATCGGAGGCGCTGCACGGCCGCCTCTCGGGCAAGCCGCGGCTCGGCGGGCCCCGCGTCGTTCCACCGAGCGGCTTTGCCGACGTCTTCTCCCGGCTGCTCGATGCCACTGCACGGACGCTCGACACCCTGAGCGATCCCGAATGGAATTCGGTCGCGCAATCCTTCGTCGATCTGCTGCTGACGCTGGTGCATCAGCTGGCGTCCTCGGCCTCCGATGCTGGATCGAGCGCGACGCAGGCCGCGCTGCTGCACCGGATCTGCCAGACCATCGAGCGTCGCCTCGACGATCCCGATCTGGTGCCGGCGCGTGTCGCGCAGGCCGAGGGAATTTCCGAACGTTACCTGCAAAAGCTGTTCGAGACGGTCGGGGACAATTTCACCCACTACGTTCGCGAGCGCCGCCTCCAGCGCGCCTGGGCCGACCTATCCAACCCAACCGAGGCGCATCGCTCGATCTCGGAGATCGCCTACGCCTACGGTTTTGGCGACTCCGCGCATTTCAGCCGCGCCTTCCGACATCGCTTCGGCCTGCCGCCGCGCGAGTTTCGCCAGCAGGAGGCGGAGCGCGCGACTGCCCAGCACGGCGTCGCCGGCCAGCGCGGCTGGCCGCAGGAGGCACTGGCGCAGCTTCGCGTCCATCAGAGCGTGGAGACGCGCAGCAGCGTCGCCTGCGCCGGCGCCGAGGCGCGCACGACCGCCGAACGCCGTCATCACCATCTGCCGGTCGAGGCCAGCCGCGTCCATTGGGGCTATTTCAGCCGCTCGCTGCCGCCGCAGATCGAGATCGCCTCGGGCGACACCATCACCGTCGAGACGCTGACGCAGCACGCCTCCGACGATCCCGAGCTGATGATCGCCGGCGATGCCGCTGCCGAAAGCGTGTTCGGCTGGACACGGGACAGGAAGAACGTCGACCGCCGCGGCGCAGGGCCCATGGATGCCAGCGTGTTCGGCCGCGGTGCCGGCGAGGGGTTCGGCGTGCACATCTGCACCGGACCCGTCGCTGTGAAGGACGCCCAGCCAGGTGATGTGCTGGAGGTGCGCATCCTGGACATCGTGCCGCGGGCGAGCCGCAATCCGAACCATGCGGGCCGCGTGTTCGGCTCCTCGGTCGCGGCGTGGTGGGGCTATCACTACAACGAGTTTCTCGGCGGTCCCAAGCCGCGCGAAGCGGTCACCATCTACGAGATCTTCGACGACGCCGAGGTGCCGCACGCCCGGGCGCTCTATTCCTACCGCTGGGAGCCGCAGACCGATCCGTTTGGCGTCGTGCACACCACCTACGATTACCCCGGCGTTCCCGTCGCATCCGCCACGATCAAGCGCCGCCATGCCGTACTCGACGGCATCAAGATCCCCCTGCGTCCGCATTTCGGCGTGATCGCTGTGGCGCCGCGCGAGGTCGATTTCGTCGATTCCGTGCCGCCGTCCTATTTCGGCGGCAATCTCGACAATTGGCGGCTGGGGAAGGGGGCGGCCGTGTATCTTCCGGTCTCTGTTCCCGGGGCACTGCTGTCGGTCGGCGATCCCCATGCCGCGCAGGGCGACGGCGAGCTCAGCGGCACCGCAATCGAGTGCTCGATGACTGGCACCTTCGAGGTGATCCTGCACAAGAAGGCCGATCTCGCCGGCCAGCCCTTCGCCGATCTCTCTTACCCCCTGATCGAGACCGAGACCGATTGGGTGCTGACCGGCTTCAGCCACCCGAACTATCTCGCGGAGTTCGGCGCGCAAGGGCAGAGCGAGGTCTACGCCAAGTCCTCGCTCGACCTCGCCATGAAGGACGCGTTCCGCAAGATGCGGCGCTTCCTGATGAACGTCAAAGGCCTCAGCGAGGACGAGGCGATCGCGCTGATGTCGGCCGCCGTCGATTTCGGCGTGACGCAGGTGGTCGACGGCAATTGGGGCGTGCACGCAATCCTCAGCAAGCGCCTGTTTCAGGACGCATCTTAACAAGGACACTCAAGTGAAATTCCACATGATCAGCGGCGGACCGAAGCCGGTCGCGCCTTTCAGCCATGCGGTAGAAACCGATGGCTTCGTCTTCGTCACGGGCCAGATGCCGGACACGCCGCAGGCGCCGGGCGTGCTGCCCGAAGGCATCGTCGCGCAGACCCGCGCCGTGATGGAGAACCTGAAAGTGGTGCTCGCCGGCCTCGATCTCGGCCTCGAGCATGTCGTGATGACGCGCGTGTATCTGACCCGCTTCAAGGAGGACTATGCCGCGATGAACGAGACCTACCGCACGTTCTTCGCGCCGGATCGCCTGCCGGCGCGCACCTGCGTCGGCGTGACCGGGCTTGCCTACGACGCGCTGATCGAGATCGATCTGGTGTGCCGGCGGCCGTGATCAAGATTCAGCAAAGCTCGGGCGAGACAAGCCGCGAGGAAGCGCGCGCGTGTCTGCAACAGAGATTTGCGTCGCTGGAGAGAGGCGTTGCTTCGAGCTCCGTCGTTGCGAGCGTAGCGCAAGCATCCAGAACCCATCCTCGGAAAGTCCCTGAAGGAGGGGCCGTTCCAGACCTTCCTCAAGGTGCGTTGCGGATGATGACGAATTCGTCCTTTGCAAGCGCTAGCGGCTTTGTTATACGCAGCCGCGCGCGAACGAACGGTTCGCCTTTTCCTCGGTAGCTCAGCGGTAGAGCATCCGACTGTTAATCGGATGGTCGCTGGTTCGAATCCAGCCCGGGGAGCCAAATTTTGCTGACAACTCAGTAATTTATGTCCGCATCCTCATGCGGCGCGTGATCTTCTTCGCCTGACTTTGGAGCACGGTCTTCGCAATCCAGCGTGGAATCACGCTTGAACGGATGTGTGCGCGGGCGCGGGCGCGCCATGCGGGCGGCGCCAAATCGACTCAATTCCAATCGAGCATCGACCCGCCGGACATTTACGGAGCTCATTCCATGCCAGACATCCAGGCCGACCGTTCTCTCATGGCCCCCTCGATTCTGCCGGCCGACGTTCCCGAACTCAGCGACGACGAATGCATCGCCCGTCTGGCGCGTGCGGTCGAGACGCCGGATTCGGCGCGGCTGGACGAGGTCGCAGCTCTGATCGGCCGCCTCGCTGTGGCGATCGAGTAGGACTGGTCGACCCTCCGATTGGGCAGCTGCGGAAGCCTTGGTCTCTCGGGGCCAACGGCCATGTTGCGTTTTGACCGAGCATGCTCCAAAGATGCCGCGAATTTGTTCCGCGGCATCGTCCGCATTGCAGGGTCCGCAAATGTCCGGTTTCTCGACCGCGCGCCAGAAAATGGTCGATGGCCAGGTGCGCACCAATGACGTCACCGATCGTCGTGTTCTCGATGCCATGCTCACGGTTCCGCGCGAGGCCTTCGTGCCTGCCGCCCGGCAGGCGCTGGCCTATCTCGATCTCGACCTCGACGTGAGCGAAGGCGGCGCCAAGCGGTTCCTGATCAAGCCGGCGCTCACCGGCAAGCTGCTTCAGGCCGCTGAGATCGGCGAGGATGACTGCGTTCTGGTCGTCGGCTGCGCCACGGGGTACCTCGCCGCGCTGACCGCCAAGCTTGCGCGGCAGGTTGTTGCGACCGAGTGCGATTCGGCCTTGGCCACGAAAGCCAAGGACGCCTTCGCCGCCCTGGGGCTTGCCAATGTCACCTGCCGGGCGGCGGCGTGCCCCGAAGGGGAACCTTCTGCCGCTCCCTATGACGTCATCGTCCTCAACGGAGCGGCCGAGGTTATGCCGGAAGCCCTGCTCGGGCAGCTCAAGGAGGGGGGGCGCCTGGTGGGGGTGTCGGCCGAATCCAGGCCGCCGCGCGCCATGATCGTGACCCGTACCCACGGTGAATTCGGCCATCGGGCCCTGTTCGATGCCGCAGCCCCGGTCCTTCCCGGGCTGGAACGGGCCGCCGCCTTCGTGTTCTGACGGGCCAAAGCCCGCCAAAATCCCGTTCCGAATCAGAAGTGTGGCAGGGATGCTGCACGTGAAGAGTTTCCGCTGAGAACCACCTTCGGGTAGTTCCGTCGCGCTTGCCTCCGTCCTATGTTGCGGCGGGGCGATGACTCCTCGTAGACGGTAAACCCAGCTCGTGGGCACGGGGTGGGCGTTAGATGAACGGAATTTAAGGGATGCATGGGGTGAAGCTCTTCACCGGAGCTGCGGTTTCGGTCCTGCTGCTGGCGCTTGCCGGGCCGATGCCTGCCTTGGCGGAGACGATGGAAGGCGCGCTTGTGCGTGCCTATCAGGACAATCCGCAGCTCAACGCGCAGCGCGCCCAGGTGCGTGTGACCGACGAAAACGTGCCTCAGGCACTGTCCGGATATCGCCCGAGAGTTTCGCTGACTGCGAGCGCCGGCTATCAATATCAGGACATATTGAGCGCGCCGGGCACTGGACCAATCAACGGGACCACCGTCCCCCGCAGCTCCGCCCTTACCATTCAGCAGTCTCTGTACAACGGCAACCAAACCGCCAACCGGGTTCGGGGCGCAGAGCATCAGGTCTCCGGCGCGCGCGAGGGGCTGCGCAATCTCGAGCAAAGTGTTCTGTTCTTGGCGGCGCAGACGTACATGGATTATCTGCGCGATTCGGCGACGGTCGATGTCAACAAGAGCAACGTCCGCGTCCTCGAGCAGACGTTGAAGCAGACGCGCGACCGCTTCAACGTCGGCGAAGTCACTCGCACTGACGTGGCGCAATCGGAAGCGCAATTGGCTGCAGGGCGAACGCTGGAGCAGCAGTCCGAGGCCACGCTGACGGCGACGCGCGCGACCTATCGCCGTGTGATCGGCAACGACCCTGTCAACCTTGCGCCCGGCTCCCCGGTGGATCGTTTGCTGCCGCCGTCGTTGGCAAGAGCGGTCGAGCTTGCGCTTATCGAGAACCCGGCAGTCACCGCAGCGATGTTCGGCATCGATGTCGCTTATATGAACGTGAAGATCAATGAAGGCGCATTGCTGCCGACGGTCACATTGCAGGCGACCGCCCAGCAGGCAAACGAACAAACCTTGATTCAAAACAGGGCGTTCAGCGCCTCCGCTGTCGCGCAAGCTTCGTGGCAGCTCTATGCGGGCGGCTCCGAATATTCCCTGATCCGACAGTCCAAGGAGTCGCTGGCCCAGCAGCGTCTCACGCTTGATCAGACTCGTGACCAGGCTCGCGCTGACACCGCATCTGCCTGGGGCCTGCTCCAGGCATCCAAAGCGCAGGTGACGTCCGCACAAGCCCAGGTGACAGCATCCGAAATCGCGCTGAACGGTGTGCGCGAGGAGGCAAAGGCCGGGCAGCGCACCACGCTCGACGTTCTCAATGCGCAGCAGGCGCTGGTCAACGCCCGCATCAATCTCGTGAACGCACAGCATGATCGCGTTGTGAATTCCTACAGGGTCCTCAATACCATCGGCCGCCTGTCGCCGCAGGTGCTTGGTCTGCGGACCACGACCTACGACCCCAGCGTTCACTATCATCAGGTACGCGACAGCTGGGCCGGCGTGCGTACGCCCGACGGGCGCTGATCCCTCCTAAAGCGCGATGCGATCAGGATGAATCGCCATCGCGCTTTAGTTTTTGTTCAAGCATGATCTTTTCGGAATACCTCTCCGGATCATGCGTAGTGATTCGGTCGACATCGCCGATAGCCGAGGTCGACCGGTGCTTTGCTTGCAATCGTCAAAATCCCTGACATAGCCTTGCCAGAATGATGCGGGTCGATTCGGCCCCGCGTTGATGTCGTGTGCGTAATGCTTGAGTGCCGGGGGCAGGGGCGCACCGCTGCACGTTGAGCCGTGATCTGGGGACAAGTCGGGCTGCCGCGACGAAAATGAGGGGCCTCCCGTCCGGAACCGGCCAATCCTGTCGTGCTTGGTGGTAAAACGACGCATGCGAGGGCGTTGATGATGTGGAGTCGGAGATGACGCAGCCTGCAAAGGTCACAGAACCCTCGATGGAGGAGATTCTGGCCTCGATCCGGCGCATCATTGCCGACGATGAGGCAAAGCCCCCGCCGGCTGAGGCCGCCAAGCCCGAGAAGGCCGCAGCGCCCGCGACGCCGCCGAAGCCGCAGGCAATGAACGACATTCCGCCATCCAAGGTCGCGCCCGCAAAACCTGCTGCCGAGAAGCCGGCGCCGCCAGTTGCGAAGCCGGCTCCGCCGCCGCCACCCGCGCCCGCGGCGGACGCCACCAATAACCAGGACGATATCGACGCGCTGCTGGCGGGGCTCGACGCGGCCACACCTGCGCCCGAGGTCCGCGCTCCCGAGCCGGAGCCAGAACCAGAACCCGACGTGCTCGAATTGACGGACGAGATGGCGGTGGATCCGACACCGCCTCCGCCGCCGCCCAGCTTCCGCAAGGTCGAGCCGCGCGACGATCTCGAATTCGCCGAATCGCCCCCGCCGCGGCCTACGCCGCCGCCGTCCTACGCGCCGGTGGACTTTGACGCCCCGCCGCTGCCGCCGCAGCAGCCGATCCTCGCGCAATCGACGGTCTCCGCGGTCGAATCCGCCTTCAACTCCCTGGCCCATACGGTGCTCAGCAGCAATGCACGGACGCTGGAGGATTTGGTCAAGGAGATGCTGCGGCCGATGCTGAAGTCCTGGCTCGACGACAACCTTCCGGGTCTCGTTGAACGCATCGTGAAGGCCGAAATCGAGCGAGTCTCGCGCGGCGGCCGCTGAGAAGGGCCGTGCGGCCCCTATATAGCCCCGCTCGTACGCCATATTGGGCTTGTCGACCGGGCCGGAAGGCCCGTGCGCTGACCTTTTCGTTGACTTGGCCCCCTCGCGCGGCTTTCTAGCAGCCCCATGATCGAGAAAAATTACCAGCCCGCCGATATCGAAGCCCGCATGTCCGTCGTGTGGGAGGACGGCCTTGCCTTCAAGGCTGGTCGCCCCGACCGCCGTGATGCCGTGCCCTTCACCATCGTGATCCCGCCGCCGAACGTGACGGGCTCGCTGCACATGGGTCACGCCCTCAACAATACGCTGCAGGACATCCTGTGCCGGTTCGAGCGCATGCGCGGCCGCGACGTGCTGTGGCAGCCCGGCACCGACCATGCCGGTATCGCCACCCAGATGGTGGTCGAGCGGCAGCTGATGGAGCGTCAGCAGCCCGGCCGCCGCGAGATGGGCCGCGCGAAGTTTCTCGAGCGGGTCTGGCAATGGAAGGCCGAGAGCGGCGACACCATTATCAACCAGCTCAAGCGGCTCGGCGCGTCCTGCGACTGGTCGCGCGAGCGCTTCACCATGGACGAGGGCCTGTCGAAAGCCGTCGTCAAGGTGTTCGTCGAGCTGCACCGCGAGGGACTGATCTACAAGGACAAGCGGCTGGTGAACTGGGACACCAAGCTCTTGACCGCGATTTCCGATCTCGAAGTGCAGCAGGTCGAAGTCAAGGGCCACCTCTGGTACCTACGCTATCCGATCGAGGGCAAGAATTTCAGCCCCGAGGATCCCTCGAGCTTCATCGTCGTCGCCACCACGCGTCCCGAGACCATGCTCGGCGATACCGGCGTTGCCGTGCATCCCGAGGATGAGCGCTATCAGAAGCTGATCGGCAAGAACGTCATCCTGCCGCTGGTCGGCCGCAAGATTGCGATCGTCGCCGACGAGTACTCCGATCCGGAGAAGGGCTCGGGCGCGGTGAAGGTGACGCCGGCGCACGACTTCAACGATTTCGAAGTCGGCAATCGCCACGGCCTGCGCCGGATCAGCGTGCTCGACAGGGAAGGTTGCCTCGATCTCCTCGACAACGAGGATTATCTGCGCGACCTGCCTGAAGGCGCCGCGCAGTTCGCCGAGGAGTTCCACAAGGTTGACCGCTTCGTCGCGCGCAAGCGCATCGTCGAACGGCTGGAATCGTTCGGCTTCGTCGAGCGGATCGAGCCGCACACCCACATGGTGCCGCATGGTGACCGCTCGAACAGCGTGATCGAGCCGTACCTGACAGATCAGTGGTATGTCGACGCCAAGACGCTGGCCAAGCCCGCGATCGCGGCGGTGCGTTCGGGCGAAACGACCTTCGTGCCGAAGAACTGGGAAAAGACCTATTTCGAGTGGATGGAGAACATCCAGCCCTGGTGCATCTCGCGCCAGCTCTGGTGGGGCCACCAGATCCCGGCCTGGTACGGACCTGACGGCAAGGTGTTCGTGGCCGAGACCGAGGAGGAGGCTGTCAGTCATGCGCTCGGCTATTACGTCGAGCAGGAAGTCATCACGGTCGAGCAGGGGCGCGAGATGGCGCTCGACCGCAACAAGCGCGAAGGCTTCATCACCCGCGACGAGGACGTGCTCGACACCTGGTTCTCCTCGGCGCTGTGGCCGTTCTCGACGCTCGGCTGGCCCGACGATACACCCGAGGTGCAGCGCTACTATCCGACCAACGCGCTGGTGACCGGATTCGACATCATCTTCTTCTGGGTCGCCCGCATGATGATGATGGGCCTGCACTTCATGAAGGAAGTGCCGTTCTCGACCATCTACATCCACGCCCTCGTCCGCGACGAGAAGGGCGCCAAGATGTCGAAGTCGAAGGGCAACGTCATCGACCCCCTGAACCTGATCGACGAATACGGCGCCGACGCGCTGCGTTTCACGCTGGCGGCGATGGCGGCGCAGGGTCGCGACATCAAGCTCGCCACCAGCCGCGTCGAGGGCTATCGCAATTTCGCGACAAAGCTCTGGAACGCGTGTCGCTTCGCCGAGATGAACCATTGCGCCGTGTCTGAAGGGTTCGAGCCGGCGAACGCGAAGGAGACACTGAACCGCTGGATCGCGCATGAGACCGCGCACACCACGCGTGAGGTGACCGAGGCGATCGAAGCCTATCGCTTCAACGACGCTGCGGGCAGCATCTATCGCTTCGTCTGGAACGTCTATTGCGACTGGTATGTCGAGCTTGCAAAGCCCGTGCTGCTTGGTCCTGACAGTCCCGCCAAGGACGAGACCCGCGCCATGGTCGCCTGGGCGCGCGACGAGATCCTGAAGCTGCTGCACCCCTTCATGCCCTTCATCACCGAGGAGCTGTGGGAGGTGACGGCGAAGCGCGAGGGCCTGCTCGCATTGGCGCCGTGGCCGCTGAAGCCGTCCGAGCCGACGCCGGAGCAGCTCGCGATGCTCGCGGCGACGACGGGACCGACCGATGCGCTCGTTTCGCCGGCCTGGGTGCTGCCGTTCTTTGATCATGCCGACTTCACCGATCCCGCGGCCGAGGCCGAGATTGGCTGGGTGATCGACCTCGTCACCCAGATCCGCTCCGTGCGCGCCGAGATGAACATCCCGCCGGCGACACTGACGGCGCTGGTGCTCGCCGGCGCCTCGGCCGAGACCCGGGAGCGCGCGCCGCGCTGGACCGATGTCATCAAGCGCATGGCCCGGCTGTCCGACATCTCCTTCGCCGATCGCGCGCCTGATGGCGCGGTCCAGCTGCTGGTGCGTGGCGAAGTGGCTGCGCTGCCGCTGAAGGGCGTGATCGACGTTGCTGCCGAGCGCACGCGCCTCGACAAGGAGATCGGCAAGGCCGACGCCGACATCAAGCGCGCCGAGTCCAAGCTGGCGAACGAGAAGTTCGTCGCCAACGCGGCCGAGGAGGTCGTTGAGGAGGAGCGCGAAAAGCGCGAGGCCGCGCTGGCCCGCAAGGCCAAGCTGCTCGAGGCGCTGGAGCGCCTGAAGCAGGCGTCGTGAGCTCGCCGTCATTCCGGAGCGATGCGCAGCATCGAATCCGGAATCTCGAGATTCTCAGGTGCGCAATTGCGCACCGGAGTTCGGCTCTGCGAGCCGCCCCGGAATGACAATCATTTGGGAAGCGGCTTGCTGAGGAACTTTGAGTCCCTGATGCCATAGCGCCAGGGCAACTCGACAGCCTTGGTGATGCCGATCCGGATGCCCGTTGCGACCTCCACATCCTCCGTCCGCGCATGCAGTGCGATTGGCGGACGGTCCAGCGGCAGCGCGTTGTGCGCGATGGTGATGCCGAGCGCTTCGGTCAGCTTGCCCGGGCCTGAGCACAGCGCATGCGCATCCTGGAGATGCCGGCGCCGGCGCATCGCAGCCAAGCCGTGCGTCGGCTCCAGTGCGCGGATCAGCACGGCGCTGGCCGAGCCTTCCGCCTCGCACACGAAGTTCACGCACCAGTGGATGCCGTAGGAGCGATAGACATAGGCAAAGCCGGGTGGGCCGAACATCACTTGGTTCCGTGGCGTCGGCCCGCGATAGGAGTGCGCCGCCGGGTCGGTATGATGATAGGCCTCGACCTCGACGATGATCCCGCCGACACCGTTGACCAGCATGGTCGCGCCGATCAGGTCGGGTGCGACCTCGTGGACGCTGCGGCCGAAAAAGGTCCGCTTCAGCTGCTTGCCGAGCCGCGGTGTGGATGCCTTCGAGATTGGAGCCATTCGAGGTGAGAATCGCCTGAGAACAGAGCAGGATATTGCCCATATCTGCCATGTTCCCTGAAGCGGCGCGAGCCGGGTTGCGGCAGGCAGCCAGACCGATTAGGTAGGACCTGAACAGACCGGACACCCCATGGTCGTTATTGTCGATACCATCTCGAACCCGCTGCGCCCGCGCCACCCCGAAAAGGTGAACCGGCCTGATTCCGCTTCGCCGCCCAAGCCGGATTGGATCCGCGTGCGCGCGCCGAATACCCGCGGCTATGCCGACACCCGCAACATCGTGCGGGCGAACGGCCTGCACACGGTATGCGAGGAGGCGGGCTGCCCGAACATCGGCGAGTGCTGGGACAAGAAGCACGCGACCTTCATGATCATGGGTGACACCTGCACCCGCGCCTGTGCCTTCTGCAACGTCAAGACCGGCCTGCCGAATGCGCTGGATGCGGCCGAGCCGCAGAACGTCGCCGAGGCGGTCGCCAAGCTCGGCCTCGCTCATGTCGTCATCACCTCCGTCGACCGCGACGACCTCGCCGACGGCGGCGCGCAACATTTCGCAGGGACGATCGGCGCGATTCGGGCCGCGTGCCCCTCGACCACGATCGAGATCCTGACGCCGGACTTCCTGCGCAAGGAGGGGGCACTCGAGGTCGTCGTTGCGGCGAAGCCCGACGTGTTCAACCACAATCTCGAGACGGTGCCGTCGCGCTACCTCACGGTGCGGCCCGGCGCGCGCTACTTCCACTCGATCCGGCTGTTGCAGCGGGTCAAGGAACTCGATCCCGCCATCTTCACCAAGTCCGGCATCATGGTTGGCCTCGGCGAGGAGCGCCACGAGGTACTCCAGGTGATGGACGATCTGCGTTCGGCCGAGGTCGACTTCCTGACCATCGGGCAATATCTCCAGCCGACCCGCAAGCACCATGCCGTGATGCGGTACGTGCCGCCGGACGAGTTTTCGTCTTACGAGAAGGTCGCCTACACCAAGGGATTCCTGATGGTGTCGGCGAGCCCGCTGACCCGCTCGTCGCATCATGCCGGCGAGGACTTTGCGAGACTGAAGGCCGCGCGGGCAGCTAACGCCCACTGAACCGATATGCCCCGTTTTTCCAGCAAGCGCCGTGTCAATCACAGCGCATCCGAGATGTTCGATCTGGTCGCCGACGTCGAGCGCTATCCGGAATTCGTGCCGCTGTGCAGCGCGCTGAAGGTTCGTCAGCGCTTGGCAAAGCCCGACGGCACCGAGGTGCTGGTTGCCGACATGACGGTATCGTTCAAGCTGATCAAGGAATCCTTCACCAGCCGGGTGACGCTCGACCGCGCCAATCTGAAGATCCTGGTCGAATATCTGCAGGGTCCTTTCAGCAACCTCGAAAACCGCTGGGCGTTCGAGCCCAAGGGCGAGGGCGTCTGCGACGTCGGGTTCTTTCTCGCCTACGAGTTCAGGAGCCGCATGCTGGCGATGCTGATGGGCTCGATGTTCGACGCCGCCTTCGCGCGCTTCTCGACCGCGTTCGAAAAGCGCGCAGACGCGATCTACGGCCGGCCGAAGCTGGCATCGACGTAGGTTATCGTAACTCTCGTGTCCCGGACGCGGCGCAGCGCCATAGCGCGTCGAAGACGCGCGTAAACGGCTTACGGCGCTGCTCCGCAGAGCCGGGACCCCATGGCCCCTCACTCGATAAATGGGCCCCGGCTGTGCAGCGCACCGCTAAAGGAGCGCTGCGCTGCGTCCGGGGCACGAGATCCTCGCCTCAATCCACCGCTTTCACCACATCCGGCGGCTGCGAGGCGTAGTATGCCGCGGCCTGATCGATCTCCTGCGGCGTCATCGCGCGCGCGATGTTGCGCATCTGCTGGCTGATGTCGTTGCGCCGTTCGCCGGAGGCGAAGGCCTGGAGCTGCGCCTTCATGTAGGCCTCGGACTGCCCCTCCAGCCACGGGCTGCCGATCTTGTTGTCGAGGCTGCCATGGCAGGAACCGCAGGGCGCGATTCCGCGCATCGGCGCGCCATAGATGACGATGTTGGGTTTCGGCAGCTGCGGCGTCGGGTGGTAGGCCGGGAGCCGCGGCAGATAGGCGTAGTACATCGAGAGATCGGCGATCTCCTGGTCGGTCAGGTTGACCGCAAATGGCGACATCACGGCATTGGTGCGTGCGCCGGAGCGGAAATCGTGCAGCTCCTTGTAGATCACCGCCGCATACTGACCCGCGAGGTTCGGCGAGTCCGCGCGGCTGATGCCGGTCGGGCCGTGACAGATGGCGCAGCGTTGCGCCAGCGTGGCGCCGCGGCCGATGGCCTCCTGGTTCGGGCGCGCCAGTGTGGAGGAGGTGAGCACGACCTCGGACAGGCGCCTGGTCTGCTCCGGCGCCGCCACGGTCGCCGCCCGCTGCGGCAGTCCGGCGGCGCTGCAGATCGCATCCCAGACATTGGCGAACTGGACCCAGGGCTGGGCGAAAGGCAGCACGATGAAGCCGCCGATCGCAGTCACGATCAGGATCGCGGCGGTGATGCCGACGGCTGCCGTGAAATGCCTGTTGCGGAAGGTGAAGAGGTCGCGCGCGATCATCACTGCGCTCCCACATAGACGGCCGGCACCGAGGTGCCCTCGTTCAGCGCCAGCGTCAGGATCGGGTAGCCGTAATTGGTGAGGGTGAGCGCGATCATCAGCCCCACCCACAGCGCGTGCGTGTTGAGCGCGACCGGTACGGTCGCCGGCTGGTGCACGGCCAGCGCAAAGCGATACGGGCCGGCGTCAGTCTGCGGTGCGCGCATGCCGCGCGCCAGGATGACCAGGAAGAGGATGCCCGAGGCCAGCAGGATGAAGCCGCCGATCGCCGAAAGGGTGACGGAGAGCGCCTGCGGCGCGATCCCGGGATCGCCGAAGTCGAAATAGGCCATGCGGCGCGGCATGCCCAAAATGCCGACCCAGTGCCACGGGAACGTGGTGACCATCATGCCGACGAACCATAGCCAGAGCTGGGTGCGGATCAGCCGGAGATCGATCAGCTCGCGGCCGGTCAGATGCGGCCACAGATCATAGGCGATCGCGAAATACATGATGACGATGGCGCCGCCGAAGATCAGGTGGAAATGGCCGGTGATCCACTGTGTGTTGTGGATGGACGCATCGAGCTGATAGCTCATGTTGATGAGGCCCCCGGCGCCGCCAAAACCGAGCATGACGAAGGAGAAGGCGAGCGCGAGCATCATCGGATTGTCCCAGGGCAGGGCCCTGATCCAGCCGAACAGGCCGCGCCCGCCGCGCAGGCGCGCAGCGATCTCGACGGAGGCGCAGATGGTGAACACCGTCAGGAATGTCGGCAACGTCACCAGCGCCGTGAAGGCCGAATGGATGAACTTGAAGCCGGCGCCGACTTGCGGGTCGGCAAAGGTGTGGTGCATGCCGATCGGCATCGCCACCACCAGGAACAGGATGAAGGAGATCCGCGCCATGGTGTCGGAATAGACGCGGCCGCCGATCGCGCGCGGCACGATGGTGTAATAAGCGATGTAGGTCGGCATCAGCCAGAAATAGACGATGGCGTGCAGAGTCCAGGAGAAGAACACGCGGGCGAGGCCGGCATCGATCGTGCTCTTCAGCCCCGCCGCGACGGGAATGATCTGCAATAACAGCTCGAGCGCGGCACCGACCGCGGTCCAGGCCCACAAATACGAGCCGGCGACATTGGCGAACATCGCCAGCGGCACCGGCGCGCCGGGATGGGCCTTGCGCCAGACGCGCAGGTTGATCGACATCAGCGCGACCCAGAACCAGGAGCCGACCACGACCAGCACGACGCCGAGATAGTAGAAGACGTTGCCGATCAGCGGCGGATAGAAGGTGTAGAGCACCGAGGCGCGGCCCAGCGCGATCGGGATCACCGCCATGATGCTGCCGGCAACGATCAGCCAGAATCCGGCCCAGGCCCAGCGCACGCCGACAAGACGCTGCTCCAGCGCGGACTCGCTGATGGCGTAGCCAAAACCCATCGCGACCAGGGTCGGGAAGACGTAGCCCATCACTGTGCCGTGCGCGGTCAGCGAGCGGTAATAGAGCTCGGGGTTGGAGAGCCAGGTGCCGATCGGGCTGCGGATGAACATCTGCCAAGCGCCGAGCGCGAGCGCGATGCCGAACACGGCAAAGGCCAGCCAGAAATGGGCGAGGATGAGCTTCCTATTGACCAACACAGCTCAGCCTCCCGCCACCCTTCGCACGATCGGCGAATTCGGTCTTGTCGATCACCTTGACCTTGCCCCACATGCCCTCGTGGCCGAAACTGCAAAATTCCTGGCAGGGCATCAGATAGTCCCCGGTCCTCGCAAAGCGCATGGGCTGCTCGGAAATGTAACCCGGCACGAGCATCGTGTTGACGTTGGTGCCCTGGATCAGGATGCCGTGCACGACATCGGCGCTGGTGGCGCGGAGCGTGATCGGCGTGTCCGCGGGCACAAGGATGCAGGCTGGCGTGAAGGAATATTGCTGGCCGATCGCACGCACGGTCACACTGCCATTGGTTTCCAGCACGCTGCCGAGGTTGCTTTCGACGAATTCGCCGGAGAGATGCAGCCGCGATGGATCGGTGGTCTCGACGCGCGGCTGCGGCATGGTCGCGCGGTGGATGCCGGCAAATGCGGCGAGCAGCGCCATGCCGACGATGATGATCACGGAAATGGTCGCCCAGCGCCGCTCGACGCGGGCCGCGACCTCGGCGCTGCCGCGATGGGATTCCTCTGCGCTCATTGCAGCGAGCCACGTGGCAGGAAGACGAACAGATAGAACGCGAGCCACATCGCGACCACGCAGGCCGTGGCGATGCCCGCGAGCACGATTGCGCCGGACGGGCCTTGCGCGACGACCTCCTCGACCGCCTGGTCGGCGGCGGCTGGGCTGGTCGGCGGATCGGAATTGATCATGACGGGTCCCTGGCGTCTCTCAGTTCAGCGGTGCGGACCGCAGCTCGTTGGCCTCGCGCGCCGAGACCGGCGTGCCGCGATTGCCCCAGGCGGTGCGGATGTAGGAAACGACGGCGGCGATCTCGTTGTCGGACAGAAGCCCCGCGAAAGGCGGCATGCCGTAGGGCATCGGATTGCCCTTGGTGCCCGGCGGATAGCCGCCATTGAGCACCATGCGGATCGGATTGACTGCCGATTGCATTTCGATCGACTGGTTGTTGGCGAGCGGCGGCCAGTGCGGCGGCTTGCCTTCGCCCTGCGTGCCATGACAGCTCGCGCAGTGCTTGTCGTAAACGGTCTTGCCGAGGCTGATCAGCAGGCTGCTCTCGGTCGTCGGCAGCGTCGTTCTCGCCGGCGCTGGAGGCGAGGGCTCCGCAATGCTCTTGAGGTATACCGCCATCGCCCTGGTGTCTTCGTCGTTCAGATATTGCAGGCTGTTGTGCACGACCTCGGCCATCGGGCCGTAGACGACGCCGCGCATGGAAACGCCGGTTTGCAGCAGGTCCGTGATGTCCTTGATGCTCCAGTCACCGAGCCCCGCCTCGCGATTTGACGTGAGCGATGGCGCGTACCAGTTCTGCATGGGGATCAGGCCGCCCTTGAAGGCTTCCGATTGCGAGGTGCCGCCGAGCGCGTTGATGGGCGAATGGCACATGCCGCAATGGCCGAGGCCCTCGACAAGGTAGGCGCCGCGATTCCATTCCGCGGATTTGGTCGGGTCAGGTTTGAATTCGCCCTCTGTGAAATACAGCGTGCGCCAGCCGAGGATCAGCTGGCGGTTGGAATAGGGGAAGCGGAGGTCGTGCTCACGATTCCGCTGGCTCACGGGCGGGATCGACCTCAGATAGGCGAAGATCGCGTCAGTATCGGCTCTGGTGACCTTGGTGTAGGATGCGAACGGCATTGCCGGATACATCAATCCGCCGTCCGGAAAGCGGCCAGAGTGCATCGCCTTGTAGAAGTCTTCGGCAGTCCATTTGCCGATCCCGGTGTCGCGATCCGGCGTGATGTTGGAGGAGTACAGGGTGCCGAAAGGCGTCGGCATGGCGCGTCCGCCGGCGAAGGTGTGCCCCTCGGGCGCCGTGTGGCAGGCAATGCAGTCGCCGGCCCGCGCCAGATATTCGCCGCGCGCGACGAGGCTGTCGCCATCATGGCCGGACTTCGGCTGTGCCTCGGCGGAGGGACCGGCGAGGAGCAACAGCCATACGGCAAGGATTCGTGAACATGATCGCAATTCCGTCTCCTCAATCCGGTTCACTGCCGCAGGCGAACGGCAGCACGTACGTGCCTTTCGGCGCCGGCGCGATGTTCACCGGCGCTGGGCGGCTCGCGAGCCATGCGGCGACCGCCGTCACGTCTTCCTCGGTGAGCCGGGCGGCAACCTGCTGCATGCAGTCCGGCGCTTTTGCGGTGCGCGTGCCATAACGCCACGCGCCCAACTGCGCGCTGATATAATTCGGGCGCAGTCCGAGCAGGCCCGGAATTCCCGGCTCCATTCCTGTCAAGGTCGGGCCATGGCAGCTTCCGCACGCCGGAATCTGGCGCTGCGGATCGCCACGCGACACCAGAGACTGGCCGTGCTGCAGCACCTCCTTGCTTGCATCGCTTGCTGTGACGGGCGGCAGAGGCGGATGTTGATCCGCAAAATAGTCCGCCATCTGCTGCAGGTATGGATCGGGGAGGAATTCCAGCAAATAGTTCATCGGCGGATATTTTCGCCGGCCATTCTTGAAGGCAAGAAGCTGGTTGTAGAGATAGCCGGCCGGCTTGCCGGCAAGCCGCGGGAAATAGACGTCGCTGGTGCCTTCGCCTTGATTGCCATGACAGGGCGTGCAGGCTTCGACCCGCGCCGCCATCGTGTCCGGCGGCTGGTTGACCGTTTGTGCGGCCGCACCATCAAAAGCGGCCAAGTTGGCAATGGCGATGGCCAGAGCAATGGTGCGAGCGAACACTCTCGTCACCCTCCAAAGAACAGGACCGGTTGATTCCGGATCACAGAGTAGCGGAGCATTATTGCGCCAATATGCTCCCGCGCAAGGTCGGGCACGCGTGATGACGTTTGGTCGCGGCCTTCGCATGTGCGATCCCGATCGTATTCGACAAAACTTACGTGCTTTTTGAAAATCTGACACAACCCTGCGCTCTCGCGGCAGTTCCTGCCCGAGCTTTGCTGCATCTTGACACCCTCGTCAGTCAGAGGGTGCAGGGAAGACCAGGTGCCGGCCGGGCACCCACGGTCCACTGTGCGAAGGTTGCGCTACGAGAAGCTGCACAGCGGCATACAGGTGAAGCCAAACATCCGGCCTTCCCTGCGCAGTGGTTTGACGGCTTATGCCGAGTTCTCCCCGGGGAGCGATGCACTATTGCCCCCGTCGCCTTGCGGATGACTGATGCGCGCGCCCGGTTGGGCCGCCACATCACCGCAAGACTTGGCGCACAGACCCCGGGCGCCAGGACGACACGGTTTTGCCGTACGCAGATCGCACCGGTCGTGTGCGCGAAGACCTGTCGCTCACGGTCGCCCGCCCTGCGAAGGCCTCTCGCGCCGATGTGACTAGCGTCCACCGCATCTCACCCCGCGTGTCGTGACGATCGCGATACGCCCCTCTGACCGGGATGAGGTGACGGACGGATACGCCAAAGCCGAATTTCGGTAAAGCGGAATATTTTCGCGGGCGCGGATTGACCTGCCGGCTGGGTGTCTTGCCCGACAGGCAGCACAAGGGCTGGTAGGGACGGGCTGTCACGCGCAAGCCTTGGGGGCACGATCAAGCAGCCAGACTTCGTGCGGGCCAAGGTGACCCGTGGGGTCCGTGCCAAAACGCAGAGCAGCGGCGGAACACCCCTTGCCCGCGAGCGGTACACCTGTAAGGGATGTATTTACTAAGGTATTCAACTAGAATATGAGTCGGGCGCGGGGCTTGCGGAGCTGGACGGGACAGATGGCGCGCTGGAAGCAATCGTGGAGCGAGGAAGACCTCAACCGACTCAGGGAGCTCGCAGGCACCAAGCCGATTACGACCATCGCGAGAGAGCTCGGACGGACCACGGGGACGGTGCTCGCGAAGGCGATCGAGCAAAAGCTCCCCGTCATGTGTCGTGTCGAGCGAGCGGCGCAATAACGGGATTCGCGATGAACCTGGAATTCCAGCCGGTCAGTACCCCGTTTTCACGTCGCTCGCACCCATGCGATGCCGCGGCAGGTGCTTGACGATTGGCTAGCCCCGAAGGGGATCATTTTCCGCGACAGCGAGTTCTCAACCGATTGCCTTGGTTGGAGCCGCCATGACCGTCAATTTCGACACGCTGAAAGCCTCGCTCGTTCTCTATGGGCTGAACGCGATCTACGCGATCCTGCTGCTCGCCATCGGCTGGTACCTGTCCGGCACGATGCAGCGTTTCGTCACGCGCGTCCTGAGCGTCACGCATCGCGTCGATCCGCTGGTGACGTTGTTCGTGGGTAGCCTTGCGCGCTATGGCGTGCTCGCGGTGGTCGGCATCGCCGTGCTGCAGCTCTTCGGCATCCAGACCGCGAGCCTCGTCGCCGTGCTGGGCGCCACATCTCTCGCCATTGGTCTGGCGTTGCAGGGTACGCTCTCCAATCTCGCTGCCGGCGTGATGCTGCTGTTGTTCCGGCCCTTTCGCATCGGCGACGACGTCGAGGTCGCCGGCAAGGCGGGGAAGGTGAGGTCGCTGTCGCTGTTCATGACCGAACTCGTCGCGGCCGACAACACGCAGATCCTGCTGCCGAACGGACAGGTGTGGGGTGCAGCGATCGTCAACCACAGCGCCTATCCCGGCACGGGCGAGGTCAAGGTGGCGTTTCCGGTTCCGGCCGGCGCCGCTTCGGCGCTGGCCGATCGGATCCTGACAGAGCTGCGCAATGACTCCCGCATGGACGATCAGGCAGCGCCTGCCGTCAACATCTCCAGGGTGGTCGATGTCGCCAATCCGGCGTCGCCGATCGTGGAGTTGACGGTCAGCGCGAAGGCCAAGCCATCACAGGCGGCCGCGGTCAGGCAGTGCGTGCTCGATCACGCCAGCGCGCTGCTCGCGGCGGCGTAGCGTTTCGGCGGCGCAGGTCTCTCAGCCTCGCGGCGAACGCGGAGGCCTTCGCTTCACCGCATGCCGGCGCGGCGAGCGGGTCACCCGCGGGCGCAGGCGGCTTGCGGCGGCACGTTGCGGCTTGGCCGCGACTTGCGGACCGCGGGCGAGCTCCATCAGCATGCGCAGCGCCTCGACCACGGAGCGGGCGCGCACGGCGCTGCGGCCGATCGCGCCAAAACGCTGCTCCCGATGGATGATGCGGCCGTCGCGCGCGGCGGCGGCGAAGTGCACGAGACCGACCGGCTTGCCGGGCGTGGCGCCGCCGGGGCCGGCAATGCCGGTGATGGCGACGGCGAGATCGACATCGGCACGCTCCAGCGCGCCGATCGCCATTGCGGTTGCGGTCTCCTTGCTGACCGCGCCGAAATTCGTCAGCGTGCTCGCTTCGACCCCCAACATCGCGCGCTTGGCGTCATTGGAATAGGTGACGAAGCCGCGGTCGATCACGTCGGAGGAACCGGGGATGTCGGTCAGCGCGCCGGCGACGAGGCCGCCGGTGCAGGATTCCGCGGTCGCGATCGTCAGCTTGCGCATCCGGCACAGATCGAGCAGCGAGCGGGAGAGGGCGCGTGCGTCGCTGCCGCCCATGGCTTAGATGCTCCAAGTCTTTTCGCTAAACGGCAGGCGGATGGTGGCGCTCGCGGTGGCGGCGATGCCTTCCTCACGGCCGGTGAAGCCGAGTCGCTCGCTGGTCGTCGCCTTCACCGCGACGCGGGAGATGTCGACGCCGGAGATCTCGGCGATGCGCGCGCGCATGCTGTCGCGCAAGGGGCCGATCTTCGGCCGCTCGCAGATCAGCGTCACCTCGAGATTGGCGACGCGGCCGCCGCGCTGGGCGACGCGCTCGATGGCGTATTTCAGGAACTGGTCGGAGGAGGCACCCTTCCATTTCGCATCGCTCGGCGGGAAGTGCGAGCCGATGTCGCCGTCGGCCAGTGCCCCGAGGATGGCATCCACCAGGGCATGCAGGCCGACATCGCCGTCGGAATGGGCGAGGAACCCCCTGGTGTGCGGCACGCGCACGCCGCAGATCATGACATGGTCGCCTTCGCCGAAGGCGTGGACGTCGTAGCCGGTGCCGGTCCTGATGTCGCCGAGCAGGGCAGCCAGGCGCGCTTCCTCGCGCACGAAATCCTCGGGAGTGGTGAGCTTCATATTGGCAACATCGCCCTCAAAGGTTGCGACCGTCAATCCCGCCCATTCGGCAATCGCGGCATCGTCGGTGAAATCAGAGCGCCCGTCCTTCGCCGCGCGACGATGCGCCTCGAGGATGACGTCGAAACGAAAGGATTGCGGCGTCTGCGCGATTCTGAGGCGCGCCCGGTCCGGCGTGTCCTCGACATTGCCGCCGTCACCGGTGACCTTGATGGTGTCGGTGACGGGCACGACGGGGATCGCGGCGCCAGTGCGGCCCGCAGCTTCGATCGCACGCGAGATCACGCCTGCCGAGACGAAGGGGCGGGCGGCGTCGTGGATCAGCACGATGTCCGGCTTGTGCTTCGCCAGCGCTTCGAGACCGGCGAGCACCGAAGCCTGCCGGGTGGCGCCGCCATTGGTCGGCGGCTCGTGCTTGAGCCCTGCGACCGCCGCGATGAACATGGCGCTGTCGTCGGGGTTCACCACCGGCTGCACCGCCGATACCTCCGGGTGGCGGCTGAATGCCTCCATGGCGCGAGAGATCACCGGCACACCGCCGATCTCGCGATATTGCTTGGGCCCGCCGGCGCCTGCACGCAGTCCACGCCCGGCTGCGACGAGAACGACTGCGGTGCGCTGTGATTTCGCCATAGGACTCAAATACTCAGTTGCTCGTCAAGGAGTCGGGGAGTGGTAATTGCCGGCATGCCTCTAGCACGGCAGGCCCGCAAAAAAAGGGGGTTTCCCCGGATTGTGGGAAACAGCATTTTGCTGCACTGCACTTGCAAGATTTGCAGACTTGTCTAAACTGTAGGCATGACGCTTGACTGCACAAGAATTGTGCGCAAGATAGATCATGGCAGGCGCGATGAGGCCCTGCACAGTCAACGAGACCCCTGTGACCGGCTCGGCAGTATCAGGCTCTAAGCCGTTGAAAATAGGCGATATTGACATCGCCACCCCGGTCCTCCTGGCACCGATGTCGGGTGTGACTGACTCGCCCGTCCGCCGGCTGGCCGCCGAGCTTGGAGCGGGTCTCGTCGTGTCCGAAATGACCGCGAGCGATGAGCTCGCCAATGGCCACCGGATGTCCCGGTTGCGCTGCGAAGCCACCGGCATCGGCCCGCATGTGGTCCAACTCGCCGGCTGCGAGACGCACTGGATGGCCGAAGGCGCCCGGATCGCCGAAGCCGAAGGTGCCGATATCATCGACATCAACATGGGCTGTCCGGCCCGCCACGTCACCGGCGGCCAGTCCGGCTCGGCCTTGATGCGCGACCTCGACCATGCCCTGAGCCTGATCGATGCGACGATCGCGGCGGTGAAGGTGCCGGTGACGCTGAAGATGCGGCTCGGCTGGGACGACCGCACGCGCAACGCGCCGGAACTGGCGCGGCGCGCGGAGGCCGCAGGCATCAGGCTCGTCACCGTCCATGGCCGCACCCGCTGCCAGTTCTACAAGGGCGAGGCCGATTGGGATGCGATCCGCGCCGTGCGCGAGGCCATCTCGATCCCGCTCGTCGTCAATGGCGACATCACGTCCTACGAGAGGGCGCTCGCAGCGTTGGACGCCTCGGGCGCCGATGCCGTGATGATCGGCCGTGGCGCGCAGGGCCAGCCCTGGCTGCCCGGTCAGATCGGCCGCCGCCTGCGGGGTGGGGCTGAGGAAGCGACGCCTTCGCTCGAAACGCAGCTGCAATATGTCCGCACGCTCTATGATGGCGTCTGCGCGCTCTATGGTCTGCGCATCGGACTGAGGCATGCCCGCAAGCATCTGAGCTGGGCACTCGACGTCGCAGCGCAGGCGAGCCGTGCCCCGGCGGAGAAGCTGAAATCCTGGCGCCAGAAGATCCTGGTCTCGGAGGATCCGCGCCTCGTTCACAAGTCACTGCAAGATGCCTTCGACGACTTCGCATGGAGCGCTGCTGCATGAGCTCAGCCGCTGAACATCGTCGGCCGCTTCAGTCCGACAGCGACGCAATCCTGGACGCCTTGCCTAACCCCGTGCTCATGATCGGGCCGGACGGCAAGATCGTCGCCGCCAATATCGCGACCGAGGCCTTCTTCGAGATCTCGACGCAGTTCCTGAAGCGGCAGTCGTTGAAGGAACTGGTGCCGTTCGGCAGCCCGTTGCTGGCCCTGATCGACCAGGTGCGCTCGTCGAATTCGCCGGTCAACGAATACAAGGTCGATCTCGGCACGCCGCGCATGGGCGGCGACCGCCAGGTCGATCTGCACGTGGCCCCGCTCACCGAGCGGCCCGGCCACATCGTGGTGATGCTCCAGGAGCGCACCATCGCCGACAAGATGGACCGCCAGCTCACCCATCGCAGCGCCGCACGCTCGGTGATCGCGCTCGCCGCCATGCTGGCGCACGAGATCAAGAACCCGCTGTCCGGCATCCGCGGTGCCGCGCAGCTCCTGGAACAGCAGGCCTCGTCCGAGGACCGCATGCTGACGCGGCTAATCTGCGACGAGGCCGACCGCATCGTGACGCTGGTCGACCGCATGGAGGTGTTCGGCGACGAGCGCCCCGTGGTGCGCGGCCCCGTCAACATCCATTCGGTGCTCGACCATGTGAAACGGCTGGCGCAGTCGGGCTTTGCCCGCAACATCCGCTTCATCGAGGACTACGATCCCTCGCTGCCGCCGGTGCTGGCGAACCAGGATCAGCTGATTCAGGTGTTCCTCAACCTCGTGAAGAACGCCGCAGAAGCCTTGATCGACGTTCCCGACGCCGAGATCCAGCTCACCACCGCCTTCCGTCCCGGCGTGCGCCTGTCAGTCCCCGGTCAAAAATCCAGGGTATCCCTGCCGCTGGAATTCTGCGTGAAGGACAACGGACCAGGCGTGCCGGATGATCTCCTGCCCAACCTGTTCGACCCGTTCGTGACCACCAAGCAGACCGGCTCGGGTCTCGGCCTGGCGCTGGTCGCCAAGATCGTCGGCGATCACGGGGGCATCATCGAATGCGAATCTCAGCCGCGCAAGACCACCTTCCGCGTGCTGATGCCGATGTATTCCACATCGGTGAAACATGCCGATCAAAGCAGTCGCGCCGACTCTGCCGGTAAGTCGTCGCCTGCGTCACAGGGGGCAAAATGAGGATCAACGATGCCCGCAGGTAGCATTCTCGTAGCCGATGACGATACCGCCATCCGCACCGTACTCAATCAGGCTCTGTCCCGCGCCGGTTACGAGGTGCGGCTGACCGGCAATGCCGCAACGCTCTGGCGCTGGGTCAGCCAGGGCGAGGGCGACCTCGTCATCACCGACGTGGTGATGCCGGACGAAAACGCCTTCGACCTGCTGCCGCGGATCAAGAAGATGCGGCCGAATCTGCCCGTCATCGTCATGAGCGCGCAGAACACGTTCATGACGGCGATCCGCGCTTCCGAGCGCGGGGCCTACGAATATCTGCCCAAGCCCTTCGACCTCAAGGAGCTGATCGCCATCGTCGGTCGCGCGCTCGCCGAGCCGAAGGAGCGGACCTCGACGCCGGACGAAGATGCCGAGATGGAGGCGATCCCGCTGGTCGGCCGCTCGCCGGCGATGCAGGAAATCTACCGCGTGCTCGCGCGCCTGATGCAGACCGACCTCACCGTGATGATCACGGGCGAGTCCGGCACCGGCAAGGAATTGGTGGCGCGGGCGCTGCACGATTACGGCAAGCGCCGCAACGGCCCGTTCGTCGCGGTCAACATGGCTGCGATTCCGCGCGATCTCATCGAGTCCGAATTGTTCGGGCACGAGCGCGGTGCCTTCACCGGCGCGAACACCCGCGCCTCCGGCCGGTTCGAGCAGGCCGAGGGCGGCACGCTGTTCCTGGATGAGATCGGCGACATGCCGATGGAGGCGCAGACCCGCCTGCTGCGCGTGTTGCAGCAGGGCGAATATACGACGGTCGGCGGCCGCACGCCGATCAAGACCGACGTGCGCATTGTCGCGGCCTCCAACAAGGATCTGCGTGTCCTGATCCAGCAGGGCCTGTTCCGCGAAGATCTGTTCTTCCGCCTCAATGTCGTGCCGTTGCGGCTGCCGCCCTTGCGTGAGCGCATCGAGGATCTGCCGGATCTGGTGCGTCACTTCTTTACGCTGGCCGAGAAGGACGGGCTGCCGCCGAAGAAGCTCGACTCGCTGGCGCTGGAGCGGCTGAAGCAGCACCGCTGGCCCGGCAACGTGCGCGAGTTGGAAAATCTCGCCCGGCGCCTTGCCGCCCTCTATCCGCAGGACGTGATCACGGCCTCCGTCATTGACGGCGAGCTTGCGCCGCCCTCGGTCAGTCCGGGCGCCGCGGTCCAGCAGGGTGTCGACAATCTCGGCGGCGCGGTTGAGGCGTATCTGTCCTCGCACTTCCAGGGCTTTCCGAACGGCGTGCCGCCGCCCGGCCTCTATCACCGCATCCTCAAGGAGATCGAGGTGCCGCTGCTCACGGCCGCGCTGGCCGCCACCCGGGGCAACCAGATCCGCGCCGCCGACCTGCTCGGCCTCAACCGCAACACGCTGCGGAAGAAGATCCGGGATCTCGACATCCAGGTCTATCGGAGCGGAGGCTAACCTCTCGAAGCTGGCGGTGGCTCAGCTCCCCCCTACCAAGGTGGAGCTGAGCCTGTCCGGATCGCGCTGGCCGTGATGGCTAACGCGGTGAGCAGAAGTCGGAACGGGGCAGAAATGTTCCGCGGTCACACAAGAATGGGACCTTCCGCCACCGGCGGCGGCGAACACATTCACCTGATGATTGTGGGCGGCAGGATGCGCGCGACGTCCGCCGTCGGCTCCTGCAGGCCGGGGCCGTTGACCAGCAGATCGGCGGCGACGATCAGCAGCAGAACGGCAGAAACCATTATCGCGAGAAAGAACCTATCCATCTCGGACAAGCCGCAGCCGCGGGAATCCGTTCCGGCAGGTTAGTCTGCCAAGACCATCTGTGGATTTCACCGCTCCGCCCCGGGCGTCGCGCCGCGGAATTGTCGCAATTCGGCAACAATGTGGTACGAATACATCAGTATCCGCCCATCGCGGACGCGTTTTCATCATCACCATTGCCGGAATGACCAGCGCAGACACCTCGGCCGCACACTTTGACACGGCCCCAGCGGAAGAGCCCCGGCGTTGGTCGGTGCGGCGCTGGCTGGCACCCTTTGCCGTGGCGCTGGCGCTGCTGTCGGCCCTCCTGACCTTCCTGGTCCTGACCGGCCTTGCCAGGATCGATCCGACGCCCGAGGTCGTCCGCTCGTTCTACCTGATCAACGCTGCGACGATCCTGCTCCTGGTCGGGATCATCGTCCGGGAACTCTGGCAGCTGATTCTGGCGCGGCGGCGGGGCAGGGCGGCGGCGCGCCTCCATGTCCAGATCGTCAGCCTGTTCTCGATCGTGGCGGTGCTGCCGGCGGTGCTGGTCTCCGTCGTTGCCAACGTCACCATCGAGCGCGGCCTCGACCGGTTGTTCTCCGGCCCGACCAGGGAGGTGATCCAGAACTCGCTGACGATCGCGCGGGCCTATATGCAGGACCATGCGCAGCTGATCCGCGGCGACATTCTCGGCATGGCCAACGATATCGCGCACGCAAGGCCGCTCTACGACCAGGATCGCCGCTCGTTCCGGGAGATGCTGACGGCGAGCGCCGCCTCGCGCAATTTGCCGGGCGCGATGATCATCGACAAGAACACCAATATCCTGGAATCCGCCGACACCGGCATGCGGCTGGCTTATTCGCCGCCCGCGCCGGACTTCCTCAGCAACGTCAGCGAGAACGAACCCGAGATCGCGGTCCTCCCGGACGCGAGCTTCGTCGCCGCGGTGATCCGCCTGCGCGCCTTCAACGACACCTTCCTCTACGTCGCCCGTCCGCTCGATCCGAACGTCGTCAATCAGCTCAAACAGACCGAAGTCAGTGTCGCCGAATACGCCCAGATCGAGTCGCGCCGCCTCGGCATCCAGGTCGCCTTCGCGCTGATGTTCGCGGTGATCGCGCTGACCATTCTGATGGCGTCGGTGCTGATCGGCCTCAACTTCGCCAACTCGCTGGTCTCGCCGATCCGACGGCTGATGAACGCGGCGCAAACGGTCTCGACCGGCGACCTCCATGTCCAGGTGCCCGTGCATCAGTCGGAAGGCGATCTCGCCCAGCTCGGCGAGACTTTCAACAAGATGACGCAGGAATTGCGCAGCCAGCGCGACGAGCTCGTCAACGCCAGCGACCTCATCGACAGCCGCCGCCGCTTCATCGAGGCCGTGCTGTCCTCGGCGAGCGCCGGCATCATCGGCGTCGATGCTTCCGGCAGCGTCGGCATCCTCAACCGCTCCGCCGAGAAGCTGATCGGGCACTCCGAAGCGGAGACGCTGGGCCATCCGCTCTCGGACGTTCTGCCTGAGCTCGACGAGATGATGAAGACGGCGCGGGAAGGGACCCAGCGCCTGGTGCAGGGCCAGATCACCATCACCCGCGACGGTGCCGAGCGCAATCTGTCGGTCCGCGTCAGCGCGGAAAAGAACCAGCCGCACGACAGCTACATCATCACGCTGGACGACATCACCGAGCTGGTCTCGGCCCAGCGGACCTCGGCCTGGGGCGACGTGGCGCGCCGCATCGCTCACGAGATCAAGAATCCGCTGACGCCGATCCAGCTCTCCGCCGAGCGCATCCGCCGCAAGTTCGGCAAGTCCATCACCGAGGACAAGGACAAGCAGATCTTCGACCAGTGCACCGACACCATCGTGCGCCAGGTCGACGACATCAGGCGCATGGTCGACGAGTTCTCGCGCTTTGCGCGGATGCCCAAACCTGTGATGGAAGGCGAGGACGTCGCCGACACCGTGCGGCAGGCGGTGTTCCTGATGAAGGTGGCCCATCCCGAAATCGATATCGAGGCCGAGTTCAAGGACGATCCGCTCCGCGCCCAGTTCGACCGTCGGCTGATCTCCCAGGCGGTCACCAACATCGTCAAGAACGCCACCGAGGCAATCGAGCAGGTTCCCCCCGAGGAGCTCGGCAGAGGCCGAATCGACGTCGTGGTGTCGCGCGAGGGCGACGACGTGCTGATCGACGTCATCGACAACGGTATCGGCCTGCCCAAGGTCGCGCGCTCGCGCCTGCTCGAGCCGTACGTCACCACGCGTGCCAAGGGTACGGGCCTGGGGCTGGCCATCGTCGGCCGCGTGCTGGAGGACCATGGCGGGCGGATCGAACTGAAGGACGCCTCCGACTTCCGCGAAGGCCAGCGTGGCGCCTGGATGCGGATGCGCTTTGCGATCTCGGGACAACCCGCGAAATCCGGGGGCGCCGAGCCAGCGCCCGCGACCAACCAAGCAACCAAGCCGGAAAACAAGGCAGCGGTCACGGAATCCGTCAAGAAATCCAGCAACGACCTGGAAACAAAAGAGCCGGCCGCCGGAACCAAAGAGCCGGCTGAAAAGACCAATGATTCAACGAAAATCGAAGCCTCAACAGGCAGCTGACAACACAGGCGCGATCCATGGCAAGTGAAATTCTGATTGTCGATGATGAGGCCGATATTCGGGATCTCGTTGCGGGCATTCTCGAAGACGAGGGGTTCGTGACCCGGACCGCACGCGACAGCGATACGGCGCTCGCCGAGATTGCCAATCGGCGGCCGCATCTGGTGTTTCTCGACATCTGGCTGCAAGGCTCCAAGCTCGACGGCTTGCAGCTGCTGGAGCAGGTCAAGAAGGACAATGCCGATCTGCCGGTCGTGATGATCTCCGGCCACGGCAACATCGAGACCGCAGTCGCCGCGATCAAGCGCGGCGCCTACGACTTCATCGAGAAGCCGTTCAAGGCTGACCGGCTGATCCTGGTCGCGACCAGAGCGCTGGAGAACTCGCGACTCAAGCGCGAGGTCAAGGAGCTGAAGCAGCTCGCGCCGAGCGCGAGCCAGCTCGTCGGCCGCTCGCCCAGCATGAACCAGCTGCGCCAGACCATCGAGCGCGCGGCGAAGGCCAACAGCCGCATCCTGATCGTCGGCCCCGCCGGCGCCGGCAAGGAATTGACCGCTCGCACGCTGCATACGGCCTCGGGCCGTGCCGACGGTCCCTTCGTGGTGATCAACGCGGCGGCGATCACGCCCGAGCGCATGGAGCACGAGCTGTTCGGCATCGAGCAGTCCAATGGCGAGCAGCCGCGCAAGCCCGGTGCGCTCGAGGAAGCCCATGGCGGCACGCTGTTCATCGACGAGATCGCCGACATGCCGCGCGAGACCCAGAACAAGATCTTGCGCGTGCTGGTGGAGCAGTCGTTCCAGCGCGTCGGCGGCACCGCCAGGGTGCAGGTCGACGTGCGCATCATCTCCTCGACCGCGCGCAACCTGGAGGAGGAGATCGCGGCCGGCCGTTTCCGCGAGGACCTCTACCACCGGCTCTCGGTGGTGCCGATCCGCGTGCCCGCGCTGTCGGAGCGGCGTGAGGACATTCCGGAATTGATCGACTATTTCATGGAGCAGATTTCCGCCGGCAGCGGCCTGCCCAAGCGCCAGATCGGGCAAGACGCGATGGCGGTGCTGCAATCCCATGTTTGGCCCGGCAATGTGCGTCAGCTCCGCAACAACGTCGAGAGGGTCATGATTCTCGCGGCAGGGGGGCCGGAGGTCATCATCACGGCCGACATGTTGCCGCAGGACGTCGGCTCCATGGTGCCGGCGATGCCGACCAGCAACAATGGCGAGCACATCATGGGCTTGCCGCTGCGTGAGGCGCGCGAAGTGTTCGAGCGCGACTATTTAATTGCGCAGATAAGCCGTTTCTCAGGAAATATTTCTCGTACAGCTGAGTTCGTTGGCATGGAACGTTCGGCGCTGCACCGCAAATTGAAAGCGCTCGGCGTCGGCTAGTGCGTTTTCCAGCGGGGTGGAGACCGGTTCGCGTCAAGAAGACGCGTCAAAACAATAGGCCAGCGCGCGACCTTGTGGCCAGGCGTCAGGAATAAGCGAGCAAGATCATCGATTTCCGTAGTTTTCCGGGACGATTGGGCGTGGCCTGCCGCGTGAAGCGGCTTGCCTAATATCCCGACCTGTCCTCTAATCGAACCGCTGTTCCTTCCGAGGGGGATCTCATGAGGGACAGCAACCGGGAGAGGCCCCGAACGTCACAAGAGGGCCGCAACCGGCGCAATAAAAAGAAACTCAAAGCGAGAAAAAAACAATGGCGGCAGACCGCGCACAAAACCTACAGGACACCTTCCTTAATCACGTTCGCAAAACCAAGACGCCACTGACGATCTTTCTGGTCAACGGAGTGAAGCTCCAGGGCATCGTGACCTGGTTCGACAATTTCTGTTTGCTGTTGCGGCGCGACGGTCACTCGCAGCTGGTCTACAAGCATGCGATCTCGACCATCATGCCGGGCGCACCCATCCAGTTGTTCGAAGGCGGCGAGGATCAGCCGACTTGAGAGTGATCTGATTGGAACCCCGGAATTTCGACGGGGATGCCGACCGTCCGCGGTCGGCAGGGGCCAATACGGGGCGGGTGCTGGTCATCGGCCCCTATTTGCGGGTGCGTGCAGGGAATGCTGACGCGCAATCGGAAGGCCATGTCCTGCGCAACACCGAGGCCCGGCTCGACGAGGCCGCGGGCCTCGCGCGCGCGATCGATCTCGTCGTTGCCGATGCCATCATCGCTCCGGTCAGCCAGATTCGGCCCGCGACCTATATCGGCAAGGGAAAGGTCGAAGAGATCGCAGGGCTGATCAAGAGCCTGGAGGTCGAGCTCGTGGTGATGGATTGCGCGCTATCGCCGATCCAGCAGCGCAATCTCGAGAAGGAATGGCAGGCCAAGGTGCTCGACCGCACCGGTCTCATTCTGGAGATCTTCGGCCGCCGCGCCAAGACCAGGGAGGGCTCGCTCCAGGTCGAGCTTGCGCATCTCAACTACCAGCGCTCGCGCCTGGTGCGCTCATGGACCCATCTCGAACGCCAGCGCGGCGGTTTCGGCTTCATGGGCGGTCCTGGCGAGACGCAGATCGAGGCGGACCGCCGCCTGATTCAGGAGCGCATCTCCAAGCTCGAGAGCGAGCTGAAAAAGGTGCAGGCGACGCGGCGTCTGCATCGCGCCGGCCGCCAGCGCGTGCCGTATCGCGTCGTCGCGCTGGTGGGCTACACCAACGCCGGCAAATCGACGCTGTTCAACCGCCTGACCCGCGCCGACGTGCAGGCGGCCGACATGCTGTTTGCGACGCTCGACCCTACCTTGCGAGCACTCACTTTGCCGCATGGCGGCAAGGCGATGCTGTCGGACACTGTCGGCTTCATCTCCAATCTGCCGACCCAGCTCGTCGCCGCCTTCCGTGCCACGCTGGAGGAGGTGCTGGAGGCCGACGTCATCCTGCATGTCCGCGACATCTCGCACGAGGACGCCGAAGCGCAGCAGAGCGACGTCGACGCGGTGCTGCGCCAGCTCGGTATCAACCCCGATGATTCCGGCCGCATCATCGAAGTCTGGAACAAGATCGACCGTTTCGACGCCGGGCAGCGTGAAGAGCTGCTCAATATCGCTGCGCGCAGGCCGGACGATCATCCGGCGATGCTGGTCTCCGCCGTATCAGGTGAGGGCATCGATCCACTGCTCGCCGCGATCGAGGAACGCCTCGCCGCCAAGCGCACCACGCTCGATCTCTCCGTCGACGCCTCGGACGGTGCCGGCATCAGCTGGCTGCACCGCAACGCCGAGGTCCTGTCGAAGGAGCTGCACGATGGCCGCTTCGACATGACCGTGCGGGTGGACGAGACCAAGCGGGATATCGTGGTGAACAGGTTCGACGCGGTGCCGCATCACGCCACATAACCGGTGTCGTCCGGCGAACGCGGGACCATACCGCACGATCTATCGAGCTTTGTGCGGTTGATTGCACATAACTCCACGCCTTCGCCAAGTTGCTTCCCGTGGCTAACTAGCGGCGCACGTCCTTGTCTTTCTCCGACGCCGACGTCTCCTCACCCTTCGCCGCATTCCATAACGCGTCCATCTCAGCCAGCGACGCGCCCTCCAGCGTGCGGCCCTGCGCCTGCAGCGCCCGCTCGATATAGGCGAAGCGCCGTTCGAATTTCGCGTTGGTTGCGCGCAGTGCGGCTTCCGGATCGGCATCGACATGGCGGGCGAGGTTGACGAGGGCGAACATCAGGTCGCCGGTTTCTTCCGCCAGCTCCTGCCTATCGTTGCGATCGAGCGCGGCCTCGATCTCGTCGGCTTCCTCGCGGATCTTTTGCAGCACCGCGCGCGGGTCGTTCCAGTCGAAGCCGACGGTGGAGGCCTTGCGCTGCAGCTCCATGGCGCGGGTCAGCGCGGGCTGGCCGGCCTTGACGCCTGACAGCAGCGATTTGTGCGACGGCGCTTCTTCCGGCGGCCGGCGTGCGGCGCGTTCGGCCTTCTCCTCGGCCTTGATGCGCTCCCAGACCTCCTCGACGTGCGAGGAGGCGAGATTGCCGTCCTTGTCGGCGAAGACATGGGGATGGCGGCGGATCATCTTGCGGGTGATGGCTTCGACGACGTCACCAAAATCGAACGCATTCTGCTCCGAGGCCATCTGGGCGTGGTACACGACCTGGAGCAGGAGATCGCCGAGCTCCTCGCGCAGATCGTCGAGATCGCCGCGGGCGATGGCGTCGACCACCTCATAGGCTTCCTCGATCGTGTAGGGCGCGATCGTCGCAAAATCCTGCTCGAGGTCCCAGGGGCAGCCGGTGACCGGCGTGCGCAGCGCCGCCATGATCTCGATCAGGCGGGAAATCTCGCGGGAAGGGGTCATTGCGGGGCAGTCTCCTGGGTCCGCAACCTTATGCCAAAACCGGGCCGGTGGTCCCAGCCTGGTACGGCGGAACAGGCCGATTTCCACCGATTGGCGAGCAGGTCGCGCAATGCTAAAGCGCGCACCATGAGTGACGCATTTTCCTCCGAGACCGCACTGGTGCTGTTCTCCGGCGGCCAGGATTCCACCACCTGCCTGGCCTGGGCGCTCAGCCGCTTTGCCCGCGTGGAGACGCTGGGGTTCGACTACGGCCAGCGCCATGCCATCGAGCTCGCCTGCCGCGAGCGGTTGTTCGACGGCATCAAGGGGCTGCGCGCGGATTGGGCCGCAAGGCTCGGCGAGAGCCACACGTTGTCGATCCCGACGCTGGCGGCGGTATCCGAGACCGCGCTGACTCGCGATGTCGCGATCGCGATGGGAGCCGACGGCCTGCCCAATACGTTCGTGCCCGGCCGCAACCTCGTCTTCCTGACCTTCGCCGCGGCGCTGGCCTATCGACGCGGGATCAGCCACATCGTCGGCGGCATGTGCGAGACCGACTATTCCGGCTATCCCGACTGCCGCGACGAGACCATCCGCGCCATGCAGGCCGCGCTCTCACTCGGCATGGCCAGGAAGTTCGAGCTGCGCACGCCCTTGATGTGGATCGACAAGGCCGCGACCTGGAAGCTCGCGCACGATCTCGGCGGCGAGGGGCTCGTCGACCTCATCCGCGAGCACTCGCACACCTGCTATCTCGGCGAACGCGGCGCGCAGCACGATTGGGGCCATGGCTGCGGCGAGTGCCCGGCGTGCAGCCTGCGGGCGAAGGGGTGGGCGGAGTATGTGGCGGGGCGCTGAGGCTCGCCGTACTCCTGTCGTGCCCCGGACGCAGCGCAGCGCTTCCTCAGCGGTGCGCTGCAAAGCCGGGGCCCATGCTTCGTAACGTATCGCGTCGCTGGCTGGGTCCCGGCTCTGCGCTGCAACGCTAGTGCGTTGCAGCTTGTCCGGGACACGCGCGTGCGCAAGCTACCGAAAATCCTCCGGCCGCAGCTCGATCGGCTTGCCATGCGGCGTGCGGTCGGCGGCGCGGTCCCAGGCATCGCGATAGCGGTGCAGCGTGTCCGTCGAGGCGACGCCTTTGCTTGCCACCAGGCCTTCCAGCGTGGCGAGCCAGTGCAGGTAATAGGTCTCGCCGGTGTCCGGATCGCCCGCGGCCTGTGCTCGTTTGATCTGATGCGCGAGCGCGGCGGCCCATTCGGGCCAGGTGAACACGCCGCGCTCATGCAGGGTCAGCGCCATGGCAAAGGCATGCGCCTCCCAAGGGGCGCGGAAGACAGGGCCGTCGTCATCGCGGGGAATACTCGGTATGGCCGCCGTCGCGGCCGCAGCAAGCGTCGTGCTCATCACGCCGGGTCCAGATAGGGCTCGAATGCATCGATCGAGACCTTTGTGGTCGGATCAGCGTCGGGGCCCCAGAGTTCGCGGCCCTCGAACACCACGGTGTAGAGCCATTGCGGATTCTCGCCGCGCTCCATCGCCGCCGTGTCCGGAAAAACGTGGCAGCCATGGTTCAGCTCGATCACGCCGACATGGCCGCGCACGTAGCGCGGCAGCCTTGTGTGCGTGGCCGGATGGATGTTCTTCGCGCGTACGCGGTCGCCGATATTGAATTTCGCCGGAGCCGGGGCAGGGCGGTCAAATTTGCCGCGCACCATCACGCGTTCGACATTGCCGAGGTCGAACTTGCCGTGCTTGAGCGCTTTTGCGGGCTGCATCGCATGGCCGGCGGCGACTTCCTCCCTGGTGAGGTAGCCCTTGTCGATCAGCATCTCCTCGAGACCGAGGAACCATTTCTTGTAATAGGAGCTCGCGAGATAGACGTGCGGCGGCAGCGTCTCGCGGTAGAAGCGCGAGGTATCGATGTTGAAGGCACCGGCCGCGCCCATCGCGCGTACCATGGCAAGCACACGCGCTTCCCAATCCGCGTGAAACATCGGCTCGTTGGGCTCGGGCTCGACCTTGCCGAACCCGTCCATGCCGCCCATGTCGTGCACGCCGTTCATGAGGGGGCTCCAGGCTTCCGCGGAAAGCCGGTGCCGATCATGGAGTCGCGGGTGACGAGTTCGGCGAGCTGTTCTTCGCTCCAGCCTTCCGTGCCTGCAGGGCGCATCGGCAGCACCAGGAAGCGCGTCTCGGCGGTCGAATCCCACACCCGGATTTCCATGTCCTTGGACAGGGTGACGTCGAAATCGGCGAGCACGCCGCGCGGGTCCTTCACGGCGCGGGAGCGGTAGGGCGCAGCCTTGTACCAGACCGGCGGCAGTCCCAGCATTTCCCAGGGGTAGCAGGAGCACAACGTGCACACGACCATGTTGTGCCGCTCAGGCGTGTTCTCGACCACGACGAGATGATCGCCGACGCGGCTCACATAGCCGAGCGTGCCGATCGCCTTGCTGCCGTCCTCGAGCAGCGCCTTCTTGAACGCCGGATCGGTCCAGGCCTTGGCGACGACGCGCGCGCCGTTATGAGGGCCGATCCTGGTCTCGTAGGCCTGGATGATGGCATCGAGCGCGGCGGGCTCGACATAGCCTTTTTCGGTCAGGATCGTCTCGAGCGCGCGCACGCGCAGCTCGGTCTCCGACAGCTCGGAATGGTCGTGGTGATGGTCGTGATCGTGGCTCATGGCGGCAAAGATATGCGCAATGGCCCAGGCCTGTCGAGTGTTCCTTGCATCGTGATCGGGTCCCATATTCGTGACGACATTTGTGCGCTAACATCGCCGAAAGCAGCTTGGAGATGATGGTGACGGACTACGTGAAGATCGAGAAGGGCCTTGGGCCTGAGGGCCGGATTGCGGTGGTCCGTTTCGACCGCGGCGACGGCATCAACGCACTCTCGCCGGAGGCATTGCGGCAGCTGACCGCAGCGGCGCGCAGTTTCGAGGATGACGCCGCGACGTCGGTCGTCGTCTTGACCGGCAGCTCGGGCGCGTTCAGCGCCGGCTTCGACCTCAAGGATGCGGAGGGACGTTCGCGCAAGGAGATGGATCTCGGCACGCTGCGGCGGCATCTCAAGCTTGGGCCGCGCCTGACGCATGCCTGGCAGGAGATGGAGCAAATCACGATCGGGGCGATCGAGGGCTTTTGCGTCGGCGGCGGGGTGGCCCTCGCCGTCGCGCTCGACTTCCGCATCATGGGACGCAACGCGCATTTGCGCGTGCCCGAGATCGGGCTCGGCATGAACATGAGCTGGCAGAGCATCCCGCGCATGCTGCATCTGATCGGGCCGGCCCGCACCAAGCAGGCGGTCATATTGGCCGACCAGCGCATCAGCGCGGACGAGGCCTATGAATGGGGCCTGGTGGAACAGGTGACCGACCCCGGCCATGCCTTCGATGCGGCCATGGAGCTTGCCCGGAAGGTCGCCGCACAGCCGCCGCTCTCGGTCGCCATGACCAAGCTGACCGTCAACCGGCTCGCGCATGCGCTGGACGATCTCGCCAGCCACATGGATGTCGATCAGTTCGCGCTCGCCAGCCTGAGCGAGGATCACAAGGAGGGCGTCGAAGCATTCCTGGCCCGCCGAAAGCCACGCTTCAGGGGCCGGTAGATCAGGCGCGGCAGGACGATGATCCCGTCGGAAGATGAATTTTCTTCGCACGTGACGGATTGGGAAAACTTCGTCCAACTCCTCGCAAATATCTGAAATTGCAAGCAAGACTGGAAACGGCGATGGTGCGTGCTGCGATGCAGCACGCTTCACCCGGCGCATCGCAATTTCACCCCCGTCGCTCCATGCGACCTGATCCCTACGCCCATGAGCGGCGCGGGCAAGCGAACTATTGTGCATGAAGGCCGTCTCCATGAACGCCCACCAATCGCTCGCAATCGGGCAGCCGATCGAAAAGCTTGAAGCGATTCTCCCTGCCGTGACCGAGCCGGACGCGATGGTCCGTTTCGAGGGCATCTCAAAAACCTATCCGGCCTATCGCGGCAAGCCCGGCGTCAACGCGCTGCAGAATATCGACTTTGCAATTTCGCGCGGGTCCATCACCGGCGTGATCGGCCGCTCCGGCGCAGGCAAGTCCAGCCTGGTGCGGCTGATCAACGGCCTGGAGAAGCCGACCACGGGCCGCGTGATCGTCGACGGCAGTGACATCTCGGCGCTGACTGGCCGTGCGCTGCGGTTGGCGCAGCGCTCGATCGGCATGATCTTCCAGCACTTCAACCTGCTGTCGTCGCGCACGGCCGCGGACAACATCGCGCTGCCGCTGGAGATCGCCGGCTGGGCGAAGGCCGACGTCAAGGCCCGTGTAGCCGAACTACTGGCGCTGGTCGGAATTGCCGACAAGCACGATCGCTATCCGTCGGAGCTCTCCGGAGGCCAGAAGCAGCGGGTCGGCATCGCGCGAGCGCTGGCGACGCGGCCGAGCGTGCTGCTGTCGGACGAGGCGACCTCCGCGCTCGATCCGCAGACCACGCGCGCGATCCTCGACCTGCTCGCGAACATCAACCGCGAGCTCGGCGTGACCATCGTGCTGATCACCCACGAAATGTCCGTGGTGCGCCAGCTCGCGAAGGAAGTGGTGGTGCTCGACGCTGGACACGTCGTCGAGAGCGGCCATGTCGCCGACATCTTCACCCATCCCAGGCATCCCATCACACAGTCCTTCCTGGCCGAGGTGATCGGCGACAGCCTGCCAGTGTCGTTGTCGAGCCGGATCGTGCCGGAGCCTTCGGCCGGCGGGCAGGCCGTGATCCGCATCCAGGTGGGCGGGGCAGGGGCCGGCGACACGCTGGTGGCGCGGCTCGCGCGCGAAATCGGCCGCGACGTGTCGCTGCTGTCGGCGCGCATCGACGAGATCGGCGGCCAGAATGTCGGCTCGCTCGTTCTCGGCATTCCTCTCGGTGTTTCCAGCGGCGCGGACGCGGTGACGCGGACGCTGGCCTTTCTGTCTCAACATCAATTCCCGGCGGAGCATCTCGGCTATGTCGCCTGAACTCATCAACCTGATTATCCAGGCGACCTTCGAAAGCCTGTACATGGTCGGCATCGCCGCGCTGCTCGGCACCGCCTTCGGCCTGCCGCTCGGCGTTTTCCTCGCGACCAGCCGCAAGGGCGAGTTGTTCGCGGCCCCCATCGTCAATCGCGTGCTCGGCATCGTCGTCAACGCGACGCGTTCCACGCCGTTCATCATCCTCGTCGTCGCCATCATCCCGTTCACGCGCCTCATCGCGGGCACCTCGATCGGATCGAGCGCCGCGATCGTGCCGCTGACGATTGCGTCGACGCCCTTCATCGCGCGTCTCGTCGAGGCCGCGATCCGCGAGGTCGACGGCGGCCTGATCGAGACCGCGTCATCGTTCGGGGCCTCGCCGCTCCAGATCGTGTTCAAGGTGCTGATTCCCGAGGCGCTGCCGGGCCTCGTCCTGGCGCTGACGCTCGCCGTAGTCAGCCTCCTCGGCTATTCCGCCATGGTCGGCGCGGTCGGCGGCGGAGGGCTTGGCGATCTCGGCATCCGCTACGGCTACCAGCGCTTCATGCCGGAGATGATGCTCGCCGTCGTCGTCGTGCTGATCGCGCTGGTGCAACTCGTCCAGAGTGCCGGCGACTATCTGGCGCGCCGGGTCAACCGCCGGCTGCGGCATCGCTGATCCTTCTCGTTCAATATCGGAGACTTCCATGCGTTTTCTGGCAACCCTTGCGGCTGCAGCCTTGCTCGCAACCACGGCGCAGGCTGAAACCATCCGTGTCGGCGTGACCGCTGGTCCCCACGCCGAAATTCTCGACGTCGTGAAGAAGGTCGGCGCCGAACGCGGCCTCGACATCAAGGTGGTCGAGTTCACCGACTATGTGATTCCGAACCAGGCGCTGGCGCTGAAGGACCTCGAGGCCAATTCGTTCCAGCACGAGCCGTATCTGAAGAACCAGATCGCCAAGACCGGCTGGAAAATCGTCAAGGTCGCCAACACGATCGGCTCGCCGCAGGGCGTTTATTCGCAGAAATACAAGAAGCTCGCCGACCTTCCGGAAGGCGCCCGCGTCGCCATCGCCAACGATCCCTCCAACGGCGCGCGCGGCCTGATGATCCTGGCCCTGCATGGCGTGATCAAGCTGAAGGACCCCAACAACGTCGCCTCGACCGTCGCTGACATCGCCGACAACCCGAAGAAGCTGCGCTTCGTCGAGCTCGATGCGGCCCAGTTGCCGCGCGCGCTGCAGGATGTCGACGTCGTTTCCATCAACAACAATTACGCGGTGCAGGCCGGCCTCAACCCGGCCACCGACGCGATCGCGCGCGAGAACCCCGACGGTCCCTGGGTCAACATCCTCGCCGTCCGCGAGGAGGACAAGGACAAGCCGTGGGTCAGGCAGTTGATCGCGGCCTACCACTCCGAACCCGTGAAGGCGTTCCTGGAGACGCGCTTCAAGGGCACGTATCTGCCGACCTGGTAGGAGGCAAGCGCGCGCGTCAGGCCGCGAGCCTCGCGCGCCGCAGCGTCTCCGAGGGCAGCTCGGCGAAGTGGCGTTTGTAGTCGAGAGAGAACTGGCTGAAATGCCAGAAGCCGTGCTGCACGGCGACGTCGTAGATGGATGTCCCAGCGCCGCCAGCGCGTTTCAGATCGCGCCGTACGCGGTTCAGCCGCATCGCACGCCAATAGTGCATCGGGCTCGTGCCCAAAACCGCCTGGAAGCAATAGCCGAGCTTGCGCGGACTGGCGCCGACCGCCTTGCAGACCTCCAGCAGCGACAGCGAATGGTCACCGTTGCCGTGCATCAGCTCGCGCGCGCGATCGACGGTACGCTTGCGCGCGTTCGCGCTGCGGCCAGGATCGGTGGGGCGTGCGGTCGGCAGCATGTCCATGATCTCGACGAGGAGGGCGTCTTCGAGCACCTGCCGGGTGGCCGGATCTTCAAGCCGTTCGGGCGCGGTCGCGATGGCCTCGTGAATGGCCTCGAGATGGGCTCGCAATCGTGCGACCGGCGCCTGCGCCATCTCGATCACCCGCAATTGGTGCCAGACCGCGCGCGGCAGATCGATCTCGAGCCGGGCGGCGAGATCCCGGATCAGCGCCGCACTGGCGACGACACCGCGCAGCTCGAATGACTTCGGCGTGCACATATCGACCTCGGCGTCGATGCAGGCGATGACCTGGGCGCCTGCAACGCTGGCGCCGTTGCAATTGACCTCGCTGTCACCGCGCCAGGGTAGACCGATGCCGAAGCTGTCGGCGCCAAGCTGACCGTATTGGCGGACCTGCTGGCTGGTGATTTCGCGGAACACCTCGACACGGGGCAGAGAGAGCTGGGTGAAGCTGCCTCGAAACGCGCCGGCGCTGATCTGGTCGTAACGCAGCCGCCAGCGGCCGAGCGCGGCGCAGTGCTCATCAACATCCGTGCTGCTCGCCTCGATCAGGCCGGCAACCGAGTCTTGAATCGGAGGAGTTACGCTCAAGGCCATGATAATGCGCCGAAATTTTCCAGCTGAGACCAGCAGTAAACGTGCCGAGACTGACACGGCGGACGGCCGAGTCCAGCAAAATATTGCCGGATCTCGATAACGCCCGATAGCGCCGCGGTGCAGATTTCCTTCCAGCCATTCCGACATCGCAGTCGGGATGGCCTTGCGGAGGAACGAGATGCGACCGACCGATGTCATGCGCGGCAGCCCTCCCGCGCCCGAGGCCCAGGTGACGCGCGCCAACTGGCGCAGCTTTCCCGCGATCCGCTGGGGCTTCACCCACACTCGCGAAGTTTTGCCCACCGCGGAGGTGCGCCGCTCGGCCCGGCCGACGCCGATGCAAACGGCGCCGCGCGAATTGTCAAAGCTCGGCTTCAAAGCGCCGGACGGCCAGCCGACGACGATCGAGGCCACGCTGCGTGAGACATTTGGCGATGCACTGCTGGTCATGCATCGGGGCACGCTGATCCATGAATGGTATGGCGACGGCATGAGCGCGACAACGCCGCATCTGATCTGCTCGATCAGCAAGTCGGTTGCCGGCACGCTCTGCGGCGTGCTGGCCGCGCGCGGGCTGCTCGATCCCGAGGCGAGGGTGGTGCGTTACGTGCCGGAGTTGGAGAATTCCGTCTACGGCAGCTGCACGGTCCGCGATGTCCTCGACATGGCCGTCGCCATCAAGTTCGAGGAAGACTATGAGGACCCTGCCGGCGACGTCGCGCGTTACCGCTTCTCCTCGGGCTGGGATGTGCCGCCACCGGGTGTCGAGCCCAGCCACCAGCGCGTCTATCTCACGACCCTGCGCGGCACCGGCAAACCGCACGGCAAGGTGTTCCACTACGTCTCGACCAACACGGAGATTCTCGGCTGGGTCTGCGAGCGCGCTTGTGGCAGGCCTTACCCTCGCATCCTCTCCGAATATCTCTGGCAGCCGATGGGCGCCGAGGAGGACGGCTCCCTCACGCTCGACAGCCACGGCATGGGCCGCATCGCCGGCGGCCTTTCCGTCACTGCCCGCGATCTCATCCGCTTCGGCGAGATGATCCGTTGCCGCGGCGTTGTCGAGGGCCGGCAGGTAGTGCCGGGCTGGTGGATCGACGACATCCACGAGAACGGCGATCCCAATGCCTGGGCCGAGGGCGATCTCGCTGATATCTTCCCGGGCGCACGCTACCGCAGCAAATGGTACACGCTCGATCCGTCACGCAACGACCTTGCCGGGATCGGCATCCACGGCCAGTGGCTCTACATCGATGCGGCTTCCGACACTGTCATCGTCAAGCTCGCAACGCAGCCGAAGGCGATGGACGTGCCGCTCGACCATCGCTGGCTCGCGGCCTTCCGCGCCATCACCGCACATCTCGTCCCGCGCTGACTTCTGGACATCATCATGCTCGATCCCGCCAAGGCACGATCGCCCGCCCATGCCGCCACGGCGCATCCGCTCGATCCTCTGACGAGTGAGGAGATCACGGCGGCCTGCACGCTGGTGCGTGCGGCCGCAAGCTCGCCCGAGCACTGCCGCTTCCCGACGGTACGGCTGGAAGAGCCGACCAAGCAGGAGATGGCCGCGGGCGGAGCAGGGCGCCGTGCCTTCGTGCTGACACTTGACATCGCCACCGGCGAGGCCATCGAGCACATCGTCGATCTTGGCCGCGGCGAGATCGTCGATCGGAAACTCCTCCCCAACCGCGACGTGCCCTATGGGCAGCCGCCGGTGATGCTGGAAGAGTTCTTCAAATGCGAGGCCGCGGTGAAGGCCGACCCCGGCTGGCGTGCGGCGATGCAGCGGCGCGGGCTCAGCGATAGGGACATCGAGCTCGTTCAGGTCGACCCGTTCTCCTCTGGCTTCTTCGACAACGAGTTCGAGCGCGGCGCGCGCATCGTGCGCGCCGTCAGCTATTTCCGTGAGCATCTCCAGGACAACGGCTATGCCCATCCGATCGAGGGCGTGGTCGCTGTCGTTGACCTCATCGGCGGCAAGGTCATCGACCTCACGGATGAAGATCCGATCGTGCCGATACCGCGCAAGAAGCGGAACTACGGCGCGCATGAGGTCGCAGAACCGCGCACGGACATCAAGCCCCTGCACATCGAGCAGCCCGAGGGCCCGAGCTTTCGCGTCGACGGCTGGAAGGTCGATTGGCAGAAATGGAGCTTTCGCGTCGGCTTCACGCCGCGCGAGGGCCTAGTGCTGCATCAGCTCGCCTATCAGGACGGCGCGCGCGAGCGCTCCCTGATTCATCGCGCCAGCGTCACCGAAATGGTGGTGCCTTATGCCGACCCGACCGCGAACCATTTCTGGAAGTCGGCGTTCGATGCCGGCGAATACGGCCTCGGCATGCTCGCCAACGCGCTCGAACTCGGCTGCGACTGCCTCGGCAACATCCACTATTTCGACGTGCCGGCCGCCGACGGCAAGGGCGAGCCCTTCGTCATGCAGAACGCCATCTGCATGCATGAAGAGGACTATGGAATCGCCTGGAAGCACTATGAGTTTCGCAACGGCCTGTTCGAGGTCCGCCGGTCCCGGCGGCTCGTGATCTCGTTCTTCGCGACCGTCGGCAACTACGACTACGGATTCTACTGGTACCTCTACCAGGACGGCACGATCCAGTTGGAGACCAAGCTCACCGGCATCATCCAGACCGCCGCGGTACCGCCTGGCGAGACTTACAAATGGGGCGGCATGGTCGATGACCAATTGGGTGGACCGACGCATCAGCACTTCTTCAACGTGCGCCTGCATATGGATCTCGACGGCGGCGGCAACACCGTCACCGAGCACGACTTCGTGCCGCGGCCCTGGGGCCACGACAATCCGCACGGCAACGTGTTCGACACCACCACGCGCGTCCTGTCGCGCGAGCGTGACGCAGCGGCGATCGCCAACGGCGAGACCGGCCGCTTCTGGAAGATCAGCAACCCCAACGAGACCAACTCGGTCGGCAATGCTCCCGCCTATAAGCTCGTGGTCAATCCGAGCCCGCTGATGCTGGCGCAGGAGGGCAGCTATGTGCGCAGCCGCGGGGGCTTCGCGACGAAGCATGTCTGGGTGACGGCGTTCGACGCGAGCGAAAAATACGCCAGCGGCGACTATCCCAATGTTCATGCTGGCGGCGACGGCCTGCCGCACTATGTCGCGCAGAACAGAAACATCGAGAATGCCGACATCGTGGTGTGGCACTCGTTCGGCCACACCCATGTCTGCAAGCCCGAGGACTTCCCGATCATGCCGGTCGAATATGCCGGCTTCCTGCTGAAACCGGTCGGCTTCTTCGGCGCCAATGCAGCCGGAGACATTCCGCCCGACCGCAACAGCCGCAGCGTGCTGGCCGGCACCGGGAAGGATGCCGGCAGCTCGTGCTGCCAAGAGAAATAGTCCATCCGGTCAGAACGGATAATGCCGTGGCCCGGTCTGCACGGTGATCCAGCGCAGCTCGGTGAATTCGTCGATCGCCGCCTTGCCACCAAAGCGCCCGTAGCCCGATGCCTTGGTGCCGCCGAACGGCATCTGCGGTTCGTCGTGAACGGTCGGAGCATTGACGTGGCAGATGCCGGCCTCGATCCGCTTGGCAACACCGAGGGCGCGCGCAATGTCGCGACCGAACACCGCGGACGAGAGGCCATATTCGGTGTCGTTGGCGACCCGCACGGCCTCGTCGATCCCACTGACGCGAACGACGGTCACGACCGGACCAAAGCTCTCCTCGCCGTAGATGCGCATCGCCGGCGTGACGTGATCGACGATGGTGGCCGGCATGATGGTGCCGCTCCCGTGTCCGCCCGCCGCGAGCACCGCGCCCTTGGCGACGGCATCGTCGATCAGGCCCCTGACGCGATCGCAGGCAGCAGCACTGACGAGCGAGCCGAGCACGACAGCTGCCTTGCTCGGATCGCCGAAAGGAAGCGCCTTTGCCTTGGCGGCGAATTTGGCGATGAAGGCATCGGCGACCTTGTCGTCGACGACGATCCGCTCCGTCGACATGCAGATCTGCCCCTGGTTCATGAAGGCGCCGAAGGCAGCCGCGTTCACGGCTGCGTCGAGATCGGCGTCGTCGAGGATGACGAGCGGGGCCTTGCCGCCGAGCTCCAGCAGCGCGCGCTTCAGGTGTCTGGCGCAAGCCAGCGCAATGAGGCGGCCGACCCGGGTCGAGCCGGTGAAGTTGACGCGGCGGATGGAAGGGTGGGCAATCAGTGCCTCGACGACGGCCTGCGCGTCCTCGGGCGCGTTGGTCACGACATTGACGACGCCGTCACCGAGACCAGCCTCGGAGAGGCAGCTTCCGATCAGGCGGTGCACGCCTGGGCTCATCTCGGAGGCCTTCAGCACCACAGTGTTCCCGCAGGCGAGCGGCATGGCGACTGAGCGGACGCCGAGGATGACCGGCGCGTTCCAGGGCGCAATGCCGAGCACCACACCGACCGGCTGGCGGAACGCCATGGCGAGATTGTCGGGCTTGTCGGTCGGAATGACCTCGCCGGATATCTGCGTCGTCATTGCCGCGGCTTCGCGGAGCATGCCCTCTGCAAGATGCACGTTGAAGCCGGCCCAGCCCGCGGTGGCACCGGTCTCGGCCACCATCAGCGCGGTGAACTCCGCCGCCCGGCGCGCGAGGATGTCGGCGGCAGCGCTGAGCCGCTTGCGGCGCTCGGAGGGGCCGAGCTGCGACCAGGCCGGAAAAGCCGCGGCCGCAGCGTCGGCAGCGCGCATCGCATCGTCGATCGAGGCCGCCGCCACGATGGATGCGATCTCGCCGGAAATCGGGTTGTGACGCTGGAAGGTGCGCTGATTGCTGGCCGACTGGTCCTTGCCGCCGATGAGAAGGTCGATTGCGTTCATGGAACTCTCCATGGGTTTCCGGGTGATATGGGTTGCTGGGTGACTATTGCGGGCTTGATGCAGCGCGCGCCTTGCCCAGATAGGCGCGCTGAATCTCGGGATCGTTCTTCATCGCGCTGGCCGGTCCGCTGCCGGCGTTGCGGCCGGACTCGATCAGGTAGACCCGATCGGCGAGATCGAGGCTTGCCCGGGCATTCTGCTCAACCAGCAGCACGCCGACGCCACCGGCGCGTATCTGCGTCAGCGCGCGAAAGACCTCGCGGCTGAGCAGGGGAGACAGCCCGAGCGAAGGCTCGTCGAGCAGAAGGAGACGCGGGTTCGACATCAGGGCGCGGCCGATCGCGACCATCTGCTGCTCGCCGCCGCTCATGGTGCGGACGGCCTGGGGCAGGCGCTCGGCCAAGCGCGGGAACAATTCCAGGATTTTCACGAGCCGGTCCGATTCGCCCGCGCGCGCACGGGCCGGATAGGCGCCAAGCTGCAAATTCTCGGCAACGGTCAGGTCACCAAACACGCCGCGTCCCTCGGGCACCAGGGCGATGCCGCGCTCCACGATCAGATGAGCCGGCAACTCGCCGATGTTTTCCCCCTCGAACCGGATGGTCGCCCCAGGCGCGGGCTTGATCAGGCCGGCGATGCTCTTGAGCAAGGTCGACTTGCCGGCACCATTGGCACCGAGGATCGCCACGATCTCGCCCTGGGCGATGCCGAGCGTGACATCGGCCAGCGCCTGATGCTTGCCGTAGAAATGGGAGAGGGCGGCGACTTCAAGCATCGTCGTCTCCGAGATAGGCAGCGACGACCTTCGGATCGGCCAGCACCTCGTCCGGCGCGCCGCGCGCGATCACGCGGCCGGCGTTCATGACGATGCAATGGCCGCAGAGCGCGCGGATCGCATCCATGACGTGCTCGACCATGATGATGGTCAGGCCGCGCTCGCGTAGTTTCGCGATCAGGGCGATACCCGTTTCGAGCTCGCTCGGATTGAGGCCCGCCAGCCATTCGTCGAGCAGCACGAGGCGCGGCCGAAGCGCCAGCGCACGGGCAAGCTCCAGCCGCTTCTGGTCGATATAGGTCAATTCGCGCGCGAGCGCTTCATGCATGGGGCCAAGCCCGACCAGGTCGAGCAGCTCGCGCCCCGTCGTGTCGAAACCGTCCGACGTGGAGAACAGCCGCGCCGCCGCTACGTTCTCGGCAACGGTCAGGTCCGGCATCACACGCACCAGCTGGAACGTGCGCGCGAGGCCCAGGCGCGCGATCTGGTGTGCCCGCAAACCGGTGAGGACGGTGCCACTGAACCGGATCGTGCCCGATGAGGGCTTCAAGGCGCCGGACAGCGTATTCAGCAGCGTCGTCTTGCCCGAGCCGTTCGGGCCGATGATGCCGATGATCTCGCCGGCTGCGACCGTGAAGCTGACGCCATCGACCGCGCGCAATCCGCTGAATGACTTGCTGACGCCTTCGACTGCGAGAAGCGGTGCCTTGTTCATCGTGCGCGCGGACGCTGTAGCGGGAGCTGCCACCGGAATCCGCCAGCGTCCGGTCCTGAACAAGCCGATCACACCATTCGGCAGCGCCATGACGATGAGCACGAAGATGACGCCGAGCACGATGCTGAAATGGTTGGGCAGGGTCGCGGTCAGCACCTCGAACAGCAAGACCAGCGGAACGACGCCCAGCACAGGCCCGAACAGCGAGCCTGCGCCGCCCAGCAACGCCATGATCACGACCTGGAACGAGATCGTCGGATTGAAGGCGATCGCGGGATCGATATAGGTCCAGCGCGGCGCCATCACCGCGCCGGTCATCGCCATGAATGTCGCGCTCAAAACGAATACGGCGAGCTTGACCCGCGTGGCGTCGATGCCGGAATGGCTGGCCGCGGTTTCATCGGCACCGATGGCGCGTAGCGCCAGTCCGTAGCGCGACCGCCCGAGCAGCCATCCCACCAGAAAGACGAGCGCGGTCAGGCCAAGGAGCTGCCAATACAGGATGTCCTGTGTTACGGCGCTGAACAGGTAGCGGCCGACCGACTTGTGGATGTTGACCTCGTACCAGATCACCAGTTGCCGGATGAGCTCGGCGAGTCCGAACGAGAAGATCACGAAATAGATGCCGGACAGGCGGAGGGTGGAAAGCCCGGTGATGGCGGCGGTCAGCGCGCCGAGGCCGGCGGCGGCCAGCACCACGACGGGCCAGGGCATCGTCTCCCCAAGCGCGGCGGCCGTGTAGGCGCCGAGGCCGAAGAAGGCGACCGTCGCAAGCGAGACGTAGCGGGTGGGGCCTGAGAACATCGCCCAGGCGGTCGCCAGGATCGTGAAATAGAGGACACTGATGCCGAGTGCGAGATAATAGCCGTCGGCATACAGCGGATAGGCGGCGATGGCCGCGGCCGCGACGAGGCCGGCGCACCACAGCGACGTCCGGACGAGCCCCGTCACGACGCCGCTCTCCCGAACAGGCCGGTCGGCTTGATCAGGAGCACGCCGAGAAATAACGCATAGGTCGCAGCCAGCGTCAGGCCCGGATCGACCAGCCGGGCCACAGCGGTCTCGACCACGCCGAGCAGCAACCCCGCGACCAGCGCGCCCATGACGTTGCCGACGCCGCCCATGATGACGACGACCAGCGCCTTCATGGTGAAGACCACGCCCATGGCCGCATTGAAGGTGAGAAACATGCTGACGAGCACGCCGCCGACGGCGACAAGGCCGCCGCCGAAGGCGAACGCAAGCCCCGACAAGGCCGCCACGTCGATCCCGACGAGGCGCGCCGCGTTGGCATCCACCGCGATGGCGCGGACCGCTGTGCCGATCCGCGTGCGGGTCAGGGCAAGATACACGGCGCCGCCGACCAGGGCTGCGAACAGCAGCGCGACCAGGCGGTTGACCGCAAGGGTCGATCCCATGATCGTCAGAGGAATGGAGAGATAGCTATAGCTGTAGTACTGGCCGCCGAAGGCGACCAGCATGGCGCCCTGGATCACGAACAATACGCCGAACGTGACGAGGATGCTGTCGATCTCCTGCGCGCTCCGGTCCTTGCCCCGCCGCATCAGCCGTTCCAGCAGGAAGCGATAGAGCAGCCAGTTCAGCACCATCGCGACCGGCACGGCCAGCAGCAGCGCCGCGAGCGGACTGAGACCCAGGCTTGTGTAGAGCGAAAGTGCGCCAAAGGCGGCCGCGACCAGCGACTCGCCGTAGGACAGATTCATGATCCGCGCCACGCCGTATTGGAGCGTCAGCCCCAGCGCGATCAGCGCATACATGCCACCGAGCACCAGACCCGGTAGGACGATGTCGACAAGCAGCATGAGACGGCGTCCCCTCGGGTCGAACGGCTGGCAGGCCTCGTGAAGCAGGCCTGCCTGCCGGACTCACTGCCATTGCGCCTTGGGTACGACCGGCGCGCGTGCACCCGGGAGCGAGGTTGGGGCGAGGCCGTAGAACTCGCCGTTTTGCCATTGGCCGACGCTCCACACCTCCTGGAGCAGCCCGTCCTTCAGCTTGACCTTGCCGATGATGGTGTCGAACGTGCCCCCGCGGATTTCCGCCGCGACCGCGGCGCGATCGAGCTTGCCGACCTTCTCGATGGCCTGCTGCAGCACCTGCAGGCTCGCATAGGTGATCGAACTCGCCCAGCGATCGGGCTCCTTGCCGGTCGCGGCCTTGTGGCGCGCGAGATAGTCCTTGAGCTGCGGCGAGTCCGCGTTCCAGCCGCCGATCCCCATCACGCCGTCGCTGTTGGCGGCGAACTTGCCCTTGTAGAGCGGAAAGGCAGTGCCGACGCCTACGTAGAAGATCTTCGGGTTGAACTTCAGCAGCCGCGCCTGTTCGGTCAGAGCAATCGTGTCAGGCGGATAGCTGAACGCGATGAAAGCATCGGGCTTGGCGGCGATCGCATCGTTGAGCAGGGGCTGAAGGTCCTGCGACCCCATTGGATAGGTCTTGTCGTAGGCCAGGGTGAAGCCCGCCTTCTTGAAAGCCTCGCGGGCGGCCGTGGAGAGCTCGATGCCGAACTGGTCGGCGACGCTCACCATCGCGATGGTGCCGCCGATCTTGCCCTCGCGCTTGAGCTTGCCAAGCAGCTCGGCGAGCGCATCGGAGATCTGCGCCGAGGTGCCGAGCCAGAACGTCGCGTTCGACCAGCGCTTGGCCAGCTCCGGGGCCTTGTCAGTCACGGAGGTGACCGCGAGGTGCGGATAGCCGAGGCGGTTCAACGTCGGCCCCACGGCGAGATTGAGGCCAGTGCCCCAGGGCGGAAGAATGAAATCGACCTTGTCCTGGTTGGCGAGGCGCTCGATCGCCTTGACCGCTTCTTCCGAACTGCTGCGATCGTCGTACTCAACGACCTCGATCGGCAGCTTCTTGTCGCCGAGCTTGATGCCGCCCGCGGCGTTCACGTCCTTCACCCACAGCTCGTAGTTCGGCAGGGTGGTGATGCCGGCGCCGCCGGCATAGGGCCCGGTCTTGGAAATCGCATAGCCGATCCGGATCTTCTCCTGCGCATCGGCTGCGGACGTAAAGGTCCCCAGCGCCGTGGCGAAAGCCATCAGGCCAGTGACGCGCAGCAACGTTCGACGGTTCGCCGAAAACATGTCGATCCTCCCTCGTGTTCACTCAAGCGATTGTTCGCAACAATGAAAGTGGTCGCTTCCTCATCGTCCTGATTTCTTCGGCGCCGCTCGGAAGCCGGCCGCGATCGGGACTTGACCTAGCAAGCACTGTCGGTTTTGTTCGCACAATGGACAAATCCGGGGAAAGATTGGACGTTTCCGGTCACATCGGTCAGGTGCGTCGAGCGGTCGCGGGCGCCCATCCGGTCGCAATCGCCGCACCGGCGGCATCGGCACCGGTCGGCGCTGCGTTGATCGGATCGCACTATGTTGCGAGACGCTGGATGCTTGGGTCGAAGGCGACGCGGCCGTTCATCCATTTGCTTTGCCTTCATCGCGGCTCCGCTGCCGAGATTCGCCAGGCCGGTCAGGTGATCGCATTGACCGGGCCCGCTCTGATCTGGTTGCCGGCGGGCTCGGCCGAGTATTTGGAGATATCCGCCGGGGCGACTGCCGAGCTCTTGCAATTGCGCTCCGGCGTATGGCACCGCTTCCTGCCACCATCGGCGGAGCCGGCCTATCTGGCCCTCGAAAGCGCCGCGGGCATCATGACATTGCCGGTCGAGCCCGAACTCGTGACGACGATGTCGCGTTCGATCGGAGCAATCGCAACCGAGCTCGCATTGCCGACGCGCAGCGGTGCAGGGTCGATCATGTCGGCAGAGCTCACGCTGTGCGTGTTGCGCTTCTGGCGTCTCTTCGCCGGCAACAACGATCAGGATGACCAGGGCAGCAATGCGGAGGTCTTGAGCCGCTTCCGCCGACTGCTCGAGGAGCGATATCACCAGCATCTGCGCGTCAGCGACTACGCCAATCTGCTCGGCATAACGGCGGACCGCCTGCACTCGCTGTGCAGTCGCGAACTCCAGCGATCGCCAAGCGAGTTGATCCAGCAGCGTGTCGTCAAGGAAGCCGCGGCGCGGCTGGAGGCCGGCACGGCCGCCGTCAAGCAGGTCGCGTTCGCGCTCGGCTTCAAGGACACTGCCTATTTCAGCCGCTTCTTCCGCAAGCACACCGGCGAGGCGCCCGGCATGTGGCGGCGACGCGTTGCTGCACGCGTGAGGGCAGGGCGATCAAGGCCAACGCTGAATTTCGCCGATTGGCCCTAAGCCGCGATCGGTCGGCAGGAATTTGATTCCGATCGCACCGCTGACAGACACAAGACGCGTCGCCACAGAAACACTCCGAAATCAATCAGGTCAGATCGGGACGAAGGTTGCCCAGGGAAGGCAAGCAACGTCAGCCTGCCGATGAGCGCATTGGTCGCGCATGCTGCGCACACGTCTGGAGAAATTCTAACGTTGTTCCTATCGCACTCCCAAACCGCCTGAGTTAGGGCGGGACATCAAGAACAAAACCGGCGAAGCCGGCAGTGCGTGGGGCTTTACGAGACGTGACAGACTTCCAGTTTCCTTTGCGTTCCGACACGCGTCGTCAACTGATTCAGGTGCTTTTCTTCGGTGCGGTCAGCACACTTGCTCTCACCGTGCCGTTCGGTTCCGCGCGAGCGCAGGCGCAGATTCCCGCTGTTACCGTTGAAGCGCCGGCGGAGCGCACCCGTCCGGTGGCGATTGCCTCGTCGCGAAGGGCGGCGGCAACGCGCACCGCACGCGCCAATCGTCGCGCTCCGGCGCAGCAGGCCGCCCCGACTCAGTCGGCATCATCCAACGGCGCCACGGGCGAACGCGCCAATGGTCCCGTACGCGGTTTCGTGGCGACGCGGAGTGGCACCGCCACCAAGACGGATACGCCGCTGATCGAGACGCCGCAGTCAGTGTCCGTCATCACCACCGACCAGATCAGGAACCAGGGCGCAGTCTCGATCGGCGAGGCCCTGCGCTACACCGCCGGCGTGAGCGGCGACGTCAATGGCGGCTCGGACACCCGGTTCGGCGGCCTCCAGATCCGCGGCTTCGACATGACCATGCCGGGCCTCTACGTCGACGGCCTGCGGATTCCGTCCAGCAACTACGTGCATTTCAACGGCCTCGATCCCTATGGTGCCGAGCGTATCGAGGTGCTCAAGGGTCCGTCCTCCGCGATGTATGGCGGCAGCGGCACCGGCGGCATTCTCAACTATGTGACCAAGCTGCCGACTGCACAGCAGTTCGGCGAAGTCTCGATTTCCGGCGGCAGCTTCAACCGCTATCAGGGCCAGTTCGATATGGGCGGCCCTGCCAACAAGGAGGGGACCGTGCTGTGGCGCCTGACCGGCGTGGTCCGCGACGGCGAGACCCAGGTCGACTTCAGCAAGGACAATCGCGTCTTCATCGCGCCTGCCGTCACCTTCAAGCCGAACGAGGATACGACCATCACGATCCTCGCCAACTACCAGCGCGACCGGGCAGGGTGGGGCCTCCAGTTCCTGCCGGCCTCGGGCACGGTATGGCCGAACAACGGCCGCACCATTCCGGTCTCGTTCTTCGCGGGCGTGCCGAGCTTCGATGCCTTCAACACCGAGATTGCGACCGCCGGCTACCAGCTCTCCCACGACTTCACCGACAACATCACGTTCCGCCAGAATCTGCGCTACGCCTATCAGCACAACGAGGAGAAGGTGTTCTACGGCGGAGGCTATACCGACGAGGCCGCGGGGCAGCTTGCGCGCTATGGCAGCTACAGCAACTCCTACATCAACTCCTTCGCGGTGGACAACCAGCTCCAGGGCAAATTCACCACGGGCTTCCTCAGTCACACCACGCTGGTCGGGATCGACTATCGCAACACCACGTTTCGCGACACCGCGTATAGCGTTACGACATCGGCCCCCGAGATCAACGTCTTCAATCCGGTCTACAGCTATGACTGGACCATCGGCGCCATGAGCGACAACACCGGCGTCAAGCAGTCGCAGGTCGGCCTCTATGCGCAGGATCAGATCAAGCTCGGCCGGCTGTCGTTCCAGCTCGGCGGCCGTCAGGACTTCGTGACGACGCAGGTCGACAGCGGCATCGCCAACACATCGGTCTCGAAGGATGCTTCCGCCTTCACCGGTCGCGCTGCCGTGATGTACAATTTCGACAACGGAATTGCCCCCTATTTCAGCTACTCCGAATCGTTCCTGCCGGTGCTCACGACAGGACCGGGCGGTCAGATGCTCAATCCCGAGACCGGCGTCCAGTACGAAGTCGGCGTCAAGTACCAGCCGCTCGGCTGGAACGCGCTGTTCACCTTCGCCGCCTTCGACCTGACGCGCGACAACGTCGTCACCTACGCACCTGGCGTCATTTATGCCGAACAGACCGGTCAGGTGAAATCGCGCGGCATCGAGCTCGAAGGCACGATGTCGCTCGCCGACGGCTGGAATTTGCGCGCGGCCTATGCCTATGTCGATGCCGTGGTCACGCAGGATCCGGTCAATGTCGGCAAGGCGCCGGTCACCGTGCCGCTCAACCGCGCTTCGCTGTGGAGCGACTATACGCTCCAGAACGGCCCGCTGGCGGGCTTGCAGTTCGGCGGCGGCATCCGTTATGTCGGCGCGACCTGGGGCGATGACGCCAACACGTTCAAGGTAGGATCGTCGACTGTGCTGGACGCACTGCTCGCTTACACCCGTGACAATTGGCGCCTGTCGCTGAACGTGACCAACCTTGCCGATACGCGCTATGTCGCTGCGTGTTACAGCCTGTCGGGCTGCTTCTACGCCGAAGGACGCAAGGCGATCGGCAAGCTGACCTATCGCTGGTGAGTTCTAATTGAAGACGGTCCGACGCTGAGGGGGCCGGACCAGATGGATGAGAGAAGACGATGAGAGCGATATTCGGCAGGCTGCATCGTTGGGCGGGACTGCTCACGGCCGGGTTCCTGTTCTTCTCCGGCATCACCGGCGCGATCATCTCCTGGGATCACGAGCTCGACGACGTCCTGAACAGTCATCTGTTCGACGTCAGCAGCAAGGGCCCGGCCATTCCATCGATCGAGCTTGCCAAGATGATCGAGCAGCGCGATCCCCGTGCGCGCGTCGTCTACCTCTTCATGACGCCGGAAGAGGGCCACTCGCTGTGGTTCTTCGTCATGCCTCGTATCGACCCCGCGACCGGCAAGCGTTACCCGCTCGACTATAACCAGGTCTTCCTCGATCCCAACACCGGTGCCGAGCTTGGCCGCCGCTATTGGGGCGCGGTCTGGCCGGTGACGCGGGAGAACTTCGTCTCGTTCCTCTACAAGCTGCACTATACGATGCACATCCCGGAATTCTGGGGCAGCGACCGCTGGGGCATGCGCGTGCTCGGCGTGATCGCCATCATCTGGACCATCGATTGCTTCGTCGGCTTCTATCTGACGCTGCCCTCGCGGCGGCGCGCCAAGGCGGCGCGGGCGCCTGAAGTCACACGCCAGCTCGGGCGCGGCTTCTGGGCGCGCTGGGCGCCGGCCTGGACCATCAAGACGTCGGGCAGCGCCTATCGGATCAATTTCGACATCCACCGCGCCTTCAGCCTCTGGACCTGGGGTGTGCTGTTCATCATCGCCTTCACGGCGTTCTCGCTGAACCTCTATTTCGAGGTGTTCTCGCCGCTGATGAAGATGGTGTCGAACTACACGCCGACGCCCTACGAGCAGCGGCCCTATCGCGATCTCGACGATCCGATCGAGCCCAAGGTGACGTTCACCGACATCGCCGCACGCGCGGCGGCCGACGGCAAGGCGCGCGGGTGGACGATCCCGGTCGGCTCGATCAATTACGGCCCGGCCCATGGCGTCTATGCCGCCGCCTTCTTCCACCCCGGCGACGACCACGGCGCAGGCGGCGTCGGCCCGGCGCAACTCTATTACGACAGCGAGGACGGCCGCCCCATCGGCGAGCGACTGCCCTGGGTCGGCACCGCCGCCGACATCTTCGTGCAGGCGCAATTCCCGCTGCATTCGGGCCGCATCGTCGGGCTGTTCGGCCGCATCCTGATCTCGATCATGGGACTGGTGGTAGCGGCGCTCTCTGTAACCGGCGTCGTGATCTGGTGGCGCAAGCGCCGCGCTCGCGTGCGCGTGCGCGAGACCGCCGCGATGCGCCTGAACCGGCAGCAACTGACACCGGCAGAGTAGGGCTCCCGCACTCCGTCGACGGATGAACCTTCCCGCCCGGCACAGGCACAAAGACTGGAGACCGCTCCCAGTCTTCCGGATTGCCATGAGATCGCTTGCCTTGCTCTGCCTGCTCCTCCTGGCTGCGCCGATCCACGCGGCCGCGCCCGAGCAGCACTATCTCGACCTGCGCGATCGCTACATCGCAAAATTCTCGAAAGCCAGGGAGAGCGACGAGATCTCCAAGCAGCACGATGCGGCGCTCAAGGAGCTGGCCGGCGTGCTGCGCGGCCTGGTGGGACCTGCGGCAATCAAGGGGCTGCCGACCGAGGGCAAGTCGAACGTCGACACGCTGTTCAGGGACGACGTCGGCTTCGGCCATCTCGACGGGCTCGGCTTCGCCTCCGAGGGCGACAAGATGCAGGCCGTGGTGACCACGACCGAGCTGCTCAAGCACTGGCTGCACGAGCACCGCGAGGACGGCATGCCCCAGGAGAGAGATGCCGCGTTCAAGTCGGACCGCTTCTACCATTACGCGATCCAGGACGCGGCCTTCGCCAAGTATGCCGAGCTGCCAGTCACCAAGCCCGCATCCGCCAGCACCGCAGTCGCCGTGCTGGGCGTGCGCGGCAATGGCGGCCTCAAGGCACCACCGCATGAAATCGACGTCGTCGCCATCAAGGACGACAAGGTCTTCTTCATCGCCACATCGGACGCCGTGAAGACGGCTGAAATCCCGGCCTGCGAGAAGGTCTGGAAGCAGATGATGGCCAGGAAGACCCCGCAGGACGCCATGGCCCGTGAAGACCAGGCGATGGACGCCTACACCAAGTGCTTTGCCAAGGAAGCGCCAAGCCAGAGCTGGTTCGCAGCCGCCGTCAAGAAGGCGCAGAGCCAGCTGGATCTGCTGCCGTTGCGCTAGGCTCCGCAGCTCGAGCGTCTGGCGTATCCTCCGCCCGGACCTTCACAGGCAAGTTGGCCAGCTCAGCCGCTGTGGGTGGGCCGGCGGTGCTTTCGCCAGTGCAACGAACCGCATCAAGGGGAAAAACATCAGATTGTTGAATTGGTTAGGCCGACGCAGCCGCACCAATCTCCATGTTCGGAGGATGCTATCCGCGGGTTCCACTTGTGCTGGTCGAGGGTAGGCGAGATACTATGGCTGCGTATGATGGCTTGCGGTATCCGGTCTGGCACCAGCTGGAGACCGTGCTTGCTGTTCGGCAACGAGTTGGCTGCGATCGACGATGAATACGCAGACGCGTGACCGAAAAGGCGAACGTCATCGATTGACGGTGCTTTTCTCTGACTTGGTGGGATCCACCGCGCTGGGCAGAGACATCGAGTCCGAGCACCTTTCCGAACTCCTGAGCCAACTGCGGCAAATCTGGCATCGCGCGGTGGCGAAGCATGGCGGTCGCATCATCAGAACGCAGGGAGACGGTGCCCTCGCTGTGTTCGGCTACCCCCAGTCAGGCGAAGATGACGGTCGTCGTGCTGCGGAGGCGGCACTCGATATTCACCAGTGGGTCGGGCAGTTGCGCCACGATGGCGTGTCCCCGGCTCTCATGCCGCTTCAAATGCATTCCGGTATCCACGCCGGCACCTTGCTCCTGACCGAGGGAGATATCGAGTCCGGTCGGTACGACCTGATCGGCGATGTCGTGAACACGGCGGCGCACCTGTCGCGCTACGCTGCGCCGGGGCAGATCCTTGCAAGCCTCGATGCCCTCGGTCCGCATGCAAATTTCTTCGAGCTCGGCGACCGCCTTCAGACATCGGGTGCAGCGGCCGGAATGCCGCAGGCGCGCGTGGTGCTGAGACGAAGCACGGCGACCCGCCGATTCGAGGCGACTTCTCGTCGCGGCCTGACGCCTTTTATTGGCCGCAACGAGGTTTTCAACTTTCTGATCGATTTTCTCAACCAGGCACATCCGACCAGGCAACGCTGCGTGGTCGTCGTCGGCGGTCCCGGGCTTGGGAAGACGCGCCTCCTGGAAGAAGTGTTGCGACACTGTGGTACCGAACCCTTCAAGCTGCTGCGGGGCAACTGCGAAAGCTATGCCGGTGCCGAAGTCCTGCAACCGTTCCTGCAAATGCTGCGCGCCTATCTGGGAATCCGACCGGACGCATCTGTCGTCGAGGCCAACGAGATTGCCCGCGCCGGCCTGCAGCCATGGGCCTCCCAGCTCGGCCCGCGTGCTGAATCGATCCTTGCGCTGGCGTCGACGGGCGCCGATGCGCGCGGCGGCCGGATGACCGTCGATGGCGTGGTCGGTGACCTGCTCGGATTCTTTACCGTCTTGTCGGCACAGGGTCCGTTGGTGCTGGTGATCGATGATTGGCAATGGTCCGATGACGCGAGCCGACAGTTGCTGGAGGCACTGTTGCAATCGCCCAATGGACCGCGCGTCATCCTCGCCAGCCGGCCACGCGATGACGAGACCGAGTGGATTGCCAACGCGCCGCCCCTGCAGCCGTTCCAGGGCCCGGAAACCGACCTTGCTGTGCGACGCTGGGTGCCCCAGGCAGATCCCTTCCTGGTGGCCCGTGTTCACAGCTATGCCGGCGGGGTGCCGCTGTTCATCGAGGAGCTGTGTCACTCCATCGCGGCCAACGATCCTCTTTCGTTCGAAATGCACAGCAAGCAGGGATGGATCGCAACGCTGGTCGCCTCGCGACTGGCGCGGCTGCCGCCGGATGAGGTGAATGTCGTGCGCGCTGCGGCAGTCATTGGCAACACGGTGCCGCACTGGTTGTTGGTGTCGGCCTGCGGCAGCGAACCCGACCCGGCAATAGTGCGGGCGTTGGCCGAGGCGGACTTTCTCTATGCCGATCCAGCGGGCGGCGTCCTACGCTTCAAACATGGCATCACGCGGGACGCCGTGTACGACACGATCGGACTGCACGAGCGCCAGGCATTGCACAGACGCATCGAGGCCGCGTTGCTGGCACGATCCGAGCAGGCTGATCGCGAAGACACGCTGGAAGCCCTGGCCTACCACTCGCGCGGCGCGGGTCATTGGGAGAGCGCGGCCCATTATGCCGAGCGCGCCGGTGACAAGGCCATGGCGGCCTTCGCGCTGGACCGTGCACGTGCCCAATATCAGCTTGCCATGGAGGCGCTGGATCGCGTGCCAGACCGCTCGCGCGAGCAGTCCCTGCGTTGGTGCTTGCTGGCCAATAAATTAGGTTTGGTGAGCGTATTCGACCCGCTATCGTTGGCCGACGACACCACCGTGTTCGAGCGGGCGGTCGCGATTGCGTCCTCGCTCGGCGACCTCAGTGCAATGGCCAGTGCGTATGAATGGCTCGGCTACATGTGCTACGCATTCGGGCGCTTTCGGGAGGCCGTGACACACACAAGGAAAGCACTGGAATTGGCACGCAAGCTCGGTGAGCACCGCCCGATCGCCCAGATCGAAGCTTCGCTGGGCCAGATTCTCGCCGCAAGCTGCCAATACGAAGAAGCCATCACCTTGATCGACGCCGCCAACTCGACCAAGCAGCAACGCAGCCGCCGGCACGGCGCCCTCGCCATCGGCACCGCCTACGCGTTGTCGTGCAAAGGCAGTGTGCTCGCCGATCGTGGAGATTTCGACGGCGCTCACGAGTGTTTCAGAGAAGCGATGGCCCTGGTCGAAGGCTCGACCCACCCGGTCGTCGGTTCGGTGCGCAATTGGATTTCGGTCGTGCTCGTCTGGCAAGGTCGGTGGCAGGAGGCGGAGCGGCTCGCCGTCGAGGGAGCTCGCGCTGCCGAGAATATGCGCAGCCTGCTGCTGCTGGCGGATTGCCGCGCCGCGTCTGGATTTGCCCGCTGGTCGGCGACCGGCGATGCCGAAGGATTGCAGCAGTTGCGGAGCGCCGCGCAATGGATGGAAAGGCGAAACTTCCACTTCTACACGTCAGTTCAATATAGCTGGCTGGTCGAGGCGGCAGCAGCCGAAGGCGATGTCGATACGGCACGGCGGTATGCCGTCCATGTCCTGCGTCGCGCGCGCGAAGGCGAGCGGCTGGGCGAGGCGGCGGCATGCCGTTCGCTCGCGAAACTCGCGGCCCTGCGCCAGGATTTCAGGCTAAGCCAACGCTGGTTGCAGCGGGCCGAAAACTCCGCAGGCTTGCGGGCCTCGCTACGCGATGCGGCCCTGAATCTGGCTGCACGCGGTGAGCTTCTCGCGCAGCAGGGGCAGGGCGAGGCGGCCCGCCAGACTGCACTGGAAGCCGCCGAGAGATTGAACACCCTGGGCATGGCCTGGCACGCGGAGCGAGCGATTCGGAGCGTCGGCAGCACTCCGGTCAGCCGATATGCAACTGGTCCCTGATTGTCGCGACGACCACGCTTGCGAGAAGGTCGTAACCGGCTTCGGTCGGATGAAGTTCGTTGGCCCACAGCAGTTTGTAGTCCTGCTGAAAGCGCGGATCCGCCTCCAAAGTGCCGGCCGTTTTGACCGGGAATACGCGTCCCGGATATTCGGCTGCGACGGTTGCCACCATGGCGCCGACCCGGTCGATCAAGCGTCGTATAATCTCTCGCGATGCTGACGGATCGGTGATGCCCCGTGCAGCGAAGATTGGAGCGAGCCATGGGCCGGCAGCCGGGTCCTTTCGGCCGTCGGGAATTGAATGATCGTAGCCGTGGATCAGGATCGGAATGTCTGTATGGTCCTTCAATTCATGGACGATGCAATCCAGGATGGTCCGGTAGAAGTTGGCGATCTTGACGTCGATGAACGCATGAACCTCGCGTTCGATCAGCGGGTCGACGCCGGCCGCTGGCACCTCGAGCATCTTGTACAGCGGCGTGGTGGTCGGTCGGGGGTAGCCAAAGACCACGTCGTTTCCGCCGCCACCGATCAATAGCGCCTTCGGCGCAGGTTGAGTGGGATCGGGATTTATGAAGCAGTTTCTCAGTTCGTCCAGGCTGTCAGGGCTGGCCATCTCCTCCAGCCGCGTGCCGAATGTACCAAAGGCATGGCCGCGACCGACGACGTATCCGATTTTCTTGAGCGCTGATGTCAGGCTCGGCCGAAAGAAGGCGGGTGGAAATTCAAACAGCCAGGAATCGCCGAGCGTCGCCAGCGCGGTCGTCGTCGCCAGCAATGCCGTATTGACCTCCTGGATCTGAAACGCATGAGGATCATGGAGCGTGGCGATCGACGCCGAGCGGAAATCGAACGAACGGAAATCATTGGCGGTCAGCATTCTGGTCTCCAGCGCAAGGGTGAGGGGAGAACCGGGCTGCCCCTGCAGCCGTCCATCCAGACCCAGAGTCAGGGGACCGGGGCCGGCACGCAACGGCAGCGGCGTTTCGACCAGCCCGCTGAAGAAGCCAAGCATCACGGCCAGTGCCGGATCTGCTCCGGGACACGAATGCGTGGGATGCCCCTGAACCCTACGATTGCCCCCGAAGGCGTGATAAACGTCCTGGCGCCCTTCGACGAGGTTCTGCTGGGTGGCCGAGACGGCGCCGGCAACGATGATGTCACCGGCCTTGACCGCCACTTGGTGTGCACCCGTTCCCAGCGTGTGAGGAATTACCGCCGTTCGCCAAATCAATTCGGGTACCGCCCGCAACTGCATCGCCGGGATGAAATCGTCTCTCAGCCGGTTAAGGGCATCCATATAATCCCTCGCAACGGTGCCGGCGTGGCGTGCGCGCAAGGACCATAGAGTTCCTTCACGCAGCCATTCGTTCAACATCCGTCGCAGGTTGCCGTCCACCGTCGGAATGAAGCCCATCATGGCGCCGGCGATGGTTCGCGCCACGAACGGAATGTCGCCCGCGCCCCGCGGAGAATCGAGAACAGCCCTTGTGACAGGCGCGGTAATGCTCATCCCGAACTTGGTGAGGAAGTCGATCATGGCGCTACGAACGGCACGGCCATGCGCCGAGCCGACCGCCTCGACTTCCTCGTTCGGATGGGGCTGGAAGATGTAGCGGGAGGGTGAAAGGAAATGCCCGGGATAGTATGGCGGCTTTCCTGGTTTCCAGTCCCACCGATATCCGCCGCGGCTGAAATAACCGTCCTGCTCGCTCAGTCCGAACCACTCTTCACAGAATTTGCCCAGTAACGGCTCCAGCAGTTCGCGCACGTCGACGGTCAGCTCCCAGGTCGCTTCGCCGTCCTTGCGCGCATAGCAGATCGCTTCATTGACCAGATGTTCGAGGACCTTCTGTGTGATCTTCCGCGCCAGCTCGAATGCGGCTGGCTGGTCGAGCGCCATGATGGCGGCGTTGCAGGCCTCGGATTCCTGCTCGTAAGCATGGTCTTCCTGTCCGGCATCGCGTCCGAGGTAGAGAATGCCGAACGACTGCTCCATGCGAGGCAGGTAGCCGGTGATCGTCAGATTGCGATCGGGATCGGCGAAGACCCGCTGGACCATGTCCCGGTCGGCCACCAGAACCCCAAACGGGGTCCGTAGCACGCCGCCGTGGCGTTTGCGGATCGCAGCCCAGATCGACGCGTTGGTGAATTTCGTGGCCGAGTCCGGATCTTCGAGCGCCGTTTTCCACGCGGCCATCGCCGCGGCTTCGCCTTCCCGGCTCTCGATCTCGCGAAGCCGTGCGATCGCTTTTTCGCCCTCATCCGCGTTCCACACCACGGGCGGCTTGCGGTGACTCGCGGCCCACTGCTGCATGTTCGCGAGCGCCTTCTTCGAAGGCGCAAAGAAATAGGCACCCCATTCCAGACGTACGAACGGGCGAGGTTCATCGTGCAGGCGGTCCGAACCGTCCAGCGCCATACGCACGGTCTGACCTTCATGTTCGAAACGGAAATGCCGGACCCGGCCCGGCTCGGCAAGGCCGAGGAAGGGATCGCTCCCTCCCGAATAGGAGCCCGAGCTGTTGCCGCCCGCAAGCCAGCGCTGCACCACCTCGAATTGTTCGCCGAGGCTGGCGTTGTAGGCCATGAAGATCAGACCGCGCTCTTGTTGCAAGCTGTCTCTGCCGGCTTGCCCGTCTTCGGCTTTGACGGGCGGTCCGTAGGACATGCCGCGCCTGACGATGCGTGGCGGCCGGGCGCCCGCATCGGCCCGCGTGACCCGCACTCTTGGATTGGCGCGCCTGATGTGCGCCTGAAATGGACACAGTTTGCCCTGCGAGTCGTAATCGTAGTTGAAGTCATTGAGTCCGCCTGTTGGGGGAACCGGGGTCAGCGGCTCGCCTGCCTGCGGGTGGCCGGTGGGCCAGCGTCCCATCATCTTGGCTAGAAGCGTTTCACGCGTCAGCACCGGGGCAGGGGCACCGGCGGCGGCCGCATCGGCCGACTGTCGCGTGGTGCGATAGAGTACTTCCTCGAGCGCCTCGACATCCTGTCGCAGTTTGCGCAGAGCCAGAAAACTGCCATCACGCAGCAGGTTGTGCACACGATTGGCTTGGTCTCCGAAGGGAGCCGTCTTGTCGGCCAGGTTGGGATGGCCGCACAACATCTCGCCGAGATGAACGTGGTTGGGATAACGCGTGCCTGCCTTGCTCTTGTGCAGCACAGGGTTCGAACTGCCGTCGGCGAAACCGAAATGGTCCTGCACGTTGCCAGACCGATCGTACTGACGCTGCATCCACTGGATTGAAAGTGGCCTTACACCGGGGTCCGCGCCGACCAGCCGCTTCATCTCAGCCATCAGCGGCGCTCGCGCCTCCGCCGTCGCCAGGGTACCCGTGGAAACCAGTCGAAGCTGAAGGATGGCATGCACGGCGCTCATGTCGATGCGAGGCGACGGATCGTCTTCGCGCAGATCCGGGGCGTCGATTCCGAGCGACCAATTGCTGGCCGGGAGACGCCACCGCCGGGGATGATTCCAGCGGACGTCGCCGAGCAGCCCGGCCCGCCGTTCCATGCCCTGGACGAATTCCTCCGGCAGGCTGCGCACTTCATCATCGGACAGGCCGGCTTGGCGCAGGCCTTCGACCGAAAAAGCGATGTTGGTCGCGAACTGTCCCGGATCGAGCTTGTCGGCCTCCGTCGTCACCTTCAGTACGTTCAAGAATGCGGCGAGCGCAGCCGGCGTCGAGAACTGCAACAACAACAAGCAGCCGTGATCCGTCCCTTCATAGGCGCTCAGAATTCCGCCCTGGACGTTCCCGGCATCCTCCAGGGGGGGCGCGGCGGGCAAGGCGAGGGGGAGGTCGGTGCGCACCTCCGCGCCCTCGGGGGGAGACATCAACCAAAGCATGGCCTCGTCAAAGCGGCGGCGCGCGCGCTCGGTGCCTTCGATGTAGCTGTTGCCGGCGTTGATCATGGCGACGAATTCCGACAGCAGTTCGTGGGCGGCGCGATGCAGGATCCGCCCGTCGCTTGTGCCGGGGGGATAGAAGTCGGCAAGGCGGTAGAGGCCGACCAGCGTGCGGACGCCATGACGGAACGGTGGCCGCCCGGCAGCCTCGATGGTGAGCGGCTTGCTGAAGCCGCAATTCAAGGGATCGACGCCGATCAGGCCGTCGACAGGGAAGATCGAGCGCCGGGCAATCTCTTCCGGCGAGGGAATCTTGATCTCCGTGACCCGCCGTTCGGCGTCCGCACCTTCCGCTCGGCGATAAACCCGCTCCTCCATCCGTAGGAAGCGGGTATCGTCCACCGTCAAGTCAGGTGTGGCGTAGAGAAAGTAAGCTTCGGACTGGCTGCTCTTCAGCCATGCGCCCCAGTCTTCGTAGGTGCTCTCATAGCCAAGGACATAGCCTTCGGTATTGCAGAAGATGAGGTCCAGCAGCCGTGAAACCTTTTGCCAGATGACACGGATATAGGCTTCCCACGCGCCGTCGAAGGTCACGGTCAGCAGCACCTGATCTTCGGGCTCGAGCACGGCGATGCCGACGGAGTGGATGCGTCCGACGCGGTCCACGGCGTCGGACAGGACGCGGGCGAGTTCGACGTCGAATGCGCCAGCCTTGCCGGCGTTCAGCGTTCGCAGCACGTACTTGACGCGTGTCTTGTAGGTCGTCGCATCCAGTGACGGCACAAACCCCTTCTTGATCGGGGCGATGACCCTGAAGTCCGAAGTGCCGGCCATGCTGCCGGTCTTGATCGTCAAATCCCGGCGCATGCTTCTGCCCCCCAGGGCGAGCGGCCCGTCGCTACGCCCTCGCTAAAGTGCAATTATTGCGTTCTTACTTCCGCAAACGTGGAATCTGGCTCACGATACGTCGAATGAATTTTGACGCAGGCCATTCTGTCGCTCCGTCTTCGTCGCGACAGTCCGGACCTTGAAACATCTCAACTCTGCCGCTCCGGCGCGTTTGTTTCTATGAACTGGCCCACAATTCCGAACTTTTCCTTCGCGTTCGCAGACCGAAAGGTTGCGCGAAAGAAGCGAGCATCTTCGTTGGGTGCTACGCCGCCAACTCGACCGATTTGCCGGCCTCGTTGATCAAATGCACGCGGTCAATATTCACACGCGCCAACAACGATCGAATCCCGTCTTCCGGCATGAAGCTGAACGCCGTCGATAACGCGTCCGCGGCCGTCGCGCTGGGCGACACCGTCGTCACGCTGCGATAGCGCAGAGCGCAGCCGCCGGTTCGGGGGTCGAATAGGTGGTTGAAGCGTGCTTTGGAATCGAACCGGAAGCCGTAGCCGCCCGAGGTGGACACGGCGCGATCGGCGATCGGCAGCACCGTTTTCGTGTGCTCCGCGATGTCTGGATCGGCGATGCCGATGTCCCAGGGACGACCATCCGGACGCGGGCCGATCGCGCGGGCCTCGCCCATGTCAACGAGGCTGTGAGAGATGCCCTGCGCCCGCAGCAGGTCAACCACCTTGTCCGTGACGTAACCTTGCGCGATCCCGTTCAGGGTGATGGCCATGCCCCGAGGCATCACGATCCGGTCGCGGCTGATCGACAGCCGGCCGCTACCGATGCGCACGAGAGCGGCCTCTATCTCGGCTGCTGCAGGGCCGGCCGGATTCGCGTCATCTTGCGCGAAGTGGCGGGAGTAGAGGTCCCACAACGGCTGCACCGTGACATCGAACAGCCCGTCCGTCAGCGTGGAATAATGCTGCGAGGTCGAGAGCAGATCGACCATTTCGGCAGCGGGATCGATCAGGATACCGGTCCGGTTCAGCTCGACCAGGGCGGAGTTGTCCAAGTAAAGGCTGAACAGCCGCTCGAGCCGGCGCGCCTCGGCGCATGCCAGCGATATCAGCCGCTCGGCCCGGCGGCGGTCTTCGTCGTGGATTTCCATCGTCGCGACCGCACCCAGCATCGAGCCGTGCCAGGTGACCGGCGCGATCTCGGCACGAACGAGGCGTCCGATGGACAGCGGACCGAGGCCTGCCGCCGCCGCGCTGATCCGGATGAAACGTCGGCGTGTCAGAGTTCGTGTCATGGCGTCCTCCTCGATCGCTCGCCCGCCGGCACTTCGCTCGCTTCCTCGGATGAGGCCTTGCCCCCGACATTCGAAGACGTCAGGACATAGTCGCGGGGCACCTCGTCGAATCCGACGATTCTGCCCCCGTTTTCACTGGTGAACTTCTCCGCGGCAGCCCGGTCCGAGAACGGAACGGCCTCGTCCCCGCCCATGCCGCTCTTGAGCCGGCTCTCGATCACGAACAACGCCTTGCGCGCCTCGATCCAGTTGTCGGCGCCGGGCTGGTCCCAGTTTGATGCCTTGCCCATGTCGGACACGTAAATCGCCAGGATGTCTTTGGGCTCATCCGGCAGCATGGTGAAGGCGAGGGTGTCGCGTACGGACGAGAACCAGACCGGCTGAATGAGGCTCGTAGCGAAGATCTGGCCCTTGGGTCCAGGGTGTTCGAGCACGTTCATGCCGCAGTAATGGCCGATATCCTCTGCCGTCATGCGATGGGGCGGCGGGATCTTCAGCGCCTGCTTCTCGTTGCAGCCGGCGAGCGCCAGCGGCACGAGCAGGGCGAGAAGCAACGTTCGGCGCTTCATAGCTCCCTCCGCGAGAAGGCGAGCGCAGCCAGCCCCAGCGGCAGCAGCGTCCAGCCGAGCAGGGCGGTCAGCAGGACCGGAATCGTCAGGGACGTGGTTTGGGCAAGACCGGCCATGCCGGCGAAGGTGCTGACATTGGCAAAGCCGGTGAGGTTGATCAGCCGGTAGGCGTCGGTCGGGTTCGCCAGCAGCATGGCGTTGAGCGCGGCCGCCGAGATGCTGCGTCCCTGATCGAGCGCAAGCACGCCCAGCAGCGCCATGTCGTAGATCAGCACCAGCAGCAACCACAATCCGATGCAGATGCCGGCCGCCGTTCCGCGGTCGCGCACGAGCGCGCTGACCAGATAGCCAATGGCGACGAAAGCCGCGCCGAGCAGCACCGAGGAACCCACCATGGCCGCGAAGGCCAGGAAACTATCGCGATCGATCTGGCTGCCGGTCGCCGCGAGCGCTCCGACCGCCGCGCCGTAACCGAGGCAGGTCGCAAAGGCGAGCACGGCGAGGTGGCCCAGGAACTTGCCGAGCAGCACTTGCCATCGCGCCACCGGATAGCTCAGCAGCAACAGCATCGTCCCCCGTTCCATCTCGCCGACGATGGCGTCGTGGGAGATCAGAAGCGCGATCAGCGGAACGAGAAAGATCGTCAGGCTCGACAGGCTGACGACGACCACGTCCAGCGTGCGAACGCCCACGTTCCCGGTTGGCGCGCTGCCGAGAAAGGTCAGCGACAGCGCAAGCCCGGCGAGCAGGAGCGTTGCGGCAAGAACCCAGCGATTGCGGATGGCCTGGTGGATTTCCTTGGCAGCGATGATCAGGACGTTCATGGCGCCTGCTCCGATTGCCGAAGAAAGTGAGCGTAGAGCTCGTCGAGGGTCGGCGGGACCACGTCGACGTCCTCCACGGCATTGCCGGCGGCCGTCGCGCGGTGCAGCAGCTCGATCTTCCGCTCCGGCGCGGCGTCGATCTCGACGATGTGGCCGTTCAAGCGGCGGCAGGTCGCATCCTTAGGAACCCAGCCCGGCATCTCGCTCGGGGCCAGGCCTGCGACCTTGAGGCGGATCCTGGTGGGTAGCCGGGCGAGATGACGCAGCTCGTCGATCGATCCGTCCGCGACCTTGATGCCGCGGTTCATGATGATGACCCGGCCGGCGCGCTCCTCGAGCTCCGTGAGCGCATGCGATGACAGCAGCACCGTTGCGCCACCGGCCGCGAGCCGCGCGATGATGTCGTAGAAGGTCTGCCGCAGCTCCGGATCGAGGCCGGTGGTCGGCTCGTCCAGCAGCAGCACGCGCGGCGCCCCAAGCAGCGCCTGCGCGAGGCCCAGCCGTTGGCGCATGCCCTTTGAATAGGTACTCACTCGGCGGCGGCTGGCGACGCCCAGCCCGACGGTGTCGAGCAGACCGAGGGCTTTGGCCAACGGCTCCCGCTTCAGCCTGGCGTAGAAGGCCTGCGTCTCGCGGCCGGTGAGGGCGGGGTCGAAGGAGACGTTTTCCGGCAGGTAGCCGAGCTGGCGCCGGCCGGCGAATTCGCCGGCGGCCGGATTGTCTCCGAGAACCTCGATGGAGCCGCTGGTTGCCCGGATCAACCCCAGCATGAGCTTCATCAGCGTGGTCTTGCCGGCGCCGTTATGACCGATCAAGGCGACCAGCTCGCCTTCTCCAAGCGAGAACGAGGCATCGCGCACGGCCTCGACCCGGCCATACCTCTTGGTGACGTCGCTGACGCGTACCGTGCTGGTCATCGCGTCTCCTTCGGCGTGCTCTGCGGCGGCGATACCAGTGGATGGCTGTCGACCACGCCGCCGGGCAGCAGCGCCGGAAACTGCGCCTGCGCCCAGCGGATCACTTGGACGGCGGGGCTGTTGATCAGGACCTTCGCAGCGGGCGCCATCCACAGCACGCGGTCGATGAGGTCGTTCGGCCGGTATGCCGTGTCGGCTATGCCGTCCCCGTTGAGGTCGAATGCAGGATTGTCGCTCCAGTAATTGCCGCGCCCGCCGGTCGACCAGTCGAGGTGCCGGGTGCCGACATATTTCACCTGATTGGCGTTGCTGACGAAGGCATTGCCGGTGATCTCGTTGCCTTCGGAGCCGGCCGTGAAGTGCACGCCGATGGCGCAACGCTCGAACCAGTTGTTGCGGAATTTGTTGTGATTGGTGTTGTAGATGAACACGCATTTCTCCGGGCCGCTCTTCAGAGTGCTCTCCCGTTTCGGCTGCGGAAGCATGCCTCGCTCGTCGTCGGGGCTGTCTTGCGTGCTCAGTATCGTCGCGTTCAGCGGGCCGCCGGTCACCCGGTTGTTCTCGATCTGGGCATAGTTCGCGTAGTTGAAGAGCATCCCATAGTCGCGATCGTGATCGGAGACGTTGCCGCGGATCACCAGCCGGTTCGAATACATGATGGCGTAACCGACATGGTTGCCGATCGAAACGTTGCCGCTCACTTCGCTGTCGTTGGTGTACATGTAATGGATCGCGAAGCGGACCTGCTCGAAGCGGTTTCCGACGAAGCGGTCCTTTCGGCTTGAAATGGTGAAGATGCCGTCGCGGCCGTAGCGGAACTTGTTATTGGCGATGGTGACGTCGGACGCATTCCACAGCGAGACGCCGTTCCCGGCCTCGCTCAGCCGGCCGCCACGCAGTCCCTCGATCTCGTTGCCGACGACCCGCGAGCCCTGGGCGCCATGCACATAGATACCGAACAGGTTGCCCACCAGCCGATTGTCCTCGATGGTCGCGCGTTCGGCCGTCTTCTGCAGAAAGATCCCGGAATTCATCGTCTGCAGGTCGCGACCGGACGCCCGGATGGTCAGACCGCGGACGGTGACATCGGGGGCGCTGACCGTGATGACGTTGCCCGAGCCGTCGCCGTCGAGCACCGCCTCGCGACTCCCGACCAACTGCAGTGGACGGTCGATCCGGATCGAACCATGGTATTCGCCAGGCGCAAGCTCGACGACGTCGCCGGCACGCGCGCCATCCAGCACAGCTTGCAGCGACTGGCCAGGCGCCGCCGTCAACGTCTCCGCACTGGCGAAGCCGGACAATCCGGCGGCGACCAGCGCCGCCGGAAACACGCGCAACAATGGACCCACGAGGTCGCTCCGATCAGATTGACTTCAGACCGATTTGGGCTCGACGAACATCCGGCCCTTCATCTCCATATGCATGGCGTGGCAGAACCAGGAGCAATAGTACCAGTAGACGCCTGGCTTGTCGGCGGTGAAGGTCACCGACGAGGTGGCCATCGGCCCGATTTCCATGTTGATGCCGTAGTTGACGATACAGAAGCCGTGCGTGAGGTCTTCGACCGCGTCGATATTGGTGATGAAGACGGTGACCTCCTCGCCCTGCTTGACCTGGAACTGATCGAGGCCGTAGGCGGGGGCGGTGGACGTCATGTAGACGCGCACCTTGTTGCCGTCGCGAATGACCTTCGAATCCGCCTCGAGGTTGATGCCGTCGGCCTTGGCCTGCTTGACCGCATCCGCAAACATCGGATCCGCGCGGTCATAGATCGAGATCGGGTTGATCTTGGAGCGGTGGACGATGGTGGCGTCATGCGGCTCGGCGAAGCTCGGGCCGTCATGCACCAGCTTCATCTGATCGCCTGAGATATCGATCAGCTGATCGTTCTCCGGCTTGAGCGGCCCGACGTTCAGGAAGCGATCCTTCGAGAACTTGTTCAGCGAGATGAGCCACTTTCCATCGGCCTCCTTGGTCTGCCCCATCGAGGTATGGTTGTGACCGGGCTGATAGTGCACGTCGAGCTTCTGGAGGATGGGATTGACCTTCTCACCCTTGAAGGCCCGCTTGGCGAGGTCGATGCTCCACTTGCAGACCTGGCTGTCGAGGAACAGCGTGGTGTAGGCGTTGCCCTTGCCGTCATAGGCGGTGTGCAACGGGCCGAGGCCAAGTTCGGGCTCGGCGACGACGACGTCGCGTGGCTTGATCTTGTCGTCGAACAGATCGTCGAATTTGCGCACGTCCATCACGGTCACGGTCGGCGAGAGCTTTCCGGCCGCCACGATGTGGATGCCGTCGGGAGCCGTGTTCATGCCGTGCGGATTGTTCGAGACCGGAATGTAGCGGGTGTAGGCCGAGCCCTTGCGGCCGTCGATGACGGGCACGCCGTTCATTTCCTTGAAGTCGCCCTTCTTCAGGGCTTCCTCGATCCGCTTGATGTTGAAGATGACCACCCAGTCCTGTTCGCTGGCGGTCATTTCCGCGAGGGTGACGCCTTCCTCGCCGTTGTAGCAGGTCGCGAAGCAGTACTTGCCCTGGTAGTCGGCATCGACGTTGTCGAGGTTGCCGCTGACGATCACCTGCCAGGCCACCTTCATCGTGTCGCCGTCGATCGCCGTGAAAATGGAGCGATATTGCTTGGGATCGTCGAGGATCTTGCCGTCGTTGGGCAGCGGCACGCCATCCTCGCCGTTGGCGAAGACATATCCCGTGCGCGGATATTTCTGCAGGCGCAGCCCGTGGACGGTGTGCTGGTTCGGCAGCTCGATGATCTTGTCGCATTTCATGATGTCGAGCCGCACCCGCGCGACGCGGCTGTTGGCCTTGTCGTTCATGAAGGCATAGCGACCGTCATAGGTGCCGTCCGTGAACGAAACGTGCGGGTGGTGAAGGTCGCCGTTCAGGTACGTGCCGCCGCGGTTCTTGAGGAATTCGCGGGTAGCGGGCTGCATCCCCTCGGTCAGAACCTTGAGGCTCTCGTTGGTCTGGCCCCAGCCGGTCGCGCTGCAGCGGTTGAACACCGGCACGCGCATCAGTTCGCGCATCGAAGGAAGGCCGATGATGCGCATCTCGCCGGACTGGCCGCTGGAGAAGAACACGTAATATTCGTCGAGCTCTCCCGGCGCGACCTCGGTCTTCTGCACGGCTGGCCGGGCCGCGGGCGCTTTCGGCGCAGCATTCTTGGTCTGTGCGTCCGCGGACGAGACGAAGCCGCCGTCCTTCATCGCGACTCCGCCGGCAAGGCCCACGCCCGCTGCGGCCGCCGTTGTTCCCAGCACTGTTCGTCGGCTGACGCCCTTTGCCTGCTCGTTCTCGCTCATGATAGCCTCCTCGGCTTTCGGTTCAGTGGGGTGGTGGAGAGATGACTGCCGACGCACCGACAGGTTTGCCGCTGGCGGTGATGACGGTCGCGGGACCTTTGCCGCTCGAGCGCATCGAGGGCGAGGACATGGCCGCGAATTTCTCGCGCTTCAGCCGCACCTGGATCATGTGCGGGCAGCGGTGATCGTCGTAATAGAGCTCCTGGCAGTGCATGCAGTAGATGCACTCATTGACGTTGATGTGACCCTCGGGATGGATCGACTGCACCGGGCATTCCTTGGCGCAGCGTTGGCAGGGAGATCCGCATTCTTCCCAGCGCCGCAGCCATTCGAACGTTCTCATGCGGCCGGGAATGGCAAGCGCCGCGCCGAGCGGGCACAGATAGCGACAGAAGAAGCGCTCGATGAACAGGCCGATGACGAGCAGGGCGACGGCGTAGGCGACAAACGGCCAGCTGCGAGAAAACTTCAGGATGATCGCCGTCTTGAACGGTTCGACCTCGGCAAATCGTTCGGCCATCTCGACGGAGTAGAGCGACAGGCCGAACAGTCCGAGGAAGATGATGTATTTGATCGGCCACAGCCGCTCGTGCAGTCCCCACGGCACTGTTATTTGCGGCACCTTGAGCCATTTCGCGGCCGTGTTGGTGAGCTCCTGCAGTGCGCCAAAGGGACACAGCCAGCCGCAGAACGGGCCCCGGCCCCAGAACAGAAGCCCGCCGGCGGTAGCGGCCCACAGAATGAAGATCAGGGGAGCAGCGAGGAAGAATTCCCAGCGGAAGCCGGTCACCAACGCACTGGTGAAGGTGACGACGTTGACGACTGAGAGCTGCGCGTTTGCGTACCAGCCGAGCCAGACCAGAACGAAGGCGAGATAGCCTCGCCGAACCCAAGTGTATAATACCGGCCGGCGCACCAACAGGTTCTGAAAGAAGAAGATGCCGGTGAGGGCGGCCAGCATGAACGCGGTGACGCCGATCGAGACCGTGCTCGACCGCCAGATCCGCATCCAGAGCGGCTCGTCTGCCTCCGCGGGCGGTGCGGCCGCAGCACTTGCTTGCGAGGCCGGAGGCGCCGCACTCTCCGGTACCGTCACCGCGCGCTGCTCGCGGCGTATGTAGTTGTCGGGCAGGGCATAGCCGAGATCGAAAGTCAGGAATGCCTTGTCGCGACCGCCGAGGCTCCGCTGCACCAGCAGCTGAACCTGCCACGGCTGCGTCGGATCGAGGGTGAACTCGGGAGGGGTGACGAACAGGCCGATTTCCTTGAACTCGGGCGCGCCGATCGCGTCCAGTGCACCAAGGCGGGTGTGGTTGCGGTCGCGGAAGCGGGTGCTATTGCCTTCCTGCAGGATCTCGATGCGATCGAAGATGCCGCCGCGGACATAGGCCGAGCCCTTGAAAGAGTAGGGACCGTTGCCGGCGACGATGATCGCCTGCTGCCCGAGCTTCACGCCATCCTTCAACCGTCGATAGCCGTCTTCGCCGAGCAGGCTGCGGCCGATCGTGGGCGCACTCACGAGCGCGACATAGAGGTCGATGAAGGTTTCGCTGGCCTCACCCGGCTCGGGGTATTGGATCGCCGCCGCGCTGCCGGACTTTGCAAAGGCATCGTTGATGTCGCCGATGCTGAGATGAAGCCGGCGTATCGATCCGTCGCCGACGAGACTCTCCCAGTCGCGGACTTCGCTCTGTTCGAGATCGAGCGTCTTGATGACGGGGGGCAGGGCCGCCGAAGCCGCAGCGGCGTCGCCGCCGCCAACGCGACCGCTCCGGATGAGCTTGGACGCCGCGCGGACGATACTGTCGCCCATGACCAGCACGGTGACGGTTGCACCGCTCACGATATCGACCTGCGGCGGCCTCTCGGCCCCACTTGCGACAGGCTTCATGTCCTTGCCGATCAGACCGTTCACGGCCGCGACGATGCGCGCTTCCGGAATGCCGACCAGCACGATCGGCTCCTTGTGATCGACCAGCTTGATGCCGGTGATGACACCCTTCGGGTCGATCCCGGCCAGCAGGTGAATCGGCTTGCCGGAGTAGCCGACAGAGTTGGCGAAATCGGAGTTGAGGAAGACAAACCCCTGCAGCTGGTCGCCGCGGTACACCGGCACGATCGGCGGATCGCCTTGCGGGGGGCCGAAGCGATCCGCTCCCGGGAAAAAATCCGCAGGCGCAAGCTTCGGCAGGTATGTCGGCAAATCACCGGCGGCGTAGACAGGCGAAATATATGTCAGACACATCAGCAGCAGGCCGGCGAGCGCCAGCGCTGCACGCCTCGCCAAGGCGATCTCGTTATCCGGTCGCTTCGACATGTCGATTCAAATGCCATCTGCGCGACCACCCGGATCGCGCATGCCTTGTGATTCTTCTTCGATGATTTGTCGCCGCTGACGTGCCACACTCATCGCGCACGTCGACCTCTGTCAAGCCGAACCAAGATATTTGTATTTTTGTCCTTGCGGAACCAAATCATCCGTTTGCATTGGGGACCCTCATCATGCCGCTTTTGCGCACTTCATTGCTCAGCGCTGAGCCCGCCGGTGTATTGGAGTCTCTCGACGAGCTCTTTGCGCTAGCGCATGCAATGGAGCAGGAGGCCGCCGACAATTACGATTCTCTTGCCAAAGAGATGCGCGGCCAGGGCAAGGATGATCTGGCAGAGGTGTTCACGCATCTCGCCGCCGCCGAGCGCGAGCACGTGGACAGTGTGACGCAGTGGTCGCAATCGCGCCGCGGCAAACGCCCGGATCCCGCTATGGTGCGCTGGGAAGCGCCGGAAGCATTCGCCCCAGAAGCTGCCGCCGAGGTGAAGACATCACGATTGATGACGCCGTACCGCGCGCTCGCCATCGCGGTCCGCAACGAGGAGCGCGCCTTCGCCTTCTGGTCCTATCTGGCGGCCTACTCGCATGATCCCGAGGTCAAGAAGGCGTCCGAGGCGATGGCCAAGGAGGAACTCGGCCATGTCGCCACGCTGCGGAAGGAGAGGCGTCGCGCCTACCATCAACAACACGAGCGGGATATCGCCGAGGCATCCACCACGCCCCAGCCGCTGATCGACGCGCGAAGGCTCGAGTTCCGCCTAGCCGCGCAACTTGGCGAGATCGAACAGCGCCAGAGCGGGCCGGCCGCCGTCCGGACACGAGAGATTCGCCAGCAGGCAAGCAAGATGGCGGACGCCGTCGCAGGCTTCGGCAGCTTTCCGGCCTCCATGGAACGAAAGGACCCACTGGAGATCGCCGAAGCCCTCGTCGAGGGCTACCTCGATGCCGCCGAGCGCGCGAGCGATGCAGCATGCGTCGAAAGCCTGCAGCAACTTGCAGAGCAAGCGATCTCGAGGCTGGCCTGGCTGCGGTCGCTCTTGGCGGACTAAACCTTCCGATGCAGTGCCGAGTCGCACAGCCAACACCGCTGCGACCGTGGCTGCCGTCCTGCGATGCAGGAGGCGATACGAAACCCAATGTGGGCGAGATCAGACCGGCAGGCTGTGCTCTCAATGGAAGTTCGAGTCCGCGCGCTCAAAAAAATCAATGTTTTCAAGGTGGTCGATGAAATCTGAAATGAGTCAGAACAATAGCGCGATGCTGTGCATCGCTCCGAAATGACTGTTGAGGGCCCCGCACCTTGCCTTTGAACTTTCCCGACCGCTCGCGTCACTACTAGTCATAGCCGAGGTGGGAACCGACGCTCCCTCCAGTCTCGGCTTTGGGCAGGACACGCCAGCACGGGAGAAATGGCCATGGGACGCGCGCCGCAGCCACTGCCGCAATACACGCCGCCGGGCCCGGTGGAACAGATGCCGAATATGGCGAAGCAACCGCAGTGCTCGCCGCTTGCCAAGGTTCACAGCGCCGCCGTCTTTCCCTACTTGGCCAATGAAGTCGCGACGTCCCGCACCGAGGTCGGCCATCTCGGTGTGGACGTCAGTCTGGTCCCGCCGGCTGGCATCTGCCAATATCTCATCATCTGGGATTTCGGCGTCGACTGGCGGCATCTCAAGAACATTGCCAAGCGCGATCCGCTGCTGTCAGCGCAGCTCATCCGATTCGAGACCGACAAGTCGTTGCAGTTTCAGATCGTCGGATACAGCGACAGCGCTGGCGGCGAACGGAACAACATCTTCCTGCGCACGGGCCGGGCCAGGAACGTTTTTCACCTGTTCGGCCCAAGCGCCCGCTCGCGCGTCTTCTCCGTCAAGCCCGCTTCACACTACGAGTATCTGAAGGACAACACGACCGTGATGAACAGGGCCGCCAATCGCGCCGTGGTCGTCGAAATCTTCGCCGGCGGCGGGACGATCTAGCCACTTCCCACAGGACGGAGGCTCTCATTTCCGCGCGCGAATTTCCCGTTGTCGGACCGAACGAGGACAGGAGAACTAGACATGGCCGCCTTTCAAGAGGTCTTCCGCCGCTCCGGCATCGATGAGCACCGCAGCCCGCCGGGCATGGTGGTGCCGTTCGGGGGCTCCAACATCGTGGCGCTGATCGACCCTGGAAGAAAGCTCAAGGTCGATCCTAACCCCCATGCCCTCGGGATCAAGGAGATCGATGGCGCCGATATCCTTAGGCGCGTAGTGCAAGCCAGAGACACCTTCTCCGAACCCGATATCGATCCGCAGCTCAGGGCGGCGTCACTTCCTGCCACCTTCAACAGCGATGCACGGTTCTTCGAAATCAATGGCCGGATCAAGCCGATTGGCTTTCCCGGCCTGGAGTTGGTGGCTCGGTCGGCTGGCCGGAAGATCGAAGCCAGGCTCCATGTGGCCGTGCTGCCAGAGATCAAGATCAAGGTCGCGTTCCGCAACGTCATGGTTCCGGGGATCGGCGGCGCTCCGGCGTTTCACGCCAAGAAGCCCTGCAACGAGCAAGATGAATTGCTGACGATGAACAGTATATGGAGGCCGCAGGCCAACATCCGTTTCGAGCGGGTGCCAAGCGACTGGCTGGTCATCGACGACTCGCAGGCTGCCGTCAAGCAGGAGCTCGCCAATGCCACTGGCATGAAGGATGCGAGCCTAGCGGCCTTTCCCGATGCAATCGAGGTCGAGAAACTGAAGAGCTTCTTCGTCAAATACAAAGTTAAGGGCGCCCATCTCACCATTTTCTGCGTCGACAAGCTTTGGTCCAATGGCTCGTCTCCCAATGGATCGTTTGCTCGATCGTTAGACCTTGCCTTCATCAGCTCACAACGCGGGCCTAACACGTCTGCCCATGAGGCTGGGCATTTTCTCGGCTACTACTCGAAGAGCGCGACCAAACCTTGGGACAGCCAAGGCCACACGTTGGAGACTGATCCGAAAACCGGAAAAGAAAACAGGGCGGAAGACATCAAGATGCTGATGCGCGGGGGAGGTGCCGGGTGGAAAATTCCGTTCAATCTCGTCAAGGAGTTCCGCGACTTTCCGGGCTAACACTCCGAAGATCACATAGATGCTGTTCGATGCCGCAGTTTGGTCAGAGGCGGGCAAGGCACAAGATCGTGTTCACTTCGGCTACGCTAAGGAAAGCTGGCTTGAATTCGCGCGTGTCCATCGACGCCGCGCAGACGACGCAGATGAGCGAGCATCGCCTCGTCCCACCATCTATTGCGAAATGACCAAGACCACGATTGAAGACGCGATCGCCGGGATTGAGGGTTTCGCTGCCGCCGCCCGACACGTACTGTTGGGTCTACCGGTCGATGCGGCGCCGCACAATCCAACGGTGCGGCGACGGTAGAAAGAGAAGTCGCCCCGATCGCTGCCGTGCCCTTTGAACCTCACTAGCCCCGATGAGACCCATCGGAAAGCGCGCAAGACGCCTGGTCCGGAGATCAATGGACGGAGCGCATCATGGTGATCAACCTGAAACCCATCAACTTGATCGGCTTCTCCATCGCGGAATCCGTTGGCCTGAAGGGTTCGAACCAGCCGGACGATATCTTCGTGATCAAGACGCTGTTGAACGGCATCGCACCCCAGGACGGCGGGGCCGATGGAACGCTCGACATCAACGATCTGACCAACACGCCGGAAGCCATGGAGCCGGTGATCGACGCGATACTCGTGTTTCAGAATGCCCAAACTGGCCTGCTGCACGACGGTCGCGTCGACCCCGAAAAGAATACGATCAAGCGCATGCGTCTGATGTTCAACCGTCGCAAGGGCGGCGGGCTCGACGTGAACGTGACGATTACGCCGGACGGTCCGATATTCGGACCCTGCGATGCGCGCGGCTTCAGTGCCGCAAGGCTCAGGCTGGTCGGCGCCGAATGGTCGGCATTCGACGGCCTTGCGCCGGTTCGCCAGATGGTTCCGATAGGCAAGACGCGGAAGCTGAAGTTGAAAGGAACAAACGGCGCTGCGGTGGGATTTGCCCTCGAGAGTTCTAGGGCGGAAATCCTCGAACGAACGAGCGACACCGTCACGGTAATCGGACGTTTGGAGGGTGATGCCGACCTGAGCGTAATCGTCGAAGGCCAGAGGGGTCCGATCCCGGTTCGCCTCCAGGTGCGCAAGGCGTCTTCGATTCCGATCGACGTGGTCCATCTCGGTCGGGCGACGCTCGCCAACGGCCTCATGATCGCTACACAGCGGGCCGTTACCAGCGTCGTCAGTCGGATCTACGACAATCAGGCGAACCTGACGTTCACATCTGGCACAAGCCGAATCGTCGATGCCGTGACCACCGAAGGCCGGGTAGTGCCGATCGATCCGAACAAGAAGCTTAGCATCCGCTCCGGCTTCGGCCCACTGACCACGGCACAGGAGTTCCGATTTGACGATCTCAGGTCGCTCGTCACTAATCCTGCGGCGATCACCATGTTCATTTCAGCACAAATCATCGATGACGAAGACTCGAACGTTGCCGGGCGCGGCGATCCCGGCAATCGGATGCTATGGTTCAATCCCGCAACGCCGGGAAGCGTGAACACCAATATTGTGCCCGCGCATGAGATCGGGCATGCCCTAGGTCTGGGCCACATCACGACAAAGAACAACATAGGCTTCCTGATGAACCCGACCGTACAGTTGAACAATATAATCATCCCATGTGAGACACTGGTCCAGCTCCCGTCGTGACGACACACGCCTACCTTTGATGCAGCAATAGTACAGGCGGTCAGATCACGCTCAACTGCGCGAACGGAGGCGATGTGGCACATCGCCAGACAAGGCAGCTAAATGCGGGAGACGTTCGGTAAGCCCGCACAAATGGCATCCGGTAACATTCCAAGCTCTGAAGGTCAGGCGCGCATCTCGTCGTCCACGGCGGTGGTCTGGCGCCGTCGTCTCGAGTTGGATCGCTATCGCATCACGCGACCAACAAGCCCAGCTTGCCGACCATCGCAAGCGAGCGTTCGACGCTCTCTCGGGTTGACAGCAACAGCGGCTCGGCGGGGTTACCGTCCTTGTCCTTCTGTTCGACCCGGATGGTCGACCCGAATGCTTCGGTCATTTCGGCCGTGATCTGGTCGATGGTACGAGCGCCATCGAGCAGTTGCAGGAAATACCGCGTCCGGTCGTCCTCCAACTGTACCGTTTGGTGGAGCAGGTTGGTGACCAGCGGACCTGTCTGCGACTGCTTGCGGGCCAGCAAGCTCGCCTGCGGGTGGTCAGTAACTTCCTTCAAGAGGAAAGGCGGCGAGACCAGGAAGGAGACCTCGCCGCTGCAGGCCAGGATGTACACCGCATCCGTCAGTGCCCGTTCGTCATCATCGGCTCGGCGGCCGTCCAGCAGCGCGCGCGCACCGTCCAGCAGCTCACTGAATGACAGCGCCCGCGGCCAGGCCCGGCCGAGGCACAAATGCGCGGCCTTCAGAATCGGACTGGTCACCGTAATCCTGCTGCCGTCGTGGTTCTCGAACTCCATCGGGGAATCGTCGGTCAGGCAGGCCTCGGGATCGAGCGGGCTGGTCGTGCTCAGGAGGTGGTATCGCCTGACGAAATCCACATCGATCTGCCGGTTGAGTGAAACGTCGTCGTGGCAGAACAAGGTACGACGGAAGCCGTTGCCGTCGACAAAGTCCTGATACTGGTCGCGCGCCATGAACTCACTCTCCGGGAAGCGCTGCAGCGTGGCGCGGACCTCCTCGGAATGGCCGGCGAGATAGCGGCGCGCGAAATGGGAATCGCCGAGATACTGCAGGCCGTGGCGGGCGGCATCCTCGGCGACCTCGTGCAGCAGGAAGGCGGTTGCCTCGTCGTCGAGGTCGTCGTGAAACAACAATTCGTCCGGAGCCTTGAGGACGCGATTGTACTGGTCCCGCATGATCGCGCCGTGCACCGTGTTGGCCTTGGAGCCCTCGCTCAGGAACTTCAGGATCGCGCGGGCCTGTCCGACCTTCTCCTTCATGCCGGTGAGGCGGCGGGTGTGATACCGCATCATGTCGCGGACCATGTCGCGAAGATGCGAGAATGGGTGCGCATTGTAGCTGACATAGCAGACCCCGCGCGGCGCCAGATTCTGCTTGAAGATCGCCATCATCTTCTCGCGCACGTGGGGCGGCACCCAGGAGTAAACGCCGTGCGCAATGATGTAGTCGAACTTCCCGAAGCTATTGTCGACATTCATGATGTCGCAGTGCAGAAGCCTGATGTTGCTCAGACCCAAGGTCGCGATATTCTGCTGGCCGCGCTCGATCGTCACGCCGCTCAGGTCGACGCCGACGAATTCACTGTCCGGATATTGAAAGGCCATCGGCAACAGGTTGCCGCCAACGCCGCAGCCGAGCTCCAGCACCCGACAATGCTCGACCGGAGCAGGCTGCATGCCGTAAACGGTGGCGATCGTTGCGAGATGATTGGGGTGGGTGAGCCCGTAGACGTGGCCGGGGTAGTAGACCTCGTCATACGGTGTGGGGCCGGCAACGGGATGGCGATGCTCCGACTGAATGTTCATCGGGCTCAGCTCCACGAATATGCGAACTTGTCGTCCGCGATCGAGACGCGTGTCTGCTTGATCTCTTCCTTGGCAAGCGATTTGCTGAGGAATTCGCGCGACAGCTCGGGCAGCAGGGTATTGGTGATGATGTTGTCGATCATGCGCCCGCCGGAATCCGGATCGTTGCAGCGTGACACGATGTGCTCCACGACTGCATCGTCGTAGCTGAAGGCCGCGTTGTGATTGTCGCGCAGTCGCCGTCCGATCCGGTCGAGCTGCAGCCGGGCGATGCCGGCGAGCATCTCGTCCGAGAGCGGGAAGTAGGGGATCGAGACGATGCGCCCGAGCAGTGCGGCTGGAAATACCTTGAGCAATTCCGGCCTCAGCATCTTGGCGAGTTCTTCCGGCTCATTGCGATACTTCGGATCGCGCGAAAGCCCCATGATCAGATCGGTGCCGACGTTGGTGGTCAGGATGATCAGGGTGTTCTTGAAGTCGATCCGTCGCCCGTTGCCGTCTTCCATGACTCCTTTATCGAACACCTGGAAGAAGATCTCGTGGACGTCGGGATGGGCCTTCTCCACTTCGTCGAGCAGGATGACACTGTAGGGCTTGCGCCGGACGGCCTCCGTGAGGCGACCGCCTTCGCCATACCCGACATAGCCGGGAGGCGCTCCCTTGAGGGTCGAGACGGTATGCGCCTCCTGGAACTCCGACATGTTGATCGTAATCATGTTCTGCTCGCCGCCGTAGAGGGTTTCGGCGAGCGCCAGGGCAGTTTCGGTCTTACCAACGCCGGACGGTCCGGCCAGCATGAACACGCCGATCGGTTTGGACGGGTTGTCCAGCTTGGCACGGCTGGTTTCAACTCGCTTGGCGATCATCGTCAAGCCATGGGACTGGCCGACGACGCGGCGGTTGAGTATCTCCGGCAGCTTCAGCACGGTTTCGATCTCGTCCCGCATCATCCGGCCGACCGGGATGCCCGTCCAGTCGGACACCACGGACGCCACCGACTGCTGGTCCACATGGGCGTAGACCATCCGATTTTCCGGATTGATGCCCTCCAGCGTCTCGAACTTGCCGCGCAGCTCCGCGCGCTTGGCGGCCGGATCCTGATCTTCCTTGGGTTCGGACAGGATGTCACGAATGCTGCGGATGTCCTTGACTAGCTCCTGCTCCTTGGCCCAGTCGGCCTCGAGATTCGTCAACTTGTCCTTCAGTGTTGCGATATCACTGTCGATCGCGGCAACGCGCTCGTTGTCCTCGATGCCCAGGTCGCTGTCGTTGACCAGCGCCGATTTCTCAGCTTCGCGAGCGGTGATCGCGACGCGCGTATCCTCGATCAGGGCCGGCGTCGCGCTCTGGCTGATCGCCACGCGGGCCGAAGCGGTGTCGAGCAGGCTGACGGCCTTGTCCGGTAGCTGTCTCGAGGGAATGTAGCGGTGCGAGAGGTTGACGGCTGCAACGATCGCAGCATCGGAGATGCGAACACCGTGGTGCTTTTCCATCGGGCCGAGAAGGCCCCGTAGCATCACGCAGCAGGTCTCGACGTCAGGCTCATCGATCTGGATCGGCTGGAAGCGCCGCGTGAGCGCGGGATCCTTCTCGATGTACTGGCGATACTCCGCCCACGTGGTGGCGGCGATCGTGCGCAGCGTGCCACGGGCGAGGGGAGGCTTCAGGAGGTTGGCCGCATCACCGGTGCCGGCTGCGCCGCCGGCGCCGATCAGTGTGTGGGCTTCATCGATGAACAGGATGATAGGGGTCGGTGAACTCTGCACCTCATCGATCACCGAGCGCAGGCGCTGCTCGAATTCGCCCTTCATCGAGGCGCCGGCCTGCATCAGACCGATGTCGAGCGCGCAGAGCCTGACACCGCGTAGCGGTGGCGGCACGTCACCGGCGGCAATTCGCTGGGCGAATCCCTCGACCACGGCCGTCTTGCCGACGCCGGCCTCTCCCGTGAGGATCGGATTGTTCTGCCGCCGCCGCATCAGAACGTCGATCAGCTGGCGGATCTCTTCGTCCCGACCCAGGATCGGGTCCATGTCGCCCGACTTGGCCTTGGCCGTGAGATCCTGCGAGAACCGGTCGAGCGGCGTCGTCCCCTTGGGGCTCGCCTGATCCGCGCCCTCCGTGCCGGCGCCGACCAGCCCCGAGCCGTCCATCGGACGCATGGACTCCTCGTCGGAGCCGGCCCAGACGGCGCGGCGCTCAGCGGCCAATGCGTCGACGTTCACCTTTGCAAATTCCTGGGAGAGGTTGTTCAGCGTGCGACGGATGTCATTCGACTTGAGCCCGGCCACCAGCAGATGGCCGGTGCGGATCTGGGTTTCGCCGAAGAAGAGCGTGGCGTAGTGCCAGCCGCGATCGAGAAGATCGATGACCGGATTGGCGACGCCCGGCATATCGGTTTCGTTCTTGCGGAAGCCGTTGATGACGCCAGCAAGGTCCGACAGCAACCGTGACCGGTCGAGCTTGTAATGGTCGACCGAGAGGCTGAGGTCGGTGCGGTCCTGCTGCAGGATATGAAAGAGCCAGTGCGCAAGCTCGACGTTACGGTTGCCGGCGCTCTTGGCGTGGCGGAGAGCCTGTATGAAGGCGTCATAGCCAGCCCGGTTCAGTTTGCCGGTTACCGCTTCAAGGCTGATGTCGGTCACGGCGGCCCCTCCTGCTCAATTGCTCCGCGGATGCCTCGCACCTGGCGGAATTGCCTCGAATCCCATGATGTTAGGACGACAGGGGTGGCCGATAGGTTCAAATCGCCGCGGCATCCGCTGCGCTGCTCCGACGGGCTCTCAAGCGCTCGCCAAGCTGAAAGCGGGCATCGCGGCGATATTCTTCCGTGGACGTCCAGTTCGGCGAGACCCAGGTGGTCCATCCAAGTCGTCCGCTCTGGCCGAGTCTGACCGGGGCGACCTCTCCCGCTGGAATGGCGAGTTCAACCTCCCACTCCAGTTCGTCGCCGATATAAAAGAAGACGGCGTCCGCCAGCGGTTCCGACAAGTTGCGGCTCTCGGTCGGCAGAAACTGCTCGTATTGAGCAAAATTCTTGACGAAGACCCGAACCCTGATCTTGTCCTCGACGCTGAACACCCGTGAGCCGAGAAGAGCGTCTCGACCGAGGCTGGCATGTGCCTGCCCGATCCGGCTGCAGTGACTTGGGTCGAACGCGAGCCAGGTCCCGACAAACTCGTCGATCTCGACTTTGACATCGAACAGCCCCTGCAGGAACCGCGTCAGCCGTGATGCGCACTTCGCCCTGGGAGCGACAAGCCCGGCGAAGCCGAGCTTCGCCATGTCCGGTACGGTGTCCCGATTGGCGAAGACGTCGGAGCCGAGGCCCGCGAAGGAGCCGACATAGGCGATGAAGCGATCCTCAGCCGGCCGATCGTGCTGCGCGATCGGGCGCGCATCGGCCCAGGCGCGAAAAAACAGCTGCAGGAAGCGCCCGTTGAGCAGGTCGAGAAATCGCGGGAAAGCGTCATCCCGCATGAGCCACCAGCTGAGACTTTCATCGGTGGTGGCAAGCGGCAGCGCGCCCTGCGGCCCGAGCAGACCCAGAAACTTGACGAGTATCCTGAGCCGGCCGTCCTGGTCGTCGACCGCTGCAAGATTGGAGGCGGGGAACTCCAAATAGGGGACTTGGCCGAGGTCAACATACTCCTCGCGGCGCGCGGCGCTGTCACCGATCCGCGGTCGATCCCGGTTGGCTCGCTCCAGCTGGCGCAGCGTATTGAAGAAATCGAACCGCCAGGGTTCGGACTTCATCTGGTCGATCAGCGTCACAACGGTCTCCGCGTGCCCATGCGCGGTTGCCACCGCATGATCTCGCCGCGCTCCGGCGTGGAGATGACTGTCTGGGTAAACGTGTTGAAGCCCGAATAATCGGCGAAGAATCGCTCCAGTACGGCTCCGAGCAAGAACACGCCGCTCCCCTCGAAAGCCTTCTCGTCGAGTACGACGGTGATCTCCAGCCCGCGCGCTGCGCCGCTACCCGTGCGCTCTCGCACCCGCCGCACTACCGGCCGGCTTTCGATCGAGCGCACGCCGCGGATCTTGCGTTCCGTGGCGTCGTCGTACTGGTCGGCGAACAAAGACAGCATTTCGCGCAGCGCGCCGGCGTTCTTGCCGCCGCCACGCTCGACAAGGCCAAGGTAGTTCAGGCTCAGCATGTTGATCAGCCGCCAACTGACAACTCCGCTATTGGCGACCTCGCTGCGGCTGCGCAACTGAGCCACCACCGGCTCCCGTGGACGTGTGGGACCGGCGACGCACACCAGATCGAGGGACGTATCATCCAGCAGGCGGAAGTCAGCGCCGCCGTGGCCAACCGGCAGGTGCTCCGTGAGGTGCCGATTGGAGCACAGCGCCCGGACGCTGAGTTCGGCAACGGGGTTTTCTCCGCTCAGCTCACCAGGCTCGAGCAGTGACAGGAACATGTCGGTCCCGGTGTAGTCGGACGATGAGCCGTACGTCTTCTCCTCCATTGTGCGGCGTCGAGGCAGGCGGCGGACGGTGAAATAGAGACCCTCGACCGATCCGCTGGTCGGGTCGACGGCAGCCGAATACAGCGGGCGCACCAGCCGCTTGTCCTTCTCCGCCGGAAGGTGCGCGTAGACTTCGATCACTTGGTGCGGTTCGTATTCGAGATAGCGACTACGATCGGGCACCACGTGGTATTCGTGGGTATTCGATTTGACGGGGATGCGATCGCTCGTCTTCTCGAACAGATTGATCGCCGGCGCAGTATAGAGCTTGAAGCTGTCGGGACGCACCGCGGCAGCGAGCCGCGAATTGTGTTCATCGAAAGCGAAGACGATATCGATCGACTTGCTGCGCAGGCGCGGCATCACGCTGCGAAGTCCGGTCAGGTTGACCCCAAGGAACTTGCGTGGAAATGCGAAATATTCCCGCAGCAGCTCCGAGCCTCGGAAGATCCGATTATCGTTGGGAAACAGCGACTCGTTCTCATCGAAGCCGATCTGCTGAACGCAGTCGAGCGGCGCACGCGTCACCACGGGATCGCCGAAGTCGTCGAGATGGCGGAAGTAGACACCCCTGCAATTCGCGATCAATTGCTCGTAAAGCGCGATGGAATCCGACTCCGCGCCGGAGAGGTAGATCGGGAGCTCGCCCACGCGGCAGCCTGCGAACCAGGTTTCCGGTTTGGTCCGGGCCTCGGTGTCGGGCGGCTCCTCCTCGAGCCGGGCCGCGGTACGGTGGGTCAACGACAGTCTCAGTCCCGCTATGACATCGCCGCCGACCGGTATCCCGAGTGCCTGCAGTGCGCCGGCTGTCGAAAAGTATTCGGCGCCGTTGAGGTCGAACGGCCAGAGCACGATATCGCGGCAAAGTCGAAATCGGCAGGCGAGGCTTCGTTCTCTCTCGCGGTACGTGGCGTCGAAATACGCGCCGCGCGCGATCTTCTTGCCGTCGCGCAGCGCCGGATCGGCATAGGGTGGCCGCGCCGCGACCAGCATGGCCGATGGAGTCGGGGCAAGATAGTTCGGAACCAGCTGTTCGAGCAGGTTTGCGGTGAATTCAGGAAATTCGTGCTTGAGCTTCAGCTGGACGCGGGCGGCGAGAAACGCGGCGCCCTCCAGCAGGCCGGTGATCATCGGATCCGAGCGATCCCGGATCAGGCCGCCGAGGCGTTCCGCGATTCCGGGGAATTCTTCGGCGAAGTCTCCCGCCTGCTCGTACAGCAGTGACAGTTCACGATTGTAGAAGTCCAGGAATTCGCGGTTCATGCTAAAGTCGGTTGATCTGAATATCGCCGCTGTCGAGCTCGACGTCGGCGACGAATTCCACGGGAACGTTGAGCGGTTCAGCTTTCATGTCGGCGTGAACGATGAAGCGCAGCTTGAGCTGCTCAGGGCCGACCGAGCCGTCACGGCGGACACGGATCGTCTTGCGATCGAGCCTCGGCTCAAAAGTCGTCAGGGTCTCGCGTAGCGCGTCGCTGAGTTCATCGTCCGTGACCTCGTCGATCGAACGATGGGCAATATCGGGAAAGCCATAGTTCAGGATCGACATTCGCACGCAATCCCGGCCGGTCATGTCCAGCGTCGATTCCAGAGCGATCGTATTGAGGAGCGTTTCGAGGTCATGGGAGACCTCGCGCCGCAACAATGTTTCCGAGATCGGATGGCGTCCGGTGCTGCGCCGGCCCGCGATGATCCGTTCACCGGACTGGTCGCGCAGATTGAGCTCCTTGCGCGCATCACGTGCCTCGTGAGCCGCGCGAAAGGCCAGCATGAGCGGTGGAGAAAGCCGATCCTTTTTTGGCGTAAGCGTCATTCCGGTCCCCATGTCGGCCGGCGCATATGCAGCTTCAGGGGCGGCAATTGGCGTCCGGCGTGACCTGCCGTGATCAAACGTCCAGCCCGAAAACCGGGATAGCCCGAAAGGTGCGGGCGGGATCGCGTCGCATGGCACCGGTTTCCGCTATCGGTAACCGGCGCCAGACGAGGAGCCGTAGATCAAGCCCATTCCTTGTTGGCAGGAACGTCCCAGCCGAAGGTCGGCGACGCGCCGGCGGCGCCCTTCTCCGTCTGGGACTTGTAAGTCATCTTGACCTTCGCGAAGTTCAGACTCACGTTCTCGGTGAGACGCTCTTCGCCGTGCGATCCGCCGGTCGACACGCTGGTGACCAGAACGTGCTTCATCTCGATCTTGAGATATTCCAGTGGGTTCTCGCCGGCCTTGCGAACGGTGAGGATCGCGGTATCAATGTGCTTGCCGTTCGCGCAGACCTTGAACAGTTCCGGCGTGGCCTTGTCAACGAAGTGCGTGAAGTGGAGATCCTGGACGCTGACCTTGCCGGCGCCGCCGCCGGATCCGCTGTGGAATGTACCGGTCTGGCTTTCGCCGAAAGACCAGCTCAAGACATCGATTTCGTCAGGATGTTTGTCGTCCTTCGATTCGCCCTTGATCGGATCGAGTTTCAAGAAAATATCGACAGCCATAGCATAATCCTCTCAAAAATCTTGATAGTGACGGTCGCGATGACGTGACGTCAGGAGCTCGGGCCTGGCAGGCGCGAGACGAGGCTGAGGCCGACGTCCATCGCTTCAAGTTGAAAGTGGGGACGGAGAAAGAAGCGTGCGTTGTAGTATCCCGGGTTCTCCTCGTTTGCTATGACCTCAACCTTCGCAGCGGCCAGCGGCTTGCGCGCTTTCTGAGCTTCTGACGACAGGGCTGGATTGGCATCAACGTATTCGTTGATCCAGGTCTGCAGCCAGACCGTCAGCTCATCCTTCTCCTTCATGGATCCGATCTTGTCGCGAACCATGCACTTCAGATAGTGCGCAAAGCGAGACACTGCGAACATGTAGGGCAGACGTGACGATAGGTTGTCGGACGCGGTTGCATCCACGCCTTTCTCGCCGAAATACTTCTTCGGCTTGTAGAGCGACTGCGCACCGATGAAGGCCGCCTTGTCGGTGTTCTTGCGATGGATCAGCGGGATAAGGCCCGCCTTTGCAAGTTCGTGCTCGCGACGATCGCTAATGGCGATCTCGGTCGGGCATTTCAGGTCGACGCCGCCGTCGTCGGTCGGGAACGTGTGCGTCGGCAGGTTGATGACCTCGCCGCCGGACTGCACACCGCGGATGCGCGTACACCAGCCGAACTCCTTGAAGGCGCGGTTGATATTGACTGCCATCGCGTAGGCGGCGTTGATCCAGCCGTATTTGTCGCCGGTATGCCCGTCGGTTTCTTCCTCGAAGGCGAACTCCTCCACAGGCTCGGACTTGGCGCCGTAGGGGAGGCGACCCAGTACCCGCGGCATGCAGAGACCGAGATAGCGTGAGTCATCCTGGTCGCGCAGTCCCTTCCAAGCCGCATATTCCGGCGTGTCGAACACCTTGCCGATGTCGCGCGGATTGGACAGTTCGGTCCACGAATCCATTCCCATCAGCGTGGGTTCGGCCCCGGCGAAGAAGGGGGCGTGGGCCGCGCCGGCAATCTTGCTGAGATCGCGCATCAACTGCACGTCGGTGGGCAGATGGCTGAAGTAGTAGTCTCCGATCAGGCAGCCGAACGGCTCGCCACCCAACTGGCCGAATTCGTACTCGTAGACCTGCTTGAACAGCGGGCTCTGATCCCAGCGGGCGTCCGGGTAAAGCCGGAGGTTGCGATAGAGCTCACTCTTGGAGACGTTCATCACGCGAATTTTGAGATTGGCGTCCGTCTCGGAATTGAAGACGAGGTAATGCAGACCACGCCAGGCGCTTTCGATCGCCTGGAACTCCGGTGCGTGGAGGATCTCATTCATCTGCGCGGTGAGCTTCTGGTCGATCCGCGCGATCATCTCCTCGATGGTATCGAGGACGTCGGATTTGATGACGCTGGTATCCTTCAACGCTTCCTGGACGAGCGTTGATACCGCGTTTTCGACTTCGGTCGCCGCGCGTTCGGTGCGAGGCTTGAAGCTTTGCTTCAGCAGGGTCGCGAACTCGTCAGCCTCGACGGTCCCGAGCTGAGTAACGGTTGCTTTCTGACCAGCTTCTTTTGCCATGGTCCCCAGTCCTTCCCTTATTTCTCAACGTCGGGTTCGGTCGGCTGGCTGGCTGCGCGCTCCTGCAGCGCGGCCATCAGTTGCGGGTCGCTGAGAAGCTTCTTCAACTGATCCTCGGCGGCCACCTTGCCGTCCATGTAGCGCAGCAGGTTGGCGAGCTGTTCGCGGGCCTCCAGCAGCTTGGCCGTGGCTGGAACTTGCCGGGCGACCGCCACCGGCGAGAAGTCGGCCATCTTGTTGAAGCGCAGGGCGACGGAAATCTTCTCGTCGGGCGCATCGCCCAGACGATTGGCCACGCGTGTCGTCACGCCGGGTTGAATTGCCGCCATGCGGTTGTCGAAATTGTCCATGTCGAACTCGAGGAATTTGCGCTCCTCGACCTTGGACTTCTCGACGCCGGCATTGTTGCCGGAAAGGTCGGAGAGGACGCCCATGACAAACGGCAGCTCGATCAGCCGCTCGGCGTCATAGGGATCTTCGTATGTGATGTGCACGCGCGGTGCGCGGTTTCGCCGGATGAATTTTTGACCGCTGTCCGTAGCCATGGCTGCCCTCTCTACAAAATCGCTTTGGAAACCGACTTGCGCGACGCAGGCTGATAAGGCGGCTCAACTCGCATTCGACAAGCTTCCTTATGTCCTGTTAGTGCCGTCGAGCGAAAAGCGGGTTCAATGCGATTTGTCGATTGTCTTGAGCGTCCCCTCGGGCAGGACGTCATTCAAGAGGCTGAGGAAGTCTCGCTGCGCGAGATCGCGCGCGCGATCGACCAAAAAAGGGATCGGGCTGGACGGCTCTGCGGCTCGGAAAAATGCCGCCACCTTCGCCAGCAGGCCCAGAGCTTGAGTTCTGTTTTCTGCACAAAAAACAATATCTTGAGATGTGTTCTCGACCGTGGACGAGGGTGTTATGGCGAGCTCCGCCATCCGTTCGATCGGCAGGTCGAAAACCTTGTCGCGCCCGATGTTGATCGCGGCGCTCTCCACGTGGGTGGGCACCAGCATCCGCATCACCTCGATGAATGACTTGCCGACCATTTCCTGCGCCTGACGCACCAGCAACAGCGCCGGGTTGGACGGTTCCATTCGGGAAAAATAGTCCGCTGCGGCCGCAAGTGCTGCGGTGGCCTGCGCTGACGAAGCCAGCGCGCCGGTCGTTTCCAGTGGCGCTTGCGCGTCAACTGGCGCGGCATCGTCCGGTAGCGCGGCCACTGCGGCCGGATCACGCTCCGTGACAAGCCCCGCAAGCCACGCGGCCATACCGTTTACGACTCCGGAGACTCGATCGAGGCTGATGGGTTGACCCGTGTTCAACTTTTCGTGCCAGATCGCCTTGATGCCTGAAATTTCAGCCGCGACCGCCGAGCACCGGGCACTCACGGCCTTGAGGGTGTCGAGATCCGTATCGCCGATGATGCGCTCGATGGTCGCTAGATCGGGGCCGCCCGCGTCGGGATCGCCGGACGCAATTTCGCCTTTGGCGACCTGATAGGCCCGGTAATTGAGGCTGCCATGCCTGCGGTTTTCGATCAGCGGAAGGAATTGGAGGGGGTTGATCACGGTTGGAAACACATCGATCGCTTCGATCGTGACGGCCCGAAGAGCGTAGTCGTCGTCTTGGGCCCTCGGATGCACCGCTTCCCACTGATCCCTCAGCAGCGTGGTGGTCGCCTTCAGGCAATTCAGAAAGCCGTCGAGATCCCGGTTGAGGATGGAGAACTTGGCCAGCAGCATGTTCAGCCGCAGATCGCGGGTGCGCGCCAAAAGGGGTCGTACGGCCTCGAACTGGCCCGCGATATCGACGGCCTTCGGATCGAATCGTCCACGCTCTCCATTGGCGTTGACGACCTCGAAATACGACATCGGCAGCAGGGATTCCGCACCTGCGAAAAAATTGAGGTACTGGATGTCGCCGGCGGCGTCGAGATCCGGCCCGCAGGGATCATCGGCCGCTATGGCCTGGGTGAGGGATGCGACGTCGAGCATGCGAGGATCGTCCGTCTCCTGAGCCATCCGCCCCTGTGCCGAAGCCCGTGTCGTCCAGAGGATCGGGCAGGGGAAGATCACGATCTGATTGCCTTGGTAGGTCAGATCGATGATGGCCCAGGTTCATTCCCCGACGATCATGACAGTTTCGCGTGAACCGGCAAGCTCTTGGAGGCGACTATACTTGAGGGGCGAGGTGGTTCTTTGGACGGCTGCCGTGGCGCGTCAGAAGGCCCACCCACCCTCGGGGCGGACTTGCCGGCCCTGTCAGCGGCAGAAGGGATTTCCGTGGTTCTTGCATGACGCCTGATTTGCACTTCTGCCGATCACGCGGACGAAGAGGGAGTTAACGCCCACATGGGCCAGCTTACCCAGGATACCCGCCTCTGCGAGCTCAAGACGCCTCTCGGCAAAGACGTTCTGGTTTTCGTCGGATACGAGGCTTCGGAAGGACTTAGCGAACTCTTCGAATATCGCATCGAGTGTCTCAGCGAGGATGCCGATCTCGACTTCGACCGCGCGATCGGCAAGCAGTGTACGCTGACCATCAAGCTGCACGAAAAGGAACGCGAGTTCAGCGGCATTCTCACGGAAGCCCAATGGCTGGGGGTGAAGAACGACTACTTCAGCTATCGGATCGTGCTGAGGCCTTGGCTATGGCTGTTGTCGCGAACCACCGATTGCCGGATATGGCAGGACAAGAAGGCGCCCGACATCATCAAGGAGGTCTTCAACGATCGCGGCTTCACCGATTATGAATCCAAGCTGACCGAAGAGGGCTCCTGTCCGAAGCTCGAATATTGCGTTCAGTACCGGGAGACCGATCTGAATTTCGTTTGCCGGCTGATGGAACAGCACGGCATCTACTACTATTTCAAGCACGAGGGCGGCAAGCACACGCTGGTGTTGGCGGACTCCAAATCGTCGCACAGCCCGATCAACGGTCTTGCCACGATACCCTACATTCCGCTGACGGGAGCCGATCGGCGCGGCGAGCAACACATCTACGAATGGGTCGCGGAACGCCAGTTTCGGACCGGAAAGGTCGAGCTCAACGACTACAACTACCAGAAGCCCAACGCGCAGATGATCAGCGACGCCAAGGGTAACGAGCACTACACGCGGTCGGAGATGGAATTCTACGACTATCCAGGCAAGTTCAAGGAGAAATCCGACGGCGAGCGTTACGCGAAGATCCAGCTCCAGTCCGAACAGGCCATGGACCGGCGGCGGCGCGGCAACGGTGACGCGGTCAACCTGTTCCCAGGCGGACTGACCAAGCTCGAAAAGCACCACAAGGACTCGCAGAACATCGAATATCTCGTGGTGCGAGCCACCCATTCGTTCTCGATCGAATCCTATCGCACTGGCGGCCCGAGCGACGCCGGCCAACACGTCTATTTCGGCAGCTACGAGTTTCTGCCGAGCGATCGGCCGTTCCGCGCGCCGATGCTGACGCCGAAGCCGAGGATCAACGGCGTCCAGACCGCCAAGGTAGTGACCAAGGACGACAATTCCAGCGAGGAGATCGACGTCGAAAATCTCGGCGAAATCTATGTCCGGTTCTTCTGGGACCGGAAGAAAAAGCGGTCATGCCGGTTGCGCGTCGCCCAGGTCTGGTCCGGCAAGAAGTGGGGCGGTCAGATCATTCCGCGCGTCGGACAGGAGGTGGTCGTCGAATTCCTGGAAGGAGATCCGGACCGGCCGCTGGTGATCGGCACGGTGTATAACGACGAATACAAGCTGCCCTACGATCTGCCGTCCAAGAAGACGATCGCGGGATTGAAATCGGACTCCACCAAGGGGGGCGGCGGCTACAACGAGTGGAACTTCGAGGACAAGAAGGGCTCCGAGAAGATCACGGTGCACGCCGAGAAGGACCACGACGTGACGGTCCGCGACACCGAGACGCGGACCATCGGCGAAGCCGCGCTCGGTGGTGACACCCGCAAGACCACACTCGTCAACGGCAATGACAAGCTCGACATCGAGCTGGGCGGCCAGCATATCACCATGACGATGGATCAGTCCGTCAACGCAGGCCTGACCATCACGCTCATGGCGAACGTCAACATCACCCTGCAGGTTGGCCCCAGCCAGATCATCCTGACCCCTGCGGGTATCGTCATCAACGCGCCGACGATCGCGATGACGGCGCAGGGCGCCATGGCACTTGCAGCCGGGGGCCCGCTGGGCGCCCACGGCCTGCCAACTCTTGTCGGCTGACCGCTATGAGCCAGGTTCGGTTCGCTACGGTGCAGGATCTGTTTCAGGCCTTTCCCATGGCGCGCCACGACGTCGGCAAGGCCGAAGTCGACAAGCCTTCGCTGGACTTCCTTCAGGACGCCACCGATGCGCGCAATTGGCACGGAGCCGTCTCTTTCTGCGCCTATCTGCTGCCCAGGCGCGTGGCGGTTGCCTGGGGATGCCGCTCGTTGCGACGGATGTTCGACCAGTTCGACGCCAACGACAGCAGGTCGCTGAATTTCGTGGAGACCTGGGTCCGGCAGCCGGACGAGCAATCCCGGAACAAGGCGCTGGCGGTCGGCAATGCCAACGATCCCGAGCAGCCGGCGACATGGCTGGCGCTGGCGGCCGGATGGTCCGGCGGAAGCGTGGTTCCGGCAGAATTTGCGCCGGTCGAGGCCAAGCCCGACCAAGCCGCGCGCGCGGTGCGGGCGGCCCTGCTGATCGCCCTTTGCCGGCTGCCCCGCGAGTCCCGGGACCGGATAATGACGGCATGCCTGGAGGATGGTATTCAATTGGCACGCGGCGAACCGCGCCCTCCGCGCTGATGAGACGATGAGATGGTGCTTCGCTTCAATATCGAGAACGAACCGAACCTTCCGGACGGCGGCCCTGTATCATTTTCGGTCACGGGCAGGCGTTCGGTCGATATTGGCCGGGACCGTCACCTCGACTGGACGTTGCCCGATCCGACACGGATGATTTCCGGAAAGCATTGCGAGGTGCATTTTCGCGACGGCGCCTATTGGCTGCATGACGTCTCGACCAATGGCACTTTTCTCAATGGCACCGACCAGCGCATCCGGGGGCCACACCGGTTGCGCGACGGCGATCGACTTACCATTGGCCACTACATCATCGGAGTTTCACTGGAGGACGAGGCGGGCGGGCGCGTCCCGGACCGCGAGGTGCAACCGCGCGTCTCTCCCGTCCAGCAGCATGCCGGGTACCAGGAGCTTTGGGCGGCCGACCGCGACGTGCCGCCGCCGATCGATCCGCAGCAGCTGAAGAACCCACGCGAGGCGGCGCGGCCGATCAATCCGGAGTTTCTGGATTGGGCCGCGAGCGTCCCGGCGCCGGGAGTGGATCCGTTTCGACGTCCATCGCCGACGCCTCCGCACCAGCCCGATGCGCAGGACGACATGAGCTGGGCCACCGGCCAGGTTGCGACGCCGAGAGCACTGGTCGAGCCACCACCCGCCATGCCGACCCCGCGCCGGCCATCGGTGTGGACCGATGATGGAACAGCGCCCGTCCAGCCGCCGCCATCGCCCGCGCGGCCACCCGTTGAGCAGTCCCGCCCGGCACAAGTGGTGAGCGAAGGGCCAGCCGCGGCCAAGCCGGTCGGCGGCACCGAGTTCGCGCCGCTGGTGGCACGTGCTGCGGGCTTGCCGGACAATTTCTTTGCCAACAAGACCGACGCGGAGCTCGCCGAACAGCTCGGCATGATCTTGCGCATGACCGTAGACAATCTGATGGCGCTGCTGCAGGCGCGAACTCAGGCCAAGCAGCTGACCCGCAGCACCAGCCAGACGACTGTCCAGGCCGTGGAGAACAACCCGCTGAAATTCTCGCCGACCTCGGAAGAGGCCCTGCGCATATTGTTCGGGCCGCGGACGCGCAGCTATCTCGACGCGCAACGAGCCTTCGCGCAGGGCTTCGGCGACCTCAAATCGCATCAGTTGAAGACCTACATGGCGATGCAGCACGCCGTCCACGAGCTCATCGCCGGCATCGATCCGACGCTCATGGCGCGCGAGCTCGAGCTTCAGCGCGGCGCAAACTCCTGGTTCGGCTCGAACAAGGGCAAACTCTGGGACGAATTCCTGACGCGCTGGAAGGCGCATCTTGGCCGCGACAACAGCGCGCCGATCGATACTTTCATGTTGCATTTTTCGGACTATTACGACCGCGCCGACAAGGGCGGCTCAAAGTGACTATCGGCGACCACGCGGTCGCCAAACGCTGCTGAGTGGATGTAGGAATGTCTTGGTACAGCAAGGTTTTCTGGTCAGAAGGACTGTTTCTGCGGCCGCACCATCTGCAGCAGAACGATCGCTATATCGAACATTTGCTGGAAAAGCGCGTTCGCTACACAACGCCATACCCCTGGGGATTCGCCCAGCTCGAGATCGACAAGGACCTCACCGAACAGAGCAAGTTCGCGGTGCGCAACGCGTCCGGTGTCATGCCGGACGGAACGCCTTTCGACATCCCCGCGGACAGCCCGATTCCGGAAGCGATCGAGGTGCCGGATTCTGCCGCCGGCCAGATCGTCTGGCTGATGATGCCGATCGCAGCGCCAAACACCCGCGAGGTCGATGAGGATCGCACCGACAGCGCCAGTCGCTATGTTCGCACGTCCGAGACCTTCATCGATTCGACCTCGGCGCTGCGCATCGAGGAAGAGATCGACATCGCTTATCCGCGGTTGTCGTTCGAACTGCGCAAGACCAGCAAGCCGGGATACATGGGACTCGGCATCGCGCGCATTCTGGAAGTGCGCGACAAGAACATCCTGTTCGACGACAAGTTCGTGCCGCCGATGCTGGTCTGCGCCGCACATCCGATCATCGACGGCTGGCTCAATCGCATCATCGGCTGGGTCGAGACCAAGCTCGACGAGCTGGCACGTTACGCGGTCGATCCGTCGTCCGGGGGCGGGTTGCAGAGCGTCGACTATCTGGTGCTGCAGGTGCTGAACCGGACCATTCCCGTGCTGACCCATTTCCAGCGTTCAGGCAGCGTTCACCCGGAACGGCTGTACGAGGAGCTGCTGAGGTTTGCCGGTGAGCTTGCGACGTTTGCCACACCAGAACGTCGTGCTCGCAACTATCCGGCGTACGATCACGACGATCTCGAGAATATCTTCACACCCCTGGTGAGCGACATCCAGGACTTCCTGAGCGCGCGGCTGGGCCGGCGGGCGATCCGCCTGGAGATCATCGAGCGCGCCCAGAATGCGTTCGTGTCGCCGATCCGCGATCGGGCGCTGTTCCGGAATGCGACCCTGGTGCTGGAGGTCGCCGCACGGCGGCCGCTCGTGGAGATCCAGAACGACTTCCCGCATTTGTTCAAGGTCGGCCCGAACACCAAGATGAACGAGATCGTGCACGCCAACTTGCCAGGGTTGACACTGGTGCACCTGCCGACTCCGCCGCCGCACATCCGGGCCATCACCGATCACGTCTATTTCTATCTGGATCGCAAGTCGCCGCTATGGCCAGAGTTCAGCACGGCGGCCTCGATCGGGATGCATTTCTCCGGCGACTGGCCGGAGCTCGAGCTGTACCTTTGGGCTATCCTGGAAGACAGGCCATGAGCGATAGGGACAAGCCGGTCAATCCTTTCGGTCGGGGCGAGCGGACGATCATTCGTCCCAATCCCGGCGGGAGGTTGCCGCCGGCGCCCACCGCTCAGCCTCCGGCGGGCGAGGGACCCGCAGCACGTCCAAGCTATTCGCCGTCACCTGTGCCGTCTCCCGGCGCGCCCGCGCCGTCCTCGCCGCCATCCTCTTCTCCCATTCCGCAGCGCCCGGGCTACGCCGCTGCGCCGACCAGCCAGCCGGCCGAGGAATGGATATCGACACCCGCGCAGGCACCGGTGCAGCAGGGGATGCTGCCGCCCGGACCGCCGTTGCGCATCGACGATCTGGTGGCGCCAAACGCCAATCCGGTGATGCGTGCGGCCGGCCCTTTGCTGCAATTGCTTGGCCGGTTGCGCGTGGCGCTCATGCGCGCGTCATTCGCAAGTCTGATGGAGCAGGTCGCCGACGCGATCAAATTCTTCGAGAAGGATATCCGTTCGGCGGGGATCTCCGAGCATCAGGCCAACACGGCGAAATACATCCTATGCGCTACCGCCGACGATATCGTGCAGCACATCCCGACCGATGAGCGCCACGTCTGGACGCAATATTCCATGCTGAGCCGATTCTTCGGCGAGCGTGTGGGTGGTGTCCGTTTCTTCGAGATCCTCGACCATTTGAAGGTTGATCCGCTAATCAACTATCCAGTGCTCGAACTGCAGCATGCCTGCCTCGCGCTCGGCTTCCAGGGCATCCACCGTACATCGGCAGGCGGGCTTGCGAACCTGCAGGTGATCCAGCGCAACCTCTACGAATTGTTGCGCCGGGTCCGTCCCAAGACGGTGAGCGACCTGTCGCCCAACTGGAGGGGGCAGGCGCTGGCCGGTCGCCGGCAGCGTCTCCGCGTTCCGGTCTGGCTGGTGGCAGCCGTGGCCGCCGCGCTATTGACGGGGTCCTATTTCGTCCTGCGGACGCTGCTGGCCGGCCGGGCGGAGAACGCTGCCGAAGTCGCTCTGGCGCTGCATCCCAGCGATCCGATCGAGCTCAAGCGCAAGGTCATTGCACCACCGCCACCGCCGCCTCCGCCGCCACCGCCGGACCGTATCACCCAGCTGCAGCGCATCCGCAACGCGCTCGCCAAGGAGAACACCGCCTGTGCCATGACTGCGGACCAGACCGCGAGCTTTATCGTGATCAGGGTCTGTGACCTCGCGTTGTTCTCGTCGGGCCAGGCCACCATCCTCGACGGCTTCAAGCCGGTTGCAGCCCGCGTCGCGGCAACCCTCGACAAGGAGCCGGGACGGATCCGGGTCGTCGGTCACACCGATAGCTCGCCGATCCGAACAGTGCGCTTTCCTTCGAACTTCGAGCTGTCGGTCGAGCGCGCCAAGGCGGTTGCCGCCGCGCTGAAGCCCGGCCTGACCGATGGTTCGCGCGTCGACGTTGACGGCAAGGGAGCGGACGCGCCAATCGCACCCAATTCGACGCCTGACGGACGCGCCAAGAACCGGCGTGTCGAGATCTTCATCGAACGCAGCGAATAAGCAGGCTCCACGGCTCACGCGGTTTGCGACAGGTACCGATCAATGCTTGCCAAGGATATCATCCGCATCATTCTCTACGGAGTCGGGCTCAGCTCGCTCGGCGCCGTGATCTATTTCGCAGGTCCCTTCATTGCATTCGGCGACTGGCATCCGCTCGAGAACCACATCATCCGCCAGATCGCGATTCTGCTGCTGGTCACGGCCGTGGCGGGCTTCGCCGGCTTCAGCTTCTTCAAGCGGCGCAAGAATGCCAAGGAGATCGCCGACGGGATCAGTGCGGCAGATCAGCCCGTCAGCGACGAGCCGGTTCTCAAGGAGCGCATGAAGGATGCGCTCGCCACGCTGAAGACCGCCAGCGGCAACAAATCGAGCTATCTCTACGATCTGCCCTGGTACGTCATCATCGGCCCGCCCGGCGCCGGCAAGACCACCGCGCTGGTCAATTCCGGGCTCAAATTTCCGCTCGCACGCGGGGCAACGCCGGCTGCGGTCGCGGGGGTCGGCGGTACCCGCTATTGCGATTGGTGGTTTACCGAGGAGGCCGTGCTGATCGATACGGCCGGCCGCTATACCACTCAGGATTCCAACGCCAAGGCCGACAAGGAAAGCTGGCTGGCCTTCCTCGACATCCTCAAGAAGAGCCGGTCACGCCAGCCGATCAACGGCGTCCTGGTCGCCATCAGCATCGAGGACGTGCTGACGCTGCCGAAGCAGGAGCTCGCGCTTCACGCCGACGCCATCAGAATGCGCCTGCTCGAGCTGCATCAGAAGCTCAAGGTCAGCTTCCCCGTCTACGCGCTTTTTACCAAGGCCGATCTCGTTGCCGGCTTCACCGAATATTTCGCCTATCTCGGCGAGGCCGGCCGTCGCCAGGTCTGGGGTGCGACATTCCAAACCGCTGACAAGACCCAGAATCTGGTGGGACAGATACCGGTCGAGTTCGACCGTCTGCTGGAGCGCCTGAGCGAGGAGACACTCGACCGCCTGCAAGACGAGCCGACGCCGCAGCACCGCGTGCAACTGTTCGGCTTCCCGGCACAGATGGCGCGGCTCAAGCCCCAGATCCACGACTTCCTCAACCAGATCTTCGAGCCAACGCGCTACCACGTGAACGCGAACCTGCGCGGATTCTACTTCACCTCGGGTACGCAGCAGGGGACGCCCATCGACCAACTGATCGGGTCGCTGGCGCGCACGTTCGGCGCGGAGGAGGTCGGTTCCGGATCCTACTCAGGGACGGGCAAGAGCTATTTCCTCGCCGATCTCATTTCCAAGGTCATCATCGGCGAGGCCGACTGGGTCTCGACCGACCGTGCGGCGGTGCGCCGCGCACTGATTCTGAAAACCGCAGCGCTATCCTTGATCGGTCTGGTCTCGATCGGGCTGATCGCAGGATGGCTGACCAGCTACAAGCGCAATTCCGACTTGATCGCGCAGAGTGTGCAGGCGGACAACGAATATGCAGCCGCCGGAGCGCCTCTCATCAAGCAGACGCTGATCGACGATCATGATCTCGACAAGGTGTTGCCACTGCTCTATCGGCTGCGCAACGCCCCCGCAGGCTACGGATCGCGCAACGAATCGGTGCCCCTGTCGGCCCGTTACGGGCTCAGCCAGCACGCCCGGCTGATGTCACCCGCCAAGGCGGCCTATCATGCGGCGCTCGAGCGCATGTTCAGGCCACGCCTGCTGTATCGTTTGGAGGAGCAGCTCAACGCGCGCATCAACGAATCTGCGTTCGTCTACGAGGCGCTGAAGGTCTATCTGATGCTCGGCGGCCTGCAGTCGCCGGACCGCGAGCTGATCCGCTCCTGGATGCAGCGCGACTGGCAGGACAACCTCTATCCCGGCGCAACCAACGCAGAAGGACGGCGCCTGCTCGATGAGAACCTCACGGCGATGTTCGACCTCGAGACGGAGCAGCCCCCGCTGGTCGAGCTGGACGGCCGGCTGATCAAGCAGGCGCAGAATTCGCTCGCGCGCCTGAGCGTGTCGCAGCGCGCCTACGAATTCCTGAAATCCGAGGCTCGCTCATCGACTGCAGGCGACTGGATCGCCGCCCGCCGCGGCGGTCCTGATATGGCGGTCGTGTTCGAAACCACGACGGGGCAGCCACTGGACGCTGTGCGGGTGCCCCAGTTCTTCACGTATAACGGCTTCCAGCAGAACTTCGTCGCCCGGCTGCCGGGTTTGTCGGAGCGCATGAAGAAGGAACGCTGGGTTCTGGGCGATGCCGGCCAGCAGTCGGTCATCGACCAGCAGTACGACAACCTCGCCGGCGACCTCTTGAACATCTATTCCAACGAGTTTGTCACGACCTGGCGAACCGCGCTGGGCAGCTTGCGTCTGAAGAAACTGCTCGCCGACAAGCCGAAATACGAGGTGCTAAGGGCGGTTTCGGCGCCGACCTCACCGATGCGGCAAATCCTGGAATCGGTGCGCGACGAGACGATGCTGACCAAGGAACGGCCGAAGCCGGCGAACGCTGCGACGAACCCGGCCACGCCCGCTGCGGCCGCGCCGCCACTGTTCACCAACGCCCAGGATGGACCACCAGGGACGACGATCGAAGCGCAGTTCAAGCCATATCATGCGGTGCTGGAAGGAGACAGCACCCGCCGGCCGATCGACTCGACCATCGCCAACCTGAACGACATCGCGCAGAATCTGACGCTGATCGTCGAGAACCCGCAACTGACCGCGCAGGCGACCGCTTCGCTTCAGAGCCAGGTTGCGGCCCTGCGCAACAATGCCTCGCGCATGCCGCCGCCGTTCTCCGACATGCTGCGCGCGGCCGCCGCGGAGTTCGAGGGCAGCATTGCCGCCTCGACTGCCGGACAGATCCTGCAGGCGCTGCGCGATCAGGTCACGCCGGTTTGCCAGCAGACGGTGACCAACCGGTATCCGTTCGTCCGCGGCAGCAATCAGGAGGTGCCACTCGCCGATTTCGCCAAGCTTTTCAGCCCGAACGGCGTCATGGACAAATTCTTCACCCAGTTCCTGGCATCTTACGCCGACACTTCGCGATCAGATTGGACGTGGCGGAAGGAGAGTCCCGTCGGCCGATCATTCTCGCCCGACACGCTGAAGCAGTTCCAGAATGCGGCCTATGTCCGCGACGCCTTCTTCCAGACCGGCGGTGGCGTGCCGGCGGTGTCGTTCGCGATCCGGCCGCCCGGGGCGTCCGGACCGGGCGTGACGGTCAAGACCGAGATTGGCGGCACGACGATCACCAGCCCGGTCACGCCGGGCCCGCCCACGGCTTCATCCATGTTCGGCGGGCCGCAACCTCCGCCACCACCGCCGCAGCCTCAGAGCAACGCACCGACCACCATCCTCTGGCCGGGTCCGTCGCCGCGGACGGCAATTTCGGTCAGCAACGATATCGGGCCGCCATCCGTGCTCGAGCGCATCGGTCCCTGGTCGTTGTTCCGGATGCTAGAGGCTGGATCCTTGGTGGTGAAAGCGGAAACCGCCAGCGCGACTTTCATCGTCGCAGGACGCGAGCTCAACTATCAGATTTCGACCGGGTCGTTGCGCAATCCCCTTAACCTGTCGGTGCTCCGCGAGTTTCGCTGCCCGACCGGAATATGACCATGCGTTGTGGGCTATTCGGCAAGATCGGCGCGAAGCGTGATTTCATCGCGATCGCCACCCCGCGCAGCTTCCTGGAAGCCTGGGAGCCATGGGTGCAGTCTGCGCTGTCGGCCAGTCGTCATCAGCTTGGCCCGGGCTGGCAGCAAGCGTTCCTGACCGCTCCGGTCTGGCGATTCTGGCTTGGCGCCGCCATCTGCGGCACGACGGTGGCGGGGGCAATGATGCCTTCGCTCGACGGGGTGGGGCGGTATTATCCATTGACGCTGCATGCGGTGTCGGACGAAAGCGCCTTACTGCCGCCGCCGAGCATCGATCCTCAGGATGAATGGTACGGGCAGGCGGAGGCGTTCCTGCTTTCGACCCTGGATCAAGCTTCAACTTTTGAGCAGATATCGGTTGCCCTGGATCGTCTCGCGGTGCCGCGACCGCAGGCGCCGATCGCCGACGGATCGCAAATGATCGCACTGGGCGCAACGACCGTCGGAGCGGTTTCAGCGGATGACGGATTCACCAAGTCCTTTGCCGCGCTTTCCGCTGCCAGTCCGCAGATCTATGCTGCGGCAAGTTTCTGGTGGACCGCGGGTGGCGAAGGCTTTCCATCAATGGCGCTCGCTTGCCGCGGATTGCCGGATCCATTTCACTATTCCACACTGCTGACCGGCGATCTCGGCCGTTCAGCATCCGGGACGGGGTGACGCGCTATGGTGCATGTCCCTTCCTTGTTCGATGTCGGCAGCGTCACTCATGCCGGACGGGTGCGGACGCGCAACGAAGATTCGTGCCTGGTCCGGACGGATGTCGGCCTGTGGGCCGTCGCCGACGGTATGGGCGGTCACGAGGCCGGCGATCTCGCCAGCCGCATCGTCGTGCAGTCGCTTGACACGATCGGCTTGCCGGACTCGGCCGCCGACTTGCTGGCGCAGTGCGAGGAGCGGCTGTTCCACGCGAACCGGCAGATCCTGTCGCTCAGCAAGGAACGGCAGGGTGCCACCGTCGGCACCACGGCGGCGGTTCTGCTCGTGCGCGACGGCTATTATGCCTGCATATGGGCGGGCGACAGCCGGGTCTACCTGGTCAACCGGGGCAGCATCAATCAGGTATCGCATGATCACAGCGAGCTGGAGGAACTGATTGCCGGCGGCGCGGTGTCGCGCGAAGACGTCAAGGACTGGCCGAGCAATGCCATTACCCGGGCCGTTGGCGTCGCCGATGATCCGGAGTTCGAGGTCGTGACAGGTCCGGCCGAGCCGGAAGACGTCTTCGTGATCTGCAGCGACGGCTTGACCAAGCATGTGCAGGACGACGAGATCCTGCAGCATGCGATCACGCGGCACGCCCAGGCGGCTTGCGATGACATGCTCGCTTTGGCGCTTGATCGGGGAGGGCTCGACAACGTGACGATCGTGGTTGTGCGGCTGCTGGTGCCGCGATCCTCAGAACCGACAAGATCGCCGCTGGATCGGGAGCCGCAACCATGACCGTCAACGATCCATTCCCGTCGGGCTACCGCGGTGTGCCGCCCGGCACCCGCCTCAACGGCATCTACGAGATCGAAGCGGTGATCGGCGCGGGCGGCATGGGTGAGGTCTACAAGTGCCGTGAGATCCAGACCGGATCGCCGGTTGCGGTGAAAATGCTGCTGCCCGACATGGTTGACAACGAGGCCGCGCTCGCGCTGTTCCGGCGGGAGGCAGCGGCGCTTCACAATCTCCCGCACGACGCGATCGTTCGCTACTTCCTGTTCACCGTGGAGCCCGTGCTGCAGCGACCGTATCTCGCGATGGAGTTCGTGAACGGCCGTTCGCTCTCGAACATGCTCGACGAAGGGCCGTTGACTTTCGAGGCGCTGGTCAAGCTGATGCAGCGCGTTGCATCGGGACTGGAGGCCGCCCACGAGCACGGCATCATCCATCGCGACGTTTCCCCGGACAACATCATCGTGCCGCTCGACGATGTGAGACGCGCCAAGATCATCGATTTCGGCATCGCCCGATCGACCCAGATGGGTGACAAGACCATCATCGGTTCGGGCTTCGCCGGCAAGGACAACTACGCGTCTCCGGAACAGGTCGGCCTGTACGGCAACGAGATCACAGCGAAGTCCGACGTCTACAGTTTCGGCCTCGTGCTATTCCATGCGCTGACCGGACAGAAGCTCGACATGGGCGGAAGCCAGTTTCAACTGGTGGAGAAGCGCCGGCGTGTGCCCGATCTCGGTGCGGTAGACATGCGCATCAGGCCTTTGCTGGAGCGGATGCTGCAGCCCGATCCGGCGTTGCGTGCGACCATGGCGGAGGTCGCCAAATGGACGCCGACAGGTCCGCCTCAGACATCCACCGCGCCGCTGTCCGGCTTCGATCCGCTGGCGCGGCCGGAAACCGCGGCGCCGGCCTGGCAGGACAGGGCGCCCTCAACCGCGCAGAAGAGGCCGCGCAGTCTGTGGCTCTATGCGAGCGCAGCCGCGGTGCTGCTCATGTTGGCCGGGGGTGGATATGCCTTCTACAAGCTGGTCTGGTCGGCGCCTGGCGCGGCGGGCTTGCCGCCGCCTCCGAAACTCGCGGGGACAATGTCGCCGCCGAAAGTCGAGCCCTCTGCACCACAGCCCGGACGTCAGGAGCCGGTAAAGCTGTCACCACCGCCGACGGTGACGCCCACTCCGCCAGCCGAGGGGCAGGGACGAGCCGAGCGCATCCGCAAATATGTAACTCAATATTCCGGCGGCGATTGCTTCTTCATTTTGCCGGTTGCGGTCAGTCAAACCGCCGCCGTGATCGAAGGCTACGGCGCCTCGACGGCCCCGTTCGATACGTTCGACAAGGCGTTTCGGCGGGACCAAGGATTTGAAGCTTCGGTCGGTGTCCGGCAGGTGACCCAGGCCCAGTGCCCGGCCGTCAAGTTCTTGAGCCAGGTGGGAAGCGATCAGGTGCGAGTGCCGCGCGTCACCCTGTCAGCGACGGAACTGAAGGCTGGCGAAACCCTCAACGGCACCATCGAGAACTTCGCCAATCGTGTGGTGGAATTGCTCATGGTATCGGATCGCGGTGAGGTGCAGAGCCTGTCTTACCTCCTGAAGCCGGGTATTGACTCGCTGTCGTTTTCGCTCCCGGTCCCGAGCGCGAGCGGTCCGCAACTGATCTTGGCCGTAGCGACTCCGCAGGTTCTGGACTCGTTGCGCCAGCCGCGACCGACCGCTGCCGACACGTTCTTCCTGCAGGCGCTGAGTGACGCCCAGCGCAACCGCGTGACGATCACCGCGGCCGCGCGCTACGTGATGCTTACGAACTGATCGGCGCTCAGAATTTTCCAATGACCAGGATCTTCAGGTCGGTATCCGGCTTGAAATCGCTTGCCGTATATTCAAGCGTGCTTCCGGTCGGGGAGGCCTTGAGACGGCCCTGGCAGAAGCTGACCATGCGGTCGCTGCCACCCGGGTCGATGGTCAGCTTGAACGCCCGGATCGGCCCGGCCCAATTCGCGCCGGTCTTGAGCACGTATGAAATGCGCCGCTCCTGCAGCCTGGCGGTATTGGCCGTGCCGTCGCCGGCGCGCTTGTCGAGCTCGGCAAGGAACCCATCCGTGACGCAATAATCCTTCCGGTAACGCGCGACTTCCGGGCCGAGTGCGTTGCTGCGCCGCAGGCCCGGGCGCAGTATGGTGTCAGCACTGGAGCCGACGCTCGGCCGATACTGGTGTTCGACGACAACGGTGCGCGAGGGCGGAAACACTTGCTGGCGCACGGCAGACGTCCTGGTGACCCAGCCTGGAGCATATTGCTGACGGCCGTTGTCGCTCATTCCGGCGGGCATCAATAGCCCCTCGTCCACAAGTCGGGTTCGGGTTGCTGCCGGGAGGTCGGTCACGCGGATCTCGCGGCTGCCGATGGGCAACAGCGGCAGCTTGAGCTGGCGGAGCAGTGCGCTGACATCCTTGTCGCCAATCATGGCGCGCTGATCAATCGTCAGCGGCGCTGGGCTGCCGTCGATCCTGGTCTCGAAGTCGACGAAGTTCACCGGGTCGTTCGACGGCAGCGCAATGTTATCGGCCTCCGACAAGTCGATGTCGGGCAGCGGAAAGGCCACAGTCAGCGTAACCGGCTTGCTGGTGACGTTGGCGAACTGATAGCGAACAATGATCCTGTCGAGTGCGATACGCAGGTCCTCGCTCTCCATGGTCACATCGCGGGTGCGAACGAACTGGAGCCCTCCGATCGACAATTCGGCGGCCGAGTCGTTGGCCCGTGCCGGCCAATTGGTCGCAACCAACAGCGCGACCATCAAGGCTCGGACCCGCAACGACGCGCGGGGCAGCGCTCCGATCAGCATGCTCGTCTCCATACGGCGTCGCAACATGTGCCGGTCCGCCCGGCAATCAATCAGTCGAGGGCCTGGTACAGATCGCCCCATTCGGGCTTCCAGACGCCGTCCGGATCGCACACCACGATCGCGAGCTTCACGTCATTGGCCAGCCGGATCGCGCCGCGAAAGGCGTCCTGGGCCGGCAATGGGGCGCTGACCTGGTCATTGGACAGCCGCCCGCCGCTGCTGGCAGCCGGCATCACAACCGATCCGGTGGCGCCATCAATGTCGCGTTTCAGGACCAGCGTAATGGCGTCGGGCTGGATCTCGTTGACCTGCTCAAATCTATTCTTGGCCATGTTTTTTGCACCGCGAGCTGAAGACATTCGGGCTATCACCGTCCGGTGATAGAATTGAACGCGATTGAGATTGCTCACCACTAATTGACGCGCCGCATCAACGGCATCTCGGATTAGTCGATCTGGCGCGACAATCGGTTCGGGCACATTGAGGCGAACATGTTTCGTCCAACGAGTTGGATCTGGGTCTTCATCGCCGGTGCGAGCATTTTCGCCACCGGGACGCACGCCGAGGACACCGTCGTGCGGAGCTTTTCGGGCGGCTCGGCTGCCTCCATGGTCGGCATCGTCCCGGCCGGCGAGGACGTGGAACTGGCAGGCCCCCAGGCGCTCAGTGCCGACGGGCAGGGCAACCTGTTCGTGCTCGATCAGGTCAACGGACGCATACTCCAGTTCGATCCCAAGCAACCGAATTCCGATCCTGACGTCCTCAAGATGCCGAGGGATGTACAGCCGACCGATCTCGTCGTTCATAACGGCGACATCATGGTTTGGGACGGCGGCGTCCGCACATTGAAGGCGGCGCCAGACCAGTCCACGCGCGGGCTCGGTGGCGACGAAATCCAACTCGAGGAAGTCTCGAGCCGCGGCACGGACGACCAGGTCGCCATCTCCGCCTTCGCCCAGATGGGATCGCAGCCACCCGGCAGCGCGACCGAGCTGCTCGACCAGAACACCCGCGCGGCCGTCATCAAAACGGGCCGGCAGCCCGACCGGCAGTACGTCGCGTCCCGCAGCAAGGGCTCGGTCATCGCCGATATCATCCCGGACAAGGGCAATTCCAGCGTGCGGATCGAGATCCAGACCATGGTCACCAATGAGACCATAGGCGCGCTCGGCCTGCGCGTGCGTGACCAGCTCGGTACGGTCGAGTTCCTCGAGATCGACAATAGCGATCGCTTCTATGTGTTGGCCGAAGACATTCCGCCGTCGGGAAAGAACGCATCCACTTTCGTCGTGCGCTATGCCGCCAACGGCCGGCTCGAGGGAATCTACGAGTTGCCTCTCGATAACACCCCGCTGACGAGGAGGTTCGTCACGGTCTCGGGTGACGGCGACGTCTATTTTCTGCGAACCAAGCCAAACGGTGTCGATGTGGTTGGCGTCGGCTTCCGCCCCCTGCGCAACGCGTCGGTGATCGACGCTCGGCCGTCGCGGCCGGCAACCGCGCAGCCTTCCAACAATGGCAAGTTCAATGCGACAGCGGCGGTGCGGCCGTCAAATCGCCAGCAGGCGATCGAGACCGCGTTTGCGTTCGAGGGTGTGCAGTGGAAGCTGACGCAGGCGAACTATGGCAACGATCCGGACAGCCAGTGCAGCGGATTCAATCGCATTCGCCGCCCATGGTACCTTCAGGGCAAGGTAAACCAGGAGGTTCGCGGCGTACCCTATTGCTGGGGCTGTCACGGCTCGCTCGCAAACTTCCGGCAGCGCATCGAGAGCGGCACATTGGCCGGGAATGTCTGCACCCGCAACGCGCCGCGGCCGGATGTGGCGGGCGTCGACTGCTCGGCGTTCGTCAGCGCCACGTGGGGACTCTCGGTCCACTACACGACCGCCGCCATTCCTGCGATCGCGGCGCCCGTGACGAACCCCTGGGAGTTGAAGCCTGGCGATGCACTCAACAAGCCGGGCTCCCATGTGATGTTGTTCCTGCGGTTCACGCCGGATCGCAAGGCGGAGGTGATGGAATCCTCAACCGGCGGCTGCAACGGACGCGTTTGCCGCAACATCTATCCGTTGGCGAGCCTGCTTGCGCGCGGCTACACTCCGGTTCGCTTCCGTGCCTTCGCCGATGACCAGACCACCGTTTCGGCTGACACCTACCAGGACTCCGAGGCGCCGACGGGCCGCAAATCGGCGGCTGCGAAGACCGCGACCAAGAGGCGCTGAACCATGGGTGTCACTGGCGCTACAGATGGATAGCGAATGCTGTTCGCAGGCTGGATCCGGGACGTTCGGACGAGGTGTCGCCGCCACGTCCGACCGGCGCGGTTCGGGAACCGGCTTGCATGACATCGAGGTGGATCACGATGCGAAGGCCCAGAGGATTTGAGTACAGGATCTGCTGCGCTGCCGCCATCGCGCTTGCTGCGATGATCGGTCTGCCGCTGCAGCGCGTCCAGGCAGCGGAACCACTGTCGATCAGCAATCCGGATGGGGCGGCCGTGCGCGCGCTCGTGATCGGAATCGACGATTACCAGCACGTCCGCAAACTGAAGGGCGCAGTCGCTGACGCTGGAGATCTCGTGTCTAGCCTGAAGACGATGGGGGTTAGCGACGTCGTCGAGTTGACCAATGCCCAAGCGGACAGGGCGAGCGTCTTGCGTGAAATCAGTGCATTGGTGACGCGCACAAGGAACAACGACCTCGTCTTCCTGTCGATCGCCGGCCACGGAACGCAGGAGCCTGAGCGCGTCAAGGGCTCGGAGCCCGATGGGATGGAGAACGTGTTCCTGCTGCCCGGCTTCGAAACCACGTCGAAGGGGTCCGTCGAGCGCATTCTGGGGAGCGAGTTCAACCATTTCATCCGGCAGCTCGAGCTGCGCGGCGCGAAGGTGATCTTCGTTGCGGATACCTGCCATGGCGGCGGAATGGTGCGCGATATCGACCCGCGGGCTGCGGAGATGAGCTTCCGGCAGGTGCCGCGCTACACGTTGCTTGTCGATGAATTGAAACCGGTATCGGACAGCAACGGTCCGAAGTCCGAGCTCGATCTCGACCACACGGCGTTCCTCGCCGCTGTTGATCGCTACACCAAGGCGCCCGAAGTACGGATTCCCGGGATCGATGGGCTGCGCGGGGCTCTCAGCTACGCGGTGGCGCGGGCAGTGGAGGGCAGCGCGGACATCAATCGCGATGGCAAGGTGACGCTCAAGGAGCTCTTTGCCAATGTCCGGCAGGTGGTCTATCAGCTCTCGGACCAGCGCCAGAACATCGTGACGATATCGTCACCGGCGCAGGCGCCGGAGACCGCCGTCGCCTTCGAGCTGACGCGCGGCGTGGTGCTGATTCAGGGGCCGGCCGCGAGGACGGCCTCCGGTCAGGCTGCTGATGCACAGGCGGCTGCCCCGCCGGCTGCGACGACCAAGGCTCCGGCGCCGCCGACGCTGGCCGCTGCACCCAATAAGGTTGCGCCCGTCGCCGCTCCGACTGCTGCAGCCCCGACCGTCGCTACGCCGGCGCCCCTTCGTCTCACGGCACCGATCCGTCTGGCGGCGCTCGACGGCAAGATGAACTATTTCGCCGGCGTAACGCCGAAGGACGCCACCGTGCAGGCCGTTCAGCCGACGGACAATCCCGACCTGATCTGGGACCCCGTCTCTCATGACGTGATCGCCTGGGGCGACGTCGTCGCCTATGGGATGGACGTAGCCAATTTGCCGACGGTCGTGGATCGCACCGCAGCAATGCGCGAGCTCAAGCGAATGGCGACCCGATCGCCGCAGATCATGCGTATTTGGCCGGATGATCGACAGCAGCGCGCTGGTCAGACCATCGAAGTCGAACTGTCCGACGTGGCTTCAAGGGCATTGCTGCTGTTCAATGTATCCGGCGACGGTACCATCCAGATGTTGTACCCGGTGGGTACAGATGCGGCGGTGGCCAAATCGTCGAACTTGCGGCTGCCACTCCGGGTGGGTGAGCCGTTCGGTGCCGAGCAGGTCATTGCTGTAACCTCGCAGCGGCGCATGGTCGATCTCGAGACCGTCCTGATTCAGCTCAATCGGCGACGCGCCTCGGGGCAGTTGATCAAGAACCTCGAGCGCTACCTGCCTGCGGACGCGCGGATCGCCTCGATCGGCTTTTTCAGCGCTCCCTGACATCTGCTTGAGGGAGCCATGTGGCGATCGGAGCTGATCCGCCGTAAACGAGTATGCTTCGCATTCGCCCTGCTGCTGGCGGGAAGCGGGGCCGCGCCCGCGGCGCCGCTGCGGCCGGAATCTCTACATGCGAGCCTGGCGAGCGCACCATGGTTCTGGCACATCCAGGCGACGCGCGGACAGACCGGCACCGCACAGAGCAATGCTGCAAGTGTGTCCCTTGAGATCCTCCCCGGCCTGACCGTCGACGTTGGCGGCAAGGTGTCATTCGGCGTGACGGCGAAGAGGGCAGGCTATCTCATTCTGGTGGATGTCGATGCGGACGGACGGATGTCCCAGATCTTTCCGACTCCCGAATTGTTGGAGCAGTCGGACGGCCGCGACATCAATCTCGTCAAGCCCGGCGTGCAATTTGTTGTGCCGACCCCGGCAGGGCGGCAACGTGGCTTTGAATATGTCGTCGCACCGCCGACCGGCTCGGCCGTCATGGTTGCGATCCTGAGTGAACGGCGCGTGCAATTGCTCGATTTGCCGGATCTCCCGCGCAAACTAGAGAATCAAGCCGATACGTTGAACTACCTGTCGGCGTGGACCAGGGAGCTGCGTGTGCCGGACGGCGGCAGCGGAAAACTGGTGCCGAACAATTGGTCGTTCGACGTCAAATCCTATTCCATCAAATGAGCCGTGGCTGTCGGCTGTCTCAGAATTTGAACCCGAGCGTGAGCGTGCCGGCTGCTTCCATCTTGCCGTCGGCCGAGCAGCTCCCGTTGAGCGCAATCTTGACACGCCCGAACTTCGCGATGTCGACGCTGACTCCAACGCGCGAAAAGTCGTTTGGCGAGCTCGGGATGATGAAATTGACGTTATCGAGCGCCCAGAAGGGCAGCTTGCCCTGCAGGTTGGTCTTCCAGAGCAATTCGACAAAGATGTGCCGCAGCGCGTCAGGGTCGACGATGATGGTGCCTTTGCTGTCCGTGACCACGAAGCCCATCTCGTCGATATGGACGTTGCAGATCCGGTTCGACACGGCGCAGTGCACCGAGGTGAGATCCGGCAGGTTCGGTGAATCGCCGAACCGCCCGGAAGCCTTGGGATCCATCGCCGGTCCGGTACGCGGATCTGGTGTTGCGATCGGTCTTTCCTCCGGAAATGTCTGCCAGATTTGCCGAAAGCCGATGCCGTCGGTGGCCAGGAATGAGGCCATGCCGAAGAAATGACCGCGGCCGGATCTCTCCCCGCGAAAGAAGACATTGTTGCCGGCGGGATATTTCAGGTTCGTCAGCACATCGAGAAGACGGTTGTGATCCTTGGCGACGAAATTGATGCCGTCGAGCACGAGCCGCCCGGCCTCCAGGTGCGAGCCGATGTGGTCGTCGAGATCGACGCCGAGACCCTCCACCCGCCGGTGGATCTTCCTGAATACGTCGGTATCTCTCGCGGTGACCACCCGGGCCCGTCGCAGGGCGTCGAGACGGCGCTCCTCGTCTTTCTCCAGGATGTAGATCCGACAGAGCCCGGGCCGATCGATCGCAATGTCGAGATGCACGTGCGGAGCCTTGCCGGTCTGCGTGAAGCCGACGCTCTTGACGCCGGCCTGCAGCCACGGATCGTAGCCCGGCATGTTGATCTGGTCGGAGCCTAGCCGCGGTGCCTTGCCGGCGGCGTCGAGCAATTGCCGCCAGTTGTCGCACATGAAATCGAAGCCAAGCGGATTCCAGTACGGCACGAGGTCGTGGATCTTGTAGAATCCGTAAAGCTGAATGCCGGCTTCGCGCAGCTTCAGGGCGACCTTGTTCATGTCCGCCCGCATCGCGGAGCGGTCCTGAGCCGAGTTGCCGGCTCTCGGCGCGGTGTTCGGATCGAAAGGCGGTTCCGTCATGTCCTGCGTGTCTCCTCGCATCGTCACAGCCAAGGTTAAGCAGCGAGCCGGTGACAGGCTAATTCGTGCCCGCCGGGGAGGGGCCTTTGCGACGCTACAGTCTACTCAGGCGGCTGTAGAAGCCGCCGCGGGCAATCATGTAGTGAATGTCCTTCGGAAAGGGGAAGGCGCCGCGAACGTTGGCAATCGCCTGTTTGAGGAATTCTCCATTGCGCGCCGCCGGCTTGTGGCCCAGTGGAGGTTTGTCGGCGACCTGCGGGATCATGAAGCGGTCTACGAAGGCCGGATCCAGATCGTTGACCCTGACCATCTGCCCAAAGGCCGGAAATGCATCATAGTGACCCACGCTCACAGTGAGGTTTTTGAGAGCAGGGCGCGGTGACGGAGGGCGATTGCCGTCGACCGTTGCGAGTCCGCGTCCGACCAGGTCCAGCTTCACCGATTGCGAAAGGGTGGTCGGGCCATAGACAATTTCGAGCGCGCAGGTGCTCTGGCCCGACAACCATTGGTACCAGAACGTGGCGTCGTCCGGTTGCGCTTTGGCGCCGTAGAGGCAATCAAATCCCCAGCAGGCCGACAGGTTCGGCTGATACTTTCCGAGGCTTCCGACCAGGTTGCGCATGCCGCTCCCGCCGCCGGAATGGCAGGCGATGATGAGCTTGCCGACCTGGAGCTGGGGTATGCTCCGGGTGCCGTTGCCGGTGCTGGCGACAGGCGCCACGAACTTGGCAAGAGCCCCGAGGATCTCGTCCAGATAGCGTTCGCCCCATTTGGCAGAAGCCAGATCCTTCACGCTGTAGTTTCCGGCAAAGGTGTCACCGACGGCATATTCGTAGCCCAGGAATGGCGCGACAAGCACGACATCCTTCCCCGAATCCCGGACCTGTTCGCGCAGACGCGCAGGATCATTCCGGAACAGGTATTCATGATCCCTGACATAGAAACCGTGGAGCCAGATTACGACATCGAACTTGGTGGCGGCCGTTGCGTGCTTCGGTGGAAGATAGACCGCCGTCGGCCTCATGCCGGGCGCCTGCCGGGTCGTGAAGAGCGTCACACCCGGAAAGCTGCCGACATCTTTCTGCTCCAGCTCGCAGGTTGTCACTCAGGTCACTCCTTCGGACACCTCTTTTGCGTGGCGCTAGTTGCAGACCTCGACATTTCCAGTGTTGCCGCCGGGACCTCCGCCGCCCCGGTATTCGAGGCGGCAGCCACGATTGACCTGACGGCAAATATGCTGGTCACAATAGATGCTGCCACTGCTTCCCTTGGCAGTCGCCTGTCGCCGTGGCGCGGGAGCCTCCGCAGCCGGCGCGAACCTCTCGCGGGCCGGGCGATCCGCGCGGGTCGCGCGCTCGCCCGTGTTGCGGTTTGCAACAGGCTTCTTGCCGCGCCGCTTCTCGCATTCATTGTCGTCATTGAGGAACGAGCCCTCGGCGCAGGTGATCTTGCTGCACTGGTCGCCGTCAGCCTTGTAGCCGCGTTCACAGACCAGCGGACAGACCCGCGACGATTTGAGCTTGATTGCGTCCAGTGCATCGAGACTCGCAAGCTTCGCGTCGAACTTGGTTCCCGCGTGGCGGTTGAAGAGCGAGAGTGAGCGTTGCGAAGCGGCATTCCATTCGCCATCGACCGCACTGGTGAAGCATCCGACGCGGCTCAATTCGCTCTGTACCGACCTGGCGAGATCGGCCTGAGGAATATCGGCCCTGGCCGGATCGGCCTGCTGCTGCGGCCCGGCGCTCAGAGCGGCGACCTTCGTGTCTGTGTCACTCTGAGCGGCCACAGCGGCTGGAGGCGGACTCACCGTGGTGGAATTGTCGATGGCGGCCTTGTTCCGAGTGAGCGCGGTGCTGATCGATCCCTCGGATGTGGTCCGCTTCCGCTCGGCATCGGCCGCTTGCTGTTGCGCCGCCAGTTTTGTTCTTTCGGCCGCAATGCGGGCGTCCTCCGCAGCCTTCAGATCAGCGGCCGCCTTTTCCTGCTCTGCGCGCAGGGCGCCTTCGGAGGCAAGCCGGGCTTGCTGCTGTTGGGCTTGGCGCGCCTTTTCGGTCGCCGCAACCCGTGCCTCCTCCGCCTCGATCTGGTTGAGCTGAAGTTTGGCGAGACTTGCGTAATATCCGTCTGGATGCTGGGTCAGGAATGCGCCCAGAGCGGCTTTATTGTTGAGCTGCAGCGCCAGTTCGTAGTCACGGCGAACCTCCGACTGGGGGTTGGCCGCCGCGGGCGTGGGCTCCACGGCCTTTGGAGCAGGCACGAGCGCAACGTCCTCGCCGCCCAACGAGCCGTAGACGTAAGGCTCCTGCCGGTTGCCCGTGGCTTGCAAGACGTCGTCGCGGACGAACCCAAAGGCCCTGCGCAGGTCGAGGCCCGGCTTTGCGATATACTTGACCAGTGCGGCCGCGTACGGGCTGTTCTGGCTGTTGCCGTCGAGCGCCGTCAACCCGGCCTTCGCGGCGAAGGCGATCAACGTATTGGAGACCGTTGGCTCGACCCTGGCGAGCCCGCGGCTGATCGATCGCGAGGCGACCGTTCGCTTCATCGTGTCGGCAAAAGGATTGTTGCGGCACGCGTCGACGATCACGACCCGTAGCTGCCTTGCAGGCTCGATCGCCATCAAGACACGGTCGAGCGAGAACGCTTCGTCGTAGATGTCCGTATCACGTTCAAGCCTGGCGTCGGTTGGGATCAGATAGTTCGTGCCATCGATCTCGATCCCGTGGCCTGCGTAGTAGACGAGTGCGATGTCGGCGTCGCGCGCCTGATCTGCAAAATCCCTCAGGGCTCGCTTCATGTCCGTCGCTGCGAGGTTGAGCCTCGAGTCGACCACATCAAACCCTGCGGCTCTCAACGTCGCAGCGATGGCGCCGGCGTCGTTGGCCGGGTTGGGAAGCAGGGGAGCGTTTTGATATGTGGCATTGCCAAGCACCAGGGCCACGCGCTTTGTCGCGAAAGCCGGCTGAGCAGTCAGGAACAGCGAGGCAACAAGAAGAAGAGCGTACAACTTGATCTGCGTGTAATTGTTCATGGCGCGACGTCCAACATCAGCCGAAGAATGGTAGCGTCAACGAAGTTGGCATGGCCGCGCAGAATGCTGACTAAACTCATAGCTCCTGGCGACCGCTTGGCTCCGTGCAGGGAACAGTTTCGAGCCCGATCCATTCCTCATGTTGGTCGCGTATTCCAGTGAACGCGTTCAAAGGCCTCGGACGATTGCTGGGGGCGGCGAGGTAGGCCCGACGGCGCTCTTCGCAGTCCGGTCCTTTGATGTAAATTGTTGATATGTCTAGTTTTTAATAGTCCATTCGATCGCTTGCCCGAAGCGCTGAAGAAGGCCGAAAGTCGGCTCGGATCGAAGTCCGCCGGTTGCGGATCGAGCGGATGTGAAGCGTGCGGATCGACCGCCTTGGCCGGTGCCTGGCCCCGGTCTATCGGCCAATCGCCCGGCAAGTCGGGATCAGAAAAGGAGTTGTCTTGCGGTAGGCGGCATATTCGGGAAATGCCCGCCTCAGGATCCGCTCTTCGTTGATCATCCGCCGGCATTGGATCATCACAATCACGGTGGCGACGAGGACGGCAAGCGGTGAAAGGACCTGGAGTGTCACGCCGACGAGGGCGATCCCCTCGCAGAGATAGAGAGGATGCCGGACGATCTGATAAGGCCCTTCCGTCACAAGACGCCTGGCCTCCGCTTGAATGCTGAAGGATCTGCCGAGCCAGCGGAGCACCACGATGCAGAGCGAGGTACCCACCAGGACCAACGTCGAGGACACAGCCGACCAGACGGGGCCGAGTTCCGCCTTCGGAAGAAATGCGAGGACGATGCTCAAAAAAGTCCCCAGCAAGGCTGAGACCCGCGTCTCGATGCCCTGCGATTTCATGATCGGCGCCAGCCGGGTGATGGTCGTCAGCGCGACGAGGCCGAGGAACAGGATGTTGGCAATTCTGGCCGCAAGCGAAAGCCAGTCGTGGATATTGTCCGGCGGAAGCAGGTGAGGGACGCTGGCAGCGCCCATAAAAGCAGACCCGCCATAGATGATCACGACAACTGCCCTGGCGGTCCAATCCAACAGGGCATTGCCCCCGCGCCCGCCAATCTCCTTCCGGGCTGTTCCCACCTGATCGGGCTTCGCGTCAGTCACGGGAGTGATCTCGCCTGTTCGAAACCTGCCTCATTAAACGGCAGGGTTGCGGTGAGGTCAATTGACCGGCCAGCCAGCGCGGTCATGCCATCCCTGTGGGTTCCACGACCGGATCATGAGATCGCATTGAACCGCTTCTGTGGTGACGACACAAATGATGGAAGAAGAAGATCTAAAAGTAGTACTGCCATGCATTTGCACCGATCTGTCGCATTGCGCCGTACCCTGTTTCTTCTCGCTGCGCTGATTGTCTGTCAGCCGGCATGGGCTGCGAACCGTGTCGCGCTCGTCATCGGCAACTCGGCCTACAAGAACGCCGCAGCGCTTGCCAACCCAGCCAATGATGCTGCGATCGTTGAGGAGACGCTGAAGAGAGCGGGATTCAGCGTCGTCCAGACCCGCACGGATCTCCAGGCATCGGAGATGCGGCGTGCGCTGCGTGATTTTGCCGATGTGGCGCGCGACTCGGATGTCGCCGTCGTCTACTACGCGGGCCACGGGATCGAGCTCGAAGGTACGAACTACCTGATCCCCACGGATGCGACGCTCGAGCGCGATACAGATGTGTACGACGAGGCCTTTTCGCTCGAGCGAGTGCTGCTGGCGATCGAGCCGGCACGGCAGCTGCGGCTCGTGATCCTCGATGCTTGCCGCAACAATCCTTTCGCCGACAAGATGAAGCGGACGGTCGGCTCGCGGGCTGTCAGCCGGGGCCTCGCCAGGATCGAGCCGGCGACTTCGAATACGCTGGTTGCTTTCGCTGCCAAGGCTGGCTCGACGGCGTCCGACGGTGGCAGCAAGAACAGTCCCTATGCCTCGGCACTGGTGAAATATATCGCTACTCCGGGCATGGACCTGCGCAGGGTGTTCGGCTTCGTCCGCGACGACGTCATGAAGGCGACCGGCAACAAGCAGGAGCCCTATGTGTACGGTACGCTTGGTGGCGATGATGTGCCGCTCGTGCCGGCACCGGCCAAGGAAGCGGCCGCCGCAGCGCCTCAACCGGCCCCGCCGCCGCTGCCTGCGACTCCACCGGTCTCTGCGCGTGCAGAAATTCGGCACGACTACGAACTCGCGCTGCAGATCGGCAACAAGGATGCGCTGAACTACTTCCTTGCCCAGTATCCGGACGGCTACTACGCAAATCTGGCCAAGCTGCAGCTCGCCAAGATCGATGCGGAAGATAAGCGCGCCGCCGCAGCGGAAAAGGCGCGCCAGGCCGAGCAGGAGCAGGCGCGGCTCGTCAACCAGGGCGCCCAGCAGACACAACTGGCCAAAGCCGCCTCCGACTTGAAAGCAGCGCAGGACGCTCGTGCCGAGGCGGAGAAGGCCAGAGAAACCGCGCAACAATTGGCCGCGCAGGCCGAGCAGCGTCGCCGGGAAGCTGAAATAGCCGTCGGGAGAATTGGCGCTCAGGCTGGATCCGACCCGTCGCAAGAGGCCCGCCCGAACTCGGATGCGAAAGTGGCCGCGCTGCCGGCTCCACAGACGTCCGCGCCGGCACCGCCGTCCAAGGCCGAGCTTGCAAAATCGGTGCAAGCCGAGTTACGCCGGGTCGGTTGCTTTAGCGGACCGGCCGATGGCGACTGGGATGCGCCCTCACGGCGTTCGCTCGAATTGTACAACAAGAATGCCGGCACCACGTTCGATGCCAAGGCTGCGAGCACTGAGGCGCTCGACGCGATCAAACTTAGATCGGCGCGGGTTTGCCCGCTAATCTGCGGATCCGGCCAGAAACGCGATGGAGATCGGTGTGTCAAGATCACCTGCGCCGCGGGCTACTTCCTGAATAATGACGATGAGTGCGAGAAGCGCAGGGCCCGTCCGACACCATCCGCAAAGCTCGAGCGCAGGAACAGGGACCCCGAAGAAGCTCCGGCACGGGCTGCAAGGCCGCCGAAACCCGAGGCTAACGCCGGTGGAGGCGGTGGTGGTGGCGGAATCGGCTTCATACCGTTCTTCCTGCCCTGAGAGTGCTCGGTAGCCCGGCGCATGTCCATTCCGCTTAGACTTTATGTCACCCCATTCGCCAACAGGGGCGTCCTCGAGCCTGCGCAATGGGACTGCGACACCGCGAAGAAGGCGCTCGATGTCGTCAATACGATCTGGTCGAAGGCGAAGATCGCCTTCGTGATCAGCGATTGCATCATGGAAAAACCGCTCGACATGGCGCCGAGCAGGCGCAGCAGCGATGAGGTCCTGCTGGGCGTTCTCGCTTCCCGGCACGACGCGGACAATGCGGTCCACATCTTCCTGGTCAATTCGATTGCAAGTCTGAACGCCGGCGGAGGTTCATACCAGAATGGCTCTCCCGAGCCCGCGAGCTTCGTCCAGTGGTATGGTAATGACCACGCCAATGGACGCGCCTGGGCGCACGAGCTCGGGCATCTGATGGAGCTCGATCACGTCGAGATCGACTATTCCAACGAGAAGCAGGCGGCGCAGCGCGTCAAGAACCTCATGGTGAAGGGATTGAGCGCGGGAAGCGACTTGACCAGCCAGCAGATCAGAACGGCCAAGGGCTCAAAGCTCGTCAAGAGATTTGGTGGTTAGACGCAATCGGATTTGACCATCCTCGCTGCGAACCATGATCTTCCCAAAGGGGCAGGAGTCGCTCGATCCCACGCAAGTGACTCTTCGACAATCGGAGAAGGGCGCGACGCACCGCGCCAAGCTGCACTCGACCAATCGAATGGCGGACATTGGCTGAACGCATCTAAGGCGATCATGGCCTGCGGCTCGGTGCGTTGTAGAGGGGCCAGACTCAAAATAGCCGAAAACAGACTCGGATTAGGACGAGAAGGCTCAGCAGGCGGGAACCCTGCGCGCCCTATCTCTAATTCGCATAAGGTATATTATGGAATATATTTATCTATAATTATATCAATAGTTTAGCTGGAATTCCTGCGGCGGCATCTCCACTTGAGCGCCGGTTGCTGCCTGCGCCTCGACCGTCGCCTGAGCTTTTGAAAGCTACTGTGCATGGGGTTGTTTTGCAGATTTTGAAATCGGATCTCCGTGCCGAAAGCCGATATTGCCGTGACGTTGTCCGGCTGCAATAAGCGAGGCCTCGCGAGATCGCAGATGACCTGAAGACCGACCGTCCGTATAGGTTTGCATCTCAGAACAACAACAAACCTTCCGAGGAAGCAGACCCATGGTCTTTTCGACGCGCTTTTCCCGACGCACGCTTCTCAAGGCCTCCGCCGCGACCGCGGTCCTGGGCGGCCTCAGTGCGCCCCATGTGGCCCGCGCCCAGAGCGCCGAGTTCACCTACAAATATGCCAACAACCTGCCCGACACCCATCCGATGAACGTGCGCGCCAAGGAAATGGCCGCGGCGATCAAGAGCGAGACCGGCGGCAAGTTCGACCTGCAGATCTTCCCGAACAACCAGCTCGGGTCCGACACCGACATGCTGAGCCAGATCCGCTCCGGCGGTGTCGAGTTCTTCACGCTGTCGGGACTGATCCTGTCGACCCTGGTGCCGGCGGCGTCCATCAACGGCATCGGCTTCGCGTTCCCGGACTACGACACGGTCTGGAAGGCCATGGACGGCGATCTCGGCGCCCATGTCCGCGGCGAGATCAAGAAGGCCGGGCTCGAGGTCATGGACAGGATCTGGGACAACGGCTTCCGCCAGACCACGTCGTCAACCAAGCCGATCACCGGGCCGGACGACCTCAAGGGCTTCAAGATCCGCGTGCCGGTGTCGCCGCTGTGGACCTCGATGTTCAAGGCGTTCGATGCGGCGCCCGCCTCGATCAATTTCAGCGAGGTCTATTCGGCGCTCCAGACCAAGATCGTCGAGGGCCAGGAGAACCCGCTCGCGATCATCTCGACGGCAAAACTCTACGAGGTGCAGAAATACTGCTCGTTGACCAACCACATGTGGGACGGCTTCTGGTTCCTGGCCAACCGCAGGGCCTGGGAAAAGCTGCCGCAGGACGTGCGTACCATCGTCGCCAAGAACATCAACGCCGCGGCCGTGAAGGAGCGCGAGGACACCGCCAAGCTCAATGCCAGCCTGCAGCAGGAACTCGCGGGCAAGGGCCTGACCTTCAACCAGCCGACTGTTGCGCCGTTCCGGGACAAGCTGCGCGCCGCCGGCTTCTATGCCGAGTGGAAAGGCAAATACGGCGATCAGGCCTGGGACCTCCTGGAGAAGGCGGTCGGCAAGCTGTCGTAACGCGTCGGGGCCGTCATGGCTCATATCGAGGTCGAGGTGACCGAAGTAACGGGCGAGGTGGCTGTGCAGTCCCCTCGCCGACCTTCACTGCTGGGCTTAACTGAGCGCGTGCTCGGCCTCCTCGTCGAAGTCCCGGCGGCGATTCTCGTCGTCGCCGAAATCGTGATCCTGTTCGCCGGGGTGGTCGCGCGCTACGGGCTGCACCGGCCGCTGATCTGGTCCGACGAGCTCGCTTCGATCCTGTTCCTGTGGCTGGCCATGCTGGGCGCGGCGGTCGCCTTCCGCCGCTCCGAGCACATGCGCATGACCGCGGTCGTTGCGAGCGCCAGGCCTGCGATGCGGGCCTATCTCGATCTGGTCGCAACCTGCGCGGCGCTGGCGTTCCTGGCGCTGATCGTCTGGCCGTCCTTCGATTATGCCTACGAAGAGAGCTACATAACCACCCCGGCGCTCCAGATCTCCAACATGTGGCGCGCCGCCGCGCTGCCGACCGGCATCGGCCTCATGGCGGCCTTTGCCTTGCTGCGGCTGCTGCGCGCGGCCGATTACCGGATGGTAGCAACTGCCTTCGTCACCGTTGCTGCCGTAATCGGCCTGTTCTGGCTGGCGGAGCCGCTCCTGCGGCAGCTCGGCAATCTCAACCTCGTCATCTTCTTCGTCGGCGTTGCCGGCTTCTGCGTCTTTGCCGGTGTTCCCATTGCGTTCGGCTTTGGCCTGGCGATCTTTGGCTATCTCGCGCTCGCCACGCGCACGCCGGTCATGGTGCTGGTCGGGCGCATGGACGAGGGCATGAGCCACCTCATCCTGCTCTCGGTGCCGTTGTTCGTGTTCCTCGGCCTCCTGATCGAGATGACCGGCATGGCGCGGGCCATGGTGGCGTTCCTGGCGAGCCTGCTCGGCCATATCAGGGGCGGCCTGCACTATGTGCTGGTCGGCGCGATGTACCTGGTCTCCGGCATTTCCGGCGCCAAGGCCGCCGACATGGCCGCCGTCGCGCCCGTGCTGTTTCCCGAGATGAAAGAGCGCGGTGCCAAGCCTGGCGACCTCGTCGCGCTCCTTGCGGCGACGGGCGCCCAGACCGAGACCATTCCGCCGAGCCTCGTGCTGATCACGATCGGCTCGGTCACCGGCGTCTCGATCGCAGCCCTGTTCACAGGTGGCCTGTTGCCCGGCGTCGTGCTCGCGATCACGCTGTGCATGCTGGTGTGGTGGCGCTACCGCCACGAGGACATGAGTCACGTCCGCCGCGCCACGGCATCCGAGATCGGCAGGACCTTCATCGTCGCCCTGCCCGCGCTCGCGCTGCCCTTCGTGATCCGCTACGCCGTCGTCGAGGGCATCGCCACCGCGACCGAGGTCTCCACCATCGGCATCGTCTATGGCGCCCTCGTCGGCCTCCTCGTCTACCGCCGCTTCGACTGGCGGCGGCTGTTTCCGATGCTGGTCGAGACGGCGGCGCTGTCGGGCGCGATCCTCTTGATCATCGGCACGGCGACCGGCATGGCCTGGGGCCTGACCCAATCCGGCTTCTCGCGCTCGCTGGCTGCGGCCATGACGGGATTGCCCGGCGGAGCGGCGACCTTCATTGCCGTCTCGATCCTCGCCTTCACCATCCTCGGCAGCGTGCTGGAGGGCATTCCGGCCATCGTGCTGTTCGGACCGCTGCTGTTCCCGATCGCCCGGGCCGTGGGCGTGCACGAGGTGCACTATGCCATGGTGATCATTCTCGCCATGGGTATCGGGCTATTCGCCCCGCCGTTCGGCGTCGGCTATTATGCGGCTTGCGCCATTGGACGGGTCGATCCGGCCGAGGGCATCAGGCCGATCTGGGGCTATCTGCTGGCGCTGCTGGTGGGATTGATCATCGTCGCGATCTTCCCCTGGATATCGATCGGATTTCTTTGACGCGATTTGAGGAGTGTGTCGATGAGTGAGCGGCAGAACCCGTACAATATCGGCCTCGACAAGACACCCGCCAACTATGTGCCGCTGAGCCCGCTGAGCTTCATCGCGCGCAGCGCCGCCGTCTATCCCGATCACGTCAGCACCGTCTATGAGGGCCGCAGCTTCACCTGGGCGCAGACCTATGAGCGCTGCCGGCGCTTTGCGTCATGGCTCGCGCGCAAGGGCATCGGCGTCGGCGACACGGTCGCGGCGATGCTGCCGAACATCCCGGCGATGAACGAGGCGCATTTCGCCGTGCCCATGACCGGCGCCGTGCTCAACGCGCTCAACATCCGCCTCGATGCGCCCTCGATCGCGTTCCAGCTCGACCATGGCGGCGCGAAGATCATCCTGGTCGACCCCGAGTTCTCGGGCATCATCACCGACGCGCTGGCGCAGATGACGGGCCCCAAGCCGCTCGTGGTCGACGTCGACGACGCATCGTTCAGAGGCGGCAGCCGCATCGGCGAGATCGAATATGAAGCGGCCGTCGCCGAGGGCGATCCGAACTTCGCCGCGATCACGCCAAACGACGAATGGGACGCGATCGCGCTGAGCTACACCTCGGGCACGACAGGCAATCCCAAGGGCGTCGTCACCCATCATCGCGGCGCCTATCTGAACGCCGTCAGCAACATCCTCGCCGGCAATCTCGGCCAGCATCCGGTCTACCTCTGGACGCTGCCGATGTTCCACTGCAACGGTTGGTGCTTCCCGTGGACCATTGCGGCCTCGGCCGGCATCAATGTCTGCCTGCGCAAGGTCGAGCCAACGAAGATTTTCGAGCTGATCAAGCAGCACGGCGTCACGCACATGTGCGGCGCGCCGATCGTGTACAACACGCTGATCAATGCACCCGATGCGCCCAAGGGCAATGCGGCCCGCCGCGTCGTCGGCCTGATCGCCGGCGCTGCGCCGCCGGTCGCGGTGCTGGAAGGCGCCGAACGCATCGGCATCAAGCTGACACACGTGTACGGCCTGACCGAGGTCTACGGCCCCGCCTCCGTCTGCGCCGAGCAGCCCGGCTGGGACGAGCTCCCGGCGGCCGAGCGGGCTCGGATGAAGCGCCGGCAGGGCGTGCCCTACCCGCTCGAGGAAGCCGTCACCGTCATCAACCCGCAGACGATGCAGGAGGTGCCGCGCGACGGCGAGACCATCGGCGAGGTCATGTTCCGCGGCAACATCGTGATGAAGGGCTATCTCAAGAACGAGAAGGCGACCAGGGAAGCCTTCGAGGGCGGCTGGTTTCACACCGGCGATCTCGGCGTGCTCGACGAGCATGGCTACGTCATCATCAAGGACCGCTCCAAGGACATCATCATTTCCGGCGGCGAAAACATCTCCTCCGTCGAGGTCGAGGACATCCTCTACAAGCACCCGGCCGTGCTGTTCGCAGCCGTAGTCGCCAAGCCCGATCCGAAATGGGGTGAAGTGCCCTGCGCCTTCGTCGAACTGAAGGACGGCGCCAGCGCCAGCGAGGCCGACATCATCGCCTTCTGCCGTTCGCATATGAGCGGCTTCAAGACGCCGAAGGCCGTCGTGTTCGGCCCCATCCCGAAGACATCGACCGGCAAGATCCAGAAATTCCTGCTGCGCAACGAGGTCGGATCGGCGAAGGCGATCTCGGCCTGAGCTGATTGCAGAATACCTTCTGCCCGCACACCGGAAGGCGGCGGGCGGAAGGCCTCATCCTCACATCTTCTTGTAGGCGTCGACGATCGCCTGACCGTCGGCGCCGGCCTTCTTGAGCCAGTCGGCCGTGAGCTGTTCGCCGATCTTCTGGAAGCCGGCCTTGAGCGCCGGGCTCGGCGGCTCGACGTTCATGCCTTTCGCTTTGAGCTGATCGAGATACCAGGTGCTCTTGTCCTGCCAGGCCTTCCAGCCGCGGGTCTCCGCGGTCGCCGCGGCCTTGAGGATGGCCTCCTGGGTCGGCTTGTCGAGCGCCTCGAACGCAGCCTTGTTGACGAAGGTGTAGTCCTTCGGAATCCAGGCCTGCACGTCATAGAAATATTTGAGCGACTCCCAGGCCTTCGAATCGTAGCCGGTGCCGCCCGACGACATGAAGGAGTTCACCACGCCCGTCGCCAGCGCCTGCGGCAATTCCGCCGCCTGGATCGTGACCGACTGGGCGCCGACCAGCTCGCCGATCCGCGCGGTTCCGACATTGTAGGCACGCCATTTCAGGCCCTTCATGTCCTCGATCGAGGCGAGCGGCTTGTTGACATAGACGCCCTGGGGCGCCCACGGCACGGCGAACAGAAGCTTGAGACCCTGCGCGTCGAGCTTCTTGACGATCGCGGGCTTGGAGGCCTGGTACAGCTTCAGCGCGTCCGGAAAGCTGGTCGCGAGGAACGGCACGACGTCGATGCCGAAGAGCGGGTCCTCGTTCTCGTGAATCGACAGCAGCACCTCACCCATCTGCGCCTGCCCGGTCACGACCGCGCGCTTGATGTCGGGTGCCTTGAACAGCGAGGCGCCCGGATGAACCGTGATCTGAAGCTTGCCGGAGGTGGCGGCTTCGACGTCCTTGGCGAACGCGACGAGATTCTCGGAATGGGGATTGTCGGCCGGATATGCCGCCGGCAGATTCCATTTGGTCTGAGCCATAGCGGGCGTCGCGGCGAGCATAGCGCCGGCGATCAAGGATGCGCGGATTAAACGGGACATTATCGGGCTTCTCCTCACAGTCAATTTGAACACTTCGCACGCTCAGTCTGGGAAGGCGAGCTTGGGCAAGAACATCACGATCTGCGGATACTCCGTGATGATGAACACGGACGCGAGCAGCAGGACGAAGAACGGAAACGCTGCCCGCGCAACGGTGAACGTATCACGGCCGCTCATGTTCTGGAGCACGAAGAGATTGAATCCAACCGGCGGCGTGATCTGCGCCATTTCCACGTGAATGATGAGATAGACGCCGAACCAGACCAGGTCGAGGCCGGCCTGCCTGACCATCGGCAGCACGATGACGGCGGTCAGGACGATCATCGAGATACCGTCGATCAGGCATCCCAGGATGATGTACATGATGCTCAGATACAGCGCGAGCATGCCCGGCGTGAGCTGTTGCCCCTGGACCCAGGTGGCGAGCGCGGCCGGAATGCCCGTATAGGCCATCGCAGCCGTGGTGTAGGCCGCACCTGCCAGGATCAGCATGATCATGCAGGTCAGGCGCGTCGCGCTCATGATGCTCTCGAGGAAATTCTTGCGCGTGAGCGTACCGCTCCACCACGCCAGCAGCAGCGCGCCCGTGACGCCCCATGCGGCGCATTCGGTGGCGGTCGCGAAGCCCAGCACGAGTGAAAGAAACACGGCCAGGATCAGGAGCAGGCAGGGTGCGAGCTTCGCCGACTCTCGCAGCTTCTGCCGGAACGGCATCGGCGGATCGCGCGGCGGGACCTTCTTGGGATTGAGCAGCGACCAGATGATGATGTAGCCCGAATAGAGCACCATCACGAGCACGCCCGGCAGGAATCCGCCGAGGAACACCTGAAGCACGGAGACGTTCGCCGTGACCGCGTAGACCACCATCGGGATCGAGGGCGGAATCAGGAGGCCGAGCGTGCCCGCGCCTGCGAGCGATCCGAGACTGAGGTTCTTGTCGTAGCCGCGCTTGTCCAGCTCAGGCAGCGCGATTTTTCCGATCGTCGCGCAGGTCGCCGCCGAAGAGCCCGACACCGCCGCAAAGATGCCGCAGCCGATCACGTTGACATGGGTCAGGCGTCCCGGCAGCCACTGAACCCAGGGCGACAGCCCCCGGAACATCTCTTCCGACAATTTGGTGCGAAAGAGGATCTCGCCCATCCAGATGAACAGCGGCAGCGCGGCCAACGTCCATGACGAGCTGGCGCTCCAGGTGGTGGTGGCGAGCACGGCGCCGAGCGGGAGGCTCGTCGTCAGCGCCATCGCCACGAAGCCGACAAGTCCAAGCGAGACCGCGATCCACACGCCGCTTCCCAGCAGCAGGATCATGACGCCGAGCAGAACGAACGACAGCTCGATCATGCCGAGATTGGCCATGGTCAACCTCCGCCGCCCTGCGAGATGCGCTCGATGAATTCGTCCGGCGTCTCATCCGGCGAGCCCTTCTCGTAGCTTGGGCGGCCGCCGCCGACGACATTGACCATCTCATCGATGAGCGCGATCGACAGGATCGCAAGGCCGCCGGCAAAGCCGAGCTGCGGAATCCAGAGCGGCAGCGCGACGACGCCCTGCGCTACATCGTTGAAGCGCCAGGAGTCGTAGGTCATCTGCACGGCATAGCGGGTGAAATAGAGGATGAAGGCGGTGGCGATACCGAGCGCCGTGATCTCGGCGATCTGCTTGGTCCGCCCGTGCAGACGCTCCAGCAGCAGGCCGACGCGGATCATCTCTCCGCGCTTGAAGGTGTGCGCGAGGCCGAGGAAAGCCATCGCAGCCATGCACCAGGACGCGAAATCGTCGCCGGCGGGAATGTTGATCGCAAATTGGCGCCCGACCGACATGGCCATCATGATTGCGAAGATCGCGACCAGGAAGACGCCCGCGGCGTAGCCCGCGCCGAGATAAAGCAGGTCCAGAGTGCGTCGCACCGGTCCCCGAGCCGCTACATCGTCCCCTGCCAACGCAATCCCCATCCTCGCGGCGATTCAATCGACCCGTGCTGGTCGTGCCTGAGTGTCGCCCTGTCCAACGCCTGTCTTTCAGACGTTAGATCAACATGATGAGGTCGGTGCAAGCAAGGAGTATGCCGGCTGAGCCAGAATTTCTACCCCAGGTTCAGGGCGTTTCCAGCCGCAGCCCGTCATAGGCTGGCACCACGCCGGCCGGCAGCGACTGACGGATGACCTCGTAGTCGACGTCGGCGGTCATGTTGGTGATGACCGCGCGCTTCGGCTTGAACCGCTCGATCCACGACAGCGCGTCGTTGATGCTGAAATGGCTGACATGGCTGGTGTAGCGCAGGCCATCGACGATCCAGAGATCGAGATTTTCCAGTGCGCCCCAGCTCTCGCGCGGGATGTCGTTGAGGTCGGGCGTGTAGGCGGCATCGCCGATGCGATAGCCGAGCGCGGGAATGTTGCCGTGCTGCACCAGGAAGGCTGTCATCGTCACCGCGCCGCCCTTCCCCAGGATGGTCTGGCTCTCGCCCGCCTCGATCGAATGCCGAGTCAGGATTGGCGGGTAGTCGCTGCCCTCCGGCGAGATGAAGCAATAGGAGAATCGCGACAGGATGTCCTTGGCGGTCGACTGGTTGAAGTAGGTCGGGATGCGACGGCGCATGTGCATGACGACCGAGCGTAGATCGTCCATGCCGTGGGTCTGGTCGGCGTGCTCGTGCGTCAGGAACACTGCGTCGATGTGATCGACATTGGTCGAGAGCAACTGCTCGCGCAGATCCGGCGAGGTGTCGATCACGATGCGTGTCGTGCCGTGCTCGGACGTCCGTTCGACCAGCAGCGAGCAGCGGCGACGGCGGTTCTTGGGATTGTTGGGATCACAGGCGCCCCAGCCGAGCGCCGGGCGCGGCACGCCGGCGGAGGAGCCGCAGCCCAGGATCGTCAGCGTCAACGTCATGTGGTTCCCAGTCTCAAGCTCTCACCTTCGAGAACAGGCGGAAGAAGTTTTCGGTGGTCTGGCGCGAGATCTCGTCAAACGACACGCCGCGTGTCTCGGCGAGCACTCTTGCCACCTCGACGACATAGGCCGGCTCGTTACGCTTGCCTCGAAACTTGCCGGGCGCAAGATAGGGCGAGTCCGTTTCAACCAGAATACGGTCCGATGGCAGCTCGGCCGCGAGCGCGCGCAAGGCCTCTGATTTCTTGAAGGTCAGGATTCCCGTGAAGCCGATATAGAGCCCGAGCGACACCGCCTTCAGTGCCAGCTCGCGTCCGCCCGTGTAACAATGCAGTACGGCGCGAAACGATCCCTTTGCCGCCTCGTCTTCCAGAATGCGTGCGCAGTCCTCGTCGGCTTCGCGGGTGTGGATCACCAGCGGCAGGCCGGTTGCGCGGGCGGCGGCGATGTGAGCGCGAAAGCCCCTCGCCTGCGCCTCCGGCGAGCCGTTGTCGTAGAAATAGTCGAGCCCAGCCTCGCCGAGCGCGACGACCTTGGGGTGCTGCGTCAGGGCAACGAGCTCGTCCGGCGCGATGCCGTCCTCCTCGTCCGCGTTGTGCGGATGGGTGCCGACCGAGCAATAGACGTCGTCATAGCGTTCGGCGATCGCGAGCAGATCCTTGAGCCGGCGCACCCGCGTCGAGATCGTGACCATGCGCGTGATGCCGGCCGCTCGCGCCCGCGACACGATCCCGTCGAGGTCCTCCGCAAAGTCCGGAAAATCCAGGTGGCAGTGGCTGTCGACCAGCATCGCGCGAGCGCCTTCAGGCCGCCGGCTCGACGTAGCGCGGGAACGCCGGCGTCGGCGCCGGCAGCGTCGAGCCGGGTGCGATGCGCTTGGTGTCGCCGAGCATGGCGAAGTTGCGCTCGGTCTCGGGGATGCCGAGGCTGTCGAGCAGCTTGCCCGAGGCGATCGGCATCGCGGGCTGAGCAAGGATCGCAATCTGGCGCACGACTTCGGCGGTGACGTAGAGCACCGTCTTCTGCCTGGCAGGATCCGTCTTCGCGAGCGCCCACGGCGCCTCGCCCGCGAAATAGCGGTTGGCCTCTGCGACCACGGCCCAGACGGCGTTGAGCCATTGATGGATCTGCTGCGTCGCCATGGCCTCGCGCGACGCAGCGATCATGCCGTCGGCCATTGCCAGCATCGCCTTGTCGTTGTCGCTGAAGTCACCGGGCTCGGGCAGCACGCCGCCGAACTGCTTGGCGATCATCGAGAGCGAGCGCTGCGCGAGGTTGCCGAGGTCGTTGGCGAGATCGGCATTGATGCGCGCCACGATGGCCTCGTGGTTGTAGTTGCCGTCCTGGCCGAACGGCACCTCGCGCAGGAAGAAATAGCGCATCTGGTCGACGCCGTACTGGTCGGCGAGATTGAAGGGATCGACGACGTTGCCGACCGACTTCGACATCTTCTCGCCCCTGCTGAACAGGAAGCCGTGGGCATAGACCCGCCTCGGCAGCCGGATTCCGGCCGACAGGAGGAAGGCCGGCCAATACACCGCATGAAAGCGGATGATGTCCTTGCCGATGATGTGCACGTCGGCTGGCCAGTAGCGCCAGTTCTTGTCGCTCTCATCGGGGAAGCCGACGCCGGTGATGTAGTTAGTCAGCGCGTCGACCCAGACGTACATCACGTGTCCTTCGTCGCCAGGCACCTTCACACCCCAATCGAAGGTGGTGCGCGAGATCGAGAGATCGCGCAGGCCGCCCTTGACGAAGCTCACCACCTCGTTCTTGCGAGAGTCCGGTCCGATGAAATCAGGGTGATCCGCGTAGAGCTTGAGCAGCTTGTCCTGGTACGCCGACAGGCGGAAGAAATAGCTCTTCTCCTCGACCCATTCGACCGGCGTACCCTGCGGGCCCAAGCGGACGCCATCGTCGTTCACGCGCGTCTCGTCCTCGGCGTAATAGGCCTCGTCACGGACCGAGTACCAGCCCGAATAGGTGTCGGCATAGATGTCGCCGTTCGCTTCCATGCGCCGCCAGATCTCCTGGCTGGAGCGGTGATGCTGCTCCTCGGTGGTGCGGATGAAGCGGTCGAACGACACGTTCAGACGCTCGTCCATTTCCTTGAAACGGCCGGCATTGCGGGTCGCGAGCGCGGCGGCGGACATGCCTTCGCTGGCCGCCGTCTGGATCATCTTCTGCCCGTGCTCGTCGGTGCCGGTCAGGAAGAACACATCCTTGCCGTCGAGTCGCGCAAAGCGCGCCAGCGCGTCGGTCGCGATCGCCTCATAGGCGTGACCGATATGCGGGCTGCCATTGGGATAGGCGATCGCGGTCGTGATGTAGAAGACGTTGTCGCGCGCGGGGGCGGCAACGGGTGCGGCGACCTGTGGAGCAGCGACCGGCTTCGGCGCGCGCGGGGTCTTGGGTTTCGACGCCTTGGGCGTCACAGCCCTCGGCGGCGTGACGACAGGAGACGGCGCTGCGGTCACGGCAGGTGCAGCCGCCTTCTTCGCGACCTTCTTCGCCGGAGCCTTTGCCGGAGCCTTGGCCGGCTTGTTGGCAGCTGATTTCTTCGAAGCCTTCTTGGCGACGACCTGCCCCTTCGCAGCCTTTTTGCCGGCCTTCTTCGTCGTCTTCGCAGCGCTCTTCGTCACGCCCTTCCTGGCGGCGGCCTTCTTGGTCTTCTTGGTCTTCTTGGCGGCTTTGGCCGCGCGCGCCTTCACGGCCTTCACGGCGGCTTTCTTCACGGCCTTCTTGGCAGCCTTCTTGTACTTGCTGCTCTTGCCTTTGACGGTCTTCTTAGCTCGCGTTGCCACCACGAATTCCTTTACGGGCTTGTCCGAAATTTTGGAAACGAACCTGCGTTAGGGTTGTTGTTTTGCGCATGATCTTTTCGGAAAACCGCTGCGCACTTTTCCGGATCATGCTTTAGCGCGTTGCGTCCGCCAGCCAGCCGAACACCGAGAAGACCAAGGGCTTGCGCTCCAGATTGTAGGTTTCGGTGTCGCGCGCGGCGCGGACGATCTTTTCCCATACCTCAGCTAGGCGCGCAAGGCGCGGCAGGTTCTGGTTGGCATTGGCCTCATCCGCATGCAGCCGCTCCGCGATCCAGCGGTCGATGCCGTCGATGAAGGCGGCAAGCGCGACGCGGTCGCTGGTGCCGAGCGAATCGCCGAGCGTGTGCAATTCGCGCGGATCGACCTGCGGCAGGCGCGCGAGCAGCGCTGCCGTGCGCTGCTGAAGTTTCAGGGCGTCGCCGCCGAGCAGCGTCAGCGCCCGTGCGACGCTCCCCTCGGAGGCCTCGGCCGCCTCGCGCAACGCGGGATCGTTCGGATCAAGCTCGGCCGCCGAAGCTGCGGCCGCGATCACGTCATCCGTGGCGAGCGGCCGCAGGCGCAGCTTGCGGCAGCGTGACTGGATCGTGGCGAGCACGCGCGCGGGCGCGTGGCTCACCAGAAGGAACAGCGATTGCTGGGGTGGCTCCTCGAGGATCTTCAGAAGCGCGTTGGCCGCGTTTGGATTGAGCTCGTCGACGGTGTCGACGATGCAGACGCGCCATCCTTCGGCTGCCGCGGTCGAGCCGAAGAACGCGATCGTCTCGCGCGTCTCGTCCACGGTAATCACGGTGCGCATCACGCCGCGATCATTGGCGGTTCGCTCCAGCGCCAGCAGGCCGCCATGCGAGCCGGCGGCCACTTGGCGCGCGACCGCGTCGTCAGGATCGATCGCAAGGTTCTCGGCGCGCTGCACGGCGGGCGCGAGCGGCTGAGAATGGCCTAGCACGAAGCGCGCCATGCGATAGGCCAGCGTTGCCTTGCCGATCCCTTGCGGCCCGCCGATCAGCCAGGCATGCGGAATGCGTCCGCTGCGATAGGCCGCCAGCAGCGCGGCTTCGGCCTCTCGATGGCCGAACAGCCGCGATGTCTCACGCGGATGGGGAATGGCGGTTTCTCGCTCGGCCTGACGCGGGCTCATGCCGAAATCACCGAAGCCGGCGCGGGAAGAAGACGATCGCGCAGCGCCGTCCAGACTCGGGCCGCGACCGTGTCGGGATCGGAATTGGCGTCGATCAGCACGCAGCGCGCGGGCTCGTCCGCCGCGATCTTGCGATAGGCTTCGCGGAGGCCCTCATGGAAGCTGAGCTTCTCGGCCTCGAACCTGTCAGGCGTGCCGCTGCCGCGGCGCGCGGCAGCGCGTTGCAGGCCAATCTCGACCGGCAAATCGAGGATGATGGTGAGATCAGGCTTGAGATCGCCGATCGTGACCCTTTGCATGGCGTTGATCAGGCCCTCGGGAACGCGGCCGAGGCTGCCCTGATAGGCCCGAGTCGAGTCGGCGAAGCGGTCGCAGAGCACCCAGGTGCCCTGGTTGAGCGCAGGCAGGATCACGGTGCGGACATGATCATCGCGCGCGGCGGCAAACAGCAGCGTCTCCGCCTCGGGGCCGAGCAGCTTGCCCATACCCGACAGCACCAGGTGACGCATGATCTCGGCGCCTGGCGAGCCGCCCGGCTCACGCGTGACCCGGATGCGCAGCTTTGCCGCCTTGAGGCGGTCAGCGAGCTTCTTGATCTGGGTCGACTTGCCCGCGCCCTCGCCGCCTTCAAAGGTGATGAAGCGTCCACGTCCGGACGGCCGCTGTACCGCGATCTCACTCATGATCAGAGCTTCTCGGCGCCTGCGCGGAACATGCCGATCACGAGCTCGCTGGCACCGTCGATCGCGCGGCGCATGGTCGAACCGGTTCCGATCGCCTCCGCCGCATAGACCGGCGTCTCAACCGCAATGTTGCCGCTGCGCCAGACCCTGACCACACCGACCCGCTGACCGGCCTCGATCGGCGCGCGCACCGGGCCGCTATAGACGATGCGCGCAATCAGCTTGTCGCTGCCGTTCTTGTGCACCATCACCTTCACCGGCGTCCTGGCGACGAGCTTGACCGAGCGGCTCTCGCCGCCGAACACCTTGGCGTAACCGACCGGCTGCTCGGCCGGGATCAGGATGCGGGTCTCGAAATTGCGGAAGCCCCATTCCAGCATCTTCTTGGCTTCCGTGGCGCGATCCTCGGGGTCATCGAGGCCATTGACGACGACGATCAGCCGCGTGCCGTTCTGCACGGCCGAGCCCACCATGCCATAGCCGCCTTCCTTGGTGTAGCCGGTCTTGAGACCGTCGGCGCCTTCCATCGAATTGAGCAGCGGATTGCGGTTGGGCTGGCGGATCTTGTTCCAGGTGAATTCCTTCTCGCCGAACAGTTTGTAGAATTCGGGAAAGTCGAGAATGATGTGCCGGGCGAGCATGCCGAGCTCGCGCACCGTCATCTTGTTGCCGGGGTCGGGCAAGCCGGTGGAATTGCCGAAGGTCGATCTGGTGAGCCCGAGTTCGCGAGCGCGCTTGGTCATGAAGTCGGCCGCGAAGATCCGCTCATTGCCCGCCATGGCTTCGGCAAGCGCGATGCAGGCGTCATTGCCGCTCTGGATGATCGCGCCATGCAGGAGATCGTCGACCGAAACCTTGCTGTTGATGGCCGCGAACATGGTCGAGCCGCCCGAGGGCGCGCCGCCCCGGCGCCAGGCATTCTCGCTGATCCGGTACTCGTCCGTCAGCTTGACGTCGCCCTTCTTGATCGCATTGAAGACGACCTCCGCGGTCATCAGCTTCATCATGCTCGAGGGTGCGCGCAGCTCGTCGGCGTTCTTCTCGAACAGCACGCTGCCGCTGGAGGCTTCGATCAGGATCGCAGTCGGGGCATCGCCATCGAATCCGGCCTCTTCCGCTTTCTTGGCGCCCTGGACGCTCTGATTGGCGGCATAGAGCGCCCCGCCCCAGCCGATCCCCGCCACCAGGGCCACAGCGATCAGCCCGCGCACCAGCGTGCCGGCGGTGAGCCGGTTGCGACGAAGCAAAGGAAGACGAAATGCCATGGCGAAGCCCTGAGGGAGGCGTTCTAACAGGTGGAACAGATGCGAACAACACGCGGTTGGATGCTTGCCCGTGAGATTGCACGATTCTCCTCGCGCCCCTATCGTGGCATCTCATATTTGCCGACCAAACCCCTGAAACAAGGCGGAAAAGCGAATGTCCTCAACCCGCATGATCAAGGCCAACGGGGTCGAGCTGTTCGTCCGCGAAGCCGGCCAGGGTCCGCTGGTGGTGCTGTGCCATGGCTGGCCGGAACTGTCCTACTCCTGGCGCCATCAGATCCCCGCGCTCGCCGAGGCCGGGTTTCACGTCGTCGCGCCCGACATGCGCGGCTACGGCCAAAGCTCGGCGCCGCCTGATGTTGCAGCCTATTCGATCTTCGATACGGTCGGTGACGTGGTCGGCCTCGTCCAGGCGCTCGGCGAGACCAGGGCGATGGTGGTCGGCCACGATTGGGGCGCCCCGGTCGCCTGGCACGCGGCGCTGTTCCGGCCCGACATCTTCACGGCGGTCGCGGGCCTCAGCGTGCCGCCACCGTTCCGCGGGCGCGGCAGGCCGCTCGATTTGTTGCGCCAGGGTGGCGTGACCAACTTCTATTGGCAGTATTTCCAAACACCGGGCGTCGCCGAGGCCGAGCTCGAGCGCGACGTCGCCCGCACCATGCGCATCGTGCTCGGCGGACGCGGCCTCGCCGATCCCACCGCGGCCATGTTCGTGCAGGAGGACAAGGGCTTTCTCGGCCATGCGGGCGCCGAGGAGCCGCTGCCCGGCTGGCTCAGCGAGACTGATCTGGCCTATTTCACCGAAGCCTTCCGCAAGTCCGGCTTCCGCGGCGGGCTGAACTGGTACCGCAACATCGACCGCAACTGGGAGCTGACCGCGCCCTGGCAGGACGCACAGATCCACCAGCCTTCCCTCTTCATCGCAGGCTCAAGAGACGCGGTGATCACCGGCCTGATCGGCGCGAAGCGCGTCAACGAGCTCGAGCGGGTGCTGCCCAATCTCAAGGTCAGGCTGATCCTCGAGGGCGCCGGCCATTGGGTGCAGCAGGAGCGGGCCAACGAGGTGAACGCGGCGCTGGTGAATTTCCTGACGGCGAGCGCAGCTCAGTAGAGCCCGCGGCCGCTCAGGATGTTGCGGGCCTCGGCGGCGCCATCCGATGAAGGCGCGCTCTCGGCGAGGCGGCGGTCCTCGTCATAGGACACCGCGCGCGCGTTCTGGAGCGCCCGGCCCCGGCCGCGGCTCGAGGCCGACATTTCCGAGGTCGCATTCAGCGATGCCATGTCGGCCGAGGTGTTGCCGAGATTATAGGGGCGCCCTTCCGGCATCGGGACCTCGCCGCGGATGGAGCCGCGGCTCGATGACGGCAGCTCCGGCACGAATGGCTTTGCCGAGGCGACACGGACCATCGAGGGCGACGGTGCCGGAACGCCGGTGCGCAAGGTGGCCATCAGCTGGCGGTCGTCGGAGCCTTCAAGCGGCGCCCGGCCGACATATTCGACGCGAACCTTGGCGACACCATTGCCTTTGAATTCAAGGAGTTCGGCAGCCTTGTTCGAGACGTCGATGAGGCGATTGCCGTGATAGGGCCCGCGATCATTGACGCGCACGATCAGCGACTTGCCGTTCGAGACATTGGTCACCCGCGCGTAGGACGGCATCGGCAGGGTCGGATGCGCCGCAGTCAGCGAGGTCATGTCGAACACTTCGCCGTTGGCGGTCAAGCGGCCGTGGAAATCGTCGCCGTACCAGGACGCCATGCCCTCGGCGCGGTAGTTGACGTCCTCCTCCGGCACGTAGGTCCGGCCCGCCACGACATAGGGCTTGCCGACACGGTAGGTGCCGCCGCCCTTCGGGACCGGTTCGCCCCAGGCCACCACCCGCGGGCTCGAGGACACGCCGTATTTCGGATCGACGCGGCTGGCGAATTTGTTGGACGAGGCGCAATTGGCGAGCGCGAGGCAGGTCGCGACCGCCGCAACACCACGTGCGGCCCGCAAAACCGAATCTGACCGTCGGATCCCCATGCGCCCCAAAATACCATTCCGCCGGAGGCGTACCCAACCCGCTTGGTGACGGAGAGCGCTATCCGGTCCTGTGATTCCAAGGCGGCCCACCACCGCGTCGGAAGTAGTAAGGATAACGCAACCCGAACACGGCGGAAATGGGGAGCCCACAGCGATCACGCAGGCATGGTAAACGGCAGGTTCGTTTCTCCCGGCTGATCGACGGAACCTGGCCGCCCGTTCTGTGCCACCGCTGGACAAGCTGTTGCGCCAAATCCTCACCCCACCCCCATTGTCGCGGCGCTCACCGAAATTCTTTTGACTGTGCAAGGCCGCACGCGTTTTCTCGGCTGGCAGGGGTGGATTGGAATTTAACGATGATCGAGACGGTTTCGGCACTGATGGGTCTGGTAAGCGCGGGGATCTTCCTGGCCCATGCGTTCGAAGGTTACCGCACGAGGGCCTAAAGGCACTCGAGCGGGCGGTAAGCGTCACCTCTTTCAAGGCGGCCCGTTCGGACGATTTTGATGGATCCGACCGAGCATCGAAGACGAGAGTAGCAGGTGTCCCATGCGCAACCATGACCTCGTATCCGATGGTTTCCTGGCATTGACCGCGGGCGGCTTGGTGCTGCTCTGCTCGAGCCTCGTGGCCCTGGCATTTGCCTGAGGGCCCTGCTTCCCGATCTACGACATCGCTCCACCGCGGCGCAGCAAGCGCGACTGTCCCGCTCCCATTCAGTTGATTGAATTTCTGCGTTCGGCGCCTCGACCAATTGCGAGAGCCATCACCAACGAGGGTGACGCAGATGCTCGCCGAGAAATTCTTCCTGGTCCTGGAATCCCTGATCCGCGGCGACCGCACCTATCCGGATGGAAGTCCCCGGATCATCAGCACCTCCTCGCACGTGCCGATCAAGCTGCCCGCGCAGAAATAGCCGGCGCGTCCGCAAGCCTGGATCACGTGCCGCTCAGCGCAGACCCAACAGTGAACGGCGATAGAAGCCGTCGCGGGCCTCGCTCAGGCAGACGAAGCTGCCGTCAAATCCCTGGCCATACCGCTTCTGACCCTTGCGGTAGTAGACGCCTTTCCTGAAGTCGAGCCAGACCACCCTGTCATGCGGGCAATGACGCTGCGCCTGCGCCTCGTAGCGAAACGGCGTCAGCGGCGTCGCCGAGACCTCGGCGCCGCCTGCACCAACCAGCATGGCACCCGCGCATGCGACTGCGCCGGACCACTTGCCAAGGCTGCTTCGAGACACTCCCCACCTCCAGCTCGCCGGCCGTCACCCGGCGGCCGGTCGGCACGGTAGCACGAAACGGCACTGTCCATGGAAGGCGGCACGGACGCGTCTCGTCTTACGCCGGCCATCTCGTCGGAATACATGACGGCGAGATCGTCCTTATGCGAGATTGCAGCCTGAATGTCGGTTGAGCCTGAACCCAGAACTGGCCCCCGCCCGCCTTCGCCGCGGCTCGGCCTGCTGGCGACGATCATCTTCGGCTCGCGCTGGCTGCAACTGCCGCTCTATCTCGGGCTGATCGTGGCGCAATGCGTCTACATCGCGCTGTTCCTCAAGGAGCTTTGGCACCTCTCCTGGCACGCCCTCGACCTCACCGAGCAGCAGATCATGATGAGCGTGCTGGCGCTGATCGACGTCGTGATGATCTCCAACCTGCTCGTGATGGTCATCGTCGGCGGCTACGAGACGTTCGTTTCGCGGCTCGACCTCCAGGGCCATCCCGACGAACCGGAATGGCTCGGCCACGTCAATGCGAGCGTCCTGAAGATCAAGCTCGCGATGGCCATCATCGGCATCTCCTCGATCGCGCTGCTCCGCACCTTCATCGAGGCCGGCAATCTCGGCTCCGACCGCGCCGGCTTCACCGAAGCCGGCGTGATGTGGCAGGTGCTGATCCACCTCACCTTCGTGGTCTCGGCGATCGGCATTGCCTATGTCGACAGGCTCAGCGAATCAGGCGCACGCAAGCACGCCGAATGAAGCGCTGCGGCCGATCTCACTGCTTATGTGCTTCGAGCTGCGCCAGCGCCTGGTGCAGGCACTCCTGAAGCTTCTGAGCGACCTGCTCACGCGCGACGCCCTTGTCTGCGAGATCGCCTGACACCTTGCCGACGATATCGTCGATCGTCCGGCTCTCCAGATGGTCCGTCACCAGCGCGCTCGCGTAGCTTGCCGCTGCATCGCCGCTGAGCCCAAGCTGGCCTGCGGCCCACAGCCCGAGCAGCTTGTTGGATCGCGCGGTGGCTTTGAACATGAACTCCTCGTCGTGAGCGAATTTGGCTTCAAAGCCCTGCTCGCGCTTGTCGAACGTGGTCATGGTCAGCTCCATTCGGGTTCGCTGATGAGGATCGGACTTGCTGGGAGCGAAGGTCTCCGTGCTCAGGTCAGTTTGGGATCATTTGAAGCTTCCTCCCGGAAGCCGAACGCCGTCAAGCCTGCCGATGCACGCGGGTGCACGCGACGCACCAGCCCGCGTCAGTCAACCCGGCCAGGCTGGCGATGCTTAGGAACGAACTGCTGAAGGTCGCCGACGATTGTCGGAGCGCGGCCGAAGCGCCGCGCCGCGGGCCTTGGCAGAGGCCGTCCTGGCGCTGAAGCTGGCCCCGAGCGCGAAGGGAATGTCCGAGCGACACAAGCGGCCAAAAGGACCGCTGGGAGAAAGGAGAAACCATTTAAGGATTGGGCAGCGAGCGCGTCCGCTCAGCCCTTCGCTTCACGCGCGAGGCGCTCGGCCCTCAGCCGTTCCTTGTTGGCGTAAAACGCCTTCTGCGCCGCTTCATGATCGCGCATGGCCTTCTCGGCCTCGATCCGGCGCGCCGCATCGCGCGCCTGGCGCTGTTCGGGGGTCAGGGGTTTGCGTCGAAAGGAAAGGTCTTCAGTCATGCCGAATGAACGCGGCGGCAAGGCAAAAGTTCCGTATGGTCCCGCTGAGGGGCATAGGCCCATCCATGAAGATTTGCGAAAACAACCCCATGCACAGTAGATAAGTCCTTCTGCCAAAACGCTTTTTTTAAGGCGCAAGAGCCCGTTCATCCCTCGGAACACAGTCTGACCGAGTTCCCCTTTTTGGGCCAGGGCGAGAGGAGAAATGAAACGGTCCCGTCGCCGGCAAGTCAGATCTCGATGTCCGCGATCACAGGCAAATGGTCCGAATAGGCCCTCGCCTCTTCGTCGGTCCAGACTTTCCCGAACCGGCTATCGCTCGTTGCATAGATCCGGTCGAGCCGAAGCAAGGGTAAGCGTGCCGGGAAGGTTCGCAGCCGCGTACGGTTGGGGCAGGCCTGCGCGAGCACGCGCCGCACCGATTTCACCCAAAACCAGTCGTTGAAATCGCCGAGGACGACAGTTCTTCCAGGCTTCACCAGGCTCACCAGGGCCTGAGCCTGCGCATAACGCTCGTGGATACTCAGGCCGAGATGAGTGGCGACCACGCGGACGTCGCCAAGAGGCGTCAGCAATCCTGTGGCAATCGCTCTGCGTGGCTCCCGCTCCCGATACGACACGTCGACGATGTCAGGCACGCCGGAGAACGGAAAGCGGCTCAGGAGCATCTGACCGTAGTCACCGTCCTCCGTGACGATCGACTTGGCGTGGACGCCATGATCGCCGACCACACGCGCGAGCTTCCCAAACGGATCGTCTGACCGGGATCGGGAATCCACCTCCTGAAGCGCGACGACATCCGGCGACCACTTGCGAATGATGGAGCAAACACCCTCCAGATTGAATTTCGGATTGAGACTGAACGTGCCGTGCACATTCCATGTCATAAAGCGCATCGGCGCCATCAGCGCCTCCCGGCGAGCCAGGTCGCGAGGAATTGTGCGCCCGCGCAGAACCCGAGCCAGCCCAGAAACGCCAGTGCGAGCAGCAAAACGTTGCTCCAGGACGCATTCCTGGCCAGATCTGCGATCTGAGCTCCCAGGACAGCCATGGCGAGAATCCCGGGCGTGATACCCAGCAGCGTCCCAACCATGAAGTCACGAAGCGGCAGCGTGCTCGCACCGGCGACGACATTCACGATCGAGTACGGCGCGACGGGAATCATCCTGATGACGACGACGGCCAGAATGCCTCTGCCGACAATGCGTTCCTGGATGCGTGCTGCGCGTCGTCCAAGCAGATGCTGGAGGCGTTCTCGACCGAGTACCCGTCCGATTGAGAAAAGGACAAGGGCACTGAGCAAGGCGCCAGCCATTGCAGTGAAGAATCCCAGCCATGGCCCAAGTGCAGCCGCAGTTGCGGCAATGAGGACGAGAATCGGAAACACCACCAGCCCGCCGATGACAAACGCTGCGATCGCGAAGAATGGTCCCCAGATGGATTGCGAATAGGCAGACAGGAGCGTCGAAATGCGGCCTTCATCGGCGAAACCGCTCAAGGATGTGTACGTCCAGGCCAGCGCCAACCCAAGAAGCGCCACGACGATCGATACGATCCCGATTATCGTCTTCGTGCTCCACATGCGAGATGCCGCGCGCTCCAAATGAAGAGGCCTCTCAGGATCCGCCACCGGCTGAACCATCGTGGCCAGTGTACTGGTCAAACCCGAGGACTCCACTTCCCGCAGCGTCTTCGTCCCACCACCTTTCGACACGTCGTCGAGGAGAGCAAAAAGACGATCCTCATTTTGCGCGAGGGTCTGTTCTTCGAGACCGCAGAAATGGGCGATCAAGCGATGGCGAACCGAGGCGATGAAATCCCGATGCTCCTCGGATGCGGCCTCAAAAATGAGGTCACATTCGCTATCGGCCCCCATCGACCGATTGTTAAGGTTAGCCGAGCCGATTCTCAATATACGATCATCGACGATCATGAGCTTGCTATGCACCATCACGGCAGCTTCCGTATTTCCGCTGCGTGAGACCGGATAGAGAAAGCGAATGCGATCTGCGACCCCAGCCGCACCGAAGCAGTCGATGAAGGCGCCGCGGCCGTTCTGCATGGCCCGGGATTCCAGCCACGAGGAATGCAGTTTCGGAGCGACGATAAGAACCCGAAGCGATGGCACGCGACGCATCTGCTCCGCCAATTCACGCGCGATCCTGGTGGCGCTGGTGAACTGATTTTCGATGTAGATAAAGCGCGCCGCAGATCGGATCGCTGCAATCAGGGAACGCTCGACCTCCCTGATGGTCGAACCTGCAGGACAGACCACCTCGGTCCTGGCGATACCGACCGGCAAGTGCTCGGCCTCGACCGGCACATTGGTCGGCCACCGAACGCTCTTCAGTGCGCGCCGATCATGGCTCTGTTGACCTGCCGCACGCCAGCGTGCCTCCGCGAGCTCGAACAGCAACGCTGCGGCATCCCCGTCGACCATGCATTGGACGTCATGAAACGGCAGGTATGGCTTCCCCTGGGGGTCGCAGCGCGATGCGTGATCGGCGCGATGGTCACTCGTGTCCCAGCGCCTGATCGTTAGATCGAGCCCGCCGACGAACGCCAGTGAACCGTCGACACAGACGATCTTCTGGTGTTGGGCCGAGCCAAACGGAAGCGTGGAATCCAGATGAAACCGGACGCGGCCATCTGTTCCGGCGGTAAGTTTTGCCGCGGAATTCCACTCCCTTTCGGAGGCGTAAAAGGAGACGAAGTCCCAGACGAGAATGTTGATCCGCAAGGCGGGCCGGCGTTGAACCAGCGTGCGCAGGAACGGGCCGAGCTGTTCAGGCAAGCCATCATCGGCTCGTCCGGAAGCTCCGACCAGCCGGGTTTCGCTATGGATGTCCCACCCGACGATATAGACGAGATCTTGCGCCTCCAGCAGCGCCTCCCGCAGGGCCGCGAAATATGCGGCAGCATCGTTCAGAACCGCGACACGCCGCGCTTCGCACCGCCGCCAGACGGTGTCGCCGGGGATCAGGGTCGATGAACTCTGAAGCAGGTGGACCTCGCAATTTGCATTCGCGTCTAAACGCGTTGGATGCTCAAGGGGTTCCCACGATCGCGGTTCGGAGCGCAACGGCCGTTGCCGCATTCCTGCACGACGTGCTCAACCGCAAGCTCGGCACCACGACGCGTGTCGAATTCTCCGATGATGGTCCTTTCCAAGGATGCTCTCCATGTGGTCGAGAGTTCGAACAACAGACCGGACGGGACCAAGTTCCTGAAGCTGAGCAAACGACATCTCGAAGGCGGAGAGCGCCGAAATGGTGAGGATCAAAACCGGAGTATCCCGAACAGGAACAGCAGCGCCACAGTGATCAAGCCGGAGATCAGCAGCGAGCCGAGACATCCCAGCCGGTTCGAGAAGAAGAAGAACATGCGTTGCCCGCTGTGAAGCTTCCGGTCAGGCTAATCTCTCAAATTCGATGGCGTTCCTGGCGCGCTTTTCCTCCTTTGCGCTAGGATAAAGTGCGTCACCGACCGCTCGCCGGCGCTTCAGACCACAAGGTCATTGAGACAGGTCAATACGGGCCAGCCCGAGCTCTGGAATTCTGACCTCGGCAAGTAAACGGAGGCGGCCATGTCACAACAGAGCAGCGTGCATTTTTACCTCAATTGGGCCAAGGAGCGGATCGACGAAATGGATGCCGCATTGGCCTCCTTCGAGGTCAAGGCCGGTGAGGCCAAGGCCGAGTCCAAGGTCAAGATTGATCAACTCCTGTCGGACCTGAAGAAGCGGCGCGATGAGTTTCAGGCCTTGCTCAAGACGCAGGCGGAAGCGGGCGAAGCCGCCTGGGCGGGCGCCAAGACAGACCTGGAAAAGCAATGGGCTGGATTTGAAGCCCAGGTGAAGACCTTCTTCGAAACCGCGGGCAAGCAGCTCGAGCAGCAGCAGGCCACGTTCGGCGACGTTGCGGCGGCACAGGCCAAGGCCTGGCGCGAAGCGGCGGACAAATTCCGCGAGGCCGCGGGCAAAGTGGCCACGGCCCGGACGGCCGACGTCGATGCCGCACTCAAGCAGATGAAATCGGACGCGTCTGAAGCCGAAGCACGTCTGCAGAAGCTGAAGGAGGCCGGCAGTGAATCCTGGTCCGTCCTGAGCGCCGCGCTCGCCGAATCCCGAAAGTCGTTCGATCAAGCGAACCAAGCCGCATGGAATGCGCTGAAGGGCGCTAATACGAAGAGCTGAAATCGCTCTGCCCCAAGTCGCCTGCCGGAAGTGCGGGAGGAGACCTAGGGACAGTTCAAGACCTGGAGCGAAGTCTGCTTCGAGGCCCGCCAATTTACGCTGGCGGGCTTCTCAACATAACTGCGTCTCTTTTGCCAAGCCTGATGTGGTTGCCAGCATCACCCACACGCAGAAGCCAAGCGACAATATCGACAGCTGTCGCGGCCGCACCGAAAAGAGCTGTACCGTCCGGTTGTGCTCCGGCAGGAACGCTCAGCTCAAGCGCCTGATCTTGCTGATTTTTTGGCGGAAGGGGTGGGATTCGAACCCACGGTACCCTTGCGGGCACGCCGGTTTTCAAGACCGGTGCCTTAAACCACTCGGCCACCCTTCCCCGTCAGCGGGCTCAAGCACTTAGCCAATGGTGGCGTTGAACGCAAGGCGAACGAATAATCTGGTCCTGAACCGCGCCGCCGCTCCCGCATGATCAGGCCGAGGCGGGGCAATCCCGTTCTTGAACAGATTGTCCCATCACTGAGACGGATCAACATGCGGCGTTCGCCAGCGCCGACGGAAACGGTGCGCATATCCCCCCAATAGGCTCGATGGCTGTCCCAGGCTGGCACATGAACCCTTGGCACGCGCCATGCAGACCTATCGTTCACCGGGGATTTTGCATTTCCCTCCCTGGGGCTGGAGCAACGCCGCCTGCCATATTTCAAGCAGGCGGCGTTGCTGTTTCCCGCGGCCTGTGGATCGGGCGCACCCGTGTCAACGATCCTGTTGTGCCGGCGATCACGGAAGTTCTGCCTGTTCGCGCTCCGAAGCAGCACCGGAAAAGAAAGCGGCGCCCCCCGAGGGGAGCGCCGCGTGATGCTCTTACGCGTCAGTTCAGTAGCCGCAGGACGCGCAGCCCATCTGCACCGGGGCGTAGTAGGAATAGCCCGGCGAGACCATCTCGACGCGCTGGCGCGTGGCGTATTGCGGGGGGATGCGCTCGTACTGGACGCCCGGGGGCGCGACCATCACGGTCTGCGGCACCATCACGGTACGGTACTGCGCCGGCGTGCGGTGCGCGACCACGGCGCCCGGCGACACCATCACGGTCTCGTCGACCGCGCGGTATTGCGGCGGCACGTATTGCTGCTGATAGCAGGTCGTACAGGGCGGCGGCGTGTAGCAATTGTAGCAGCCGGCGGAGGCTGCGCCCGTCATGGAAACCGCGGCGACGGCAGTCGAGAAGACGACGGCGAGAGTACGAGACATTGTGGTGGTGCCCCAGTTGCCCGAAATGGATTTGCGAAGGTGCCGCAGTATACGCCGCAAAATCCTCGGCTGCCGAACTTCGTCGAGGCATCCTTAATGCGAACAGCCGGCTTTTGCCGGCTGTTCAGAACTCGTTGACCATCTGCGTGCCGCGCAAACGCAGCGTGCGCTCAGTTCGAGCGGCGCTTGACCTCGCGCACCGCGCCGCGCGCGGCGCTGGTGGTGAGCGCGGCATAAGCCTGCAGCGCGGTCGAGACGTTGCGCTTGCGGCCCGTCGCCTGCCAGGCGGCATCGCCCTTCGCCTCTTCCGCTGCGCGGCGGCCGGCGAGCTCTTCGTCGGAGACCTCCAGCGTGATGCTGCGGTTGGGAATGTCGATGGCGATGATGTCGCCCGTGCGCACGAGACCGATGTTGCCGCCCTCTGCCGCTTCCGGCGACAGATGGCCGATCGACAGGCCCGAGGAGCCGCCGGAGAAGCGGCCGTCGGTGACGAGCGCGCAGGCTTTGCCGAGGCCCATCGATTTCAGGTAGCTGGTCGGATACAGCATCTCCTGCATGCCGGGGCCGCCGCGCGGGCCTTCGTAGATGATGACCACGACCTCGCCGGCGACGACCTTGCCGCCCAGGATGCCTTCGACCGCGGCGTCCTGGCTTTCGAACACGCGCGCGGGGCCGGAGAATTTCAGGATCGAGGCGTCGACGCCGGCGGTCTTCACGATGCAGCCGTCCTGCGCGAGGTTGCCGTAGAGCACCGCGAGGCCGCCGTCCTTGCTGAAGGCATGCGCAAGGTCGCGCACCACGCCCTTCTCGCGGTCGGCATCGAGCTCGTCGTAGCGGCGCTCCTGGCTGAAGGCGACCTGGGTCGGGATGCCGCCGGGCGAAGCACGGTAGAAGGTGCGCACCGTCTCGCTCTTGGTGCGCTTGATGTCCCAGCGCTCCAGCGCCTCGTTCATGGTCGGCGCATGCACGGTCGAGACCGTGGTGTCGATCAACCCGGCGCGGTCGAGCTCGCCGAGAATGCCCATGATGCCGCCGGCGCGATGGACGTCCTCGACATGCACGTCGGCGACCGACGGTGCGACCTTGCACAGCACGGGCACGCGGCGCGAGAGCCGGTCGATGTCCTGCATGGTGAACGCCACCTGCCCTTCATGGGCGGCGGCCAAGAGATGCAGCACGGTGTTGGTCGAGCCGCCCATGGCGATGTCGAGCGTCATCGCGTTCTCGAAAGCCTTGAAGTTGGCGATGTTGCGCGGAAGCACGCTGGCGTCGTCCTGCTCGTAGTAACGGCGGACCAGATCGACGATGGTGTGGCCGGCCTCGACGAACAGGCGCTTGCGGTCGGCATGGGTCGCGACCACCGAGCCGTTGCCGGGCAGCGCGAGACCGAGCGCCTCGGTCAGGCAGTTCATGGAGTTGGCGGTGAACATGCCCGAGCAGGAGCCGCAGGTCGGGCACGCCGAGCGCTCGATCACCTTGACGTCGTCGTCGCTGACCTTGGAGTCGGCCGCCGCGACCATGGCGTCGATGAGGTCGACGGCCTTGGTCTTGCCTTGCAGCTTGACCTTGCCGGCCTCCATCGGGCCGCCCGAGACGAACACGGCGGGGATGTTGAGGCGCAGCGCCGCCATCAGCATGCCCGGGGTGATCTTGTCGCAGTTGGAGATGCAGACGAGGCCGTCGGCACAGTGGGCGTTGGCCATGTACTCGACACTGTCGGCGATCAGCTCACGCGACGGCAGGCTGTAGAGCATGCCGTCATGGCCCATGGCGATGCCGTCGTCGACGGCGATGGTGTTGAACTCCTTGGCGACGCCGCCGGCCTGCTCGATCTCGCGGGCCACGAGCTGGCCGAGGTCCTTGAGATGGACATGGCCCGGCACGAACTGGGTGAAGGAGTTGACGACCGCGATGATCGGCTTGCCGAAATCGGCGTCCTTCATGCCCGTGGCGCGCCAGAGGCCGCGGGCACCCGCCATGTTGCGGCCGTGGGTGGTGGTGCGGGAGCGATAGGCTGGCATGGCGGTTTCCGTCCTCGGGTTGGGCCGGGGCGGGAAAATCTGGTGCCGCCTCAGGCCTTTGTGGCCGGATAGCGCACGGGGTGGCGGGGCGCAACGGGAACTTGGGCATGACAGGGCTCCCCTGCTCCCGGCGAGGGGGCACAGGCGGTCTCAGCCGTCATGCCCGGGCTTGTCCCGGGCATCCACGTTCTTGGTTTTGCGCGGCAAAGACGTGGATGGCCGGGACAAGCCCGGCCATGACGGAGCATTTACTGCAACGTCGGATCGAGCCGGTCGCGCAGCCAGTCGCCGATCACGGAGACCGCCAACGTGGTGACGACGATCGTGGTGGCCGGGGCCAGCATGATCCAGGGTGCCCGGGTGAGGTACTCGCGGCCATAGCCGACCATGTTGCCGAGGCTGGTCATTGGCGGCTGTACGCCCAGGCCAAGGAAGGACAGCCCGGATTCCATCAGGATCACTTCGGGGAAGACCAGCGTGGTCGAGACGATCAGGGTCGAGGCGATGTTGGGCAGGATATGCCGGAGGTAAATCCGTGACGGCGTCGCCCCCAGCTGGCGCACCGCCGCCGCATAGCCTTGCGCGTTGGCGGAGATGGCGAGGCCGCGCGCGATGCGGGCATAGCGCTCCCAGCCGAACAGGCCCATCAGGCCAATTAGCAGGGGCAGCGAATTGCCGAAGAAGGCGAGCACGGCCAGCGCCATGATCAGGAAAGGCATGCTGGCCTGGAAGTCGGTCAGCATCAGCACGAGTTGCTCCGCGGCCCCGCGGAAATGAGCGGCGAGGAATCCCAGCGTGGTGCCGACGATCGCCGAGATCGCCGTCGCGCCGAAAGCGATCAGCAGCGAGATGCGGATGGAAACCAGCAGCCGCGACAGCACGTCCCGGCCGAGCTCATCGGTGCCGAGCCAATGCGCCGCGTTGCCGGGCGCGGCCAGCCGGTTGCGCAGGTCGAGCTGGGTGAAGCCGTAAGGCGCAATCTTCTCCGCGAATGCCGCGATCAGCAGCATCGCGATGATCCAGGCGACCGCAAGCGCGACGGGGACCGGAATTGCCGGCAGGCTGACACGGCGACGAACGCCAGAGCCCCCTCCGTTCCGATGAAATCGGAACGGGGCTCCAGATTCTAGTTTTGACGCGTTTTCTTTACGCGAACCGGTATCCACTTCGCTTGAAAACGCTTCGGTGTCCTTCAGCGTCGCGTCGGTCATGCGTGGGCTCCTTTCGCGCGCAGCCGCGGGTCGAGGAAGCCGTAGAGGAAGTCGACGATCAGGTTGGACGTCACCATCGTCATCGCGACCAGCAACAGGATGCATTGCACGACCGCGAGATCGCGATTGGCGACCGCGACCACCAGCAGGCGCCCTACCCCCGGCCAGGCGAACACGCTCTCGACCACGACCGCGCCCGCGATCAGCGTGCCCACCATGAAGCCGAGAATGGTGACGGTCGGGATCGCCGCATTCGGCAGCGCATGCGACGTCACCACCCTGCGCCACGGCACACCCTTGGCCGAGGCGGTCCGGATATAGGGCTGGCCGAGCACTTCGAGCATCGCACTGCGGGTGAAGCGCGCCAGCACCGCAGCGCCGCCAAGGCTAAGGGTTGCGATCGGCAGGATGGCGTGGCGCCAGCTGTCCTGCCCGCCAGACGGCAGCCAGCCGAGCTGCACGGCAAAGACGAGCACCAGCAGCAGCGCGAGCACGAAGCTCGGCACCGTGAAGCCGGCGACCGCCGTCATCATCACGGCGCGGTCGATCGTCGAGCCACGATGCAGCGCGGCGTAGATGCCGGCGGGAACGCCGAGCGCGACCTTGAAGAAGAAGGCCGGCAAGGTCAGCGCCAGCGTGGCCGGGATGCGCTCCAGCACGAGCTCGATCGCGGGCCGTCCGTCGCGCATGGAGCGGCCGAGTTCGCCCTTGGCGATGGCGCCGAAGTAATCGAGATACTGGAACCAGATGGGATCATCGAGGCCCCAGGCCTTGCGGAAGGCGGCCAGCACCTCGGGCGGCGCCTCCGGCCCCAGGATCATCAGCGCGGGATCGCCGGAGAGGCGAAGCACGACGAAGGCGAAGGTGACGACGAGCACGATCGTCAGCGCCGCGCGCCCGATCCGAATGGCGAAATAGCGTCCCATCAGGCTGCGTCCCGTGTCGCGGCGCCCGCGACGAGATGACAGGCGACCTGCCTGTTGCCGCCGACGGCCGCGAGTGTCGGCACCTCGCTCGCACAGCGCGCGACGGCGCGCGGGCAGCGCGGGTGGAAGGCGCAGCCGCTCGGCCTTGCCGCCGGGTTCGGCGGATCGCCCGACAGCACGATGCGGCCGGCGCTGCGGCGGCCCGGTGCCGGCGATGCGGAGACCAGCGCCTGGGTGTAGGGATGCTCGGGCCGCGCGAACAGGTCGTCGGCGCTGCCGATCTCGACGATGCGGCCGAGATACATCACGGCAACGACATTGCTGATCTGCCTGACGACGCGCAGATCGTGGCTGATGAACAGCAGCGTCAGCGACAGCCGGGCCTGAAGATCGGCGAGCAGGTTCACCACCTGTGCCTGGATCGAGACGTCGAGCGCGCTGACCGGCTCGTCGCAGACCAGGAAATCAGGTTTGGTGGCGAGCGCCCGCGCCAGCACGATGCGTTGGCGCTGGCCGCCGGACAGTGCGCCGGGATAGCGCGCACCATGCGCCGGCGTCAGCTCGACGGCGCGCAGCAACTCGCGGACGCGCTCCTCGCGCTCGGCGGGCGTGCCGAGGCCATGGATGTCCAGCGGCTCGCGGATTTGCGTCGCCACCGGCAGGCGCCGGTCCAGCGCGCCGAGCGGATCCTGGAAGATCATCTGCATGCGTGCCCGCTGCGCGCGCCAGGCGGCCGTCCCGGCAGCAGCCATCGGCTTGCCCTGGAAGCGCACTTCGCCCTTATCGGGCGGCTCGAGGCCGAGCACGATGCGTCCCGTGGTCGACTTGCCCGAGCCGGACTCGCCGACGAGACCCAGCGTTTCGCCCTTGGCAATCGTGAGCGACACGCCATCGACCGCATGCACGGCCGTGCTGCGGCCGAACATTCCGGAGCGCATGGCGTAGCTGCGCGAGATCGCGGACACCTCGACGAGCGGCGGGCTCATTCAGCCGCGACCCCAAGCAACGCGCGGCGCGAGGCCTCGGCGCGGATGCAGGCGACGCTGCGGTCATCCGCGATCGGCGCCAGGCTGGGAGCGGCAAGGCCGCACGGCTCGGCCGCCAGCGTGCAACGCGGCGCGAAGGCGCAGCCGCTCGGCATGTGCGCCGGATCAGGCACCGTCCCGGGAATGGCGGTGAGACGCCGGCGCGGTCCGTCGAGTGGCGGCAGCGCGCCGATCAGACCCTGCGCATAGGGATGCACGGGATCGGCGAAGAGCTGGTTGCTGGGCGCCTGCTCGACGATGCGGCCAGCATACATCACCGCGACACGGTCGCAATTCTCGGCGACGACGCCGAGATCGTGGCTGATCAGCACCATCGCCATGCCGAGCTCGCGGCGGACCGTCGAGAGCAGCTCCAGGATCTGGGCCTGGATGGTGGCGTCAAGCGCCGTGGTCGGCTCGTCCGCGATCAGGAGATCGGGATTTCCGGCGAGCGCCATCGCGATCATGATGCGCTGGATCTGGCCGCCGGAGAATTCGTGCGGATAGGCTTCGAGCCGCCGCGCCGCGTCGGGAATGCCGACGAGATCGAGCAGCCGTCGCGCTTCCGCTTTCACGGCGTTGCCGGAGAGACCACGATGCAGCGCCAGCGCCTCGCAGAGTTGCTTGCGGATGGTCAGCACCGGGTTGAGCGCGCTCGCCGGATCCTGAAAGATCATGGCAATGCGTCCGCCCCGCACGCGATCGAGCTCGGCGGACGGCGCGCCGAGGATCTCTCGTCCCTCGAGTCGCACCGAGCCGGAGACCTGCGCATGGCGCGGCAGGAGGCCCAGCGCGCCGAGCCATGTGACCGACTTGCCCGACCCGGACTCGCCGACGAGGCCGAGGGCCTCGCCCTTCTCCAAGGTGAGATCGACGCCGCGCAGGACCGGCACGCCGCTGAAGGCGACGCTCAGGCCTGCAATGCTGACCAGCTGCGGCACGTCAGGCCTCGAAATTGCCGGCGCGGAAATCCATCGCGAAGGCGGGAGATGCCTTCCACTTGATCGATTTCGGCTTGGCGGTGAAGGTCGCGTTCTGGTGCAACACCGTGTAGGCGGGGTCTTCGCGCTCGGCGATCTCCAGCATGCGGCGGAACGCCTTCTTGCGCGCGGCGCGGTCGGTCGAGGTCTCCAGGAACTCCGAGAGCTTGTTCAGCTCGACATTGGTCCATTCGCCGATCTGCTGCTGCTGGCCGTTCGGCCCGTGCTGGGCGACCAGCGAGGACACGGGATCGTTGAACGCGGCCGAGTTCGACCAGTCGCGGACGGCACGCGCGGGTCCACGCTCCATGATCTGCGACCAGTTCTCCTTGGTCTCGATCTGCACGTTGAGGCCGACCGACTTCCACATCTCGACCAGGATCTGCGCGGTCGCGACCTGGTTGGTGTAGTAATTGTTGAGCAGACGATAGGGAATCGGGTCGCCCTTGTAATTGGCCTGCTTGAGCAGATCCTGCGCAAGCTTGGGATCATACGCGGGCACGCTCCAGTCGGCATTGAACATGTCGCCGTAGAATTCCCACTGCAGGCCCTTCGGCACGCGGGTGCGGCCGGCCCACAGGCTGTCGACGATGGCCTGGCGGTCGATCGCATGGGTGAACGCGCGCCTCACCAGCGGATTGGCGAGCTGGGCGTGGTTCTTGTCGAACACGGTCAGGCGGTGATTGAGGATGGTGCCGCCCTGCACTTCGAACGCCGAATTCTTCTCGATGCCGGCGATCTGGTCCGGCGGGATGTCGCAGGCGAACTGGTATTCGCCCGACAACAGACCATTGATGCGGCTCGCGACTTCAGGCACTTCGAGGAAGCGGATGCGCTTGAGCGGCGGACGGCCACCCCAATATTCGTCGTGGGCTTCGAGCGTGAGCGAGACGTCGGGCTTGAGCTCGACGACCTTGTAGGGGCCGGTGGTGATCGGCTTGCGCGCCCAGTCGAGATAGCTCGCAGACTCATCCCAGGCGCGGCGGTTCATGATGTCCGAGCCGTAGCGCGACAGCCGGCCCTCGATGGTGACGTCGGGCGTCGCGTTGTAGAAGCGCACGGTGTACTTGTCGACGGCATCGACGCGCACGAGGTCCGGCCAGATGCGGCGGGCGACGGCCGGCACATCCGGCGGCAGCTCCTTGCCCGGCCGCGGCGTCGGGATCTTCTCGAACGCCTTGATGGTGGAGCGGTTCTTGGCCTCGGTCTCGCCGAACATGCGTTCGCGGCTGAAGGTGAAGACGACGTCCTCTGCCGTCAGCTCGTCGCCATTGTGGAATTTGACGCCCTGGCGCAGCTTCAACTCCACGGTCTGATCGTCGATGCGGCGCCATTCGGTGGCAAGGCCGGGCACGGCTTCGAGACTGCCACGCCAGTTCTTGGAGATCAGGCCTTCCCAGACCGAGGAGAAGAATACGCGCTCGCCGACATTGGACTGCTCGCGCAGCACGTCGAGCACGTTCGAGTTGGTGACCTTCTGCACGGCGATCGTGACCGACGGACGGTTGTCGCCTTGCGCGATCGCAAAGCGCGGGAGCAGCAGCGTGCCTGCGGCAACGCCGCCGGATTTCAGGATGCTGCGACGGGTGAGCTTGCTCATGATGATGACCCCTGCCTTTGTGATGACGGTTATTCGGCGAGGCCGAGCGCGGCGAGATGGGCTGCGCCGGCGCGGACGTCGTCGTGATTGCGGAGCTCGAGGATCAACCGCGGATTTGACGTCAGACGGCCAAGGGCGCGGAACACGGCGACCCACGGGATATTGCCTTCGCCCGGCGCCCAGTGCCGGTCGGCAAAGCCGTCGGTGTCCTGGAGGTGCACATGGGTCAGCATGTCACCGGCTGTCTCGACATAGTAGTCGACCGGCGGCGCTCCGGTGGAGACATGCGCGTAGTTGGCGTGCCCGGTGTCGAGCGAGACGCGAACCTTGCTGCTTTCGAGCGCCCTGGCGAGGCGCACGCGGTCGCGCGGATCCTTGTCCTCGATGTTCTCGATGACGATCTCGCAGCCGATGGTTTCAGCGCGCGCAATCACCTCGGCGAGCGTCGCCTTGACGCGCTCGACGATGTTGCCGCGGCTCTCCGGATAGAGATCGAGATTGTTGTGATCCCACGTCGTGAACGGCGAGTGGATCACCATCTGCGTCGCGCCGAGGAACTCGGCGGCATCCAGCCCCTGAAGCAGACGCTTGGTCACCGCCTGGCGGATCATCGGATCGTGGCTGTCGATCTTGAAACCCCAGAACGGCCCGTGGATGCCGAGCCGGCCGGTATGGCCGGAAAGCATCTGCTTGATTTCGCCCGCCGTGCTCCGCCAATCGCTGTCGAGCAGATCGGCGCGGAAGAAATCCTGGATCTCGAGATCGCGCTGCCGTTCGAGAAGCCAGTCGCGATGCGCGGGAATCGATTTGATGGACAATGCGGCGCCCAGCACCGGCTTCGACATGGCTTGCTCCTTGACTGTCGGCGATGACGGGAGCAGCGCTAGACCAGTTCAATGACAGGCCCGTGAATGTGTCTTCGGCGGCGCTGACGAGATGTGGACATCCTGCGCATTGCAAGCAACGATGTTGAGCAGCGGTGCTGCCGTCAATGCAGGCATCTGCAGATTCCCGCAGCAGCAAGTTCAATTGTGTCCGTAGTGATCCGGATTTGAATCCTATTCAGATCTCGCGTACATCGCGCGACATCGATCGGCGGCACTTCAAGAGGCATCACCTTCTGATCGCGCACCTCGGGGTTGGGGGACCACATGGGGCGGGGGATCTAAGGCTGGGGCAAGGTGACGAGGTCCGGACTCCTAGGCACTCCGGACCTCGAAACTTTCGACATCGAACGCAATCGCGCCGCCCGGCTGGTTTCCGCCGGGCGGCGCATTGTCGTTTCAGCGTCGTCGCTGTCAGCGCGTCTGCGGCTCGATCGTCACCGTGCAGTCGCCCTGCCCTTGCGTTGCGACCACGATGTTGCCCGCGGAAGCGCCGAGCGCGATCGGCGCGGACGAGCCGCCGTCGGGCATCTGGACCGTCACGCTCAAGGAATCGGTGCGCGCAGTCGAGCCAACGGTCGAGGGTTCCGCTTGGGCGACATTGCCCGAGGCGTCACGCCGCATGATCTGGCAGTTCAAAGGGCTTCCGCCGGCCGCCGCCATGCTCGACGATGCGTTGCCGCCCATTTGTGCACGCGCCCGCGACGGATCGCGGGGCACCTGGCTGACGATGCGATGCGTCCGGGGCTCGACAATGACCACCTCGTCGTCCGTTGCGAAATATTCGTAGTCCCGATATTCGGGCTCGATCGAGACGATCTCGGGCGGCAGCCGGTGGAGACGCACGCGCGGCGGAATCGTCTCGCCGATCCGGATCGAGATGTTCAGATTGCGCTCCGGCTGCGCGAGGCGTGTCCGGCTCATCGTTTCGGAGATCCGCACCTGCTTCTCGGTCGTCACCTGGGCCTGCTGATTGACCTGCGTGTTGGTCTGGGTGGCCTGATTGGCCTGATTGGTCTGCGTGCCCGATGTGCTGGGCGCGGTCTGCGCATTGTTGGCCGGCGCCGTCCGGCTCGTATCCGTCGCGGTTGCCGGCCGGTTGGTCTGTTGCGCCGGCTGCTGTTGCTCGGCGGCATTGCGCGGCGGCTGAGCCTGGTTGCGCTCGTTCTGGTTGGCCGCAGCTCCCGCGCGCTCGTTCTGCTGAGCAGTTGGGGCGGTCCTGGACTTCTCGGACTCGGCCGTTGATTTCTGCGGCGCTGACTTGTCCTGCTTCGTCTCCGCGCTGCTCTTGCCGCTGTCGCGTCCCGGCTTCGCGCTCTCAGCCTCGCGGTTGCGATCGCGTGAAGGCTCGCGAGACTCTTGTGCCTGATCCTTCGCCTTCGGTTGATCGCGCTCGGAAGCCGCGGCCGGTTGACGCTTGTCGTCGTTGGCACCGCCCTTCTCTTCGCGTCCCGCTCCCTGCAGTCGTTCCTGGGCGCCCTGCACGCGCTCTTGAACGCGCTCTTGAGCGCCTTGGGTCGCTCCACCGCGCTGCGGCGCAGCGCCTTTCGCGGGTTCCTCGGTTCGTTTCGGCTCGTCCCTTCGCTCACCGGGCGCCTGAGCGTAGGCGAATCCGGATGCGAGCATGAGTCCGATGGCCGCAGTCGATAGCATCAAGTGTTTATGCATGGTCCCTCTCCTCAACAATTCGCAACAACAGACGCGAACGTTCTGTCCTTGCGAAGGTTCCTGAGAGTGGGAACGTAGCGTTTCACCAGCGAGCCGATCAGGCCGCGCTCACATCGCATCCTTGAGAGTCAGTCGCGCCGTGAACGTCACGCTGGTCTTGCCGACCAGTGCCATGCCTTCGACGTCCGCACCGCCGGGAAAATAGTCACCGGAAAAGCCGCAGGTGACCTCCCTGCCGCCGAATGCAAGCGTCCTGCCGACCGCTTCGGTGTGCTGGTTGACGGTCATGTCGCCACGCCACTTGCCGTTCCGGAAGGTGTAGCTGCCGGTGTAGTAGAAGTAGCTGTCGCCGCCCATGATGCGGCCCTCGCAAAGCACGACCACGCCTCTCGCCCGCCCGCGCTTGCCATCACGCATCTCGATGTCGAAGATGTAGAGGCCGTTGGTGACCTTGGCCCCCTCACTCGTTTGCGTTCGATCCCCGGCCGACATCAGATCGTCTCCCAACAATGCCGATCGGCCGCGCCGATCAGTTCGGCACGTTCCGTTCGAGATCCTCGAGCCAAGCGGCCGCACTCGAATCCGACGGCGCACGCCAGTCGCCGCGCGGCGACAACGAGCCGCCGGCCGAGACCTTCGGCCCATTCGGCATGGCCGAGCGCTTGAACTGGCTGAACGCGAAGAAGCGGCGCAGAAACACTTCCAGCCAGCGGCGGATCTCCGGCAGATCATAGGCCTTGCGCCGATCATTCGGGAATGCTGGCGGCCACTCGCCCTTGGCAACGTCCTTCCACGCCTGGAAAGCCATGAAGGCGATCTTGGACGGCCGCATGCCGAAGCGCAGCGTGTAGAACAGGTTGAAGTCCTGCAGCTCGTAAGGCCCGACGGACGCTTCCGTGCTCTGCGGTTTCTCGCCGGGCTGCACCGGCACCAGCTCGGGCGATATTTCAGCGGCCAGGATCGAACCAAGCGTCCGGTTGACGTCGTCGCTGAACTGCCTGGATGCGATCACCCAGCGGATCAGGTGCTGGATCAGCGTCTTCGGCACGCCCGCATTGACGTTGTAGTGCGCCATCTGGTCGCCGACACCATAGGTGCACCAGCCCAGCGCGAGCTCGGAGAGATCGCCGGTTCCGATGACGATGCCGCCGTGATGGTTGGCGAGCCGGAACAGGTAATCCGTCCGAAGGCCCGCCTGCACGTTCTCGAAGGTGACGTCGTAAACCTTCTCGCCCTTGCCGAAGGGATGACCGATGTCCTTCAGCATCTGGGTTGCGGTGGTGCGGATGTCGAGCTCCTGCCAGCTCGTCCGCAACGCCTGCATCAGTGCCAGCGCATGGGTCTTGCTCTCACTGCCGGTGGCAAAGCCCGGCATGGTGTAGGCCAGGATGTTCTCGCGTGGCAGGCCGAGCAGATCGATCGCCTTCGCTGCCACGATCAATGCGTGGGTGGAATCGAGGCCGCCGGATACGCCGATCACGACGCGCTTGGTACCGGTCGCGCGCATGCGCTGCACCAGCCCGGCGACCTGGATGTTGTAGGCCTCGTAGCAATCCTGCTCGAGCAGGCTCTCGTCGCTCGGCACGAACGGAAAGCGCTCGACCTTGCGCAGGAAGCCGAGGTCAGCGGCTGGCGGCTTCAGCGCGAATGTCACCTTGCGGAAAAAGGCCTCGCGCTGCCGCCGGTTGTCGTCGAACGTTCCCATCAGCGCGCGTTCCTGCCTGAGCAGGTCGAGATCGACGTCGGCCAGCGTGATCTGGCCGCCCTGGCGGAACCGCTCGCCCTCGGCCAGAAGCACGCCGTTCTCGAAGATCGAGGTCTGGCCGTCCCAGGCGAGATCCGTGGTCGATTCGCCTGCCCCGGCGGCCGCATAGACGTAAGCCGCGAGGCAGCGCGCCGACGTGGATTGGCACAGCAGCGCGCGCGAGCGCGCACGGCCGATCGTGATCGGGCTGCCGGAAAGATTGATCAGGACACTCGCACCCGCGAGCGCGAGCTCCGAAGCCGGCGTCACCGGGATCCACATGTCCTCGCAGATCTCGACGCCGATGGTGAGGCCCGGAACGTCCTCGGCGGCGAACAGGAGATCGACGCCGAACGGGGCGTGCAGGCCGCCGAAGGCGATCGTCTCGCCGGCGATGCCGGCGCCGGAGGCGAAATGCCGTCCCTCGTAGAACTCGCGGTAGGTCGGCAGGTAAGATTTCGGCACCACACCGAGGACGTTGCCGCGATGGATGACGACAGCGCAGTTGTAGATGCGATGACCAAAACGCAGCGGCGCCCCGACGATCAGGACCGTCATCAGCCCCGCGGAAGCCTCAACGATCGCGGCGAGCCCGCGCTCGACGGCATCGAGCAGCGGATCCTGCTTGACCAGGTCCTCGATCGCATAGCCGGACAGGCACAGCTCGGGAAAGACCGCGACCGCCGCCGACTGCTCGTGGCAGGCTTCGGCCGCTGCCAGGACAGCCTTGGCGTTGGCCGTGGGATCGGCGACATGGGACGTGGTGACACAGGCCGCCACGCGCGCAAAGCCGTGAGCGTAGATCGAGTGGAAAGTCATCGAGCGCAGTACCCTTAAATCTCTTCGCTGGCGAAGCCGTTCAGCCCCGGATCCTATGTAGCCCATCGACCGGGTCCCGTGCGAGCCATCCCCCCGGCATGCATAACGGACTTGCAGGGCGGCCCGCCCGGCGCCGGCGAGCTCAGGCGCTGCGGGCGAGCACGCCGGGCAGATCGTCGCGCAGCCACCCGGCGATCCGGGGCCAGACGTGCGCGTGGGTGCGCGCGCCCATGAACAGCCCGAGATGATTGCTCGGCTCTGAAGCCGCCTCAATGAAGGCTGGCGGTGTGCCGACAAGCCCGGCGGTGGCGAGCGCTTGCGCCGCCGGCACCACATCGTCGTCGAGCCCGGCCAGCAGGAAGATCGGCGTCTTGACGTCCTTCAGATGAACCGGGCGGCCGAGCGCGACGAAACGGCCCCCGGCAATCCGGTTCTCCCGGAAAATCCCGTTGACGATCTCGAGATAGTAGGTGCCCGGCAGATTGAGCGTCTCGGCGTTCCAGCGGTCGAAGCGCGCGAGCAGCGCCGTGCCCTGCTCGTCCGAGAGATCCCGCTGCAAAGCCGCGACGATATCGTCGCGGCTCGGCGCCTTGGACCAGAAGTGCAACATCTCCTCGCCGCTGACATTGCCGCCGCCGCGCGAGACGAGCTGGTCGTAGACCAGCTCGGGCGCGTTGCGGGCGAGGCGGGAGAGCGAGGAATCGATCGACAAGTCCACGGGAGCACCGACCAGGACCAGCCGCCGCACCTTGGCTGGAAAGCGCGCCGCATAGAGCAGCGAGAGCCATCCGCCCTGGCAAAGGCCGACGAGATCGACCGGCGCACCGATCTCGTCGATGGCGACGTTGAGGTCGGCGAGATAGCTGTCGATCGAGAGATAGCGCATGCTGGGGGTGGCCGACCGCCAGTCGGTGACATAGACCCTGTCGACACCGCCCTCTTGCAGCGACTGCACCACACTATGGCCTGGCGCGAAATCGGCGATCAGGGCCCGATGCAGCGCATAGGGGGCACAGACCAGCGCCGGCTGGCCGGACCGGGTCCGCGAGCAATCGCGCAGCTGCATCGTTGCGAGCTCCAGGGCAACGCTGTTGGGCGTCGTCCATTGCAGGCTGCTCTCACCCTGCTTCGCGGGTCCGCGCTCCAGCCACCAGAAACAGGCATCCATCGCGAGCTGCGCCGCCGCAAACGGCCACAGCCGTGGATCGTCAGGGGCATGCCCTGGTCCACGTGGCTGTTTGGCGGTCCTCTCCACCATGGCTACCTCGATATCCTCACAGGAACGCCTCGAGGCTGACGACAGTGATCCCGAGGTCCCTGAAACTTTGATGGGTCGCGGCCACCGAGCCGTCGAGATCGATGCCACGGCAGGCATCCTCGATGACGGCCACCTCCAACCCCGCCTTACGCGCATCCTCCGCCGAGAAGCGGACGCAGAAGTCCAGCGCCAGACCGGCGACAAAGACGGTCTTCAGCTCGCGTTCGCGCAAATAGCCAAGCAGTCCGGTCGGCGTCCGATGGTCGTTCTCGAACAGAGCCGAATAGGAATCGATGCCACGGCGAAAGCCCTTGCGCACCACGAGGGCTGCCCGCGTCAGGTCGAGATCGCGATGAAATTCAGCGCCCGCCGTGCCTTGCACGCAATGCGCCGGCCATAGCACCTGCGTGCCGTAGTCGAGCTCGATGGCCTGGAACGGCTGCTTGCCCGCATGATTCGACGCGAACGAGACGTGGTCGCTCGGATGCCAGTCCTGGGTCAGCACCACATTGGCGAATTTCTGGGCGATCCGGTTGATGGCAGGGACGACCTTCTCGCCACTGGGAACGGCGAGCGCTCCGCCGGTACAGAAGTCGTTCTGTACGTCGATCACCAGCAACACGTCGCGGTCGGAAATCTTCATTGCAAGGCCCCATTCGATCCGCCCGGCGTCTGGCGCCGGACGCTTCCCAATGTCGATCTTCCGGCGCAGCTTAGCAACCACCGACCGCGCGCGGCGATACCGCGCTGACGGCTAGGATTTGCCCAGAATGCAACGGTTTGACCTTGTCCGTGTTGACTAGGAACAACCAAGCGAGGATTCTCAGACCGTCCGCGGTTTGCGGATCGGATCAGGAACGGAGGCGAAGGTTCCCGAGGGCCGCAAGGCCGCGGAAGCCGCAGGGCTATGGGCATCGGCAAGACAGGAACCATTCTTCTCGCCGATATCGGCGGCACCAATGCGCGCTTCGCGCTGAACCGGAACAATCAGACCGGACCGATCGACTACGTGAAGGTCGCCGACTTCCCGACCGTACGGGAAGCCATCGCGGATGTCCTGGCGCGGCGGTCAAGCGGCGAGCAGCCCCAAAGAGCGGTGCTTGCCGTGGCCGGTCCCGTCACCAACAACCGCTGCGTCATGACCAACAGTCCCTGGGTCATCGACGGCAACGAGTTGCAGCCTGCGCTCGGCTTCGACAGCGTGCACGTGCTGAACGACTTCGAGGTGGTGGCCTGGTCCCTGCCCGCCTTGCAGCCTGCCGATCTGATCCCGCTCGGCGGAGGCGATGGCCTGCCCGGAGAGCCGTTGCTGGTCGTCGGGCCCGGAACTGGCTTTGGTGTGTCTTGTCTAATCGAACGCCATGGTTCGCGACTGGCCGTCGTCACTGAGGCCGGGCACGCGACCCTGCCGGCGGAGAACGAGCGCGAGGAACGCGTGATCGCCAGCTTGCGCCGGCGCCTCGGCCATGTCTCCATCGAGCGTGGCGCGCTCTCGGGTTCCGGACTGCAGAACCTCTATGAAGCCTTGGGCGAGATCGATGGCGTCCAGGTGCCGCATCGCGATGCCGCCGCCATCACCAAGGCTGCGCTGGAGGGCAGCTGTCCCGTCAGCCGCGCCACGCTGGAGATGTTTTGCGCCATCCTTGGCTCGGTTGCCGGCAATCTCGCGGTGACCTTCGGCGCGCGCGGCGGCGTCTATATCGCCGGCGGAATCGTGCCGCGTTTTCGCGAGTTCCTCGCGGCCTCCGCGTTCCGGGCGCGCTTTGAAGCGAAGGGACGTTTCCAGGACTATCTGCGCGACATCCCGACCAGGCTGGTGATCAAGCCCGATGCGAGCTTCGTCGGCCTGAAGATGTTTGCCGACCACACTGCGGATTGACGGACGATCACGCTCCGCTGCTGGCGTGTTCCAGCAATTCACAGATGATTCAGCACGCGCCCGGTTCCAGGCAGGAACGCGCTTGCGTGCATGTTTCAGATGCGAAACAATCTCCCCGTGTGTGGCGTAGTTGCGGGGGCGTGACATGCGTAAGCAGGATCTGGGTTTCGACTATCACCGCTATCACCGTCTGCTGAGCGAAGCGGACAGCGAAGACAAGCGGTTGGCCCTGATCGAACTCCTGATCGAGGAAAAGGCGCGCGACCGGCTGGCTGCTCAGCGCGCGTCGGATCGCGCTGCCATGACGGCCCACACCATTGCCAAGGTGCTGAGGAACGGTCGCAGCTGAACCGGCTAAATCCCTTGCGGCCGCGCAGGTCGGGCGTGATCGGTCAGCCTGGACTTTTGGTTGACGGCCCGGGAAACATCGAATCGATCATCGCCTTGAGCTGATCCATTGCGATCGGCTTGCGCAGGATCGGCCTGCGCCGGAGCAAGGACGGCAGCAGTTCCGGGCCGTAGCCTGTGGCGAACAGAAACGGTTTTCCGCGACGTTCGATCAGGTCGGCGACGGGATCGACGTAGACGCCCATGAGATTGATGTCGAGGATGGCCATGTCGTATTGCGCGGTCATGGCAAAGGCGCTGGCGTCGCGCACATTGTCCGCTTCCGCGACGACGTGGTGGCCGAGTTCCGCCACCATGTCGGCCATCATCATCCGGATCAACGCCTCGTCTTCGACCAGGAAAACGGAGAGTCCGTCCGCCATATCACCCCCGCAGTCAGCTTACAAAGCTAACCATAACCGAATTGCGGGGAGGATTCACGAATTCGTGGCGGGCGCCGTTAATTCAGATGCGCCCGAACCGATTCAACTTGATCAGTCCAGTCCACGCTCGTGACTGAGGCGCACCATCTCCTGAATGAAGGCCTGCTTCTGCTTGTCGTCGAGGCTCGAATAGAGCGGCTCGGCGGCGTCGGCAACGTTGCGCTGGTCGGCGGCGCGATCAATCAGGAACTGGGCCTCGTTGCGCATCTGCTCGATGATGTCGTCGGGCGGATCCCGCTTGGCGCGCGCCACCCTCAGGTTGAGCCGCTCTGCACCATTATGCCCGAGGTAGTGCATCGCGCTCGAGAAGCCGTACCAGTGCTTCTCCTGGTCCGGCGTGAGGTTCAGCTGGGTCTTGATCCGCTCGATGTAGGAATCGCTGTTGGCGACGATCTGTTCGGCGGTCAGTTGCGGCGTGCCGGGCTGGGTGAGAACCGTGACGTCCTTGTTGCCCTTGTCCTGCGGCGCGTTCTTCGCCTCTTTGGTCGCCTTGGCGCTCTTGCCCGGCTTGGCGCTCTTGGCATCCTTGTCCTTGGCTGCGCCTTGCTGCTTGGCGTCCTTGCTGGACTCCCTGGCGGTTGGCGGAGGACTACCGCTGTTGTTGCCGACACCGAGCACGCCCGTGAAGACCCCAACCACGCCGCCGATTGCGCCGCCGAGCACGCCACCGACCGGACCTGCCGCCTTGTTCCCGGCCGCAGCGCCTTCCTGAACGCCTTTGACCAATCCCTGAGCATTCGCCCAAGTCGCTGCGCCGAACAACAGCGCGAGCATGGACCCCAGCGCGAGCCATCGTCGCAGGTAAGGCCGCGCTGGCGGCGCCGCATTGATCATTCTCGTCTCCATCGTCGATCCAATTGGCCTTGGCGGGCGGAAGCAAACCACCAGCTGAACTCTATCGTTTCCAACGCTTCGCGGTCCAGACACAGCCGAGTGCTGTCCACGCCGGAAAAGTCTGTCGCGCGAAGCGGTTATGCAGGCTCATTCGAAACTGCGGCTTAATTGCGCAATGGATCGTTCCGGGTTGGTCTGTGCGCAGTGTGCGTCGCAAAATTTGCGTTCGCGGTTCACATTCGACGCATGGCCCTGCACGCAGCGACGCGCGTCCTGGGCACAACATTAGTTTTAGACGAGGAGCCGCTCGGCTTTCTCGACAGACGCCATCAATCATGATCTGATCGCGCTACCAATTTGCTCCGGGCGGCGTGAATTGTCACGTCGGCCGCCGGCATCAATAAGAAAATTCGAGAACAAGAAACTCAAAAGTCTTTCAGAGGAAACTCCAACAACAACACCCAGGCGAGGAAACGAGATGTCACGCAAGACACTGACGCGACGTCAATTTGTGGCTGCTACTGCAATGTCCTCCGCGGCGCTGATCACGGCGCCCTACGTCCGGGGCGCTTACGCCGCCGGCAAGCTCTCGATCGGATTCTGGGACCATTGGGTTCCGGGCGCCAACAAGGCCTCGACCGATCTGGTCAACGAATGGGCCGCGAAGGAGAAGGTCGAAGTCTCGATCGACTACATCACCAGCAACAACAAGAAGCTCGAGCTGACGGTCGCCGCCGAAGCGCAGGCGAAATCCGGCCACGATATTCTGCAGATGCCGACCTGGTGGCCGCATGCCTATGCGGACAACCTCGAGCCGGTCAATGACGTGATGGAGCCGATCATCAAGCAGAACGGCGAGGTCAACGACACGGTCAAATATCTGGGCCAGGCCGGCGGCAAATGGCTGGCCGTCCCGGCAACCGTCGGCAGCCAGATCAAGGGCCCATGCTCACGGATCGACCTGATGAAGAAGCATGCCGGCATCGACGTGCAGGAGATGTACCCGGTCGGCGCACCGCCAAAGGTGGACAATTGGACGATGGAGACCTTCCTGAAGGCGGCCGAGGCCTGCCACAAGGCCGGCTTTGCGTTCGGCATCGGCCTCGGCGAGACCACCGACAGCGTCGACACCGCCGGCGCCATCTTCAGCTCTTTCGGTGCGGACCTCGTCAATGCCAAGGGCGACGTCACGGTGAAGACCGATGCGGTTCGTCAGGCGCTCGAGTTCTACAAGAAGCTGATTGCCGTCCTGCCGACTGACGCGGCGTCGTGGGACGATGCGTCCAACAACAAATGGCTGATCTCGGGCCGCGGGGCGATGATCCTGAACCCGCCGAGTTCCTGGGCGGTCGCCAAGCGCGACGCACCGCAAGTGGCCGAGCAATGCTGGACCCACGGCTTTCCGTCCGGGCCGAAAGGGCGTTTCGCACCCTTCCTGCCGTACTTCTGGGGCGTCTGGAGCTTCGGCAAGAACAAGGAGGCCGCCAAGAGCCTGCTCGTTCATCTGTCGCAGCCGTCATCGATCGAGAAATTCGTCGCGGCGAGCGGCGGCTACGATCTTCCGGCCTTCGCCAACATGACGAAGCTCAAGACCTGGGCCGAGGAAGGGCCGCCGAAGGGCACGCTCTTTCACTATCCCGATCCCTACAAGCACCAGACGATGTCGATCGCGGCGGCTCCGGCACCGCCGAAGATCGCACAGCAGATCTACTCGCAGGCGACGCTGACCAAATTGGCGCTGCGTTATGCGAGGGGCGAGACGATGGAGCAGGCGCTCGCCTGGGCCGAAGGCGAGTGCGAAGGCTTCATGCGGAGCTGATGCCCGTGCGCATCGGCGGCTCACATCCTTGGGTGTGAGCCGCCGATGATTCCGCCCGTCCCGTTGTCGGGGGAAGGCGACCGTTGCGGCCGGCTTCCCCGTTGAATCTTCCGTAAGAAAGTCTGACCATGGCCGATGTCGTCGTTGAGCAGGGTCGCTCCGTCCGCGCCGCGAGCCCGCGCAAACGCACCAGCTTGCACAACGCGCTCAGGCGGAAGTCGACGGTGGCGTTCTTCCTGACGCTTCCGCTGATTCTCCTGATCGCGCTGCTGGTGCTCTATCCCGCCTTCTACTCCGTGCATCTCGCGACGCTGAACAAGTCGATGCAGAAGTTCGTCGGCCTGAGCAACTTCACTTTCCTGTTCAAGCGCGACACGTTCTGGATGGTCGTGAGGCAGTCATGCATCTTCGCGATCACCGCGGTGTTCTTCAAAGCGTTGCTGGGCTTCATCGTCGCTCATTTCGTCCACAACCTGCCGGCCAAGGGCCAGCGCAAATGGCGCGGCATGCTGCTGGTACCGTGGGTGATCCCGCCGGCGATGAGCACGCTGGCCTGGCTGTGGCTGTTCGACCCCTCCTACAGCGCCTTCAACTACACGCTGTCGTTCTTCGGCATCGGCCCGATCCCGTGGCTCGGTGATACCTTCTGGGCGCGCTTTTCCGTCATCCTGGTCAACGTCTGGTACGGCGCACCGTTCTTCATGATCATGTACCTGGCGGCGCTGAAATCCGTGCCGGACCAGCTCTACGAGGCGGCCGCCATCGACGGCGCCAATTGGTGGCAGCGGATCTGGTACGTGACGTTGCCGATGATGCGCAACATCATCGCCATCACGACGCTGTTCTCGTTGATCGTGACCTTCGCCAATTTCGACATCGTGCGCATCCTGACCTCGGGCGGCCCGCTGGACTCCACGCATATATTCGCGACCTGGGCGTTCCAGGTCGGCATCCAGAGCAGCGATATTCCGCTCGGCGCCTGCGTCTCGCTGTTCATGGTGCCGATCCTCGCAGTCGCGGCAATCTTCATTCTGCGCGACGTCAACAAACGTGGGAACGAAGCCTGATGAGCACGCTTGCAATCGACAAGGGCGGCCCCACGCGCAAGGTCAAATACCGGAGCATGAGCCGGGATCGCACCTGGGCGCTGCGCTGGTCCTACTTCTTCCTGGTGCTGTTCGCGATATTCTCGCTCACTCCGCCGATCTACATGCTGATCACCTCGCTCAAGAGCAGCGCGGAGATTTCGGCGGCGACCAATCCCTGGTGGGTGTTTCATCCCACCCTCTCCAACTACGTCGAGCTTCTGACCTCGAACCAGTTTCTGCGCTTCTTCTGGAATTCCGCCATCGTCTCCATAGTGGTCGTGATGGTCACCATGCTGATCAGCATTCCCGCGGCATTCGCGCTGGCGCGGATGAAGTTCTGGGGCTCGACGACGCTCGCGACCGGCGTGTTCCTCACCTACCTCATCCCGGACAGCCTCCTCTTCATTCCGCTGTTCAAGATGCTCGCGGTGGTCCAGGACCTGACCGGCATCACGCTGCTCAACCGATGGTACGTGCTGCTGTTCATCTATCCGACGCTGACCGTGCCGTTCTGCACCTGGATCATGATCGGCTATTTCGCATCCATCCCGAAGGAGCTGGACGAGGCCGCCCTCATCGACGGCGCCTCCTGGCTGCAGACCCTGACGCGGATATTCATCCCGGTCGCCCTGCCCGGGCTGATCGCAGCGACCATCTTCGCCTTCACCGTGTCCTGGGCGCAGTTCCTCTATCCCCTGGTGTTCACGACGTCGGTCGATCAGCTCGTGCTGCCGGTCGGCATCACCACCACGCTCATCAAGGGCGACGTCTTCAACTGGGGGCAGATCATGACCGGCGCGCTGCTGGGCGCTGCGCCGCCGCTGATCATCTACGCCTTCCTGATGGACTATTACATTGCCGGCCTGACCGCCGGCGCGACAAAGGGTTGATGGCTCATGGCTGAAGTTGCTTTGCGGAAGGTAGTCAAGCGTTACGACGATGTCGAAGCCGTGCGCGGCATCGATCTCGATATCGCCGACCACGAGTTCATCGTGCTGGTCGGCCCCTCCGGCTGCGGCAAGTCGACGACGCTGCGCATGATCGCAGGCCTCGAGGACATCAGCGACGGCGACATCATGATCGGCGGCGACGTCGTCAACGACGTGCCGCCAAAGGACCGCGACATCGCGATGGTGTTCCAGAATTACGCGCTCTATCCGCACATGACGGTCGCCGAGAACATGTCGTTCGGGCTGCGCCTGAAGCACTACCCCAAGGCCGAGATCAAGGCACGGGTGACGGAGGCCGCCCGCCTCCTCGACATCACCGACCTGATCGACCGCAAGCCGAAGCAGCTCTCCGGCGGCCAGCGCCAGCGCGTCGCGATGGGCCGGGCCATCGTACGTAACCCGAAGGTGTTCCTGTTCGACGAGCCGCTGTCCAATCTCGACGCCAAGCTCCGCGTGCAGATGCGGATCGAGATCAAGAAAGTGCACCAGAAGGTGCGCACCACCACGGTCTACGTCACCCACGACCAGGTCGAGGCGATGACGCTGGCCGATCGCGTGGTGGTGATGAACAAGGGCCGGATCGAGCAGATCGGCACGCCGAACGAGCTCTACCACAAGCCGGCGACGCGCTTCGTCGCGGGCTTCATCGGCTCGCCGGCGATGAACTTCATCCCGTGCCGGCTCGAGGATGTCGGCGGCACGCTCCAGATCCGCCTCACCGACCGCATCGCCTTCCCGCTGCCGCCGGCCCGCGCCGCGCGTTACAATTCGCTGCCGCGCACCGACAAGCTGCTGCTGGGCCTCCGGCCCGAGCATCTTACCGAGTCGCATGCGCATCTGGAGCCCGGCGTCGAGACCTTCGACACCGTGCTCGACGTCACCGAGCCGATGGGAATGGAGACGCTGGTGTATTTCGGGCTCGAAGGCACGCCGGTCTGCGGCCGCGTCAATCCCAATGCCGGCGCCAAGGACGGGGCACCCATGCGCCTGGCGATGGACCTCAACAACATGCACCTGCTAAATGAGGAAACCGGCGTCGTGTTGTGACGCCGCGATCCAAGAAACGCAGGCAGGGGAGCGATGGCGACCAACAAGAAGAAGATATTCGTTACACAAACTTTGTCGCAAGGGGCACGCGCCCTCCTCACCCGGCGGGACGATATCGAGCTCGTCGAGTTTGCGAACCTGATCTCGGCGAAAGACTTCGAGGCCTTGTTGAAGAGCCATGCCCCCGTCCACGGCGTGGCCCTCGGCGCCACCGCCTTCGGAGAGACCGAGCTCGAAGCCGCCAGGGACATGAAGGTGGTGACCCGGATCGGCGTCGGCTACGACGCCGTCGACGTGCCCGCCCTCTCCCGCCGCAAGGTGCCGCTGATGGTCGCGGGCAGCGCGAACTCGCCCTCGGTCGCGGAAGCGGCGCTGTTCATGATGCTGACGCTGGCCAAGCGTGCGCAGGAGATGCACGCCTGTGTCAGGGACGGCAAATGGGCCGACCGGCTCGGCATGCTGCCGTTCGATCTCTACGGCAAGACCGTCCTGATCATCGGCTTCGGCCGCATCGGCAGTCGCACCGCCAAGCGCTGCCTGGCGATGGAAATGAAGGTGCAGGTCTACGATCCCTTCAAGGACGCCGCCGAGATCAAGGCGGCAGGATGCGAGCCGGTGCCTGACCTCGACGCCGCGCTGCCCAACGCCGATTTCGTCACCATCCACTGCCCGAAGACGCCGGAAACCGTCGGCCTGTTCGATGCGGCGCGGATCGGCCGGATGAAGCCGAAGTCCTACCTCATCAACACCGCACGCGGCGGCATCGTGAAGGAGGCTGCGCTGTACGACGCCCTGGTCTCCGGCAAGCTCGCCGGCGCCGGCATCGACGTGTTCGAGGTGGAGCCGCCGCCGGTCAGCAACGCGCTGTTCGCGCTGCCCAACGTCATCGTCGCCCCGCATGTCGCCGGCGTGACGGTCGAGGCCGTCCAGCGCATGAGCGAGCAGACCGCGCGCAACATCCTGAGTGTGCTCGACGGCGATCCGATCAGGCAGAACGTGATCAACCAGGACGTGCTGGGCTGAGCCGAACTCCGGGGCGGGCGTCGGATGCGCCCGCCTTCGGAGTGCCAGAAAGCGTCCCATTTTGGTGCAGATCGAGCCCCAACTCAGCCTTAATCAAACGCGCGTAATAAGACCCGCCGCGGCGGCAGTGGGACAGACTGGCCGGCCGCGTCGAGCTGGAGGATGAGCCCTTGTCAGAGATCGACCCGACCGACCACGCGCTCGCGACCATCGCCAGCATCCTGGAGCACCCCGAGCCCGTCCTCGTCGTTCGTGAGACCGAGACCATCCGGGAGACCGAGATCGTCGTCGTCGGTGAGCAGCCGTCGGTCGAAGAACATCATGCTGTCGACGAGCATCCGATGATCGACGAGCAGCCGCTGGTGCCGGAACACACCGATGCGGATGGCTACAGCAAGGTTGGCCCCGGTCCGATGGTCGCGATCCGCCTCAAATGGACGGTCCATCGCGGCGATGACGGCCAGTTCTACGTCCACGAGACCATCGGCGAGCAATCCGCCCCCGTGGTCAGCGGCCCGATGACGAGCGAGGCCGCCGTGCGCTTCGTTGACGAACGGGAGGACGAGTCACATCGTCGCTTCGAAGAGCTGCGCAGCGAGATCGCCGGCCGAAGCTCGCTCGCCGACTACGAGCGCAAGGGCGAAGCGTAAAGCTGCACCGGAGGTCGCCGTGCACCTCTCCCGTAGGGAGAGGTGCACACCGAGCCCCGCCAACTACTTCCTGCCGAGATAATCCTTCTTCACCAGCTCGACGCCGGCGTGCCGCAACAGGTCGTAGGCGGTGGTGACGTGAAAGAAGAACTGTGGGACGCTGAACGTCAGCAGCAGCGTCCGCCCGGTGAAGGGCAGCTCGGTCCCGTTCTTCAACCTGAAGAAGACATTCCGTTCCGCAGCCGCATCGATCTCCGCGCGCGGCAGGCTTTCGATGAACTCGATGGACGTTGCGATGCGCGCCTGAAGCCCGGCCATGTCGTGCTCGAGGGCCGGCAGCGCCACCGGCTCGCACTGCGCCAGCAAGGCGGGCGCGACCACCGCGTGCCGGCAGGCTTCGCCGACCTGCTGCGCCAGATCGTACATGTTCGGCGCAAGGCGCATGCCGAGCAGAACCGTCGGATTGAACTTGCGGGCCTCCGCATCAGCGACGCCCTTGTCGAGCAGCGCGGACAGGTTGCGCAAATAAGGCACGAAGAGGCCGACTGAGGCCTCGTACATCGAGATCGTCACCTCTGGATTCCCTTCAATTCTGCCTCGCCACCGAGGGGCATCTGGTCTAAATCCACCGCTCAAGGGCTGCACAATGACAGCTCGGGCATGGGTGGAAAAGAGATGATCGTTCGGTTCTGGACGGCTTTGGCCGTAGCGTTGCTGGTGAATGTCTCGGCGCAGGCTCAGCAGGCCGCGCCTTCGCGCCTCGACGAGATCGTCAAGCGCGGCACGCTACGCGTCGGCATGACCGGCGACTACAAGCCCTTCACCTATCTGGACAAGACCACGCAGCAGTTCAGCGGCTTCGACGTCGACATGGCGCAAGCTCTCGGCAACGCGCTCGGCGTCAAGGTCGAATTCGTGCCCACGGCCTGGCCGAAGCTGATGAAGGATTTCGAGGCCGACCAATTCGACATCGCCATGGGCGGTGTCTCGGTGACACTCGACCGGCAGAAGAAAGGCTTGTTCTCCACCCCGATCATGCGCGAGGGCAAGACCGCGATCGCGCGCTGCGCCGACGTCGGCAAGTACCAAACGCTTCCGGATATCGACAAGAAGGGCACCCGCGTCATCGTCAATCCCGGCGGGACCAATGAGCGCTTCGCGCGTGCCAACATCAGGGATGCCGAGATCACTGTCTTCGCCGACAACACCGTGATTTTCGACGAAATTGCCAAGGGCAACGCCGACCTGATGATGACGGACGCGTCCGAAACCCGCTACCAGCAGAAGCAGCATGCCGGGGTGCTCTGCGCGGTCCAACCCGAAAAGCCGTTCGACTTCTCCGAGAAGGCCTACTGGCTCCAGCGCGACATGGCGCTGAAAGCCTACGTCGACCAATGGCTGCATATTTCCATGGAAGACGGCAGCTACAAGAAGATCTACGCCGCCTGGTTCGACTAAAGCGCGATGCGATGAGGATCAAATCGTCATCGCGCTTTAGGTTGTTGTTTGAGCATGATCTTTTCGGAAAACCGCTACGCACTTTTCCGGATCATGCTTGAGGCGTTTTTGGCCGCGTCCTCCTGTCGCTTGCCCCGGCCAAACTTTGGACCGGCTGCGGGCCTATTGAACCCGGAACCACCGGAAGACGACTCATACCAACGACAGTGATCTAGATCACTTTTTGCGAGCGAGCCGGCGCGTAAGCGTTGGTCCGGGGACCACCTGTTCAGGAGACGGAAATGAGGAAGCTGTTGGCCACGGCCGCATTCCTTTTGGCGAGCACCGCCGCACAGGCGCAGTACACTTTCGAGTATGGCGGGCGCACCATCCGCATCGATCCGGACCGCGGCACGGTGCAGATCCCCGGCGTCTATGACAACACCGGCCAGAGCAAGGCCAAAAAGGCCAAGAAGAACGAGGCGACGCCGGGCCAAGCGCCGCAGCAAACCACGGTCGAGCCGCAAACGCCGGCCGCGCCCGCTCCCGCTCCCGCCGCCCCGCCGCCCGCGGCTGCGCAGGCACCTGTGCCCGCTGCACCCGCTGCCGCAACACCACCGCCTGCACCGCCTCCGGCGGCAACCGCCAGCAATGCGCCGGCCGAGACTGCCGTGCTGCCGCCGCCCTCGCCGCCGCCTGCACCGGCCACGCAGCAGGCAGCTCCTGCCGTGACACCACCGCCGGCCCCGGCCGTCGCTGCGGCCCCTCCGGCGCCGCCTCCGCCGCCCGCTCCGCCCCCGGCAACCGCCCCAGTCCAGGCGGCTGCCGTCGCGCCGCCTGCTCCTGCAGCGGCGCCCACGCGCGATCTCAATTCACCGCTCGGCGTCTGGCTGACCGAGGAGAAGGAAGGCAAGGTCCGCATCGAGCAATGCGGCAGCAATCTCTGCGGCTATTCTGTCGACAGCAGATCGAACCAGAACGGCGAGCAGGTCCTGATCAACATGAAGCCCGGCAAGGACCAGAAATGGTCCGGCCGCATCCTCGATCCGAACTCCGGCTCGACCTACGATTCCACGATCGCGATGAAGGGCACCGACCGGCTGCGCGTGCAGGGCTGCGCCTTCGGCGGCATGTTCTGCGGCGGCCAGACCTGGACACGGGTGAACTGAGCTTTTTGCACTCTCCAATACCGAGTCATTCCGGGGCACGCGAAGCGTGAACCCGGAATCTCGAGGTGAACGCGTCCGGTCGCGTCGCCGGTGCCGGCAGCATCAACGTTACCCTGAGCACCGGCATCAAGCGCGCCGTCGGCTTCGGCCGGCTGAACGGCATGTCCGGCTCCGGCACGTGGCGCGGCGCCATGTGCGCGGGAACGTGACGGCGGAGCGGATGTAGATTGCCGTGTCCCGGACAAGTGGCAACGCGAAGCGTTGCCGCGCAGAGCCGGGACCCAGAACGCTTCGTGACAGGACAGCTCTGGGTCCCGGCTCGGCGCCGCAACGCCTTACGGCGATGCGTCTTGTCCGGGACACGAAAGCCAATCTAGCCCACCGCGGCCCCGTACTCGGCGTCGGTGACCGGCTCGAGCCAGGTCGAGTAGACGCCGTCGAGCGCTTCCTGCATGGCGATGTGGCACATGGCGTTGGTCGGCGATGCCCCGTGCCAGTGCAGTTCACCCGGCGGAATCCAGACGGTGTCACCGGGACGGATCTCGCGGATCGGCCCGCCCTTGGCCTGGATGCGGCCGACGCCGGAAATGACGTAGAGCGTCTGCCCGAGCGGATGGTGATGCCAGTTGGTGCGCGCGCCCGGCTCGAACGACACGCGCGAGCAGTTCAGCCGTGCCGGCGCGGGCGCCATGATCACGGGGTCCTGCAAGACAGTGCCGGTGAAGTGTTCCTTGGGCGCGTGGCGGGTCGGCCGCATGCCTGCAACAGTGATCTCCATCGAAATGACCTCTCTTCTTCCCGGTTACTTCTTGCTCGCGGCGTAGCGCGCCTTGGTCTCGGCATTCATGGGGTAGAGGCCCGGCAGCACCGCGCCGTTGTTCACCTCGTTGACGATCCAGGCCTCCATCCGCTCCTGCTCGACACCCTCGGCGAGGACGTGATCAAGCATCGCCTGCGGGATCAGCACGCAGCCGTCCTGGTCGGCGACGACGATGTCGTTCGGGAAAACGGCAACGCCGCCGCAGCCGATCGGCTCGCCCCAGCCGACGAAGGTGAGGCCCGCGACGGAAGGCGGCGCGGCATAGCCGTCGCACCACACCGGCAGGTTGGTGCCGAGCACGCCCTCGACGTCACGCACCACGCCATCGGTGACGAGCGCGGTGACGCCGCGCTTGACCATGCGCGCGCACAGGATGTCGCCGAAGATGCCGGCATCGGTGATGCCCATGGCGTCGACCACGGCGATGCATCCTTCCGGCATCGCCTCGATCGCGGTGCGGGTCGAGATCGGCGACGACCAGGATTCCGGCGTCGCCAGATCCTCACGCGCCGGCACGAAGCGCAGCGTGAAGGCCGGACCCACCAGGCGCGGCAGGCCCGGGCGGAGCGGACGGGCGCCGCGCATCCACACATTGCGCAGCCCCTTTTTCAGCAGGACCGTGGTGATCGTGGCGGTGGTGATGCCGGCGAGGGTCTTGCGGGCTTCGGGGGACAGCGACATGGACGAGAACGAGCTCCGGATAGGCGGGAAAGAACGCGCGCATCTTGCGAGCCGCAGCCCTTGCGTCAAGGGCCAAGAGGGTCCCAATAACGCAGGGCCGCCGAGCTGTTATGCGACGCGATAACAAGGCTTTATCGGCTCCCCTTGCATTAATTTATTGGACTTGCGGGCGCATTTACGCGAAGCAGGGGTGACGCGGAACTCAACGTCGAGCCCGCGCACTTCCAAAAGTCCGATTTCGACAGCTCTTCGACAGCTCAATGGCCGCGACGCTTCCCCCGCCCCGCCTTCTGCCCAGTGGCGACAGCGCCGTCACGGTCGAGTTCAGCCGCACCATCGACGAGGACGCCAACCAGCGCGTGCTGGCGCTCGACAAGGCGCTCGCGGCAAGCCCCATCGACGGCATCACCGAGACCGTGCCGACCTATCGCTCGCTGCTGGTCCACTACGACCCCGAAAAGATCGGTTTCGACGCGCTCGGCGAAAAGATCCTCCCGATCGCCACCCGGCCGCTGCCGCCGGTCACCAAGGCGCGCCGCTGGCGCATTCCCGTCGCCTATGGCGGCGAGCATGGCATCGACCTCGAGGATGTCGCGAAGGCGCTCAACACCACGCCCGACGACATCATCGCCCGGCATGCGGGCGGCGACTACAAGGTCGCCATGATCGGCTTCACGCCGGGCTGGTCCTATCTCAGCGGCCTCGATAAATCGCTGCACATGTCGCGGCGGCAGAATCCGCGGCTGCTGACGCCGGCCGGCACGATCTCGATCGGCGGCATCCAGGCCGGGATCCAGTGCCTCGCCGCGCCGAGCGGCTGGCATCTGCTCGGCCGCACGCCGGTGCGCACCTATCAGCTCCACCGCAATCCGACCTTCCTCACCGAGCCCGGCGATCGCGTGACGTTCTTCGCCATCGACCACAAGACGTTCGCGGACCTGGACCGCGCCGCGGAAGCCGGCGAGATCGTCGCCGAGCAGGTGGTCGCATGAGCCGCCTCGCCGTCGCCAGCATCGGCCCTGCAAGCTCGGTCCAGGATGGTGGCCGCTTCGGCGCGCAGCGCTACGGCTTGACGGTCAGCGGGGCGATGGACCGCCTGTCGCTTGCGGCAGCGAATACGCTGGTCGGCAACGAGCCGTTCGCGGCCGCCGTGGAGATCGGCCCGTTCGGCGCCTCCTTCACTGCACGCGACGGCGCCGTCCGCGTCGGGATATCAGGCGCGCCGCGCAATGCGGATGTCGCCGGAACCCCAGTCGCGATGGACACATCGGTGACGCTGAAGGACGGCGAGACCTTGACGCTCGGTTTTGCCCGCGGCGGCGCCTTCACCTATCTCGCGATCGAGGGCGCCATCAAGGGCGAGCCGGTGTTCGGCAGTCTCGCGGTCAATGCCCGCGCCGGCCTCGGCAGCCCCTACCCGCGCCCCCTCCAGGCCGGCGACGAGTTCAGCGTCGATGCTGCGAGCGGCGCGCCGGAACTACGCATCGAATTGCCGAAGCCTGCGACAGGTCCGATCCGGGTCCTGCTGGGCCCGCAGGATGACGAGTTCGACGAGACGAACAAGGCGCTGTTCCTGGACAGCGAGTGGAAGATCTCGGCAACCTCCGACCGCATGGGCTACCGGCTCGAGGGCCCCGCGATCAAGCATCTGCACGGCCACAACATCGTCTCCGACGGCACCGTCAACGGCAGCATCCAGGTGCCCGGCAACGGCGCGCCGATCGCGCTGATGATGGATCGCGGCACCTCCGGCGGCTATCCCAAGATCGCAACCGTCATCACGGCCGATGTCGGCCGCCTCGCCCAGACCTCGGCGGGAACCGCGTTCCGCTTCAAGGCCGTCAGCATGGCCGAGGCGCAGGACGAGGCGCGCAAGTTTGCACGGTTGATCCGCAGCCTGCCCGATCGCCTGCGCTCCTCCGACACCGTCGCGCTCAACATCGCGGCGCTCAGCGATGCCAACGTTGCGGGCTATGCGGTGAGCGCCATGGACGCAGGGACTTGGCAGGTCGCGGCCGAGCCGTAAGCTACAACGAGACCAGAGGCGGAGAGCACCCATGAAGACAGTCGATCTCAATTGCGATCTCGGCGAGGGTTTTGGCGCGTGGGAGATGGGCAACGACGCCGCCATGATCGAGCTCGCAAGCTCGGTCAACGTCGCCTGCGGCTTCCATGCCGGCGACCCTGATATCATGCGGCGGACGGTTGAGCTGGCGAAGGCGCGCGGCGTCTCGGTCGGCGCGCATCCCGGCTATCGCGACCTGCACGGCTTCGGCCGCCATCCGATCGCGGGCCTGAAGGCGTCCGAGATCGAGAACCTCGTCGCCTACCAGATCGGCGCGCTGCAGGCGATCGCGACCGCCGCCGGCCACAAGGTGACGCATGTGAAGGCGCATGGCGCCCTCTCCAACGTCGCGTGCGAGGACGACATGACCGCGACGGCGATCGCCGCCGGCATCAAGGCGGTCGATCCCAGCCTGATCTTCGTCGTGCTCGCCAATTCGAAGCTGGTGAAGGCCGGCGAAGCGGCCAATCTGCCGATGGTGCACGAGGTGTTCGCCGACCGCGCCTATGAGGACGACGGCAACCTCGTCTCGCGCAAGAAGCCCGGCGCGGTGCTGCACGATGCCAAGGCGATCGCCGATCGCGTGGTGCGCATGGTGCAGGACGGCGCGGCGGTCTCGGTGACCGGCAAGGTGATCAAGATGCGCACGGACACGGTCTGCATCCACGGCGACACGCACGGCGCCGTCGACATCGCGCGCGGGGTGCGTCAGGCGCTGAAGGATGCGGGGATCGAGGTCGCGCCGTTCAAGCGCGGGTGAGGTACGACAGGTGCCGTAGGGTGGGCAGAGCGAAGCGTGCCCACCAAACCGAAGTCGTATATTGAGAGATGGTGGGCACGGCGCGAAGAGCGCGCCCTTGCCCACCCACGAGAGCTCTAAACGAGAGCTCTAAAACGGATGCACCGAGAGCGTGCCGAACACGATCGCCGCGATGACCGCAAACGCGCTGTAGAGCGCCAGATGATGGGCGTTCGCCCGGGTCTGCCGCGAGAGCGAGCGCGCGTAGAAGTGCAGCCTGGCTTCCGCCGATAGTTCGCGCATGGTCGATCTCCAACGCCCCATTTGCGAGAGTATGAGGGATCAACCAGGGCGGGAGGCAAGATGGTGGCGCAAATAGCGATGCGCCTCCTCCGAGGCGGCCGTCTCGCAGACGTAAATTCTCTTAGGGCCAGGGTTCCGAGAATCTTATTCGTTCAAATCCGAGCCAGTCGGAACCGGCTCGGATAACGGCGAGCGGCAGCGGTCAGTACACATCCGCCTGGAAGCGGCCGGTCTTCTTCAGCTCGGCGACGAAGCTGACGGCTTCGTCGGTCGAACGTGCGCCGAACTGGGCGACGATGTCGACCAGCGCGCGCTCGACGTCCTTGGCCATGCGCTTGGCGTCGCCGCAGATGTAGAAATGCGCGCCGTCGGCAAGCCAGGTCCACAATTCGCGGCCGACCTCGCGCATGCGGTCCTGCACGTAGAACTTCTTCTCGCCGTCGCGCGACCAGGCCAGCGACAGGCGCGTGAGTACGCCCGATGTCTTCATGGCGTTGAGCTCGTCCTGGTAGAAGAAATCGCAATCGCTGCGCTGATGGCCGAAGAACAGCCAGTTCTTGCCGGGCGCACCGGTCGCCTTGCGGTCGAGCAGGAAGGCGCGGAACGGCGCGATGCCGGTGCCGGGACCGATCATGATGATCGGCGTCTTCGGGTCCTGCGGCAGGCCGAAACCGTGCGCCTTCTGCACGTAGACCTTGAGCTTGTCGCCGTCATTGATGCGCTCGCCGAGGAAGGTCGAGGCGACACCCAGCCGCTTGCGCTTGCCGATGACGTAGCGCACGGAGTCCACCGTCAGCGACAGCCTTCCGCGCGTCGCATTGTGCGAGGACGAGATCGAGTAGAGCCGCGGCTGCAGCGGCTCCAGCGCCTCGACGAAGGCCTCGGGATGCGGCCGCATGCCGGAAAACTTCTGGAGCGCCGCCATCACGTCGAGGGTGGCGGCATCGCCGTCGGGATCCTCGCCCTGCGCCAGCGCCCGCGCCTTCTCGCGCGCCGCGCCGCCGGTGATGAACGAGATCAGCTCGAACAGCGTGTCGGGTGCCGGCGACAGCGAGACGTCGTGGATCAACACCTCGCGCAGCGTCTTGCCATTGACCCTGGTCGTATGGGAGGCGCCGAGCAGCGCGATGATCTGGTCGACGAGGCCGACATCGTTGCGCGGGAACACGCCGAAGGAATCGCCGACGACGTAGTCGAGCTTGCTGTCGGAGAGATCGAACTCGACGTGATAGGTCTCCTTCTCCGACTTCCCCTTGTTGAGAAGGCGGCGCGACAGGAAGGTTGCGGTCACGGGATTGTCGCGCGAGCGACCCGGCTCTGCGATCGTCACGGTCACGGCCGGCGCCGACGTGTCCGCCTTGTCGGCCGATTTGGCAACCGGGGCCTTGTCGAGCTCTTCGTACAGCGACTTCAGCATCCGCGCGGTTTCCTTGCCGCCGGGAACGCAGAGGTTGAGCCGTGCTTCGCTGCGGCTCGCGATCGCCTCCGAATAATCGTGGCAATTGTAGCCGCACTGGCCGCAGTCCTGCTGCGCCATCGCCGCCATCATCTTGCGGCGCAGGGGCCGTCCCTCGGCGAGCTTCATCCGCTCGGCAATCGGCATGGTCTGGTCGTGCCACGGCGCCTCGCCGTCGTCGCCGTCACCGGCTTGCATGACGGCCGCGCCCTGCTCCGCCGACAATGGTGTTGCGACGTCAGGTGACAGCAGGCCGGCGAAGAAGCCGTTCAGCCAGGAGCGCTGCGCATCCGAGAACGGTGCGCTGGGTGGGATGATGTCGAGCTTGGGCGGAGGGGTGATCTGGTTCATGCGGACACCTGTGCATCGGCAAGCTTGCGCAGCGTTTCGCCGTCATGGCGGCGCGCAAAAGACAGGAACGTTTCCTCGGGCGAGGAGCGATGGGCGATGTAGGCCTTGAGCAGCGCTTCGACCGTCTTCGGCGCGTCCTCGGCCTTGAGATCGTGATAGACCTCCTGCCCGACATCGGCGTCGGGCCCGAACCCGCCGCCGGTGAAGAGGTGGTAGCCCTCGACCGTGTCCTCTTCGCCGACCGGGACGCGGGCCCCGATCAGTCCGATGTCGCTGATGTAGTGCTGGGCGCAGGAATGGTGACAGCCGGTGACGTGGATGTTGACCGGCTTGTCCATCGCGACGCGCGGCTCGCACCAGTCGCCGATCTCGGCGGCATGGCGCTTGGTGTTCGCCGCGGCGAAGCGGCAGCCGGCATTGCCGGTGCAGGCGATCAGCCCGGCGCGGATGTGCGAGGCTTCCACGGCGAGCCCGATCTGCTTGATGGCCGCGATCGCTAGCTCGACATTCTCGTCGCGCACGCCCGGGATCAAGAGGTTCTGCCAGACCGTGAGGCGGATCTCGCCGTCGCCAAGGTCGCGCGCGACCTTGGCGAGGCCCCGCATCTGATCGGAGGTGAGCTTGCCGAGGGTCAGCGACACGCCGATCCAGTTGAGGCCCTCCTGCTTCTGCTTGTGCACGCCGACATGCGCCATGCGGTCCGCCGCGGGCCGCGGCGCGAACGCCTCTTCCGGCACGCGCGTGAACGGCGCCTTCAGCCGGTCCTCGACGAGCTTGAGGAAGCCGTCATGGCCCATGGCGTCGAGCACGTATTTCAGCCGCGCCTTGTTGCGGTTGGTGCGGTCGCCATGGTCGATGAACACGCGCACGATGGCGTCGGCGACGGCGGTCGCCTGCTCCGGCTTGACGATGATGCCGGAATATTTTGCAAAGTCCTTGTGGCCGGTGATGCCGCCGAGGCCGAGGCGGAACCAGACGCCGGGCTCAACGCCGAACCCGTCCTTCACCTCGTAGGCGGTGAAGGCGATGTCGTTGGTCTCCTCGAGCACCGCGATCCTGCCGGCACCGTCGAAGGCGACGTTGAACTTGCGCGGCAGGCCGTAGAGCGAGCGGTCGTTGAGGATGTGGTAGTGCCACTCGCGCGCAAAGGGTCGCGTGTCGAGGATCTCTTGCGGATCGATGCCGGCCGTCGGCGTCCCAGTTACGTTACGGATGTTGTCGGCGCCGGAGCCGCGCGAGCACAGGCCGAGCTCCTGGATGCCCTCGAGCAGCTTCACCGCATGCTTCGGCGGTATCTCGCGGAGTTGGAGATTGGCGCGCGTCGTGACGTGGCTATAGGGGCCGCAGAGCTCATCGGCGAGATCGGCAAGGCCCGACAGCTGCCAGTGCTTCATGATGCCGTTCGGAATGCGCAGGCGGCACATGTAGGAATCCTGCGTCGGCGCGACGTAGAAGATTCCGTAATAGCGCCAGCGGAAATTGTCAGCCGGGCTTGGCGGCGCGTTATCGAGCGCCTGCTGGCGCAGCCGCGGATAGGCGTCGAACGGATGCTCGTCGCGCTTGAACTTCTCCTGGTCGGCGAGCTTCCTGCCCGACGCGATCACCTTGTCCTGCGCCTTGATGTGCACGGCATCGGGACCAACAGGCTCGGCATTCGCCTTGCCGGCACCCGCGCCGAGACCGCGGCCGACCCGGCTGATCTGCAAGCCGGTCGTGAAGCCTTCGAGATAGCGTTTCTGCTCGTCGGTGAAGTCGACTGAGAGTGTTTCGATTTTCATGGTCGGTAACGAAGCTCCTGCGGCCACCAAAGTGGCTTCGACGGAAATTGTGCGACCCGCGGGAAACTCGGCCGGCTCGAGAGCCCGCTTCGCAACCCGACGGTCCATTCAGCTTCGTTGCTGTGGGACTTGGCTCAGCAGGCACCTATGACAAGCTGGCCGCAGCGCAACATTCAAGTTGCGTGCCAGCTCGGTCGAAATAGAAAGCATCATAAAATCAGACAATTAGGAGAGGCGCCGGGAAATATCGGTCTGAGAGCTCTCCCGAAATTCGAGCAGTTAGCCCAAACATTAGCCAACGGAGGTACGTGCTCGAAAACGAAGCAAATCCGAATCAGGTCTTCCAGCGCCCGACCTCGAAGGCCTCGAGATGCCCCCGGATGTTGTCGGGATCGAAGACGGGCCCGGCAAAGGCGCCGAACGCCGCTGGAGCCTCAATGGGCGCCCTGCTGCCAAGGGCCGCGTCGTAAAGGTCGGGCCTGAACACCGCCATTGCCGTCTTGACGCCGTCCGGGGTCAGGGCCGTCTGCCCCCAGCGCACCATCTGGGCGTAGAGCCAGGCGGCCTGGACCGGATCGGGGCGCCCTGCCCCTTCGCGCCCAACGAGGAGGTAGCGACCGCTTTCACGGAAGGTACCGTCGGGCGAGATCTTGAGGCGTCCGGTGAGGGTGCGCTGAATGACCTCGGCATCGACGCCGATCCGCTCCGGCTGGGCCAGGATCTGCGCCGCCTCCGTGCGGTTCTCGGGATGCTCGATGAACTCGGCGGCTTTCACGGCCGCGCGCACCAGTGCTGCAACCACGTCCGGATTCTTGTCGGCCCAGGTCTGGCGGACCGCCAGCACCTTCTCCGCCGCACGGACCAGGATGTCGGAGACGAAATGCAGGATATGCCCGATGCCGAGATCGACCGCGACCGAATTCCAGGGCGCGCCGACGCAGAACGCATCGACATGGCCGTTCTTGAGGCTGTCGACCATGAAGGGCGGCGGCAGCACCACGAGGCGCACGTCCTCGTCGGGATCAACGCCCGCTGCAGCCATCCAGAACCGCAATTGATAATTGTGGGTGGAGAACGGGAAGGTCATGCCGAAGGTCAGCGGCTCCGCCCCTGCCTTGCGCCTGATGGCAACGACCTTCGCCAGCGCCTTCGCGGTCGCCATCGGGTCAAACCGATCGCCGTCGATCTCCTCCATCAGCGCGGCATGGAGCGCCGGCGACACCGTGATGGCATTGCCGTTGATGCCGAGATTGAAGGGCGCGGCGATCGGCACCTTGACGTGACCGAGCCCGAGCGAGGACGCGATCGCCACCGGCGCCAGCAGATGCGCGGCGTCGAACAGGCCGATATTGAGCTTGTCGCGGACGTTGGACCAGGACACCTCGCGCACGAGCTCGACGTCGAGCCCTTCGGCTGCGGCAAATCCCTTGTCGACGGCGACGATCAGAGCGGCGGCATCGACCAGCGGAATGAACCCGATGCGGAGGGGAACGGTCATTTCAGCATCTCCGACGCGGTGATGATCGACTGCGCGATCTCGCCGATTTTCTTCTTCTCGCGCATCGCCGTGGAGCGCAGCAGCACATAGGCCTCGTCTTCGGTCAGGCCCTTCACCTTCATCAGAATGCCCTTGGCGCGCTCGATGACCTTGCGGTCCTCCAGCTGCGACTTGGTCCGCTCCAGTTCCTCCTGGAGCTTGGCGAAGGCGTTGAAGCGGGACACGCAGAGGTCGAGAATCGGCTTGATGCGCTCCTTCTTCAGCCCGTCGACGATATAGGCGGATACCCCCGCCTCGACGGAGGCCTGGATCGAAGCTGAATCACTCTGGTCGACGAACATGGCGATCGGCCGCTTCACGGCCCGGCTGACCTGGAACATCGCTTCCAGCACGTCGCGGCTGGGGTTCTCCAGGTCGATCAGGATGATGTCGGGATCGACCGCGTAAATGCGGGCGAGCAGGCTCTGCATCTCACTGATATGGACCACCTGCGTGAATCCGGCCTCCCGCAATCCCTCCTCCAGGATCGCAGCCCGGATCGGGCTTTCGTCGACGATCACGATTTTGGGCGACTGTTCGGCGCTCATGGCTCACTCGCGGCGGGTGATTCATCCATAGCACGCCGGTACGCCCTGCAAAGGGTTGTAATTATGGCAATTGGGACTAGCTCAGGCCGGTCAATCAGGCAGTTCAGATATGGATCAGACGGCTGCGCCCAAGGTCAGCTTCGTGTCGCTCGGCGGCGCCCGAGATGTCCCTCGCGCACCCATCGGGTACCTTCACGCGTAGCCTGAACTCCGGACACAAGCGTTGCCGATCTTAGACATGCATAGTCTTGTCGACTTCAGCCCGCACCGGAAACATCATGCCACAGGAAAAGCTAACCAAGGCCATGCCGAGGATGAAACCGGCTCATCGCAGTTTTGCGTACACGGTGTCGAAGCGACAGTTCAAGATCAAGGCGCGCCCTTTTAAGAAAATGGCGGCTCCTCGAAGAATCACGAGGTTGGCGTGATCGGTCACGATTGCTGATCGACAATCGCTTTTCGAGCATCATGTGCCGCAGAAGCGGCTCTCAATGGTCGGCCTTAATGCTTGGATCAAGCGCTTCGCACGCCAAGGACGGATGTCAGAGTGCGATGTGAGGCAGCTCTGTGGCGCTCTCCTATCTAAGAATCGAACTTGATTGCAGGCCCGATGATCGCGTCGGTCGAGTGGTGGATCGCCCACGCCAGCTTGTCGATGAACTCGAACTCGAACAGAGCTTCCGGATCATCCCCGAAGTGATATCGGGTGTTGCGCAGGAATGCGAAGCCCTTGTCGCGCAGTTCGTCTTTCCACGCCGGATCCCGCGTGCCTGCATACGCATATCCAATGTCGACGGCGTAGTTCTCGACGGATTCGGCCAGCTTGAACATGTCGCCCAGCTTCAGCATCCCGGCCGCATCGCCCATGCCCTGGAGGCGGAAGCTCGTCATGCGGTTCTTGGAGTTCGCGTCGAGCTCGGCTTCCGTCCAACGCATGATGCCGGCGGCGACGCCGCGGGCGAAGCCTTCCTTGATGAACTTCACCTGGATGTTCCGGAGCGCCTGCTTCGCCGCGGCGCGGTCGGCGAACTTGAGGATGACGTCTGGGATCATGGAGGCGATGCTGGCCGCCGAGAACGCTCCCTTCAGGCCGGCCTTGAACATCGCGCCGCGCGTCGGGGCGCCCGTCGCCGGCGAGACCGAGGACTTGGGCTTGGTCCCTCCCCCGCCGCCGTGCGCCGCGATATGCATCTTCGGTCTCAGGGCGACCGGCTCGAACTTCAGCGCGTTCACCCCCTGCAGCCGCATCTTAGCAATGTCCTTGGTGTTCTGGCTGAGGAGCACGGGGTTCCTGATATTCCGGACATGCGCGCTGGCGCGGACATGGGCGACCATCTTGGCGTCTCCATGCCCAAGCCCCGCGGCAGTGGCCTGATCGGTCCACGCCCGCACCTGGGCAAGAGGGACCTGCGAGGCCATGGTATCGACCTGGAGGCCGAAGCGCTGCAGGAAGGCTTGCCGCTGCGCCATGTTCTGCGCACCAGCCTTCGAGAAGAGGAACTCGGTCTCGACATGCTTGGGAAGAAGCATCTTGAAGCCGTCCCTCTGCATGCGCGCCAGTTCGTCGAGGCCGCCCTGGAGCGCGCCGGACTCGATGTCGATAAGAAGGCTGGTGTCGAACCAAACGACGGTGCTCATGGCGAAGCCCTGTTAGAAGAGGATTTGAACTGTGTATGTGTCCGGGCCGCTCGGAGGGCGATAATCTTGAGAAAGCGGGCTTCGTGGGGCACGCTCGATTGGCATGGCTCTTACTCCGAAGCAGACGAGCAAATTGTAGTTCTTTGTAGCAATCGCTGGACGACACGTTCAAAAGCATCGTCGGCTAAAATAATCCGGCGGAAATTCTCCAGTCGGGGTTGTCTCGCACTGGTCCAGCTTGCTTCCATACGCGTATGGCTACGCGGTAATGAGGCCACGTCCAGCTACTGCCAGATCGCGTCGCAATATATGCGCGAGCGCTGCCGCATGGAGCACGTTAGTTATTGAATTTCGGCATTGGATCAATTAGTTGGATCGCGTATCCGAACAATCCAGATGTAGGCTCCAAGCGATTACATGGACAGAGCGCCGCGTATTTCATTCACGTCACTCGGGTGCCCCAAGGCATTGGTGGATTCCGAGCGCATCATCACGCGGCTGCGCGCGGAGGGCTATGAGCTCGCCCGCAAGCATGACGGGGCCGACATCGTCATCGTCAACACCTGCGGCTTCCTCGACAGCGCCAAGCAGGAATCGCTCTCGGCGATCGGCGAGGCCATGGCCGAGAACGGCAAGGTGATCGTGACCGGCTGCATGGGCGCGGAACCGGAAGCGATCGAGCAGGCCTATCCCGGCGTGCTCTCCATCACCGGCCCGCAGCAATATGAGAGCGTGCTCGATGCCGTGCACCGCGCGCTGCCGCCGGCGCACAATCCGCATCTCGACCTGGTGCCGCCGCAAGGCATCAAGCTGACGCCGCGCCACTACGCCTATTTGAAGATCTCCGAGGGCTGCAACAACCGCTGCACCTTCTGCATCATCCCGAAGCTGCGCGGCGATCTGGTCTCGCGCCCGGCCAACGACGTGCTGCGCGAGGCCGAGCGCCTGGTCGGCGCCGGCGTCAAGGAACTGCTGGTGATCTCGCAGGACACCTCCGCCTACGGCGTCGATCTCAAATATGCCGAGAGCCCGTGGAAGGACCGCCAGGTCCGCGCCAAATTCCTCGACCTCGCGCGCGAGCTCGGCGAGTTGGGCGCATGGGTCCGGCTGCAATACGTCTACCCCTACCCGCATGTCGACGAGGTCATCGCGCTGATGAACGAGGGCAAGGTGCTGCCCTATCTCGACATCCCGTTCCAGCATGCGAGCCCCGAGGTCTTGAAGGCGATGAAGCGTCCGGCGGCGCAGGACAAGACGCTGGCGCGGATCAAGCGCTGGCGCGAGGAATGCCCCGATCTCGCTTTGCGCTCGACCTTCATCGTCGGCTTCCCCGGCGAGACCGATGCTGACTTTGCCTATCTGCTCGACTGGCTCGATGAGGCCGAGATCGATCGTCTCGGCTGCTTCAAGTACGAGCCGGTCGCCGGCGCAACGTCGAACGCGATCGAGAACCCGGTACCGGAAGAGGTCAAGCAGGCGCGCTACAACGCGCTGATGGCGCGGCAGCAGAAGATCTCGGCACGACGGCTGAAGCGCAAGGTCGGGACGCGCCAGCAGATCATCATCGACGAGGTCGGCCCGACCGTCGCCAAGGGCCGCTCCAAGGCCGACGCGCCGGAGATCGACGGCGCGGTCTATCTGACGAGCCGCCGCCCCTTGCGCGTCGGCGAGATCGTCACCGCCAAGATCGAGCGCGCGGACCAATACGATCTGCACGGCAGCGTCGCGGGGTTCTGAGAGGCACGGCGTCAGGCCAGCCATTCGGTACCCAGCGCTGCGGCTTGGGTGCGCGGAAGAGATCGCATGCACTGACCAATGCTGCCGAGCAGAAGAGGGTTTGAGGCGAGGTGGTCATGTCGCTTCTCCAGACGCCCGCTGTTCGTCATGCGCGGCGAACACCTCCTTGGCTGCGAATAGCCCGTTCAGCGCAGCCGGGAAGCCCGCATAGACGGCCATCTGCATGATGATCTCCACGATCTCGTCGCGAGAAAGCCCGACGTTCAGACCCGCCTCGATATGCACTTTGAGCTGAGGCGCGGCATTTCCGAGCGCCGTCAGCGCGGCGATCGTCGCGATCTCTCGATCGCGGAGGCCGAGGCCCGGGCGGCAGTAAATGTCGCCGAAGGGAAACTCGATCACGTATCGTGCGAAGTCCGGAGCTATATCGGCGAGCGAAGCGATGACTTTTTCGCCGGCACTGCCGTCAATGCGTGACAGGGCCCGCTGGCCGCGATCGAAGCGGCTTTCGGCTTGTGTTTGGGCGTGCGTCATTTTCCTTCGTCCTCTGTTCGTCGCCGGCGTAGCCGGCAATCTTGGTATCAAGGACGAGCAGGCATTCCTGGAGTTCGGCAATCTGCGTGCGAACCTGTTCTCGATGGATTTCCAGCATCTGCCGCCGGGCTGGCCCGGTGGCGTCGCCGTCGTCACGAAGCGCCGCGTAACGCAACATGTCCCGGATTGGCATTCCGGTGGTCTTGAGCCGACCGAGGAATGCGATCCATGTCAGGATTGATGCGTCAAAATCACGTTGACCGGAGCGATCCCGGTCAGCGTATGGAAGCAGCCCGATGCGCTCATAGTAGCGCAGCGTGTGGGTCGACAAGCCGGTTCGTTTTGCAAGGTCGCCGATCTTCATTTGTGCCCGTTCTCGTACTGACGCACGTACAGATACCCCTTCGAGCGCGCTCTAAGTCAAGAGGGATCGAAGGTGCCGCGAGGTCAAGCAAGAGCTACAGCGCGGTGTACCTCACGAGCCGCCGCCCCTTGCGCGTCGGCGAGATCGTCACCGCCAAGATCGAGCGCGCGGATGCGTACGATCTGCACGGCAGCGTCGCGGGGTTCTGGCGCACTTGCGCGGCGACTACCACTCCATCACCGTCATCCTGAGTCGCTCGTTCTGCGGCGCAACCGCGCCGTAGAGCGAGCCTCGAAGGACGACGGCCCGGCTGCATCCCGGCCGCTCATCCTTCGAGGCTCCGCTTGCGATGCGTCGGCATCGCAAGCCTCGCACCTCAGGATGACGGGGCGACATGCGGGTTCGCTACACTCAAAACGACGATGTGGATGCAGTTAGGCCAGCCATTTCGGCACCCAGCGCTCCGGGCGCGGAGCGCGGGCGAGATCGGCCTTTGCCTCGGAGAGCAGCGCCGGCTCGCCGTCGATTGTCGGCCGCACATCGTATTCGAAATTCGGCATGATCCTGCCATCGGCATGGAGCCCGAAATGCATCGTGTACCACAGCCCGAGCGCGGGCTGCGCGCGGCGCATCTCCTCGCGCAGGTCGCGCAGCAGGGACTCGATCGATGCGGCCTCTTCGAACGGCTGCGGCCCGCGCGAAAGCACGCGCGCCTGGTATTGCGCGCCGATGATCGCGATCTCGAAGCGGGTCTGGTCCCAGGGCTTCTTGCCCTTCGGCAGATGCGCCGCCAGCCGCCAACCGAGCTCGGCCATCAGCCGATGATTGGCCCAATAGTCCTCGCGATCCCGGCTCCACTTTTCGACGAAGCCGCGGAAGTCGGGCAGCTCCGACGATGCCTCATCGGGCACCGCGGCTTCGCCATGCGGCCGTCCGGCGAGCCATTGCGCGAGCTCACCCGTCTGGGCCTCGACCTCGTCGTGTGGCTTCAGATCGCTCCAGGCGTTGTCGAATTGCTGCGACGTCAATTTTGCGAGCAGCCCGTCGAGGCTCGGTGCGAGCAGTTCGTAGTCACCCTCCGATCCCAGCCCCACGATCGGCGGATTGTCCCGGTCGAGACCGGCGCCATACCAGCCACCCACGGCCGAGCCGTCCGGCAGGCGCATGAACAGCGAGAACCTGTCGCGCAGCGGACTGCCGTCGACGATCGGCGCATGATCTGCGAACTGGCCTTGCAGCGCGAAGCAGCCGACGCTGCCCCAGGGGCGCCCCTCGAGCCAGCCGGCAAAGTCGACCAGCAGCCGCGGCGTCTCGATCCCCGGCGGAAATGCGCCGCGAATGCTGTCGAGGTCGATCGGATAAGGCGTGTCGGACAAGGCTGAAACTGTCTCGTTGGTCCCGCCCTCTTGGTCTGAGCCGCCGTGCGTCCGGTTCGAACCAATTGGCGTACCTCGATCACAAACGCGCCAGCGCCGCGATGGTTTCTGCGGGGCGACAATGAAATGGCGGGAAACCAGCGGTATCCGGAGCGGACTATGCGCGCGCCGGTAACCGCGTCGGCCTCATTCGCACGCTTCGTCGTCTCGGCTGCCGCAGCGCTACGCGCGAGACAGCCAGCGGAGCGTATTGTGACACTATAGTGCATTCACGCAGAGGTCACGGACTCGGCCTAACTCTGCCCGCGCTTTTCAACGCGAGCGAGGAACGAGGATGAGCCTCTCGGGTATGCTGCGCACACAGCGCTTCGACGATTACCGCTTCTACCACCAGAGCACCGTCAACCAGACGCTGCATCTCTTCAGCGCCGTGATCTTCCTGTTCTGCTACGCGCTGCTGTTCGTAGACCCCGCGCTCGCCGGCATCGTCGGCTGGCTTGCGATGCTGACGCGGCAGACCGGGCATTTCTTCTTCGAGCCGAACGGCTATGACGCCGTCAACGACGTCAGCAACGAGTACAAGGAAGCGATCAAGGTCGGCTACAACCAGACCCGCAAGATCGTTCTGCTGCTCGTCTGGGGCAGCGCGCCGGTCGCGCTGTATTTCCATCCGACGCTGTTCGGACTTTTCGATCCGCCGGCCGGGCGTCTCGACTTCATCCGGCATGTCGGCACGCTCTGGCTCGCGATCGGCATCGGCGGCGGACTGGCGCGCATGCTCCAGCTCTTCGTCACGCGCGACCTCACGACCGGCCTGGTATGGGCGTTCAAGGTGCTGACCGACCCGTTCCACAACATCGCGCTGTACTGGAATTCGCCGCTCAAGCTGATGCGCGGCGAGCTCATCGACACCGCGATTGCGGACGCGGATTGGGGCGACGAAGACGCCGAGGAAGCCGCTCACCTGACCTGACCGATGCACGCCAGGCGGGTGTTCGGCAAAACGCCCGCTTGACAAGCCCCGGCATTCGCATGTATTGCCGCGCCCCATGATCAACCGGACCAACCAGCGCACCGCAATGCTCCGTCGTCGCTCCCGCGACGATGAGAGGGTGCGCCATGTCCGACGACGCCGCTGAACCACTAGAATTCAGCTCAAGTTTTCGAGAAGGCCGCACCCGCAAGGTGCGGCCTTTCTGCTTTTTGCGCCCTTTTTCCACCCGCCTCCAGAGGAGTTCGACATGACTACGCATCCGTACGACGCGCTGATGGACATCACCGCACGGCCCAAGGCCGTGTTCGTCCGCGGCGCCGGCTCCTACCTCTGGGACGACAGCCGCAAGCGCTATCTCGATTTCGTGCAGGGCTGGGCCGTGAACTGCCTCGGCCACTCCCCACCCGCGGTCGCTGACGCGCTTGGCGCGCAAGCCAAGCGGCTGCTGACGCCGAGCCCGGCTTTCTACAATGAACCGAGCCTCAAGCTTGCGCAGGCACTCGTCGAGAACAGTGCTTTCGACCAGGTGTTCTTTGCCAACTCCGGCGCGGAGGCCAATGAAGGCGCGATCAAGCTCGCGCGCAAATTCGGCAGCGTGCACAAGGGCGGCGCGTTCGAGATCATCAGCTTCGAAGGCGGCTTCCACGGCCGGACGCTGGCGACGATGTCGGCCTCGGGCAAGAAGGCGTTCGAGCCGCTGTTCGAGCCGAAGGTCGCAGGCTTCAAGAAGGCAAGGCTCAACGACATCGCCTCGGTCGAGAAGCTGATTAACGACAACACCGTCGCCGTGATGCTGGAGCCGATCCAGGGGGAATCCGGCGTGTGGCCCGCGACCGACCAGTTCCTGCAGCAATTGCGCGCGCTCACCGAGGCGCACGGCCTGCTGCTGATCTTCGACGAGATCCAGACCGGCATGGGCCGGACCGGCAAGCTCTTCCACTATGAGCACACCGGGATTGCGCCCGACATCATGACGCTCGGCAAGGGCATCGGCGGTGGCGTGCCCCTCGCCGCGCTGCTGGCGACCGAGCGCGCCTCCTGCTTCGAGCATGGCGACCAGGGCGGCACGTTCAACGGCAACCCGATCATGTGCGCGGCGGGCCTCGCGGTGCTCGAGGAGGTCAGCAAGCCGGACTTCCTGAAGGCGGTCACCGAGACAGGCCTCCTGCTCGAAAGCGAGTTGCAGAAAGTCTCGGCACGGCACGGGCTCGGCGGCGTCCGCGGACGTGGGCTCCTGCTCGCGCTCGATCTCAAGCTGCCGATCGCGCCGGGCATCGTCGCGCAGGCGTTCGAGGCCGGCGTGCTCCTGAACGCGCCGCAACTCGACACGCTGCGCTTCATGCCGGCGCTCAACGTCACGAAGGCAGAGATCGCCGAGATGATCGATTGCCTCGACGGCATCCTGACCAAGGCCGGCGCGGCACGGCGGGTGGCGTAAGGCTGTCTCGTGCCCCGGACGCAGCGCAGCGCCACTTCGGCGGTGCGCTGCAGAGCCGGGGCCCATCTCTGCGCATCGTGCGGTGCTTCTGGGTCCCGGCTCTGCGCCGCAACGCGTGCGCGTTGCAGCTTGTCCGGGACACAGATGCGGATGACGACGGAAGTCCTACGGCTTCAGGATCGAAGCCCCCGTGGTCTTGCGGCTTTCGAGATCGATATGCGCCTTGGCGGCGTCCTTGAGCGCGTAGGCGTGGTTGATCGGAACGTGCAGCTTGCCGTTGATGACGGCGGCGAACAGCGTGTCGGCGCCCTCCAGCAGCTCCTTGCGCGTGCCGACATAGTCGTTGAGCTTGGGCCGCGTCGCGAACAGCGAGCCGTGATTGTTCAGCTCGGCGATCGAGAATGGCGGCACCGGACCTGAGGCATTGCCGAAGGAAACGAACATGCCGCGCGGCTTCAGGCAGGACAGCGACCCCGGAAAGGTGGCCTTGCCGACGCCGTCATAGACGACGTCGCAGCCCTCGTTGCGGCTGATCTGCTTCACGCGGGCGACGAAATCCTCCTCGTTGTAGAGGATGACGTGATCGCAGCCATTGGCCTCCGCAAGCTCGGCCTTCTCGCGCGAGCCGACCGTGCCGATGACATGGGCGCCGAGCGCCCTCGCCCATTGGCAGGCCAGCAAGCCGATGCCGCCGGCGGCTGCATGAATCAGCACGCGGTGATGCGGCTCGACCTTGAACGTCTTGTGCAGGAGATACCAGACCGTCAGCCCCTTCAGCATCAGCACGGCGCCCTGCTCGTAGGTGATGTGGTCGGGCAGCTTGACCAGCTTCTCCCAGGGGATGTTGCGCTCGCCGGTATAGGCGCCCAGATTGTGATAATAGGCGACGCGATCGCCGGGATGAAAATTCGTGACGCCAGGCCCGACCGCGACGACCTCGCCCGAGGCCTCGTTGCCCGCGATGAAGGGCAGCCCCGGCGCCTTGTAGAGGCCGGTGCGGTAATAGACGTCGATGAAGTTGAGGCCGACCGCATGCTGGCGGATGCGCACCTCGCCCGGCCCAGGCGCCGGCACGTCGACGCTCTCATAGACCAGGGCCTCGGGGCCTCCGACCTTGTGCACGCGGATGGCTTTGGTCATCATTTGACCTCCTCTTCTCGCGACTGAGCGAAAGCCATCGCGCCAGCCTTGTCAACTCGGGGCCGGCCGCAACGATCAAGCAGACGACTTGCCGGCCTTCCTGCGGTTGCGCTTGGCCAGCACGTTGAAGAATTCCACCGCCGCCGAAAACGCAATCGCGAAATAGATGTAGCCGCGTGGAATATGAAACGCCAATCCGTCCGCGACCAGCGCGACGCCGATCAGCACCAGGAAGGCCAGCGCCAGCATCTTCGTCGTCGGATGCTCCGCGACGAATCGCGACACCGGGCCGGACGAAATGTACATGATCAGGCATGCGATCACGACGGCCGCGACCATGATCTCGATGTCCTGCGCCATGCCGATCGCGGTGATGATCGAGTCCAGCGAGAACACGATATCGATGACGATGATCTGGACGATCACCCAGAAGAAGGCGTTCCGGCCGGACTTGTGGTCGCCCTCGCCTTCATCGGCCTCGACCTCAGCGTGAATCTCGTGCGTCGCCTTGGCGATCAGGAACAGGCCGCCGCCGATCAGGATGAGGTCGCGCCAGGAGAAGTCGTAACTTGCAAACGAGAACACCGGCGCAGTCAGGCCGATCAGCCAGACCAGCACGCTGAGCAGGAGGATGCGGAACACCAGCGCCAGCGCGAGCCCGATCTGGCGGGCGCGGTACGCCTGCTGCTCCGGGATGCGCGAGACGATCACCGAGATGAAGATGACGTTGTCGATGCCGAGCACGATCTCGAGCGCCGTCAAGGTGAGAAGCGCGGCCCAGGCTTCCGGGCTGGTCAACAGGTGCATCACGCGAAGGATCTCGCCAGGCGGATCAAGGCGTCGCTGAAGCTGATCCAGAGCGCGATGGCGCAGAGCACGATGGTCACGCCGGCGCCGACGCGGAAATCCATCGCCAGCGTGTAGACGCCCAGCACCGCCCAGATCGCGATCAGCGACATCGTCAGCCAGCGCAGCCGCACGACGCGGACCGGATGCAGCACGTGGAAGGGCACGAAGGTCAGCACGACGAGCGCGGCTACCAGCAGCGTCGACCAGAGCGGCGGCCAGTGCAGCAGGAACAGGTAGAACGCCGCCGCGTTCCACAGCGCCGGGAAGCCGCGGAAATGATTGTCGTCGGCCTTCATGCGCAGATCGGCGAAATATAGTGCGCTGGTGACGATGATGGCGACGCCGAGCAAGGGAGCCGCGACCGGCAGCAACAGCCCGCTCGCCACGATCGCGTAGGCCGGCACGAAGACATAGGTGACGAAGTCGACCACGAGGTCGAGCACGTCGCCCGACCAGTTCGGCTGCACGTTCTTGACGTCGAGCCGGCGCGCGATCGGCCCGTCGATCGCATCGATGATGAGGGCGACGCCGAGCCACTGAAACATCGCGGACCAGTGCTCGCGCACGGCCTCCAGCATCGCCAACAGCGCGATCGCCGCGCCGAACGCGGTGAAGATGTGCACCGAGAGCGCCGCGGCGCGGATCGCCGGTCTCGGTTTCAGGGAATCCTGCTGGCTATCCATGGCTTCTGCTATCAGAATGGGACCGGTTTGCACATCCGCCATTGCGGCGCTCCGTCGCACAATTCGTCATAAAATCAGGCAAAAATCAGCGGGCTTGAATTCGCCGCCGGCCGTGTCCAATGTCGTTCCATGACAGACGCATCGACACTCCATGACACAGCCGTGATCGGCGGCGGACCCGCGGGACTTGCGGCGGCCATCGCACTAGCGCAGGCGGGTGCCCGGACCGCGCTGGTGGCACGGCGCGTGCCCTACGCGGACAATCGCACCACTGCGCTGCTGGGTGCCTCCGTCGATCTCCTGGAAGGCCTCGACGTCTGGCCGCGCTGCAAGGACAAGGCGGCCGCGCTCGAGGTCATGCGCCTCGTCGACGACACCGGCCGGCTGTTCCGCGCGCCGGAGGTGCGATTCTCCTGTCACGAAATCGGACTCGACGCGTTCGGCTACAACATCGACAATCGCTCGCTGATGCTGGCGCTGGAAGGGCGCGCAGGCGAGCTGCCCAACCTCGTCCGCTTCGACGACGAGGCCGAGAGCGTCGTCATCGAAGCCGACGACGTCGCAGTGCGCACGGCCTCCGGACAATTTCTCTCGGCCCGCCTGGTGGTCGGCGCCGACGGCCGGCACTCGCTGTGCCGCGAGGCCGCCGGCATCGAGGTGACGCGGCGCGAGCTGAACCAGACCGCACTGACCTTCAACGTCAGCCACGCACGGCCGCACCGCAACGTCTCGACCGAGTTCCACACGCCGCACGGGCCTTGCGTGTTCGTGCCCCTGCCCGGCGACCGCTCCAGCGTCGTCTGGGTTTCGGCGCCCGCGGAGGCCGAGCGCCTTCGCAGCCTGAGCGACGAGGAGCTGTCCGGCGCGATCGAGAAGCAGTCGCATTCGATCCTCGGCCGCATGACGGTGGAGCCCGGGCGCAACCTGTTCCCGCTCGCGATCGAACGTCCAAGATCCTTCGGTCGCGACCGCATCGCGCTGGTCGGCGAAGCCGCCCATGTGGTTCCGCCGATCGGCGCCCAGGGCCTCAATCTCGGCCTGCGCGATGCCGCCGACATTGCACGGCTCGCGAACGATGCCATCGCCTCGGGGCAGGATCCCGGCGCGGAGGAGATCCTCAAGCGCTACGACCGCGCGCGGCGGCCGGACATTTTGAGCCGCACGTTTGCGATCGACATCGCCAACCGCTCCTTGCTCAACGATTTCCTGCCGCTCCAGCCGGTCCGCGCCGTCGGCATGCACCTGCTTGGCGCCATCGGCCCGCTCAGGCGATTTGCAATGCGCGAAGGCTTGACGCCGACCTGGCGGCGATAAGCCTCCTCACGGAAACGCCAGCCGCCCGCTCTGGATCGCCCACATCACGCTGGTCAGCGTGACCACCGAGGCGAAGGTGCCGAGCAGCACTGCCACGGAGGCGGATTCGATCCAGGCATCGTTCTGCCGGGCGATCACGAACACGTTCAGCGCCGGCGGCAGCGAGGCCATCAGCACGGCGGTGGCCGCCCAGGGCTGCGCGAACGGACCGAACGCCAGCATCAGGCCGAACGCTGCGAGCGGATGAATCAGGAGCTTGACCGCGATCACGCCCGGCACTTCCCACGGCACCCGATCGAACGGGCGCAGCGCCACGGTCACACCGAGCACGAACAGCGCGGTCGGAGCGGCTGCGTTCTGGAGGAAGGTGATGGTGCGGTCGAGCGCGACCGGCAGCTCGATATGCAGCGCAGCCACAGCCGCGCCGAAGCACGCCGACATGATCAGCGGGTTGAGCACGATCTGCTTCAGCACGACGCCGAAGGCGTGCACGAGCGAGGGATGGTCGCGGTCGGAGAGCTCGATCAAGAGCGGCACGACCGTGAACAGGAAGATGCTGTCGCAGCAGAAGATCAGCGCGGTCGGCGCCGACGCCTTCGGCCCGAGCACCGCGAGCGCCAGACCCGGCCCCATGTAGCCGATATTGCCGTAGCCACCGGAGAGACCTGCGAGCGTCGCCTCGCGCAGCGTCAGCCGGCCCAAGACCTTGCCGACGACCAGCGCCAGCGTGAACGCGGCAACCGTCGACAGCGTGGTCGCGACCAGGAATGGCGGGTTATTCAATTCCGAAAACGGCGTCTTCGACATGATCGCGAACAGCAGCGCCGGCAGCGACACGTAGAGCAGGAAGAAGTTCATCCAGGCGAGGCCCGATTCCGGGAGGGATTTGACCTTGCCGCAGGCGAAGCCGACGAAGATCAAGCCAAAATAAGGCAGCGCCAGATTGAGGATATCGACCATTGATGAAGTGTTTTCTGAAGGCTTGGGGGCTATCCGCCCCGGAAACGAGGGTTAATTCCAGACGAGGGCACTAGCATCGGCCACAATCCTGGTCTATCGACGGGGAATGATTAAAGCGCGGACCGCGAAATTCCAGATCGGACAGGTCGTTCGCCACCGGATCTTCTCGTTCCGGGGGGTGATCTTCGACATCGATCCGGAATTCAACAACACCGAGGAGTGGTGGCTGTCGATCCCCGAGGAGGTGCGGCCCAACAAGGATCAGCCGTTCTATCACCTGCTCGCGGAGAACGCGGAATCGGAATACGTCGCCTATGTCTCGGAGCAGAACCTGTTGCCGGACGATTCCGGCGAGCCGGTCCGGCATTCCCAGGTCGCCGAGATCTTCATCAAGGACAAGGCCGGCGGCTATCGCCCCCGCAACTCATCACTGAACTGATCGTCGCCGGTTGGCGGCCAGCAAAAAAGGCGCTCGAAACGAGCGCCTTTTTCATATCGGAATCTGGCCTGACTACTTCTGGCCGGTCGGAGCCGCGCCAGGGGCGCCGCCCTGCTGCTCGAGCTTCTTGCGCTGCTCGTCGGCCTTCTTCTGAAGCTCTTCCTGAAGCTTCTTCTGGGTTTCCTCGAACACCTTCGGATCGGTCGGCGGACCGTCATAGGCCTTCTGGAATTCGCCGGCGAGCGGCAGCGGCAGGGTCAGCGGCGCGCCGTTGGCATTGATCGCCTGGACAACGAGATTCTGACCCTTCTTCATGTTGTTGATGAGCTCGGGCGTGGCCTCGTAATCCGACATGCAGCCGTTCTGGAAGCAGATCACATAGGGCTGCTGCAGCGGTGGGTTGTTGTCCACGATGATGCGGGTGCCGTGCACGAGCTGCATGCCGAGCGGCAGCGTCACGCGCAGGATCTTCTTGGGCTCGCCTTCCGGCTCGATGATGACGGCCGCGATGACCGGCTGTCCCGACTCGATGCGGCCGTCCTTGCCGGTGAAGCAGACTTGCTTGGCGTTGGCATCCTGGCCCTTGAGGCAGAACTTGGTCCAGGGGGCGTAGATCAGCTGGATCTGCTGGTCAGCGGGCTGGGCCGCGCCCTGCTGCCCGGGAGCGCCCTGGGCGGGAGCCTGCTGGGCCTGCGGAGACGCTGCCGGTGCCGGAGCCTTGGGGGCAGCCTTGGGAGCCGCTTTCGGGGCCGGAGTCGCCTTGGGTGCGCCCGGGGCTGGCGCAGGGGTCTGGGCCTCGGCGGCAAACGGAATGGCCAACGCCGTCGCCGTCAACAGGGCGAGAAGTCGCCCGCGCGGCCGGACGGACGCGGCCAAGTAACGGAAATTCATTGCGGAAAACCCTTTCTGAACGGGAAGTGCCCGAACCGCTCCGAAGCGCCGAACCTGGCCGCCTTGGGCGCGGCTCTCTCCCCGTCAATTGAGGCGGATAGGTGACGGGCTCGACGCTCTTGCGCGATTGCCCGCCTTTTAACGTGGCCGACGAAAAGATCAATGCCGACAACCGCCTTTGGCCGGCTTGGCGCCAACGCCCCACCAAATTCCCTGTGATAGGATTCAGGCCCGCCGGTCGTCGAATCACCGTGTGCCGATGTTCATGTTCCAGCGCCTTCTCGAAGGCTTCGGCGTCCGCCTCTGCGTCCTCGCCCTCGCTGTGGTCACCGGACTTCCGGCAGGCGGCGCCCGGGCCGAGGAGGCTCATGCCATCGCCATGCACGGCAAGCCGGCGATGCCGGCCGACTTCACCCACATGCCCTACGCCAACGCCGACGCCCCCAAGGGCGGCCGCTTGACCTGGGGTATTCTCGGAACGTTCGACAGCCTCAATCCCTTCATCGTGAGAGGATTGGCCGTGCAGCAGATGCGGAGCTACGTGGTCGAGAGCCTGCTCGCACGCGGCAATGACGAGCCGTTCACGCTCTATGGCCTGCTCGCCAGGACGGTCGAAACCGACGACGAGCGGAGCTTCGTCACCTTCCGCCTCGATCCGCGCGCCCGCTTCTCCGACGGCAAGCCGGTAGCGGCCGAGGACGTGCTGTTCTCCTGGCAGCTGCTGCGCGACCACGGCCGCCCCAACCTCCGGCAGTACTACGCCAAAGTTGCCAAGGCCGCGGCGCCCGATCCCCTCACCGTCCGCTTCGATCTCGCGGGCGCCAACGACCGCGAGCTGCCGTTGATTCTCGGCCTGATGCCGGTCCTGCCGAAGCACGCAGTCGACGTCGCGGCCTTCGAGGAGACGACGCTGACGGCGCCGGTCGGCTCGGGCCCTTATCGGGTCGCGGCCGTGAAGCCCGGAGCCAGCGTGACGCTCGCCCGCAATCCCGACTATTGGGGCCGCGACCTGCCCGTCAATCGCGGGCTCTACAATTTCGACGAGATCCGGCTCGATTATTTTCGCGAGGCCAACGGCCAGTTCGAAGCCTTCAAGCGCGGGCTCTACGATTTTCGCATCGAGCACGAGCCGCTGCGCTGGCACGACGGCTACGATTTTCCGGCCGCACGGAGCGGCGAAGTGATCCGCGACACCGCCAAGCCCGGCGTGCCGCAGCCTTCCGAATTCCTGGTGTTCAACACCCGCCGTCCGATCTTCGCCGACATCCGGGTGCGCCAGGCCCTGACGCTGCTGTTCGATTTCGAGCTGGTCAACCGCAATTACTTCTTCGGGCTCTATTCGCGCGCTGCCGGCTATTTCGCCGGCTCGGACCTGTCGGCCTATGGCCGCCCGGCGGATGCACGCGAACGCGAGCTGCTCAAGCCGTTCGCCGCACGAATTCCGCCCGACGTCATGGATGGCAGTTATCGCCTGCCGGTCACCGACGGATCGGGCCGCGACCGCACGACGCTGCGCGCCGCGCTGAAGCTGTTGTCGGACGCCGGCTATGATCTCGACGGCACCGTGCTGCGCAATCGCGCGACCAAGGCGCCTCTCACCTTCGAGATCATGGTCACGACCCGCGACCAGGAGCGCATCGCGCTCGCCTTCCAGCGCGACCTCAAGCGCGCCGGCATCGAGCCGACCGTTCGCTCGGTCGATCCCGTGCAGTTCGACCAGCGCCGGCTCGCTTACGAGTTCGACATGATCCAGAACCGCTGGGACCAGTCGCTCTCGCCCGGCAACGAGCAATATTTCTATTGGGGCAGTGTTGCCGCGGACAATCCCGGCACGCGCAATTACATGGGCGCCAGGGATCCCGCGGTGGATGCCATGATCGCCGCCCTGCTGGAGGCCCGTGAACATACGGATTTCGTCCCGGCGGTGCGGGCGCTCGACCGCGCTCTGATCGCGGGCTTCTACACAATCCCGCTGTTTAACGTATCGGAGCAATGGATCGCGCGCTGGAATCGGATAGAACGGCCCAAGGCCATTTCGCTCTCGGGCTATTTGCCGGAGACTTGGTGGGCGAAGGGGCAGCCGCAAGCTCATCAGGCAAAGTGACGCCGTGAACCAGCCAGCAATATCGCCGACGCTCGACACGCTGTTTCAGCGCACGCTGATGCGGCAGCCGCACGCGCTCGCTCTGCTCGATCCCCTCAACAAGGCGCGCGTGACCGGGCACCTGCCGCGGCGGATGACCTATGCCGAGGCTGACACGGCCATCGAGGCGCTGTCGGCGCATTTCGTCGAATCGGGCCTGCCGGCCAATTCCGTCATCGCGATCCAGCTGCCTGCTACCGTCGAGTTCGTGCTCACCGTGCTGGCGGCCCATCGCGCCGGCCTCGTCGTCGCGGTGCTGCCGCTGCTCTGGCGGCATGCGGAACTGACCGCCGCGCTCAACCGTACCGCGGCGCGCGCCATCGTCACCATGAGCACGGTCGACGGCGTCAGCTATGCCGACCTCGCGATGCATGCGGCCGCCGAAGCCTTCTCCATCCGTCACGTCTGCGGCTTCGGAGGCGACCTGCCCGAAGGCATGGCGTCGCTCGGTGACGTCCTTGCCCGCCCGCCCGGCCTGACGCGCGCCGTGATCCAGGACGGCCGCAAGGCGGCGATGATCTCCTTCGACGTCACCGCCGAAGGCTTTCGTCCGGTGCCGCGGCCGCATTTCAGCCTGATCGCCGGGGGGCTCGCCATGTCGCTGGAAGCCGACATCCGGCAGGGAGCGACCGTGATGGCGGCGTTCGCCCCGATGTCGTTCGCGGGCCTCGCCTCCTCGCTCGCGGTATGGCTGCTCTCGGGCGGTACGCTGGCGCTGCATCACCCCTTCGAGAACGAGGTGCTGGAGCAGCAGATCAACGAGCACGAATGCGAGGTGCTGATTGCGCCGGCGCAGCTCGCGCTGCGGCTCGGTGATGCCGACCTCGCGGCACGGCTGCCGACCGTGCGCAACGTCATCGGCCTGTGGCGCGCGCCCGAGCAGGTCGCGGCGAGCGATGCCTGGATCGCGCCGCATGCGCCGCTGACCGACGTCTATCTGTTCGGCGAGGCCGGACTGTTCGGCACCCGCCGCGGCGAGGACGGCATGCCGGTGCCGGTCATGCCCGGGCCGCACGGCGCCCCGCGCGAGCAGTCGGGCTCCTCCATTGCCGGCGAAATTCTGCTGACGCCGAAGGGCACGCTCGGCCTGCGCGGCGCGATGGTGCCGATCGCGGCCTACGCCCCGCCGCAGCCGGTCGGCGAGACGCTGACCGCGCAGCCGCCGCGCGACTATGTCGACACCGGCTACGCCGCGCGGCTCGATCGACCGAGCGGCGCGATCTGCATCACTGCACCGCCTTCGGGAATCATGGCCGTCGGCGGCTATCGCTTCCTCTCCAACGATCTCCAGGAATGGGCGCGCCGGCTCGGCCAGGGCGCCCTGCTCACGGCGCTGCCCGACCGCCTCTCGGGTCACCGGCTGGCCGGACGCGCCCAGGACAATGCCCGCGCCCGCGAGGCGCTCAGCGAGCTCGGGCTTAACCCCCTGATGGTCGAGGCCTTTCGCGACCGCTCCGGGTCGGTCTAGGCATTGTTTTGCCCGTTCCGTTGACGCTGCATTAAGGCGGCCGAACTAGGCTGCGCGGCATCTGTCGCGTGATCAGAGTTTGTCGATGTCCCAGGCGGGCCCGATCCTGTTTGTGTCCGATGCCCAGCGCCCCGCCTTCGTGGCAGCGCTGGACGAGGCCCGGCTCTTTCCCGTCGTCGATACCGATTGGGCCAGCGCGGCGCGCGCGGTCGACCAGGTGCAGCCGGCCGCGGTTCTCGCTGCGATGCATGCCGAATACGAGCCGCCTGTGACGGCGCTCGCAAAGAAGATCGCCGACCAATCGCCTTACGTTCCTTTCGTGACCCTGGATGCGGCGGGCAGGCTGCCGCACAACGCGCTGCCCTTCTCCTCGCACGGCGGCAATCCCGAGCGCCTGATCGCGCGGCTCCGTGCCGCGCTACGCGTGCGCACACTGCATGCAACGGTTCTGCGCCGGCTGCCGGAAGCGAAGCTCGCGCTGCCGGAGGGCGATCCCGCACGCGATGCCACCGTGCTCCTGATCGGTCGCGGCGCAGCCTATCCCGCGCTCTCCGTCGCGCTTGGTGAGCGCTTCGGCGTGGTCGGCGCGCTCTCGATCGAGGCCGCCGCCAAGCACCTCAACACCCGCGACCTCGACGGCGTCGTGCTCGCCGAAGGTTTCACCCCGAGGGTGACCGATGCCTTCCTCACGGTGCTCGCGGAGGACACCCGCTTCCGCAGCCTGCCGGTGGTCCTCACCGCGCATCAGCTGACGCAGACTTATGATCTACCCAATCTCGAACTGATTGCCGGCGAGCCTGCGAAGGTCGCCGCCAATGCGCTGCCCTTGATCCGCCAGCACGCGATGGAAGCGCAGCTGAGCCGCACGCTGCGCTCGATCGATGCGGGCGGCTGGCTCGATCCGCGCAGCGGCCTGCTCACGGTCGAGGCCTTTGCCCGTGATTTTGCCAAGGCGGTCGAGCAGGCGCTCGCCCGCGGCGGAGGTCTTTCGGTCGCGCGCTTCGCTTTCGATCCCGGCAATTCCCGTGCTCAGCTCGATGCCGCGCGGATCCTCAGCCGCCTGATGCGGCAGATGGATTTCGGCGCGGCGCAGAAGGACGGTTCAGTGATCGTCGTGTTCGCGGAGACCGACTTCCGCACGGCGCACATGATCGCCCGCCGCCTGTCGGCGGTGATGCGGCACACCTCCAATGGCAAGCACGAGATGCGCAGCGATCCCGTGGTCAGCGTGGATTCGCTGTCCCCGTCGGATACGGCGCGGTCGCTGCTGGCGCGACTATCGGCGGATGCGTCGCGGGCGGCATCCTGAAGCGCGATGCGATTACGTCGACGGAATCGCGAGCCTGATCTCGCCGTTCTCGACCTTTCCCAGCGCGAGAGCGTCGCGGGCCATCTTCTCGACGACCGGCCAGTTCGCGAGAAGATATCGCTGCGCCTGCACCTTGGTCGGCAAGTTCGTCTGCAGGATGCAGTTCTGCCGCATATTCCCATTCGCGATTTGGAAGGCCACGGCTTGCGGTCCCTCGCTCAGCTCCTGTTCGGTAGGATCGGGAAACTTGCGCATGCAGCACCTGCTCCCGGTCAGCGAACCGCCGGAAGGACCTTGAACGCCTGATTGGAAACAGACGGGCCTTCGGCGCTCGTCGGCGCCTTCGCCTGGTTTCGGTCAAGGACGGGGCGCGTGTTGCGGACCGCTTCGGTCAGCATCTCGCGGAGTTCGGCCTTGGATCTGGGTGCTTGTCGCGGACTGGACTTCTGCCAATGTGTCATACCCCTATATGGGTATCGCCCGGGCTAAACGCCACCCTCCGCTTTCGCCTGGGTCGACAGAGCGGGAGCCGCCAGGAGTAAGCCGACGGAATCGTTCAAGAGCTCGTAGGCACGGTCGACAATGTCGTCCAGCGATATGGTCTTGACGAACATGCGCTGCGCTTCAGCCAGCAGCTGGTCGCGCGTCGGCATACTGGACAGACGCTCGCCGGCACGCTGCTGCAACAGAGCGAGAGCATCACGGACCGACAATTCGGTCTCATGGATCGACGTCCGGATCGCGAGCGCGATGCGCTCGGAATCGAAACGGGCGGCGAGCTGTTCTGCCGCCTGCCTGACCACGCGTGATCCCAACCGCTGCTGATTGCGCAGAACCTGAGCGGGAGGCATCTTCAGGTCCCGGACGATTCCGAACCAGGACAGGACCACCAGGACGTAATAGGTCAGATCGATCTCATACCAGTAGAATCCCTGTCGGGCGCTGGCCTGATAGGCGTGATGGTTGTTGTGCCACCCCTCACCCATCGTCAGCAGGGCCAGCAGCCAGTTGTTGCGGGAGTCGTCACCGGTCACATACCGCTTGCGTCCGTGAACATGCGCCAGCGAGTTGATGCAGAACGTGGCGTGATACAGCAGCACGGTGCTCCACAGGAAGCCGACCACGAGTCCGGACCAGCCGGCAAGGATAAAGCACAGACCCGCCAGCACAACTGCCGGCAGTAGCTCCAGCCTGTGCAGCCACATCAGTTCGGGATACGACGCGAGATCAGCCACTTTGACGAGGTCGGTCGCATCGTGCCGACGGTAGAAGATCCAGCCGACATGGCTGTAGAGGAAGCCCTTGTGCCGGGGCGAATGCACATCCTGCGCGGTGTCCGAGTGAAGGTGATGATGGCGGTGCTTGGCGGCCCACCACAGCACGCTCTTCTGGGCGCTGCTCTGGGCAAGGAAGGCAAGGACGAACTGGAACACCCGGCTTGTCGCGTAGGCCCGATGCGAGAAGTACCGGTGATATCCGGCCGTGATCGCAAACATGCGCAGCCAATACAGCGCGAAGCAAAGCCCGGCAGCCTGCCACGAAACACCCGACCAGATCGCCGCGACACATCCGATGTGGATCAACAAGAACGGCAGAACCTGCGGATACATGACGTCGTCATGTTCCTCATCTGACTCGATATTCGCAGACACGCTCGAACCTCAGCTGTTGCGGTGGGCGGACCACCGCGCATGCAGTGCAAAAAAAACCGCGGCCGGTAAACCAGTCGCGGGTCGCAAGACCTGAAGCTCTGCCAATACATCCATGGTCAAAGCGACAGGCGCCGGCTGCGGCAGCTTATGCGGCGCGCAGATTGTCCGCAGCAGACTTGCCGGTGCGGCGGTCTGCAACGACGTCGAAGGAAACCTTCTGACCCTCGTTGAGGGAACTCATGCCGGCACGTTCAACCGCGCTGATATGAACGAAAACATCCTGGCCTCCCTGGTCCGGCTGAATGAAGCCGAAACCCTTTTGGCTGTTGAACCACTTCACAGTTCCCGTCGTCATGGGGAGCGTCCTTTGAGATAGATAAGTCTTTAGAGCCGCACAGAGGTGCGGTCAGCGAATTCGAGATCTGGAGGGAGGGTCATCAGTCAGGCGCGCAAATGCCGGCGAGGCCAAGTCGTTCGGCCGAAACTCGAAGATTCGAACATGGCTATTAATTGGTCATTCCGCAAGTGACGATATGTCGCCCCTTCGGGCCCAAGTGCGGTGCGCTGCGCCGTACTTGGCTGAACATAGCCGCTTACGCCGCCTTCTTGCTCTCGGCGAGCTGCGCCAGCTGCCGCATGATCTCCGTCGTGCCGGCGAGGCGCTCTTCCGGGGTTTCCCAGTCCTGCAGGAACACAACCTTCATGTCGGGCCGCACCTTGGCGGCCTGGCCGTGGCTGCGGATGAAGGTCACGAGGCGGTCGGGATAGGCGAAGGAATTGTCGCGGAAGACGATCACGGCGCCCTTGGGACCTGCGTCGATCTTCTCGACATTGGCCCTGCGGCAGAACGCCTTGATCGCGGCGACCTTGAAGAGATAGCGGACCTCGTCCGGCAGCACGCCGAAGCGATCGCGCATCTCGGCGCCAAAGTTCTCGATCTCCTCCTCGGTGTCGAGATCGGCAAGGCGCCGGTACAGCGACAGCCGCACCGAGAGATCGCTGACATAGTCGTCCGGAATCAGCACGGGCATGCCGATGGTGATCTGTGGCGACCAGCGGTCGGCAGCGGGCTCGGAGACGCCGGCCTTGAGGTTGACGATCGCCTCCTCCAGCATCGATTGATAGAGCTCGAAGCCGACCTCCTTGATGTGGCCGGACTGCTCCTCGCCCAGGAGATTGCCGGCGCCGCGGATGTCGAGGTCGTGGGAAGCGAGCTGGAAGCCCGCGCCCAGCGTCTCCAGCGATTGCAGCACGGTGAGCCGGCGCTCGGCCTGCGCCGTGATCTTCTGCTGCGCCGGCAGCGTGAACAGCGCATAGGCCCGCAGCTTGGAGCGGCCGACGCGGCCGCGCAGCTGATAGAGCTGGGCGAGGCCGAACATGTCGGCGCGATGCACGATCAGCGTGTTGGCGTTGGGGATGTCGAGGCCGGACTCGACGATCGTGGTCGACAGCAGGATGTCGAACTTGCCGTCGTAGAACGCGGTCATGATGTCCTCGATCACGGCGGGCGGCATCTGGCCGTGCGCGACCGCAACCTTCATCTCCGGCACGTTCTTGTCGAGGAAGTCCTTGACCTCGGCGAGGTCATCGATGCGCGGCACGACGTAGAAAGCCTGGCCGCCGCGATAGCGCTCGCGGAGCAGCGCCTCGCGGATCATCAAGGGATCATGCGGGGCGACGAAGGTGCGGACCGCCAGGCGATCGACCGGGGGCGAAGCGATGATCGAGAGTTCGCGCACGCCGGTCAGCGCCAGCTGCAGCGTGCGCGGGATCGGCGTCGCCGACAGCGTCAGCACATGGACCTCGGCGCGCAGCGCCTTCAGCCGCTCCTTGTGGCTGACCCCGAAATGCTGCTCCTCGTCGACGATGAGCAGGCCGAGGTCGCGGAATTTGATCGCCTTGCCGAGCAGCGCATGGGTGCCGACGACGATGTCGACGGAGCCGTCCGCGAGCCCCTTCTTGACCTCGTTGAGCTGTTTTGTGGGGATCAGGCGCGAGGCCTGGGCCACGTTGACCGGGAATCCCTTGAACCGCTCGCTGAACGTCCGGTGGTGCTGGCGCGCGAGCAGCGTGGTCGGCACCACCACCGCAACCTGCTTGCCGTCGAGCGCGACCGCGAAGGCGGCGCGCAGCGCGACTTCCGTCTTGCCGAAGCCGACGTCGCCGCAGATCAGCCGGTCCATGGGCCGCCCCTTTTCGAGATCCTTCAGCGTGGATTCGATGGCACCGAGCTGGTCCTCGGTCTCGTCATAGGGGAAGCGCGCGCAGAACTCGTCATAGAGGCCCTGCTGCACCGGCAATTTCGGCGCCTCGTGCAGCATGCGCTCGGCGGCGATCTTGATCAGCTCGCCCGCGATCTCGCGGATGCGGTTCTTCAGCTTCGCCTTGCGGGTCTGCCAGCCCGAGCCGCCGAGACGGTCCAGCTCGACGTCGGTCTGGTCGGAGCCGTAGCGCGACAGCAGCTCGATGTTCTCGACGGGGAGAAACAGCTTGGTCTCGGCGGCGTAATGCAGCTCGAGGCAGTCATGCGGCGCGCCGGCGACGTCGAGCGTCTGCAGGCCAATGAAGCGGCCGATGCCGTGATCGACATGCACGACGATGTCGCCGGCATTGAGGCTCGTCACCTCCGAGATGAAATTGTCGAGCTTGCGGCTCGCCTTGCGCGGTCGCACCAGGCGGTCGCCGAGGATATCCTGCTCGCTGATGAGCGCGATCTCGTCGGTCTCGAAACCGCTTTCGAGGCCGAGCACGGCGAGCATGGTCTCGTTGCGCGGCGTCGCCTGCACCGTGCGCCAGCTGTTGACGCTGGTGGTGTGGGTCAGCTTGTGATCGCGCAGCATCGAAGTCATGCGGTCGCGCGAGCCTTCGGTCCACAGCGCGATCACGACCTTCTTGCGCTGGGCTTGCAAGGCCATCACGTGCGCGACGACGGATTCGAACACGTTGACGGCGGTGTCGTTACGCTCCGGCGCGAAGTCGCGGCCCTTGCGCGCGCCGGCATCGACGACTCCAGTGCCGTCAGTCGGCACGGAGAACGGCGTCAGCCGCGCCAGCGGGATGTCGCCGAGGCGCTTGCCCCATTCCTCGTCGGTCAGATAGAGCCGATCGGGCGGCAGCGGCTTGTAGATCGCGCCGCCGCCGGGATGCTCCATCGCCTCGCGCCGGGCCTCGTAATAGTCGAGGATCTGCTTGAAGCGTTCGCGCACGGCGTCCTCGGCCTGCGGCTCGATCGCAACGGCCGCGCCTTGCAGATAATCGAACAGCGTGTCCATCCGGTCCTGGAACAGCGGCAGCCAGTGCTCCATGCCGGGATGGCGACGGCCTTCGCTGACGGCCTCGTACAACGCATCGTCGCGCTCGGGCGCGCCGAACTCGGCGACATAGCCCATGCGGAAACGACGGATGGTATCGGTCACGAGCTGGAACTCGGACACCGGCACGAGATCGAGCGAGCGCATGTCGAGCAGTGTGCGCTGGGTCTCGGCATCGAACGAGCGGATCGATTCCAGGCTGTCGCCGAAGAAGTCGAACCGCACGGGCTGGTCGAGGCCGGCCGGAAACAGGTCGAGGATGCCGCCGCGCACGGCGTATTCGCCGGGCTCGCGCACGGTCGAGGAGCGGTTGTAGCCGTTGTGCTCGAGCCAGGCGACGATGGTGTCCATCGGCACGACATTGCCGGGGGCGACCGACAGCGCCTGCGCCGCAACCAGCTCGCGCCCGGGCACGCGCTGCACCACGGCGTTCACGGTCGTCAGCACGATCAGCGGCTTGTCGCTGCCGGTCAGCGAAGCCAGCCGCGCCAGCGTGGTCAGGCGCTGCGCGAGAATGCCGCCATGCGGCGAGACGCGGTCATAGGGCTGGCAGTCCCAGGCCGGAAAGGTCAGCACCGGAAGATCGGGCGCGAAGAAGCGCAGCGCCCGCTCGAGCTGCTGCATGCGCCCGCCATCGCGGCAGACCACGGCGAGGCTCACGGCCGGCTTCTTCGGCCGCGCCGCGATCGCACGGGCGAGATCGGAGACGACGAGGCCTTCCGCGCCCTCGGCGACGTTGGCAAGCGTCAGCGCGCGGCCGGGCGTCAGCAGCTCGGCCGGCGATTTCATCCCCTGCTTCATACGTTGCCGTCCGCGACCGGAAACGCCTTGATGCGCGCAAACAGCGCGCCGGTGACCTCGGCCGGCAGCACCTTGTCGCCGGTGATGGCGGCATAGAGATCGGGATCGTTGACCTCGAGCAGGCGCTCGAGCTCGCCGAGCTCGGCGTCGGACAGATTGCCGATCTCGGCATCCGCGAAGCGGCCGAGGATCAGGTCCATCTCGCGCGTGCCGCGGTGCCAGCAGCGGAACAGAAGCCGCTTGCGGCGGTCGTCCAGCCCGCTGCTCGATCGTGTCGTTCCCGTCATGTCTCAAATCCAGTCAAACGCAGAAAGCCCGGACGTGCCGGGCCGGGGTGATATAGCCATTCGAGCCGCCCGTGTCAGCCCTTTGTTGCGACAAGTCGCTCATCCCGTCCGTCATGGCCGGGCTCGTCCGGCCATCCGCGTGGGGCTGCAAAAAAGACGTGGATGCCCGGCATAAAGCCGGGCATGACGGCCAGGAACAATCTTAGATTCCACTGATGCGCCCCAGCCTGCTCAATCCGCTGTTTGCTCCCGTGACCAGCCTGCCCGGCGTCGGTCCGAAGCAGGACAAGCTGTTGCAGTACCTGCTCAGCCGCAGCGACACGCCGCGGCTGGTCGACCTGCTGCTGCATCTGCCGAGCCAGGTCGTCGACCGCCGGGCCCGGCCGAAGATCCGCGATGCGGCCGTCGGAACCATGGTGACGCTGGAGGTCACCGTCGATCGCCACCGCCCGCCCCCGCCGCGCAATGCGCGCGCGCCGTATCTCGTCTACGCCAGCGACGACACCGGCGATGTCGTGCTCACGTTCTTCCGCGCCAAGCCGGGCTATGTCGAAAAACTGCTGCCGGTCGGCGAGAAGCGTTACGTCTCCGGCACGCTCCAGATGTACGACGGCATCCCGCAGATCGTGCATCCGGACCGCGTGCTGGACGAGGAGGCGATCTCGAAACTGTCGGGCATCGACCCGGTCTATCCTCTGACCGAGGGCCTCGCGCTCGGCTCGCTCCGCCGCGCGATTGCGCAGGCGCTGCAGAAGCTACCCGCCTTGCCGGAATGGATCAGCCCCGAGGTGCTGCGACGCTGCCATTTCCCGCCGATCGCGGAAGCGCTCAATCGCGTGCACCAGCCGGTCGAGCTGACCGACATATTGCCGGACCAGCCGTTCTGGTCGCGCCTCGCCTTCGACGAGCTGCTGGCCGGCCAGCTCGCGCTGGCGCTGATCCGCGCGCAGTTGCGCCGCCCCGCCGGCGTGCGCAATGCCGGCGACGGACAGCTGCGCAACAAGATCATCGACGCCCTTCCCTACGCGCTCACGCCATCCCAGCGCAACGCTGCCGCGGCAATCGCCGACGATCTGAAGCAGCCGGTGCGCATGCTGCGGCTGCTCCAGGGCGACGTTGGCTCGGGCAAAACGGTCGTAGCGCTGCTCGCAGCCGCCGCCGTCGCCGAGGTCGGCAAGCAGGCCGCGCTGATGGCGCCGACGGAAATTCTGGCGCGTCAGCACATCAAGACCATCGCCCCGCTCGCCGAGCGCGCCGGCATGCGCGTCGCCATCCTCACCGGCCGGGAAAAAGGCAAGGAACGGCGCGAGATCATCGCCCGGCTCGCCGCAGGCGAGATCGACCTTCTCGTCGGCACCCATGCGCTGATCCAGGACGATGTGATCTTCCATGATCTCGCGCTCGCCGTCGTCGACGAGCAGCACCGCTTTGGCGTGCGCGAACGGCTGGCGCTGACGTCCAAGGGCGAAGCCGTCGACGTGCTGGTGCTGAGCGCAACGCCGATCCCGCGCACGCTGGTGCTGACCTATTTCGGCGACATGGACATCTCCGAGCTGCGCGAAAAGCCCGCCGGCCGCCAGCCGATCGACACCCGCGCCGTCGCCATGAGCCGGCTCGGTGAAGTGATGGACGGTGTCGGCCGCGCGCTCGAAACCGGCAAGCTGGTCTACTGGATCTGCCCCCTGGTCGAGGAATCCGAAGCCGAGGGCACCGAGCACCTGACCAACGCGACCAAGCGTTTCGAGAGCCTGCAAAAACGTTTCGGCGAGCGTGTCGGCCTCGTTCACGGCCAGATGAAGGGCACCGAGAAGGATCGCGTCATGGGCCAGTTCGCCGCCCACGAGATCGGACTTCTTGTCGCGACCACCGTGGTCGAGGTCGGCGTCGACGTGCCGGCCGCAACCATCATGGTAATCGAGAACGCCGAGCGCTTTGGCCTTGCCCAGCTGCACCAGCTGCGCGGGCGCATTGGCCGCGGCTCGGAAGCCTCGACCTGCATATTGCTCTATGGTGAGCCGCTCGGCGAGATGTCGAAGGCGCGGCTGAAGGTGATCCGCGAGACCACCGACGGCTTCCGTATCGCCGAGGAAGACCTGAAGCTGCGCGGCGAAGGCGACGTGCTCGGCGTACGCCAGAGCGGCCTGCCCGGCTACCGCATCGCGCGTTCGGACGTTCACGGCCAGCTCATCACCCAGGCCCGTGACGAGGCGCTGCGGATCCTGAAGGACGATCCGAAGCTGAAGGGCGAGCGCGGCGAGGCGCTGCGGTGCCTGTTGTACCTCTATGAACGAGACGAAGCGATTCCGCTGATCGGGGCGGGTTAGCCTGCCGCCCTTCGCCGCCCGACTTCGTAAGCCGCCACATGCGCCCGCGCCAGATCCAGCACCGGCGTGTCGATGCCGAGCGCACGGGCGCGATGGGCCATGTCGCCCAGGATGTGCTCGGACTCGGTGACCGAGCCGCGCTCGATGTCGCGCAGCATCGAGGCCTTGAGCGGCGAATCCAGGGTGGTGAACAATTTTCGGTCAAACTCGATGAACGGCGCGCGTGGCTCAAAGCCTGAAGCCGTCGCGACGGCGCAGCATTCCGCAAACAGGCGGAAAATCGACTGCTCACCGTCGGGCACGGCCAGGATGTCGCCGATGCTCGCGCGCATCAGGCAGGTGATGCCGGCGAGCGTCGAGAGCTGGACGAATTTCTCCCACATGTCCTGCATGATGGCTTCACTGGCGCGCACGTCGATGCCGGGGACCTGGAGCAGCGTCTCCAGTGCGAGCGCGCGTTCGCTCAGTGCCCCCTCGATCTCGCCGAAGACGATCGTCTGATTGGCCATGAACTGAACGACACGGCCATCTGCATCGAGCCCGGCACTGACATTCGCAAGTCCGCCGAGGACGCAGCTCGCGCCGAACCTGGCGGTGAGAGCGTCGATGTGCTTCAACCCGTTCAGGATCGGCAAAGTCATCGTGTGGGGGCCGACGGCGGGCGCAAACTGGCTCATCGCGTCGTCGAGCGAGTAGGCCTTCACGCCGACGAGCACGACGTCGAAGGCCTCCGTGAGATCGCCGGCCAGAAGGATCTTCGGCTGCACCACGAAGTCGCCGTGCGGGCTCACGACACTTAGTCCGTCTCGGCGCAATTGCTCCGCCCGCGTCCCGCGCACCAGGAAGGTCACGTCGCGGCCTGCTCGAACCAGGCAAGCTCCATAATAGCCGCCGAGCGCGCCAGCGCCGATCACCAGCACTCTCATTCGAACTCCCGTCTCAGAAGAACCGCAAATACAATAGCAGGTGTGCTCCGCACCGTCTCCTCCCCGTCATTGCGAGCGCAGCGAAGCAATCCAGAGTCCCTCCGCGGAAAGATTCTGGATTGATTCGCTGCGCTCGCAATGACGGGTAGATAGAGACCCGCACACCGCAACCGCAAACCTTGCGGGGGCGTACGTGGGCACATCAGGTCTTCTTCCGCGCGTTCCCCGCGGCAAATGCCTTCATCAGCTCCGCATCCACCGCCTCGCTTTTCGTATCCTCCGCGAGATGTTCGAACCAGCGCGCAAAGCCCTCGTAGATCTGGCTGGCGGGATGATCGGGCCCGAGGAATCCGGAAATCTCCCGCATCTCCGCAACCCACCGATACGCTTTCGGAATCATGTCAGGCAGCGCGACTTCGAGCCGCGCCAAAATAGCCGGCTGGCTCAGCGCAAGCTCGTCGCGCAGCGCATCGGCCGCGCCCGCCTTCGTTGCCGCGATCACCATGGCCGAGCCGATCCCGGCGAGGCCCTTGACGATGCCGGCATAAGACATCTTCAGCGCCGACGCCGCGCCGACCGGGCCTGCGACGATCCGCACGTCGAGGCCGAGGTCCTTCAGCACCGCGACCTCCTGGGCGTGCTCGCCGGACATGTAGAAGGCCGGGCTCTTGCCGCCGGGCTGCGGCGGAAATCCGATGATGCCGGCGTCGACGAACGGCGCCTGCGCCGAGCCGATGATCTCCTCGATCCTTTGCACCGTATCGACATTGACCGCGTTGCAATCGACGACAACAGGCTTCTTTGCGCGCCGGGCGATCAACGACGCTAGGCGTTCGGCCAGCGCGACAGCTTCGCCCGGCGGCACGATCGAGAGGATGATGTCGGCCTCAGCGATCGCCTCGTCCTCGGCGCCGACCATGCCGGCGTCCATGGCCCGCTTCAAGGTCGCCTCGCTCCGTCCCTTCAGCGACGTCAGCACGCGCGCTCCGTTCTCGCTGAGACGGCGGGCCACGGCGCTGCCCATGGCACCGGGGGCGAGGATCGCAATGGTCTTTGACGTCATTTCGGGCATCTTGCACTCCAGATCGAATTCCGGGCGGTGGGCTCGGGTTCAACCAGAGAATAGCAGAGGACGAGAACGCCTGCGTGAACGCGGCCATCCCGCGGGGGAATGGCCCTACTCCGCCTTCGCAGGTTCGGGCTGGAGCTTGGAGGCATTGGCGATACGCGCGGCATTCGCCACGCCGGCAAGCGCCGCCGCCTTCTTCGGATCTGGGGCCGAGCCCGGCTGCACCACGCCGGCCGACATGATCAGCGTCGCGGCATCCTCGGCGGTGAGATCGACCTCGATGATCTTGCTCTTCGGGACATAGAAGAAGAAGCCGGTGGTCGGGTTCGGCGAGCACGGCAGGAACACCGAGACGTGCTCCTCCTGACCCGGCAGACTGCGCGCGATGTCCTCGTTCGGCGATTGCGAGATCAGCACGATCGACCACATGCCCGGCGAGGGAAACTCGACGAGGCCGACTTTGCGGAAGCTCGAGCCCTTGCCCGAGAACAGCGTCTCGAACACCTGCTTCAGGCCGCGATAGATGGCGCGCACCGCCGGGATCCGGCCGAGCAAGGTCTCACCGACATCGACCAGCGTCCGGCCGATCAGATTGGCCGCCAGGAAGCCGACCAGCGTCAGCGTGAAGAATGCGACGACCAGTCCCCAGCCGGGAATGACGTAAGGCAGATAGGTTTCGGGCCGGTAGGCCAGCGGCACGAAGGGCCGCACCACGCCGTCGACCCAGGTGACGAACCACCAGACCAGATACAGCGTGATCGCGATCGGCCCGGTCACCACGAGCCCGGTCAGGAAATAATTGCGGAAGCGGCCCATCAGGCCGGTATGAGGTTCCGGGACGGGATCAAGAGGCGCAGGCGCGTCGTCGCGGGGGGTCATTCGGGTTCCAGGTCGGTCGCTAGAAACAAGCTAGGGTCTTCTAGCAGGTTTTGGAAGACCACGAAGCGACCGACCGATGTCCGTTTTGCCTATTCCACGGTCACCGATTTGGCGAGGTTGCGCGGCTGGTCGACGTCGGTGCCCATGACGACAGCCGTGTGATAGGCGAGCAGCTGCACGGGGACGGCGTAGACCATCGGCGTGAAAGCCGCCGCCATGTCGGGCATGACGATGGTGACGAGGGACTCGACGGTCGCCTCCGCGGCGCCCTTGGCGTCGGTCATCAGGATGATGTTGCCGCCGCGCGCGGCGACCTCCTGCATGTTGGAGACGGTCTTTTCGAACACCCGGTCGTGGGGCGCGATGACGACGACCGGCATGGTCTCGTCGATCAGCGCGATCGGCCCGTGCTTGAGCTCGCCGGCGGCATAGCCTTCGGCGTGGATGTAGGAGATCTCCTTCAACTTCAGCGCGCCTTCGAGCGCCAGCGGGAAGCTGGTGCCGCGGCCGAGATAGAGTACGTCGCGCGACTTGGCGATCCGGTGCGCGAGCTTTTCGATCTGGGGCTCGATGGTGAGCGCGTCTGCCATCAGGCGCGGGACCTCGACGAGGCCATGGACCAGCTTGGTCTCGTCCGCGTCGGACAATTCGCCTCTCGCCTTGCCGGCCGCGATCGCAAGGTTTGCCAGCACCATGAGCTGGCAGGTGAAAGCCTTGGTCGACGCGACGCCGATCTCCGGTCCCGCCAGAGTTTGCAGCACGGTCTCGCTCTCGCGCGCGATCGTGGAGGTCGGCACGTTGACGACGGCGACCGTGTGCACGCCTTGCGCCTTGGCATAGCGCAGCGCGGCCAAGGTGTCGGCGGTCTCGCCGGACTGCGAGATGAAGATGGCGAGATCGCCCTTGCGCAAGGGCGCCTCGCGGTAGCGGAATTCGGAGGCGACATCGACCTCGACCGGCACGCGCGCAAAGCGCTCGAACCAGTACTTCGCGACGAAGCCGGCATAGCTCGCGGTGCCGCACGCCGTGATGTTGATGCGCTGGATGGTCTTGAAGTCGAACGGGAGCTTGACCGGCAGCGCGACGCGCTCGGTCGCCATGTCAACGTAGCGCGCCAGCGTGTGGCCGACCACTTCCGGCTGCTCGTGGATCTCCTTTGCCATGAAGTGGCGGTAATTGGCCTTGTCGACCAGCGAGGTCGAGGCGGCGTGCCTGATCTTGTCGCGCTGGACGGTATAGCCGTCCTTGTCGAAGATCGTCGCGCTCTTGCGGGTCAGCACCACCCAGTCGCCGTCTTCGAGATAGCTGATCGTGTCGGTGAACGGGCCGAGCGCGATGGCGTCGGAGCCGAGATACATCTCGCCGTCGCCGTAGCCGATCGCCAGCGGCGGTCCGTTGCGGGCCCCGATCATGAGGTCGTTGTCGCCGGCGAAGATGAAACCGAGCGCGAAGGCGCCGCGCAGCCGCGCCAGCGTCAGCTTGACGGCTTCGACCGGCTTGTTGCCGCGTGCGAGCAAATCGTCGACGAGATGCAGCACGATCTCGGTGTCGGTCTCGGTGTGGAACACCGTGCCGTTCTTCTCGAGCTCCTCGCGCAGCTCGCGGAAATTCTCGATGATGCCGTTGTGAACGACTGCGACGCGCTCGGTCGCGTGCGGATGGGCATTGTTGACGGTTGGCTTGCCGTGGGTGGCCCAGCGCGTGTGGCCGATCCCGGTGGTGCCCTTCAGAGGCTCGGCTTCGAGCCGCTTCTCCAGGTTCTTGAGCTTGCCCTCGGCGCGGCGGCGCTCCAGGTGCTTGCCTTCGAGCGTGGCGACGCCCGCGGAATCATAGCCGCGATATTCAAGACGTTTGAGCGAATCCACCAATTGCTCTGCAACCGGCTCGCGCCCGAGAATGCCGACAATTCCGCACATGCGGATCACTATCCCCCAAATCGTCGAAAAATCGCCTAAACGACGCGCTCAGTTTTTAGCGAAATTCCCGACGAACCAGATACTCAATAATTATTGCCGATTGAGACAGGACCGGGCGCCCTGCACTTCGCCTGCGTCGAATTGGCCGGCGTTAAACCGCGCGCATTAACTTGTTGTCAACTGGTTTAGCCAACGATTTCCATCCAGGAGATCCAAGATCATGAAGGGCTCGTCCGACCGCAAAGGCCTGTCATCGATGTCCGTCCGCGCCAGCGAGACCACGGGCACTCGCCTTGCGCATTGGCCGCCGCCCATGCGCGGCAAGGAAAGCAAGCCCGTCTTCGTCAAGCATGCCGAAGGCGAGCCGGTGAAGCGCGCCAAGCCGCGCGGCTGGCGCCTGACCCGCGCCATCTTCTCCGAATTCGCCGACGACGAATAGCGCCGCTTACTTCTCCGGCTTCTTGCCGCCCGTCTTCAGCTCGCGATAGCGCGCCGCGCCGCCTTCCCTGATGATCTGCTGGCTGCGCTCCAGCGCCATCGCGTCGTCGGGGACATCCTTCGTGATCACCGAGCCGGAGCCGATATAGGCGCCATTTCCGATCGTCACCGGCGCGACCAGCGAAGAGTTGGTGCCGACGAACGCGCCCTGCCCGATCACCGTCTTGTGCTTCTTGAAGCCGTCGTAGTTGCAGGTGATGGTGCCGGCGCCGATGTTGGAGTTTGCGCCAATGGTAGCATCGCCGATGTAGGAGAGATGGTTGACCTTGACGCCGGCCTCCAGCGTCGCCGCCTTGGTCTCCACGAAATTGCCGATGCGCGCGCCGTCGCCGAGCGAGGTGCCGGGACGAAGCCGCGCATAGGGGCCGATCGAGACGTTCTTGCCGAGCGTGGTCTGCACGATGTGCGAGAAGGAATGGATCACGGTGCCGTCCGCGATCGACACGCCGGGGCCGATCACCACGAACGGCTCGATGGTCACGTCCTTGCCGAACACCGTGTCCGCGGACAGATAAACTGTCTCCGGCGCGATCAGTGTGACGCCGGCCTCCATCGCCGCCTTGCGCAAGCGCGCCTGGATCACGCCTTCCGCTTCGGCGAGCTGCGCCTTGGTGTTGATGCCGCGCACCTCGTCCTCGCTGGTCTCGATCACGACGGACTCCCATCCCTTTTCGCGGACGATCTCGACTGCGTCCGTCAGATAATATTCGCTTTTGGAATTCGCATTGCCGATTTGCCCGAGGATGTCGAGCGCGCGGCGGCCGTCGATCGCCATCACGCCGGCGTTGCACAGATCGATCTTGCGCTCATCCGCACTGGCGTCGGCCTGTTCGCGGATCGCGACCAGGCGGTCGCCCTCGACGATGAAGCGGCCGTAGCCGGTCGGATCGGCGGCGCGAAAGCCGAGCGCGGCAATCGCGGCGCCGCTGGCGAGCGGCGCGCGCATCCGCGCAAAGGTCTCGGCCGAGATCAGCGGCGTGTCGCCGAAGGCGATGAGCAGATCATCCACGCCGCGCGCAATCGCCTCGCGCGCCGCCAGCACCGCGTGCGCGGTGCCAAGGCGTTCGTTCTGCACGAAGGTGAGCACGTCGGGGCGGATGCGCTTCGCCTCATCCGCGACCGCCTGGTGATCGGGGCCGATCACGACCGCGAGCGAGGTGCCGGCTCCCTTCGGTGCGGCGGCGAGCACATGGGCGAGCAGTGTCTGGGAAGCTACGGGATGCAGCACCTTCGGCAGGCTCGATCGCATGCGCGTGCCTTCACCGGCGGCGAGCACGATCGTGAGGCTGGAACGGGCGGTCATCGGAATCCTGTCAGATATAGCCGAATCAATTGGCGCGACGGGCAGCGAGCGCCCTCGGAAGGCTATCGCCTTGCTACCCCCGCAAACGCCCGGAATTCAAGTGCGAGGCGCTTTTCCTGTTAATGTTCCCTGATTGATTCGGGGAAGCCCGGACCGGGGCTGGGCACTTAACGTACATGGCAAAGGATTCCGACCGACTGGCGGATGCCTTCGGCACCAAGGAGACCGGCGGGCTGTTCTCCGGACTTTTGGCGGAGGAAAGCGCGTTCGACCGTCGCATGATGTGGCGGCTGGGCTCGTGGGGCGCAGCGGCCGTGGGCGCGGTCGTGATCGCGGTGATGGCCAACCAGGCCCAGTTCGGCTGGCGGCGCGACCAGGCTGCCGCCGCCGATCTCGCGCGCCAGGCCGACCGGCTCCAGATACTGACCAGGGAGAGCCAGAACGAGGCCCGCCGCCTCGCCGCCGCCATCGAGACGCTGAACACCGATCGCGACCGGCTCTATTCGCGCGTCACCGTGCTGGAGCAAGGGCTCGATTCCGTCACCGGTGCCATTGCGAAGCAGACCGCCACGCTGCAACAGGGCGCGAAACCGCAGGAGCCAGCGCCCGCAGCTCCCAGCGTCGCGCCGGTCGCCTCGACCCCAGCTCCGGCGAACGACAAGCCGCGCACGGAAGCCGCCAAGGATTCTCAGAAGGACGCTCCTAAGGAATCGCTCAAGGAGCCGCCGAGCCCACCGCCGCAGACCGCGGCTGCCGCCTCGCTCGTGCAACAGACGGCGGCAATGAACTCGGCGCTGCCGGCCATTCCGCTGGTGCCGTCCAAGCCGCTCATGGCGCCGCCGGATCCGTCCGCATCGAAACTGATTCAACCCGAGGCGGCCGAGAAGAAAGCCGAGCCGGCGCCTGCCCCGACCGAGGTCGTCGCGGCAGCAACAAGGCCGCCGGAAGCAGCCGAGAACGAATCTCCTGCGATCGCGGTTCAGCAGACGCGTTTTGCGATCGATCTCGGCGGCGCCAACTCGATCGACGGCCTGCGCGCGCTCTGGCGCGGCCTGACCAAGTCCCATCCGGAGATCGCGGCGCTGCGGCCGATCATCATGATCAAGGAAGGCACCACCGGCCTCGGCATGCAGCTCCGCTTGGGGGCCGGCCCGCTGGTCAACGCCGCCGTCGCCGCAAAATTCTGCGCGAGCCTCGCCGAGAACGACCGTCACTGCGAGACCACCGTGTTCGATGGTCAGCGCCTGTCGATGCGTGGCGGCCAGGAAAAGGGACAAGAGAAGGGCCAGGAAAAGGCCCAGGAAAAAGCGCAAGAGAAAACCCAGGACAGGGTTCAAGAGAAGAGCCCGGAGAAGAATCAGGACGCGGTGCCGCAAGCCGAAGCTGCGCCGGCCGCAAAGCCCGAGAAGCCGCAGCGCCGCCGCAGCTATTCCTCGAAGCGATCCAAGCGCGAGGAGCCCGCGCCCGCTCCCGCGGCGCAGCCTGCGCCGGCGCCGGCGAAACCGGAGGCAGCATCGACGTCTGCGGGATCGACGCTGTCGTCTTTCTTCAGGCGGTAACGCCTCCCTCCCGGACGGAGGCTGCGGGCATGCGACCAACGGACGCTTGGACCTGAGCCGCGCTTCGCAGCAAGTTCGCGATCACGTCCGACGAGCTCCGAGCGTCGCCCCTCCTGAAACGCGCGTGGGTTTTCATGAACGAGCTGGATGATGTCCTGAGGCTTCTCGTCGCGGCCGGAACTGGGCTGCTGATCGGCATCGACCGCGACATGAACGACAAGCCGGTGGGAATGCGAACCCTGGCGCTGGTGGCTCTCGGCTCCGCGCTGGTTTCGATCTCCGTGATCGAGTTCCAGAACCTGCGCGACCACCCGGATGCGATCTCCAGGGTCATTCAGGGCGTCGTTGCCGGCGTGTTGACCGGTGTCGGCTTCATCGGGGCAGGTGTCATCCTGCACGACGCCAAGGCAAAGACAGTTCACGGCCTCACCACGGCCGCAACGGTCTGGATCGCGGCCGGCCTCGGCATTGCCTGCGCGTTGGGAGCCTGGCTGCTCGTCGGAGCAGCCATCGCGGTGACGTTGCTCGTGCTATTCGTGCTGGGCTGGGTCGAGCGCCGGCTGGGGCTGAAGTAATCCCGGCGTCGGCAGGACACGTCCGCCCATATCGGATCGACAGAAACGTCGCCTGCCCTGTTGCCTGACCGCGCCATCCCGATCATATTGCGCCCATGACAAAGAAGCCCTTTCGCCTCACGCCCTACCAGGTGCAGTTCCTGATCGTCGTCGGCTTCCTCTCCGTCGGCTATGCCAGTTACTTGCGCTATCTCGGCATCGAGCTCTCGACGGTCGCGCTTGCCTGCGACGCCGGCCTGCAGACTGCGATCTGCAAGGCGCGTTCGGTAGCGACCGTCCTGTTCAAGAATTCGGTGTTCGGCATCGTCGCGCTGGTGGTGGCGACGCTGAACCTGATGCGGCCGTCGATCGTGCTGCTCACCGTCGGCATCGTCGCCGCCGGCCTCGGCATCGTGCTCTACAACGTCGTGCTGTCGGGCCTTGCGATCGGCTTGTTCATTCTTGGGTTTGCTCGGCCCGCGCCCGCCACAGCGTGAGCGCGAACAACAGATAGATCGCGCAGGTCCACAGCGACTGCCAATTGTCGCGGCCTTCGTTGACCAGCACATAGGCCGCCGAAAGCGTCAGCACGCCCGCGAACACCGCTTCGGCGATCGGACGCTGGCCGATCTGCGGCCGGTTCAGCATCAGCAGCGCAAACGGCACCACCGCCATCGTCAGCGCGGCGTAGGGAAAATCCTTGTAGCGCGGGTCGAACACGAAGCCGAGCGCGGTCTGCGCCGCGATCACGGCCGTGACCGCCAGCGTCAGGCCGAGCACCGCGGTGAGCTTCGACCATTTCCGGCCCTCGCGCGGGCCGAGCAGATCGAGGAAGGTCGGAAGGCTGCGGCCGATCACCATCGCCTGCGCGCAGAAGATCGGCGACAGGATGCCGGCGAGCAGCAGCGCGCCCCACAGCAGCCAGCCGCCGATGCCGTAGCTCTCGTAGTACATCTTGTCGATGCCGATACCGAGCAGGCTGCCCGCCGTCGTCGCGGAGATGCCGACGCCGAGCCAGGCCGAGAAGCGCGGCGTCCATGGCCGCCGGCGCAGCGTGATCAGCGCGACCGCGAACACCAGCACGCTGAGGCCCATGCCCGCGCCCATGTACCATTTCCAGTACGGGAAATTGCTGATCGGCTGGCCGGGCGGATATTTCAGGTTTCGCCGCACCGAGTCGTACAGGCCCCAATAGCCACCGACGGTGCCTTCCAGCTTGCGCTTCCACGGCTGGTCGTAAGACTCGATCAGATTGACGCGGAACTTGTTCGCTTTGGCAAGGCCGAGGATTTCCGAGACCACGCGGGCCTGATTGGTCCGTGACGGCAGCGCGGCGTCGCGCATGCGCCCCTCGCTCGGCCAGCCGGTCTCGCCGATCAGGATCTCCTTGCCGGGGAACGCCACCACCATGCGCTCGCGGATCGTCTCGACATGGGCGGAGGCGAACTTCGCCTTGACCGGGAAATCCTCCCAATACGGCAGGATGTGGATCGTGACGAAGTCGACCGCGTCGGAGACCTCGCGGTTCTTCAGCCAGTACTCCCAGACGTCGGCATAGGTGACGGGCACGCTGACCTGCGTCTTCACCAGGCGGATGATGGAGACGAGATCCGCCGTCGTCATCTCGCCGCGCAGCAGCACCTCGTTGCCGACGATGAGCGTGGTGATGACGTCGGGGAATTGCTTGGCGAGGCGGATGGCGAGCCCGGCCTGCTCGTAGTTCTTGGTGCGGTTGCTGGAGAGCCAGATGCCCTGGAGCACTTTCAGCCCGCCGACCCTGGCGGCGACCGCCGGCACCTGGTCGAGCCCGTTCTCCATCGAATAGGTGCGGACGCAGTCGGCGATCTCTTTGAGCTGGCGCAGATCCTGCTCGATCTGCTCGGCCTCGATATGGGTCCACGCCTCCAGCGGCGTCTGCTCGCCGCGGAACGGCGCGTAGGAGACGCATTGGACCTTGTCGGCAGGGTCGATCGGGGCGCGCGCGAGCGTGATCGGCGTGGCAAGCCACCACCACACGGCAGCGATCGCACCCAATGAAACGAGCAGAAGCGCCAGTGGCGTACGAAGAGAAATCGGTTCCGTCCTCCGCGAAGGGTCCGTCGATTACCTGCTCGCACGCCTTCTGCCAAGGGGTAACAGGCGACCGACCCGCTCCTCACCCTGCGGAATTTGGCTGCGGCTGTTCGGCCTTGGGCTAGTATCGTGACTTTGCTGGACAAAATTCGAAATACAGGTCATGGGATTCGACGGGAATTTTCCGCCGCATTGGAGACCCATTTGGACGCCATCAGCTAGCGCGTCCGCGAGGTCTCGGCGCGGACGGTCAGCGGATATATTGGGGAATTCATGCGGCAACGGGTGTTCGAGTTACGAAATGCGGTCCTGCGGCAGTTCGCCGCCACCTTGGCCGTCTCCTCCTTGCTCGTTCTGATCGGTATCGGCGGCGCCTCCGCCCAGAGCGGCACGCCGGCCCCCGACCAGGGCAAGGCGGCTGCCCAGCCCGCCGACGCCGCCAAGGACGCAGCCCAGAATCAGCGCCGCACCGACGAGTTCGCGGAAGCAGCGCAGGTCATCAACGGCCCGGCCGGCAACCCCGAATGCGTCTGGCTCGGCCGGCGCGTGGTGCGGCTGATGTGGCGGGACGATCTCGATACCGCGTTCCGCCATCTCGACCTCTACGACCGCTTCGGCTGTCCCGGCGGCCACATCCAGGCCGCGTTCCGCTGCCTGACCCGGTTCGGCGGCCAGATCGATCCGAAGGTGGCAGAGACCCTGGACAGCCGCGTGCACGCGTGCTGGATCAACCCGAACGCCCAACCGCAGCAGGCGGCCGCGGCCTCCCCGCCGGCGGCGCCGGCCGCAGGCAACTCCCCGGCACCGCAGCCGGCGGCGAGCCCCTCGCCTGCGGCAAGCCCGTCCCCGGCCCCCTCGAAATAGCCGCGATCGTTTCAGCTGCCGTTCAGGAACGATCGGCGATAGAGACGGTTGGCACTGCCACGCATCCCAAAAGGCATGCCCTCATAAGGACATGAGGCCATGACAGTTGTGAAACCGCGCGGCAGAGGTATGCTCCCTTTGCCGCGGACTCGGTCGGATCTCGGGGTCGGATCCGCTTCCCTGCCACCTCAGCCCCTTTTGGTTTAGCCGCGATGCGCGTAGTCGCCGCCGTTCTGTTGCTCGTGTCTGCGCTCCATGCAGGAGTCTGGGGGGTCTTGCGCGACAAGGAACCCGCGCCTGACTTCAAGGGCCTCCTGCCCAGCGTTTCCTACGCCCCGTTCGAAGGCTCGGCCCATCCCGACATCGACAACATTCCGACGGTCGAGAAAATCCGCGCCGACCTGAAGACGCTGTCGACGATGACGCGCGCGATCCGCCTCTATTCGTCCACGGGCGGCGTGGAACTGGTGCCGCCGATCGCGGCCGAGTTCGGCCTCAAGGTCACCGTCGGCGCCTGGATCGACAAGGACAAGGATCGCAACGAGCGCGAGATCAAGGCCGCCATCGAGCTCGCCCGCAAGAACAGCAACGTCGTCGGCGTCGTCGTCGGCAACGAGGTGATCTACCGCGGCGAGCAGAAGGTCGAAGACCTCATCGACATGATCAAGAAGGTGAAGGGCGCGGTCCGCGTGCCCGTCACCACCGGCGAGATCTGGAACATCTGGCGCGACAATCCCGACCTTGCCTCCAACGTCGATTTCATCGCCGCCCACGTGCTGCCCTACTGGGAAAACTTCCGCTCGGACCAGGCGGTCGACCAGGCCGTCGACCGCTACAACCTGCTGCGCAACCTGTTCCCCGGCAAGCGCATCGTGATCGCCGAGTTCGGCTGGCCGAGCCAGGGCTACAATCTGCGCAACGCCGATCCGGGCCCGTTCCAGCAGGCGCTGATCCTGCGCGACTTCGTCACCCGTGCCGAGGCCATCGGCATGGAATACAACATCGTCGAAGCCATCGATCAGCCCTGGAAGTTCTTCGAAGGCGGCGTCGGTCCGTACTGGGGCATCCTCAACGCCAGCCGCGAGCCGAAATTCGCCTGGACCGGCCCGGTGGAGAATCCCGACTATTGGAAGCTGATGTGCATCGCGCTGCTGGTCGGCGTCCTGCTGTCACTGCCGATCCTACGGATCCAGAAAGCGACCGCGAAGCAGGCCTTCCTGCTCTCGGCGACCGCCAACGGCGTCGGTGCCTGGGCCGCGACCGTGTTCGCCTTCTGGAACAGCCACTACTTCATCTTCGGCTCGGCCTTCGCGCTGACGCTCGGCATGATCCTCCTTGTTCCTCTTGTTCTCATTGCGATGGCGCGCATCGACGAGATCGCCGCGGTCGCCTTCGGCCGGCCGCCGCAGCGGCTTCTCACCAGGAGCAAGCCCGTCGAGAACGCGCCGGAGAGCTATTATCCGAAGGTCTCGATCCATATCCCCGCGTACTTCGAGCCCGTCGACATGCTCAAGCAGACGCTGGATGCGCTGTCGCGGCTGAACTATCCGAACTACGAATGCGTGGTCATCATCAACAACACGCCGGATCCAGCCTTCTGGCAGCCGATCCAGGACCATTGCCGCGCGCTTGGTGAACGCTTCAAGTTCATCAACGCCGAGAAGGTGCAGGGCTTCAAGGCCGGCGCGCTGCGCATCGCGATGGACCGCACCGCCGCCGATGCCGAGATCATCGGCATCCTCGATGCCGACTATGTCGTCGAGCCCGACTGGCTCAAGGACCTCGTGCCGGCCTTCGCCGATCCGCGCGTCGGCCTCGTGCAGGCGCCGCAGGAGCATCGCGACGGCGATCTGTCGATCATGCACTACATCATGAACGGCGAATATGCCGGCTTCTTCGACATCGGCATGGTCCAGCGCAACGAGGCCAACGCCATCATCGTGCACGGCACGATGTGCCTGATCCGCCGCGCCGCGATGGACATGGCCGGCGGATGGTCGTCCGACACGATCTGCGAGGATAGCGATCTCGGCCTTGCGATCCAGGAGCTCGGCTGGACCACCCACTACACCAACACCCGCTACGGCGCAGGCCTGCTGCCCGACACCTACGAGGCCTTCAAGAAGCAGCGGCACCGCTGGGCCTATGGCGGCCTCCAGATCGTCAAGAAGCACTGGCGCCGCTTCCTGCCTGGCGCGAGCCGGCTGACGCCCGACCAGAAGCGCGAATATGGCCTCGGCTGGCTGAACTGGCTGGGCGCCGAGAGCCTCGGCGTGGTGGTGGCGCTGCTCAACCTCGTCTGGGTGCCGATCGTCGCCTTCGCCGACATCGCCATTCCCGACAAGATCCTGACGCTGCCGATCATCGGCGCCTTCGTCGTCTCGCTGGCGCACTTCCTGTCGATGTACCGCGCCCGGGTCGCGATCAAGCCGGGCCAGATGCTGGGCGCGATGATCGCGGCGATGAGCGTGCAGTGGACGGTGTCGCGCGCGGTGGCGCAGGGCCTGATCACCGAGCACATCGCGTTCGCCCGCACCTCCAAGGGCGGCCTCAGCAGGATGTCGATCGAGTTCCAGGCGTTCTGGGAAGCCGTGATCGGCGCCCTGCTCTTGATCGGCGCCGGCGTGCTGGTCGCCTCCAACAGCTTCCGGCAGATCACCGAGATCTACATCTTCGCCGGCGTGCTGGTGCTGCAGAGCCTGCCGTTCCTGGCCGCCGTCGCCATCGCCATCCTCGAGCTCAGCCGGATCAACTCCTTCCAGTTCTGGCGCGACAGCGCGATCCGCACCGCCGAGCTGATCGGCCTCCGCCCGGTCGCCCTGCCCCCCGTCGGCGCGCCGCAAGCCGTGCCGAGCGAGGTGCGGCGGGAGACGAACTGACGGGCGGGAGGCCACCCACGCTGTTCGGCGTGGATGGCCTCCCGCCAATCAGGTTGAGATTCCCGACCTAAGCGGCGGATAGCACGGGCGAATCCCGGCTCCTGTCGCGATCTTCGGCAGCCACCCGCACTATTGACCTCCGCAGCCACTCCCCCTACACAGCGCGGGCCGAGAGCATGATCCGGAAACAGCCGGTTTTTCCCCGCGACGCAGGCTTAAGAGCGCAGCGGCAAGACATGCTTCTCGAATGTCCGAGCACGATGGCGATCTCTGTCGAAGCCATCAGCGGCCATGGGAGCGCGTAGCTCAGCCGGTAGAGCACGTGACTTTTAATCACGGGGTCCTGGGTTCGAGCCCCAGCGCGCTCACCAACCAAATCAATAGCTTAGGAAGAAGTGCCGGATTTTAGTTTTGTGCGCGGGGCGCGCAGGGGCAATGACTGAAACTACCTGGCTCGACATTTTCACGCGCTATGTCATTCCGCCGCTTCTCGGCGGTGCTGGAGGCCTCGTCTGCATTTGCGGCCGGTGAGTACAGAGAAGCGCCGCAAGAGACTTGAGACACGACGCGAACTTGTCGGCCGATGGCGAACCCACAAAATCCATCCCCTTCCGGGGGCGCATTCGCGCGCGTTGTGCTATGTGGGCCCCATGGGGATGACTTTCAGCCTAGACAGATCAAAGAACGATACATCCGTGACACTCGACTTGCTGCGCGCCGTTGCCGCTCAGATGGTCTGTGTGGGACACGCGTATGTCTTCTTCATTGGCGATTGGCCGAATCGTCTCCCGTACATTCAAAACACCGGCGTTCTCCTGTTCTTCCTGCTCTCGGGATTTCTGATTACTCACACACTCGTTTCACGGTCGGCAAAACCGAGTTATGGATTTCTGCAATTCTTCATTGACCGCTTCGCCAGGATCTATTCGGGGCTCATCCCGGCCTTGCTGTTCGTCGTCGTCGTTGACGGTTTCGTGCTTTATCTGACCGCCGAGCCGACGATTGCGCGCTACTACACATTGAAGACCTTCATCGCCAATCTGTTCATGCTGGAGGGCTACCGCGGCGTGTATCCCGACACGCTGCAATGGTCGGCATTCGGGTCAGCCAGCCCGCTTTGGACACTGGCGATCGAGTGGCATATCTATATGTTCGCCGGGTCCGTGTTCTTCATGTGTCGGAATCTGAGAACAATCCCACTCCTGGCACCCGTGGCATTGTTCTTCGGTCAAACCCCGCTTCACTTCCTGTTCGGCGCCTTCCAAAGCGACGGCGTCGGCCGTGGCCTGTTCTCGCTCTGGCTTGCCGGCTCCGCAATCTATGTCCTGGCAAGATTGCCTTATCGCCTCCCTGCGACAGCCATCTTGGCTCTCGTGAGTACCGTTGTTTTTATCGCAATCACACCCGCCGGCGGAGAATACAGCTTCGTTGGGTATCCATTATTGACAGCGGTCGTGTTCGGCATCGTCGAAGCGACGCAACGGAGCCACCGGATCACTTCGGAGAAGGTGCAGCGAGCGATCTGTTTTTTCGCCGACTATTCTTTTTCGCTATACCTGATTCATCACACAATCATGGTTGGCATTTGGCTGCTGTTCCCAAATCGTGGGGCGCTTGTGTTCCTCCTCGCGGTGACGCTCTCCAATGTGGTCGCCATTGGCCTCGCCTCCATCGGTGAGAACAGGCACAAGGTAATTGCCCGCTTTCTCACCGGGAAGTTTTGCCTTCAGTCGCGGCATGCCGCACATCCAGCTTCTTGATTAGCCCGTAGGATGGGTTGAGCTCTTGCGAAACCCATCACCCGTTGCGATCAGCGCCGCTGCGATCCGCGATCGATTATCGGAGCAATCCTCGAAGGACCGCGGAGTCGCCGACCGAATTGCCGGCGATGGGTTTCGCAAGGGCTCAACCCATCCTTGTATTAGCCCGATTGGTTATATTGAGCCGTTCCGTGAGGAATGGCCCAGCCCGGGTGGCCGCCCGAGCTGGGTCGCCGTTCGATCGGATCGGTACCCACCGAAGCCTTGAGGGCTGTCAGACGTAGCAAGATCGCGATCGGCACTTCATCGGGACCCGAATGGTTGAACGAACTTTAGGTTCGCATAACAAGGGAGGGATCGACGAAGATGGCCAAGCATACCACGATCTGTGCCGGGATCGATACCGGCAAACGGAAGCTCGATGTGGCGATCGAGGGCAGCCGCGAGCAGTTGCAGGTGACGAACACGGCGGAAGGCCATGAGGCTTTGCTGACGTGGCTGCGACAGCATCGCATCAAACGCGTCGGCATCGAGGCGAGCGGCGGTTACGAACAGGCTGTCGTCGCCGAACTGCGACGCAAGGGGTTTGTGGTTGTGGTGTTTCAGCCGGCTCAGGTCCGAGCCTATGCCACATTCCACTTGCAACGGGCCAAGAACGATAAGATCGATGCCGCTCTTATCGCAACCTGCACCGCCGCGGTGCGGAAGATCCATACCGCTCCCGATCCCCGGTTGCTGCCGTTCGCCGAGCAGCTGACCATGATCGATCAGATCGGTGAGGATATTGCACGCCTCAAAAACAGGATCGAAAGCTGCCGCAATGCGGCGATCAACAAGCTCTGGCAAGAGGATATCGCTCGCCTGGAGCAGCGCGTGAGGGTCGCACTCAAGGCTCTGGTCGCCTCGATCCGCAAGCATCCCGACCTTGCCAAGAGACTTGCCCTGATCAACAGCGTTGACGGCATCGGGCTGCCGACCGCCGTGGCCATCCTGGTGCGTCTGCCTGAGATCGGCCAGATCACGCGGGAGCAAGCTGTCGCTCTCGCCGGCCTTGCGCCCTATGACGACGACAGCGGCGACCGGTCAGGCGTTCGGCATATCGAGGGCGGACGAAAGCGGCTGCGCCGCGCCCTTTATACGGCTTCACTGGCCGCATCGTTTCGATGGAACCCGCAGCTCATCAAGCTCTATCAACGGCTGACTGCGGCTGGAAAGGAACACAAGCAGGCGCTCGTTGCCTGTGCCAGAAAGATGCTCATCTTCGCCAACACAGTGGTGGCTCGCGGCACGCCGTGGTGCGGCGAACCTCCGGTAGGATCATTCCCTGCTTCTTAGTTCGACCGAGACGCGCTTCTTCGTCCCGACCTACGGCTCCTCATGACGTCGCGCGTAGCGTCCGTCAAGGATGGCCGTCGCTCGCCCCAACATCACCCGATCTGCCGCCAGGCCACGCCTTGACGGACGCGAGCACGGCGTCATCATGGCAGACGCAGGCGATCCGGACGGCGCAAAACACGGCCGCTATTTAATGGTTGCTACGCACTGACAGTGCACTTGATGCAGAGCGATATCGACGTCAATTAAGTGCACTGTCGCCGTTCGTAATGTCGTTGCCGGCGATGGGTACGCAAGAGCCCAACCAATCCTACGTGCTGATTGTCACTGCGAGGGTTATGGGCGACCCGGTGGCTGGGTATTGGTGTCGTGGCGTGTGCGCCACCGGGCCTCGCCGATCCCGTGCCTGGGCTGGGCCGGAGATCGACTACCAATAAGGTATGTGGCTTGTTCACCTGCGATTTGCGATCCGTCAAGTTCTATCAAGCCCGTAGGATGGGTTGAGCTCTTGCGAAACCCATCGCTCGTTGCGATCAGCGCCGCTGCGATCCGCAATCGATTATCGGAGCAATCATCGAAGGACCGCGGAGTGGCCGACCGAATTGCCGGCGATGGGTTTCGCAACAGCTCAACCCATCCTACGCGCGGACTGCGCTCTTGTCCTGACCACGCCGGTAACCTTGTCGCCGCAATGGCTGTATCCTTAACGTCCCCCCGCCATGTAAACTGGCCTCTTTCGGGCAGGCCATTTGATGACCAAGACGTTAGGTTCCGCGCTTAAGAGAGCCGAAGACCGGCCCTCCGGATTCGATTATCTCCGACTGAGCCTTGCGGTATCAATTGTTGCATGGCACACCATAGCGGTCTGCTACGGCCCGCAAGCCGAAGCGCCACTTTGGACACAGTGGTTTCGGCCGCTGCCCTTCTTCATCATCCCAGCCTTCTTTGCGCTGAGCGGCTTCCTGGTTGCCGGGAGCCTTGAACGCAATTCCATCGGCGCATTTGTCGTCCTACGTGTCATCCGGATCGCGCCAGCGCTCGCTGTCGAGGTGCTGGTTTCAGCGTTGATCATCGGACCTCTCGTCACGAGGTTTGATCTGTCGGCATATTTCCAGGACCATCTTTTTCAGCGCTATTTTCTCAACCTGTTCGGCTACATCCAATATTTCCTCCCCGGAGTGTTTACCGATCAGCCCGCGCCGTGGGTCAATCTGCAACTCTGGACGGTTCCGTTTGAGCTGGAATGCTACGTCGCGGTCACGATTCTTGCGGCGTTGGGAGTCACGCGGCGACCTTCGGTTCTGCTATTGGTCGCAGTTGCCGCAGCGTTTGTCTTGACGGTGAATGCCGTATTCAGATCGCCGCCCACCATGGAAGGAGCAATCCCCGGCCGCGGACTTGTGGTCGCATTTCTCGTCGGCGTTGCTCTCTACAGAATGCGGGAGGTTGTGCCTTTCAGCCGGGCTGCGTTCTTGGCGTCGCTCATCGCGTATATTGGCCTCTGCCTCTTTCCACAGACGCTCTTTCTCTCGGTCATCCCAGCGGCCTACGTCACCGTTTATGTCGGGCTGCTCAATCCTCCGCGCGTGCCGCTCGTGAAGGGGGCGGACTATTCGTACGGAATTTTCCTGTACGGATATCCAATCCAACAGACAGTCAGCTTCTTTCTTCCCGAGCTTCGTTTACCCCTGTTCAACTTCATGATGACGCTGCCGGTGGTGTGCTTGCTGGCTTGGATGTCCTGGGTTTTCGTCGAGTCGAAGGTTCTGAGCCAGAGGAAGGGCATTATCCGATTCATCGAACAATCTGCCGGGCTATGGCGAACGGCAGCGTAGAAGCCATGTAGATGATTTGCGCCAACAACTATCAGGGCTCGATGACGCGGACGGGAAATCGGCGCAAGCCTGACGTCGCGTGGGGACAGTACTCACGAGTTCCGTTGAACCGGAATGGCCGAGGCCTGGATGATCGCCAAAAGCGTGCGGTCGGCGCGGCGCTGATGTTTGGCCGGATTGGGACGGTAAGCCCCCGAAGTACCTCGCAGCGACCGACCACATGAATCGACAGCGCAATGGGAAAAGCCGCAGCGTGGTTCCAGCCCCCACTGCGGCATTCCCGGCAGAAATAGAACCAAGTACTTAAATCGCGCCGGTGTTCTTTCTATAGAACACCCCGTTCCGAAAATGGATTCCGTATAACTACCGGAGTGCGATGTTCTACGCATTGCCGCCCGGATGCGAATGTGGCACGGCTCGGGTTCCAGCCCCCAAATGCTCCCGGCTGCCGATCCAATTGCGGATCAGAGCGCCGGGAGTGCCGGGCGAGATGAGGGTGGCCCGTCCGATCTCCCGTCTCCCAAAAGGAAAATCCCTCATCCCCGATGCGATCGAAGCCGCACAGCGACGGCTCTGCGCCTCGAAGCTGCGCTGATGCCCACCATCGGTGAACGCGTTGGCGCTCGCCCCCACCAGTTGAACTCCGCGCCTCGTTGGGATGCGGACATCGCATCAGCAAGACACAGATTCCTGAAAGCACGCCGGGACAGCTATGAGGGCCCTCCCACCCCAAAAATCGGAAGACACCCCGCCGGAAACGTGTACGCTTCACCAAAACCGGAGGGACAGCATGTTTGAAATCAACGGTTTCGACACGGCGGGCGTCGTCAAGCTCAAGCGGCCGTCACTCACCGCCGCCCTCAAGAAGGCCAAGGAGCTTGTTCAGGACGGATGCTGGGACGTTCGGGTCGTTGATCCCGGCGGCCGCGTCTACACCTCGTTTGAAGAGCAGGCCGCCTAGTTCCGAGCGATCGCCCGCGCCTGTCGCCGCTATCCGCCCCGGCCGACGTTCGACGAGGCATTGTCGAGCCAGCGCCGCGTTGCTTCGTCACTCCAGCCGGGGACCGCGAAGCGCGCCGGCGGGGTCGCGTTCGTGCGCGGCCGCTCCACCGTAAGTGGGCGTGCGCGCCGGTGATGCACTGTTGCTGCGTCTGCGGCGGTGCACAGGACGAGCGACAGACCCATGAGACCCACGGCAAAAAGAGAGCGCATCGCATCAGCTCCTATCGAGCAATCGTTCCGTCATGTGTTGCACCTGTCGGCTCGCCACAATCGACCTCGCCTTCACAAGCAGGCGAGAGAAGCGCGGGCTCTTGCGGCGGCGCCGGCAATCGGTGACACGCGCGCGCTGCCATTGCCAGTCGCCTCGTTTGGGCGCACGCTCTCTCCAGGCGCTTCAGACGCCGCACGGGAGAAACACATGAAGGAACCGGGCCTGGATGGCCGCCATCGGGACAAGGATGGCCAGATCAGCAAGAAGCACGGCAACACGCTGGTCGGCACATTGCGCAAGATCTACGGAAAGGGTTTTGCGGCCGGCTATCCCGATGCGGCGCAGCTCAGCGAGGTCCTGGCCCAGCTGAACGAGACATCGCTGAGCCAGCTGCGTCGCGATCACGACACCGGGCATCTGGGGCACAAGATCGATCTCGCCTTGAAGTGAGGCCTCGCGGTGAGAGCAGCCATCAACGGCGCACATCCAGCACCAGTTACTGGCGTTCCTCATACTTGTTGCAGCGGCCATCGCCCAGTTGGACCCGGCTGAGTTCCTGAAACGGCGGATCGCAACGCAGGAGCGTGTACACCCTGTAAGAGGGCGGCGGGACACGCCAGAAGACATTATGACCCGCCGGTATCTGGTACGTGTCCCCGTTCGCCAACGTATAGCTGCAAGCGGGAGAGGGAGTGCACCTCCGTCGTTGCAGCAATCAAGCCTCATCCCAGAACGCCCTAAACCAGGCCAGGCGCGGATATGAACGATCTTCCGATCTTCAGCTTTCCGGCGCAGAAACCGTCGCCGGCACGCTCAGCGGAGCTCCTCCCACCGAAACCGGGCCCAAGGACTTCGACGGCCGGACCAGCCGTTTGCGCATCGCTGCGGACAGTCCATAGCGAGCATTCGCGCGCCGGATCGAGGACGTGACGTCCGACATCATCACGTTTTGCAGCGAGTCGACCTTCGCGATCAGCGTGGACAGCTGCGAAGATATCTTCTTCACATCGACCCGTTCGTCCGTGATGCTCTGCCGCAGGGACAGCAGCACCAGTGAATCCTGCTGCAGCAGAGCCGCATTCTGCTGCAGGGCGTGGTTGTTCGCCTGCAGCGAAGCCGTGTGTTGCTGCTGGGCGGATTGAATGTCCTTCAAGGCAGCGACGACCGGATCCGGTTTCGGCGCGGGCGCTTCCTGGCGCGGAAGCAGCTCAGCCAGGCTGCCGACATTCAGCGACGGCAAGCCGGACGGCGACGTATAGATCGCCGCCGCGCCGTTGATGGCCAGGGCACACACCGCCAGCAGCAGCACCGTTTTTCGGCCGGGCCGCGTGAGCGGCACTGGAGCTTCCGGGGCCGCGGGATCGTGCGCGGCCGCGGCGGCTGCGAGGGCCACCGCGTCGAGTTCTTCGGCGAAGCTTGGCGTTTCCAGGGACGTGGTCATCTGCGTTGACCCCAATGAGCGAGCAACAGGACGCCGTCGCCGGAACGTCCTCGTGACGGCTCCTGTACGCAGCACCCATCTCCAACTGCCTAAAATTGTGGGCTTTTCGGATTAATTCCACGTTAGCGGCCTGACCGGCCGACGGGCTCGCCGCCCCCGGCCGATTACGGGGCTTTGCGCTGCGCACTCGCTCTCGAGCATCGGACATGCGCCCGCAGCGGCGGCTTCCCCCTGACGGATTTTCCGAAGTTGGCATCATGCCGCTGTTTTGCCTGACAGGTCAATCGGGCCTTTTGCGCCTGATGCAGAAGGCGTTGTGGCAGAAGCACTTGGCTACTGTGCATGGGGTTGTTTTCGCTTTTTTAGAGCTCACCCCTCGTCGAGCACCTCGAATAGCGCCTCCACCCGCTCGAACGGCGCATCGCGCATCGCACTGTGATGGACCACCCGATCGCCATCGCGTTGCAGCGACTTGCCTCTCGATTTGCGCAAGCGCCCCGGCAGGAACGTCGCAGCCACCGCCTCGGGACCGACATCGAGGCGGATGATGCCTCTGCGCTTGCACTCGATCCTGAGCCTGGCTGCGGCGAAGAAATCGCGCGCCACCTTCGGCAAGGGTCCGAAGCGGCGGGAGGTTTCCTCCTCGAGGTCTTCGAGGTCGTCCTCGCCATTGCATCTTGCGGCGCGCGCATAGAGCTCGAGCCGCACGGGCTCGGACTGCACATAGGTCTCGGGCAGCATGTCCCCGACCGGCAGGTTCAGGTCGGGCACCCACACCGCGGCGCGCTCCTCGTCGGCCTTCTCCGAGGCCATCTTCAGGAGGTGGCTGTAGAGCACGGGTCCGAACACCTGGACATGGCCGGACTGCTGCTCCGAGAACAAATCGCCCGCGCCCCTGAGATCGAGGTCGCGCTCGCTGATGGCAAAGCCGGCGCCCGGCCGGCTGAACTCCTCGAGCACGGCCAGCCGCTTCTCGGATTGTCCCGACTCCGTCTCGGTCAAGAGATGGGCGAAGGCGCGAATGCCGCTGCGGCCGACGCGTCCGCGCAGCTGGTGCAGCTGGGCAAGGCCGAACTTTTCCGGCCAGCACACCACGATGGTGTTGGCGCGGGGAATGTCGAGGCCGCTCTCGACGATGTTGGTCGCGAGCAGGACGTCGGCACCGCCCTCGACGAAGCTCATCATCCGGTCGTCGATCTCGTCGGCAGGCAGCTTGCCGTGCAGACAGACGATGCGCAGGTCCGGCGCCACCGCCTGCACCCGCGCCAGCATCGGATCGAGATCATGGATGCGCGGACAGATCAGGAAACTCTGCCCGTGGCGGCGCTGCTCGCGCAGCAGCGCGTTGGCGATGGCGGCATCCGACAGCGGCGCAATCCGGGTTGCGACCGGCAGCCGGTGCACCGGCGGCGAGGCGATCACGCTGAGGTCGCGGAAGCCGGCAAGCCCGGCGGCGAGCGTCCGCGGGATCGGCGTCGCGCTCATCATCAGCACGTGGACGTTCTTGGCGAGGCCGGCCAGCTTGGCCTTCTCGGCCGCGCCGAAATGCTGCTCCTCGTCGATGATGACGAGGCCGAGATCGTCGAATTTGACGTCCTTGCCGGTGAGCGCCTGCGTGCCGATCACGACCTTGATCCGGCCGCTGCGCAGGCCCTCCCTGGTCTCCCGCAGCTGCGCGCCGGACGTTGCCCGCGACAGGTTGCCCACCTCGATGCCGAACGGCGCAAAGCGCTTCTGGAACGTCGCGACGTGCTGCCTTGCCAGCACCGTCGTCGGCACCGCGATCGCCACCTGCTTGCCCGACAGCACCACCGCGGCCGCCGCGCGCAGCGCCACCTCGGTCTTGCCAAAGCCGACGTCGCCGCAGACCACCCGGTCCATGGGATGACCGGATGCAAGATCGTCCAGCACGTCGCTGATCGCCTGGGCCTGGTCGATCGTCGTGAAGTAAGGGAAGCGCGCGACGAACTTCTCGTAGGCCGATCCCGGCGGCACCAGCTTCTCTGCGCGCCGCCGCCGGCGCTGGCTGATGTGCTTGGCCAGCACCTTGCCCGCGGCCTGGATCTCGCGCTCGGCCTCGCCGCGGCGGGCCCACCATGTGCTGCCATCCGCCTTGTCGAGCGCTAGCTTCCCGAGCTCGGTGGCGTAAGGCCACATCAAGGCGAGATCTGCCGGCGGCACCAGAACCGCATTGTCGCCTGCGAACTTCAGGCGGATCATCTCACGCATGGCGCCGCCGCCGGTGTTGACGGTCTGCAAGCCGTCGAGCACGGCAAGGCCGCGCTGGAGGTGGACGACCACCGTGCCCTGCTCGGGCACATCGGCATGGTCGAAGGCCGCACTCCAGGCGCGCGCCATCGGCTGCGGATGATGCGCGCGGCTGCCGAGCACGTCGGACGCCGTCACCACGACCAGGGGCTTCTTCCCCGGCACGACGAAGCCGGCATCGAGATCGGCCAGCAACGTCGCCTCGCCGCCCCGCCCGCGCGCCGCCTCGTCCCAGTCGTCGCAGCGCTCCGCCTTGACGCCGCTCATCCGCTCCATCACGCGCAGATCGTCCTCGTGCGCGGCGACGAGGATCAGTCGCGATCCGGCCCGGCGCGTCTCCTCGACGAAGGCGCGCAGCGCCTTCCTGGAGGACGTCAGCTTCGAAAACTCCGGGATGTGCTGGAAGGGCGCCGTCCGCGGCAGCACCTTCATGCTCTTGGAGAGCTGCTTCCAGTCGCGCCGTGCGAGATATTCACGCTCCCGCTCTGATCGGCCTGCGGCCTCCTCGATCGTGTCCAGCCAGGCGTCGGCATGCAACGGGACGCCGGCGTCCGCGATCCATTTGGCGACCCCGCAATAGTCGAACAGGCTCGCGCGCTTGCCGCGTTTGCCGGCAAGGCCGAGCCGCTCCGACATGGGATCGACGAGCAGCTCTTTGGTCTCGAAGATGATCCTGTGCTCGTTCGGGTCGAAGGCCACGATCCGCCTGATCGCACGCTCCGAATGCTCGATCCGGAACGGCCCCAGCGCGCCTGCGGGAAATATCTCGAAGGTCTGCCCGTGGAACAGCGCGCCGCCCGGATAGTCCGGCTCGTCGTCGAGATCGTATCCGAGGGCCTGGAGCCGGGTCTCGAGGTCCCGCTCGGAGAACGGGCCGCCCACTTTCAGGCTCAGGCTCAGGCGCGACAGGCTCGCCGGCGGCGGCAGGCGCTCCATCACCGCTTCCGCGGTCGACACGAGAAACAACGGCTTCCTGGATTTTGCGAGGCGGCTCAGCACCGAGGCTCTGCGCCCTGCGAGCTCGTGCGACGGCTCGAGCTGGTCGAACGGCAAGGTGTTCAATCGCGGAAACACCAGCACCTCGCAGGACGGGTCGAGCGCGTGAATGACGCTGCCCAGCCGCTCCGCCCTGTTCTCGCTCTCGGCGAGGAAGACGATCCCGCTGCGTCCGGACTGCTTCCATTGTGCAAGCAGGTGAAGAGCCATCATGCCGAGGGGCGACGAAGACGAGATCGTGGCGCGCTGCGATCCTTTGCTCTTCTTCGGCGCCTTCTTGGCCACCCTCGTCTTTTTCGAAAGCCTCACGTGAACCCGTTTCTGGTCTTGCATTGTAGCCAACAGAATGCGAGCCGCCCTCGTCTCGAATCGGCAACTCGCCGCCATGCATATGGGATTTGCCCCGCGAACGCACCCCTCGTGGCAACGTTCAAAGGCGGCGCCGCGATCCCGACAATCTGGCTGTTTTGCTAGGCCTGCAGCGCGGAACTCATGCGGCTCGAGATCAGCATCGCTCGATGCGAGCATTGCGACGATCGAAGACGTTGTGCGCGTATGCAGCCACGAAAAAGCCCCAGCGCTTGGAGCCACACTGGGGCGTTTCGGTCAACATGAACAGGTTAAGCAATGACGTCTTCATAGCAGCGGTTTCGCCGTGCGCTTGTGAACTGGTTCACACGCTCTGCCCCGAGCAAACGACCTCAGCGCGATAGGCTCTGAGGTCGCCAACCTTTATGGGTAAGGTTTTCTCGCGGCCCGGGGGCTTTGGGGCTTGGGGATGGGCCGTGAGCCTGGATTCGACGCACGCCACGCAGAGTCGTTCCAATGATCGACGACCAACCTGCTGGGGCGCTCCAATCCTGCCGGAACGGAGTACCTTATCTCCCGGTTTGAGTGCGCACGCGCCGCGCGTTAGGATGCCCGCTTTTTACGGAGGCTCATTTGAGGTCATTCATTTTCATCGGCGCCATCGCACTGCTTGCGACGGCCGCCCACGCACAGACGCTGGTCGATCCCAACAAGGTTGCTCCCGAATACCGCGAGGCAGCCGAGAAGCGCCGGGCCGAGCAATTGCGCCAGCGTGAATGCGCGCTGAAGGCCGATCTCGAGAAGGTGCTGCCCAGGGATCGCACCGCCTTTCTCAACCATTGCCTGGAAGCGATGGCGGCCAAGCAATAACGGCTGACCGTTCCAACCGGCGCCTTGGCGCAATGCGCGCATGGTCCGCGGTCATTTGCCGGGCGGTGCGAGAGGACCAAGTTCAGCTCCGCCGCCGCTTTCGCGGAAACAGGCGGTCGCGGATGTAGCGCGAGGTCGGCGTCAGGCGGATGCCGCGGGGCTTCTGCCAGGCGGCGCGGTCGATCTCCTTCTTGTCGCCGATCGCCAGCCTGCCCTTGGCGGACTTGGCGATGAAGATCGCGTCATTCATCTTGCGGCCGGAGCGCTTGTTCCTCGTCTTCACTTCTTTCCAGAGGGTGATCCTGCCGAGCTTCAGCTTTGGAAGCTCCTCCTTGATCTCCCGCCGCAGGCAGTCCTTCTCCGACTCGCGCGGACGCTTGCGGCCGCCCGGAAACATCCAGAGGCCATCCGACCGGCGCCTGACCAGCAATACCTTGCCGCGCCTGGCGGCAACCAGCTTGGAAGATTTCGCCATTGCTGCCGTCATCAAAAACAGAATCGACCCGATCGTAACTTGTCTAGTCGAACAGACAAGTTCGCGGCGCGCTTTGATCACAGGCCACTTTGATCACAGGCCACGAGCCATCGGGTCCTGGCGCGGCACGGCCGGAAGACCGCACCTCGGGGGCGCGAGATCAGCCCTCGCCCGCCTCCGCCTGATCCTCGGTCCTGATCCAGGCCATCATGATCTCCCAGGCCACGGACAAAATGATCGGCCCGATGAACAGTCCGACGATGCCGTGGGCCAGCGTGCCGCCGATCACGCCGACGAAGATCACGATGGTCGGAGTGGTCAGGCCCCGCCCCATGACGAGCGGCTTCAGCATGGTGTCGATGAAGCCGACGAGGACGAGAAACACGGTGAGCAGCAAAGCGGTGGTGACGTCCTTGGCGGTCCAGATCCAGATGATCACCGGCAGCAGCACGAGGAAGGCACCGATCTGCACGATCGAGAGCAGCAGCACGATGAAGGCGAGAAGGCCCGCACTGGGCACCTCGGCGAGCTTGAAGCCGATGCCGGCGAGCAGCGCCTGCACGATCGCGACGCCGATCACGCCCTGCGCCACGGCGCGAATGGTCGCACCCGCAAGACCCAGGAAATGCTCGGTCTGCTCGGGCACGATGCGAAACAGGAAGCCGCGGCCGGCCGCGACCAGCCTCGGCCCGTGCGGAAACAGGAATCCGGCCACGAACACCGAGACCAGAAACTGGAGGGTGCCGACACCGGCGTCTCCGGCGAGCGAGAGCAGCGGGCCTGCCAGCGGCTGGAGATACGGCGCCACCTCGCGCACCACCGCCCGGACGTTGTTGTAGGCCTGGTCCCAGAGCTCGTAGAGCCAGGGCCCGACGAGCGGCCACGATTTGAGCTGCTCCGGCGCCGACTGGAGCGCAAGGTCGCCGGTGCCGAGCTGGTTCGCCAGCTCGCGCACGCCGTCCACCGCGCTGATGCCGAGCCAGGTCGCCGGACCAATGACGATGCCGAGCGTGATCAGGGTCAGGATCGCTGCTGCAGTCTTGGGCCGGCCGCCCAGGATCTTGGCGACCCAGCTGAACGCCGGATAGAACGCGACCGCGAGCACGCCGCTCCAGGCCAGGATCGGCACGAACGGGCGGATGATCAGGAAGGTCCAGATGATCAGCAGGGCGAGCAGGCCAAGCCGGATCACGAGCTGGATGACGTCCTCTCCCGTCAGGAGCTGACGGAGACTTTTCACGGGCACGGCTTTCCTTGCGGCATGAACGCAACTTCCGGCGCTTGCACGGCCTGGCCGTTATTGCCAGCAACGCATCCGGCGTCAAGACGACCGGAACCGACCGCGCCTCGATCAGGCCCCCATCGGGCCATCCGGCATTGCGCGACGATGACGCACCATCCCGGCGTGCGCCCCAGCCCGGCTTGGCTAACGCCCGTTAACCGGATTTCCCCGCGCCGGTTTACGCCGCTGCAAACGCTGGCGGCTATGGTGGATCGAGGTCACCGAAACGCATTCTGTGCAATGGCCAATAGCATCTGGACGATCGAAGAGTTCACCTGTGCGGGTTGCGGCATGAACTACACCGCGACCAGGGAGGAGCACAGCGAGGCCCATACCGGCAGTTTCAAGTGCGGCATCTGTAGCGGCGTCGTGCACGCCTGGTCCGGCAAGCATCATTTTTTCGGCTGGCAGGCCGTGAAGACGAGACCGCCGGTGTTCGGGAGGCGCTGGGCGGGCGTCGGGTGGTAAGCCGTCCGCAGCGTCGCAGGATCCGCCCAATTGCACCGCCGCCGTTTGCACTCCGTTCACCGGTCGGCGCTAGATCAGCAAGGATCCTCCGCGCCAAACCCCAATCATGGCCGACCTCAACGCCGTCCTGACCAGGCTCAACGACCGTCTGCTCCGCCTCGAAGGCGAGCTGTTCGTGCTGCGCTCGCTGGCACGCGCGACGCTGACGGCCGGCGACGACCATGCGGCACGCATGCGCAAGCTGGTCGAGGCCGCGAAGGTCGCGCTCGATGACGAGGCCAGGCGCCCGCTCGACAAGCCGACGCGCAAATATGTCGATGCGGCAACCGCGCTGGTGGAGGAGCTGCTGGTCGAGCCGACCCCGGCGCGGCCGTTGTTCACGGTCATCGACGGCGGCCGTCGCGACTGAGCGACAGACATTCTAGACCCGCCATCGGCCAGCGCGCAGACATGCCGGGCGCGCGCAGCAGACCTCTAGGTCGCCGTAGAGTTCTCCGCCTTGAGCCGGCTGAGCCCCGCCTCGATGATCGCGATCTCCTCGTCGATCTGGCCGATCGGCAGGCTGAAATCATAGCCAGACCTGCTCTTCAGATCGACCGCGAGCCGCTGCCTGTGCATCATCAGCTCGTCGAGTCCGCGGCGGTTCTTCAGACGCACATAGGCGTCGACGATCTGCTCGATTGCGCTCGGCATGAAATCTGTCCCGTGAAAAGGCCCGGCGGCGCGCCCACGCTGGCGGACGTTTTCGGTGTCGCGGTACGCAATACAAATCCGCGACGGCTTCGTCGATACGCCAAGCTGGTTGAGATCGTGTTACCGTCGGACGAATTCGTGATGGGTGGCACGATAAAAGGCCGCCGGCGATCACGCCAGCGGCCAAAGCCGGGTTCGAAAATGGATGCGGGTTGAAATGTCGCCAGCCCCGGTCGGCGCACGTTACCAGCCAATCGGCGGCATCTCTGTTAAAAACGAGACACAGGAACCCCTTGGCGGTCGCTTATCGTCCGACCGTGGCGGCGCAGCAACGATCGTCCGTGACGCAGAAATAGGTTCACCGGCGGCTGGCGCCCGGCGCATTGTTGATAACCCACGCAAACGCTGCGCGGGTGGTGACAGGGCGTCCGGACGTGTTATCGGGGGATGACGCAGTTGCGAAACGGATCGGACCCCCATGCGCATTACCCTCGTCGGCTCCCGCCATTTCGGCGTGACCACCCTGAACATGCTCCGAGAGCATAGCGTCTCGGTCGTCCGGGTCGTGGTAGCCGATGCCGAGGATCGCCTCGCCGCGACCGCGAGAGCCGCCGGAATCGAGGTCGTGGTCCAGGCCAATCCGAAGCTCGTGGTGGCTTCCGAGATTGCCCCCGACACCGATCTGATCATCACGGCCCACAGCCACGCCCGGATCGGCAAGGACGCGCTCGCCGCCGCCAAGCTCGGCGGGATCGGATATCACCCCTCGCTGCTGCCGCGCCATCGCGGCAAGGCCGCCGTGGAATGGACCATCAAGGAAGGCGATCCGATCGCCGGCGGCACGATCTATCATCTCGCCGACCGTATGGACGCTGGCGCCATCGCCGCCCAGGACTGGTGCTTCGTCAAGAAGGGCGAGACCGCACGGGAGCTTTGGGAGCGCGCGCTGGCGCCGCTCGGGCTCAAGCTGCTGGCCGATGTGATCGACTACGCCAAGGTCCACAAGGCGCTGCCTGCCAAAGCCCAGGACGAACAGTTCGCGACCTCCGCGCCGAGTCTCTCCTGACGTTTACCCTTAATGTGAGCCCGCGTTGATTCTGCTTCGAAAATCGGAGTCAGAATCTCAAATAAACCATTGTACCAACAGGAACAATTTTCGATTTGGCGTCGCAACAAATTTCCGTCACATTTCGTCCGAATAAGCGTCAGCATATCAGACAAATTCAAGGATGGAATTTATGCGTTTTGATCGCATTGCGGTGTTCTGTGCCGCTTCAGTTTTCGCCGGCACCCTCGCCGCCCCCGCTTTCGCCCAGAGCCCCTATGACGGCAATTGGCAGGTCACGATCGTGACCAAGAGCGGCTCGTGCGAGCCGACCGCGAGTTCCATGCTGACGGTTGCCGATGGCAAGATCACCGCGCCCGGCGCTAACGTTTCCGGCACCATCGGCCGCGAGGGACTTGTGAAAGTTTCGATCAATGGTGCATATGCCAACGGTCAACTCAACGGCAACGCCGGATCGGGGAAGTGGAATGGAGCATCAGCAGGCATACCTTGCAGCGGGCGCTGGGAAGCATCGCGCCTATAAACCAACGCAGGTTCGTGCCCGGAATCGGCGGCTGTTGATCGCGGCCGCCGTCTTGTTTGCGGCCGCAGCCGCCAATTCCGAAAGCAAGGCGCAATCCGGTCCATTCGCTCCGATGGCGGGAAGCTGGAACGGCGCCGGCACGGTCAGCCTCGAGGACGGATCGACGGAACGCATCCGTTGCCGGGCCAAATACGCCCCCGTCGGCCCCACAATGGAAATGACGCTGACCTGCGCCAGCGACGCCTACAAGTTCATCCTCTCCGCCAACGTTCAGTCGGCGGGAAATGCCATTACGGGAAGCTGGAGCGAGGCCAGCCGCAACATCTCCGGCTCGCTCCAGGGCCGCGGTGGCGGCGGAAACTTCGAAGTGGTCGCCTCTGCCGCCGGCTTCAACGCCAACATCGCGCTGAGGACGCACGGCAACAAGCAGACCGTCACGATGCGCGCGGACAGCCAGTTCCGCGGCGCCAACATCTCGATGTCGCGCTAAGGCGGACGACATATTGACAATCGGCCCGGCGACTTCGCCGGGCCTTTTTTTTACGCGGCCGGCACGAACGCCGTGACCTCGATCTCGACCTTGGCCCGGTCGTCCACGAGGCCACCGATATAGAGCAGCGTCGAGGGCGGGAAATTTCGTCCGAGCGTTTCCTTCCAGGCCGCACCGATGCCAGCACCGGCCGCTTCATACTCGTTGCGGCTGGTCAGGTACCAGGTCAGGCGGACGATGTGCTCGGGGCCGGCGCCGGCCTCGCCCAGGAGCTTGATGATCCGTTTCAGCGCAGTGGCGATTTGCGCTGCCAATTCGGGCGCGTAATTACCGGCCTCGTCGCCGCCGGTCTGGCCGGCCAGAACCACCCAGCGCCCCGGCCCCTCGACCACTACGCCATGGGAAAAGCCGCGCGGTTTTTTCCACTCGGCCGGCTGCAAGATATGCATGAGCGACGCTCTCCCGATCTTCTCGTTGTCCAGAGATGCCTAGCACGCACCCTGCATCGCTGCATCCGCAGATTTGGCCGTTGCAAACGCCGGTGATGTCGCCGATACCGGCCGTCCCTTCGGGTTTCCTTCCTCCGGCATCCTGCCCCAATGAGCGCGACACCATCCAGAACGATGGCTGCACTATGGATGGCCGGCTGGCTGTCGCTGATGCTGGTCATGGCGGTCGCCGGGCGCGAGACGACGCGCGAACTCAATGTTTTTCAGATCATGGAAGTGAGGTCGCTGGTCGGCTTCGTGTTGCTCTCGCCGATCATCTACCGCGCCGGCGGCTTGAAGGTGCTCAAGACATCGCGCCTGCCGGAGCATGTCGGGCGCAACCTGGTGCACTATGTCGCCCAGCTCGGCTGGTTCTTCGCGCTGACGCTAATTCCGATCGGCCAAGTGGTGGCGATCGAGTTCACAATGCCGATCTGGACGGCGATCCTCGCGGCAAGCTTCCTGTCCGAGCGGATGACGCCATGGAAGATCGCCGCCATCGTGCTCGGACTCGTCGGGGTGATCGTCATCGTCAGACCCGCGACCGGGGAGATCAATCCAGGCCAGCTCATCGCGCTCGGGGCCGCCATGGGATTTGGCGTGTCGATGGCGCTGGTCAAATCGTTGACCCGCACCGAAAGCGCGCTCTCGATCCTGTTCTGGATGCTGGTGGTGCAATCGGCCGCAGGCTTCGTTCCGGCACTGTTCGTCTGGACCTGGCCATCGGTCTATGTCTGGGCCTGGGTCGGCGTGATCGCCGTCTGCGGCACATTTTCACACTATTGCCTCGCCAGCGCGATGCGCTACGCCGACGCGACGATCGTGGTTCCTATGGACTTCCTGCGGGTCCCCCTGACCGCGACCGCCGGCTGGCTCCTGTATTCCGAGCGGCTCGACGCCTGGACCGTCCTCGGCGCGGTGCTGATCCTGGGCGGTAATCTGCTGAATTTGAAGCCCGCTTCGCCCGTTGCCGCGCGCGCGCAGTGAACCTCGCGCCGCCTCGCGCGACAAAACGAAGTGGCCGTGTGATCTGGATCACGTTGGAGGGGCACTCCATCGTGCACATTCGGCCACACAGCAGCGGGTTGACGCAACGAACCGGCCGTTTTGGTGGCGCGACGTCTGGCACTTCGTGTAGGTTCGTTGCCAATTTGTTGCTGCCTGCAATTCGATTCTGGGGATTTCAGAATGCGCTATCTCACCCTCCTCACCTCGCTGGTGTGCATGGCACTGTCGATCAGTGCCGCCAAGGCTGACCGCCGCGTCGCCTTCGTCGTCGGCAACGGCTCCTACAAGAACGTCGCGCAATTGCCGAACCCGCCGATCGACGCCAAGGCGATGGCGGCCACGCTGCGCAACGTCGGCTTCGAGGTGATCGAAGGCTCCAATCTCAGCCGCGACCAGATGACGGAGAAGCTGCTCGATTTCGGCCGCAAGGCGCAGGGCTCCGACATCGCGCTGTTCTATTATGCCGGCCACGGCATCGCCGTGAGCGGCACCAACTATTTGCTGCCCGTCGACGCCGACATCAAGTCGGAGATGGACGTCAAGTTAGGGGCTGCCATCAACATCGACCTGACGCTCGAGCAGACCATGGGCGATGCCAAGGTCAAGCTCGTCTTCCTCGATGCCTGCCGCGACAATCCGTTCGCCGCCAAGATCAAGTCGAACTCCGCGACCCGCAGCGTCAACGTGCAAAGCGGTCTCGCCGAGATGAAATCCGGTGAAGGCACCCTCATCGCGTTCGCCACCGGTCCCGGCCAGACCGCGCTCGATGGACAGGAGGGCAACAACAGCCCGTTCACGCGTGCGCTGATCGACAACATCACCAGGCCCGGCGTCGAGATCCAGCAGGCCATGACGTCGGTGCGCGCCCAGGTCAATGAAGAGACCCGCAAGGGCCAGCTGCCCTGGGGCCACACCAACCTGACCGGCTCCGTCTATCTCAACCAGGCTCCGACGACCCAGGTCGCCAATGCGGCGCCGACCGCGGCCGGTATCGTGCCCGCTGCGACCGGCGGCTCGGACGGCGTCGAGCTCGAATATTGGCGCTCGGTGAAGGAGTCCAACAAGCCGGAAGAGCTCAACGCCTATCTCACCGCCTACCCGAACGGTCAGTTCAAGGCGCTGGCGCTGGCACGCCTCGCCGCGATCAAGAGCGGCCCCTCGACCGCGACCCGTACCCTCAACGCCGGCGTCGATCCCGCAACCTTCACCGACGAGGCCACTCAAGTCACCGAGGACCAGATCGGCCTCGACAAGAACAAGCGTCGCGACGTGCAGCGTCGCCTGACGGCGCTGGGCTTCGACACCAAGCAGAGCGGCGCGTTCGACGACGAGACGCGATCGGTGCTCAAGCGCTGGCAGACGGCGCGCGGCTATCCCTCATCTGGCTACCTCAACAAGCTTCAGCACAAGGCTCTGCTCTCGGAGATCGTGGCTGCCCCGGCGACCGCGAGCGACAACAGCCAGAAGGCGGCGCGGCGCGCCAGCGCCCCCCCTCCGAGCAGTGCACCGGCGCCGGCTCCTCAGCGCAGCAATCCCGGCGATGCAGCCGGTGCGGCCTTCGTCGGCGGTGTCGTCGGCGGCATGATGGGCGGCATGTTCCGCCGCTGAGGCGAGGCCTGACTCCAACTTTCAAGCAAAAAGCCCGGCTCACGCCGGGCTTTTTCTTTGGTCGTCCTCGCAGTGGTGACGAGCTGGTGCCTACTTCCCGGCCGCCTTGCGCAGAGCCTCGTTGATCCGGTCCTGCCAGCCGGGGCCGCCCTCCTGGAAGAACTCCAGCACGTCCTGATCGATGCGCAGCGTGACCTGCTCCTTGATGCCGGGAACAGCAGTTTGTTTAGGCGGCGCCGCGGCGACCTTGGCCGTCACCTTCTTGAACGCTGCCTCTGCTTCCGTCCTGGCATCGCCTAGTGTACGCGGCCGCCTCGGTGGTTGCTCCGCCATGTCCTAGATTCCTTCAAACAAAGCCGTCGAGAGATAGCGCTCGGAGAAAGACGGCACGATCGCCAGGATGGTTTTTCCCGCCGCTTCCGGACGCTTGCCGATCTGCAGCGCGGCCGCGATCGCCGCACCCGAGGAGATGCCGCCCGGAATGCCTTCATGCCGTGCCAGCGCGCGCGAGGTCTCGATCGCCGTCGTCGAGTTGATCTTCACGATCTCGTCGATCACGGCGCGGTCGAGGATGTCAGGGATGAAGCCGGCGCCGATCCCCTGGATCTTGTGCGGGGTATGCTGTCCTCCCGACAGCACCGGGCTCTCCTCCGGCTCGACCGCCACAACACGCAGCGAGGCCTTGCGTGGCTTGAGCACCTGGCCGACGCCGGTGATCGTTCCGCCGGTGCCGACGCCGGCCACGAAGAAATCGATGTTGCCGCCGGTGTCGTTCCAGATTTCCTCCGCGGTAGTGCGGCGGTGCACCTCGGGATTGGCGAGGTTCTTGAATTGCTGCGGCATCACCGAGTTCGGCGTCGTCTTCACCAGTTCCTCGGCGGCCGCGATCGCACCCTTCATGCCTTGCGCTGCCGGCGTCAGCACCAGTTCGGCGCCGAGGAAAGCCAGCATCTTGCGCCGCTCGATCGACATCGACTCCGGCATCACCAGCTTGAGCCGGTAACCGCGCGAAGCCGCTACGTACGCGAGCGCAATACCGGTATTGCCGGAGGTCGGCTCGATCAGCACGGTGTCGGGCTTGACGATGCCCGCCTTCTCCATCGCGATGATCATGGCCGCGCCGATGCGGTCCTTCACACTTGCTGCAGGATTGAAATATTCAAGTTTTGCCAAAATGGTCGCGTTTACGCCGTGCATGCCGGGCAGCCGGCGCAAGCGCACGATGGGCGTGTTGCCGAAGGCGTCGACGATCGAGTCATAGATCCGGCCGCGGCCGGCTTGGTGCGCTGCACCCGTAGCGGAAGATGCGTCCATGATGAACTCCCTGTGGCAACGATCTGCACTTCCGTCGCGACCATTGTGCAGTTACAGACAGCCTGCGGCGACACGCAAGCGACAATGCGGCACATGTTAAATACGCTGCATCGCAAAATCACGTGAGCGGTAAAATCAGAAAACCTACGCATTTGTGTTGCGACCTCGTCAACCGCTTCTGCTTATGTTAGGCTCATATCTCAAGCAGGGAGGTCACCACGATGTCAGCAATTGCTGAAGTGTTGCCGACCGTCGCGTCGAGCCGCGATCCTCGTTGCAGCGAGCTGCCGACCTGTCCCGTCTGCGCCGACTCCATGGTCGCCGCCGAAGCATCTGCCTACGTCTCGGACCACATGATCAGCTATCTCTGGACCTGCGACAATTGCGGCTATGGCTTCGTGACCAAGCACGCCCTGAAGCAACGCTTCACTTGCAACTGATCTAGCGCGGGGCGATATCGCCCCTCGCCCAGTCCTCGCGCGTGCGCTGATAGAACTCCTCGAATTTTCCCTGCGCGATCGCACCTCTGATGCCCTGCATCAGGAACTGGTAGTAAGCGATATTGATCTCGGACAGCAGCATCGCGCCCAGCGTCTCGCCCGCCTTGACCAGATGGTGCAGATAGGCACGCGCGTAGTTGCGCCCCGCAGGCCATGAGCTCTCGTCGTCGAGCGGGCGCGGATCGTCGGCGTGGCGCGCATTGCGCAGATTCACCTGGCCGAAGCGCGTGAAGGCAACGCCGTGCCGGCCATTGCGCGTCGGCATCACGCAATCGAACATGTCGATGCCGCGCTTCACGGCTTCGAGGATGTCGTCGGGCGTGCCGACGCCCATCAGGTAGCGTGGGCGCTCTCTCGGCAGCAATGGTGCGGTCTCGTCGATCATCGCCAGCATCACTGCCTGCGGTTCGCCAACCGCAAGGCCGCCGATCGCATAGCCATGGAAGCCGATCGCAACGAGACCTTCGGCGCTCGCATGCCGCAGTTGGGGGATGTCGCCGCCCTGCACGATACCGAACAGCATGTAGCCGTCGGGGGCGTTCTCGAAGGCGCGCTTGCTTCTCTCGGCCCAGCGCAGCGACAATTGCATCGCGCGCTCGATGTCGGCACGCTCGGCCGGAAGCCGCACGCATTCGTCCATCTGCATGGCGATGTCGGAGCCGAGCAAACGCTGCACCTCGATCGAGCGCTCCGGCGACAGCTCGACCTTGGCACCGTCGATATGCGAGCGGAAGGTGACGGCGTTCTCGCTGACCTTGCGCAAATCCGCCAGCGACATCACCTGGAAGCCGCCGGAATCCGTCAGCATCGGTCCGTTCCAGCCGGTGAACCGCTGCAATCCGCCGAGCGCGGCGATCCGCTCCGCGCTCGGACGCAGCATCAGGTGGTAGGTGTTGCCCAGCACGATGTCGGCGCCGGCATCGCGCACCTCGCGCCAATGCATCCCCTTCATGGCACCGGCGGTGCCGACCGGCATGAAGGCCGGCGTCCGCACCACGCCATGCGGCGTGGTCAGCCGCCCTGTGCGCGCGGCCCCATCGGCGGCGAGCACTTCAAAGTGATTGGGGAGATCATTGTCCGGATTCATGGCGGTGCTTATTGCGTGTCGGGGCAGGCCGATCAACCCGCCAGACCGCGCTCCCGCCGATTTGTGCTCCAGACCGGGACATCAATTCGCGCCAGGGACCAGCGCCCTCCGCTCTTGCCAAACAAAACGATACCGTGTAGTTTTGTCATGGGGACTGGACGGGATGCCGCGGGCAAATTTGCCGGCGGTCGTACATGCGTGATCGCCAGCCACCGACAATGCCCACCCCCTCATATTCGACCGACGCATCCGTCTCCTCGTGTGACCGGATCAGGCAGACAATTGTCCGCCTGACCGGATCGCTGGTCCTGGCGTGCAGCCTGGCACTCGGCGCCTGCACCTCCCTGCCCCGCACGCCCTATACGGCCGCCGAAGCCAGCACGTCGCGCGTGCTCGATATCGACGGCCTCCGGCGCTACGCCGACGATCCCGTCACGAAATTCAGCTTCGAGAAGGACAACAGCACCGCGACGAGATCCTATCTGGCGCTGTCCGGCGGCGGTGCTGACGGCGCCTATGGCGTCGGCGTGCTCAACGGCTGGACCGCGGCCAGAACCCGCCCCACCTTCACCGTCGTCTCGGGCGTCAGCACCGGCGGCCTGATCGCGCCGTTTGCGTTCCTCGGCCCGCAATATGACGACACGCTGAAGGAGGTCTACACCAGCGGCATCGCGGAGAGCCTCCTGAACGATCCCAGCATCATGCGCGTGCTGTTCGGATCCGGCCTGTTCGGCAACACGCGGCTGCGCGAGCTGGTCGCGCGCTATGTCGGTCCGGAGATCATGGCGCAGGTCGCGCGCGAGCATGCGAAGGGTCGGAAGCTGCTGGTGGTGACGACCGACCTCGACACCCAGCGCACTGCGATCTGGGACATGGGCAAGATCGCCGCGGTCGGAACGCCCGAGGCCCTGAAGCTGTTTCGCGACGTGATGGCGGCCTCGGCCAGCATTCCCCTGGTGTTTCCGCCGATCATGATCGACGCCGAAGGTCAGGGCCGCAAGTTTCAGGAGATGCATGTCGACGGCGGCGTGACGGCCCCGGTGCTGACATTGCCGGAAGCCCTGCTGTTCCAGAGCGGCCGCATGCCCGGCAGTGCGAAGATCGACATCTACATCCTCGTCAACAAGAAGATCGAGCGCAACTTCGAGCTCGTCTCCAACGGCACCATCGACGTTGCCTCACGCAGCCTGTCGGCAATCACCCAATCGCAGACGCGCTCGATCATCTTGTCGACTTACGATTTCGCCAAGCGCAACCGACTGGGTTTCCATCTCTCCTACATCGCGCGCGACTACCCCGCCCCGCCGTCCGAAGGGTTCGATACCACCTATATGCGGGCGCTGTATCAGTACGGATACGAGAAGGCCGCATCCGGCCAGGCCTGGACCTCGACGCTTCCGTGAGTCCGCGTGACGGAACGAGGCCGTGTCGAGACCGTTGACGATGCGGCCATTTCGGCCAGATTCGCGATGACGCCCCGGCTGCTGCGCGTTATAGAGCAAAGACGACTGTCAGAAACGCGCAGGAATCATTGGGCATGGGATTGACTGCGACCAGGACAAAACCGGCAGCACCACGGCGCGAGATGCCGAAATCCCGCGGCGGCCGGCCGACGAAAACCGCCGCGATCGAGCGCGACCAGCGGCTGATCGAGGTCGCCACCCGCCTTTTCCTGGATCGCGGCTTCGAGGCGACCTCGCTCGATGCGGTCGCGGAAGCGGCCCGGGTGAGCAAGCCCACGGTCTATTCGCGCTATGGCGACAAGCGCGGGCTGTTCGCGGCCGTGCTGAGGCGGGAGATCGCGCGCTGGCTCGCGCCGCTGTCGGCCGCGGCAGAGACCCAGCTGAGCAGCGCCGCCGACATCTCGGTCGAGCAGCGGCTGGTCGAGATCGGGCGCGAGATGCTCTCATTCACCTGCGGTCCCGACGCCGTCGCCTTCAGCCGCATGATGACGTCACAGGCCATCAACTTCCCCGACGTCGCGAAGCTCGGCAAGGAGGAAGGCTGGCTCAAGGCCGTCGCCACCACCGCGCGCTTCTTCGACCATCTGGTGGCGCAAGGGGCGCTCGATGTCGAAGACACCACCATCGCAGCCGAGGTGTTCCTCGACGTCGTCGTCGGACACACCCACCGCATGGCGACGTTCGGAACGGCGCTCGAGCCGAAATCGGCCGAGAAGCGCATGCGCATCGCGATCAAACTGTTCCTTGCCGGTGCCCTGGGTCCTGCCGACCGGGTCCGGGACGCCGCAAAGGGCCCGGCGCGCCGCCGCTCCTCCCGCTGACGATTCCGTGAACTGACGCTCTTTCCCCACAGGGGCCGACGCAACAGCATTGACCAAAACAAAACGATACGGTATGGTTTAGTTCTAAGTTGGTACGGGCCGCTTTTTCACCAGCCCCAAAGAGGTCCGGACCGCTTCGATCGTCACGGCAGGTACAGCCCGCCGCGGCGTTCCGCGGCCGGCCTTGCCCAGGGCCGGCCGCGAATTCTTTACGTTCATCCGGCACACTCGCAGGCCGAAGGTTTCGAGCATGACGACAGCCAGACGACGGACCTTGCAGCTGCTTGCGATCACCTTGCCCGCGCTGCTCCTCGCCGCGCCGTCGCAGGCGATCGTGACCGCGGACACGCCGACCGCGCTCCACAACGACACAGATGGTGATGCCGAAGCAGACCGCCAGGCAGTCACCCGCGAGATCGAACGCTTCCGCAGCTCGTCGATCACGATCAGCCAGGCCATGGCGATCGCGGAAGCGCGCCATGCCGGTGCCACCACCGCCGACGTGAGTTTCGACGGCGCTTCAGGCGTCCCGGTCTACCGGGTGAAGACCCTGCACAACGACCGGATTTGGCGCCACACCATCAATGCCGCGACCGGCGAGCTCGTCGGTGGCGAGGCCGCCCTGCCCCTCACCGAGCTCGACAACGAGGACCGCAGCAACCTCGCAGCGCTCGGTGCGATCAGGCACCGCCTTGCCGATGCCGTGCGCGTCGCCGAGCGCGCAGCCTCGGGCAAGGCCATCAGCGGCGGCCTCGTGCGCGAACGCGGCCGGCTCAATTTTGCGATCGTGGTGATCAGCGGCGACGACCTCAAGGAGGTCATCCTGGAGCCGCCGGGCGCCCGGGCCCGATAGCGACGGATTTCCCCGGTACCAACCGGGGCGAAAAGCCATTGACGGCCGCAAGACTCTCCCCCATAAGTCGCCGCCATGTTCACGACCACCAAACGCACGACCAAAACCACCACGGCCTCAGGGGCCCGGGGAGGCGTGCGCGCGTAGTCGTCGACGAAAACGCATCAGCTCTACCGAAGCCCCGCCCTCGATGGTCCGGGGCTTTTTTGTTGTCTGGATTTCAAAAGCAATGGAGGACAAAGTGAGTAACGATCCCGTCGTCGCGATTGTCGGCGTCACCGGTGCGGTGGGCGCCGAATTCATCGCCACCATGGACAAGCGCGGCTTTCGCGTCGGCAGGCTCAAGGCGCTCGCCAGTGCCCGCTCGGCCGGCAAGACGGTGTCGTTCCGCGGCAAGGACGTCGTCATCGAGGAGCTGACCGAGCGGTCTTTCGAAGGTGTCGACATCGCCCTGTTCTCGGCCGGCGGCGGCATCTCCAGGAAGTTCGCGCCGATCGCGGTCAAGGCCGGCGCGGTGGTGGTCGACAACTCCTCTGCCTTCCGCATGGACCCGAACGTGCCGCTGGTGATACCCGAGATCAACGCCAGCCGCATCCGCGACCACAAGGGCATCATCGCCAACCCCAACTGCGCGGCGATCACCGCGCTGGTGCCGCTGTGGCCGATCCACCGGCAGAACCGCATCAAGCGCGTCATCATCTCGACCTACCAGGCAGCCTCCGGCGCAGGTGCCGCCGCCATGGAGGAACTCGTCGAATCCACCCGCGCCAACCTCAACGGGCAGGTCTATACGCCCAGGGTGATGCCGCACCCCTACGCCTTCAATCTCTTCAACCACAACACCGCCGTCGATCCCGACACCGGCTACAACGACGAAGAGACCAAGGTCATCAAGGAGACCCGCAAGATCTTCGAGGACGACACCATCGCGGTCGGCGTCACCTGCGTCCGCGTGCCGGTGCTGCGCGCCCATTGCGAGGCCATCACCTTCGAATGCGAGAGGCCGATCACCGAGGATCAGGTCCGCGCCATCATGGCGCAGGCGCCGGGTGTGAAGGTCGTCGACGACCGCGCCAGGAACTACTTCCCGATGCCGATCGACGCCTCGGGCCAGGACGACGTCCTGGTCGGCCGCATCCGCAAGGACCTCAGCGACGCCAGCGGGCATTCGATCTCGATGTTCGTGGCGGCCGATCAGCTGCTCAAGGGCGCAGCGCTGAACGCGGTGCAGATCGCGGAGCTGCTGCCGCAGCGCGTGATGGCGTAGAGGTCTATCGACCTCAACTACGCAGATGGATGGTGGGGGCGGCGCTTGGCGCTTTTGCCCACCGTCCGGCAGTGCTGTAGCCCGCATGAGCGCAGCGACATGCGGGAAGCCGCGAAGGAGAAACCCGGATTCGCTTCGTTCACCCTGGCTACGGCACCGCCCGAAACAGCAAACACGCATCGCCATACGAATAGAACCGGTAGCCGCTCGCGATGGCATGCGCATAGGCCTGCTTCATCGTCTCGAGCCCGGAGAAGGCCGAGACCAGCATGAACAGCGTCGACTTCGGCAGATGAAAATTGGTCATCAGGACATCGACGGCGCGGAAGCGATAGCCGGGCGTGATGAAGATCGCGGTCTCGGCCGCGAACGGCTGGATCGTACCGTCCTCGCCCGCCGCGCTTTCCAAGAGGCGCAATGACGTCGTGCCGACCGCAACGATGCGGCCGCCGTTCTTTCGCGCCGTGTTGAGGCGCTCCGCGGTCTCGGCCGAGATCGTGCCCCACTCGGCGTGCATCTTGTGGCCTTCGGTGTCGTCCACCTTGACCGGCAGGAACGTCCCTGCCCCCACATGCAGCGTTACACGGTTGATGCCGACGCCGCGCGCGTGCAGCGCCTGCTCCAGTGCCGGCGTGAAATGTAGACCCGCGGTCGGCGCCGCCACCGCGCCTTCGTTGGCCGCGAACATGGTCTGGTAGTCGGCGAGATCCTGGTCGTCAGGCGTGCGCTTGGAGGCGATGTAGGGCGGCAGCGGCGGGCTGCCGAGATCGGCGATCGCCTGGTCGAGCGCTGGACCATGGAACGAGAACGACAGCGTCACCTCGCCCTCGCCGCCCTTGGCCTCGACCTCGGCATCGAGATGGCCGAGCAGGCACACCTTGCCCTCGTTGCCGAAGCGGATGCGGTCGCCGGCGACGAGCTTCTTGGCGGGCTTCACCAGTGCCTGCCAGCGCGAGGCGTCGAGCCGCTTGATCAGGGTCGCCTCGATCTTCGGCTCGGTCTCGCGGCCGATGCGGCGGCCCTTCAATTGCGCCGCGATCACCTTGGTGTCGTTGACGACGAGCTGGTCGCCCGGCTCCAGCCATTGCGGCAGGTCGGCGACGGTCTGGTCCCGCAACGCGCCGTTCTCCACCACCAGCATTTTCGCGGAGTCGCGCGGGCTCGCCGGACGCAAGGCGATGCGCTCGGGCGGCAGGTCAAAGTCGAAAAGCTCGGTGCGCATGTGTCACTGGCGCCGTCATTCCGGACGCCGCGCCTCGAGCGCGGCGATCCGGAATCCCGAGATTGTGGCGCGAGATTCTCGGGAGCCCAATTGCGCACCATGGTTCATGCCAAGGTGCGCCCCGGAATGAGTGACTATTCCTTGTCGGCCGCCATCCGCGCCTTGACGATCTTGTCCGGATTCATCACGGGCTCGCCGCGCTTGATCTTGTCGACGTTCTCCATGCCGTCGGTGACCTTGCCCCAGACCGTGTACTGGTTGTCGAGGAAGCGGGCGTCGTCGAAGCAGATGAAGAACTGGCTGTCGCCGGAATCGGGGTTGGCGGCGCGGGCCATCGAGGTGGTGCCGCGCACATGCGGCTCCTTGTTGAACTCGGCCTTCAGCTTCTTGCCGGAGCCGCCGGTGCCGGTGCCGTGCGGACAGCCCGTCTGCGCCATGAAGCCCTCGATCACGCGGTGGAACACGATGCCGTCGTAGAAGCCCTCGCGCACGAGCTCCTTGATGCGCGCGACGTGGTTCGGCGCAAGGTCGGGCCGCATCTCGATGGTGACGGGGCCCTGCGTGGTCTCGAGGATCAGGGTGTTTTCGGTGGCGCTCATGCTCGTCTCTCTTGTGTTGGGGGTGAAGTCTTCCGGCTGCGGAACTGGATCGCGAATGGACGTCCTGCGGCGGCGCCGCCCATTGCATCGGTAAATGGCATCGGCGTGCAGCGTTGCAACGCCTCCATCACCGCGATCCGGTATTGCAGCCGGTCACTGTCGGAGGCCTCCGCGGATTCATAGGTAATCCTCGGATGGCCCAGAATGTTTCCGGCCCGGTTAAAGCTCACCACGACAGTGATGTCGAGTGGGCGCGCCTTGGCCAGCGACGGCGGCCTCCAGCAGGTGCGCAGGTGCCGGAAGATGTCCTGGATCGTGTTGACCTGCGCGTCCTCGGCGGCCGCATTTGAGACGCCGAGCAGCAGCATCGCGGCCGCCAGCAGGAGCTTGCCACCGCGGCGCGCCATGACCGCTCCTATTTGACGTCGGAGGCGACCTGAACCTTCACCATCTTGTCGGGATCGGTCACCGCGCCGCCTGGCGAGCCCGGGGGCGCCTTCTTCAGCTTGTCGACGACGTCCATGCCCTGCACGACCTCGCCGATCACCGTGTACTGGCCATCGAGGCTGCCGCCATCGGCGAACATGATGAAGAACTGGGAGTTGGCGCTGTCGACGCTGTCGCCGCGGCGGGCCATGCCGACGATGCCGCGGGCGAAATGCACCTTGGAGAATTCCTGCTTCAGGTTCGGGTATTTCGAGCCGCCGGTGCCGTTGAAATTCTGGCCGTCGCCCGTCTGCGCCATGAAGCCGTCCATCACGCGATGAAACGGCACGTTGTTGTAGAAGCCCTCCCGCGCGAGCTGCTTGATGCGCTCGGCATGCTGCGGCGCGATGTCGGTCCTGAGCTTGATGACGATGCGACCCTTGGTGCTGTCGATGACGATGGCGTTGGCCTTGTCGAGGTTCGCCGGCAATTGCTGCGCCACCGCCGGCACCGCGAACAGAAGCGCGGCAAGAACTGCGAGAATTCGGATCATGACAACTCCGGTCAGGATGAGAAAGGAAGCGGGCCGCTATCCGGCGAATTTGGCCTTGAGCTGTGCCGCGACCTGCGGCGGGACGAAGGCCGAGACATCCCCGCCCATGCCGGCGATCTGGCGCACCAAAGTGGCGGTGATCGGGCGGACCATGGGAGAGGCCGGGAGGAAGACCGTATGCACCTCGGGCGCCATCGCCTCGTTCATGCCGGCGAGCTGCATCTCGTAATCGAGGTCGGTGCCGTCGCGCAGGCCCCGGATCATGATCGTCGCGCCGTGCTTGCGCGCCGAGGTGACCGACAGATCGTCGAAGGTCACAGCCTCGAGCACGCAGCCAGCCTGGGCTGCCACCGGCCCGCAGACGTCACGGAGCATCTTCAACCGCTCCTCGGTCGAGAACAGCGGCTTCTTGCCCGGGTGCACCCCGATCGCGACCACGAGCCTGTCGCACAGCGAAGCGCTGTGCCGGACCACGTCCAGGTGGCCGTTGGTGATGGGATCGAAGGAACCGGGATAGAAGGCAATGCGCGGCATGGCTCCCTCCTACCGCGCCCGGCCCGGCCCGGCAAGCCGGGCAGGTTCCCTGCCCGCTTCTTGCCCGCTTCCTGGCACGTCGCCCGGAAACGCCTCGCCGGACGTGTCGGCATGCTGGTTTGTTTCGTCCCCGGGCAGCCACGAAACAAAACGGAGCGAGAACGAAACCATTTCCCGCATCGGCGAAGACGTCCGGAAACTGGCCATGGTTACTAATCCGGTCAACGAATGACGGGCCGCACACCGGGCGTGAGCGGCCGCATCACAGGGGACCGTCAATGATCAAGACCCTTTCAGCGATCGCACTCTCTGCATGTGTTGCCGCAGCCCTCACCCTCCTGCCGGGCTTTGCCCCCACCGTCGAAGCCAGCGTGCCGCAGCCGCTGGCCAAGAGCGACCGGCTCGACATCCGCAGCGTCGGAAAGGACTGCTCGCAGCAGGCCTGGCCGAACTTCGAGGCCTCCTGCCTGCGCAGCGCCGGTACGAAGACCAATGTCCGCGAGGCGCGCCTCGTGACTGCCGATCGGACCCCGTAGTCGGGGCCTGACGATTTCGTGTCAGCCGAGCGGTTCGCAGCCCGGATCCAGCGCCGCGCAGTCCGGGCTACCGGGCTGAACGTTACTCTCCGTTCGCGCCGTTGCTCTCCGCCTCTTCCGTGATGTGCTCGACCGACACCACATGCTCGTCCTCGGCGGTGTCGAACACGATCACGCCTTGGGTCGAGCGGCCGGCGATGCGGATGCCTTCGACCGGGCAGCGGATCAGCTGGCCCTTGTCGGTGACCAGCATGATCTGGTCGGCATCCTCCACCGGGAAGGAAGCCACCAGATTGCCGTTGCGGTTGTTGACGCTCATGGCGACGATGCCTTTGCCGCCGCGGCCCGTGGTGCGGTACTCGTAGGACGAGGTCCGCTTGCCGTAGCCGTTGACGGAGACGGTCAGCACGACCTGCTCCTGCGCCGACATCTCGGCATAACGCTCCTGCGACAGCTGGAAGCTGCCGGAGGTCTCCTCGGCCTCGGCATCGGCCGGAACCTCTTCCGCCGCGGCTTCGCCGGCCACCGCTCGGCGCATCTTCAGGTACGCCGAGCGCTCGTCGGACATGGTCTCGACATGGCGCAGGATCGCCAGCGAGATCACCTTGTCACCCTCGGCAAGCGCGATGCCACGCACGCCCATCGAGGTCCGTCCGGTGAACACGCGCACGTCGGTGACGGGGAAGCGGATGCACTGGCCGCCCGCAGCCGTCAGGAGCACGTCGTCGCGCTCGGTGCAGATCTGCACGTCGACGATCGCCTCGTTGTCGTCGAGCTTCATCGCGATGATGCCGGAGCGGCGGACGTCGACGAAGTCGGACAGCTTGTTGCGGCGGACGTTGCCGCCGGTGGTGGCGAACATCACGTCGAGATTGCCCCAGGTCGATTCATCCTCCGGCAACGGCATGATGGTGGTGATGCGCTCGCCCTGCTCCAGCGGCAGGATGTTGATCATCGCCTTGCCGCGCGCGTTCGGCGCAGCCATAGGCAGCCGCCAGACCTTTTCCTTGTAGACTTGGCCGCGCGAGGAGAAGAACAGCACCGGCGTGTGCGTGGAGGCGACGAACAGGCGGCTGACGAAATCCTCGTCGCGGGTCTGCATGCCGGAGCGGCCCTTGCCGCCGCGGCGCTGCGCGCGGTAGGCCGACAGCGGCACGCGCTTGACGTAGCCGGCGTGGGAGACGGTGACGACCATGTCCTCGCGCTGGATCAGGTCCTCGTCCTCGACCTCGCCTTCCTGCTCCATGATCACGGTGCGGCGTGGCGTGGCGAACTCCGCCTTCACCTCGGCGAGCTCAGTCTTGATGATGCCCAGCACGCGCTCGCGCGAGCGCAGGATGTCGAGATAATCGGCGATCTCGCTGGCGAGCTTGTCGAGCTCGTCGCGGATTTCGTCACGGCCGAGTGCGGTAAGGCGCTGAAGGCGCAGATCGAGAATAGCTCTCGCTTGTTCCATCGACAGCCGGATCGTGCCATCCGCACTCATGCGATGACGCGGATCGTCGATCAGCGTCAGCATGTCCTCGACGTCCCGGGCCGGCCAGTCGCGCGACATCAGGGTGTCGCGGGCGGTAGTCGGGTCGGGCGAACTCCGGATAACGCGGATCATCTCGTCGATATTGGCGACTGCGATCGCGAGACCGACCAGGATATGCGCCCGATCGCGCGCCTTGGCGAGCAGGTACTTGGTGCGCCGCGTGACAACCCGCTCACGGAAGTCGACAAAGATCGCCAGCAGCTCCTTCAGATGCATGATCCGCGGACGGCCGCTGTCGAGCGCCACCATGTTGACGCCGAAGCTCGTCTGCAGCGGCGTGAATCTATACAGCTGGTTCAGCACCACATCCGGCACGGCGTCGCGCTTCAACTCGATGACGACGCGGTAACCTTCGCGGTCGGATTCATCGCGCAGGTCGCCGATGCCCTCGATCTTCTTTTCCTTCACCAGCTCGGCGATGCGCTCGACCATCGTCGCCTTGTTCACCTGGTACGGAATCTCGGTGATGATGAGCGCCTCGCGCTCCTTGCGGATGGTCTCGATCGCGACCTTGCCGCGCATGACGATCGAGCCGCGGCCGAGGTGATAGGCGGCGCGGATGCCCGCACGTCCGAGAATGACGCCGCCGGTCGGGAAGTCAGGTCCCGGCACGATGTTGATGAGCTCGTCAATAGTGAGCGCAGGGTTGTCGATCAGAGCGACGCAGGCGTCGATGACCTCGCCGAGATTGTGCGGCGGGATGTTGGTCGCCATGCCGACCGCGATGCCGCCCGCGCCGTTGACGAGAAGGTTCGGGAACTTGGCCGGCAAGACCGATGGCTCGGTCTCGTTGTTGTCGTAGTTCGGCTGGAAGTCGACGGTGTCCTTGTCGATGTCGGCCAGCAGAGCCAGCGCCGCCTTCGTCAGGCGCGCTTCGGTGTAACGATAGGCGGCCGGGGGATCGCCGTCGACCGAACCGAAATTGCCCTGACCGTCGATCAGCGGCACGCGCATCGAGAAGTCCTGCGCCATGCGGACCATGGCGTCGTAGATCGACTGGTCGCCGTGCGGGTGATACTTACCGATGACGTCGCCGACCACGCGGGCGGACTTGACGTACTTCTTGTCGGGCGTGTGCCCCTGCTCGTTCATCGAGAACAGGATGCGGCGGTGTACCGGCTTCAGTCCGTCGCGCGCATCGGGCAGCGCACGTGCCACGATCACGCTCATGGCGTAGTCGAGGTACGACTTCTTCATCTCCTCGAAGATGGAGACGGGGCGAATGTCCGAGGGTTGCGCCGGCTGGTCGCCGGGCTTGTTGTCGTCGTCAGCCAAGGGGGAATCCGGTGAGATTTTGTCTGGGAATCATATAGCGCATCGGGGGGCGGATAACCACCCTCGCGGAGGGCCGAGAAGCGCTTTTTCCGCTTATTTTTCCAATGGCTTACGGCTTAGAGCAGGATATCTCGGACAGCCCCGGAAATGGCTCCGCGGAACCGCCGCCATGCCCCAGAATCCGCGCAGCCAGGGAGGCCCCGCGAGCCCCGTTCGCAGCAGCCGGGGGGCCGCGACGGTCCATCTCCCCGATGTCGGACGATTTGAGTTCAAGCCGAACATGAAGCGGGCCCGGAAAACCCGAGCCCGCTCCATCGATTAGGCGGAATTACTGATACGAAACGCCAAGCTCCGTCCGCTCGGCGTCTCTCGATCCTCGTCCTCAGAACGGGATATCGTCGTCCATGTCGCTGTTGCGGCCGCCGCCGGCGGCGACGGGACGGCGCGGTGCGCTGCTGACGGGACCGGAGGAGCCGAAATCGCCGCCCGGCTCGTCGCCGAAGCTGCCGCCTCCTCCGCCGCCACCGCGGCCATCGAGCATCGTCAGCGTCGAGTTGAAGCCCTGGAGCACGACCTCGGTCGAATACTTCTCGACGCCGCTCTGGTCGGTCCATTTGCGGGTCTGCAGCGCGCCCTCGATGTAAACCTTGGCGCCCTTCTTCAGGTATTGCTCGGCGACCTTGCAGAGCCCTTCATTGAAGATCACCACGCGATGCCACTCGGTCTTCTCCTTGCGCTCGCCGGTCGCCTTGTCACGCCATGTCTCGGAGGTCGCGATGCTCAAATTCGCGATCGGCCGCCCGTCCTGGGTGCGGCGGATTTCAGGATCCTTGCCGAGATTTCCAACCAGAATGACCTTGTTGACGCTTCCCGCCATCGCCTGTCTCCACTCCGAATGCCACTGAATTTCAAAAGGGCGAATCCCGCTGCCCGCGTTCCTCTGCGCCCCGTTGACGCGACCCTATACGCTTGCGGACACCGATCAGCCCGCCACCCCCAAGGTTATCCCCACATATAGCATCCCGCCCGGCTATGTTCCAGATTTGTTCTTCGCGCCAAAAGCACTGAACAGATACTGGTCACACGCCGATGGCGCGGACCCCGGATGGAACTTTTCCGGGTTCCCGCGGAGGGCAAAAACCGCTTAACATTCATCAAGTTGGAGCCACTTCAATCAGTAGGCGAGTGTGGCATTTCGGAGACGGATTTTGCCCTTTCCTTGGGCTATCGTTGCCTTGGAATTAGTTCATATGGGCGTCGCGCCTGATCAGCCCGCTTCGGGGACTTCGAGAAGCGGGCGAAACTGGGGAGACTGCAATGAATAAGATTCTTTTTGGTGCAATCAGTGCAATGGCGTTGGGGCTGGCGGCCCCCGCAAGCGCGGCCGATCTTGCCGCCCGTCCCTACACCAAGGCTCCAGCGCCGGTTGCCGCCATCTACGACTGGAGCGGCTTCTACATCGGTATCAACGGCGGCGGCGGCACAAGCCGCAAGTGCTGGGACTTCGTGACCCCGGCGACCGGCGTTCTGGTCGGCGAGGGCTGTCACAATGCGACGGGCGGCACCGTCGGTGGCCAGGTCGGCTACCGCTGGCAGTCGACGAACTGGGTGTTCGGCTTCGAGGGCCAGGGCAACTGGGCCGATTTTTCCGGCGACAACATCAGCGCGGTGTCCGGCCTTCGCAACCAGTCCACGATCGACTCTTTCGGTTTGATCACCGGGCAGATCGGCTATGCCTGGAACAACGTGTTGCTCTACGTGAAGGGCGGCGCCGCCGTCGTCGGCGATCGCTATCGGACCTACGATGTGGCGACCGGCCTCGAGTTCGACCGGGCCAACGAGACCCGTTGGGGCGGTACAGTGGGCGTGGGCGTCGAGTTCGGATTTGCGCCGAACTGGTCGGTCGGCTTCGAGTACGATCACATCTTCCTGGGCCACCGCACGATCGACTTCACCGGATCCGGCAATTTTGTCACGGCTCCGCTCGGTGTTTTCACTGCCTCCAATCGCATCGGCCAGGACGTCGATATCGGTCTCATCCGGTTGAACTATCGCTGGGGCGGCCCGATGATCGCAAGGTACTGATATCTCGCTGATATTGTTGGAGAACAAAGGCCGGCCTTGCGCCGGCCTTTCTTCTTTGGGCGCGTATTGGTTGCCGGGAAAACGAGTCAGTAACCATTACCTTTTGCGTCGTTGTGGCTTTTCGGAGACACAACTTGCGGCTTTGGTGGTGTAAGCACAACCTCAGTTGGGCCGTTGAGTCCGCTGCCCTTCCGGTCACGGAAGGCAATAACAGAAACTGGGACTGGGATTTAGTTAAAGATGAAGAAAGTTTTGTTGGCTTCGGCCTGTTTGTTCGCTCTTGCGGCCCCCGCTTCGGCTGCTGATCTCGCAGCCCGCCCCTACACCAAGGCTCCTGTGGCCGTTGCCTCAGTCTACAACTGGACCGGCTTCTACCTCGGTATCGTCGGCGGCGGCGCCTGGCAGGACGCTTCCGACATCAAGATGAAGGGCGGCTTCGTCGGCGGCACCGCCGGCTACAATTGGCAGACCGGCAACGTCGTGTTCGGCATTGAGGCGGATGGCGCCTGGGCTGATGTCAGCGACTCGATCACGGGCGCAACCGTCGTTCCCGGCTTCGGTGTTGCGACTGCTACGCTGAACTCCAAGATTGACGCGATGGGCACCGTGCGCGGCCGTATCGGCTGGGCTGTCAACAACGTCCTGTTGTACGGCACCGGCGGCTACGCCTGGGTCGACAACAAGATCACCGTCTCCGCACTCGGCCTCAGCGCGTCGGAGAGCAAGTTCCACTCTGGCTGGACGGTCGGCGCTGGCGTCGAGGCGTTCTTCGCACCGCAGTGGTCGGTCAAGGGCGAGTACCTCTATCGCAGCCTCGGCGGCGAGGACTACTTCTCCGGCGCCCTCGCCACCAACACGCTTGAGATGCACACCGTGCAGGTCGGCGTGAACTATCACTTCGGCGCCCCGGTCGTCGCCAAGTACTGATCTTAAGTACGGATCGCGACCGACGTCATATCGTCACGAAAGGCCGGCGCCAGCGCCGGCCTTTTTGTTTTGCCGGACACTTCGCTCGAAGTGTCCGCTCCTGCTGCCAGATGCCGCCAGCGCGCCAACAATCCGTTGACGATTCGCAAGTCGCACTGGAAATCCGCCGCCGTTCTTCCTACGTTCGCTGCCATACCCATCGGCGCCGTTCCCGGTTCCGGGCGAAGCGCGCCTTCAACATTGGCGCGATCGCGCGTCTTTGGATTCCTTAAGGACCAGCGGGATGGACGAAGTGATCAAGGCGAAGCGCCAACAACAGAACGCGGGCTCCAGCCTGCGCGCAATTACGATCCGTGGCGCGCGCGAGCACAACCTCAAGAACATCGACGTCGAGATCCCCCGCGACAAGCTGGTGGTGTTCACCGGCCTCTCCGGTTCCGGCAAATCCTCGCTCGCCTTCGACACCATCTACGCCGAGGGCCAGCGCCGCTACGTCGAATCGTTGTCGGCCTATGCCCGCCAGTTCCTCGAGATGATGCAGAAGCCCGACGTCGACCAGATCGACGGCCTGTCGCCGGCGATCTCGATCGAGCAGAAGACGACGTCGAAGAACCCGCGCTCCACGGTGGGCACGGTGACCGAGATCTACGACTACATGCGCCTGCTCTGGGCCCGCGTCGGCGTGCCCTATTCGCCGGCCACGGGCCTGCCGATCGAGAGCCAGACCGTCTCGCAGATGGTCGACCGCGTGCTGGCGCTGCCCGAAGGCACCCGCCTCTATCTGCTCGCGCCGGTCGTGCGCGGCCGCAAGGGCGAGTACAGGAAGGAGCTTGCCGAATGGCTCAAGAAGGGCTTCCAGCGCGTCAAGATCGACGGCACCTTCCATGAGCTCGCGGAAGCGCCGACGCTGGACAAGAAATTCCCGCACGACATCGACGTCGTCGTCGACCGCATCGTGGTGCGCGCCGACATCGGCCAGCGCCTCGCCGAAAGCTTCGAGACCGCGCTGAAGCTCGCCGAGGGCCTCGCCGTGGTCGAGTTCGCCGACGCGCCGACGTCCGCGCCTGCCGAAGAGAAAGAGAAAAAGAAGACCGCGAAGATCCACGACAAGAGCGGCCCCGAACGCATCCTGTTCTCGGAAAAGTTCGCCTGCCCGGTTTCCGGCTTCACCATCCCCGAGATCGAGCCGCGCTTGTTCTCGTTCAACAATCCCTATGGTGCCTGCCCGGCCTGCGGCGGCCTCGGCGTCGAGCAGCATGTCGACGAGGACCTCGTCATCCCCGAAAAGGACCTGACGCTGCGCAAGGGCGCGATCGCGCCCTGGGCCAAATCCTCATCGCCCTATTACGTGCAGACGCTGACCGCGCTCGGCAAGCACTACAAGTTCACGCTCGATACCAAGTGGAAGGATCTGCCGAAGAAGACGCGAGACGCGATCCTCTACGGCTCCGGCGACGATGAGATCAAGTTCTCCTACGAGGATGGTGTCCGCTCCTACGACACCAAGAAGCCGTTCGAGGGCGTCATCACCAACATCAACCGCCGCTATCGCGAGACCGAGAGCGAGTGGGCGCGCGAGGAGCTGGCGAAATATTTCCACGACGTCCCCTGCGAGGGCTGCAAGGGTTTTCGCCTCAAGCCCGAGGCGCTCTGCGTCAAGGTCGGCGGCAAGCATATCGGCGAGATCTCGGAGCTGTCGGTCAGGAAGGCTGGCGAGTGGTTCGAGACCGTGCCCGGCGCGCTCAACGCGCAGCAGAACGAGATCGCCGGCCGCATCCTGAAAGAGATCCGCGAGCGCCTGACCTTCCTGCTCGATGTCGGCCTCAACTATCTCACGCTGTCCCGCTCCTCCGGCACGCTGTCCGGCGGCGAGAGCCAGCGCATCCGCCTGGCCTCGCAGATCGGCTCGGGCCTGACGGGCGTGCTCTACGTGCTGGACGAGCCCTCGATCGGCCTGCACCAACGCGACAACGCCCGCCTGCTCGACACGCTGAAGCGGCTGCGCGACCTCGGCAACACCGTGGTCGTGGTCGAGCATGACGAGGACGCCATCCGCCTCGCCGACTACGTCCTCGACATCGGCCCCGGCGCCGGCATGCATGGCGGCCACATCGTCGCCGAAGGCACGCCCGCCGAGATCATGCGCAACCCGAAATCGCTGACCGGCAAGTATCTGACCGGCGAGCTCGAGGTCGAGGTGCCGGAGCGGCGCCCGCCCAACCATCGCCGCACCATCAAGGTGGTCAACGCGCGCGGCAATAACCTCAAGAACGTCACCGCGGAGATTCCGCTCGGCCTGTTTACCTGCGTCACCGGCGTCTCCGGCGGCGGCAAGTCGACGCTGCTGATCGACACGCTCTACCGCGCCATCGCCCGCAAACTGAACAACGCCAGCGAGGGCGCCGCGCCCCACGACCGCATCGAGGGCCTCGAGCACATCGACAAGATCATCGACATCGACCAGTCGCCGATCGGCCGCACCCCGCGCTCGAATCCGGCGACCTATACCGGCGCCTTCACCCCAATCCGCGAATGGTTCGCCGGCCTGCCCGAGTCCAAGGCGCGCGGCTACGAGCCCGGCCGCTTCTCGTTCAACGTCAAGGGCGGCCGCTGCGAGGCCTGCCAGGGGGACGGCGTCATCAAGATCGAGATGCACTTCCTGCCCGACGTCTACGTCACCTGCGACGTCTGCAAGGGCAAGCGCTACAACCGCGAGACGCTCGAAGTCCTGTTCAAGGGCAAGAGCATCGCCGACGTGCTCGACATGACCGTCGAGGAAGCCGCCGAGTTCTTCAAGGCCGTGCCGCGCGTGCGCGAGACCTTCCAGACCCTGCACCGCGTCGGCCTCGACTACATCCATGTCGGCCAGCAGGCCACCACGCTCTCGGGCGGCGAAGCCCAGCGCGTCAAGCTCGCCAAGGAGCTGTCCAAGCGCGCCACCGGCCGCACGCTCTACATTCTCGACGAGCCCACCACCGGCCTGCACTTCCACGACGTCAAGAAGCTGCTGGAGGTGCTGCACGAGCTGGTCGCGCAGGGCAACACGGTCGTCGTCATCGAGCACAATCTCGAAGTCATCAAGACCGCCGACTGGGTCATCGACCTCGGCCCCGAAGGCGGCGACGGCGGCGGCGAGATCGTCGCCTGGGGACCGCCTGAGGACATCGCGAAGGCGCCGCGGAGCTACACGGGGAAGTTCTTGGAGCCGGTGCTGAAGAAGGCACGGAAGCCGAAGCGGAGGAGCACGAGCGAGGCGGCGGAGTAGAGGCGCCTCGTTGCTACAGTCGAAGAAGCCACGATATCTGGTCGCGAAAATCAGGTGGGAATACCACGCGGAGTGGACGATCCGACCTCGACGTTTCGCGGGTCGCGTCAGCGAGCATCGCTATATAGATCCTCGCATTCGCGACGTCTCGAACGAGTGGCACGTCTACGTGCTCCAGAACGATTGGCCCCGCAGGTAACCAAGACAGATCGCGCAGACACTCCTCAAGCGCATCCCAATTCTCGCCGAAATAGTCGGGAAAACTGAGCTGCTTTGCAAGCAAGCCAATAAGGATCATCTCGTTAGAGATGTCTGCCGGAAGGCAGACGCGGACAACGGCGTTGGTCGATAGATTCTCCCGACGAAATTGGAAGGGTGGTTCGAGCTCGCTTGCCACGCTAACCACCGACAAATTCGATGACGGCCTCCCCTCGCGCAACGGCTTCGCCAATTTGCGGCATGGCGCTCAAGATCTGACGGACCAGGGCACGATTGTCGATATTGCCAACCCGGACCCACAGCACGATCGGCCCCTGTTTCTTTGCGGCTCGAAGGAGAGAGAAATCGCGGTCCTTGGTAACGAGAACGGCCGATCGAGAAATGGCTGCGCTCCAGATTGCCGCGTCGGTCGCGTTTGCCATCCCGAACTCGGCCACATGAGCCGCGTCGTACCCAGCGCCACGCATAGCTTCTGCGAGTGCTGGAGGAAGCTGAGCGTCAATCAGGTAAAGCAAGCTACTTGGCCGCTATGATCGGGTGATCGACCTGACGGGCGGCATAGACGAGCACCGCGTCGATGTCGGCCGCTTCCAGATATGGGTAATCTTCGAGAATGCTCTCGCGCGACTGTCCGGCGGACAGCAGTCCCAGGACGTCGGCGACCGTGATGCGCAGATCGCGAATGCAGGGGCGCCCGTGCATGCGCTGCGGATCGACCGTAATCCTTGCCAGTAACTCCGACATCTGTCACCTCTGGACCTCAAATATAGCATCTCCGATAGCATCTGTCAGCGCGTCGCCAGCGAGTCTGATGCTCGCCCCTGTCCAGCACTCCCTTCCTCCATGCCCTACTCCCTCGCCATCTTCGACCTCGACGGCACCCTCGCCGACAGCTTTCCGTGGTTCCTGCGCACCATCAACGACGTCGCAGATCACTTCAATTTTCGCCGGGTGAAGGATGAGGACATCGAAGAGCTGCGGCATGCGTCGAGCCGCGAGATCCTCGCCCGGCTCGAAGTGCCCTTGTGGAAGCTGCCGGCGATCGCGCGGCATGCGCGTCGGCTGAAGGCTGAGGCCGCCGCGGAGATCGCGCTGTTCGACGGTGTCGAGGCGATGCTGCGGACGCTGGCCGGAAACGGCGTGCAGCTCGCGCTGGTGACATCCGACAGCGAAGCCAATGCGCGCGAGAAGCTCGGCGAAGCCGCGTCGCTGTTTGCGCATTTCGACTGCGCGGCATCGCTGTTCGGCAAGCCTGCGAAATTCCGCCGGGTCATCCGGCGTGCGGGCGTAAGCCCTGAGCGAGTGATTGCGATCGGCGACGAGGTTCGCGACATCGAGGCCGCTCGCGCCGTGGGCATCGCCTGCGGCGCCGTATGCTGGGGCTATGCGGCACCCGCAGCGCTGCGGGCGCATGCGCCGGATCACACGTTCGAGCATTTGGACGAGATCGTACGGGCGTTGTGCCCGGCGCGGTAGCCCGGATACACACGCTGACGCACGTCGCAGGATCGGCCGTCCGTCCCGCACGAGTCAGTCTTGTGCAAGCACGCCCCTTCCAATTTCCTGGTCCAGGCACGCAAACGCCTCTCTCAGGCAAATGGCGAGAGATCGCTTCCCCTGGTCGCGGTTCCAGTTTTCGATGGCAAGACGGAATGCGCCGACCGACATCATGGCGACCATGCGGAGCGCAGGTTGCCGTCTGGGCTGCGGCCACATCTGGCAGAGCGCGTCGAAGACCGCTTGTTCCTTCTCTACATATTTCGCCTGCTGTCGTAGGCGAAGCGACTCGTTCGCGCACATCAGGCGCTCGATCACCTTGATCTGCTTGTAATCGGCGGGAAAGCGGGCCGTCAGCTCCAACAAGGCGTTCTTCACGGCAGCGAGGGGTGACTGTTTGGTCGATTGCTCCAGCACGGCGGCTCGCAGGGTCTCGCTGAAACCGCCGTCCTGCCACGCCAGCAGAATCTCTTCCTTGGACTTGAAGTAATAGAAGAACGTCCGCCGCGAGATCCCGGCGGCCTCCGCGATCGCGTCGAGCGTGGTGGCCTCGTAGCCGTGGGTCAGAAACAGTTTCAGGCCTTGCTCGGTGATGCGATGCAGCGTTTCGCGCCGCTTCCGTTCGCGCAGGCCTTCCTCCTTTCGAGACGAGCTTTTCATGGCATGTTCTGGCACGAAATGAATCCGCTTGCAAAATTGCACTAAGTGCAATACAAAATTACACCCAGTGCGAATTGTGTTCAAGGTGTGTTCATGGCGAACAGGGTTGGCGGCGACACTCCCTCGTGGCATGTTTCATCCGCGCCCGCACGTGGCGGGGGCAACGCAATCGCGCCCCCCAACATGACACGACGGCGCCTCGGTGCCATGCTGCTCGCCGTCGCGGTCACGGCCGCCGTTCCGGCGCCTCCAGCGCAAGCGCAGTCCGCCCCGCCCGCCTTCGTCGACTTCGACTGGGTCGATCCCGCACGTTCGCGAGCCGTTCCGGCGCGCCTGCATTGGCCGACGAGTGTCACGCCAGGATCGCGCGTACCGCTCATCGTGTTCTCCCATGGCCTGGGTGGCTCCCGCCGGGGCTACAGCTATCTCGGGCGATATTGGGCGGCCCGTGGCATTGCGAGTCTGCATGTTCAGCATGCGGGCAGCGATTCGTCGCTCTGGCAAGGCAATCCTCTCACCGTCGTGGACCGTTTGCAGCGAGCGGCTCATGAGAGCGAGGCGCTGGCGCGGGCCAGGGATCTGCACTTCGCCCTGAACCTTATGCTGTCGAGCCCCTACGGCGCCCAGGTCGACCGCCGGCGCATCGTAGCAGCCGGACATTCATATGGCGCGAACACGGCCCTGCTTGCGGTTGGCGCCCGCGTGATGCGTGAAGGGCGGTGGGTCGAGGCCCGCGACCCGCGCTTTTCGGCGGCCATCGTCATCTCTGCACCGCCGTTCTACGGCGAGTCCGATCTTGCCTCGGTCCTGGGCAAGATCGCCGTTCCGAACCTGCACGTGACGGCGACAAACGACGTCATCGAAATCCCCGGATACCACTCGCCCGCGGCCGATCGATTGGCTGTCTTCAACGCCATTGCCGAACCGCGCAAGCTGCTTGCCGTGTTCGAGGGCGGCTCGCACAGCATCTTTACCGATCGTTCGTTCACGGGTGGTCCGGCTCTCAATCCGAAAGTGAAGGCTGCGACGGCCGAGCTCACTCTGGCTTTCCTCGACCTGGCCTTCGACGGCAACGAGACGACGCTGGCGCGTTGGAATGCGACCTGGCAGCCAATCCTGGCATCGGCGCCCGGCGCCGCGCCCTCTCCCGTTCCGGCCGCGCGTTCCCGGCGCATGGTCCAGAGGGCGGAGATCGGTCTTGCTCCCACGCCATGAGATGGTGTGTCGCAGCGACCTTGAGCTTGATGGCTGCAGGTTGCGCGACCGCTCCGCTGGAGCGGTCCGGGTCCCTGGCCTCTTACGACGATCTGACGCCGTCCGATGGTGTTCTGACCAAGTCGCAGGTTCGGATCAGCAAGGCTGATGTTCTCGCCGCGAAGACTGCGCGTATTGAGCCAGCTGCGTTCGCGGCAACCGCCGCAAGCCAACCGTTCTCCGACCGGCAGCGCAGCCTGATCAAGAATGCGATGAACAGAGCGATGTGCCTTGCGCTGAGCGAGCGTTTCCGGATCGTAGCGCCGACGGAAGCCGCCGACTTGAATGTTCGGGCGGTCGTTACCCACATTGCGCCGACCGATGCGACGGCAGCCGGCGTCTCCAAGGTCGCGAGCGTTGTACCGTCCATCGTTGCTCCCGGTGTGCCCATCCCTGTACCGCGGCTTCCGATCGGACTTGGGAGCCTGTCGGTAGAGGCCGAAGCCCGTGACCGCAGCGGCAACCAAAAAGCTGCCATGATCTGGGCGCGCGGCGCGAATTCCTTCACCAGCGCTCCGCGTGCATCGAGCGACGGGGATGCCTATGATCTCGCCGGCGCGTTCGGAGACGATTTCGGGAAGATGCTTGTGACCGGCGAGAGTCCGTTCGGGAAGGTCTCGGCGCCGCCATCCATCAGCCGTCTGCAGGCCTCTCTCGGCGGCGCGCCCAAGGAGGCGATCTGTGAAACATTCGGGCGAGCGCCGGGACTGATTGGAATGGCCGGAGAGAGGATTGGGCTGCCGCCGGATTGGACCGACCGGGGTGCGCCGGCCAGCGCAGTCCCGGAAGCGGCGGCTACCGATCAGGCTGGAACCCCCGCCAACTGATCAGCGCTGACGGGTACTATGAATGAGCGATCGGCAGCAGCTTCATGCAGCGTCGTCGCTTGCGAAGCGGCCGCGGGTCTTGGCGAACTACTCCGTCCTGCGCAAGAACATCCCGAACGCGCGCGGGCCGTCGCCAACCTTGACCTCGCCGATCACCTTCAACTCGGCAACATCGATGATGCTGAGCGTGTTGCTCTCCCAGCAGGCGACGATGATGCGCTTACCGTCGGCGGTTGCGGCAATGCCTTCGGGATAGTCGCCGACCGTGATGCGCTTGATCGGATTCAGGCTCGCGAGGTCGAACACGCTGACGGTGCCGCCATATTGGTCGGTGACGAAGCCGCGGCCCGGCGTCAGCGCCACCGCATAGGGCCGCATCCCCACCGGCACGCGACCGATCTCGCGGCCGGCGGCGATGTCGATCACGGAGACATCGTCGGAGCCGACATTGGCGGTGTAGGCGCGCTTTCCGTCGGCATCGATGGTAACGCCGAACGGGCGGGTGCCGACCTTGATCATGGCCCTGCGCTGGCGCGTCGCGGTGTCCACCACCGAGACGCTGTCGTCGTCGCGGTCGGCCGAGAGCAGCAGCCTGCCATCCGGCGTCACGGCGAGGCCCGATGGCGAGTCGCCGACCGCGATGCTGGCCGTGACGCTGCGCGAAGCCGTATCGATCACCCGCACCGCAGCGGCATACCAGTCGGCGACATAGACGGTGCGGCCATCGGGCGCGACGGCAATGCCGAGCGGCCCGCCGCCGACCTCGATCCGCCCCGCGACTTGCCGCGCGGCCGCGTCCACCACCGTGACCGCCTTGGCATCGGGACTCGTCACATAGGCAAAGCGCCCGTCGGCGCTGACGGCGACACCGGCCGGCTTGCCGCCGATCGGAATGGTCGCAACGCTGCGCGACGTCGCGAGGTCCACGACCATCAAGTCTTCGCTGAGCTGGTTGGTGACGAACGCCTCCTCGGCGAACGCGCCGCCAGGACCGACGAGGCAAAGGCTGGCGGCGAGTGCCGCCAGGACCAGCGCCCGCACTATCAGCTTCCGCTCTCGATCTTCTTCTTGAGCGCCTCGAGCCCGGCCTTGTACAGCCCGCTCACGGCGGTCCTGGCGGCCTCGTCGCTCAGCTCCGGCGGCGGATCGTTGTTGGGATAGCCGCGATAGAACGCGCCGGCCCATTCCAGCTTCGCCTTGCCGTCCGGCGCCGGCGACACCGTCAGGGTCGAGGAATAGTTGGTCACCGGCAGCACCTTCACGTCGACGTTGGTGATCCGGTACGAATAGCTGAGCATGTCGGGCTCGTATTTGTAGAGCTCCTCCTCGACCGTTGCGCCGCCAGTCAGCGTCAGCGTCCGAGTCGCGCCGATCTCGTTGCCTTTCTCGCCCGTGGTCTTGGTGACGGGCTGGAGCCAGCTCATGTCCTGAAAATTGCCGATCACCGCCCACACCTTGGCCGGGGCAGCGTTGATCTCGATGGATTCCCTCACCTTCTGCCGCGTCGGCCCGTGCGCCCAGACCGGCTCGAACGCCGTCGTCAGTGCCATCCCCGCCACCGCCAGCGCCGCGACCCCGGCGATCGCCGGTCCCATCGTCATCCTCATGTCGTTTCCTCACTTGATCCTGCGCGACTTGAAGCGCGCTGGAAGCATCGTAGCGCATTTTTGGACGGTGGGGAGACCGGTTCGTGGCGCGGCTGTGGCGGCGTGCTCCCCACTATCACACCATCCGTCGTGGTGCCTGACGGCAAAACACGCCAGACCACGGTCAACTCCTGCGGCGGAAATAATTCGCTTTACTCGAATTCGGAATTGTCGCATGTTTTGGCCACCCCAGCCCGGGCCGAGGGGCGGATCGCGATCGTCACGAACGCGGGATGGGAATGTGGTGGACGCAGGCAGCGTCGCGCGCAGGCGGTTTGCAGGGCGGGTTACTCCGTGAGCAGACGAAGCGCGCACACGACGGGCGCAGCCAGCGTACGGCAAAATCGTGTGGTCCCGGCGCCCGGGGTCTGTGCGCCAAGGCTTGTGGTGACGTTGCGGCCCGACCGGGTTCGCACCGTCGCTCATCCGCAAGGCGACGGGGGCAATAGTGCATCGCTCCCCGAGGAGATCACGACATAAGCCGTAAAACCACTGCGCAGGGAAGGCCGGACGTTTGGCTTCACCTGTATGCCGCTGTGCAACACTTCCAGCGCAATTCGCGCACAGCGGACCGCGGGTGCCAGCCGGCGCCCGGCCTTCCCTGCGCCCTCGGCACTCTTGAGGGCGGCGATCAACATAAAGCTCGGACACGATGTGCCGCGAGAACGGGAAACCGCGCGTGACATTCAGATTTGAGTACGCAGATGATACCGGTTTCGTGCCCCGGACGCAGCGCAGCGCCCCTTTGGCGATGCGCTGCAGAGCCGGGGCCCATGCAGCAGCACGACGCGCGGGCTCCTGGGTCCCGGCTCTGCGCCACACCGCTACGCGTTGCGGCTTGTCCGGGACACGAGCGCGGAAAATGGTGCCACTTCGCACTCCTACTCCGCCAGCGTCGCCTCCACAAACCCGCGTGGATCGGCACAAAATTCCCGCATCACCCGGTAATGATCGGTCTGTTCGACCGTCGTCGGCTCCAGGCCGTATTTCCCGAGCCGCAGCAGCCGCGCGTCGGGATAGGCCATCAGCATCGGCGAATGCGTCGCCATGATCACCTGGCAGATGCGGGACTCTTCCATGCGGCGCAGCAGCTTCAGGAATTCGATCTGGCGCGCCGGCGACAGCGCCGATTCCGGCTCGTCGAAGATGAAAATGCCCTGGCGTTGGCAGCGTTCTTCGAAGAAGCGCAGGAAGCCTTCACCGTGGGAGTGCGAGAGGAAATCGGGACCGGCCTGGCCGGCGTCCCGTGCGGCCTTGTCCAGATATCGCGCGACGGAGAAAAAACTCTCGGCACGGAAGAACCAGCCATTGGTGATCTTCGGCAGCCAGCTTGCGCGCAGCGCCTTCGAGAGTTGGCCGCCCATCTTCTCGCGCGCTTCGGAATGATCGACCGGCCTGTAGCCCTTGCCGCCACCGGCATCGTCATAGCCGGCGAGCGCCGCGATGCCCTCGAGGATCGTCGATTTCCCGGTCCCGTTCTCTCCTACGATGATGGTGATGGCCGCGTCGAAGTTGAGTTCGAAATCATCGGGAAAGATGGGGAGGCAAAACGGATAGACCTCGCGATCATGAACTTGCGAGGGATCGAGCCAGACCCGCTTCAGATACGGCGCAGGCAGGTTGATCGTCCGATTGCCTTTTCGTGCCATTGCCCGCCCCTGAGACCATCACCAGAACATAACAGGAACAAGAGAGCTGTAAAGGCCGTACCCCGCCCGCGCAGGCCTGACCAGCTACGCCAGCGCCTCCAGCACCAGCTCCATGGTCATCAGCACGGGATTGTCGCCGCGGATCAGGCGGCCCTCGGCGATGCCGCCGGTGTAATCGATCAGCGCAACATCGAGCGCGGCCTGCAGTTCACCGGAAGCGCCCGGCGCGATCGCACCGGCCGTGATCGCCAGCTCGGTCGCGAACGGCTCGGTGACGCCGCCATGGGTGAAACGCGCGCCGATGGTCGAGCCGACGCCGCCGTGGATTTTCGCACGCGCAATGCCATGTGCACGGCAGAAGTCCTCGAGGCCGCCGGCGAAATCCTGATTGGGCCGCAGCCGCAATGCGAAGCTTCGGCTCGTCGTGCGGGCGCCGGTGCTCGCGACCGCGACGGGCCCGAACAGCTTGAAATTGGTCTCCGGATCGGGTTCGGCGGTGAACATCGCGCCATCGATGCCGAACGCCTCGACCTCGAAGGGCTCGGCCACAACGGTCTCGTCCGGCAGCATGTGGCCGCCGCCTGCCTTGCCGTCGGCCTCGGTCCAGAGCCCATGGCAATGAAAGAACGCCGCGCCGTCCCGCACGCCCAGCGTCATGCTGCCAAGCTTCGTGCGCGTCACGCCTTCGGGCCGATATGTCTCGCTGTAGAATGCCGCGTTCTCGCCGGTCTTCGACAGCGCCGGCATGACATAGGCGAACGGTTCGAGCGCACCGCGGCCGAAATTGAGCACGCCGCAGGTAAATCCCTCTGCCGCAAAGCCGCGACGTGCAGCTTCCAGCAGCGGCAGGCCTGCCTGAAGCGTGAAGGAAAGGGCACGTCCCCTCGCCTCCACCCATTGAATGCGTTCGGCGGCGGGCGGGCCCGGCTGCTTGATGCTGCGCATGACGCCTGCTCAGCCTGCCTTGGTCTTGTCGAGATCGAGCAGCCCGCGCGCCTCGAGCTCGTCGCGCACCATCCGCTTCGGCACCTTGCCGTAGCCGGACTTCGGCAGCGCCTCCCAGAAGAAGAACCGCTTCGGCATCTTGTAGCGCGGCACTTTCGGCGAGAGGTACGCCGCCATCTCCGCTTCGCTCACTGGCTTCGCGCCTTCGCGCGCAACGCAGACAGCTATTCCGACCTCGCCCCAGGTCGCATCGGGCACGCCGAGCACGGCGACCTCGCCGATCGCAGGATGCGTCAGGATCTTCTCCTCGATCTCGCGCGGATAGATGTTGGAGCCGCCGGAGATGTACATGTCGGAGGCACGTCCCGTGATGTAGACGAATCCCTCCTCGTCCATGTGGCCGAGATCGCCGGTGCGGAACCAACCATTGCGAAATGCCTTCGCATTCGCTTCGGGATTGTCGTAATAGCCGGCGAACACGGCAGGCCCGATCACGCAGATCTCGCCGCTCTGGTTGGCTTCGAGCTCCCGTCCCTCGTCGTCCTGGATCGAGACCTGCATGCCGGTGCGCTCGAAGCCGCAGGTGCCGATCTTCGCGTGCGGGCCGTCCTCGGGATCGTGCAGCGCGGCCGGCAGCACGGTGATGTTACCGGTGACCTCGCCAAGGCCGAAATACTGCACGATGACCTTGCCGAGCTTCTTCAGCGCGGCCTTCTGGTCCTCGCGATACATTGGCGCGCCGGCATAGATCACCTGACGCAGCGAGGAATGATCGTATTTGTCGGCGGCGGGATGCTCGACCATCATCTTGAGGATCGTCGGCACCGTGAAGAGATTGCTGACGCGATGCGCCTCGATCAGGCGGAACGCCTCGTTGATGTCGAATTTTTCGGTCGGCAGCAGCACCGTGCATGCGCCGCGTGCGGTCTGCATCAGCTGATGCACGCCGGCGCCGTGCGACAGCGGCGCCACCACCAGCGAGGCATCCTGCTCCGTCACGCCTGGCGTCAGATCGGCAAGATGATTGGTGACGACGAACCCCATCTGGCCGTGGGTGAGCACGGCCGCCTTGGAACGGCCGGTGGTGCCGGAGGTGAAGAAAAACCAGCAGGGATCGTCGTGTTCGACAGCGACGTTCTCGACTGCCGTTCCTGCCCGCGAGGCCATGGCCTCGGCAACCGACATATCCGCGAATGGTGCCTTGCCGTCGATGCTCCAGGTGAACTCCAGCGCGCCGCCGCGCACGGCCGCAGCGTGCTCGGGGAAATCGACATGGCACAGAAACGCCTTGGCGCCGGAGGCCTGCGCGAGATAGCTGACCTCGTCCGGCATCAGGCGGAAATTGGTGGGCACCCAGACCGCGCCGAGCCGGAACGCGGCGAACATCGAGACGAACATCTCATCGCCATTCTTGGAATGGACGAGAATGCGATCACCCCTGGCGATGCCGCGTGCGGCGAGCGCCGCAGCCAACGCCGAGACCTGTGCATCGATCTCGCGCCAGGTCCAGGACTTGTCACCCCAGACGAAGCCGGGGCGCGATCCATGCCGCCGCGCATTCTGGGTCAGCATGTAGGCAAGATTCATGACGCGGCGGGACATGCGCAGGGGCTGCATCGGGCTTCCTCTTCGACGACGGGCGGCGCACAAGCTGCCCGCTCATTGCCGCCCATTTATCGCCATCGCCAGCGCCCCTGCAAGGCCGGCGGCTGCGGACCAGCTCTACGGCTGCTTGAACGCAAACGGCGTCGCCGTGATGGCCTTCTGCTTGATGCAGGTCTGCGGACCGAAGCCGCCGCAGAAGCTGCCATGCAGATCGAAGCGGATGGTGCGGGCGGCGCCGCGCTTCGACGGCGGCGCCATGATCTTGTAGCGGAGGACATGGCCGCCGAACACCTCGCGCACGCTGCCGTCCGGCAGCTTCACCAGGATCTTCATGACGCAGCCGCCGGTTCCGCAATAGGTCGTCTCGCGATCGCCGCATCTGGTGTCCTGGAAATCGACGATGTAGTCCTCGCGGCCATCGCCGGTGAGATCGATCTTGCGTACGGTGTTTGGCGCGAAGGTCACCTCGCCGCCCTCCTGGGCGTCGCATTCCTCATTGGCGTAGTGCAGCGCCGTCTGCACGCCCGGTGGATAGTCGGCCGGCTTGAACGGCTTTGCGTCGTCGGCGCGCGCGCTTGTCACGAGCAAGGTGAGCAGGAGGACCAGATATCGCATTGGCGTTGGTCGCAGCCACAATCGCAATTGTTCAGTGAATTTTAAACATGATCGGCGCACCCTTCATCCGTCTCCGCGTACAGAGTGCATTCCATGATCAAAGCGCCCGCCGTCATCCTGCTCACGCTGGCGCTCGCCGGATGTGCCGTTGCGCCACAGGCGCATCTGGCTTCCGATCCCGCCTTCAAGCCTGCGCGTTATGCCTGGGATGGCGCCGGCGAGGACCCCAACCGGCCGCGCGCTGCTTCACAACCGACGCGCACCGCTGCCCACGCCGAGCGCAACAGGTCGCAAGCCGGCGTTCAGCCCTATTCGAAGGAATGGTGGCAGGCGCAGGACGGCATCGAGGCCGAGCAGGACGCCAGGGTCAACCGCTCCCTGGTCATCTGCCAGGGTTGCCTTCGCCAGCCGCCGCAGCCCGAGGATTCCAGGCTGGCCAAAGCGACCGATTGAACCGAACGACCGCAACATCGGAAACCTGCCGACCCGACCGCGCGTTACGGCCTCGTGCGCGAGGCTGGCAGCTGGAGGGGCCACGACATGAGCGACGTCATCAACAACAAGGCGCAACACCGCTACGAGCTTGCGGTGGAAGGCCATCTTGCGACCGAGCACTACAAGCTCGATGGCAACGTGATCACATTCGAGCATACGGACGTGCCGAAGGAACTTGGTGGCAAGGGCATTGGCTCGAAGCTGGTACAAGGCGCACTCGACCACGTCCGCGCCGCCGGATTGAAGCTGATCCCACAATGCCCGTTCGTGAAGGCGTGGATCGACAAGCACCCGGACTATGCAGATCTCGTAACAAGATGAGTGCACAGGCCCGCCGCCCAAGGCCGGCGGGCCTGCCGGCATCTACGGCCTATTGCCCATGCTTGAGCATGTCCTGGTCAGTCTGACCCCAGTCCTGCCACAGCTGGAGTATGCCGAGCAGCACCACCACCGCACCGAGCGCCGTGTGGTAGACGCGGAGGAAGCCGTCGGCGGAATAACCGATCACGTAAGGCGAGGCGATGAGCCACAGCCCGACCAGGATCGTGGTCACCTCTTGCCACCGCTGCAAGGCCACGTATTCGAGCTGGCTGATGCCAAACACGATCAGACCGATCGCGACGGTATTCAGGATGGCCGTCTGGTGTCCGGTGACCGCCTGATCCTGGACGGGGAACCACGGCGAAGCGACGATCGCCGCGCCAAGCAGCATCCCGCACCAATCTTCCCATGTTCGATGAGTCTTCAAGAAACCAGAGTCCGACATCGTACCCTCCTGCAAAAGAGGCATACGTCTGCGGCTGGCGATCACGACACTCCGAATATCTGGCGACCCTGCCGGCCGCATTCGGGCGTATGTCCTTTCCAGGACGTGGGAACCGAACTTCGGCTTGCAAGAGCTGTATCGAGGAATATTTGCGGTCGCCGGGCCATGCTCGCAGAGCGCGATGTCCATACTGCACTGCGGTCACAGCGGCGCGCATTTGCGGATATCTCCTCTGCACCAACCTGCCTTGGTCTCACCTTGGCAAGGGCGGAGTCAGCCTCCTAGATCAGGAGGCAATCTGCATTTCAGAAGGATCCCTCATGGCGGCATCGGTACGCGACAACAAGGACAGGAGCCGCTTCGAGCTCGATGTCGGCAGCGACATCGCCTTCGCCAATTACCGGCTGACGCCGTCCGCCGTCATCATCACCCACACCGAGACGCCACGCGCGCTGCGCGGCCGCGGCATCGGCTCCGAACTGGTCAAGGGCGCACTGGACCTGATCCGGCGCGACGGCAGGAAGGTGATCGCCGGCTGCAGCTTCGTCGTCGACTATCTCGGCAGGCATCCGGAGGATGCGGATCTGGTCGCCTGAAAGCAAAGGGGCCCGCGAGATCGCGGGCCCCTCCGGCACGACCCGGGGCGGGTCAGTGCTTGATCTCCGGCGGCAGCTTGCCGCCGTTTGCTGCGAGCTTGGACATCACCTGCTTGTGCAGCCAGACGTTCATGCTGGCCGAGTCGTTCATGTCGCCGCCGTAGCCGAGTTCCTTGGCGAGATCCTTGCGCGCAGCGAGGCTGGAATCGATGTCGAGCGCCTTCATGAGGTCGACGATCGAGGTGCGCCATTCCAGCTTCTCGCCCTTGTGTGCGGCCGCCGCCTTGTCGACGATCGCCGCCACGTCGACGGCAGCCATGGGCGCGGCGGCCGGCGCCGAAGCGCCTGGCGCGCTTGCGGGCGCGCCGGGCGAAGCTGTGCCACCGGCAGGCGCGGCGGAGGCCGGCTGGCTGCCGAAGATCGCGCTCATGATTTTCCCGAAAATGCTCATGTCTGCTCCCCGAAAAGGAATCCGTTGGAAGGGCCTTGAGTGGCACTTATAGACGAAGTTGCCGCGCCGCGCCCGCAACTTCCGCGGGCTAACAGCAGCATCAGCTTATCTGCGGCGAAATGACGACAGAATGACGTCGTTGTGGTTGCGCCGCGGCATCGAATTTCACCCGAGCATGAGGGACAGGGCTTGGACTTGGGAGTATGGTTGGCATTCAGCTCGCGATGCCAGCCGGAATTCGCGTGTGGTCGGGATCGCGAGATTTCAGAGAATGGCGGCCGCTTGCGCCGTTTGCCGGCGCCGGTCTTGGCTGCCTGGCAAGGGAGCTAGCGACCATGGCCACACTCTACCAGGGCAATGTCCCCACGATGGCCCAGCCCGCGGATGCGGCTGGACCGGTGATCAGAACCATCCGACTGTCCGATCTGCGGGACGCGCTCAGGCGCGGCTGGGAAGACTTCAAGGCCGTTCCGAGCCACGCCATCATCCTGTGCGTGATCTACCCGGTGCTCGGCCTCGTCCTCGCCCGCGTGGTGATGGGCTATTCGGTGCTACCCCTGCTGTTTCCACTGGCTGCCGGTTTCGCGCTGATCGGGCCCTTCGCGGCGCTCGGACTTTACGAGCTCTCCAGCCGGCGCGAGCGCTATGAACCGGCCAGCGCCTGGGATGCCATGGAGGTGCTGCGCTCGCCTTCGTTCGGTGCGATGCTGGGCCTCGGCACATTGCTGCTCGCCCTGCTCGTCACTTGGGTCGCGACCGCGCAGGCGATCTACATCGCAGCGTTCGGCTACGAGGGCGTGACCGGACTCTCGGACTTCGTGACGCGTGTGCTGACGACTCAGCAAGGCTGGTGGCTGATCGCGGTTGGCTGCGGCACCGGCTTCCTGTTCGCGCTCGCCGCGCTCTGTATCAGCGTCGTGTCGTTCCCCTTGATGCTCGACCGTCATGCCGGCGCATTCGAGTCGATGGTGACGTCGCTGCGGGTCGTCGCAAGAAACCCCGTGCCGATGGCGGCGTGGGGCTTCATTGTGGCGGTGCTGCTCGCGCTCGGCACAATACCGGCCTTCCTCGGCCTTGCCGTGGTGATCCCGCTGCTTGGCCATGCCACGTGGCACCTCTACCGCAAGGTGATCGTCTCGGAGCCCGGGGCGCGCCCGGTGCCGCCCCCGCCGCATCGGCCGCGCAAGCCGGCCGCCGACTTCCCGGCCAACCTCTTCCCCTGGCGTAATCGGACCGACGCCTGACGATATCGTGACATGCGATCCTGCCTTGCCCTGGCTCGGGCAGGATCGCACGCTGCTGTGCGCCTTGCTTTGGCCGCGGTTCCAACCGAGATTGCGCCCACCGGTCAGATCGCTTCACGGAATTCATTTACTCGAATGACCCCGACGATTTCTCGTCTTGCTCTCGCAGCCTTCGCCCTCTCCGCTTCAATCCTGTCAGCCCAGCCAGCGCTCGCTGCTGTTGCCTGCGGCTCGGGCAATTTCGACGCCTGGCTTGCGGATTTCAAAACCGACGCTGCGGCGAAAGGCATCTCGCAGCAGGCCATCGCCGCCGGGCTTGCCGGCGTGACGCTCGATCAGAGCGTGCTCAACCGCGACCGCTCGCAAAAGGTCTTCACCCAGTCCTTCGAGGAATTTTCCGGCCGCATGGTGCCGCCACGCATGCAGCGCGGCTCCAACATGATGAAGCAATATGGCTCGGTGCTATCGCGCATCGAGCAGGCCTATGGAGTGCCCGGCGAGATCTTGGTTGCGATCTGGGGTTTGGAGACCGATTTCGGCGTCAACACCGGCAAGTTCGCGACGATCCGTTCGCTGGCAACGCTTGCCTATGACTGCCGTCGCTCCGAGCAGTTTCGCGCCGAGCTGTTGGATGCGCTGCGCATCGTCCAGCGCGGCGATCTCGCCCCAGCCGATATGAAGGGCGCCTGGGCCGGTGAGCTCGGCCAGACCCAGTTCATGCCGTCATCCTGGATGAAATATGCCGTCGATTTCGACGGCAATGGCAAGCGCGATCTCCTGCATAACGCGCCCGACGTGCTCGCCTCCACCGCCAACTATCTCGCCGGCTATGGCTGGCAACGAGGCAAGGATTGGCAGCCGGGCAGTCCGAATTTTGCGGTGCTTCAGCAATGGAACAAGAGCGAGGTCTATTCCAAGACCATTGCCTATTTCGCCACCCAGCTGGCGCGCGCCCCTTAAGCCCCCGGACAAGCGAGCAAGGGCCGATCGCGCGGCGATCGGCCCTCTCTTTGATGCGCTGACTTCTCAGTTTTTATTTGGTTCTATTTGGCCATGGTGGCCTGCATCGCCTTGTTCAGATGCGCGCCGCACACGCCCATCTTGCCGTTGAGCAGCGCGTCCTGTGCCGACGCGATTTCTTTCTGCGCGACAAACTTGCTGTCGCCGTCGGCCATGTTCTCGATCGCGGTCTCCGTCTTCTCCAGATTGGCCCCGCTGCAGCCGCCTGCGGCGTGCTTGGCGGCCTCAGCCGGCGCGACGGCGAACACAACGGCAGCGATTGCGATAACCCCGAGTAACTTCGACATGACGTTACCTTCCTTCTTGTCCTTGCACAGACCAGCGACATTGCCGGATTCTGCGGCACGACTTTCATCTGTGCGCGTCAACTTGTCGCAATAAATTCTCCGCGAGAATTGCGTGATGCTGCACATGGCGCAGAGCGGCATGCAGAAATGCTGTCTTTCATGACAGCCCCGTAACGAATGCTGCACGCAAAGCGTGCACTCAGCGTGCAGGGGCGTTCAGCGGTCGAAAAAGCGACAGACATCAGAGCGATCCGTAGCAGATATGAATGAATTTATATTCATATCTTTTATTCCCGACTCATGCGAATCGCGCATGTGTGACTTGGGTTCAGTAGCTAGTTCGGGTCCTGGCGGGCCGAGGAAACGCAACATATTTCCCTGACGCATTACAGCTCACTCTGACACGATAAGTCCGTGAATTCACGGACATTTGTTACGCCTTGCACGAGACTGTGCCCGTTGCTTGGGCGGGAGCGCCCTCAGGTTAATCGTCCGTTACAGACGCTATGCACTCTGCGCTTAGCTGCATCGCAACATAGGAACTTTCGCACTGCACTACTCCCATCTATATTCACTTCAACGATGAGGCTCGGGCAAGAGCTGAATCGAACTACAGGAGACTACCAATGCTGCTCTCGCTCATCCGCATGATCCAGGCCTTCCGGGACTATCAGCGCAATGTTGCCGAGTTGTCCCAGCTCAGCGATCGCGAACTGGCCGATATCGGCCTCGATCGCTCGGACATCCCGCGCGTTGCCGCCGGTCAGTATCAGGGCTGATCATTTCAGCCCCGACCGGACGACCCGATAGCGCCCGCCTTGTGCGGGCGTTGTCGTATCTGGTGGCAGAAAACTCGATCTCGGCGATTCCACTCTCCGCCGAAAAGCGCTACCTGTCCGCCCCATGACAGGACCCCAATCCAACATCGTCCACGTGATCGGCGCCGGCCTCGCCGGTTCTGAAGCTGCCTGGCAAGTGGCGAAATCCGGCGTGCCGGTGGTGCTGCACGAGATGCGACCGACCCGCATGACCGAGGCGCACCGCACTGATGGGCTTGCTGAGCTCGTCTGCTCCAATTCGTTCCGCTCGGACGACGCCGCCAACAACGCCGTCGGCCTCCTGCACGCGGAGATGCGCCGGCTCGACTCGCTGATCATGCGCGCGGCCGATGCCAACCAGGTGCCCGCCGGCGGCGCACTCGCGGTCGACCGCGACGGCTTCTCGGCGGCCGTCACCAAGGCGCTGAAAGATCATCCGCTGATCGAGATCGCCCGTGGCGAGGTCACGGGCCTGCCGCCTGCCGACTGGAGCAACGTCATCGTTGCCACCGGCCCCCTCACCTCAGCGCCGCTGGCCGACGCCATCCGCGAGCTGACCGACGAGAACGCGCTCGCCTTCTTCGACGCCATCGCGCCGATCGTGCACCGCGAGTCCGTCGACATGTCGGTGGCCTGGTTCCAGTCGCGCTACGACAAGGTCGGCCCCGGCGGCAATGGCGCCGACTACATCAACTGCCCGATGACAAAGGAGCAGTATGACAGCTTCGTCGCTGCGCTGATGACCGGCGAGAAGACCGAATTCAAGGAATGGGAGACCAATACGCCCTATTTCGACGGCTGCCTGCCGATCGAAGTGATGGCGGAGCGCGGCCCCGAGACGCTGCGCCATGGTCCGATGAAGCCCGTCGGCCTCACCAATCCGCACGATCCCGCCACGAAGGCTTATGCGATCGTGCAGCTCCGTCAGGACAACAAGCTCGGCACGCTCTACAACATCGTCGGCTTCCAGACGAAATTGAAGTACGGCGAGCAGCAGCGCATCTTCCGCACCATTCCCGGTCTGGAGAAGGCCGAGTTCGCCCGACTCGGCGGCCTGCATCGCAACACCTTCCTGAATTCGCCGAAGCTGCTCGACACCCAGTTGCGGTTGCGGGCACAGAAGCGGTTGCGCTTTGCCGGCCAGATGACGGGCTGCGAGGGCTATGTGGAATCCGCCAGCGTCGGCTTGATTGCCGGTCTCTATGCGGCAGCGGAGGCACGCGGCGAGACGCTTGTCAGTCCGCCGGGCACGACTGCGCTCGGATCGCTGCTCGGCCACATCACCGGCGGCCATATCGAGACCATCGAGCCGGGCACACGGTCGTTCCAGCCGATGAACGTCAATTTCGGCCTGTTCCCGCCGCTCGCGACGGTGCCGACGAAGAAGCCCGATGGCACGCGATTGCGCGGCAACGAGAAGACGGTGGCCAAGAAGCAGGCGCTGAGCGCACGGGCGCTCGCCGATCTCGATCGCTGGATCGCCGATCACCTTCGCATTGCCGCCGCCGCATGAGTCTTCGATGAGCCTCCCCAAAGACGACGCCGCAGAGCTGTCGGCGCGCTGGATCGAAGGCGTGCTGCTCAAGCGCGACGTGTTTTCGACCGTCGAGCGCGGCCGCTTCCGCGCCGAGAGCGGCGAGACCGATGCGGTGCTGCGCCGGCTCGACGAGGTGCCTTGGTGGTCGTTTCTGCTGGCACGCCATCTGTTCGCCCGCGAGAAGCATGCGCTGGTGCGCGCCAAAGGCCTCAACGTCGGTCCCGAGCTGCTGTGGGCCGGACGCCGCGCGCTGGTGCGCGGCTTCGTCGACGGCGTCGCGCTGCATCTGGCAAAACCGCATGGCGATCTCGCCTATTTCCGCTCGGCCAAGGCCGCGCTGCGCCGGCTGCGCCGCGCCGGTATCTGCCACAACGATCTCGCCAAGGAGCAGAACTGGCTGGTCGGCCGCGACGGCCGCGCCTACGTGACCGATTTTCAGCTTGCCGCGTGCTTCAACCGTCGCGGCCGGCTCTATCGCATCCTCGCCTATGAAGACCTGCGGCATCTGCTGAAGCACAAGCGCTCCTACGCGCCGGAGGCGCTGACGCCGCGGGAGCGGAAGATCCTGGCGAAGAAGTCGTTCGCCGCGCGCCTGTGGCTCGCCACCGGCAAGAAGGTCTATCGCGCCATCACCCGCGGCCTCTTCAACTTCACCGACCGCGAGGGCGGCGGCCGCCGGCTCGTCAACGACGCGCCGGTGCTCGCCGAGCTGATCCGCCGGAATCCTGCCGTGCGCGACACCGCCATCGTCGCCTTTGCCGACCGCCGCTCCGGCGTCGGGCTCTATGCCTTCGTCGAAGCCGATCAGGCCGCGCTCGAAGGCCAGCTCCGCAGCGAGCTTGCCGCCGCCAAGGGACCGAAGCCGCCCGAGCACATCCAGATCGTGCACGCCTTGCCGCGCAACGCGAGCGGCGCGCCGCGCACCGAGGTCCTGCAACTGGTCGCCATGAACCAGCTCGACCTGATCGAGCCGATGATGAAGAACGAGCAGGACCGTGCCTTCCTCAAGGACATCCTGGAGCAGCGCAAGAACCTGCGCGACCGCTTCAATTTCGAGGCGAAGCTGCCGGCGAGCTAGCGTTGCGGCGTGCCTTGAAGCGTCCACATTGGCGATAGAGAAATGCTTGGATAGCGCAGGGCTGGCAAAGATCATGGGCACTCGGGGGACGATGATGCATCGTGTGATTGGCGGGATGATCGCCGGCCTTCTGCTGCTGGCAGGCGCGCCCGCGATGGCTGACTCGTCGGCCGAGCTGATCTCCAGCTTCCGTCTCAAGCATGGTGAGGCCCGCGTCGTTCGCGATGCCACCCTCGACCGCATCGCCATGGATCAGGCCCGCGCGATGGCGGCGAAGGACGACCTCAGTCACGACGCGCTCGGCCCCTTCAACCGCCGCGTCGCGCCGGCGGGCGCAGGCCGCGCCGCCGAGAACATCGCCTACGGCTACGACAATTTCGAGAAGACGCTGGGACAGTGGATCGACTCGTCCGGGCACCGCAAGAACCTCCTGCTGCACAACGCCTCCCGCGTCGGCATCGCCAGCGCCAAGAATGCCAACGGCAAGCGCACCTATTGGGCCATGGTGATCGCCGGCGATTACGAGCCGAAGGGCAAGGGTAAGGGCAAGAAGGACAAGGAGCCGCTGGTTGTCGTGAAGCGCGAGGCGGCGCCCGCAACCAAGCCCAAATCCAGCACCTGTACCATCAAGCTGCTCAGCCTCTGCATCTGAGCCAGACTGCGCCGTCTTGCTCGCAGTCCTCGACGCGTCTAATTCATGCACGAAGATCGCGAGAAGCGGAGGCGGAGGTGATCGACATCGACCGGATACGCGCCGACACGCCTGCCGCCTCCCGGCTCGCATACCTGCACAATGCGGGTGCGGCTCTGATGCCGGCGCCGGTCGTCGCGGCGATCAAGGGACACATCGATCTGGAAAGCGAGATCGGAGGCTATGCCGCCGCCGACCGTGAGTCCGATCGGCTCGACGCGGTGTATGACTCGGTGGCGCGCCTGCTCAATGCCGCACCCGACGAGATCGCCCTGGTGGAGAACGCGACGGTTGCCTGGCAGATGGCGTTCTACGCGCTTCCCTTCCGCAAGGGCGACCGCATCCTGACGGCCGAGGCCGAATACGCCGCCAATTATGTCGCCTTTCTTCAGGTCGCGAAGCGAACCGGCGCGACGATCGATGTCGTGCCGAGCGATGCCAGCGGCGAACTCGACGTGCACGCGCTCGAACGCATGATCGATGAGCGCACAAAGCTGATCGCCATCACCTGGGTTCCGACCAATGGCGGGCTGGTCAATCCCGCCGCGGCGATCGGCAAGATCGCGCGGGCACATGGTATTCCCTATCTGCTCGACGCCTGTCAGGCGGTCGGCCAGATGGCCGTCGACGTCGATGCCATCGGCTGCGACATGCTGTCGGCCACGGGGCGAAAGTTCCTGCGCGGCCCGCGCGGCACGGGCTTTCTCTACGTCCGCCGGGCTCTACTGCAACAGCTCGAACCACCGATGATCGACCATTTCGCCGCGCCCTGGGTTTCGCGGGATGAATATCGGCTGCGGGACGATGCACGCCGTTTCGAGACCTGGGAGAACAATTATGCGGCCCGGCTCGGGCTCGGCGCTGCCGTCGATTACGCACTCGATATCGGCATGGGTTCCATCGGGCAGCGCTGCCGTCTGCTGGCGGACCGCCTTCGGGGCGGCCTTGCGTCCGTCCGCGGCCTCGCCATTCGCGACCTCGGCCGCGCGCCGGGCGCCATCGTCAGTTTCACGATGGACGGGTATGAGGCGGACGCCATCGTGGGCAGCGCCGCTGCCGCCGGCATCACGATCGGCGCGTCGGATCCAGCAAGTACCCGCATCGATGCCGAGCTCCGCTCGCTGCCGCCGCTCGTGCGGGCATCGCCGCACTATTACAACACCGAAGCCGAGATCGATCGGCTGATCGGTCACCTCGCGGCTCTGGCGTCGCGGTAGCGGCATGCCCGCGCACCGCTCAGGTGCAGCGCGCGCTCAGTCCGGATGCGCTCAGTCTCGCCATCACCTCGTCGAGATGCGCGCTGTCGCGGGTCTCGATGACCAGCTGCAGCAGCGTCGCCTTGGCCGGAAGATCCGAGAACGTCCGCTGATGCGAGACCTCGATGATGTTGGCGCCGGCTTCGGCCAGCAGCGCGGCCACGGCGGCAAGCTGCCCGGGGCGATCAGGAATATCGAGCGACAATTGCGTCAGCCGCCCCTCGCGCGCCAGCTCTCGGGTGAGGACGGAGGCAATCAGCCGCGTGTCGATATTGCCTCCGCTCAGCACCAGGCCGACCTTTTGGCCGGCAAAGCGGGACGGATCGGACATCAGCGCGGCGAGGCAGGCGGCGCCGGCACCCTCGACCACCGTCTTCTCGATCGAGATCAGGGTTGCGACCGCACGCTCGAGCTCGGCTTCGTTGACCAGCGCGATGTCGTCGACGAGACGACGGACGATTTCAGTGGTGATCTTCCCCGGCGATTTCACCGCGATGCCTTCGGCCAGCGTATCGCCGCGCGCCGGCAGATTGCCGTCATGGATCGCGTTGTACATCGATGGATACAGCCAGGCCTCGACGCCCAATATCCGCAGCGACGGCTTGATCGATTTCGCGGCAATGGCGATACCGCTGATCAACCCGCCGCCGCCGATCGGAACGACCAGCGTGTCGAGATCCGGTACCGCCTTCAGCATTTCCAGCCCGATCGTGCCCTGCCCCGCGATGACAAGCGGATCGTCATATGGGTGGACGAAGATCATGCCGCGCGCTTCACCGTGGCTGCGCGCGAAGGCGGCCGCCTCTTCCAGCGTCGCGCCCGTGACCACCACCTCGGCGCCGTGATGCCTGGTGTTCTCGATCTTCACCATGGGCGTGCCGATCGGCATCACGATGGTGGCGGGAATGCCGAGCCGCTTGGCGTGGTAGGCGACGCCTTGCGCGTGGTTGCCCGCGGACATTGCGATCACGCCCCGCACGCGCTCTTCCGGCGTCAGCGCGGTGAGCCGGTTGAGCGCGCCGCGCTCCTTGAACGAGGAGGTGAACTGGAGGTTCTCGAATTTCAGCCAGATGTCGCAGCCGCAGATACTGCTCAGTGTTCGGCTATGGCTGCAGGGCGTCTCGACGACGGCGCCGCGGATGGTCTCGGCGGCGGCAAGAATGTCGCTTGGTGCGACCGGAAAGCCGCTGAGATCGGACGTGCTTCGGGACAAGTCAGCCATAGGACAGCATAGAGCATTTGGCCGGCTCAGGCGATAAGCCAGCCGCTATTTGGTAAATTCACGCGATCGCGAGGCGCGCCACAATGTCCAGAGCGTGCGCAGCCGCGACGACGGCTGCAGCGTAAACGGGTTGCGTTCCGGACGCGACAGGCGCTCGAGATCGGCCTGCGCCTGGCTCAGCGGCAGAAACGCCGGCCGCATGGACGGTGCCACCTGCGCCAGCAGCGACGAAGCCGTCGTCAGATGCTGCCGGGCTTCACCCGCAAGCTGCTCCAGCACCGCATGGAGATTGGGTGTATCCGTGCCGGCGAAGACATCCTCGATGCTGCAATTGTGCCTCTCCATCAGCTGCTGCGGCAGGAACAACTGCCGATGCGCGGCATCGCGTGGCAAGTTGGCGATGACCTGCACGATGCCCTGCGCCAGCCCGGCATGGCGGGCGAGATGCTCGACCGCCTCGGACGGCGGTCCCAAAACCTGCGCCGCCAGACCGAACAGCGCCGATGAGGTCGCGGCCAGATAGCCTTCCAGCGCGGCCATGGTCGGCATCGGGTCGTTGTAGAGATCGAACTGGTGCTCGTCGGCAAGCAGCGACAGCGGCTCGACCGGCAGGTTGAAATCACGGATCGCGCGGAGCAGCTCGGCTGCCACCGGATTGCCCTCGGCGCTGCCATGGACATGGCCCGACAGCATGTCGGTCCACCATTGCAGGCGGATCTCGCCGGGCAAGGGCTGGCTCACCTGGTCGCGGACGCGGACGATCTCGACGTTGAAGGCATACAGGGCCAGCAACGCACGGCGCTCGGCGACCGGCGCGAACAGGGTCGCGGCGTAACGCGGAAAGTCATGGCTGCGCACCAGATCGGCGCAGAAGGCAACGGAATCGGGCGGCGGCGCAGGGCTGCTCATGGCACGGCGATCAGCGCAGCGGCAACCCGCCGCCGTTCGCCGATCATGATGTTGTAGGTGCGTACGGCGGGTCCGGTCTGCATCGTGTCCAGCACCACCCTCACCGCCTTGAGCGCCTGACGCAGCTCCGGCGGCGGCAGCCACAACCCGGTTCCGGTGCCGACCAGGAGCGTGTCGATGCTGTTGGCCGCCGTGAAGACCCGATCCAGCGAATAGCGGTCGATCTTCGCGGGGTCCGTCACGTCCCAGGCCCAGACCGCGTCCGGCAGGCAGAGCAGCGAGCCCCGATGCGACATGCCGGCAAAGGCGAAGCCGCCCTTGCCATAGGCATCGATCGGCGCCGAGCGCGGGAAATGCGGAGCATTGGGATCGCCGGCCATGAGCTTCGTCCGAATGGGCTTACTGCCCCCGCAAACTCCTGCGAGGGCACGAGGTTCGGATCATGCCTTGTTTTTCTTCGCCGGCGTAGTCGCTTCCACCGCATCTTCGCGATGCTCGCCGACGCCGAGGTAGATCAGGATCGGGGCCGCAATGAAGATCGAGGTGTAGGTACCGACCAGCACCACGCCGAACATCATCACTGCGGTAAAGCTGTGGATCGCGTGCCCGCCGAACAACAGCAGCGCGAGCAGCGCCAGCGTCACCGTGAAGTGAGTGATGATCGAGCGCGAGAGCGTCGAGTTGATGGACTCGTTGAGAAGCTGCGGCATCGGCATCTTCTTGTAACGCCGCAGCATTTCACGGATACGATCGTAGATGACGACGGTGTCGTTGAGCGAATAGCCCAGGATCGTCAGCAGTGCGGCGATGCTGGTCAGGTCGAAATCGACCTGGCTGATCGACATGAAGCCGATGGTCAGCACGATGTCATGCACGTTCGCGATCATGGCGCCGAGCGCGAACTGCCATTCGAAGCGGAACCAGAGATAGACCAAGATGCCTAGGATCGCGAGCATCAGACCGAGCATGCCATAGGCCAGCAGTTCGCCTGAGACGCGCGGGCCGACCACCTCGACGCGGCGATATTCGACGGAATCGCCAAGCGCGGCGCGAACCTTCTGCACGGCCTCCTGCTGGGCAGCGTCGCCGCCCGGCTGCTCCGCGACGCGGATCAGGACGTTCTCGGGTCCGCCAAACTGCTGCAGCTGGACTTCGCCAAGACGCAAGCCATCCAGCGTCGTGCGCATCGCCGCGATGTCGGCGGCGCCGGACTTGGCCCGCACTTCGAGCAGCGTGCCTCCCTTGAAATCGATGCCGAAATTCAAGCCATGGGTGAAGAACAGCGTGATCGCGACGATCGACAGCAGCGCCGAGATCGGGAAGCTGATGCGGCGGAAGCGCGTGAAGTCGAAATGCGTATCGTCAGGGACGATGCGCAGCGACGGCAGCCAGCCGAACACCGAGACCACGGTGAGGATGGCAATGAGGACGCCGAGCCCGATGAGAACGGTGTGAGTCACGATCAGGCTCCTAGATCGGCACGCTCTGCGGCCGCTTCCACCGCACCCACCAAGCGACGATCAGCCGGGTCATGGTGAAGGCGGTGAACACCGTGGTGATGATGCCGATGCCGAGCGTCACGGCAAAGCCGCGCACCGGACCGGTGCCGATGTAGAACAGCACCGCGGCGGCAATGAAGGTGGTGATGTTGGAATCGAGGATGGTCGCGAGCGCCCGCTTGAAGCCGGCGTCGATGGCCGAGATCGCGTTGCGGCCGCCGCGCAGCTCCTCGCGGATACGCTCGTAGATCAGCACGTTGGAGTCCACCGCGATGCCGACGGTGAGCACGATGCCGGCGATGCCGGGCAAGGTCAGCGTGGCATTGAGCAGCGACAGCAGGCCGAAGATCATCGCGACGTTGATCGCCACCGCGATGTTGGCGAACACGCCGAACAGACGGTAGGTCAGCAGCATGAAGACGATGACGAGGATCGAGCCGACATAGGCCGCAAGCTCGCCCTTCTCGATCGAATCCTGGCCGAGGCCCGGACCGACGGTGCGTTCCTCGACCACCGTGAGCGGCGCCGGCAGCGCGCCGGCGCGCAGGAGAATCGCGAGATCGTTGGCCGATTGCACCGTGAAATTGCCGGAGATCTGACCCTGGCCGCCGGTGATCGGCTCGCGGATCACGGGCGCCGAGATCACCTTGTTGTCGAGCACGATCGCGAAGGGCAGTCCGACGTTCTCCGTCGTGGCCTGCGAGAACTTGCGCGCGCCCGAGGTGTTGAACTTGAAGCTGACGACCGGCTCGCCCGTGCGCTGGTCGAAACTCGCCTGGGCGTCGGTCAGGTCGCCGCCGGCGACGAGCACCTGCTTCTTGACCACGTAGGGCGTGGGCGGCGGCGATGCGCTCATCAGCAGCTCGGATTCCGCCGGCAACCGCCCCTGCTGCGCCTGGTCCGGCGGCACGGAGGTGTCGACCATGCGGAATTCCATCTTCGCGGTCTTGCCCAGCAGTTCCTTCAGGCGCGTCGGGTCCTGAAGACCCGGGACCTGCACCAGGATGCGGTCATTGCCCTGGCGCTGGATCACGGGCTCGACGGTGCCGAGCTCGTTGACGCGGCGTTCGACGATCTGGATCGACTGCTCGATGGTCTTGCGCATGCGGTCGAGCATCGCGGCCTGCGGGATGCTCAGGCGGATCACACCGCCGCCGGCATCAGCCACCTCGAGGTCGCGCTGACCGCTGGATCCCATGAGGCCGCCCAACGGCTGGGACAGCTCCCGCAGCTTGGCGAGTGCAGCCTGCGCATCGGATTCCTTGGTGATCCGAACCTCGACCGCGTCGTTGCGCACGGTGACGCCGCCGGTGAAGCCGATCTTGGCATCGCGCAGCGTCCGGCGAACGTCGTCGCGGACCTGGTCGAGCCGCTCCTTCTTCACGTAGTTGGAATCGACCTCGAGCAGCAGGTAGGAGCCGCCCTGGAGGTCGAGGCCGAGCACGAGCCTGCGCTGCGCCCAGGCGGGCCAGGTCTTGACCTCCGCCTCGGGGAAGAAGTTGGGGATCGCGCAGAGGCACACGATCAGCGCCGTCAGGATAATCCCCAGCGCCTTCCACCGCGTGAAATACAACATCGACTGGACCTGTCAGATCAGGAGACTTGAGAGACTCGCGCGAGCGCTCACTTCGCCGCGGTGTCGTCCTTGGCGCTATCCTTCGAGCTTTCTTTCGCCGGCTCGCCCTTGGCTCGCACGCCGGAGATCATCTGGCGCATCTGCCGCACGCGCACGCCGTCGGAAATCTCGAACTCGATCTGGTCGTCGTCGACGACCTTGGTGACCTTGCCGACGAGGCCTCCCGAGGTCACGACGGTGTCGCCGCGGCGGATGTTCTTCACGAGCTCGGCGTGGTCGCGGACCTTCTTCTGCTGGGGACGCAGAATCAGGAAGTACATGATCACGAAGATCAGGGCGAACGGCAGCAGCGACATCAACATGCTGTTGGTGTCGCCGGCGCCCGCGGCCTGGGCATACGCAGGGGTAATCAGCATTCGGACGATCCTCGTGAGAACGGGGGAAAGCCGGTCAGGCCCTCGAGGGCGACCGGTTCGGTCAAATTCGCGCGGACTATAGCGGCCATTGCCCCAATTGCAACGCTGCCAGACCGCCCTTTTGGGCCACCTTGCGGCGCGCCGTGAGGCCCGATAAGGCTGCGTTCTCAGGAACTTCGGACATGCCCAAAAAACCAAGCAAAAGCCCGGCCGGCAAAGGCCCCCGCACCCCTGCCAAGAAGCGCGCCCGCGTCGCGGCAAAACGCCCCACGGCAACCTCCAAAGCCATCGCCAAGGCAGCCCCAGACCTCTCGCAGGAGCGCATCGTCCGCGCGCTGGAGACGATCGCGGCGCACCTCTCCGCCCAGGGCATGCCGGCCGCCGAGCGCGAGTCGTTCGAACGGGCGGATGCCTATGTCTGGCATCCCGACGGCCGCCTTGCGGCCGTGCCGCGGGTCAGCCGCGTCGAGCTGTTCCTGCTGAAGGGCGTCGACCGGATGCGCGACATCCTGATGGAGAACACCGAGCGCTTCGCCAATGGCCTGCCGGCCAATAACGCCCTGCTCTGGGGTGCGCGCGGCATGGGCAAGTCGTCGCTGGTGAAGGCAGCGCATGCCAGCATCAACGCGGAGCGCAAACCGGCCGACAGGCTGAAGCTGATCGAGATCCACCGCGAGGACATCGAGAGCCTGCCCGCGCTGATGGATCAACTGCGGGCCTCGTCCTTCCGCTTCATCGTGTTCTGCGACGACCTCTCCTTCGACGGCAACGATGCCTCCTACAAGTCGCTCAAGGCCGTGCTCGAAGGCGGCATCGAAGGCCGGCCCGAGAACGTCATTCTCTACGCCACCTCGAACCGCCGCCACCTGCTGGCGCGCGAGATGATCGAGAACGAGCGCTCGACCGCGATCAATCCGGGCGAGGCGGTCGAGGAGAAGGTGTCGCTGTCGGATCGCTTCGGCCTCTGGCTCGGCTTTCACCGCTGCAGCCAGGACGAATATCTCGCCATGGTGCGCGGCTATTGCGGCCATTTCGGCGTCAGGATCGACGACGAGACGCTGGAGCGCGAGGCGCTGGAATGGTCGACCACGCGCGGCTCGCGCTCGGGCCGCGTCGCCTGGCAGTTCGTGCAGGAACTGGCGGGACGGCTCGGCGTGAAGCTGACGGCGAAGTAGTCGAAACTGCCACCACACAAGCCACGGTCATTCCCCGCGAAAGCGGGGATGCCGCGCTTCCCGGCAAGAGCACAACTGTCTCTGGAATACTGGATCGCCCGCTCCAGTGCGCAATTGCGCACAGGGCGGGCGATGACACCGTTCGTATAGTGAGAGCCTGGCGAAGCCTCACGCCCCGTTCAGGAATTGAAGCGGATCAACCGGGCTCGATCCCTTGCGGATCTCGAAGTGGAGCTGCGGCGACGCCACCTCCCCGGATTGACCCGACTTGGCAATGACCTGGCCGCGCTTGATGGTGTCGCCGCGCTTCACCAACAGCTCACTCGCATGGGCATATGCGGTGACGTAGCCGTTGGAGTGCCGAACCAGGACCAGATTGCCGTAACCTTTCAGCTCGTTGCCGGAATAGGCGACGACGCCGTCTTCAGCTGCCTTGACCGGCGTCCCTTCGGGCACCGCGAGATTGATGCCGTCATTGGCCTTGCCATTGGTCTTGGCGCCGTAGCTCGTGACCACCTTGCCGCGGACCGGCCAGCGGAAGGTCGGCAGCGCGCCGGTGGCCTCCGCGGCCTTCGCCGGCGTCTCGGCGGGTTTCTCTTCGACATTGGCCGTCGCCTGGGCCAGGCGCGCGCTCTGCACCGGCGCGGCCGCCGCCATCTTGGTGGCAGGCGCGGGAGCAGCCGCGACGGGCTGGAGCGTTCCCGCAACGGGCGCAGCTGTGGCCGGTGCTGCAGGCGCCGCGACGGCGGCAATCTTGGCACCGGGCACGGTCAGCCTGGTGCCGAGCTTGAGTTTTGCAGACGGATCGAGGCCATTGGCACGGGCGAGTTCAGCCGCCGAGACGTGGTTCTTCCGGGCAATGCTGGCGAGCGTGTCGCCACGATTGACGAAATGGGTGCTCGGCGGCGCAGCCATGGCCGCGACCGGCTTGGCCGCGGGCGCTGCCGCAACGGGCGCCATCGCCGGCGCGGGCACCGGCGCAGCGGCCGTCGCCGGATGCGGGATGATCAGCTGCTGGCCGGGCGAGAGCGCGCGCGGCCCCTTGTAGCCGTTGGCGGCAAGGATCGCCTGCGGCGTGACGCGATAGCGCTTGGCCAGCACGTCCAGCGTATCGCTGGTACCGACGATGATCTTGGTCCCGCCGGCCGGCTGGGCGGCCGCAACCGAGCGCGGCGGCACGGTGGCCGTGGTCTCGAGATGCGGCTGCGCCGGAGGCGCATAGGAGCCGACGCCGCGTCCGCCACCGGACACTCCCCCACCCGACGCGACGGGATAGGATTGCGGCGCGGACACTGCCGGCGCCGGCAGGGGCTGCGACTGATAATAGCCGGGCTGCGTCTGCGGCCGCGTATATTGCGGCAGCTCACGCTGCGGCGGCGGCGCCTGCTGCACCGATCCCGTGGATTCCGAGGCGAAGGGATTGGAGAAATTCGTCTGGGACAGACGCGACGACATGTCGGCGCTGCACCCTGCAAAGCTGAAGGAGATCAGCGCCAGCGCCGCGACCTGCGGCACGCGGCGCGAGTAAAGCAACTCGGCGACAGCGGACATGGTTACTCACTCGTACGCAACAGAACTGGTGTTTTAAGTAAACACCTGCCGAGTAAATAACGGCTTAACCCTCCCAATAAGGTGTTGGCGGCACAGCCGATCCGGGGTTCTACAGTTCCCGCGCCACCCCGGGCAGTGCCGGTACGAAGCGGACCTCGACGAGTTCCCTCCGCTCGATTCCGGTCTCGCTGCGGGTCAGGCGGGTCAGCGTCTGCACGCCCTGATGCGGGCCAACCGGGGCGATCAGGATGCCCCCGACCTCCAGCCGCTCGATCAGGTTGTCCGGAATCTGCTCCAGCGCGGCGGTGACGATGATGCGGTCGAACGGACCGATATTGGGAGGCAGATTGAGACCGTCGCCGAGCATCACCTCGACATTGTGACAATCGAGCTTTTCGAGTCGGGCGCGTGCCGTGTCGGCGAGCTTGCGATAGCGCTCGACGGTCAGCACCTGGCCAGCGAGCCGCGACAGCACGGCAGCCTGGTAGCCAGACCCGGTGCCGATTTCGAGCACCCGGTGCTGCTTTTTGAGCTGGAGCTGCTCGGTCATGTAGGCGACGACGAAGGGCTGGCTGATGGTCTGCCCGCAGGCGATCGGCAGCGCGCTGTCACGATAGGCGCCGTCGCGATCGGCGTCCTCGACGAAAAGCTCGCGCGGCACCTCCTCCATGGTCCTCAGCACGGCCTGATCGCTAATGCCCCGACGCCTCAGCGTCAGCTGAAACATCATCTTTTCCGGTGGGTGCTGATGGGACGTCATAGCTGCTGTTGCTCATCTCGTCTGGCGCATTGCGTACTGCACCGCAAGAACCCGAGACGAGAATCTTGTTCCGGCTCAGGAACTCATGATAGCCTTTCGGCGCAGCATTTGACCACAACCGGGCTTTCAAAGCGCTAAGCCGTTTGCGGGTTTGCGTTCGCCGAAACGCGCATTGCGTCCCCTATCGTTATCTGCGAACGTTCATGAGAATGGGCAAGGACTCACCTATGACTGCGACAGGGCTTTCGGGCCGCTCTGTTTTCCTCGTCGAGGACGAGGTCATGATCAGAATGATGGTCGCGGACATGCTGGAGGAGCTCGGCTACAAGGTTGCCGCCGAAGCGGGCGACATCACCGAGGCCATGCGGCTTGCGCAATCCACCGAGTTCGACCTCGCCATCCTGGACGTCAACGTCAACGGCAAGGTCATCTCGCCGGTGGCCGACGTCATCATGGCGAAGGGCTGCCCGTTCATCTTCGCCACCGGTTACGGCTCTTCCGGCCTGCCCGAACAATACCGCGATCGGCCGTCGCTGCAAAAGCCGTTTCAGCTCGATGCGCTCGGCAGAACCATCGAAGCCGCGCTTCGCGGCGGCTAGAGCGTTTTCGAGCGAAGTGGACACCGGTTCGCGTCTTAGAAAACGCGTCAAGAACAAGAATCTAGAGCCCCGTTCCGATTCCATCGGAACGGCAAAGGATCGAGCCCTATTTCAGCGTGAGGCTCAGCTCTTCCGAAAACGCCTCGTTGGTGCGATCGAGCCTGAGCGGCGTGACGGAAACGTAGCGCTCGCGCAGCGCCGCGAGATCGGTGCCGTCGGCGGGCGTATCCATCATCGCGGTGCGCTCGAAGCCGATCCAGAAATAGGGATTGCCGCGGCCATCCCTGCGCTCGTCGATCTTGAGGAAGCCGAGATTGCGCTTGCCCTGGCGCGTGACGCGGACGCCCAGCACATCCTCGGGCGCACAGGACGGGAAGTTGACGTTGATGACGGTGTCTTTGGGAACGCCGGCAGCGATCACCTTGCGCAGGATGTCGGGCCCGAATTTGCGCGCGGTGTCCCACGGCGGCCGTTCACGGGTCTCGACACTGAATTCCTGCGACAGTGCGAATGACGGCAGCCCCAGGATGGTGCCCTCCAACGCGCCGGCAATGGTGCCGGAATAGACCACGTCCTCGGCGACGTTGCGGCCCTTGTTGACGCCGGACAGCACGATATCAGGCAGCTTGGCACCCAGGATATGGCGGGCCCCCATGATGACGCAGTCCGTCGGCGTGCCGCGCACGGCAAAGTGCCGCGGGCCGACCTCGCGCAGGCGCAAGGGATCGTTCAGCGACAGCGAATGCGACACGCCGGACTGGTCGAGCTCGGGCGCCACCACCCAGACGTCGTCCGACAAGGCGCGCGCGATCTCCTCCACGACCTTGAGGCCGGGAGCATGGATGCCGTCGTCATTGGTGCAGAGAATGCGCATGCGATAGGTCGATTCCGAAAACCGTTTGATCTGTCATATCCGGCCGTGGCCCATCAGGCAAACCGGCAGATCAGGGCCCGGCAGCAGGTTCCCGGCCTGGTCCCGCTAGCGGCGAATGCGCCATTGCGGCAGGAATCGCGCGAGCCGGCCCTCCGCACGCAGTTGCATCGCCGGCACGACCGGATTCACGACGGGAGCCTCGATCACCCCGAGCGCCTCCAGCTGCGCGACGAACGGGTCAGGTGTCGGCGCCTGCGGAAACCGTTCGCGTGCCACCGTCAGCGCCTTGTCAAAATCCGCAGCATTGACTCCGGGCTTGGCCCGTCGGCTCTGCACGAGATCGTCGTCCCAAAGCCGCGCGATCTCGATGTCCAGGACGCCGCGGAGACGCTGATCGATGGCCTGGATCCCGGCACCTGTCACAGCCCATTGTCTGCCGATCCAGAAGATGTCGCGGTGCAAGGGCATGAAGGATGGGGTCGCGTTGAGGGGCCGGCAGGATAGCCGGCCGTCCGATCTTCGCAACGCGATTCTCGTCATGCCGCGTTTTCGGACGCGAACCGGTGCCCACTTCGCGGGAAAACGTTTTAGTCGCGCGCAATCACCTTCAGCCCGCCCATATAGGGCTGGAGCACGCTGGGGACCGCGATCGAGCCGTCCTCCTGCTGATAGGTCTCCATCACGGCGATCAACGCGCGGCCGACCGCAGTGCCGGAGCCGTTCAGCGTGTGCACGAAGCGCGGCTTGCCATCCGGCCCGCGCGAGCGCGCATCCATGCGGCGTGCCTGGAAGTCGCCGCACACCGAGCAGCTCGAGATCTCGCGGAACATGCCGCCGTCGCCCTGCCCGGGCATCCAGACCTCGATGTCATAGGTTTTCTGCGACGAGAAACCCATATCTCCTGCGCAGAGCGTCATCACGCGATAATGCAGGTCGAGTTTCTGCAACACCTGCTCGGCGCAGGACAGCATCCGCTCCAGCTCGTCCTTGCTGGTCTCGGGCGTCGTGATCGAGACCAGCTCGACCTTGGTGAACTGGTGCTGGCGGATCATGCCGCGCGTGTCGCGCCCCGCCGCGCCCGCCTCGGCGCGGAAGCACGGCGTCAGCGCGGTGAGCCGCATCGGCAATTGCTTCTCGTCGAGAATCGACTCGCGCGCGAGATTGGTGAGCGACACCTCGGCGGTGGGAATCAGACCGAGGCGCTCGGTCTTCAACCGCTCAAGGTCGGGCGAGGCGAGCAGTTCGCCCTTGATCGCCCAGAACTGGTCGTCCTCGAATTTCGGCAGTTGCCCGGTGCCGAACATCACCTCGTTGCGCACCAAGAGCGGCGGATTGATCTCGGTGTAGCCATGCTCGGTCGTGTGCAGGTCGAGCATGAACTGGCCGATGGCGCGTTCGAGTCGTGCCAGCCCCTTCTTCAGCACGACGAAGCGCGCGCCGGAGAGTTTGGCCGCCGCCTCGAAATCCATATAGCCGAGCGCGGTGCCGAGATCGTCATGCAGTTTTGGCGCAAAGCTGTAATTGCGCTTGTTGCCGAACACGTGGTGCTGGACGTTGCCGTGCTCGTCGACGCCGTCAGGCACTTCGTCGAACGGAATGTTCGGGATCGCCGACAGCTCTTTTGTCAGCTCCTCGTCGGCAGCCTTGGCGGCGGCTTCGAGCTGCGGCATCGTGGTCTTGAGGTCGGCAACCTCGGCCATCAGCTTGGCGGCGCGCGCCTCGTCCTTGGCCTTCTTGGCATCGCCGATCTCCTTCGAAGCCGCATTGCGCCGCGCCTGCGCCTGCTCGGAGGCGAGGATCGCCGCACGCCGCCTCTCGTCGATCGCCAGCAGCGAGGCCGACATCGGCTTCAAACCGCGCCGTGCGAGGCCGGCGTCGAAGGCTTGCGGATTGTCGCGGATCGATTTGATGTCGTGCATGGCTGTGGTCCTAGGGAAGCCGCGTAAACGGCCAACATCTAATGTTGACAATCTACATCAGCGCCTCCCCTAGCACTCTGTCATCGCCCGCGAAAGCGGGCGATCCAGTATTCCAGAGATGCTGGCGATTCCCCGAGGGGGCGCGGCGTACTGGATTCCCCGCATGCGCGGGGAATGACACCGAGAGTGTGGGCCCCTACTCCGCCGGATTGGCCGGCGTCGACACGTCGGTGCCGGTGGCAGCCTGCGAAGCCGCTGCCCTCTTCTCCACCATCCCCACCGCGATGATCGAGCCCTCGTAGAGCGCCATCAGCGGAATGGCCAGGGAGCACTGGCTGAGCACGTCGGGAGGCGTCAGCACGGCCGCGATGACGAAGGCCATCACGATGAAGTAGCGGCGCTTCTCGCGCAGCATCTTCGAGGTGACGATGCCGATCCGCCCGAGCAGCGTCAGGATCACCGGAAGCTGGAAGGCGATGCCGAACGCGAAGATCAGCGACATCATCAGCGACAGATATTCGCCGACCTTGGGCAGGAGCTGGATCTGCGCGGTCTCGTCGCTGCCGGCCTGCTGCATGCCGAGCGAGAAGCGAACCAGCATCGGCAGCACGACGAAATAGACCAGCGCCGCGCCGAGCACGAAGAAGAACGGGGTGGCGACCAGATACGGCAGGAAGGCCTGCTTCTCATGCTTGTAGAGCCCGGGCGCCACGAACTTGTAGATCTGCGTCGCCACGATCGGGAACGAGATGAAGCCGGCGCCGAACAGCGCGAGCTTCAGCTGTGTGATGAAATATTCCAGCAGCGCGGTGTAGATGAACTTGGAGTTCTCGGGCCCTGCGACCCACACGAACGGCCAGACCAGAACGTTGTAGATCTGCTTGGCGAAGAAGAAGCAGAAGATGAAGGCAATGCCGAAGCCGAGCAGCGCCTTGATCAGCCGCGAGCGCAGCTCGATCAGATGGTCCATCAGCGGGGCTTTGCTGGCCTCGATATCGGCGTCGGTCATGACGCTTTGGCGTCCTTGATCGCCTCGGACGGCGCGGTGTCCTGCGCAACCGGTGCCTGTTCGACGTCACGGGTGATCGCGAGCGGCTCGTTCGCGGCCGCATGCGCTTCGGCTTCCATGAAGGTCGCAGGCGTCGGCGTTTCCGGTGCCGTCGGTGTGACGGGCGGATCGATGGCGGTGGCGGCAGGTGTCTCGGCCGGCTTGTCCAGCGCATCGACGCGGAGCGCGTCGCTTACGTCCTTCTGCAGCGAGGTCAGCGGATTGTTGCTGGTAAAGCCGGTCGCGGCTTCCTTGACCTCGTCAAAGCTCTTCTTGAGGTCGGCCATCTCGGCCTCGCGCATCGCTTCCTGGAACTGGCCCTGGAACTCCGCGGCTATCTTGCGGGCCTTGCTCATCCATTGCCCGACCATGCGCAACACGCCCGGCAGCTCTTTCGGGCCGATGGCGATCAGGGCCACGACCCCGATCAGGACCAGTTCACTCCACCCGATGTCGAACATGAGGTCTTCCGTTCACGCCAGCCGGAGCCGGCCCAATCCTCGCGCGCAGGATCGGGGCCGCTACCCGTGTCTCGCGTGCTCTCTGGCTCAGACGGCCTTGCTGCCGACGTCGGACCGTGCGGCAGTCGGCGCACCATTGTGCTCGATCGACTTGGCCGGCTCCGGCTTCTCGGCGGGCTTGTCGTCGTCCTGCATGCCCTTCTTGAAGGCCTTGATGCCCTGCGCCACGTCGCCCATCAGATCCGAAATCTTGCCGCGGCCGAACAGCAGCAGGACCACTGCGATCACCAAGATCCAGTGCCAAATGCTGAGTGAACCCATCCTGCAACCCTCCAAACGCGCATGGCCGGGGACCCGGCCGATCTTCACCGAAACCTAGGCTTGGCAGGTCTCAAAAACAAGGACCAAGGCAGCGCCAATTCGCTGTCGCCACTACGCAATCTTGCTAGTGTTAACTGGTCGCAGGGCCCGTAAGCGGACGGGCATCACTCCTCGGCGCCGCCTTCGCTGCCGCCCTCATTGCCGCCTTCCGGCGCCTCGGGCTCGACCGCAGGCGCCAGCGCGAGATCGAGGTCCTCGCCCGGTTCCAGCGGATCCTCGTCCTCGCGCAGAGCCGGGTCGTCGGACGGCGTCGGCACGCTAAATCCAGTCGGCAGCCGCGAATCCAGCAGGCCCGTGCCCTTCAGCTCTTCGAGGCCCGGCAGGTCGCCGAGCTGTTCCAGGGTGAACTGGGATAGGAATTCCTCGGTGGTTCCGAAGGTCAAGGGGCGACCGGGCGTCTTGCGGCGGCCACGCGGCTTGATCCAGCCGGTCTCCAGCAGCACGTCGAGCGTGCCCTTTGAGGTCACGACACCGCGGATCTCCTCGATCTCGGCACGTGTCACCGGCTGGTGATAGGCGATGATCGCGAGCACCTCGATCGCCGCACGCGACAGGCGGCGGGTCTCGGTGGTCTCCCGCGTCATCAGCCAGGCGAGGTCGCCGGCCGTGCGGAAGGTCCATTTGTTGGCGACACGCACGAGGTTGACGCCGCGCGAGGCATAATCGGCCTGGAGCTGCTCAAGCGCGGCCTTCACGTCCACCCCCTCGGGCATGCGCTTGGCCAACGTCGCGGTATCCAGCGGTTCACTCGACGCGAACAGCAGCGCTTCAAGCAGCCGCAATTCTTCAGGACGTGCCTGGGATTCGTTCTCCATCGGCTCGGCCTCTTCTACCCGCACTTCAGCCAGGCTTGCCATGGCAGATTCTCCTTCTTGCACTTAGGCGACCGGCGCGTCGGGCGCAGGAGCTGCGTCCGGGACCGGTTTTGGGCGCCCCTTCCGGAAATAGATCGGCGCAAACGCCTCTTTCTGGTTCAGCTCGAGCTGACCTTCGCGCACCAGCTCGAGCGCGGCGGCAAAGCTCGAGGCGAACACCGTTGCCCGCTGCGTCGGATCGGCGACATGCCGGATCAGAAAATCGTCGAGCACGCCCCAGTCATCCTGTTCGTTGAGGCTGCCGACCAGCCGCTCCAGCGTGGCACGCGCCTCGGCGAGCGACCACACCGTGCGCTTGGCCAGATGCACGCTCGCCAGCACGCGCGACTGGCGCTGTGCGGCGTAGGCGGTGAGCAGATCGTACAGCGTCGCGGTGTATTTCGGATGCTTGATCTCGGCGATCTGCTCGGGCTCGCCGCGCGGGAAGATGTCGCGCTGCAATTGCGGCCTGTTCATGAGCCGGTTGGCCGCTTCGCGTATGGCTTCCAGCCGGCGCAGGCGGTTGGCCAGTGCCGTCGCCATCTGCTCCGCGCTCGGGCCTTCCGCACTCGGCGGCTCCGGCAGCAGCAGGCGCGACTTCAGAAAGGCAAGCCAGGCCGCCATGACGAGGTAGTCGGCGGCAAGCTCGAGCCGGATCTTCCGCGCGGCCTCGATGAAGTGGAGGTACTGGTCGGCCAGCGCCAGGATCGAAATCTTGGCGAGGTCGACCTTCTGCTGCCGCGCCAATGCGAGCAGGAGGTCGAGCGGGCCCTCATAGCCCTCGACGTCCACCACCAACGCCGGCTCGCCCTCGGCGAGCTCTGCAGGCCGCCCGGTTTCGAACGATAGGATTTCTGCGGTCATGCCGATGCCGTGTTTGCCCGTGCGATCAATGCGTCCAGTTCCGCGCGCGCGGCGGCCCGGTCGAGTGGCTGCGGCGGCTTGCGTGCGGCGAGCGCGGCTTTCGCCCGCTCCAATGCCCTGCCCGACAATTCAGGTGTCTGGCCGGCAACGTCGCGCATCTCCTCGATGTTGCCGTTGCAATGCAGGGCAACGTCGCAGCCGGCCGCGAAGATGGCGCGGGTCCGCTCGGCGATATTCCCCGACAGCGCGTTCATCGACACGTCATCACTCATTAACAAACCCTGGAACCCGATTGCGCCGCGAATCACGTCAGCAATCATTGTCGCAGATGTCGTCGCCGGATGGGCGGGGTCGACCGCGCTAAACACAACATGTGCAGTCATGGCCATCGGCAGATCCGCGAGTGACTTGAACGGGGCGAAATCCGTGCGTTCCAGCTCGTCGCGGGGCGTGTCGACCGTCGGCAGCTTGAAATGGGTGTCGGCGGTGGCGCGGCCATGTCCGGGAATATGCTTGAGAACCGGCAGGACGCCGCCCTGCTCCAGGCCCTCGGTGACCGCACGGGCAATTGCCGCGACCTTGCCCGGCTCGGTGCCATAGGCCCGGTTCCCGATGACGGCGTCGGCACCCGGCACGGGCACATCGGCCAGCGGCAGGCAATCCACTGTGATGCCGAGATCAGCGAGATCGGCAGCGATCAGGCGGGCGCTGAGGCGTGCCGTGGTGAGCCCAAGCGCCGAATCAGTGTCGTACAACGTCGCGAATACGGCGCCCGGCGGATAGACCGGCCAATGCGGCGGGCCCAGTCGCTGCACCCGTCCGCCCTCCTGATCGATCAGGACCGGAGCATCGGGAGCATTGGCAACCGCCCGCAATTCCGCAACCAGTGCAGCAACTTGGGCTGGTGTCGCGACGTTGCGTTTGAAGAGGATGAAGCCCCATGGGCATTCGGCACGGATGAACTCCCGCTCGGCGGCGGTCAGTTCTGTTCCGGATACGCCGGTAATGAAGGCCCGCGTGCTCATAACGGCCGATTAACCCTGCCCCGCGAGGGGGTCAAGGAAACGGCCGTTAATTCCTCTGGATGAAGCAGGCGGACAGGCCGGCAGCCTTCAGGCTGTTGCAGGCCTGCGTCGCCTCCTCGGCCGAAGCGTAGGGACCCGCGAAGGCGCGATAGACGATCCCCTTGCCCTTGTCGGTCAGATCGACCCGCTTGATCACCGGCGAACGGGAGCCGAGCACGCTGCCGTACTTGCTCTGAAGCACTCGGTAGGACGCCGCGGCGCTGTCTTCGCTTTGCTGCGAGGACACCTGCACGATGTAGCCGCCACCGTTGCTGGCGGGGGCGATTTGCGTCGGGTTGGTGGCAGCCATCCGGTGCGCAGGCTCGGCCGTCGGTCCCGACTGCGGCGCGAGCGAAAGCGGCTGGTTGAGGCTCGCATTTGCCGAGGTCGGCGAATTGTGCGGCGCCGCCGTCGCAGCGGGCGCGGCAACAGGCTTCGGCGCGGCGATCGTCGGCTTGGCGGCGGCCGATTGCGGCACAGTGCCGTCGGTCTGGTCGCCCTTTACGGCGACCGTCCGGATCGGGCGCGGCGAATTGCTCGGCAACGTCCCGTTGCTCTGGACCGGTCCCGTGCTGGGCGACGGAACCGCGGATGGCGAGACGCTGGCCACCGACGGCGGGTTCGCATTCTGGTTCAGTGGCGGGAACACGACGCGGGGACCGCCCGCCTTGGCGTTGACGTCGACGGGCGCCTCCTCGCGCGGCACGATCTTCTCGGTGCCGTCACCGCTGGCCATGCGGTCCGGCACCTTGGCCGAGGAGTCCGTCGGCGCCGGCACGATCTTGGTCGGCGTGTTGTCGGCCTTGATGATCGGCGGCTCGCCACTGCGGGGCGAGCCCATATAGGTCTTGTAGGCGAAGGCCGCACCAGTACCGACCACGGCGAGCGCGAGGATCGCCGCGACCGTCATCATGCCGCCGCGCTGCTTCTTCGGCTCTTCGATTTCGGCGTCGTCGGGGTAGTCGCTTTGGAACGCGTAAGGGTCGTCCGGATAGGCGGGATCGCGCTGATAGTCCTGCTCGCCTGTCTCCAGCCGGCCGTAGAGCGCATCGTCGTAGCGCGAGGGATCGGGCTGCGCGTACAACTCCTGCTCGGCCTGATCCTGGTAAGCCTGGCCGTGCTGCTGGTAGGCCTGACCTTGATATGCCTGATCCTGATAAGAGCCATCCTGATAGGCCTGAGCCTGATGAACATCAGGCTCGGGCACGGCAGGCTTGGCCGAATAGCGATGCAGCGGATGAACCGGGCTGACGGAGACGGGATAGTCAGGCTCCGGCGCGGGTGCGGGCTGCACGTTGGCGCGTCGCATCCATGAGGGCGGCCCGGGCGGCGGCGGGGCCTGCTCGGCATAATCCTGTTGATCATCGTCCTGGCGATAATCGTCTGGCTGATAGCTCCGGGTCGGCGTTGCCGGCGGGCGCGCGGTCGGCCGGCCCTGCGCTGCAAACGGATCGGTTTGTCCGATCAGACGGGCGAGCTCAGCCAAGGGATCATTTTCCGCCTTCCCATGCTGATCGCCACCGCGACCATAGTCATCGGAAGGAAACGGTCTGTCCTGATATCGTTCGGCCATCGGAATGATGCGTCCCTTCGGGAAAGCCGCGCGCCCCTCGACCAAGGCGCGGCCTTCGACCCACAAGGCTTTCAACCAAGTCTAAGCGATCCGGCTTCTGCCGGTTACCCCCGAATTCCCCTTAAGTAGTTCGCCCCAAACTACCGCATCTCGTCCGGGGCATGGACGCCGAGGATGGCGAGGCCCGATGCCAGGACCGAGACGACGCCCTGGACCATGGCCAGTCGCGCCTTTGTAAGATCTGCATCATTATTGATAATGAAGCGTAAATAGGGCAAATCACGCCCCTTCGTCCAAAGTGCGTGAAATTCGCTCGCTAACTCATAGAGATAAAAGGCAATTCGGTGCGGCTCGTGGGCCACGGCGGCGGCCTCGAGCATGCGCGGATAAATTGCGAGGCGCTTGAGAAGATCGAGTTCGACCGGGTCCGACAGCCGTTCCACGGCCGACTCACTGAGCCAGGCGATCCGTTTGCCGGTATCCTCGGGCAGTTCCGAGAACACCTCGGCGCGCGCGTTGCGGAAGATCGAGTGGCCGCGGGCGTGACCGTACTGGACGTAGAACACCGGGTTGTCGCGCGACTGTTCCATGACCTTGGCGAGGTCGAAGTCGAGCACCGCGTCGTTCTTCCGGTAGAGCATCATGAATCGGACGGCGTCCTGACCGACCTCATCCACCACCTCACGCAAGGTGACGAAGTCCCCGCTCCGCTTCGACATTTTGACCGGCTCGCCGTTGCGCAAGAGCTTCACGAGCTGAACGATCTTGACGTCGAGCGCCCCCTTTCCGGAGGTGGTCGCCTTTACCGCCGCCTGCATGCGCTTGATGTAGCCGCCATGGTCGGCGCCCCAGACGTCGATCATTTCGGCGAAGCCGCGGTCGAACTTGTTCTTGTGGTAGGCGATGTCGGAGGCAAAGTAGGTGTAGGAATTGTCCGACTTGATCAGGGGACGATCGACGTCGTCGCCGTAGGCGGTCGCCTTGAACAGCAGCTGCTCGCGGTCTTCCCAATCCTCGACCGGGGCGCCCTTCGGCGGCGGCAGGCGGCCTTCGTAGATGTCGCCCTTGGCGCGCAGGAAATCGATGGTCTCGGCGACCTTGTTGTTACCCGCCTCGATCAGCGAGCGCTCGGAGAAGAACACGTCGTGACGGATGTTGAGGGCGGCGAGATCGTCCTTGATCTCGTCCATCATCATCGCGATCGCCTTGGCACGCACCGGGGGCAGCCATTCCGCCTCGCTCATCGCGAGGAGCTTGTCGCCGTGCTCCTTCGCCAGCGCCTGCCCGACCGGCTTGAGGTAGTCGCCGGGATAGAGCCCTTCGGGAATGGCACCGATGTCCTCGCCGAGCGCCTCGCGATACCTCAGGAACGCGGAGCGTGCGAGCACGTCGACCTGAGCGCCGGCATCGTTGATGTAGTACTCGCGCGTGACGTCGTGACCGGCGAACTGGAGCAGGCTCGCCAGCGCATCGCCGAACACGGCACCGCGGCAATGGCCGACATGCATCGGCCCGGTCGGATTGGCCGAGACGTATTCGACATTGACCTTTGAGCCGCCCCGGGCGCGGCCGTAATCGGCGCCTTCGCGCAGCACGGTCCGGAGCGCCTCGGCCCAGGCGGCCGGCTTGAGTGTCAGGTTGATGAAGCCGGGACCGGCGACGTCGACCTTGGCGATCAGCGCGTCGGCACGCAGCCGCTCGGCGATCTGCTCGGCAAGGTCACGCGGCTTTGCCTTTGCCTCTTTCGCCAGCACCATGGCAGCGTTGGTCGCCATGTCGCCATGGGAGGCATCGCGCGGCGGTTCGACCACCACGCGTGAGAAATCGATGCCCTCCGGCCAGTTGGCGTCCGCCGCAAGCGCGCGGCAGGCGGCGTGCACGCGCGCGAGCACGTCGGCGAACAGATGCAGGGATGAGGGTGTCTGGGGCATGGCCGCCGCCTAACGCAAATCCGGGGTCGAGTCAAAGAGCCGCTGGTGCTCGGTGAGTGCGAAACGATCCGTCATTCCGGCTATGAAATTGCCGATCCGCCGGGCGCGGTCGCCCTCGTCGTCCGCGTCCGCCCCCAGCAGCCATTCCGGCGGCAGCTCGCCGGGGGATTTCAGGTATTTTGCGAACAGGTCGAACAGGATCTGCTCCGCCTCCCCCATCACCCGCATCACCCGCTTGTGGCGGTACATGTGCTGGTACAGGAAGGTCTTGATGGCGGCCTCTTCCTCCGCGACCTCGGCGGGGAACGCGATCAGCGCCCGGCTCTGCTGGCGCACGTCCTGGGCCGATTGCGGCTTGGTGGCGGCGAGGTTCTTCTGTGCCTCCGCAAACACCGCCCCGATCAGGTGCGAGATCAGCTCGCGCACCAGCTCGGCGCCGCGCCGGACGTCCTCGAGATCGGGATAATGCGCAGCGATCCCGGCGATGATCTCCGCGGTCAGCGGCATCACCTTGAGATCGTCGAGGTGAAACAGGCCGGCGCGCAGGCCGTCGTCGATGTCGTGCGCGTCATAGGCGATGTCGTCGGCGATCGCCGCGACCTGCGCCTCCAGCGAGGCAAAGCTCCACAGTTCGAGGTCGTAGGTCCTGATGTAGTCGGCGATCCCGACGGGAATGCCGTGCTCGCGATAGCGCCCGACCGGGGCGCCGCTGCGGTCGGTCAGCGGACCGTTGTGCTTGACGATGCCCTCCAGCGATTCCCAGGTCAGGTTGAGCCCGTCGAACTCGGGATAGCGGTGCTCGAGCGAGGCGACGACGCGGAGCGTCTGGGCGTTGTGGTCGAAGCCGCCGAATTCCTTCAGGCAGGCGTCCAGGGCCCGCTCGCCGGCATGCCCGAACGGCGGATGACCGAGATCGTGCGCGAGCGCGAGGGTTTCAGTGAGGTCCTCATCCAGCCCGAGCTGCCGGGCCAGCGCGCGGGCGATCTGCGCCACCTCCAGCGAATGGGTCAGCCGGGTGCGGTAATGGTCGCCTTCATGGAACACGAACACCTGGGTCTTGTACTTCAACCGGCGGAAGGCGGTGGAATGGATCACCCGGTCGCAATCCCGCCGGAACGGGCTGCGGGTCCGGCTCGGGGGTTCGGGGACCAGCCGGCCGCGGCTGCGATCGGGATCGCAGGCATAGGGCGCACGGGGGGCTGCCATTCCGACAGACACGGCGAATTTAGTCCCTATCCATTTGATTCTGCGTATGGTGGCACTTAACTATGTCGGGCGCGGGATACCAAATGAATTGGGTATGACTGCGGGACTATCGGAGACGAACGATGACGACTGACGTGACCATCAGCGACCGGGCCGCGCGCCGGATTGGGGAGATCCTCAAGGGCGAAGGTTCCGGTGCGATGCTGCGCATCTCCGTCGAGGGCGGCGGCTGCTCCGGCTTCCAGTACAAGTTCGACATCGACCGTGCCCGCACCGACGACGATCTCGTGATCGAGCAGGACAATGCGGTGGTGCTGGTCGATTCCGCCTCCCAGCCGTTCCTGGCGGGATCGCAGGTCGATTTCGTCGACGATCTGATCGGCGCCTCGTTCCGCGTCAACAATCCCAATGCCACAGCGTCCTGCGGCTGCGGCACGAGCTTCTCGGTCTGACCGGCTACGCGCCCGTCATCTGCCTTTCCTCCTCCGTCCACTCCACCTCAAACGGCGTCAGGCCCGGCTGGAGCGGCGCATCCTCCGACATGACGTGGCCGTCCAGCGCACGCAGCAGTGTCGCGATCAGCGCCGGCTTGCGCAGCGGCTTGGCGAGGAAGTCCGACATGCCGGCCTCGCGACAGATCTTGATGTCCTCGGGGAAGGCATTGGCGGTGAGCGCGATGATCGGCAAGGCTTCGAAGCGCCCACCTTGCGCGCGGATCGCGCGGGTGGCGGCAAGTCCGTCCATGTCGGGCATGCGCACGTCCATCAGCACGATGTCGTAATTGCCCTCGGATGCCGCCGCGACGGCCTCGGCGCCGTCGGCGACGACGCGCAGCTCGACGTCGAAGGATCCCAGCATCTTGCTCACGACCATGCGGTTGACGGCATCGTCCTCCGCGACCAGCACCTTCAGCGGCCGGTCGAGGCCGGCAATGCGGGCTTTGAGATCGTCGGCCTCGTCGCGGCCGTCTGCCCGATCGGGCGTCTGCGCCTGGCTCCAGGGCAGCACCAGCGTGAAACGGAAGGTCGAGCCTTCGCCCGGCGTCGAGGTGACTCCGATGGTGCCGCCCATCTGCTCGATGATGCGCCGTGAGATCGCAAGACCGAGGCCGGTGCCGCCGAAGCGACGGCTGATCGAGGCATCGGCTTGCGCGAAGTCGCTGAAGAGCTGGCCGAGCTTTTCGGGAGCGATGCCGATGCCGCTGTCGGTCACCGTCCATTCGACGGTCGCCAGCAGGTCGCGGCGCGCCTGGCAGGTGACCGAAATCGTCACCTCGCCTTGGTCGGTGAACTTCACCGCATTGGACGCGAGGTTGAGCAGCACCTGGCGGATGCGTGCGACGTCGCCGCGCAGGGTCGGCGGCAGGTTCGGATCGAGTTCGACCTTGACCGTCAGCCCCCTGTTCTTGGCGCTCGCGCGAATAACGGTCGCGACAGCCTCGACCAGCGCCTGCGGGGCGAAGTCGATCGCCTCGAAGGTGAAGCGCCCGGCCTCGAGCTTGGACAAGTCGAGAATATCGTTGAGGATGCGCTGGAGATTGTCGCCGGAGTCGCGGATCGTGGTGACGGCTTCGCGCTGCTCCGCGTCGAGCTTGGTTTCGAGCAGCATGCTGGCGAGCCCGAGCACGCCGTTCATCGGCGTGCGGATCTCGTGGCTCATCACCGCGAGGAAGTCCGACTTGGCGCGGCTCTCGGCCTCGGCCTTTTCCGCGCGCCAACGCTCGGTCACGTCGCGCCCGAAGCCGCGATAGCCGAGGAAATGTCCCTCGCGATCATAGGCGGGCTTCGCCGTCAGCGACCACAGCCGCGCCTCGCCGCCGGCAACGACCTTGAGGTTCATCTCGTGCAAGGGCTCGTTCTGCTCCATCAGGCCGACAACGTTGTAGGCTGCACTCTTGTCGTCTGGGCAGAGCATGTCGAGCACGTCGGCGAAACAGGATCCCTTCAACAGCGGAAGCGGCAGCTGCGCGACGTCCGCGAAGCGTTGGGGCACATCGATCAGATGCCCGTCGGCGTCGGTCTGCCACAGCCAGTCGCTGGCGTTCTCCTGAAAGTCCTTCAGCAGCAGCGAGATGATCTCCGTCTGGCGCTCGAGCTCGAGCTGGGCCTTGAGATTGCCGAGGAACAGATTGCCCTGCGAGACGATGTTGCGCGCCATGAAGAATGCGAACAGCAGCAGAAACACCGAGGTCACGAGATAGGGCCCGGTGCCGCACAGCAGCAGCGCGCCGGCGCAGGCGACGGTCATGGTGGCGAGATAGACGAGGCCCGCGCGCGGGAAGGTCGAGAGCGTGAAGGCGCCGCCCGACATCATGCCGACCATCAGGCAGGCCAGGATGAGCTGACTGGTCGGCTCGATGCGGCTGAACAGCGCGAGCGGCAGCGTGCCCCAGATCGCGGCGAGGAAGAATGCCTGCCGCAGCATCTGCCGCGCCGCGCGGGGCGAAGCCTCTTGCGGCGGGTTCTGATGCGACCGTTGCCAGGAGCGCACCGCGAGCGAGGCGGTGACGGCGAGTGTCAGGCCCCAGATCGCGAGGAAGTCGTTCCAGCCCCTGCCCCAGAACAGGATCAGCACGATGGCGACGTTCAGCATCGTCACCGCCATGGTCACCGGCATCAGCCGCGTCACGGCGTCGATCTGCTTGGCGCGGATGCGGCGGATCTCGCGCTCGCTGAGATCGGCGGTCAGGCCGTCCTCGATCTCGAAGCCGCCGAGCCAATACAGGAATGCGCCGATCAGGCCGTCACGCGGCTCAGTTCGCTTCATCAACTCGTCCGGCCAACCCATCCGCGGAACCTTTCGATGATCAATGGCCCGCCGCCCGCTTAGATCGGGTTAATTTTGTGGGAGATTTTGCGGCGTCCTTGACGGGCGCGTTTGCAGTTTGTTCTAACCATGGCCCCGCCCGGAGCCCCTCCCTATGTCCATCAGAATAGCCACATGGAACGTGAACTCGGTCCGGCAGCGGATCGATCTCCTGCTGACCTGGCTGAAGGAGTGCCAGCCCGACATCGTCTGCCTCCAGGAGATCAAATGCGTCGACGAGGCCTTTCCGCGGCTGGAGATCGAGGCGCTGGGCTACAACGTCGTCACCCATGGGCAGAAGACGTTCAACGGCGTCGCCCTGCTCTCGAAGCTGCGATTCGATGAGACCAAGTCGGGGCTTGCCGGCGACGACGAGGATACGCATGCCCGCTTCATCGAGGGCGTGGTCACGTTGAAGCGCGGGGTGCTGCGCATCGCCTGCCTTTATCTGCCCAATGGCAACCCGGTCGGAAGCGACAAATATCCCTACAAGCTCAAATGGATGTCCCGGCTTCTTGAATATTCGAAGGAGCGCCTCAAGGCTGAGGAGCCGCTGATCCTTGCCGGCGACTTCAACGTCATCCCGCATGCCCGCGACGTGCACAATCCGGCCGCCTGGACCGAGGACGCCCTGTTCAAGACGGAGACGCGCGAGAGCTTCCAATCCCTGCTCGGCCTCGGCCTGACCGACGCCTTGCGCGCCGTCACCGACGAGCCCGGGCTCTACACCTTCTGGGACTACCAGGCCGGGGCCTGGCAGAAGAACCAGGGCCTGCGCATCGACCACCTGCTGCTGTCGCCACAGGCCAGCGACCGGCTCGCCAATGTCGGCATCGACAGCTATGTGCGCGGTTGGGAGAAGCCGTCGGACCACGTGCCGGTGTGGGCGGATCTGGATCTCGACGCGGCGTGAACGCCGATCGGGCGGTGGGCACGGCGCCAAGGCGCCTTTGCCCATCCCACGGGACCTAACCTAGTCCCGGCGGCCCTGCACCCACTGCTCCAGCATTTGCAGGCACATGGCGCGGTCGTCGTCGGAGGCCTTGGCGAAGGCGCGGTTGTAGCTTTCCTTGATCCAGGTCTCCTCGGCGCCGGCGCTGTCGCGCGCCAGGGTCAGCCACATCAGGCCGCGCGCGGCCTGGCGCGGCAGGCGGTCGCCGTTGAACAGCATCTGGCCGAGCAGCGCCTGCGCCTGGTGCTGGCCCTTCTGCGCGGCGAGGCCGAGCCAGCGCGCGCCATAGCGGAAATCCTCGCGCGAGGCGTCCGGGGTCTTCAGGTACAGCCGCGCGAGATCGTATTGCGCGTCGGCGTTGCCGAAATAGGAGGCCGCATAGGAGAACATCTCCCGCGCCCGCTCCGGGTCCGACTTGATCTTCGAGTTCGGGATGCCGCTGAGATAATAGCGGCCGAGCGCGACGAAGGCATTGGCCACGATCTGCGCCTGCGGCGCCGACGGGCTGTCCTCAGCATGCGCGTTGGCGATCCGGCTGAAATATTCGAAGGCACGCAAATCGTCCTGGGCGACGCCGTCGCCGTTGGCGTACATGCGGCCGAGCTTCCACTGCGCGATGGGGTGGCCACCCTCGGCGGCATATTGCAGCGCGCTGAGCGAGGTTTCCTGGGTTGCGACTGCCGGCGGAACCTTGGTGCGCACGGCGCCTGCGGCGCCGGGCAAGGTGGTTACGACCGGGATGGCCGCGTCCTTGGGGTTGACCGGCGCGCCGTCGAAGGCGAGCGCCGGCGCGGCCAGCGCAGCCGCCCCCAACACAAACGCAACTATCGCACGCCTAGATGTCCGCATAGCACTGTTTCTCGTGCGCGCCGCCTGGATGGGTTACCGCCCCACCGACCGCCGGTCCGACCTGCTGAGCATATTTCCAGAGCACACCCGACGTATGGTTAGTCGCGCGAGCGCTCCATTTGGTCTTGCGCTGGGCGAGCTCGGCGTCGCTCAATTTTACGTTAAGGGTACCGGCGACCGCGTCGATCTCGATGACGTCGCCGTCCTCGAGCAGCCCGATCGGGCCGCCGATGGCGGCCTCCGGCCCGACATGGCCGATGCAGAAGCCGCGGGTGGCGCCGGAGAAGCGGCCGTCGGTGATGAGCGCGATCTTGCCGCCCATGCCCTGGCCGGTCAGCGCAGCTGTGGTCTGGAGCATTTCCCGCATGCCGGGGCCGCCCTTCGGCCCCTCGTAGCGGATCACGATGACTTCGCCTTCGCGGTAGGTGCGGTTCTGGACCGCCTCAAACGCATCCTCCTCACGGTCGAAGCACCTGGCCGGACCGGTAAACCTGAGGTTGGACATTCCCGCGACTTTCACGATCGCACCTTCTGGCGCCAAATTGCCCTTCAGACCGACCACACCGCCTGTCACGGTGATGGGCTTGTCTGCCGGGTGCACCACGTCCTGGTGCGGATTCCATTTCACGCTCTTGAGGTTTTCGGCGATCGTGCGGCCCGTGACGGTAAGGCAATCACCGTGCAGGAAGCCATTGTCGAGCAGCGTCTTCATCAGAAGCGGTATGCCACCTACTTCAAACATGTCTTTGGCGACATAACGGCCGCCTGGCTTCAAATCCGCGACATAAGGTGTCTTTTTGAAGATTTCAGCGACGTCGAACAGGTCGAACTTGATGCCAACCTCGTGTGCGATCGCCGGCAGGTGCAGCGCAGCATTGGTCGAGCCGCCAGAGGCTGCAACCACGGCAGCGGCATTCTCCAGCGCCTTGCGGGTGACGATGTCGCGCGGCCGGATGTTCTGAGCGATCAGGTCCATCACCTTCTCGCCCGCGGTCATGCAGAACGCGTCGCGAATTTCGTAGGGTGCCGGGGCACCGGCCGAGTACGGCAAAGCGAGGCCGATCGCCTCGGAAACGGTCGCCATGGTGTTGGCGGTGAACTGCGCGCCGCAAGCGCCCGCCGACGGGCAGGCCACACGCTCGATCTCGTCGAGGTCCTCGTCCGACATGGCGCCGACCGAGTGCTTGCCGACCGCCTCGAACATGTCCTGCACGGTGACCTGCTGCCCGCGGAAATTGCCGGGCAGGATCGAGCCGCCATAGATGAAGATCGAGGGCACGTTGAGGCGGACCATCGCCATCATCATGCCCGGCAGCGACTTGTCGCAGCCGGCAAGGCCGACCAGAGCGTCATAGGCGTGACCACGCACCGTCAGCTCGACCGAGTCGGCGATGCATTCCCGCGACGGCAGCGAGGAGCGCATGCCGTCATGGCCCATGGCGATGCCATCGGTGACGGTGATGGTGCAGAATTCGCGCGGCGTGCCGCCGGCCGACGCCACGCCCTTCTTCACCGCCTGGGCCTGGCGCATCAGCGCGATGTTGCAGGGAGCGGCCTCGTTCCAGCAGGAGGCGACGCCGACGAAAGGCTGGTGGATCTGATCGGTGGTCAGCCCCATGGCGTAGAAGTAGGACCGATGGGGCGCACGCGCAGGGCCTTCCGTCACGTGACGGCTCGGCAGCCTCTGCTTGTCAATCTTTGCGACCATCGCAACCATTTTCCCCGGCCAACCCTTTCAGACCCGAAAAATCAGAGCCAAGATTTGAATCGACCTTGGGACTTTCTCGTCGCCTTCGAAGACCGCCACTGCCTTAAAACATTAGAGTGATTTTATTCATGTTCGGGTGTGGCCAAAAAGCGGCGACGACGCGAACCGCCGATGGTGAAGGTTAAATGCGGCATGAGTGTTGCGAAGACACAACAATCGTGGCGTAGAAGACACGGATAAGGCTACTTCGATACCTCCGCCGAGGAGCCATCTGACAACTTCAGATTTTGCGACGGACGCAGTGCGCCCATTTCGGCCCCGAGAACAACGCACCCTGGCGGCTGAGTCGGCTTGGGCATCGCAGCCTCGCCGCGCATTTGAAATTGCAGGCACGCCGTCGCGTTCTCGCGGCTGATTCAACCCGAGCTTTGCTTCGTCGCTCCACCCTCTCGAGCCAAGAGGGCCGCAGGGAAGGCCGGGTGCCGGCTCGCACCCGCGGTCTGCTGCGCATAGAGCACACGCAGAAAACCGCACAGCAGCATACAGGTGAAGCCCAACACACGGCCTTCCCTGCGCGATGGTCGGACGGCTTATGCCGTGCTCTCCCGGGAGCCGAGTTCGTTCTGGCCTCCCTCACTCTCGCGAAATCCACCGGCGCCGCGCCGGTTGACGCGACTGCCGCCTCCGCAAGAGCTTGACCGTAGCAACGACGGCCAGGACCACACGGTTTTGCCGTACGCGCGGTTCGTTGGCGCCACAGGGTTCGACGGCGTTGTGCACTTTGCCGCCGAAATGCTGGCACGACGAACCTGACAGCGCCGCTCGTCCACACGCAGTTTCGGGCTCACGGAGAGCAATCCGCCCGGCCCTTCACCTCTCGTGCACGACGCTGCCGCGTCCACCGCAAGCCCGGCTCGCGACAATGACGACCTCATGATCGCCCCTCAAGGATGAGCCGGGATGGGCGACACATACGACAAATCCGAATTTCGGTAAATTGGAATATTTTCGCGCGAGCGGATTGACAGGGGGCGACACAGGCGCGGCGACGCAACCCGGATGGCGCGGAAGCGTAGTCCGGGGAGGTGTCGCGCTATGGAACGATTTGTCCCGGATTTCGCTGCGCTCCATCGGGGCGACGAGAGGACTGCTCAGGCCGACATCACTCCCTTGCGCCCGAACGGATCGAGCAGGCGCACGACCTCGCAGACGGCGACGAGGCCGGCGAGCCAGGCGAAATTGGTCAGCCCGATGCGCGTGACGATGGCTGCGGTGAAGGCGGCCTCTCCGCCCAGGAACGGCGTCGCGGCGAGCAGCGCGAGCTCGTAGGCCGCATAGGCGGCGACGAGCGTGAGCGCCAGCATCAGCATCGTGCGGCGCTGCGGCAGCATGCGGAGCACGGCCGACGCCACTGCGGTCGCCAGCAGCGCAGCCGCGCCGATGACGAATCCCCAGGCGATGGTGCTGCCATCGATGGGATAGTGCAGCGCGCCGAAACCGATGCTCTGGTTCACGAGCCAGGCACCGGTGACGACGAGCAGCGCCGGACGCAGCGGCAGCATCGCGGCCGCGACCACGGCGAAGGCCGCAAACGGCGTCGCACAGGCGAACGCAAAACTTGCGAGCGCGCACGACACCGTCAGCAGCGCGAAGCCGAACATCGGCGCGACACGCGGCGCCACCGGATGGAGGCGGAAACCGTCGCCGCCGGACGGCAGGATATTGAGAGCCATAAGTGATCTCCTTCTCTTCGAGTTCTAGTCCATTTGGGGGCCCGTGACAGCCCCATTGAAATCAAAACGTGGCGCCGGCCTTCAGCAGATAGGTGCGACCGGGCAGCGGATAGGCGCTGAAGCGACCGTCCGTGAAGGTGCTTGCGACGGCGTAGTCGTAGTAGAGCGCATTCAGCACATTGTTGATGCTGAGCGACCAGAAGTAGCGCTCATATTGGCCGCTGAGCTTCAGGTCGATCGTGCCGTTGGCGGGAATCGGCTTCTGGGTTCCGGCCTGGTCGTTGTCCATGCGACGCTCGCTCCAGAAGCGCGCGGTGGCGTCCAGCACCAGATAGTTCTGCCAGATGTTCCAGGTGAGGCCCGCACTCGCGGCGTAGCGCGACACCAGCGGCACGTCGTTGCCCGCCCAGACGCCTTCGCGGAAGACGGCCCGTGTATAGGCCATGCCGGAGCGCACCAGCAGGGCGTCGTTGATGCGATAGGAGACGCTGGTCTCCGAGCCGTAGCGGCGGGTCGGATCCAGATTGGTGTTGTAGAACAGGATCGGATTGAAATGGATCTCGTTGGCGAGGTCCATCAGATAGAGGCTGCTCTGCATCTGCAGTCCGCCTCCTCTGATGCGCAGCCCACCCTCGATGTCCTGCGAGGTCTGGGTCTTGAGCTGGAACGTCTGCGGGAGCGGATTGAAGAACGGGTCGAATGAAGGGCCCGACGACACCCGCTCGTCGACATCAGGCGTGCGGAAGGCGCGCGCAACCCGGCCGAACAGCGCGACGGTGTCATTGAGGCGATGCTCCGCACCGAGGTGCAGCGCATATTGCGTCTCGTCGCTCCCGAGCGGGAGCGCGCCGATGTCGGCGTTGAACGGAGCCGCCGGGTCGAAATTGTCACGCGCCGAGAGATTGGTGTTCTGCACCCGGGCGCCGTAGGAGATATCGGTCGCTGGCGCGACGCCGAGCGTGTGCTGGACATAGCCCGCAACCGTCCGCTGCCTGAGATCGTAATTGTGCCAGGGAGCGAGACCCTGGCCGGCGCCGCGGTTCTGCTGAAAGCTCGCATCGTAGTAGTCGACGCCGGTCAGCAGCTGCGACGGCATTCCGAGCAGAAGGCTCTTCACGCTGAGCCGCGGCGTGATCGACCATGTCGCAAGGTCAGCATCGACATAGGTCGACGTGAAGAAAGCCGGGACCGGCGCCGGGCTCGAGAAGAACGCACTCTGCTGCTTCTTGTCGCGCACGCCGCCGTCGACGATGAGATCGACGCCGTTGACAAGGGTTTTCGTGAAGCCCGCGGTCGCGCCAAAACCCTGCTGATTGGCGTAGTTGAAGGGCGTGCTGGTCCCTCGCCGGCTGGTCGCGAGCTCGTCGACGCCGATGGAGGGATCGACGGTACGGCCGCCCGGCAGTCGCAGCTCCTGATTGTCAGCGGTGACGGTCAGGAAGGCGGTCAGGCCCGGCGTCGTGTAGTTCAGATTGCCGACGCCATTCTCCTGGGAGTAGCGATTGTTGTCGCGATAGCCGTCGGTCCTGACGGCATTGCCGTAGAACGAGGTCGACCACGGACCGGAATTGATCGCGGCCGAGACGTTGCCGAGCCTGGTATTGAACGAGCCGAAACCGGCCTCGATGCGCGCGGTCACGGGCGGGCCGCCGACGCCGTTCTTGGTGACGATGTTGATGACGCCGCCGACCGCATTGTCGCCATACAGCACCGCACCGGAATTGCCGCGCGTGATCTCGATGCGCTCGATGGCATTGAGCGGGATGGTGGAGAGGTCCACCTGCGCCATATCGATGTCGTTCAGCCGCCGTCCGTTGACCAGCACCAGCGTGTTGGCCGTGGCGAAGGCACCGAAGCCGCGGAGGTCGACACTGGTCTTGGCACCGATCTGGCCGCCATAGAACGTCGTGATCTGGGCGCCCGGCACTTGCGTCGCGATGATCTCGGCCAGCGTCTGCGACGGCGCATGAGCGATGTCCGCAGCCGTAATGACGGTCGTAGCCGCGCCGACGATACCGCCATTGCCGGCGGCGGCCTCGTTGCCCGAGCCGGACGAGCCGGTCCCACTCCGCGCCCCGTCCGGCGCCGCTCGGCGCCGCCCCGCCTCGCCATCGCCGATCGCCCTGGCACGCGTACGGTTCTGATCGTCGGATCTGGTCACTTCGACCGGCGGCAGCTGCTCGGCGACGGACTGCTGGGCGTGGGCGATGGAGAGATCGAGCGAATACAGCGAAACAGCCGCAACGATGCCGGCGCGGCAGCGCCTGGCGGCAGTGACAATACGGGACACAATTATAACCTCGGCATGACGTCAGTGGCACGTCACAGCGAACGAGGCCTTACGGCGGAGCGATCGATGGCTCCGGCAAAGCTAATGTCTGTACTCCCCGACCGACATCTTCGCGTGTGACCACGGCTGACGGCAGGTCTCCTGGCTCGCGGGTCGTTACCTCTGCGTCGCCTTCCCAGGACCGAGATTCCCAGTGGCATAGGACGAGAGATTCACCGCTTACAGTTGCGGGGGCAGCCATGGCATTGAGAAGATCCCGACCATGGGACATCTCGCACCACGTTCCCTTTTGATCTCCATGAGGAGAACCGTCAGCGGCCAATCTACGGGGCGTCCAGGCCGGGAGTCAATCGACCGCTGGCATCTTGGCGCAGACGCGATCGGCCGGCTCCACAACGAATCGAGCAATGCCCTGCGCCGCCTACGTTCGCCCCCGCGGGCGCTGGGCCTGAGCCCAGGCGACAGCGACATCCCGCGGCGGAGCGTCGAGGCGCTTGATCGGCGTCAGTTCGCCGGACGCCGAGACGATCGCGGTCTCTTCGCGCCGGCAGCGCGTGCAGACGAAACGGACCTCATGCGGGGATGCCGACCAGCTTGAACGTTTCACGTTGGCGGCCATCGGCCAGGCATCGCAATGCGAGCACGATACCAGGAACCGGCCAGGATCGAGCATACCCATTCCATTGGACTCCGCGTCCTGCCCACTGCTTCCAATGACTATCCTATGTGAATCGTTCCGGTGCCTCGGCACCGTCAACGCCACGTTCGCTGGACGCCTGCGCGCTGCTCGCCGTTCCCACGAGACCTCCGGCGTTGTCGATTTCAAGGCTTGCGAATTTCATCCGATGTCCCCCTGCTCCGACCAACCCTATCAGGTCGAGACGGCGAGGACGATGGGGAGCCGCGCCTCGCAAGGCAGAAGGTAATCCGTTCAGCGAGCCCCCTTGAGGGTGCAGGATGTCGTGCAGGTGACCGTGGTGCCGCGATCGCACGATCTGCAGGCGTTGACGCACTGGTTCATGTCGCGTGGATTGTAGCTGCTGTAGTTTCGTATCGGACAGCTCGGCGTCGTCGAGCCGGTGATGTCCCGCTCCTGGTCGCAGGCCGCCGTCATGAGCGCGAATATGATCACGGCAACGAGGCGCATGGGACTTGCCCTGTCAGGCACAGCACGATGACACTCGCGAGGTGCGCTGCATTGCAACGAACCCCGGCCTTCCCACCACGAGCCACCGCCGATCGGCGATGCCCGCGTGCTGCGAGAATGCGCGCTAAATGTTAAGAACGGATTTCAGCCGGCCTCAGGCCGCAGCCGTGGTCGCGATCGCCTGCCGAATATCCACCGCCAGCTGGCGATACTGTTCCCCGAGCCTCAGATAGAACTCGCGCTTGGTGCTGTCGGTGGCGAGCTTGGCGATCAGTTCGCATTCGGCGGTGAGCGTCTCGAACCGTTCCAACCTGTCCTGAAGTTCTGTCATCGGCGTGTCCCCGTCAAACGCCACAAGGACAGCTAACCTAAATCCGGGAAATAGGTCACGGCGAACATCGTTATGGGGTAGCATCAATTATTCCGCGGCAGCCTATTTCTGCTCGAGTCGCCAGGCGCCGTCCCAAGCGGCATCCGGCGGATTGGCCGCGAACTGCGCGATGCGGCCGAGCATCGTGCGCGAGGGACCGTCGCCGGGGACCGCCTCGAGCGCCGCGTTGAAGGCAGCACGTGCGTCGTCGAAGCGCCGGGCACGATACGCGGCGAGACCATCGACGTAGTGCGTGCGCAGGCTGACTTGCGCATCGGTGAGTGCGCCCGGTCGCGCCATCACCTCGAAGATCGCCTGCGGCGCGCTTTGGCCCGCGACCGCAAGACGGTCGATCTCGCGCAATTCGAGGCGAGATCCAATCGCGTCCGCAGTCGCCTGCGAGACCAGGATGCGGGTGCCGTAGACCTTGTTGACGGCCTCCAGCCGCGAGGCGAGATTCACGGCGTCGCCCATCACGGTAAAGCTCATCATCAGCTCGGAGCCGATGCTGCCGGTCAGGACCTCGCCGGTGGCGATGCCGATCCGCAGATCGCACGGCGCGGGCATGGCGCGGATACCGAGCAGATCGGGCAGCTGCTTCTGCAGCGCGGGCACCTGGTCGGCCATCTCGATGGCGGCAAGGCCGGCGAGCAGGGCCTGCGCGTCCTCTTCGACGAAGGGCGGTCCCCAATAGGACATGATGGCGTCGCCGATGTATTTGTCGATGACGCCGCGATTGCTCCTGATGGGGCCGGACATCAAGGTGAAATAGTGGTTCATCACCTTGACGAGGCCACGCGGGGTCATGCCCTCGCTCATGGAGGTGAAGCCGCTCATGTCGCAGAACATGATGGTCATGACCCGGCGCTCGCCGTCGATGGCGACCTCCGGCCGCTCGATCAGTCCCTGCACCACCTTGGGGTCGATGTAGCGGCCAAAGGTCTCCCGGATGCGCTCGTTGTGCCGCAACTGCTCGATCATGCGATTGAAGGCCGCGGCGAGTTCGCCGATCTCGTCCTGCGTCGAGACGGCGATGGGCTTGTCGAACCGGCCCGCCTCGACCTCGCGGGCGCCGGCCAGCAGCAGCCGTACCGGACGCGTGATGCCGCTGGACACCAGCAGCGCAAAGGCAAATCCGACGATTGCCGCGAGCAATGTCACGACACCCGAAACGATGATCGTCTGATGCTGGCGGCTGATCACCTGCGACGTCGAGAAGAAGACCTGCGCCAGCATATCGCCGCGGATCGTATCGATCTTCCGGTTGAACTGGTCGCGCAGCACGTCGATGTGTTCCAGCGTGCCGCGCGCCTCGGTCATCTGTCTGGCGTCGACCTGCTTGAGGAGCTTCGCATGGCTCTCGCTCAAGTCGCGGCGCAGCTCGGTAACGGCGGTGTCGATGCGGATATCGATTCGCGCCAGCGCGGCATTGTCGGAATACGTCCTGGGGTCGTCGATGATCGCGTTGATCAGCTTGCGCGCGGCCTCGGCCTCCTCCTCGATCCTGCGGTCCGATTCCTCGAATTCGCGAAGGCGCGCCGCATAGGCCTCCTCATCCGACGGCGCCTCCATCCGGGTCATGACCATCCGCCGCAGCGCCAGCGCCCGCTCCAGCGAGCGAATGTTGGCGCGCGCCAGATGGCTGTAGGCCGGGATGTAACGGTTGGTCAGTTCGTCGAGCAGGATGCCGACCTGGCTGGACATCACCATCGACAGGATCGAGGTGACCAGCATCAGGACGATCAATCCGAGGGCGATGCCGACGATCTTGCGCCGGATCGACTGGTTGAAAATCGGCATAGGTGCGGAATGCAAAGGCCAAAAGGACGGAACGAGGGAACTGCATACACCGGACTGGTTGCGGGAACACGCGCAATCTTGGCCCTCCTGGCGTCCTGTACCATGCAACCGTCGCGCGAGCCCGGTCGTTAACGAAGGTTAACAGTCCTGCTCTTTTCTCCTTTGCGGAAGTTCCCGCCGCGCATCCGCTTTTCGCCGCATTGTTGCGACAGCTTGAGGAACGCGGGACGATGCCTGGGCATCGTTCGGTATCTTGATTCTCAAGCCGCATGTCGTCGCGGACCTTGGTTTGTAGTGTGGTTTCGCAGGGGGGGACCATCGAATGAACCAGTGCCTACGCTCGCTCGCGTGTTTCGTTGCCGTGGCCGCGATGGCCCTCCTTCCCACGGAACTGGCCGCGAAAAGCAGCCACAAATCGGCCGCGCCGAAGAAGACGCATGAGGCGAAAGCCGGCAAGCATCGCCATGCCTCCGCCGGCAAGGCGCGGCACGGCAAGCATGCCGAGGCGAGGCGCAAGTCGAAGAAGACGGTCGACGAGCCCGCGGACAGGCCGGCACCGCCGCCGCTGACCGGCGACCTCGCCGCGCTGAAGGACGCCATCGATCTTGCGCGCAAGGGCAAGACGGATGACGCGAGCGCGGCGCGCGACCGCATCGCCGATCCCGCCGGACAGAAACTGGCCGACTGGTTCATGCTGCGCCATTCCGAGAGCACGGCGAATTTCAAGCGCTATGCCGCTTTCCTCGCCGCCAATCCGGACTGGCCGAGCAGCGCCCTGCTCCGCCGCCGTGCCGAGGCGCGGCTGTGGCAGGAGAAGGCCGACGCCGCCACCGTGCACAAGTTCACGATGGACCGGCCGACCAGCGCCAAGGGCAAGTTTGCGCTCGCCCGCGTATTGCGGGCTGAAGGCGACACCGACAGGGCAGCCCGGTTCGTGCGCGAAGCCTGGCGCGCCGACGAATTGTCCGAGCGTAGCGAGGAGGAGTCCTACGAGGCGTTTCGCGACCTTCTGTCCACGGACGATCACCGCGCGCGCATGGACAAGCGGCTCGGCGCCAAGGATTACGCAGGCGCGAGGCGCGCCGCCAAACGGCTCGGCGAGGATGAGCTCGCGATCGTCAAAGCCTGTGCCGCGGTCACCGGCAAGGAGAGCAAGGCCAAGGACTATCTCGAGGACGTGCCGGCCGAAGCGCGCCGCGATCTCGGCTATGTGCTGTGCCGCGCCCAGTGGCATCTTCAGAACGACCGCATCGACGACGCGGCCGAGGTGATCCTGGCCGCTGCGCCCGGCATGATGCCCGCCCAGGACACCGATGCGTGGTGGCGCGAGCGCCGCATGCTCGCACGCAAGCTGCTCGACCAGGGCAAGTTCAAGACCGCCTACGACGTGGTGCGCACGGCCGCGGTGCCGGAAAAGGAAGTCTATCGCGTCGACTATCACTTCATGTGCGGCTGGATCGCGCTACGCTTCCTCGATGATCCCGAAGCGGCCATGGTGCACTTCGCCGCCATCGACGAGGGCTCGTCCAATCCGATCGCGCTGTCGCGCGCCCATTACTGGCGCGGCCGCGCCGCCGAAGCCATGGGCGCCATGGCCGATGCGCGCATGAGCTATCGGGCGGCGGCACGCTATCATACCGCCTATTACGGCCAGCTCGCCCGCGCAAAGCTGGGCCTCGACCGGATCGAGCTGCGTCCGCCCTCGCCTGTGCTTGCCTCGGCCGACACGCCCCCCGAGGACGAGCGCGTGCGCGCGGCCGACATGCTCTACGCCATCGGCGAGCGCAGCATGGTGTTCTATTATGCCGAGGACTTCGCCAAGGAGAGCAGCGATGTCGCAGCACTCGAAGCCCTCGGCGAGGTTGCCCGCCGGCGCAACGATGCGCGCGTGATGCTGGAGGTCGGCAAGACGGCGCTGGCGCGCGGGCTCGCGCTCGACCACTACGCTTTCCCCACCATCGGCATCCCCGAGCACAAGCAGGTCGCGCCCGCGATCGAGACCAGCGTGATCTATTCGGTGGCGCGCACCGAAAGCTCGTTCGACCAGCGCGACAAGTCCCATGCCAACGCGGTCGGGCTGATGCAGGTGACGCCGGAAGCGGGCCGCGACACCGCCAAGCGCTTCGGCCTGACCTATGACTGGGGCAAGATGGTCTCCGACCCCGTCTACAACACGCAGATGGGCGCGGCCGAGCTCAGTGCGCTCTTTTCGGAATACCGCGGCAACCAGATCATGACCTTCGCCGGCTACAATGCCGGCCGTGGCCGCGTGCGCGAATGGGTGCAGTCGCGCGGCGATCCCAGGGACCCCAATGTCGATCCGGTCGACTGGGTCGAGCGCATCCCGCTGTCGGAAACCCGCAACTACGTCCAGCGCGTGATGGAGAATGTGCTGGTCTACCGCACAAGGTTCGAGGGTAGCGGCATGGTCGCCGGCAAGAGCGACCAGCGCGTCGTCACGCAGGAGGCCGGCGCAACGGCACCCGTGGCGGCCGCAGCGCCCGCTCCCTAGGCGACGTCGCCGGGGCTGGACACGGCGCCTGCCAGGTTGCGTCGCTGCGGCTTCCACGCGAGCGCCGTCGCGTAGCTAGGTGTCACCTCCTTCCATCGTGATCGGATCGCGACCGTACAAGTAGGCGCCGGTCAAGGTTCTTGCGAAGGTCCAGGCGTGGATCGTGTAGCTCCAGCAGAAGACGGCACCCAGGACCGCAAACATCTCGATCGCGTTGCGAGCGGCGACCTCGACGTTCCCGGAGGCCGGCAAGTTGCGCCCTGGCACCGACCATTGCGTGAGCAGCGTCACGAGTTCACCGCGCCGGTAGCAATCGTAGTCACAATAGAGGCGCTGCGTCCGCACATGCCGGACATAGCCGGACCGGATCGACCGCGAGCAGGTGCTGCACGTGGCCGCGCACAACGGGGGCTCGTGATTGACCACCATGAATTTCATGAAGCCGCCCTCATGCGATCTTTCGCAAGCGTCTCGCAGAACAGCGCGTAGCACTGATGATCGCAGTAAGGCAGACGGGTCGTGATCTCGCGGAGATAGCTATCGCTGATCGGCTCGCAGCACTGCATGCACCAGGCCTGCCGGAACGGGGTCCGGCCGTTCACCAGCACGAACGCGAATCTCATGTGGCACCTCCCAAAGCGAAGCAGTAAACGCTATCCAGCGGCGACAGTGTGGGTGGCGGAGCGCAAAGATGGTTTCGGCCGTCCGGATTGTCCCTGTTTCGCTCCACCTTTTGCGGTGGAATCAGAATGTATCTCCCGTCCTCCCGGCGCCGGGCATAGATCTGGTCGTCGATGTATTTGATATCGGTCGGATAGCAGTCAGCACTGTTGCAACAACTGACGCTCGGATTATCCGGCATGTGCCAGGTCGAATAGAATTTCTCGTGCAGCGCCTGGTCCTGGGGTGGGTGCCGGCGATGTACGGCATCGTGTCCCGCCTCCTGTGCCCGGACCGTCGCGGTGGAGCCGAGAAGAACCATCGAGCACAACAGCCTGCATGAACGGTTCAACGTTCGCTCCCGGATCAGATCCTCGGACGATGTCAGCTCTCTAATTCGGCCTCACGCGGCCTGAACCCGGAACAACCACCGGTGATCGCGCTCGCGGCGTGTGCGGAAGCGATCGACACACTTCTTGGAGCAGAGCGCGGTGCGCCAGGAATAGTAGCGGATCAGACCAAACTTGCCGCCACACACCGCACAGCCATTGTCTGAAGAGCAACATTCGGACTCGGATCGGCCACGCTCAGGAAGCACCGATGTCACGCACATTGTCGTCTTCCTCCCTTGCTCGCGCTTTGCCAGTTCGTTTCCTTCGGTTCTCGTGCGCTCGCTGCGATACGCCCGATGGTCATGAGGCTATTCCTCAGGGCACGAGACGCTCAATTGTACGGAGGTAAATGACCGATATGACTAGGAATGGAGGAGCTATACCTAGGTTTGTCCGTACTCGCCCGGGGAGCTCCCCGCCGGCTCATGTGCAACGAGACGGCGCACGATGCTCCGGCCGCACGGTCACCGTGAAAAACTTGCCGGCATGGCATACGCAATGCGCCGCCCTGGACAGGACGGCAGCGGTCAAGTCACAGGCGTACGTGATGACTGCCCATCCGACCTTGGCGGGAATTGCTCGTCTCGCTGCAACGTGCTCTACTCGTATTCACGCAGAGAGCGCCGGGAGCGTCTGCGATGAAGCCTGGCCGAGCAGCGACATTCGGGAAGTCAGCCGCGCAATTCCTCGCCGGCTGCGTAAGGCAAACCGTCACCGCCAAGCCGCGCAGCGAGCCCGATGGTGACGACTTGCTCGAGGCGGTCAAGCAGTGGCAGCAAGTGTTCGAGCACACCCCGGTCATGTACTTCATGGTCGATCCGGCCGGAACCGTGATCAACGTGAACACGTTCGGCGCCGCGCAACTGGGCTATGCCGCCGCGGAGCTGATCGGCCGATCGGTGCTGGATGTCTTCTTCGAGGAGGATCGCGACTTCGTCCGCGCGTGTGTCACGCTGTGCCTTGAGACCGTCGACCAGTCTCACACCTGGGAGATCCGGAAGATACGCAAGGACGGCTCGGTGCTATGGGTGCGCGAGAATGCCAAGACCATGCTGCGGGGCGATGGTGGACCAATCGTCCTGGTCGCCTGCGAGAACATCACCGAGCGCAAGGAAGCCGAGAATGCGCTGCGACAGAGCGAGGCTTATCTCGCCCAGGCGCAGGAACTGAGCCACACCGGCAGTTTCGGATGGAAGGCCGCAACCCGCGAGATCACCTGGTCCAAGGAGACCTATCGCATCTTCCAGTGCGACGAGGGAACCAAGCCGAATATCCCGTTCATGCTCCAGCGGATCCACCCGGACGACCGGCTCGCGGTGCAACAGACCACGGCTCGGGCCGCACGAGAGGGAAAGGATTACGATCACGAATACCGGCTCGTGATGCCCGACGGCTCCATCAAGTACGTCCGGGCGGTGGCCCGCGCGATGCGGGATTCGAACGGGTGCGTGGAGTTCGTGGGATCAGTGACCGACATCACGGCGACCAAAGAGGCAGAGCGCAGACTGCGCGCGAGCGAGCAGCGCTTCCGCGACTATGCTGAAACCGCCTCTGACTGGTTCTGGGAAACAGGGCCAGACCATCGCGTCACCCAAGTATCGGAGCACTCTGATACCATCACCGCTCCCGCCGGCCTGATCGGACTCACGCGCTGGGATATCGCTCCTGACGCCGATCTCGAACCCGAGAAATGGCAGCAACACCGAGCGGCGCTCGACGCCCACGTCCCCTTCCGCGACCTGGTGTATCGCAGCAAGGATCGCAACGGGCAGCCGATCTACGTCCGGACCAGCGGCAAGCCGTTCTTCGACGCCGACGGCGCTTTTCTGGGCTATCGCGGCGTCTGCACTGACGTAACCGCGGCCATCCGGGCCAATCAGGCCGAAGACGCACTGCGCAAGGCCCAGGCCGAGCTCGCCCATGTGACGCGTGTCACGACTCTGGGTGAGCTGACCGCTTCCATTGCCCACGAAATCAATCAGCCGCTCGCCGCTGTGATCGCAAACGCCGACGCCTGCCTCGCCTGGCTGCAGCGCAGTCCGCCCGACCTCCAAGCGGCCGGCCGCTCCGTCGAGTGGATCATCGAGGATGGCACGCGTGCCAGCGATGTGATCCGTCGCGTTCGAGCGCTCGCCAAGCGCTCCGACATCGACATGGCTCCGCTCGACGCCAATGTCGTCGTACGGGAGTCGGTGGCGCTGGTTCAGCGTGAGATGGCCAGCCACGCCGTGTCGGTGCGAATGGAGCTGTCGTCGGCACTGCCGAAAATATTCGGCGATCGAATCCAATTGCAACAGGTCCTGATCAACCTGATCATGAACGGGATCGAGGCCATGGAAGACGTCCATGATCGCCCGCGCGAGCTGGCGATCCGTTCAGCGGCGAGCGGCGATGACGCGGTGCTGGTGAGCGTTTCCGACTGCGGGGGCGGCATCAGTGAACAGGCGATAGACCGCCTGTTCACGCCGTTCTTCACCACGAAGTCCACCGGCATGGGCATGGGGCTGTCGATCTGTCGATCCATCATCGAGGCGCATGGTGGACGGCTTTTCGCCGCACCCAACCAGGAGCACGGCGCGACTTTTCAGATCACCTTGCCCCTCCATCGAGAGGAAACTTCGTGACCGAGCGCGGGGAACCTCCGCCACCGCAGAAGGAGGACGGCGATCAGCCAATTGTCTTCATCGTCGATGACGACGCGTCCATGCGCCGTGCGCTCACCAATTTATTCGAGTCGGTCGGCCTCAAGGTCGAAGCATTCGGCTCGGCACCACAACTCCTCCACGCCAAGCCGCCGGAAGTCCCCAGTTGCCTCGTGCTCGACATCCGCCTTCCCGGAGCCAGCGGCCTTGACCTTCAATCCGATCTTGCCAAGGCGAATATCCACACGCCTATCATCTTCATTACCGGTTACGGTGATATTCCCATGACGGTTCGGGCCATGAAGAGCGGCGCGATCGACTTCCTGACCAAGCCGGTCCGCGACCAGGACATCCTGGACGCAGTCCAGGCCGCGATCGAGAGAGACCGCAAGCGCCGCGACCTCAACAGGACGGTCTCGACCGTGAGATCCCGCTTCGAGTCACTCTCTCCGCGGGAGCGAGACGTATTGTCACTGGTGACGGCCGGCCTGATGAACAAGCAAGTGGCCGCCCAGCTCGGATTGGCAGAAATCACCGTCAAGATCTATCGCGGCCAGATCATGCGGAAAATGGGCGCGAAGTCGCTGGCCGATCTGGTGAGAATGAGCGAGGCGATCGGGATAGGGTCCAACAAGCCCGACGCACAAACCTAAGTATGAGTTTCCAATCGCAACCGGCAGGTCCACCTTATCGGTTTATGTATAGCCGTGGCGACGGCGAGCGTGATGCCGGGTGGGGAGCGGACGTCTTGTCAGCGGCTTCGGTCATTTCGGTGCTTGACGACGACCCTTACGTGCGGGCCGCTATCAACAATCTCCTGGAATCGCGCGGGTACGTCGTCCACACATTCGCCTCAGCCGAGGAGTTTTTGAGGTCGTCCGATTCGAATGGCACCTCGTGTGTGATCGCCGACGTGCAGATGCCGCTGATGACGGGAATCGATCTGTTGACGCAGATGCGCGCGCATGGTTCGGCGACGCCGTTCATCTTCATCACAGCCTTCCCGGACGAGAGCGTGCGGGTGCGTGCCCTCAAAGCCGGGGCAATCTGTTTTCTCGGCAAGCCGTTCGCCGCCTCGGATCTGATGCAGTGCCTGGACCGTGCGCTGGCGGCAGGTCACGAAACCTTGCAGTGAGCGCCAGCTTCAATCCACCTTGATGTTCGCCGCCTTGATCATCGGCCACCATTTTGCGATCTCGGCCTTCTGGCGGGTGCCGAGCGCTTCGGGCGTGAGCTGATCCTTGGGCGTCATCTCCAGTCCCTGGCTTTCGAGCTGCTTCCTCACTCCGGGATCGTTCAGCGCTTCGACGGCGGCTGCATTGAGCTTGGTCACGATCTCCTTCGGCGTGCCCTTCGGAACCCACATGCCCGACCACAGCGTCATGTTGAAGCCTTTCAGGCCCGCCTCCTCCGCGGTCGGAATGTCGGGCGCCGAGCGCAGGCGCTTGTCGTCGGTGACGGCATAGGCGCGGATGGTGCCGGCGCGGACCTGGTTGATGGAGTTGGAGGTCTGGTCGACGATGAGGTCGATCTGGCCGGCGATGAGGTCGTTCAGCGCGGGCGCGGTGCCGCGATACGGCACGTATTGCAGCTTGATGCCGGAGACGTTCTCGAGATAGACGCCCGCGATATGGCTGCCGGAGCCCGCGCCGGCGGTGCCTGCGGTCGGCGGCGACGGCCGCGACTTCAGCCAGTCCAACAGCTCCTTCAGCGAGGTCGCAGGTACCGCGTTCTTGCTGACGACGATCATCGGATTGCTCGGCAACAGCACCACCGGCTCGAGGTCGGCGACGAGATCGTATTTGAGCTTGTAGACGGCACCGTTGGCGACGTGGGTGCCGAGGTGGCCGAAGGAGATGGTGTAGCCGTCCGGCGGCGATTGCACGGCGCGGCCGACGCCGATCGAACCGCCCGCGCCGGTGACATTCTCGATCACCACGGGCTGCCCCAACGTCACCCGCATCCGGTCAGCGAGGACTCGCGCCATCGCATCCGACGGTCCGCCGGCCGCGAAGGGCACGATGACGGTGATGGGACGTGAGGGATAGTCGTCGGCGCGCGCGGCGCCGGTCACAGCGAGAATAGCAATCAGCGCAGCCCAAGCGGCCTTCTTCATTGTCTTCTCCCCAGCGATGTCGTTGTTGTTCTTTTTGGCCCTCCGCCCGCGTACGGGAAGAGGGATCATTCGTAGTCTGGCACCGCGCTAGAGCGCGATGCGATTAGGATGAATCGTCATCGCGCTTTAGATCGTTGTTGAAGCATGATCTTTTCGGAAAACCGCTGCGCACTTTTCCGGATCATGCTTTAGAACTGCGCGTAATCGATCGGCTTGTGGCGGTCGAGCGTGCGGGTGACCGGCGGCAGCGGGTACTTCAGGCCGGTCGCGCAGTTGAACAGCATCACGCGATCGGTCTTGCTGACGCGGCCGTCGGCGAGGCTCTGCTTGTAGGCGGCGTAGGTGGCGGCGCCCTCGGGACAGAGCAGCAGCCCCTCCTCGCGCGCAACCTCGTTCAGCGCCGACGAGATCTTGTCGTCGTCGACGGCGATCGCAAAACCCTTGCTCTTCCGCACCGCGCGCAGGATCAGGAAATCGCCGATCGCCTGCGGCACGCGGATGCCCGAGGCAATGGTGTGAGCGTCCTCCCAGCGCGTAGCGTGCTCGGTCCCGGCTTCGTATGCGCGCACCATCGGCGCGCAGCCCGAGGCCTGCACCGCAACCATGCGCGGACGCTTGCTTCCGATGAAGCCGATCTTCTCGAGCTCGTCGAAAGCCTTCCACATGCCGATCAGGCCGGTGCCGCCGCCGGTGGGATAGAAGATCACATCGGGCACGTCCCAGCCGAGCTGCTCGGCGAGCTCGAGGCCCATCGTCTTCTTGCCTTCGATGCGGTACGGCTCCTTCAGCGTCGAGGTGTCGAACCAGCCGACCTTCGCCTTACCCTCGCCGACGATCTTGCCGCAATCGTCGATATAGCCGTTGACGCGGTAGACGGTCGCGCCCTGCAGCTCGATCTCGCTGACATTCACCTCGGGCGTGTCGGCCGGGCAGAAGATCGTGGTCTTGATGCCGCAGGACGTCGCATAAGCGGCGAGCGCCGCGCCGGCATTGCCGTTGGTCGGCATCGCCATGTGCTTGATGCCGAGCGCCTTGCCCATCGAAACCGCCATCACGAGCCCGCGTGCCTTGAACGAGCCGGTCGGCAGCCGTCCCTCGTCCTTCACGATGATCTCGCCGCCCCCGAGCTTTTTCCCGAGCTTCGGCAGCCGGATCAGCGGCGTCGTGACCTCGCCGAGCGAAACGATGTCCTCGCATTTGCGCACCGGCAGCAGCTCGCGGTAGCGCCACATATCGCCGGGGCGCTGGGCCAGCGCATCCTTCGTCAGCGCCTTCTTCACGCCGGCGAGGTCGTAGCGGACAAGAAGCGGCTTGCCGGCCTTGGAGAGGTTGTGGACCTGGTCGGCGGCGTAATGATCGCCCTCCATCGCGCATTCGAGATGGGTGACGAAAGTGGGGCGTTCGATGGTGAGGTTGTCGTTGTCGTGCATGGGTTGATTTCCTTCTTATTCTGCAATCGGTTCTCTCTGCTCGTCATTGCGAGCGCAGCGAAGCAATCCAGAATCTTTCCGCAGGGCTGTCTGGATTGCTTCGCTGCGCTCGCAATGACGGCGGTGGGCGACGATGAGCCCGTCAAATATTCAGCACCCTTCCATACGCATCCAGCACGGCTTCCTTCATCATCTCCGACAGCGTCGGATGCGGGAAGACCGTGTGCATGAGCTCTTCTTCCGTGGTCTCCAGGTTCATGGCGACGACGTAGCCCTGGATCAGCTCGGTGACCTCCGCGCCGACCATGTGGGCGCCGAGGAGCTGACCGGTCTTCTTGTCGAAGATCACCTTGACCAAGCCCTGGTCCTCGCCGAGCGCGATGGCCTTGCCGTTGCCGACGAAGGGGAAACGGCCGACGCGGATCTCGCGGCCGTTCTCTTTCGCCTTGGCTTCGGTGAGGCCCACGGACGCCACCTGCGGATGACAATAGGTGCAGCCCGGGATCATGTTCTTGTCCATGGGGTGCGGGTTGAGGCCCTTGATCGCCTCGACGCAGATCACGCCTTCATGCTCGGCCTTGTGTGCGAGCATCGGAGGGCCGGCAACGTCGCCGATGGCATAGATGCCGGGGATGTTGGTCTTGCCGTAGCCGTCGACGACGACGATGCCGCGGTCGGTCTTCACGCCGAGCTTTTCGAGGCCGATGTTCTCGATGTTGCCGACGACGCCGACCGCCGAGATCACGCGCTCGAACTCGGTGGCGACGGGCTTGCCCTTGCCGTCGTCGATGGTGGCGACGACGCTGTCGGCCTTCTTCTCCAGCTTGGTCACCTTGGTCGAGGTCATGATCTTGATGCCCTGCTTCTCCAGACGCTTGCGCGCCAGACCGGCGATCTCGGCATCCTCGACTGGCAGGATCTGCGGCAGCACCTCGACCACGGTGACGTCGGAGCCCATGGTGTGGAAGAAGGAGGCAAACTCGATGCCGATCGCGCCGGAGCCGACCACCAGCAACGACTTCGGCATCCGCTCCGGCACCATCGCCTCGAAATAGGTCCAGACCAGCTTCTTGTCGGGCTCGAGGCCGGGCAGCACGCGCGGCCGCGCACCGGTCGCGACGATGATGTGCTTGGCCTGGTAGGTGCCCTCGCCCAACGCCCCCTTGGGGGCCTCGACATCGGACTTCTTCACGGTGACCTTGCCGGGCGCGTCGATCGAGGCCGCGCCCCAGATCACGCTGACCTTGTTCTTCTTCATGAGGAAGCCGACGCCGTCGTTGAGGCGCTTGGAGACGCCGCGCGAGCGCTGCACCACGGCCTTCGGATCGAACGAGACCTTCTCCGCCGACAGGCCGTAATCCTTGGCGTGCTGCATGTAGTGATAAATCTCGGCCGAGCGCAGCAGCGCCTTGGTCGGAATGCAGCCCCAGTTCAGACAGATGCCGCCGAGATAGGATTTTTCGACGATTGCCGTCTTGAGGCCGAGTTGCGCGGCACGGATCGCGGTGACGTAGCCGCCGGGACCGGAGCCGATGATGATGATGTCGAAGGATGTGTCGGCCATAGCGGCTCCCGTTCAACTCAAGAGGCGCCGCGGGCGCGGCGCTTGACCAAAAGAGACCTCACCAGCCATTCGAGCACCACCACCAGGACCATCACGGCCAGTGCGGTGAGCACGATCGGCTGGGCGATGTTCCGCGCCAGTTGCTCGCCGGCAAAGAACGCAGAACGAAGAAAATCGAGCCCGATCGGATTGAGCGCGACGACGGCTCCGAGCAGCAGCGATATCCATGGCCAGCGGGTCCGGACATGCAAGGTTGCCCCCTCTGCCGCCGCGTCAGACCATCATCATCACGGGGTTTTCGATCAGCTGCTTGAAGGCGCCGATCAGCTCGGCGCCGAGCGCGCCGTCGATGGCGCGGTGATCGCAGGACAAGGTCACGCTCATCATGTGCGCGACCTCGATCTTGCCGCCGCGCACCACGGGACGCTCCTCGCTGGTGCCGACCGCAAGGATCGTCGCATGCGGCGGGTTGATCACGGCGGTGAAGTGGCTGATGCCGTACATGCCGAGGTTGGAGACGGCCGTGGTGCCGCCCTGGTACTCCTCGGGCTTGAGCTTGCGCGAACGGGCGCGCGCGGCAAAATCCTTCATCTCGTTCGAGATGGTCGAGAGCGTCTTGGTCTCCGCCTTGCGGATGATCGGCGTGATCAGGCCGCCGGGCATCGCGACGGCAACGCCGACGTCGGAATGATGATGCTTGACCATGCCGCTTTCGGTCCAGCTGACATTGCAGTTCGGGATCCTCTGCAGCGCCACCGCCATCGCCTTGATGACGAAGTCGTTGACCGAGATCTTGTAGAGCGGCTTCTTCTCCTTGTCCTTGGGAGCCGCCGCATTGATTTCCTCGCGCGCGGCGAGCAGCTTGCCGATATCGCAGTCGATGGTGAGATAGAAGTGCGGGACGTTCTGGATCGATGCGGTCAGGCGCTGCGCAATGGTGCGGCGCATGCCGTCATGCGGGACAATGTCGTAAGAGCCGGGCTCGAACAGCGACAGGATCTGCTTGTCCGACATCGTCGGCGCGATCGAAGGCGCGGATGACGGAGCAGCAGCAGGTGCCTTGAGGCCCTTGCCCGATTTGGCCTGCTCGACGTCGCGGGCGACCACGCGGCCATGTGGACCGGTACCTGCAATCATCGAGACATCGATGCCGGCGTCCTTGGCCAGGCGCCGTGCCAGCGGAGACGAGAACACGCGGCCACCATGGCCGTTGCTTTGCGCAGCCGCCGCTGCCGCCTGCGGCGCAGGTGCAGCCGCGGGCGCCGGAGCGGCCTTGGGCGCGGAATCCGGTGCAGCAGCAGGAGCCTCGGCGGGCTTGTCTGCCGTCTTCTCAGCAGATTTGGGCGGCGCGGCCGAGGCGCTGGGCTTGGCGCTGCCCGCAGCCTTCACGTCCTCGCCTTCGCCGGCGAGCACGGCGATCACGTCGTTGACCGGGACATCCTGCGTGCCCTCGGGCACCAGGATCTTGGCGATCGTGCCCTCGTCGATCGCCTCGACCTCCATGGTCGCCTTGTCGGTCTCGATCTCGGCAATGACGTCGCCGGATTTGACCTTGTCGCCTTCCTTCTTCAGCCACTTGGCGAGGTTGCCCTTCTCCATCGTCGGCGAGAGAGCGGGCATCAGGATGTTGATGGGCATGCTGACCTCACGAAGAACTTCTCAAAAACGTCGTCCTCGATGCGAAGACGAACAGACCAGGTTTAGTTGCCGATGTCGCCCTGCCACAGGCGCTCATTGGCTGGGATGGAACGCCAATTCTTCATCATTGTGATGGAGCGGTCGTCGGCAAGGTCGATCCAGGGGATCCCGAACTTGTCGAGGATGTCCTTGGAGCCGGGGAAGGTGACGGATTCCCCGATCACCACGAGCTTGACCTTGAACAGCGCGAGCGCCCCGGCGCACATCGAGCATGGCGACAGCGTGGTGTACATCACGGTATCGTGGAACTTGATCGCGCCGGCTTCGCGCAGGCAGCTCATCTCGCCGTGCAGGATCACGTTGTTCTCCTGCACGCGGTTGTTGTGGCCGCGGGCGATGATCTTGTTGTCGCGCGTCAGCACGGCACCGATCGGCAGACCGCCCTGAGCGATCGAGGCTTCCGCCTCGCGGATCGCCTCGAGCATGAAATCGAAGTGGTAGGATTCGATCGCCATGGTCAGTGTCCCTTGCCGCGTGGCGTCGTGGTGCCGGTGTCGGTAGGACGCTCGATCTCGGCCTGGAACATCTCGAGGATCCGGCTCAACGCGTCCTCCTCGGTGTATTCGCTCTCGCGCGCATAGGCGCGCGCAGCATGACGGGCGAGATCGACGAGCAAGAGGCCCCACATGTCGGGTTCCTCGAAGGCGCGCTGGAACGCCATCGACAGCCCGCCGTCCAACACGAATACGCGCAGGATCTCGACCGCGTCGTCGCGGCTCATGACGTCGGGCGGCAGTGGCTGCTCCTTGGGGCCCGCCATGATCTACCTGTAGCAGACGGCTTTGGCGGCCTCGACGACTTCCGCCGCCGAAGGCAGCGCGAGCTTCTCCAGGTTCGCGGCATAGGGCATCGGGACGTCCTTGCCGGAAACGCGCGCGACCGGCGCATCCAGATAGTCGAAGGCGTTTTCCATGATACGCGCGGCGATCTCGGCGCCGACGCCGCTCTGTGCCCAGCCCTCTTCCACCGTGACCGCGCGACCGGTCTTCTTGACGGAGTTGACGATGGTCTCGGTGTCCATCGGGCGCAGCGTGCGCAGGTCGATCACCTCGGCCTCGATGCCGTCCTTGGCGAGTTCGTCGGCGGCCTTGAGCGCATAGGTCATGCCGTTCGACCAGGAGATGATGGTGACGTGGCTGCCGGAACGCACGATGCGCGCTTTGCCGATCGGGATGATGAAATCATCCAGCTTGGGCACTTCGCCGGTGTGACCGTAGAGCACCTCGTTCTCAAGGAAGATCACCGGATTGGGATCGCGGATCGCGGCCTTGAGCAGGCCCTTGGCGTCGGCTGCCGAATACGGCGCGACCACCTTCAGGCCCGGGATGTGCGAGTACCAGGACGAGTAATCCTGGCTGTGCTGGGCGGCAACGCGCGCGGCCGCGCCGTTAGGTCCGCGGAACACGATCGAGCAGCCCATCTGGCCGCCGGACATGTACAGCGTCTTGGCCGCGGAGTTGATGATCTGATCGATCGCCTGCATGGCGAAGTTGAAGGTCATGAACTCGACGATCGGCTTCAGGCCGGTCATCGCGGCACCGACGCCGACGCCGGCAAAGCCGTGCTCGGTGATCGGGGTGTCGATGACGCGCTTGGCGCCGAACTCCTGGAGCAGGCCCTGGGTCACCTTGTAGGCGCCCTGATATTCGGCGACCTCCTCACCCATCACGAAGACGTCCGCGTCGCGGCGCATCTCCTCGGCCATGGCGTCGCGCAGCGCTTCGCGGATGGTCTGCGTCACCATCTCGGTACCCGCGGGCACTTCCGGATCCGGCTCGGCAACGGCCTGCGGGGCGGCCTTCGGCTGCGGCGCCTCGGCCTTGGCGGCGGCCGGGGGCGCCGACTCGGCAGCCTTCTCCTGCTTGGCCGGCGCGGACGCCTTGCCGAGATCAGCGGCGCTCTCGCCGTCGGCGAGAATGGTGGCGATCGGCGTATTCACCGCAACGTCGGCGGTGCCCTCGGGGATCAGGATCTTGCCGAGCGTGCCTTCGTCGGTCGCCTCGACCTCCATGGTCGCCTTGTCGGTCTCGATCTCGGCGATGACGTCACCGGACTTGATCGTCTCGCCCTCTTTCTTCAGCCATTTGGCGAGGTTGCCCTTCTCCATCGTGGGCGACAGCGCGGGCATCAGCACTTGAATTGGCATATCGGCTCCAAAAGAAAGCTTGCGCGCGTTCAGCGGTAAACGTCGGTCCAGAGCTCGGCGGCATCCGGCTCGGGATCGTGCTGGGCGAAATCGGCGGCGGCGTTGACGATGTCGCGCACGTCAGCATCGATCGCCTTCAGATCCTGCTCGCTGACCTTCGCCGCCAGGAGGCGGTTGCGCACCTGCTCGATCGGATCCTGGTCGTGGCGGACCTTCTCGACCTCCTCGCGCGTGCGATATTTTGCAGGGTCGGACATCGAGTGCCCGCGATAGCGATAGGTCTGCATCTCCAGGATGAAGGGCCCCTTGCCGGCGCGGCACCAGGCCGCCGCCTCCTCGCCCGCCGCCTTCACGGCACGGACGTCCATGCCGTCGACCTGCTTGCCGGGGATGTTGAAGGAGACGCCGCGCTTGGAGAAATCCTGCTGCGCCGAGGCGCGCGAGACCGATGTGCCCATGGCGTAGCGGTTGTTCTCGATGACGTAGATCACCGGCAGCTTCCAGAGCTCCGCCATGTTGAAGCTCTCATAGACCTGGCCCTGATTGGCCGCGCCGTCGCCGAAATAGGTGACGCTGACATTGTCGTTGCCGCGATAGTGATTGGCAAAGGCAAGCCCGGTGCCGAGCGAGACCTGGGCGCCGACGATGCCGTGGCCGCCATAAAAGTGCTTCTCCTTGCTGAACATGTGCATGGAGCCGCCCTTGCCCTTGGAGTAGCCGCCGCTGCGGCCCGTGAGCTCGGCCATGACGCCGTTGGCATCCATGCCGGTGGCAAGCATGTGGCCGTGATCGCGATAGCCGGTAATGACCTGATCGCCCTGCTTCAGCGCCATCTGCATGCCGACCACTACGGCCTCCTGGCCGATATAGAGGTGACAGAAGCCGCCGATCGCGCCCATGCCGTAGAGCTGGCCTGCCTTTTCCTCGAACCGACGGATCAGGAGCATGTCGCGGAGCGCCTTGAGCTCCTGCTCCCTGGTGAATTCCGGAGGCGAACCGCCGTCGGTCTTATCCTGTGGAGGGCTTGCGGCGGCTTTCTTGGGGGCGGCCATGGGAATTCCGGGTCAGAGAAAACTTTCGCCCTCTCTAACCCAAGTCAATCGCGTGCGAAAGCACCGCGGCGGCATGACACGCCTTTCATTATGCCGCACTGCAACGTGATCGAAATATTGCAAAATCTTTGGCGCTGATCGGGTAACAAATCTATGCGCACATGGGCGCGCGCGGATTCGTGAGCAGATCAAGAACTGCGAACCAACAGAATCCTGCCGGTCGAAAACTCGTCCCACGAATGGGGCGCTGCAGCTTCCGCGACGTCATGGCCGGGCTCGTCCCGGCCATCCACGCCTTGCCCCGCGGCACGGAGGACGTGGATGCCCGGGACAAGCCCGGGCATGACGGCCTCCTGAGCGGGACATCCCTCATCAGAAGAAACCGAGCTTCTTGGGGCTATAGCTGACCAGGAGGTTCTTGGTCTGCTGGTAATGATCGAGCATCATCTTGTGGGTCTCGCGCCCGACGCCCGACTGCTTGTAGCCGCCGAAGGCCGCATGCGCGGGATAGGCATGGTAGCAGTTGGTCCAGACCCGGCCGGCCTGGATCTCCCGGCCGAAGCGGTAGCAGCGGTTGGCGTCGCGACTCCAGACGCCGGCACCCAATCCGTAGAGTGTGTCGTTGGCGATCGCGAGCGCCTCCTCGTCGGTCCTGAAGGTCGTGACCGAGACGACGGGGCCGAAAATCTCCTCCTGGAAGATTCGCATCTTGTTGTGGCCCTCGAACACGGTCGGCTGGACGTAGAAGCCGCCGGCGAGATCGCCCGCGAGCTCGGCACGGCCGCCGCCGGCCAGCACCTTGGCGCCCTCCTCCTTGCCGATGTCGATGTAGGAGAGGATCTTGGACAGCTGCTCGCTGGATGCCTGAGCGCCGATCATGGTAGTGGGATCGCGCGGATCGCCCTGCTTGATCGCGGCGACGCGCTTCAGCGCCCGCTCCATGAAGCGGTCATAGATATCCGCGTGGACCAGCGCCCGGCTCGGACAGGTGCAGACCTCGCCCTGGTTCAGCGCGAACATGACGAAACCTTCGATCGCCTTGTCGAAGAAGTCGTCGTCTTCGGCGATGACGTCCTTGAAGAAGATGTTCGGCGACTTGCCGCCGAGCTCAAGCGTGACGGGAATGAGGTTCTGGCTGGCGTACTGCATGATCAGCCGCCCCGTCGTGGTCTCACCGGTGAAGGCGATCTTGGCGATGCGCGGGCTGGACGCCAGCGGCTTGCCGGCCTCGAGGCCAAAGCCGTTGACGATGTTGAGGACACCGGGCGGCAGGATATCCGCGATGATCTCGGCCCAGACCATGATCGAGGCCGGCGTCTGCTCGGCGGGCTTGAGCACGACGCAATTGCCGGCGGCAAGCGCAGGCGCAAGCTTCCAGCAGGCCATCAGCAGCGGGAAGTTCCAGGGGATGATCTGGCCGACCACGCCGAGCGGTTCGTGGAAATGATAGGCGACGGTGTCATGGTCGATCTCGCCGATCGAGCCTTCCTGGGCGCGGACGACGCCGGCGAAATAGCGGAAGTGATCGATCGCGAGCGGCAGGTCGGCGGCGCGGGTCTCTCGGATCGGCTTGCCGTTGTCCCAGGTCTCGGCAATCGCAAGGCGCTCGAGATTCTCCTCCATGCGGTCGGCAATCCGGTTCAGGATCGCGGCACGCTCGGCGACGCTGGTGCGGCCCCAGGCGGTTTTGGCGGCATGCGCCGCGTCGAGCGCCGCCTCGATGTCTTGCGCATCGGACCGCGCGATCTTGCAGACGATCTGGCCGGTCACCGGCGAGGCATTGTCGAAATACTTGCCGGAGATCGGCGCCACGAACTTGCCGCCGATGAAATTGTCGTAGCGTTCGGCAAAGGGAACTTTGGTGACGCTGAGGAATTCCACCTTGTTCATTGATCACTCCCGATGTTTGCTGCTTGCTTGTCGTCGTGTGTTCACGACTTGCGCCGACGATGATGCGGGAGGCGTTTTCTGTCAGCCCGGGCGGGAGCGATGGTGGGGCGGACCTGTCGCACTTCTGCGACAGGTGGGGCGGCTGCCCGTCATTGCGAGCGCAGCGAAGCAATCCAGAGTCCCTCCGCGGAAAGACTCTGGATTGCTTCGTCGCTTCGCTTCTCGCAATGACGATTCTTAGGAAACAACGCAGCTCAGTGGTTCAGCTCGAACCGCTTCAGCTTCCTGTGCAGCGTGGCGCGGCTGACGCCGAGGGCCTTGGCGGCTGCCGAGACGTTGCCGCCGGCGCGAAGCAGCGCCCGCTGCAACACCGCGCGCTGGCCGCCGGCAAGGTGATCGCGCGCGGTATCACCGCCGAGAAGGTCGGCGGCAGGCACCGGCTGCAATGCCCGGCCGGGCGCGATTCCGAGCGCCACCCGGGCGGAGCGGGTCGCGCCGATCACGAGATCGTCCGCATCGACCGCAACGAGGCCGCTGCAACTTCCGTCCGCAGCTTGCGTCAGCACGATGCGGGCATCGGCAAAAGCCTTTCGAAACAGGTCGGCCTCGATACGCCTGGCCGCCTCGCCCGTCGCGAGCGCGATCAGGCTGGCGAAGCAGTCGGTGCGGTCGGCGCGGCAGGAGGAGACGTCGAGCACACCGACAAGCGCGGCCTCATGGTCGTGGATCGGAACCGCGGTGCAGCTCAGAAGCGTATTGCGGGCAAAGAAATGCTGGTCGCGATCGATCGTCAGCGGGCGCTGCTCGACGAGGCAGGTACCGATGCCGTTGGTGCCCTCGTGCTCCTCGCTCCAGAGCGCACCCGTCCACAGGCCCCAGGACTGAAACGTCGCGTCGTCCGCCACCGTGCCGCGGCGATCGACCGGCACGCCATCGCCGTCGGCGAGCAGCACGCAGCAGCCCGCGGCGCCGACAGCCTGATACAGCCGGTCCATCGCGCCTTGCGCCGCAGCCAGAAGCGGCGCGACACGTTCGCGCGCGCGGTGCAGCTCGGCTTCGGTCAGCCGTATCGGCGCGGTACGGCCGCCGGGATCGAGATGATGCAACCGGGAGGAACGACGCCACGAGGCCACGAGCGCGGACCGAGCCGCCTGGCCTGACGTGATGGCGGCCTCGACACGGGCCGCGTGATGCCGGGGCATTGACCCATTCATCACTGTTTCCTCCGGATGACAGTCTAGAAACTGCCGGTGCTGCCCGGTTGATCTGCGTCAACAAAGGCGCCGGAAGCCATGCGCTCGTTGCGGCGCGGCCGTCAAGGCGGCCGTCGGGTTCCAGGCCTACGACTTTCGCTGGAATTGGGACACGCAAGTCGGTTTCGGCAGCGGCTTTCGGTGCCGCTTTCGAAAGCTGCGGATGCGCTACTTCGCCGGGATCATCCGAACGAGATCGCGCGAATTGACGTAGTCGAGCTGGAAGCGCGCTCGCTCGTCCAGCATGTCGGGGTCGATCTTCTCGGACCGCAGCAGCGACACCCGCTGTTCGCTCCTGGCGCGCTCACGCTTGAGCTGGGCCAGCTCGCTGGTCAGCGCGATGATCTCCTGGTCGAGCTCCTGGCGGGCGTTGAGGCCGTATTTGCCGGTATAGGCGTTGACGCCGAAATAGCCGACGATGGCCGCCGCCATCGCATAGAGGGCAAGACCGGTCAGGATCGATTTCAGGCGCGCGCGCGAGACCATCTTGGGAAGATGGGACAGGTTGGTTAAGGGAGTGCTAATTGCCGAAACGAGGCACACTATCCCGTCATGGCCGGGCTTGTCCCGGCCATCCACGTACTTTGCCTGCGATAACGAAGAACGTGGATGCCCGGGACAAGCCCGGGCATGACGGAGAGTCGAGCAGCCTTGGCTTAGACGTCAGCCCTGATGTTTCGCCACATGCGCGGCGAAGGCGTCGATGAATTGCTGCAGCACCGTCTTGAGGGAGTCCTTGGTCAGATTGCCGTCCGCGTCGAAGGCGTCGCCGACGCCGCTGAGGTAGATCTCCGGCTGCTGGAGAACCGGACCGGAAATGCCCGGCAGAATGTTTTGCAGATGCTTGGCCGCGCTGACGCCGCCGAGCAGCCCCGGCGAGTTGGAGATGATGCCGACCGGCTTGCCGAGGAACGAGCTCTTGCCGTAGGGCCGCGAGGCGACGTCGATGGCATTCTTCAGAACGCCCGGGATCGAACGGTTGTATTCGGGCGTGACGAACAGGACGCCGTTCGACTTCTGGAGCTTTTCGCGGAAGGCGAGCCAGTCCGCGGGCGGCGCGCCCTCGAGGTCCTGGTTGAAGAACGAAATGCCTGCCGGCGTGACGACCTCGAGCCTGAGCGAGCCAGGCGCCAGCTTGGCGAGCGCATTGGCGATCTTGAGCGAGAAGCTGTCCTTGCGCAGGCTGCCGGCGATCGTGACGATGTTGTAGGCCATGGAATGTCCTCGAGGGCTTGAGCGGGAGTGCCGGGACGGCACTTAAGCCAACCGGACCAATGGATGCAAGTGCATGAATTGGTCCGATTTGGAAACGCTGCGTTTCGCGAATGCAGCCCAAACAAATCGGGCCGCCAGGTGGCGGCCCGGTCGTTCGCGCAAACGCCGCGTGCAGATCAGATCGTCGGATTCCACGCCGACGGGATCAGGCGATATTTGGCGCCGTCCTTCTCGACATGGCCGACCGAGGGGAAGGCGAAGTGGAAGCCGATCACGGTCGCCTTTTCCGCTGCCGCCATGTCGTAGAACTTGTGGCGCGTCGCCTGCGCCATCGCGGCGTCGTTGTCGAACACCACGTGCCAGTCCGGATTGCGCAGGAAGAACTCCGGAATGTTGGTGACGTCGGACTGGATCAGCACCTTGGCGTCGCCCGAGGCGACTGCGAAGGAGGTGTGCCCGGGCGTGTGGCCGGGTGTCGCGATGGAGGTGATGCCGGGCGCGACCTCCTTGCCCCATTCGTACTTCGTCACCTTGGATTCGAGGCCGGCGAAGGTCTTCTTCACGTTGGCGAAGTAGTTCTTCATCATCGGATTGGCTTCGGCCTTGGCAGCGTTGTCCTCGCTGGTCCAGAACTCCCAGTCCTTGCCCGGCACCATGATCTCCGCATTCGGGAAGGCCAGCGCGCCGTCGGCCAAACGGATGCCGTTGGTATGGTCGGGGTGCAGATGCGACAACAGCACGACGTCGACGTTCTTGGGGTCGACGCCGGCGGCCTGAAGGTTTTGCAGCGTGCGGCCGACCGCGCCCTTGCTCGCCTCGAAATTCGCAATGCCATTGCCGGTGTCGATCAGGACCAGCTTGGAACCGGTGTTGATGAGCTGCGGATTGAACGGCACGGTGACCATGCCCTTCGGCATGTAGGCCGCCTCGCCGGCCGCCAGCGCCTCCTCCTTCGGAATGTTGACGACGAACTTGTCAGGCATCGGGAAGGTGCGCGCGCCGTCGTTGATCGAGGTGCACTCGAAGCTGCCGACTTTGTAACGATAGAAGCCCGGCGCCTGCGTCCCGGCTTGCGGCACTGAGGCATTCGCGGCGATGGGCCCGAGCCCGGTGACGGCCGCCGCGCCCATGGCGGCGGCGCCTGCGAGCAGGTGACGGCGATTGAGATCGGTCATGGAATGTCCCTTCTGAGCGCCTTGCGGTTCGTCCGCTTGAAATGGCGGCGGAATAATCCCCCGCGTCGCTCAGAAGGCAAGACCTTCTTTCGGTGACGTGCCGTCGCACGTCACGATTATTTATTTGGGGCGATGGGGAATTTTTTCGCCGGTGGCCTGTCCACGCCAGTATCGCTTCGGTGCATGGCCGTAGATTCGTTTGAAGGCATGCCCGAAGGCGCTTTCCGACGAATATCCCAGTTGCGCGGCGGTTGCCGAGACGGTCGCACCGCGTCGCAGCTGATCGCGCGCAAGCCGCATTCGCCACCGAAGGAGGTAGTCGAGCGGCGCCAGCCCCACCAGGGACTTGAACCGCTTCGAAAATGCGGATCGCGACATTGCGATCGCGTCGGCCAATGCTTCCAGGGTCCAGGGGTGAGCAGCGTCTTCGTGCATCAGCCTGATTGCCTTGCCGATCCTGGCATCGACCAGCGCGTTGATCCATCCAAGTCCCTCGCCGGCACCCTGATCCAGCGCCGCGCGGAGCACCTGGACGAGCAGGACGTCGGCGAGCCTGTCGGTGAGTACGGCCGTTCCGATTCCCGTCCCCCTGATTTCAAGGTCGAGAATGTGGAGCGTGGAATGAATGACGGCTGCCGAGCGACTGCGCGATGGTATGAGCAGAAAGCGGGGCAGCGCATCGAGCAGCAATTCGGCGTCCGATGCCTCGAAACCGAAACTGCCGGCAAGCAGAACGGTATCGCTCCCTGCGCCACGCGCAACATCCGACTGCGCCCAATCGAACGCCGCCAATCCGTCTTCGGGCGCGAGGCGTTCGTCGTTGGCCAGAACGTAGGCTGGTGCATTGGCGAGAAGAAAACAGTCGCCGGTGGCAAGCCGATGATGGGCTTCGTCACCAAAGTCGATCCAGCAATCGCCTCGGATGACCGCGCCGAACTTCAGGGCGGGTTTTGCCGGGAACCGATACGACCAATGGCCGCCCGCCTCGAACCTCGTGCAACGCGCAGCGCGAACGTCCAGGAGTGAGAAGGCCTGGGACAGAGGGTCCAAGGTCTTGTCCAACTGTTTGCCCAAGTGCCTGTCGAAGCGCTTGTCGAAGTGCTCGTCCGGAAGTTTGTCCAAGGCTTGATCCGATCTCGACGATTTTCGAGCATTTCAAACATAGATCATCCTCGCTACCGATGCGAATTTCATCGCGTAACGAATTGGATGGAACATCTATGACAGGCATCGCAGGCAAGGTCATCGCCATCACGGGCGCCAGCAGCGGAATTGGCGAAGCCACTGCCCGGCATCTCGCAGAACGTGGCGCCATCGTGGTCCTCGCCGCACGGCGTTCCGAGAGGCTGGAGATGCTGACCGCGAGCATCACCTCGAAGGGCGGAAAGGCGTCGTATCTCGTCACCGACGTCAGGCAGCGCGAGGATGTCGCCAGGCTCGTCGGTCTCGCAACGGACCGATGCGGAAAGCTGGACGTCATGATCAACAATGCCGGGATTGCACCGATTTCCCGTCTGGACGATCTGAGGGTCGACGATTGGGACGATATGATCGACGTGAACGTGAAAGGCGTGCTCTACGGGATCGCTGCGGCCCTTCCCGTCTTCCGTCGTCAGGGCTTTGGCCACTTCGTCAACACCCTGTCGACCGCCGGCATCAAGGTCGTTCCGACAATGGCCGTCTACGCGGGATCCAAGAACGCCGTCAGGGCGATTTCCGAAGGGCTTCGTCAGGAGGCCGGCCCGTCGCTTCGGGTGACGACCATCTCCCCCGGTTATGTCGACACCGAGCTTCCATCCTCCATGACGGATTCCGTGCTACGGGATGAGGGGCTGGCGAGCATGAAGGCGCTGGCCATTCCGGCGAGCGCGATCGCAGAAGCCATCGCTTTCGCGATAGCGCAACCAGATAGCGTGGATGTCGGCGAGATCGTCGTTCGCCCGACTGCTCAGGCATGAACATGTCGATCAAGCCAGGATAGGCCGGCGCGGCCGGCCCCTGCCCCCGGGGTCACGCGCCGTCGCAGGTCACGATTTATTCGGGTTGATGAGGAATTTTTCGCCGGTGGCGCGTTTGCCGTACACGGCGATGTTGGCGGGATCGAGCGCCTCGGCCAGCGAGACCACCTTGGTGTAGTGACTGGCGAAGGTGGTCTTGAGCTCGGACGCCACGCGCTGGCGCAGGCGGCCGATCTCGGCCGGGCCGATCTTCTGGAGGAACGGCGTCAGCAGCCAGCCGCCGACGCCCCAGGTCAGGCCGAACGACCGGCTCAATTCGGTCGGCCGATTGTCGAGGCTGCCGTAGATATAGACCTGCTTGTACACGTTGGAGCCGTAGCGGCTGTATTCCTTCGCGGTCTTGTTGGCCGCAACTTCCATCGCGGTCAGAATCTGGCTGGCCAGCTTGCCGCCACCGATGGCGTCGAACGCGATCGTGGCGCCGGTCTCGACCAGCGCATTGGTGAGAGCGTCCGTAAAATCAGGCGCGCTGGAATCCACGATGTACTTGGCGCCGATCTTGCGCAGGATATCGGCCTGCTCCTTGCTCCGGACGATGTTGACGAGGCCGATGCCGTCCTTGATGCAGATCTTGTTGAGCATCTGGCCGAGATTGGAGGCCGCCGCGGTGTGCACGAGCGCCTTGTGGTTCTCGCGCCGCATCGTCTCGGTCATGCCGAGCGCGGTCAGCGGATTGACGAACCAGGACGCGCCGTCGGCGGCCGTGGTGCCCGCCGGCAGCTCCATGACGTCGCGGACCTTCAGCACGCGGTACTGCGTGTACATCGCGCCGCCGATCATCGACACCGTCTTGCCCATCAGGGCCTTCGCAGCGTCCGACGACCCGGCCCCGATCACGGTGCCGGCGCCCTCGTTGCCGACCGGCAGCGACTGATCGAGCCGGGCTCCCATCATCCGCATCGCCGCCTCCGGCATCGTCGCGGTGATGACGGGCATCTCCTTCGTGCCGGAGGCCTTGGCGGCCGACATGTCGGCGGGCCCGATCAGGAGCCCGAGGTCGGAGGGGTTGATCGGCGTCGCCTCGACGCGAACCACGACCTCGTCGTCGGCCGGCTCCGGCGTCGGGACGTTCACGAGGGACAACTCCAGCTCGCCGCTTTTCTTGAGCAGCGAACGCAGCTGCAGTCCGGACTTGCCGTCGCTCATGTCGGTCCTCCCCTGTGTTTGGTAAAGCGCCGGCTTATGCCAGCGCCTTCAGTGCCGCCTTGCCGCCGTAGAGCGCCTGCTTGCCGAGCTGCTGCTCGATGCGCAGGAGCTGGTTGTATTTGGCGGTGCGATCCGACCGCGCAAGAGAGCCGGTCTTGATCTGACCGCAATTGGTGGCGACCGCGAGGTCGGCGATGGTGGAATCCTCGGTCTCGCCGGAGCGATGCGACATCACCGAGGTGTAGCCGGCCTTGTGCGCCATTTCGACGGCGGCGAGCGTCTCGGTCAGCGTGCCGATCTGGTTGACCTTGATCAGGATCGAGTTGGCGCGGCCCGCCTTGATGCCTTCGGCGAGGCGCTTGACGTTGGTGACGAAGAGATCGTCGCCGACCAGCTGGCACTTCTTGCCGATGAGATCAGTGAGCTCCTTCCAGCCCTCCATGTCGTCTTCCGACATGCCGTCCTCGATGGTCACGATCGGATAGCGCGAGACCAGATCTGCAAGATACTTCGCCTGCTCGGAGATCGAGCGGGTCTTGCCCTCGCCTTCGTAGACGTATTTGCCGTCCTTGAAGAACTCGGTCGAGGCGCAGTCGAGGCCGAGCACGATGTCGGTGCCCGCCTTGAAGCCGGCCTTGCCGATCGCGTTCATGACGAAGTCGAGCGCGGCATCCGCCGACGGCAGGTTCGGCGCAAAGCCGCCCTCGTCGCCGACATTGGTGTTGTGGCCGGCCTTCTTCAGCTCCGACTTCAGCGTGTGGAAGACTTCCGCGCCGTAGCGCAGGCCCTCGGCAAAGCTCGACGCGCCGACGGGCAGGATCATGAACTCCTGGAAGTCGATCGGGTTGTCGGCATGCACGCCGCCATTGATGATGTTCATCATCGGCACCGGCAACAGGCGCGCGGAGGTGCCGCCGACGTAACGGTAGAGCGGCATGTCCAGCGAGTTCGCGGCGGCCTTGGCGCAGGCGAGCGAGACGCCGAGGATGGCGTTGGCGCCCAGCCGGCTCTTGTTCGGCGTGCCGTCGAGGTCGATCATGATCTGGTCGATCTGGGCCTGCTGCTCGACGTCGAGGCCGCTCAGGGCCTCGAAGATCTCGCCGTTGACGGCGCCGACAGCCTTGGAGACGCCCTTACCGAGATAGCGGGCCTTGTCGCCGTCGCGCAGTTCCACGGCCTCGTGGGCGCCGGTGGAGGCGCCCGACGGCACCGCAGCGCGGCCGAGCGCGCCGTCCTCCAGCACGACATCGACCTCGACGGTGGGATTGCCCCGGCTATCGAGGATTTCGCGGCCGATGATGTCGATGATGGCGGTCATGATGTCCACTTCCGTTCGTTAGGGCTGATCGGTGCCGCGGGTCTTACACGGGCCGCAAGCAAATGTGAACGCTTGGAAGAGCCGCTTCGACTGACGCGTGGAGCGCCTCGGACTATTCTCGACCGCATCTGGTCCGCGTGCCCAACCTCAATCTGAAACAGTCGGGGTAACGCCATGAATCGCCGCCAGTTTCTTGCTTCGAGCGCCGTTCTGCTCACCGCCCGCCCAGGGTTTGCGCAGGAAGCCCCGTTCCGGACGAAATACTACCCCGTCAGCCCGGGCATCGGCCTGCATGATCTCACCCCCGCGCCTGACGGCGCGGTCTGGTTCACGGCGCAGGGCAAGGGCCTGCTCGGCAGGCTCGATCCGCGGGATGGCAGTTTCAAGACGGTCAGCCTCGGCCAGGGCGCAGCGCCGCATGGCGTGACCATCGGCCCCGACGGCGCGCCCTGGATCACCGAGGGCGGCCAGAACGCGATCGCGCGGGTCGACCCCGGCGATCTCAAGGTCACGCTGTTCCGCCTGCCGGAAAAGTTCGCCTACGCCAATCTCAACACTGGCGTGTTCGACAAGCAAGGGACCTACTGGTTCACCGGCCTGTCCGGCTATTACGGCCGGCTCACGCCGAAGACTGGCGAAATGAATGTGTTCAAGGCACCGAAGGGCATCGGTCCGTACGGTATCACGGTTACGCCCAAGGGCGATGTCTGGTACGCCTCGCTTGCCGGCAGTTATATCGCCAAGATCGACCTCGCGAGCGGCAATGCGACCGTGGTCGAGCCGCCGACGCCGAACCAGGGCTCGCGGCGGGTGTGGTCGGACTCGAAGGGCCGGATCTGGGTCAGCGAGTGGAACAGCGGCCACGTCTCGGTGCACGATCCCGCCGATGGCTCCTGGAAGACGTGGAAGCTGCCGGGCGAACGCCCCCGCGCCTACGCCGTCTACGTCGATGACAAGGATAAAGTCTGGCTCACGGATTTCTCCGCCAACGCCATCGTGCGCTTCGATCCCATCACCGAGCGGTTCAACGTGTTCGCCAGCGACAAGGCCAACGCCAATGTGCGCCAGCTCGATGGCAGGCCGGGCGAACTCTGGGGCTGCGAATCCGGCAACGACCGGATCGTCATGATCCAGACGACCGCGAGCGGTTGACGACAGCGGCATTTGCGTCCATCCCGGCACCCGAAACAGGATGCGACGACGATGGCGAAGAAATCCCTCCAGCTCGGCCGGGCGGTCGAGTGGCCGCACACGCCGGAAGAAGCTCAGCTCGACCGCGTGCCCAATCCGCAAAAGGGCACCGACTATCTGGTACGCTTCACGGTGCCGGAATTCACCTCGCTCTGCCCGGTCACGGGCCAGCCTGACTTCGCGCATCTGATGATCGACTACGCGCCGGGTGCCTGGCTGCTGGAGTCGAAGTCCCTCAAGCTCTACATCGCCAGCTTCCGCAACCACGGCGCCTTCCACGAGGACTGCACCGTGATGATCGGCAAGCGTATCGCCAGCGAGATCAAGCCGAAATGGCTGCGCATCGGAGGCTACTGGTATCCGCGCGGCGGCATCCCGATCGACGTGTTCTGGCAGACCGGTCGCGTGCCGAAGGGCCTGTGGGTGCCCGAGCAAGGCGTCGCGCCGTATCGCGGGCGGGGCTGAGCCTCTCGCAAGTCCCGGACGGGGGCGAAGCTTCGAACGGTGCTCCGCTGAGCCAGAACCCCAGCACCGCGATGGCGCCCGGACCGGCAGCGCACCACACGGCGAAGTGCGGCGCGCCCGCTGCATCCGTGGAACAGGCATAAGCACCAATGGCCGATCAATAGGCGCTGAGCAAATCCACCTTCGCATTCGCGAGCACCAGCCGCCGCGCCAGGATCGCGGCGAGATTGCGCATGATCTTCAATGCCGTTTCCGGGTGCAGGCGGCGGTAATCGGCAAAGCTGTCCAGCGGCAGTTCGAGGCAGGCGACGGGGGTATCGGCAAAGACATCGGCGCTGCGGCGTCCCTCCAGAATCGCCATCTCGCCGAACTCCATGCCGGGGCCGAGGGAAGCCAGCCTCACACCGCTCGGCAGCTTGACGCTGACCATGCCGCTCTGGAGGAAGAACAGCGAATTTGCGGGCTCGCCGGCCGCGATGATGCGCTGGCCGGCCGCGTAACGCCGCGCGGTCGAGAGCTTGACGATGGCGGCGATCTCGTCGGCGTCGAGCTCGGCGAGCAGCGCCTGTTCGTGGAGATGCGTGCTCTCCGTCACGTCGGTGAAGCCACCAAAGCGGTAGATCACCTGGTCCTCGGCCCATTCGATGGCGTCGTCGAGCAGCGTGAAGCGCCGCAGCCGGCGCGAATCCGCGGCGCGGGCGGAGATCGCGCGCCAGACCGCGGAGGTCTCCTCGAGGCCCGACAGGATCGCAATGACGCCGCCGCGACCGAGCGCGGTCAGCGTCTCGCCGAGCAGTTCGGCGCCGGCCGCGGTGATGTCGGGCACGCGGCGGAAATCGATGATCAGAAGCGGCGCGTCCGGCGGATCGCTGCTGAGCTTTCGCGTCACATAGTCGATGGTGGCGAAATTCATCGCGCCGACCAGTTCGAGCACACGGACGTCGCTGTGGCGATCATCGAGGATCTGCTGCTCGTGCGGCTGGCGGCTGCGGCGCGAGGAGATCCCGTAGATGTCGTAATCCGCCATGATGCTGGTGCGGACGTCGGCATTGCGGTTGAGCATGTGCAGATCGTAGCGCGCCGACAGCGCCTCGCATACTTTCAGGCCGCGCACGCTGTTGAAATGGTCATCGAGCAACGGCGAGAAAGTGCCGAGCCCCATCTGCGAGGGCAGCGCCGCGACGATGCCGCCGCCGACGCCACTCTTGGCGGGAATACCGACGCGATATGTCCACTCGCCGGCATAGTCGTACATGCCCGAGCTCGTCATCACCGAGAGCGTGCGCGCGACGATGTGCGGCGTGATCACCTGCACGCCCGTCACTGGATTGATGCCGCGGTTCGCAAGCGTTGCCGCCATCACCGCCAGATCGCGCGCGGTGACGAGGATGGCGCACTGGCGGAAATAGACGTCGAGCACGGCGTCGACGTCATCCGGCAGCACCGCGTAATTCCGAAGCAGCCAGGCAATGGCGCGGTTGCGATTGCCGGTCGCCGTCTCTGAGGCATGAACGGCATCATCGACGCCGAGCTGGCGGCCCGCGAACTCGCTGAGCTTGGCCCGGACGCGCTCGAAGGCGCCCTTCCCGTCCACCTCGTAAATCAGGCCCGAGCAGGCGATCGCGCCGGCATTGACCATTGGGTTGAAGGGACGGTTGTCGTTGGTGAGCCTGATCGAATTGAACGCTTCGCCGCTCGGTTCGACCCCGATGGTGGCCGCGACACGCTCTTCGCCGACCATCTCCAACGCCAGCGCAAAGACGAACGCCTTCGACACCGACTGGATCGTGAACGGCACCGCGCTGTCGCCAACCTCGTAGACATGGCCGTCGATGGTGACGAGCGCGATACCGAAATGATCAGGGTTGGCGCGCTTCAGCTCGGGGATGTAATCGGCAAGTTCGCCGGAATGATCGAGCCTGAACTCCTCGTGGCAATCGGTCAGGAAGCGGCGGAGCGGAGGCCTGGTCGAATACCCGGTCGATCCAGGCGTGCCTGCTGGGCTGGGCAAACGGTCGGGCTGCGCATCCACGGTCCACACCTCGATTTGCCCAGATTAAAAGCAATTCGTGTGCCATGCATACGCGACCGCCGGTGTCATGGTGGGGCGACGGCCCACTCGAGGGCCCCCTGGACGTCAGCGCGCATCCGCCGGCGCGCGCTGCTTGAGCAGTCGGGCGCAGACGAGGCCCAGCACCACCATGATCGCAGCGCTCACAAGCAGCGTCGGCATCTTGCCGGCGTGCTGGAGGCCGAAGCCATAGGCGAGCGGCCCCACGGTCTGCCCCATGAAGAAGAAGAACGAATGCAGCGACAACGCGGTGGCGCGCGCCTCGACCGAGAGCTCGCTGGCGAAGACCTGGAGACAGCCATGGGCAATGTAGAACCCCCAGCCCATGACGATGAGGTTCAGCGCCTGAACCTCCCAGCGCGGGCCGAAGGCCACGGCGACGAGCTGCGAGGCCACCAGCGTCATGCCCGCGATCATCATGCCCTTGACGCCCAGCCAAGGCAGCAGGCGCGACACCGTCAGCGTGTAGAACAGGCCGCCGACCGCAAAGCCGGCGATGACGATGCCGGCGATCGACAGCGAGGTCTGGCCGAGCTCGAACAGGAACGAAGCGATGTAGGGAAACAGCCCGAGCACGCAGCAGCCTTCGATGAACACCGCCGAGTAGCAGACATAGGCGTTCGGATTGGTGAAGATGGTGCGATAGCCGGCCTTCAGCGCCGACAGGCTCGTCTTCGGCGGATGCTTGACCTTGGCGCCGCGGAAGCCGGCCGCAACGGCGATCGAGGCGACGATCACGAGCGCGCCGAGCACCGCCAGCACGCCACGCCAGCCGAGGAAATCGCCGATCAGGCCGGAGGCCGAGGCGCCGAGCAGATTGCCGGTCATGGCGCCGGCGAGCGTGCGGCTGATCGCGACCTGGCGCTTGTCGGGCCCGACAAGATCGCTGGTGAGGCTCAGCGCCACCGGAAACACGCCGCCGGAGCCGATGCCGGCGAGAATGCGGGTCGCGAACAAAACCGAGAACGAGGACGAGAGCGCGCCGAGGATGTTGGCAAGGCCGAGCAGCGCGAGGCAGCCGATCATCAGCCGCGTCTTGCCGAACAGATCGGCGGCGGCGCCGATGATCGGCTGGATGATCGAGAAGGTGAAAGCGAACACCGCGGCAAAGCCCGCGGCAGTGGCGATGCTGACGCCAAAATCCTCGGCGACGTGCGGTAGCACCGGATCGAGCGCGCGTGCCGAGAGTGCAGCGGCGAAGCTCGCGCCCGAGATGACGTAGAGCGCTGTCGGCAAGCCGTGGTCGTGCGGCCGCGCCTCGCCTTCCTGCATCAGCGCGGATTCTTTGCGAGCGCGTCGAATGCCATCAGCCTGGCGATCAGCGCCTCGAACTCGCGCAGGGGCACCATGTTGGGCCCGTCCGAGGGCGCGCGATCAGGATCAGGATGGGTCTCGATGAAGACGCCGGCAACGCCGACCGCAACGGCCGCACGTGCGAGCACCGGCACGAATTCGCGCTCGCCGCCCGAGGAGGTCCCCTTCCCGCCGGGCTGCTGCACCGAATGGGTGGCGTCGAAGATCACGGGCGCACCGGTGGTACGCGCCAGGATCGGCAGCGCGCGCATGTCGGAGACCAGCGTGTTGTAGCCGAAGGACACACCGCGTTCGGTGACGAGCACGTTGGGATTGTCGGCGCCGGTGATCTTGCTCACCACATTGGCCATGTCCCAGGGCGCCAGGAACTGGCCCTTCTTGACGTTGACGACCTTGCCGGTTGCGGCCGCGGCCAACAGGAGATCGGTCTGGCGGCACAGGAAGGCGGGGATCTGCAAGATATCCACGGCCTGCGCCACCTCGGCACATTGCGTGGCCTCGTGCACGTCGGTCAGCACAGGCAGGCCGAGGGAGGATCGGATCTCGGCGAAGATCGGCAGCGACTGGGCGAGGCCAAGCCCGCGCGCCGCCGACGCGCTGGTGCGGTTGGCCTTGTCGAAGGAGGTCTTGTAGACGAGGCCAATGTTCAGCCGCGCGGCGATCTCCTTCAGCGCGGAGGCGACCTCCAGCGCATGCTGACGGCTCTCGAGCTGGCAGGGCCCGGCAATGATCGAGATCGGCAGATCGTTGCCGAACTTGACCGTGCCAATGGTGACGACCGGCGCCGCTGACTTCGAAGAGCTCAAGGCAAATCCCTCGTTTCGGCGCGACCATAGCCGTGATGAGGGTCGGATCAACCCTCTTCCGCCCGGGCCGTTCGAATATCAGGGTTGCGCCAGGGTTCCCCGCTGCGGCAGCAGCGCTACTTCACCGAGGAGAAGGCGGTCGGCGCCAGGATCTGGCTGACGATGTTGGCGACGATCTGGCCGTCCGCTTCCGACTTGGCGCGGGCCTCGATCCATTCCGGATCGGTCATGAACGCGCCCCACTTCTTCTCGCGCTCGGCGAGCGACTCCCAGGCCAGGAAATAGGTGAGCTCCTGGTTGGATTCACCGATCAGCGTCGTGAAGAAGCCGGCCTGCTTGATGCCGTGCCTCTCCCAGATCTTCAGCGTGACCGTGTCAAAGCGCTTCAAGAGCGCCGGCAGACGGCCGGGCACGCAGCGATACTGACGCATTTCATAGATCATCGGAGCTCACTCCCTGGATTGTTGTTCTTGCGGTCGGAGTTGTCGCAACAAACGGCGCGATCGTCAAAGGCCCGGAGCGCGCTACACGAGCCGGCTCTGCTTCGCCGCCGCCTCGATGAACGAGGCGAACAGCGGATGCGGCTCGAACGGCCGCGACTTCAACTCGGGGTGAAACTGGACGCCGATGAACCAGGGGTGATCCTCGTACTCGACGATCTCAGGCAGCACGCCGTCGGGCGAGAGCCCTGAGAACTTCAAGCCGTGCTGCTCGAGCCGATCCTTGTAGGCGGTGTTGACCTCGTAGCGATGGCGGTGACGCTCGGAGATCTCGGTCGCGCCGCCATAGACCTGTGAGACGCGGCTGCCGCGATTGAGCGCGGCGGGATAGGCGCCCAACCGCATCGTGCCGCCGAGGTCGCCGACCTGCGAGCGCTTCTCGAGCTCGTTGCCGCGCAGCCATTCCGTCATCAGGCCGACCAAAGGCTCCCTGGTGGGGCCGAACTCGGTGGAATTGGCGTCCTCGATTCCGACGAGGTTTCGCGCCGCCTCGATCACCGCCATCTGCATGCCGAAGCAGATGCCGAAATACGGCACGTCGCGCTCACGCGCGAACTGCGCCGCCTTGATCTTTCCTTCCGCGCCACGCTGGCCGAAACCTCCGGGCACCAGGATGCCGTTGACGTGCTCGAGGAACGGCGCAGGATCCTCCTTCTCGAAGATCTCGCTCTCGATCCAGTCGAGATTGACCTTCACCTTGTTGGCGATGCCGCCATGCGAGAGGGCCTCGATCAGCGACTTATACGCATCCTTCATGCCGGTGTACTTGCCGACGATGGCGATGGTGACGTTGCCTTCGGGGTTGCGGATGCGCTCGTTGATCTCTTGCCAGCTGCGCAGCTCCGGCGGAATGCGCGAGGCGATGCCGAAGGCCGCGAGCACCTCGTCGTCGAGTCCCGCGTTGTGATAGGCCTCGGGCACGGCGTAGATGTTGTCGACGTCGCGCGCCTCGATCACGGCGCTTTCGCGCACGTTGCAGAACAGCCCGAGCTTGCGCCGCTCCTCCTTCGGGATCTCGCGGTCGGTGCGGCAGAGCAGGATGTCCGGCTGGATGCCGATCGAGCGCAGCTCCTTCACCGAGTGCTGCGTCGGCTTGGTCTTGAGCTCGCCGGCGCTCGGGATATAGGGCAGCAGCGTGAGGTGGATATAGACGGCGTGATCGCGCGGCAGCTCGTTCTTGAGCTGGCGGATCGCCTCGAAGAACGGCAGCCCCTCGATATCGCCGACGGTGCCGCCGATCTCGACCAGCACGAAGTCGTAATCGTCATTGCCGTCGAGGACGAACTCCTTGATGGCGTTGGTGACGTGCGGAACAACCTGGATGGTCGCGCCGAGATAGTCGCCGCGGCGCTCCTTGGAGATGATGTCCTGGTAGATGCGCCCTGTCGTGATGTTGTCGGCCTTGGTCGCAGGCCGCCCGGTGAAGCGCTCGTAGTGACCGAGATCGAGATCGGTCTCCGCGCCGTCGTCGGTTACGAACACTTCGCCGTGCTGGTACGGCGACATCGTTCCGGGATCGAGGTTGAGATAGGGGTCGAGCTTGCGGAGGCGGACCTTGTAGCCCCGGGCCTGCAGCAGGGCACCGAGTGCCGCTGAAGCCAAACCCTTGCCGAGCGAAGAAACCACGCCGCCGGTGATGAATATGTACCGCGCCATGGGACTTAACCTCTAATCCCCTAAATTCGATTCGCCAAAGCGATTCGTATTCCGCCCCAAAAGATTTCGCGGGCCTGTGGGTGAGCCAGAACTAAGAGTGGTGACAGTGTCTTGATGGGGATTGTTGATGCAGGACGGTAGCAGCCGGCCTGCATGGCCCCCCTGCTTTATTGCGAGCGCGGCACCTGCGGACCTGATGGCGCCTGGTTCTGCTGCTGCTCGTCGGCCTTCTTCAGCGAATCCAGGATGCCGCCCGAGGTCGGCGGCGCGATCGGCGATCCGCCGGCCGGCTGGGTCTGCGACGCAGGCGTGCCAATGATCGATGACGGCTTGCGGTCGTAGCCGGCGTACCAGGACAGGAACAGGCTGGTGAGAAAGAAGCCGACGGCCAGGATCGCGGTGGTCCGCGTCAGAAGGTTCGCAGTGCCGCGGCTCGACATGAAGCCGGCGCCTCCGCTCATGCCGAGCCCGCCGCCTTCCGACTTCTGGAGCAGGACGGTGCCGATCATGACGGCGACGATCATGAGGTGGATGACGATGACAACGGTCTGCATAATATCCTTCCGTCACAAGCGGACGGCGCCTGACGGCGGCCGATCGCGCTTCGCGGTTTTCCTGAAGTTGCGCGGTGTTACACGATCGGGAGGGGTATTGCCACCCCCGATCGGACCCGAACCCAACGGTTTGAACGAGCCGGGCAGCGCTTAGCTAGGGCAGCCCTTGGCGATCGCAAGGAAATCGGCTGCTTTCAGGCTGGCGCCGCCGACCAGCGCACCGTTGACGTTTTTCACCGCCATCAGTTCGGCCGCATTCGAGGGCTTGACCGACCCGCCGTAGAGGATGCGCATTCCGGCACCTTCGGCTTTGAACCGGGAGATCAGGAGTTCCCGGATAAAGCCATGAATCTGCTCGACATCCTTGGTTGTCGGCGTCAGCCCGGTGCCGATCGCCCAGACCGGCTCGTAGGCCACGACCAGATTGGCTGCGGTGGAGCCGTCTGGCAGTGAACCGTCGAGCTGGCTGCGCAGGACGTCCAGGGTTTGGCCGGCATCGCGCTGGCCTTGCGTCTCGCCGATACAGACGATCGCCGTCGCCCCGGCGCGCCAGGCGGCTTCGGCCTTCTGGCGGACCAGAGCATCGCCCTCGCCGTGGTCGGCGCGGCGCTCGGAATGGCCGACGATGATGGCGGTTGCGCCCGCATCCACCAGCATCTCGGCGGCGACATCACCGGTATGGGCGCCGGAGACCTTGGAATGGCAGTCCTGGGCCCCCACCGCGACCTTCTTGCCGCGCGCCTTGTCGGCGAAGGCGGCGACCAGGGTCGCCGGCGGGCAAACCAGCAGGTCGGCCTTGCCAGCCACGTCTGCCGCACCGTTGAGCATGGCGTCGAATTCGGCAGCCTGGGCTTTCAGGCCGTTCATTTTCCAGTTGCCGGCAATCAGCGGTCGGATGGCGTCGGTCATGTCAGGGTCCAGCGAAATGAGATTTGTGGATGCGCTAGCAGAGCTGTCGCGGCAGTTCCAGATTCTTGTTTTGACGCGTTTTCTTGAAGCGAACCGGGTCCACTTCGCTGGAAAACGCTTTGGGGCCTTTAACCGCAGTCTCGAGCGGCCGCGTGAGGCGAGGTTGCGGGGGGAAAGCCGCCACTTTATGATGATCTATCAATTTGGTGACGCGCTTTTGCGGAATCTGCATTAAGACGCGCTCCGTTCCCCTCCTGACCAAACAAGTTGGACCAAATGCTTCGAGGAATGCGCAAGGCCTCATCAAACTGGCTCGGCAAGACCATCATGGCCATTGTGATGGGCGTGTTGATCATCAGTTTCGGCGTTTGGGGCATCGCCGACATCTTCAAGGGCTTCGGGCAGTCCACGGTGGCCAAGGTCGGCAGCACGGAGATTTCGCTCAACGAGTTCCGCCAGATCTACACCGACCGCCTGCAGCAGATCAGCCGCCAGTTCGGCCGGCCGTTGACGCCCGACCAGGCCCGCGCCTTCGGCCTCGATCGCCAGGTGCTCCAGCAGACCATCGCGGAAGCCGCCCTCGACGAAGAGGCGCGCCGGCTCGGGCTCGGCCAGACCGACGACCAGATCCGCCAGGTCATCATGAACGATCCCAACTTCAAGGGCGTCGGCGGCAATTTCGATGCGAACCGCTTCCAGGCCGTGATCCGCAATTTCGGCTATACCGAGCAGCGCTACGTCGCCGAGCAGCGCAAGGTGTCGCTGCGCCGCCAGATCACCGGCACGATCGGCGCCGGCCTTGAGCCGCCGAAGGCCATGATCGACGCGCTCACGCGCTTCCAGAACGAGCAGCGCTCCATTGAATTCGTCAAGCTCGACGCCGCGCAGGCGGGCACGATCGACGCGCCCTCACCCGAAGCCCTCGCCACCTATTTCGAGGATCACAAGGTCCAGTTCCGCGCGCCCGAATACCGCAAGATCGCCTTCGTCGTGATCTCGCCGGAAGACATCGGCAAATGGACCGAGGTCTCCGACGAGGACGCGAAGAAGGTGTTCGAGCAGCGCAAGGACCGGCTCGGCACGCCGGAGAAGCGACAAATCCAGCAGATCGTGTTTCCGAACGTCGCCGACGCGCAAGCTGCACGCGAGCGCCTCGTCGGCGGGCTGTCGTTCGAAGACCTCGGCAAGGAGCGTGGGTTGAGCGCCTCCGACATCGACCTCGGGCTCGTGACCAAGTCTTCGCTCACTCCCGCGGTCGGCGATGCCGCCTTCTCGCTTCCTGCCGGCGAGATCAGCCAGCCGATCCAGAGCGGACTTGGCGTTGCGATCGTCAAGGTCGACAAGATCGAGCCGGGCAAGGAGGCGGACTACGCCAGCCTTGCCGGCGAAATCAAACGCGAGATCGCCACCGAACGGGCCCGCGTCAAGGTCGCAGATCTCCGCGACAAGATGGAAGACGAGCGCGGCGGCGGCTCCAGCGTGATCGACGCGGCGCAGAAGCTCGGCCTCACCGCCGTGACCATCGACGCCGTCGACCGTTCCGGCCGCGCCCCGAACGGCCAGCCGGTCGCCAGCATCCCGCAGGGTCTCGACGTGGTGTCGCAGGCCTTCAACACCGACGTCGGCGTCGACAACGACGCGATCTCGTTCAAGGGCGGCTATGTCTGGTACGACGTGCTCGCCATCACGCCCTCGCGCGACCGCAATCTCGACGAGGTCCGCGACCAGGTCGAGGCGCGCTGGCGCCAGGACCAGATCGCGGCCAGGCTGAAGGCCAAGGCGACGGAGATGGTGCAGAAGCTCGAAGCAGGCGGCAAGCTCACCGACGAGGCTGCCGCCCTCGGCGCCAAGGTCGAGACCGCGACCGGCTTCAAGCGCGACGACTCGCCCGCCGGCGTGCCCGCCACCGTCGTGTCGGCCGCCTTCCGCACCGCCAAGGATGGCGTCGGACAGACGGCCGTGAGCGGTGGCAGCGAGGTCGTCGTCTTCCGCGTCACCGACATCGTCGATCCCGCGGTCGATGTCGCCTCCGACGCGGTCAAGACGCTGAAGGAGAACCTCGACCGGGCCCTGACCGAGGAGCAGGTCGCCTCCTACGTCAACAAGCTCGAGACCGACATCGGGACCACCATCAATCAGGCCGCCTTCGCGCAGGTGACCGGCGCGAACCAGTGAGTTGAAAGCACGCGATGGACGACCTGAAATCGATCATTGGAAAAGTGGCGACCGGCGCCAGCCTGTCGCGTGACGAAGCCGCTTCCGCCTTCGACGCCATGATGTCGGGCGAGGCCACGCCATCGCAGATGGGCGGCCTGTTGATGGCGCTGCGCGTGCGCGGCGAGACCGTGGACGAGATCACGGGCGCCGTTTCCGCGATGCGCTCCAAGATGCTGACCGTGACGGCGCCGCCCGAAGCCGTCGACATCGTCGGCACCGGCGGCGACGGCTCCGGCTCGGTCAACGTCTCGACCTGCGCCTCCTTCATCGTCTCGGGCGCCGGTGTGCCGGTCGCCAAGCACGGCAACCGCGCGCTGTCGTCGCGCTCGGGCGCCGCCGACGTGCTGGCCTCGCTCGGGGTGAAGATCGACCTGAAGCCGGAGCAGGTCGGACGCTGCGTGCGCGAATGCGGCATCGGCTTCATGTTCGCTCCCGCTCACCACCCCGCCATGAAGAACGTCGGCCCGACCCGGGTCGAGCTTGCGACGCGCACGATCTTCAACCTGCTCGGCCCCCTGTCCAATCCGGCCGGCGTGAAGCGGCAGATGGTCGGCGTGTTCTCCAGGCAATGGGTGCAGCCGCTGGCGCAGGTGCTGAAGAACCTCGGCTCGGAATCCGCCTGGGTGGTGCACGGCTCCGACGGCCTCGACGAGATCACCCTCACCGGCCCGACCTTCGTCTCCGCGCTCCACAATGGCGAGATCCGGAATTTCGAGGTGACGCCCGAGGAGGCCGGACTGTCGCGTTGCGAGGCCGGTGCGCTCAAGGGCGGCGACGCCGATGCCAATGCAATCGCGCTGCAAAGCGTGCTCGACGGCAAGCCGAGCCCCTACCGAGACGTCGCGCTGATCAACGCCGCGGCGGCGCTGGTCGTGGCCGGCCGCGCCAAGGACCTCAAGGAGGGCGTCGCGATCGGCGCCCGCTCAATCGACAGCGGCGCGGCCAACGCGAAGCTGAAGCACCTGGTCGCAGTCTCCAACAGCTGAATTGCGCATGTCCGACATCCTGACCAAGATCGAGACCTATAAGCGCGAGGAGATCGCGGCAGCGAAGCGGACGCGTCCGCTCTCCGCCGTGGAGGCGCAAGCCAGGGGCGCGTCCGCGCCGCGTGGTTTCCTGCGCGCGATCAAGAGCAAGGTTGCCAACGGCGACTACGCGCTGATCGCCGAGATCAAGAAGGCCTCGCCTTCCAAGGGTCTCATCCGCGCCGATTTCGACCCGCCGGCCCTCGCAAGAGCCTATGAGGCGGGCGGCGCGGCCTGTCTGTCAGTGCTGACGGATACGCCCTCGTTCCAGGGTCATCTCGACTTCCTGGTGGCGGCGCGCGCGGCAACGTCGCTGCCGGTGCTGCGCAAGGATTTCATGTTCGACACCTATCAGGTCGTCGAGGCGCGCGCGCACGGCGCCGACTGCATCCTGATCATCATGGCGGCGCTCGATGATGCCGCCGCGAGGGATATCGAGGACGCCGCCATCGCCTATGGCATGGACGTCCTGATCGAGATCCATGACCGCGCCGAGCTCGAGCGGGCGCTGAAGCTGCGGTCGCCGATGATCGGCGTCAACAACCGCAACCTGCGCACCTTCGAGACCACGCTTGCGACCAGCGAGGCGCTGGCGCCGCTGATCCCTCGAGACCGGCTGATGGTCGGCGAGAGCGGTATCTTCACGCCAGAAGATCTCGCCCGGCTCGAGCGCGTCGGCATAGCGACGTTCCTCGTCGGCGAAAGCCTGATGCGGCAGGCCGACGTCACTGCGGCGACGCGCGCGCTACTCGCGCGCAGCACGACGGGCACGCGCTGATATGGCGCGCAAGCCAGCCAAGACGAAGCCGGCCAAATCCAAGGCCGGCCCCGCCCTCACCCATATCGGCGCCTCCGGCGAGGCGCGGATGGTCGACGTCTCGGACAAGCCCGCGACCGAGCGGCTTGCTGTCGCGGAAGGCCGCGTTGTCATGACCAGGGCGACGCTCGACCTGATCGTGTCGGGCAACGCCAAGAAAGGCGACGTGCTCGGCACTGCGCGCATCGCCGGCATCATGGCCGCCAAGCGCACATCGGAGCTGATCCCGCTCTGCCATCCGCTCGCGCTGTCGAAGGTGACGGTCGACATCGAGCCTGACGTGAAATTGCCGGGCTGCCTCGTTCGGGCCAGCGTGAAGGTGACGGGCCCGACCGGCGTCGAGATGGAGGCCCTCACCGCCGTCTCGGTCGCCTGCCTCACCATCTACGACATGATCAAGGCGGTCGAGCGCGGCGTGCGCATCGAAGACATCCACCTGGTCGAGAAGCTCGGCGGCAAATCCGGCCACTACCGCGCCTGAAACCGCTTGCTGCGGCGAACCGCCTCTCGCGCGGCGCACATCGATTGCTTTTGAGCGCGGCCTTTCATGTTGCGTTAACCGCGCTTCCTAACTTTGCCTCCACACCGTTCCCGTAAACCAACGGGTGTTTCCAGGGCCAAGAATTGATCCTGAGGTGTGCCCGGCAATGATCCAGCATGATGACGAAATTCGGCAGTCGCCTCTTTGACCAAGCCTTCGTGCGCGGCGGTCCGATCCGCTGGCTGGTGGTGGGCGGCACGCTGCTGATCGCGGCCATCGCCATCGGCTCTGTCCTGATGGCGCAGAATTTCCGCGAGCGGGCGCTACGCAACTCCGGCCGCGAGCTGGAAAACACCGCGCTGCTGCTCGCTCATCATTTCGATCAGCAGTTGCAGGATTTCGCGGTCATCCAGAAGGATTTCGTCGACCACGTCCGCTCGAGCGGAATCACGACCGGGGAAGACTATCGCAAGCGCCTTTCGGGCGAGGACGTTCACCGGATGCTGCGGTCGAAGATCGAGGCGCTGCCCTACATCGGCGGCGTCAACGTCACCGATGCCGAAGGCAATCTGATCAATTCGTCGACCGCATGGCCGGCTCCGAAGGTGAACGTGGCCGATCGCGCCTACTTCCGCACCTTCAAATACGATCCCTTTTCGCCTGATGTCCTGATCGAGCCGCTGCATAGCCGCGTCTCGGGCGCATGGACCATCCTGGTGGCCCGGAAGATCGTCGGGCCAAGCGGCGAGTTCCTCGGCGTCGTCGGACGCGGGATCGAACCCGCCAACTTTGAGAAATTCTTCGCCTCCGTCGTGCTCGGCGACGGCGCGACGATCTCGATGCTGCATCGCGATGGCACGCTGCTCGCCCGCTATCCCCATTCCAGCGAACTGATGGGACGTAATTTCAAGACCGGTTCGTTCGCCCATCAGAGGATTTTCGGCCTCGATCACTTCGCCGGCCGTTTCACGAGCCCCGTCGACGGCGAGGACCGGCTGATCTCCGCGCGTGCCCTGCCGCACTTTCCGATCCTGATGATGGCCAGCACGACGCGGGCGGCGGCCCTGGCGGACTGGCGCGAGCAGATCGGCATCCTGATCTCGGTTGCGGCCTCTTCCGCGCTCGCCATCGCAGGCGTGCTGATTGCGATCGTGCGCAAGCTGCTGGAGCAGCACCGCCTTTCGCGCGAACGGCTGACCCTGGAGAAGCAGCGGCTCGACCGCGCCGTCAACAACATGACGCAGGGCCTCCTGCTGTTCGACGCCGAGCAGCGGCTCGTGGTCTGCAACCAGCGCTACATCGAGATGTACGGATTGTCGGCCGAGATCGTGAAGCCCGGTTCCAGCTTCCACGACATCATCGCCCATCGCAGGGCCACCGGCTCGTTCACCGGCGACGTCGATGCTTACGTCGCGCTCGTGCTGAAGGACATCCATGTCCGCAATTCCATGGTGGTCGATACTTCCGACGGCCGCTCGATCCACATCCTCAACGAACCGCTCGCGGATGGCGGCTGGGTCGCGACCCATGAGGACATCACCGAGCGCCGTCGCATCGAGGAGCGCATCACCCACCTCGCCCATTACGACGCGCTGACGGACCTGCCCAACCGCACCATGTTCCACGAGCATCTACGCGAAGTGCTGGCCGCGGTCCGCGACGGCGAACAGATCGCGGTGCATTACATCGACATCGACGAGTTCAAGGGCGTCAACGACGCGCTCGGCCATCTCGTCGGCGACGAGCTGTTGAAATCGGTAGCCGCGAGCCTCCAGCGCTGCGCAGGCCCGGCGGACTTCGTGGCGCGACTCGGTGGCGACGAATTCGCCATCGTGCAGAGCGCGGTGACGTCGCCGGACCAGGTCGACGAGCTCGTCGCGCGGGTCTTCGAAGCCATCCGCACGCCGTTCGACTGCATGGGCCATCATCTCACCACCGATGCCAGCATCGGCATTGCGCTTGCGCCGGAACACGGAACGGTGCTGGACCAGATCCTCAAGAATGCGGACATGGCGATGTACGCGGCGAAGTCCGCCGGACGCCGCACCTATCGCTTCTTCGAGCCGGACATGGATGCCAGGGTCCGCGAGCGACGCCAGCTCGAGAGCGACCTGCGCCACGCCATCGCCCAAGGGGGGTTCGAAGGCGGGCTCGAGGTCCATTACCAGCCCTGCCTCGGCCTGAAGGACGACCGCATCACCGGCTGCGAGGCATTGGTGCGCTGGCGCCATCCCGAGCGCGGCATGGTCTCGCCGGCCGAGTTCATCCCGATCGCCGAAGATACCGGCCTGATCAACGAGATCGGCGAATGGGTGCTGGCGACCGCCTGCCGGGACGCGGCCACCTGGCCCGACGACATCCGCCTCGCCGTCAATGTCTCGCCGGTGCAGTTCAAGAGCGGCACGCTGGCGCTGAAGATCATGGCGGCGCTCGCTGCGTCGAACCTGCCGGCGAGCCGGCTCGAGCTCGAGATCACCGAAGCGGTCCTGATCCGCGACGACGATGCAGCGCTCGCGATCCTGCACCAGCTCCGAGCCATCGGCGTGCGCATCGCGCTCGACGATTTCGGCACCGGCTACTCATCCCTGAGCTATCTGCACCGTTTCCCCTTCGACAAGATCAAGATCGACCGCTGCTTCGTCGACGACATCGCCCGCCCCGACGGCTCCGCCAGCATCGTCCAGGCTGTCGTCAACCTGGCGGCCTCCCGCCGCATGACCACCACGGCCGAGGGCGTCGAGACCGAGGAGCAGCAGCGCCTGCTCCGCACGCTCGGCTGTTCCGAGATGCAGGGCTATCTGTTCAGTGCCGCCAAGCCTGCCGACAAGATGCTGGAGCTGTTCGCGCTGCATCGCAGCCGGCTTGCCCGGCGCGAGGGCAGCGAGGGCCGCCGCCGCGAGGCCGGTTAGGATTTCGGCCGGCCCGCCAAGGCTTGACGACTGCGGCCGGCCAACCTATTCCTCATCTTGCAGCTGCCGAAATGGCGCGGCCGTAGGCGTTACCGTCATCCAACGCGTCCTTTGTCGAGAGGATCCCAGCAGGGAATTCTCGATTCACGAGACGCCACGGTCATGCGATCACTCCCCCTGTCAGCGGATGTTCACCCGTTCAAGACAACGAAGCCGCGCCGCCGGCTGTCTTGCCGGATCGCTGATCAAATGGAATTGCAGGATTGCCGTGGCCTTTCTCAATCGAAAGGCACCACCATGAAGATGACTGGCAACACGATCCTCGTCACAGGCGGCACCAGCGGAATCGGCCGCGCGTTGGCCGAGGCTTTCCACAGCCGCGACAATCGCGTCATCGTAACGGGGCGACGGCAGGCCCTGCTCGACCAGATCGTGGCCGAACGGCCCGGCCTGATCGGCCTGCCGCTCGACATTGACGATCCCGCAAGCCTGCAACGTTTGTCGGGCCGGCTCCGGAACGAGTTTCCCGAGCTCAACGTGCTGATCGCCAACGCCGGCATTTCGCGGCCCGAAGACATGACCTCAGACGTCTGGGATGCCTCGGATGCAGAAGCAATCGTCAGGACAAACATTCTGGGTGTGCTGCGCGCGACGGCAGCGCTGTTGCCGATCTTGAAGCGGCAACCTGGTGCCACGATCATCGCAACCAGCTCGAACCTCGCCTTCGTGCCGCGCGCCGACTTTCCGACCTACTGCGCCAGCAAGGCGTTCCTGCATTCCTGGCTGCAGTCGCTGCGGCACCAGCTTCGCAAGCGACCCGTCGCGGTACTGGAGCTCGCGCCGCCCTACGTCCAGACCGAGCTGACCGGCGCGCAGCAGGCCAGCGACGCGCGCGCCATGCCGCTGGCGGATTACGTTGCGGAGGTCATGCAATTGCTGGAGCTGGGATCTCACCCCAATGGTGAGGTACTGGTGGAGCGTGACCGCGCCCGGCGCTGGGCCGAGCGCGACGGCCGCTACGAGGTGACATTCGCGGCGATGAACCCAGCTTGAGGTGGCGCGCCCGAACGAAATCGCCCGGGAGCGGTAACCCACTCCCGGGCGATTATCTGGACGTCGCGAAGCTTTAGTTCGGAACCGCAGCCTTCGACGCGGGTTTCGAAGCGACGGCGTTCGCCGTCACGCCGTGGAGGAAGTCGTAGGCCGCATGCAGGGCCTTGTCGTCCTTCTCTTCCGGCGGGACATAGGACTGCGATCCGGTCTGCTCGGTGCCGTCGGCAGCCGACAGATGGCCGCGCATCTGGGATTCCGCCATGGTGTCCATCCGGCCCTTCAGCTCGGGCGGCACGTCCTGGAGGATTTCGATGTCGGGCGCGATACCCTGGGCCTGGATCGAGCGGCCCGACGGCGTGTAGTAGCGCGCCGTGGTCAGCGCCAGCGCGCCGTTGCCGGAGCCGAGCGGAATGATGGTCTGCACCGAGCCCTTGCCGAACGAGCGCGTGCCGATCAGCGTCGCGCGCTTGTGGTCGTGCAGCGCGCCGGCCACGATCTCCGAGGCCGAGGCCGATCCGCCATTGATCAGGACCACGAGCGGCTTGCCCTTGGTGAGATCGCCACCATGCGCGGTGAAACGCTGAGTCTCTTCCGGATTGCGGCCGCGGGTCGAGACGACCTCGCCCCGCTGCAGGAAGGCGCTCGACACCGATACGGCCTGATCGAGCAGTCCGCCCGGATTGTTGCGCAGATCCATCACGTAGCCTGCGAGCTTCTCGGCCGGGACCTGCCTGGAGATCGACGCGATCGCCTTCTTCAGTCCGTCGGTGGTCTGCTCGTTGAAAGAGGTGACGCGGATATAACCGATGTCGCCGTTCTCGACGTGGAAGCGCACCGGGCGCACATGGATGATTTCGCGCGTGATCGAAACGTCGAGCGGCGCGTCCGCGCCCTTGCGCACGATGGTGAGCTTGGTCTTGGTGTCGACCGGGCCCTTCATCTTGTTGACGGCCTGCTCGAGCGTCATGCCCTGCACCGCCTCGCCGTCGATCTTGCTGATGAGGTCGCCGGACATGATGCCGGCCTTCGAGGCCGGCGTATCGTCGATCGGCGAGACCACCTTGACGAGGCCCTCCTCCATGGTGACCTCGATGCCGAGCCCGCCGAACTCGCCGGAGGTGGTCTCCTGCATCTCGGTCCAGGCCTTGGCGTTCATGTAGCGTGAGTGCGGATCGAGCGAGGTCACCATGCCGGTGATCGCGCCCTCGATCAGCTTGGCGTTGTCGGGCTTCTCGACATAGCTGGCCTTGACCCGCTCGAACACCGCGCCGAACAAATTGAGCTGGGAATAGGCATCATCCGCGCTCGCTGCCGCCCGCGCCGCCCATACTCCGCTGTGCGGGCCGGCTACCAGAAGAGTCAGACACGCTCCGGTGAGCGCGCCGAGGGGGAACAGCAGGGTTTTCCGCATGGATGACGTAGCCTTTTGCTTGGCGGTTCTCTTCGGCTTGGGAGCGCCATGCAAATGGCGATCCAGCCCACTTCTCACAATACCATTCCGGTTTCTTCATGGCCGGGATGCCACGCTGGCGGGTATACCGAAGAAATCCCTTCGCCTTGGACTAAACTTTTGGCAACGTTCCGAAACTGTTCGCGCAAGCGCAAACCGGTCGGGCCGCCCACGCCTCGCAGCTATGCGATTTTAGGATGGTTTTGGAGGGCCGGACGCGATAGGCGATGACGACAAGACTTCAAATTCTCGGGAGGACAACAATGAACGAAGCGCCCCGCATCCGGCCTGAAAGGAACGTCGAACTCGGCGCCAGCAGCGAGCCGTTCCAGAACCTGCACGAGTTCATCCGGAAAGCGCGCGCCAACCTGAACCAGAACGCCTGGGACTACATCGTCGGCGCGGCCGAGACCGAGACCACGATGCGCCGCAACCGCATGGCGCTGGACGAGATCGCCTTCCGCCCGCGCGTGCTGCGCGATGTCCGCAGGGTCGACGGAGGGGTCGATCAATTCGGCCGCAGGATGCGCCTGCCGGTGGTGCTCGCCCCGGTCGGCGCCCTCGAGATCTTCGATCCGGATGGCGCGGCAAGCGTGGCACGCGCCGCCGGCACTTTCGGTGCGGCGCACATGCTGAGCTCGGTATCCGAGCCAGGACTGGAGACGACCGCCGAAGCCGCACCCGACGCGCTGCGACTCTATCAGCTTTATGTCCGCGGCGACGATGCCTTCGTCGCCGATGTCGTCAGCCGGGCCGAGCAGAACGCCTATGCCGCCTTCTGCCTGACCGTCGACACCGCCCATTACAGCCGTCGTGAACGCGACATCGCCAAGCGCTACGTTCGCGAGAGCCGTCTGCGCGCCACCGGCGGCGATTTCCAGAAGGGCCTGGAGTGGCGGACCGTGAAGATGATCAAGGACAAGTTCAAAATACCGCTGATCCTCAAGGGCATTGCCACCGCCGAGGACGCGCTGATCGCGCTCGATCACGGCGTCGAGTGGATTTACGTCTCCAACCATGGCGGCCGCCAGCTCGACCACGGCCGCGGCGCCATGCATGTGCTGCCTGAAATTGTCGATGCCGTGAAGGGCCGCGCCAAGATCATGGTCGACGGCGGCATCTGTCGCGGCACCGACATCGTCAAGGCGATCGCGGCGGGCGCGGACCTCGTCGGCATCGGGCGGCTGCAATGCTGGGCGCTGGCGGCGGCGGGCGAAGCCGGTGTCACCCGGATGCTGGAACTGCTCGAGGACGAGGTGCTGCGCTGCCTTGGCCTCCTGGGCGCCACCTCATTCGCCGAGGTCGACAAATCCTGCCTGCATCCGGCGACCGCCACCAACGCGCCCAGCGTGTTCAGCGCGTTCCCGCTGTTCGACCATGAACCCTATCGCTACTGACTTGCCGATACTGAAGTGAAAAGGACGCAATGACATCGCTTTCTCCCGGCAGCGCGGATGCGCTTCTGTTCGACCTCGGGCGCGTCGTGCTCGACATCGACTTCTCCAAGGCGATCGCCTGCTGGGCGGGACATGCCGGTTGCCAGCCCGAGGCCATCGTCGCGCGCTATGCGCGTGACGAGGCCTACCGGCTGCACGAGATGGGCAAGATCAGCGACGAGGACTATTTCGCCTCGCTGCGCGCGTCACTTGGAATCGGCATCTCGGACGCGCAGTTCCTGGAAGGCTGGAACGCGATCTTCGCAGGCGAGATGCCCGACATCGCCGAGCTGTTGCCGCGCGCGGCGAAGCAGATGCCGCTCTATGCCTTCTCCAACACCAATCGGCCGCATGTGGACTATTTCTCAAAGGAATATGCCGGCGTGCTCGGCCACTTCCGCGAGCTGTATCTGTCGTCCAGCATCGGCCTGCGCAAACCGGACCCGGAGGCGTTCGACCACGTCGTCGCCGCGATCGGCGTGCCGGCCGGTCGCATCGTATTCTTCGATGACCTCGCCGAGAACATCGAGGGCGCGCGGGCGCGCGGCTTGAACGCCGTGCACGTGACGTCACCCGGCGACGTCGGGAATGCGTTGAGGGCGCTTGGCATCTGAATGCCAGGCAGTCGCCGCGACAGGTCATGCCCGCGGTTCCCGGAGCCAAATTTGCAGGAGATGAGGAACCGAGCCGCTTTGTGCATTTTTGTACGGAGTTCCGGGAACGGAGTACCACCCTTCGGACTCATGAGTCCGTTGGGACTTCTACATCGGATTGATCGACGTGCTGGGCAAAACCTATCTCACCAAGCAAGCCTCTCTCCTGCTTGAATTCGCCAGAACCACCTCGGATTCTGACCTTTCCGCCAAGCTGATCAGCAAGGCGGCCGACCTGAAGTCCCTGGCCGATCCGCTGCCTGACAAGGATCCGAATCCCAGAGCTCCCGACGTCGCACCGGATGTCGGTCCGAGCGATCCGGCAGGACGTTGACCGATGTCGGCCGTGGCGCTCGTCATTCTCGTCCTCGCCATGGCTATCCTCGTGCCGGTCTGTCTCGCCTTCAGGATCATGCCGCGGCGGACGTGAACTCCCGCCGCCGCGACGGAAATCGCGCCGGATAAATCATCCTGCGTGCTGCTTTGCCTCGCGCCTGCACTCGGCTAGAACTCTCGCCAACGATTTGCAGGAGTTTCCGCTCGTGGCCCTCATGCCCGTTTCTGACGCGCTTGCCGCGGTGCTGGCGGATGCAGAGCCGCTACCTGAAGAGATGGTTTCCCTCGATGAGGCCTACCATCGCGTGCTTGCGCGCGACGTCGCGGCGCGGCGCACGCAGCCACCGCAGGCCATGTCGGCGATGGACGGCTACGCCGTGCGCGCGGCTGACGCGGCAACGGTCGATTCCAGGCTGGCGGTGGTCGGCGAGGTCGCGGCGGGTCGCCCGTTCGCGGGAAGGGTTGGCCCCGGCGAAGCCGTGCGGATCTTCACCGGCGGCGTCGTTCCCGACGGCGCCGATGCGGTCGTGATCCAGGAGGACACTGTCGCGGAAGGCAAGCTTGTCACGATCAAGGAAGCCGCGATTTCCGGGCGGCACATCCGCCCCGCCGGTGTCGACTTCCGCGAGGGAGACGTGCTGCTCCGCAAGGGAAGCCGTCTCACGGAGCGCGATCTCGCGCTGGCCGCCGGAATGAATCACCCGCATCTCGCCGTCTGCCGCCGTCCGAGGGTCGCGATTCTCGCCACCGGCGACGAGCTGGTGATGCCCGGCACCACGCCCGGTCACGGCCAGATCGTCTATTCCAATGGCTATGCCCTGCACGCGCTCGCCCGCAGCGCGGGCGCCGAGACCATCGACCTCGGCATTGCCGCCGATACGCTGGAGGCCACTTCCGCCGGCATCCGTCGCGCCCGGGAGAGCGGCGCCGACATCCTGATCACGACCGGCGGTGCCTCGGTCGGCGACCACGATCTGGTCCAGCAGGCGCTCAAGGACGAAGGCATCTCGATGGCGTTCTGGAAGATCGCGATTCGGCCCGGCAAGCCGATGATGCACGGACGGCTCGGCGCAATGCGCGTGATCGGCCTGCCCGGCAATCCCGTGTCGTCTTACGTGTGCGCCTTCCTGTTCATGGTGCCGTTGATTCGCGCCCTGTCGGGCCGTTCAGTGATTCATCATCGCCGCGAGCGCGCCGTGCTGGGCCGCGATCTCGGTGCCAACGACCAGCGCGAGGACTATCTGCGTGCGCGCCTGGAACAGCGTGACGACGGCACGCTCGTCGCCCTTCCCGTCAGCCATCAGGACTCCTCTCTGCTTGCGAATCTCGCTGCGGCGCAGGTACTTCTCGTGCGCGCACCGTTCGCGCCGAGGGCCGAGGCCGGCACGCCTTGCGAGGTGCTGCGCCTGCCGGTGTGAGCTGCACGGCCACACGCATGGCGCGAGCTTCGCTCTGTTCACCGTAAATTAAGCAGTTGCGGAACACATATCGAACATATAGTGTCCGTTCATGATTTGTTTCGAACGTGTAGCAGCTTATCGCTGACTTCCTCGTCTCGGAATTGAACGACATCAACCGGGGGATTTTGGTCGAGATGTTGACGCGCAAACAATACGAGCTTCTGCGATTCATCAGCGAACGTCTGAAGGAAAGCGGCGTGCCGCCGTCCTTCGACGAGATGAAAGATGCGCTCGACCTGCGCTCGAAGTCAGGCATCCATCGCCTGATCACTGCGCTTGAGGAGCGCGGCTTCATCCGCCGCCTGCCCAACCGCGCCCGCGCCATCGAGGTGATCAAGCTGCCCGAGTTGCAGGCCGCCGCCGGCAGTCGCCGCGGCTTCACGCCGAGCGTCATCGAGGGCAATCTCGGCAAGGTCCGCACGACCTCCAGCCCGCCTGTGGACGAGGGCGAGCGTCCCGTCGCGGTGCCCGTGATGGGCCGCATCGCGGCCGGCACGCCGATCGAGGCGCTGCAGACCCGCAGCCACACCATCAGCGTGCCGCCTGACATGCTCGGCTCGGGCGAGCACTACGCGCTCGAAGTGCGCGGCGATTCGATGGTCGAGGCCGGCATCCTCGACGGCGACATGGCGCTGATCCAGCGCAACGAGAGCGCCGATACCGGCGACATCGTGGTGGCGCTGATCGACGACGAGGAAGCCACGCTCAAGCGCTTCCGCCGCCGCGGGGCCTCTATCGCGCTCGAGCCCGCCAATGCCGCCTATGAGGTCCGCATTCTTCCGCCGAACCGCGTGAAGATTCAGGGCAAGCTGATCGGGCTTTACCGCAAGTACTGAGCGGTCGTTCGATATCTATTGGAGCGGATCACTGTCCGCTCCGGCTGGATGGTTTTTCCGGTTCTGCTCAGATTGTCCGGCCCCCTCTTTCGGCGCCATCCTCGACACGCCGCACGACGCAGCATCGCTTCGCGGGCCTGAGAGTTCGAGGACACGTGATGCGCCAGACTTTCCATGGACGATGTTGCGGCGCCGATCGCAGCATCAGCGACGTAAGCCGTTGCCATACAATCGCACCGCCATTCGGCAAGCGAGCTGGCAATGCTCTGGCTGGTCGGCGCCGCGAGGCGCCGACACGCGCCTTCCGAATACACAGGCGTCGGCTTTGTTCCTATCGAATCCGGGAAAGATAATGTGATCGCGGCTTGCGGCGTCCAGCCGCAGATTTGCCTACAACGAAGCAGAGCGTTGCGTGCTTCCACCCTGATAGAGGCCTGCGCCTCAAAAAGAGGTGCGGGTTGCTATCTTCGCATGAGGAGCACCCGATGTGTGACTACAGCCTGCATGCTGTCGCGACGCGCCCCGCCGAAGTCGGCGAGACGATAGTCACGACGACCTTCCGCGGCACCTCGACGCGCGGCTTCGCCTCCGAAGCCGATCTCTCCGTCGCGGTCTGCTTGCTGCCGGGAACGGAGCTCGCCTTCGCGGACAACGTCCGTTACGACAATCGCTGGATCTGGACGCGCACCGTGAACTCCCGCGTCGGCAAGTTCGGCAAGATCGACCCGCACATTCCCGATCGCCATCATGACGCGATCGAATTCCCCGACGGCAAATACGTGCTGGTGACACAGCTCGTCGAAGGCCAGCGCGCGACGGTGCTGCAACTGCCGGTGACCCAGCCGGTTGGCGAACGCGAGCACAAGCCGCAGATCGTCGCCGACACGCGGTCCACGATCACGCGCCTGCCGATCGGCTGACGTCGTCGCCCCCGGCCGATGGTCGTGGGCCAGGAATGAAATGCCATCGCCGGCCGAGGCCGGCGAGATGGTATGGTTTGCGTCCTGCGAGATCCCGACCGACCTCTCCCGCATCGCTCCTCAATCGTCCGCCTGCAAGTCCGTCTCCGATGGCGTTGCGTCCCGGTTGCGGGGCACGGCCGTCTTCGGCGCAAGGCTGCCGTCGAAATCCCCCTCGCCGGCGCCGGCCGGCAGCCAGGGGCGGCTCGTGCCTCTCGCCCTCACCGCCCGAACCGAGAAGCCGTCACCGCTCTGCGTCAGAGCCAGCGCGCCCTGACTGGCGAGCCGCGGCCTGTCGACCACCATCGCCGCGCAATCGGGCGGCGTGGGCCGCGCCGTCACCACCAGCGCGGCGCGGCTGCAATCATCAGCCAGAGCGTCGATGCGCAACGCCAACGCGACAAGCCGTCCGTCCGCGAGCGGCGTCACGCAGCCGGACTCGTCACACGACACACCGTCGGCCAGCGAGGCGCTGCCGGCATCGCGCGGATCGGCATCGGCAGCCAACCATTCCCTCAGCAGGAAGCCATCCTTGCTGGCGCGGATCACATGCAGCCGCCCGTCCCGGCCCCGCACGGCGACGCTCGCGCCATCCCCGGCAATCAGGATGTCGGGCTGCCGCACCGACATCGCCCAGAGGATCGCGGCAAGCAGCACCAGGGCACCGGACCAGCGCAGGGGCGTGCGCAACAGCCCCATCACGATGATCCCGAGGCTCGCCGCGATCAGCGGCGCGATCCCGAATGCGGGAATGCGGCCGACTGCACCGGGCAGTGCCGCCACCCAGCGCGAGACCGCGACCATCCACTCGATGCCGATCCCCATCAGCCACCAGAACACGCCGTCGAGCCCGAAGGGCGCCGCGATCAATCCCAGCAGTCCCGCCGGCATCACCAGCGCCGAGACCACCGGCATCGCGCCGAGATTGGCGAGCACGCCGTATGGCGTCACGCGGTGGAAGTGGAAGGCGGCATAGGGCGTGGTCGCAAGCCCGGCGATCAACGAGGCCAGGAACAGCATCGCGATCTCGCGGCCGCCCCACAGTGCGATCCGCGCCGTTGCGGAATGATCGGGCGATGCTAGCAGGTTCGGCATGCCGATCTGCACCAGCGCCACCAGCCCGAGCGTTGCCGCAAACGACATTTGAAAACTCGGATGAACCAGCGCCTCGGGCGCGACGGCCAGCACGATCAGCGCGGCCACCGCCAGCGTCCGGAACGTGATGGCGCGGCGATCGACCATCACGGCGATCAAAACCACCGCCGTCATGAAGAACGATCTCTGCGTCGCGACCTCGGCGCCGGACAGCAGCAGATAGAACGCAGCCGCCACCATCGCCGCGGCCGCCGACCATTTCTTGATGGCGAAGCCGGCCGCCAGCCCCGGAATCAGCGCCAGCAGCGCGCGCACCGCGAAGAACACGACGCCGGCGACGACCGCCATGTGATAGCCGGAGATCGACAGCACATGGCCGAGCCCCGAGACGAACATCGCGTCATTGACGGGCGCGGTGATCGCGTCGCGCCGCCCTGTGAGCAGCGCGGTCGCA